>CALRKL020000002.1:0-848087 GCA_943367995.1 Bordetella parapertussis | reverse complement strand
ATTCGGCCTTACTCCAAGCATGCTATTGTCCCCCGTCCGTTTCCGGATTTCAGATCTTTCGGACCCGAGGTTAGCTTGGCGGGCAGAGGTTTCCTCAACTTACCTCATCATTACTGATACTCCTTTCAGCGCCACAACGGCGCACTGTCCTTATAGCCGAAGGTGCATCCGTCGCGCGCGCCGGTGCTGGTCTTGGTGAGGCAGACGATGCCGAACACGATCCGTTCGGCGTCGTCGGCGAGGCGCTCGCAAGCGGCGTAATAGGTTGATCCGACCATGGCTGACGCGAGAACTGTCAGCCGATGCGTGTCACGCTGGTAGGTGAACTGGTTGTCGAGATAGGAGCGCGCGGAGGCGTGGCCGCCCATATCGCGCATGAAGAGCCAACCCATGATAAGTCTCCGATGACGTGAGGGATCAGGCGGCAGCGGCGAGGCGCGGAGCGCCCACGTCGCCAACCGTCGCGGTGAGCCGGCGCTGGAACGTGGCTGCATCCAGCAGCTCGGCGATCGGCGCGCGTTGAACGGGGCCAGCGTGTTCGCCGCCCCGGCAGCGGTTGAAGGTGATCTCGCTGTCGGGGAGGAAGCTGTGCGGCCGCACCCGGATCGAGAGATCGGCGTGGCGCAGCTCGGTCGTGCCATCGTCCGCGATACCCCCCATGTCGCTATCGATACGGACGTCATGGGCCTCGAGGCCGATCGTCTCGGCGAGCGAAGCGAGCGCGAGGCGTGCCTGCCGATGGAAGGTACGTTTCGCCGCTCCGTCGCCGACGACGCTGTTGCCGGCGATGTCGAACAGCGCGGATCCTGCAATGACGGTACCCCGATCTTCCGCACAGCGCAGGCGCAGTTCGTTGGTGCTGGGCGCTCCACGTTCGGCGACGGACGCCAGGTTGCGGATCAGCAGCAGGACCGATGCATCGCGGTCGATCGGCTTGCCGGCACGCTTGCAGTCGTCGACGCCCGCGTTCAGGGCATGTAGTGCTGCGGGCAGGGTGCCAAGCGCGTCGGGGGAAAGCGCCTCTTTGTGGCGGTAGTGAGTGTCGTAGAGCATGGCCGGACCTCCTGAGCGCACACGCGCGCTCAAAAGGCCGAAGGCTCCCTCTCCTCCGTCAACGCGGCCTTGGTCAGAGCATCCCTCCTACAGGGTCGGCCGAGCGGGAGGCCGCGTCATAGCCGTATTGCCAAGCCGTGCGGAGCTTGCTCGCTCGATGGTAATGGAAACGGTCGTTGCCCATGACGAAGCAGCGCCATCCCGATTTCTCGGCTTCCCACAGCGGGTCTTCCCGCGTGGGACCGAGCAGGTCCATGAGATCGACGCGCGTGGCGGCGTTCATGGCGGGCCTGCATGGTCGCCAAAGGCACCGGCAGGGAGCGTCCAGCGATCCGTCAGAATCGAGAGACGCCAGACCGGGTCATCGGCTTGCGCCAATTCGTCGGGATGGAGTGTTGCAGCCGGGAACGCCGTGCCGCGATCAGCGAGCTGCGTGACGGTGAGCGAGCGATGGATCGTCTTCCCGCTCGCGGATTCGCGAGCCGCCACCCGTCGGAAGGCGGCAGGGAAGACGAGCCGGAGCGTCGCCCATTGGTCCGGCGAGCCGAAGATGCAGGCTCGGCACGACAGACGTCCCCATCCCAGGACGTAGGCCGGGTGGGGGCGGATGCGCGCTTGCGAGATCGCGTCCCAGGTCAGGCGCTCGGTCCAGTCGTGGACCGGGCGCCAATGATCGACCGCACGCGCGAGGGTGGAGGTGCGATGGGGCTCGAGCGTCGCATAGCGCGCACGCGAGGGACTTTCCTCGGCGCGCTCGCCGGTGATGACGAGCGTGCGGCCGTCGAGGAAGCGCGGCTGATTCCGGATAGCGGCCGCGAGGACGTCGATCTTCAGCGCGGGGCTGCACCAGCGCACCCGAAGGTCGGGAGACGTCTGGGGAAAGAGCCCGCGCGTGCCGGCAGGGCCGTTGCCTCCGGCGCGGCCGATGCCGGTCGGCGTTTCGAACAGGACGGGTGCGGTCGGCGCGTCGTCGCGCGCCAGCTCACGGGCGAAGCCGCCCTCGCGCCACGAGACGTAGAGCGCGATGCCAAAATGGTCAGCGATCGCGCGGACATAGGCGGGGGTGCACGGCCAATCCATGAAGGTCGGGCCGTGGCCATCGACATCATGGTGATGCAGCTCGATCGAGTGTGCCGGCACCCCGAGGCTGAGGAGGTGGAGCAGGGCGGCAAGGCTGTCCTTGCCGCCACTGAATGCCACGATGAAGCGCCGGTAGGCGCCGAGGTCGGGGAGGGCGGCCGGAGCGGTCATGCTGCTTCACGGATCTGTTCCTCGGGTTCGGCCGAGGCGTCGAGGCCGGTTGCGCGGAGCAGATAGCCGGCTGCCGCTTCTGCCTTCGCCGCGGCGGTCATGATCGCGCGGCTGTCCTTGCGCAGCACCTTCAACCACGAGCCGAGATAGGCGGCGTGGTCGTCCATATGCGACGTCGGCAGACCAAGATCAGCACCGAGCAACGCTGAGGTCATCTCGGCGCAAAGCTCCTCGAACGCGTAGGCGTCGTCGCCGAAGCGCTTGCCGAACGTGCGATCGAGCCGGTCGGGATGGCCGGTCCAGTGGCCAGCCTCATGGGCGAGCGTGGCGGCGTGGTAGGCGCGGGTCGAGAATAGCTCGACTGGCGGCATGGTGATGCTGTCGGCGGTGCGGTCGTAGAACGCGCGATCGCCGCGCGTGTGGACGGCTGCCGGCAGCGCATCGAGGAAGCGCTGCGCGCGCTCGGGCAGCGCATCGGCCGGGGGCACGATGCTGACAGGGCTCGGGTAGAAGTCAGGAGACAGCCCGTCGATCTGGTCGCAGTTGAACACGGCGTAGGAGCGCAGCACGCGCCGCATCTCGTCGGTCGTGTCGCCGGTGACGACGGATTCGACGGTCGTGCTGTAGGATTTATAGAAGATCGCGATCTGCGAGCGTTCGCCCTCGCGGACCTGGCCGCCAAGTGCCTGCGCCTGTTTGTACGTCATCCAGGTGCGCGAGTTGTAGCCGGTCCCCTCGGCACACAGCCACAGCCAGAAGCAGTTGATGCCCTTGTAGGGGTCGCCGGTCGCGCGCAGCGGACGGCCGCCAAGGCCGGGACGCCACGGCTTGACCCAGGGACGCACCCCGGACTCGAGCTTGTCGATGATGGTGTTGGTGATGATGTCGGCAGGCGAGGGCTTGTCGGTGATCTGTGCCACGATCGTTCTCCTGATTGGGTTGAGGCAAACCCGCGTGAGCATCCTCCCCTCTGGAAGGGTGGTGCCGGGTCACAAAAAGAGGGCGACACTCCGCGAAGAGTGCCGCCCCCAGGTGCCTCGAAATGTGCAAGCCGGCGTCAGGCCGCTTGGCTGAAATCCTCCTCTTTCTCGTGATCGATTACTGCATCGTTACCGGTGTCGAGGTCGGTATCCTCGTCCTCGTCCGGATCGGTGCCGGTCTCGTCTTCGGCGAAGCTGGAGCGCAGCGGCGTGCGTGCCGCTTTCTCTTGTGCCTCGAAGCGCATCGCCTCCGGCAACCAGGCTGTCGCCTTCTCGCGGATCTCGGCTTCGACGATGCCCTGGCCGTTGCACAGCGAGGCACAGGTGCCGGCAAGGTCGCCCTTCTTGGCGTCCTTGTAGCGGCCGCGCAGGATCGGGCCTCCAATCTCCTCGAGCGCGTCGAGCATGACGGTCTTCTTGACCCGGCCGAAGAAGTTCTCGGCCGTCGGGCGCCACCAATGCTCGACCTGGATGTCGAGGAGGCGACCGAGATGGTCGTGGAAGCCGTTGCTCCGATAGCCCTCGGCGACGTTGAGCGTCGGTTCGAGAGTTCGTGCTATCGAGTATGCAACCCAAGCGCCCCGGGCCTCGTCGTCGAGCGCGCGGAAGGCGTCGAAGCGGGCGGTCATGGTCGGCCGACCCGCCCAGCTCGTGTCGAGCTTCTGGCGCTGGTCGTCGATCGTCTGCGACGCCATCGATCCCTCGTCGCGGAAGGCGAAGATCGGGAAGCCAGCGGCGCTCGACTTCAAGGTCGAGTGGTTCGGGATGTGCGCCTGTTCGAAGACCACGTTCTGCGCCATCAGGAAGATGGTCAGGTCGAGTGCCATCGCCGGGTCGCTGGCGATATGGGCAACGAGGATTTGGCGGCGCTGCGTCGCCAGTTCGTCGATCAGCGTGGCGCTGAGCTTCGGACCCTGCTCGCCGTCGCCGGCATCGCCGTCCCCGGTTGCGCCGTCCGACTCCTTGGGCGGGGCGTTCGGATCCACCACCGGCTTTTCGCTGAACAGGCGGGTGTGGACGCGGGGTTCGCCATCGCCCCCGATATAGACGAACGTCCCGATCTGGCTCTTAAGCGCCGGATCGATCTCGTGACGGGCGTCCTCGATCGTCTCCAGCTCGCGCTCGATCGCCTCGATACGCGCGTTCGCCGCCTCGGCTTCGGCGCTGCCGTCGGGCAGTTCCTGCTCGAGCTGGTCGATCAGCGCGTCGTTCTCGGCCGACAGGACTTCGACACGCGCGGTCTCGTCCTCGGTGAGGGCGCGGGCGGGTGCGTGATACTCGTGAAGTTGGCGCTCCAGGTCGTAAGGGACGTGCGTCGCCGCGATCGGCGTGACGAACGCGAGCCCCTGGTCTCGCGCCAGTTCGGCCGCTGCGGCTTCGAGCTTCGAGGCGGCAAGCGTCTCGATCAGGTCGACGTCGATCCAGTTCTCATCGCCTTCTGTGGCGAACAGGTCGCCCTCGATACGACCGCCTGCTGCGATATAGGCTTCGCGACCTACGAAGCGCGCCTTGGCGTCGTTCGCCTTGACGGTGCCGTTGAGGATGGCACGACGGATATTGTCGGGGTTGTCTCCATAGTAGGAGGTTTTCATCTGGGCGAACACACGCGACTGGCGGTCGACGTCGGTGGTGACGGCGTAAGCCTGCGCAACGCCGAGCGTGATCTCGCCGGCTGCGAGCGCCTCGAAGACAGGGGGGGCCAGCTCGGCAAGGCGCACGCGCTGCTCGACGAACCGGGTGGTCACGCCCTGGCGTTTGGCGACGTCCTCGGCGGTCATGCCCTTCTGGATCAGAAAGTTGAACGCGGTGCATTCATCGGCCGGATTCATCGGCACGCGCTGGAAGTTCTCGGCGAGGCTTGCCTCGATCGAGTTGTCGTCGTCGCTCAGCACGAGGACCGGGACGGTGTGGTCAGCGGGGAGGGTGCCCTGCTGGATCAGGAGCTGGAGCGCGCGCAAGCGCCGACCGCCCGCCTTCACCGTGAACGTACCCGCCTTCTTGAGCGGGGTGACGATCAGGTTCTGCAACAGCCCCTGGGCTGCGATGTTCGCGGCGAGGGTGTCGATCCCTGCGTCACGGTTGGATTTGCGCACATTGTCCTTCGACAGCGTCAGGTTCTTGACCTTCACGGACTGGATCATCGGTCATACTCCATTCGAGATAAGCGCGCCGTTGTCCGACGGTCACGCGAGCCTGCTCATCAAGCTCACAAAGCCGAAGGCTCCCTCCCCTCCCTTTGATGATCGGGAAGAGAGCCTCGCGTCGGTCAGGCGGTGATGCGGTCGATCACGGTCGCGGCGGTCGCGACGGGAATGAACATCCGCGTCTTGTGCTGGATGATCTCGGTGAAGCATCCGGCTGCCTTCAGCTCGGCCAACCGCGAGTGCGGCCAGTCGAGCAGTTCGAGGCGCTGCTGGCCTGCGACCAGGCTGCGCTTCAGCCGGTACGCACCGAGCGCCGTGATCTCGCCACTGCCCATGACGTGCTTGGCGGTCTCGGCACCGGACACCGAAATGGTCGCGGCGATACCGAAGGCGTCGGCGAGCTTGGTCACAAGCGGGGCGGGGACGATGCGGCCAAGGAAGGACTGGCCGTCATCGGTGTTCAACCGCCAGACCTGGACGTGATCGTCGGGCAGGCGGTCCCAGACCGGCAGGAGCAGGCCGGTGACGAGGTAGAGTGTGTTGGTGCGGGTCTTGCCCGACATCTCCTCGACCTCGGCCTGCCAGAGCGTCGAGAACTCCGCCTCGCTCGCATCCTCCCACATCGTTTCGAGGAGAAGATCCTGCCGCATCCGCTCGGTCCGCGTCGGGCGGACCAGCTCGTAGCCGCGCACGATCTCGCCATCGTCATCGGTGAGCGAGTAGGTACTGCACCGGATCGCGGCCTTGCCCGACTTGCGGTTGACGATCGGACGGGCGTCCTCGCCAAGAACGCGCAGCGCGCGGTCGAGCGCGAGCGGCTTGTAGCGTTCCTCGGTCTCGAGCCGGAGGATCTCGGTCTCTGCGCCGCTGGTCTGGTCGCGCCGGATGACGGTGCGATCGAGGATCGTGATGCGCTCGGCGTTGATGCTCTCGACGCCAAGATCGAGCGTGCCGGCTTCCTTGGCCGCCTCGATGCGCGCCTCGATTAGCCCCAGATACTCGTCGAAGATCGCGTTCTGCATGGCGATGCGCATCGCGAGGATGCGATTAAGCCATCGCTGGATTGGGGGCATCTCCTCCTTGAGCCCGCCACCTTCACCCTCCAGCTCGAGGCCGGTCAGTTTCTGGAACTCGTCCAGCGTGGTCGAGCGCAGCTTGCCATTGGCGAGCAGGCGAAACCACTGTTCGAGCGACTCCTTGGCATAGTCGCTTTCGAGGTTGTCGCGCGGGTCGAACAGGCCCTGACCGCCGGTCTGGCGCTGGCCGCGGGTGAGCGCGCCCAGGCTGTCGAGCCGGCGCGCGATCGTCGAGATGAAGCGACGTTCGCCCCGGCAGTCGGTCGAGACGGGCCGGAACAGCGGCGCGGTCGCCTGATGCGTGCGGTGCGTGCGGCCGAGGCCCTGGATGGCAGCGTCAGCGCGCCATCCGGGCTCGAGGAGGTAGTGATTGCGCCGCGACTGGTTCTCGGCCGTGAGGCTCGCGTGATAGCTGCGGCCGGTGCCGCCAGCATCGGAGAATATCAGGATCTTCTTGGCGCCGCGCATGAACGCATCGGTCTCGGCTAGATTGGTGCGGGGTGAGCGGCTTTCGACGCGCTGGCGGCCGCCCGCGTCCATGATGACGCGCCGGCTGCGCCCCGTCACCTCGGCGACGGCATCGGTGCCGAAATGCCCGATGATATGATCCAGGGCAGAGCCGACGACGGGGAGGGCGCAAAGCTGCTCGACCAGGTTGTCACGCATCTCGAGCGCTTCCTGGCTGAACACAGGTCGGCCATCTTCGTCCGACATGGGTTCGGAGCGCGTCTTGCCGGTGTCATCGACATAGGTCTTCATCTGCCGGACAGGGAAAGCGGCCGTCAGATAGGACATGACGAATTCTTTGCAGTCGAGATTTATGTCGAGTGGTTCGCGCGCGGGCGCAGGTTTCCGTGATGAAGACATCGTTTCTACTCCAGATAATTAAAGTGCCCCCAGCACCAACAAGCTGGAGGATCTATGACGTTGCCAAAGACGGTCGTTTCGTACGGACGGCCCAAGCCCTGGACGGGAGACGCTCCCACCTCAGAAGCTTTATCCACCGCCTTCCACTCTTCTCTTCTGGGGAGTGCGGCAGGATCAGCAGCGCTTTACAAAGCTGCCGCTCGCCATTTCCTGTTCTGGATCGAACAACAGGGCATCGCGGTATCGACCGTCGATGACGCTGTCGTCCGACGTTTTGAGAAGCATCGGTGTCGCTGTCAGGGCTTTCCCCTGCACAAGCCTGACCGACCAAGCTTCACCAGTAAAGTCCGGCGTTTCGTCCGTTTCCTGGAGGACCAGGGCGTTATCGACGTGCCCGACGACGTGGACCGCCTGGACACGCTGTTGGCGGATTATGCGGTATTCCTGGTACAGGAGCACTACAGCGCCGCGGTCATCAAGAGCTACCGTTCGGAAGCGGCGCACTTTGCCGCATGGGTCCGCCTTTCTCGTCTGCGGTGGCAGGATGTCACCGACGATCATGTTGCCCTATATGCTGGCCACAGCTGTCGTTGTCCGGTCTACCGCAAGCGCGGGACGCTGGTCGGTCATTTCGGGCCGCTACGCCGTAGCAAGGGAGCCCGGCGCTTCCTTGGGTTTCTTCGCGATCGGAACATTCTCTCGCAAGTCGACCGCTGGGATCACCAGGATGATGCTCTGGCCCCCTACAAGACGTGGCTGAAGGCGCATTGCGGCAGCTCGGCCGAGACGATCCGGCGCTATTGCGGCGAGGTGAAGCACTGGCTGCCGGAGCTGACCAAGCCCTCGGAGCTGAACGCGGGCATCATCAGGCGGATCGTCGGTCATCGCATCGCTCAGGCGCCGGGTTCCGCTTCGACCATCACTGGCATCATGCGGAGCTATGTGCGTTTTCTCGTCTCGCGGGAGGAGTGCGAGCCGGCGCTCCAACACGCCTTTCCACCGATCAGGCGCTATCGTCTCGGCACCCTGCCACGCTACATGGATGATGCAACGATCGAGAAGATCATTGCGTCCTGCCAGGCCGATACCGCGGTGGAGATCCGCGACAAGGCCATCATCCTGCTACTGGCCAGACTCGGATTGCGGGCTGGCGATATCTGCCAGTTGCGCTTGACCGATATCGATTGGAACGACGGATATCTTCGGGTGAGCGGCAAGAGCAGACGGCCCGACCGCCTTCCATTGCCACAGGATGCCGGGGACGCGATCCTCGATTATATCGAGCGGGCCCGCCCGCCGATCGCCGAGGAGGTGTTGTTCGTTCGGGTGCAACCTCCTTTTCGGCCGTTCAGTTCGTCGGCTGAGATCGCCGGCATCGTCGCGCGTGTATTGGATCGGGGCGCCATCGAAGACGTGCCGACGGGCGCCCACGCCTTCCGGCATTCGCTGGCCACACGGATGCTGCGCGCCGGCGCCGGCCTTGAGTCGGTCGGCACGATCCTGCGCCATCGGTCCCCAGCGACGACGGCCATCTACGCCAAGGTCGATGTTCCGATGCTGCTCAAGGTTGCCCAAGATTGGCCCGGAGACAGGGCATGATGAACGCACAGATCGAGCGGTATGTCGCGCTGCATCGCAGTTTCGGCCGCAAGTTTGAGGTGCAGGAGCGATTGCTCCGACTCTTCGCCGCCTATGCTCATGGTTTCGGCGATCGGCACGTCACAGTCGAGCGGCTTTACGATTGGTGCCGGTCGGCGAGTTCCCAGAACGTGGCCAGGGATAGGTTCGACCATCTACGTCGCTTCTGTCTCTATGCCCATGCTGAGGATCGGCAGCATCAGGTGCCCCCAGCTGGCGTATTCGGGAGAGGGAAGCGACGTCGCCCGACGCCTCACATCATCGAGCCCGAGCAGGTTCAGGCGATCATGCAGGCCGCCCTTGATCTTCCGCCCAAGGGCAAGATCAGCCCACACACCTACCACTATTTGTTCGGGCTGCTCGCAATAACCGGGTTACGACTTTCCGAAGCGCTCGCACTGCAGCGCGAGGATTTCACCGCCGACGGTCTGATCATCCGCAACGGGAAGTTCGGTAAGCAACGCCTCCTGCCGATCCAGCCATCAACACGCAAGGCGTTGGAGGCTTATCTCGCTGTTCGGCGGAAGCTCGGCGCCCACGGCAATGATCTGTTTGTTCACATCCGAGGGCACGCCCCCAGCACAACGCGCGCCTATATAATGTTCGTCAGATTAGCGCGCGAGTTGGGTTTTCGTGGGCCGCCCGGAGATCCCGGCATGCGCGTCCATGACCTACGGCACACGTTCGCCGTTCGGTCGCTGGAGTCCTGTCCTCGCGATCGGGAAGCGATCCGACATCATATGGCAGCGCTCAGCTCCTATCTGGGCCACACGGACGTGGCCAACACATACTGGTATCTCGAAGCAACGCCGGTGCTGCTTCGCGACATCGCTGTCGCGGGTGAGCAGCTTTTCCTGGGAGGTGCAGCATGACCGCGCTCGCTCCCCATCTCGCCGCGTTCCTGCGGGATCATCTTCCCCGCGAGCGTAATGTCAGCCCGCATACGGTGACGACCTATGCGAACTGCTTCGCGCTTTTGGTCCGGTTCGCAGCCGATCGGCTCAGGCGAAGGCCAACTGACCTAACGATCGAGGATTTCGATCCCGAGCTGATCATGGCGTTCCTCGACCATACGGAAGATGCGCGCAAGAACAGCCCCAGAACTCGCAATGCCCGGCTCGCGGCGATCCGGGCGTTCTTCCGTTACGTCGAGTATCGCGTCCCAGCATGCCTCGACCTGGCGCTGCGTGTTCGTGCCGTGCCGACAAAGCGGACCGACACGACCCTCATCGACTATCTGACACGAGATGAGATTACTGCGGTGCTCGACGCACCTGATCCCCGGTCCCGCCTGGGCACTCGAGATCGGGCGATGCTGCACCTTGCCTATGCCGGTGGCCTGCGGGTCGCCGAGTTGCTGTCGCTGCAGATACAAGACTTTCCAGAACGCTCGCTCGCGACGGTTCACATTATCGGCAAGGGCAGACGCGAGCGCGTCTTGCCCCTGTGGCGCGAGACGCAGGCAGCATTGCGGGCCTGGCTCGCCGTCAGGCCGCCATGTCAGGCGGCGGAGATATTCCTCAACGCCAAAGGTGAGCCAATGACGCGGGATGGATTTGCGTTCAGGCTGGCCTTGCATGTCGCCACGGCGGCAAAGAAGCAGCCGTCGCTGCTGCGCAAGCGGGTCACGCCTCATGTGCTACGGCATTCCTGCGCAATGCACACGCTCGCTGCGACCGGCGACATTCGCAAAGTAGCGCTCTGGCTCGGCCATGCCAGCATCCAGAGCACTGAAGCCTACCTGCGCGCCGACCCGGAAGAAAAGCTGCAGATCCTCGCCGCACACGGCTCGCCAGCGATCAAGCCAGGCCGGTTCAGGCCTCCGGCTGACCCGCTGATCATGATGCTCAACGACGTTCGGAAACGAGCATAGCTCCGGAGGTCTCTCGCCTCCGACATCGCCCACAACCTTAATTATCTGGAGTAGAAACGATGTCTTCATCACGGAAACCTGCGCCCGCGCGCGAACCACTCGACATAAATCTCGACTGCAAAGAAGCCGTGTTATCTGGATCTCCGGATAAGACGTACTCGCGCGGCGAAAGCTCGATGTCGAGATTGGCGCGTTCCTCAACCGAAAGAGCCGCCAGTGCCCGGTTGAGCATCGCCTCGGACGTCGAGACGAGCTGGATCACGACGCTCTCGCCGCGGGCGAGATCGGCGCGGATCGCGGGAACGAGCGAGGGCAGCTTCATGCCGATCAGAAGTTGGCAGAAGAAGCGCTGCTTGGTGGATTCGAAGATCGACAGCGCGGCCGCCTTGGCGCCGCTGTTATAGGTGTCGTTCGAGAAGCTGTCCGTCACGCGGGTCGCGTCAAGCGCCGCGCGCAGGTTGCTGTGGATGATCGCCCACGCATCGGCATAGGCGTCGTAGATCTCGATCTGGTCAGCGGTCAGCTTGTGTTCGAGGATATCGTACTCGACACCGGCGAAGCTCAGCGCACGCGAGACGTAGAGGCCCTGCATTTTCAGGTCGCGCGCGATCAGCTCGAGCGCGGCGATACCGCCCCGGCGCAGGGAGTCGACGAAGGTCCGGCGATCGGCAAACGCCGTGCCCGGACCCCACAGGCCAAGCCGCGTTGCATAGGCAAGATTGTTGACGTCGGATGCACCGGTCGCGGAGACGTAGAGGACGCGGGCGCGCGGGAGGAGGTTCTGGAGACGGACGCCGGCGATGCCCTGGTCGGAGCCTTGTTTGGTGCCGAAGCTGCCTTCGCCACCTGCGACACCGGCCATCTCGTGCGCCTCGTCGAAAACGATCATGCCGTCATAGTCGTCGCCAACCCATTCAAGGATCTGCTGGAGCCGGGTGCCCTTGTCGCCGCGATTGGAGCGCAGCGTCGCATAGGTGAGGAACAGCACGCCCTCGCCAGCACCGATCGGCGTTCCCAGCTTCCACTGGTTGAGATGCTGGATATCGAGTGAGAGACCGCCAACAGCGGTCCAGTCGCGCCGCGCATCTTCGAGCAGCGTCTCGGTCTTGGAGACCCAAATGTGCTTGCGGCGACCGCGCAGCCACTGGTCGAGAATGATCGCGGCGACTTGGCGGCCCTTGCCAGCGCCGGTGCCGTCACCGAGGAAGAAGCCGGTCCGATACGGACGGCCATCCTCGGATGGTGCGATCGATAGCCCCTCCTCGACAGGTTTGAACAGGCCGGGGATGTCACGCTCGAAGGCGTCGCCGGCATATATCAGCGTCTCGAGCTGTGCGTCGGAAAGCGTCTTCGCGTCGACGACGGCTTGCGGGAGCGTGGGGACGTAAGTCGGCCGTGGCGCTGTGATCGAGCCCATGGCGATCGATTCCACCAGCGCGGTTGGATGCGCCGATGCGCAGCCGATCGCGATCCGGCTGGGCCGGTATGGCAGGTACACACCGACAGACTCGCCGGTCGGGAGTGGCTCGGCGAACACGGTGTAATCGATCGGCGTCGCGGTCTGCGACCTCGCGGCTTTTGCAGGTGGTGCGTTGAGGCGCGGTTTGCTGGCAAGGCCGCCAAGCAGCGAGCTGCGCCCTGCAGGGCGTGCGAGTAGCGAGGCGGTGCGCGGGACAGGCGCGGATACGGGGGAAGCGGCCTTTGCCGCGATCGCCGCGAGCGCCCCGGCGAGCGTCGCGCAGCGGATCAGTACGGCAGGCGTGCCGGTGCCTTTTTCCAACACCATGATCTTCACGGCCTGGCTGGTGCCGTGCTTGGCATAGGCATTTGCCGGCAGCTCGAGGTGCAACGTGAGGGTGCAACCCTCCGTCGCTTTGGCCCAGGCGCGGCTCGATGTGTCCACGCGATCGGGCAGGATTGCGGCGCAGCGGCCTCCGGTGCCGAGACGCATCAAGGCGGCGCGAAGATGCCGGAACGCTGCCAGCGGGTCGGCGTGGCGACCGATGCTGCGCGAGAAGGGAGGATTGATGAGGACGGCCGTTGGCCGGATCGTTGGTTCGATTAGATCGTGGATCAGCTCGCCGTCGTGCCGCGTGACAGCAACGCCCGGGAACGCGGCAGCGAGCATCTCAGCGCGCGCCGGATCGATCTCATTGAGGACCAGGCGGGCACCGACGCGGTGCGCGAAGACGGCGAGTAGGCCTGTCCCGGCAGACGGTTCGAGGACCAGATCCGTGGCCGCGATCCTGCCGGCGAGCGCAGCGAGGTAGGCGATCGGGGCCGGGGTCGAGAATTGCTGAAGCTCGATCTGCTCCTCGCTGCGAACGGTATGCGTCGGCAGGTTGGCGACCAGCTCGGTCAGCTCGGCAAGGCAAACGCCGGGTGTGGACGGCAGGTCGGCCTTCGCCAGGTGCATGACCTCGGCGAGTTCGAGCATGTCGTAAGCGTCGCGTAGCGACCAACGACCGTCGGCCGAGGATCCGCCATAGGCTTGCTCCATGACCCACAGCAGCGTTTCGCGCTGGAGCGATCCGTTCCTGGCGATGGTGTCGGCGACCGCCTTGGCGGCCGTGATCGAGGGTTCGGTGAAGTCGAGTTCGAGAGCTGCGGCTGAGGTGCGCATCGAGGGCTTCCTTCTTGTCGCCCGGTGCTCATCACCGGATCAACAAGCCGAAGGCTCCCTCTCCTCTGCACGCCTTGTGCCCGACGAAGCATCGCTACCGCGAAGCCATCTTCCAAAGCCAGTCGGGACGCGTCGGCCGCAGATAGTCGCGCAGGACGTCAGGCATATGGATCGATATCAGGCGGCCAACGCGGCTCGAGTTCCTGTCAAACGATCCTTGGGCTTCATCACGACGACCGTCTCGGGCTTCCCGACCCGTCGGCCTAGTTTATCCCGCGCAGGGACTTCCGGAACAACTTCCCGCACTTCGATTGAGTAGCTCGGCATTTTATTCTCGGCTGCGATCTTTTTCAGCTGACTTTTTAACGTGCGGAGCGGCGACGTTGAGCCGATCTTCGCACCCAGCATTTCCAGAGGCATTTCATATTCTTCATCACGACAGTAGCAGTGCGCCAATTCATAAAGGCGTCGTTCAATCGAGCCGAGACGGAAATAGTCGTTGTGGTAGTCATAGATACGGCTGTCGCGCGAGACCGCGCGGACGAGCCAATCACAGAGCTGGACGCGGACCGGCATGAGTTGATCGACGCCGCTCGCCGTTTCGCGAGTGGTCGCCTGCGCTTCCGCGAACCAGGAAAAGAAGCCCTTCGTCCCCACGGTGCCGGTTTTGATATTCGTGCGGATCTGCGTGCCCTGCAGGCGACCGAGCGCTTCGATGAAGCGATCGTAATCACGCTTCGATGGGCGTCCGACGCCGGTCGCCCGGAAGAAGTCATGTGCATTGAAGGTGAAGACGTTCTGTACTTCACCCCCGGTCCGACCAATATGCTGCACCATCAGCGACAGGACGTAGATCAGGACCTCCTTATCCCACATTGTCGCGATACCGCTCGAACTGGGCTTGATCTCGATTTTGACGCCGTCCATCTCGTAGGTCATCGCCTCCATCTGAGGCCGCTTCGCTAACGAGAAGAGTGGAAAGTCCATGATGCTCTGCTCGCCACGGACTTTGCCGTGCAGCGGGCTGTCGAGATAGTCGAACAGCTTACCCTGGGTGAGAGCGACTTCTCGCGAATCCATCGTCGGGGCTCCCACCAGCTTCACTTAGCAAAGCCGCTTATAGCGGATCGGCCGCAAACCTGCAGTCGGATAAGCGACCGCGTTATCGATAGCACGAGGATTTGGAGTGATTTAGCCGGTAAATCGGGGTGTGTTTCACATTTCGGTAGGTGCGGGCCACCGCAAACTCGGTCGGGACTCGTGCTATCGGTAACGCCGTGAAAGCCGTTCAAAGACCAGGTGTGCAGTACGAGGTC
Source organism: Bordetella parapertussis (assembly GCA_943367995.1). Taxonomy (GTDB): domain Bacteria; phylum Pseudomonadota; class Alphaproteobacteria; order Sphingomonadales; family Sphingomonadaceae; genus Sphingomonas. Next base: position 833,266 of record CALRKL020000002.1, on the reverse strand, counting down.
CAGGCCTTTGAAAAGATGACGAGATCCCGTCATCGTAGTCCGGGTCCCCGGGAAACTAGCCTCGACATCAGGCTCCCGATCGGCGTCGCATCGGTCCCATCGGACATCCCCCGCATGGCGACCGCGCGGGTCGTGTCCTTGAGGCCGTGGAGCGTCCGCCCAAGGTTCAATTCGCCCTTGTCAGCTTTGCTGCTCATTCCGCGAAGATACGCGCCGGGCCGCTGAACCTCGCCGCGCCGGTATTTCTGGATGGTGGCGATGACGGAGGCAGCAGCACCTCGCTGGCCCATGATGCGACAGGCTTCCTTGAACGCGTGATTGCTGATCCCCGACTGGCCCGCAAGCCGCTCCGCGGTGGCAACCACCTCGCCCCACGATCCATCGCGGTGGAGTAGACCGGAACAGAGCTCCGGCGCGATCGACATCATGAATTCCGGATCGACACCGTGTTTCTCCAGATCGTCGTCGACTGCAGTTTGAGGTTGAGAGGGGAGGGCGTCCCCATTTCCGCTACTCTTTTTCGCCAAGCCACTACGGGTATCTGCTTTAGCAGATTGGAGTTGCTTTGTAGTTGTAGAGTGGATGTCCTCAGGTCCATCCCAGCATGAACTATCATCCTGATCGCTAACTATATTGGGGACGGCAATCTTAGCCGAAACAGCCTCGGCAAGACGACGCGCACGCCCTTCGATCTGCTCCACACAGGCCGTGAGAAGGCCGGCATCGCGGACGCAGCGCATCTGGTCGGTGGCCATCAACGCCAACGCGAGATCGTCACCCGCCTTCAAATCGTGAAGGTCGGCGTCGAATGCTGTTTGGGCCAGAGCCCTGATATTCCTGCGGGCAGCGGCAAGGCGCTTGCGGAGCACTGTCAGCGCCGCGTCCTCTGCGGCCCCCTTGGCCGCGCGAGCAGCAAATTCTTGAAGCCTGGTGCCGATCGGAGCGAGCACGATGCCGTAGCCCCACATGATGAAGCCGTCGGCCCCGCGGCGTCCACCACGATGACCGTTCGGACTATCCCGAAAGCTGACCAGCCCGAAGGCCTGTGCCTGGTTCAAGAGCTTTTGAACCTGTCGAACGGTTACGCCCAGCTTTTGCGCGAGCAGGTCGTTCGACGGCCAAACGACGGGGATTTGTCCACCCTGCCAGTCCTGCGGCTTCGTCCAGGCAAACAGGAGATCGATGACGGAGACCACGCGCAGGGGGACGCCCATATAAGGAGCCGCCCTTTTGAGCGCCGCAAGCGCGTTGGAAGGTGCCATTCCGGTCTCGAGCCCGCAAAACTCATCGACAAGCTTCGTCGCCTTGGCGGCATGCTCGTCAAACCGGCGTAGTCCCCGACCGGGGCTTTGGGCAGCAGCCATTGTTCGTTCTCCCTGGGAGGGGAGCCCGTGCAGACACAGCGACACCGTGGCGCCACGGTCGACGCTTTGGGGTAGCAATATGAAAGGGAGCCAGCTAAGTGAGGGTTCTCACATCCGCCCTAGCAGGCGTCCCGAAAAGCCCGGCCTCGTGCCGGGTTTTTCATGTCCGCACAGCGTCCCCCTTGATCGTTGTGGCGCCCGCCCGGGTGGACGGCGGCGGTCAGCGTTGAGCCGATCCACAACGTTGATTGTTAAGCATCGCTGGCGGGTCGGTCGTGCGCGATGAATCGTGCTATCGGTAACGGGACGGGCAATAATCACGTGCTATCGGTAACGAAGCGTCGATCTTCGCTCGTGCTATCGATAACGCCGTGCCGCTGAGACACGTGCTATCGGTAACGCCGTCGCGTTCCCGCTCGTGCTTTCGGTAACGGCGTGAGAATCGTGCGATTCGTCTGTCTTACGTGACATGTAGCGCAGAAGGAGAGCATCCTCCTCTGTGCCGCGCCGGATAGGCGTGGCGGGGCAATGGCAGTTAAGTTAGCGAGGCATTGCAGGTTCGGGCTCGAAATTGGCTGACGCCGTCTGTCCAAGCGGTAGATCGAACGAGACCTTTTCAGTCGTTCGATATGTCACTGATGATCAAAAGAACGGAGTCTAGTGTGAGCCGTAGAAAATCGTCAGCCCGATCTCCGATCCTGTATTCGGGACTCCGCGATTTGAAGATCGAGCCACTGCTCGGAAGCAGCAAGAAGGGGAGCGAGCGTGCCGACAATCAGGCGGCGTCCGTCCTCGGGATCCGTTTGTCTGACTATGTATCCAAGCGCCTCGAGATGCTCGATGTGGCGCAAAGCGGTGGTCGTCGAGCCTCCGCTAAGCTTACAAAGCTGGGACACAGCGATGCGGCGCCGCTCGCACGTGGCCACGTAAAGCTCCAGGATCATGTCCCAGCTCGGATCATAGAAGCGGACCCCGTTGAAGTGGGTCGCCCGCCGACGCCGGCCGACCAACACCGCCCTGGCCTCGGCAAGCCTGCGCTCGGACAGGTCTCTCGCGTCTGGCGGCATAGACAGCAAAGTGTCCTCGATCGCCTTGCGCGGCAGCCGCACGACGACGTCGATCAGGTCGTCTCCTTCAGATGCTGCACCCATAATCGTCTTGATCCGTTTCGGATGTAGGGCTCGGCGTCGCGGGGTAGGCGGAACGTGCCAAGCGCAAGGGCTCCAAGCGCGAGATAGGCATAGATCCCGAGCCCGGTATGATAGGCGAAGAGGGGGATTCCAGGCAGCAATGCGCCGAGAGCGCTCATGAACAGATCGCCGAGCGCAAAACCTGCCGCCCAGATCGGCCAGAAGCGGGTCGTGGTGATGCCCAGCCAGTAGAACCCGAGAGCAACGCCGAAGTCGATGGACATGATGATCACGTCGGCGGGCGCAAGGCGGGCGACGTCGTACAAACGAAGAACCGACGACACCACAGAGGCAACAACATTAATTGCTGCCCCGCAGCGCTCAGGTCGACCGCCCCGGAAGAAAGCAAAACTGCAGATACCCACGAGAGTGGAATTGAACAGTAGTGCCAAAAATATCCCGAGCGACATCGATTCTCCGTTCAGACAATTTACGCTGCCTCCAAGGCCAACTCGGTCAGTGTAGCCGTCGTCGGCTTCGGCGTGCCTTCGCCCCAGTTTGTCTCGGTGAGACCAAGTTGTCGGCCAACCCGCTCAACGGCCAGATGCGCTCGCATAGCCATATGGTCTTGGCCCTCAACCAACGACGCGAGCGCTGCAACAGTTGCCTTCACCGTCAGCTGCGTCATTGCGGGCGAAAGGCTATGCACCTCCGCCGCGTCGAGTGTCGTCAAAAGAAACTGAGCAGTGTCGCGCGCGGCAAGGTTGATCGACCGCTCCGCCTTGCGGAGCTCATCCGCGATTACCCGGCTCGTATTGGAAAGTCCTTGCATTACGGCTCCCTTGGACGACCAGCGCCCATCATAGTGGTTTCAGCCCGAGCAGAAGGAGCAGCGTAACGATCGCCATTCCGGCCGCAGTTAGGCCCAAGGGGGTCACGATCGAGATGATCGCGGTCCAGAAGGCAACCTGCTTCCAGGTGAGCATATTCGCTGCCGCCCCAGCGGTCGGCAACGGGGGGGGAAGCGGGAAAGTTGGTGGCGCGGAAGGTAGGTCATTTGCAGGGGGTAAAGGCTCTACCCCTCCGTCGTGCTCCGCCAGGAGCCGCGCGGCATCAAAACGGGTCGGCACACCGAGGATATTATTGGCCTTTAACAGCTGCTTATCGACCGCCCGGTGGCTGCTACCCGTGGCCGCGGCGATCTCCTTCGAGTTGCGGTTCTGAAGCACGAGGCGGAGATAAGACCGTTGCCGATCGGTCAGGCGGGCAATGCGATCCGGTGCGCTTACATCGGGCGTCGGGGTTGGAGCTGTCTGTTCGGCAGGACGTCTGCCCGGTTCGTTGGTCAGCATGCTCTAGAAAATACTCGCGACGCGGAATGATTCGGCTCCAGATCAGGGATAACTCCTGACGGGCTCTGTAGATCAAATTGACATCACGAATGAGTTGAGTCGGCGCGCGAACGCGGCGAACAGGTCACGTTCGAGGGCCCACGACGCGTCGCCGGGTTTCCAATTTCGAAGCAGGCCGAACCCATGCGCACCTCGGCGATCAGCAGCGGCCGCCACTCAGCATGAGTGATTGAGTAGCCCCTACTTTTCTAGACGCCCTCGGCTTTCAAGATCTGCTGCCGTTCGAACTCGACGGGCGAGCGCATGCCGTTCCTGACCTGCTTTCGCACCGGGTTATAGAACATCTCGACATAATCGAACACGTCCTGGCGGGCTTCCTCGCGGGTTTTGTACGTTCGGCGCCGGATGCGTTCGCGCTTGAGCGAGGAGAAGAAGCTCTCGGCGACGGCGTTGTCATGGCAATTGCCGCGTCGGCTCATCGAGTGCTCAAGATTGTGAGCGCGTATGAAGGCAGCCCAGTCAATGCTGGTGAACTGCGAGCCCTGGTCCGAGTGGATCAACACCCGGTGCCTGGGCTTGCGTCGCCATACCGCCATGTGCAGCGCCTGCAGCACCACATCGGTAGTCTGCCGGCTCTGCATCGACCAACCGACCACGCGGCGGGAATACAGGTCGATCACGACAGCCAGATAGGCGAAGCCTTCCAGGGTGCGAATGTAGGTGATGTCTGTCACCCAGGCCCGGTCTGGCGCAGCCACGTCGAACTGGCGGTCCAGCGTGTTGTCGACCGCCAGGGACGGCTTACCGCCATAGCTGCCGGGCCTGCGCTTATAGCCGATCTGCGCCTTGATGCCCGCCAGTCTGGTCAACCGGGCAACGCGGTTCGGGCAGCAGGTCTCGCCGTGATCCAGCAGGTCGTCGTGCAGCTTGCGGTAGCCATAGACCTTGCCGCTGTCGTTCCACGCACGCCGGATCAGTTCCGTCTGCCGAGCATCTTCCCGAGCCCGCTGGCTCAGCGGGCTCTTCTGCCATGCATAATAGCCACTCGGCTGCACGGCGAGGCACCGGCACATTGCCCGAACGCCGAAACGATCGCGATGCTCAGCAATAAACGCGTATCTCACTTGGCATCTCGAGCGAAATACGCGGTGGCTTTTTTTAGGATGTCGCGCTCCTCGGTCACCCGGGCCAGCTCGCGCTTCAGCTGGCGGATCTCCGCATCCTTGCCAGCATCGCCCAACACCTGACCCGCCAGCTGCCGCTTCCAGGCATAGAGCGAATGCGGACTGACGCCGAGCCGCTGTGAAACCTCCGCTACCGGATACCCGCGCTCGGTGATCTGCGCTACCGCGTCACGCTTGAACTCATCGCTGAAATTGGGCTTCCCCATCGTCGCCTCCTGTCCTCAAAATTAGGATCGAAGGCGTCCAGAAATCTAGGGGCTACTCAGTACGTTCCAACAGCGGGGCCTCATCTGCGCCTAATACGCACACCCCTGTGCTCGCCTCACCCTTGTCAAGACCAACCCAGTATTTTTGATCCATGACATCCTCCTACTAGCGAAGAGGCCGACACCAACTTGAAGAACGGGATGACGCGGCACTTGCCGAGCCCCTAAAGCAAGGTTGCGGTGTTCAGACTTCCTGCCGTCTTGCGGCGGGCCCGTTCTCAACCGCTGCGATTATCAGCGAATTAACAAATAATGTGATCGGCATGGTGTCGGTAAAATGGGGAAAATCAGCCATTTTCGGGCAATGCGACACTGTCAGCCCCCCGGCAGTGCCAAAATTCTCAACAAAATACGATGTGCAGACAAAGACTTACGGCGCTACCGGTGCCGTAGCTTTATCTTGCCTTCCACTCTCCCTCTCATCCAGCCGCCCAACCCCATAATTTCACGCCATTCCCAACCCCCGAGGTCAAAGCCCGCCGAGGCAAAAAAAGACCGGGAAACGATGCTGATCGCACCGTCTCCCGGCCTCGATCTTGACGTTCAATGCGCCCTGGCCATCGCTTCCCGCGCCGCTTTCCGACTGCCAAACTCACGGCATCCGAGCATCCCGTGCGCATTGCCATCGCCATCCACGATCATCGTTGCCGCGAACCATTTGGCATCCAACCGCCCGCAAATCGCCACGCGATCGAGCCAGAAATCATCGGCGTCCGCGCTCTCGTAAGCGCCAAGCCAGCGCTCCTCGGTCCGCACCTCCCAGCGAAAATCCGCATCCTCGGCGCTCAGGAAATGCTGCGCGAGACCTTCGCCCGCACCGCTCCCGAACTCCACCTCAAGCCCTGCGATCAGTGCCGCCATCACGCGATCCGACACTGCGGAAACCGGTTGAAACATGGTCATGATGTTCTCCATCGATTGTCGTCTTCCTCATCGAAGACAGCCTCTCGACGGCGGTTGGCGGCGTGGCTGTCAGGGCTGGCGCAGCGTCAGCGCAGCCACCGCGCGAGCGGCGGCGGAGGAACCGATTTTGTTATGCGGCGATAAACAAACTCGGCTGCGCAGCAGCCACCATTTTAGAACAAAATTGGAGGGGCCGCCGGCCTTGCACAGCCGCGCCGCCAGCCGCCATGCTCGGACGATCCGAGACGAGCCCCACCCACCTCTCAATGGTGCGCCGACGTCAAAGCGCGCGCCGAAGAACCAGCTCCAACGCCCTTCCGGACGCCGAAGCCGGTCTTGCCGCGGTCAGTCGGCCGGATTCCAGATAACCGCGAACCGGTCCTCCGGGCCGCCGGCGGCCTGGCCGAGATTGGCGTAGAGCCGACGCGGTCCAAACTCGGGCGCCGCGAGGCTCAGCGACACATAATCGCGGCCCGAGCTTTCCGACCGCCGCATCCAGCCCGCGCCGATCTCGACCCCGTCGGACAGCACGCGATAGTGCGGCTGGGTATCGCCCGAGCGGCTGGTATTGGCGACAATGTCGATGTCGGCGCGGATGCTGAGCGTCTTGAGCTGGCCCTTGAACGAGCCGTCCTCGTTCTTCGTCACATATCCGATGGCAGGCATGATCTTCACTCCTTCACGCGACCCGGGACCATTCCCGCGTCGACGAGCCGACCAGATGGGCGGGCCAGGGACGCGCGAACCGTCAGGCCGCAGCGACAGCGGAGGACCGGAGCGTGCGCGCTGTTTTGCTGCGCGAGGAATGGCCGTCAGGCCAGGGGAAAACAGTGCGTGCGCGATGGTTTTGCCAGCGGACCGACCGGCCATAGGTCACAGGCGATCGATCGCGGACACGGCCCTGTCAGTTTGGAGTGAGATGCCTGTTATCGTCGCGGTGACGATGCGTTACGGGCGTCAGGATTGCGCCAGCCGTCGCTCGCAGACCTCGCGCACCAGCGTCTCCAGCACCGCGACCCGCTCGGCAATCCAGCCGATCTCCTCGTCGGTCAGCTTATACTCTGGGGAGTAGCGCGCGTTGACATAGGCGAGCCGCAACAGCTCGAAACAACGCCGCGAGAATTTGTCCTCGCGTGGCCACGCCGCGATCAGGTCGGGTGCGATTTCCTCGCAATGCGAGCGCAGGAAATTCAGCTTGTGCGACTTGGGACTGTAGAGCGTCAGGACGAGCAGAACGGTGTGGTAGAGGCGCTCGGTGGCCTGATGAAACTCGAACGCAGCTATCTTGGGTAACCCGGTTTGCACCGCATGCAGGGCCTGCGATCTAAAGCCAGCTGCACTGCCAAACCACTCGTCGAAATAGCGCTGTGCCTCGGCGCGCGCTTCCTCGGGCGGCAAGTTGCGGGGCTGCGCAAATCCGTGACCTTCGGCCTCATACAGCGCGATCCCCTGCCCAACGATGTCGCCAAAGAACGGTCGCCCATGTTCCAGTTGTTGGTTCACGTCCTTCAGCGTGTGGACGATGAAATTGACCGGTGCCGACAGCGTGTTGGTGATCGTAACGTCGCGCATCAGCCGGTCTTCGGCGGCGGCCCAATAGTCGGTAAAGTCGGTGAGCTTGTCGTGGCTGACGACGATCAGGATGTCATAATCGGAGGTGTAGCCGCCGATCGGATCGCTGACCCAATCGCCGCGCGCATAGGAGCCGTAGAGCACGATCTTGAAGATACGCGCGACCTTGCCGAACCCGTTCGCCTTCGTCGTCGCGGCCTCGAACTCTTCGAACAGCACGCGCACGACGTGCGCGAGCTCGCGCTGCTTGGAGAGGGGCAAATGATCGAAGTCGGTCTTCATCGGGGGCAGACTCGCTGCAAAGCGGCACGATGCCAAGCGGATAATGCACTGGTCTTCGCGCGCCCAGAAGCGGAGCCGTGAGGATCCGCGCCTGGGCGCGCGCCAAATTTTGGGGCCTTTCGTATCCGCGCGCGGCAGTGCGCGCGGGACTTACCCCGCGCGCACCTTTGGTCAGGCCGCACGCCGCTGCTCGTCCTCGGCGATCGCGGCCTCGCCGTCCTGCGGGAAGCTGTCGTCAGGGTCCGGCGATGCCGCGAGCGAGGCCGGGGCATCGGATTGGGGATCGGCATTGCACGCAGCATTGCGCTTGGCCGCTGCCACTCTGGCATTGGCCTTGACCGTGCCGACGCCGCCGCGCGGCGTGTAGGCCGATGGCGGAAACGACAGCCAACGTGGCACCCAGTTCTTAACCTTGTTGCGCCCGCCGCTGCCGGAAAGATGATCGGCGATGATGCGTTTGAGCGCCGTGCCTTTCTCCCTGGCATTGGCGGCAGCAACGGTGTCGCCCGCCACTTCGCCGACCATGTGCCAGAGCACCTTTTTGTCACGGACGAGGTCGAGGAACGCGGTATCGGCCTGCCACCACGCGGCCATATCGATGCCAAGGGTCAGACCAACTGCCTCAACGGCCGCGCCGCCCGCGATCAAGGTTTCGCCCATCGCGACGGCGATAACATCGCCAAGCGCTGCATCGGGCAGGTCGAGCAAGCGCAGGAACAGCCGCGTCAGTTCGGAATCATCGCCCTTGCCGCCAGTCACCGTCGGGCGTTCAGGGTCCATGGCGAGCAACGCAAGAACGGCGCGCCGCCGCTCGTCGAACACGGTTTCGCCGCGACATGTCTCCACGCTCTCGCGCGTGGCATCGGCGCGCGCCGCCTGCGGCTCGCGCCGCACGCTCCACAGCGGCGAGCCGACGATCACATGCGCGAGCATCAAGCGCAGCGCGACGCTGGGATGGCCCGTCAATTCGGCGCGGACGGCGGCGTGGCGGTGCAGATCGACATAGCTCTGACAGGCGGCGGTGATCTCAGGCCGGACAGGCTTGGCGTCGATTTCTGTCTCCGCTCTGGCGGTACGTTCGGCTTCCCGGCGGCTGACATAGCCCTCGTAAAAGGTCACCTCGCCGGTCGCGCGGACATCGATATAGACGCGCCCGCCCTTGCGCTTGGGCGTCTTCTCATACTCCCAGGTCTGGAAATACTCGCCCGCCGGAATGATGTGCACGTCGGTCCAGCCCTCGGCCCGATAGGCAGCGCGCCGCTCTTCGATCCCGGCATGTTGCGCGGTCCAGAACGCGCCTGCGTCGGCAAAGTAGCGGTCCTCGCCGAACAGATCGGACACCGTGGCAAGGCCGCTCTCCGCGACATCGAATAGCGCAAAGGAGGCCTGGATCGACTGACCGCCCAGCAGCCATGCCTTTAATTGGCCCCCCATAGGCGCGCGCTGTTCGGGATCATCGACAAGCGCGAGCCAGTCGCTTTGCTGGCGCTTGCTGGCAAGGGTCAGGTGCCGCACCGTCGCGCGGTCGATCTGCTCGCCTGCGTACATCTTGCGAATGCGCGGCAAGAGATTGCCAAGCGCCAGCACGCGCCTGATCGTGAGGTCAGGAAGACCGAACGTCGCCGCCACCTCCTCGATGTCGCGCCCCTCCTTTACCAGTCGCGTAAAGGTCGCCCATTGCGTCACCTCGTCGGCATCGAGCCGCGCGATGTTCTCGATCAACGAGGCCTCGACCGCGTCGGCATCGTCGCTCCGCTCGAGAATCGCGCAGGGGAGCGGCTCGGGCGGCCCCGCTTCCCCCGCCGCCGCGCGCTCATCCGCGACGATCCGCGCGGCAGTGAAGCGCCGTGCGCCCGCGATAATCTCGAACGTACCGGGCGCGCCGTTCGGACGAACCATGACGGGTTGCAGAACGCCGCGCCTGCGCACGCTGGGCAGGATGTCGGCCACATCGGGCGCGCGTTTCGCATAGCGCATGTTGGTCGTGCTGACGCTCAGTCGGTCGAGCGCAATGAAGTCGAGTTTCATGGGTGTTACTCCTTCTCACTGCCACACCCGGCCCCCGGAAAGCGGGGGTGGGCGGCAAGCAGCGAGAGGACCGCCGCCGAGCGGTGGCGGCACCCAAGTCCGGGGCCCCCATCGCGCCAGCGCGATGGGGTGGCGCAGGGCCGCAACGTCAGTGAAGGAGCCGGGCAGTGCCCGGCTTGCCGCTGCCGCGGGCGGTCCTAGCAGCGAGCGCCGCCCACTCTCGCGCACCGGGAGCCACGACGCCGCCGCGTAAGCGGCGTCCACACCACCCGGCGCGCCAGCGCCGCGCAGCAAAGACCGGCTCTCCGAGCGAGGACGGCGGAATAAGGTGCAGGGTCGGGCTTCACCGGGCCGCCGTGCCGAAGGCGCCAAGGCCCGGGCGAAACCGGGCGCACCGACCGAAGGCCGAGCCGGTGTGCCTGCGGGGCCATCATACAATGCCGCACCCTGACCGGCTGCAAAGCGGGTTTTCGCAAAGCACGGTTTGCGAAGACCCGCGGCGCAGTCCGGCAGTGTGCGTCCTCCGCCCCGCGCCGCTGTTCGGGGCGTTGCGGGGGACCCCCGCAGAAGGGGTATGGCCGAACCTTCGGGTCGGCCATCAGGGGAAGGCTTCCCCCACCTGGCTGATCACGCACGGCACACGGCCCAACGGCAAAGGCTTGATCAGCAACCACCCGACTCGGGGTGACATCGGACCCCTAACACCCAGATTCAGCCGCTATGCACTGGCTCGGCCGTCCACATGTCGGCCCGAATATCCAGCAACTGCCAAAGTTTATTGGTCCTGTTTGGCTCGCAAGCGCTCAAGAGCGATCGTCATGAACTCGCCCCTCTTGCCGCGCGATCAGACCCTCCCAAAGCTCCACAGCACGCATCATCGCGTCCAACACAGGAGTGAGATCATGACCGATGCACCCGACCGAATTCTGCGGATCAAAGCCGTTCTCGCGCTGACCGGTCTTAGCCGTTCGACGCTCTACCGAAAGGTCGAGCAGGGCAGGTTCCCGAAGCAGATCAACATCGCCGAACGGTGCGTCGGCTGGCGACAATCCGCCGTGCGCGAATGGATGCAAAATCCCGCAAGGTATCTCGCTGGGTAACTAAGGCGCGGCCGTCTTGCGCCCCAACCTCGGCCGTTCCGACCAAACCGGCGAACGCTTGAAAGCAGACATTGCTCTCGGAAAAATCGATTGGCTGGGTCTGGGACAAATCTGCCGGCGACATACAGGTGATCGACGGCAGCTTTCGAAATAACCGGCCGTTCGTTTTCATATGGCGACGATTTTGGTGATTGTTATAATCGGCCTAAGGAGCATCTAAAGCTGAAGCTTTTTACCCTATGTTGCCGAGGTAATCGGCCTTGCCAACCGACAAGCTTCGGCTCCTCAAGATCGCATGGACCATTGCGATATGAAAATAGGAGTCCGGCAGGAGGATCTTTGTTAGATAGTCCTCGCCGCTCATCACGCCGCTGAAGCTCTGAAAGCTGAGTTCGACACGGCTGGCTGCTCCATCGAGGAGCTCTTCTGGGGTGACCGTATTGAGATGCGAGATCGTTTTGAAAATCCGATGCCGAAGGTCTGCGAAGGTGGTTTCTGTGTCGGCAAACGCCGGCGCGCCTTTGCCGGAGAGTCTTGCCACACCGTTCTTCGCCTTGTCGCTTGCGCGCTGAATCTGGCCGGCTAGCGACATCATATCGGGCGCGAGGCGTGCGTCGATAAGTGTGACCGGATCCATGTCGTGTGATCGCGCATACGCGTCCGCCTTGTCGACATAGCCGGTCAGGACGTTGAGGCCGCGTACGAGCGGCGGGATCGTCGCATCGAAGAAGGGGTTCGACATCGCATCGGCCTTTCGAGGTCAAGGGCTTCGACGACCGCCCGCGACGACGGCCGCCTCGAGCGTGAATCAGAGCTGCGTAATGCCGCCGTCGGCGATGAGGTCGATGCCGGTCGAATAGCTGCTCTCGTCGGAAGCCAGGAAGAATATTCCTGATGCCATCTCGTCTGCCCGACCGATCCGCCCCAGCGGGGTAATCCCTGCGAACATCTCCCGCGCGCTGTCCGCTTCGGCCTTGGTTTTGAACTGACCATCGATGATCGGCGTCTCGATCGCGCCAGGACTGAGCGTGTTGACCCGGATCCCGCGGTCCTTGAGCTCCATCGCCCACGTCCGGGCAAAGGATCGCACTGCGGCCTTGGTGGCGGCGTATGTGCCGTGCGCGGGGAAGCCCTTGAGGTGCATACCGGACGACACAAGCACGATCGATCCGCCCCGCGTCATCAGCGGCAACGCCTTCTGGACCGTGAAGAACACGCCACGCGCATTGATCGCGAAAGTCTTGTCGAAATGCTCGGGGGTCGCGGTTTCGATCGTCTGATGCTCGACGAAGCCGGCGCTCGCGACGACGATGTCGATCACGCCCTTCTCGGCCCTGATATGCGCGAACAGCCGGTCCAGGTCCTCGAGGCTGGTCACGTCGCCCTGGATAGTCGCGACGTTGCGACCGATTATGGCCTTCGCTTTCTTCAGCTCGCTCTCACGACGGCCTGTTATGAAGACATATGCGCCTTCATCAACGAAGCGCCGCGCAGTCGCGAGACCGATACCGCTGCTGCCGCCCGTGATAATAGCGATCTTACCGTTCAACTTCGACATGTTCATGGCCTTGGGTTGGGACTATTATAGGGGCGTTGCCGCTCAACCGACCGCGCTGACGATCGCGAGAGCGCCGATGATCGCGACCGCGTCCTCGATCAGCGCTGCGGGCCGGTCGCTTTTGAACGACTTGGCCATCGTAGTCCGTGCGGCCGCACCGCCGAACGTCCCGATAACTGCTCCAAGCGCGCCCACAATAAGGCCAGCGATCCAAGCGCCCGAGTGCGCTGCAATAGCCGCACCGCTCAAACCACCCATCACGACGCGTGCGCCGAACTGTGGGGGCACCTTGCGGCTTGGCGTCGATGGCAGCTGGTCCGTGAAGAGTTCGGCGACCGCCGCGATGGTGAAGACCCAGGGCGTCCAGCGATAGGCGAGGAAGGCGAACCAGGTGGCTGAGACGTCGATCCAGCCGCGCTGAGCCGCCCAGCTCACGATCGCGGGCGCCATCATGGCGCGAAGACCGGCGATCACGCCGATCAGAAGGGCAAGAAGAATGATCATGTGACTTCCAATCGGTGTGACGCGGGAGGGGATGCATTTTGGATTTTGGAGTGGCCTCCTGCGGCCACTTGGGTCCGCAGGAGGCGATCGGCTCAGTGGTGGGCGAGGTGTGGCATACGATCATCAGCCGTTGAGGGCGTATCGTGAGCGCCATCCGGGTCCGATCCTGCCGGCGGATCGAAGTCGAGGCCAAGAGCAGCGGCCACCCCGGCGCCGTAAGCAGGATCCGCTCGCGCGCAGTTCCCGACATGCCGGCGTTTTATGTGGACCGCGGCATCGCCCATCGCGCGTGCCGTATTGCCGAACAGGGCTTGGCGCTGGTCCTCGGACATCATCCGGAACAGATTGCCCGGCTGCTCCCAATGGTCATCCTCGACCCGGTGATCCCAATGGTCGGCGTCGCCCTCTAGCGGCATCGGCGGTTCGGCGTAGTCGGGCTGGTTAGCCCACAGTCCCTCGCTGTTGGGATGATAGGGGGCCGTGGCGCCAAGGTTGCCATCGGTCCGCATTGCCCCGTCACGGTGGTAGCTGTGGACGGGGCAACGCGGCGCGTTCACCGGGATGTGGTTGAAGTTTACACCCAGCCGGTAGCGCTGCGCGTCGGCATAGGAGAACAGCCGCGCTTGGAGCATCCGGTCCGGCGAGAAGCTGATGCCGGGGACGATGTTCGCCGGCGAGAAGGCGGATTGCTCCACCTCGGCGAAATAGTTCTCCTGATTGCGGTTGAGCTCCATCTCGCCGACCTCGATCAGCGGATAGTCCGCCTTCGGCCAGACCTTGGTGACGTCGAAGGGGTTGTGCGGATGAGCCCTTGATTGCTCCTCGGTCATCACTTGGAGGAACAGCTTCCACTTCGGGAAGTCCCCGGTCTCGATGGCCGTGAAGAGGTCCCGGCCGTGGCTCTCGCGGTCGTCCGCCACGATCGCTGCGGCTTCGGCATCCGTCAGGTTCTTGATGCCCTGCTGGCTCCGGAAGTGCAGCTTGATCCACACGCGGTTGTTGTCGGCGTCCAGCATCGAATAAGTGTGGCTGGCGAAGCCGTGCATGTGCCGGAAGCTGCTCGGTAGTCCACGATCGGACATGACGATCGTCACCTGGTGCAGCGCCTCGGGGAGCAGCGACCAGAAGTCCCAATTGTTGTCGGCCGAGCGCAGACCGGTGCGCGGGTCACGCTTGATTGCGTGATTGAGGTCGGGGAAGCGCAGCGGATTCCGGAAGAAGAAGACGGGCGTGTTGTTGCCGACCACGTCCCAATTGCCGTCCTCGGTGTAGAACTTGATCGCAAAACCGCGGATGTCGCGCTCGGCGTCGGCCGCACCGCGCTCGCCTGCGACGCTCGAGAAGCGCATGAAAAGGTCGGTTTTCTTACCAACCTCGGAGAAGATACCGGCCTTGGTGAAGCGCGTGATGTCCTGCGTCACGGTGAAGCTGCCGTAGGCCCCCCAGCCCTTGGCGTGCATGCGGCGCTCCGGGATCACCTCGCGGTCGAAGTGCGCCAGCTTCTCGAGAAGCCATACGTCCTGCAGCAGCGCAGGGCCTCGGCGTCCAGCCGTCAGGATGTTGGTGTTGTCGGCCACGGGGGCGCCGGCTGCCGTCGTGAAGCGCTTGCCAGTATCGGTCATCGTCTTCTCCAATCGAGCGGGGGTGTCAGGTGTGATGGTCAATGCGACCAGGCCGAGTCTCGGATCACGCTGCAAAAATTGCCGCGGTGGAAATGCTCGTCTTTGTCATCGAGGACGTCGGCTTTGACGTTGCCGAAGGTCGTATCGGGCTTGTGTTTGATGCCATCGTAGAAGGCCTGGATGATGTCCTCCTTGAAGGCCGGGCTGCGCGGGAACGCGCTCACGATCGCCTCGCGAACGTCGTCGGGATACTCGGGGTAGGTCAGGCCGAGCACGTCCATCTCGACGCCAGCGGTTACGAGCGCGACGACAGGGTGCATATGCTTCGGGATGCCAGGGGTCGTGTGCAGCGCGATCGATGTCCACACCGTCGCGACGTCGGCCTCGGCGATGCCGTGACCTTCGAGGAACGCTTTCGCGGCATTGGCGCCGTCGACCTCGAAGCGCTCGTCGGCGCTGCTATACATCGGGATCAGCCCCACATCGTGGAACATCGCACCTGTATATAGCAGCTCGGGATCGAATTTGAGCCCGCGCTCCAGGCCAGCCAACGCACCGAAATAGTAGACCCGGCTCGAATGATTAAAGAGCAGGTCGGTCTCCGTGTCGCGCACGAATTCCGTCACCGCGCGACCTAGCTTCGTATCGGGGATCGTCACCCCTTGGATCGAATGCGTCATTGCGTTTCTCCGTTTCAGGGGACGTTTCGTGGATCGCTCGCGGGCCGCGAGCGAAGGTCCGTTGCTCAGACTTGGGCCCAGCCGCCGTCGACCTGGATGTCGGCGCCGTTGATGAAGCTGGCAGCATCGGACGCGAGGAACAGCGCCGTCCGTGCGATTTCATCGGGATGGCCGAGACGACCCAGCGGAACGAGAGCCGCTCGTCCGGCGAGCATTGCCGCCAGCGCGGTAGGGTCGGTTACCGCGCCGGTGAAACCAGGCGTCTCGATCGGTCCCGGACTAATCACGTTCACGCGAATCTGGCGATCCTTCAGATCGACGATCCAATTGCGCGCGAAGCTGCGGATGGCCGCTTTTGTGCCCCCATAGATGCCGCTTCGGCCGGGCCCCTTGAGCGCCGCGGTTGACGACATCAGGATGATGGCGGTGCCGTTGCCCATCAGCGGCAGTGCCTTCTGCACCGTGAAGACGAGACCCTTCACATTGACGGAGAAAAGGCGGTCGAAATGATCTTCCGTCACCTGGTCGATGGTCGCATGCTCGAGAATGCCGGCGTTGGCGACTAGGACGTCGATTCTGCCCTTTTGTGAGCGAACCACGTCGTAGACGCGATCGAGATCTTGGAGCTTCGAGGAATCCGCTTGAATGCCGACCGCGTTCGCGCCGATGTCTGCGACCGCGGCATCAAGCTCCGCCTGCCGGCGACCGGTGATGAACACGGTCGCGCCTTCGGCTGCAAACAGCTTGGCGGTCGCCAGCCCGATGCCGCTGCTTCCGCCGGTGATTACGGCGACCTTGTCCTGGAATGAGTTGGTCATGGTGTCGTCAAATCCTTGGTTTTGAGCGGCGCCTGCGGGCACCGGGCATCGGTCACGCGGCGAGCGCCAGTATCTCGGAGAGCGCGGGTCCATCGGGCGCCCAACCGAGCAGGCGTCGCGCGTTCGTGGAGCGGACGCGGCAGTTGGTGGACAGCGCGACCCGCGCGACCGGACCGACTTCCGCGACTGCGTCATCAAGCGACCAGCTTTCGGTAGCACCCGACGAGCTGAGCGAGCGGCCGATCTCATCGGCGATCTCGAGGAAGGTGGCTTCGCCGTTCTCAGCGAAGAAAAATGCTCCTGACGGTGCCTTTTCGACGGCCAAGCCATAGAGCGTGACCAGATCCCCAATGAACAGGTTGGACCAGATGGGCGCGCCCTTGCCCACGTAGACACCGGCCTGGAGCGATCGCGACTTGGCGATCAGCATCGGGATCTGGTGGCTGTCGCGCTTGAGACCGCGACCATCGCCAAAGACCATCGTCGGGCAGATGACCGCCGCGCGGATCCCGTCGGTGACACCGGCGGTCCGAACCAGGCGGTCTACGCTAATACGCTCGAGCCGGTGCGGCATAGGCGTATAGGCTGCATCGTCATCGAAGATCGTCGAGCTGGCAACGTCGCCTTGAGCATCGTCGACGACGATGCTCGAGCCGCTGGTATGGATCAGGCCCTTGCCCGTCCCCGAAAGAGCGGCGAGCAGCGGCTTAAGGAGTTCCACATCGTCAGCTTCTGCCGTGTTGATGACGGCGTCGCTGGCTTGGACCGCTCGCGAGATCACATCCGTATCGGCGAGATGGCCGATCATCGACGCGAGACCCAGTCGGGCGAGACCAGCGGCCGCAGCTTCAGTGCGGACAAGACCAGTGACCTCATGGCCCTGATCCCGAAGGTGAACGGCGACAGAGCCACCGATGTAGCCAGACGCGCCTGTGATGAAGATCTTCATTGCATATACCGATGAGAGGATGGCGCTGTTCGATGGGCAGCGCGGTCGGGGACATCCCGCGACCGCGCCGAGGCATCACCAGGGCAGCGCTTCGCCAAGATGGATAAAGCTCCCGCTCGGCCCGTTCGCGGCGAGCGTGGCCAGCGCTACGCTCGTCTTGGCGCCGTCTTCGATCGTCATCTGGGCATGGCGTCCGCCCATGTCGGTCAGCACCCATCCCGGGTGGGCGGAATTGACCTTGATCGGCGTGTCCCGCAGCTCGTGGGCCAGATGAATGGTGTAGGAATTGATCGCGACCTTGGACGTGTCGTAGGCCAGCGACTTCATCGGGTAGATCGGCGACGTCGGGTCACTCATCATCGTGAGCGACGCCAGGATGGTCGACAGATTGACGATACGCCCTGCTTCCGACTTGCGGATCAGCGGCAGCAGCGTGTCGGTGACCGCGACGACCGAGAAGAAATTCGCCTCCATCGTGTCGCGCAGGACCTGCTCGGGGGTGGTGCTCGCGGTGTAGAGCGCCTCGACCATCGGCTCGCCTTCCAAGTGCACGCCGGCGTTGTTGATCAGCACGTCGAGCCGGCCATGCTTGGAGGCGAAATGGTCGTAGGCCGCCTGATGGTCCGCCTTGCTCGTAACGTCGAACACAAGCGTCTCTGCTGTGATCCCTTCCGCGGCGAGCGTGGTGATCGCCTCGGCGCCGCCCTTGGCGCTACGCGCACCGATGACGACGTGAGCGCCAAGCTTGCCGAGTTGGCGGGCGGTCTCGAGACCGATGCCGCGGTTTGCGCCAGTGATGAATACGATGGTTTTGCCGCGCGAGTCGGACATGAGATATTTCCTTGGGAAGCGGCCACGATCGGCCGAGGTTTCGTTGCGGTGTGCGTTCGACGTCTGATGAAACGGGGACGGGGCTACGCCGTCACGGCAAGCTTCAATCGATCTAACGTTGGCAGCAATTCGCTCGGATCTGGCCGGAGCGTGTGGTCCGGGTTGACCTCGGCGTAGGCGATCAGGCCGTCCTGGCCGATCACGTATCGAGCCGGCATCGGCAGCGTCCAGCTGTCCTCGCCGTTGAACGTCGGCAGATCGACGCCGAAGCCCTTGTACGCTTCCTTGAGAGCATCCGGAAGTGCCCAGCGGATACCGAACAGGTCAGCTACCCTACCGCCTTGATCTGCAAGGATAGAAAAGCTCAGATCATTGTCACGCTGTGACTTGCGGCTGTTCACAGATGTCTGACCTGAGATTGCAACCATACTCGCTCCGCGAGCGCGGATATCTGCCGAGGCCTCCTCGATACTTTGAAGATCGAGATTACAGTAGGGGCACCAGCTCCCCCGATAGAAGGTGACGACAAGCGGGCCGGCGCGGAGAAGCTCTGCCGACGAAACCGGCTTTCCCTCGGGGTCGGGCAGGACGAAAACGGGGGCGTGGTCTCCTGCCTTCAAGGCGCGCTGAGCCTGGCCGCTGGCGAGGAGTTCATTGGTCGCCGCATCCATGATTGCGCGGATCGAAGCCGGCGCGATTTGCTCGAACTCCGCCTTCACCGCATCGAGTTTACCCTGAAGCAACATGTCGTTCTCCCATGCCGAACATCGTCGGCGTCGGAACACAGATCGGCCTGTTGGGAACAAGCGGGTAGCGCCCCAGCCCGACTATGTTATATTCATCGCCTGCATGAATGATCGGCTCACCGCCTTGAAGCTCTTCGTGCGGGTCGCTCAGACCCGCAGCTTCTCCGCGGCCGGACGAGAACTCGGCTTCTCGCAGCCATCTGCCTCGCGTCTCATTGCTGCACTGGAGCAGAACGTCGGTGCCGCGCTGTTCACCCGGACAACCCGCGCCGTAACGCTGACTGAGGCGGGTGCGAGCTACCTGGATCGCGTGTCCCCTATACTGGCTGCGCTCGAAGAAGCCGACCATGAAGCCAGGGGGACTGGTGAACTCCGAGGCACGCTCCGCGTCGGCGTGTCATCCAGCCTCGCGATCCGGGAAGTGATACCAAACCTTTCGCGGTTCATGAGACGACACCCCGAACTCCGGATCGAGCTGCTGATGGACGATCATCGCCAGGACCTGGTGCACGATGGGGTCGACGTCGCCATACGCTTCGGCGCCTTGTCGGATTCGACCGCCGTTGCTCGACGACTGATCTCCTGGCCGCGCGTGCTAGTCGCGGCGCCGTCCTATCTGCAGCGAAGAGGTCAGCCGGCATCTCCGGCCGACCTTGCTACTCACTCGGTTATCGTGGGCCCCGGCGTCGCGCCGACAAGCTGGTCGTTCCGCAAGGATCGGCGCGTCATGTCGGTCGCCGTCGAGGGGCGGCTAATGGTCACGGTCAATGAAGGCGCGATCGCCGGTGCGGTCACCGGTCTCGGAATCATGTCCACGGTATCGGCAGGATGCGCCAGAGAGGTGGCAAGCGGTGCGCTCGTCCGGATCCTGGCGGACTGGGACATGGGAGTCGTCGAACTCCATGCCATCCTGCCGAGTGGAAAGGCTGCGAAGCCCTCGGCGAAGGCGTTTGCTGACTTCCTAGTCGATACCCTGCACGCTTGAGCGGAGCTCTAGAAGGGCAGCGCTAAAGCGGCTTTTTCATGTTTCCGCTGAATAACTAATACGCCGTTGCGACGGCTACCGGTGCGGCATCGATCGGCCCATTTTCGTCATAGGCACTCGGACCGGAATGGCACGAGCAGACGCCTCCACGTCCCACCGTCACCGCGAGCGGAGCTCGCAGCCGGGACGCGATCGCCGCATGAAAGGTATTCAGCATGTCCAAGAAACTCGAAGGCAAGATCGCGGTCGTCACCGGCGGTAGCTCCGGCATCGGCCTCGGTGCCGCCAAGGCATTCGCGTCGGAGGGCGCGCGCGTTTTCATTACCGGACGCAATCAGGTCGCTTTGGACAAGGCGGTCGCTGAGATCGGCGGGTCGGCCGTCGGTGTTCAGGGTGATGCGGCGGTCCTCGCCGACATCGACAAGATCTATGCGACGGTCGCGGAAAAGGTCGAGCGTATCGACGTCCTCATGCTCAATGCGGGCTTGTTCGAGCCAATGGCGATCGGCGAGATCACCGAGGAGCACTTCGACAAGCTCTACAACACCAACGTTCGCGGTCTGCTTTTCGGCTTCCAAAAGGCGCTGCCGCACCTTGCCGAAACTGCATCGGTCATTCTGACTGGCTCGATCGGCGCAACGATCGGCATTCCCGGCATGTCTGTATACGGATCGACGAAGGCGGCGATACGGTCTCTGGTGCGTGGCTGGATTCTCGACCTGAAGGGTCGCGGGATCCGCATCAACGTGCTGGCCCCGGGCCATACGGAAACGCCGGGCCTCGACGCTCTCGTCAATGACGAACAGCGTGCCTTCATGATTTCGACGATTCCGCTTGATCGGTTGGGCACCGTCGAGGACATCGGCAAGGCTGCTGTCTTCCTGGCTTCCGATGACAGCCAGTACGTCAACGGCATTCAGCTCGATGTGGACGGCGGCGTCGCGCAATATTGATCGGGCCTAGGCTTGCGGGAGTAGCATACCGCAGGGCCGAAGGAATTTCCATTCGGACGTCCGCTTCTAGCGCAAGCGGACGTCCGCGTTCTTTGAGTGAACGGCAATAATTGGTCGACTGCTGCCGAAAGCAGGGTCGGCGCTTCTTGGTCGATTTCCGACGGATCATTAGAGGCGCTTCAACGACAGCTATTTGCACGCTGTCCCCCCGAGCCAGCCGATAATCGATCATCGCAACTCAAGCCATTCGTAGATCGAGCCGGTGATCTGACAAGGCACACCTTGCGACATTGGTAATCGAATTCGAGATCGGCACGGAGAGTTTCGAGATACGCAGCTACAACGCTAGCCCGGCTAGAGCCTCGGCTGCAGCATGACGACTAAGATGGCCGTAATGCCTCTCGATCATCTCAGCGCTCGTATCGCTGATCTGCGCCACTGCCAGCAACGGCAGGCCCGCGTTCACTAGGTCGGTGATCGTACTGTGACGCAATGTGTAGGCGGTCGTACCGATCGGCAGCTTAGCAGTGACGACCGCCTCAGCGATCGGTCTCTTCCACGTTTCCTTGTCCCACCGCTTGCCGTTGCCGCGTGCCAGTAAGGGCTTGTTTGGAAGCCGTCCTTTCGTCTGCCCAGCGAGAAGTTTGGCGGCAGCAGTGGGAACGAGAATGCGGCGGGGCTTTCCACTCTTGTCCTTGCCAATGCTTAATTCTGATGTTCGCTTATCAAAATCGCCAACAATCAGGCCCGCTACCGCACCTGGCCGCAACGGAAGCAGACAGAGCGTTCGTACAAAAGGTTCAATTTCCGCGTCGATGTTCTCCAGAAGCGCCCGCCGCTGATTGCGGTCTAAATAAAGGGTCCGCTGCCGATCAGCATTACGGATCGCCTTCAAGGCCTCTTGCCACGCCGCTTCCGTATTCGGCGCACCCGGTGCAAGCACCGTGTTCAGGGCTGCACGAAGCATTGCCATATCGCGATTGATCGACGACGGCGCTCGATCCCGGGTCACCTGCGGACCCTTTTTGCGCCGTGTGACCTGCGCAGGCTTATTCTCCAAGCGTTGGCGCCACGCGTTTAGATGGTGTCTGCGAAGCTTCGCCAGTTTCACCGTGGCAATAGGGTCCGAGTAGACATGGCGTGTGAAGCGCCCCTTCGCGTCCGCATGCGAAACTGCATATCGCTGGCAGGCTTCCTCCACGGTTTCGATTTTTTCCTCAGTATACCCGCCAGCTTCCACAATCGCGGCGAACGCTTCCGCTTCCCTCTTCGCATCGGAGAAGCGATCCCGTCCGGGAAGCGTGCCAAAGTCGCCAATGGCCTTGAGACGATAACTGCGCTGGTCTTCGTCGTAGGCGCGCGCAATCCACGTCCCAGCGCCCTCTCGGGCGGATGGTCGATAACCGAGGAAGCAGCCGGGCCGGATCCGCTGCCAATGCGGCTCACGCTGACTCGGGAGCGATTCCCGTTCCTTCACCTTGCTCAGGTCCAAAGCCACTGCCGGTCTCCCGCTTTCGTTCCGTACGGAAAACGTACGGAAAACATGGTCGGAATAAGCTGAACTGATTGAGACAAGAAATCAAGCGTTCGTAGTAACTTATAGATTTCAGGAAATCTCAAAAGCCCCTATTTCTTTGCACTCCGAAGGCAGAGGCCACTGGTTCGAATCCAGTCGGGTGCACCATTCCCTCAATAATAGCGCGGAATCGGCCCGCGCTGCGGCGTCTGGTCGGGCAAGTCGACGATCATCGCATCGACATAGCACCAGCCCCAGCCCTCGGGCGGATCATAGCCCTCGATGATCGGATGGCGCGTCGCATGGAAATGCGCGGTGGCGTGGCGATGCGGCGAATCGTCGCAGCAGCCGACATGCCCGCAGCTGCGACACAAGCGCAGGTGCAGCCAGGCGCTGCCGATCGCGAGACACTCCTCGCACCCCTTCGCGCTCGGCGTGACGGCGTTGGCCGTCGCCAGATGGTCGCATGTCTCGGACATCAGGCTTCCTTCGGGTCGGCGCGCGGCGGGGCGAGGCCTTGGAGCACGGTCGGGATCAGCTCGGAAACGGTCGGATGGATCGGCACCGCCCAGCGCAGCCTGTCGATCGGCTGATCGGCATTCATCATGTCGAGGATGCCGTGGATCGCCTCGTCGCCACCCGTGCCGAGGATCGCGGCGCCGAGGATGCGCTTGGTCTGCGCGTCGGCGACGATCTTGATCATCCCCTTGGTCTCGCCCTTCTCGACCGCGCGGCCGACACGCGTCATCGGGCGCGTCGCGACGAGGATCGGCCGATCCGCAGCCGCCGCCTGCGTCTGCGTCATCCCGACGCGGCCGAGCGGCGGATCGATATAGAGGGCATAGCCCGGGATCCGCGCGCTGACCTTGCGGCTCTCGCCGTCGAGCAGATTGGCGGCGACGATCTCGAAATCGTTATACGCGGTGTGGGTGAAGGCGCCGCGCCCGTTGCAATCGCCCAGCGCCCAGATGCCCGGGACATTGCTCTGCAAGCCGTCATCGACGGTGACATAGCCGTGCGCGTCGGTCGTCACGCCCGCCGCGTCGAGCCCGAGATCGTCGGTATTGGGCCGCCGTCCGACCGCGAGCAGGACGTGACTGCCGACCACCACCGGATCGCCATCATGGCAATCGACCGACACCGCCACGCCCGCCTCGTGCGGCGCAAAGCCGATGCAAGTCGCGCCCGCGCGTATCACGATGCCTTCGTCCTCGAGGATCTGGCGGACCGCATCGGAAATCTCGGGATCCTCGCGCGCGATCAGCCGGTCGCCGCGCTCGACCACCGTGACCGCGGCGCCGAAGCGTCGGTACATCTGCGCGAACTCGAGCCCGATATAGCTGCCGCCGACCACGACGAGATGCGCGGGAACCTCCGCCAGCGCAACCATGTCGGTATTGTCGAGATGCGGCACGTCGTGCACGCCCGGCATGTCGGGCACCGCGGCGCGACCGCCGACGTTGAGGAAGATGCGCGGTGCGGACAACGTCTCGCCCTCCACATCGACGGTCGTCGGCCCGGTCAGGCGCGCGTGGCCGCGCAGGAAAGTCAGCCGCTCCATCGTCGCGAGCCAGCGCTCGTTGCTGGTCCGCGCGTCGAGCGTGACCTTGTGCGCCCGCGCCGCGACCGCGGGCAGGTCGATCGTCACCGGCCCCGTCCGCACCCCGAAATCGGCGGCGCGGCGCGCGAGGTGCGCGGCATAGGCGCTGGCGACGAGCGTCTTGGTCGGCATGCAGCCGGTATTGACGCAGGTCCCGCCGACCAGCTTCCGCTCGATCAGCGCGACGGTCATCCCCGCGGCGGTGAGCCGCCCGGCGAGCGGCGGTCCGGCCTGGCCTGCGCCGATGATGATGGCATCGAAGCGGCGCGTCACAGCGCGGCAACCACAGAGGCGGCCGCCGCGAGCGCGATCGCGTCTTCAAGTAATGCAGCGGGCAGGTCGCGCCCGAACGCCAAGGCCAGACGAGCCCGCAGCGCAGCGCCGCCGAGCGTGCCGACCACCGCGCCCAACACGCCCAGCGCCAGCCCGACCAGCGGCATCCCCGCCCCGATCCCGATCGCCGCGCCCGACACGCCGCCGCTCACCAGCCGCGCGCCGAACGGCCCCGCCTGCTTGCGGCTCGGCGTCGTTGGCAACACATCGCCGACCAATTCGCTAAGCGCGAGCAGCGAGACGATCCACGGCGTGAAACGCCAGCCGAAGAACGCCAGCCAGCTGCCGTCGAGTGCGAGCCCGCGGGTGGCGGCCGCCCAGGCGATCGCGGCGGGCGCGAGCATCGTGCGCGACCCCGCGACGATACCGATGAGCAACGCGAGCAGGATCATGGAGGGAGACCTTCGAAAGGGAGGAAGCCGTCCTCCCATGCGCGCCGGACGCGGTCAAACGAGTCCTGCAGCCGATCGGGCGACGCAGGCGAAGGACGGCTCGTCAGCTTTCCTCGATGCGGCGCTCGCCTTCGGGAAGCAGCGAAAGCTCGCGCCAGTCGACCTCCTCCTGCAATCGGTAATAGCTCTCGTCGCCCAGCGCATCCTCGGCGCGCAACGCCTCGAGCCTCGCGCGTTCGGCGGCGATGCCCTTCAGTCCGATCTTGCGATAGCGCTTTTCGTCCGCCGTGCCGAGGAGCCCATAGGCATAGCGGAACTGCTCGGTCTCGCGCCCGTCCAACCCGTCGAGCGCCGCGGCTCCGGCGTGCGCCAGGTCACGCCGCGCCTCGGCGAGTTCCTGGTCGGGATCATCGACCGCGTCGAGCCCGAGCCAATGGATCAGCGGCGCCAGCGTCATGCCCTGCACGATCAGCGTGACGAGCACGACCGCGAACGCCGTCAGCACGACGGTATCGCGCTGCGGGAAAGTGCTCGGCAAGGCAAAGGCGGTCGCCAGCGTGATCAGCCCGCGCATCCCGCACCACGAGACGAAAACGCCTTGCGCGAGCGACGGCGGCGCGAGATCGCCGCGCACCGCGACGAAGCGCTTGGCGAGCAGGTTCCACCCCATCACGACCACGATCCGCGCGCCGATCACGGCGAGCACCACCACGCCCGCGACCGCGAGCGAATCCCACAGATGCACTCGCGTCATGCGCCCGACGATCAGCCGCGCCTGCATGCCCATCAACAGGAAGGCGAGCACGTTGAACAGGAACACGACGGTCGCCCACACCGCGAAGCTGTGGACGCGCATCCGCGGCGATCCGTCGCCGCCGTTGCGCGCGATCGTCATCGCGCAGCCGACGACGGCGAGCACCGGCGAGAGATGCAGATGCTCGGCGACGATCCACACCGCGAAGGCGTTGATGAACTGCAGGATATTGCCGCCGAGCGTGCCCGCCACCAACTTGCCGAGCCATTGGAACGCGAACGCGCTGGCGATGCCGAACACGATCCCGCCCGGGGCGGCGAAGGCGAGTTGCAGCCCGACCTGGGTGCTGAACCCGCCATTGGCCTGCACCGCGAGCGCCGCGCCGAACAGCAAAAGCGCGGTCGCGTCGTTGAACAGGCTCTCGCCCTTCAACACCGCGATCGTCCGCTTGGGGAGCGAGACCGTGCCGAGCACCGCGGTCGCCGCCGCCGCATCGGGCGGCGCGACGATCGCGCCGAGCGCCACTGCCGCGGCGAGCGGCAGACCGACGTACGCGACGCCGATCCACGCCACCACGCCGGTCGTGACGAGGATCGCGCCGACCGCGAGGATCGACAGCGGGCGCCACAGACGCCGCGCCGCATGCAACGGAAAATCGAATGCGGCATCGAGCAGCACCGGAGCGATGAACAGTGCCAGCACCGTATTGGGGTCGATCGCGATCGTCGGCGCGCCGGGCACGAAGGCCACGATCACCCCGCCCATCGCGAGCATCGCCGGATAGGGCAGCCCGAGCCGGCGCGACGCCTGGAGCGAGACGATCGCCGCGAACAGCAACGCCAACAGGCTTTCGAAGAACGTCATGGCGCGATCGTATCAGCCGATCGTGCGCCTGTCAGGCACCGTGGCGCGCCGCGCAGGGGCGACGATCCGCGCCGCTGCACGCGCCTTATCGGACGAGGCCGGCTGCGCGCAGCGCGCGGTCGATGATCGTCTGCACCGAAGGCGCCGGGGCATCGGAGCGCGGCTTGGCGGGATCGGTCCGTGCTTCGCTATCCGCAGTCACGGGCGCGCTCAAGCCCCACGTCTCGGCGATCGCCTGGGTGCTCGAAAGCCCGACATCGAGCATGTACGGCCCCGCCGCGCCGAGCCCGTCGGGGGCCGACGGATCGATCGGCACGCCGTGTCCCATCCCGGCGACGCTCCATTGCTCGACCGCGGCGCGGCCCGACGCATCGCGCCATACCTGGTGCTCCCAGGTCGCGCCGCGCCGCGTCTCGCTTGGCGCGGCCGGCAGACCGTGCACTGCGCGCCACTGCGCCGCGAGCTGATCGGCATTGGCGGGAACCACCGTGGCGTCGGCCTCGCCCTGCCAGATCGACACCGCAGGCAGGCGGTGCGACACGCCGGCGGACGCGCCGCGCACGCTCTGCGCCGCGGCGGCGGCGGTTGCCGCGCCGTGCCCGCGCATCCGATCGAGCGCCTGCGACACGTTGGTCGCGCCGCCATAAGCGAGGCCGCCGATAATCGCGCCAGCGGCGAACAGGTCGGGATAGGTGGCGAGCATCACCGCCGTCATCGCGCCGCCCGCCGACAGGCCGGTGACGAAGATGCGGCTGCGGTCGAGTTCGTGGCGCGTGACCATCGTCTCGACCATCTGCGCGATCGACTCCGCCTCGCCGCCCGAACGCGCGATGTCCGCGCGGTCGAACCAGTTGAAACACAGGTTCATGTTGTTGCTGCGGCGCTGTTCGGGATAGAGCAAGGCGAAGCCATGGCGGTCCGCGAGCGTCGACCAGCCGCTGCCCTGATCATAGCCTTTGGCGTTTTGCGTGCAGCCATGCAGCACGACCACCAGCGCAGCCCCAGGCTTCAGATTCTCGGGAATGTAGCAATAGGCGCCGAGCGCGCCGGGATCGCTGCCGAAATCGGTCAGCGGGGTCAGCCGGCTCGGCATGTCCGAGAAAGGCGCCGAATAAGGATACGCCGCCATTCGCGCGAGCGTGTCGGAGATGCGCCGCATGTCGGGCCTCGTCACTAACGCCTGCAATCGACAGGCTGGCCCTTGAAGATAGCGCTTATGTTGCAGTGCACAATAAGAAGATGCGGTTTCTTTTCGAGCGTTCCGCGCCGCCATGCCCGAACGGCACGGCGGCGCGGGCGCGATTTTACTTGCCGCGCAGCGTGTTGATCACGGCGAGACCGAGCACGCCGACCAGCGCGGCGGTCGCATACGGCCGCTCGCGCGCGAAGCTGCGCGCCTTGTCGACGAGCGGGCCCGGGTTCGACACGGCGTCCATCGCCGCACCGGCGACCTGCTTGGCATTGCCGACGACCTGATCGGCGACGCCCGAGCCCTGGAGCGACGTGTCGCCCGTCAGCTTGCCTGCGGCTTCCTTGATGCTGCCGCCGAGATCCTGACCTTCACCCTTGAGCGTCGTGCTGTTCATGATTTGCCTTTCGTTGGCGCTAAACCGGTCGTGGCGCGCTTGGCGGCATAACGACCGTTTCGGGAAGAAGGTCCCGCCCGCAACGCTGCAATGCTGGAAAAGCTGTTCATACTTCCCATTTCTATGGCTCTAGAACGGGATACGGACATGGCGAACGGTTGGGCGCAGGACGGCGCGGTACAGGATCAGATCGACGACACGGTCGCGGATGCGGTCGAGGCGGCACGCGCGCGGCTGCTGGGCGGCGAGGCGGCGCTGTATTGCGAACAATGCGGCGAGGATATTCCCGAGGCGCGCCGCCAGGCGCTGCCCGGCGCGCGCACCTGCATCGCCTGCCAGTCCGACCGCGACGCGAAGATCCGCAGTGTCGGGATCAACCGGCGCGGCAGCAAGGACAGCCAGTTGCGCTAATAATCGCGCGTCCACGGAGCTTTATCGCGCGCCATAGGTTGCGCGACGTAAAGGGGATCCGGGTCGTGCGAGCAAAGCGGACAGTGCGGGCGACGGCGTGCCGCCGCAGGCTGCGCCAGTGGCGATGACACACGCCGCCGCCTGCTCGTTGCTTTGCGGGCCGAGTTTCCTGACCGGTCCCGGCCCCAATGCCGCCGAAACCGCGACCCTGTTCTGGATCGTCGGCGCGGCGATGCTGATCGTCGTCGTGCCCGTGTTGCTGCTGACGCCGCTCATCGCCTGGCGGTATCGCTGGAATGGTGGCGCGGCCTACACGCCGCGCTGGGATTTTTCGCGGCTGCTCGAATGCGTGGTGTGGGGCATTCCCGTGGCGATCGTGCTCTTTCTGGGCGTCGTGCTGTGGCACGCGACGCATCGGCTCGATCCCTACCGCCCGCTCGCCGGCACGCAGCCCCCGCTCGATGTCCAGGTCGTCGCGCTGGATTGGAAATGGGTGTTCCTCTATCCCGAGCAGCGGATCGCGATGGTCAACGTCCTCGCCGTTCCGGTCGGTCGACCGCTGCGGTTGCATCTGACCAGCGCGACCGTCATGCAGTCGTTCATGATCCCGCAGCTCGGCGGCCAGATCTATGCGATGGCGGGGATGACGACGCAGCTCAACTTGCTCGCGCCGCATGGCGGCTTCTTTATCGGCGAGAACACGCAATATAATGGCGACGGCTTCGCCCGGCAGCATTTCCGCCTGCTCGCGCTGTCGCAGCCGGCGTTCGACCGGCTCGTCACGCGCGCGCAAGCTTCACCCGACCGGCTCGACGCGGTGCGCTATCGCAGCTTGACCAGGCCCGGCACGATCGACCAGCCGCGGCTGCTGTCGGGGATCGAGCCCGGCATGTTCGACGCGATCGTGCGGCTTGGCGCAACGACCAGCGGGGCGAACCGATGACCGCATACCATTTCCTGCTCGGCCGCCTCTCGCTCGACGCCCTGCCCTTCTACAGCGCGCTCGCCACCGCCGCCGCGGGGATCGCGGTCGCAGGCGCAATCGCGGTGATCGGGCTGGTCACGTGGACGGGCAAATGGGGCTATCTCTGGCGCGACTGGTTCACCAGCGTCGATCACAAGCGGATCGGCGTGCAATATTTCATCATCGCCTTCGTGATGCTCGCGCGCGCGCTCGCCGAGGCGATGCTGATGCGGTTGCAGCAGGCCGATGCGGTCAACCAGCCGGGCTTCGTCGAGCCCGAGCATTTCGCGCAACTGTTCAGCACGCACGGCACGATCATGATCTTCTTCGTCGCGATGCCGCTGCTGACGGGCGTGATCAACTTCGCGATGCCGCTGCAGATCGGCGCGCGCGACGTCGCGTTTCCGCTGCTCAATTCGATCAGCCTGTGCCTCACATGGGCCGGCGCCTGGCTGATGATGGCGGCGCTGGTGCTCGGGCGCTTCTCGACCGGCGGCTGGACCGGCTACCCGCCGTACACCGGGATAGCGTTCAGCCCCGGCGTCGGGCCAGATTACTGGATCTGGGCGGTGACGCTCGCTTCGATCGGGTCGCTGCTCACCGGCATCAATTTCGCGGTGACGCTCTACAAGGGCCGCGCACCGGGCATGACGTGGTTCCGCATGCCGTTGTTCTGCTGGACTGCCTTGTGCACCAGCATCCTGCTGATCTTCGCGATTCCGCCGCTGACCGTCGCCACCGGCCTGCTCGCGCTCGATCGCTATGCCGGGATGCATTTCTTCACCAACGAGGCGGGCGGCAATGTGATGAACTATGCCAACCTGTTCTGGCTGTTCGGCCATCCCGAGGTCTACATCCTGATCCTCCCCGCATTCGGCGTCTATTCCGAGGTGATCGCGACCTTCTCGTCGAAGCGGCTGTTCGGCTATGTCTCGCTCGTCTGTGCGACGATGGCGATCGCGGTGCTCTCCTTCACCGTCTGGCTGCACCATTTCTTCACCATGGGGCAAAGTGCCGACGTCAACGCCGCGTTCGGGATCGCGACGATGCTGATCGGCATCCCGACTGGCGTGAAGGTCTATGACTGGATCTGGACGATGTTCCGCGGGCGGATCCGCTTCACCGTGCCGATGCTCTATTCGCTAGCCTTCATCGTCACCTTCGTGATCGGCGGGATGACCGGGATCATGCTGGCGATGCCGCCGCTCGATTACGTCACGCACAACACCGTCTTTCTCGTCGCGCATTTCCACAACATGCTGATCCCGGGGCTGCTGTTCGCGATGCTCGCGGCGTACCATTACTGGTTCCCCAAAGCGTTCGGCTATCGGCTGAACGAATTCTGGGGGCGCGTGTCGTGCGCGTGCTGGGTCGGCGGCTTCTATCTCGCCTTCATGCCGCTCTACGTCCTCGGCCTCGAGGCGATGCCGCGCCGCAGCCAGCAAGTGTCCGAGGCGGCGTATCAGCCGTGGCTGCTGATCGCGGCGTTCGGCGGGCTGGTGCTGTTCTGTGCATTTGCCGCGCTCGCGATCCAGCTGTGGGTCAGCATCCGCGACCGCGACCAGAACCGCGTCGCGGTCGGCGACCCGTGGGACGCGCGCGGGCTCGAATGGGCGATCTCGGCGCCCCCGCCCGAGTATAATTTCGCGGTGATCCCGCAGGTCCACGGCCGCGACGCCTTTTGGCAGGCGAAGCAGGACGGCTTCGCCTACGCGCAGCCCGACGCGTACGAGGCGATCGAAATGCCGCGCAACAGCGCGGTCGGTCCGGTGATCGGCCTGGCCGGGGCGGGCTGCGCGTTCGGATTGGTGTGGCATATCTGGTGGCTCGCCTTGCTCGGCCTGACGGTCGCAATAGGTGCGGTGATCGCGCGCAGTTTCGTGCGGGATACGCATCGGATCATCTCCGCCGATGATGTCGCCGCGACCGAGGCGCGCTGGCACGCCGCGATCGCCGCCGCCGTGCCGATCGCGCGCGACGAGGAGACGCACTCGGTCAACCAGGGGCTCGCCAAGGTGATGGCAGGATGAGCGACACCAACCGCCACGCCGGTCTCAACCTCGGCGAAAGCCATGGTGAAGCCGACGACGCTGCCGACAGCGCG
Organism: Bordetella parapertussis; assembly: GCA_943367995.1. Classification (GTDB taxonomy): domain Bacteria; phylum Pseudomonadota; class Alphaproteobacteria; order Sphingomonadales; family Sphingomonadaceae; genus Sphingomonas. The sequence goes on along the minus strand of CALRKL020000002.1, from coordinate 801,915 downwards.
CTGTTCGGTTTTTGGATCTTTCTGATGAGCGACGCGGTGATCTTCGCATTGCTCTTCGCGACCTATGGCGTGCTGCTCCCAGGCACCGCCGGCGGCCCCGGCCCCGGTCCGGCGAGCGGGTTTCATTTGTCGAGCGCGTTGCTCGAGACGCTCATCCTGCTCGTCAGCAGCTTTACTTTCGGCATGGCCTCGCTGGTGATGAAGCATGAGATCGGCACGCGCTATCTCTACGCCTGGCTCGGGCTGACGGCGCTGCTCGGGCTCGCCTTCCTCGCGCTCGAGATCAAGGATTTCGCCGAAATGGCGGCGCTCGGCGCGGTGCCGAGCCGGAGCGGTTTCCTCTCGGCGTTCTTCTCGCTGGTGCCGCTGCACGGGCTTCACGTCGCCGCCGGGTTGGTGTGGATCGGGGTGATGCTCATCCAGATCCGCGTCTTCGGGTGCGACACGCCGGTCAAGCTCAACCTGTTGCGGCTTGGGCTGTTCTGGCACTTTCTCGACATCGTCTGGGTGGCGATCTTCTCGGTCGTCTATCTGCAGGGGCTGATCCGATGAAGGACGCTCGCGGCTTCCGGCGCGCGCTCGCCAGCTACGGCATCGGCTTGCTCCTCGCGCTCGCGCTGACCGGCGCGGCGTTCGCGTGCGTCGCGTGGCGCGTCGCGGCGCCGCATACGCTGGCGGTCGTCTTCGCGCTCGGGCTCGTCCAGATCCTCGTCCACTTCCGCTGCTTCCTGCACATCGACCTGCGCAAATCGGCGCGCGCGGACCTCCAGCTCATCCTGTTCTCGAGCCTGATCATCGCGCTGATGGTCGCCGGCACGCTCGTCATCCTGCTCAACCTGCGGCAGCGGATGATGTAACGCCCGCGAAACGGTGTTTGCAGTCGCGCGCGAGATTTCCGATAGGGCCGCGGCGGAATCGCGACACGGGGGTAGATGATGATCACTGGCTTGAAGACGCTTGCCATCGGGCTTGCGCTGTTCGCGTCTGCCCCCGCCGCCGCGCAGCCACGCCCACGGACGATCCTGTTCATCGGCAACAGCTTCACGCAGGGCGCGCATTCGCCGGTGCGCAACTGGCATGCCGGCACCGTCGTCGATCTCAACCGCGACGGTTATGGCGGCGTGCCCGCCTTGTTCAAGGAATTCACCGAGGAAGCCGGGCTCAACTACGCGGTGAGCCTCGAGACGCAGGGCGGCCAGTCGCTGGCCTTTCATTATGACGAGCGCCGCGCGCTGTTCGAGCGCGCCTGGGACGTCGTCGTGTTGCAGGAGTTCAGCACGCTCGACCACGACCGCCCCGGTGACGCGAGCGGCTATCTGCGCAGCGTGCCGCGCCTCGCCACGCTGTTTCGCGGCTACAATCCGGCGGTGCAGCTCGAATTAATGGCGACGTGGAGCCGCGCCGACGAAACCTATCGCCCCAAGGGGCACTGGTATGGCCGCCCGATCACCGCGATGGCGCTCGATCTGCGCGCCGCGGCTAATCGCGCGCGCGCGGCGGCGCGCGGGAGCACCGGTGTGCTGCCGGTCGGCGAAGCGTGGAACCGCGCGATCCAGACCGGTGTCGCCGATGCCAACCCGTATGACGGCGTGCCGTTCGGCAAGCTCGATCTGTGGAGCTACGACCAATATCACGCGAGCGTCTACGGCTATTATCTCGAGGCGCTGGTGGTGTTCGGGCGGATCACCGGAGTCGACCCGCTGACGCTCGGCAAGGACGAAACCGCCGCCGACGAACTCGGCCTGTCGCCCATCCAGGCAACCGCGCTCCAGCGCGTCGCGCACGATCAGCTCGCCGCCGAACCGCGCGCGCCGGCGCCGCGCGGCTACGGCCGGACTTCGCCCTGATCCTCGCCGTTCCAATAATGCACGCGCTCAGCATGGACCTTGATCAGCACCAGACCGGGGGTGTCGACGCCTTGTTCGAACCAGCGCTCCAGGTCGGGATTCCAATGCGCCTCGAACATCGCCTTGTCGCGGATCAGCTCGGCCTCGCCCGCTGCGGCGATGAACAGCGGCGGCTTGCCGAGCAGCCCTGAATTGCCGTGCAGCGTCAGCCCGACCTTGGGGTTGGCGGCGATCTCGGCGACGGTCTGCGTATCGTCGAGTGCGAAGAAGTAGCTGTCGCCGTCATAATCGACATCGGCATTGTTGCTCATCGGTCGCGCGGCGAGCCCGCCATCGGGCGCGAGCGTCGTCAGCATGGTGAAATCGATCTTGCGCATCGCTGCGGCGAGATCCTCGAGGGTCATCGTCACCGGCCGCTCTCCTGTTGTTGAGAAACGACAATCGGTCGGCGCGGCGAAGGTTCCGCCAGCGCCTCGAGCGAAACCGGCCAGGCGCCGGGTTCGAGCAGCGGCCGGCGTGCCAGCGTCGCGGCATCGAGCTCGCAGCTCGGGCCTTCGGCCGAAAAGCGGATCTCGTGCGGGTGCAAGGCGCGCAGCCGCTCGCCCACGCCACCGACCCCGCCTTCGCTGACCACGACATAAGCGAGCGCCGAATCGGTGCAGCGCATCATGCCGTCCACGACCGTCCCCAGCGCCACGCCGTCGCGCCCGCTAAGCGGCGCGCCCACGATCCCGCCGATCGAGAACAGGCTCGGCACGCGCGCGGCCTGGCTGCGCACGCTCGCCACGTGACTGCCGTCTTCGTAGCGCGCCTGGCGGCCGAGCCAGCGCCAGATTCCAACGAGATTGACCAGCGTCAGAAAGCCGTTGGTCCACAGCAAATTCTGCTGCCCGGTGGCGATCGCGACGGCCGACCAGCCGACCGAGCCGATCGTGAAGACGATGAAGCCCCAGCCCGTCACGCGCGTACCGAGATTGGCCGCGGTCATCACCGCTGCAATCATCGTCGCGGCGGGCGCAACCCAGCCCGCGATTTCGCTCGCCGTCGCCATCCACACTACCTTTCGTTGCGCTCCGGCGTGGGTAACGGATCAGATGCCAGAATGGCTCCTTTCTCGAGACATACTTAATCCGGATCAAGTTCTATGCTTTTTCAGTGGTTTGCGCCGCGCAAAGCGGGAACAGGCGCAGCGCTCGCGGGTTCGACACGGGAAGCGATTGAACGGGAGAATCCACGTGTCTCTGCTCGACAAGGCCATTGCCGCCATCACCCCGCCCGAAAGCGACGAAGCGCGCGCCAAAGCGCGCGCGAAGGCCGAGGCGGCGGCGACACCGGGGAGCTGGCTCGCACAGATCCTCGATCATCATCGCCAGATCGAGGCGCAGTTCGCCGCGGTCAAGGCGGCGACCAGCGCGGACGCGCGCCGCGCCGCGCAGCGGGACCTCGCGCTGATCCTGACCGGGCATGCGATCGCCGAGGAAGCCGCGATCTATCCCGCGCTCGCCGCCGACAAGCAGGTCGGCCATGCCGAGCTGGCCTATCAGGAACAGGCCGCCGCCAAGATGGAGCTGGGCCTGCTCGAGCGACTCGACCCGATGAGCGAGGATTATCTCGACAAGCTCGAGCATATCCGCGGTGCCGTCGCGCATCATGTCTATTCGGAAGAAGGCACCTGGTTCCTCGAGCTGACCCAGGATATCGATCCATCCGAACAGGCGCTGATTACCAAGCGCTATGCGGAAGAGTTCACTCGCTACACCGGCCAAGCGTCAGCATGAGCGACACCGCCAAGCCCGATGCGCAGGCGGATGACGCCGGGACCCCCGGCGGCCTGCCGCAGGAATCGGTCGACGACCGTCCCGATATCGCGCCGGTCAAGCCCGAGGACTATCCCGCACCGGATCGCGCGAAGGGCGGCTGAGCGATCACGGCGCCGCGAGACGCAGGATTCGCTCGCGTCTCGGGCGCGTACGGATGCGGTCGAGCGCCTGCCACCATAGGGCCGTGACTCCGATCCGAAGCAGATCGTGCAGCCCGCTGCCGCGGTGCGGCGGTCGGCCGCGCGTTGACGCCGCAAGCCGCGCTGCCCAGCGTACCCGCAATCCCGGCGGAACACAGCGCCAGCGCGGTATCGCCGTCTCACCCCGCACTCCGCCGACGTCCGATCGGATCATGTCGCGGCGACACCGGAGGCAGTGGCTGAAGGCAAAGCGTTGGTTGCAACGCTGCGTGAGCGCCGGGACGTGCCCCAGGAGTAGACATAGCAACGCCATTGGAAACCTCCTTGTTGATCTGATTCATCCGGAGCAGCGTGGCCAGCGTGACCAGGTCCGAGGGTCCATGCGCGAGCACATGGCCGAGATCCCAGATTTCGAAGCGCGCGCCGCTCGCCACCAGCAGCGCCGAGGTGCCGATCGCGCCACGCTCGCGCAGCACCGGCGGCAGCTGCAACATGCCGTCGGGCGCAAGTGGGGCTTCGTCGACGAAACCGTAGAGCCGGCGCAGCCGGTGATAATCCTGGATCCCGCCGGGCGACTTGGCGAAGCGCTCGGCGACATCGAATTGGCGCTGCAGGACGTAAACCCGGTCGAATGCGACCAGACAGGGCGATTCCTCATGAAGACCGATCAACAGATACTCGTCGGCGCACCGCGCACGCGACGTTTCGAAAAAACGTCTCGGCAGCATCAGTTCACCCCCGACCGTGACTTCGCAGATCGCACTTCCGATATACATTTCGTCCATCGCCTGCTCCTCTGACTGGGCTGGCATATGGTTAACGAACGAAGCGGGGCCGGCGGAATATCGTAAGAATCCTGATCGGATTTCCCCATCGTCGTGGAAAAGCCATGGCCACGCGGGACGTTACATACGGCGATCGGGCCGACCATTACGCTCTTCGTAGATATACTAGCAGGCGCTGCTGGCTGGCGGTCATCACAAGAATGGCCTGACCACTTGACGACCAATATGCCAGTGTGGTCAAACCGTCCCAGCGAAGCCGAAGAGCGCGCTTGGAGGGGATTTATGAAAAGAGTCGACACGACCGCGAGCTTGCTGGCCTTGGCAACGTTCCTGACGGTGGCACAGACCGCGGCGGCGCAGACGACGGCCCCGACGCCCCCGCTCGACCCGCCGAGCCCAGCCGCGCAAGCCGCCGATACCGGCGACATCGTCGTCACCGCGCAGCGCCGGTCCGAAAATCTGCAGACGGTGCCGGTCGCGATCACCGTGGTCAGCGGCGACGCCTTGCGCGCGCAGAACATCAACAGCACCGAGACGCTCGACAAGGTCGTCCCCTCGCTGACCTTCAAGCGCGGCACCGCCAACGTCAATTCGACGATCGCGATCCGCGGTCTTGGCACGCAATCGTTCGCGAGCGGCGCTGAGCCGAGCGTTTCGACGATCATCGACGGCGTGGTCTATGGCCGCTCGGGGATGGCGACGCAGGAATTCGCCGATCTCGACCGGATCGAAGTGCTGCGCGGGCCGCAGGGCACGCTGTTCGGCAAGAATGCGAGCGCCGGCGCGCTCAACATCGTCACGCGCGCACCGACCAAGACCTTCCAGGCCGAGGCCTCGGCCGCCTATTACGACCGCGCCGAATATCGCGCGAGCGCGACCGTATCGGGGCCGCTCAGCGACACCGTCGGCGCCTTGCTGAGCGGCTATTACGGCAATTACGACGGCAACGCCAAGAACGTGTTCAACAACAGCTGGGTCAACGGCTACGAGAAGTTCGGGATCAAGGGCAAGCTCAAGGGCGAATTCGGTGACCTGAGCGTCGGCATCGCCGCCGATTACAGCCATGAGAAGGACGATTGCTGCGGCGACATCCTCGGCACCTTCATCCCCAACGCGCAGTTCAGCAATATCTTCCTGCCACAGCAGCGCCCGGTCGTGCCGCGCTACGGCAATCGCGACCTCAACAACAATTTCACGCCGGGCACGACCGACACCAACACCGGCGTCTCGGCGACGCTCGACTATAAGCTCGGCGATTACACGCTGACCTCGATCACCGCCTATCGCAACTGGAAGAACCGCCAGCTGCGCGACGGCGATTTCGGGTCGCAATCGGGTCAATATGTCGCGGTCGCCTCGGCGGCGACGCCCGCTGCGGCGACGCAGAATATCGACCAGCGCGACGACGGGCGCCTGAACTTCAAGCAATACAGCCAGGAAATCCGCATCGCCTCGCCGAGCGGTCGCCGCTTCGAATATGTCGCGGGCGGTTTCTTCTGGTGGACCAATGAGGACGACACGTTCACCCGCTCGGACAGCTTCTGCTCGGCCTCGACGCTCGCGATCGACGCCACCGGGTTCCGGCCGTGCAGCACCGCGCCCGGCGTCAGCAGCTTCTTCAGCTCGAACGGCCCGGCGGCGTGGAACACCAAGTTCCGCAGCCAGGCAGGCTTTGCGCAGGCGACGTGGGAAGTGATCGATCATCTCAAGCTGATCGGCGGCATCCGCTATACGCATGACACCGTGTCGTACAGCTTCGCGCGCACCGTCTCGGTCGCCGACGCGACGCTGCGCCCGGGCATTCAGGGCGCCTTCACCTCGGCGCAGCGCACCAGCGCCGACGGCGTGTCGGGCAAGGCGGGCTTGCAATATCAGGTCACGCCCGACCTGATGGCATACGGCACCTATTCGCGCGGCTATAAGGGGCCGGCGCTCAACGTCTTCTATTCGATGACCGCGAACAACACCGCGCCGATCAGCCCGGAGACGAGCAACGCGTTCGAACTCGGCATCAAGTCGAAATTCTTCGATCGCCGCCTCACGCTCAACGCCGCGCTGTACAGCCAGGTGCTCGAGAACTTCCAGGCGAACAGCTTCGTCACGCAGGGCGGCCAGACCTTCGTCACGCTGACCAATGCCGGCCGTGTCCGCTCGCGCGGGTTCGAGGCCGATTTCAGTCTGCGGCCGACCGATCACTTCACGCTCAACGGCGGCTATACGTACAACGAAGGCACGATCCGCGCTTTCTCGTGCGCGCCGACCTTGTCGGCCGCCAACCTCGCCACCTGCCTCGCGCATAACGGCAAGCCGCTGCCGTTCGCGCCCAAGCACAAGTTCAACCTCGGCGCTGACTGGCGCCTGCCGCTCGAGGATGCCTTGCCCTTCACGGTCAAGCTCGGCTCGCAGGTCAGCTATTCGAGCCGGATCAATTTTGATCTCGACCAGACCCCGCTCGCACAGCAGGCGCCCTATGCGCTGCTCGATGCCAACATCACCTTCGGCAGCAAGGACGGCAAGTTCGAGCTCAGCCTGATCGGCAAGAACCTGACCGACAAATATTATGTCAGCTTCGTCACCCCTGCCGGGAATGGCGTGTCCGCCCCCTCGTACCAGCGGCTCCAGGTTCCGCGCGATGCGGAACGCTATTTCGGCGTACGCGGAACGGTAAAATATTGAGGCGGCCCCACCCCGCCGAGAGCAACAAGAGCGGCGCTTTCGAAAGGAAGCGCCGTTTTTCGTGAGCGCGGTCGCCTCGGATATGACCGTTGCACGAAAGACACACAGGGCGAGTCATCGGTATTGGGTCCGGAACTCCAGCGTTTAACCCGGGTTAAACGGCCACTCAACGCAATTTCAGAGGCCCTTTATGTACAAATTCCTCACCGCATCGCTCGCCGCGACCTTCCTGACGGCCGTTCCCGCACTCGCGCAGGACACCGCAGCCCCGATGGCGACGACCCAGGATACGACCGCCGCGACCCCAGCCGAGGCTGCCGCCAATAGCGGATCGGGCAGCTTCCGTGGTTTCCGCCTCGAAGGCAATTTCGGTGGCGATCGCTTCCAGTCGCAGGGCGTGCACCGCGACAAGTTCGGCTATGGCGCGACCGTCGGCTTCGACGGCCAGCTCGGCGAGCGTTTCGTCGTTGGTCCGGAAGCGACCTACTGGCGCGCCGACGGCTGGACCGAGAACTGCACCGGCGCCAACCGCGGCGTGCTCTGCAATCGCTCGTTCCAGGAAGTCGGCGTCGGCGTCCGCGCCGGTGTGCAGGTGACCCCGCAGTTCCTCGTGTTCGGCAAGGGCGGCTATGTCACCAACGAGCAGCGCAAGCGCTTCACCTCGCCGATCGCCGGCCAGAGCTTCTATGACCATTACAACACCGACGGCTACCAGCTCGGCGGTGGTGTCGAATATGGCATGGGCAACCGCTTCCACGGTCCGCTCTCCGGCCTCTACGTCTCGGCGCAGTACGTCTATTCGCAGTATTCGGACCACACCTCGCGCCAGCGCATCATGGGCGGCGTCGGTATCCGCTTCAAGTAAGGTCGATTGGGGCGGCGGCGTTCGCGGCGCCGCCCGCATTTGATCTGCTAGACGGGCGCTCTCGCGAGGGAGCGCCCGTTTGTGTTTGCTGAGAGCGCGTGCCGCGTCAGCCGTCGATGCGAACCGCGTGGCGGTCCGCGATGTTTTCCCGTTCGGTGGTGCGCGCACCGGGAATGACCAGCGTCCGCGTTTCGCCGTGCGGCAGCACGATCGTCAGCGGATAGGCATCGGCGACGGCGATGCTGAGGGTGATCGCATCGGCGGTGCAGCGCCCGGTGATACGCCACTCCCGCGGCTCGCCGCGGGCTTCGTCATCCTCGCAGGCGCTCACCGTAAAATCGCCCGCCCCGGCCGGCGGGAAGAGCCATAGACCGCGGTCGAGCGGCGCGGGTACGAAGCCGCCGCGCGCGAGATCGACCAGCATCGCCGAGCCGGCGCGCGCGAACAGCGGCGGATTGCCGTCGAGCGGCGCAGCGACATCGACCACCGTCCCGCCGGCATGCCGCGTGCCTCTCCACACGTCGTACCAATCGTCGTGACCCGGCAGGCGCACCACGCGCGTCGTCGCGCCTTGCTCGACGACGATCGCCGCGAGCACATCACGGCCAAGCATATGATCGTCCCCGTCGGTCCAGGCGCCCGCATCGCCGGGATGATCGAGCCAGAGCGGCCGGACGATCGGCTCGAAGTCCCGGCTGTAGCGCAGCAGGAGATCGCCGAAGAACGGCAACAGCGTCTGGCGCAGCGCCATCAGCCGCCGGATCGCTGGCAAGGCGTCCGCGTGCATCCACGGCTCGTTGACGCTGCGGTCATCGTTCCAGCTGTGGATGCTGAAGCGCGGCATCAACACGCCCGCCTGCACCCAGCGCACCAGCAGTTCGGGGTCGGGCGGCGGGCCGGCGAAACCGCCGACATCGTGCCCGCTGTTCGAGATGCCCGACAGCGCGAGCCCGAGCCCCATCTTTAGATTGTAGCGCAGCGTCTTCCAGTCGGTGCGATTGTCGCCCGACCAGGTCTGCGCATAGCGCTGCAAGCCGGTCATGCCCGAGCGCGTGACGACATAGGGCCGCGTGCCCGGCGCATGTGCGACCTGCGCGGCGCGCGAGGCGCGCATCATCAGCAGCGCCTGGAGCGGCAGCGCTTCGGCTGCGGCGCGGGGGGTGCCGAAGCCATGGATGCGCGCGCGCGCATCCCACACTTCATATTCGTTATTGTCGTTCCAGGTCGCTTCGATGCCGGTGTCGAGCAGCGCCGTCGTCACCTGCCGCTTCCACCACTCCGCGGTCGCGGGGTTGGTAAAATCGAGGTAGACGCCGGGCGCATCCCAGAACTGCGCCTGTGTCTCCTCGCCGGCTTCGTCGGCGATCAACAGGCCGCCCGCGCGCACTTCGTCGATCAGCGGATGGTCGAGCAGCATCGCCGGCTTGATGTTGGGGACGAGCCGGACGCCGGCATCGGCATAGCTTTTGACGAACCCCGCGGGATCGGGAAACTTGTCGCGGTTCCAGTGGAACACGTAGCGCTTGTCGCCGATCGAAGTGTAGCCCGACGAGAGATGGAACGAGCTGCAGCCGATGTCGTGCTCGGCGAGCTTGGCGGTGAAGGTCTGCATCTGCACCGCAGCGTCGGGCGCATCGGTATAGGTCATCGTCGAGCCCGAATAGCCGAGCGACCAGGCCGGCATCAGCGCCGGGCGGCCGGTCAGCCAGGTGAAGCGCTTGGTCACCGCGAGCGGATCGGGCCCGGCGATCATCCACAGGTCGACATCGCCGTGATCGGCGACGATGTGGCGGTAGGGACCGTGATAATTGTCGAGCTCGCGCCCGAAGTCATAGGTCACGCGCGCGAGCGTATCGTGGAATTCGCCGTGGCAGCGCCCGGCCGCGTCGGCGACGAGCACATAGGGGATCGACTTGTAGAGCGGGTCGCTATGCTCGGCGTCATAGCCCATCGGATCGAGGCTGGTCAGGTTGAAGCGCCGCCCGGTGCGGTCCATCGCCCCGGCCCGCTCGCCGAGCGCATAGTGGCGGTCGCCGGCGCGGCGCTCGAGATAATGGTGCGCGCGACCATCCCACCAGCCGAAATCATAGGCCTGGGTCGGGCGATCGGCGGCCATCGGCTGCCACGTGGCGCCATCGTGCTGCTCCCAGCGGCAGTGCAGGCCGTGGAGCGCGATCGTAACGCGGATCCGCGCGGTCGCGACGACGAGCGTGCCGTCGCTTTCTTCGACCTGCGGTTCGGGACAGGTGAAGCCCGCGATGTCCATCCGGTCGCGTCCCGGCTCGGCGATGTCTTCGGCACCAGCGGCGATCGCCCAGCTCGGCGGGCTCGTCACGGTCCCGTCGGCGAGCAGCAACAGCCGCACGATATCATCCTCGAGCACGAACAGATGCGCCACCGCGCCGGTGTCGGCGGTCAGCGTGATCCGGCCCGGCGCGCGCTCGGTCAGCGCGAACAGCGGTGGGTTGGCGATCGTGGCGCGTCTCATGTGCGGGCTTCCGGTAGAGTCAGGCGATGTACGAAGACGATCAGCACGGCCGCGCCGATCAGATCGAACACGGCGAGCGCGCCAAACAGGGGGGCATAGCCGATACTGTCGGCAAGCTGGCCGATCAGCAGCGAGAAGAGCAGCCCGCCGATCCACCCCGCCTGCCCGACGAAACCATTGGCGGTGCCGACTTCCTCGGGGGTGAAGACATCGGCCGACAGCGTGTTGATCAGTACCGAGATCATCTGGTGTGCGAAGCCGCCGATGCAGAACAAGGCGATCGCCGTGTACGGGCTGGCGGCGAGACCGATACAGCCCGGCGCGATCATCAACACCGCGGCGAGGCTGATGCCGAGCACGCGCGACGGGATCAGCCGCATCCCGAAATGCTTGATGAAGAAGGGTGAGAGATAGCCGCCGAGCACCCCGCCGAGATCGGCGGCGAGGAAGGGCAGCCACGCGAACAAAGCGATCTGCTTGAGATCCATGCCACGCTCGGTCGCGAGGTAGAGCGGGATCCAGAAGCTGAAGGTCTGCCATGCCGGTTCAGCGAGGAAGCGCGGCACCGCGATCACCCAGAATTTCGCGCTGCCGAGGATCTCCTTGGCGCTCGCGCGACGCGACGGAACCAGGGGGCGGTCCGCGGCGATCAGCGTCTGCTCGGCGGCGGTGATCGCGGGATGCTGGTTGGGCGAGCGGTAGAAGGCATACCACGCGCCCGCCCACACCAGCCCGACCGCGCCGGTCACGACGAAGGCGAGCCGCCAATCCCCCCACAGCGTCACCGCGACGACGATCGGCGGCGCGATCAGCGCGCCGAGCGATGTGCCGGCGTTGAACCAGCCCGTCGCGACCGAGCGCTCGCGCGCGGGAAACCATTCGGCGATCGCCTTCATCCCCGACGGGATCGCCGCCGCCTCGCTCATCCCGAGCAACGCGCGGAAGAAAGCGAGGCTGAGCCAGCCACCGGCGAGCGCGCTCAGCATATTGGCGGCGGACCAGGCCACGCCGAAAAAGGCGAACCCGGCGCGCAGCCCGAAATGGTCGACGATATAGCCCGCGATCGGCTGCATCACGGTATAAGCGAGCTGGAACGCGCCGACGACATAGCTGTATTGCTGCGTCGACATCGCGAAGCTCGCCTTGAGCTGCGGCGCGAGCACGCCGAGCGAATTGCGCGCGAGATAGTTCGCGATCGTGCCGACACAGATCAGCGCGACGATCCACCAGCGCAGATGGCGGATCTTCACGCTCACCAGTTCCACATCGTGCCGTCTTCGAGCCGCGCCACGGGGAGTTGGCGCGGATCATAGGGATATTTCGCCGCCAGTGTCTCGTCGATGTCGACGCCGTGCCCCGGCGCCTCCCCGCAATAGAGGTGACCGTCCTTGAAGCTGTAATCGTGCGGAAACACCTCGTCGGTTTCGGGCGAATGCCGCATATATTCCTGGATGCCGAAATTGGGCACCCAGGTGTCGAAGTGCAGCGCGGTCCCCATCGTCACCGGCGAAAGGTCGGTCGCGCCGTGGCAGCCGGTGCGGATCTGGTAGAGCGCCGCCAGATCGGCGATGCGGCGCAGATGCGTCACGCCCCCCGCGCCGACGATCGTCGTGCGGATGTAATCGATCAGCTGGTTCTGGATCAGGTCCTTGCAGTCCCAGATCGTGTTGAAGATCTCGCCGACCGCGAGCGGCGTGATGGTGTGCTGGCGGATCAGCTTGAACGCCTCCTGGTTCTCGGCGGGCGTCGCATCCTCGAGCCAGAACAGCTGGTACGGTTCGAGCATGCGGCCGAGATTGGCGGCCTCCTGTGGCGTGTAGCGATGATGGCCGTCGTGCAGCAAATGATGGTCGAAGCCGTATTTCGCGCGCAGCGTTTCGAACAATTTGGGCACGTGGTTGAGCGCCTTGCGCGTATCCCAGCCCGTCACGCTGGCGAGCGCGGCATCGGCGGGTTCGTAGAACATCGTGCCGCGCCCGACGCCGTATGCGTCCTTGATGCCGGGAACCCCCGTCTGCGCGCGGATCGCCTTGTAGCCGAGGTCGATATAGCGCGCGACCGCGTCGACCGTCTCGGCGATGTCGCCGCCATTGGCGTGACCGTAGACCATGATCGCATCGCGGCTGCGCCCGCCGAGCAGATTATAGAGCGGCGTGTTCAGCGCCTTGCCCTTGATGTCCCACAAGGCGACGTCGACCGCGGCGATCGCGCGCATCGTCACCGGGCCGCGCCGCCAATAGGCGCCGCGATAGAGCAATTGCCAGATATCCTCGATCTGGCGCGCATCGCGGCCGATCAGCAGCGGGCAGACATGGTCGCTGAGGTAGGACGCGACCGACAGTTCGCGGCCATTGAGCGTCGCGTCGCCAATCCCGTAAATCCCCTCGTCGGTCTCGATCTTGAGCGTTACGAAATTTCGCCCCGGCGAAGTGACGATGACGCGCGCGTCCCGGATTTTCACGATGCAGCCCTCTCCGAAATTATGATGCGATGCTAGCCACTCCGTCGCAGACTGTCCATAGTGGTAAGGCCAGATTGGCCAGGGAAGAATCGCGCGTCTAAGACCTTGCGGATATTGCGCTCCCGGCAAAGCTCGGTCACGATCGCGCAATGACTGACCAGCCGCGCCGCGTTTCCAGGCTCTACGAACGGGTCGCCTCCGATGTCCGCGCCGCGCTCGCCAGCGGGCGCTATGCGATCGGCGACCGCTTGCCCTCCGAGCGCGACCTCGCGCTGCAATACAAGGTGTCGCGCCCGACGGTGCGCGAGGCGATCATCGCGCTCGAGGTCGATGGCATGGTCGAGGTGCGGACCAATTCGGGGGTCTATGTCGCGGCGCTGCAACCGGCGGGCGGGGTGCCCAGCGAAACCGATGTCGGCGGGTTCGAACTGCTCGAGGCGCGGCGGCTGATCGAGTCGCAGGTCGCGGGGCTCGCTGCCGAGCAGATCGACGCAGACCGGATCGCGCGGCTGCGCACTTTGGTGGTCGAGATGGAAAATGCCGATCTCGTGACAGCCGAAGTCGCCGACCGCGAATTCCATCTCGAGATCGCGCGCGCCACCGGGAACAGCGCGCTCGAGATGACGGTCGCGATGCTGTGGGATACGCGCAGCCGCTCGCCGCAATACAAATTGCTGACGCAGAAGGTGCGCGCGGCGGGCGTCGCGCCGCGCCAGTCGGAGCATCTGCGGATCGTCGACGCACTCGCCTCGGGCGATGCCAGCCGCGCGCACAATGCGATGTGGGAGCATTTGGGCCGCGTCATCGACGCCTTGCTCGAAGCGACTGAGGTCGAGGCGATCGAGCGCGCGCGCGCCGATATCGACGCCAAGCGGCGGCGCTTTCGCGACAAGCTGGCGGTGGCGAGTTCGGGCTGACGGCCGGAGTGCGGCACGACGCAACCGCGTGCGACCTGCCTTAACCGTCGCCCCGGCCCTGTGCCGGGGTCTACCGGGATGGGCGGCACTGCGCTGGCAGCATTCGCGGCACGGTGGGCCCCGGCACAAGGCCGGGGTGACGGGGTAGGATCGGCGAACCCTACCGCGTATACGCCGACGCCAATGCGAGCAGGCCCTCAGCCTGTTTCAAATGCGGTAGATCGACCATCCGCCCGTCGAGCCCGACTGTTCCGACACCGGGCGTGGCGGCGAACGCCGCGACGATCCGCTCGGCATGCGCGATCTCGTCCGCCGACGGCAGGAAGCTCGCATTGATCGCGGCGACTTGCGCCGGATGGATCGCGAGTCGGCCAGTAAAGCCTTCCGCCCGCGCCGCGCGCGACGATTCGCGCAAACCCGTGTCGTCGCGGAAATCGACATAGAGCGTGTCGATCGCCTGCACCCCCGCCGCCTTCGCGCCGAGCAAGGTGAGCGCGCGCACCAGGCGATAGGTCAGCGCCCAGCCGCCGGTCGAATCGAGATTGCTGCTCGCGCCAAGTGCGGCGGATAGATCCTCCGCCCCCCAAGTCAGCCCGAGCAAGCGCTCGAGTCCTGCGCCTGCATAGTCGCCGAGCGTGAAGGGCGCGGCGGCAGTTTCGGTCGCCACCGGCACGATCTTGATCGATCCCGGTGCCACCCCGGCCTGCGCTTCGAGCGCGTCGAGATAGTACGACAGCCGGCGGATGTCGTCGGGCCCGTCGCATTTGGGCAGCATGATCCCGTCCGGGGCGGCGCCGACCACAGCGACCAGATCGTCGAGCGCGAGCCCGCTGTCGAACGGGTTGATCCGCACCCACAATTGGCTCGCGCGGGCCCCGCGCGGGCGTTCGCCGACAAACGCCGCAACCAGCGCGCGGCCTGCGGGCTTGTTCGCCGCCGCGACCGAATCCTCGAGATCGAGGATCACCGCGTCCGCACCGCAAGCATCGACCTTGCCGAGCTTCTTCTCGCTGTCGCCGGGGATGAACAGCCAGGAGCGCAGCGGCGTCATGCCGGCTTCCGCCGCTGGAGCCCAGTGCGCTTGCACGAAGCGACGAGTTCGTCGCGCTGATTATAGGCACGGTGGATAAAGGTGACGATCCCCGCATTGGGCCGCGACTTCGACTCGCGCAGCTCGGCGACCTCAGTCTCGATGCGAAGCGTGTCGCCGATGAAGACGGGTGCTGGAAAGCGCACTTCGTCCCAGCCGAGATTGGCGACCGCGGTGCCGAGCGTCGTGTCGCCGACCGACACGCCGACCATCAGCCCCAATGTGAAGGTCGAATTTACGATGATGCGACCGTAATCGCTGTCCTTCATGTACTCGGCATCGAGATGGAGCTGCGCGGGGTTATGCGTCAGCGTCGAGAAGAGCAGATTGTCGGTCTCGGTCACCGTCCGCCGGATCGCATGCGCGAAGGTCTGCCCGACCTGCAACTCCTCGAACCACAATCCTGCCATCACGCTTCACTCCTCTGCCTGGCGCACGGATTAGGCAGGAATTGCGCAAAGCGCCATCATCGCGATGCGCGGCCACTTTACGCGGACTTTACGCCGCACCGCCTTCATCCCCCGCGCGCGCTAACGCGGCTCGGGTCCAAGCGGGCCGCCTGAACCATAACAGGCGGGCTCTCCATGTCCTTCGACCTTATCCTCGGCGGCATCGTCGCCGTCTTAGTGCTGATCTACCTGCTCGCTGTGCTCGCACAGCCCGAGCGGTATTGAGGAGCATCACGCCATGACCTTCGCAGGCTGGAGCATGATCCTGCTCTTCACCGTCCTCATCGTCGCGCTGGCCAAGCCCGCGGGCAATTGGATGTACGCGCTCTATGCGCGCGAGACGCTGCCGCTCGGCTTCGTCGAACGCGGTTTCTACAAGATTGCCGGGATCAACCCAAAATCCGAGCAGAATTGGGTGCGCTATGCCGTCTCGCTGATGGTGTTCAACCTCGGCGGGATCGCCTTGCTGTTCGCGATCCTCAAGCTGCAGGGCGTGTTGCCGATGAACCCGCAAGGGTTCGGCGGCATGGAGACGCTGCTCGCGTTCAACACCGCGGTCAGCTTCGTCACCAACACCAACTGGCAGAATTACGGCGGCGAATCGGCGCTGTCGAACTTCAGCCAGATGGCCGGCCTCACGGTGCAGAACTTCCTGTCGGCCGCGGTCGGCATCGCCGTCGCCTTCGCCTTCATTCGCGGCTTCGCGCGCAAGCAAGCATCGGGGATCGGCAATTTCTGGGTCGATGTGACGCGCGCCACGCTGTACCTGCTGCTGCCGATCTCGATCGTCCTCGCGCTGATCTACGTCGTGATGGGCGTGCCGCAGACCTTCGGGCCATCGGTCGTCGCGACGACGATCGAAGGCGCCAAGCAGACCATCGCGGTCGGCCCGGTCGCCTCGCAGCTCGCGATCAAGATGCTCGGCACCAACGGCGGCGGCTTCTTCAACGCCAATTCGGCGCATCCGTTCGAGAACCCGACGGCGCTCAGCAATTTCGTCCAGATGCTGTCGATCTTCGTGCTCGGCGCAGGCCTCACGCTCACCTTCGGCAAGGCGGTCGGTAATGTCCGCCAGGGCTGGGCGATCCTCGCGGCGATGCTGCTGCTGTTCGTCGCCGGTGTAGCGGTCGCGTACGGCGCGGAGGCCGCGGGCAACCCGATCCATCACGCGCTCGGCGTCGCCGGGGGTAATATGGAGGGCAAGGAAGTCCGCTTCGGCATCGCCGCCACCGCGCTGTTCGCGGTCGTCACCACCGCCAGCTCGTGCGGCGCGGTGATCGGCATGCACGACAGCTTCACCGCGATCGGCGGGCTGGTGCCGCTGTTCAACATGCAGCTCGGCGAGCTCGTCATCGGCGGTGTCGGTTCGGGGCTCTATGCGGTGCTGATCTACTGCATCCTCGCGGTGTTCATCGCCGGGCTGATGGTCGGCCGCACGCCCGAATATGTCGGCAAGAAGATCGAATCGCGCGAGATGAAGCTCGCGGTGATCGCCATCGCGATCCCGCCGCTCGCGATCCTCGGGCTGACCGCGGTCGCGTGCATCACCGGCGCGGGGCTTGCCGGCCCGGCCGCCAAGGGCGCGCATGGGTTCAGCGAGATCCTCTACGCCTTCACCTCGGGTGCTGCCAATAATGGCTCGGCGTTCGGCGGGCTCAGCGGCAACACGCCGTTCTACAATCTGCTGCTCGCGCTCGACATGTTCGTCGGCCGCTTCGGGGTGATCCTGCCCGTCCTTGCGATCGCCGGGGGCCTCGCCGCCAAGCGTCGCGTGCCCGAAGGCGCGGGGTCGTTCCCGACCACCGGGCTGCTGTGGATCGGCTTGCTCGCGGCGATCATCGTGATCGTCGGTGGCCTCACCTTCCTGCCGTCGCTCGCGCTCGGTCCGATCGCGGACCAGGCGCAGGTCGCCGCCGGCACCTTGCTCTAAAAGGTCATCGTACCATGGCAAACCAGAACGCTTCGCTCTTCACCGGCCCGCTGCTCGCCGCAGCGGCCCGGGATGCCGTCCTCAAGCTCGATCCGCGCAAGCTGATCAAGACCCCGGTGATGTTCGTCACCGCGATCGTCGCCAGCCTGTCGACCATTCTTCTGATCAAGGGGATTGTCACCGGCACCGGCCATGCGGCCTTCGAAGGCCAATTGGTCTTCTGGCTGTGGCTGACGGTGCTGTTCGGCAACGTCGCCGAGGCGCTCGCCGAGGGGCGCGGCAAGGCGCAGGCCGCGTCGCTGCGCGCGACCAAGGCCGAACTCCGCGCCAAGAAACTGATCGGCGTGGCGGGCGCCTGGGAAATGGTCGATGCGACCAGCTTGCAGGTCGGCGACGAAGTGCTGGTCGAAACCGGTGACCTCGTTCCCGCCGATGGCGAAGTCATCGCCGGCGTGGCCTCGGTCAACGAGGCGGCGATCACCGGCGAGAGCGCGCCGGTGATCCGCGAGGGCGGCGGTGACCGCTCCGCCGTCACCGCGGGGACGCGCGTGATTGCCGATGCGATCACGGTCCGCGTGACTGCAGGCGCCGGCCAGGGCTTTCTCGATCGCATGATCGCTCTCGTCGAGGGCGCGCAGCGGCAGAAGACGCCGAACGAGATCGCGCTGACGATCCTGCTCGCCGGGCTCACGCTGATCTTCCTGATCGCGGTCGGCACGCTGCCGGCGTTCGCCTCCTATGCCGGCGGAATGCTCGCGATCCCGGTGCTCGTCGCGTTGTTCGTGACGCTGATTCCGACGACCATCTCGGCGTTGCTCTCGGCGATCGGCATCGCGGGCATGGACCGGCTCGTCCGCTTCAACGTGCTCGCCAAGTCGGGCCGCGCGGTGGAAGCCGCGGGCGACATCGACACGCTGCTGCTCGACAAGACCGGCACGATCACGATCGGCGATCGCCAGGCGACCGCCTTCCTGCCCGTCCCCGGCGTCACCGTCGCCGAACTGACCGCCGCCGCCCGCCTCGCCAGCCTGTCGGACGAGACGCCCGAGGGTCGCTCGATCGTCGTGCTCGCCAACCAGGACGGCAGCGCCGCCGTCGCGATGCCGGCGGGCGCCGAGGAGATCAAGTTCACCTCGCAGACGCGCGTTTCGGGTCTCCAGATCGGCGACCGCGCGCTCGTCAAGGGCGCGGTCGACGCGATCCTTAAGCGGCTCCCCGATGCGCCCAACGGCGAGGCGCTTCGGAAGATCGCCGACGAGATCGCGCGTGTTGGCGCCACGCCGCTCGCGGTTGCAGACGGCAACCGCCTGCTCGGCGTCGTTCAGCTCAAGGACATCGTCAAGGCGGGCATCCGCGAGCGCTTCGGTGAGCTGCGCCGGATGGGCATCCGCACGGTGATGATCACCGGCGACAACCCGCTCACCGCCGCGAGCATCGCCGCCGAGAGCGGGGTCGACGACTTCCTCGCCGAGGCGACGCCCGAGGACAAGCTCGCCTTGATCCGCAAGGAGCAGGAAGGCGGCAAGCTCGTCGCGATGTGCGGCGACGGCACCAACGACGCCCCTGCGCTCGCGCAGAGCGACGTGGGTGTCGCGATGAACACCGGCACGCAGGCCGCACGCGAGGCGGGCAACATGGTCGACCTCGACAGCGACCCGACCAAGCTGATCGAGATCGTCGGGCTCGGCAAGCAGCTGCTGATGACGCGTGGCGCGCTGACCACCTTCTCGATCTCGAACGACGTCGCCAAATATTTCGCGATCCTGCCGGCGATCTTCGTCGCGCTCTATCCGGGTCTGGGCGGGTTGAACGTGATGCGGCTGGCAAGCCCCGAAAGCGCGATCCTGTCGGCGATCATCTTCAACGCGCTGATCATCCCGGCATTGGTGCCGCTCGCGCTCAAGGGCGTGAAGTACCGCCCTGCCCCCGCCGGCACGCTGCTCGCGCGCAACCTCGCCATTTACGGCGTCGGCGGGCTGATCGCGCCGTTCATCGGCATCAAGGCGATCGACCTCGTCGTCGCCGCTTTGCACCTTGCTTGAGGATCCCCAGATGTTGACCGAAACCCTCCACGCGCTGCGCCCCGCCGCCGTCCTCCTCCTGCTGATCACGATCGTGACCGGCTTGCTCTACCCCGCCGCGATCACCGGCGTCGCGCAGGTCGCGCTGCCGGTGCAGGCCAATGGCAGCGTGCTCAGCAACGCCAAGGGCGAGCCGATCGGCTCCGCGCTGATCGCGCAGAATTTCACGGGCCCGACCTACTTCCATCCGCGTCCCTCTGCCGCCGGCAAGGATGGCTATGATGCGAGTTCGTCGGCCGCGACCAACCTAGCGCCGGGGTCTAAGGACCTGCGCGATGCCATCGCCAAGCGCGTCTCGAGCGCGCGGGCGGAAGGGATGACCGGGGATCTACCCGCCGACCTGGTCACCACTAGCGCCTCGGGGCTCGATCCCGATCTGAGCCCCGAGGCGGCTTTTTTGCAGGCTCCGCGCGTCGCGAAGGCGCGTGGGCTGGATGTCGCCAAGGTCAAATCCCTCATCACCGCGCAAACCGAGGCGCCGTTGCTCGGCATCATCGGCGAGCCCCATGTCAACGTCCTGCTGCTCAATCGACAGCTCGCTACGCTTTCGGCTACCACGTCGGGTCAATGACCCCGCGGCGCTTCCCCTTCTACCGTCACCCCGGGCCCGTCCCGGGGTCCACCGTGCCGCGCACACGGCAGCCATCGCTCACGTGGCACGGTGGGCCCCGGAACAAGTCCGGGGTGACGGAGGGGGGCACGTGATGAACGACACCCGCCCCTCCCCCGACGCGCTGCTGAAAGCCGCCCGGCGCGAGGGGCGCGGTCGCCTCAAGATCTTCCTCGGCGCGGCGCCGGGGGTCGGCAAGACCTTCGAGATGCTGCGCGAGGGCGCCGAACTGCTCCGCAGCGGCACCGACGTCGTCGCCGGCGTGATCGAGACGCACGGCCGCGCCGACACCGACCGGCTCACCGCCCCGTTCGAGATCCTGCCGCGCGCGAAGATCGAACACGGCGCGCATACGCTCGAAGAGTTCGACCTCGACGCGATGCTCGCGCGGCACCCCACGGTCGCGCTGATCGACGAGTTCGCGCACACCAATGCGCCGGGCAGCCGCCACCCGAAACGCTGGCAGGATATCGAGGAGCTGCGCGAGGCCGGGATTGACGTGCTCAGCACGCTCAACATCCAGCATGTCGAGAGCCTCAACGACGTCGTCGCCGGCTTCACGCGCGTCCGCGTCCGCGAGACGGTGCCCGATGCCGTGCTCGACGATGCCGAGATCGAAGTCGTCGACGTCCCCCCCGACGAGCTGATCGCACGGCTGCAGGAGGGCAAGGTCTATATCCCGGCCGAGGCGACGCGCGCGCTCGGCCATTTCTTTTCCAAGTCGAACCTGTCCGCTTTGCGCGAACTCGCGTTGCGCCGCGCCGCACAGACGGTCGACCGGCACCTGCTCGACCATGTCGCGAGCCTCGGCGAGAGCGGCACCTGGGCGGGCGGCGAGCGGCTCGTCGTCGCGGTCGGCGACCAGCCGGGGAGCGACGTACTGATCCGCTCGGCCAAGCGGCTCGCCGATGCGCTGCACGCGAGCTGGACCGCGGTGGTGGTCGAGACGCCGCGCTCCGCCACGCTCTCGGCGCCGGCCCGCGCGCGGATGGCCGACGCGCTCGACCTCGCGACCGGGCTCGGCGCGACGATCGCGACGGTGCCGGCGGGCAACGTGCTCGAAGGGCTGTGCGCGCATATCCGCGAGGCGCGCGCGACTGCGGTGGTGATCGGCAAGTCGCGGCGCTCGTGGTGGTTCGAGCTGCGCCACGGCTCGGTGGTCGATCGACTGGTGCGCGCGCTCGACGGCGTCGCGATCCATGTCGTCCCCGTTGCGGAAGCGAGCGAGACGCGTCGCGAGACGCCGACGACGCGCCCGATCCTGGCGCGGGGCAGCGCGATCGGCCTCGCCTTCGTCGCCGCCAGCACCGCGCTGTCGCAACTGCTGCTGCCGCTGGTCGGCGCCGATGCGATCGATCTGCTCTATCTGCTCCCCGTCATCGCGACCGCGACGCTCTATGGCCTGCGCTCGTCGCTGATCGCGAGCGTCGGCGCGGCGCTCGCCTACAATTTCTTCTTCCTGCCGCCGCTCTACACGCTGACGATCACCGATCCGCACAATGTCGTGACCCTCACCGTGTTCGTCATCGTCGCGGTGGTGGCGAGCCAGCTGGCGGGACAGGTGCGGCGCGAAGCCAATGTCGGCGCGCGCACTGCAACCGAAAATGCCGCGCTCGCCGCCTTCGGCCAGCGGCTTGCCGGCGTGTCCGACGAAAATGGCACGGCGACCGCGACGTGCGAGGAGATTGCGGCGTTGCTCGGCGTCTCGAC
This sequence comes from Bordetella parapertussis, assembly GCA_943367995.1. Taxonomy (GTDB): domain Bacteria; phylum Pseudomonadota; class Alphaproteobacteria; order Sphingomonadales; family Sphingomonadaceae; genus Sphingomonas. The sequence continues at coordinate 780,046 of CALRKL020000002.1, read as the reverse complement.
GATTCTGCTCGCCGACCGCGACGGCCGCCACGTCGCGATCGCCGCAGCGCCATCGATGGTCGAGTTGAGCCCGATCGACACCGCCGCCGCCGAATGGGCGTTCGATCGCGGCGAGGTGACCGGGCGCGACAGCGGCACGCTGACCGCGAGCGAGTGGCAGTTCCATCCGCTCAAGACCGCTCTGGGCGTGCTCGGCGTGCTGGGCGTCGCGCGCGAGGGCGGCGATCCGATCCCCGCCGACAAGCGCGTGCTGTTCGCGACGCTGGTCGGCCAGGCCGCGCTGGCGCACGAACGGCTCCAGCTCGAGGCGCAGGCGCGCGAGGTGAATGCGCTCAAGCAGCGCGACGATCTGCGCGCGACGCTGCTCTCATCGATCGGGCACGATCTCAAGACGCCGCTGACCGCGGTCGTCGCGGCGGCCGACGAGCTCGCTATCGCGCACGGCGCCTCCCCCGCCAGCGCGACGCTCAAGAGCGAGGCGCGGCGGCTGCGGCGGGTGTTCGACGATCTGGTCGAGATGACGCGGATCGAAGCGGGCGCGCTCGTCGTCAAGCGCGAGGCGACCGACCTGACCGACGCGGTCGCCGCCGCCGCGCGCGACCTGCGCGCCGAGCTCGCTCGGCACCGGCTGGTGCTCGACGTGCCGCCGACGCTGCCGTTGGTCGAGGCCGACCCGCGGATGCTGCATCACGTGCTGATCAACCTGCTCGGCAATGCCGCCAAGTTCGCCCCCGCCGACACCGACATCGTGATCGAGGGGCGCCGCACGCCGGATGGTCTGACGCTCGGCGTGCTCGATGAGGGCCCGGGCCTGCCGATCGGCGGCGAGGCGCATCTGTTCGACCGCTTTACGCGCGTCGACGGGGATGACCGCAGCGGCGGCACCGGGCTTGGTCTGGCGATCGTCCAGGGCTTCGCGCACGCGATGGGGCTTAGCGTGAGCGCGGCGAACCGCGAGCAGGGCGGATCGGCGTTCGTCGTGGCGTGGCCGAATGCGCTGATCCGGCGTACGGGGGGCGAATGACCCACCTTCGTCACCCCGGCCTTGTGCCGGGGCCCACCCCGCCGCTCGCGCATCCTGTGACGTGCCGGCCGCATCGCTCGCAGCACGGTGGGCCCCGGCACGAGGCCGGGGTGACGGTAGGGGGCAGTCGATGACCGCGCAGATCCTGATCGTCGACGATGAGTCCGCAATCCGCCGCCTCGTCCGCGGCGCGGTTGAGCGCGCCGGGATGACCGCCGACGAAGCCGCCACCGCCGCCGACGCGCTGACGCTCGCGCATCGGCCAGGGTGCGAGCTGGTGCTGCTCGACCTTGGCCTGCCCGACCGCGACGGGATCGAGCTGGTGCCCTTGCTCAAGGCGATGGACCGCGCGGTGATCGTGCTGACCGCGCGCGACGCGACCGCCGAGAAAGTCGCCGCGCTCGATCTCGGTGCCGACGATTATGTCGTAAAGCCGTTCGATACCGAGGAATTGCTCGCTCGGATGCGCGTCGTGCTCAGGCGGCACAATGCCACCCCGGCGGGGCAGGACCGGCTCAAGGTCGGGCCGGTCGAAATCGACCTGTCCGCGCATCAGGTGTGGCGCGATGGCGCCCCGGTGAAGCTCACCCGCAAGGAATTCGCCTTGCTCGCCGAACTGGCGCGGCATGCCGGCAAGCTGCTGACGCACGCACACCTTCTGCGCGTGGTGTGGGGCGACGGGCATCTCGACGACGTCGAATATCTGCGCGTCGCGGTGCGCGCGCTGCGCCTGAAGCTCGAACTCGATCCGGGCGCGCCGGCGCTGCTGCTCAACGAGCCCGGGATCGGCTATCGGCTGGTGGCGTAGCCGCTCACTCGGCCGGCGCGACGATCGCGGTGCGCTGCTGCCGCCCCCAGCTCTCGCGGCCCGTCAGGAACGCGTGCCAGCCCCACACCGCGCCGGCATGCCGCAGCAGCTGGAAGCTGAACGGCTCGAGGAGCGCCGCGATCAGCGCGGGGAACAGCGCCAGCCCCTCGCGCTGTCCGGTCCAGCGCTTGTACATGCCGAGCGACCACAGGTGGAAGGTCAGGTCGATCGCGATCTTCGCGAGCATCACGAGCAGGATCGGGAACGCGAGCGTGAAGCGTCCGCTGACCACCAGCCCGACAAGAATCGCGAACGCCGCCAGGCCATAGATCGGCTGCACCGTATCGAGCGCCTTGACCGGCAGCATCGCAGTGCCGAGCCAGCCGAGGCGCCGCGCGCCGACCATGTCGCGGTTCCAATATTGCGTCTGCAGGAAGCCGCCGAACCAGCGCCGCCGCTGGCGCAGGAACGCCAGCGGGCTCGCCGGCGCATCGGTCCGCGCGAGCGCACCGCCGACGACGCGGATCGTCCAGTCGCGGTCATGATCGGCAGCGTGGCGGTAGAGCCGGTGGATCAGCTCGTAATCCTCGACCATGCAATCGGGGTCGAACCCGCCGACCTCGACCACCGCCGTACGCCGGAATGCAGCGAACGCGCCCGAGATCAGCAACAGGCTGTCGAGCCGCTCCCAGGCATGGCGCGACAGGAAGTTGCGGACGTATTCATAGGTCTGGAACCACTCGAAGAAGCGGCCCTGCAGATCGCGCCCGCACATCGGCGCAAGCACGCCGGTCGCCGCGACCAGCGTCGGCTCGGCCGCAAACGCCGCGCGCATCGCGGCGATCGCGCCGGGTTCGAGCAGCGTATCGGCATCGACCGTGAGCACCACTTCGGTATCGACCTGCACCATCGCCGCATTGAGCGCGCGCGCCTTGCCCGCATGGCGCAGCCGCAGCCAGCGCAGCGACGGCAGGATCGACGATGGCGGCGTCATCGTCCCGAGCGGGGGGACGGCGAGGCCATAGCGTCGCTCGAGCACTTCGGCGGTGGCGTCGCTCGATCCATCGTCGGCGATCAGGATCAGATCGGGCGGCGATTCCTGGCCGGCGAGCCGGTCGATCGCCGCGGCGATGACGCTCGCCTCGTTATGCGCCGCGACGATCACGCCGAAGCTCGGTGAGCTCATCGGAACCGGCTGCGACGCATGACGCAGGTCGCGGATGTTCCAGGCGGTGAAGGCGAGCAGCGCGGTGTCGTACAGGATATAGGCAATCCCGATCGACCAGACCGCCAGGCTCTGCCGCGCGAACGCCTGGACAAACAGGGCAAGGAACAGGATCGGCCCGATCGCGCCGATCAGGCGGCTGGCGAGCGGTACCGCGCGCGGGGTCAAACGCGGCGACTCCGCGACGAGCGTTTCGGCGAGCGAGGTCATTGCGGTGGCGTTACCGATCGGGGATGAATACGCGATGACCGCCGCCTAGCGCGGTCGCGTGCGGAGCGCTAGACTCGGCGCGAGAGGTCGGCAAAGGAACCCGTCGTGCTGCAGCGTTACACCCATGTCGCGATCGTCCTGCATTGGGTGATCGCCGCCCTCATCGTCGCCAATGTCCTGCTCGCCTGGACCTGGCCGAACCTCGCCGATGCGCAGGTGCGGCCGGCGATCGACCTCCACAAGTCGATCGGCATCACGATCCTCGGGCTAGCGCTGCTGCGGATCCTGTGGCGGATCGGGCATCGCCCGCCGCCGCTGCCGCTCGATTATGCGCGCTGGGAGGTGGGCGCGTCGCATATCGTGCATTGGGGGCTGTACCTGATCCTGTTCGCGATGCCGCTGACGGGCTGGATCATGGATTCGGCGTATAAGGATGCGGCGAGCCACCCGATGTTCCTCTACGGCCTGTTCGAATGGCCGCGCCTCGGCTTCATCATGGCGCTCGATCCGGCGACCAAGAAGGCGGTGCACGACGGCTTCGGCGCGGCGCACGAGATCATCGCCTACGGCGTCTATGCGCTGGTCGCGCTGCATCTGGCGGGGGCGATCAAGCATCAGTGGCTCGATCGGTCGCAGGAGCTGCAGCGGATGTGGTTCGGGCGGAGGTAAATTCGTTCTGCCGTCACCCCGGACCTGTTCCGGGGTCCACCGGGATGCGCGTTCTGCCGCCGCGTGCGCGTGGCACGGCGGGCCCCGGCACAAGGCCGGGGTGACTAGGGGACGACGAAGCTACCGCTTGGTGAACACTGCCTTGGGCAGCATCACGTGTACGCCCTTGTTGCGGTCGACGAGTTCGGTCACCTCGACATCCCCTGCCACGCTGACGAGCATATAGGCGTCGTCACGCGTCATCCCCTTCGCGGCCACCAGGAAGTCGACCATGTTGCGCAACGCCTTGCGGGTCGCATTGCTGAGATCGTCGTCGAAGCCCATCGCGATATAATGCGTCGGCGTCTCCGCGCGCGGGTACGGCGCCGCGACGCGTTTGTGCAGGACGAATTGCAGCGTCCCCGTCAGCGAGGTTTCGAGCGCGGTGATGTCGACCTCGCCATTGCCCTGCGCGGCGTGGCCATCGCCGACCTGGAACAGCGCGCCGCTGGCATGGACCGGCAGGAACAAGGTCGTCCCCGCGACGAGCGCCTTGTCGTCCATATTGCCGCCGTTGATCGTCGGCGGTGCCGAGTCGTATCGGCCGAAGGCGGGTGGCGGCGCCACGCCCATGCTGCCGAAGAAGGGGCGGAGCGGAACGTCGACGCCGGGCGCGAAGCGACCGAGCATCGCCTTCCTGTCGAGCGGGACGATCTTCACCCGCGCATACGGGAAATCGTCGGTCAGGAAACCCGCGCCATAGCGGAACGCGTTGTAGGCGTAAGGGATCGCCAGATCGATCTTGAGGATGCGGATCTCGAGCGTGTCGCCCGGCTCGGCGCCGGTGATCGCGATCGGTCCGGTCAGCACATGCCCGCCGGGGCCACGCTCGCTCGCCGGAACCCCGGCATAGACCGCGCGCAGCGCCGGCTCGACATCGGCAGGCGCGACACCGGCCTTTTCAAGCCCCGCCGGGCTGTTGGTCAGCAGCGTATGGACGACCACCGTGTCGCCCGACGCGATCGTCAGGACGGGCTTCGAGCTGGCGTCGTAATGCCCCCAGGCGACGGTCTGCGGCGTAACCGGCAGATCATACGTCTTCGCCGCCACCGGGCTCGCCAGCGCCAGCCCGATCATCCCCAACCCATATCGCATACGCCACCCCCCTCAACCTGTCGGCCGAAAGGTGGCGCAAGCCGCGATCAGCGTCCAGCGAGGATCGCGTCGATCGCCTCGGCAACGCCGTCTTCGTCGTTGCCGGCAACGACATGCGTCGCCTTGGCGCGGACCGCTTCGGGCCCCTGCCCCATCGCGTAGGACACGGCTGCGCGGGCGAACATCGGCAGATCGTTGGCCTGATCGCCCAGCACCGCGGTCGCGCTCAACGGTACGCCGAGCGTCTGCGACAGCGCAGTCACGCCATCGCCCTTGTTGCCGGCAAGCGCGGTGACATCGAGATAATAGACCTGCGACTGCGCGATCGTCGCGCGGTCGCCATAGCCCTTTGCCTGTTCGGCGAGCGCCTTGAGCAGCTCGGCATCGTCGCTGACGAAGGTGAGTTTGTCGACGCGGTCGAACAGGTCGGTGAAATCCTGCCGGATCACCGGCGCCTGGTTCGACGCGAGCCGTTCGCTGCCGACATGGCCGCCCTGATCGGTGGTCGCGAACCATGTGTCGTCGGCGAACACCCAGGTGTCGACCGCGGCATCCCTGACGATCTCGAACACGCCCTCGACCACCGCGCGATCGACGAACTGCTGGCTCGTCACCGTACCGTCGCGGGTGAACACCGTGCCGCCGTTGAACGCGCCCATCGGCGCATCGATGTCGAGGAGTTCGGCGATCGGCATCATTCCCGAGCGCGGTCGTGCGCTGACGATGGTGAACTGGACGCCGGCCGCGCGCAGCCGCGCGACCGCCGCCTTGACGCCCGGCGTGACCTGCTTCTGCTTGTCGACCAGCGTGCCGTCGACGTCGGAGACGACGAGCTTGACGCTCATTGCGGCATCTCGACGTGTCCGCCGAAGCCGAAGCGCATCGCCGACAGCAGCTTGTCGCCGAAGGTATGCTCGACGCGGCTGCGATAGCGCGCGAACAGCGCGGCGGTGAGCACGTTGGCGGGCACCTTCTCCTCCATCGCGGCGTCGATCGTCCACTGGCCCTCACCCGAATCGGCGACGCTGCCGGTGAAGTGCTCGAGCGCCTGGTCCTTGGCGAGGCCGATCGCGGTGAGATCGAGCAGCCAGGACGAGATCACCGACCCGCGGCGCCACACTTCGGCGATGTCGGTCAAATTGAGGTCGAAGCGCTCGTCCTCGGGGAGCTTGTCCGACGCCTTGCCCTTGAGGATGTCGAAGCCCTCGGCATAGGCCTGCATCAGGCCGTATTCGATGCCGTTGTGCACCATCTTGACGAAGTGCCCGGCGCCGGCCGGCCCGGCATGGATATAGCCCTGCTCGGCGCGCGGATCCTCATTCTCCTCGATCCGGCCGGGCGTGCGCGGGATCGTGCCGATGCCGGGGGCGAGCGCCGCGAGGATCGGGTCGATCGTGTCGACCGCTTCCTTCGCGCCCCCGACCATCATGCAATAGCCGCGCTCGAGGCCCCAGACGCCGCCGGACGTGCCGACATCGACATAGTGCGTGCCCCGCTCGGTCAACGCCTTGGCGCGGCGGATGTCGTCCTTGTAGAAGCTGTTGCCGCCATCGATGATGATGTCGCCCTTGGTGTCGAAGCCGCCGATCGTCGCGATCGTCTGCTCGGTCGGGTCGCCGGCGGGGAGCATCACCCAATAGATGCCGGGTTTGTCGAGCTTGTCGCGCATGTCCTCGAGCGAGCTGGCGCCGATCGCGCCGTCGGCGACGAGCCCCTCGACCGCTGGGGCGTTGCGGTCGAACACCACGGTTTCGTGGCCTGCGCGCATCAGTCGCCGCGCGATATTGCCGCCCATGCGGCCAAGGCCGATGATCCCGATCTTCATGGCTAAACTCCGCCGAATGTTTGGAAGAAACTAAGGTCTGGATAACGCCCCCCGTTCGCCCGTGGCAAACGGAGGGCTCGCGCGATCAAGCGTGCGCGGGATGCTTCGCGGCGATCGCGCCGAGTAGATCGTCGAACGCCTTCGAGAAGGACGCGACGCCCTCCTCGACCAGCGTGTCGGTGACACCATCGAGGTCGAGCCCGAGCCGCTCGGCATCCGAGATGACCCGACGCGCGCCTGCGACGTCCTGGTTCAAGGTCGCCGCCGCGGTGCCGCGCTCGCGATACGCGTCGAGCGTCTTGGGAGGGACGGTGTTGACGGTGTCCTTGCCGATCAGCGTGTCGAGATACAGCGTGTCGGGATAATCCGGGTTCTTGGTGCCGGTCGACGCCCAGAGCAGCCGCTGGACCTGCGCGCCCTTGGCGGCGAGCGCCTGCCAGCGCGCCGAAGCGATGAACTCTTCGTACCAGGCATAAGCGAGCTTGGCATTGGCGATCGCGACCTTGCCCTTGAGCGCCTTGGCTTCGTCGCCGCCAACGCCGGCATCGATCTTGTCGTCGATCTTCGAATCGATCCGGCTGACGAAGAAGCTCGCGACGCTGGCGATCTTGTCGATCGGCTCGCCGCGCGCGGCGCGCTTTTCGAGGCCTTCGACATAGGCTTCGGCGACCGCCTGATACGCGCTCTGCGAGAAGAGCAGCGTGACGTTGACGTTGATCCCGGCATCGATCGTCGCGGCGATCGCGGGGACGCCGGCGGGGGTGCCGGGGATCTTGATCATCAGGTTGGGGCGGTTGACCGCCTTCCACAATTTCTGCGCCTCGGCGATCGTGCCGTCGGTGTCGTTGGCGAGATAGGGCGAGACCTCGAGGCTGACATAGCCGTCCTTGGCGTCGAGCCGGTCATAGACCGGGCGCAGCGTGTCGGCGGCGGCCTGGATGTCGAGGATCGCGAGATGCTCGTAGCGGTCGATCGTCGGCGCTTCGGGGTTGGTCTTGTCGTAAGCGGCGAGCTCTTCGTCATAGGCATGGCCGTGGCCCATCGCCTTTTCGAAGATCGACGGGTTCGACGTGACGCCGGTCAGCGCGTCTTCATCGACCATCTTCTGCAGGCCGCCCTCGGCGAGGAACTTGCGGTCGACGAAGTCGAGCCAGACGGCCTGACCCAATGCTGCGAGATCGTTCAAACGGCCCATCTGTGCTTCTCCGTGAATCTGTGTCGTGCGCCCTTGTAGCCCTGCATTTGGGCACGGCGGTTACGCGAACAACCCCGTGGGGGCGATTAGTGTCGGGTCCCCTCCCCGTCATCCCCACGAAAGCGGGGATCCCGCTGCCTTGCCCCGCGCTCGGCAGAAGAAGCGGGACCCTCGCTTTCGCGAGGGTGACGGGGGGTGGTCCTCGTTTCCTTACTTCGCCGCGTCGACCATCTCGGTCGCGAGCTTGACGGCATGGTCGACGGTGAAGCCGAACTTGTCCTGCAGCTTGGCGATCGGAGCCGAGGCGCCGAAGGTCGACATGGTGATCGTCTTGCCGTGCGTGCCGACATAGCGGTCCCAGCCGATCTCGCTGCCCATCTCGATCGCGAGCCGCGCGGTGACCGCTTTCGGCAGGACCGATTCCTTATAGGCTTCGTCCTGCATCTCGTAGCGATGCCAGCTCGGCAGCGACACGACGCGCGACGCCACGCCCTGCGCGACGAGCTTGTCGTGCGCCTCGAGCGCGAGCGACACTTCCGAGCCGGTCGCGATTAGGATGACCTGTGGGGTCTCGCTGTCGGCGAGCACATAGCCGCCCTTCATCAGGCCCTCGGCGCTCGCATATTTGGAGCGATCGATCGTCGGCAAAGCCTGGCGAGACAGGATCAGTGCGGTCGGATGATTGCCCGACTGCATCGCCGCCTTCCACGCCCAGGCGGTCTCGTTGGCATCGGCCGGGCGGATCGTGTCGAGCCCGGGGATCGCGCGCAGCGAAATGACCTGCTCGATCGGCTGGTGCGTCGGGCCGTCCTCGCCGACGCCGATCGAATCGTGCGTAAAGACATAGGTCGCGCCGAGTTCCATCAGCGAACCTAACCGGATCGGTGGGCGCATGTAATCGGAGAAGACCAGGAAGGTCGCCGAATAGGACCGCAGATACGACAGCGCCATGCCGTTGACGACTGCGCCCATGCCATGCTCGCGCACGCCGAAATGCAGGTTGCGCGCGCCATAGCTGTCCGCCTGGAACGAGCCGCCGCCCTCGATCAGCGTCTTGGTCGAAGGTGCAAGATCGGCAGAGCCGCCGACCAGCCACGGCACCTTCGCCGCGATCGCGTTCATCACCTTCCCGCCGGCATCGCGCGACGCCATGCCCTTGGCATCGGTGTCGAAAGTCGGAATGTCGGCGTCCCAGCCCTCGGGGAGCTGGCTGGTGAGCAATGCGTCGAGTTCCTTCGACAGCTCAGGGTATGCATCGGCATAGCGCGCGCGCATCTCGTCCCAGGCTTCGCGAAGCGGCGTGCCGCGATCGGCGACCGCCTTGTGGAAGCCTTCCTTGACGCCGTCCGGCACCAGGAACTTGGCTTCGGGATCCCAGCCATAGGCCTTCTTGGTGTTGGCGATGTCGTCGAGCGTCATCGCTTCGCCGTGCGCCTTCGCGGTGCCCTGGATCGAGCTGCCATAGCCGATGACGCTGTGGACGACGATGAAGGTCGGCTTGTCGTCGCACGCCTTGAACGAGTCGAGCGCCGCCGCCATCGCCGCGCAATCGTTGGCGTCGTTGACGTGGAGCACGTGCCAGCCATAGGCCTCGAAGCGCTTGCCGACATCCTCGTCGAACGCGAGATCGGTGCCGCCCTCGATCGAGACATGGTTCGAATCGTAGACCCAGCACAGGTTCGACAGCTTGAGATGCCCGGCGAGGCTGGCGGCTTCGCTGGCGACGCCCTCCATCATGTCGCCGTCGCCCGAGAAGACGTAGACGTCATGGTCGAACAGCTTGAAGCCGTCGCGATTGTAGCGCGCGGCGAGCCAGCGCTCGGCGATCGCCATGCCGACGGAGTTGCCGCAGCCGGCGCCGAGCGGGCCGGTCGTCGTCTCGACGCCGGTGGTGTGGCGATATTCGGGATGGCCCGGGGTCTTCGAGCCAAGCTGGCGGAAGGCCTTGATGTCGTCGAGGCTGACCGCGGGTGCGCCCGACTTCTTCCCATCGCGATCGATCTCCTCGACGCCGGCGAGGTGCAGCAGCGCATAGAGCAGCATCGAGGCATGGCCGACCGACAGCACGAAGCGGTCGCGGTTGGGCCAGTCGGGGGTCGACGGATCGGTGCGCAGGAACTTGGTCCACAGCGTGTGGCCGACCGGCGCGAGCGCCATCGGCGTGCCGATATGGCCGGACTTGGCGGTCGACACCGCATCCATCGCCAGCGTGCGGATCGTGTCGATCTGGAGACGCTCGGGGCTGCCATCCTCGTGGAGCGCGGTAGCGGGGTTGGGTGCGGTTTGGGTGTCGGCCATGAAGGGGGTCGCCTTTTATTGTGGTCGCTGAACGCTCGCGCGTCGGTCGGGTTGCCCGGGGTTGAAGATAAGGCTGGCGCTTTAGTCGCTCGCGCCGCCGCGTTCCAGCCGCGTAACGACTCCGTCGGTCGCGATATAGGCGGCGTCGACCTCGACGAGGAACAGGCCGTGCCCGAGCGCGCCCGGAATCGCGTCGATCGCGGCGGCGAGGGCAGCGTGGTCGATCCCGGCGGGAAAGTAGCAATCGAGGATCGGGTTGCCCTGGTCGCTGGTGAACCCTGCGCGCAGCGTCGGCGCGCCGCCGAGTGTGGCGAGTCGGTCGGCGACGAAGGCGTGTGCGAAAGGCAGGACTTCGACCGGGATTTTCGCGGCGCCGATCGCGGCGACGCGCTTCGAGCCGTCGGCGATGACGATCATCCGGTCGCTCGCTGCGGCGACGACCTTCTCGCGCAACATGGCGCCGCCGGCGCCTTTTACGGCGCTGAGCGCGTCGTCGATCTCGTCGGCGCCGTCGATCGTGAGGTCGATCCGCGCGGGCATCGCGATGAGCGGGATGCCGGCCGCGTGCGCGCTCGCTTCGGTGGCGAGGCTGGTGGCGACGGCCTTGATTTGTAGGCCAACGCGGACCTGTTCGCCGAGCGCTTCGATCGCAAAGGCGGCGGTCGAGCCGGTGCCGAGGCCGACGATCATGCCGGGGCGGATTTCGGCGACGGCGGCCAGCGCAGCGAGGCGTTTGTCGGAGTCGGTCATGGCGGTACCCCATAGCCGGTTCGTCGCAAGCTTGTCGAAGGCGCTTCTCGCCTTTTCTCGCTGGATGAACGCGAAACGCCACCGCTCGCGCCTCCCCTCCCGGGAAGGGAGGGGTTGGGGGTGGGTCGGTCCGTTGTCGAACGCAGCACCCGCCCTTGGCCGACCCACCCCCGCCCCCTCCCTTCCAGGGAGGGGAGGAGAACCGGTCGCTCCCGTTCAAGGGATCGAGAAGAAGCGGCGCACTTTCCCCTAGCCGCCGCCCGCGGGCCACGGCAAAGCCCACACCCATGATCGAACGAATCCTCGGGCTCCTCGCCACCTTCGCCATCACCGTCATCTCGAGCGGCGGCTATCTCGGCATCGTCCTGCTGATGGCGATCGAGTCGGCGTGCATCCCGCTCCCGTCCGAGATCATCATGCCGTTCGCGGGCTATCTCGTCTCGACCGGGCGTTTCGACCTGGTCCTCGCCGCCACCGCCGGCGCGATCGGGTGCAATCTCGGGTCGATCGTGGCCTATGAGATCGGCAAACGCGGCGGGCGGCCGCTCGCCGAGCGCTGGGGCCGTTACGTGCTCGTCGGGCCGGGTGAGCTCGACATGGCCGATCGCTTCTTCGCGCGCTTCGGCGGGATCGCGGTGCTGATCGGGCGGCTGCTGCCGGTGATCCGCTCGTTCATCGCCTTTCCGGCGGGCGTCGCGCGGATGCCGCTGGTGCCGTTCCATCTCTACACCTTTCTCGGCTCGTGGCCGTGGTGCTTCGGGCTTGCCTGGGTCGGCATGAAGCTCGGCGACCAGTGGAACAACAGCCCGGCGATGAAGGCGGCGTTCCACAGCGCGGATGTGGTGATCGCGGTGGTGCTCGTCGCCGCGGTCGCATTCTACATCTGGCACCGCGTGCGCGGGTTGAAGCGGCACTGAGTCGACACGACATCTTTGTCGACCGCCAAAGCGTAACTTGGCGCGTGCATGACGCGAATGCCGTCATGTCTGTTCTCAGAGGTGTCCCGATGTTCAAGCCCGTCCTGATCACTGCCGGCCTCGCCGGAATCGCGCTCTACGCGCTCGGCGGCGGCACGGCGCAGGCCGAGCGCGCAGTGCCGATTCCCGTCTCCAAGACCGACGTCACCGCGAGCGGCCCGCAGACCGCGGTGTTCGCCGGCGGCTGCTTCTGGGGGATGGAAGCGGTGTTCGAACATGTGAAGGGCGTGAAGAGCGTCACCGCGGGCTATGCCGGCGGGACGCGCGAGACCGCGACCTATGATCAGGTCTCGACCGAGACGACCAAGCATGCCGAGGCGATCCGCGTGGTCTACGATCCCGCCAAGGTGAGCTATGCGACGCTGCTGCGCGTCTATTTCTCGGTCGCGCACGATCCGACGCAGCTCAACCGCCAGACGCCCGACAGCGGCTATAGCTACCGCTCGGCGATCTTCCCGCAGAGCGCGGCGCAGCGCGGGGTGGCGGCGGCGTATATCGCGCAGCTCGGGCAGGCGCATGTGTTCGGCAAGCCGATCGTGACCAAGATCGAGAGCGGCGGCTTCTTCCCGGCCGAGGACTATCACCAGCGGTTCTTCGACCGGAACCCGAACCACCCGTATATCGTGACCTTCGACAAGCCCAAGGTCGCGGCGTTCCGCGCCGGGTTCCCGCAGCTGGCGAGCTAGCTCTTTTCTTAGCCCCTCCCCTTCAGGGAAGGGGTTGGGGTGGGGAAGTAACGGGCGCTGGCGCTCTGCGAGGCACTTCCCCACCCCCAACCCCTCCCCTGAAGGGGAGGGGCTTCTCTTGTCTCGCTACGCCGCGACCTTGAAGCGTAGCAGCTTGTCGTCGACCGGGATCAACGCCTCCGCCCCCGGCCCGACCGCGCGGACGATCTCGGGGTGATCGACGTCGAGCCCGCCGGTCAGCGCACCGAACGCGGGCAGGATCAGCTTGGTCGGGGTCGCGACGAAGCAGATCCGCGAGACGTTGCGGCCGCGCACGCGCAAGCGGAGCTTGGGATGGAAATGCCCCGACAGTTCGGGCCGCGGATCGCGCGGGCTCGCCTCGTGGCGCAGCACCAGCCCGTCGACCACCGCTTCGTCGACCACCACGCCGCCGCAATGATCGACCAGCCCGGCCTCGTGCCCGGCATCGTGATTGCCGGTGATCCAGGTCCAGCGCGCCGCCCCGGTCAGCGCGCGCAGCGTCGCCTGCGCCGCGGCGGGCAACCGCTCGCAGCCCTTGGGGTCGTGGAAACTGTCCCCCAGGCACCAGATCTCGCGCGGCCGCAGCGCCTCGACCAGCGCACTCAGATCGGCGAGCGTCGCGATCGAATCGTACGGCGGCAGCATCTGCCCGCGCCCCGCGAACCAGCTCGCTTTCTCGAAATGCAGGTCCGCCACCAGCAACGCTGCGCGCGCCGGCCAGAAGACCGCGCCGCTGCGCAGGGCGAGCAAGGAATGGCCCCCGAAGCTGAAAGGGGCGAACGAAGCAGGAACCATGCCCCCGCCTATGTCGCAATCGATGCAGGCTTGCAACGCTGTCCCGCCGAGCGACGGCCCCCGCCGGTTAAACCGCTTGCGCAAAGGCGTGACGGGCGTAAAGCGCGCCGTCCTCTCCGGCGAGCCATTACCCCCTTATGACCTCTGCCACCGACAGCCTTGTCGCCAAAGCCACCCCGCACCCAGCGCTCGTCGCGCTGACGATCGGCGCGATCGGCGTGGTGTTCGGCGATATCGGCACCAGCCCGCTCTACGCCTTTCGCGAGGCGCTCAACCTCACCGCCAAGGACGGGCTCGACCCCGGCGAGATCCTCGGCGTGCTGAGCCTCGCCATCTGGTCGCTGATCCTCGTCGTCACCGTCAAATACGTCATCTTCCTGATGCGCGCCGACAATCAGGGCGAGGGCGGCGTGCTCGCGCTGACCGCGCTCGCCCGGCGTGCGCTCGGGCGCAGGTCGCTGATCGCGCTGGTGCTCGGCGCGGCGGGCGCCTCGCTCTTCTATGGCGATGCGATTATCACGCCGGCGCTGTCGGTGCTCTCGGCGGTCGAGGGGCTCAAGACGATCCCCGGCCTCGGCGACATGTTCACCGACTCGGTCATCCTCGGCGTGACGATCGTCATCCTCGTCGCACTCTTCTTCATCCAGAGCCGCGGCACGGCGAGCGTCTCGGCGCTGTTCGGGCCGGTCTGCATCGTCTGGTTCCTCGCGATCGGCGCGCTCGGGCTGTGGCACATCACCGACGAGCCCTCGATCCTGCGCGTCATCTCGCCGCATTACGGCGCGATCTTCCTCGCGACGCACGGCGTGACCGGGCTGTTCGTGCTCGGCGCGGTGTTCCTCACCGTCACCGGCGCCGAGGCGCTGACCGCCGACATGGGCCATTTCGGGGTGCTGCCGATCCGTATCGGCTGGTTCGTGCTCGTCTTCCCGTGCCTGATCCTCAACTATCTCGGCCAGGGCGCCTACGCCCTCAACGCGCTCGAGGCCGCAGCGCGTGCGGGCAAGCCGTTTGTCAACCAGGACTGGTTCTTCCTGATGGCGCCCGAAGGCGTCCGCCCGTGGCTGATCGGGCTCGCGATGATGGCCACCGTCATCGCCAGCCAGGCGGTGATCACCGGCGCCTATTCGCTGACGCAGCAGGCGATCCAGCTCGGGCTGCTCCCGCGGCTACGCATCCGCCAGACCTCGGCGACGCAGGCCGGGCAGATCTACCTCCCCTCGATCAACTGGCTGCTGCTGGTCGGCGTGCTGGTGCTGGTGATCCAGTTCCGCACCTCCTCGGCGATGGCCGCGGCGTACGGCATCGCGGTGACGGGGACGATGGTGGTGACGACTTTGCTCGCCTATATCGTCGTGCGGCATCGCTGGAACTGGGGGCGCCCGCTCGCGCTCGCGGTGATCCTGCCGTTCCTGACGCTCGATTTGATCTTCTTCGGCGCGAACATCCTGCGCGTCGTCGAGGGCGGCTGGGTGCCGCTGCTCGTCGCCGCGGTGATCGGGCTCGTCATCTACACCTGGAACCGCGGGCGCGGGATCGTCCGTGAATTCGAGCTGCGCCAGAGCGTCCCGCTCGCCGACCTGGCGGCAGCGCTCGCCAAGCGCCCGCCCGAGCGCGTCGAGGGGACCGCGGTGTTCCTCACCGCCAACCCCGACAGCGCGCCGGGCGCGCTGCTGCACAATCTCAAGCACAACAAGGTGCTCCACGAGAAGAATTTGATCTGCAGCATCCGCACCGCCGACCGCCCCTCGGTCGAGCAGGACGAGCGCGCCGAGATCCGCCCGGTCGACGCCAATTTCACGATCATCGTGCTGACCTATGGCTTCATGGAATCGCCCGACGTGCCGCGCGACCTGGGGCTCGAGGCGGCGAGCCACAAGAAGACGCTCAACCCCGCCAAGACAAGCTATTTCATCGGCCGCAACACGATCAAGCCCGCCGCCGACCAGGGCATGCCGCTGTGGCAGGACCGGATCTTCATGTTCCTGCAGCGCAATGCGAGCGACCCGACCGACTTCCTGCGCATCCCGCCGGGGAAAGTGCTGGAGTTGGGGGAGCAGGTTACGGTTTGATTTTTCGCCGCGCTGGGGGTGCGACGAGCTGAGCGGTGGTTGACTCGATTGACCCCTGGACGCGGTGTTTGCGAGGGCGATTGTTTCTGTTTTTGCGATGATCTTCGATGAAACGGCGTTGCGTCCGCCCGAATTCCGGACTGGCGCTACCTCCACGGCTTATCGACCGACGCATACCGGCAGGACCCGAATGCACCAAAGACCAGCGCGACTCGGGCACCAATCGAATTGACGAGTTCAAAGAGCGTTTGAAGCAGTCTCTCAAAAACGCCCCATGTAGGACAGCGCCTTTTTCAAAGCTGTTGCCCCGCGCAATTCCGATCCGCCGACGATCGGATCGAAGCCCGCTTCGATCCTTTGCTTTAAGCTGGGGATCGTCTGGCCAGTTTAGGTGCCACGATCCTTCGCAGTGTCCCGCAGCGGTGCGGAGTCATCTTCCTCCGCGTTACCGACGGTTTAAGAAGCGGGATCCCCGCTTTCGCGGGGACGACGGGGGGTGGGAACGTGTTGGTCGGGCGGGCCGAAGCGCGCCCCTACCCCGCATACGCCTTGACCAGATCGAACAGATAATCCCGCCCGTCATACAGCGACTTGACGTTCATCCGCTCGTTCAGCCCGTGCGCGCGGTTGAAGTCGCCGGTCATGAAGATGCCCGGCACGCCATAGACCGGGATGCCGATGCCCTCGAAGAAGATGCCGTCGGTCGCGCCGGTCGACATCAACGGGAGGATCGTCAGCCCGGGGAAGTGCTTGGCGGCGACCGCCTGCGCCGGGCCCATCACCTTGGGGTCGAGGCTCGGCGGCACCGCGACCGGGCGGACGGGCACGTTGGCGCTGACCTTCACCGCCGCGCCGGCGAGCGCCTGCAGCTTGGCGAGCGTGCCCTCGACGGTCTCGCCCGGGAAGATGCGGCAGTTGACGTTGGCGGTGGCGCGCTGCGGCAGCGCGTTCTCGGCATGGCCGGCGCTGAGCAAAGTCGCGACGCAAGTGGTGCGCAGCGTCGAATGGAAGGTCTTGTCGGTGCTGACGATCTTGTCCGCCGCGGTGTCGGCAG
Source organism: Bordetella parapertussis (assembly GCA_943367995.1). Classification (GTDB taxonomy): domain Bacteria; phylum Pseudomonadota; class Alphaproteobacteria; order Sphingomonadales; family Sphingomonadaceae; genus Sphingomonas. The sequence continues at coordinate 763,303 of CALRKL020000002.1, read as the reverse complement.
GGTTGGCGACGAGCTTGAGCATCGCGTCGCGCATCTCGGGCTTCTGTGCGAGCGCGGCGCCCTTGAAGAAGGCGCGCGTCGTGTCGGTGAACTTGATCGGGAATTCGTAAGACCGGATCGCCTCGAGCGCGTCGGCGAGCTGGTAGATCGCGTTGGTCGGCACGGGCTGCGAGCTGTGGCCGCCGGGGTTGGTGGCGGTGAGCGTGAAGTTCTGCGCGGCCTTCTCGCCGACCTGCATGAACATCGCGAGGCGCTTGCCGTCGTCGGTCATCTGCCCGCCGCCGCCTTCGTTGAGGCCGAATTCGGCGGCGATCAGGTCGGGCTTGTTCTTCGCCAGCCACTGCGCGCCGTTGAAGGCGAAGGTGGTTTCCTCGCCACAGGTGAGCGCGAGCTTGATCGTGCGCTTGGGGCGGTAGCTCTGCTGCTTGAAGCGGATCAGGCTGTCGGCCCAGATCGCCGCCATCGCCTTGTCGTCGGTGCTGCCGCGGGCGTAATAGTATCCGTCTTCCTCGATCAGCTTGAACGGATCGCGCGTCCAATCCTCGCGCTTGGCCTCGACCACGTCGAGATGCGCGAGGAGCAGGATCGGCCTGGCGTGCGCGTCGCTCCCCTTGAGGATCGCGACGAGGCCGCCTTCCTTGGGATGATCGGGGACGCTGAAATAGGTGAGGTCGGCGTCGGCGAAGCCCGCCGCCTTCAAGCGCGCGCCGATCTGCGCGGCGGCGGTGGTGCAGCTGCCGGAGGACAGCGTGGTGTTGGTCTCGACCAGCTCCTTGTAGAGGCCGAGATAGGCGTTCTGGTCGGGGCGGTCCTGCGCGCTCGCAGCGCTGGCGAGCGCGGTGGTGGCGAGCAGGCTGGTGGCGAGGATCTTGGTGATACGTGCGAACATGGACAGCCCCCCTGTGTTTGGACGCGAGGCTAGCGCGGTCGCGGGGGAACGCAACGGGCGACTAAAAGCCCCTCCCCTTTAGGAGCGTCAGGTGAACCGCGCCCCGCGCGGTTCAGGTCAGGCCGGGGGCCTGACCGACCTGACACTGGGTTGGGGTGGGGAAGTCACAAGCGCTACTCTCTGCGAGGCGTCCCCCACCCCCATCCCCTCCCCTGAAGGGGAGGGGCGAAGAGGGTTATGGCATCTTCGGCTGCGCGAGGCGCAGTTCGCGGTTGGCGAAGTCGATCCGCACGCGGCCGAACAGCCGCAGCGCGTCCATCCCAAGCAGCAGCGCCGGCCGCTCGCGCAAGCCGAGCCGCGCGAACGGCGCGGCATCGACGAACGCGACGGGCAGATTGGCGAGCCCGATCTCGCCGATCCGCACCCGGTCGAGCAGCGCTTGCTCGGCCTGCAACGACGCGCCGGTGACGCTGAGCAGGCTGACCGCGGTCACTGCCGCGTGCGCCGGCGCGGCGAGCCGGCGGAGCGCGAGATTGCCCATGCTGGTGTCGGCGCCGGTGTCGATCACGACGCGCACGCTATGCCCGCGATAGCTCGCATCGGTGACGACGAGCTGGCCGAGCTGATTCTTCGCGTGGATGACGATGTCGTCGGGGCCGAAGCGCTCCTTGCGCAGCCGCTTGGTCGCGGGGATCACCGTCATTGTCTGCGCGGCGAAGTCGATCGTCACGGCATGGCCCTGCAGCGTGTCGATCCCGACTAGCCCGGCGGCGCCGAGGTTGCGGCCGAACAAAGCCGGCGCCTCGATCCCTACCGTCGACAGCCGCGCCCCCGCGAGCGGCGAACCGATCCGCAGATCGGGGATGACCACGGTGGCGAATTGCGCCGAGCCCGCCATCGCGGTGACATGGACGCTGCGCCCGGGCGAGAGGCCGAGCTTGGTCGCGAGCTCGCGCGCGATCACGGTGCGCTCGGCGCCGGTGTCGACGACGAAGCGATACGGGCCGGCCGGGCCGATCGTCACCGGCACCGTCATGCGCAGGCCCTCGGTGATGAAATCGAGCTGGTCGGCTGGCGTTTGCTGCGGATCGTGCTGCGCAGCAGGATCGGGCGCAGGCTGCAGCACGGGTTGGGGCGTGGCCAACGCTGCGGCGAGCGGAACGGCGAGAAGCAGCGCCAAAACCATGCGGGCAAACTACGCCCGATTCGGGGGTTTCACAAGCAGTCAAGCGCGCACTCGAGCGGCGCCACCCACTCCGTCGCCCCAGCGAAGGCTGGGGTCTCGCGACGCTGGCGCGGTGCCCCTTGCCGGGAGATCCCAGCTTTCGCTGGGATGACGGTGGTGGGGCGACTTGTAACCCCGGGCTTGTCCCGGGGCCTACCGGATGCGCGCACAGTCTTTCGCTGCGCATGCGGCACGGTGGGCCCCGGCACAGGGCCGGGGTGACGGGCGGGGCTAGTCTGGCCGCATCGCCTCCGCCGCCAGCGCCTCGGCTTCGATCAGCAGCGCATCGTCGGCGAGTCCCGTCGCGATCTTCTCGCGGCCGATCAAGGTGAGCACGGGCACTGCCAGCGGCGAGACGCGCTCGAGATCGACGTGGAGCATCGTGTCGGCGGCGCGGTCGAGCAGGTCGGCCAAGCGCCCGACATCGGTCATCCGCGCGCGGGCGTCGGCCCAGGCGGCTTCGAGCAGCAAATGGCCCGGCTCGTATTTGCGCAGCACGTCGTAGATCAGGTCGGTCGAGAAGGTGACCTGCTTGCCGGTCTTGCGCTTGCCGGGATGCTGGCGCTCGACCAGGCCGCCGATCACCGCGACCTCGCGGAAGGCGCGCTTGAGCAGCGCCGAGCTCTGTACCCAGTCGACGAACTCGTCCTCGAGAATATCGGCGGAGAAGAGCGACCCCGGGTCGGTGATCTTCTCGAGCCCGTAGCACGCCAGCGCATAATCGTTCGAGACGAAGCCCATCGGCTTGAGCCCGAGCGTCTCCATCCGCCGCGTGACGAGCATGCCGAGCGACTGGTGCGCGTTCCAGCCCTCGAAGCTGTAGGCGACCATGTAGTGGCGGCCCTCGCGCGGGAAGGTTTCGACGAGCAGCTGGCCGGGCGCGGGGAGCGTCGAGCGGCGTTGCTGCATCTCGAGCCATTCGCGCACGTCGTCGGGGAAGCGCGGCCATTCCGACGGATCGGCGAGGAAGCCGCGGACGCGCTGTGCGAGGTTGGTCGACATCGCCATCCGCGCGCCACCATAGGTCGGGATCCGCGCGGGCCGCGCGGTCGCGCGGACGAGCAGATCCTCGGTGTCCATGCCCATCACTTCCAGGCTCATACCGGCGAAGAAGAAGGTGTCGCCGGGGCTGAGCGTGGCGGCGAAGCCCTCCTCGACCTTGCCGAGGCTGCGGCCGTTCTTGAAGCGGACGGTGAGCATCGTCGCCTCGACGATGATCCCGGCGTTCAGTCTATGCTGCGCAACAAATTTCGGGTGGCTGACGCGCCACAGGCCGTCGGCATCCTGCGTCAGCCGTTTGAACTTGTCATAGGCTTTCAGCGCATAGCCGCCGTCGCGGATGAAGCCGAGCACGCGGCTGAACGTTTCGTCGGTGAGGGCCGAATAGGGCAGCGCCGAGCGGATTTCGTCGAGCATATCCGCCTCGCGGAAGGGGGCCGCGCAGGCGCAGGCCATGATGTGCTGCGCGAGCACATCGAGTCCGCCCATGCGGAACACGTCGGGATCGAGCTCGCCCGCATCGACCGCGTCGAGCGCCGCGCGTGCTTCGAGATATTCGAAGCGGTTACCGGGGACGAGCACCGCCTCCGACGCCTCGTCCATGCGGTGATTGCTGCGCCCGATCCGCTGCAGCAATCGCGACGATCCTTTCGGCGCCCCCATCTGGATCACGCAGTCGACATCGCCCCAATCGACCCCCAGATCGAGGCTGGCCGTGGCGACAAGCCCGCGCAGCTTGCCGTCGGCCATCGCGCCTTCGACCTTCCGCCGCGCCTCCAGCGACAGCGAGCCGTGGTGGATGCCGATCGGCAGACTCATCGCGTTGACCTTCCACAGATCCTGGAAGATCAGCTCGGCGAGGCTGCGCGTGTTGCAGAAGACGATCGAGGTCTTGTGCGTCTCGATCTCGGCCATCACCTGCTCGGCGGCGTAGCGGCCCGAATGGCCCGACCAGGGGACGCGGCCCTCGGGCAGCAGGATCGCGATATTGGCGGGGACGCCGGGTTCGCCCTGCACCAGATCGACCGTATCGATGTCGCCATCGGGCGCGAGCCAGGCGCGGTAGCCGTCGGCGTCCGCCACCGTCGCCGACAGCGCGACGCGGCGCAGATCGGGCGCGAGGCGTTGCAGGCGGCCCATGCACAAGGACAGCAGGTCGCCGCGCTTGCCGGTGGCGAAGGCATGGACTTCGTCGACGACGATCGTCCTGAGGTTTTCGAAGATCAGCCCGCTGTCGGGGTAGCTGAGCAGCAGGCTGAGCGATTCAGGGGTGGTGAGCAGGATCTGCGGCGGCTTGATCCGCTGCCGTGCCTTGCGGTCCGACGGCGTGTCGCCGGTGCGCGTCTCGACGCGGATGTCGAGGCCCATCTCGGCGATCGGGGTGAGCAGGTTGCGCTGGACGTCGACCGCCAGCGCCTTCAGCGGCGAGACGTAGAGCGTGTGGAGCCCTTGCGTCGGGTTTTCGATCAGTTCGGTCAGCGTCGGCAGGAACCCCGCAAGCGTCTTGCCAGCGCCGGTGCTCGCGACGAGCAGGCCGTGATGCCCGGCGCGCGCGACATCGAGCATGTCGAGCTGGTGGGCGCGGGGAGCCCAGCCCTTGGCGGCGAACCAGTCGGCGATCGGGGCGGGAAGGTCGGATACGCTCACTCACCCGATATGGGGGGCGCGACGCGGCAAAGACCAGCCCCGCGCGTCGGCACGTCACGGAATTGCGCGAAACTCGCTGTAGCTGGTGGCGGTCCGCATCGTCCCGGCCTTGCCCATCATCGCGCCCGTCAGCGCGCTGGTCGCATCCGACGGCACCGCGGTTCCGTCGGCGAGCAGACGATAGCGCTGGTCGACCGTGATGCTGCGCAGCGCGGCGACGAGCATGACGCTGAAGCTCTTGGTCGACGTCATCCGCACGCGCTCGACGAACGGCACCGCGCCGCTGGTGTTGACCAGCGCCTCGACCTGGGTGTCGGGCGAGGCGTCGTGCGATCCGATCTTGAAAATGCCCGCCGGCAGTCGTGCGAACCGATAGAGCACGCCGCCGCCCTCATCGGTGCGGGTCGCGGGACTGCCGAACCACTTCGCCAATTCCGCGTAGGACGGGATCGGCCCGTGATTGGCCTTGCGCGAGGTGGCGATCTCCTTGGGGGTCGGCGCGCGGCCGTCGATGCTGATCAGCGACCAGCGGTCGGCGGCGGGGCGGCTCGGGTCGAACTGCTCGACATAGGTTTTCCGCGGAGCGCCGGTCCGCTCGAACGCGAGCGTGCGGCGGAAGGCGTGCCGCGCGGTCGGCGTGGCGCGGGCGGTGGCGACGATCCGGGACTGGAGCGCGTCGGCGTGGGCGGCGCCGGGCGTACCGATCGCGAGCGCGATCATCACAAGGGCAAACATTCGGTTGCGAAGACGGATCGGAAGGGCGGAGGGTAAGGGTACGCACGTCATGCCGTACCGATCCTACAGCAATGGGGCCAATCCAAGGCGGTTCCGCTGTCGGTAGCGCATCCAAATCCCCTCGCTGTGGACGCAGCGGGTGGCAGGCGCGAAGCGACGGAAGCGTGAGGATGACGCCCGGCGAGCGCACGCGGTTCACCCGGCGCTGGGGCGGCCGATTGTCGCGGTCAGCCCCTGCCCTCGGCCGACCCACCCCCAGCCCCTCCCTTCCAGGGAGGGGCTGGGGGTGGTGCGTGGTGCGTGGCGCGAGGGTGGTGCTGCCATATCGATTGGTTCCGCGATAAACTGGGAACTCAAACGCCTCCTACCCATATAGGGAGCATGGCAAAGCTCGGCGACTGGATCGAACCCCACCCGCACGGAATCTACGTGAAGCCCGCCGGCGTGTGGGTCGACCCGTCGCGCCCCTCCCCCGTCGCGCTCGTCACGCACGGCCATGCCGATCACGCGCGCGGCGGGCACGAGGCGGTGTGGGCGACACCCGAGACGCTCGCGATCATGGATGCGCGCTACGGTCCGCAGGCCGGCCACCCAATCGCGTATGGCGACAGCCACCACTTCGGCGACGTCAAAGCCACCTTCGTACCCGCCGGCCACGTGCTCGGCTCGGCGCAGATCCTGCTCGAATATCGCGGCGAGCGAATCGTCGTGTCGGGTGACTACAAGCGCCGCGCCGACCCGACCTGCGCAGCGTTCGAGCCCGTCAAATGCGACGTGTTCATCACCGAGGCGACCTTCGGCCTCCCCGTCTTCCGCCATCCCGAGACCGGCGACGAGATCGACAAATTGACCGCCGCGCTCCACGCCAATCCGACGCGCTGCGTGCTGGTCGGCGCGTACGCGCTCGGCAAGGCGCAGCGCGTGATCGCCGAACTGCGCGCGCGCGGGCACGACGCGCCGATCTACATCCACGGCGCGCTCGAGAAACTGTGCGCGCTCTACCAGGCGCACGGCGTCGAGCTCGGCGAACTGCGCCCCGCGACGGTCGCCGCCAAGGCCGAGATGATGGGGCACGTCGTCATCGCCCCGCCCGGCGCGATGGCCGATCGCTGGTCGCGCCGCCTGCCCGACCCGATCACCGCGATGGCGAGCGGATGGATGCGCGTGCGGCAGCGCGCGGTGCAACGCGGCGTCGAGCTGCCGCTAATCCTGTCGGACCATGCCGATTGGGACGAACTGACCGACACCCTCACCGAGATCGCGCCCAGGGAAGTGTGGGTGACGCACGGCCGCGAGGATGCGCTGGTGCACTGGTGCCAGACGCGCCAGATCAAGGCGCGCGCGCTCGCGCTGTCGGGCCATGAGGATGAGGACGACTGAGCGAAGCGCGCTGGACGGTCTTTCCCGATCGGCATAGACTTCGCCGTCTCGAGGGGGAATATCGTGGTGAACCGAACACTTTGCGCCGGTCTCGCGGGTGCGCTGCTCTGCGCCGCCGCGCCAGGCGCCGCCAATGCCAGCAGCTTCGGCGACGCGCTGTCGAAATGTCTCGTCGATCATAGCTCGCAATCCGATCAGACGCTCCTGGTGCAATGGGTCTTCTCGGCGATCTCGGCGGGCCCCGCGGTCAAGGCGCTGTCGACGATCACGCCCGCGCAGCGCGAGGATTTCAATCGCCGGACGGGGATCTATTTCAGCCGCGTGCTGACGGTCGATTGTCGGCCGCAAGCGATCGAGGCGATCAAATACGATGGCATGTCGACGATCGAGGCAAGTTTCGGGACGCTGGGGGGAGTCGCGATGCGCGGCCTGATGAGCGATCCGCTCGTCCAGAAGGAACTCCAGCAATTGGGGCGCTTCGCGGATCCGAAGGCGCTCGGCGCGCTGATCACCGAGGCGGGGGCCGCCAAAGCGGCGCCGCCGACGCAATAGTCGGCGGCGCCACCGGCTGATTACAGCTTCAGGTGATTGCGCCCGCGCTGGCGGTCATGCTTCTGGTGCGTGATCGCGCGATCGGCCTCGGCCTGGCGATCGTGGATCATGCGCTTGTCGGCCGGGGTCAGGCGGCCGCCGTGGCGCGCGCGCTGGCGTGCCTCGAGCCGCTCGATCGAGCGCTGCTGCGCCTTCAACCGGGCGCTCTCGACGCGCGTGAGCTTGCCCGAGCGATCGCCCGCGTCGATCCGACGCTCCTGATTCCGCTGGCGGAGGTTGACCTGGGCGGTCGCCGGCAGCGCCGCGCTCACCGTCAACGTCGCGGCAAGCGCCGCCATGATTGCCTTACGCATCTTCGATTCCTTTGCGGCTCGGAACGAGCCGCTCCCCCAACGCGCCACGACCAACTTCGATCAAGTCGCTCGAAACAGGTCGGCTCGAGCAGCGGGATCTCCGCCAAAAACAGGAAAGTCACATAAGTGAAATTATCTCTTCACAGATATGCAGCAAATGTGTCATCATTCTGTAACAGACCAAATAGGAGACAGATGATGACCATGAAATTCGCTATCGCCATCCTTGTCGCAGCCGCGGCCGTCGCCCCGGCCGCAGCCGCTCCGACGCGCGACTCCGCCGCCGCCGTGCGCAGTCTCGAAGCCGCGTCGCGGGTTTCGCCGAGCGACGGCGGCGTCGCGATCGAGCTCGCCGCCGCGTATCAGCGCGCAGGCCGCGCCGCCGACGCCAACACCGCGCTGCGCCGCGCGCTCACGCTCGACAATGCGATGCTCGAAACGCCGACCGGCGATGCCATCTGGTCGCACCAGGTCGCCAAGCGTGCGCTCGCGCGCGACGTTGCGCTGACCGCACGCTGAGCCCGTTGCCGGCCTGACCTCGGTCGGGCCGGCTCCGCTCCGATCAGGCGCCGCCTCTACGCGCCTTCGAGCGCCCGCGCCCGCCGGCGCTGCACCGATGATCCGATCCCGAGCGCCTCGCGATATTTCGCGACCGTGCGCCGCGCGATGTCGAACCCCTTGGCGTTGAGCAGTTCGACCAACGTGTCGTCTGACAGGATCTTGTCGCCCTCGCCCGCGATCAGCGCTTTGATCGCCGACTTCACCGCTTGCGCCGAGACCGCGTCGCCCCCTTCGGACGACTGGATCGCCGAGGTGAAGAAATATTTGAGCTCGTAGAGCCCGCGCGCGCACGACAGATATTTGTTGCTGGTGACGCGCGACACCGTCGATTCGTGCATCTCGATCGCGTCGGCGACCTGGCGCAGCGTCATCGGTTTGAGATGCGCGACGCCGTTGAGGAAGAAGCCTTCCTGCTGCTTCACGATTTCGGCGGCGACCTTGATGATCGTGCGCTGGCGCTGGTCGAGCGCCTTGACCAGCCAGTTGGCGCTGGCGAGCATGTCGCCCAGCCACGCCTTCGACGCCTTGTCGCCGCGCGCGCTCGAGAGCTCGGTATAATAGCTGCGGTTGACGAGGACGCGCGGGAGCGTCGCCGCATTGATCTCGATGCCCCAGCCGTCCTTGCGCTTGGCGACGAACAGATCGGGCACCACCGCCTGGGTCGGCTCGCCGCCGAAGCGGCAGCCGGGCTTGGGGTCGTAATTGCGCAGCTCGCGGATCATGTCGGCGAGATCCTCGTCGTCGACGTCGCACAGCCGCCGCAACCGCGCGAGATCGCCGCGCGCGACGAGATCGAGATGGTCGATCAGCCGCGCCATGCACGGATCGTAGCGATCGGCTTCCTTGGCCTGGAGCGCGAGGCATTCGGCGAGATCGCGCGCGCCGACGCCGGTCGGCTCGAAAGTCTGGATGACGCCGAGCACCTGCTCGACGCGCGCGAGCGGAACGCCGAGCCGGGTCGCGATGTCGAGCAAGGATGCGGTGAGATAGCCGCATTCGTCGATCTGATCGATCAGATGCGCGGCGATGAACAGGTCGGCGCCGTCGACCGCGGTGCCGGCCTGCGCGAGCAGATGGTCCGACAGGCTGAGGGCGGTGTCGGCGAATCCGTCGAAATCGGGGCCGTCCTCGCCCACCCCGCCGCCGCTGCTCGCGCCGTTGAGGCCGAGCGATCCGTCCATCCCCGCGCCGCCCGCCTGATCGGCGGGGCTGTCGTGGTGGAAGCTCTCGGCGGTGAAGTCGACGTCGAGCGACGCCTCGCCCGAATCACCCCCGTTTCGCAGCAACTCGTCGGCGGTGGCGGGTTCGTCGCGGAGCGGACCATCGACCTCGCGCTCCTGGGTCGGACCGTCGTCCTCGGGGGCGCTCGCCTCGAGCAACGGGTTGCGCTCGATCTCCTCGGCGAGGAAGCCCTCGACCTCGAGGTTCGACAGCGCGAGCAGGCGGATCGCCTGCTGGAGCTGCGGCGTCATCACCAGCGATTGCGACTGGCGCAGGTCGAGACGCGGGGCGAGGCTCACCGGCTGCTGCTACCCGCGGTCACCCCGGCCTCGCGCCGGGGTCCACCGTGCCGCGCCGGCATCGCTCGAAATCCCAAGCGCGCATCACCCCGCGCGGTGGACCCCGGCACAAGGCCGGGGTGACGGCGGGAAAAGCGAGGCCGGGCTGCCTGTGCCATCGGCTAGAGCGAGAAGCCCTCGCCGAGATACAGCCGCCGCACGTTCGCATCCGCCACCAGCTCGGCGGGCGAGCCGGTGAACAGCACGCGGCCGTCATAGATGATGTACGCGCGGTCGACGATCTCGAGCGTCTCGCGCACATTGTGGTCGGTGATCAGCACGCCGATCCCGCGCTTCTTGAGCTCGCAGATCAGATCGCGAATATCGGCGATCGACAGCGGGTCGATGCCTGCGAACGGCTCGTCGAGCAGCATGATCGACGGATCGGCGGCGAGCGCGCGCGCGATCTCGGCGCGGCGGCGCTCACCGCCCGACAGCGCCATCGCCGGGGAATCGCGCAGGCGCGTCAGGCCGAATTCGTCGAGCAGCGTATCAAGCCGGACCCTGCGCTGCGCGGGGTCCGGCACCGCCAGCTCGAGCACGCTGAGGATGTTCTGCTCGACGGTGAGCCCGCGGAAGATCGAGGTCTCCTGCGGCAGATAGCCCAACCCCAGGATCGCGCGGCGGTACATCGGCAGGCCGGTGATATCGTTGCCGTCGAGCATGATGCGGCCCGAATCGGGCTTTACCAGCCCCATCACCGAATAGAAGCAAGTCGTCTTGCCCGCGCCGTTCGGCCCGAGCAGCCCGACCACCTCGCCCTTGGCGACCGAAACCGACACGTCGGTCAGCACGCTGCGCTTGTCGTACGATTTGGCGATCGACACGACCGAGAGCCCGTCATTGACCGGCTGCTCGGCGATCGGCGGCGCGGTGTCGAGGGTCATGCTGTCGCTCATCGGGGCGTGCTCGCAGTTTAGAGTTACCGAAGGGTTAACCGTACGGCATCTGGCAGGCTTCGTGCATGCCTATACGCCGATCGCGCCGCGCGCGAAAGCCGCAGGCGCCGAATAGCCCGGCTTTCGCGTCAGTTACGCTTGGGGACCGAGAAGGTCCCGCTGACGCGACCGCCGCTGCTCGTCGTCGTGCCGGCCTTGCCGCCACCGCCGCCGACCGACGATCCGTCGATCACCGCGCGGCCGGTGTCGAGGTTGATCGTCAGGCGCCCGCCATTGACGGTGTTGCCCGCCTGGATCAGCGTGACCGCGCCGAGCATCGTCACGACGCGCTTGTTGAGATCGTACACCGCGAAATTGCTGCGCGCGGTCTGGTCGGGGCGCGTCACGACGACGCTGCCCGCGGCGTCGAGTCGCGAGACCTGCGGGCTGCCGTCGACGACCTGCCCGGTATAGGCGACCGTCATCCGCGCCGAATTGAGCGTCATCTCGGCCTGCTTCACCGACACGCTGCCGGTGAGCAGCGCGCGATTCGCCTTGTCCTGCAATTCGATGTGATCGGCGCTGAAGTTGATCGGCGCGGCCGAATTGTGCGCCGTCTGCGCGCTGACGATTCCCGCCCCCGAAAGAACGAGCGAAACGGCGAGGAGGGCGAGAAGGCGCTGCATCGGGACTATCTCTTCTTTCGCGGGATGATCTGCAAGTGCGCATTGCCATCGAGCCGCACGATATGGCTCACCAGATCGGCGTTGAGCTGGTTGCCGCTGAACGTGCCCTGCGGCACCGAGCCCGTCACCGCGCCGCCGCTCTTCATCGTCCGCGTCTTGAGATCGACCGTCGAATCCTGCGTGATCAGGCGATACCCGCCGCTGCCGTTGACGCGCACCGGTCCATCGATCGTCACCTGCTGCTTGTCCATGTCGTAATGACCATGCTCGCCGACGATATTGGCGGGACCGTCCTTCAAGCCGATCTGCGCGGTCAGTTTCTCGAGCTTGACGATCGGCTCGGCCGAACTCTTCTGCACCGCCGAGCCCGCGGTCAGCGCGAAGGCCTGGCCCTTGTCGTCCTCGCCCTTGTAGCTTGCCGACTGGACGCGCAGCCGCTCCTTGGCGACTTCGACCTTCTTCTTGTCGAGCAGGAAGCTGACATCGCCGCCCGAATAGAGCGGCAGCACGACGACGAACGCGGCGAGCACGCCGATCAGGATCGGCAGCACGATGCGCAGCAGACCGATCACGCGGTCATGGCTGCTGCCCGGCGCAGCCCAGATCTTGCGCGAATCGCGGATCGCGCGGGCGTCAGACATCGGGCTGCTCCCCGCTGTAACAGGCATCACATGTGCGCAAAGATGTCGACTTCCGGCCAGCCAGCAATGTCGAGCTCGGCGCGCCACGGGAGGAACTGGAAGCACGCCTGCGCGAGTTCGGTGCGGCCCTCGCGCGCCAGACGTCGGTCGAGCTCCTCGCGCAGCGCGTGGAGGAAGCGCACGTCGGACGCCGCGTAATCCTTCTGCGCGTCGCTCAGCACCGGGCCGCCCCAGTCGGACGATTGCTGCGCCTTGGAGATGTCCTGGCCGAGCAATTCGCGCACCAGCTCCTTAAGGCCGTGGCGGTCGGTATAGGTGCGCACCAGCCGCGAGGCGATCTTGGTGCAATAGACCGGCGCTGCGGTCACTTCGAGATAATGGCTGATCGCCGCGAGATCGAACCGCCCGAAGTGGAACAGCTTGACGCGCGACGGGTCCGCCAGCAGCGCGCGCAGGTTCGGCGCGGCGTAATCGCTGTCGGGCGCGAAGCGGACGAGATGCTCGTCGGGCCCGCCGTCGGAGAGCTGGACCAGGCACAGCCGGTCGCGCGGCGTGATCAGCCCCATCGTCTCGGTATCGACCGCGATGTCCGCGCCAGCGGGGAACAGATCGGCGGGGATGTCTTCTTCGTAGAGATGTACAGTCATCGCCCGGCCCTAGCGGTGAAAGGCGCGGCGCTCAATGGCGGCGTGCAACGTCTCGCGTCCGGTCCAGTGCGCGGCGGCCCAGCCGCACGCGATCGCCGCCGCGACATTGGCGATCTTGTCGTCGACGAAGAACAGCGCGTCCGGGCGGAACCCGGTGCGGGCCTCGATGCTGCGATAGAAGCGCGCGTCCGGCTTTGCGCAGCCCAAGTCGGCCGCATAGTGAAGGCCATCAAACCGGCTGCGGAAATCGAGGTCCTCCCACAGGAAGCGCGCGCGCTCATGCTCCTGCACGGTCGCAAGGTGGACTGGCGTGCCGCCGGCGCGGATCGCGTCGACTTCGGACAGCAGGCTGGTGTCGAGATGCGCGTCGTGGCCGAACCAATATGCAACCAGCGTCGCGTAGGGCACCGTCGGGGCGATCGTGCGCAGGACCGGTTCCAGCCGTTCGCGGAGCGAGGCGCGCCCGTGAATGATATCGTCCCAATGCACCGCGAAAAAGGCGTCCTGCAGCGTCGCGGGCGCGATCCCGAGATCGTCCTCCAGCGCGACGCTCCATCCGCGCGGGTCGGGATGCCGGACGAGGACCCCGTCCACATCGAGCATAATCGCCCGGATCATGCCACCTTGCCCGATCAGTGCGCGGTGCGCCCGCGCGCGCGCCGCGCCGCGATGTTGAGCGCCTCGACCACGCCCGAAAACGCCATCGCGGCGTAGATATAACCCTTGGGCACATGCACGCCGAAGCCATCGGCGATCAGCACCGCGCCGATCATCAGAAGGAAGCCGAGCGCGAGGATCACCACGCTCGGATTGGCCGCGATGAAATTGGCGAGCGGGGTGGCGGCGAGCAGCATCACCCCGACCGCGACGACCACCGCGACGACCATCACCGGCAGGTCGTCGGCCATACCGATCGCGGTAAGAATCGAATCGATCGAGAAGACCATGTCGAGCAACAGGATCTGGACGATCGCCATCCCGAACGAAATCGCGGCGGCGCCCTTCCCGCCTTCGCTCGCGCCCGCCGCGTCATGATCGATCGTATGGTGGATCTCGGTCGTCGCCTTCCACAACAGGAAGACGCCGCCCGCGATCAGGATTAGGTCGCGTACCGAAAACGCGGTTTCGAACGCGGGGACGCCGTGCGCATCGAGCGAACCGCTCAACCCGAGATCGAACACCGGCTGCACCAGCCCGGCGATCCAGGCGATGATCGACAGCAGCCCGAGTCGCAGCACCAGCGCGAGCCCGATGCCGACTCGGCGGACCTTCGCGCGTTGATCCTCGGGCAATTTGTTCGACAACAAGGAGATGAACACGAGATTGTCGATGCCGAGCACGACCTCCATCACGATCAGCGTGGCGAGGGCCGCCCAGGCGGCGGGATCGGCGAGCAAGGTGAGGATCGACATGCGCCGAGTCTGTGCCGCGCTTGCCACAGCGGCGCAAGAAGCGTGTGATTCGTGCCGCATTTTGGACGAATTCATTCGCAGCCCTTGCCATTTTGCGTTACACGATTCGGTGGCACGATTGGTTTGGTGCCGAAACCCTGCGTCTTTCGTCCGACGCAACGGTTGCGATATCGATGTCGGACGAACCGGGAAGACGAACAGGGCATGAGTTTCGATAAAGGACGCCGCGGCGATCGTGGCGGGCGCGGGCGCGACAAGCGCGACGGTTTCGGCGATAGCGGCGGCTTCGACGGCGGCTTCGGCGGCGGTGGCGATCGTTTCGGCGGCGGCGGTGATCGCTTCGGTGGCGGTGGCGATCGCTTCGGCGGTGGCGGCGGCGATCGCTTCGGCGGCGGCGGCGGCGGCGGCGGTTTCCGCAGCGGCGGTGGCGGCGGCTTCGGCGGTGGTGGCGCAGGCGGCGGTGGCCGCGGCATGCCCCCGCAGGTTGTCGGTGAAGGCACCGGCGTCGTAAAATTCTTCAACGGGCAGAAGGGCTTCGGCTTCGTCGTTCGCGACGATGGCGGCGAGGACGTGTTCGTGCACATCTCGGCCGTCGAGCAGGCTGGCCTGACCGGTCTGGCCGAAGGCCAGCCGCTCGGCTTCACCCTCGTCGACCGTGGCGGCCGCATCTCGGCGACCGACCTCAAGATCGACGGCGAGCCGATGGCCGTCACCGACCGCGGCCCGCCGCGCGAGCGTGACGCAGCTCCCGGTGGCCCGCGTGGCGCCGCTCCCGGTGGCGCGCCGCAGCGCCAGCTGACCGGCGAGAAGGCGACCGGCACGGTCAAGTTCTTCAACGCGATGAAGGGCTTCGGCTTCATTCAGCGCGACGATGGCCAGCCCGACGCGTTCGTCCACATCTCGGCTGTCGAGCGTGGCGGCATGACCTCGCTCAACGAAGGCGACCGGCTCGAGTTCGAGTTGGAAGTCGATCGTCGCGGCAAGATGGCGGCTGTGAACCTGACGTCGATCGCCTAACCGCTTTCGTCTGACGCAAACGAGATAGACCCGGTGGGCCTTTAGGCCTGCCGGGTTTTTCTTTGTGTGCGGCGCGGGGCGTGTGGCCTATTTTGGTCAGCTCCCCGGCGAAGGCCGGGGCCCAGTCGCGCTGTCAGGCGTTCGCTGGGGGTGACCAATCGACGACCCACACACGCCTTGGCCCCGGCCTTCGCCGGGGACCGGAAAAAGAAGGACTTTAGATGCGCCTAGCCCTTGCCGCGATCGCCCTCACCCTCGCCGGCCCCGCGCTCGCCGCGCCCGGCCCCAAGGTCGCCGCAGCGAGCTTCCAGCAACTCAAGACGCCGCTTCCGCTGCCGTATAACGAGGCGGCTGACGCCGAAGCGCAGGTCGCCGCGGCGCGTACGCGCGCCAAAGCGCAGCACAAGCTGCTGCTGATAGATCTTGGCGGGAACTGGTGCCTCGATTGCCGCCTGCTCGCCGGCACGATGGAATTGCCGGGGCTGCGCGAATTCCTCGCGAAGAAGTACGAGATCGTCACGGTCGATGTCGGCCGCTTCGACAAGAATCTCGACGTGGCGGCGAAATACGGCCTCAAGGACCATTTCGGCGGCGGCGTGCCGAGCGTGCTGATCGTCGATCCCACGACCGATACGCTCAAGAACCCCGGCCGCACCGCCGCGCTCGCCGACGCACGCACGCTCAGCCCGCAGGCGCTGTCGGACTGGCTGGCGAGCTGGGTGGGATGAACGGCTGACCGCCCCTCCCCCCGTCACCCCCCCGAAAGCGGGGGTCCCGCTTCTTCTGCTCACCGCGGGCTAGACAGCGGGATCCCCGCTTTCGCGGGAATGACGGTGGGGTCAGCCTCCCGCAAACCGATCGGTCGCGCGGATCAGCTGGTCGAGGATGCCGGGCTCGCTATAGGCGTGTTCCGCCCCTCGATCAGACGGAACTCCCGTCACCCCCGCGAAAGCGGGAGTCCCGCTTCTTCCGCTCACCGCGGGCCAGACAGCGGGATCCCCGCTTTCGCGGGGATGACGGTGGGCTCAACCCCCAGCGAAGCGATCGGTCGCGCGGATCAGCTGGTCGAGGATGCCGGGCTCGCTATAGGCGTGTCCCGCCCCCTCGATCAGATGGAACTCGGCCTCGGGCCATGCCTGGTGGAGCGCATAGGCGTAGCGCGCCGGGCACGGCATGTCGTAGCGGCCATGGACGATCGTCCCCGGAATGCCCGCGAGCCGCCCGGCGTCGCGCAGCAGCTGGCCGTCCTCGAGCCAGGCGGCGTGCGCGAAGAAATGATTCTCGATCCGCGCGAACGCCAGCGCGAAATGCCCGTCCTGAAAGGCTTCGCGCATCGCCGGGTCGGGCAGCAGCGTGATCGTCTCGCCCTCCCAGATCGTCCACGCCTTGGCGGCTTCGAGCTTGGCCGATTCGTCGTCGCCGGTCAGGATCCGACGATACGCCTGGATCATGTCGCCGCGCTCGGCCTCCGGGATCGGCGCGACGAAGCCCGCCCATTTGTCGGGAAACATTTCCGAGACGCCGAACTGATAATACCAGGCGAGCTCGGCCGGGGTCGCGGTGTAGATCCCCCGCAGGATCAGCGCGCTGACCCGCGCCGGGTGCGTTTCGGCATAGGCCAACGCCAAAGTCGAGCCCCACGAGCCGCCGAACACCAGCCAGCGCTCGACCCCGACGAGCGCGCGCAACCGTTCGATGTCGTCGACCAGATGCCACGTCGTATTGGCCGCGAGCTCGGCATGCGGGGTCGAGCGCCCGCACCCCCGCTGGTCGAACAGCAGCACGTCGTAGCGCGCCGGATCGAACAGCCGGCGATGACTCGGCGAGATCCCGCCGCCCGGGCCGCCATGGAGGAACACCGCGGGCGTCGCGCCGGGCGTGCCGCAGCGCTCGTAATAGAGCGTATGGCCGTCGCCGACATCGAGCATGCCGGTCTCGTAGGGTTCGATCTCGGGGTAGAGCGTGCGCAGATCGGTCATCGCGCGATTCTACGCTCGAACGGGTCCTGTTGAAAGCCGACGCGCCCGTCATGCCGGACCTGATCCGGCATCCATGCGAGCCGCTTCGGCATAGGGGGCCTTGCCGTAATCACAGGGCTCGCATGGATCCCGGATCAAGTCCGGGATGACGAGGTCAAGTGATCAGCCGCTCGAGCGCCGCCACGGTATCGGCCTCCGCCGCGGGCTTGTCGGTGCGGATGCGGGAAATGCGCGGGAAGCGCATCGCCACGCCCGATTTGTGGCGCTTCGATTGGTGGATCGAATCGAACGCGATTTCGAGCACCAGCGTCTTCTCGACCTCGCGCACCGGACCGAAGCGTCCGGTGGTATGGCCGCGGACGAACTGGTCGAGCAGCTTCAATTCCTCGTCGGTGATCCCCGAATAGGCCTTGCCGACGGGCAGCAGCGCACCATCCTCGGTCCAGCAGCCGAAGGTATAGTCGCTGTAGAAGGACGAGCGCCGCCCCGACCCGCGCTGCGCATACATCATCACGCAATCGGCGGTGAGCGGGTCGCGCTTCCATTTGTACCACAGCCCGGTCTTGCGGCCGCCGACATACGGCGAATCGCGCCGCTTGAGCATCACGCCCTCGATCGCGGCATCGCGCGCGCCGGCGCGGATCCCTTCGAGCGCGGTGAAGTCGTCGGCGGCGATCACAGTGCTCAGGTCGAACCGCTCGGGGTCGAGTCGCGTGGCGAAGCCCTCGAGCCGGGGGCGACGTTGCTCCCATGGCAGCGCGCGCAGATCCTCCTCGCCGTCGAAGAGGATGTCGTAGAGCCGCACGAAGGCCGGTGCCTCGGCGAGCATCTTGGCCGAGACGATCTTGCGCCCCAATCGCTGCTGCAACGCGTTGAAGCTGGCGGCGCCGCCCTCTTCGGTCGCGTTCCCCTGCGCGTCGCCCTTCACCATCAGTTCGCCGTCGAGCACGCCGGGCGTGGTGAAATCGCGCGCGACCTCGGGGAAGCTCGCGGTCACGTCGTCGCCGGTCCGGCTGTAGAGCCGTGTCGTCCCGGCGACATGGACGATCTGGACGCGGATCCCGTCCCATTTCCACTCGGCGGCATAGTCCTCGAGGTCGACGCGCAGTTCCTCGAGCGGATGCGCCAGCATGAACGGGCGGAACACGGGCACGTCGGCGGCGGTCGGCTGCGGTCCGCGTCGCTCGGCCCAGTCGAACAGCGCGGTATAAGGCGGGGCGATGCCGTGCCACACTTCTTCGACCGCCTCGACATCGAGATCGAAGCCGTTCGCAAGCGCAGTCTTGGCGAGCCGCGACGACACGCCGATCCGCAACGCGCCCGTCGCCATCTTGAGCAGCGCGAACCGTTCGTCCGAGTCGAGCCGGTCGAGCATCCCGGCCAATGCCGCGGGCGCATCCGAGCGTGACAGCGCCGACAGGCGATCGACCGCCTGCGCGATGCTCAGCGGTTCGGGGTCGGGCGCGATCGGCGGGGTCGGCCACAGCAAGGCAACGGTCTCGGCGGTGTCGCCGACATAGTCGCGGCTCATCCGGAACAGCACCGGATCGACGCGCTGCTCGATCAGCGTGCGGATCACCGCGGGCTTGACGCCGGGCAGGTCGAGCTCGCCGGTCAGCGCCGCCATCGCCCAGCCGCGATCGGGATCGGGCGTGACGCGCAGATAATCGGTGATCAGCTTGAGCTTCGCATTGCGCGAGCGGGTGTAGATCAGCCGGTCGAGAAGGTCGGCAAAAGCGCGCATCGTCCCTCAACATGCGCGCGGGGCGGTGGTTCCGCAAGCGGCATCCCGGCCTTGCTCCGCGCCGCCCGCAATCCTAGGCTGGATGCCATACCCGATCCTCGAAAGGCCCTGTCATGCGTGAAGCCGCCATCATCTCCACCGCCCGTACCCCGATCGGCAAGGCGTATCGCGGCGCGTTCAACGCGACCGAGGCGCCGGTGCTCGCCGCGCACGTGATGAACGCCGCGGTCGCGCGCGCAGGTATCAACCCGTCGCGGATCGACGAGATCTTCTGGGGCGTCGGCAATCAATGGGGCAGCCAGGGCGGCAATGCCGGGCGCATGGCGACCTTCGCCGCGGGGCTGCCCGAGACGGTCCCGGCCTTCACACTCGACCGCAAATGCGGCTCGGGGCTGACCGCGATCGCGCTCGCCGCGCGCTCGATCGTGTGCGACGAGATCGACGTCGCGCTCGCCGGCGGGATGGAGTCGATCAGCCTGACCGTGACCAAGGATGCGCCGCGCTTCGTCAACCAGTCGGTGACCGCGCGCGAGCCCGCTGCCTATATCCCGATGATCGAGACCGCCGAGATCGTTGCGACGCGCTACGGAGTCAGCCGCGAAGCGCAGGACGCCTATGCCGCGATGAGCCAGCAGCGCGCCGCGCGCGGGCTCGAGAGCGGCGCGTTCGTCGAAGAGATCGCGCCGATCACGGTCGACAAGGCGCTGTTCGACAAGGCCGGGGTGCGCACCGGCAGCGAGACGGTGACGCTGGCGCAGGACGAGGGCATTCGCGCCGGCACGACCGCCGAGGCGCTGGCCGGGCTCAAGACCGTCTGGCCGGGCGGGGACTTCTCCGGCCCGGGCGCCAACGTAACCGCAGGCAATGCCAGCCAATTGTCCGATGGCGCCTCGGCGCAGATCGTGATGGACCACGCCACCGCCAAGGCCGAGGGGCGCGAGGTGCTCGGCGTCTATCGCGGCTTCCAGGCGGCGGGGTGCAAGCCCGATGAAATGGGAATCGGTCCGGTGTTCGCGATCCCCAAGCTGCTCGCGCGCGCGGGGCTGTCGGTCGGCGATATCGGGCTGTGGGAGTTGAACGAGGCGTTCGCGTCGCAATGCCTTTATTGCCGCGACGCGCTCGGGATCGATCCCGAGCGCTATAATGTCAATGGCGGGGCGATCGCGATCGGGCATCCGTTCGGCATGACCGGGAGTCGGCTGGTCGGCCATGCGCTGATCGAGGGGCGCAAGCGCGGCGTACGCTGGGTGGTGGTGTCGATGTGTACCGCGGGCGGGATGGGCGCGGCGGGGCTGTTCGAGATCGTCTAGCGGCGCGCCGGGCCGAAGCGACCCGCGCATATCTCGTCGCGTACTGATTGCAATAGTGTCATGACCGGGTGATATCGAAGAAATGTGACAGTTTTCGATCGTGTTGTTCTTCTGCTCATTTATGCGAACCGAAATGAATCCGGAACGGGAATAGCAATGATCCGTTCGGAAGGAATGAGCAGCATTGCCCGCTATGAAGTTATCTTGATCCCGTCGGAAGTATCCTTGATGGGTTCCGATTGGACATGGCGGCGATTCGAAAGTGATTCGCAGCTGTCGGCGCAAGGGTCGCGCCATACGACGCTGCCCGACTGCTTCGCCGAAGTGCGCGAGCATGCGCGCCAATTCGGACGGGCAAGCGTAGCGGTCAATCTGTTGGGGGATGCGACCCCGCCAAGCCCGGCGGCACCGTCGCTCGCCGCCGTGCCGGCGCGCGACGGCGCGGTCGCGAACCGGCTCGCGCCCAAGGCGCTGCTGCGCCGCCGGTCGGCGTTGCGCGGCTAGCCTCGGACGCTGCGACGCGGACCGGCCGGGCGCGGCGAGCGGCATCCCGCCCGACGCCGCGCCGAACGCGCCGATGCGCGCTCCCGTCAGTCGGCGAAGAGCAGCACCGGGGTTTCGAGATAGCGCTTGAGCGCCTGGACGAAGCTCGCCGCATCCCAGCCATCGACGACACGGTGATCGCAGCTGATCGACAGGTTCATCAGCTTCGCGCGGACGATCTCGTCGCCGACAAAGACGGGGCGTTCGACGATCTTGTTGGGCCCGATGATCGCGACTTCGGGGCGGTTGATCACCGGCGTCGTCGCGATCCCGCCGAGCGGGCCGAGCGAGGTCACGGTCAGCGTGCCGCCGCCCATTTCCTGCGGGGTGAGCTTGTTGGCGCGCGCGGCTTCGGCGAGGCGGAGGATTTCGCTGGCGAGCTGCCACACGTTGCGATCCTGCGCGTCGCGGATGACGGGGACGGTCAGGCCCGCATCGGTCTGCGTCGCCATGCCGAGATGCACCGCGCCGTGGCGGGTGACGACGCCGGCGCCATTTTCCGCGGTGTCGTCGTAGCGCGCGTTGATCATCGGGAAGGCCGGGATCGTCTTGCAGATCGCGGCGATCAGCAGCGGGAGCATCGTCAGCTTGGGGCGGTTGCCGCGCGCGCCGTTGAGATCGGCGCGCATCGCCTCGAGCGCCGTCACGTCGATCTCGTCGACATAGGTGAAATGCGGGATCGCGCGCTTCGACGCCGCCATATTCTCGGCGATGCGGCGGCGCATGCCGATGACCTTGATCGCTTCGTCGGGGCGGGCGTTGCTCGCGTGGGGGGCGTGATAGCCCTGGCCCTGGCCATAGCGGAGGAAGGCGTCGAGGTCGCTGTGGCGGACGCGGTCGGACTCGGTGCGTACGTGCGCGAGGTCGATCCCAAGATCGGCCGCACGGGCGCGGACTGCTGGGGAGGCGAGGGCCTTCTTCTCCCTCTCCCCTTCAGGGGAGAGGGAGCAGGAGAAGAAGGCTGTACTTCTTCCACGCCGGGATTCTCCGCCTCATATTGCTCGGCCACCTCGACCTGCTCGGCACTCGCAGGCACCGCCTTCAGCTCAACCGGCGCATCACCCCGCAACGCCGGCGCCTCTTCCGCCCCGAAATCCGCCGCGTCGGTCTCGATCACCACCAGCGCCGCGCCGATCGACACCTGGTCGCCGACCTCGCCCGCAAGCTCGACCACCACGCCCGACACCGGCGATTCCATCTCGACCGTCGCCTTGTCGGTCATCATGTCGGCGACCTGCTGGTCTTCCTCGATCCGGTCCCCGACCGCGACGTGCCACGCCACGATCTCGGCCTCGGAAATACCCTCGCCAATGTCGGGCAGCTTGAACGTAAAACGCGCCATTATGCGTCCTTCATGATCTTCTTGAGCGCCTCGCCGATGCGGACGGGGCCCGGGAAATACGCCCATTCGAGGCTGTGCGGATACGGCGTGTCGAAGCCCGTCACGCGTTCGATCGGCGCCTCGAGATGGTAGAAGCAGCGCTCCTGCACTTGCGCCGACAGCTCGGCGCCGAAGCCCGAGGTGCGCGTCGCCTCGTGCACGATCATGCAGCGCCCGGTCTTCTTCACCGAGGCCTCGATCGTTTCGATGTCGAGCGGTACGAGCGTGCGCAGGTCGATCACCTCGGCATCGACGCCCGCTTCCTCCATCACCGCGAGCGCGACATGGACCATGGTGCCATAGACGAGCACGGTCAGCGCCTCGCCGGGGCGCACGACCTTCGCCTTGCCGAGCTCGATCTTGTAGTAACCGGTCGGCACGTCGCCGGCCGGATGCTGCGACCAGTTCTGCGTCGGCTTGTCCCAATGGCCGTCGAACGGGCCGTTATAGATCCGCTTGGGCTCGAAGAAGATCGTCGGATCATTGTCCTCGATCGCGGCGATCAGCAGCCCCTTGGCGTCGTACGGCGTCGAGGGGATGACGGTCTTCACGCCCGAGACGTGGGTGAAGATGCCTTCCGGGCTCTGGCTGTGCGTCTGCCCGCCAAAGATGCCGCCGCCGAACGGCGAGCGCACCGTCATCGGGCAGATGAACTCGCCGCCCGAACGATAGCGCAGCCGCGCCGCCTCCGACACGAGCTGGTCGAGCGCGGGGTAGATGTAATCGGCGAACTGGATCTCGGGCACGGGGCGCAGACCGTACGCGCCCATGCCGACCGCGACGCCGATGATGCCGCATTCGGTGATCGGCGTGTCGAACACGCGCTGCTTGCCATATTTGGTCTGCAAGCCGGCGGTCGCGCGGAACACGCCGCCGAAATAGCCGACGTCCTCGCCCATCACGACGATGTCGGGGTCGCGGTCCATCATCACGTCCATCGCGGAGTTGATCGCCTGGATCATGTTCATGCGGGTCGAGGTCGGGGTTTCGATTTCGACCGCGGTTTCAGAATCGCTCACGATGCATACTCCGTCATCCTCGCGAAAGCGGGGATCCCGCTGCCTGGCCCCGTCGCCAGAAAAAGAAGCGGGACCCTCGCTTTCGCGAGGATGACCCCGAAGCGCTGAACGCTGCCCATCACTTGCGCGCCCATGGCCGGCCGCTGGCGGTTTCCTCCGCCACCATCTGCGCCTGCTGCTCGCGCAGATGCCACGGCATTTCCTCGAACACGCCGTCGAACAGCGTGTCGAGCGGCTGGTGCAGGCCATGGCCGAGCACGCCGTTGGTCTCGGCCTCCTTCTGCGCGGCCTTGACCTGCTCGGCCAATTCCTTGTCCTGCGCGGCGTGGGCGGCCTCGTCCCATTCGCCGAGCGCGACGAGATGGTCCTTCAAGCGCTTGATCGGATCGCCGAGCGGCCAGGCGGTCGGCTCGCCGGCCGAGCGATATTGCCCCGGATCGTCCGAGGTCGAATGCCCCTCGGCGCGATAGGTGAAATGCTCGATCAGCGTCGGCCCCTGGTTGGTGCGCGCGCGCTCGGCCGCCCAGGCGGTGGCGGCATAGACCGCGAGCGCATCGTTGCCGTCGACGCGCAGGCCGGCGATGCCATAGCCCACCGCGCGCGCCGCGAAGGTCGTCGATTCGGCGCCGGCGAACCCAGAGAAGCTCGATATCGCCCATTGATTGTTGACGACGTTGAAGATGACCGGCGCGCGATAGACGCTGGCGAAAGTGCAGGCCGAGTGGAAATCGCCCTCGGCGGTCGAGCCCTCGCCGCACCAGGTCGCCGCGATCCGCGTGTCGCCCTTGGCCGCGCTCGCCATCGCCCAGCCGACGGCCTGCGGATATTGCGTGGTGAGATTGCCCGAGATCGAGAAGAAGCCCGCTTCCTTGACCGAATACATGATCGGCAATTGCTTGCCCTGCAGCCGGTCGGCGGTGTTCGAATAGATCTGGTTCATCATGTCGACCATCGACCAGCCGCGCGCGATCAGCAGGCCCTGCTGGCGGTAGGACGGGAAGCACATGTCTTCGTAATCGAGCGCATAGGCCGCCGCGACGGCGACCGCCTCCTCGCCGGTGCACTTCATGTAGAAGCTCGTCTTGCCCTGGCGCTGCGCGCGGAACATGCGCTCGTCGAACGCGCGGACCAGCGCCATGCTGCGCAGCATCGCACGCAGCGTATCGGGCGACAGCCGCGGGTTCCACGGGCCCACCGCCTGGCCTTCGTCGTCGAGCACGCGCACCAGATGATAAGCGAGATCGGTGAAACTGCCCGCGGCATCGGCGGTATCGGGCCGCCGCGCCGCGCCTGCGGCGGGGATCTGCACCTGCGTGAAGTCGACCGTATCGCCCGGCCGGAACTTCGGTTCGGGGACGTACAGCGACAGCGGCGCGAGATTGGGCTTCAGATGATCGGGGACTCGGTCGGTCGCCATATACTCTCCACAACGCATGCCTGGCTCGTGACCGACAGGCGGAATCATTCTCTTTCGACCTTGTTATAAAATTTCAACGGGCTTGGCGAGGGGGCGTTTCGCACCGAATGCGACGACCCGTCGCGCCGCGACGACGGACCAGCTTGACTCACCCGCCACGATGAGAACAAAATAGGAACGATGCATTGTGTGAGTCGCTGCCGTGTCCTGTCCTGCCACCCCTCGATCGGCGATCATAGCCGAGCTTCGCGAAAGCCTGAAGAAGGTCGAGAGCGACGGGCTGCGTCGGCGCCCGGTGCTGCCGTTCGGGATCGCGCCGATCGACGAACGGCTCGCCCCCGGCGGGCTGCGGCTCGATTCGCTCCACGAAATTGCCGCCGCGAGCCCCGCGCCGTCGGACGATGCAGCGGCGACCTTGTTCATGGCGGGGATCGCGGCGCGCGCCTGGGGGCCGGTGCTGTGGGTGGTGCGGCGGCGCGACCTGTTCGCGCCCGGGCTCTACCAGGCGGGGCTCGCGCCGGGGCGGCTGATCTATGCCGAGGCGGCGGACGATGCCGAGCTGCTCGCGCTGATGGAGGAGGGCTTGCGGCATCGCGGGCTCGGCGCGGTGGTCGGCGAGGTCAAGCGCGCGGCGATGCCCAATACGCGGCGGCTGCAACTGGCGGCGGAGGGCGGGAAGACGATCGCGCTGCTGATGAAACGCCATGCGCGGGAGGGCGGCAATCCGCTCGCCGTGCCCTCGGCGGCGATGACGCGCTGGCGGATCGGCTCGGCGCCCTCGGCGCCGCTGCCGGTCGGCGAGGCGGGCGTCGGGCGGGCGCGCTGGCAGGTGGAGCTGGTCCGCCAGCGCGGCGGCGACTCCGCCGAATGGATGATGGAGGCATGCGATGAAACGGGTCGCCTCGCTCTACCTGCCCGACTGGTCGATCGAACGGCTGGCGCAGGCCGAGCGCTCAGCCGCGCCGCCTGAGGGCGCCAGCGTAGATCCGCAAGGGATGGCCGAGGCCGTCGCGCGCGAGCAGGCGGTGGCGTGCTCGGTGCCGCGCGGCGGCGGCTGGCGGCCGGGTGCGCGCTGGGCGCGGAACGGAGAGCTCGATGCGAACGCGCGCCAGCGCAGCGCCGGCCGCGTGAGCGAGGCTGCGCCGCATCCGTTCAAGGCGATGCCGCCCGACGAGGGGCGGACGCCGCTGCGCGATGTGCGGGTGATTTCTTCTGCCCCCCCTCCCTTCCAGGGAGGGGAGGAAAAACGTCCTGCACGTCGCTTCTATCCTTGTCCCCGCGCCAGGTCGGCCATGCCCCCGACAAGGCCTGAAAAGCGCGGCGTGCTCTTCACCTGAAGCTCTTCTACGGAGCGAAGCGCCAGCGCCTGCCCCGTCTCTCCCCCTCCGTCACCCCGGCCTTGTGCCGGGGTCCACGCCTCCGCTCGGGCGGCAGGGTGCGGTGACGGATGGCCCCCGGAACAAGGGCAAGATGGCGAAGGACAGTGCGTCAAAACCACCGCCTCTGCCCCGCATCACATCCCTCCAATCCGGCAACAAACTCGTCATCGCCGCCGCCTGCCCCGCCGCGCGCGCGCTCGGGCTCGCGCCGGGCATGGCGGTGACGCAAGCGCGCGCGCTGGTGCCCGAACTCGACATCCGCCCGGCCGACCCGGCGGGCGACCGCGCCGCGCTGCTGCGGCTCGCGACGCTCGCTGCACGGCGCTGGTGTCCGGTGGTGATGCTGTCGGGCGAGGACGGTCTGTTCCTCGATATCAGCGGCGTCGCGCATCTGTTCGGCGGCGAGGCGGCGATGGCGCGGCGGATCGTGCGGATCCTCGCGCGGCTCGGCTTCACCGCGCGCGTCGCGGTGGCGGATACGCCGGGCGCGGCGTGGGCGCTGGCGCGGTTCGGGGTCTCGCCTGCCCCTCCCCCCCGTCACCCCCGCGAAAGCGGGGGTCCCGCTTCTTCTTCGGCGGCGGGAAAGAAGCGGGATCCCCGCGTTCGCGGGGATGACGGGGTTTTGGTTCGTAGGGATGACGGCGTGTTGGTCTGCCCGCCCGCCGCGCAGATCGACATGATGGCAGCGCTCCCCACCCGCGCGCTCCGGCTCGAGCCGCGCGCGATCGAGCTGCTCAAGCGACTCGGCATCGAGACGATCGGCCAGCTCGCCGCCCTCCCCCGCGCCCCGCTCGCGCGCCGCTTCGGCGGCGCGCTCGTCGCGCGGCTCGACCAGGCGAGCGGGCGCCTCCCCGAACCGCTCGACCCCGTCGCCGTGCCCGAGCCGATCGGCGTGGTGCAGCGCTTCGCCGAACCGATCGCCACCGCCGAGGCGATCGAGCATTGGCTCGGCCAGCTGATGCCGCGCCTCGTCACCGCGCTCGGCGAGGCGGGCCTGGGCGCGCGCACAGTCGAGCTCGTCGCCGATCGGATCGACGGCGTGCCGCAACGCCTCCGCATTGGCCTCGCCCGCCCGACGCGCGACGGCGCGCATCTGCTGCGGCTGACGCTGCGGCGGATCGAGGAGATCGCGCCGGGCTACGGCATCGACGCGCTCGCGCTCCACGTCCGCCGCGCCGATCCGCTCGGCGCCGAGGCGTTTGCCGAGACGCTCGAGGCGCAGGCGCCCGATCTCGCGCCGCTGATCGACACGCTCGCCAACCGGATCGGAAGCCACGCGCTGTGGCGCACGATCCCGGTCGAGAGCGACGTGCCCGAACGCTCGATCGCCGCCGCGCCGCCGCTCGACCCGCCCGCGCGCGCCGCCGCCAAGCTCAAACCCGACGATGTCCGCCAGCTCGATCGCTCGGTCGCGCTCCACCCGTGGGACTCGCGCTGGCCGCGCCCGGTGCGACTGCTGCACCGCCCCGAACTGCTCGACCATGTGCTGGCGGAGATGCCCGACCAGCCGCCCAAGCGCTTCACCTGGCGCGGCATGGCGCACCGCGTCGTGCGCGCCGACGGCCCCGAGCGGATCCTCGGCGAATGGTGGAAGCGCGGGACCGAGCGCCACAGCGTGCGCGACTATTTCCAGGTCGAGGACGAGGCCGGGCACCGCTTCTGGCTGTTCCGCCGCGGCGATGGCGAGCGCGGCGAGACGGGCGACCTCGCCTGGTTCATGCACGGATCATTCGGATGAGCGGCCGCTCAGCGGCGCGCGTCGATCGCCTTCAGGCGCCCCTCGCGGCCATAGTCGAGCAAACGGGTATCGGCGGTAAGCAGCGGGCAATTGTACGCCCGTGCGGTCGCCATGATGATCCGGTCGCACGGGTCGCCGTGGATCTCGCGCGGCATGCTGCCCGCGTCCAGCGCGATCTGGCGGGTCATGTCGGCAATGACGAGTCCTACCTCGACCAATCGCTCGATCCATATTTCGGGCGGCATGGCGAGGGTCACGTTGCGCTGCGTCACCAGCATGCCGATTTCCCACATGCTGATCGCGGCGAAGAGCGCCTCGCCCGATCCGATTGCATCGGCCACGGTGTTCCCCGCGACCTTCCCCAGCCGCGTGTCGCCATCGGCGAACCAGATCAGCACGTGTGTGTCGAGCAGGATCACCGATACAGCTCGGCCGGATTATTGGCGTCCCACTCCGCTTCCCAATCGGGATCGACCGGCGCGGTCGGATCGACTCCGGGCGCCCATGTCACCGAGCCCTTCATCATGCCGAAGCGCGCGACGGGGGCGGTCTTTTCGGCAACCGCCGACACCATCGCGACCGGCTTGCCGCGCTTGGTGATGGTGATCGATTCGCCGCTGGCCTGGACCTCGTCGAGGATCGCCAAGCATTTGGCCTTGAATTCCGCCGCGCCGATCATCTTCGTCATGGGCTTCGCTCCCGCCGAACTGGTCACGTGTTATAGTCACTTCGCCGGATTCGGGCAATGACTTGGTCCGAACTGCAGGTGACGACGCATTACAGTTTCCTGCGCGGCGCATCGTCGCCCGAGGATCTGGTCAAGGCGGCCGTGCTCGAAGACATGCCCGCCATCGGCATCACCGACCGCAACTCGGTCGGCGGCGTGGTCCGTGCACTCGTCGCGACCGAGGAACTGTCGGCGATCCGCCCGATCCGGCTGGTGGCGGGGTGCCGGCTCGATCTGGTCGATGGGACATCGGTTCTGGTCTGGCCCGAGGATCGCGCGGCGTGGAGCCGGCTCACCCGGCTGCTGACGCTCGGCAAGGGTCGCGCCGATCCGCAAAAGGGCGAGAAGGGGCAATGCTTCCTGCATTGGGAGGATGTCGCGCACCATGCCGAGGGGCTCGTCGCAGCACTCGTCCCCGGGCTGACCGAAACCTTTGCCGAGGATACCGAACCGCTGCGCTGGATGGCCGACGTGTTCCGCAATCGCGGCCATCTCTGCCTGACGCAGCACCGCCGCCCCGGCGATGCGCAGCGGCTCCACAGTCTCGATGCGCAGGCGCAGCGCTACGGCCTGACCCCGCTTGCCACCGGCGACGTGCTCTATGACGTGCCGCAACGCCGGATGCTGCAGGACGTCGTCACCGCGATCCGCCACCGCTGCACGATCGACGACCTCGGCCATGCGCGCGAACGCAGCGCCGACCGCCACCTGAAAGGCCCCGCCGAGATGGCGCGGCGCTTCAAGCATCACCCGCGCGCGCTCGCCGCTGCGCAAGCGATCGTCGAGCGCTGCACCTTCTCGCTGCGCGAATTGAAGGAGCAATATCGCTATCCCGACGAAGTGGTGATCAGCCAGCGCACCCCGCAGGACGCGCTCGCGACGATGGCGCGCGACGCGCTGTCCGACCGCTTCCAGGGCGCGCCACCGAGCGAATACACCAAACTGCTCGAGCACGAACTCGGCCTGGTCGAGACGATGGGCTATGCGCCCTATTTCCTCACCGTCAATTCGATCGTCCGCTTCGCGCGCAGCCAGGGCATATTATGCCAGGGGCGCGGATCGGCGGCGAATTCGGTGATCTGCTTCGTGCTCGGCATCACTTCGATCGACCCGATCGTGCATACGCTGCTGTTCGAGCGCTTCATCTCGACCGAGCGGCGCGAACCGCCCGATATCGACGTCGATTTCGAGCATGAGCGGCGCGAGGACGTGATCCAGTGGATCTACGAGACCTATGGCCAGCACCATGCCGCGCTGACCGCGGTCGTCAGCCGCTATCGCTCGCGCGGCGCGGTGCGCGAGGTCGGCAAGGCGCTCGGCTTGCCCGAGGACATGACCGCGGCGCTCGCCGCGCAAGTATGGGGCTGGTCGAATGACGGCGTTCCGCTCGAACATGTCGAGGCGCTCAATCTCGATGCCACCGAGCCGCGGCTCGCGCTGACGCTCGAGCTCGCGACACAATTGATCGGCACGCCGCGGCATCTGTCGCAGCATCCCGGCGGCTTCGTGCTGTCGCACGACCGGCTCGACGAGCTCGTGCCCGTAGAGCCCGCCGCGATGATCGACCGCCGCGTGGTCGAATGGGAGAAGCTCGACATCGAGGAGATCGGGCTGATGAAGGTCGATATCCTCGGGCTCGGGATGCTCGGCTGCATGCGCCGCAGCTTCGACCTGCTGCGCGAGCACAAGGGCGTCGATATCCGGCTCGACAGCCCCGAGATGCAGGTCGACGACCCCGCGACCTATGCGATGATCCAGCAGGCCGACACGCTCGGCACTTTCCAGATCGAGAGCCGCGCGCAGATGTCGATGCTGCCGCGGATGAAGCCCAAGGAATTCTACGACATCGCGATCCAGGTCGCGATCGTCCGGCCCGGGCCGATCCAGGGCGACATGGTCCACCCCTATCTCAAGCGGCGCGAGCAGAAGGAGCGAATCGAATATCCCAATGCCGCGCTCGAGGGCGTGCTCAAGAAGACGCTCGGCGTGCCGCTCTTCCAGGAGCAGGCGATGCTCGTCGCGATCGTCGGCGCGGGGTTCACGCCGGGCGAGGCCGACCGGCTGCGGCGCGCGATGGCGACGTTCAAAATGACCGGTGGGGTGGGGGAATTCCGCGACAAGTTGATCAACGGCATGCTCGGCAACGGCATTTCGCTCGATTTCGCCGAGCGGCTGGTCAAGCAGATCGAGGGGTTCGGCAGCTATGGCTTTCCCGAGAGCCATGCCGCGAGTTTCGCCAAGATCGCCTATGCGTCGAGCTGGATGAAATGCCATCACCCGGATGTGTTCTGCGCGGCGCTGCTCAACGCGCAGCCGATGGGGTTCTACGCGCCGGCGCAGATCGTGCGCGATGCGCGCGAACATGGCGTGCGGATCGAACCGGTGTGCGTCAACCGCAGCGAGTGGGACACGATCCTTCTTCCCCCTCTCCCCGCTTGCGGGGAGAGGGTCGGGGAGAGGGGGACGCTGCAACAGGCGTACCGCTCGGTAACGCAGCACAGCCCCTCTCCCCGACCCTCTCCCCGGAGGGGAGAGGGAGAGTTGCACCCCCTCCGCTTGGGCCTGCGCATCATCCTCGGCATTTCCGGCGCCGAGGCCGGCCGCATCCTCATCGCGCGCGGCGACCGGCCGTTCGCGTCGATCGAGGATGTCTGGCGCCGCGCCGGCGTGTCGCTGCTGACGCTCGAGAAGATCGCGCAGGCCGATGGCTTTCACGGCTTCGGAATCGATCGTCGCAAGGCGCTGTGGGAAGTGAAGGCGCTCGGGCAAAAGCCGCTGCCGCTGTTCGCCGCGATCGAATCGCCGACCGAGCCGAGCGTCACGCTCAAGGCGCTCACCGCCGGGCGTGAAGTGGTCGAGGATTATCGCGCGACGCAGATGTCGCTGCGCGCGCATCCGCTGAGTTTCCTGCGCGGCGAGCTCGAGCGGCGACGCGTCACGCGCTGCGGCGATCTGCGCGGGATGAAGGACGGCGCGCGCGTCGAGGTCGCCGGGCTGATCCTGGTGCGGCAACGGCCGGGGAGCGCCAAGGGCGTGGTGTTCGTCACGCTCGAGGACGAGACCGGGATCGCCAATGCGATCCTGTGGCCCGACCGGTTCGAGGCGCAGCGCCGCGTCGTGATGGGCGCGGCGATGCTCGGCATCAGCGGGCGCGTGCAGAGCGAGAGCGGGACGATCCACGTCATCGCCGATCGCATCATCGATCTGACCACAATGCTCCGCCAGATCGGCGATATCGATCTGCCGCGGCTGACGATGCCCGGCGACGGCGCGACGCATGGCGGCACGATCGACCCGCGCGACCGCAAGCCCGACTGGAAACCGCCGGCACAGCGCGCGCTTGAGAGCTGGCCGCCGCGGGCGGGCGGGAGGGAGGATGCGGACCTTATTCCGGTCCGCAGCCATGATTTTCATTAGCGCGACTTCTACCTCCCCTCCCTGGAAGGGAGGGGTCGGGGGTGGGTTGCTCTCAAGGGGAACGTCACGCCCGCCAACGGGCCGACCCACCCCCAGCCCCTCCCTTCCAGGGAGGGGAGTCATTGACGTGGGCCGCCAACGGAAATCGGACGTCAGGCCCCGCGGCCCGCCTCGAACAGGAACCACGCCCGGCGCTCGGCGTCGTCGGTCCAATTGTCGATCATCGCACTGGTCGCATTGTCCTTGGCGTCATCGGCAATGTCCTTCGCCTCGCGCAGCGCCTCGACCAGCTTGAGATTGTCGTCGCGCAGTTCGGTCAGCATCGCGGCGGGCGCGACGAACTCGGCGTCATTGTCGCTGAGCGTCTGGTGGCGCGCGATGTCGCCGATCGAGCGCAGCGTGGTCTTGCCGATCTTCCGCACGCGCTCGGCGATATCGTCGGTGCCGGCGAAGATTTGCGCCGCCTGCTCGTCGAGCAGCAGATGATAGTCGCGGAAATGCGGGCCCGACATGTGCCAGTGGAAATTCTTGGTCTTGAAGAACAAGGCGAACGAATCGGCGAGGATGCCGTTGAGCGCCTCGGCGACGGTCTTGGTCGCGTTGCTCTGCAGGTCGGTCGGGGTGTTCAGCGCCTTGGCAGCCATGGGGTGCACTCCTGAAAAAGTTGATTCGATGCAGCAACGATCGTCTAGCGCAATGGCTCCCCCATCGCGCAGGCAAAAATGCGATCAGACCGATCGGCGCGCTAGATCAGCCGCAACGCGCCAAGCCCTTGCACCGCCCCGAAAATCAGCAGCGCGACCGACGCACCAAGGCGCAGCGCGGTGGTCAGAAGGTTCCGCAAGCTGCGCGTCCCGAGCAGGATCGCCGGCACGAGCACGACCATCGCGCCGAGCGTCGCGCCGACCGCGGCGAGCGCCGGCGTCGTGCTGCGCGCGGCGAGCGCGGCGGTGATGAATTGCGTGCGATCGCCGAAGCCGAGCGTCCCGATCGCGACCAGGCTCGAGCCGAACGTACCGAGCCGCCAGTCGCGCAGCTTGGCCGGCTTGGGCGGCCAGCAGCCCGACGCGCCGGCCGAGAGCAAAGCGAACGCCAGCAACAGGTCGCGCGCATTGGGCGAGAGCAACGGCGCGACGATCACCCCGCCGACCACGCCGAGCGCATTGCCGAGCGCGATCGCGAGCGCAGTCGCCGCGATCACCATGGCCTTGCTCGCATAGCGATCGCCGAGCAGCGCTGCGCTCCACGGCGTGCGGTCGCTCGCCTGGGTGAACAGCGCCGCGACGAGCGCGGCCATCAGCGCATCCATGCGCTCAGCCGTTCCGTTGGAACAATCGCGCGACTCGCATCCTGCATCCTTGCCCGCCCCGATCGATTGCCCCACATGCCGCGTGCATACGCTCATGCCGCTTCGCCGCACAGGCTAAGCCGCAAGCTATAAAGGCGGGCTTAACCGCGCGCGAATCGGCGTGCGCGCTTGACATCGGCATGCGCTTGCGCCATCGGACGGCGCTTCAAGCGGCGGCTCGACCGCCGCTTTTGCATTTTCAGATCACAGGAATTCAGGTCATGGCAAAGCCGACCACGGTCAAGATCAAGCTCGTCAGCACGGCGGACACCGGCTTCTTCTACACCACCAAGAAGAACCCGCGCACCAAGACCGAGAAGCTGAGCTTCAGCAAGTATGACCCGGTCGTGCGCAAGCATGTCGAGTTCAAGGAAGCCAAGATCAAGTAAACCACGGGCCGCAAGGCCGGTTGCGACGATCAGGGCCGCGGGCATATGCCCGGCGGCCTTTTTCGCGTGCTTTGCTCGGGCGCGATATCTCACCCCGTCATTCCCGCGAAAGCGGGAATCCCGCTGCCTGGCCCCGGCCTACGAAGAAGAAGCGGGACCCTCGCTTTCGCGAGGGTGACGGGGGTGGTGCAGGCGCCGCGCGCCGCAACGGCTCACAGCAGCGCCGCGACCGAATCGACGAAGCGCATCAGCGAGATCGGCTTCGACACGTACGCGTCCGCCCCCACCGCGCGGATTCGTTCCTCATCCTCGCGCCCGGCATAAGCGGTCACCGCCATGATCGGGATCGCGCGCAAAGCGGCATCGGCCTTCAATTGCTGGATCAGTTCGTAGCCGCTGACATGCGGCATTTGGATATCCATCACGATCAGATCGGGCGCGAAGGCGCGCGCGCGGACGACAGCCTCGCGCCCGTCGCGCACGCCTTCGGTCGCATATTCATGCGCGCGCAGAAGGTCGCAGAAAAGTTTCAGGTTGAGTTCGTTGTCCTCGACAACGAGCACCCTTTTTGCCACGCCCGCCATTCCTTGGTCCATGGGACGTCCTACCCAATGCGCAGCGCAGTGACAAACTCCGAGAGGGGCCCCGACCCGATGCAGATCGCGCTCAACGCGCTCGTCTGGACGCTCGGCGAGGAGGATCGCGCGCAGCGGCTGCTCGACACGACCGGCCTCACCCCCGACGATTTGCGCGCGCGCGCCAGCGAGCCCGCAGTATTGTCGGCGGTGCTCGGTTTTCTCGAGAATTACGAACCCGATCTGCTCGCCTGCGCCGAGGGGATCGGCGAGCGCCCCGAGGCGATCGTCGCCGCGCGCGCCGCGCTCGACCCGGAGGTTTACGAATGAAGGGCCTGCTGATCTGCGATTGCGACGAGGTGCTGCTGCACATGGTGCGCCACTTCGGCGTGTGGCTGCGCGAGACGCACGATATCGACTTCGCGCACGAGAGCGGCGATTTCGCGGCGATGACGCGCCGCGACGGCGGCCCCAAGCCGACGCAGGACGAGATGTGGGAGCTGCTCCACGGCTTCTTCCCCGCCGAGATGGGCCGCCAGACGCTTGTGCCGCATGCGCGCGAGGCGCTCGCGGCTTTATCCGAGGTCGCCGACGTGGTGATCCTCACCAACCTCACCGACGCCAACCGCGAGCCGCGCATCGCGCAATTGCTCGGCCACGACATGCCGTACCGCGTCGAGACCAATCAGGGCGGCAAGGGCGACCCCGTCGCGCGGCTGGTCGCCGAATTCGGCGATCCCGTGACGGTGTTCGTCGACGATCTCGCGGTGCATCACGCTTCGGTCGCCAAGCATGCGCCGGGCGTGTTCCGGCTGCACATGGTGTCGGAGCCCGATCTCGCCCCGCAGGTCGCGCCCGCGCCCGACGCGCATGCGCGGATCGACGACTGGCAGGCCGCCCAAGCCTGGATCGCCGACCGTTTCACCGCCGGCGTGCCGGCCACCGCCACCCCTGAAAGGACCTCCGCATGACCGACCGTATCGACCGCAAGCTCGCCGACCTCGGCCTGACGCTCCCCGCCCCCGCCGCCCCTGTCGCCTCCTATGTGCCGGCGGTCGACGCGCACGGGCTGTTGCATATCTCGGGGCAATTGCCGTTCATCGACGGTACGCTCGTCACCGGTCGGCTCGGCGATGGGGTCGATCTCGAGGCTGGCCAGAAGGCGGCGCAGGCGTGCGGCCTGATGCTCGTCGCACAGATCAAGGCCGCGCTCGGCGGGCTCCACCGCGTCGAGCGGATCGTCAAGCTCGGCGTGTTCGTCAATTCGACCGCCGATTTCACCGATCAGCCCAAGGTCGCCAATGGCGCGTCGGACCTGATGGTCGAATTGTTCGGAGAGGCCGGCAAGCATGCCCGCAGCGCGGTCGGCGTCAGCGCGCTCCCGCTCGGCGCGGCGGTCGAGGTCGACGCGATCGTCCAGATCTCGACGCTGTAATACGATCCTCCCCCGCCAAGGGGAGGTGACACGCGCAGCGGGACGGAGGGGGCGGAAGCGCCGTCCTCTATTGGGGAGGTGCCGCTTACCTCCCCCTCCGTCGCCTTCGGCGCCACCTCCCCCTGGCGGGGGAGGATGTACGGGTTAGCCGTGCGCGCGCCGGCGCGCGGCTTGCGCACGCAGCAGCGCGACTTCGATCGGGATCGTCCGCGCGATCGTCGCTGGCGTGAGATCGTCGCGCGCGCTGCCGGGGAAGAGCACCGTCACGACATTGCCGTCGATGCTCTCCATCGGCTCGACCACCCGGACGCAGACCCCCGCCGCGTCCCGCTTGGCGCACAGCTCGCGCCCGAGCGCGCGGTGCAATGCGATCGACCCCTCGCCCAGTTTCTCGAACGGTCCGGTATCGCCGACGATGACGGGCACGGTCACGCCGTCATGGACGACATAACCGAAATCGCCCGCCTTGACCCCGGTCAGCGCGGTGAACTGCCCCTCGACGTCGGACGGCCCCTCCCACGGAATCACGACATAGGGGATGCGATCGGCATCGATCGGCACCTCGCGACCGCGCGCATCGGAGAGCATCAGCGCGGTCGGGCATTGATCCATCGCGCCATGCTCGGCGCTGCACGCAAACGGCGATCCGTCGAGATCGACCGCGAGCTTCGAAACATAGGCGATCGTCCCGTCGGGCAAGCGCCGCAGCGCGGTCACCGCATTGGGATCGTTGCGACAGCCATGGACGCGGTGCCCGCGAAAACGATCCGT
Organism: Bordetella parapertussis; assembly: GCA_943367995.1. Lineage (GTDB taxonomy): Bacteria > Pseudomonadota > Alphaproteobacteria > Sphingomonadales > Sphingomonadaceae > Sphingomonas. Next base: position 726,950 of record CALRKL020000002.1, on the reverse strand, counting down.
CGCGTCGCAAATCCCGAATTGCTGGCGATACGCCTCGTCGAGCGACTGGCCGGCGGACAGATCGACCGTCGGCGCCGGCGCGGCGAGCGACGCGGCGAGCAGCGAAGCGGGCGCCGCCACCGCGAGCAGGCCTAACAGCAGATGACGCATGACCCTGACACCTCTCTCACGGCAGCGGCGGCACAACGCCCACCGGCGCATGGGGATCCGGGATCGCCTCGAGCCGCGCATCGCGCGCGACGATCGCTTTCGGGACGCTCGGCATCGTGTCGAACGGCAAGCGCCTGTGCAGCGTCTCCGACCAGCGCTCGAGCCATTCGTTGCCATCCGGGCCGACATAATGGTCGGCCGTGCGATACGCCGGATCGCGCATCGCCGCGTCGAGCGTGATCGACTTGAGCCGCGCATCGCGCAGGATCGCGGCGAGCGCATCGATGCTCGCGGCGTTCAAGCGACTGGCGTGGAGCAGGAAGACGAAGCTCGGCTCGCGCCCGAGCAGGCCGATCGCCGCCTGTTTGTACCAAGCGACGATCGCCCGCGTGAAGGTCAGATATTGCTGCCGGATCCGCGCCGCCGCCGCGGTGTCGCCGCGCGCGATCGCGTCGTCGTACAGCGTGGCGAACTGCCAGTCGCTATTCTCCATCGTCACCGGCGCGACGCGGTAGCCATGCTCGGCGAGCCAGCCTTCGAAGCGCGCCCGCACCGCCTGCGTCGGGCCCGTCTCGAGAAAGGGATAGCGGAACCAGCGCTCGCGCCGTCCGCGCGCGGCGAGCAAGGGCGCGGTCACCGTCTCGTCGCGCGCGACGTCGGCGATATAGGTCTCGACCGGGGTGCTGGTGAGCGAGGGATGCGAATAGGTGTGGTTGCCGAGGTCCATCCCGGCGTCGAGCCACGCCTCGAGCAAGGCGATCCGCGCGGGCCGGTCGGCGGCGTCGAGCTGGATCTCGTTGACGAAGCCCGTCGCCTTCCAATGGTTGCGCTGCAAGCCCGCCAGCAGGCGATCGGTGACGTCTTTGCCCTCGGCGGCGGTCCAGAAGCGGCCATAGACCGGCAGATCGTCGAAGGTGATCGCGACGCCCTTGGCGTGGGACGGCGTCGCTGTCGCGGTGAGGAGCGCGGCGAGCGCGCATGCTGCGGCACGCGCACGAACGCCAAGGAAACGAGGGTCGAACATGCTGGTCCTGCTGCGGCGAGAACGATAACGCCGTGTCGGGGGAGACGATCAGCGTGGCGACGATTGCGGATGTGGCGTTGGCGGGGCGCGAAACAAGCCCCGGCGCGACGGAGTGGGCGAATGAACCGAACGCGCGGGCACGCGTAGTACGGACGATGAACGAAACACAGCAGCAGCGCGTCGTGCGGTCGCCCCGGTGGACCGCGGCGCTCATGCTGCTGCTCGCCACGGGGTGCAGCCATTCGGTGCGCTCCCCCGCGCCGCCGCGGGTCGACGCCGCGCCCGATTTTCCGCTCCAGACCTCGTCGATCGTCGTGCCGATCTCGGGCTCGCTCGACGATCTGCAGCGCGCGCTCGAGACGCAGATCCCGCAGCGGCTGTGGGGCATCGACAAGCGGCTCGACGCGTGCGTCGCGGCCAAGCGCGTCGATCTCGGCATCGCCAAGGTCAAGCTGGTGCCCAAGCTCGGCTGCGAGATCGTCGGCGAAGTGCGGCGCGGCCGGCTCGTGCTCGGCGGCCGCGGCGACCGGCTGACGATCACCATGCCGATCCACGCGACCGTTGCGGCAAAGAAGGTCGGCGGGATTGTGTCGAAGACCGCGACCGGCGACGCGATCGTCCACGCCGTCGCGCGGCTCTCGGTGGTCGGCGATTGGCGGCCGAGCGCCAGGATCACGATCGCGTATGACTGGACGACCCCGCCGGGGATCGATTTCCTCGGCCAGCGGATCGAATTCGCGAGCAAGGCCGATGCGCGGTTGAAACCGGTGATCGCCAAGCTCGAGCAGACGCTGCCGCGCGAGCTCGACAAGCTCAAGCTGCGCGCCAAGCTCGCCAGCGCGTGGCGGCAGGGGTTCACCGCGCTCCAGCTCAACCGCGAGCGTCCGCCGGCCTGGATGCGGATCACGCCGAAGCAGCTCGGCGTCGGCGGCTACAGCATCGATCGGCGGTCGCTCACGCTGACGCTTTCGGCCGATGCGCTGACCGAAACCTTCGTCGGCGATCGCCCGGCCGATCCGGTCGCGACCCCGCTGCCGCCGCCGGCGCGGAAGATCGGCCAGCGCGGATTGAACTTCTTCATCCCGGTGCTCGCCGATTATGCGCAGCTCGAGCCGGTGGTGCGGCGCGCGCTGCTCAAGCGCGCGCAGAAGGGGATTTCGCTCGCCGGGATCGGGCCGGTCGACGTCGAATTCGGCAAGGTCACCGTCTATGCCACGACCGGCGGCCATCTCGCGGTCGGCGTCGTCGCCAAGGCCAAGGCGCGCCAGAATGCGCTGCTCGCGACCAAGGGCGAGGTGTGGCTCACCGCGATCCCGTACAATGTGCCGGGCTCGCAACTGGTGCGCGTCCGCGACGTGGCGATCGCCACCGATACCGACAGCGAGATCACCAATCTGCTGATCGCCTTGTTCAAGGACGGCACGATCCGCGCGAGCATCGCGCAAGGCCTCGCGCATGACTTCGCGCCCGATTACGCCAAGGTGCTCACCGCCGCGCGCAAGGCGATCGGATCGCGGCGCGAGGGCGATTTCGTGCTGTCGGCGGATGTCACGCGGGTCGAGAACGGCACGCTGGCGGTGACCGGCAAGGGGCTGTTCATGCCGGTCCATGCGGTCGGGCAAGCGACGATCGCGTATCGCCCGCGCTGATCCGCGGCGCGCGGATGGCCTCGAGCGCGGGCGACGCTAGCCGCCGGTTGCGACGAGCGCCTGCTCGACCTTCGCGATCGGCCGGGCGAGCGCCGAATGCGCTGCGGACACGATGACATAGGTGCCGACCAGCGTCACTGCCGCGACCCCCAGCCATTGGCCGACGCGCGCCACGGCATGGCTGCGCGCGAGATGCTGCGCCGCGCTCGGTCGCGCCGGCCCGCGCCGCTCGGCATCGCCTGGCCGCCACGATCGGGGTGCGTCGCGCGCGGCGAGAAACGCGCTCGGGTCGATCCGATCCTGCACCAGCACGCCGCAGCGATTGTCCTGCACCCAGCGCACCTGGCCGATCAAGACGCTGTCCCCGCGCCGGAGCTCGACAAAGGTGCCGCATGCCGGCGGGTTGCTCGCTTCGAGCATCAGGCCGCGCCGCGAGATGTTGCGCACGACGACATCGGACCAGGACAGCCCGTGCTTGAGCCGGGCCCGCGCCCGTGTCGCTATCCGCTGATCGCGCTTTCGCATCCGCTTGCGCCCTCATCTGCATCGCCCCGGATGATCGCGTCCGAATGCCAGCCCCGGCCGGGCGGCAGGGTCATGCCCGGCCGGAGCTGGTCTTCGCCGCCTCAATCGGGATCAAGGGGGGGTTCCCGAGGCGGAACGGACACGGGCGCGATGGCGGGCACCACCGCTCCCGATTCCATTGTAGAGCGACCGCGGCGCGATCGGTCGGCGCGGCGCGGCTTTTCGTGGTGCGTGCTTGGTGCGCGCGCTCAGACCAGCCAGTCGAGCGCGATCGGCGCCGCGTACGCCGTGCCCGGCGTCGCGATTGCGGGCGCGCCAGCGGCGGCGGTGACGGGTGCGATGGCGGGGGCAGCCGCGGCAGTGGTGGCGGCGTTCGTCGCCGCGACCGATAGCGCGACGACGGGGAAAGCGGCCGCGGCGGCGAGATCGCCGCGCATCTGGCCGAGCATCCGGCCGGCTTGCGCGAGGTCGCCCGCACCGAGCGCGGTCCCGACCGGCGCGATCAGGCTCCCGACTTGCGGCTGAAGCCTGCGCGCGAGATCGTCATACGCCTGGCGCGCCGCGGCGAGATTGTTCGAGCGCAACGCCGACATCAGCGTGGCGAAGGTCAGCGGCAGCCGGGGCCAGCTTGCCGACTCGGCGGATCCGACACCGTGCATGCTGATCGTCATCGACCAATCTCCCAAACCGTCCCCCGCACGACTCCAACGGTTCCATTATAGACGCGCCGATGCCCGATCCGCCGCGATGCGCGATCATAATTGGCGCGGTGGTGCGGCGCTGCGACTCGGGCGGCGACATCGCGTGCCGCCGCCACCGGTCAGCCTGCGCGGCCAGGCTTAGGCAGGCTTGCCCGCCCCTAGGTCGCGCCACGCGACGACGGTCTGGCGCTGCGTGCCGAGCGTGTCGATGCCGAGCTCCATCACGTCGCCGGGTGCGAGATAGCGCGCGGGCTGCTTGCCCTCGCCCACCCCCGGCGGGGTTCCGGTGATCAGCAGGTCGCCCGGGTAGAGCGTGACATATTCGCTGACGTACGCGATCACCTGCTTGAGCGAGAAGATCATCGTGCGGGTGTTGCCGGTCTGCATCCGCGTTCCGTTGAGGTCGAGCCGCATGTCGAGCGCCTGCGCATCGCCGACCTCGTCGGGGGTCACCAGCCACGGGCCGACCGGGCAGAAGGTGTCGTGCCCCTTGCCCTTCGACCATTGGCTGCCGCGCTGCTTCTGGTTGAAGCGTTCGGACACATCGTTGGCGAGGACATAGCCGGCGACGTGATCGAGCGCCGCATCCTCGGCGACGTAGCGGCACGTCTTGCCGATGATCACGCCGAGTTCGACCTCCCAGTCGCCATGCGTCGAATCGCGCGGCAGCATGACGTCGTCGTTCGGCCCGTTGAGGCTCGACAGCGCCTTCATGAACATGACTGGCTCGGTCGGGATCGGCAGGTTCGATTCGATCGCATGGTCGCGATAGTTGAGCCCGATCGCGACGATCTTGCCGATCCCCGCGATCGGCACGCCGTAGCGCGGGGCGCCCTCGACCCGCGGCAAGGTCGCCGGATCGGCGGCGAGCGCTTGTGGCAGCGTGGCGATCGTCAGTTCGGAAATGACGCCCGACAGGTCGCGGATCGCGCCAGCTTCATCGACCAGGCCCGGCTTCTCTTGGCCCGGCTGGCCATAACGACAGAGTTTCATGCAAAGGTCTTTCGGCTGGGGTGGAAAGGCGTGCGGGGCCGGCAGGTGGCGGCTTGGGCGTTGACCCCGGTCAAAGCGTTGAGGGGCGTTGGGGGCGCGGGGCGTCCTGCTTTTCGCTTCATTTATAGGATAAATCTTTACTTGGCGCGGCTGACCGCGTCAAACGCCGATGGACCAGAAGAGGACACCGCGTGGCGGAGCCGAGCAGCTTGGAGCGCGGAAAACGCGGTGACGTCGGACCGGCGGCGACCGCGCCGCGCGTCGCGCTGTTCGTCACCTGCCTGGTCGATCTGATCCGCCCGCAGATCGGCTTCGCGGCGATCCGCGCGCTCGAGGCGGCGGGCTGCACGGTGATCGTCCCTGCTGCGCAGACATGCTGCGGCCAGCCCGCGCTCAATGCCAGCGACCGCGCGACCGCCGCCGGTCTGGCGCGGCGCGCGATCGCGCTGCTCGAACCCTATGACCATGTCGTGATCCCCTCGGGTTCGTGCGCCGCGACCATCCGGATCCATTATCCCGAAATCCTCGCCGACGATCCCGAATGGGGTCCGCGCGCGGTCGCGCTGGCGGCGCGGACGTGGGAAATCCTCGCCTATCTCGACGACGTGTGCGGCTGGCGGCCCGCGGGTGTCGGGCTTCCCGCCACCGCGACCTATCACGACAGTTGCGCGGGGCTGCGCGAGCTCGGCATCAAGCGCCAGCCGCGTCGGCTGCTCGCCGCGATCGACGGGCTGACGCTCAGGCCGCTCGCCGGGGCCGAGACATGCTGCGGCTTCGGCGGCACCTTCTGCGTCAAATATCCCGCCATCTCGAACGCGATCGTTGCCGAGAAAGCGGTGGCGATCGCGGCAAGCGGTGCGGAGCTGCTCGTCGCGGGCGATCTCGGCTGTTTGCTGAACATGGCGGGCAAGCTCAACCGCGAAGGGTCGCGCGTGCGCGCCTTCCATACCGTCGAGCTGCTCGCCGGCATGGGCGACGGTCCGGCGATCGGGGAGGAGGCATGAGCGGCTTCACCGACCGCGTCGACGCGGCGCTCGCCGATCGCACGCTCAAGATCGCGGTCGAGCGGACCGCCGGTACCGCCGAGGCGAAGCGGAGCGACGCGATCGACGCCTTTCCCGAGTTCGAGCAGGCGCGCGATCGCGCGGCGGCGATCAAGGACCATGTCATCGCCAACCTCGCTTTCTATCTCGAGCGCTTCGAGGCGAATGCGATCGCCGCCGGCGCGAAAGTCCATTGGGCGCAGACCGCCGACGAGGCCTGCGCGATCGTCATCGGCATCTGCCGGGCGGCCGGCGCGAAAAGCGTCGCGCGCTCGAAATCGATGCTCGGCGAGGAGATCGGCCTGCCGCATGCGCTGGCGCAAGCCGGGATCACGCGGATCGAAACCGATCTCGCCGAGCATATCATCCAGCTGTCGGGCGAGCGCCCGTCGCACATCATCTGGCCCGCGATGCACAAGACGCGCGAACAGGTCTCGGCCCTGTTCAAGGCGAGCCACCGCGACCCGCATCGCGAGGAAACGATCGCCGCGATGGCGGAGAGCGCGCGACGCCATCTGCGCGCGGGGATGCTCGCCGCCGATGTCGGGATTTCGGGCGCGAACTTCCTCGTCGCCGACAGCGGCGCGGTGTGCACCGTCACCAACGAGGGCAATGCCGAGCTCTCGCTCGTGCCGCCGCGCGTGCATATCGTCACCGCCGGGATCGAGAAGATCGTGCCCTCGATCGGCGATGCGATCCATCTGCTGCGCTTGCTGTCGCGCTCGGCGACGGGCGCCGCGCTCAGCCAATATACGACCTTCTACACCGGCCCGCGCCGGCCGGGCGACCGCGACGGGCCCGAGGAAATGCACATCGTGCTGGTCGACAATGGCCGCACGGCGATGCGCGCGACGGGCCTTGCGGAAATGCTGCGCTGCATCCGCTGCGGCGCGTGCATGAACCATTGCGTCGTCTTCCGCCAGATTGGCGGACATGCCTATGGCGGCACCTATCCCGGGCCGATGGGCGCGGTGCTGACGCCGGCGCTCGACGGGCTCGCGCAGAATCGCGATTTACCCAACGCCTGCACGCTCAACGGCAAGTGCCAGGAGGTGTGCCCGGTCAAGATCCCGCTGCCGACGCTGCTGCGCGGCTGGCGCGAGAAGAGCTGGCGCGAGGGGCTCGAGCCGACCAGCCTGCGCGCCGGGCTCGGAATGTGGGCGTGGTTCGCGCGGCGTCCGGCCTGCTATCGCGCCGCCACCGCGATCGCGCTGCGCGGAATGCGCGCGATGGGCCGCGGCGGTTGGCTTTCCCGACTGCCGCTCGCGCGCGGCTGGACCGCGCATCGCGACATGCCGCGACCCGCCGCGCGGAGTTTCATGGCGCAATATCGCGACGGGCGGCGCGGATGAGCGCGCGCGACGCGATCCTCGCGCGGCTCGGCGGGACCGGCACGGCGGCGCAGATCGATGCCACGGCGGCGGCGCTGCTGCGCGCGCCCGAGCGCCCGCGCGTCGACCCGGCGCGGATCGAGCAGGCGTTTCTGGAGCAGCTCGCGCAGCCCAACATCGCCGCGAGCGTCGACCGGATCGCGACGCTCGCCGCATTGCCGGGGGCGGTCGCGGCCTATCTCGCGGCGCAGCGCCTGCCGAAGATGCTGTGCCTACCGCCCGACCCGCGCCTGACCGCGCTGGATTGGACAGGCATCACGGTCCACGCCGATCCCGCAGCGGACGAGCCGGCGGTGCTCGCGATCGCGCGCTGCGGCGTCGCCGAGACCGGATCGCTGATCTTCGAGACCGGCCCCATGGCCCCGATGCTCCCCAATTTCCTCGCGCTGCATCATATCGTGGTGGTGCCCGCGCTGGTCGCCCAGCTCGAGGATGCGGTGCGCGCCGGTCCGCAGCCGCGCGCGCATTATTGGGTGACCGGCGTATCGGGAACGACCGATATCGAGGGAAGCTACGTCCGCGGCGCGCATGGCCCGCGCTATCTTCACGTCATCCGGCTCGGCTGACCCGCGACGGCGCAGCACCTTCGAAAACCGGGATATAAAGATTTCTTTATATGCCGGTTGACGCCAGGCGCTTTCGAGCCGATGCTTGGGGTGTCGAGGTTCTCCGGCCGGGTTCGACCCTGTGCCGGAGCTAATACGGGAAGCCGGTGCGATGCCGGCGCTGCCCCCGCAACTGTAAGCGGCGAGCGGTCGATCATCACGTGTCACTGGCGGCTTCAGCTGCCGGGAAGGCCAGATCGTCCGCGCTGACCCGCGAGCCAGGAGACCTGCCTCCGACGCGATAACGTCCACCGGCGGGGTGCCCGGTCTGGTCGCTTGCGTGTTCGCGGGCCGGCTGTTTTCCGGGTTCGTCGGCGCGCGCGTGCCCGGCCCGGTCGCCCCGACCTTCATCGGGGTAGAATGAAGATGACCGTCACCGTCGCCACACTGGGCTTTCCGCGCATCGGCCCGCGCCGCGAACTGAAATTCGCGCTCGAAAACTTCTGGGCCGGCAAGACCACCGAAGCCGAACTCGAGCAAACGGCCGCCGCGCTGCGCAGCGCCGCCTGGGCGCGACAGGCCGCGCTCGGCGCGGACGTGCTGCCGTCGGGCGATTTCTCGCTCTACGACCATGTCCTCGACACCAGCGTCATGCTCGGCGCGGTTCCGGCGCGGTACGGCGCGCCTAGCGGCGCGACGGACCTCGCCACCTATTTCGCGATGGCGCGCGGCACGACCGGAAGCGCGGACGGCTGCGGCCATACGCACGGCTCGGTCACCGCGGGCGAGATGACCAAATGGTTCGACACCAATTACCATTACATCGTTCCCGAGATCGCTCCGGGTCAGGCGCTGACGCTCGGCCGGCTCAAGCTGGTCGAGGATTATCGCGCGGCGAAGGCGCAAGGCTATGAGACGCGCCCGGTGCTGCTCGGCCCGGTCACCTGGCTGAGCCTCGCCAAGGGCCACGACATGGACCCGTTCGACCTGTTCGACGCGGTGCTCGGCCTGTATGACGAGATCCTCGGCGCGCTCGCCGAAGCCGGCGCCGAGTGGGTCCAGATCGACGAGCCGATCCTGGTCACCGACCTGTCCGACCAGCAGCGCCGCGCGATCACCCGCGCTTATGCGCGGCTCGCGCGCTCGGGCCCCAAGCTGATGCTGACCACCTATTTCGGCGGGCTCGAGGACAATCTGACGTTCGCCGCATCGCTGCCCGTCGCCGGGCTGCATGTCGATCTGGTGCGCGCACCCGACCAGCTCGAGCGGCTGCTCGATGCCGCACCGCGAGCGATGCTGCTGTCGCTCGGCGTGATCGACGGGCGCAACATCTGGCGCGCCGATCTCGACGCGCTGCTCGCCCGGCTCGCGCCGATCGCCGCGACGCGCGATCTGATCCTCGCGCCGTCTTGCTCGCTGCTCCACGTGCCCGTCGATCTCGCGCTCGAAACAAAGCTCGACGCCGAGCTGACGCAGTGGCTCGCCTTCGCGGTGCAGAAGATCGAGGAACTGAGCCTGCTCGCACGCGCGCTAAACGAAGGGCGCGACGCCGTCGCGGCCCCGCTCGCCGCGTCCGCCGCTGCGGCGGCCAATCGCCGGACCAGCCCACGCATCCACGACGCCGCTGTCCAGGCGCGGGTCGCGACCATTACTCCGGACCAGCGCGAGCGCCGCTCGGGCCATGCCGAGCGCGCCCGCGCGCAAGCGGCGATCCTCGGCCTGCCGGCCTTCCCGACGACGACGATCGGGTCCTTCCCGCAGACCGCGGCGGTGCGCCACGCCCGCGCCGAGCACAATCGCGGCAATCTCGACGCCGCCGCTTATGCCCGCTTCCTGCGCGCGGAGACCGAACGCTGCGTCCGCTGGCAGGAAGAGGTCGGGCTCGACATGCTCGTCCATGGCGAGTTCGAGCGCAACGACATGGTGCAGTATTTCGGCGAGCAACTGTCGGGCTTCGCCTTCACCACCGGCGGCTGGGTGCAAAGCTACGGCTCGCGCTGCGTCCGGCCGCCGCTGCTCTATGGCGACGTCGCGCGCCCCGCGCCGATGACGGTGGAATGGTGGCGCTATGCGCAGGGCCTGACCGACAAGCCGATGAAGGGCATGCTGACCGGCCCGGTCACCATCCTCAACTGGAGCTTCGTGCGCGACGACCAGCCGCGCGCCGATTCGTGCCGCCAGATCGCGCTCGCCATCCGCGACGAGGTGGCGGACCTGGAGGCGGCCGGGTGCGTCGCGATCCAGATCGACGAGGCGGCGCTGCGCGAGGGTCTTCCGCTGCGGCGGCGCGACTGGCAGCATTATCTCGACTGGGCGGTCGAGTGCTTCCGCCTGTCGGCGGCCGGGGTCGGCGACGCGACGCAGATTCACACGCATATGTGCTATTCCGAGTTCAACGACATCCTGCCGTCGATCGGCGCGATGGACACCGACGTCATCTCGATCGAGACGGCGCGCTCGCAAATGGAGCTGCTCGAGGGCTTCGCCGCCTATCGCTATCCGAGTGCGATCGGGCCGGGGGTGTACGACATCCATGCGCCGCGCGTGCCGGCGCGCGACGAGATGGTCGCGTTGATCCGCCTCGCGACCCGGCACCTGCGGCCCGACCAGCTCTGGGTCAATCCCGACTGCGGATTGAAGACCCGGCGGTGGGACGAAGTCCGGCCCGCGATCGCGGCGATGGTCGACGCCGCCCGGCTGCTGCGCAGCGAAGCCGCTACGGGGGGCACCGAGCGTGGATGACGGTGCCGTCCGCCTGATCGACATGGTCTTCCCCGCCGACACCAACCATCACGGCACGCTGTTCGGCGGCGTGGCGCTGGCGCACATGGACAAGGTGGCGTTCCTCGCCGCTTCGCGCCACGGGCGCGCGCCGTTCGTCACCGCCGCCTCGGAGAAGATCGATTTCGCCGCCCCCGCGCGGGGCGGCGACATGGTCGAGGTCACCGGCCGCCTGGTCCGGGTCGGCACCAGTTCGCTCGACGTCGAGGTCGAGCTGGTCGCCGAGGGGCCCGTCTCCGGCGAGCGGCGGCTGTGCACGCGCGGCCGCTTCACGCTGGTCGTGCCGAAGGGGCCGCACGCCCGCCTGCCCTTGCCGCCGTTTCCCATGCCGCCGGCCGAAAGCGACGGCGCGATGCGGATGTGCGACATGGTCTTCCCCGGCCAGACCAACCATTATGGCACGCTCTACGGTGGCGACGCGCTGAAGATGATGGGCAAGGCGGCCTTCATCGCCGCCACCCGTCACGCACGGGCGGTGATGGTGATGGCGGCTTCCGACCGGATCGACTTCACCTCGCCGGTGCGCGAGGGCGAGATGGTCGAGCTGGTCGCCGCGGTGCGGATGACCGGTCGCAGCTCGGTGCGGGTCGAAGTCGAACTCCATGCCGAAGACCTGCTGAGCGGCGACCGCCGCCATGCCGCGACCGCGCTGTTCACGATGGTCGGCGTCGACCAGGCGGGTCGCTCCACGCCGATCGCCGCAAGGCGCTAGGGCCGAGGTTGCGCCGGCGCGAATGACACGCCCTTTTCTCTGGCGGCGATCGGAGACGCCCGCGGTGTCGGAAAGGCCCCAGGCGAAGAGACGGGCGTGCTCAAGTCCGCCCTTCGCTCCTGGCGGACGCCTCCTGTGGCGCTATCGCCGGTTGCGCACGACCGAAACGCTGTATTGCGGCGTCAGCGCGCAGTCGGCGGGCGCGGTGCCGAACGCCGCGCGATCGAGGCAGTTCGCGGCCGAGGCGAAATTGGCGCCGATCGCCGCGCGCACGATGCCGTTGTCGCGCATCGCCGCATCGACGCCGCCGCCGCTGGCCGAGGTGGTGATCTCGCGGTCGAACAGCGTCCGACCGGTATCGACCCGCTCCAGCCGGTAATGGAGCGTGACGCTCGTCGCGTTGTGCGCGCCGATGTGGAACGGCGTCTGGTCGCCCAGCCACGTCACCGTCAGCCGCTTGCGCGCCGCCGCGGGCACCGGCGCGAGCAGGTTCATTTCACGGAAGGTCTCGCTCAGCGCGGCATTGATGCTCGAGCGTTTGGCGGCCGCGATGAAATTCAGCGACGAGCTCTTCACGGTGGTGGGAAGCCCCGCAATCTCGCCGATCGCGACGTCGCGAAACAGCGGGTGCGCGGCGCCGACGGGCGTCGGCGCCTCGGGTGCGAACGGCAGCCCGATCGCCACCATCGAAATGTCGGTCGATCGTTTGACGCGGGGCGCATCGACCGGCGCGGCGCCAACCGGCGCCGCCTGCCGCATCGCGATCGAGATCGTCCGCATCCTGCCCTGGTAGACGTTGATGCCAGCCTGCACCGTGATGCCCCCGCCGAGGTTCCAGACCGCCAGATCATCCTTCTTATAGGCGCCCGGTCCCGGTTCGGGGCTGCCCGCGTTGAGCCGCGGTCCGACGACCGCGGCGACGTCGCGGCCCGTAAGGCGGGTGGCTGTGGCGCCGGTCACTTGGCAAACGGTGCTGAAGGCATCGATGCCCCCCTGGGTGACGAACAGCATCAAACCGCCCTTGCTGAACATATGCGGCTGGATGATCCGGGTGGTGCCGATCATCGCGACCGAGGGCACGCCGCGTTCGATCCAGCCGTGGGCGATCGCCGCCTTCGCGATCGCGTCGCCATCGGGGAAGCCGGCGCGGCACGTCTCGTCGAACGCCTGCAGATAGACGGACGGGTTCGGCTCGGGAGTGTCGGCCGCCGCCGCGCCCGCCGATGCGTCGAGCAGCGTGAGCGTCGTGAAGCAAACTGCGCGAAGCATGAGGGGCATGACCATCTCCTGTACCTGTGGAGAGCGCTATGCCTTCATCCTTACGATCCGCTGAAGGCGCGATCCGATTTGGCGTTCACGGCTGCGCCACGCAGAGCTGCTTCGCGAAGCGGAAGCGGCTGCTGACCGACGACAACCGCGCGCGCAAGCACGCTGCATCGCCACGCATGTGGACGAAGCCGGCGCGGTGTCCGAACATCTCGCGTTCGTCGCCGACAGCGGAATGGTGCGCGGGGTGCCAGCCACCCCTTTGGCTTGAGGATTCAAGAGGGGTTCGGTGCCCGTCCCCGCGGAGCGCTGCTCGCCGGACACCCGCATCAGCCATAAGCAATCCGGGGTACCAATCCCAATTCAATCATTTGACGGTGGGACCGTGCCGATGACATCACCGGCTCGGCTTCGCAAATCCGATCGAGATGGCGCACCGGTAAGACGGGTCCTCCGGGCACCGCAGGACGGCTCGGCGATCGCGGCGAAGACACGAAAAACCAGAAGCTCGGGTTGACGCCGGGCGCGGAGAGGGATCGTCTGTGGTTGAAAGAAGACATGTGCGGTCGGCACGTCGGGTCATTCTGCTGGCGGCCGAGGTCTACGCGACGATCTTCGCGACACAAGCGCTCCAGGCCCAGAGCGTGCCGCCGGATTCGCCCAAGTCTACCGAATCGGGCGGCCCGCTCGGCACGCAGGCGATGATCGGCGTCAGACCCGCCAAATCGCAGGCGCTTCCGGCCGAAGTGCTGCCGGGCGGGCGCCCCGGCCCCGCGGGATTGCCGCAATTCTATCGCTGGACCGAGAATTGGTCCGCCCCGCCCAAGCCGGATGCGCCGCTGATCGAGAAGATCCGCCACATCCCGATCACCGGCGACGACGTGTATTTGTCGCTCGGCGGCGAGGCGCGATTCTATTACACGAACTGGACGCACACCGTGCTCGGCGCGCGCGCGAAGGACGGCGAGGACCCGGTCCAGTCGCGGCTGCGGCTACTCGCCGATCTCCATGTCGGGCCCTATGTGCGCGCCTTTGTCGAACTCGGCGACAATCGCGATCTCGGCGCGTCGTTCGTGACACCGCCCAATAGCGACAAGCTCGACATCGCCCAGGCGTTCGTCGACGTGACGCTGCCGCTCGGCTCGGCCGGCAAGATCACCGTCCGCCCGGGGCGGTTCGAGATGCCGCTCGGCAACGGCAAGCTGGTCGACACGCGCGAGGGGTTGAACACGCGCTTCACGTTCCAGGGCGTCCGCGCGACCTACATCCTGCCGGGAAAGATTTCGGTCGACGTGTTCGGCGTCCGCCCGATCGCGATCCAGGGCGGCACGTTCGACGACAATCCCAACCATGCGACGACCTTCAAGGGCGTCTATGTCAGTGCGCCCAACCGGATCGCCGGGTTCGGCATCGACGGCTATTGGTATGCGGTCGATCGCGACAGCGCGGTGCTGCGCGAGGGCACGGGGCGCGACCAGCGCGACAATTGGGGCGGACGGCTCTGGCGGCGCGGTCCGGCGTGGGACATCGACCTCGAAGGCAATCACCAGAGCGGCACCTTCAAGGACAGCCCGATCGATGCGTACGCCATCCTGTTCGAAGGCGGCTATACGCTGGCGGCGCAGCCGCTCAAGCCGCGCCTCGGCCTGCGCGCCAACCTGTTCAGCGGCGACAGCAACCTCACCGACGGGAAGGCCGGCACCTTCGTCGCGGCGTTCGGACGATCGTCGCTGATCACCGAAGGCGCCTTTTTCGGCCTGTCGAACCTGATGGACCTCTATCCGTCGCTGACGCTCAAGCCGCGCAACAACGTCACGGTGTTGATCGGTCCCGACTTCCTGTGGCGCAATACCAAGGCCGACGGGATCTATCTCGGGCCGTCGGGGTCGTTCGCGCCCTATGCCTCGAGCCGCGCGATCGGCACCGATCTCAACCTCGATGCATCGTGGCAGTTCTCGAAGCGGATGCAGTTCCGGGTGTTCGAGACCTATTTCGCCGCGAGCGACTCGTTCCAGGCGCATGGCGGCCGCAACGCCAATTATTTCGGGATGCTCGCCGACTATCGCTTCTGAGCGCGCTACGCCGCACTGCGACCGGTTGCCGTCTGCGTCAGTAGGCGCACGAACCGCTCGCCGAGCGCCGACAGGCGGCCGGAGGCGCGCACCTTGTAGCCGATCGTCCGGCTCCCAGCATCGGCGAGCGGGATCACGGTGAGCGCCCCGTCCGCAGGCTTGGTCTGGACCGGCGAGACGATCGTGACGCGGTCGCTCGCCCCGACCACGGTGTCGAGCAGCTGCAGCGAGTTGGCGAGGATGCAGTTGCGCGGCCACGCGACCCCCGCGGTCATGAACAGCGCCTCGACATGGCTGCGATAGGTGCTGCCCGGGCGCGGCAGGATCCATGGCGCGTCGACGAGCTCGGCCAGCGTCAGCGTGGTGTGCCGCGCAAACGGGCTGAGCGGCCCGACCGCGACCGCGAACGGATCGTCCATCAGCACGCGCTCGACCACGTCGGCGCTCGCCATGAACATCTCGCCGACCGGGCCGACGATGACGTCGATCGCGCCCGAGCGCAGCATCGGCACCAGCGTCTGGTCTAGACCGTCGATGATTTCGATATCGACCGGCTCGCCGTCCGCGACGAGGTCGATCAACGTATTGGCGAGCAGCGTCGGGATCACGCTCGGCGTCGCGCCGATCCGCAGCGGCCCGGCGACGCCGTCGGCGCGACGGCGCACCTCGGTCTCGGCATCGGAGAGCAACGCCTGCAGCCCCTCCGCGCGCCGGACGAGGATCTCGCCATAGGGCGTGAGTTCGGACCCGCGGCGGCTGCGCGTCAGCACGGGCACGCCGAGGCGCCGTTCGAGCAACGCGATGCTGTTCGACAGCGCGGGTTGCGACATGCCCTTCTCCGCCGCCGCGCGGGTGAACGACCCGGTGCGCGCGATCGCGAGCAGGTTAGCGATCTGGATTGCGTCGACAGCCATAAGAAAACCTTAGCACTCGTCCCTGATCGATCATTTGACCGAGCATCTGGCGGCATGTCAACGATCCGGTGCAACGATCGAGAGGCACGCCATGGGTTCGGACGAGAAGGACAGCACGCGCAGCACCGCGGCCCCGCGCACCCTGACCGCCGGGCTCGCTTTTTCGGATCGTATGGAAGCGCTGCTCGACGGGCGCGTCGGCGTGGCGGGTGCCGCGCTCGACATCACATGTCGCCCGCCGCAAGCGCTGTTCCGCTCGGTCCTGCGCGATCAGAGCTACGACATCTGCGAATTCTCGCTCGGCAGCCATATCGCCGCGGTCGCGGCGGGGACGCCCGCCTATGTTGGGTTGCCGATCTTCCTGTCGCGCGCCTTCCGCCACGGCAATGTCTATGTCCGCGCCGACCGCGGCATCACGACTCCGCGCGATCTGATCGGCCGGCGGATCGGGGTGATGGATTTTCACCAGACGGCGGCGGTGTGGGTGCGCGGCATCCTGGCCGACCATTATGGCGTCGAGCGCTCGGCGATCGAATGGATCACCGGCGGTCTTTCCGCCCCGGTGCTCGAAGATCGTGCCGCGCTCGACCTCCCCCCTTCGCTGTCGGTGACCCGCTCGCCGCAGACGCTGAACGCGCTGCTCGAGGCGGGTGAGATCGATGCGCTGGTCAGCCCGACCGCGCCGGCGCTGTTCGCGCGCGGCGATCCGCGGGTTGCGCGGTTGTGGCCCGATCATCGCCGTGCGGAAAGCGCCTATTTCCACGCGACGGGGATCTTCCCGATCATGCACCTGCTGGTGCTCAAGCGGCAGCGGCTCGACGAAGCGCCGGAATTGCCGCGCGCCTTGTACACCGCCTTCGAAACGGCATTGCGGCTGGCCTGCGCCGATATCGCGCAGCGCGACTATCCGAAGATCGCCTCGCCCTGGCTGATGGCGGACCGCGCACAAACGCTCGCCGACCTCGGGGCGGAGCCCTGGACCTACGGCATCTCCGCCAACCGCGCCGCGCTCGAGGCGATCCTGCGCTACGCCGAGGCGGATGGCATGACCAAGCGCAGGCTCTCCCCCGAGGATCTGTTCGCGGACGTGCGGGGCGATGACGAACTTCCACCAATGGACGGGCAGAAGCGATGATGACCGAGGATTTCCTGATCGAGGCGCTGCGCAGCGTCCAGTTCGACGTGCCCGACCTCGCGCAGGCCGAGGCGTTCTACACCAGCGTCTGGGGCCTGACGGTTGCCGAACGCGACACCGACCGGCTGTGGCTGCGCGGGACCGGCGACGATCCCTATCTGCTCGGCCTGCACGCTGCCGACGAGCCGGCGATCCGCGACATGACCTTCCGCGCCGCATCCGCCCAGGCGCTGGCGACGCTGGCACAGCGCATCGCCGATGCAGGCCTGCCGCCGACGACGCCGCTCGGTGCCATCACCGATGAGCCGGCCGGCGGCAACGGCTTTGGCTTCGTCGATCCCCGCGGCCGCACCATCCGCATCGTCCATGCCGATCGGCGTGCGGTCGCAGCGGCGCTGCAACGCGACCGCCCCGAGCGGCTGGCGCACGTCAACATCAACAGCACCGACGTCGATGCCGATGTCGCGATGTTCGAAACCCTGCTCGGCTTCCGACTCACCGATCGCTCGAAGATGATGGGGTTCGTGCGCACCAACAGCGATCATCACAGCATCGTGATCGCACAGGCGCCGGTGAACACGCTCAACCACGTCGCCTTCCTGCTTCCCGATTGGGAAGGTGTGATGGTCGCCTCGGGCCGGCTCATCGACCATGGCCATCCGATCGCCTGGGGCGTCGGCCGCCATGGGCCCGGCGACAATGTCTTCGCCTATTTCGTCGACCCGTTCGGCTTCGTCGTCGAACATACCGCCGAGGTGCTGCAGGTCGACGATCACTACCGCGTCGGGGGTCCGGACGACTGGACCTGGGCGCCCGGCCGGACCGACCAATGGGGGATCGCACCGCCCAAGTCCGCCGCCTGCAAGGCCGCTCAGCTGGCGATCCCGTTCGCGCGACAGGCGACCTGATCCATAAGCAATCCTGGGTACCATGCCACTTTCGATCATTTGACCATGGGTCAGGCGGCATGGCACCCATCCTCAACGGCAGACGACGATGCCGAACGGAGAGACCCGACGTGCACAGCTTCGATATCGTGATTGTCGGTTGCGGGCCGGTCGGTGGCGCCGCCGCCAACCTGCTTGGCCGCGCGGGTCTCGACGTGCTGGTGGTCGAGAAGCAGACCGATCCCTATCCCCTCCCGCGCGCGGTCCATATCGACCACGAAGTGATGCGCATCTTCCAGGCGGCCGGCATCGTCGATGCGTTCGCGCCGCTGACGCGCGATACGCAAGGGCATCTGCATATCGGCGCCGACGGCGACGTGCTGCGCTATCTCGGAACCGCCGGACAGGCGCGACGCTTCGGCTGGTCGAACGACTATTTCTTCTACCAGCCCGAACTCGAGGCCCTGCTCCGCGAGCGGCTGTCGGCGATGCCGAACGTCACGCTCTGGACGGGCACCAGCGCGATCGGCGTGGTGCAGGACACGGCAGGCGTCACCCTGACGCTCGCGCGCGAAGACGGCGAGGTCGAGGTTCGCGCGCGCCACGTGATCGCCTGCGACGGCGCGTCCAGCGCGATCCGCGCGATGCTCGACGTGTCGCTGGTCGATCTCGATTTCGAGGAGCCGTGGCTGGTGGTCGATGTCGAGATGGACGGGCCGGTCCATTTCCCGACCTATCCGAGCCTGCCGATCGGCGCGGATCTTCAGCAGCTGTCGGTGATGCTGTGCGATCCGCGGCGCCCGACGACGATCGTGCCGGGGCGCGGCAACCATCGGCGCTGGGAGTTCATGCTGCTGCCGGGCGAGCAGGACGAGGCAATGCGCGCGCCCGAGCGCGTCGCTGCGCTGGTCGCGCCATGGATCGGCGACGTGCCGCACACGATCGTTCGCGCCGCGACCTATCGCTTCCACGGCCTGGTCGCGGACCGCTGGCAGGTCGGGCGCGTGTTTCTCGCGGGCGATGCCGCGCATCAGACGCCGCCCTTCTTCGGCCAGGGCATGTGCCACGGGATGCGCGACGTCGCGAACCTCGCGTGGAAGCTCGCGCTGGTGCATCGCGGGCTTGCGTCTGAGCGGCTGCTCGACGGCTATCAGGGGGAGCGCGAGCCGCAGGTGCGCGCGGTGATCTCGGCGGCGATCGAAGCCGGCAAATATATCTGCGAGCTCGATCCCGTCGCCGCCGCGGCGCGCGACCGGATCATCCGCGAACGCGAAGCGACGCGGACGGTCCACACCGCCGCCGATCTCATCAGCCCGATCACTGGACTGGTGCGCGACGGCAGCGCGGGCGCCGGCGAACGTTTCATCCAGCCGCGGCTGAGCGATGCGCAGGGCCTGTCCTACCTGCTCGACGACGTTACGGGATCCGGGCTGCGGCTGTTCGTGGCGGGCGAGCCCTTGCTCGCCCCCGACAGCGCTGCGGCATTCCAACGGTTGGGCGGCACGATCGTCTCGGTCGAGGCGCTGCAGTCCGATACCTTCACCGCCTGGCTGAGCACGCACGACGCGGTCGCGGTGCTCGTGCGACCCGATTTCTACGTCTATGGCACCGCGCGGACAGCGGGCGACGTCGGCGCGTTGGTCGACGCCTTCCTCAACGCAGTCGGCGCAGCGGCGGCGGAGCGCGTGGCGGCATGACCCGCCTGACGCTCGAGCAAGCGAGCCATATCGTCGATGCGGCGCTCGCCGCGGCGGTGACGCTGGCCGCCAAGCCGCTCGCGGTGGTCGTGCTCGACGCGGGGGGCCACCCGCTCGCGCTCAAGCGGCATGAGGAGGCCAGCCTGTACCGCGCCGACATCGCCACCGCCAAGGCGCAGGGCGCGCTCGGCATGGGCAGCGGCAGCCGCACGCTGGCCGAGCGCGCCGCCGCATCGCCGGCGTTCTTCGCGGCGCTGTCCACGGTCACCGCGGGGCGCATAGTCCCGGTGCCCGGCGGCGTGCTGATCCGCGACGCCGAAGGCACGATCCTCGGCGCGACCGGCATCAGCGGCGATACCGCCGACATGGACGAGCGCTGCGCGATCGCCGGGATTACTGCCGCGGCGCTGATCCCCGATCCCGGCGGCCAAGGCGGCGGCTGAACACCCTGTCCTGCCGGCCCGTCCCCGTTTTTATCGCGATTGAAGGAACCCCACGATGAAGTTCATCAGCTACCGCACAGGCGAACGCACGAGCTATGGCGCGGTGATCGACGGCAAGATCGCCGATCTCGGCGGTCGTCCGGGCGCGCCTGCGGATCTCAAGGCGGCGATCGCGGCCGGGTCGCTCCCGCGCTCGGTCGAGGGGCTCGACGCGGCGCTGCAGCTTGCCGACGTCACGCTGCTGCCGATCATCCCGAACCCCGCCAAGATCCTGTGCGTCGGCCACAATTACGAGGATCACCGCAAGGAGACCAATCGCGCCAAGACCGACTATCCCTCGATCTTCACGCGCTTCGCCGACACGCAGATCGCGGCGGGGGACGCGATTCGCCGTCCGCCCGAATCGACCATGCTCGACTATGAAGGCGAGTTGCTGCTGATCGTCGGCAAGGGTGGGCGCCGCATCCACCGCGACGCCGCGATGGAGCATGTCGCGGGCTTCGCCTGCGCCAACGACGCGTCGATCCGCGACTTCCAGTGGCACACCAGCCAGTTCACGCCGGGCAAGAACTTCCCCGGCACCTGTGCTTCCGGCCCGTGGATGGTGACGCCGGACGAAGTCGGGCCGCTCGAGACGCTGTCGATCACCACCCGGCTGAACGGCGCGGTGATGCAGCAGGGCCGCTTCGACCAGCTCATCTTCGCGATCCCCGATCTGATCGCCTATTGCTCGACCTTCACCCCGCTTTCGCCGGGCGACCTGATCCTGACCGGCACGCCCGGCGGGGTCGGGGCGAAGCGACAGCCGCCGGTGTGGATGAAGGCCGGCGACACGGTCGAAATCACCATCGACCAGATTGGCACGCTGACGAATTCGGTCCTCGACGAAGCCTGAAAACAGGCCCGAACGACCGAGCATGACAAAGAAGTGGAGAGCGAGATGGCCCTGATCGACGTAGAGAAAGAAATGTCCGAGGCGCCGCTATCGGGCGCGCATATCCGGTTTGCGGCGTTGATCGGGACGGTGCTGTTCATCGACGGCTACGATCTGTTCAACGCCGCCTATGTCGCGCCCTACGTCAAGGCGCAGTGGAGCCTCACCAGCCAGCAGATCGGCCTGATGCTCTCGCTCGGCATCGCCGGGCTCGCGGTCGGCGCCCTGCTGCAAGGGCCGCTCGCCGATCGCTTCGGGCGGCGGCGCGTGATGCTCGCGGGGATCTGGCTGCTCGGGCTCGCCAGCCTGTCGCTCGCCCTCTTCGCGAACAGCTTCGTCGTGTTCTGCGCGCTGCGCGCCGGGCTCGGGGTCGCGCTCGGCATGTTGTCGCCGATCGCCTTTGTCTACATCAACGAATGGGCGCCGGCGCGCTACGCCAATCGCTACGCGACGATCTCCTTCGTCCTGCCCTTCTCGCTCGGCGGCATCTTCGCCGGGATCGCCGGGCTCACGCTCGCCCCCGATTTCGGCTGGCACGCGCTTTACTTCGTCGGAGCCTCGGCGCTTCTGATCGCGCTGTTGTGCCATGCCGTGCTGCCCGAATCGGTGCGCTATCTGGCGGCGCGCGGCGACTGGACGCGGGTCGCCTCGGTCCTGGCGAAAGCCCGCCCGGATCGTGCGGCGCTGTACCGGAACGCCAGCGGGTTCGAAACCGGAGTCGTCGAGCAACCCGGCGGCATCGCGACGCTGTTCGATCGCGACCACCGCGCGACGACGATCGCGATCTGGGTGGCGAGCGCGCTCAGCCTGTTCTGCCTGCACGGGCTGACCGCCTGGCTTCCCTCGATCCTGCTGCACGAAGGCGCGGCGGTCCAGACCGCGTTCGGCTATGGCACCTTGCTGATGACGATGCAGATCCTGGGCGGGGCCGTCGCCGGCTGGTCGGCCGATCGTGTCGACCGGGTCGCGGTGATGGCGACCGGCTTCCTCGGCGCCGCCGCTTCGCTGGTCCTGCTCGCCTTCACGATCCACGGCGCGTTCGCCTTCGTGGCGGTGGCGGGCGCGGGGTTCTTCGTCTTCGGCACGCAAGCGGTGATGAACAATTTCACCGCGGCCAGCTACGAGACCCGGCTGCGCGGCACCGGCGTCGGCACCGCGGTCGCGTTCAGCCGGGTCGGCGGCGTCGCCGGGCCGATCCTGATCGGCTGGATGCAGGGCGCCCAAGGCGCCTTGTGGTTGACGCTGTTCATGCTTGCCGGCGCGCAGGTCGTCGCCGCGATCGTCATCGCCACGCGGCTGTCGCGGAGCGGCAGAAAGAGCTATGCGATCGCGCATCGCGCTGGCCCTACGCCGCTGCAGACCGGTCATTGAGTAGATCTGGGGGGGCAGCGTCCAACTCGCCCTTGCGATCTCGGTCCCCGGTCATACCGCCGGCAGGACCTCGCCGAGGAGCCCCCCCTGTCCACAGTTCGAGTTCCTTCCACAGCGCCCGCGCAGCGCCTCTGTCCGCACCGCGGTAGGGATAATCCGACCTCGATCGAGTGAGCGACTTTGCGAATCGGCATCCATGGCGTCCGGCGCAATTTTGCCGATGTCGGTAATGACTGAGCGGATCCTCCGCTTTCCCAACGGCGTCGACGCAGCCGCGGTCTGCTAAGCCGGGCGCGACGTGGCCGGCCCGCTGCCGATGGCAGCGCCATCGGTCGCGGGGATCGGGATTGAACAAAACCCGGACGGCCGAAGTCGGGACGTGGTCGAAGCGCGACGAGGCTCAGTCCGGCGGTGAATTCTCCGCGATTGGCGCATGCGGGGCAATGTTCGCAGCAGCGACGCGCTGCCAGATCAGCATCAGGGCCGCCATGATCGCCGGGCCGACGAACAGCCCCACCAGGCCCCAGACCTCGACGCCACCCAGGATGCCCAGCAACACCCACAAGAACGGCAGCCGCGTCGCCCCACCAATCAGCGCCGGTCGGATGAAGTGATCCGCGACGAACGTCAGGACGAGCCCGAACACGATGAGGATCACCGCCCCAGTGGCGCTGCCCGAGAGCAGCAGCACCGCTGCCGAAACGAAAATGGCAACGGCGGCCCCGAACGGGATCATCGCGAGCAGCGCGGTGATCAGGCCGAACAGCGTGGGATGCGGAACGCCGGCAATGGCATAGGCAATACCGAGGACCACGCCTTCGCCGAGCCCGACGAAGACGAGACCGTCGACCGTACCGCGGACGGAGCGGACCATTTGCTCGCCGATTGCCTCGCCCGCGTCGCCCCAGATGCGACGGCTGACGCTGCGCACCTCGCGCACGACGTCGTCGCCATCGCGCAACAGGAAGAACAGCGTCAGCAGCATGAAGCCGACGAGAACGAGCCGATGGGCCACCTGTTGCGCGGCCGTCCTGGCGAGACCGGCCAAGCTGCCATGGGCCGCTTTGGAGGCCAGCTGCGAGACCCCTTCCGGCTGCCCGAGCGTGCGCTGCCAGCTCTGGGACAGGGCGGTGCCGCCGGGGAGGCTCGCCAGCGCGGCCGGCGGCGGCACGCCGGACTGGCGTGCGCGCTTGACCCACTCCGCACTGGCATGCGCATCCTCCGCAAGCGGCACGGATACGACCGCCACGGGAATGACGAAAACCAACAGCACGCCGGAAACCAGGCCGAGCGGCACCCATTGCCCGGCACGGCCGGGGAAACGCGTGCGTAGCCGATCGCGCAGCGGCCAGAGCGCGATCGCGAACACCAGCGCCCAGACGAGTGCCGGGAGGAAATCCTTGAGCGTGTAGAGCCCAGCCGCCACCAACAGGGTGATCGCGATGATCACGGCGCGGCGCTGGAATGCGCCGCTTGGGGCCGACCACGGTTTGACGGTGGTCGCGCGGTCGTCATCCGGTGTCATGGCGGTGTCCTTTTCATCGTGACTGGCCGGACCGATGCCTGCCTGGCCAAACCGGCCGGCGCCGGCCGCCGGCAAGACGTCGGGCCAGCCGAGGCGAGTGCTACAATCCGCCGGGATTCTCGCCGCACCAACCGGGCAGGGCCCGGGCTTGGTCATCTCTTGCGACCTTCATCGCCGCGGCGACCGCTGCCGACCAGTCGCCCTCGATCGTCGCGCGATCGATCCGGCCGCGCAAATGGTCGGCCCATAGAAATTCGGCAAACGGCTTGCTGCTCTTTGCACAGCCGCCGGCGCGGATCAGCGCGCCCGCGAGGCTCCGATAGGGATCGTCAGCGAGATCCCCCAGATGCTTGGGAATGGCGCGCAGCGCGCAGCGCCGTCCCCGCGCGTCATAGGCATGGCACCAACTGCTATTGTCGAGATATGTCCAGAATTCGCGTTTCGGCAGATGCCGCAGATCGGCGACGACGAACACCGCGACCAGGCCCGCCCCCTCCTCGAGCAAGGCGCGCGCAAAGTGATGGTGATCGACGATAAAGGGGCGTCGCTTCGGGCCGATGACCGCCGGAAGCACGTGTCGGCGCAACAATTTCACGCGCGCCGGCTTGTTGGCGTCGCGCCATTGCCGCCGTTTCATCGCCACTTCACGCAGCCCGACGGTCATTTGCGTCGGCCGAAGGTCTTCGATGGGGACCCCGATGGGGACGGCTTGCGACATGTGTTCGGTCTCCGATTGTCGCAATTCTGTCACGCGATCCGGGTCGGGCAACTAAATCTTCTGTCATCCGCAATGCCCAGCACCGGCGCTCGGCATGCCGGCACGTCCGACCGTCGGGAAGCGATTCCGCCAGGCGACAGGGTGGAACGCAGCCGCTATCGGGACCGTCGGACGCGGTCGTGTCCGTCGATCGCCACTGGCCATCGCCGTCCAAGCCGCAATGCTCGCTCCGTTCCGCAGGACGGGCTGTGGACCAAGACCGCCTCGCACGGGCGAGGCGGTCTCGAAGCGGTTGCGTTGAAGCTAGATTTTGTCGCCGAGCGCACCCTTGACGCTGCCCTTGACGTCCTGGCCGGTTCCCTTGAGTTGCTGCGCCTCGCCCTCGGCCTCGAGCCGCGGGTTGTCGGTCGCCTTGCCGATTTCTTCCTTTACCTTGCCGGCAACCTTGTTTGCGGCAGCGCTGACCTTGTCGGTGAACTCACCCATCATACCCTCCATCAAGCCGCCTTAAATGGTACGGCTTCCACTCAAACTCTCTGCGGATACCGGCGTTCCGCCGCCACGGTGCCCGCACCGGCGGTGCATGTCGCAAAACCGCAATTACTTCTTTTTGCTCTGACCCGACACGTCGGAAATCGCCGACCCGGCCGACTTCACGTCCTTCCCGGCGCCGTTGACCGTATTGCAGGCGGTGAGCCCGGCGAAGGTCGTCAGGGCAACAATAAGCCCGATCTTCGTGTTCATCATCATTCCTTCCATGTTGGCGGGGATGCTGCGGGTTCGCGCAGGACGCTGCAGCCTGCTGCGGCTTTGCCGACGGCGAGCGCGATCGCGGGGTCCCTGATCTCGGCAGCGACGCGCAGCAGGTCCCCGACCGTCAGAACGCCGGGCGACGTATCGCCCTTGCGGTAGGCCGCGGCGGCGCGCCCGAGCTGCTGGAGCTGACCAAGCGAAAGGTCGGCCTGGAGACGCGTGCCGACGCAATCGGATCGCTCGGCGTCCAGTCCATAGCGCTGGAGGCCCACCGAGATCCGGGTTGCGGGCGCGGCGCAGGCTGTCAGGCACAGGCCACCCAGCACGGTAATTGCGAATGCCTTCATCGTCAGGGCTTCCAGTCCGGCGCGTCCGAATACGGCCGGGTCGGGTCGTTCAACCATGCGAAAGAGGATGCGTTCCTAGTGTTTTTGCGGGGCCGATTGGTGAAAAAACGCCATCAGCCAGCCCTTCGACGCATTCTCTGTCAAGCCGATATGGACGCAAAGGGATGGCCTGCGCGGCGCGGGAGAGAGGCGCGCGCTCCTTCGCTTCGCGGCGTGGTCTGACGTCTTGCGAGCGCTGTTCATCGATTACACAACGCTATCGGCAGATCTCGGCCGCACGTCCCCCGGAGAGTGCCGGACGACAGGGTCGATCTATGCATGGGCGAACTCCGTCAGCGGCATCGAAATCGCCAGAACGCGCCTTCACGAAGTCGTGCGACTTCAAGATCGATGGCCAGACTCGGATATGGGCGGCTTTGGCAGCGGTCGTGATGTCCCGGGACGGCAATAGTACGACTCGGTCCTGCGGTGCCTTACGGCTCGCACGGGCGAGGATGTAGACCGGTGCGTCGCTTGGATATGGCAAAGCACGATCGGTCGAGGCGCGATACGCGGCCCCTCTACCGGTCTCGCTCGGGATTTTCCTGCCTGTCACGCTCCGGCCGCGCCTGTTCCCGGACGGACCGACCGGACAAGATGGTCTCGAATCCGAACGCCACCAGCGCTGCGACTGCGCAAACGAGGGCCGATCCAAAGAATGCGAGCAGGATGTAGCCCGTGCCGGTGTTACGCAACGCACCGAGGAAGAGCGTCAGCGCCGCGCAACAGGTCAGCGCGCCTGCAAGCGCCGTTAGGAGCACGGCCGCGTCGAGCGTGAGCGACCGCAGCCGAAGGTAGCTCAACTGCCGGGAATGACCCGAAGCATCCCCCGCAAGTCGATCGACGCGGTCGGCGATGCGTCCGAGCCGTGTCGTGAAGACGTTGAGCAGCGACGCTAGACCCGTGAGCAGAAAGATCGGCGTCAGCGCGAGTTGGACAATGTGCGCCGCACCCGAGAGATTCGTCGCTCCGAACATGGATTTGCCATGCATGCGTCTCTCTTCGTCTGCAAGCGCCGGAAGCCACTCCTGAACAAGCGGGGGGGTGTTGGGAAGCGCCACCGCGCTATCCGGCTTCCGGGTTTGCGCCGTGACCGCCGCGGCGAGGATCGGCCAAAGACGGTCGCGCCGATCATCGCTCGCACCGTCGCGTTCCGAGCGCTGCCAGGCCAGCCAGCGCAAGTTGCGAGATCGGCTCGTACCGCGGCCCGAAACCTTAGGCCGCGCATTCTATGGAGCATCTTGGCTCGCGTTCCTGATCGAACTGCGGCCTAGGTCCTCGCGCGCTGATGACGCGTGTCGGAAGTCGGAAAAGCGATAAGGGGCCGGGAACCGCGGCTACTGGGTCGCCCCGCTATGCCGGTCGATCGACCCGGCATCATCGAGGCTTCGAAACGCGTACGGGAGACGCCGCTTCGCGTGGCAGCGTAAGCCGGACGAGGACCGGCATCGCGAGCAGCACCAACGGATATTGCAGCATCAGCCCGGCGATGATCGCGATCGCGAGCGGCTGCTGGATGCCCGAGCCCGCGCCGATGGCCAGCGCCAGTGGCAGCAGCGTGAATATCGCCGCGAGCGTCGTCATCGTGATCGGGCGGAGGCGATTGCGGCTCGCCTCGCGCGTCGCCGCCGCGGGCGGCATGGTCCGCGCCAGCTCTTCGAATTCCGAGACGTAGAAGATCGCCATCTCGGTGCCGATGCCGATGATCATCGTCATGCCCATCAGCGCCGTGATGTTGAGATCGACCCCCGCCGCCCAGAGCGCAGTGAACACCGCGGTGGTCGACAGCAGCGAGCAGCCGATGATGATCAGCGGCAACCAGAAGCGCCGATAGAGGATCAGCAGCAGCGCCAGCTCGGCGATCAGCGCCGCGCCGAACACCTTGATCAGCCCGGCAAAGGCGATCTGCTGCTGCTGGTAGAGGCCGCCCAGTTCATAGCGCACGCCGGGCCCCAGCACGCCCACCCTGTCGAGCGCCGCGCGCACGTCGCCGACCGCCGCCCCGATCCCGCGGCCCTGGATCCGCCCGGTCACCGCGATCATCGGCTCGAGATTCTCGCGGCTGATCTGCGGCTGGCCCGTCACCGACTCGATCGACGCGACGCGCGACAGCGCGAAGACGTGCCCGTCGGTCGCGCGAATCGGCAATTGGGCGAGCCCGGCTTCGCTGAGCGTCAGCGCATCGGGCAAGCGCACGCGCACGTCGACCGCCTTGCTCGGCTGGGCGAGTGTGGTGGCGACGCTCCCGGTCAACGCGGCGCTGAGTTGCGCCTCGACATCGGCGGGGGCGACGCCCTCGAGCCCGGCGCGCACCGGATCGACATGGACGTCGAGCGCATCGCCCGCGAGCTGCACGCCATCCTTGACCTCGACCACGCCGTCGATCTTGCCGATCAGCGCGGCGACCTTGCGTGCCTCACCCTCCAGGACCGAAGGGTCGGTGGCATAGAGCTTCACCTCGATCGGCTGCGGCACTGCGGTCAGATCGCCGATCAGATCTTCGATCAGCTGCGCGACTTCGACCTGGACGCCGGGCACCTGCGCGGTGATCCGGTCCGCCACCGCCGCCGCGATCTCCTCGGTCGGGGCGGCATGATCGGGCTTGAGCCGCACGAAATAGTCGCCGTGATAGCTTTGCCCAAGATCGCCGCCGAGCCCGGTGCCGAGCCGGCGCGAGAAGGTCAGCACAGCCGGATTGGCCTTGAGCATCGCGTCGATCTGGCCGACCTGCCGACCGGTTTCGTCGAGCGACGTGCCGGGCGCGGTGTAATAGTCCATCACGAACCCGCCTTCGTCGACCTTGGGCATGAACCCGCTCGGGACGTTTTCGTAGCTGATATAGCCGATCACCAGCAGTGGCACTGCGGCGACGGCAAGCAGCCAGGGTCGCGCCGACAGCCGGTCGAGAATGCCGTCGTGGACCCGCGCCACACGCCCGACGCCGGGAGCGCCAGGGTCATGCCGCGTACCGAAATCGACCAGCCAGCGGACCAGCACCTGCACCACGAACGCGGTCATCGCCCAGGAGATTGCGAGCGCCGCCGCCATCGTCAGCGACAGCGCCTTGGAGAAGGCGCCGGTGACCCCGGTCAGGAACGACAGCGGCACGAACACGATCAGCGTCGCGAGGCTCGATCCGGTGAGCGGCGCGAGGAACTCGCGCGCCGCCGGGAGCACCGCGGCGTCGCCGGCGGGGCGGCCATCCGCGCCGATCGCCCCGGCGCGGCGCGCGATATGCTCGACCATCACGATGACGTCGTCGATCAGCAGCCCGACCGCCGCCGCGATCCCGCCGAGCGTCATGATGTTGAAGCTCATCCCCAGCATGCTGAGGACGAGCACCGTCGCCGCAAGCGTCGCGGGCACGACGATGACCGCGACCAGCGTCACCCGCCAGCTGCGCAGGAACCACAACAGCACCAGGGCGGCGAGCACGAGCCCGATCAGCACCGCGTCGCGCACGCTCGCGACCGATTGCGTGACGAGTTCGCTCTGGTCGTACCAGCACACCAATTTGACCCCGGGCGGCAGCGCGAGCGTGGCGAGCTTCTGCTGCACCCCCTGCGCGATCCGGACCGCATTGCCGTCGGGCTGTTCGTAGATGTTGAACAGCACCGCGGGCGTGCCGTCCTCGACGATGCGCTGCCAGACCGGGACGGCACCGCTCTGCACGGTCGCGACGTCGCGCACGCGTACGACCCCCTGCGGATCGGCGGAAACGACGATCGCGCCGATCTGCGCTGCAGTCGTCACGCTGCGATCGGCGATGACGAGCGACAGGCGGCCGCGATCCTGCACCTGCCCGACCGCGCTCAGCACGTTGCCGGTGCGGATCGCGGTGGCGAGGTCGGCCATCGACAAAGTGTGATCGGCGAGCCGGTGCGGATCGGCGAGCACCTGCACCTCGGCGGTGTCGCCGCCCTGCACCCCGACGCGCGCGAGCCCTGGCACCGCGGAGAGCAACGGGGTGATCTGGTATTTCGCGATATCCTGCAGCGCGACCGGGTCGGCGGCGGTCGAGACGAGCGCATAGGAAATGATCGGGAACACCGTCGGGTCCATCCGCCGGACGGTGTATTGCGTGCCGGTCGGGAGCGACGGGATCGTCCGCGCGATCGCCGAATCGACCAGCAGCGTGCTCGCGACCATGTCGCGACCCCAGCCGAAATCGATCGAGATCTGCGCCGACCCGCGGCTGGTCGCGGAGCGGACGTCCTGCACGCCTGGGATCGCGCGGAGCGCTTCCTCGATCGGGCGAGTGACGGTCAGCGCGGTCTGGTCGGCGGGGCGGCTGCCGGCATCGAGATCGACCACGACGCGCGGGAAGGACACCTGCGGAAACAGGCCGATCGGCAGCGACAGCGCGGCGACGAGCCCCGCCAGCGCCAGCGCGAGCGCGATCAGGACGAAGGCGCGCGATTGCTCGCGCAGCAAGCGTTCGAGCATCAGCGCGTCCACCGCACGGCGGCACCGTCGCTGACCTGATAGGCGCCGTCGACGATCAGGCGACGCCGGGGATCGATCGCCCCGCTGACGACATCGCCCGCGTCGGAGGCGAGCAGCACCGTGACGGGGACGGCGACCGCCTTGCCGCCGCCGACCTGAAAGACGTGCGCCGGCCCGCCCGCGGTGACGACCGACCGATGCGGCACGACCCAGCCGGCGACCTGTCCCGTGGCGATCGCGACCTGCATGCCTTCGCCCGGCAACAGGCTCCCGGCCGGAAACGCCACGTCGATGTCGATCAGCCGTGTCTTGGCATTGAGCGCATTGCTGACCCGCAGCACGTGCCCGGTCAGCGGGGTTCCGCCCGACAGCCGGACGAGCGACGCGGATTGCCCGACCGCGACGCGACCGCGTTCGGCAGGATCGACCCCGGCGGTGACGACGATGCCGCCGGCCTTCGCGACCGTCAGGATCGGCGCGCCCGCTTGCGTCCGGTCCCCCTGCGCGACGCTGACGGCGGTGACGACGCCGTCGAACGGGGCGGTCAGCGCCTGTTCGCCGTTCCCCGCGCCATCCGCCTGCAGCGCGGCGAGCGCGGTCTGCGCGTCGGACACTGCCTTTTCCGCCTGGACGAGCTGGTCCTGCGTCGCGAGCTGCTGCGACAGCAACTGCGCGGTGGTCGCGCGTTGCTTGCGCGCCGCCGTCAGCGCATCCACCGCCTGTCGATACAGACTCCGCGACGCAGGCGCGGTGGCGAAGGTGGCGAGGGGTTGTCCGCGCCGGACCGCAGTGCCGGGGGCGACCATCAGCCGGGTAATCTGGCCCGGTTGCGCCTCGTTGAAGGTCCGCGTTCCGTTCATCGCCGGCGCGACCGAGCCGTAAGCGGTGACGGTTTGCGGCAACGACCCCTGCGCCGGCGCGACGGTGGAGACGAGCGCGCTCGGTACCGCCGTTTGCGCGGCCTCGGGGTTACCCCCCGCACCACAGCCCGACAGCGCCAGCGCGATCGACAGACCGAGCGGCGCCCTCATTGCGGCACCGCGCGCGCGTCGCCGGTTGGCAACTCCACGGTCGGCAGGCCATCGCCGACGAGTGTCTGGATCGCGACCTGTCGATCGAGCAGCCCCAGTTCGAGCGTCATGATCTCCTGTTCCTTGGCAAAGCGGTTGTAGACGAGGTCGACATAGCCCCGCTCGTCGATGTTCGAGGCGCCGAACGCGGCCTGCGCCCGCTCGGCGGCGGAGCGCGCGGCGGGCAAGTCGCGGCGCGCGATCGCGAGTTGCGCGGACAGCTGCTCGATCTCGCGGAGCAGCGCACCGACCGTGCCGATCGCCGTCGCGAGGCGCGCCGCATAGTCGGCATGGAGCTGCGCCCGGGTCGCGCGCGTGATCGCGACATTGCCCTGGTTGCGATCGAAGATCGGCAAGCCGATCGCGACATTGGGGCCGGCGTTGATGACCTTCGAACTGTCGCTGCTGACGCTGCCGCCGAGAACGACGTCGGGAAATTGCGCGACGATCGCCTGGCGCAGCTGTTCGTCGGCGGCGGCATAGCCCATCCGCAGCGCGATCAGATCGGGCCGGCGGTCGGGCAAGGTCGCGAGCCCGGCGCGGATCGCGACGGGATCGAAGCGTGGCAGATCGATCTGCGGCGCGAGCGGGACCACGACGTCCGGCACGAGCCCGAGCAATGCGTCGAGCTGATGCATCAACGCCAATTGCCGCTGATCGAGCGCATCGAGCGCGGTGCGCGCGGCCTGCAACGCGACTCGGTCGGGCGCGACCGTCACCAGCGTGACGTTGCGCGCGGCGAGCGCCTGTTCGAGCTTGGCGTTGCGCGCGGCGAGCAATTGATAGGCCGCGACATAGCTTTGCCGACTGGCCGCGCCGAGAATCAGGTCCCCCGCGACTTGCCGCGCCTGTCCCGCAACCTGCCATTCCTGCCAGACGATATCGGCGGCGACCTGGCGTTCACTGTCGATCGCGGCGCGGCGGCGCGTGCGGTAGGTGAGCAGCGCCTTGATGTCCTGGCTGAGCCCGATGTTCCACGCGGGCACCGACCCGCCACCCGACAGCAGCGGAAGGAAAGCGCCGGTCAGCGACGGATTGGGCAGGACGCCGGCCTGCCGCGTCTGGCCCGCGGCGATTTCGCGCCGCAACCGTGCCGCCTTGAGGTCGGGGTTGTTCGCGAGGACGAGGTCGACCACCCGCGCGATCGACAGCGGCTCCGTCCCGACGATGGTGTCTGCCCGCGCTAGCGACCGCATGTCGGCCGCCAGCGGCGGCGCGGTCGCAAGCGGGAGCGGGGTATAGCGCGCGCACCCGGTCACCCCGCTCAGCGCGGCGAGCGCAGCCATCGCGCGGCGCGGAAGGGTAGGTCTCAACGCGGTCAACTCCGGAAGCCGAGCGGCGGAAAGAACGCGCGCCCGTCGTGCGATATGGCATAGGCGGATGATGATCCGGATGTTGTTTATTCCCAACTTGCGCGCGATGCGTGACCTTCGGCTAGGCGATCATGCTACGCAGCTGGTGGAGGTGATGGGGTGAAACTGCTGCTGCTCGAGGATGACGAGGCGACCCGCACCCATCTTGAGCACACCCTGGTTGCGGCCGGGCATGGCGTCGACGCGTGCAGCAACGGGAGCGACGCGATCGTGCTTGGGTCCGCCAACGATTATGCGGTCCTGATCCTCGATCGCATGGTCCCTGGGGTCGATGGGCTCGGCGTGCTCAAGGCGCTTCGCGCGGCCGGCGTGCGCGCGCCCGCGATCTTCCTCACCGCGATCGACGGGGTTCATGACCGTGTCGAAGGGCTCGACGCCGGCGCGGACGATTATCTGGTCAAGCCGTTCGCCGCGATCGAGTTTCTCGCGCGGGTCAACGCGCTGTTGCGCCGCCAGCCGGTCAATGATGTCGCCACGGTCCTGCGCGTCGCCGACCTCGAAATCGATCTGATCAAACGCAGCGTGCGGCGAGCCGGACGGGCAATTCCGTTGCAGGCGCAGGAGTTCAAGCTGCTCGAATATCTGATGCGCCATGCAGGCGAGATCGTCACCCGGACGATGCTGCTCGAAAACGTGTGGTCGTTCCATTTCGACCCGCAAACCAACATCGTCGAAAGCCATATGAGTCGTTTGCGCTCGAAGGTGGATCGTGGCTTCGATCAGCAACTGATCCAGACGGTGCGCGGATCGGGCTATCGCTGCGATGGCCTGGCTTAGCGGTTTTCGCAGCGGGGCGTTTCGCTTCGCCTGCCTGTTGGCGCTTGCGTTCGCCGCCGGATCCGCGCTGGTTCTCATCGTCGTCGAGCGCTCCATCGCAATGTATGCCATTGCCGCCACCGACGGTGGCTTGAAAAGCGAGGCGGCGATCCTGTCCGGCGAGGATCGCGAAAGCGGTCGATCAAGCTTGCTCGCTGCTATCGCCCGACACCGGCGCGCCAGTGGTGAAGAAGCGTTTCGCTACCAGCTGATCGATCGCACCGGACGCCTGTTGGTCGATGATATCGGTGCGCGGACGGTCAGGCTCGGCTGGGGGCAGGTCGCGGTGCACGACGATCCGCAGGAATCCGGCGCCGCAGCCGAAACCTTGAAGAGCCTCGGGGTCGCGCTCCCCAACGGCGGCACGCTGGTCGTCGCCACCGACACGTACGACATCCAGGAATTGCGGCGTGGCCTCGACCGCTTCCTGGTCGTGGCGGGCGCGGCGATCACCGGGCTTGCGCTGTTGGGTGGCTATGCGATCGGCGCACTGTTCATGCGTCGGCTCGACCGCGTCAACGCGGCGATCGGCCGGGTGATGGCGGGCAATACGGCCGAGCGCCTGCCGCCGATCGGCATCAGCCGCGAATTCGACCAGCTTTCGGCGAACCTCAATGCGATGCTCGACAAGATCGGCGCGCTGATGGACGGCCTGCGCCAGGTCACCACCGACATCGCGCACGACCTGCGCACCCCGCTCGGACGGCTTCGCCAGCACCTCGAGCAAACCCGCGACGCGCGGGACGCGGCGCGGATCGAGGCCGGCATCGACACCGCCATCGCCCAGACCGACGAGGTCCTCGCGATCTTCCGGGCGCTGCTGCGGATCGGGACGCTCGAGGGGGGCGACGGGCGTCAATATTTCGCCACGCTCGACCTGAGCGAACTCGTCGGGCGGGTGATCGCGGCGTATCAGCCGGTTGCCGAGGACGATGGCAAGACCCTGCTCGCGGAGCATGCCGATGGTCTGCTGATCGAGGGCGATGCCGAACTGCTGGCGCAGATGATGACCAATCTGATCGACAATGCGATCCGCCATACCCCGCGCGGCAGCACGATCGTCAGCCGGCTCGAGCGGATCGACGGCGCGATCGTCGCGAGCGTCAGCGACGACGGCCCCGGCATTCCGCCGCACGAACGCGACAACGTGCTGACGCGCTTCTATCGGCTCGACCGCAGCCGCAACCTGCCCGGCGCCGGGCTGGGCATGGCGCTCGCAGCCGCCATTGCGGCGCTGCATCACGTTCGCCTCGACCTGCTCGACAATCGCCCCGGATTGCGGGTGCGCCTGGCCTTCGCGCCGCATGGACGGGGGGGCGAGCCCGGCGGTGGGTCGGTGGGTTAGCGATCCCTAACGTGACCGCGCGCGCGTGCTGGGGCAAAAGCCGGCCCTCATCTTCGTGGAGACTGCAATGCGCCGCCCTTCGCTTCTCGTCCTGCTCGCCGCCACTGCCGCCACGCCGTCCGCGCTCGCGGCCAAGCCCGTGCCGACCTACGCCGTGACCCAGTCGATCGCGGGGCCGGATGGATCGTGGGACTATGCCCGCGCCGACGACGACGGCACGTTCGTCTATGTCGCGCGCAGCAACGCGGTCACGGTGCTCGACGTAGCGACCGGGAAGGTCACCTCGCTCGGCAGCGTGCAGCGCGGCCATGCGGTCGTGCCGCTGCGCGGCGGCAAGCTGCTGGTGACGAGCGGGACCGATGGCACGGTGCGCTTGTACGATCTGCGCTCGGGCGCCGAAACCGCCAGCATCGCGGTCGGCAAGAAGCCCGACGCCGCCATCCTCGATCCGCAAAAGACCCATGCCTATGTCATGAATGCCGATAGCGGCACCGTGTCGGTGATCGACCTCGCCACGAGCAAAGTGTCCCGCACGATTCAGGTCAAGCCCGCGCTCGAATATGCCGCGTTCGGCGCCGACGGGACGCTGTTCGTCAACAACGAGGATGCCGACGAGATCGAAACGGTCGACGTCGCGCGTGGGGTCGCTGGCAAGGCGATCGCGCTGCCGGGCTGCAAGGCGCCGACCGGGCTCGGCTATGACGGCGCGCACGACCGCCTGATCGCCTCGTGCGCCAACGGCAAGGCCGCCATCGTCGACGCCCGTCGGCGGCAGCTGACCACGCTCGTCGATATCGGTTCTGGACCAGACGCCGTGATCATGGACGAGGCGCGCGGGCTCGCCTTCATCCCGTGCGGGAAGGACGGGGTGCTCGACATCCTTTCGCTGAAGGGTGTCGGTGTCGAAGCGGTCGGTGTCGTCAAGACCGAGGTCGGCGCGCGCACCGGCGCGCTCGATCCCAGGACCGGCGCGCTGTATCTGCCAACCGCGACGTTCGGCGCGCCAGTGGCGGGCGGCGGTCGTCCGGCGATGGTGCCGGGGTCCTTCCATATTCTGGTGGTCAAACCTGCCCGCTAAAATTGCGCTTTTGCGATCGTCGACATTTTGTTCAACGATCTCAATAGAGTTTGGGATTACCGCGCATTGCGACAATATTGATTCTTGCCAACCTAATAAGAATCAAGAATAAATTCTCTAGCTTGTAACAATTTGGTCCCACCCGATCGTCTCCGGGAGCGTCGTACCGCGCAGTCGTCGTCGACTGCTCAGCGCAAGGATTGGGACCATGACGAAGAAGCGAGCACTGTTGCTTATCTCCACGACGGCGTTCGCGCTGGCACCGCTCGGCGCGAACGCCCAGGTCGCGGCAGGACCGGCCGACCGGGCGGACAAGGACATCGTCGTGACGGGCACGCGCGCGGCAAAAACCGCGCGTGCCGAGGAGAAGGCGGCGCCCAATCTCATCAACGTTCAGTCCGCCGAGGACATCGTCAAATATCCCGACTTCAACGCCGCCGAGGCGCTCGGTCGCGTTCCCGGCGTCAGCCTGGCGATCGACACCGGCGAGGGGCGCTTCGTCAATATCCGCGGGATCGACGGTAACCTCAACGGTACGACGTTCGGCGGCGTCACCTTGCTCAACACCCAGCCCGGCGGCACCTATTTCGGTGGCGGCGGTCGCGCGGTCGAACTCGATACGGTCCCGATCGGCGCGGTCGACCGCCTCGTCGTCCGCAAGAGCGGCCTACCCGATCAGGAGGCCGAAGGGCTCGGCGGATCGGTCGAACTGACCCCGCGCACCGCGGTCGGCCTGACCAAGCCCTTCTTCGAGGGGACGATCGGCGGCGGCTATCAGAGCGCGCACAACAATGGCGACGTCTTCATCGGCGAGGCGGCGGCCGGGACGACGTTCGGTCCCGACAAGCAGTTCGCGATCGTGCTGACCGGATCGTTCCATACCGACCAGCGCGGCTTCGACGATGTCGAACCCGGTCTGCTCGATGCGGTGCAACCCGGGACGCCGGGCGACAAGGTGCTCGATGCGCTCGACCTGCGGCGCTATTCGTACAACCGCCGCCGCTTCGGTTTCGGGGGCGAGCTCGACTGGAACCCGGACGCGCAGAGCCATTACTATCTGCGCGCCAACAATGCCGGCTACACCGAGTCGGTCCATCGCTCGATCCTGCAATATCGCGGGCTTGGCGACGCCACGACGCAGAGTGGCAACGTCATCACCGCGACCGGCGTCGATGCGCGCGTGACGCTGCGCGACGAACAGGAATCGCACCTCAATTTCATCGCCGCCGCCGGCGGTCGCAACGATTTCGATAAGGTGATCGTCGATTACCAGCTGTCCTATACCGCCTCGACCTATCACCGCGACTACGACCGCAACACGACCTTCTCGCGCGTCGGGCAGCCGGGCTTCACCGTCGCCTATGACAATGCCACGCGACTGTATCCGACGCTGACGCCGACCGGCTTCGATCCCAGCAATCCGGCGCAGTTCACGTTGACGGGCGCCAATAACGCCACCGAGCGGGCGCATGACCGCGAATATGCCGGCGTGGTCAACATCACCGTCCCCACCACGCTGCTCGGCGGGGACGGACGGTTCCAGTTCGGCGGCAAGCTCCGCTTCCGCGACAAGATCGACCAGCCCAACAACCTGAGCTATGCAGGCGTGCCAGCGACTTCGCTGGCGGCAGTGCTGGGCGGCGGCCCCTATACCGACTATTACAACGGCGCCTTCAACGTCGGCTATGCGCCGGGGATCGGGGCGGTGCGTGCGGTGCTGGCACCGTTGCCCCAGTTCACCAGTGCGGCGAACGCCGTGCGCAATGCGCAGGCGTCGTTCAACGACACCGAGAACATCTATGCCGGCTATGCGCAATATGCCGGCACGTTCGGCAAGCTCGGCGTCCTGGCCGGCGTCCGCGTCGAGAATACCGACGGCACCTATCGCGGGACGAGCGTCACCAACGGCACCGTCTTCACCCCTTCGGCGCGCAAGTCGACCTACACGAATGTCTTCCCGACGCTTCAGCTGCGCTACGACATCACCCCGAAATTTGTCGCGCGCGCGACCTATTCGACGGGGATCGGCCGGCCCGGCTTCCTGCAGCTGCTGTCGGGGGCCGTCATCGATACGGGCAACCTCGCGGTCTCGGTCGGCAACCCCAATCTCAAGCCCACCACGGTCAACGCGTTCGACGCGCAGCTCGAATATTATTTGCCCAATTCGGGGATCGTGTCGATCGGTGGCTTCGACAAGGAATTCACCAATTATATCGTCAACAATCTCCAGCAGAACGTGACTTATGTCGACGGCAGCGGCGCCTCCTATCCGGGCTATGACGTATCCAGCTACACCAATACCAAAACCTCGCACGCGCGCGGGATCGAGGCGCAGTACAATCAGAAATTGAGTTTTCTGCCGGCCCCGTTCGACGGCTTCGGCGTGCTGGGCAACGTGACCTATGTCTGGTCGAAATTCGCGATCCGGCCCGGCGAGACCAGCCGCCTGCCGGGGACGTCACCGCTGACCTACAATCTTGCCGCCTATTACGAGGCGCACGGGCTCCAGCTGCGGCTGTCGCTCAGTCATGTCGATGCGGCGATCTTCGGCGTCGGCGGTAGTGCCGGCTTCGATACGTTCGAGGACCAGCGGACGCAGCTGGATCTGACCTCGTCCTATCAGGTGACGCGCAACATGGCGGTGTATTTCAACGCGAAGAACCTCAACAATTCGCCGCTGCGTTACTATGAAGGATTTGCGAACCGCACGACGCAGCGCGAATTCTACGACCAAAGCTACGAGGCAGGGTTTCGGTTCAAGTTCTGACCGGTATCCTGCATCGCCCGGTCTCGCTGTCGCGCGACACGGGATGTCACAGTATCATCGCGCTGAAGCTCGGCGTGCCATAGCCGGCCTGCTGACGGCGGCGACACGCTCGAGCTGGCCACGAGATTGCGATGAACGAATCGAGG
This sequence comes from Bordetella parapertussis, assembly GCA_943367995.1. Classification (GTDB taxonomy): domain Bacteria; phylum Pseudomonadota; class Alphaproteobacteria; order Sphingomonadales; family Sphingomonadaceae; genus Sphingomonas. The sequence continues at coordinate 688,294 of CALRKL020000002.1, read as the reverse complement.
TGCTCAGCGACGAAGCGGCGCGGCGGTTTCGCAAGATGCGTGATCAGGGTGCAGCATCCAGCGCGACGAGACGGCCGACAGAAACGCTGACAAGAGCAGGTCGGTCGTATCCTGCCGCATCGTATTCCGGCGCGAATGCGTAGCGATGAAGCGCGGACATCGCGCCTCATCGCTACGCGGTGCAGTCTTATTTCTTGGCGGCTGCGTCCATGGCGTCCGCCTTATTCTCTCCAGCCTCGCGGACTGCATCGGCCTTGTTGTTCAAGGCATCGGCGCGATTGTCCATCGCCTGCTCGGTGTTACCACCCATGGCGTCGGCGGTATCGCGAATGGCAGACGCGTTCGCGTCCATCTTGTCCGCGGCATTGTCGGTGGCAGCGGCCACATTGTCGGCGGCAGCGGTCTTGTGACCGCACGCGCTCAGCGACAGCAAGCAAAAGCCTGCGACGAGTACGAGTTTCTTGTTCATCTGCATCCCCTAGAATTGCTCGACCGATCTGTCGATGCGACCGCGGTCTTCCTCAAATTCTCGCGGGCAGCAAGTACAAAGCGATCGGTGCACTGGCGCGTGACCGCCCATAGGCGTACGCTTGGATCACCACGGACGACCGTTCGGGTGGGCCGCCGCACTGACCGCTCCCAGGCAAGTATGGCGGCCCCATTCCGATGGCGCCACGGGAACGACGCCAATCGACCTCCACAACCATTTCGCCGATCTGGCTTCGTTCAGCCGCCGCTTCAGCCGTGCGTGCTCATGCCAGCGCAGCGCTCAAACCGATCCCCCACGGGCCCGGCATTCCAGCTCCACTGAGGGCGTGCCTCTCGCGGGTAGCGGAACGCCGTTTTACCCCGCGCTGCGTGTTTCCGGGAATGCAGGCCATGCGGCATCGCACCGCGCGGCGGAGGAAGGTTGCTCGGTCGATTGACCGTTAGGATCGGGCACCGCGCCGCCTTTGCCGATCAGGAAGCGGGCGTGCACGGTTTCCCAGCGCGTGGCGGCCGGAAAGCGCACCTCGTCGAGCGCGATCTCGAGCGTGTGCGCCGCGTCATAGCCATTGGCGATCAGCCGCCCGCCATCGCCCTGCACCCGCCGGAGCACGATGCCGCGATAGATCGGGATCTGGTCGCCGCGCGCGTCCTTGTCATAGGCGGTGTAGATGTCGATCGGCCGCTTGCTGCCGCGGATGCAGACGTCCTCGTAATGCACGTCGTCGACCAGCCCGCCGCGGCTCGCGTCGCTCTTGATGCGCAAGCCCGACGTGGTGCCGTCGAGTGTCAGCCCCTTGACCAGCACGTGCGCGACGCCGCCATTGGTCTCGCTGCCGATCGACATGCCGTGGCCAGAGTAGAAATGGTTGTCGAGGATCGAGACGTAGCGCGTGCCGCCGGTCTTGCCCGCCTTGATCGCGACATTGTCGTCGCCAGTGCGGATGAAGGTCTTGGTGATCGTGACGTCCTCGCTCGCGCCGGGGTCGATCCCGTCGGTGTTGCGGGCATCCGCAGGGGTGTCGATGATCACGCCCCACGCGGTGAAGCCCTGCAGGCGATTGGCGACGACGTGGAAATTGGGCGAGTTCGCCAGGCGCACGCGGTACAGGACGAAGTTGCGGCCGCGATCGGCGACGATCAGCCGCGGGACGTTCTGATCGCCCTTCTCGACCTGCGCGCGGCGCGCGAGCTGCCACCAGGTCTCGCTCCCCCCGGCCATCGGCTGGCCGCCATTGCCCTCGATCGTCCCGTCGCCGACGATCGCGACGTCGGTCGCATCGGCGATGTGCAGCAGCGGGCGACACCCCTTGCCGCGCTGGTCGATCTTCCCGCAGGCGCGCTCGCCATTGTCGAACAGCACCGGGTCGGGGATCGCGGCGAGCACGGCAGCGCGATCGAGCCACAGCGTCGTCCGCATCGGCAGCTCGAGCGGACCGCTGTCGTAGCGCCCGGCGCGCAGCCGCACCGCCTGCCCCGCACAGCGCTTGAGCGCGGCCTGCAGATCGGCCGCGCGGTTGCCCGCTTTGGGCGTCAGCGTCTCGCACGCGATTGCGGGCAGGCGCGGCTCGGTCACCGTGCGGCGATCCTGCGCGTTGGCGGGGGCCGCGAGGATCAGGCTCGTCGCGGCCAATATCGAATAGCGCATCGCTGCGTCCTTTACGCTGGAACCCATCAGAAGACGAACCGCACGCCGGCGGTGATCACCCGCCCGGTGCTCTGGTAGTTCTGCGCGACCGGGTCGGCCTGATATTCGGTCGCATAGCTTGCCGCGTTGGTCAGGTTGCGGCCCTCGAGCGTCAGGCGCGCATAGCTGGTCAGCGCATAGGACATCGCCGCATCGACGTTGAGCTGGCTCGCGCGATAGCCGAAATCGGAGACCACCGGCGAATTGCACACCGCGCCGTTGTTGGTCGTCAGGCCGACCGCGCATGTTCCCGACGCGAGCGGGAAGCGCGTGACATATTGCGTGCGATACGCGCCCGACACGCGCGCCGAGAATTTGGCGTCCTCATAATAGAGCGTCGCGTTGAACGCATCGGGCGAGGTGTTGAGGAATGGCCCCTGCGCATAGACGTTGACCGCGGTCCCGGTCTGGGTGCGTGTCGTCGCCAGCTGCGCACTCGTCAGATAATTGAGCTTCGACGAGATGTGCGTGTAATTGGCGGTGATGCCGAAATTCTTGAGGAATCCCGGCAGGAAGAAGAATTGCGACTGGACGTTGACCTCGACGCCGCGGATCTTGCCGCCGGGCGCATCATTGTACTGGCGCACCGCATAGACCCCACCCTGCTGGGTATAAGCGAGCAGCGTCGGGCTGGTGATGCTGGCATAGATCGATTGCAGCGTGGCGGCGTCGTAGATCGACTGGAGCGCATATTCGCCCGCGATCTGCTGCGGGAAGGTCTCGAGATTCTTCATGAAGAAGCCGACCGAGATCAGCCCGCCGCGACCGAAATAATGTTCGAGCGCGACGTCGTAATTGGTCGCGCGATACGGGTTGAGATAGGGATTGCCGACGGTTATCTGCGGCGCAGTGGTCGCGTTGAGCCCGGTCGGGAAGGACGTCGTGCCCGGGGTCAGCGCGGCGAGCTGGGGTCGCGCGATGACCTTGGCCGAGGCGAGGCGCAGCAGCGTGTTGGGAACGACCTCCCACGCCGCGTTGAAGGCCGGCAGATAGTCGGTGTACTCGTTGCGCGCGGTGACGAGCACGCCCGCCACCCCGTTGGCCGCACCGCCGACCGACCCCGTCCCGCGCACGATCGTCTTGGCGATGCGCGTGCCGGCATTGCCGCGGAACGGCTTGCCGAACAGCGTTCCGTCCCAGTCGAATTCGAGATAGCCCGAAAAGTCGTTCTCGGTGACGCGATTGGCTTGGCGCGCATCGCCCTGCGCACGGAAATCGCCGTATTTGTTGACGCAGTTGCAATCGATGCCGAACGCGTTGCTGAACTTGTCGATGTCGGGGGCGTAGAAACTGGTCGGCGTCCCCGCCGGGACATCGAGGCCACGACCGAAATCATAAGAGCGCCCGAGATCGGTAATCGCGAGTTTCGCCTCGGCCAGCGTCGGATTGATCGCTTCGATGTCGCTGTTGCGCCGCCCCTGCAGGCTCGAATAGCCGAAGCGCTTGTAGGTCAGCCCGCCCTGCACCTTGAACAGATCGTTGACGTCCCAGATCAGGCTGCCGCGCGCGACGCGGAAGCTGTTGACGATGTCGTCGGTCAGATAGCGGATCGTCGACAGGCCCTTCACCAGCGTCCAGTTCTGCGGATTGGCGACGTCGAAGCCGGGGCTGAAGACGGGCATCTTGCCGCCGCCGCGCTCGTCGAAGACGTAATTGTCCTTGTCGATCGCGTTGAACTCGGCGAGCACCGTCGTGCCCTTATACTGCGAGCGCGAATAGCCCGCGGTGCCGACGAAATGCAGCGTCTCGCCGATATCCTGTTTGAGATTGAGCGTGCCCTGCCAGAATTTGGTCGTCCCCGACACGCGCTGCGTCGAGCTGCGCCAGTCGACATCGTCGAGCACGAGATAGTCGGCCTGCCCCGCCGCATTGACGTTGGCGGCGCGGATCTTGGTGTTGGGGCGGCCGATCAGCTCATTGTAGAAGCCGGTCTGGTTGGCGGTGGCGACATAGCCGGGCGACGCCGGGTTGTTGTAATAATCGAACGGGTTGAGGTTGTTGGGGTTCTGGCTGTTGAAATAGCCCGGCAACACCGTCGCGCTGCCCTGCGTGCCCTGGCAGTCGAGCGCCGCCGACGGCGTGCAGGTCGGATAGAGCGCGACGCGGTCGGCATAGCCGTTGGCGGTGCCGGCGGCGCGCAGGCCGTTGGCGCCGGTCTGCGCCGCGCGCGCATTGGTGCCGTTGCGGTTGAGCCCGATCGTGGTGATCCCCGCGATCGTCGAATCCTGGTCGTACTTCGAGAAGACGCCGTCGAGCGTCACCTCGGTGTGCGTCGTGGGTTTCCACTGCAGCGTCGCGGTCGCGCCGAGCCGCTTGTAATGCAGATCCTGCCGGTTGATCGACGGCAGCGCCGGGATCAGCGTGTTGGGCGTGATCAGCGCATAGGCCGCCGGATCCGAGCCGAAGGTCGCCCCCGTCCCCTGGTTCGACGGCCGCGCGAAGCCGTAGGTGTTGGGCGTCACGCCGTTGAGCTGCGACGAGCGATAGGCGTAATCGAACTGGCCGATGCTGCGCTGGTAGGAATCGATCTGCTGGCGCTGATCCTGATAGGCGATCGAGCCGAGAATGCCGAGCGTCGGGGTGATATGCTTCGACACCAGCGCCGTCAGCCGCGGGTTCACCGTCTTGCCGTTCTCGCGATATTCGCCCTCGAGCCCGAGCGCGTAGCGATCCTTCTTGTTGGCGAGCGGCCGGCCGGTGGTGAGATCGATGATCGCGCCGAGCGAGCCCTCGTCGTTCGCCGCAGACGTGGTCTTGGTGATCGTCACGCCGCCGAACAGCTCGGACGCGAAGGTGTTGAAGTCGAACCCGCGCGTGCGGTTCGCGCCCGACGGATCGTTGCCGCCGCCGGTGACGCTCAGCGCGTCGGCGCCGTTCAAGCGCGTCTGCTGGAAGTCGCCGCCCAACCCGCGCACTGTGATCGAGCGGCCTTCGCCATTGTCGCGGTCGATCGAGATGCCGGGCAGGCGCTGGATCGATTCGGCGAGATTGGCGTCGGGGAAATCCGCGATATCCTCGGCGGTGATCGCGTCGATGATCTGGTTGGCGCGGCGCTTCTGGTTGACCGCGTTCGACAGGCTCGCGCGAAAGCCGGTGACGACGATGTCCTGCGCGGTGTCGTCCGCGACCTTGCCGCTGTCGGGCGCCGCCGGGACCTCCTGCGCGCGCGCGGGGGCCGTCGCGACCAGCCCGCAGAACGCGACGACAGCAAGCGATGCGCCATGGCGCATGTGAACCTTCAGCATGATTCTCTCCCCAATTGACGCCTCTGCGGGCGCCCTGGGGCTCTTATGATTTGTCGATGTCACCGGTGTCAATAAGTCACGGGGGGCGCAGCATCAGATTCCCGAAGCGAGAAACCATCTTGCTCAGTAGTCGTTGAGAAAATTGCCACGCGATCTGCCGTATCCAGCAGTATGGGCGCTTGACGTCCGATGACACCGGTATCACGATACGATCAGAATGCCGGGGATCAAACCATACGGCGCCAATACGGGAGGATGGCAATGAAAGTGCGGATCGGGCTGTCGCTGACGGCGATGCTGGTGTTGGCCGGCGGGTGCGGCGAAGACGGCGGAACTACGCCGACCCCTGCCCCTACTGCTAGCGCGACCTCCGCGGCGCTGGCGGTCCTGCCGGCGACGGGTGACACCGCCGCGTTCAAGGATACGCTGCTGCGGCTGACCTTCGACGGCGCGCCGGTGATCACCGGCTCGGGCGCGATCCGCGTCTATCGCAGCGACGGCACGCTGGTCGACACGATCGACACTTCGGCGAACATCGTCACGGCCGGCGGCGAAACGCAGAGCGCGCTCGGCGCCGCCAATACCGAGATCGACAAGATCGGCAACGGCGTGCCGAGCCTGACACAATATCGCTACACCTATTATCGGCCCGTCAGCGTCGCGGGCAATGTCGCGACGATCAAGCTGCACGACGGCGTGCTCGCCAACGATACGGCCTATTATGTCCAGGTCGACCAGTCGGTGTTCAACGGTCCGTTCGGCGGCGCGGGGAGCTTTCCAGGGATCAGCGGCCCCACCGCCTGGACCTTCCGCACCAAGTCCGCCCCGACCTCGACCACCAATCTCATCGTCGACGACGACGGGCCGGCCGACTTCCGCTCGCTGCAGGGCGCGCTCGACTATGTCATGGCGACGGGCTGCCTGTCGTGCCCGAGCGCCGCGAGCCCGAAGACGATCACGCTCAAGAACGGGACCTATGACGAGCAATTGTTCCTGCGCAACGTCAGCAATCTGACGATCCTCGGCGAGAGCCGCGCGGGGACGATCGTGCGCAACAGCAATTGGGAGGCGTTCAATCCCGGCACCGGCGGCAGCCGCGCGACCCCGAACACGACGTTCAGCAACATCGGTGGTTCGTCCACGCTCGGCACGCGCCTTTCGCTCGGCGGCGGCCGCGCGGTGCTGCTGGTCGAGGGCGGCGATCTGCTCAAGCTGAGCAACTTCACCTTCGCCAACGCGCACGTGAAGGACGCGACGCAGAACAGCCAGGCCGAGGTGATCTACTACAATTCGGCGACGCTCAACGGATCGCGCTTCATCGCGACCGACATGAACTTCCTCGGCACGCAGGACACCTTGCAGATGAAGGGCTGGGTGTGGATCTACAACAGCCTGATCGCCGGCGATGTCGATTTCCTGTGGGGTTATCCCTTCGCCGAAGTGATCGAGAATTCCGAGCTGCGCACCGTGTTCGATCCGACCACGCCGGGCTCGGGCGGCTACCTCTTCCAGGCGCGCGCAGCCAAGGGCTATCCCGGCTTCGTCGTGCTCGGCGGAGCGCTGACCGCGGCGAGCGGCGTGCCCGATGGATCGGCCTATCTCGCGCGCTCGGGCGGCTCGACCCAGGCGCAGGGGTTCTGCACGACGATGCTCGCGCTCGGTGGTGGCTCGGCCGGCAACGCCAACCAATATTGCGACTCGGTCGCCTATATCGGCGTCAAGATGGGCGCGCACATCGCGCCCGCGGGCTGGTTCATCAACCCTGTCCCCAATTTGCTGCCGACCGCGCGCGAGGGCTGGCGCGAGAGCGGATCGCTGACGCCGGGCGGCGCGGCGCTGCCGCTGACCGGGCGCGAGACGCGCTATGCCAGCAGTACCGCCGATCTGTCGTCGCTCAACACCCGGGCGAAGGTCTTCGCGCAGTGGAACGGCGCTGTCGGCTGGAATCCCCAGCCGTGATCGCGACTGCCCGGCCGGGTTCGCCCATACGATCCAGCAAGTAGGACAGCACGATGGAGATCAACCGGCGCGACGCCTTCGGCCTGGCCCTGGCGGGTACCGCTGCGCTGGCAACCGATCCGGCTGCCGCCGCGCGGCCCGGCGCGGCGCTCCCAACCCCGTCCCCGCGCCGCGGGTTCGATAACCAGCGCGTGCCCGATCTGGGCGACGGTCGCTTCCTCAATCCGCTGCTCGCCGGCGACCATCCCGACCCCGCGATCCTCAAGGATGGCGCGGACTATTACATGACCTTCTCGAGCTTCGACTCCTATCCGGGGCTGACGCTGTGGCACAGCCGCGATCTGGTGAACTGGCAACCGCGCACGGCCGCGCTGACAAAGAATATCGGCTCGGTCTGGGCGGTCAGCCTCGCCAAGCATGACGGACGCTATTTCCTCTACATCCCCGTCAAGGCCAACCCCAATTCGATCTTCGTGATCCATGCCGATCACATCGACGGCCCGTGGAGCGATCCGATCGACCTCCACCTGCCCGACCATATCGATCCGTGCCACGCGGTGGCGGAGGACGGATCGCGCTGGCTGTTCCTCTCGGGCGGCGACCGGATCCGGCTCGCGCCCGACGGCCTCTCGACGCTCGGCGTGGTCGAACACGTCTATGATCCGTGGCGCTATCCCGCGGAATGGGACGTCGAGAGTTTCAGCCCGGAGGGCCCGAAGATCGCGCGGCACGGTGCCTATTGGTATCTCGTCACCGCGGTCGGCGGCACCGCCGGGCCGCCGACCGGGCACATGGTGATCGCCGCGCGCTCGCGCTCGCTGCACGGGCCGTGGGAGCAATGCCCGCACAATCCGATCGTGCGCACCACCAGCACCGACGAAAAATGGTGGTCGCGCGGCCATGCCAGCCTGGTCGAGGCGGCCGATGGGAGCTGGTGGTCGATCTATCACGGTTATGAGAACGGCTTCTGGACGCTCGGCCGCCAGGCGTTGCTCGATCCGGTCGAATGGACCACAGACGGGTGGTTCCGGATGACCGGCGGCGATCTCGCGCGCCCGCTCGCCAAGCCGCGTGGCGGGGCCGCCGTGCCGCATGGCCAGCCGCTCAGCGACGATTTCGCGACGCTGAAGCTCGGTAGCCGCTGGAGCTTCTTCCGGCCCGGACCGCGCGAGGCCGAGCGCGTGCGGGTGGATCAGGGGGCACTGGTGCTGCGCGCCAGTGGGGCATCGCCGGCCGACTCTTCGCCACTGCTGCTGACGGCCGGCGACCAGGCCTACGCCTTCGAGTGCGACGTCGAGATCGCGCCCGGTACGACCGCGGGGCTGCTGCTGTTCTACGACGATCGCTTGTACGCCGGGCTCGGTTTCGACGAGCGGCGCTTCGTGACGCATCAATATGGGATGGAGCGCGGACGTCCGTCCAACCCGCACGGCCGGCGAATGCGGATCCGCATCACCAACACGCGCCATATCGTCGCGATCCACACGTCGGGCGATGCGGGGCGAAGCTGGCAGCGCTTCGATCGCGGGATGGAGGTATCGGGCTATCACCACAATGTCCGCGGCGGGTTCCTGATGCTGCGGCCCGGGCTCTACGCTGCCGGCAAAGGCGAAGCGCGCTTTCGCGACCTCCAATTTCGTGCGCTATGACGAACGGCGATTCCTCGATCGAGTCGACGGACGACTATGCCGGGCCGTTCCCCCCGCCCCGCGGCCCAGTCTGAGAAATCCTGGCCGAGCCAGACGATGACCCTTGCAGCTAGGCGGAGGCCGGACATGCGTGTGGAACGCGTTGGTCGCGGCGGGCATTTTGCCTCGCGCGGCGCGGATGTGGCGAGCCCGCTCGCGATAGCATAACAGCGATCGCAGAGATTTCGTTGGCGCAGGCGCTTCGCCGTTTCGATGGCCGAGCGAAACGCGATCACGCGCAGGCACTCAACACTCTTGGATGGCGTGCGCGCGCCGATGCGGAGCGCACCGATCGCCGCACACACGTCGCGCTCGAGCGTGCGGATGACCCCGGGGGGATGCGCCAGAGCTTGCCGCCGTCTGGCTAAACGAACAGAAAAAGCTGGTGCGCGTCAAACCGCCGGTACGGTTGTTCCCGCGCTCGAGCTGCACGCAGTTTTGCATCGTTCAGCATGACACCCCCGCTACCCCGTTCTCGCTGCTCGATACGTCCTCCGAGGCCCGAGACGGTTATGGAGGCAACCGAACGACTGGAACCGAGCAGACGCAGTAAACAACGGTATTCCGGAGATTTTGCAGCGGTAGATAGACCGTTGCGGAGAGCTCCGAACGAGCCCCTGGCGGAGACGGAGGGATTCGAACCCTCGGTACCAGTAAACCCGGTACGGCGGTTTAGCAAACCGCTGGTTTCAGCCACTCACCCACGTCTCCGGATCACGGCGAAGGCGGGCTATAACCGCGCTTTGCGTCCACGGCAACTGCCTGCGCGCAGGGGATCTGCCGCGAAAGCGATTCGGCTGGCCGCGACGGCGCGGCTCGTTCATTGGCGCGACAGCCGCGGCGGCGCTATCATGGCGCCTGAGTAGCCCCGGGGGAGAATGATAATGCAGATGCGCTGGACCACCGTTCCGAGGATCGGCACTGCGGTCGTGCTTGCGCTGACGACCGCTGCGGCGCCGATCGCCGCGCAAGTGCGCACGATCGATCCCAATCAGGCGATCGATTCGGATCTGCATCCGCCGCGCACCCCAGCGCCCAAGCCGACCCCCTACCCGGCCGCGCCCCCGGCCGCCGACACGCCGCGCTATCCCGACGCGCCGGGGTCGACCGAGCCCGTCGATCCTGGCCCCGCCACGCAGGGGAACGCCGACGCACCGCCGCGCCCGGGCGAGTCCGCGCAGGACAGCGCGCGCGACGGCGCCGAAACCGTATCCGCCGACAGCCAGACGTTCCAGAAGCAGGAGCTGCTCCGCGCCGCCGAAGGCACGTTCGGCAAGGGCGCCTCGGGGCTTGCCGGCATCCTCGAGCGCACGCTCAAGGAGCAGGGCTATCCCAACGCCTATATCGCCGGCCGCGAGGCGTCGGGCGCGGTGGTGGTCGGGCTGCGCTATGGCAAGGGCGAGATGTTCCACAAGGTCGAGGGAAAGCAGCCGGTCTATTGGACCGGCCCGTCGGTCGGCTTCGACCTGGGCGGCGATGCCAACAAGGTCTTCGTGCTGGTCTACAACCTCTACGACACGGCCGAGCTGTTCAAGCGCTTCCCCGCCGCCGAGGGCCGCGTCTATTTCGTCGGCGGGTTCGCCGCGACCTATTTGCGGCGCGGCAATACCGTGCTGATCCCGATCCGGCTCGGCGTCGGATGGCGGCAGGGGGTCAATCTCGGCTATATGAAGTTCAGCCGGACGTCGAAATGGTTTCCGTTCTAAGCGCAGCGCGGCAGGCCGCCCCAGCGGCCTGACTCGCGCAAGCTCGGCCGGCGGCGCCTGCGCCGACCGACGACACGGGCTTTGCCCGTGTCCGACAAGCGCCTAGGCTACCCTGCGTGACCATCACCCGTCAGATCCTCCGCGCGCTGCTCGCGATCGCCTATCTCGCCGCCGGCGTGCTGCATGTGTTCGTGCCCGCGCCATTCCTCGGCATCACCCCCGCCTGGGTGCCCTATGCGCCGCACGTGATCCTCATCACCGGCCTGTGCGAGATCGCCGGCGCGATCGGCCTGTTCGTCCCGCGCCTGCGCTGGTGGGCGGGCGTGGCGCTCGCCGCCTATGCGGTGTGCGTCTACCCGGCGAATGTGAAGCACGCGCTCGACTTCTTCGAGACCGGGCGCGGCGGGCTCGGGGCGTGGTACCATATCCCGCGTCTTGCGTTTCAGCCGGTGATCGTGTGGTGGGCGCTGTTCGCCGGCCGCGTGATCGACTGGCCTTTCCGCCGACGGAGCGCAGCATGAGCGATATCGACGACACCATCATCGACACGCCCGACGGCCCGATGACCTGGGCGGCGTGGAAAAAGAAGAACCCAGTGCAGATCCCCTCGCGCCGCACCAAGGGCAAGGATCTGCCGGTCAAGGTGAAGCGCTTCACCGAACCGAAGTGATGCGGCGTTAGCCGATCAACCGCCAGCCGAGCGTCTGCCCGGCGTGGAACGGCACGACCGCGGTATCGCCAGCGCCGATCAGCTCGGGCACCGCCACATCGCCGCGTTCGAGCGTGACCGTGCCCTCATTGAGCGGCAGGCCGTAGAAGCGCGCGCCATGCTCGGAGGCGAAGCCCTCGAACCGATCGAGCGCGCCTTCCTCGTCGAACACCGCGAGATAGCTCTCCAGCGCGTAGGGCGCGTTGAAGATACCCGCGCAGCCGCAGGTGGCTTCCTTACGCGCGCGACCGTGCGGCGCGCTGTCGGTGCCGAGAAAGAAGCGCGGCGAGCCCGACACCGCCGCGGCGCGTACCGCGAGGCGGTGCCGCTCGCGCTTGATCACCGGCAGGCAATAGGCATGCGGCTGCAGCCCGCCGTCGAACAGGGCATTGCGGTTGAGGTGGAGATGCTGCGGCGTGATCGTCGCCGCGACGTTCGGCCCCGCCGCGGTCACGAAGTCGGCCGCCTCGGCGGTCGTGATATGTTCGAGCACGATCTTCAGCCCGGGAAAATCGCGCACCAGCGGCGCGAGCGTACGCTCGACGAACACCGCCTCGCGGTCGAAGATATCGATCTCGCGGTCGGTCACCTCGCCATGGATGAGCAAGGGCATGCCGATCCGCTGCAGCGTCTCGAGCACCGCGGTCAGCGCACGAATGTCGGTGACGCCGTGCGCGGAATTGGTCGTCGCGTGCGCGGGGTAGAGCTTGCACGCGGTCCATACGCCTTCGGCATGGCCGCGGGCGATCTCGTCGGGGTCGGCGCCATCGGTCAGATAACAGGTCATCAGCGGGGTGAACGCGCTGTTGGCGGGCAGCGCGGCGAGGATCCGGTCGCGATAGGCCGCAGCCGCGGCGACGCTCGTCACCGGCGGAGTCAGGTTGGGCATGACGATCGCGCGCGCGAACTGGCGCGCGGTGTAGCGCGCGACCGCTTCGAGCATGTCGCCGTCGCGGAGGTGGACATGCCAGTCGTCGGGGCGGCGGATCGTGAGGCGCTCGGTCATGCCCGTCGCCTAGCGCGCGCCGCGGCGAATCGCCAGCCAACTCTTGCCGCTGCCCCCCGCCCCCCCTACCTCCGGCGCATGACCGCCACCATGCTCGCCGATCGATCGCTGCTCCGCCTGTCGGGCGACGATGTCCGCGGCTTCCTGCAGGGGCTGCTCACCGCCGACATGACGGGGCCGTTCCCGGTCTGGGCGGGGTTGCTTACGCCGCAGGGCAAGGCGCTGTTCGACTTCATCGTCTGGACCGACGGCGACGACGTGCTGCTCGATTGCGAGGCGAGCGTCGCCGAGGCGCTGCGGCGGCGGCTGTCGATCTATCGCCTGCGCCGCGCGATCACGATCGAGCAGACCGATGGCGCGGTGCATTGGTCGCTCGAGCCCGGCCAGGGCGTGCCCGACCCGCGGCTTGCCGAGCTCGGCTATCGCTGGCTCGGCGCGCCGGGCGAACCCGCGAGCGGGTGGCACGCGCATCGCCTGTCGCTCGGCGTTCCCGAGGGCGAGACCGAGCTCGGCAGCGACAAGACGCTCTGGCTCGAGGCCAATGCGCGCGAGCTGAACGGCGTCAGCTTCACCAAGGGCTGTTATGTCGGCCAGGAGAATACCGCGCGGATGCACCATCGCAGCAAGGTCAACCGGCGGCTGGTGGTCGCGCCGCTCGGCGAGGCGGGCGAGCGCACCCGCGCGACCTATCCCGAACTCGGGCTGATGGTCGAGCTGCGCCGCGTCGAGGCGTTGGGCGATGCGCTGGTGCCTGCGTGGCTGGCGGCGGCCGTGGCGCCGGATTCCGCGGACAGCCTCGCCTGAGGACGCACCCGCTCGGCGCCGCAGCCGAGCGGGTGGCCAGGATTCCCGTGGTTACCGCCCGATCGAGCTGTACGCGAAGCCGGCGCGCTCGGCGTCGCTCGGCGGATAGACATTGCGCAGATCGACCATCACCGGCGCCGCCATCGTTGCCGCCAGCCGCTTGAGATCGAGCGCGCGATAGATGTTCCATTCGGTCACGATCACCACCGCGTCGGCGCCCTGCGCGGCGGCATAGGCGTCGCCGCAATAGGTGATGTCGGGCATCATCGTCTTGGCGATCTCCATCCCCTCGGGGTCGTGCGCGCGCACCGTGATCCCCGCATCGAGCAGGCTCTGGACGATCGCGAGGCTCGGCGCATCGCGCATGTCGTCGGTATTGGGCTTGAAGGTCAGCCCGAGCACCGCGACCGTCTTGCCGCGCACGCTCGTGCCGTCGCCACCGCCGAGCGCCGCGATCACCTTGCGCCCCATCGCGCGCTTGCGCGTGTCGTTGACCTGGACGACCGCCTCGACGATCCGCACCGGGGTCTCGTAATCCTCGGCGGTCTTGAGCAAAGCAAGCGTGTCCTTGGGGAAGCACGAGCCGCCATAGCCCGGGCCGGCATGGAGGAACTTCGAACCGATCCGGTTATCGAGCCCGATCCCGCGCGACACGTCCTTGACGTTCGCGCCGACCGCTTCGCACAGATCGGCGATCTCGTTGATGAAGGTGATCTTGGTCGCGAGGAAGGCGTTCGCGGCATATTTGATCAGCTCGGACGTCCGCCGTCCGGTGAACAGGATCGGGCTCTCGTTGAGATAGAGCGGGCGATAGACGTCGCGCATCACCTGCTGCGCGCGCGGGTCCTCGGTGCCGATCACGATCCGGTCGGGCCGCTTGAAGTCGCCGATCGCGGCGCCCTCGCGCAGGAACTCGGGATTCGAGACGACCGCGATCGGGAAATCGCCGGCGAGCTCGGTGAGGATTTCCTCGACCTTGTCGCCCGTGCCGACCGGCACGGTCGACTTGGTGACGACCACGACGGGGCCATCGATCGCCTCGGCGATCTCGCGCGTCGCGGCGAAGACGTAGCTCAGATCGGCATGGCCGTCGCCACGCCGCGACGGGGTGCCCACCGCGATGAAGATCGCATCGGCCCCCGCCACCGCCGCCTTGAGGTCGGTGGTGAAGGTCAGCCGCCCCGCGGCCACGTTGCTGGCGACGAGCGTGTCGAGCCCCGGCTCGAAGATCGGCATCTTGCCCGCCTCGAGCGCGGCGATCTTGGTCTCGTCCTTGTCGACGCAGATCACGTCATGGCCGAAATCCGAAAAGCATGCCCCCGATACCAGGCCGACATAGCCCGAGCCGATCATCGTAATCCGCATGATAAATCCTCAAGTCTCGCGAGCGCACGATAGTCCGGGGCCACACTGCAGCGCGCCCCACAGGCGCTGCTCTAGCGGATCGCGTCGGCAATGCCAGCCCGGCGCGGTCCACCGCCCGTCCACCGCCTACCGTGTCCGTCGCGCACAAAAAAGGGGAGACCGGCTTGCGCCGATCTCCCCGATTTCTGACCGTAGTCGGATCTGGGCTTAGTTGCCCGAACCCGGACCGTAGGACACTTCCACGCGACGGTTCTGCACTTCGCGAACGCCATCGGCGGTCTGGACGCGCAGATGGGCGGGATCTTCACCGAAGGCTTCGGTGCCGATCGAGCCATCCGGGATCGAATGGGCGGTCATGTAGGCACGAACCGCGTCGTTGCGGCGCTGCGACAGGCCGATGTTGTACTTCGGCGTACCCGAGCGATCGGTGAAGCCAGCAAGCATGACATGGGCGTTACCGCAATTCTGGTACTGCGCGATCGCGCCGTCCAGGATCGACGCTGCCTCAGGCGTGACGTCCGACTTGTCCCACTCGAAGAACACGATGAACGGTCCAGGCGAGCAAGGCGTCGCGACAACCGGAGCCGGCTCAGGCGGCGGCGGGGGAGGCGGCGGCGGGGGCGGCGGCGGCGGCGGCGGAGCAGCAGGCTCGCCGAAGTTGTACGTCAGACCTGCGAGCAGGCTGTGCGTACGATAGCGACCGTTGTAGCCACGACCCGAAACGTCGACCAGCTTGACGTTGTCGGCGGTGAAGAAGCGATACTTGATCGACGCGTCGACATGCTTGGTGATCGGCGCGCGAACACCGGCGATGCCCTGATAGGCGAAGACCGTGTCGCTGTCGTTCAGCAGGTTCTGCTGACCGTTGATGCCGAAACGCTCCTTGACGCGAGCGACACCGACGCCGCCGCCGACGAAGCCCTGCAGGCCGTCATCGTCGCCGAAGTCAACGAGACCGTTGACCATGAAGCTCAGCGCGGTCGTACGACCACCGCCGACGCCATAGTTGCCGGCAGCATAGGTCGTCGGAACACCAGCAGCCGTGAGGCCCGGGGTCGTCACCGACGAACGATAGTCCTGAACGGCGTTGCTCTTGTAGCCGACTTCGGCTTCCAGACGGAACATGCCAAGGTCGTACCCGATCACGCCATCGACATCGTAGCCGTAGTGATGATCGACGGTACCAGCGCTCTTCACACTGTTGATATCGAACTTGATATCTTCCACGAGCACTGCACCGCCGTCGACACCAACGTACCAGGACTTATCCCGGGCCAGTGCTGGCGTGGTTACAAGAGCGGTGGAGGCAAGCGCTATGGTAACGGCTAGCTTCCGCATAAAAATCCCCTTCATCTGGTTGTCACTCGGACAGCGCAAACCATCTACCCAATGGAAGGTTTCCACGCAAGCGCACAAATGTCGGAACTGTGGCGGATTTGTCACGGCTTTATCGGGAACGCGATCGATTTTCGACGTTAGGCCGCTGTGATGAGACCAAGCGATTGAAGGGCGGTCAAAATCGCCTCGATCGCGCGACGCGCCTCGGCATCGACGCCCGTCCCGTTCGCGGGTGCAGCAATAGCGGGCTGGCGCACGCCAAGCATCGTTTCGCCAGCGAGCACAAGCCGGTTTCCGGCCAGCGTGCCGACGGTCCACTGCGTGCCGTCGAACTGCGCATCGGCAGAGTCGCCGAGGCTCCAGGCGCGCATCCCCGGTCGCGCCGCGACGAACCGCCATCCGCCCTCGGTCCAGCCGGCGATCGCCTGCGCTTGCCCGCGCCATGCCCCGGACGGCGCCGCCCCGACGATCCAGCACGCGCCGGGTGCAGGGTTGGTCGGCGGCGTATCGAGCCCGACCGCCTCGACGCTCGGCTGCACCACGAAATCGAGCAGCACGAGCGCCTCATTGTGCGAAAGTTCCTTTTGCGCCTGGCCCGCCGCGAGCAACGGCAGCCCCAGGCGTTCGCTGGTTTGCATGGTCATTCCCGTCTCCTGTCATGGAATCCAGGCCGGAAGGCTGATCAGCGCTTCGTCGGAAACGCCGAGCGCGCCGATCTGCGCCACCCGGACCAGCGCCCCCAACGCGCGATCGCCATGCGCGACGATCAGGCCCGGCGTATCGGTCTCGAGCGTGCGGGCCACGCCATCCGCGCGCTCCAGCACAATTCGATAGGCCTCGCGCTCTTCGCCGAGCGGCGCATCGACGCCGTCGATCCAGCGCCACCCGGTGCGACTGCGGCGCACCCAGTCGAGCGCGACATCGCCCGTCCCAAGCTCGCGCAGCGCCAAATGGACCGGGGACGGTGGCACCACCGAGCCGCCGCGCAGCACCACGCTGGTTGCGACCGGCCCGTCGGAGTCACCCGTCCCGGCGGCGAGGATGCGCACCGTGCCGCCCAGCGCCGCGAGCGGAAGATCGAGCGTAAGCGCCGAATCCGCCTCGATCATCACGAAACGATCGCCGATCGCCTGCGCGCCGATCCTCGCCTCGGTCCCGCGGCGGCCGCGCGACAGCGCCGATACCCGCCACCGCGATGGCCCCGTTTGCGTCGCCGCGGCAAATTGCAGCACTTCGTCGCCGACCAAAACGAGGTTGGCGCCCGCGTCGATCGCGCCGGCATCGGCGCTCGCCAGCGCCATTGCGGGATGCAACAGATCGACCTCGAACGCATGCTGCCGGTCGAAGATCGCGCTCGACGCCGCCCCCGGCACGCTCACCAGCCGCCCGATCGTGCCGGGTGCCGCAGTCGATCCCAATGCCGTCCAGCGCGCGCCGCCGTCGATGCTGTACAGCAAGGCGGCACGCCGCCATCCCGGCTGGCTCCCCGCGGCGACGATCGTCACGCGCGGGGCGACGAGCAGGCCGTCGTCGAACGGCAGGCTCTCGAACGCTTCGAGCACGGTCGCGCCCGTCGCCACATCGGGTGCGGCGAGCACCCGGCCCGGCGTCGCCGCGATCGGCAGCGTCCCGCTCGCCAGCCGCACGCAGTCGAGCGACAGCACCATATGTTCAAGCGACCAGGCGGTGACGCGCCAGATCCCGGCGACCCCGGCGATCGTCACGCACGCGCCGGGCGCGACCGCCAGCGCATCCCAGCCGAGTGCCACCGTCCGCCGCTCGCGCCCCGCCTCGCCGCGCGCGAGGATCGCGGCGGCGAGCGTCTTGGCGGCGCCGGCGTCGATCGCGGCGGGGAAGTCGACCTGGTCCTCGCGCCGCCCGGCGCCGGGGCGGCGCGCGACCTGCAAACCGATCTGGTACTCGCGCGCCGGATCGTAATGCGACAGCGTGACTTGCCGCGCGACCGTTTCGAGCGCGGCGACGGCGCGACCGTGCTTGCTGGCCGCGCCGCCGGCCGGGCGCGTCTCGCCCGCCGGGATTTCCTGCACGGGGGTAGCGCCCGTGCGCATCCGCACGATCGCGCCGTCGGGCGCGAACCACGCACCGCCCGCGCGCGCCAGCGTGTCGAGCACGCTGGCGACGCTATCGCCATAAGCGGCGAAACCGCCGAGCGGCTGGACCGCCTCGGCGCCGTCGACCAGCCCGCCGGCGAGCGCCGCGGCGATCGCGCCGACCGTGACCGGCGCCGGATCGCCGATCACCTCGAAGGTGAGCGACGGAATGCGGTTGCCGAAATCGGCGAGTTGCAACGATTCGAACACGGCATAGGCGATCCCGCGATGCGCCGGCGCGCGCCCCGCGCCCTCGGCCGCCGCGATCAACGGATCGACCGCCTGGTCCTCGCCGCCCAGATGCAGGCGAAACCCCGTCGCGGTCTTGAAGTCGCCGGCACTGCCGCGCAGCAAATTGCCGTCGGCCCAGATCCGCCCGACATCGACGATCGGCCGCCCCGACAGCGCCACCGCGAACGAGGCGGAATAGCTGTAGGTCGTCGTGCTCGGCTGGCCCTTCCCGCCGCTGCTCGTCGATCGGCTTTCGACCAGGTCGGTCGACCAGATCACGCATCCCCCGACGCGCATCGTGCCGAACACCTGCTGGAGCGGCGTGCCGTAATTCGAGGTCTGCACATGCAGCGCGGCCAACCGCGGGCCCTCCACGCCCTTGGGCCGCAGCAGCACGTCGCGATCGACGACGCCGCCGAGCGCTGCGCCCAGAATTGCCCCGATCGGCCCGCCGAGCACGCGCCCGACGACCGACAGCACCAATGTCGCCATCCTACTCTCCCTTCACCCGCCAGCAGCCAAGCAACGGCCAAGGCGGCGTCCCCGGTCGCGCGACGACGCGGCGCAGCCCGGCGTCGGCGTGGATGATCCCGTCGGCCACGAGCACGCCGAGGTGAAACTGCGCCGGCCCCGTCGCGAACAATGCGAGATCGCCCGGCGCGGGCGTATCGCTTCGCACCAGGCCGCTGGCGTCGAAGCGCGCGACGAGCGTCGCGGCGTCGCCGCCGCGCAAGGCATAGTCCGCCGGAATGGCGCCCCGAAACCCTCCCGCGCGCGCCGCCAGCGCGGCGAGGCCGATGCAGTCGAGCCCATAGTCGGGCGAACGCCCCTGCAGGCGGAACCCCACCCCGAGCAACGCGGTCGCCGCGGCGACGATCGCCGCGGCGCGCGGTGTGGGCGCCGCATCGGTCACGCGCCGGGATACCGCGTCAGCAGGTCGATCCCCGGAAGATAGGGCTCGCCGCGAAAATTGACCGCATTGGCGAAGCGTGCGGCGCAGGTCGCCAAGCTCTTGTCGCACCCCTCGATCAGCTCGACCCGGTCCCCCGGCGCGACGAGCATGACCGGATCGACGCGCAGCACGAGGTCCGCATCGTCCGACTGCGCGATCGCCGCCTCCAGTCCCGAATTCGCGCCGCCGATCCAGCGCAGCAAGCCGCCGCCATACGCGTTGGGCGATGGCTCGCTGCGATCGAGCGTCACCACCCGCTCGGCGCAGGCCACGACTTGCGCGAAGCGCCGCCGCCCGGCCATCGCGACGCGACAGCGCCGGTCGCCGAGCTCGGCGCGGCATTCGGGCGAAGTCGCCTCGACCACCGGGCGGTCGAGCGCCGCGCTTGCGCCGCGCAATTCGGCGGTGAAGCCGTGCTGGTCGGTCTCGACCGCGCCGATCGTCCCCTCGCCGAGCGCGACGCGCGTCGCATCCGCCGCGCTCCAATCGACCGCGAAGAGCTGCACCCGCGCGCCGTCCCAGCGCCCCGCGATCAAATCGCGCTCGCCGATCGCCGCGCTGGTCAGCGCGCCGGTGATGTCCATCGTATCGGCGTCGAGCCCGTCGCTGCGCTTGATCGCGGAGGGCGTCATCCCCGGCGCGGCGGCATGGACGAGCCCGTCGATCTCGAGGTCGCGGTCATGATCGGTCAACCCGATCGCCACGCCATCGCGCCGCTCGATCCGCCAGCACAAAGCGAGCGTGGTCAATGGGCCGGTGAGCAAGGACATGCGAGGTCTCCCAAATCCCTCTCCCTGTGGGAGAGGGTGGCCGAGCGAAGCGAGGTCGGGTGAGGGTCGATGGGACGTGCACAGTTCGACCCTCACCCTTCCCCCTCGGCTTCGCCGAGCGGGCCCAGTTTTGGGTGAACAGCACCCCGTGCTGTTCAGGCCATGCCGGGGGCATGGCCGACCCAAAACTCCTCTCCCAAGGGGAGAGGGAGCAAGAGCTATTCGCGCACCTCGATCAGCGGCACGCTCGTCGCGCCCCCCGCCAGGAACGTCGCGCGGTTCACGCTCAGCGTGTCCTCGGCAAAGCGCACCGGAACGTCGAACAGGAACCCCGCGCTCACCGCCGCCCCCACGCCGGGCGCCGTGTCGAGCACGACATAGCCCCCCGCCGCGAGCGTGAACCCCGCCGTCTCGACCCCACCGACTGCGACCCGCACACTCCCCGCGACCGGGCGCGTAATCCGCCGCGCCGCGTCGCCATAGTGCTTGACCAGCGCAAAGCTGACGGTGACCCCGTCGCCCGCCCCCAGCGCCTGGTCGGTCGCCCCGAAGGTCGCCCCGCCCGACGAGCAATCGAACGGATCGCGCAGACGAAAGCCGCGCGCCGGCCCCATCCGCGCGCGGAAGAAGGCGAGCAAGGTCGCGATATCCGCCTCGGAGCGCACCCCCGGCGCGACATCGTAGCGCGTCCGCGCCTCGGCCCAGCTTGCATTG
The DNA here is from genome assembly GCA_943367995.1 of Bordetella parapertussis. Classification (GTDB taxonomy): domain Bacteria; phylum Pseudomonadota; class Alphaproteobacteria; order Sphingomonadales; family Sphingomonadaceae; genus Sphingomonas. The sequence continues at coordinate 667,523 of CALRKL020000002.1, read as the reverse complement.
CGCATTTCCTGCCCGCCCGCGCTGGTGACGATCGCGGTGGAGAATTGCGGCGTCACCTCGGCCTCGCGCCCCAAAGCAAGCGGGAATAGTATATCGTCGAACGGCACCACGGCATCCTCCCCGGTCTCGAAATGGACGAACCCGTCGCGCAACACCTGCGGCAACGCCCAGACGAACGTCGCTGCCACCCCGCGCGCCTGCGCCGCTTCGGCGGCGGTCTCGATCGCGCGCCATTCGGCCCGCTGGTCGCCGCGCAACACGAAGCCCGAAAAATACTGCGTCTGCGCAGCCGCATAGCCGAGCCGCGCCTGCGCCGCGGCGACCGCACGCGCCGTGCCCGCGACATCGCCTGTGGTGACGAAATCATAGTCCTCGAGCTGCAGCACGTCGAACGCGGGGTGCGCCCAGCCGAGCGGAACGTTGGCGCGCGCGAGCTCGGGCGCATCGCGGGGCAGCACGCTCGGCAGATAGATCAGCAGATGCGTCTCGACCGCGGGCGCCACCGCTTTGGCCGCGGCGACCAGCGCGGCGGTCGAACCCGCGAGCAGCGCGCCCGCGGCATCGAGCAGGTCGCGCTGCGCCGCGCTCAATGCGCCGTGGACGCTGGCGATCTCAACCGGATCGCCAAGCGCCGCCCGCGCACTCGCGTCATACAGGCACGGCCGTCCGTCGGCGAGCAGCCACCACCATGGCTCGCCGATCTGGAGCTTGGGCGCGAGCCCCGCCGCCAGCGCGATCTCGAGCACCGCGCCCGCGACCGCGCGGAGATACCCCATCGCGCCTGCCGAAGCGGGCGAGAGCAGGCACGAGGGCGGGTCCCATCCGGTCAGCGCCGGCGTCCCGTCCCACGCGCGCTGCTTCCAGTCGCCCCAGCAATGCGCGTCGAACAGCTCGTAGCTGATCGACCAGATCACGCCGTAGCCGAGCGCCTTCGCGCGCGTCGCGAAATCGCGCTGCCACGCCGCCGCGGCGACGTTGAGCACGCCGCCGGCGAGGCTGACGTAATAGCCGCCCGAATTGGCCTCGACCCGCAGGTAATGGCTCATTCCGAGATAATGGACGATGCTCCCGCGATAGCCGAGCAGCAGCGCGTTGCGCAGCAGCCGCGCGGGCGTGAGATTGTAGCTGTCGTCATAGCCGCTCGCGATCTGCAGGCTGTGTTCGGGCACCACGACGTCGCCGATCGCGAGCACCGCGCCGGGGCCTTCGCAAACGATCTCGCTCAGCTCGACCCACGCCTCGGCGGGCGCGGGCAGCGGCGCGGTGCCGCGCTCGACGAAACCCGGCGGCACCAGCGACACGAACATCCGGTCGACATCGCCCGCCCATACCGGATCGGCCTCGGCCGGCAGCAGATAGCCGCCGTCGAGCGCTGCGAAATCGAGCGAGACGATCGCATCGTCGGGCGTACCGCGCGCATAGTTCCACAGCCGGACATACCAGGCGCGCGCCGCGCCGCTCGCATCGCGGCCTTCGATCGTCAGCACCGGCCCGTTGACCGTGTCGAGCGGCACCACCCCGTTCGCGCGCCAGCGGAACGACAGCCGGCACCCGCGGAAATCGCGCGCGGTCGCGTAGCGCAGCAGCGGGTGATCGTGGGTGTCCTCGGCTTCCCAGATCAGCCCCGCCAGATCGCCCGCGGTGTAGAACACCGCGTCGACGCGCAGCGCGTCGGCCGCGGTGGTGGTGACCGCGGCCATCATCGGCCGCGGGAAATTGACCGTCCAGAAGCGCGGATCGAAACGCGTCAGCACGCTTTCGGTCTGGATGGTGCGCTGTTGTGCAAGCCAGAATGGCATGTTTCGCTCCAATCTCCCTCTCCCGTCGGGAGAGGGACGGGGCCCGCGCCGCAGGCGTGGGAAGGGTGAGGGCGACCGGGCGCGCCGCCGTTGGCGTCACCCTCACCCTTCCGCGGCTTCGCCGCTCCCTCCCTCTCCCAAAGGGAGAGGGACTTTACGACAGCGCCGCCTTGACCGCGCGCGCGACCTGGCGGCTCGACGCGGCGAGCGCCTGCGGCGCATCGCTGCCACCCTGCACGGTGATCGACACGCGCACGTCGCGCGCGCCAGACCCGGCCCCCGCCGCGACCACGCTCCCGCTCGTCGTCGGCACGAACAGCTCAGGGCCGCGCTCGCCGACGACATACGGCCGCGCGGGCGACACCGGCCCGCCGGTCGCGCGCCCGGGCGATCCGCCGATCAGCCCGGTGAGCGCACCGAGCAGACTGTCGCCCCCGCCTCCACCGCCACCGCCACCGAGTAGCGTGCTCAAACCGCTGCGCACCGCCGCCGCGGCGATATCGCCGAGCACCGACAGCGCGACCTTGCGCAGATCCTCAAAGCCCAGGCTCCCGCTCGCGAGCGCCTTGCCGAGCGTCGTCTCGATCGTCCGCCCGGCGCGATCGACCCCGCTCGCCAGCGGCCCGTCGAGGCTCGCGCGCAGCGTATCGACATCGCGCGCGAAGCCCGCGGTATCGGCGCGCACGCCGACCACCAGCCGTTCGATTTCCTCATCCATCGGGAAAAGCCTCCTGCAATCGCCCAAGCGTTGCCCCATCGGGCGGGTCGACCAGCGCGTCGCCACCGCGCAGCACCGCGACCACGCCGGCCAGTTCGGCGGGCGTCGCGCGCCAGAAGCTGTCGGGGCTCCACCCCAGCACGGCGCCCGCCAGCCCGGCGAGCCGCGCGGCGGCATCGGCGAAGCGGGCCATCATCGCCCCGCCAGGATCTGACCGAGCAGCACGCGCAACACGGGGGTCGCCTGCGCGAGCCCCTGCTCGACCACCGCCTCGCCGAAGCGCTCGCGCGTGATCGTCGCGGGCGTGTCGCCGCGACAATGCCAGAACAAGCCGACCAGCTCGCCGAGCGACAAGCCCCCCGCCGCCGCGCGGTCGACCAGCGCGAAGAGCGATCCGAGCTCGCCCTCGGCCGCCACCAGAGCGGCGAAGCTCGGCCGCAGCACGATCGCCTCGCCCGCGACGCGCAGTTCGGCCTCGCCGCGCACCGGATTGGCCGGCGCGCTCATGCCGCCACCACCGGCCCCGAGCTTTCGAGGCTCAGCGTGTACGATCGCTCGCCATTGTAATCCCCGGCATAATCGAGCCGCGTGACGAGGAACCGGCCCGACAGCGTCTCGCCGCTCTCGAAGCTCAGCCGATAATCGTCGAGCCCGCCCGACAGCGCATTGCCCTTGATCCGCAGCTCGGCGGCGGAACCGGTGAAGATCCCCGCCCCCGACACGCTGACGCTGCGCACCCCCGCACCCGACAGCAATTCGCGCCATCCGCCCGAATCCTTCGAGGTGATCGCCACCATCTCGCCATTGACGCTGAGCTGCGTCGTGCGCAGCCCCGCGACCGTCGCATAAACCAGCGGATTGCCGCCATTGCCGACCTTCAACAGGAAGGCGCTCCCGCGTTCTGCAGACATGCCCTTGTTCCTTCGCTTGTTTGATAAAAAGCGGTGCGTTCGCGGCGTTGGGCGATCGGGTTCGCGCAGAGGCGCAGAGGCGCAGAGAGGGCGCGCGCCTCCAGCGCGCACGCGCCCGCGCCTCGTTCCTGTCCATGGGACGAACACGCCCGCGGGCCGCGCACCCCCTCCGCGCCTCCGCGCCTCCGCGCGAACCATTCCACCGCGACGGACACGCCGCAGCAGGGGGTTCACCCCGCCGCCAGAACCCGCACGCGATATTCGACGCTCGCGCTCCACGCCCCCGGCGCACCGCCGCCGATCCGCGCGCGCACCAGCGCGACGCTGACCAGCCGCCACCCGTCGAGATCGCGCGGCAGCGCCTCGAGCGCCGCGCCGACTGCGGCGCAGAGCGTATGGATCCGCTCCGCGCCATCGCCCGCATCGCGCACCGTGACGAGCAGCCGCAGCTCGCGCCCGGCGCGATCCTTGACGCTCCAGTCGCCGCTGAGCAGCTCGCCGAGCAGCGCGTAGGGCGGCGTCGCCTTGGCCGGCGTCCCGAGATACACGCCGTTGAGCCCGCCCACGCTGCGCACCGCGCCGAGCGCCGCCGCCTGCACCACGCGCTCCGCGCTCATCGCAACAGACTCCCGATCCAGCGCAGGCGCGGGTCATCGGCCGCGATCCGCCCCGACAGCACCACCTCCTCGCCCTGGATGCCGACCGCGACCCCCGGCAAGGCGGCACGCAACGCGGCGGCAACGCGCACCCGCGCGCGCTCCGCCGCCGCCACGCCCGCAGCGCGTCCGCGCGCCTCGAGCGCGCTCAACATGGCCGTGTGCCGCCGAGCGCCACGCGCCGGAACGGCCGCCACAGAGCCGTCACCGCAGCCGGCGGCGCCTCGAGCGTATCGCGCGCATCGAACAGATAGGCGGCGAGCAGGACCACGCCCTGCCGCAGCGGCGCGGGCAGCGTGGGCCAGTCGGACGCGAGCCCGGCGTCGAACGTGACGCGCGCCGCCTTCGCCCCCGAATCCACCACGCGCACCCAGCCGTCGGCCGCGGCATCGATATCGATCGCGAACGCCGTCGCTGCGAGCGGCGTGCCATCGAGCGCCGCCACCGCGGTGATCGCGCGGACCGGCGCCGCGCCGAGCCGCTGCCATCCCGCCCCGCCCTCGATCGTCTCGCGCAGCGTCCGCGCGATCAGCACTTGCCCGGTGAACTGTTCCGCCAGCCCCAGCGCGCTTTCGGCAAAGGCGGCGATCAAATCGTCCTCGTCGGCGCTCGCCACACGCAGCACCGCCTTGACCGCCGCCACCGCGAGCGCACGGTCGTCCGCCCGAAGCGTCACCGCGCCCGGACCATTGTCGTCGATCATCCTGGGTCTCCCCCTGTCGCGAAAAGCCCCTCCCCTTCAGGAGCGTCGAGTAAACCGCGCCCCGCGCGGTTTAGGTCAGGCCGGGGGCCTGCCCGACCCGACGCTGGGTTGGGGTGGGGAAGTCCGAGACGTTGCCCTCTGCGAGACCCCGCCCCACCCCATCCCCTCCCCTGAAGGGGAGGGGCGCGTGTTGTCGTCAGCTCGCCGCGAACTTGAGCAGCTTGATCGCCTCGCTGTTCGCCACGCACCCGCCGATCCGCTTGGTCGCGTAGAAATTGACGAACGGCTTGTTGGTATAGGGATCGCGCAGGATCACCGTCTCGCTGCGTTCGGCGATGAGATAGCCCGCCTTGAAATTGCCGAACGCGATCGCGCACGCATTCGCCGCCACGTCGGGCATGTCCTCGGCTTCGATCACCGGATAGCCGAGCAGGCTCGCCGGCGTGCCCGCGACCAGGCTCGGGCTCCACAGGAACGCGCCGTCGCTGGTCTTGAACTTGCGGATCCGCGCGAGCGTGCTCGCATTCATCACGAACACCGCGCCCTGCCGATACGGCCCGCGCAATGCCTGGACGAGATCGATCAGCCGGTCCTGCGGGTTCGCCGCGAAATCGCCCGCCGCCCCGCTCGCGAGATATTGCAGCGTGCCGAAGGCGCGCGCGGCGTCGCCGGTCGCCGCGATCGGCGCCTGCAGGAAGCCCTTGGGCCGGTTGACCCCCGAACCGTTGACGAACGCCGCCCCCTCGGCACGCGCGAATTCGGTCGCGATCTCGCCCGCCAGCCACGCCTCGACATCGAACGCGGCATCGTCGAGCATCGCCTGGCTCGCGCTCGGATTGGCGTAGAGCTCGCCCATCGGCGGGGCGATCTCGGTGAAGCTCGGCGTTCCGGTGCCGCCGCGCGCATCGGTCTCCGCCGCCCAGCCCGACGGCGTGCCGCCGGTGGTGACGAGCTTGCGATACCCCGCGCTCCCCACCTTGACGACATTGGCGACGCTGCGGATCGGCGAGATCGCGGTCAGCGTCGCGTCGATCTGCGCATCGATCTCGCGCGGGATCGCATAGCCGCCGGCATCGCCGCTGACGCCGCTCAGCGCCTTCAGTTCGATCGTCGCGCCCGAGCGGACGAACCCCTGGAACGCGCTGTCGACCGGCGCGCGTGCGCCCTCGAGCAACGGGCGTTGCATCGCCCCCATGTCCTGCGCCGCAAAGCTGTCGAGCGCGTCCTGCGTATCGGTCATGCTGGTCTCCTTGGTTGAAACAATCCGCGAGAAGCGGAGAGGCGGGGGCAAGCCCCTCCCCTTCAGGAGCGTCGGGGAAACCGCGCCCCGCGCGGTTTACCCGACGCTGGGTTGAGGTGGGGCCGTAACTGGCGCGAGCTCTCGGTGAGACATGGCCCCACCCCCATCCGCTCCCCTGAAGGGGAGGGGCGCAAGAGGCGGCGGCGCGCACGAAAAAGGGGCGCCGCAAGCGCGACGCCCCTTCTGCAAACTCGAGCGGCGCGTCAGCACCGCATCACGCCATCACGCCTGCTTGACGTTCTCCGCGCGCGGCCCCTTCGGCCCCTGCCCGACGTCGAAAGTCACCGTCTCGCCCTCGCGCAGATCCTCGTAGCGCACGCCCTCGACGCTCGACATGTGGAAGAACAGATCGTTGCCCGATGCGTCGGCGATGAAGCCGAAACCCTTGTCGGTCAGTCGCTTGATGGTGCCTTGCGCCATGATCATTCCTTCGCTCCGCGCGCCGCCGCCCGGAAATCGGGAGCCGCATCGGGATGTCCCGGTCTAGCAGCATCGGCGACGCGGTGCACGCGCGCTCCCGGTTGCATCGGCAGCGCGACGAGGCTCACTTCGACCAGGTCGAGCGCGGTCAGCTCGCGCACGCGCCCCGCGCCGCGCCGCGCGGCGCGCGCGCGATAGCCGATCGACAGCCCCGACACCGCCCCGCTGCGCACCAATTGGGCGAGTCGGGGATCGTCGACCCGCGCCACCACCCGCAACCCCTGCGCGTCGCTCGCGATCCGCTCGATCGCGCCGACCGGCGCGCCGCGATGCTGCCACAGCAACGGCACCGCGCCCGGCAGACCCGCGAACGCCCCCGCGCGGATCACGTCGCCGCCGCGATCGACCGCATCGAAGATCGCGGCATAACCGGCAAAGCGCACCCCCGCGGTCACGCGATCAGGTCCCAGAAGCCGAACTTCGCCGCCAGCCCCGCCAGCAGCAGCGCCGCCGCGATCCGCACGATCCAGCCGACCACCGCCTTCCACGCCGTGCGCTTGGCGTCGCGCCACGCGCCGAGCAGCCCGCGCAGTTCGCCCATATCCTTCGCCGCGGCGGGATCGTCGAGCCCGAGCCGCGCGAGCGCGCGCCCCGCCGCCGCCTCGCCCGCTTCCTCGGCGATCGCGCGCAGCGTCGCCAGATCGGCGCCTTCCTGCGCGCCCTGCGCGATCAGTTGCGCCAGCAATGCGCCATCGGTCAGTGCCATATCGCTTCCTTCCTTACTCACACATCCGCCGGCGCAGGCCCGACGCCGACCATCGCACGCTGTTCGTCGCGCGACAGGAACGGGGCCGCGCTGACCTGCGCCCACAGCCGCTCGCGATCCTCGGCGAGCGCCGGCACGCGGTCGAGCTCGACGCGCAGTGTCGCGCCGTCGATCCAGCCCGCGATCCCTTGCGCGAGCCCGGCGAGGATCGTCCCCGCGAGCGGCAGGATCGCCTGGCGCCACAGCGCGCGATTGGCTTCCTTGTAATTGGCGTAGGTCGCGTCGCCCGGCAGCCCGAGCAGCATCGGCGGCACGCCGAAGGCGCACGCAATCTCGCGCGCCGCCGCCGCCTTCATCTCGGCGAAATCGAGATCGGCCGGGGTGAGGCTCAGCGCCTGCCATTTCAATCCGCCCTCGAGCAGCATCGGCCGCCCGGCATTGCGCGCGCCGGCGAAACTCGCGTCGAGCTCGTCGCGCAACCGCGCGAACTGCTCGCGCGACAACGCCGACCCGTCGCCCGGATCATAGACCAGCGCACCCGACGGCCGCGCGGCATTGTCGAGCAAAGCGGTGTTCCACGCCGCCGCGGCATTGTGCAACGCGATCGCGCTCGCCGCCGCGCCGAGGCAGCCCAGGCCGTAATGGTCGTCGAGCGGATGGAACGCCTTGATCTGGACGATCTGCGGCCGCGGCGCCTCGGCGATGAGGCGCACCGATTGCGCCCCCACGCCGTAACGATACGCGACCGGCCAGCCGCCGGCATCGGCCTCGACCGTGACGCGCTCGGGCCGCAGCGCGAACAGCTCGACCAGCCGCCCCTGCGCATCGGTCAGCAATTGCACATAGGCATTGCCGTGGAGCAGCAATTGCGCGGCGAGCGTCGCGGTCAGCGCCTGACCGCCCGAGCGCGCCGCGACCAGCCGCACGCCTTCGGCCGTCCCGCCGAGCGGCGCATCGCCGAGCGCATCGGCGATCATCCGCACCGCACGCTGCGCGACGGCGTTGCGCAGATAGAGCGCGCGGACCTGCTCGTGATAGCTCGCCGGCACCGCCCCCGCCCCGTCGGCGAAGCGCGTGGCGCGCAGCTCGAGCACCGGACGCGACTCATCGCGCCCGGTCTTGCGACCGAACAGATTCATGCGAAAATCTCCTGCTTCTTGCTCGCGCGTGCGCCGGGCTACGTCTTGCTCCCCTCCCGCGTGCCGGGGGGCTGCCTCTCCTTCCCTCCCGCGCGCGGGAAGGCTGCCTCTTCTCCCCTCCCGCGCGCGCGCGGCTGCCTCTTCTCCCCTCCCGCTTGCGGGAGGGGCCGGGGGTGGGCGCGCGCTTTCGTCGGGACGCCCGGCCTATCGGGCGCGGAGCGTCACCCGCGCGTCGCGAACCAGATCACGTGGCGCGGCCCCTTGCCGTTCTGCCGCGCCTTGACGACGACTTCCTCGACCCGAAACCCCGCCCCCTTCAACCGCGTGACGAAGCGCGGATCAGGCCCCGCCGACCACACCGCGAGCACGCCCCCCGGCCGCAGCGCGTCGCGCGCGATCGCCAGGCCGCGCGGCGCATACAGCCGGTCGTTCTCGGCGCGCACCAGCCCGTCGGGGCCGTTGTCGACATCGAGCAGGATCGCGTCATAGCCGCCCGCCCCCGCACCCGCGCCCGCCGCGATCGCCGCGGCGACATCGCCCGCGAACACGCGCGTACGCGGATCGTCGAGACAGCCGTTCGTCACCGCCGCCGACAGACCCCTGCCAAAATCTTCTTCTCCCCTCCAGCTCGCGCGCGCGGCCGCCTCTTCTCCCCTCCCGCTTGCGGGAGGGGCCGGGGGTGGGCGCGCGCTTTCGTCGGGACGCCTGGCCTATCGGGCGCGGAGCGTCACCCGCGCGTCGCGAACCAGATCACGTGCCGCGGCCCCTTGCCGTTCTGCCGCGCCTTGACGACGACTTCCTCGACCCGAAACCCCGCCCCCTTCAACCGCGTGTCGAAGCGAGGATCGGGCCCCGCCGACCACACCGCCAGCACGCCCCCCGGCCGCAGCGCGTCGCGCGCGATCGCCAGGCCACGCGGCGCATACAGCCGGTCGTTCTCGGCGCGCACCAGCCCGTCGGGGCCGTTGTCGACATCGAGCAGGATCGCGTCATAGCCGCCCGCCCCCGCGCCCGCCGCGATCGCCGCGGCGACATCGCCCGCGAACACGCGCGTACGCGGATCGTCGAGACAGCCGTTCGTCACCGCCGCCATCGGCCCGCGCGCCCAGGCGAGGATCTCGGGCACCAGCTCGGCGACCGTCACTTCCGCCTGCGGCCCGACCCGCCCGAGCACCGCGCGCAGCGTGAAGCCCATACCGTAGCCGCCGATCAGCACGCGCGGCGCGGCAACGCGCGCGATCCGGTCGCACGCGAGCGTGCCGAGCGCCTCTTCCGAGCCGTTCATCCGCGTGCTCATCAATTCGTTGCGATCGACCACGATCATGAAGTCGGCGCCGCGCGCGTACAGCGTCATCACGTCCCCGCCGGGAATTTGCGCGCTGTCGATCAATTCCCGCGGCACCATCGCGCGTGCTCCTCCGTGCTGCGGCCGGGGATGGCCGAGCCGCCGCGCCATAGGCGCTCGCGTCGCCTGGCGAAAGCCACGACTGCCGCGCCCGCGCGGATCGTTCCGCCAGCGCACTCGTTCGACGCCGATGACCGACCGACACCTCCGCCTGCTCGGCTGGATCGCGACCGCGACCGCCGTCACCATGTACCTTTCGTATATCGATCAGATCCGGCTCAATCTGGCGGGCGAGAAGGGCTCGGTGCTCCAGCCGATCGCGACGATCGTCAATTGCGCGCTGTGGGTTGCCTACGGCTTCGCGCGCAAGCAGCGCGACTGGCCGATCGTCCTCGCCAATGCGCCCGGCGTGGTGCTCGGGCTCGGCGTCCTGGTGACTGCGCTCACCTAGCGGCCTATCCCCGGCGGCCGTAACCGCCGGGAACATGCACTTGTCAGGCGGGTTCGGCGACCTTGACCACGCTCGGCACGAGCGCGAGGCCGATCTTGCCTTCGCCGCTATAGGTCATCGTGCCATGCAGGCCGTGGCCATGTCCGTCGCCCTTGGCGTTGATCGCGACGACGCCCTGCTTGCCGCGGCAGCCGAGCACCCAATCGCCGCCGGGATGCCACGGCGCGTGGTCGCCGCCCCATTGGTTCACCACGCTATAGGTGTTGGCCATGGTGCGCGTGCCGCGAAAGCCGATCGGGCCTTCGCCGGCATAGGTCATCGTGCCGGTCAGCGAGCGGCCGCCGTCGGGGCTCGACAGATCGAGCGCGACGACCGCCTGTTCGGGCCGACAGCCGATCACCCACTGCCCGCCCTGATGCCAGGGCGCGCTGTCGCCGCCCCATTGGTTGGTGGCGTCGAACGCGTGGCCGGGCGACAGCGCACCCTTGACGCCGATCGGCCCTTCGCCGGCATAGGTCATCGTGCCGGTGAGCGCCTTGCCGTCGGCCGAGCTGAGATCGAACGCCACCGCATTCTGCCCGTCGCGCGCGCCGAGCAGGAACAGCCCGGCATCGTGCCATGGCGCGCTCGAACCGCCCCATTGGTTCTCGGCGTGATAGCAATTCTCGGTCACGCGCGTGGCGCGCAGCCCGATCGGCCCCTCGCCATGATAGGTCATCGTGCCGGCAAAGCTCAGCCCGCCATCGCCCGACTGGATCTTCAGCGCGATCGGCAGTTGATCGGCGCGATTGCCGATGTTGAAGACACCGCCGTCGTGCCACGGCGCGCTGCTGCCGCCCCATTGGTTCTGGATATTGTAAACGGTCATATCGGCATCCTCTCCTACGAAGGTTGATAGACATGGAGTGCACCGAACAGCCGTGCGATTGCCGTGCTGGGCCTGGCTGAACGATCGACCGCGACGCGACATGCAGCTGCTGTTTCAGCAGTCTTGCCGGCCGACTCCCGGTCGATTTGCAATACCATTTGCAGGTCATGTCATCAACGAACGAGGCCTATATCAGTCCTATTTACTTGGGTTATACTTCACAGAACGCATCTCTCCCCATAGCTTTACTGACGCGTTTACTTGACAAACCGCCGCGGCGAAGTTCCGACCGTTGCACCCATCCGGCGCCGTCCCGCTACAGCGCCCGCACCCGCGCCGCCTTGCGCTTGGCGATCATCAGCTCGGTCAGCGCCCACACCAGCGCATCGGCGCGGTCGGGCGATCCCCCCGGCCCGCGATACGCGCCGCCGACCAGCAGCCCGCACAATTCGGCCTCGAGCTCGGCGAACACTCCGACATGCGCCACCTTGCCGCGTTCGTAGAGCGTCGCGACCGGCTCGGCGCGCGCGCTCTTGCCGTGCTGCGCATGGACCAGCGCGAGCGGCAGCGCGGCATCGGCGGCGAGCAGCACGCTCGCGACCATTTGCCCGCCCTGGTTCTTCTCGGCGATGACGCGGTCGGCGCCATGCCGCGCGGCACACGCCGCCACCGCGCGCGCCCAACCCTCGGGCGAAAGCCCGCCCACGCTCGCATCGTCGAGCACATAGCCGCGCCCGTCGCGCCCGAGCCCGACCGCGACGATCCCGCAGGCATCGCCCTTGCCCGCGACGCTTCCCCCCGGCGGATCGACCGCGACGACGACGCGCACCAGCTCGGGCGCCGCCGCGACCCGGCAATCGTCGAGCATCGCACGCGTCCACAGCGCGCCGTCGAGATCCTCGATCAGCTCGCCCGCAATCTCCTGCCGGCCGAGCCGCGTCCCGCCATATTGCGCCTCGATCGCGGCGAGAAAGGCGTCGGGCAGATGCGGATTGTCGTGGCTGCTGCCGCGCGTCTCGACCGTCCCCGCCGCCGCCATCACGCGCTGCAGCAGCGGCACCGCGCGCGGCGTCGTCGTCACCACCACGCGCGGGTCGGCGCCCTGGCGCATCCCGAGCATCAGATTGTCCCACGCCGCGTCGCCGTAGCGCCATTTGGCCAGCTCGTCGCACCACGCGATCTGGTGCTCGGGCCCGCGCAGTTTCTCGGGCGCCGCTGCCGAGAACACCGCCGCGACCGCACCCGATTCGAATTGCACCACGCCATCGGCGCGGCGATAGGCGGTCCGCTCGCCGCCATGCGCGACGCTGAGCAGACCCGCCTCGCCCTCGATCATCACGCGCCGCACATCCTCCTCGGTCGCGCCGACGAGCGCGATCCGCGCCGTGGGATGGTTGCGCGCCATCGCGCTGACCCATTCGGCGCCGGCGCGCGTCTTGCCGAAGCCGCGCCCCGCGCGGATCAGCCAGACGCGCCACGCCCCCGGCGGCGCGAGCTGCCCGGGATGCGCCCAATAGCGCCACGCATTGTTGAGCGTACGCAGCTGCGGGCGGGTCATGCGGTCGAAAATCGAGATCTGGTCGGCGCGGTCGAGCGCGGCGAGCTGGTCGAGCAGCGCGTCGAGATCGGGACCGGCGTCCGCGCGCCGGCGTTTCGCGCGCGTCATGCCAGGCCACTCCGCGCGCGGCGCCGGGCGCGCGCCTCGAGCTTGGCGAGCAAGGCGTCGCGGACTTCCTCGATCGTCGCATGTTTGAAGGCGAAGGGCGTGTGGCGCCGCTCGTTGTTGGTCGCGCCCGAGGCGCGCATCGCCTGATGCTGGCGCACCAGCTTGAGCGCCGTATCCGGATGGATCGGCGCCGCCGCGATTGCGCCCGGGTCGCCGATCATCGCCCCGTCGGCGTGCTGCCCGAGCGCGAAAGCGAGCACCTTGGTCTCGAGCAGCTCGTATCCCAGGTCGATCGCAGCCCGCCATTGTTCGGCAAAGGCGGGGTCGCGGCGGCGCAGTTCGTACACCCCGCTCGTCGAACCGTCGACCGCCTTGGCGGATTGCGCGATGTTGCACGTCGCGGCGAGATGATCGAGAAACGCAACGCGCTTGGCGAGCGTCCATCCGTCGGCGCGCGTGGTGTAACGGCGGCGCGGCTTGTCCCGCGCGGCCGCAGGCGTATCGAGCGTCTCCGTACCCGGCGCATCGCCGCCCGTCCCGGCCTTCCCCGTCATCGCGCTCTCCCGTCGCTGCCGCAGCGCCAAACAAAAGGGGCCGCAAGCGTTTCCGCCCCGGCCCCTTGAGGTCGCATTTCTGCATCGTTCCTGTTATGTACCAAAACAGCGCGACGATGTCAAGCGGTTTTGTACCGCTTTGGTTCGCGTCAGCGGCAGCGCACCTCGGCATTGTTCTGGTCGACGCTCTTGCCGACGACACCGCCCGCGATCGCGCCGAGAATCGTGCCGACACCGCGCGAATGGCCGCCTGCGATCACGTTGCCGAGCACGCCGCCGCCGACCGCGCCGACGATCAGCCCGGTCGTGCCGTCGTTGCGCTTGCAATAATAGCGGTTGTCGGCGCCGCGATAGATCCGGTCGTCGCTGGTCAGCACGCGCTCCTGATAGCGCGACGGATCGGCGCGATAGTAACGCGACGGATCATAGCCGGCTTCGTCGCGATCGTCGTAGCGCGGGTCGGCATAGCGCGAATCCTCATAGACCGGGCGGACGTCGCGATAGCCGCGCGCGCGCGCCTGCTGGTAGCGATCGAATTCGGCGCGGAAGATGCCGAGCTCGTTGTCGAGCCGCTGCTGCGCCTGGGCGAAGCGCTGCTCGTCGGCCTGGTTCTGTGCGAGCACCGGGGTGGCGACGCTGGTGCCGGCGATCAGCAGCGCGAGCGCGGGAGCGAAGGAAGCAAGACGACGCATAAAAGGACCTCCAGATGGTTACGGCACGATAACGACGCGCCCCGCCGTTGGTTGCGCCCGATCCGGCCCAATCTCAAGCGATCGCGTCGACCACCGCGCGCCACGCCGCGACTTCCTCGTCCTGGCGCTGAGTCACGGTGACGGGCCCGGCTGTGCGCGTTGCGAGATGAACATCGACCGAACCATGCCATTCCACCGTGGCGTTGCCCGACAGCCGCACCATCCCGTCCTCCCGCGCTTCGGCGCGGACGAGGCCACCGCGGTTGCGCACGGTGATCTCGGTTCCGAAGCCGCAGCGCCGGGTGAGGCAGGCGGCATAGGTCGAGGCGGCCATCGCGCTGCCGCAGCTGTCGGTCAGCCCGACGCCGCGCTCGAAGGTGCGGACGAACAGCGTGTTGCTGCCCTGCACTTCGACGAACGAGACGTTGGCGCGGTTGGGCAGCCACGCGGGCGCCGCCTCGCACTGCGCGCCGAGCGCGACGAGTTCGGCCTCGTCGATCGACGTAACGAAGCTGACCAGATGCGGGTTGGGGATCGCCACCGCCGTGAAGACGCGCGCGCCGCCGAGCTGCGCGATCGGCGCCTCGACGATGCGCTCGACCCCTAGGTGCATCGGCCAATGCGAGACGTCGAGATCGACCGGCCCGGCGACCTCGCGGATCGTCACCACGCCCGCGGCGAGATCGGGATCGCGCGAAACGTGCGCCTCAGACGTCTTGAGCCGGACGCGCGCCTCGTCGATCCCGAGCGCCTCGAACCCGGCGCGCGCGACGCAGCGCAGGCCGTTGAGGCAGGTTTCGGCCTCGCTCCCGTCCGAATTGAACATCCGCATCCCGAATTCATGCGTCGCATCGCCCGCGGTAAGGAGCAGAATCCCGTCGCCCCCGACGCTGCCGTTGCGATCGGCGAGCGCCACCGCGAGGCTCGCCCACTCCGCTTCGGACAGCACGAGCGCGCGCGCGTCGATCAGCGGGAAGTCGTTGCCCGAGCCATGGCATTTGAGAAAGTCGATCTTCATGAACAGCGCCTTAGCGGGTGCGAGGGGACGGCAACAAGCCGCGCGCGGCGACGCGCGCGCAGCGGACGGCGAACGCCCCTAAACTAGAGCCGGATACAATAGCCGGTATCGGGCTTGGCCTGCCCCGCCACCTGCAGCCGCCAGATCCGCTGCAAAGCCTCGATCCCCTGCTCTTCGACCACGCGGACCAGCCCCGCCGCCAGCGCGACGAACCCGTCCCACTGCGCCGCCACCGCGAGGTTGAACGCGTCCTGCCCGATCTCGCCGATCAGCGCCGTCGCCGCATCGGGTGCGAAGAACCAGGCGGGCTTGGGCTCGAGCGGCACGACCGCGGTGGTGCGGGCGTCGTGATGCGTCACGCCGACGCGCAGGCAAAGCGCGATCCGGCCTGCCAGTCGCGCATAGACCGCGTCGAGCACCGCCGCATCGCCCGCGAAATCGATCACCACGCTCGGCCCCGCCGGGGCGAGCGTATCGATCGCGTCATAGGCCAGCACGGTGTCGTACAGTCCGGTCTGCTCGACAAAGGCGAGGTTGGCGGCCGAGGTCAGCCCGATCCGCTGCACCCCCGGGCTCCGGTCGCGCAGCCCATAGGCCGTGCCGAGCGCGGTCTTGCTCGACGCGCTGGTCAGCACGACGCTCGTCGCGCCGTGGAAAGCGGCGCGCCGCAGCGTCTCCTCGATCAGGAAGCTGGTCAGGAACAGCGGCTCGAACAGCATCCGCAGCGCCTCGCGCTCGGGCGTCGCCGGCAGCTCGGCGGCGAGGCGACGATATTGGTTATAGACCGCGCTCATCGGCTGGCGATGCGGCGCCAGGTCGCGGAACAGACCGGTGCTGATCTTTCCCGGCGTGACGAGCAGATGCGAGGCCATCGGCAGGAAGCCATAGACGCGTTCGCCGACCGCGATCTCCGGGCAGCGCGACGCGACGACGCGCGCGAAGCCCCAGGCCGGCACCACGCCCCACCCCTCCGCGGCCGGGAAGAAATTCCAATAGCCGATGCTCGCGCCCACCACCGCGTAGGTCACGGTATTGGCGGTCAGCGCGATCGCCTCGATCTGGAGCAGGATCTCGCCATCGCCCGGCTCAGGCGCGAGCGTCTCGTTGACCGCCAGCCGGTCGAGCGCATCGCGGCGCACCAACATCTCGCGCTTGATCGGCATCGCGGTCGCTCCGGTTTGGTCGGCGTTTCGTCGGCGCACCATGCCGGGCGAAGCGCCGCAAGGCCAGCCTTATACCGCGATCGAAACGGAATGCGGGACATGCTGCGGGGCCGACCAGCGGCTTGCGGCACGCTGCGACGCCTGCCCGGCATCCGGCAGCCGTGGCGGTATCGGCGGGGTCAGCCGCTGCCTCATGATCACCGCGACGAGCCGCGCGCGATACAGCTTTTCGAGGTCCTGATGCATCGTTCGGATCGCGTCGCACGGCGCGAGCGCGGCCAGCTCGAGTTGCGTATCGATCTGGTGTTGCAGATGCACGGCGTGGGTCGAAAAGGGCATCCCGCGTCTGTCGCCGATCGAGATTAGGGAAAGGTGCGCGGGTATAGTTAAGGTGCGCTGATCGCCCGCCTTGCGCGCGCGCCGGATCGTCTCGACCGATTCGCGTGTTGCAAAAGATCGCTGTCCTGGACTTGGGCGCCCGCGCTTTGCTCATTTCAACGCGTAGAAATCCGCCAGTCGATCGAGCGCGAGAGTCAGCACCAGGCGTCCGGCGCGCTGCGGCCAGCCGAGCGCCTTCTCGGCGACCGGCAGCGCCTCGCCGGCACACACCACGCGCCACAGCACGTCGCCGAGCCCCTTGCCGACCGCGTCGATCGCGGCGTCGAAGCGGCGCTTGGCGGCTATCTGCGCGAGCGCCGGGTCGAGCCCGGCCGCCGCGCCGCGCGTCTCGTCGACCCGCACGCGCCACGCCATCGTCACCCGCGGCGCGAGCGCCGCCATCTCGTAATCGCCGCGCAGCCGCTCGCCCGCCTCGCACTGGCGGGCGTCGACCAGCCCGCGCGCGCGCAGCCAGCCGAGCGGCGACTCGGCCTGATTGACCGTGACGCTGCGCCGCGCTTTCCCGCGTGCGTCGCCTATCACGCCCGCGACGAAATCGCGCTCCACCAGATCCCGCATCGCTTCGCTCCTGCCTCGACTCGTCAAAAGTATTTGCCATGGGCGCGCAGGTGTAGGACAGCGAAAAAACCGATCTGGTTAGGAGCTCGCCGATGATCACCGCGATTCGCGAAGTCCGTCGCGCCAGGGGGATGACGCTCGACGATGTCGCGCGCGCCTGCGTCCCGCCGACCACCGCGCAAACGATCGGCCGCCTGGAGACCGGGACCAGGACAGTTTCCGTCGGCTGGCTCAACAGAATCGCAGCGGCGCTCGGCGTCCAGGCGGCGGATCTTGTCACGCTGCCCGACCGCCCCGACATCGCCGTCGCCGCGTTGCTCGATCCGAGCGGCGCGCACGCCCCGCGACAGACCGCTACGGTGATTCCGCCGGCCGCTGCGCCAGATCATCTTGCGGTAAGCGTTCAGGCCGGCGTCGGCGAGTATCGCGCCGGCGACCAGATCTGGTGCACGCGGATCGCGCCCGATCGCTTTGCCGGCGCGCTCAACCGCGACGTGCTCGTGCCGCGCCCCGCCGGGCGTTTCCTATTCGGGCGCCTGATCGGCCGCGAGGGCCCCGCCGCCGAGGGCGGCGGCGGCAAATTGCACCTGCTCCCGCTCGGGCCGGGATCACGCCAGCAGGTCGTCGCCGATCCCGCCTGGATCGCCACCGCCGTCACGCTGGTGCGCAGCCTGTGATGCGCGCCCTTTTGCTCGCCGCCCTCGCCGCGCTGCAAGGCGTCGCTGCGCCGTCGCCCGTCCCAGCACCCGCCGCGCCATCGGCTCCGGCGCCGATCACGCCCGAACCGGCGCGCATCCTCGCCAGCTACCCGCACGATACCAGCGCCTTCACCGAGGGCCTGCTGATCGACCACGGAGCGCTCTACGAAAGCACCGGGCGCGAGGGACAATCGGACATCCGCCGAGTCGATCTGGCGACCGGCCGCGTACTGGCGCGCGTCAAGCTACCGCCGGCGCTGTTCGGCGAGGGCATTGTCGCATGGCGGCACGAACTGTTCAGCGTCACCTGGCATGGCGGCCAAGGGTTCCGCTGGACGCTGCCCGCGTTGAAGCGCAGCGGCGGCTTCCGCTATGACGGCGAAGGCTGGGCGATGACCGAGGACGGACGCAACCTGATCCTGTCGGACGGCACGCCGGTGTTGCGCTATCTCGATCCGGTCACGCAAAAGGTCGTGCGGCGGTTGACCATGACGCTCGGCGGGCGACCGCTCGAGCAGATCAACGAGCTCGAATATGTCGATGGCGAGATCCTCGCGAACATCTGGATGACGCGCTACATCGTGCGGATCGACCCCGCCGACGGGCATGTCCGCGGGGTGATCGATCTCGCGCCGCTGATCGCCGCCGTCGGCCCGACCGACCGCGATTCGGTGCCCAACGGCATTGCCTACGACCGTGCGACGCACAAACTGTACGTCACGGGCAAGAATTGGCCACGCCTGTTCGAGATCGCGCGGCCACAGCACGCGCCCTAACCCGCCGAAAGGCGGGGGCGGCCGCGCCGCCCCCGCCCCGCCCGGCCTAGCAGCTGCAGCCGAAGCCCTTTTTGAGGATCAGCTTGCCGGCGACCGACAGCGTCACCTGGATGCCGCAGGGAATGCCCCATTTGGTGCAGATGTCGAGGCACGCCTGCACCGCGGTCCCTTCGGGAACCCAGGCCGGGACGGTGAAGCATTTGCTGCCGATGCCGAGCGGCAGGTTGATGCAGACCTGGTGATTCTTGACGGTCACGCTGATACATTGCGCCCCGATCAGCATCGTACCGTCGGTCAGCTGCATCGCCTCGGGCGAAAGCCCCTTGTGAAGCTCTTCGCCATGCGCCTTCGCGGCCGCCAGCGATTGGTTGATGATCTCCGCGTCGAATGATGCATGCTCGTGCGTCGCCATGATGGATCCTCCTTGTTTTTGCCAGAAGCTGGCAACGACAAGTCTATCAATCCTTCGGCCCGCGCTGGGCGGAGACGCACCCATTTCGGGGGGAACGCGACGGAGATCAGGGCTCGGGGAATTGCGGCGCGAAAAATGGTGGGCGATGACGGGCTCGAACCGCCGACATTCTCGGTGTAAACGAGACGCTCTACCAACTGAGCTAATCGCCCCGACCGCATTTTTCGCGCCGGTCCTGCGCGCCTGCCATTCCTCGCGGCGGATGGCAAGCGGTGACCGCGGCCAATACCGCTAGGCGATCGCCATCCCCGCATCGCGCAGCGTCGCGAAATAGGCGCGCATTCCTGTGCTCGCGCGGCGCGACAGGCCCATGAACGCGCGGCGGCGGTCGAACGGGTCGGGCCGGCGTTCGAACAATCCCGCCTCGGTCATCCGCGCGATCCAGCGCAGCGCGGTCGTCGGTGCGACCGCCGCGGCGATGCACAGGCTCGAGACCGAGACCTGCGCGCGTTCGAGCTCGGCGGCAAACAGATCGAGCAGCATGTCCCACGCCGGATCCTCGAACAGCCCCACACCGAAATGCTGGTCGCGCAGCCGCCGCGCGCGAATCGCCTGGCGGATGTCGCGCGCGGAAAACTCGGGCTGGCCGCTTGCCCCCGGCGGCGTGCGATACGCCATGGCGGGCTCCTCGACGCGCCGCGGCGACGTTTCCCCGAGTGGCGCCGTGTCGTCGCGCGTCAACCGCGCCAGGGTTTCCGCGATCCGCGCGACCTCCTCGTGAAAGCGGCGTTGCCGGACCGCTTCGGTCTCGCGGACGACGTCGGGCGCGCGGTGGCGCTGTTCCCCGCCGGCAACGCACAAAGCGACGACGCGCTCGGCCAATGTCGGCGTGCAGAGAAAATCGACCGCCGGGGCGTTGAGCAGGCCCGTCACCAGATCGATCTGCGACGGGTCGAGCGTCGTGACGATACGCGTGTCGGCGTGGCGCGCGAGCTGATCGAGCACCGGCAGGACCTGTTCGAGCATCGCCGGATCGACGCCTCCGGCTTCGGCCAGGATGACCGCGACCCGCCCCTGCTGATCGAGCCGGTCGCGCGCTTCGGACCACGCCACCCGACCGAGCAATCGATCCCGCGCTGCGGCGACCGCTTCCTCCGCATGCGCCGCCATCGCCAGATTGGCCACGATCAACACGCCGCCTGCCAGGTCCCCGCCATAAGCCCGGTCTGCCGCTTCCCCCGTCACCGTCATGCCGCCGCCCCCCCCACTGCCCGGCGAATGCCGCAAGGCAATCTGCAAATTACGCATTACTCCGAAACGGGGTAGCGTAATTCCGGTCGTTTCGGGGCAACCCGCGACACGATCACGAAAAGGCGCTGCGAGACGCTCCGAAACGGCGCAATCGAGACGATTCGCGCGCGACCGATTGCACCGAATTGGCGCGCGCTGCGGCCAGGTCAAGCGTGAGGCACGCTCACTCGATCGCCTTGACGATTTCCTCGACCATCTTCTTGGCGTCGCCGAGCAGCATCATGGTGTTGTCCATGTAGAACACGTCGTTGTCGACGCCGGCATAGCCGACCCCGCCCATCGAACGCTTGATGAACAGCACGGTCTTGGCCTTTTCGACGTCGAGCACGGGCATGCCGTAGATCGGCGAGCTCTTGTCGGTCTTCGCCGCCGGATTGGTGACGTCGTTGGCGCCGATCACGAAGGCGACGTCGGTCTGCGCGAATTCGCTATTGATGTCCTCGAGCTCGAACACGTCGTCATACGGCACGTTCGCCTCGGCGAGCAGCACGTTCATGTGCCCCGGCATGCGGCCTGCGACGGGGTGGATCGCATATTTCACGCGCACGCCGTGTTCCTTCAACTTGTCGCCCATCTCGCGCAGCACGTGCTGCGCCTGGCTCACCGCCATGCCGTAGCCCGGCACGATGATGACCTGCTCGGCCTGCCCGAGCAGGAAGGCGGCGTCCTCGGCCGACCCGCGCTTCCACGGCCGGTCGGTCGCGGCGGCCGCGGCGCCGCCCGCGCTGTCACCGCCGAAGCCGCCAGCGATCACGCTGATGAAGCTGCGGTTCATCGCCTTGCACATGATGTAGCTGAGGATCGCGCCCGACGATCCCACCAGAGCGCCGGTGATGATCATCGCCGTATTGTGCAGCGTGAAGCCCATCGCCGCCGCCGCCCAGCCCGAATAGGAATTGAGCATCGACACCACGACCGGCATGTCCGCGCCGCCGATCGGGATGATCAGCAGGAAGCCGATCACGAAGCTCAGGACGGTGATCGTCCAGAAGATCCACGGGCTCTGGTCCTGCGTGAAATACGCGATCAGCCCGAGGATCGCGGCGAGCACGCCGAGATTGATGACGTGCCGCCCCGGCAACATGATCGGCTTGCCGCCCATATTGCCGTTGAGCTTGAGGAAGGCGATGACCGAGCCGGAGAAGGTGATCGCGCCGATCGCGACGCCGAGGCCCATTTCGATGCGGCTGACCGGGAAGATATATGCGAGCGGTACGCCGGTGTCGGTGACGAGCAGCTGCGCGATGCCGAACGCGCCCGGATTGAGATAGGCGGCGCACGCGACGAGCACCGCGGCGAGCCCGACCAGCGAGTGGAACGCCGCGACGAGCTGCGGCATGTCGGTCATCGCGATGCGGCGCGCGGTGGTCACGCCGATCACCGCGCCGATGCCGATCGCGACGAGGATCTCGGCAAAGGTCACGCCGTCGAGGTGCGACAGCATCGCGACATAGTCGAAGCCGCTATCGGTCGTCCCGACGGCAAGCGTCTGGATCGTCGGCGCATGCGTGACGAGCGTCGTGACGACCGCGATGGTCATGCCGATGATGCCCATGCGGTTGCCGCGCTGCGACGTCGCCGGGCTCGACAGCCCGCGCAGCGCGAGGATGAAGCACACCCCTGCGACGAGATAGGCGAGCGATGCCCAGGGATTGACCGTCAGATGTTCCATAGCGCTCAACCCGTCCCCATTCCGTTTCCGTCATGCCAGCGAAGGCTGGCATCTCCCCGTTGCTCGCGTGCGCCAGGAGCCGCACGAGACCCCAGCTTGCGCTGGGGTGACGGCTAGTGCTTCGCCGCCGTCGGCGCCTTCTTCTTGTACATCGCCAGCATCCGCGCGGTGACCGCAAAGCCGCCGAAAATGTTGACGCTGGCCAGCACCACCGCAAGCAGTCCGAGCCATTTCGAGGTCGCACCCCCGCCGCCGATCCCCGCCGCAGCTGCCGCAATGAGCGCGCCGACGATGATCACCGAGGAGATCGCATTGGTCACCGC
Organism: Bordetella parapertussis; assembly: GCA_943367995.1. GTDB lineage: Bacteria > Pseudomonadota > Alphaproteobacteria > Sphingomonadales > Sphingomonadaceae > Sphingomonas. Next base: position 645,205 of record CALRKL020000002.1, on the reverse strand, counting down.
CATCAGCGGCGTGTGGAGCGCGGGGGTGACCGACCAGACGACATAATAGCCGACGAAGCAGGCCATCACGAAGATCGAGAGAATCGAGATGAAGTCCATGGTCAGTCCCCCAGTCGGTCAGGCGGCGGCGCGGCGGGGTTGCGGGACGGGACGCCCCATTTCCTGCGCCGCCTCGATCCAGCACCCGATCGCGTCGTAGATATTGTCGAGCGCCTCTTGCGGGGTCTCGCCATCGGAACGGCAGCCCGGAAGTTCCGGGGCAACCGCAGTATAACCGCCGCCATCCGCGGCGGAGAGCGGCAGGATGTCGACCTCGTAATCGAACGGATTCATCTCCGTAGTCCCTGCACTGCGTCGACGAACCGCACGAGCTCCCGGATGTAGATCGGCTTGACCGGCCGATGCGCCGGGATCGTCAGGATTTCGGTCCGCTCGACATGCTTCACCTTATAATGTGACCCCTTGCGCGGTGGCGTGCAAGCGATCCCGAACCCGTCGCACACCGCCGCCACATCCTCGATCCGCCAATCGCGCGGGTTGGCGCGCATGCGCTCGAGGAGTTTGTCGGCATTGGCCACGCCCCGGCATCATCCCAGCAACCGCGCGTTGACGACCTTGCCGCCCTGCGTCAGCCGGATCGCATCGCCGATCTCGGCGTCGAGCACGGGCTTGCCGGCCTCCTTGTCCCAGAAGGCGTTGAGGAAATTGTACAAATTGCGCGCGAACAGCGCCGACGCATCGGCCGCGAGCCGCGACGCCACGTTGCGATAGCCGACGATCGACACGCCGTTCACCACCACGACCTCGCCCGCGACCGCGCCCTCGACATTGCCGCCCGCCTCGACCGCGAGATCGACGATCACTGAGCCCGGCTTCATGCTCGCCACCTGCGCCGCCGAGATCAGCCGCGGCGCGGGGCGCCCCGGGATCAGCGCGGTGGTGATGACGATATCCTGCTTGGCGATATGCCCCGAGACGAGCTCGGCCTGCGCCGCCTGATATTCGGGGCTCATCTCGCCGGCATAGCCGCCCGAGCCTTCGCCCTCGATGCCGGCGACATTCTCGACGAAGATCGGCTTGGCGCCGAGCGACTGGATCTGCTCCTTGGTCGCCGAGCGCACGTCGGTCGCCGAGACCTGCGCGCCCAAGCGCCGCGCGGTGGCGATCGCCTGCAGCCCCGCGACGCCGACGCCCATCACGAACACGCGCGCGGCGGAAACCGTGCCCGCCGCGGTCATCATCATCGGAAAGGCGCGGCCATAGACGCCGGCGGCATCGAGCACCGCCTTGTAGCCGGCGAGGTTCGACTGCGACGACAAGATGTCCATCGACTGCGCGCGCGTGATGCGCGGCATGAACTCCATCGCCAGCGCCTCGAGTCCGGCGGCGGCATAGCCGTCGATCCGCGCGCGGTCGGCAAACGGGTTGAGCCCCGCAACGAGCCACGCGCCCGGTGCGACGCCCGCCAGCACATCGGCCGCCGGCCCCTGCACGCCGAGCACGATCTCGGCCCCCGCCAGCGTCGCAGCGCGGTCAGCGACGGTCGCGCCAACCGCGGCATAATCGGCGTCGGCGATCGAGGCGGTTTCGCCCGCCCCGGCCTCGACCGCGACGGTGGCGCCGAGCGCGAGGAATTTCTTGACCGTCTCGGGGGTCGCGGCAACGCGGCGCTCGCCCTCGAGCGTTTCGCGGAGGACGGCGATCCTCACGCCTACTTGCCCGAGACCAGCCACACCACCACGAAGGCGATGATGAACACGGCGACCGCGCCATATTTCATGACGTTGATGACCTTGTCATAGGTCGCGCGGTGGACCTGCATGTCGTTGTCGGCAGCCATCGTTCCATCCCCTGCAGACGGGGTAGCCCCCCGGTTCGTCCAAGTGCTTAGCTTGACGAACGCTTTGCCTCAAGCCCCGCCCACATCGCCGCCGCGCTGCGGCCGGCATGTCCCGCGCGTCCCATGGCGGGGCGTTTAAGCCCGTTTTCACACCTTGCCGGTACATCTTTGCGCTGGATTCGACACGAATGGAATGAACGCATGACGCGTAACGGACAGCGGCTGCTGATGTTGATCGACGACGAGCCCGCGCAACGGCGGCTCGTCGCGGCGATCGCGGCGCGGCGCGGCTGGCGCGCGATCTTCGCCGCCGATGGCGAGATGGCGATCGCGATGCTCGGCACGCAGGACGGAATGCAGCTCGACGCGATCCTGCTCGACCAATGGGCGCCCGATGCCGATTCGAGCGCGCTGATCGACCAGATCCGCCATCGCCGCCCAGCGCTGCCCTTGCTGCTGCTCACCGCCAACGGCTCGGTCGCCGAAGCCGTCTCGGCGATGCGCAGCGGCGCGACCGATTTTCTCGTCAAGCCGCTCGCGCCCGAGCGCTTGCTTGCCGCACTCGATGCCGCGGTCGCGGGCAAGGCCGCAGGCGAATTGCGGCCTTTGACCGAAAAGATCCCAGCCTTGCTCGCGTTCGACGAGATCGTCGGCTCCGCTCCCGATTTTCGCGCCGCACTCGCGATCGCCGCCAAGGCGGCGCGCGCGCGCGTTCCCGTGCTCGTCGAAGGCGAGAGCGGCGTCGGCAAGGAAGTCGTCGCCGAGGCGATCCACGCCGCCTCCCCCCGCGGCAAAAAGGCGATGGTCGCCGTCAATTGCGGGGCGCTGCCGCCCAATCTTATCGAATCCGAGCTGTTCGGGCACGAGAAGGGCGCGTTCACCGGTGCGTTCGAACGCAAGATCGGCCGCTTCCAGGAGGCCGATGGCGGAACCCTGTTCCTCGACGAGATCGGCGAGATGCCGCTCGAGGCGCAAGTCAAATTGCTCCGCGTACTGCAATCGGGCGAGATTCAGCCGATCGGCGCGCGTCACACGCGCGAGGTCGACGTCCGCGTCATCGCCGCGACCAACAAGCGGCTGATCGAAGAGGTCGAGGCCGGCCGCTTCCGCGAAGACCTCTATTATCGCCTCAACGTCGTCCAGGTGACGATCCCGCCGCTGCGCGAACGCGCCGGCGACATTCCCGCGCTCGCCCGCCACCTGCTCGCGCGGATCGCCGAGCAACCCGGGCTTCGCCCGCTCGGCATCACCGACGATGCGCTCGCCTTGCTCGGCCGCTACGATTGGCCCGGCAACGTCCGCCAGTTGCAGAACGCGCTGTTCCGCGCGGCGGTGCTGTGCGACGGCGCCGCGCTGACCCGCGCCGATTTCCCGCAGATCGCTGCGCTCGGCGGGCAGCGCCACACCACGCCGACGCCCATGCCGATGGCGACGAGCGGCGGGGTCACGCTGTTCCACGCCGACGGCAATCTGCGCGCGCTCGAGGAGATCGAGGCCGACGTCATCCGGCTCGCGATCGGCCATTATCGCGGCCGCATGACCGAGGTTGCACGACGGCTCGGGATCGGGCGCTCGACACTCTATCGCAAGCTCGGCGAGCTCGGGATTGACAACGCCGCGGCGTGATTCGGGCCGGTTCGACCCAAAATATCGTCGAACATGGGAAACTCCGCCCGCTTCGTCGGTTGTACGGCCGAAGAGGAGTGAGTTTTCCATGCGTAAGATGAAAATCCTGGCGGCGCTGACCGCTTTGACCCTGGTCCCCGCCATCGTCCCCGCAGCCGCCGTAGCGCAGAGCTACGACGACCGCCGTGACCGTCGCGACGATGACCGTCGCTACGATCGTCGCGATGAGCGCACCTATCGCGGCCAGGACGGTCGCTATTACCCGTGCAAGCGCAGCAGCGGCACGACCGGCGCGGTTGCCGGTGGCGTCGGCGGCGCGGTCGCGGGCAACGTGCTCGGTGGCGGTCTGCTCGGCACGGTCGCTGGTGGCGTCGGTGGCGCACTGCTCGGCAAGACGCTCGACAAGCGCCATGACGCTGCGCAGAACCGCAAGAACGGGTGCTGATCGAATCCGGGCGGTAGCCTGAGGCTACCGCCCGACCAAGGCGCGGTCGCGCAGACCGCGCCATACCCGCATCGCCTGAAGCGTCTCGGGCACATCGTGGACGCGCAGCACCTGCGCGCCCGCCATGATACCGGTCAGCGCCAGTGCGACCGAGCCCCCCAAGCGCTCCTGCGCTGGCGCTTCGTTCGATAACGCGCCGATCATCCGCTTTCGGCTCGCGCCGAGAAGGATCGGGCAGCCGAGCCCGTGAAAAATCGTCAGGGCATTCATCAGCGCGAGGTTGTCGGCGAGCGATTTGCCGAAGCCGATGCCTGGGTCGACGATGATCCGCGACCGCGCGACGCCGCCCGCCACGACCGCCGCGATGCGCGCTTCTAGCCAGTCGAACACTTCGACCACCACGTCCCGATAGCCTTCGCCGCCATGCGGCCCCTTCGCCGGATCGGGCGAATGCATCAGCACGACCGGGCAGCCTGCCTTCGCGACAACCTCGAGCGCGCGATCGTCCCACAGCAATGCCGCGACATCGTTGACGATCGCCGCCCCCGCCGCGATCGCCGCCTCCATCACGCTGGCCTTGCGCGTGTCGATCGAGACCAGCGTCCCTGCCCGCGCGAGCCGTTCGATCACGGGAACGACGCGCGCGATCTCGTCGCCCTCCCACACCGTCGCCGCACCAGGCCGGGTCGATTCGCCACCGACGTCGATCAGCGCCGCCCCCGCCGCCGCCATCGCCACGCCGGCGCTCGCCGCCGTCACAGGGTCGTCATGCTGCGCCCCGCCATCGGAAAAGCTGTCGGGCGTGACGTTGAGGATACCGCACACCGATGGCTGATCGAAGCGCAGCGTCCGCTCGCCGAGCGTCAGCGGCGCGCGCGATGCGGTGATCGCGGCATGCAGCCGGGCCGCGCGATCGTCGCGCAATAGCGTGTCGAGCTCGGCGATCGGCACCGTCCGCCGCCGCCCATCCTCGATCACCTCATAGGCGGAAAACCACAGCATCCCGCCAGCAAGCCGCGCGACCTCGTCGTCGCGGTCGATCGGCGTGTCGACGAACTGGATCGGGCGAAGGTGAAGGCTGCTCATGGATCATCCCGTCGCCCCGGCGCTGGCCGGGGCCGCTGCGTTTGACGCGAAACCGCGGTCTCGCGCAACTGCCTGACGGCCCCGGCCTGCGCCGGGGCGACGCGCTTAGATCTGCGTCGCGAGCAGATAGGTCTGTCGCAGCGTATCGATCGGCTTCAATCCCTCGGGCGTCTCATAATGCCAGAAGGTCCAGCCGTTGCACGCTGGCGCCCCCTGCAGCACCGAGCCGAGCTTGTGGATCGAGCCGGTCTGGTCGCCGCTGATCACCGAGCCATCCGCCCGTACCGTCACGCTGTAGCGTCGCTTGGCATCGGTCAGCACCGCGCCAGCGACCAGCATGCCATTCTCGACGATCGTCCCGAACGCGACGCGCGGCGCGGCCTTGGGGCTCTGCATCGTCTTCAAGGCCGATTCGTCGAGCGGCAGCGCCGCCGCGATGCGCTCCTCGGCCGCCGCGATATAATCGCTCTCGCGCTCGATCCCGATCCAGTGCCGGCCGAGCCGCTTGGCGACCGCACCCGTCGTACCGGTGCCGAAGAACGGATCGAGCACCACGTCGCCCGGCTTGGTGCAGGCGAGCAGGATGCGATAGATCAAAGCCTCGGGCTTCTGCGTCGGATGCACCTTGACGCCGTCGCGCTTCAGCCGCTCCTGCCCGCCGCAGGTCGGGAATTCCCAGTCCGAGCGCATCTGCAGCTCGTCGTTGAGCGTTTTCATGCTGCGATAGTTGAAGGTGTAGCGCGACTTCTCGCCCATCGACGCCCAGATCAGCGTCTCGTGCGCGTTGGTGAAGCGCGTCCCCTTGAAATTGGGCATCGGGTTGGTCTTGCGCCAGACGATGTCGTTGAGGATCCAATAGCCGAGATCCTGGATCGCCGCGCCGACCTTGTAGATATTGTGGTACGATCCGATCACCCAGATCGCGCCATTGTCCTTGAGGATCCGCTTCGCCTCGGCGAGCCACTCGCGCGTGAACTTGTCGTAGGCGCTCAGCGAATCGAACTTGTCCCATTCGTCGGTGACGGCATCGACATGGCTGCCGTCGGGCCGCGACAGGTCGCCGCCGAGCTGGAGGTTGTAGGGCGGATCGGCGAAGATCAGGTCGACCGACTTGGCGGGCAGCGCGCGCATCGCCGCGATGCAATCGCCGCGCAGGATCTGGTCGAGCGGCAGCTGCACCGGTGCCTCGACCGTGCGCGGCGCCGCCGTCCTGATCTTTTCCAAAACCCCCATCGTCAATCGCCCCTTCGTGTGTGGAGCGCATCCCTGCCAGCAAAGGGACTCGCGTCAAGCGAACATTGGTTAACGAAAAACCTTGAGATTCCGTCAATTTCGCAGAACATTTCGGGAAACGACCCAGATATTGAGTCCGGAGTTATCCACAGGCTCAAGCGCTGGTGTGTGGCGTCAAAGACTCGTTCACCAAATAAGCTTCGGCGACGGGACGAAAACTGCGACGGTGGAGTGCGCACGGCCCGTGTTCGCGCAACGCGCGGAGGTGATCGGGCGCGCCATAGCCCTTGTTCGCATGCCAGCCGTAATGCGGATGCGCTTCGGCATGCGCGAGCATGATCGTGTCGCGGGTATGCTTGGCGATGATCGAGGCGGCGGCGATCGACAGGCTGATCGCATCGCCCTTGACGATCGGCGTCGCGGCGAAGCCCCATTTGGGGAGGCGGTTGCCGTCGACCAGCACATGGCCGGGCGCGCAGCCGAGCGCTTCGACCGCCAGCTTCATCGCCTTCATCGTCGCCCAATAGATGTTGAGCGTGTCGATCTCGTCGGCCTCGACGATCCCGATCCCGACGATCGCGCACGCCCGCAGCCGATCATGCAGGCGCTCGCGTTCCAGCGGTGGGAGCTTCTTCGAATCGTTGATACCGCGCGGGACGCCTTTGGCGGGCAGGATCACTGCGGCCGCGACCACCGGTCCGGCGAGCGGGCCACGACCGGCTTCGTCGACGCCGGCGACGGGCGCGAGGCAGAGCTTTTCATGTTTGAGGCTAGGCATCGGGTCGAGCCATGCCGGATCGCGCGCCGACTTGCCAGACGGGTCGCGACGGAGTGCAGCGGCGATCGGGCGGGGCGTCGTTCAAGAAGATGCGTTCACGCGGAGACGCGGAGAAGAAGAAGGTTTGGTTCGCGCAGAGGCGCAGAGGACGCAGAGAGAGAGAGAGAGAGAGAGAGAGAGAGAGAGAGCGCAAAAGGAACGCGCAAGCGCCTCTTTCCGCCCGCTTCGCGGGTCGGGATACGCTGAAGCGCGAGTAACCCCTCCGCGTCCTCCGCGCCTCCGCGCGAACCAAACGTTCTTCTTCTCCGTGCCCCAAGCCCATCGCGAAAGCGATTTAGGAGATGTCGCGAGCCCGTACGCCTTGCTGCCCCATCGGCCCATGCCCCCCGCCCAGCCCCGGCGCCGCCCGCAGCGCCGCGCGGACGAACTGCCGAGCACCCGCCACCGAAGCTTCGAGCGAGCGCCCCTGCGCGAGGAAGGTCGCGATCGCCGAGGCGAGCGTACAGCCGGTGCCGTGCGTGCTGGTCGTCTCGATCCGCGCGGCCGACCAGGACGCGATTTCGCCGGCCGGTCCGATCAAGCGATCGATGATCTCGTCCCCCTCGCCGTGCCCGCCTTTGATCAGCAAATGTCCCTCTCCCAACGGGAGAGGGACGTCAACATTCCGGGCGTCTGCGTCCCCCTCACCCTTCCGCCGCTGCGCGGCTCCCTCCCTCTCCCGCTGGGAGAGGGATTGTTCGAGCGCCTGGAGTTCGGGCAGGTTCGGCGTCGTCACGGTGGCGATCCGCATCAGCCGCTCGAACGCCGCGATCGTATCGGCGTCGGCCAACACCGCCCCGCTTGTCGCGACCATCACCGGGTCGAACACGATCGGCATGGAGAGCGTCTCGAGCACATCCGCCACGCCGTGCGCGATCTCCGCCGAGCCGATCATCCCGATCTTCACCGCATCCACGCCAATATCAGAAACGCACGCCGTGATCTGCGCGACCACCATCTCCACCGGAACCGGCATCACCGCCTGCACGCCGAGCGTATTCTGCGCCGTGATCGCGGTGATCGCGGTCATCGCGTGGCCGCCGAGCATGGTCACCGTCTTGATGTCGGCCTGGATGCCAGCGCCGCCGCCCGAATCCGAGCCGGCGATGATCAGGATCCGTGGCGTCGTGCTCACTGGGGCCGCTTGAAGCGCCGCTCGGTCGAGGCGGGATGGCGCGCGAGCAGATCGTCGACCCGCGCCGGGCGGTCCATCAGTTCGCCGCCGCAATTGGGGCAACGATCATCCAGCCGGTCGGCGCACTGCGCGCAGAAGGTGCATTCGAACGAACAGATGAAGGCCCCCGCCTCGTCGGCGGGGAGATCGGTGCCGCAGCGTTCGCAATCGGGGCGCATTTCGAGCATCGGTTTTTCTTCTTCCTTATCCCCCTCCCGCTTGCGGGAGGGGTTAGGGGAGGGGCTGTCCTGTAATCTTAGCAGTATCGCATGCCGCACTGCCCTCCCCCAGCCCCTCCCGCAAGCGGGAGGGGAGCAGGAAGGAGTCACCCCGCCGCCACCCGCACCGCGTCGCAGATCCGATCCACCACCGCCTCGACTTGCGCTGGATCGTCGCCCTCGGCCATCACGCGGATCACCGGCTCGGTGCCCGACGGCCGGATCACCAGCCGCCCCCTGCCCTTCAACTCGCCCTCGGCCCCGGCGATCACCGCCTTCACCGCTTCGTCCTCGAGCGGCTTGCCCCCGGCAAAACGCACGTTCTTGAGCAATTGCGGCAGCGGTTCGAAACGATGCAGCAACTCGCTCGCCGGCGCCCCCGCCCAGGCCAGCTCGGCGAGGATCTGCAATGCCGCGACCAACCCGTCGCCGGTCGTCGCATAATCCGACAGGATGATGTGCCCCGATTGCTCGCCGCCGACATTATACCCCTGCGCGCGCATCGCCTCGAGCACGTGGCGATCGCCGACGCTGGTGCGCACCAGCCCGATGCCCTGTGCCGCGAGGTGCCGCTCGAGCCCGAGGTTCGACATCACCGTCGCGACCAGCCCGCCATTCTTCAGCCGCCCGCTCCGCGCCCAGCCGCTCGCGATCGTCGCCATCAGCTGGTCGCCATCGACGACATGACCCTTTTCATCGACGACGATTAGCCGGTCGGCATCGCCGTCGAGCGCGATACCGAGCTGCGCGCCCGTCGCGACGACGGTCTCGCACAGCAAGGTCGGCGCGGTCGAGCCGACCCCGTCGTTGATGTTCTTGCCGTTGGGGGTGACGCCGATCGCCACGACTTCGGCACCCAATTCCCACAAGGCGGTTGGCGCAACACGGTACGCCGCGCCATTCGCGCAATCGACGACGATCTTCATCCCGTCGAGCCGCATATTCTCGGGGAAGGTCGATTTGGCGAAATGGATATAGCGCCCCTGCGCATCGTCGACGCGCCGCGCGCGGCCGATCTCTGGCGCGGGCGACAGGTCGATATCGCCGTCGATCAGCGCCTCGATCGCGAGCTCGTCGGCGTCCGAGAGCTTATAGCCATCTGGCCCGAACAACTTGATGCCATTGTCATAATACGGATTGTGGCTCGCCGAGATCATCACCCCGAGATCGGCGCGCATCGATTGCGTCAGCATCGCCACGGCAGGCGTCGGCATCGGCCCGAGCAGCACCACGTCCATCCCGACCGAGGTGAACCCCGCGACCATCGCCGATTCGAGCATATAGCCCGACAGCCGCGTATCCTTGCCGATCACGACGCGATGGCGGTGATCGCCACGCCGGAAGTGCGCGCCGGCCGCCATGCCGACCTTCATCGCCATCGCCGCGGTCATCGGGGTCGTGTTGGTCAGTCCACGAATGCCGTCGGTGCCGAAATATTTCCTTGCCATCGCACCCTTTTCCTCGTCGCTTATGTTGGCGTGCCACGCGCCGCTCTTGCCTACCCCCGCCATAGCGAAGGACCTTCATGTCGCAAACCACCCGAATCCTGCTGGCGCTCGTCGTGGGGCTCGTTCTCGGCATCGTCGCGGCGTCGGTCTCGCCGGCCTGGGCGATCGCTGCGACCGGGGTGACGCTGCCGATCGGCTCGGCCTGGCTCCACGGATTGCAGATGGTGATCGTGCCGTTGATCATCGGCTTGCTGGTGACCGGGGTCGGCGCGACCGCCGACGCCGCGCGTGCCGGGCGGATCGCCGGGCGCTCGGTGATCCTGTTCACGATCATCCTGTGGACGACGACGATCGGCTCGGCGCTGATCACGCCGCTGCTGCTCGATCTGTGGCCGCTGCCGTCGGCGTGGGCCGAGGCGCTGCGCTCGGCCTTGCGCAGCGCGCCACCGCCGAGCGGCAAGGTGCCCTCGATGAGCGCGTTCTTCGAGACGGTCGTGCCGACCAACGTCGTGACCGCGGCGGCGGCCGACGCCTTCCTGCCGCTCACCGTCTTCGCCCTGGTGTTCGCCTTCGCGATCACGCGGCTGCCGACCGAACCGCGCGCGTTGCTCACGACGTTCTTCAAGGCGATCGTCGACACGATGCTGATCATCATCGGCTGGGTGCTCAAGCTCGCGCCGATCGGCATCTTCTGCCTGGCGTACGGCGTCGGCGCGCAGACCGGCGCGGCGGCGTTCGGCGCGTTGGCGCATTACATCGTCACGGTGTCGGGGATCGGCTTTCTCGTGCTGCTCGCGGGCTATCCCGTCGCGGCGATCGGCGGGCGCGTCGGCATCCTGCGCTTCGCGCGCGCGGTCGCGCCGGCGCAGGCGGTCGCGATCAGCACGCAATCCTCGCTCGCGACGCTCCCCGAGATGCTCAAGGCGAGCGCCGAACTCGGCGCGTCCGAGACCTCGACCGGAATCACGCTGCCGATCGCGGTGGCGATCTTCCGCGCGACCAGTCCGGCGATGAACCTCGCGGTCGCGCTGTACGTCGCGCATTTCCTCGGTGTCCACATCGGGCCGGTCCAGCTCGCCGCCGGCGTGGCCACCGCCGCGATCACCACCATGGGGGCGGTCAGCCTGCCCGGCACGATCACCTATTTCGCCTCGGTCGCCCCGGTCGCGGTCGCGATGGGCGTGCCGCTCGAGGCGCTCGGTCTGCTCGTCGCGGTCGAGACGATCCCCGATCTGTTCCGCACCGTCGGCAACGTCACGATGGACGTGGCGGTGGCGATCACGGTCGGGCGCTCCAACGACGCGGAGCCTAACGCCGCAGCATCGCCTTCTTGAGCTTGGCGTGCGCGGCGGCCTTGATCTGGCACACGCGCGCCGCGCCGACGCCGATCACCGAGCCGATTTCCTCGAGGTTGAACTCCTCGACATAATAGAGCTGGATCACCAGCGCCTCGCGCTCGGGCAGGCTCGCGATCGCGGCGATCAGCGTGTCGCGCTCCTGCTCGTCGGAGAGATGCGCGAACGCATCGGGCTCCTCGCTCGCGAACCACGGGCCTTCGTCCGAATAGACCTGGTCGATCGGCTCCATCCGCACCGGCTGGGCATTGGCGTAATCGAGCCGGAGCTTTTCGGGCGTCACGCCGATCCGCGCCGCGACGAGCGCCGCATCGGGCGCATGGCCGAGCTCGGTGGTCAGCATCGCGACGGTCTCGGCATAGAGGCGTTTCCTTTGCATCGCGCCGCGCGTGAGCGTCGCGCTCCGCCGCAGCGCATCGATCATCGAACCGCGCACGCGCGTGGCGAGATATTGTTCGAAGGTCACTTGCCCACGCTCCTCGAACGCAGCTGCCGCTTCGACCAAGGCGACCATCCCGATCTGGACGAGATCCTCGACCTCGACTGCCGACGACATGCTGCCGTGGATATGCCGCGCGATCCGCCGCACGAGCGGGAGATGCTTGCGCGCGAGCACGTTGAGGTCAGGCGCGGCGGTGCGGCCATAGACCAGCGGCTGCGCATTGGCGAAAAGCGCGGGGTTGGGCTGTGCGGTCATGCTGGGAGCGCTCCGGCTGCGCCGATCACGGCGACGACTTCGACCGATTTGTCCTCGGGCACTTCGAAGAAGCTCATCACCGGGATATCGGGCAGGCAGGTCTTGACGAGCTTGCGGATCGCGACGCGGATCGCGGGCTGGACGACGAGCGCGAACGGCTTGGCCTCGTTGATCAGCGGCTGCGCGGCGTTCTGCAGCGCATCGACGATGCGGCGGCCGAGATCGGGCTCGATCGTGTGGCGCTTCGACGGATCGCTGCGCATCGCCTGGCCGAGCAGGCCCTCGAGCTGCCCTTCGAGCGTCATCACGCGCAGCGGCTCGCGCACGCCGCACAGCTTGCCGATGATCAGGCCACCGAGCGCCGGGCGGATCATCTCGATGATCTCGTCGGCATCGAGCGTCTTCTGCGCCGCGACCGCGATCGCGGCGGCAATGCGCCGGAATTCCTTGAGCGGCACGTTCTCCGCCAGCAGCCCGCGCAGCACCTGGGTGAGCGTGGTGAGCGGCAGCGGATTGGGCGAGAGCGACGCGACCAGGTTCGACGCGCGTTCCTTGAGCCCGTCGAGCAGCGCCTGCACTTCGTCGGGGCCGAGCAGTTCGGACGCATGAACGCCGAGCTGGTGGTTGAGATGCGTCGCCATCACCGTGCCCGGATCGACCACGAGATAGCCAGCGCCCGTCGCGGCATCGGCGTCGCTCGGCGCGATCCACACCGCGTCGAGCCCGAAGGTCGGGTCCTTGGCGCGCTTGCCCATCAGCCCGCCGACGGCTTGCCCCGTATCGAGCGCGAGCATTTCGTCGGGCGAGACGCTGTCCTCGCCGACGACGACGCCGCCGACGATGATGCGATAGGCGAACGGCGCGAGGTTGATGTCGTCGCGCACGCGGACCTGCGGGATGACGAAGCCCATGTCCTTCGACAGCTGGCGCCGCACCCCGGTGATCCGCCCCATCAGCGGCGCACCGCGGCGCTCGTCGACCAAGGGCACCAGGCCGTAGCCGATGTCGAGATTGACCTGCATCGTGTCGGCGACTTCGTCCCAGCCGATCTTCGAATAATCGATCGGTTCGGCCGGCACGATCTCGACCGGCGCGGGGCGGAGCGCTGCCTGGCGCATCTTCCACGCGGCGAAGCCGGCGAGGCCAGCGGCGGGCAGGATGATGAGGTGCGGCATGCCGGGCATCACGCCGAGCAGGGCGAGAATGACCGCAACCGGGGTCCAGGTCCGCGCCGAGCCGAACTGGCTGCCGATCTGCCCGGCGAGATCCATCGTCGACTGGACGCGCGTCACGATCGCGGCGGCGGCGATCGACAGCATCAGCGAGGGGATCTGCGCGACGAGCGCATCGCCGATCGCGAGCAGCACGTAATTGTGCGCGGCGGCCGCGATCGTCATGCCGTGGCTGACGGGGCCGAGGATCAGCCCGCCGACGATATTGGCGGCGAGGATCAGCAGGCCGGCGACCGCGTCGCCCTTCACGAACTTCGACGAACCGTCCATCGAGCCGTAGAAATCGGCTTCGGTCGCGACTTCGACGCGGCGGAGCTTGGCTTCGTCGGGGGTGATCAGGCCGGCGTTGAGATCGGCGTCGATCGCCATCTGCTTGCCGGGCAATGCATCGAGCGTGAAGCGTGCCGACACTTCGGACACGCGCCCGGCGCCCTTGGTCACCACGATCATGTTGATGATCACCAGGATCGCAAAGACGAACAGGCCGACGACATAGTCGCCGCCGATCAGGAAGGTGCCGAACGCCTCGATCACATGGCCGGCGGCGCTTTCGCCCTCATGGCCGTGCACCAGCACGACGCGCGTCGAGGCGACGTTGAGGCTCAGGCGGAACAAGGTCGCGAACAGCAAGACGGTCGGGAAGGCCGAGAAATCGAGCGGCTTCTGCGCGTTGAGGCTGACCATCAGCACCGCGAGGCTGATCGTGATGTTCATGATGAAGAACACGTCGAGCATCGCCGCCGGGATCGGCACGACCATCAGCACGACGAGCAGCAGGATCGCGACGGGAAGCGCGGCCGAACGCAGCAGCGGCAGGATCCCGCCCGCCTTGCCGGCGGGGGCTGTCAGGGCAATCGCCACTTAGTTACGCTCCCATCTGCGCGAGCAGCATGTACGCCAGCCGCGCATTCGCCGGCGTCGGCCGCAACAGGCTCGCGCCCGAGTTCGACGCCATCTGCGTCGTCGAACTGACCGCGCCGCCGAGCCGCTCGAGCGTCGATTGCGCCCAGATCGTCGCATCCGAAGTCGAGATTTCGGCGTTGCCCGGGATGACGTCGGCGCCCCACGAGCCGAGCCGCGTCGCCGCCAGGCCCGATGTCGCGGGCGCGCTCGCCCCCTCGGCGCTCTTGTCGAGCTTGGCTGCGAAGCGACTGTAAATGTCCGACAGCGAACGCGCGCTGCCGTCGCTATTGAAGAACACGCCGCGATTGGCGCGCGCGGCGGCCGGGAACATCGCAGCGCCGCTCTTGTCGGGATTGGCCTGCATCGCGGTCAGGAACGAGCGCGCCCCGCCCAAGCCCAGGAAATGCGCGATATAGAGATCGGTGCCGGTCGCGGTGCGCCCGGTCGCACTTTCGAGCGCATCCTTATTGTCGCTGGCATGTTCGGCCGCCATCAGCGACGCCGCCGACGGATCGTTGCGCAAAGCGAGGATCGCGCGCTTCATCGTCGGATCGGTAACGGTGGCGCGGCCATTGGCACCGGTCGAGATCGCGTTCGCCGCCCAGGCGAGGCCGTTCTCGGCGCCGTGCGCCTTGACGACGCGCAGCCAGCTCTGGTCGACGAACTGGTACAGCCCGCTCGCGCTCGACGTCCCCGCCTTGGCGTTGGCGTTGAGCCCGCTCTCGAGCTTGGCCTGGCCCAGCAGATAGTTGAAGTCGATTCCGGTCTTCTGACTGGCATTGGCGATGGCGTTGCGGATCGCACCGCCAGCGCCGGTCGCATCGACCGCCCCGTTCAGAATGGAAAGTGGATTGAAAGGCATCGGACCCCAGTTGCTTGCGCGTCTTCACGGCAAGCACAGCAAGGGCCGTGCCAATATGCTTAATCAGGCGTAAGCAGCGAGCCCCATGCCGGGGCGATACACCGTTCCGGGGCCCGACCCGGTGGCGACACCGGCAGACCCGGTCAAGGTTTGCAGGCGGCGGCGAACATTTGCCGCCATCAGATTGACGTAGATCCGGCACGTTTCGTTCAGCCGATGCGCTTCCTCGGCGAGCGCGCGCAGCTCGTCGCCGGCGGGCGCCTGGCCGAACGCGGCGACCGCTTCGATCGCGGCGAGCTTGTCGGCGGTCGCGCGCTCGAGCGCGGCGACGTCGTTGACTTTCAGCGCGGCGATCTCGGCGTGGAGCGTTTCGATCACGCCGATCAGCGCGTCGCGCCGCGTGGCGAAGCTCATTTCTTCGGGCTCCAATACAGTTTCAAGGCGAGCATCCGGTCGGCAATCGTTTCAGGGGTAATCGGATAGGTCCCGTTGCGCACCGCGCGGCGAACTTCCTCGACCCGCGCTTGCTGCGCGGGGGTAGGCGCGCCGAAGTCGAAGGCGATCGCCGTCAGGTCGCGCTGCTGCGCCACCGTGTCGCTCGTCCGGTCCGTCGTCGCTGCCGGTTTTGCTGCTGCGGCAACCGGCACGACCAAACGGTCTTGCGACGTGACTGCCTTTGATCCGATTGCTTCTACCATGTCTGCACCTTCGCGGTTTTCGCTGACATAGAGAAGAACGACCGCCGCCCGCGGACCTTAAGAAAGGATTTCGCACTTTTTGAAAAAGGCGGTCATTCGGTCCAGCCGGGCAGCGTGGCGCGGCCGCTGTCGATTGCGATCGCCTGGATCGGCGCCTTCGCCGCGTCGATCTTGACGAGAAAGCGCCCGCCCGCGACCGCATCGCCGGCCGCGATCCCGTCGCGCGTGATCGAGAAACCCTGCGACCCCGCGCTGATCGTCACCGGATCGCCGCGCTTGATGACATAGACCGGGCGCGCCGCGACGACGTCGCTTGGCGTGAGGACGAGCGGCGCGGCGCCCTTGGGCGCGGCGACGGGCAGTTTCATCGGCACGTACATCCGCCATTCGGGGCCGGTGCAGGTGACGACGACCGCGTCATGCGCCTCGGACCGCCACGCCATCGACACCATCGGGCAGGCGGCGAGCTTGAGCCGGCTGTCGATCGGCGTGCGTGCGCCACCTTCGTCGCCGATGCCGTGCCCGGCAAAGGCGCTTACCGCGCGGTCGAGCGCGGTGGTGTCCTGGAAGCTTCGCGGCGCAGTCGCGGCAAGCGGCGTGGCGACCACGAGCAGGAGCAAGGGAAGATGACGGATCATCGGGAAGTCCTTTGAGGCGGCAAGATGGGGTTGCCGGGCGGCAAGGGCTCGCCGGGCCCGGCAAAGCCGGTGGAAACGGTGACCGAGCGCCCATTGGGTCGCGCGGCGGAGACGATGACGAGGCGATCGGCCGGAACGGCGTGCGCGACGAGCAAGAGCGTCGCGACCGCGCGCGCGCGGTCGGCGGCGAGCATCGCGCCGCTGCCGGTGACGGGATCGACATCGCCGGGCGAACCATCGACCGCCCCGGCGATCCGCAAGGCCACGCGCCGGTCGCGCGTCGCCTCGCGCGCCCATGTGACCAACGCCTCGGTCGACCGCGTCGGCACGGCAGACCCCGGCGCGAAACCGTGCAGCGCGCCGACCGACACCGCGATCGGCCCGGCCGGATCGGCACGGAGCGTCTCGCGAACGCCGAAGCCCTCGCGCAGCCCCCGCGCCAGCGCCTGCCGGTCGAGATGCTGGCTCGCCTGGAGAAACACGAAGAAGCCGACCAGCAGCAGCGCGAGATCGGCGAGCGTCATCAGCCACACCGGGCGGCCCGCGGCGAGCTCGGGCAGATCGTCCTCGATCAGCGCGGCGGTCATGCGACTTCCTTGAGCGCCGCGCCCCGCGGCCGCTCGCGCGCGGCGAGCGCGATCAGCGGCGGGTCGAGCCGCAACCGCTCGATCGCCTCGTCGCGCGCCTGGCGGCGCAGCCGCGCCGCGATCGGCGCAAGCACGAGATTTGCGAGCAGCGCGCCGTAGAGCGTGGCGAGCAGCGCGACCGCCATCGCCGCGCCGATCGCCGAGGGATCCTGCATCTTCACGAACATCCCGACCAGCCCGATCAGCGTGCCGACCATCCCCATTGCGGGGGCGGTCTCGGCGGCGCCGCTCCACAGTTCGGCCGCCGCGACGGCGCGCTCGGTGCGCGCGCGGCGGCGTTGGCGGAGCAGTTCGGCAATATCTTCGGGCGCCGCGCCGTCGACGATCGCGGCGATCGCGGCGGCCATGTCGGGATCGGCGATCACCGAGCGGTCGAGCGCCATCACGCCGTGGCGCTTCGCGATGCGGCCGAAGGCGGCGATCTGGTCGAGCAAAGGATCGGCCGCGAAGCGCGGCCGAGTCAACGACCCGAGCGCGGCGAACCCGCCCGCCAGGTCGCGCGCCGGCGTGCGCAGCACCATCGCGGCGAGCGTCCCCCCGCCGACGATGGCGAAGGCGAGCGGATCGAGAAAGGGGGCAAGGAGCGCTGTCATCGCGGGAAGCTCTGCAAGGCGCGGGCCAGTTTCCGAAAACCACCGTTACCCCGGCCTTGTGCCGGGGTCCACCGGGCAGCGCACACCGCGATCGCAGACCGCGTGTCTCGGTGGGCCCCGGCACAGGGCCGGGGTGACGAAAGGGGGAAGACCGGCAACCGCCTTGCCGCCCTCCGGCAAGCGTTTGCCGCTCGCCGCCGCCACACGGCGCTATCCGCCCCCATAGCGCATTTGGCACGCCCCTTGCTGATACCCCTTCGCGCAATAAGGCGCTGGAGACGGGCGATGCCCAACGACAGTCTGTTCGGAGTTCATGGTGCCGCCCTCGAAGTGCGTTCGCAGCGCATGGGCGTGCTCGCCTCGAACATCGCCAATGCCTCGACCCCGGGGTTCAAGGCGCAGGACGTCGATTTCCACACCGCGCTCGCCGCGGTCGAGAGCACCGGCGGCAACGCCAGCATCACCGGCGCGCTGCAATATCGCGTGCCCTCGCAGCCCTCGCTCGACGGCAACACCGTCGAGCTCGCCACCGAGCAGACCGCCTTTGCCGAGAACGCCGTCGCCTATCAGACGACGCTTTCCTTCCTCAACGGGCGGATCAGCCAGATCACCCGCGCTTTGAAGGGCGAATAAGATGGCCGATCCCCTCACGATCTTCCAGGTCGCCGGGCGCGCCATGTCGGCGCAGCTGGTACGGATGAACACGACCGCGTCGAACCTCGCCAATGCCGGCGCGGTCGCGACCAGCGCCGACACCGCCTATCGCACGATCAAGCCGATCTTCCGCACGCAGTACGACAAGGCCTCGGGCCTCGCGACGGTCAATGTCGAGAGCATCGTCACTGCCGGCGAAAGCCCGAGCAAGCATTACGACCCGTCGCACCCGCTCGCCGACAAGGACGGCAACGTGTGGGAATCGGCGGTCGATGAGACCCGCGAACTGGTCGACATGATGGAGACCTCGCGCACCTATCAGAACAATGTCGAGGTCATGCAGACCGCGAAATCCCTGATCCTCGATACCCTCAAGATGGGACGCTAAAATGGCCAGCACCTTCGATTCCACGCTCTCCAGCCTCGGCATCAGTTCGACCGCGTCGAGCACCGCGAACGCTGCGGTGAGCAATTCCTCGACGACGCTCGGCACCTCGGACTTCCTCAAGCTGCTGACCGCGCAGCTGCAGAACCAAGATCCCTTCTCGCCGACCGACAACAGCCAGATGGTCGCGCAACTCGCGCAGATCACCAGCACCTCGGGCATCGCCGACATGAGCACGACGCTCAAGGCGATCCAGACCAAGCTCAGCGGCACCAGCACCGCGGACGCGCTGTCCTATGTCGGCAAGAATATCCTGACCACGGGCAGCACGGCGTATGGCAGGACCAGCGGCGGCATCGCCGGCGCCGCCGAGATCGACGGGGACGCGACCGACGTCAGCGTGTCGATCAAGGATTCGAACGGCCAGCTGCTCAACACGATCGACCTCGGCGCGCAGAAAAAGGGCGACATCAGCTACGACTGGGACGGCAAGACCGCGAGCGGAACCGACGCCGGCACCGGCCCCTTCACCGTCTCGGTCAGCGCCACCGGCACGAGCGGCAGCGTCGCCAGCCGCAATCTGGTGTGGGCACCCGTCTCCGCCGTCTCGGTTCCCGCCACCGGCAGCCCGTCGCTCACCGTGCCCGGCGTCGGCCAGGTCGCGCTCACCGATGTCCGCCAGGTCGGCTGATTCCCTCCCCTATTCTTGAAATCTAAGGAGCCCCCATGTCCTTCTACACCTCGCTCAGCGGCCTGCAGGCCGCGCAGACCGAACTCTCGACCGTCAGCAACAACCTCGCCAACGTCGCGACCGACGGCTTCAAGAAGAGCCGCACCGATTTCGCCGACGTGATCGCCTCGAGCTTCGCGAGCGATCCGACCAAGAGTGTCGGTTCGGGCGTGGTGGTGAAGGCGAACCAGCAGCAGTTCAACGAAGGCAACCTTAAGACCACCGGCTCGTCGCTCGATCTCGCGATCAGCGGCGACGGCTTCTTCACGGTCAAGACCGCCGGCCTCAATGCTTCGACCGCCTATACCCGCAACGGCAGCTTCAAGGTCGATCCGACGACGCACAACATCGTCGATGCGCAAGGCTCGGCGCTGCTCGGTTATCCGGTCGACGCCAAGGGCAATGCCACCGCGACCGGCGCCGACGGGCTGACCGCGCTCAACCTGGCCGAGACCAGCGGCAAGCCCGCCGCGACGGGTAAGGTGGCGCTCGGGGTCAATCTCTACGCCGGCGCGACCGCGCCGACCTCGACCTTCAGCACGACCGATGCGTCGAGCTACAACAGCACGACGACGTCGACGATCTACGATTCGTCGGGCAAGGCGAGCACGCTGACCAACTATTACGTCAAGACCGGCGATAACGCCTGGACCGTACACAGCTTCGCCGGCGACAAGGAACTGAGCGTCGGCGGATCGACTGCCGGCACGCCGGTCACCTTCGGCAGCGACGGCAAGCTCGCCGCGCCGACCACGCCGATCGCCTATGACGCCTTCACGCCGAGCACCGGCGGCGTGGCGCAGACGCTGACGGTCGATCTGGCCGGCTCGACCCAGGCGGCGTCCGCCTTCGCGGTCAATTCGCGCAGCGCCGACGGCGCATCGGTCGGCGAGCTTTCGGGCGTGTCGGTCGATACGCAGGGCATCGTCTCGGCCAATTATTCGAACGGCGACACCGTCTCGCTCGGCAAGGTCGCGCTCGCCAATTTCGCCGACCCGACCGGCTTGCGCCAGACGGGCAACAGCTATTGGTCGGCGACCGGCGTTTCGGGACAGGCGACGCTCGGCTCGGCCAACGAAAACGGCTTCGGCTCGATGCTGTCGGGCACGCTCGAGGGCTCGAACGTCGATATGACCGAGGAACTGGTCAATCTGATCGCGGCGCAGCGCAACTTCCAGGCCAACGCCAAGGCGCTCGATACCGCCAGCCAGATCTCGCAGACGATCATCCAGATCCAGGGCTGAGCCGGGGGCGATCGGAGTAACGCATGGACAAATTGGTCTACACCGCGGCCTCGGGGCTCAAGGCGCATCTCGCGTCGCAGGCCGCGATCGCCAACAATATGGCGAACGCCTCGACGATCGGCTTCCGCGCCGATCGCGTGGTGTTCGACCGGCTGTCGCTGCAGGGCTCCGATTTCGACACGCGCACGCCGGCCTCGGCCGAAGTGGTCGATGCCGATCGCAAGGCCGGCACGATCCAGCAGACCGGGCGCCCGCTCGACGTGGCGGTGGCGAGCGACAGCTGGCTGACCGTCCAGGCGACCGACGGGACCGAAGCCTATACGCGCCGCGGGGATCTGGAGATCGCGCCGTCGGGCGTGCTGCAGACCGGCGACGGCTTCCCGGTGATCGGGTCGGGGGGCCCGATCACCATCCCGCCGGCGCAGAGCGTCAGCATCTCGGCCGACGGGCAGATCTCGATCGTCCCGATCGGCGGCGACGCCAAGAACCCGCAAGTGATCGACACGCTCAAGATCGCCAGCGCCAAAGGGTCGGACACGGTCAAGGGCACCGACAATCTGCTCTACGTGCGCGGCGGCGGCGTGCTGCCCGCCGACGTCGATGCGAAGATCGAGAGCGGCGCGCTCGAGGGCTCGAACGTCAACATGACTCAGGCGCTGGTCGACATGATCGAGAACCAGCGCAGCTACGAGGTCCAGGCCAATCTGATGAAGTCGGCCAAGGACATGGATGAATCCAGCGCATCGCTGATGCGGCTGCCAAGCTGAAGAAGGAATAGACCATGGGTAGTGCAGCCATGCAGATCGCGCGGACTGGGATCGATGCCCAGGACATGCGCATGCGCGTCATCTCGAACAACCTCGCCAACGTGAACACGACGGCGTACAAGAAGGACCGCGCGGCGTTCGAGACGCTCGCCTACCAGACGGTGACCGCGCCGGGCGCGCCGAGCTCGTCGGAATCGAAATACGCGACCGGGCTCAACCTCGGCACCGGCGTCAAGATCCAGGGCACTGCGCGGATCGATACGCAGGGCTCGTTCCAGCAGACCAACAATAGCCTCGACATGGCGCTCGACGGCGACGGCTATTTCCAGGTGCAGCTGCCCGGGGGCACGCTTGGCTATACCCGCGCCGGCAATTTCTCGCGCAGCCCCGAAGGCCTGCTGGTGACGAGCGAGGGCTATCAGGTCCAGCCCGGCATCACGATCCCCGAGGGCGCGACCGCGATCACCGTCGGCACCGACGGCACCGTCTCGGCGACCGTCCCCGGCCAGTCGGCCTCGACCCAGCTCGGCCAGATCCAGGTGGCGAGCTTCCCCAATGCCGCGGGCTTGCTGTCGAAGGGCGACAATTACCTGGCGGAGACCTCGGCCTCGGGCGCGGCCAATCTCGGCATCGCCGGGCAAGAGGGTCGCGGCAACATCCGCCAGGGGCAGCTCGAAGGCTCGAACGTCAACGTCGTCGAGGAGCTGGTCGACATGATCGAGACGCAGCGCGCGTATGAGGTGAATTCGAAAATGATCACCGCGACCGACGAGATGCTGAAATATGTTAACCAAAATCTGTGATGGTTAACGTCATGAAATCCTCCTCCTTCCGAATCGCGTGCGGGCTCACGCTCGCCCTCGTGCCCGCCATCGCGCAGGCGAATCTGTTCGGCGGCAAGAAGAAGCCGCCGGTCGATTTCACGGCGGTGCTGCCATCGGCCGAGCCCGAGGCGCCGCTGGTGGCGAACGGCTCGATCTTCCAGGCGAGCGCCGGTTATGCCGCGCTCTACGAAGGCAGCCGCGCGCGGCGCGTCGGCGACCCGCTGACGATCGTGCTGGTCGAGGCGACCGCCGCCTCCAAATCGGCCAATTCGAAGCTCGCCTCGAGCGGCAATATGAGCATCACCCCGCCGACCACCGGGCGGCTCGCGCTGTTCCAGGGCACCGACGCCAGCATGAGCGGGTCGCGCGGCTTCACCGGCGCGGGCGCGGCCGATCAGTCGAACAGCCTGTCGGGCGAAGTCAGCGTGACGGTCAGCAAGGTGCTGGCGAACGGCACGATGCTCGTCCAGGGCCAGAAGCGCGTCACGCTCAACCGCGGCGACGAGTTCGTCCAGATCAAGGGTCTGGTGCGCTCGGCCGATATCGACGCCAACAACCGCATCCCCTCGACCCGCGTCGCCGACGCGCAGATCGCCTATACCGGCAAGGGCGACGTGGCGCGCGCGAGCCGCCAGGGTTGGCTGAGCCGCTTCTTCTCGGTGGTGAGCCCCTTCTGATGACCCTTTCGCGCACCCTCCCCCCCGTCACCCCCGCGAAAGCGGGGGTCCCGCTTCTTGCCCGCGGTCAGAAGCAGAAGCGGGACCCCCGCTTTCGCGGGAGTGACGGCTGGCGGTTGGTGCTCGCCGTTCTGCTCGCGATGCTCTTCGCCACCCCCGCCTCGGCCGATCGGATCAAGGATCTCGGCGGCTTCCAGGGCATCCGCACCAACCAGTTGACCGGCTACGGCATCGTCGTCGGCCTGCCGGGCACGGGCGACGACAATCTCGAATATACCATCCAGTCGATGAAGGCGGTCGCATCGCGCTTCGGGCTGCAATTGCCCGCGACCGTCAACCCTGGCCTCAAGAACGCCGCAGTGGTGATGATCACTGCCGAGCTGCCGCCGTTCGCCAAGCCCGGCCAGAAGCTCGACATCACCGTCGCCTCGATGGGCAAGGCCAAGAGCTTGCGCGGCGGCGCGCTGATCATGACCCCGCTGCTCGGCGCCGACAACCAGATCTACGCGATGGCGCAAGGCAATCTCGCGGTCGGCGGGCTCGGCGCCGAGGGCAAGGACGGCTCGACGATCGTCGTCAACATCCCCTCGGCCGGCCGCATCCCCGAAGGCGCGACGGTCGAGCGCGCGGTCGCGACCGGGTTCGAGAGCACCCCCACCCTCACCTTCAACCTGACGCGCGCCGATTTCACGACCGCGCAGAACGTCGCCGGCGCGATCAATTCGCGGCTCGGCGCGGGCACTGCGCAAGCCACCGACGCCGTGTCGGTCGCGGTCCGCGCGCCGGTCGGCGGCGACATCCGCGCGACGCTGATGAGCGAGATCGAGAATCTCGACGTCGTCTCGGCCGAACCTAGCGCGAAAGTAATTGTTAATGCCCGGACGGGAACGGTCGTTATCAACTCTGCGGTCCGCGTCGGCACCGCCGCGGTGACGCACGGCAAGCTGACCGTGCGGATCGACGAAACCGAGAAGGTCAGCCAGCCCGCGCCGTTCAGCCAGGGCCAGACCACCAAGCAACAGAAGTCCGCGGTCGCGGTCGACGAGGAGAAGCACCCGATGTTCCTGCTCCAGCCCGGCCCCAAGCTCTCCGACGTGGTCAAGGCGGTCAACGCGATCGGCGCGTCGCCGGCCGACCTGGTCGCGATCCTCGAGGCGCTGAAGGAAGCCGGAGCCCTCAAGGCCGAGTTGATCGTGCTGTGAGCGAGGTCCCCGCCATCACCCCCGTCGCTGCGCCGACGAGCGGCATCAGCGTCGATACCAGCCGCCTGCAGAGCCGCGCCAATCTGGAAGCGGCGGGCAAGAAGTTCGAGGCGGTGTTCACCGGCATGATGGTCAAGTCGATGCGCACCACGCATCTGGTCGACGACGATCTGTTCGGCTCGAAGGGCATGGACACCTTCAAGGACATGCAGACCACGCAGATCGCGCAGAACATGGCCGATCACGCGCCGCTCGGCATCGGCAAGGCGATGACTGCGTTCCTCGCCAAGTCGCAGGCCGCGCTGCAACCCGCCGCCGAAGCGCAAGCCGAGGCCACCAAGCCGTGACCGACCTGCTCAGCATCGGCGCGAGCGGGGTCAAGGCGTATCAGACCGCGCTCACCACCGTCTCCGAAAACATCTCGAACGCCGCGACGCCGGGCTATGCCAAGCGCACCGCCGATCTGCGCGAAGTCGCGCCCGCGGTGGGCATCACCAGCGGCAGCAAGACCAGCGGCGGGCAAGGCGTCAGCGCCGCCGGGATCACGCGTTCGGCCGATTCGCTCCGCGCCGCCGACGTGCGCAACGCCAGCGCCGATCTCGCGCGCACCGACACCAGCGTCGAATGGCTCGGCCGCATCCAGAGCGCGCTGACCGGCAACCAGGTCGGCGACCAGATCACCAGCTTCTTCAATACCGCGAAGTCGGTCGCCGCCGATCCGACCGCATCGGCGCCGCGCTCGACGATGCTCGAACAGGCCAAGACGGTTGCGAGTAGCTTCACCGCGACGGGCAAGGCGCTCGACAGCCTCGACGCCGATCTCGACACCACCGCGACGCAGGCGGTGACCACACTGACCTCGCTCGCCACCGCGCTCGCCAAGGTCAATGACGGCCTCGGCCGCGTCCAACCCGGTTCGAACGGCGCAGCGCAGCTCGCCGACCAGCGCGATTCGATCCTCGACCAGATGAGCGCGATCAGCGACGTATCGGTCTCGACCGATTCGGCGGGGCGCGCGAGCGTCAAGCTCGGCAATGCCGGCGGCCCGACGATCGTGTCGGGCAACCAGTCGGCAAGCGTCGCCTTCGCGCGCGGCAGCGACGGCACCGTCGCCTTCACCGTACAGTCTGCCGATGGCGTCACCGCAGCGACCCCGTCGGGCGGCGCACTTGCCGGCATCGTCGAGGCGGCGGGCCGCATCGCCGACGCGCGCACCCAGCTCAACGCCATCGCCTCCGCGTTCACCAGCGGCGTCAACGCGGTCCAGGCGCAGGGCAGCGATCTGTCGGGCAATACCGGCGCGGCGCTGTTCGCGACCGGCGGCAGCCCGACCGACATCACCGTATCGCTGACCGACCCCAACGGCATCGCCGCCGCCGCCAAGGGCGCGAGCACGCGCGACAACAGCAATCTCGCCAACCTCGACACGTTGCGCACCACCGGCGCGTTCGAGACCAAGACCACCGCGCTCGTCTCGAGCAACGCCGCGACGCTCGCCAGCCGTCAGCAAGTCGCCACCGCGCAAGGCTCGATCCGCGACACCGCGGTCGCCGCGCGCGATGCCGTGTCGGGAGTCAATCTCGACAGCGAGGCCGTCGACCTGCTCCGCTTCCAGCAAGCCTATTCGGCGTCGAGCCGCGTGATCCAGGTCGCGCGCGACACGCTCCAGTCGATCCTCGATATCCGCTAGGACCCGTCATGCAGATCGGCACCAGCCAATTCTACGATACCGGAGCGTCGCAGCTATCGCAGCTGTCGGCCAAGGCCGACACGCTCAACACGCAGATCGCGACGACCAAGAAGTTCACCAATGCCTCGGACGATGTCGTGGCCTACAACCGGCTCGCGACGATCAAGCAGGCAACCGCCGACGGCAAGGCCTATGACAGCAATGTCAGCCTCGCCAAGTCGCTGCTCCAGCAATCCGATTCGACGCTGACCGCGATCGGCACGCAGCTCCAGCAGGCAGCCGAGCTCACCACCCAGGCGGCCAATGGCACGCTCAACGACGAGGACCGCAAGACGATCGCGATCCAGCTGCAGAGCATCCGCGATGATCTGGTCAGTCTCGCCGGCACCAAGGATGCGCGGGGACAGCCGCTGTTCGGCGCGGCCACCGGCACCAGCGCGATAACCCAGGCCGCCGACGGGAGCGTCGCCTTCGGCGGGACGGGCGAGGTTTCCGCGATCCCGATCGCCGATGGGACCAACATCCAGGCGACCGACAGCGCGCAGCGCGTGTTCGGCAACATCCCGACGAGCGGCGGCGGCACGACCGACGCCTTTGCGGTCTTGTCGAACTTGATCTCGGCGCTCAATGCCGGTGGCGACATCTCCACCGCGGCGGGGACTGCGGCCGATGGGCTCAAGGCCGCGCAGACCCAGGTCAGCGCCGTGCAGGGCTCGGTCGGCGCGCGCGAGGCGCGGCTCGACATCGTCTCGACGCAATCGACCGATGCCGCGGGCGCACGCGAGCTCGACCGTTCCGCGCTCGAGGACACCGATCTGTCGAGCGCGATCGCCGAACTGCAGAAGACGATGACGGTGCTCTCGGCGACGCAGGCGAGCTTCACCAAGCTCGGCTCGCTCTCGCTGTTCGATTACCTGAAATAACTTCTCCCGCTCCCAGCGGGAGAGGGAGGGAGGCGCGCAGCGACGGAAGGGGGAGGCTCACCAAGGATCCCCGCGCGTCGTCCTCACCCCGCGCCGCCGCGCGGCTTGCCCCTCTCCCAAGGGGAGAGAGGAAGGCAGAAGAAACATCGTCTGGTTAACCGCTTGAACACCAATCCACGCTAACCCTTTGAGACCAGAGCTTGGGTCCTGTTGACCCGTCAAACCAAAGGCCACACCCACGCATGTTTCCCGCAATCGGCCTAGTCGTCCTCCTCGTGATGATCTTCGGCGGTTTCGCGATCACCGGCGGCGCTTTGGGCCCGGTGATGGAGGCGATCCCGCATGAAATGCTGATCATCGGCGGCGCCGCGGTCGGCGCGCTGATCATCGGCAATTCGATGAAGGAGCTGAAGGCGCTCGGCGGCGGGCTGATGAAGGTGTTCAAGGGCCCGAAATACAAGAAGCAGGATTATCTCGACGTCATCTTCCTCGTCAGCAAGCTGATGAAGATGCTGCGCACCGAGGGCCCGATCGCGCTCGAGCCGCATGTCGAGGATCCCGCCTCCTCCGCCGTCTTCGCCGAATATCCGCGGCTGCTGTCCGACCACACGTTGACCAATCTGATCGCCGACACGCTGCGGCTCGTCGTCGTGTCGTCGGGCACGCTCGACGTCCATGCGGTCGAGGACGTGATGGACAATATGATCAAGACGCACCACCACGAGGTCGAGGGCGCGCAAGGGACGCTCGCGACGCTCGCCGACGCTTTGCCCGCACTCGGCATCGTCGCCGCGGTGCTCGGCGTGGTCAAGACGATGGGCTCGATCGACAAGCCGCCCGCGATCCTTGGCGCGATGATCGGCTCGGCGCTGGTCGGCACCTTCATGGGCGTGCTGCTCGCCTACGGCATCGTCGCGCCGCTCGCCAACCGGCTGAAGCAGGTGATCGACGCCGACGGCGCGATCTATCACGTCGTCAAGCAGATCATCATCGCCTCGCTCCACGGCCATCCGCAGCCGCTCGTCATCGAGGCGGCGCGCTCGGGGATCGCGCATTCGAACCAGCCGGGCTTCGCCGAAGTGTTCGACGGGCTGCGGGGGCGGTGAGCGTGGCGGATTTCACGCGAAGCCGCGAAGGCGCGAAGAAGACTTTCACGCGGAGACGCGGAGACGCGGAGGCGGCTCAACCCATCGCCGCGGCAGCCCCGCACCATTGCCGTGCGGAAGACGACAGCGCGCTGACGCGCGTGCATCCTGCGGTGCGGGAACTGCTTGCCCTGCGCTGCCGCGCTAATTCCTCTTTCTTCCTCCGCGTCTCCGCGTCTCCGCGTGAATCCTCGTCCCTTCGCGCCTTCGCGCCTTCGCGTGAACACGATACGGCCGGCCACAGCTGATGGCCGCCGCCCGCGCCCCGCACGGCGCCAACGTACCGCCCAAGATCATCTACAAGAAGATCTATATCGAGGGCCATGGCGGCCATCACGGCGGCGCCTGGAAGGTCGCCTACGCCGATTTCGTGACCGCGATGATGGCGTTCTTCCTGCTGATGTGGCTGTTAGGGGCGACCAACGAGAAGCAGCGCAAGGCGCTCGCCGACTATTTCTCGCCGACGCTCGTCCAGATGAAGGAGAACAGCGCGGGCTCGAACGGCATCTTCGGCGGCGATTCGATGACCTCGAAGGACAATTACGCGCATCGCGCCTCGCAGACCGGCACGCGCTCGATGACGATCCCGGTCGAGGCGATCGGCGGCGACCAGGTCGGCACCGGCCAGAAGGGGACGCTCAAGGACAAGGCGATCATGGCCGAGGACCGCAAGAATTTCGAGGCGGTCAAGCACGCGATGACCAAGTCGATGGCGACCAACCCCGCGCTCGCCCGCCTCTCGAGCCATGTCCGCTTCGTCAAGACCAATGACGGGATGCGGATCGACCTGCTCGATGATGCCGATTATTCGATGTTCGATCTCGGCACGACGCAGCTCGATCCGCGCGCCTCGGCGCTGCTCGGGATGATCGCCACATCGATCAAGGGCACCGACAATCCGATCATGATCCGCGGCCACACCGACAATCTGGGGTACGGCGATCCGCTCGCAATGAACAATTGGATGCTGTCGAGCGCGCGCGCCGAAGCGACGCGGCGCCGGCTCGCCGCGGGCGGGCTGCCCGACCGCCGCTTCAACCGGATCGAGGGCGTCGCCGACCGCGAGCCGATGATCAAGGACAACCCGTCCGACCCGCGCAACCGCCGGGTCGCGATCACCCTGCTCTACCGCGCGAGCAGCTTCGGGCAGTGATCTCTCCCGCCCCCCGTGTCGAACGGTGGACCGGCTGGAGCGTGCAGACCGTATTGGCGGTGTTGCTGCTCTATGGCCTGGCTGCGATTCCCGATTTGACCGCACGCTGGGGCATCAGCTTCGCATCGGTCGGTGCGATAGCCGGGTGGATCGCGCTCGCAGCGACGGGCTTCCACATGCTGCGCGAGCGCCCCGGTGTCGCCCCGCTCGCGGCGCTGGCGGCGGCGCTGGCGGTGATGCGCAGCGCATTTGCCCTGCTCGCCGTCGGCCGGACCTCGACCGGGGACCCCAACGCCTATCTCAACCTCGCCAAAGGGCTGCTCGCAGGGCACGGGTTGCTGATCCACGATCAGTTCACCGACACCGCCTGGCATGCGCTGTTCCCCCCGCTCTATCCCCTCCTCCTCGCCGGATGGGGGGCGGTCTTCGGGTTCGACACGCCATCGGTGCTGGCGCTCGGCACGCTCACCGACGGGATCGCCGCGGTGCTGCTGTTCGTCCTGGGCAAGCGGCTGGGGAACGCGCTGGCGGGGCGCCGCGCCGCGTGGCTCTATCTGATCTGGCCCTCGGTGCTGTTCTCCGCGCCGCTCGCGCAAAAGGAATCGCTGTGCGCGCTGTTGATCCTCGCGCTCGCGCTCGCATGGATCGACCGGCGCGATAGCTGGCGCGGGGCGCTCGCATTGGGGCTGCCCGCGGGCCTGCTGGCCTTGACCCAGCCGGGGCAGGCGCCGCTCGCCGCGCTGTTCGGGCTGGTGCTGGCCGGACGCATCGGGCTGTGGCCGCTGCTGCGCACCGGGGTCCGGGGTGGAATCGTCGCCTTGTTCGTCGTGCTGCCGTGGTGGGTGCGCAACGCGCTCGTGCTCCACGCCTTCGTGCCACTGACCACCGCGAGCGGGCCAAGCCTGTGGATCGGCAACAATCCCGAGGCGACCGGCAATTGGGAGCCGCCGCCGCCCGAACTCAAGCGGCTGCCCGAATTGGTGTATGCCGCGCGGATCAAGGCGCTTGCGCTCGCGTGGATCACGACGCATCCGTTCGACTTCGTCCGCCTCACGCTGACCAAGTTCGTCCGCGCCTGCGGCATCGCCGAATTCGGCGTCACCCGGCTCGTCGCGATGGGCCCGCGCTTCCCGCGCCCGCTCGCCGCCGCGCTGTGGCCGCTGTCGCTGTCGGCGCATCTCGCGCTGCTCGGCGGCGCGGCGGCGAAGCTCGGCGGGCGGCGCCCCTTCACGCTCGTCCTGCTGATCGCGGCGTGCGGGCTGCAATTGCTGCTGTTCGGGGTGTGGTTCGAATTCGGCGAGCGGCACCGCGAATTCGTCACGCCGTTCCTGCTGCTCGCTTTATGCTGGTCGTTCGCCCCTGCAGCGGTTGAGAAAGCCGCGTCGACCCCTTAGCTTGTCGTCGTGAAGAACGCCGTCACCGCCCGCATCGCCGACGGCGTCGCCGCCATCCCGGCGGCCGATTGGGATGCCTGCGCCGGCAGCGCCAATCCGTTCGTCAGCCACGCCTTCCTGTCGATCCTCGAATCGTCCGGCAGCGCGCGCCCGCGCACCGGCTGGCAGCCGATCCCGATCATCGTCGACGGCGCCGACGGCAAGCCCGCGGCAGTCGCGCCGGCCTATGCCAAGAGCCACAGCCAGGGCGAATATGTCTTCGACCATGCCTGGGCCGATGCGTGGGAGCGTGCCGGCGGGTCCTATTATCCCAAGCTGCAGGTCGCCGTGCCGTTCACGCCAGCGCCGGGTCCGCGGCTGCTGCTGCGCGACGCCGACCAGGCGCCCGCCCTGATCGCCGCGATCGAAGCGGTGACCGACCAGCACGGCCTGTCCTCGGCGCACGCCACCTTCGTCGCGCCCGAACAGCTGCCCGCGTTTGATGCGGCGGGCTGGCTGATCCGCGAGGGCACGCAATTCCACTGGCAGAATCAGGGTTACGCCGATTTCGACGGTTTTCTCGGCGATCTCGCCAGCCGCAAGCGCAAGGCGATCCGCAAGGAACGCGCCGGCGCGCTCGAAGGGCTGACGATCCGCCATATCTCGGGTGCCGAGATCAGCGAGGCCGACTGGGACGCCTTCTGGGTGTTCTATCAGGACACCGGCGCGCGCAAATGGGGCCAGCCGTATCTCACGCGGAACTTCTTCTCACTGCTCGGGCAGACGATGCCCGAGCGCGTGCTGCTGATCTTCGCCGAGCGCGACGGGCATCCGATCGCGGGCGCACTCAACCTGATCGGCGAGGACACGCTCTACGGCCGCTATTGGGGCTGCACCGAGGACGTCCCCTTCCTCCATTTCGAGCTGTGCTATTACCAGGCGATCGACGCCGCGATCGCGCGCGGGCTCAAGACCGTCGAGGCCGGCGCGCAGGGCGAGCACAAGCTTGCGCGCGGTTACGTCCCCGTTCCCACCTGGTCGGCGCACTACATCCCCGACGCGGGCTTCCGCCGCGCGATCGCCGATTTCCTGGTGCGCGAGCGCGCCTCGGTCGAATCCGACCAGGAATTCCTCGGCGCGATGACGCCGTTCAAAAAGGGTTAGAACGGCGTCGGTCGCGGCCGCGCGGTGCGCAGCGCGGCATCGCTGATCTCGATCCCGCGCTGGCTGTGGTCGATCCGGAACAGCACGCTGCTCCCATCGCGCCACACCGGCACCAGCCCCTGGTTGAACTTGGCGTCATAGGCCGGCGGCCGGATCAGCCAGACATAGTCGAACGCACTCCGCGGGAAGCGCGCCATCGCCTTGTTGATCGGGCGCCACCATTCGCGCGGGCATTGCGTGCTCGTCACGATCTCCGACGGATCGTGCGCGAAGCGCTGCGCGCGGACATATTTCGTGGTCAGCAGCTGTGCGCCGGCCATCGACCATTGATCGTTGGCATAGGCCGCCTTGCGCTCGAGCGCGATCGCCGGGAGATGCTCGAGCCGCGTCATCGTCCACGGCGCGCCGCATTGCGTGCCGACGAAGGTCACCAGCTTGGCGCCGACCGGGAGATGATCGAGCGCCTTCAATTCGCGGTCGTAATCCTGCGCGAACATCCAGAAGCTCGCCGTCCCCGCCGCGATCCGCACCAGCACGAAGGCGAGCCCGAGCGCCGCGATCGTCGCGCTGCCGCGGATCGACAGCCCCTTTTTGGGGCGCACCGCGATCACCGCGATCGCCAGCATGAAGGGCGCGAGCCGCATGTCGGCATAGGCCGAGCCGAACACGATCCGCGGCAGCAGGATGTACACCGCCAGCAGGAACAGCGCCGACAGCGCGAGATTGCGCGAATATTCGACGCTCGGATCGCGAAAGCCGCGGAACAGGATCAGCAGCAGGATCGCCATCCCGCTGATGTCGAAGGTGATCCAGCGATCGCGCAGCGCCATCGTCATATAGCCGATCTTGGCGCGCCAGTTGAACCAGTCGCCGGTCTGCCCGCCGACATGCGCGCCGCTGCGCCAGACGATCATCAGCACCACCGGCAGCGCCAGCGGAACGCAGCCGAGCCCGGCACGCAGCCACGCCTTGATCCAGCTGACCGGCCCGCGATCGACCCGTGCGTCATGCTGGCGCACCATCTCGGCCGAGAAAGCGAGCACGCCGAGCACGCCCCAGCCGAAGGTGTGGCACACCCAGATGATGCACGACAGCGGCACGAAGATCGCCGCGCGCAGGCGATAGCGCCGGTAGCGCGCGAGCCGCAGCCACAGCGCGAAGGCGTTGAGCGCGAGCGCCATCGAGAAGGCGAAGTTCACGAAGCCGAACTGGAAGGCGTAACTATACGCGAGCGGCAGCGCGAACAAAGCGGTCGGCGGGATGCGGCCATGCACCTCGCGCGAGATCCACAGCAGCCCGGTGACGGTCAGCGCCGGGATCGTCATCACCAGCAGCTTGACCGAGAGTTCGAGCCCGAACAGCTTGGCGAGCGGGATGATCAGCAAGTCGATCCCGAGATTGCCGATCAGCTGCCAGTTGAAATTGTACCAGTCCGACAGCCAGGGATATTCGTCGCGCGACAATTGCACGCGGTAGCGACCCATATGCCCCGGCAGATCGACCAGCGGCGGGATGTCGGGGCGGAGCAGCGGGATGATCGCGATAAGCGCCATCGCCGCGACGAACCAGCGCGTCTGCCACCATTGTAACCTGTTGCCAGCATTCATGCTCGTGCTTCTACGGCGTATTCGGCGTTCCGCAAGCGAACGATCAGCGAACGCGGTAGAGCCTGAGCGGCGTATTGCGCAGTACGAGCGGCTCGAGCCACGCCGGTGGATGCCCGCCGCGCAAGCCGGCGGCGACGCTGTGCGGGAAGGCCTTGGCGAGGTCGACCTCGTCGAAATCGCCCGGACAATAGACGACATAGTCGACCCGCCAGTCGCGCGCGATCTGCCGCGCGCGCTCCGGCCTGCTCAGATAGAAGCGATACACCGCCATGTTGGCGGCATTGCTGCGGTGATAGCCCGCGCCGATCGAACTGTGATGCGTCGATCCGATCAGATAGGCGGCGACGTTGGTGCCCGCCATCACGATCCCCGCCGGGTAGCGATCGACCTCGCGCCACGTATCGCCGACGGTGCACGCGACCTGGACGCTGCGCGCTGCGGCGGCGCCCGGCCAGGCGCTGCCGCTGGCGCTTTTTGCGCCATGCTCGAACAGCTTGGGGAGCTGGAGATAGACCAAGCCGGTGCTCGCGAGCCAGGCGCCCGCGACCGCGGCGGTCCGCCATCGCCGGCTTCCCCGCGCGGCGACGATCACCCCCGCCAGGATCGGCGCGGACAGCGGTGCGCCGATATAGGCGCCGCGCACCTGCACCAGCATGATCAGCGCGGACATCGCGAGCGTCGCCGCGACCGGCACGGTCGTCGGCCAGTGCCGCGGCGCGCGCGCCAGCATCCAGACCGACGCGACGCACGCGGCGAAGACGACGCCACCGATCGCGAGCGTCGCACCGATGCCGTCCTGTGCGAACACCCCGTTCGCCTCGATGATATGCGGATAGAAGAGCGCGAGCAGCACCGGGTCGACCGCGCCATAGGGTCCGCTGACGCAGACCGGATAGGCGAGCAGCGCCGCCCCGAGCGCCCCGCCGCCGAGCATCAGCCCCGCCATCAATCTCCAGCGCCAGTCGCGCAGCACCGGGTGCACCGCCGCCATCAGCGCCATCGCAGCCGCCGCGGCGAGCGTCGCGGTGCTCGATGCGGGGGTGAAGGCGTCGCAATAGTGCGGGCTCCACAGCGTCGGCCGCAGGAAGACGAGGAACGCCGTCGTCACGCCGGCGAGTGCGACCGCGCAGCCCAGCAGCCGTTCGCGCGCGCCCGCCTGCCCCGCCACCCAGCCGAAGAACAGCACCGCCATCAGCACGGCGACCTGCGGTGCGGTCTCGAGGCCGATGACCAGACTGATCGCCAGCGCGGCGCCGATCGCCAGCCCGGTCCGCAGCGTCGCGCGTCGCATCGCGAACAGCACGACGAACTCGATCACCACCGCCTGCAGCGCATGATGATCGACCCGGCCGGGAATGAAGATCGTCGTCCCCGGAAAGGCGAGCGCGCCGAGCACCACCGCGATCGCGGGCGCCTGCCGCCCCCATAGCCCGCGCGCGATTCGCGCGGAGAGGAACAGCGATGCGGCGAAGAGCAGCGCGGGGTAGAGCAGGATCGCGGTCAGCTCGGCATGATGCCGCCCGACCAGCGGAGTCGCTGCGAGGATGATGGCGGCGATCCCGAAATCGTTGACGCGCGACCAATGCATCGCCCCGCCGAGCGGCGGCGCGAGGCGATATTGCGTCCAGTCGTTGATCCCCTGCCCCGCGAGCCAGTCGCGCACCTGCAACAGCCGCATCGTGTCGTCGGGGTCGGGCAGCATCAGCCGGCTAAGCCGCGCCCAGTCGGTGATCGACCAGCAGATCGAGAGAAACGCCGCCAGCGATACCGCCAGCACGAGGTCGATCACCAGCGAACGGCGCCGCGGCGACCGGTTGAGCGTCTCTACGAATGTCATGGCAATCCCCGCATGTGCGACCGCCCTAGCAGCAACTGGTTAACCCCGTTTTTAAACTTGTGCGCTTAGGTGAGGCGACAGGGAGATCCCAATTGCCAGACATGCTCGCCAAGCGCCTTCCGCACACTCCGCAGCCAAACCGCGGCGCCGAGCCCGAACGCGCGATTGAGCTGTCGATCATCATGCCCTGCCTCAACGAGGCCGAGACGCTGGCGGTCTGCATCCGCAAGGCGCAGGCGTTCCTCGCCGCGAGCGGGATCAGCGGCGAAGTGGTGATCGCCGACAACGGCTCGACCGACGGATCGCGCCAGATCGCCAATGCGATGGGCGCCCGAATCGTCGCGGTCGAGGCGCGCGGCTATGGCGCGGCGCTGATCGGCGGGATCGCCGGCGCGCGCGGCACCTACGCGATCATGGGCGATGCCGACGACAGCTACGATTTCCTCGCGCTCCAGCCGTTCGTAGACGCGTTGCGCGCCGGCGGGCAATTGGTGATGGGCAATCGCTTCCGCGGCGGGATCGCGCAGGGCGCGATGCCGCCGTTGCATCGCTATCTCGGCAATCCCGTGCTCAGTTTCCTCGGGCGCCTGCTGTTCGACAACAAGATCAGCGACTTCCACTGCGGTCTGCGCGGCTTCGATCGCGCCGCGATCCTCGAGCTTGGCTTGCGCTCGACCGGGATGGAATTCGCCAGCGAGATGGTGGTGAAGGCCGTGCTGCACCGCCTCGACGTCCGCGAAGTCGCGACCACGCTGTCGCCCGACGGCCGCTCGCGCGCGCCGCATCTGCGCACCTGGCGCGACGGCTGGCGGCATTTGCGCTTCCTGCTGACCTACGCGCCGCGCTTCCTGTTCGTTTATCCCGGGATGGTCTGCGGCGGCATCGGGGCGATCGGCGTGGCGACGCTCGCCTCGGGCAGCGTGACGCTCGGCCGGATCGAGCTCAGCGCTACGACGATGCTGTTCGCGGCCATGCTGCTGCTGCTCGGCAGCCAGCTGGTCAGCTTCGGAATCGTCGCGCGCCTCTACGGCGTGGCGAGCGCGCTGTGGCCGACCAGCTCGCGCGTCGATCGCTTCCGGCGGCTGTTCAGCGTCGAGCGCGGCGCGATGGCGGGCGGCCTCCTGACCGCGGGCGGCCTCGTCGGGATCGCGGCGCTGTTCGGCGGCTGGGCAGAGAATGGCTTCGGGGCGATGGATGCGGTCGGCCTGATGCGGCTCGCAATCCCCGCGATGGTCGCCACGCTGCTCGGGTTGCAGACCGTCTTCACGAGCTTTCTGATCGGACTGATCGATTCGCGCGACGCCTGA
The DNA here is from genome assembly GCA_943367995.1 of Bordetella parapertussis. Taxonomy (GTDB): domain Bacteria; phylum Pseudomonadota; class Alphaproteobacteria; order Sphingomonadales; family Sphingomonadaceae; genus Sphingomonas. The sequence goes on along the minus strand of CALRKL020000002.1, from coordinate 609,011 downwards.
CGGGCACCCGCGCTGTCGGCGCGAGCGCTGACGCGTTCTTTTCCGCTAGGGACGTTACGCCGGTCGCCCGCGGACGGTCGAACTCTGCGTCACCGCGCGCGCCGAGCGCACGCGGTGACGGCTTCGCCATGCGCAGGCCGAACGGCGTGTGACGGATCGCGCCTGGGTCAGGATCCCCATCGCGCGCGACCGGGTTAGCGCGCGAGGATCGTCACGAAGTGGAGCTGGCGATCGAACAGCCAGTGGAACGGCCGTGGATAGAGCGCGAGGCGCGTCGTGAATTGGCGGGTGTGCAGGCCGAGCCGCTCCCACATCACGCCCCATTCGCGGCGCGACAGATAATTGTAGGGCAGCCGGACGCCGTGCGCGGCATTGCCAACCCAGTCCATGAAGCGCAGCGTGAGGTTCGCCGCGAGGCCGTCGCGCAAATGATCCTTGATGATCACGATCGGCGCGACGCGCGCGATCTCGGCCATCACCGCGGTCGGATCATCGGTGTGGTGCAGCACGTCGACGACGATCGCGGCGTCGAAGGCATTGTCGTCGAACGGGATCGTCTGCCCGTCATAGGCATGGACGACAATTGCCGTATCGGGCCGCACCAGCACGTCGATCCCCTCGACGGTCACGTCAGGGCGCAGCTGCATCAACAGCGCCGCGAGATCCCCGCTGCCGCAGCCGACATCGAGGATCCGCGCATTGGCGGGCACGCGCTCGGCGATGAGCTGCGCGAGCGTGCGGACCCGCCGCCCGAAGACGAGTTTATCATGGACTGCCGCCAGCATTCGCTTTTCCCCGTTATGGATGAAGCGAGCTTTGACGGCATTGCGCTGAAATTTGGTTAACGCGCGTCCTCAGTCGCGGTCGCGTCGCCCGAGCAACCGCAACCGCAGAGCCTGCAGCTTGATGAAGCCCGCCGCGTCACGCTGGTCGTACGCGCCCTGATCGTCCTCGAAGGTCACGACCTTCTCCGAATAGAGCGAGAACGGCGATTTGCGCCCGGTGACAGAGACATTGCCCTTGTAGAGCTTGAGCCGGACGGTGCCGGTGACCTTGGTCTGGCTGTGGTCGATCGCCGCCTGCAGCATCTCGCGCTCGGGGCTGAACCAGAAGCCGTTGTAGATCAGCTCGGCATAGCGCGGCGCGAGCTCGTCCTTGAGATGCGCGGCGCCGCGGTCGAGCGTCAATTGCTCGATCCCGCGATGCGCGAGGTGATAGATCGTGCCGCCCGGCGTCTCGTACATGCCGCGCGACTTCATGCCGACGAAGCGATTCTCGACCAGGTCGAGCCGGCCGATACCGTGGCGCCGGCCCATCTCGTTGAGCGTCTCGAGCAAGGTCGCCGGCGACATGCCGACGCCGTTGATCGCCACGCCGTCGCCGCCCTCGAAGTCGATCGTGATCGTCTCGGGCTCGTTCGGCGCGTCCTCGGGGTTCACCGTGCGCGAATAGACGTAATCGGGCACTTCGACCCACGGATCCTCGAGCACCAGGCCCTCGGACGAAGTGTGCAACATGTTGGCGTCGGTCGAGAACGGCGCTTCGCCGCGCTTGTCCTTGCTCACCGGGATCTGATGCTGCTCGGCGAATTCGATCAGCTTGGTGCGGCTGGTCAAGTCCCATTCGCGCCACGGCGCGATCACCTTGATGTCGGGCGCGAGCGCGTAATAGCCGAGCTCGAAGCGTACCTGGTCGTTGCCCTTGCCCGTCGCGCCGTGGCTCACCGCATCGGCACCCAGCATCTTGGCGATCTCGATCTGACGCTTGGCGATCAGCGGCCGCGCGATCGAGGTGCCGAGCAGATACAGCCCCTCGTAGAGCGCGTTGGCGCGCATCATCGGGAAGACGTAGTCCTTGACGAACTCCTCGCGCAGATCGTCGATGAAGATGTGCTCGGGCTTGACGCCAGCCGCCTCGGCCTTCCTGCGCGCCGGCTCGAGCTCTTCGCCCTGGCCGAGATCGGCGGTGAACGTGACGACCTCGCAGTTATACGTCTGCTGCAGCCATTTCAGGATCACGCTGGTGTCGAGCCCGCCCGAGTAAGCGAGCACTACGCGGTTGATCTGATCGGTCATGCGGGATTCCTCGAATTGGCGCGGTTGCGCCCTATGCGACCAAAGCGGCCGGTGCAACCGCCGGTTCCCGCAGCGTGCGCTCGCCCTCGATCATATAGTCGCGCGTGATCGGCAGGACGTGGCGGTCCTTGGCGAACTGCACCTGATAATTGACCATGCTGCCGTAGAAAAACGACTGTCCCGCCCCCGCGAGGTAGAATTGCCACATGCGGTAGAAACGCTCGTCGTACAGCGCGATGATTTCCTCGCGCGCGGCGACGACGCGGTCATACCATTGGTCGAGCGTATAGCCGTAATGCAGTCGCAGCACCTCGACGTCGGTGACCATGAAGCGCAGCCCCTCATTGGCCGCGACGATCTCGGAAAGCGCGGGGCTGTAGCCGCCGGGGAAAATGTATTTGGCGGTCCACGAATCGGTCACGCCGGGCCCGCCGGCGCGGCCGATCGTGTGGAGCAGCATCGCGCCCTCGTCGGTCAACAGATCGCGACACTTGCGGAAGAAGGTGGTGTAATTCGCCGGGCCGACATGCTCGAACATGCCGACCGAGACGATCCGGTCGAACTTGCCCGTGACGTGCCGGTAATCGATCAGCTCGAAGCGGACCTTGTCGGCGACCCCCGCCGCCGCGGCGCGTTCGCGTGCGACCTTCAGTTGCTCCTCGGACAGCGTCACGCCGAGCACCTCGGCCCCGGTCTGCTGATGCAGATACAGCGCCATCCCGCCCCAGCCGCAGCCGATGTCGAGCACGGTCATGCCCGGCGCGAGCGCGAGCTTGGCGGCGATATGCGCCTTCTTGTCGTCCTGCGCCTGCTCGAGGCTGTTGGCCGGATCGGTGAAATAGGCGCAGCTATATTGCCGGTCGGCATCGAGGAAGAGGTCGTACAGCCGGTCCGACAGATCGTAATGATGCGCGACGTTGCGCTTCGACTGGCGCGCCATGTTGATCCGCCCGAAGCGGTGCGTCACCGCCTGCACCGCGCGCTTGAACGGCGAGGGGGCGAGCGCATTGTTGCCACGCTCCCACGGATCGTTCTTCATCAACAACGCGACCAGATCGCGCACGTCGCCCTGCTCGAGCACCATCCGCCCGTTCATATAAGCCTCGCCCGCGCCGATCCCGGGGTCGCGGACGATCGCGGAGGCCGCGCCCGCATCGGTGAAGCGGATCGCGGCATCGGGAAAGCCGGCATGCGGCGTGCCGAACTGGCGGGTCTTGCCGTCGGCATGGTGGACGGTGAGCGTGCCGCGCTTGATGCGCTTGGCGAGAAACAAGTCGATAAGAGCCATATACGCGGGCATTTATCAATTAGATGCCGGCATACCAATCGTAATCTATCGCATCTTCCCAATAGCCGCCCTTGCCCTTGCCGATCCCGGCGAGCGAGGCGACCGCGTCGATCCGCATGATATATTTGGCCTGTTTGTAGCCGAGCTGGCGCTCGACGCGCAGCCGGACCGGCGCGCCGTGGCCGACGTCGAGCGGATGCCCGTTCATCCCCCAGGCGAGGATCGTCTGCGGGTGGAAGGCGTCGATCAGATCGATCGATTCGTAATAATGCTGCCCCGAGAACAGATCGGCGCAGGTGAACACGACATAGCGCGCGGTGGTGCGGACGTCCGCCGCCTTGAGCACCGTGCCGAGCAACGGCCCGTGCCATTGGCCGATCGCGCTCCAGCCCTCGACGCAATCGTGCCGCGTGATCTGGCTGCGCGCCGGCATCGCCCGCAGCTGGGCAAGCGAAAGCGCGAGCGGCCGGTTGACCAGCCCGCCGACCTGCAGCCGCCACTGCGCGAATTGGTCGGCGACCATCGCATCGTAGTCGGGCGTGTTGGGGTTGCGCGTACCGTTGGTGCGGAAGAACGGCGACATCTGGTCGGGGCGATATTCCTTCGCCAGGCTGCCGCGGTTCGACAGCGCGCGCTGCAGCCCCTCGTTGATCTTCTCGCCCGAGAACAGAATCTTCCGCAAGGCGGGCGTATTGGCGACCTGGTCGCACCCGCTCAGCAGCGCGCCTGCCCCGAGTGCGCCGCCGGTGAGCAGCGCGCGCCGCGTGATGATGCCGCTCATGCCGCTTCCTCCGCCCGATCGTCGGGCACGCGCCACCAGCCGGTCAGCATCGATCGTATCTCGGGCCAGGCGCCGGCGAGGATGACGAGCACGAGATGGACGATGATGAACGCGACCAAGCCCGACGCCGCGAGGAAATGCACCGAGCGCGCCGAGGCGCGACCGCCGACCACCGCGAGCAGCCACGGCCACGCCGCGGTCATCGCCGGCGAGAGCGCCAGTCCCGAGACGATCATCGCCGGGATCAGGCCGAAGATCGTCAGCGCGTAGGACAGCTTCTGGAAGATGTTGAATGCCGTGGGATGCTTCGGATCGTGGAAGCGCAGCGCGAGATGTTCCTTGAGATCGTGCCAGAGATAGGCCGGCGCCAGCTCGCGCAGCCGAATCCGCAAATCCTTCTGGAAATGTCGATTGACCACGCTCGCGACCATGAACGCGAGCAACCCGAAGCCGAAGACGAGCGCGAACAACAGATGCCAGCGTCGCGCGATCGCAAGATTATACCCCGCCGGGATCGTCAGATACGACGGCGCGTGCGGCGGATTGAACCACGGGTGATCCGAGTTCGCGCCAAATTCGCCCCAATAAAGATGCGGATGCGCGTTGAGGATGGTCAGACCGCTGCCGATCATGATGACAATCGTCAGCGCATTCACCCAATGCCAGATCCGCGTCGCGAGGCGATGGCGATAGATCGGCGTTCCGGGCGGAACAGCCGCGGACGGGGCGGGTTGAAGCGGGGCTGGCTGCGGCGTGTCGGTCATGCAGATCCCTCTTCGCGCGGGAACGCGCTCTGGTTACACTCTAGGCACAGACGCGCTTCGGCGAAACCGCAAACACCAGCCCATAGGCGGCCCGACCATGTCAGACCTGCATTTCTACGAGCCGCGCAACGGCCATGCCAGCGTGCCGGGGCTCGCGCACGATCCGCTCAATGCGATCGTCGCGCCGCGCCCAATCGGCTGGATCAGCACGCTCGCCGCCGACGGCACGCGCAATCTCGCGCCGTACAGCTTCTTCATGCTGTTCAACTATCGCCCGCCGATCCTCGGCTTCGCCTCGACGGGGTGGAAGGATAGCGCCGCCAATATCGCGGCGACGGGCGAATTCGTCTGGAACCTCGCGACGCGCGAGCTCGCCGAACCGATGAACGCCAGCGCGGCGACCGTCGCGCCCGGAGTCGACGAGTTCGATCTTGCGCGCCTCGCTGCGGTCCCCTCGCGGCTCGTCGCGCCGCCGCGCGTGGCGGCGAGCCCGGTCGCGTTCGAATGCCGCCACACCCAGACGCTGCGGCTAACGGCGGCGGACGGAAACGAGATCGATACCTGGCTGACGCTCGGCGAAGTCGTCGGCATCCACATCGCGCCGCATCTGATCGAAGGCGGCAGCTATCACACCGCCGCTGCGCACCCGATCCTGCGCGGCGGCGGTCCCGGCGATTATTTCGAAATCACCGACGACACGCGCTTCGAGATGCGCCGGCCGGCCTGATACCCGCGAAGCGGCACCCTCCCCTGTCTCTTCGCGCCTTCGCGTGCTCCTTCCCTTCGCGCCTTCGCGTGAAAGTCGACCTTCGGCGCTTGGCGCACGGTCGATAGAAAAGGGTTCACGCGAAGGCGCGAAGGAAAGAAGACCGCGAAGGCGCGAAGCATACGGTGGCGGGGCGCCGCTTCGCGGGCGACGCGGCTAGCGCGTCGGCACCGGCTCGGGCCCCGCATAATCATAGAAGCCCCGCCCGGTCTTGCGCCCGAACCAGCCCGCCTCGACATATTTCACCAGCACCGGCGCCGGCCGGAACTTGGGGTCGCCGGTTCCCTCGAACAGCACGCGCGTGATCTCGAGGCAGGTATCGAGCCCGATGAAATCGGCGAGCGTCAGCGGCCCCATCGGATGGTTGAGCCCCAATTGGCACGCCAGATCGATGTCGCGGATCGTCGCGACGCCCTCACCGAGCGCGAAGCACGCCTCGTTGAGCATCGGCATCAGCACGCGATTGACGATGAACCCCGGCGCATCGTTCGCGCGCACCACCTGCTTGCCGAGCCGCGCGGCATAGGCCTCGACCGTGGCGACGGTGGCGTCCGAGGTGGCAAGCCCGCGGATCAGCTCGATCAGTCCCATCACCGGCACCGGATTGAAGAAATGCACGCCGACGAACCGCCCCGCATCGGGCGCCGCCTGCGCGAGCCGCGTGATCGGGATCGACGAGGTGTTCGAGGCGAGCACCGCGTCCTGCGACAACACCTTGCCGACCTCGGCGAAGATCGACCGCTTGATCTCCTCGCGCTCGGTCGCGGCCTCGATCACGAGGAACGCCGGCCCCATCGCCGCGACGCTCTCGACCGGCTCGATCAACGCGAGCGCGGCATCGCGCGCCTCGGCGGTGATCTTTTCCTTGGTAACCTGGCGGTCGAGCTGCTTGGCGATTCCCGCCTTGCCAGCCTCGGCGCGCGCCAGATTCATGTCCGACAGCAGCACGCGGTATCCGGCCTGCGCCGAAACCTGCGCGATCCCCGCGCCCATCTGCCCTGCCCCGATGACTCCGACCGTATCCATGCGTCCGCTCCTATCCGTTTGACGCGTCGATAGCGGATTTGGCGCGGCGGGAAAGGTCCTACGGTGCGAGGCGGGCGGCTTGCGCCTCGGCGAGGATCACCGCGAACTTGCCTGCGGGGTCGGTCCATTCGGCGATCGGCGTCCAGCCACCCGCGCGCAGCAGGATCCGCGCATCGCGCGGTCCGTATTTGTGGCTGTTCTCGGTGTGGATCGTCTCGCCTGCCGCCATCTCGAAGGGCCGTCCTTCGATCGTGAAGGTCACGTCCCGGGTCGCCTCGAGATGCATCTCGATCCGCGCGCGATCGTCATTCCAGATTGCGCGGTGACGAAATTGCTCGACCGGGATCGTGCCAGCGAGCTCGCGGTTGATCCGCGTCAGCAAATTGAGGTTGAACGCCGCGGTGACGCCCTGTGCGTCGTCATACGCCGCTTCGAGCGTTGCCGGATCCTTGATCCGATCCATCCCGATCACGAGCATCGCGCCTTCGCCGAGCGATTCCTTCATCGCGCGCAGCAGGTCGACCGACGAATGCGGGATCATGTTGCCGATCGTCGAGCCGGGAAAGAAGCCGAGCTTGGGCGTCTGCGCGACCTGCATCGGCAAAGCGATCGGATGCATGAAATCGGCTTCGACCGGGAGCACGGTCAGCCCCGGAAACGCCGCGGCAAGCCCGGCCGAGGATTCGCGCAGGAAGTCGCCCGAAATGTCGATCGGGACATAGGCGGCTGGCACCACCGCCTGCAGCAGGATCGGAGTCTTGGTCGACGAACCCGACCCGAATTCGACCACCGCACGCCCCGCGCCGGCACGCGCGGCGATGTCGGATGCGCAATCGCGCAGGATCGCGGTCTCGGTCCGCGTCGGGTAATATTCGGGGAGGTCGGTGATCGCCTCGAACAGTTCGGAGCCTGCCCGGTCATAGAACCAGCGCGCCGGAATCGCGCGCGGACGCGCATCGAAGCCGCGCAGCACGTCCTGGCGAAACGCCGGGTCGGCCAGCGATGCCTGGCCGTCCTCGATCTCCTGCTTCAACATCTCAAAGGTCTTTCGCGAGGCGCACGCCGGTGAATTGCCAGCGCTGGTGCGGATAGAAGAAATTGCGATAGCTCGCGCGCAGATGGCCGCGCGGCGTGGCGCAGGATCCGCCGCGCAGCACGCACTGACCGCTCATGAACTTGCCATTGTATTCGCCGACCGCGCCTTCGACCGCGCGGAAGCCGGGATAGGGGCGGAACGCGCTGCCGGTCCATTCCCACACATCGCCGAAGAAAGCCGGACCATTTCCGGCGGGGCGCGGCTCGACCGGGCCAGCCGTGTCCATCTGATTGCCGCCGAGCGGATCGTGCGCGCTGGCCGCGGCCTCCCATTCGGCCTCGGTCGGCAGACGCGCGCCGGCCCAACTGGCATAGGCGTCGGCCTCGTAGAAGCTGACATGCGTCACCGGCGCGGCGGGATCGATCGCGCGCCGACCATCGAGCCCGAAGCGCGTCCAGCCGCCGTCGCGCTGTTCCCAATAGAGCGGCGCAACGATCCGCTCGCGCTTGACCCACGCCCAGCCGTCGGACAGCCAGTGGCGCGGCTCGGCATAGCCGCCGTCGGCGATGAACGCGGCCCATTCGCCGTTGGTCACCGTCCGGTCGGCGAGCGCATGCGCGCTGAGCAGCGTCGGGTGGCGCGGCGCCTCGGCGTCGAAGGCGAATCCGTCGCCCGCATGGCCGATTTCGCTCACCCCCGCCGCGCGCTCGATCCACTGGATCGGCCCCGGCATCGCCACCGGCACTTTCCGCGCGGCGGGCCAGACCGAGGGTTCGACCGGGTTCTGCGCCATCAAATGGAGGATGTCGGTGACGAGCAGTTCCTGATGCTGCTCCTCGTGGTGACAGCCGAGCGTGATCAGGTCGCGCGCCGCCTCCGGCAGTTCGGACAAAGCGGCCAGAACCGCAGCGTCGACATGCGCGCGATAGGCGAGGATCTCGTCGAGCGCCGGTCGCGTCACCATCCCGCGCCGGTTGCGCGCGTGGCGCTGCCCCTCGGCCTCGTAATAGCTGTTGAACAGGAACGGGAAGCGATCGTCGTAGAGCGTGTAGCCGCCGACGAAATCGCGCAGCACGAAGGTTTCGAGGAACCACGTCGTATGCGCGAGATGCCATTTGGCGGGCGACGCATCGTCCATCGATTGCGCGGTCGCATCCGCATCCGACAGCGGCGCTACCAGATCGACGGTCAGACCGCGGACGGCCTGGAACCGGCTCGCCAGGTCGCCATGGTGGGGGGAAAGGGCCGTCTGCACTCGCATCGTCATGTCCCCACTCCCCCGCATCGCCGGCGCCGCGACCCTAGATTGGGGCGGCCCCCGACAGTATCAACGCGCTCATCGTGTCGCGCCGGGTCGCCAAAGAACGTCGCCACCCGCCTTTTGGTTCACCGCGCGGGCCGCGACGAAGAGATAATCCGACAATCGGTTGAGATAGGCTAGCGCGAGCGGGTTGATCGCGACCTCGCGCGCCGCCGTCACGCCCGCCCGTTCGGCGCGCCGGACGGTCGCGCGCGCGACGTGCAAGGCCGCCGCCGCGGGCGTACCGCCGGGCAGGATGAAGCTCGTCAGCGGGCTCAGCTCGCCGTTCATCCGGTCGATTTCGTCCTCGAGCCGCGTCACCTGCGAGGCGACGATCCGCAGCGCCATGTCGTTGGGCGCGAAATCCTCGCCGCTCTCCCCGGCCCCGGGCGTGGCCAGGTCGGCGCCGAGATCGAACAGGTCGTTCTGGATCCGCTCGAGCAACGCCGGCAGCCAGGCGAGCTCGAGGCCGCCGCCGCGCAGCGCGACGACCGCGACGCCGATCGTGCTGTTCGCCTCGTCGACATCGCCGATCGCCGCCATTCGCGCGGCATCCTTGGGCGTGCGCGAGCCGTCGACGAGGCCGGTCGTGCCGTCATCGCCGGTACGCGTGTAGATCCGGTTGAGCTTGACCATCGGACGGTCCCTTCGCGTGCGTCAGCTCTTGCCGGCGAGCCACATCAGCAGGACGACGAGGAAGATCGCGATCGCCTGGAACATCACGCGATATTGCATCATCTTGTTCGACTTGACCGACGAGGCGAGGACGTTCTCGCTCGACGATCCGTCACGGATGTTCTGGCTCGCGCCGAGCAGGAAGACCACCAGCCCGCGCACGAGGACGACGACCACCGCGATCATCGCGGCAACCAGCAGGATGGTGAGGAAAGTGCTCATACGCCCAATCTAGGCGTTCGCCGCGACAAAGCCAATGCCCGCGCGCAGCGCGTCCGCAAGCGCGCCGCCGTCCTCGCCCGCGAGGCGCAGCGCTTCGAGCGTCGGGGCGTTATTGCGCTTGGCGAGGCGCACGCCGTCGGGTCCGGTGAGCAGCGCGTGATGCTGGTAGACCGGCGTAGGCAGATCGAGCAGCGCCTGGAGCAACCGATGGACATGCGTCGCGGCGAAGAGATCGACTCCGCGCACGACGTGGCTGACGCCTTGCGCGGCATCGTCGACCGTCACCGCGAGATGATAGCTCGCCGGCGCGTCCTTGCGCGCGAGGATGACGTCGCCGTGCGCCAGCGGGTCGGCGACGACGGTGCCCGCGATTTCATCGGTCCATACGAGCGCCGCCCCGCCTCCCCTCCCTGGAAGGGAGGGGATCGAAGGGTGGGTCGGCCCGTTGTCGCACGCAGCATCCGCCTCGGGCCAACCCACCCCCAACCCCTCCCTTCCAGGGCGGGGAGACGCGAGGGCGACCGCCTTCGCCATATCAAGTCGCCAGGCAAAGCGATCGCCGCGCGCGATCCGCACCGCCCGCGCGTCGTCGTCCAGCGCACGGCACGTGCCTGGATAGACCGCCTCGGCCCCATGCGGCGCACTCAGGCTCGCCGCGATTTCCGCGCGCGTGCAGAAGCACGGATACAGCAACCCCATCCCCCGCAACCGTTCGAGCGCGACGGCGTAGCGATCGAGCCGCTGCGACTGAAACACCATCGGCCCGTCCCACGCGATCCCCAGCCAACGCAGATCCGCCGCGATCGCCGCGACATGCTCGGGCCGCGACCGCGTGCCGTCGATATCCTCGATCCGCAGCAGAAACCGCCCACCCGCAGCGCGCGCGCGATCGTGCGCCAGCAGCGCCGAATAGGCATGACCGAGATGCAGTCGCCCGGTCGGGCTCGGCGCGAATCGCGTGACGAAAGACACCACGCCCGCACTTGACCGCGAGTCGCTCGCCGTGCTGAAATCGTCAGAGACGGGTAGCGCTGTCATCACAGCGTCATCCTAATGGGCTTGAAGCCCCGCAGGAAGCGCCACTCAGTGGTAAAGGGGGGCCGAAGTGTACCATCCCGATCTGATCCGCCACCCAGATGGCTGTCCCGCGCTCGTGCTCAACGCGGACTACACCCCGTTGAGCTATTATCCCTTGTCGGTCTGGCCGTGGCAGACCGCGATCAAGGCGGTGTTCCTCGACCGCGTCGACATCGTCGCCGAATATGAGCGCGAAGTACGCAGCCCGACGCAGCGCATCAAGCTGCCCTCGGTGATCGCGCTCAAATCCTATGTCCGCCCCAGCGCCTTCCCCGCCTTCACGCGTTTCAACCTGTTCCTGCGCGACAAGTTCGTCTGCCAATATTGCGGCGCGGGCAACGATTTGACCTTCGATCATATCGTGCCGCGCGCGCAGGGCGGCCGCACGACGTGGGAGAATGTCGCCACCGCCTGCTCGCCGTGCAACCTCAAGAAGGGCGGGCGCACGCCGAAACAGGCCGGCATGCCGCTCCATATCGACGCGATCCGCCCGACCAGCTGGCAGCTGCAGGAACATGGCCGGCGCTATCCACCCAACTTTCTCCACGATACCTGGCACGACTGGCTCTATTGGGACGTCGAACTCGAAGCCTGAGCCCGCCGTCGGAGCCGGAACGATCGGCGCGGCGCGCCGTTCAGCCCTGCAAAGGGAGAAACCGATGCGCCGGCTGATGATCACGACCTGTCTGTTGCTGGTGGCAGGATGCGAATCCAGGCCGAGCGACGACGAATATGCCGCCAATTTCGTGCCGCCGACGCTGCTCAAGCGCGGCGAATACGAAACCGCGCTCGAAGCGCGCTGGACGCGGCTCGATCGCAATCTCGATGGCGAAATCGTGCAATCCGAGATGCCGGTCAAATATGCCAAGCGGCTCCTCGCGCTCGATGCCGACCACGACGGCAAGATCAGCCACCGCGAATTCATCAGCGGCAGCCTCGCGCGCTTCGATCGTGAGGACACCAATCACGATGGCTTGCTGACCAATGTCGAGAGCAGCGCCGCGCGGAAGGCCGAAGACGCCACGAACAGTGCGCAGACCCCCAGCCCGGCGAAATAATCGACAAGCGATTGACCGCGCCGCTGCCGCAATGCAGCATGAAAGGCATGGCTGACCTCCCCGGAATCGCAAACAATCCCGACATCCGCTTCCTGGGCAAATTGCTCGGCGACGTGATCCGCACTTATGGCGGCGAGGCGCTGTACGCGCGGACCGAGTCGATCCGCACCGCCTCGGTCGAGCGGCATCGCACCAAGAATGGCGGCGGTCCCGAGGCCGATCTCGGGCTCGACGCGCTGAGCCTCGACGAAACGCTCGATTTCGTGCGCGGCTTCATGCTCTTCTCGATGCTCGCCAATCTCGCCGAGGATCGCCAGGGCGTCACCGCCGAACAGGGCGCCGATCTCGCCGCCGCACTCGACCGCCTCGCGGGCGAGGGGATCGACAAACCGCAGGTGATGGAGCTGCTCGGCCACGCGCTGATCGCCCCCGTGCTGACCGCGCACCCGACCGAAGTCCGCCGCAAATCGATGATCGACCATCGCAACCGCATCGCCGCGCTGATGCGGCTGCGCGACGCCGATCTGCGCGAGACGCCCGACGGCGACGATGTCGAGGAAGCGATCCTGCGCCAGATCGCGCTGCTGTGGCAGACGCGCGTGCTGCGCCGCGAGCGGCTCTACGTCACCGACGAGGTCGAGATCGCGCTCTCCTATCTCCGCGACGTCTTCCTGCCCGCGCTGCCCGCGCTCTACCAGCGCTGGGACCGCGCGCTGGGCGAGCGCGTGCCGAGCTTCCTGCGGCCCGGCAGCTGGATCGGCGGCGACCGTGACGGCAACCCGTTCGTCACCGCCGACAGCCTCAAGGCGGCGCTCGCCAAGGCGAGCGAGGCGGTGCTCGGTTACTATCTCGACGCGGTCCATGCGCTCGGCGCGGAATTGTCGATCTCGACCAATCTCGCGCCGGCCGACGACGCGGTCATCGCGCTCGCCGATGCCAGCGGCGACACCGCCGAAAGCCGCAGCGACGAACCCTATCGCCGTGCGCTGTCGGGAATCTATGCCCGCCTCGCCGCGACGCATCTCGCGCTCACCGGCAAGCCCGCCCCGCGCCCGGCGGCGCTCAAGGGCGAACGCTATGCCGATCCGCAGGCGTTCCGCGCCGATCTCGTCACCATCGCCCGCGCGCTGCGCTCGGGTGGCGGCGCGCTGTCGTCGGGCGGCGCGCTCGGGCGGCTGATCCGCGCGTGCGAGACCTTCGGCTTCCACCTGGCGACGCTCGACCTGCGCCAGAACAGCGCGGTGCACGAACGCGTCGTCGCCGAACTGCTCAAGGTCGCCGGGGTCGAGGGCGACTATCTCGCGCTCAACGAATCGCAGCGCGTCTCGCTGCTGCGCCACGAGCTGTCGAACGCGCGGCCGCTCGCCAGCCCGTTCGCCGACTATTCGGACGAGACGCGCAGCGAACTCGCGATCGTCCGCGCTGCGGCGGAAGCCCATGCCACCTATGGCCCGGCGTGCATCGTCCAGCACATCGTCTCGATGGCGCAATCGGTGTCCGATCTGCTCGAACTCAACGTGCTGCTCAAGGAAGCCGGCCTCTATCGCGGCGGCGCTACGCCGAGCGCCGCGATCATGGCGGTGCCGCTGTTCGAGACGATCGGCGATCTCGAGGCGGCGCCCGGCATCATGACCGAATGGTTCTCGCTTCCCGAAGTGCGCGGCGTCACCGCGGCGCGCGGCTTCCAGGAAGTGATGATCGGCTATTCCGACAGCAACAAGGATGGCGGCTATCTCACCTCGACCTGGAGCCTGTCGAAAGCCTCGACTGCGCTGAAGGGCGTGTTCGCAGGCGCGGGGGTCGGGATGCAGCTGTTCCACGGCCGCGGCGGCGCGGTCGGGCGCGGCGGCGGTTCGGCGTTCGCGGCGATCCGCGCGCAGCCGTCGGGCACGGTGCAGGGCCGCATCCGCATCACCGAACAGGGCGAGGTGATCGCGGGCAAATACGGCACACGCGAGAGCGCGATCACCAATCTCGAGGCGATGGCGTCGGCGACGCTGCTCGCGAGCCTCGAGCCCGATGCGCTGTCGGCAGCCGATACGCAGCGGTTCTCGGCGGCGATGGACACGCTCTCGGCCTCGGCCTTCGCGGCGTATCGCGATCTCGTCTATGGCGCGAACGGCGACGACAAAGGCTTCCGCACCTTCTTCCGCCAGATGACGCCGATCGTCGAAATCTCGGGCCTCAAGATCGGCAGCCGCCCGGCGAGCCGCACCAAGTCCGACCGGATCGAGGATCTGCGCGCGATCCCGTGGGTGTTCAGCTGGGCGCAGGCGCGCGTCATGCTGCCCGGCTGGTACGGGGTGGGCCAGGCGCTGAGCAGCTTCGAGGACAAGGGTCTGCTCGCCGAGATGGCGCAGGGCTGGCCGTTCTTCGCCGCGAGCCTCGCCAATATGGAGCAGGTGATCGCCAAGTCCGACATGGACATCGCGGCGCGCTATGCCACGCTGGTCGAGGACCCCGCGCTCGCCGACGCCTTTTTCCCGCAGATCGTCAGCGGGTGGCAGCAGGCGCATGATGGCCTGCTCGAGATCACCGGCCAGTCGCGGCTGCTGGAGGCGCATCCCGCGCTCGACGCGTCGATCCGGCTGCGGCTGCCCTATATCGAGCCGCTCAACCTGCTCCAGATCGAGCTGATCAAGCGCCGCCGCGCGGGCGACGAGGACGAGCGGATCGGCGAAGGCATCCTGCTGTCGATCAACGCGATCGCGACGGCGCTGCGGAACAGCGGATAAATCGTCCCCCGCGCAGCGGGGGAGGGGGACTCTGAGCTTTCAGCGAAGGGTGGAGGGGGCCTCTCCGCGAGCGTTACGCTTGCGGCGGCCCCCTCCGTCAGCCTGCGGCTGCCACCTCCCCCGGTTCCCGGGGGAGGATTGCGTTACGCGACCGCTGGCCCGCCAGTCGCCGCTGGCGCATCGACGACCTCGCCGCGCGAATAGAGCCCGGTCAAAATCCCCGCGCCGATCACATGCCCCGCCATCGCATTGAGCACCGCCCCGCGCCCCGGGCCGTCACCGAGATCCTCGGGCGGGCAATCGAGCGCGAACAGCTGGAAGACGTAGCGATGCTCGCCATGCCCGCTGGGCGGATCGGGCGCGAGCCAGCCCTGCGACAGGAACGAGTTGATCCCGATCGCCCCGGCCGCGCCATCCTCAGCGATCGCGCCCTCGGCGAGGCCGGTGGTCGCAATGTTCATGCCCCACAGGATCGCATGGACGAGCGGCGCCGGCGTCGGCGAATCGGCGTCCTCGACGATCAGCGCGAGGCTTTGCGTCCCCGCGGGCGCGTCGGCCCATTGCAGCGGCGGCGAGACACCCGCCCCATCCGCGGTGAAGCGCACCGGCATCTCGGCGAAATCGCCGAACGCCGGGCTGCTCAACGCGATCTCGACCGCGCCAACGCCCAGCGAGGGATGGACGATCGCGAGATGCTCGGCGCCGGCGCGGATATTGCGCAAGCTGGCGCCGAGCCATTCGGGAACATGTTCGAGCATCGCTGGTCCTTTCGAAACCGTATTCCCTTCAAGCCATTGGCGCGCCCACAGGTTCCGCCGCCGTCACAAAAACGGCGCAGCGATCTCGTCGCGGACCCGCGCGAGCTTGCCGGTCGCGCGGTCGAGCATCGCCCAGGTCGTCACCGCCTCGACCTTGACCTTGCCGTCCGCCCCGGTGAAGCGCACCGCGCGGTCGAACCGCGCGCCCTTGGGCGCCGCGGCGACCCACGTCTCGCCGGTCACGCTCTCGCCGACGCCGACATTGCCGCGATAGTCGACCTCGTGCCGTGTCACGACCCAGAAATAGGCGTCGCGATGCTCGGGCAGCGCGTGCGCCATCCAGTGCGCCACCGCGATCTCCTGGATCCAGCGCACCCACACCGCATTGTTGACATGGCCGAGCTCGTCGATGTCCGCCGGGGTCGCGGTGATCGTCTGGGTGAAGCGCGTCATGCCGCCCCCCGCCTGCGCGACCGCCACCAATGCACGCCGCCGACGATCGCCGCGATCGCCACCGCCGCGCCCGCAAGATACAGCACGGTGTGGCCATGCGGCACGAAACGGTCGATCAGTTTCTCAAAACTGTGCCCGAACAGATAGCCGATCCCGGTGAAGACGATCCCCCACACCACCGCCGCGATCGCATTGATGATCAAGAACAGCTTGGTCTCGACCCTGGTCGTGCCGATCGCGATCGGGCTGATCGTACGAAAGCCGTAGATGAAGCGGAAGGCGAAGATGAAGCCGATCGGATAGCGTTCGAGCAGACTCAGCGCGCGCGCGAAGATCGGGCGCTGCTGCTGGCGTTTGACCCATGCCTTGCCGCGGAAATAGCGGCCCGCGCTGAAAAAGATCTGGTCGGCGACGAACGACCCCGCCGCCGCCGCGGCCATCGCGCCGGGCAAGGGCAGCAGCCCCTTGTGCGACAGCAGCCCACCGGCGACGACGACGGTCTCGCCCTCGAGGCCGGCGCCGAGGAACAGCGCGGCGAGGCCGTATTTCGCGATGATCGTTTCGATCGACATCAGCGCACCATGTCTTCTGCTTGAACCACCCCCGTCATCCCCGCGAAAGCGGGGATCCCGCTTCTTCTTCGCGAGCCGGGCCAGGCAGCGGGGCCCCCGCTTTCGCGGGGGTGACGAGGGAGCCGTCCAACTTCATCGCGGCTAGGCCTCGACGCCCAATTGCCACAGCACGAAGGCATGTTCCTCGGCCGCCTCGCGCAAGCTTTCGAAGCGCCCCGACTTGCCGCCATGCCCCGCGCCCATATTGGTCTTGAGCAGCAGTACGTTGTCGTCAGTCTTGGTCGCGCGCAGCTTGGCCGCCCATTTCGCGGGCTCCCAATAGGTCACGCGCGGATCATTGAGCCCGCCGCTGATGAACAGCGGCGGATAGGCCTGCGCCTTCACCTGGTCGTACGGCGAATACCCGCGGATCAGCTCGAACGCCGCCTTATCCTCGATCGGGTTGCCCCATTCGGGCCATTCGCCCGGTGTCAGCGGCAGCTCGGCATCGAGCATCGTGTTGAGCACGTCGACGAACGGCACGTCGGCGATCACCGCGCCCACCAGGTCTGGATCGGAATTGACCACCGCGCCCATCAGCTCGCCGCCGGCCGAACGCCCGGCGATCGCGATCTTGCCCGCCGAGGTCCAGCCGCCCGCGATCAACCCTCGCGCCACGTCGACGAAATCGTTGAAGGTGTTGGCGCGCTTCTCGAGCTTGCCGTCGAGATACCATTGCTGGCCGAGATCGTCGCCGCCGCGGATATGCGCGATCGCATAAGCAAAGCCGCGATCGAGCAGCGACAGCCGCCCGGTCGAAAAGCCCGGCGGGATCGCATAACCGTACGCGCCGTAGGCATAGAGATAGATCGGCCGCGACCCGTCGCGCGGGAAATCCTTGGGGTAGACGATCGACACCGGCACCTCGGTGCCGTCGCGCGCGGCGATCTTGAGCCGCTCGGTGCGGTATCTGTCGCGGTCATAGCCCGACGGGATCTCCTGCACCTTGAGCGTGGTCAGCGTCCCCGTCGCGACGTCGTAATCATATTCGGTGCCCGGCGTGACCATCGATTCATAGCCGACGCGCAGCACGTCCATCGCATATTCGGGATTGTTGCCGAGGCCGGCGTCGTAGCTCGCCTCGGGAAAGACGATCCGCTGCGGCGCGATTCCGTCGTCGTAGCGGTGGATCTCGATCTGATCCAACCCGTCCTCGCGCCCGTCGACGATGAAGAAATCGCGAAAACAGTCGATCCCGGTCATGTAGAAATGCTTCGACGGACCGATCTTCTCGACCCACTCGCCCGGCGCCGAGATATGCGCGGTACACAGCCGGAAATTTGGGTCGGTGTCGTTGGTGTGGATGAACAGCGTGTCGCCGTGCATGTCGACATCGTACTCGCGCCCGACCTTGCGCGGCGCAACGCACAACGGCGTGGCGAGCGGGTCGGTCGCCGGCAGCAGGTAGATCTCGCTCGTCACATGGTCGCCGCTCGACAGCACGATCCATTTGCGGTCGCTGGTTTCTGACACGCCGACGCGGAAGCCCTCATCGGCTTCCTTGAACAGTTCGACATCGTCGGCGACCGGCGTGCCGAGCCAGTGCAGCCGCGCATTGTCGGTGCGCCACTGCTCGTTGGCGAGGCCATAGAGGAAGCCCTTGTCGTCGGCGGTCCAGACGATCTCGGACAGCATTCCTGGAATGACGTCGGGCAGATGCTCGCCGCTCGTCAGATCCTTGACGCGCACCTCGAACCGCTCCGAGCCATTGTCGTCGATCGCATAAGCGAGCAGCCGACCGTCGTTCGACACCGAAAAGGCGCCGAGCCGGAAATATTCCTTGCCCTCGGCCAGTGCCACTTCGTCGAGAATCAGGTCGGGATCGCCCCCCGCCACCGGCTTGCGCCACCATTTGCGATATTCGCCGCCGGTCTCGAACGAGGTCCAGTAGAGCCAGTCGCCATCCTTCTGCGGCACCGACGAATCGTCTTCCTTGATGCGCGCCTTCATCTCGGCATAGAGCCGGTCGATCAGCCCCGTGTGCGGCGCCATCACGGCTTCGAAATAGGCGTTCTCCGCCGCGAGATAGGCGAGCACGTCCGCGTCTTCGACCTCCGGATATTTGGGGTCCTTGAGCCAGGCGTACGGGTCCTCGATGGTGACGCCGTGCGCGGTGAAGCTGTGCGGACGGGTCGCGGCGACGGGTGGCGTGAGATCGGTCATCGCCAATCCCTACCCGCTCGCGGGCGGACAAGTCGAGATGCGCGCTTGCGTCGCGGTTCAGGCGGAAACCAGCGACGCGGATGATTGGTGGGCGAGACGCAGCGCAATCGGCGCGGCGAGCCCCGGCACGGTGTTCGGACGCCGCGCGCCCTGCCTGCGCCGATCGACCGCAACCTGTACCTCGCGTTCGCGACGGTCGTGCTGGAACGCACCGGCATGGCCGGCGAGCGTCGTAATGTCGCGCGCGAGCGATGCCACGGCGGCCGAGGTTTCCTCGACCATCGCCGCATTCTGCTGCGCGATCGCATCGAGCTGGACCACCGCGCCCTTGATCTCGCCGATCGAGGTGGCGAGCGCTGTATTGTCGTCGGCAATATCCCGCGTGAGGCCGACCGCTTCGCCACAGCGCACCAGAATCGTCTCGAGCGCGTCATCGACCTGCCCGACGGCCGCAACCGCGACCCCGACATCGTCCTGCGTCGCGCTGAGCTGGACCCGCGCGCGCTTCGCCTCGTCCTCGGCGCGCATCGCGAGCGTCGAGACGAGATCGGCGACGACCGCGAAGCCGCGCCCGGCGTCGCCCGCGCGCCCCGCCTCGACCGCGGCATTCATCGCCAGCACGCGCGTCTGGAAGGCGATCTTGTCGAGTCCCTCGATCACATCGTCGATCCCCGCGGTGCTCGCCGCGACGCGCCGCATCGCCTCGATCGCGCCATCGGTGCGCGTCCGCACCTCGCCCGCCGCCGCCAGCGTCTGTTGCGCCCCCTGCGACGATGTCTGCGCGGCGCGCGCGGTATTGCCCAACCGCTCGTCCATCCGTTCGATCGCCGCCGAGGTCTGCTCGACCGCGGCCGCGCTGCTCTGGGTGCGCTCGGCCAGATCGTCGGTCGCCTTGGCGATCGATCCCGAGGTCGCATGAATGTCGCTGGTCGTCTCGACCACTGCGCGCACGATCGTGCGCAGCGTGTCGACGGCGTGGTTGAGATCGGCCTGCACTCCGGCATAGGCGGGCGGGAATTCGATCTTGGTGCCGTGCCGCAAGTCGCCCGACGCCATCGTCTGCAGCACCTGCCCGAGATTGTCGGCAACCAGTTTCTGCTCGGCGCCGATGCGCGCGTCCTCCGCCGCGCGGTCGCGCGCGGCGCAGCGGAAGACATCGACCGCGCGCGCCATGTCGCCCAGCTCGTCGGTCCGCTCGCGATGGGGGACGCTGCGATCCGCCCCATCGGCGAGCGCCGTCGTCACCGCCACCAGATCGCCGAGCGGCATCATCACCCCCTTGCGCAGATAGACGCCGGCGGCGAAGGCGATCGCAAGGATCGTCACGGCGAGCGCGAGCAATCCGCACGCCGCCGCGGCGAGGATGCGGTCCGAATGGGCCTTCAGCCGCGCCTGCTGCTGCGTAGCGAGCGTCACCGCGCGATCGATCAGTGCGCGGTGCTTGCCATATTCGACCGAAAGCCGGCCATAGGCCGCGCGGATTCCCGCCGTGTCCCCGCTCCGCGCCGCTGCCTTGAGCCGCTCGACATCGTCCCAGAAGCGCCGCGCCGGGGCATCGGCGTCGCGCGTCAGCGCGCTGATCAGCGCCGGGGCGAGCGAGCTCGCCTGCCAATAGGCATGGCGATCGTCATACGCGCGGCGCAGCGTCGCCAGGCGCGCGGCGCGCACCTCGACCTGTTCGGGATGGTCGGCGAGCAGGGTCGCCTCGAGATACGGCTCGAGGACGTATTCCGGCGGCGGCAGGATATCGGCGACATAGTCCGACGCCGATTGGATCTGTTCGGCGAGCGGCCCCCCGATCCGCACCAGATTGATGCTGTAGGCGGCGACGCCGATCGCGAGCAGCACGATCGTCATGATCGTGGCCGTCCCAAGCTGCAGGCGTTTGGCGATCGACATGGCGAGGCGGCGCTCCGGAGATGACTGTCCCTCGCATTATAGGAGATCTGCCGGGACCATGGTCGCGACCCTGCCGACGGCGCGGCGCGAGATGCCGTTTGACGGGTCTGTTCGGCCCTTCCGCGATCTGGCAAGGGTCGGCATGGCCGTTCCGCTCGGCCGCGCCAGTCCGCCGTGCCGCCCGCTCCCTTTCCGTCCGCAGTCACGAGAAATCCGCATGTCGCCTTCCCCCCGCCTTACCGCCTTCCGCGCCGAACTCGCCCGCGCGAACCTCGACGGCTTCGTCATTCCGCTGACCGACGCGCATATGAGCGAATATGTCGGCGCCGACGCGCAGCGGCTCGCCTGGCTGACGGGCTTTCAGGGCTCCGCCGGCAGCGCGGTGGTGCTCGTCGACACGGCCGCGATCTTCACCGACGGGCGCTACACGCTGCAGGTGCGCGAGCAGGTTTCGCGCGAGGATTGGGACTATGTCGCGGTCCCCGCGACGAGCATCGCGGCGTGGCTCGGTGCGAACGCCCCCGTCGGCGGCCGGATCGGCTATGACCCCTGGCTCCACAGCCGCGGCTGGGTCGCGGACGCGCGCGCGGCGCTCGCCGCGCGCGGCGCGGCGCTGGTCGCGGTCGTCGCCAACCCGGTCGATGCGGTGTGGAGCGACCGCCCAACCCCGTCCGACGCGCCGCTCGTCGTCCAGGCCGAAGCGCAGGCCGGCATCGGCTCGGCCGCCAAGCGCGCGCAGATCGCCGATTGGCTCGCCGAAACCGGCGCCGACGCGGTCGTGCTGACCGCGCTCGACTCGATCGCCTGGGTGCTCAACGTCCGCGGCGGCGACGTTGCGCATACCCCGGTCGCCTTGGCTTATGCGATCGTCGCGGCCGATGGCACCGCCGACCTGTTCGTCGCGCCCGATAAGGTCGGCGATGCGGTGCGCCAGCATCTCGGCAACGCGATCCGGCTCCATCCGTATCCCGCCTTTGCCGAGGCGCTCGGGAGCTTTGCCGGCAAGCGCATCGCCGCCGACCCCGAGCGCGCGGTCGCGGCGATCTTCGACCGGCTCGAGCAGGGTGGCGCACAGGTGCTGACACTGCGCGACCCGGTCGTGCTCGCCAAGGCAATCAAGAACCCGGTCGAGATCGCCGGCCACCGCGCCGCCGCGGCGCGCGACGGCGCTGCGCTTGCGAAATTCCTGCGCTGGGTCGAGGCGGAGGCGCCGGCCGGCGGCCTCACCGAACTGTCGTGCGTCGCCGCGTTACACGCGTTCCGCGCGGCGACCGGCGTGCTGCGCGACACGTCGTTCGACACGATCTCGGCGACCGGCGCGCACGGCGCGAGCCCGCATTACCATTCGACCTCCGAATCGAACGCGCCGCTCGAGCTAGGCCAGCTCTATCTCGTCGATTCGGGCGGGCAATATGCCGATGGCACGACCGACGTGACGCGCGTCCTGCCGATCGGCACGCCGACCGCGGAAATGCGCGATCGCTTCACGCGGGTGCTGCAGGGCCATATCGCGCTGGCGACCGCGGTGTTTCCCGCCGGCACGAATGGCGGGCAGCTCGATGCGTTCGCGCGGCGGCCGTTATGGGCGGCCGGGCTCGACTATGCGCACGGCACCGGCCACGGCGTCGGCGCGTATCTCTCGGTGCACGAAGGACCGCAGCGTATCGCCCCGCCCGATTATCCCGGCGGCGGCCCGTCCGAGCCGCTGCGCGCGGGGATGATCCTCTCGAACGAGCCCGGCTATTACAAAGCGGGCGAGTACGGCATCCGAATCGAGAATCTGATCCTGGTCGAGGAGCGCGGCTTCGAAGCCGGCGCCACGATGCTCGGCTTCGAGACGCTGACCTTCTGCCCGATCGAGCGTTCGTTGATCGTCGCGGAGATGCTGAGCCCGGCCGAGCGCGCATGGCTCGACG
Organism: Bordetella parapertussis; assembly: GCA_943367995.1. Taxonomy (GTDB): domain Bacteria; phylum Pseudomonadota; class Alphaproteobacteria; order Sphingomonadales; family Sphingomonadaceae; genus Sphingomonas. The sequence continues at coordinate 586,408 of CALRKL020000002.1, read as the reverse complement.
CCTATCACGCGCGCGTCGTCGAGGTGATCGGCGCTTATCTCGACCCCGCCGAGCGCGCCTGGCTCGCGGCGAAATGCGCGCCTATCGCGTGACGTCGTCGTCGCGCGGCGCCGTGTCGAGCGCCCGCTCGCGCCCCTTGCGGCGCTTGAGGTTCTCGCGCAGCGCGGCGGCGAGCCGCGCGGCTTTCTCGTCGTCTTTGCTGCCCATTGGTCACACGCTCCTTGACAATCCCCGCCGCAACGGCTCTTAGGCCGCTTCCGCAGACGCCGTAAGGTGCTTTGCGGACATGCTGCCGTAGCTCAGTGGTAGAGCGCATCCTTGGTAAGGCTGAGGTCGTGAGTTCAATCCTCACCGGCAGCACCAGCATCCTCCTGATTTAGCACAAAAACTTCCCCGAAAGGGGCACAAGCTAGGCCTTACGCGGGAGCCGCTCTGGGCTAACGTAATAACCGCGTAATCAGATGCCGGCGTAGTGCTTTCGGCGTAAAATTGTGGGTTGAAGAGGGGAAAGCCTTCCCCTGCCGGCGAGCCGCGTCTCGCCGGCCCCCTTCTGCGGGAGGCCCCGCAACGCCCCGAGAGGAAGAGGATAGCGGCGATTGCCGTGACGGGTTGAGGTTGAGAGAGAGGCTCTCGGCGCCCGTCATGGAGATTTCCCATGGCGACTATCCTTTCCGATCCGCGTGTTTCAAGTGCGTCACGGTCGGCTCAACCCGGCGGCTTCAAGGTCGGCATCTCTCGCGGCGAGCGAATCGGCCGCGTCTCGTCCGAGTGGTTCTCTCGTCCCGATGATGAGCGGTATCTATCGCTGTCGGCGCTCCACGACGCAGTCCTCCGCCGCGCCGAGCACGCGACCGCACGCACCGTGGAGACGCGCGAGGTCCGAGTCGAGGCGAACCGCGACGATGTCGAGAACCTCGCGCTGGTCCTGCCGGGTCGGGACCAGCCTATCGCGCCAACCCATTGGTCGTTCGGCCAGCTCTGCAGCCTGGTCGGCGCGCCATCGGGCTATCTGCGCCAACTGCCAGGACCGCTCGCCGGGATCAACATGCAGCATGGACTGCTGTCCCACCGGGCCGAGCTCATGAAGACGCTGGAAACCGAAGACGGTCGTGTCGAGTTGCGCGCGGTCACGGGCCCGGATTATGGCCGCATCTGGGATCACGAGCTGGTTGCGGCGGTGATGAAGATCGCGGGCAATGGAACCGGCGACACGCGATGGAAGGTCCCGGGCGTCCTCGACTGGTCGACCATGACGCACAATCCGTTCGTCGAGATCACCAAAGACACTACGACGCTCTATGCGTCGGACCGCGACGTCTTCCTTTTCCTGGTCGACGATGCCCGTCCCATCGAAGCCGGCCGCCTGCCGAACGGCGACCCTGACCTGTATTTTCGCGGCTTCTACTGCTGGAACAGTGAGGTCGGATCGAAGACGCTCGGCATGGCCTCCTTCTACCTCCGCGCCGTTTGCATGAACCGGAATATCTGGGGCGCCGAAGGTTTCGAGGAGATCAGCATCCGCCACAGCAAGTTCGCCGCCAACCGCTTCGCGCACGAGGCGGCGCCTGCACTGGAGTCCTTCGCGACCTCTTCGCCGATGCCGTTCATCACGGGCATCAAGGCGGCACGCGAACGCGTGGTCGCGCGCACCGACGAGGACCGCACAGGCTTCCTGCGCCAGCGCGGCTTCTCACGGCCCGAGACCGAGAAGATCATCGCGACCGTTCTCGACGAGGAAGGCCGGCCGCCGGCTTCAATTTTCGATTTCGTTCAGGGGATCACCGCACTGGCGCGGGACAAGCCGCATCAGGACGCCCGGCTCGAACTTGAGGGCAAAGCGGCCAAGCTGATGGCGGCTGCGCGCTGATCCGCCTCCGTCCCACCTGAGTTGGCGCGGTCCTCCTCCTCTTAGAGGGAGAGGGCTGCGCCATCTCCATGACGGGTTGAGGGTCGAGAGAGAGTCTCCCGGCCGCCCGTCATGGAGAAGACCCATGACTAGCCAAGTGAAGATCGCGCTCAATGCCTCGCGTGACATCCCGTTCAGCCAGCTGGTGCTGAGCCAGGCCAACGTCCGGCGCGTGAAGGCCGGCGTGTCGATCGACACGCTCGCTGCCGACATTGCGCGCCGCGGCCTGCTTCAGAGCCTCAGCGTTCGCCCGCAGCGTGATGTCGAGGGCAACGAGACCGGGCTGTTCGAAGTCCCGGCCGGCGGCCGCCGTTTTCGGGCCCTTCAGCAGCTCGTGAAAGGCAAGCGGATGGTGAAAACGCAAGCAGTGCCCTGCATCGTGCGCGACGATGCCGTGATCAGCGCCGAGGAAGACTCGCTCGCTGAAAACACCCACCGCGAGGCCCTGCATCCGCTCGACCAATTCCGCGCGATGCAGCAACTCGTCCAGGGCGGCAGCGACATTGAGACGGTGGCCGCCACCTTCATGGTGACGCCCGCGGTGGTGAAGCAGCGGCTGAAGCTCGCATCGGTCTCGCCCAAGCTGCACGAGGTCTATGCCGAGGACGGCATGAGCCTCGAACAACTCATGGCCTTCTCGGTGTCGGAGGATCATGCGCGGCAGGAGCAGGTGTGGGATCTGCTCCAGACGAGCTACAACAAGCAGCCCTACTTCATTCGTTCGAAGCTCACCGAAGATGCGGTGCGCGCCTCGGACAAGCGCGTCAGCTTCGTCGGGCTTGATGCCTATGTGGCGGCCGGCGGCTATGTGCTGCGCGACCTGTTCGAGACCGACGATGGCGGCTGGCTGCAGGATGTCGCTCTGCTCGATCGGCTGGTGGCCGAGAAGCTCCAGGCCGAGGCCGCCCGCATCGGCGAAGAGGGCTGGAAGTGGATCGCGGTCGCAGTCGACTTCTCCTACGGCTACGACCACGACCTGCGCGAGCTGCAGGGGGTCCAGCCCGACCTGACGGAGGATGACGAGGCAAAGCTCGCTTCGCTCCGTGCCGAGGCCGACGCGCTCGAAGATGAATGGGCGGGCGGCGGCGATGTGCCCGAGGAGATCGAAGCACGCGTCACGGCCATCGACGAGGAAATCGCCGGGCTCGTGTCGCGCCCGCTGATCTACGATCCGTCCGAGGTCGCCCAGGCCGGCGTGTTCATCAGCATCGATGGCGATGGTTCGCTCTATATCGAGCGCGGGTTCGTCCGACCTGAAGACGAACCGGCCGATGACACGGGCAACGACGAGGAGTCCAGCGCGGCGGACGGCGACGACCTTCCCGGTGAACTCGACGACCACCAACCGCAGCGTACGGTCATCAGCATCGGCGGTGCGGCAGCATCCCCGGCCGACGAGGATGACGAGCAGGAGGATTTGCTGAAACCCCTGCCCGATCGGTTGGTGACCGAGCTGACCACCCACCGCACGCTGGCGCTCCGCGATGCCGTCGCGGCGCATCCGACGGTGGCGTTCGCGGCTGTTCTGCATGCCTTCGTGCTCGAGACCTTCTATCACTACACGCAGGTGGAGAGCTGCATGGAGGTGTCGATCCGGGGCGGCAGCCTGTCGGTTCATGCTCCCGGCCTCAACGACAGCATCTCGGCACAGGCGATCGAGCGCCGGCACGATGCCTGGAAAGAGCGTCTGCCCGATGACGCCGAGCAGCTCTGGGATGCGCTCATCGCGTTCGATGGCGACGACCAGGCGACGCTGTTCGCGCATTGCGCGTCGTTCGGCATCAATGCGGTGTGGGAGCCGGGCAATCGCTACAATGACGGCCGCGTCTCGCCGCATAAGATCGAGCGTCGGATCGCCAACAGCCATATCGTCGCGCGGGCTGCCGACCTCGACATGGTGGCGGCCGGCTGGAGCGCGGGCGTCGACAACTATCTGGGTCGTGTCACCAAGGCCCGGATCTTGGCGGCAGTCGAGGAGGCCAAGGGCAGTGAGGTCGCCAACCGAATCGCCACGATGAAGAAGGGCGACATGGCGAAGGAGGCCGAACGCCTGCTTGAGGGCAGCGGCTGGCTGGCGGAGCCGCTGCGCACGCCAGCAGCCGTTGAGTCCGATGACGAAGCCCCGGATAGCATCGGCGGCGTACCGGCCATCGACAGCGACGCCGGCATTCATGATCCTTCGGACTTGGAGGAGGAACCGCTGGCGATCGCCGCCGAATAGCGTCCGCCTCAGCCCTGGGGGTTCGCCGACGAGGCGGGCCCCCTTCTTTGTCACGGAGGCCATCATGCCCGACACCGTCGGCGATATTGCCCGCCAACTCGCGCGCGACGCCGAGCGGGTCTGCCGCACCTATCTCCCCGCCGGGCACCGCGAAGGCCACTACTGGCTCGCCGGTGATGTCCAGGGCTCGAAGGGGCGCAGCCTCTATGTCCGATTGAAGGGCGGCGATCATGGCAAGGGCGCGGCCGGCAAATGGACCGATGCTGCGACCGGCGACCATGGCGATCTGCTCGACCTGATCGCCCTTAATCTCGGCCACGATCAATTGAGCGCGACGCTCGACGAGGCCCGGCGCTATCTCGCTCTTCCCAAGGTCGCCGACCATCACGACCGCGACATGGTCCGCGCGCCAGCCGGATCGCGCAAAGCCGCTCAACGCCTCTTTGCGGCCTGCCGCTCGATCGCCGGCACAACTGCGGAAACCTATTTGGGCGCGCGGCAACTCCATCATCTGCGGACCGAGCGCTGGCTCCGCTTTCATCCACATTGCTGGTATCGGCCATCGCAGGACGATCCGCCTGGCACCGCCAACGCATTCCCGGCGCTGATCGCCGCCGTCACCGATGATGCGGGAACCATCACCGGCATTCACCGCACCTGGCTCGATCCAGCCCGACGCGACAAGGCGCATATCGCCACGCCGCGTCGAGCGATGGGCGACCTGCTCGGGCACGGTGTCCGGTTCGGCAATGCCGGCCCTGTCATGGCGATCGGCGAAGGGCTCGAGACGATGTTGTCCTGGCGCATGATGCTGCCCGCCATGCCGACAGTCGCGACGCTCTCCGCTGCCCATCTCGCAGCACTCGAATGGCCGACTGACGTCCAGCGCCTCTACGTCGTCCGCGATGATGACGCAGCAGGCGATGCTGCGTGGACACAACTCGACGATCGAGCCGGAGCGCGAGGCATCGATCTCATTCCCATCGTCAGCCCCGCCGGCAATGACCTCAACGACGGTCTGATGGCGCTCGGGCGCGGTCGACTCCTGTCCGAACTCGCGCCCCATCTGAGATCGGAGGACATTGAGCGTTTCCAGGTCCGTGCCTGACACGAGCATGCTGACTCGCGGAGAGCCGCGCGCCGGCCTTCGAGAGGGGCGCTCTGGCGGCAGGGAGACAGCGCCCGCAACGGCCGGAGGCGGCTATTTTCCGCCGCTTGCGGATCGTGCCGATCCCCAAGCTTTGCATCGCGAGCCAAAATAGCCGCCTCCGGCCGTCCTCCGCTTCGCTTCGGCCCAATGCGATACTTCGACATTGAATCACGAGAATCCATGGGTGCGGCCGCCATCTTCCTGCCGCCCGGATGATCGCCCAGGAAGGCCGCGAGGCGCGCGGCTCCGACGAGGAGATCATCATGACCATCGATCCAACCACAGACCAAGCACCGGAAAGCTCGACCACCGCCCATATGCTCGAAGAACTGGCCTTGTTCGGCTATCGCCCGTTCGACGACGAACCCGATCCCCGACCGCTCCCGGAAGCGAGAATTGTCGGCGGTGCCGTTGCCGACATGTTCGATGCGATGGTCTCGACCTTTCAGGACACCCGGCTCGAGCCCGATCTCGAACCCCTGCTCTGGGGCATCGGCAACATCTTTCACCGCGCGGCCGAACGGATCGAACGCGAGTTGGACGACAATGAAGTGGCGCAACAGCGATCGCAGCGCGAGCAGGACGGTTCCGAGGTCAAATCGGCCGAACTCGAACGGCTGCTGCGAGAAGGCACAACCCTGATCGAACGCCGCGACGCCATGGAATTCTTCCGCGACGCCTGCGCCGACCAGTTCCGGCTACACACCAAGCATGCCTGGACGCCGCACAGCGGTTCACTGGTCAATCGCAAGGCGCTTACCAGCAGCATGATTGATAGCCGTGACTTCATCAACGCGCGGAAGCGCGCCACTCGCGAAGTGCTTCTCCCCACCGGCACCAGGATCGCGATTACCGGCGGGGCCGATTATCTGGATCACCGCACGATCTGGGATGCCCTCGATCGCGTCCACGCCAAGCATCCGGACATGGTTTTGTTGCATGGCGGCACGCCCAGCGGCGTGGAACGGATCGCCGCCTGTTGGGCCGATAATCGCAAGGTGACCCAGATCGCGTTCAAGCCCGACTGGGCACGTCACGCCAAAGCGGCACCGTTCAAGCGGAACGACATCATGCTCGACGCGATGCCGATCGGAGTGCTGGTTTTCCCCGGCACTGGGATCAGCGCCAATCTCGCAGACAAGGCTCGGAAGATGGGCATCCCGATCTGGAGGTTTGATTGAAAGCCGAGTGCGATTGATGCCTCGATCCGGTTAGCTTCCGCTTGGCGGCACCAGCGAGGTAGCGGCCTTTCCTGTGGATCAGTTTGAGCGCCGCTGTCGACCAGAGTACGACAAACCGCGCACAAAGATTGAAGGTCCGCCTCTGCCGGAAGCGGACCTTGCGGAGTCGGTGGCAGCCCGGCGCATGCCGGGCGGCAGTCGAGACGTCAGGCCTGCGCTGCCATGCTCCGGGCGACATCGGCGGCACTTATGCCCTCAAGCGCCAGCCCATAGCCACCGTCGGCTTCGATCAGCCGGCGCAGGCCCTGCGTCAGCGCGATGCGGGTGTAGCGGCTGGTCAGTGGTGGAAGTGCCGCGATGCCGTCCGCAATCTCGTGTGCGCGCTCCAGCAGGCGAACGGCGGGCACGATCTCGTTGACGACGCCCCAGTCCTTCGCGGTCTCGGCATCGAGCACCTGCCGGGTCAGCAGGAAATACCGGCCACGGATCGAGCCGATGACATGCGGCCACAAGGCATGCACGCCATCGCCCGGCACGATGCCGAACTCGAAATGCGGCTTGTCCTGGAACACCGTCTCCGGCGTCGCCAGCACGATGTCGGTGAGAAGCGCATATTCGCTGTGGAGCAGCACCGGGCCGTTGAGCGCACTGATCATCGGCACCTCGATATCGAGGATGTTGCTCAGGATTTTCCGGCCTTCGCGCAGGATCTTGTCATAGCCCTGGGGGCTGAAGAAATCGAAACCCTCGGGGCTGATCGTATCCATGAAGGCATCGCCCGAACCGGTCAGGATCACGACGCGGTTGTCGCGATCCTCGCCGATCGCGTGGAAGAGCTCGACGAACTGCTCATGAGTGTGGCCGTCGAAGACGAGCTTGCCGCCATCGGTGTGGAGCGTAACCTCGAGTACGCCGTTGGCCTTGCGGGCGAGACGAGCGTTCGAGAAAGCGTCGCGGTAGGTTTCGAAGCGTGCCATGATCTGTGTCCTAATTGGGGCCGACCGGAAGCGGTTGGCGTGAAACCCAGCTAGGCCTTCGGATCGGGCGACGGACGATGGCGCGAGGCGATAAGGCTTATGCCGCTGCGGAATGGGCGGCGAACGCCTGCTCGACAAAGGCGGCAAACTGGCGGGCCTTGGCGCTCATCATTCGACCAGCGGGGAACACCGCCCACAGATCGATCGGCGGCAATGACCAATCGGTGAGGACGCGGCGGACGGCGCCGCTTTCGATCTCGTGCGCGAACATCCAGTCCGATGCGACTGTCAGCCCCATGTCGGCGAGGACGGCGGCGCGGAGCCCCTCAGCGGCGCTCACCCGCACCCGGCCATGCACGGCAACCGAGGATTCGGTGCCGTCCCGGCTTAGCGACCAGACGCTAGCCGTCTGGCTGTAGACGACCACCTCGTGGTCGGCGAGATCGGCAGGATGGTTCGGCTCGCCGGCCCGCGCGAGATAGCCGGGCGTGGCGAGAATCGATCGGCCACCGGTGGCGAGTTTGCGCGCGACTGCGGTGGAATCGGCGAGCGTCCCCATCCGCAACGAAAGGTCGATGCCCTCGGCGATCAGGTCGATGACGCGATCGTCGAGGATCACGTCGATCTCCAGCTCGGGGTTCTCGGCGAGGAAGCGCGGTAGCAACGGTACGATATGCAGGCGCGCGAAGGTTGTGGCGGCTGATACGCGCAGGCAACCCGACAGGCCTGCACCGGCCCCACGCGCGGCAAGCTCGGCTTCGTCGGCCTCCTGGATAGCCGCCTTGGCGCGCTCGAAGAACCGCTGCCCCGCTTCAGTGGGCGAAAGGCCGTGGGTGGAGCGGATCAGCAGGCTGACCTGGAGCCGGTTCTCCAACTGCGCGACCGTCTTCGACACGGCAGGCTGGCCGACATTGAGCTGGCGGGCGGCGGCGGAGAAGGAGCCGGTCTCCACCACCCGTACGAACGTCGCCATCGCCTGATATCGGTCCATGCCATTCCTCCTCGGAATGGGCGTTATTGCCTTGTGATCCCTGCCATGTCGAGCGGCAGGGGAGCATTTGCCGGCTTGTGCTTCGGATCGGCCGACGCACAGCCGGAGTAACCGTCATGATGCCTTGGCTGATGCGCATGCATCCCACGCCGTCCGTATTCGACGGGCTGCTCGCCTTCCAGATCACTGGCAGCCCGATCCTGGCGCTGATCGCGCTCACCGCGCCGATCCTGCGCGGCCGGATTTCACTGCTTTCCGAGGACCAATGACATGTTCGACGTCTACGCCTTCGCCACGCCCAACAGCATAAAGGTGCCGATCGCGCTCGAGGAACTCGGGCTCGATTACATGCTGCATTCGATCAACGTCCGCACCGGCGAGCAGAAGGCGCCGGAATTTGTCGCGCTGAACCCGAACGCCAAGGTGCCGGTGCTGGTCGATCCGGATGGCGCCGATGGTCGTCTGGTGCTGACCGAATCCGCCGCAATCCTGATCTATCTCGCCGAGAAGAGCGGCAAGCTGCTGCCCGCCGCCGGCGAGGATCGGGCACGGGTGTTCGAACAGCTTTTCTTCCACGCCTCTGGTCTCGGTCCGGCATTCGGCCAGTCGGGCTTCTTCCAGCGCCAGGCGTCCGAGCCCCAGCCGCTCGCAATTCAGCGCTTCTCCACTGAAGCGAAGCGCACGCTGGCCTTGCTCGATGGCGCGCTGGCGGAACGCCGCTTCGTGGCCGGCGACACCTTCACAATCGCCGACATCGCGCATTTCGGTTGGTTGTGGCGGCGCGAATTTGCGGGCGTCGACTTCGGCGAGAGCGCGCACGTCGCCCGCTGGTACGCGGAGATAGAGACCCGCCGCGCCGTCCAGCGCGCGATCAAGCGCGTCAACGCCCTGATCCCCCACGCCTGAACCACTTCCCGAGGAGATTGTCATGTCGAAGCTGTTCACGCCGGTTCGCGCCGGTGCCCTGTCGCTTGGCCACCGCGTCGTCATGGCGCCGCTCACCCGGATGCGCGCCGATCCCGGCGATCGGCCGAGCGATCTGATGAAGGACTATTATGACCAACGCGCATCCCAAGGCGGCCTGATTATCTCGGAGGCGACGCCGATCTCGCGGCAGGGCTATGGCTATGCCGGCGCGCCCGGCATCTATGACGACGCCCAGATCAACGGATGGCGCGCAATCACCGATGCGGTGCATGCCCGTGGCGGCCAGATCGCTTTGCAGCTCTGGCATGTCGGGCGGCAATCGCACCCCGACATCCAGCCCGGCAGCGGTGCGCCGGTCGCCCCTTCCGCGGTCCAGGCCGAGGGACATGGCTATTCGGCGGACGGGGAGGTGCCCTTCTCGGTGCCGCGCGCACTGGAACGCGCCGAGATCGCCGGCATCATCACCGAGTTCGGGGCGGGCGCGGCACGGGCCAAGGCCGCAGGGTTCGACGGCGTCGAGATCCACGGTGCCAATGGCTATCTGCCCGATCAGTTTTTGCAGGACGGCACCAACCGGCGCACCGACGATTATGGTGGCCCTATAGAGAACCGCGCCCGCTTCCTCTTGGAGGTAACGCAGGCTGCGATCGATGCGTTCGGCGCAGACCGCGTCGGCGTCCGGCTCAGCCCGAGCGGCACCTATGGTTCGATGTCGGACAGCGAGCCGCAAGCCACGTTCGGCTACGCCGCCGCCCGGCTCGATGACTTAGGGATCGCCTGGCTCCACGTCGTCGAACCGCGCATCAAGGGCACCGAGTTGATCGCCGAGGCCGAGCCGCTCGCGGCCAGGCATCTGCGCTCCGTCTTCCATGGCACCTTGATTGCGGCCGGCGGCTTCGACGGTGCGAGTGCGCAAGCGATCCTCGATAGCGGCGACGCGGACGCGGTCGCTTTCGGCCGGGCGTTCATCGCCAACCCGGACCTCCCCGAACGGCTACGGCTGGGGCTCCCCCTCAACCCCTATGACCGCGCAACTTTCTATGGCGGCGATGCCCGTGGCTACACCGACTATCCGTTCTTCCGCCGCGCTGCCTGAACGCCACCGCGCATTCCGACGGGGAATGACAATTAGCCGCACAGCATGCCTGCACCGCCCTCCCGGAATGGCTCATCTATCACGCACGAACCCACCCAAGGAGACAAATCATGACCCTGCAAACCAAGCTCGATGCCTTCAAATCTGATTTCGAGGCCGGCAAGCCGCCCTACAATGTGTCCCCTTCCGTCATTGAGACGATGCACCGCGCCACAGCCGAACTGATCGCATCTGGCGCTGCCGGCCGCGCGCTCAAGGCCGGCGAGAGGGCGCCCGCCTTCACGCTCAACGATCCCGACGGCGAGCCGGTCTCGTCGACCGACCTTCTCGCCAAGGGGCCGCTGGTGGTGAGTTTCTACCGGGGCGTCTGGTGCCCTTATTGCAACATGGAGTTGCAGGCCCTCGAGGCAGCATTGCCGGACTTCGAGGTCCTCGGTGCCAGCCTCGTCGCCATTTCGCCGCAGACGGCAGTGAACAGCCGCAAGTCGGTGCGCCAGAACGATCTCGGCTTTCCGATCCTATCGGACACCCGAAACGACGTAGCTGCCGCCTTCGGTCTGCGCTTCGAGATGCCGGGCTATCTGGTCGAGCTCTACAAGGGGCTGAAAAACGATCTGCCCGCGTTCAACGGCGACCCGAGCTGGACGCTGCCGATGCCGGGCCGCTTCGTGATCGGGCAGGATGGCACCATCCTCTATGCCGAGGTGAACCCGGACTACACCAAGCGTCCCGAGCCCGCGGATATGCTGCCGGCCCTCCGCCGCGCCGCCAGCGTCACCGCCTGATTGTCTTAAGCCCCGGTCGCCAGACGCGGTCGGGCCATATTTGAAAGTGCCGCTATGACCCGCACCTTCCTCGTCACCGGCGCCAGCAAAGGAATCGGTCTCGCGCTGTCCCACCGTCTTGACCGCGATGGGCACCGGGTCGTTGGTATCGCGCGCCATGCCACCGACAATTTCCCCGGCAAGCTGGTCGCGCTCGATCTGGGCGACACCGATGCCACCCAGGCACGCCTTATCGAGCTTGGCCACGAATTCGCCTTCGACGGCGTCGTCAACAATGTCGGCCTGGTTCGGCCACAGCGGCTGGGTGCGGTGCAGCTATCCGCGCTCGATGATGTGCTGCGCGTCAACCTGCGTCCCGCGCTTCAGGCCGTGCAGACCTTCCTTCCCGGAATGACCGATCGGGGTTGGGGACGCATCGTCAACATCTCCAGCCTTACGGTGCTCGGCGCTGTCGAGCGCACGGCCTACGCAGCCGCCAAGGCCGCGCTCATCAGCTTCACTCGCAGCTGGGCGCTGGAACTCGCAACCAGTGGCATCACCGTCAACGCGGTGGCGCCCGGTCCGACCGAAACCGAGCTGTTCCGCGCCAACAATCCTCCCGGCAGCGAGGGCGAGCGTCGCTATCTCGCAGGCATGCCGATGGGGCGTTTCGGTTCGCCTGACGAGATCGCAGCTTCCATTGCTTTTCTGCTGTCGGATGATGCCGCCTTCATGACCGGACAGACGCTTTACGTTGATGGAGGTGCGTCGATAGGAAGAGCTGCGTTTTAGCGCCGAAGCCAAGTCCGGCGACCTAAGTCGACCCAAAGCCGGCCGTTCAATGCACCTCCAGCGAACGTCCGGCCGCGGCGGAAGCTGCCGATCGGGCTGATCGAAGCGGACGATCGGCGACGCGCCCCAGTTGTCGCCGTTCGAGGTGCCGAGCAGCGCTCCCGATACCTGCCATTTGCAGTGACACGAACTGACGAATGATCACCCACGCGGTAGGTTCATTATCGGCGTGATCTTGGCCGGTTGACCGATCTCCCGTCGGTCACTGACTGGTAAGACGTTGCCCATACCCGGAGATCCTTTCGGATATAAACTCCGTGAACAGTCGAACGCGCTTGGTTTTGCGCGTTTCGCCTTGGCTGAGAATCCAGAGCGTCCCATACATGTGAAGGTTGGTACCCGGCATACGTTCGAGCTGCGGATCGGCATCGCCGACGAAGCACGGTAGCGTCGCGATCCCGAGCCCCTCTCGGACGGCGGCGATCTCTGCTGCGGCGTCGGTGACTTTGAACGGCACCCCCGCGGTGCGCACCGCACCTCCGCTCGCCCAATCGGGAACGCCGTGCGTGGCAATGACGATCCACCGCAGCGGCTCGCCAGCGCCGGAGCGCCACGCGACGAGCCGATCGCGCGCCACATAGACGCCGCCGAATACCTCCGGACCCTTCAGGCCGTGCAGATTGAGCGGCAGCGTCTTGCGGTCGTAGACGACGCGGATCGCGACATCTGCTTCCCGGTTGGTGAGGTTCGCCAACTCACCCGACGACAAGATCTCCATTTCGATATCGGGATAGAGACGCGCGAAATCGGCGAAATCCGGCATCAGCAGATGCGTCGCGAGGATAGGCGTCAACGTCACGCGCAGCAGACCGCGCACGCTTTGGTCGCGCCCAAGGATGCGCGTTTCGAGCTGGTGCGACGAAGCTTCCATCTGGATCGCGAGGTCCAGCACCTCCGCGCCCGCTTCCGTCAGGCGATAGCCCGAAGGCAGCCGCTCGAACATTCGGGTGCCGAGCCGCTCCTCGAGCTGGGATATACGTCTGAGCACCGTTGCGTGGTTCACCGCCAGTCCTTTGGCGGCAGCGCGCACCGAGCCGCCGCGCGCGGCGGCGAGGAAGTATCGAACATCGTCCCAGTCGATCATGGTGCGTTATCGCACCGATAAGGCAGCGTCCCAACCGCAATTTGTCGGCACCGAGCTGCGGCGTGGGAATCCCCGGAAACGCTGTGCTCGCCGTCGGTGCATCTACGCACCACCGATATGCGCCATTCCACACTGACGAAGCGACCGACGCCGACCCATCTGGAAGCGCTCAGGGGATTTCCCCAGCACATTGAAGGATGGACGAAATGAAAAGACTCGAAGGCAAGGTCGCTGTCATCACCGGCGGAAACAGCGGCATCGGCTTGGCCACCGCCAAGCGGTTCGTCGCGGAAGGCGCGCATGTCGTCATCACCGGGCGACGCGAGAAGGAGCTCCAGGAGGCCGCCGCCGCCATCGGGAGCAACGTCACGACGGTGACAGGCGACGTGACGCGCCTCGATGATTTGGACCGGCTCTACGCCGTCGTGAAGGAAAAGCACGGTCACATCGATGTGCTCTTCGCGAATGCCGGCTGGGGCGAGCTTGCACCGCTCGAGGTGGCGACCGAGGAGCATTTCGACAAGACGTTCGACCTGAATGCGAAGGGCACGTTCTTCACGGTTCAGAAGTCCCTTCCGCTCTTCAAGGACGGCGGCTCGATCATACTGACCGCGTCGGTGGCAAACGTCAGGGGAGATCCGGCGTTCAGCGCCTACGCCGCTGCCAAGGCAGCCGTGCGCACCTTTGCTCGCGGCTGGACGGTGGAACTCAAGGATCGAAAGATCCGCGTGAATTCGATGAGCCCTGGCCCAATCGAGACTCCGGCTCTGGAGAAGGTCGGGCTTACCACCGAACAGGTCGAACAAGCGGTGGCTCATTTCGCCTCGCAGGTGCCACTCGGTCGGCGGGGTAGGCCCGAGGAAGTTGCGGCAGCCGTGTTGTTCCTCGCCTCCGACGAAAGCTCCTACGTCACCGGCATCGATCTCGCCGTCGATGGCGGCATGGCCCAGGTCTGACCGTACCCAACCGCCAACCGGAGAGCCTCTCATGACCACCGAGCAAAACGTTGAGACCGTGAAGAACTTCTTCGCCGCGATCGGCCGCGGTGACCGGGAGGCTCTTCTGGCGCTCGTCGCCGAAGACATTGAATGGATCATTCCGGGGCGGGATTGGCCGCTGGCCGGAACGCACCGTGGCCATGCGGGCCTCGTCAACTTGCTCGAGACCGCGTCTCGGTCGTTGGAGACGTCGACGGAACCTCATGAGTTCATTGCCCAGGGGGATCGTGTCCTGGTGGCCGGTGTCGCCACCGGCAAGGTCAGAGCCACGAATAAGCCGTTCGTCGACGACTGGGTCTTCGCAATCACGATCCGGCACGGCAAGCTGGCGAGCATCCGGGAATATGTCGACACGCAAGCATTGGCATTCGCCGCCAAAGGCGACACCGGCGTTACAAGTGAGCCCGGTGATATCGGGACGGCACAACGCGCCTCATAAGGCACGCCAACACGCCAAACCGGGGTCGCTCCTCGACGTCCTGCGGCTGTCGGCCCTTAACCATAAGGAAAATTCCAATGTACGATCAAGCCAAGCAAGCCGAGCTGATCCGGTTCGCGACCGTCACAGCGGGCACCACGGTCATCGATGTCTACCCCGGCAATGGCGACTGGACCCGCATCTTCTCCGACGTCGTGGGGACCGAAGGGCGGGTCTACAGCTTCGTACCGGGCGAAGTCGCGCACTTTAAGAACGACCCAGTCGGGCTTATGCGAACGCTCGCGCAGGAGTTGGGCCGCGAGAATGTCGACGCCGTCTCGGCCGACGTTGCCGCGATCGCGGAGGCCATCCCGGCCGCAGACGTCGTTTGGATGCACTTGTTCTATCACGATCTTCACACGCCGCTGATCCAGGCCAAGGGCGCGACGGCAGACGCGTTCAACCGGGCCGTCTTCGCAAGTTTGAATTCTGGCGGACGGTACATCATCGTCGATCACGCCGCGGCAAGCGGGTCGGGCACCACCGACACGCCGTCACTGCATCGGATCGACCCCGCGTCGGTTGTCGAGGAAGTGCGGGCCGCTGGCTTCCTGCTGGACGCGCAAAGTGACATGCTCGCCAAAGCGGACGATATGCACACGATCAAGGTGTTCGATCCGGCGATCAAAGGCGGGACGGATCGCTTCGTCTATCGGTTCGTCAAGCCCTGATACTCGCTGCCCGATCGGCCTTCACGCACGCTATTGGTCGCAGAGGGGCTGTGGGCGAGCAGCCAATTCAGCAGGCGTGGGGCGAGCGCGACCGGTTTTTCGTCCGTCCATCCCCGCAATCTCTGAAATGGCAGAATTCGGACCAGAATAAGCCGCTCCGGTCCTGCGCCCGGTATGTCGGCTCACGCCGAAAGCTGCCGGTCGAGCCGCGCCAAACGATGAGTCAGCAATGCGCCCTGATATCGGTTATTTTACGGGGGGCTCATGAGCCTACAAGCTGCCGCGCCGGACAGGTGCAAAAAACTGGCTTTCGGAGTGAAGATTAGGCGAACCCGGCAAGACGCCCGGACGGATCGACCTCGATCGCGCCGACCCAGCCCGCGGGCGTAGCGGCGAGTTCGTTCGAGCAGTGCTCCGTGCCGATCAGCCCGGTCCAAAACACGCAGACCGGCGCCGTCACCTTCTTCCCCCAGCCGGGCAGGTCGATGCGTGCCTTCACCTCGATGCGCCGGTGGTCGTTGTCGAAGCCGGCCACTAGGTCGTACCGGGCGCCGTCGTCCATGACCACCGCGGAGTCGTGCATGAGCGCGGTGACGTAGAGGGCGAGGAAGGGGCGGCCCGCGTCGAACGCTTCCCGCTCGTCCAGCCGCAGTGCGCCGGACTTGGTCAGGACGGACGCGAGGTCGTCCGCCACCCGCACGTCCGTAAACGCGGGGTTCCAGATGAACGCGCCCGCCAGATAGTTGAAGACGTTCCGCTCGCGATCCGTCACCTTCTCGAAGCGGTCCGCCTCCATCTTGCTAATGGCCTGTGCGAGGACCGACTTAACCACCTCGCGTCGAAGCCCGAGGCGCTGGGCGAGTTGCACGTCCGTCGCGGTCCGGAGGTTCGCGGCGCTGATCCGCTTGGCGAGTGGCAGGTCGGGCGCCTTTCCCTCGCCTTGGCGCAGCCAAGATTCCAGGCTCAGCTGAATGTCCCTGACCGTATCGGTGACCGGTCCCTTCTCGCGCTGGTCGCGGTGCGCGACGAAGTCGCCGATCTCGCGGATGGAGGCGAGGCCGTAACAGCGGTCGCGTAGCCCGAGGAACATCCGGTCGAGATCTGCCACGCGGCGGTCGCCGCGGATGTAGCGCTCCACGCGCTGCCTGAGTTCTGTCGCCTTCATGGGCGAGATCATAATGGAAAAGGCTGGGGGAACGAAACAAAAACACCTGGGACTGTTACGGCTGGTGATTCTTCCCTACATGTTCCTGGACGAACCCAATGCCGGAGTGGGCCCTGATGAAGATTGCCACAGCCGAAGCCGCCGCAGAGCCGTTCATGCTCCGCTTCGCCACGCCGCGTACCGCGGATGCCGAGATGCCTGGCCGATACTCTTCGGACTTGAGCGTCTGGGTGGTGGATGGCGACGACGGCGTCGTGCCGATCGTCGAGGTGGCGGGCGGATCGCTCGTCGCCACCCAGAGCAAGACGATGACCCACGTCGAGGTTGACGACGACGACCCCTCACGCTTCGGTGCGATGGACACGGGAACCGAGACGAAGGTGCGGCAGGAAGCGGACGACGAGGACGCGTCCTTCCGCCTGCCGGAGCTCACGACGAAGACCGACGTCCAGCAGGAGCGGGACGACGAGGCGGTAGCGCCTTACTGGTGAGCGGCACCATCGGCCTAACCCTAGTCGTTACAAACAGGCGCGACGTCACGTCCGACTTCGTCATCCTCGAGATGCGTCGACGCGGCATGGCGTTTGTCCGGCTCAACACCGAGGACTTGCCGCAACACCAGCTGACAATGCCGGACGGAGATCCATCCGCCATCGTGCTGACCGGCCCCTGCGGCAATTTGAATCTTCGGAACGTGACCGGCGCTTACTACCGACGTCCGGGGAGCTTCGAGCCCGAGGCCGCCGACCCTGTCTCCGACTATGTCACTGCGGAGTGGTCCGCGATCCTTCGCAGTCTTTGGAACGCGCTTGAGGGGCGGTGGCTGAACGCGCCGTTCTCGATCCTGCGGGCCGAGGACAAGCCGCGCCAACTGTCCGCTGCGCGCCGCGCAGGATTCGACACCCCCGACACGCTCGTAACCAATTCGTTCGAGTCTGCGAGCGCTTTCCTTGCTGGTGGGGCGATGATCGCCAAACCCCTGCGACACGCCCTCATCGACGATGGCGTGGTCGGCAGCGTACTGTTCACGAGTAGGGTGGAGCGGCTGGAGGCGGAGGACGCCGCCGGCTTCGCTAGGGCACCGATGATACTGCAGCGCGAGATCCGCAAGCGGACCGACGTGCGGGTGGTGGTGGTCGACGGGCGGACCTTCGCCACGCGCATCTTGTCGCAGGCTCACGGAGAGACCGAGGTCGACTGGAGGAGGGGCGTGCGCAAGGATCTCGAGCATCAGACGATGGACCTGCCTTCGGAGATTGCGACTGCCTGCATCGCGGTCACCCATGATCTCGACCTGCGCTTTGCCGCCATCGATCTCGTCGAGGACGTCGACGGCCGCTTCTGGTTCCTTGAGGCCAATCCGAACGGCCAGTGGGCCTGGATCGAGCAGCAGACCGGAGCGCCGGTAACGGCCGCGATTGTCGATGCGCTTGCTCGACGTCAGGCCGCCCACGCTGTGGAGCGAAGGGCATGAACTGGCGCCGCATCCTCGATCTCGTCTTCCCCTACATCGAGCCCTTGGATGCTGCCCAGGAGTCGACCGAAGCGCAGCGCCTGGCCCGAGACATCGCGGCGATCGAGGGCGTGGATTGGGCGGTGAATGGCGACCGCGCGCTGGACGAGGCGCAGAAGGTTGCTGCGTCGGAGGTCGAGCGGGTTCGCACGGCCGAAGGCAAGGCGACGACATACCTCGCGGTTCTCGCCGCGCTCGTGCCCGTGATCATCACGCTCCAGGCGGCAAATTGGGAGAAGAAGGCTGGTCCGGCCCCGGATGCGGCGCGGCTACTCGTGCTCGCCGTGGCCACGATCTACGTCGCGGCCGCGGGCTATCATGCCTTCAAGACGCTGCAAGTCTCGGGTTTCCAGCGGGTTGGCGAGGCGGAGATCGCCGCCGCGTGGCGAACGCCGAGCCCCCTGCGCAGGCTCACGCGTGGCACGCTGCTCGCGACGCGACGCTCGCGCGACGCGGTCAACGCAAAAATCACCCGCATCAGAGTCACGCACGAGCACCTTCTGAGGGCGTTCGGAACCTTCGTCCTGCTACTGCTGCTCGACCCGCTCTTCTACGCGATGGGCTTCAGGAACTCACCTCAAGAGCCCGCGCCGACGAGGATCGTCGTCGTCCATCGCGATGTTCCTGCAATCCAGTCCCCGATCTCGGTCACTTCGGTCGCCGGTGTTGTGTCGGCTGCGGCTGTGCCCCCGGACGGCGTGCGGAAGGCGGTTCCCGCCCACCGCACCACTGCGGCCCGGCGACACCATTGCGGGGTCCACGCGAGGGAATGCACGTCGCGCAGGTGACGTGGGGCAGATGAGACGATCCATCTCACACCGTATTGGACCGGGAGCGACGGATGCCGATTGAAGCCGACTATGGCGATCAGCCGATCAGCCGGCCCGAGCAGGACATGTTCGGTATCGACGGCTTCGTGCAGTCGCTGGCACGCAGCGTGCGCACGATGCGCTCGCCGAACGGCGTTGTCATTGCGCTGAACGGACCCTGGGGTTCGGGCAAGAGCAGCGCGATCAACCTGCTGAAGCATCACCTGTCGGACGCGACGGAGGCGGGTGACATCGAGGTCGTCGACTTCAACCCGTGGTGGTTCCGGGGCGAGGAGGCGCTTGTCCTCGCGTTCTTCCGAGAACTCTACTCCTCCACCGGGCCTTCGCTTGGCGACAAGGCGCGGAAGATACTGCCGAAGCTCGGGGCCAGACTCCTGAAAGCTGGCGGAGCGGTCGCGCCCATCGCCGACGCGGCCGGGGCGTCGGGTGCCGGCGCGATCGCGTCCGGGGTGATGGGTTGGCTAGGTGGGATGATAGAAGACGGCGAGAGCGTCGAGAAACTGCACCGCGAGCTATCGGAGGCGCTGTCCGCCCAAGGCAAGCGGTTCGTCGTGGTGATCGATGACATCGACCGGCTCGCGCCCGACGAGGCCCTTGCGATGTTCCGCCTGGTCAAGTCAGTGGGACGGCTGCCGAACGTCATCTATGTCCTGTCGTTCGACCGCGCGCTTGCCGAACGCATCGTCGCAGACCGCTTCCCGTCGGAGGGTCCGCACTATCTGGAAAAGATCGTGCAGGCGGCCTTCGAGCTTCCCGCGCCGATCGAGGCGGATGTCCATCGCATCCTTGTAGCGAACATCGACGCAATCGTCGGCGGCATCGGGGATGCGCGTATCCTCCACGTCATGAACATGTTCCACGCGGCCGTCGCGCCCGAGATCAGGACGCCGCGGGACGCGACGCGCTACACCAACGCGCTCAGTATCACCTGGCCCGCTGTCGAGGGCGAGGTTGACCTCGGCGACTTCATCGCGATCGAGGCGCTTAGGCTGTTCCAGCCGTCGATCTATCGGGCGGTTCGCGACAACCAGTCCCTCGTGTGCGAGGGAAGCCGCGACCACTTCGCGCGGGACGACGGGAGCGCGCGCCTCGATGCGCTTCTCCTCGCGAAAATCGACGATCGCCAGCGATACCGCGACGCGCTCGTGCGGCTGTTCCCGAGACTCGATTCCATCTGGGGGAACACGATCCACGGCGGGGGGCGTGTGGACAAGGACCGGCGGATCGCCTCCACCGCCCATTTCCAGACATATTTCAGGATGTCGATCGATCCTGACGCCGTATCGCGGGGTGAGGTAGCGAAGGTGATCGCGGCGGCATCCGATGACAATGAGGTGAGCGCAATCCTGCGGACGGCGGTTGTGCAGCCGCGCCGCGACGGCTCGACGAGAGCGAAGGCTTGGCTGGAGGCGCTAGTCGCCCATGGAGACGAAGTCCCGCTCGAAGCGGCCGAGCCGTTCCTGCGGGGCGTGTTCGCCGTCGCGGACGACCTCAACGTCCAGGAGGACAGGGGCAGAGGATGGTCGATAGGCGACAATCTCATGCGCATGCATTGGCTGCTGCGTCGCGTTCTCGTGGAACGCACCACCCTGGAAGGGCGGTCGCGGATTTTGATGGCGGCTCTTCGGGATGCGCCGCTGGTCTGGGTCTCCCATTTCACGGCATCGACTTGGGGGCATCGCCACCCCAGCAATGGAAAGCAGCCGAAATCGGATGACGAGTGCCTGCTCACCGAGACCGACACCGACGCCATGCGCGACTGGTTTCTGCAGCGCGTCACCGCAGCGGCGGCGGACGGATCGCTTCTCGCCACTTCCGAGCTCCTGCGACCGCTCTTCCTGTGGTTGCAGCTTGTCGATGACGCGGCGCCGATCCGCGAGTGGATGACCCGGCAGTTCGAGGATGACGCGGCGCTGGTCAGGCTGGCGGGCGAATTCACCTCGCATTCCTGGGGGCAGAGTTCGGACGACCTCGTGGCGATGCGGTCGGACCGCGCATCCGTCTCGGGCCTCGACGCCTTCATGGAGCTAGAGGTTTTCCGCGCCAAATTGAACGATCTGCAAAGTCGGCTTGAGGACGGGTCGGCCGAGGCCGGCACGGTCGATCGATTCCTCAAGGCTTGGGCGTATCGGGACGAGCACGGCGACTGGTAAACCGTTCCGTCAGCGCAAGGCCTTTCGCGCGAACGCCGCGGCTGCGGCCAGATCGTCCCGTCCGACGCTAGGCGCGGACGCCGGCCGCGCCGAGCCAGTCGTGCCTGCCGTACTAGGTCGCGCCGACGCGGTTCAGCAAGCGTTCCGCTAACGTCGACTGGATTAGTAGCACCTTTATGTCGGCTTCAGCCGGCCGTCGTATCGGAAGCGGACAGTCAACTGACGGCCCAATTGCTGTCGCAATGACAAGCCGGTCGGGCAAACGGCGAATGTCGGATATTGGCAAAATCTGTGGTTCGGCATGTTGCCAGCGAACGGCCGCTTCGTCCCAGGATCTGACATTCCTCCCGGCGACAGAAGATCTGCCAACGACAGCTAGTGGGATTGCGCACCAGAGTGGTTAAGCGCAAAACTTGGGCACATAGCGGCATGGAAAAGAATTCGATCGGCGGCTCCGCTTACCGTTGAGGTGCCTCACCTGTAACGGCAATATGGGCGGCGCGTGCGTAATGCTCAAGCTCGACATCGGACTCGATCAGTTGATCGAGAAGCCCCTTCATATCGATCATGTCCGATCCGCTCTGAAATGGCCCGGGCATACGCTCGATCGCCAGGACGGCGATGGCGAGTGCCTTCTTCACCAGATGGAGATCACGCCCGCTGAACTCAGCCATCGTCCGTATCCATTTGTCGATACTGCCGATTGAATATCAGCACATCGCGCAGGTGACCATCACACCCGGATTGCAGATCGGCGGTGATAGCGCGGCATACAACAAGGACAACTTCGGTCACCACCGCAGGACCACTCCCCGCTCTTTGAGGCGCTAGTCCTTTCCGACCGTCGGCCTCCTCACGATCAACCCGTAAAGGGTCCGCTATGCTGTGCATGCGGCCGCTTGGACTGCGCCCGGCGCGGTGACGTGAGGCCGTCGGCCGGATGCGTCGGCGCCTGTCGAGCGGGGAGTGGCCCCGCTCCATCGACAGGAGCCCGTCCATGTCCCTCGAAACAGCACAGCGTCTCGCCTGGAACCTCGCCTGCACCCTCAAGGTGATCATCATCCTCATCGAGACCCCGGAAGGGTATCAGGCGATGCCGAGCGACGACTATGACGGCGACCCCGACCAGGTGGTGCGCGAATATGATGTATTCGCTGCATAATCAGCGACGGATCGCATTGAATGCCCCGCGTCCGCCGGTTTCGGCGGGCGCTTCGATCTGCTATTATCCCGATGCGCCGTGGTGGATGGTGGAGGCGCGTCCCCAACCGAATGGAAGGACGCGTTCGCTATGATGATTCTCCTGCCCCTGTCGCTGATAGGCATCGGCGCCTTCATCTATTTTCTGTTCAATGCGGCAAGTCATGCACTGCCGCTGGCGATCGCGGTCGCCGCCGCGCTCGCCTGTGCGCATGTCGGCGCATCGATACCCGTCGCGCTGCTGGTCGGGGTCATCGGTTTTATGCTCGTGACGGGCCTTGTCCGCTTCATCGCGCTCACAGCTCCTCTTCCGGCTCGTATCGTCGTCGCTGCCGCATTGGCGATCCCAGCCGCGATTGCGGGCTACCAACTCGGCGGCGGGCTCGCCGGCCTATCGGGTCTGTCGGCATGGTTCCCCGCCGCCATCGCGGCGACGCTCACTGGCCTTGCCGCCGCGACGCGCATTGCACGACCCGTGTCCTAGGCTTCTATAGACCGGACTGCAGACGCTCCTTGCTCAGGCCGCCGGCTTCCAATCCGGGCGGGCTTCATCTTTCGACAGTGCAGAAGGCCCCGGAAGGATGACGATACCGGTTTGTGTCGGGTCTTGTCGTCAGGAGCGCATCGGACCGGTGGCGGCGGTTTGTGCTTGAGTGCGGACGTGACCCCGTTGACGCGGAGATAACCCGCAGCAGAATTGCTAGGCCGATCGCATGGGTGACAAGGGGGCAGCTGGAGCGAGGTCATTGGATCATCGTCAGCCCTGCCAGTTCGTAGCCGGGACTCTCCGATCGCACGACACCCGGCGCCGAGCTCTTTTTGCGACGGGAGGTGTGCCATGTCCCTGTCTAGCGGATCACGGACCCGGTCCCACACGGCCTCTCTCAGATGGCTTTGATGACCGAAACCGGCTTCGCCTCTGCCGCCTGAGCCGCAACGAGGGCTGGCTCGCTATTTTCCCCTGGACCCTGACGGGATCCATTCCTCGCGAGGCAAAATAGCGAGCCTTCCCCCGTCCTCCGCTTTGCTTCGGGCCTGTGGCTGCGGCGGCGGCAGTCCCGGTCACCGGGCAAGCCATCGAGGCCGCGATGGGCGCGGGTTCGAAGATCAAGACAGGAGTTTTCATCATGGCAACCATCGGCACCTTCAAGAAGACCTCGGACGGCTTCACCGGCGAGATCGTGACCCTCAGCGTCCAGGCCAAGGGCGTGCGCATCGTCCCCGAGACCAACCGCTCCAGCGATGCCGCTCCCTCGCACCGGGTAATGGTCGGCCGGGCTGAGATCGGCGCGGGCTGGACCAAGCAGTCGAACGAGGGTCGCGAATATCTCGGCCTCAAACTCGACGATCCCAGCTTCACCGGCCCGATCTACGCCAATCTCTTCGACGACGAGGACGGCGACACATACAGCCTGATCTGGTCGCGCCCCGCCAAGCGCAACGGGGACTGATCGGATCGACGAAGCCCCGTCCGGACCTGGTCCGGGCGGGCTTTCGCTACGCTCGTACGCTGAGCGCGCGCGGCACCATAAGGTCGCCCTTATATCTGCATAAGCCCTCGGCCGCTTGAGCCGAAAATCGGCCTCAATCAATCTCTTCGATAGCGGGGAAACAGCATCGAGGAGTAAACGATGCCAGGTTACCACACGTTGCGTCTGCCCGACAGGTATAGGGCATTGCTCGAACTTTCACCGGTCGGCTTCGCTTGGGAATGGCTTCGGCGCAATCCCGAGTACCGCGCGCTTTGGGCGACTGCGCCCGCCGACGCGATGCGCGCTTCGGCGCAGGCCAGCGCGTCGGCCCGGCGAAACGCCGGGGTCACTACAACCTTGCGCCAGCACCCGCTGGGAAGGAGGTCGACCCATCTGGGTCTCACCTTCCCGGTTCCGCCCGAAGTACCGGCGACCGACCGGCCACTGATCGGGTGGGCGCCTGAGCGTCGCACCGACACGGTCACGGTCGTCCGCCCCGTAACTTGGGCTCGATCGCTCGGAGCACTGCGCTTCGAGCTGGCGCGCTGGGGCCGAGCGTATAGGCTTGAAGCGGAAAGCGGCGCACATTTGCTGATCCACCGCCACGGCGCGCTAGAGCTGACGCTCTGGTTGCCTGCCGAGTTGGAGCCGATCGAAGGCGAGCCATTCGGGATCTATGTTCATCCCGACCAGCACCACGCCGCCCGGGTCGCTGCCGTCGCGCGGTTCCGCCGCGCGATCGGCATGGGGCCGCCGCTTCGCTTTGCGCCTTACCGTGATGCGCCCCGTCAGGCGGCTATGCTCGCGATCCACGATGCGGCAGCCGACGGCATGACGCTCCGCGACATCGCCGCCACCTTGCTCCCCCTCATGCCGGACGACTGGCGAACGAGTTCCGAGCGATCCGATCTGCGTCGATTGCAAGACACGGGTGCCTGGATGAGAACGGGGGGATATCTGTCGCTGCTAAGCGGACGGGTCACGTCAATTCGAGCTCAATCATCCCCGGGCTAGCGCCATCCGCCCAGCCGCTAGTGAAGTGTCGCATCAGACTGGAGGGAGAGCGCGACAGCATTGCGAATGACGAACCATGCCGACAGCTGCTCCAAGTCGGCCGAGGCCATGAGCCCATCGATCTTGTCCTGCAGGAAACGCCCGACATCGTCCCCATGCTGTTCGATCAGCTCTCGGGCGATGAGAAACGCTCTGGCGTCGTCGATGCTATCCACGCCGCCTTATTAGCGTCCATCAGGTTCCGATTCCATCAGGTGCATTGAGCCTGCGCCGAAGTAAGCGAGCGCAGCAACCGATCTGCGCGACAATGCGCTTGTTCCCAATGTGGCCGAAGTAATGGCCCTCTCTTTCCGGCCACCCACGCCTCCCTTCGAACGCCGATGATCTCCGACATCGCGAGTTGCCCGCCGGGCGCCCGCGATGCCTCGAATGGAGATCACCATGCCCGATATCATCAAGGACACGCGCTACCTGCGGACCAAGGAGGCCGCGCATTATGTCGGCCTGTCCGCGCGCACGCTCGAAAAGCATCGAACCTACGGCACCGGTCCCGCCTACCGCAAAATCGGCGGTCGCGTCGTCTACACATTGGAGGAACTGCGCGCCTGGGCCGACCGTGGCGCCTGTGCGTCCACCTCCGATCCGAACAACGCGAACGTGCTCCCTGCGGTTCGCCGCCCCGAGGACCGTAACGGTGCCACCGGAGGACAATCGTGATGGCGCAGATACCCAGCGCGCAAACCCCGGTTGTCCCAGCGGCGAGACGTCAGCGACGCGGCGCATGGTCGATTTCCGGCCGACGGGCGATCATCGCAGCTTCCGTTGTTGCGCTCGCAGCGCTGACGTTGCCGCCGATCGTACAGCCCAATCTGCGCCTGGTCTGGAACGTGTCGGCGAGCGTGCCGCTAGGCCTCTATCGCATCGAGCCGGGCCGTCACCCGCTGGTCGGCGAACTGGCCGCGGTGCGCCCGTCGCCGGCGCTCGCGCGGCTGATGGCAGATCGCCATTATGTCGAACAGGGCGCCCTGCTGGTGAAACCCGTAGCGGCCGTCACCGGCGCGCGCGTTTGCCGTCACGGTCACAATGTGACGATTGACGGATTGCAGGTCGCTTCTGTGCTCGACCATGATCGCTTCGGCCGCGATCTGCCGCGCTGGTCCGGCTGCCGCGGACTTGGCGCCAGCGACTATTTCCTGCTCGCACGCAACGTCCGCGCATCGTTCGACAGCCGCTATTTCGGGCCGGTCGCAGCCGCCAACGTGATCGGGCGGGCAACGCCGCTCTGGGTATGGTCATGAGCGGAGGTCGTCTCCTGCGCACCGCTGGCCTCGGCATGACTTGCCTTGCCTTTACTACATTCCCTGCGCCGGCCAAATCGCAACCGTCCGACACTTGCGCGGTACATGCCCCGGAAGCGGCGATGCGCTCCGGCCTTCCCCTCGATATGATCCTGCGCGTGATGCGCGCCGAAAGCGGCGGGAATCCTCGCGCGGTGTCGCCAAAGGGGGCGATGGGCTGCATGCAGATCATGCCAGCGACCTGGGCGACATTGTCCGCGCGCTACGGGCTCGGGGCCGATCCGTTCGATGCGCGCATGAACATGATCGGTGGTGCGCTCTATCTGGCCGAGTTGCGCACGCGGTTCGGCATTCCCGGCGCCTACGCCGCCTATAATGCCGGACCGAACCGTTATACGCGCTTCGCCGCCAGCGGCGTGCCGCTCCCTGCCGAAACGGTCGCCTATGCAGCGCGTCTCGGTGGCGCCGGCGCCCCGATCATCAAGGCCGACGCCCAGGCGCGCTGGCAGGAGGCGGCTTTGTTCATCGCGAGACCTGCCAGCACGTCGAAGCCGGCGAGTGTCGCGCCGCCATCGGCGGCCGGCACGAACGATGGTGTCGCCGATCGCGCTGCCGCACCGAACGATTCCGTGCCGACTGTTCGCTCCAATCCGATGTTCCCGTTGGGCGTCCGGAATGTCGCCCTGCGCCGCTGATGGTGCTGTTCTCGGGGCCGGCCTGCGCGCTGCGCGGCCGGCCCCGTCGCATAGAGTCTATTCCGCATCGCTGCGCTGGCGGAATGCCGCTCGCACCTTCTCGCGTTCCGCCTCTGCCGCTTGCTCCGCTTCATCGGCAAACGCCCGCGCCCCGCGTCGCTTGAACAGCGCGGTCGCGTGGGCAGCGTCATCGCTTCGCATGCGCATGGCGATGTCGAGAAAGGCACCGTACAGCACTTGCCGATCGTCGGCGGCGAGGTCGACCAAGCCGGCCTTCTGCACGAGACCGCCAAGCTCGATCAGATGCCGCGTTCGTTCGCGTCGTGCCACTACCCATGCCCTCCTGTCGGTTCGTGCGATTACCGCCTCAAGCCGGTTCCGCGCCGCCCGAAGCCGCTTTGCCGCCCTCGCTGCTGCCACGAGCGCGGCGCGAGGATTTCCGGCTCGTCTCGCGAAAGAACTGCGCACCGCGCGCCGTCCATGCCGTCGTCGTGGTGCCCTCCTTTTCCGCCACCGCTGCCAGCAGCGCGCCGGCAAGAAGATCGGGCTCCAACGCATCGGCGCCGGTCGCCTCGATCAGTTCGCCGAATTGCTGGATCTTGCGCACTCTGAGCAGCTTTGCCCGGTCACCCAGCGCTTTCAATTCCGCATCGAAATCTCGCACCTTACGCATCGTCGCATCTCCATCTCGCTGGTCGATGCGCTCTAGCTGGGCAGCGTGACACCCGGTTCAACGCGTCAAATCTCTCTGGAGCGCTCTAGCGTAGGAGAGCGCGCTTATACGTCGTACCGACGTCGCGAGATCAGGCGTAGATGGGTTGCCGTCATGGCGATCTATCACTTCTCGGCCAAAGTCATCGGGCGCGGAACCGGCAGGAGCGCGGTTGCGGCCGCCTCCTATCGGTCGGCCTCGCGGCTCGAAGATGAGCGGCTCGGACGGCATCACGATTTCACAAGCAAGACCGGCGTCATCCATTCCGAGGTGATGCTTCCGGAGGGCGCGCCAGATCGTCTTCGCGACCGCGAAACCCTTTGGAATGAGATCGAGGCGACTGAGAAGCGCAAGGACGCACAGCTTGCGCGCGAGGTTGAATTCGCAATCCCGCGCGAGTTGACGCGCGAGCAGGGCGTGGAGCTCGCCCGGGAGTTCGTGGCCAAAGAGTTCGTCGGTCGCGGAATGGTCGCCGATCTCAACATTCACTGGGACATAGGTGCCGACGGTCAGGCCAAACCTCACGCCCATGTTATGCTTGCCACACGTGAGATCGGGCCGGACGGGTTTGGCGCTAAGGTGCGCGAGTGGAACGCGACAGCGCTACTCCAGCAGTGGCGGGAGCGCTGGGCCGATCACGTCAATGACCGGCTTGCGGCGCTCGGGATTGAGTCCCGCATCGATCACCGCAGCTATGACGCACAGGGGATTGAGCTAGAGCCCCAGCATAAGATTGGCGCAGCGGGCGCGCGCCGCCTTGAACATGGCGAAGATGCCGAGCGCGCAGACGAACATTTCAGGATAGCCAGCGCGAATGGCGCAACAATTATCGCGCACCCGGAAATCGGCCTTGATGCGCTCACGCGGCAACAAGCTACATTCACGCACCGCGACCTGGCGATGTTCGCGCATCGCCATTCGGCTGGGCAAGAGCAGTATGATCGCGTTCTCACCGCGATGCGCGCGTCGGACCAACTCCTCATTCTCGGACGGGACGGCCGAGGCGAGGAGCGCTTCACCACAGTCTCAATGCTCAGCGCCGAAGAAGCACTTACACGCAATGCAGCGACGCTCACTGCGTCGCAACATGTGGTCAGCCGGTACGACGTCGAATGTGCAGTCGCTGCAGCAGCACGTCGGGGCCTGCCACTAGGGCGCGAGCAGCGGGTAGCCCTAGATCATGTCGTCAAAGCGCCCGGGCTCAGCTTGGTCGTCGGCTATGCCGGTGCAGGCAAATCCGCGATGCTCGGCGTGGCGCGGGACGCATGGGAGGCCGCTGGCTACACCGTTCGTGGTGCCGCGCTGTCCGGTATTGCCGCCGAGAACCTAGAAGGCGGTTCCGGCATTGCGTCTCGCACGATCGCCAGTTTCGAACATGCATGGACGCGGGGTCGCGACCGGCTGACATCGCGCGACGTGCTCGTGGTTGACGAGGCCGCAATGGTCGGCACGCGGCAACTGCAACGTGTGTTGGCGGAGGCCGCTGGCGCCGGTGCCAAAGTCGTCATGGTTGGCGACGTCCAGCAACTCCAGGCGATCGAAGCTGGTGCGGCGTTCCGCCTGCTCGCCGAACGCCACGGCGCAGCACAAATTGGCGAAGTGCGCCGTCAGACCGAAGGTTGGATGCGCGAGGCGACACGCATGTTCGCAACGGGACGAACCAGCGAAGCGGTCGCCTCTTATAGCCAGGCCGGCATGGTCCATTCCGCCGACACGCGCGCCGACGCGCGCGCTGCGCTGATCGATCGCTGGGATAGCGAACGACGGGCGTCGCCTGACGCTTCCCGCATCATTCTAACCCATATGAACAAGGAGGTTGCGATGTTGAACCAGGCGGCGCGCGAGCGGCTGCAGGATCAGGGCGAACTTGGACGCGATGTGACTGTGCAAACCGAACGCGGTGAGCGTCAGTTCGCTGAGAATGACCGAATTCTGTTTCTGAAGAACGAGCGTGAGCTTGGCGTGAAGAACGGTTCGCTCGGCACCATCGAACGCGCAGGTCGCGATACGCTGGCCGTGCGGCTGGACGACGGCCGCAAGGTCGAGGTCGACCTCAAGAGCTATGCCCATGTCGATCATGGCTACGCCGCCACCGTCCACAAAACGCAGGGCATGACGGTCGATCATACCCATGTGCTGGCGACGCCGGGAATGGACGCGCACTCGAGCTACGTTGCGTTGTCTCGCCACCGCACGAGTACCGCGCTGCATTATGGCCGGGAAGATTTCGCCGACGAGGCCCAGCTTCGTCACACCCTCGGGCGCGAGCGTCCGAAGGACATGGCACTCGACTATGAGCGTGAGGCTGGACCGCCACCGCGGGCGGGCCGTTCCCCGATCAACAGTGCGCGAAGCGCGGACGATGCTTGTCCAGCTCCGCAACCGGCTCAGGCAACCGCGAACGGGCAATTACGTGGACTGGCCGGGAAGCAAGCGGGCGCATCGAATTCCGGCCCAGATCAGGACCGCGGTCGGCAGTTGCGCGAGACGTTCGCGGCACTTGGTAACACGCCCCAGCGTTCGGCCGAGCAGACCCGCGCAGCTTTCGCCGCTGCCGCCAAGGCGGTGCCGACGCAGGGCAAGGATCGCGATTACGGAGCCGAGCGGTGAGCCAGGGCGGAGCAGCGGGTGGCGGCCAAGGGGCCGGCTCGGACCCGATCGTCCATCAGATCGGCTTTCTGCTGTCACTTGCCGCAATCGGTGTGGGTTGGCCGATCGTGGCCCATTTTATCCCTGCTGAAGCGCGGTTCTCGTGGCGCGATCTTCTGCTCGAGCATTGGTGCCATCGCAATGCGCTAGAGCCTTGGCTCGACCAGCGCTGGCTGTGGCTGGCGGTGCATCGATATCAGCTCTGGTTCGCCGTGGCGGTGTTACCCGGCACGATCGCGATCGGCACTGTCCAGGCCGTCGATCGCCGCACACCTTGGGCATTGCTGTCGGCGCCGCTCGGTTGGGGTGGTGGGCTGCTGATTGGTCTATGGCTATATACGAGCTTCCTCGCCGATAGTGCAACGCTCGCGGTGATGTTGCCGGCGGTTTTAGCCTATCTTGGCGGGGCGATTGCGGCACGTGTCGGCGCATGGCCGCGCAAGGTCACGCATCTGCGCGGGACCCGGATGCGTGGGACGACCAGCCGACTGCGTAGCCGCATGATCACCGCCCTCACCGACCGGATCGCGCTCGCCGGCGTGCCGCTGACGCCCGAAGACGAGACGATGCATATCGCCGCGATCGGCGCGACGGGATCTGGCAAATCGACGGCGCTCCGCGCGATTATCGCTGGTGCGTCGCGCCGTGGTGACCGTCAGGTCGTCGCGGACCCCGACGGCTCGGCGCTTAGCGTCTTCCATCAGGCCGGTGACGTCATCCTCAATCCCTATGACGCACGCTGCGCGCGCTGGGATCTGCTCAGCGAGATCGAACAGGTCGGCGACTACGCGATGGTCGCGCAGTCCCTGCTGCCCCATCTCGGGCACGGCGATCACGACCAATGGATCAGCTATGCCCAGCAATTCCTCGCCAGCGCTATGGAAAGTTGGGTCACCAATGCCATGGGAAGCTCGACAGATTTTGTGGCCGCGCTCACTCAGGCGAACCGGGCACAGCTGAAGGCGCTGTGCGACGGTACGCCGGCCGCCCGCTATTTCGAGGAGGGCGGCGAACGTATGCTTGCCAGCATTCTCGGGACGATCACTCCGGCCGTCGCCAGCTTGCGCAGCTTCGGCGTTCAGGCGGGGCCGGGATTTTCGATCCGGCGCTGGGTACGCGAGGGTGAGGGCTCGCTATGGATGCCCTACGCCGCCAACCAGATCGCGGCGCTGCGTGGGCTGATCTCCTGTTGGATGAACCTTGCCATCATGGAGACGCTGTCGCTGGCCCCGTCGAGCGAACGTCGAATCTGGTTTCATATCGATGAGCTCGACGCCCTTGGACGCATCGAGGGGCTGAAGGATGCCCAGGCACGGCTTCGAAAATTTGGCGGGCGAGTCGCGATCGGGTTCCAGAGCTTCGCTCAGGTCAAACAGATCTACGGCGAAGGTGCGCACACCATCATTGAAAATTGCGGAAACTTACTGCTGCTCCGTTGCGGGCTCAGCGAAGGCGGCGGCACGGCGGAGCTTGCCTCTGACCTGATCGGCAACCGTGAGGTCGAGCGCGACGATGTCAGCCGATCGCGCACGCGCGGGCGATTCACCTCGCGATCGATATCGATGCAGAGCAAGCGGAGCGTCGAGGACGTGGCACTGGCCAGCGAGATGATGCAACTGGGCAATCGTGAGGGGTTTGTGAAGCGCGCCACTGCGCCCGATTGGTGGCGGGTGCGGTTTCCTTATGTCAGCTATACGGAGCGCGCCGCTGCGTTCGAGTCATCCGGTGCAACGATTCCGTCCCGGTAGTGCTGCCCTGCGACGCGTCAGGCGAGATTTATTGAGCTAAGCCTTGCCAACGGGCTGTGAGTTGCCGAAGATTCCCTTACGATGCGCACCGATCTCGATCATTTGCCGGCGACCAAGCAGCGCGAGTTGGAACGGATCGTCGAGGTCATCTTCGACGAATTTCATGCCGCGACCCAGAATGCGGAAGGACGCCGCAAGGGTGCCCGGATCCTCAAGATCGTGTTGTTTGGTTCCTATGCGCGCGGCGACTGGGTGGATGCGCCGCTGTCGGCCAACCAATATAAGTCCGACTATGACATCCTCATCATCGTAAGCCAGAAGGAGCTGACCGATCGGGCTGCCTATTGGGCAAAGGCAGAAGAATGGTCGATCCGCGCCTATACGATCGAGAAGACCCTCCAGACACCGGTCAACTTTATTGTCCACTCGCTACATGAAGTGAACGATGGCCTGGCGCACGGGCGCGTGTTCTTTATTGAGGTCAAGCGGGATGGCATCGCGCTCTACGAAGCCGACGATAGCGAACTGGCAACACCCAAGCCAAAGACGCCTCAACAAGCGTTAGAATCGGCGAAAGAGTATTTCCACGAGCACCTGTCCAATTCAGCCGGGTTCCTGCGCATATTCCATTTCTGCATGTCAGAGGGAGATTGGAAGAGAGCCGCGTTCGTGCTCCACCAGGCGACCGAAAACCTCTACCAGGGCCTGCTCCTGACCCTGACATTTTACACGCCGTACAACCACAATATCGCGTTCCTCCGCTCGCTAGCTGAAGGCCTTGATCGGCGGCTCTACGGTATCTGGCCAGAAAGCAATCGCCGCGAGCGGGCGATGTTCCAGAAGCTAAAGGAAGCCTACACTAAAGCACGCTACTCCAAGCATTACCGGATCACCGAGGAAGAATTGGTCTGGCTTGGCGAGCGCGTCGAGGAACTGGGGCGGATCGTCCACCAGGTCTGCAGCGACAAGATCGCCGAACTCGAAAGGGCCTCTGCCCATAACTGATCGCTGCGTCTCGCGCGATTTGCTCGAGCTTCCCGTTTCTGGCATAATGCTGGGCAAGGGATGGAACGACTGGCGGCCATCTCTCGGATAATCCTGCCAGGCATCATGTAGGTTCGGCCATCAAGGTCGGGCAGTTGCTGCAGACCGAATAGCGGCACGCAGCGAACACCGCTTGCACCACTCGCGTGGAGGTCCCGCGCGAGCCGCTGGTTTGCGAGCTACGCATGACTACCCAAAATCGACACGACGTTTACGCGCGCGAAGTCGTGATGGCGCGCGTCGGCCATCTTCTTCGCCGCAAGCAGCACGAGATCGAGAAGATCGCTCGTATCCTGCGCGGATGCTTCGAACCCGACCGGGTGCAAGCACCCGAACCGGGACGGATCAGGTCGATCATTCTGATCGGACCCTATGCCCGCAAGAGCTGGTACGAAGACGAGCGCACGATCAACTTTTCCGATTACGAATTTTGGATCGTCGTCAATCATCCCCTTTTTAGGGAGGAATGCTGCTGGCAGCACGCCCGCGAGGTCATCGGCAAGGAGCTCGGCAACCGCTGTGCGGTCGCTCTCAGCTTCTATTCGAAGTCCGATATCCGCATCGCCAAGGCCGAGCGCGATACGTTCATCCTCGATCGTATCGAGGCAGGCATCGCACTCTATCGCGCGTCGCGCGATGCGCCGCTCAATACGCGCGAACGTGGGGGGGCGCTGTCATGACGCCTCAACCCACGTCTGCATCCCCCCACTCCCTTGAAGCGGTGTACAGAACCGAGCGCGCGAAATTGCTGCACTATTTCCGACGCAGCGTGGGCCCCGAAATCGCTGGGGATCTCGTGCAGGATGTGTTCGTCCGTGCGGCACGGAATTGGCGGTGTGATGAGATAGAATGTCCGGGCGCCTATTTGCGACGGATAGCCCGCAATCTGCTGATCGACCGGGCACGCAAGGCCAAGTCCACGCCAATGACGTTCTCTCCATTCGATGAGGACCGTGACCTCGTCGCGCAACCCGAGCAATCCTGGGCAATTGAAGTCGCCGAAGTCATGGTTGCCTACCAGCGAGCAGTCGATGCTATGTCGCCGAAAACACGTCGGGTGTTCTTAATGAGCCGAGTTCAGGAAGCGAGCTATCGCGAGATCGCCGATCATCTCGGCATTGGCGTCCCAGGAGTCGAATATCACATGAAGCGCGCACTCTCCTTATGTCGGCGCGCTGTGGCCGTGCGACGATGAAGGTCAGCTAAGGGTAACATTCGCCGTTTCACCCGCGCGCTGCAAGGCAAGGCCGGGGTCTGATCTGCCCCCGCTGCGCGGCACAGAGCTACCCCGTAAATACAGGATGGCCGGGATCGATCAGCTCCGAATAGCTGATCGATCCGCTGAGCAGACCACAGTAAACAAGCATCGAACTCTTGTGGACGCCGCACCGCAGGCGGGCATGTTTGAGATGGTCATTGACGGTGCTCGGGCTGATTCCGAGCCTTCTCGCGATTTGCTTTTCCGCCTTGCCTTGGCCGATCGCCACCACGATCTGCCGTTCCCGCTCGGTCAGACGGCCTTGGCGGACTCGGTGGATTTCGGGGGCGGAATGAAGGTGCCGCGCCGCTTCGAATGCAAAGGCGCCTAGTGCCTGGACGATTGCCGATATGCCGCGAGGAAAGACGAGCCCTTTGGACATCGCGAACGAGCAGGAACCACTGAACTCGCCTGGAACGTTAATTGGCACCGTGTAGCCCGGCCCGACGCCTGCCCGCTCTGCACGATCGAGCAATTCCTGATCGTCCGACGTGAGCGCGACGAGTCGCGGGAGCTCGGACCAGAAGAAGCCAGCCGCGCGCAATTGACTCGTGCGGTGTACCGGGTCGCGAACACCGAAGCCTTGCTGGTCATGAAATTGGGCGAGGTGGCTGGGATAATTATGAAGATGGATGCCGGCGGCTTGCGACCTGCTGAAGTCGATATGATGCGTGATCGCGAAATATCGAATGCCAGCCAATCCACAAATCACCTCGAGATGCGATGATAAAAGTTCCGGCGAATCAATCAGATCGATGGCTTCGTGAAAGTCGCCAATGAGTTCAAGCAGATCCACGTGATCACCCTCCGCCCGCCGCGCGCGCGAGCAGCGCCCCGACGACCGCCTTCCTTTTGCCCGGCGGCCGGCGATCTCGCGTCTAATCACCGGTCTGCCAAAAACGACTCCACACGCGCGAAAACCCCTGACGTCCCACGTTGTCACCAAGTTTTAAACTTTTGGCTAACTCACCAGGAAGAAGGTAAAGTTCTCCCCATTTGGGGGATGGGCACCCCGTCTTTACGGTGGCTGCGCCATTAGGAGAAACATGCTTGCATCAGCCTCCTCGACAGGAGGCAATATGCACTATGACCATATCCCGGGCGGGAGAATCTATCGCGGGAAGCGAGGCGAGTGTTCATCACACGGTCTGCATCGGCGGCCCATGTCGAAGCGGCCGGACTTCCGGCAACTGAACATATTGCTGACAGTAGCCGAACTGCGCAGCTTCACGGGCGCGTCTCGATTGCTTGGCGTGACGCAGCCGGCAATCAGTCAGGCGATCGCTCGCCTCGAAGAAATCTACGGCGGCGATCTGTTTGAGCGCCGCCGCGGCGCCAAGCTAGAACTCACGCCGATCGCCCGCGCCATATTACCGTCTGCGCGCGGCCTTTTAGCGGCCTTGGATCAGCAATTGCTCGAAGCGACGCAAGCTGCATTAAGCCAGCGCGGCACTCTAACGCTTGCCTCGTCACTGCCGCTCTTCGGACCTCTGCGCGACGGGATCCTGACCTTCCTCGCGCGTTCCCCGGATGTCAGACTGAAAATAGTCGAAGATTCCCCTCCGCGATTGCTATCACAACTTAACGCCCGCCACGTCGATCTCGTGATATTGCCGATGCCGACAGCTCTCCCGGGAGCATCCCTGGCCGCCGAAACCTTGTGGTCGGAGCGCTTGCTGGTCGCCTTGCCGCGCAAGAGTCCGCTTGTGCAGCATCCCGTCCTAAAATGGGCGGACCTTGAGGCGGCATCCCTGCTAGTTGGAGCGTCCGACGAAATCGTCGTCTCGAACCTACTTCAATCATTTGCATCGGACACGCGGATCGCCTTCGAGATACATGCGGTGACCCGCGACACGCTTCTCGAGATGGTCGGGCTGGGCATGGGCTCTGCAATCGTCGGTGCCTCGTCCGCAACCTCCCGACCCAATATCGCTTATCGCGCTCTTGACTGCCAGGAGGCTGCAATCAACGTGGGGGGCGTGTGGCCATCAAAAGACAGCAATCCCCTTCGCCACTGCCTCGTCGATTGCATCCGACGGAACAGCAACAGCGTTCCGTGCGCCCCGCTCACTTTGTAACACTCGACCACGGGGCAAGGACCAGATCGCGACTCAGCAGTACCCGCACTCGCGCGCCGGGCCGAACTGTGATCGTCGGTTGCACATCAAGTTGCCGACTAACGATCTTATCGCCGGCGTTCTCAACGGATCGGCCAGCGCTTTCCCGAATGGCGAAGGCTATGTCGGAGTTATCACCCCCGCCAGTGGTCGCGGCATTGGCCCCAACCCCGAACAAGGTCGACAGCAGGCCGGCCATCAGCAGCTTGCCGGTATGGTTGTCGACGCGATCGGTGAGTCCCGACTGGCCAGCGGCATCGGTGCCCACCATCCGGTCAAGATCGAGCGAGCGGCCGTCGGGAAAGATCATCCGCGTCCACACAACCAACGCGCGGGATTGGCCATAGCTGACCCGCGCGTCATAAACGCCGATCAGCCGGGTTCCCTGCGGAATCAGCCGCGTGTGGCCGGTCACCGTATCGAACACGTCTTCGGTCACTTGCGCCACGACCTGGCCGGGAAGGTCGGAAGACAGTCCGGTGATCAGGGCCGCCGCGATCGTCGAGCCGGCCGACACGACAAAACGCCCCACTGGCGCCGTCAGCCTTCCGCTGTTCACGGTTGGCTCGCGGTTCCCGCCAGCGACGAACGCCGCCTTTCGGTCCTGGGCATCGCCATTCGCGGCCTGGGCCGGTTCGCCGGTAGTAGGCTGGCCGGGAGGGCTCTGTGGCGCTTCGGCGCTAGCCGTCGCGGAGCGCGCGCCTTCGCCGGTGCCGGCGAACAGCTTGCTCGCACGCGCGCTGTCGCGTTGCTGGCGACGGCGTTGCTGCTCGGCCGACGCTTCATTGTTAACCGTGCCCGGCGATGCCGGGGCGCCACCGGAAAGCGGTGGGGTGGTGACCGGTTGGGGTGTTATCGGCGGTGCGCCGATCCCGGCCGGCGCAGTCCGTGCGAGATCGCCATAATCCTTCGGCGCATCGGCGAGCGCATCGGTGTTGCGGCGTTCAACCGAGACGGTTTCCTGTGGCGCTTGGGTGCGATGGCTCGCGGTCAGGCTGTAGCCCAGCGCTGCAGCCACGCCTAGCGCGCTCACGCCGGCGAGCGTCGCTAGCGCCTTGCGCGACAGGCGCCGCGGTATCGGGGCTGCAGCCCGGGTTGCGATCGGCGGTCGCTTATCGATCGGGTCGCGGGCGAGTTGGTCATGCTCGATCACGACCGACCCTCCCGAGCACCCGTGCGTTCGATGCGGACGATGATTTGCTTCTTTGTTCCCAGCCGAAGTTCGGCAATCGAGAACAGACGATCGACGACCATGTAGCGGCCCGACACACGATAATTGACGAGTTCAGCCTTGTTCTTCTCGCCGATCAGGAACAGCGGCGGCAGCTCGCTCTGAGCGATCGTCTGCGGGAACAGCAGATAGGTTTTGGCCCCGTCGTCAAACACCTGCACAGGCTTCCATGGCGGATTAGCGCCGCTCAGCCGGTAAGCGAAATCCAGCCTGGCCGGATCGATGCCGGTCTGGACTTGGGTGCTGGCGACGGCCGTTGCCGCCTCGATCCGGGCGCGCACCGCGATCAGCTCATCCTGGGGATAGGACCAGCCGACGCTCGCCATATAGGTCGCGGGCGTTGAGCGTAGCTCGACATGATAGGTCCGCCGGTCGGTATTGATGACGAGGTTGGTTCTGATGCCCGGATCGGTGGGCTTGACCAATATGTGCGTGCGGCGGCCCGGCCCGGAGCCGCTTGCGGCTTCGCCGATCACCCAACGCACCGTGTCGCCGGCAGCGACCGCGCCGGAGTCTGACAGCGTTTCGCCCTCCTGCAGCACGATATCGGTGACCTGACCCACCGCCGCATAGACTTGATAGAGGCCACCCGGCGCATAGACGAACAGCTGTGTCGCGCCTTGCCATCCCGCAGGACGCGGTTTGATCCGCGCTGCTTCCGTGGCGGCTGCAACCGGACGTGCCGATGGCGGCGCGGCTTGCGCGAATGCCGGCACGGCCGAGAGCAAGATGGGAGTGGCGAGCAATAATATGCGCATGATCATTCTCCGAGATCCTGGGACCAGTTGATGGCGTGGACGTAGAGCCCGAGCGGGTTGCGACTGAGTGTCGCGGCGTCGGTCGGTGTGCGAACGACGATGGTGAGCACGCCCGTCCAGTGGGTTGTCGCCGCGAGCTGGCCGTGGTCGTAGCGCCGTTCATCCCAGGCGACGCGGAAGCTATCGGCGGACGCGCGCACGACATTCTTCACATCGATCGACACCTGTTTGTCGGTGAGATCGGCGAACGGATCGCTGCCGCGCGCATAGTCATTGAGCACTGCTGCGCCCTGCTCGGTCGTAAAATCATAGGCGGCGTTGAGGTTCTGCCTGAGCACGATCGGATCGGCCGGGCGTGAGCGGATGTTTTCGATGAAGCGCGCCAGATGCCACGCGATCTGCGGATCGGTCGGGCGATAGTCAGATGTTGCCGGCGCGACGCCGCGCGCAGCACCGAGACGATCAACCTCAACCACATAGGGCACGATATGCGAACCGAACCGCAGGCGTACATTATCGACGACCGACAGCGACAAGAGCGCGGTAGCGCCGAACGCCATCAGCCGCCAGCTTCGCGCCTGGACCCGCGCCGAGCCGATGCGATCGTCCCAGGCCTGACCGGCACGCTGATAAGGGGTTTCGGGGACGGGCTCGCGGCCAAACCGCGACGAGGGGCGACGAAACGGGTTCATGACCGATCCTCCAGCGAGATGTGCGCCGACCCTCCATGGTGGTCGGCTGAGCGAAGTGTGTGGGCAGCAAGGGTCGCGCCCTGGATCATGGCTTGGCGGCGGCGCAGCTGCTTCGCCCAAGCCGGTGCCGGTGCTTCAGCCGGCGGTGCTGCGGGCGACGATATTGCTGTCCAATCGGCGCCACCTTCTGGCGCAGGCTCAGCGGAGCCCGCGGCTGCTTCGGTAGCTGCCCCAGACGACCCGCCGGGCGCGGACGAACCGGTACCGCTCTCGCCGCTGCCCGAACTTGCGCCGCCCCCCGGCGCGCCGGACGGCGGCGGAACCGTCGGAGCGCCGCCCGTCGGCGCCGGGGGAGCTGCAGGCCCCGACGAGGATCCACCAGACGGGGGCGAGCCGGCGGATCGGGAGAGGGTGGAGGCGGCAGCGGACCCTGCGCTGTTGGCAAGGCCGGCGGCGCCCGCGACACCCATCGTCGCGGCGGCGCCGATCCCGCCGACTACCGCGCCGGTTGCGACCGCGGCGCCGGCACCAAGCTGGGGGCCGCCTGAAATCAGGCCGGAGGCGATTCCAGGCCCGAAGATCGCAAGGCCGAGCAGCGTGAGCGCGGCCAGCGCAAGGCTCACGACCTGTTCGATAGTTGGCTGCGCGCCGCCGAAATCGATCACAAAATCGCGGAAGATGGTCGAGCCGATGCCGATGATGACGGCAAGCACCAGCACCTTGATACCCGATGCCATCACATTGCCCAGCACCCGCTCGGCCAGGAACGCGGTGCGACCGAACAGCCCGAACGGCACCAGCACGAAACCGGCGAGCGTCGTCAGCTTGAACTCAATCAGTGTCACGAACAGCTGAATCGCGATAATGAAAAAGGCTAGCAGCACGATCGCCCAGGCGAGCAGCAGCACCGCGATCTGGACGAAGTTGGTGAAGATGCCGACCGGCCCGACCAGCAGCGAGGCCTGGTCGAGAAGCGGCTGGCCGGCGTCGATGCCGATCTGCGCGATCTTGCCGGGATGGAGCAGATCTTCCGCATTGCCCGACCCGGCTGCCTTGAGGCCAATCCCCGAAAAACTCAGATAGATGATCTTGGCGAGGCCGTTCCAGTTCGTCATCAGGAACGCGAAGAAGCCGACCTGAAGAATCTTCCTGACGAGGCGCACGACAATGTCTTCGCCCTCGCCCCACGTCCAGAACAGGAAGGCGAGCGTCACATCGATAACGATCAGCGAACTCGCGAGAAATCCGACATCGCCACGGATCAGACCGAAGCCCGAATCGATGTAGCGCGCGAAGACATCGAGGAAACCATCGATGACACCAGTGCCTTGCATGGCTCAGTGCTCCGGTGACTGAAGGGGTGGGACGGCGACAGTCGCGGGCGCCGGCAAAAGCGCCGGTTCGATCGCTGCCGGCTCGGCGGGCGTCACGAAGCTACGGCTCTCGCCCATGAAACGGCGACGGTTCACGTCCCACGCCGCCTGGCACCGCGCATCGTCACGATTTGCCGGGAGCGTGCGGCACCGCGCCAGTTCGGCACGGAGCGGATCGACGGTGACCGGCGCGGATGCATCAGGGGTCTCGCCGACCGCATAATGCGAAGCTGGCGGCGCCGTATCGGTTATCGCGACCAGGGCGAGCGCCCCTACCGTTGCTGCAACTGCGGCCATTGCAATCGACCGCCAGCCGAGTCCGTCGAAGCGGCCGCGCCCCGTGCGTGTCGGTTCCTCAGTCATGGAACAGCGTCACGCTCTGCGGCACATAACCCGCGCCTGGCGCCAGGAACCGGCGGGTCTGTTCGCGGCCCTGCGCTTCGTCAGCGGCAGTGCGCGCGGCCTGGATTGCCGCTGCGCGCGACTGCGCCGCGACCATGGCGGTCAGGTCGGCGAGCTGGCGCGTCTGTAGCGCCACCAGCTGGTTGCCGGCCTGCGCCGCCTGCAACGCGCCCGTCGCTCCCTGGCTCGCGGTGACCAATGACGATGCCTGATCGCGCGTGCCGTCGATATTGCCAGTAACCGTCGCGCCGGTGCGCAACGCATCCTGATATGATGCAAGAGCGTCGGTCCAACGCGACTGCGCGTTGGTGACGAGGGCGCCCGATGAACTTCCAGCGAGCGATCCCGACGGATAACGCTGGCTGAACACCTGATCGATATTCTCGACCTTGTAGGCGATCTGCTGCGCTTGGGTGATCAGCTGGCGCGTGCGATCAATGTCCCGCTGGATGCTCGACAACATGCTGGTCGGCAGGTTGGTCAGATTTCGCGCCTGATTGATCAGACTCTGCGCCTGATTCTGGATCTGGGTGATCTGGTTGTTGATCTGCTGAAGCGTGCGCGCGGCGGTCAGCACGTTTTGCGCATAGTTGCTGGGATCATAGACGATCCCGCCGAACTGGGCGTCGGCTGGCGCGCTGAACACGAGCGCCAGCGGGGCGGCGCCGAAAGCGAATTTGGTCATACGAGAGCGGCTCATGCGAAAGTCTCCTCAGGTTCGAGTGCATCATTAGTGAGATGATCGACGGCCCAGCCGAGGCCGCGGTGGCATAGCCAGGCGGCGGCAAAGCCATCGGCCCCATGCCGCTCGATCAGCGCGGTGATCGCGGTGAGGTCGCTGCGTTGCGACGCGGCAGCGAAGGCGAGTGCGACCGGCCCGAGGCCAAGATCGAACAGCCGGTTGCCGAGCGCCGACTGGCAATAATAATCGCGCTTTGGCGTCGCCGAGGCGATGATCTCGATCTGGCGGTCGTTGAGCCCGAACCGGCGATAGATGCCGGCGATCTGCGGCTCGAGCGCGCGTTCATTGGCGAGGAACAGCCGGGTCGGGCAGCTCTCGATGATGGCGGGCGCGATCGCCGAGCCTTCGATGTCGGCGAGGCTCTGGGTCGCGAACACGACGCTCGCGTTCTTCTTGCGCAGCGTCTTCAGCCATTCCTTCAGCTGGCGACCGAACATCGGATCATCGAGCGCGAGCCAGCCCTCGTCGATCAGGATCAGCGTCGGCCGGCCGTCCAATCGGCGGCCGATACGGTGGAACAGGTACGCGAGCACCGCCGGCGCGGCCGGCGTGTCGATCAAGCCCTCGGTCTCGAAAGCCTGCGCATCGCTTTCCCCGAAATGCTCGACATCGGCATCGAGCAGCCGGCCGTAGGGACCGGACAGCGTGTAGGGCGCGAGCGCGCGCTTGAGGCCCGATGCCTGGATCAGCACGGTGAGGCCGGTCAACGTGCGCTGCGCGGCCGGCGCGTCGGCCAGGCTGCCGAGCGCGGTCCACAGATGATCCTTCACCTCGGGCGTGATCGCGAACTCTTCGCGCGCGAGGATCGCGGCAAGCCAGTCGGCGGCCCAGGCCCGCTCGTCCGGCTCGTCGATCCGGGCGAGCGGCTGCAGCAGAACCGGCGCGGCGTCACCGCCCAGCGCACCACCCAGATCGTGCCACTCGCCGCCCATACCGAGCGTCGCCGCGCGGATCGATCCGCCATGATCGAAGGCGAAGATCTGCGCGCCCTCATAGCGGCGGAACTGGAGCGCCATGAAGGCGAGCAGCACGCTCTTGCCCGAGCCGGTCGGACCGACGACCAGGGTATGGCCGACATCGCCGACATGGAGCGAAAGCCGAAACGGGGTCGCGCCCTGCGTGCGGGCATGAAACAGCGGCGGTGCCTTGAAATGGCTGTCGCGATCCTGGCCCGCCCAGACGGCCGACACCGGCATGATGTGAGCAAGGTTGAGCGTCGAAATCGGCGGCTGACGGACATTGGCGTATGGATTGCCGGGCAGCGAGCCGAGCCACGCTTCGATCGCGTTCAGTCCTTCAGCGATGCAGGCAAAATCGCGGCCGCGAACAATCTTCTCGATCGCCTGCAGCCGGAAATCGGCGTCGCGTGGCGTGTCGCCCAGCACGGTGATGGTCGTGGTGACATAGGCATAGCCCGCGATATCCGCGCCGAGATCCTGCAGCGCTGCGTCGGCTTCGGCCGACTTGTTGGCGGCGTCGCTGTCGACCAGCACGCTCGCTTCGTTGGTCAGCACTTCCTTGACGATCGCCGCCAGGCTCTTGCGCTTCGAAAACCACAGTCGGCGGATGCGCGTCAGCATCCGCTGCGCCGACACCTTGTCGAGGCAGATTGCCCGCGTCGTCCAGCGATAGGCGAAGCCGAGCCGGTTGAGCTCGTCGAGCATTCCCGGCACCGTCGACGCCGGAAAGCCGGTGATCGAGAGGCAGCGCAGATGCTTGTCGCCGAGTTGCGGCGCCAGCCCGCCGACGAGCACTTCGTCCGCCAGCAGCGCGTCGAGATGCATCGGCGTCTCGGGCAGCGTGATGCGTTGCTCGTGGGTAGAGATCGTCGAGTGGATGTAGCTCAGCGTCTCGGCCGGCGAGAGCCACGCCGCTTCGGGCATCACGCCCTCGATCATGTCGAGGACGCGGCCCGTATCGCGCTCGAAATCATCGAGATGGTCTGCGGCGGTGGCGACGCCCTGCGCTCCGCCTTCATACAGCAGCGAAGACGCCTTCGACGTGTCGTCGGCCGGCGGCAGCCATTGCAGCGTCAGATAATAGGCACTTGTGAAATTGGGCTGCGTGACATCGCCGCCTTCGAAAAGGTCGCGGCGTTCTTCATCGATCAGCGCCGAGACCGGATCGGCGAATCCTGCCGACGTGGGATAGCCTGGCGATGGCTTGCGCTGCGCCTCGACGTAGATCGCCCATCCGGTGCCCAGCCGCTTGAGCGCGCTGTTGAGCCGCGCCGAGGTCGCCATCAGCTCTGCCTGGGTCGCA
This sequence comes from Bordetella parapertussis, assembly GCA_943367995.1. GTDB lineage: Bacteria > Pseudomonadota > Alphaproteobacteria > Sphingomonadales > Sphingomonadaceae > Sphingomonas. Next base: position 542,784 of record CALRKL020000002.1, on the reverse strand, counting down.
CTGTCGAGGTCGGGGCCGCGGAACCGCGCGATGCGCAGAAAGCTGCCGTCTTTATTGAGGATGATGCCGGGTGCGATCATAGCCGCCCAGGGCAGGAAATCCGAGAGCCGCGACGCGCGGCGGGCGTGTTCGCTCAGGAACATCATGGGGTTCAGCTTTCGAAAAGAGTGGGAAGGGCCATGTGTCGGCGGGCGACGGGCAGGATCTGCGGATCGCGGCGCGCGGCGAACACGGCGAGGCCGTGGCCCACGACCGCCATCACCAGCCCGGCAATCCAGAGCCGCAAGCCGATCCCGATCGCAGCCGCGAGTGTCCCGTTGACGATCGCAAGCGCTCGGGGTGCTCCCGCCAACAGGATCGGCTCGGCGAGCGCCCGATGCACGGGCGCGGCAAATCCGGGCAGATCCTCCTGCATCAGACGAGCGCCCCGCCGCCGAAGCTGAAGAACGACAGGAAGAAGGACGAGGCGGCGAATGCGACGGACAGGCCGAACACGATCTGGATCAATTTCCGGAAGCCGCCCGACGTGTCGCCGAACGCCAACGTCAGACCGGTGATCACGATGATGATCACGCCGATCACCTTGGCGACCGGCCCCTGTACCGAGTCGACGATCGACTGGAGCGGTGTTTCCCACGGCATGCCGGTCCCGCCAGCCCAGGCGGGCATGGCGTAGAGCATCGCGGCAGCAGCAAGGCTGGCGCGCTGGAGGGTCTTCAGTCTGGTCATGATGCGGCTCCTTGGGGCTTTTGGATCGTGAGAAGGCGGTAGCTGCCGTCGGGCTCGAGCCCTTGGACCCGGACGAGTTCGGACAGCCGGCGCTCGGTGCCGCGGCCGGTCAGCACGGCGATCACATCGATCGTTTCGGCGATCAGCGCGCGCGGCACATGGGCGATGGCCTCGAGGATCAGCTGTTCGAGCCGATGCAGCGCGGAGGTCGCGGTGCCGGCGTGGATCGTGCCGATCCCGCCCGGATGGCCAGTGCCCCAGGCTTTTAGGAGGTCGAGCGCCTCTGGGCCGCGGACCTCGCCGATGGGGATGCGATCGGGGCGCAGGCGCAGGCTGGATCGCACGAGATCGGTCATCGTGACGCCGGGAGCAGTGCGCAGCGCCACCACGTTGGCGGCATCGCAGCGCAGTTCACGCGTGTCCTCGATCAGGATGATGCGGTCCTGTCCGCCCGAGGCGACTGCCAGCAGCGCATTGGTCAGCGTCGTCTTGCCGGTCGAGGTTCCGCCGGCGACGAGGATGTTGGCGCGGGTCTGCACCGCCTGGGCGAGATAGGCCGCCGCCGTCGCGGTCATCGTGCCGGCGGCGACATAGTCGGCCAGTGCAAGCGGTAGGCTTGCCGGTCGGCGGATCGAGAAGACCGGCTCCATCACCACCGGTGGCAACAGTCCTTCGAACCGCTCGCCGCCTTCCGGCAGCTCCGCCGAGACCCGCGGCGAACCGCGGTGAACTTCCGCGCCGACATGGTGAGCGACCAAGCGGATGATCCGCTCCGCCTGCATTGGCGACAGGCGTTCCTCGGTCCTCGCCATGCCGCTGTCGAGCCGATCGACCCAAAGCCGGCCGTCGGCATTGAGCATCACCTCCGCGACTTTTGGCTCGTCAAGCCAGGCCGCAATCGCCGGGCCCAACGCGCTCTTCAGCATCGCGGTGCCGCGTGCGTGAACGATGGCCGAAGGCTGGGTCACTTGGGGCTGTCTCCGTTGGTTCGGACCGCGCCATCGCGGCGTCGGAGACAGGTAAAGAATGGGAATTTCGGGCAGTTACAACAGCATTCCCGGTGCGTCGTAAGGCCGGCGGCGGCCGGATATATTTGGGTCGGTCATCGGAGCGCGCCTCGCGCGTCGGGCCACGGGTGGACCGCACATGGGCGCGATCCGGTCGTACCGATTCGCGCTGGAATCAGCCGGTGTCGCTCGACTATATTTGCCCCTGCAGAAGCGGCGCCGATTTGCCGACGAGGGTTTCCGATGCAGGATATTCCGCACTTCATCGCATGGATCGACTATCTTATCGCCAGCGAGGATCCGGCGGATCAGGCGCTCGCAACGGAATTTCGGACCCAGGACTGGGCAATGCGAGAACTCGTCGAAGCAATTGCGTCCGACATGAGGATGGGCGAGGCCACCACCGGCTGGCTCGAAAAGATGGAGGTGCAGCGGCGCGTGTGCGACGAACTGACAAAGCGGGTCTATGAGCGAGCACAGGTTCTCGTGGCCGCGGGGGCGTCACCGGCTGACGAGGCCGCGGTCGCCCGTGATTGGCGGGCTCGGGCGGCTGGAATTCAGCTCGCCAAGTGGCCCGAAGATGCCAATTCCGATCCGTCATCGACATTTAATTGAAATCACTCCACCCGCGCATCTCTCGGCGCGCACTCTCGAGTTCGTGCCTGCTTGGTGCTTCCGCCTCTTCGCCAGTTAGGTCTTCAAGTCGAAAATTTCGCAGCTAGACGAAGTATCGAAAGGAGGTCTCCTCCGGATCCTGTTCCCCGTACTCGTCGAGAATGCCGCCGACGCGTCGAGCGAAGGAGAGCGTTACAGGCCATTTCCCGCGGATATCTGCGGTGTTCCAATTCATACGCGTTAGGTTGAAGATGTCGGTCGCCGCAGCCAAAGGGTCTTCGGGACCGATCGAGCGTACCTCGAACGGCTGCGGGATGTGAGGGCCGGGATAAGTCTCGATTTCGGGAATATAGCCCGACGTGTAGAGGAAGGTCCGGGCCCCGTTCACCGTACAGATGGTGCCCACCTTGGGTGGATACATGCCGAAGCGCACGAGGCGGAACGCGCTCGGTACCATCGTTACAAGGCTAACGATGGGGATGTCGCCGAGCGCGGCGCGGAATCCTCTAATCTCCGCCTCGTCGAACTGGCTAGTCTTGTGGATCACTAATCGCAGCGGAGACCGGCCGGTACGGGACGCATATTCCGCAATGATGCGCGCGCCGAGATCAAAGGCCTGATCTTCGGAAAGATGAACATTCAGCCGCTGGTCCGCCTCGGCGGGTACGCCCGCGCCGCGGATCGCGAATCCCTCGCCTTCGCTGGAGAAAGCTTGGGCAAGGCTCGATTGCACAACGTGCCGCTGTTTCGTCCGATAATGGTGGAAGCTGATCCCGACAAAGCAGGTCTCCGGACCGGGTGGGCTTAACCGCCACGGAACGCCGCCGGCTTTGTAATATAAGCCGACCGAGAAATTCCACGCGCGGGTGGCAGGATCCTCGCTCTTGGGACCATCCTCAAGCAACCGGGGAGTGACGATCTGGATCGGCAGCCGGGCCGCCAAAGCTTTGGCCTTGAGCGCGTGTCGCAGATCGCGCTTGAGGAAGTCATCCTCACTTTCCTCAACTTCATCGAGCAGGTCGAAAAAATCAGTCTGCCGGCTAGCTCGTGCTTTTCGGATCGCTTTGGCTCGTTCGCGTTCGGCCTCTGTATTTTGCCGTTCGACCGTCCTGCACTTGTCGAGTACGCTCTGCGGTAGGCAGATCAGAACGACATCGGGTCGGTTCACATCGCGCCCGGCCAGCCGTTGAAGAGCGGCATCGTAGAGATCGACGATCGTCTGAAAACGCACGAACGCGTCGACCCCCGCGAGCACATGCTCGATCGAATCGGACCCCGCGTCATCCAGGGTGATGGTGAGGTGTGTCGAATAGACAAGTTTCTTTCGAAAGACCTCCGAAAAGCCCGGGAACGGTCGCCGCAGTGCCGTGCCCGGTCCGAACGACGGTATGCCGGCCGCACAGCGGGTCAACCATTTCTGCGCGCTGTCGACGACCTCTACGGGACCGATTACGCCAACATAGATCGCGTCCTTTCGTGCTGCCCCAAACCGCAGATCGAAGGGACCGGCGCTGTCGAGGCCCGACTTGGGATCAGACGTCGATGCTGCCCCACCGAATTGCAGAGGTGGCGGGCGCAACTCGAATAGCGAGAGCTCAGTCATCATCGCTCGCCTGATCGGACGCGTTCACTGGCTCCGTCTCCCGGAGATCATCCAGCTCGACCATGTCCGCCATCGCGGAGAGTTCCTCGTCAAGGTCGTCGAGCTCGTCGTGATCGGCTTGAATGGCCGCCAGCTCATCCAGAGCGTTGGAATTCAAGGATGCCCCAGGAAGCTGATTACTGATGACAATGTTGGGGGCGAACAGCGATAGTTCGTCCCGTACATCCGGCTGGAGCGAAAAAACTCCTTCCGCTTGGTCCGCCAGCATGGCCTGCCAGAAGGCAAGGTCGTTGTGGACGTTCGAATTGAAATCCTTTGCCGCTCGCCGCGTCGACAGGCTGTTGATGAGTTCGTTGCCGATCAGCCGACCAAAGCCGTTTCGCGTAAAGGCGTAGCCGGGCGAGAGAATGATGCACCACTCAGCGCCATAGGGAGCGACCGAGATCGAAAGAGCTTTGTGCTCATAATAGGAGATGACCCCCGTATCCCTCTTCGTTCTGGCTTTGACGACCGTTCTGGTGGCCCGCTTGTACCGGGCTTTGTATGTGATCCGACGTTCATGATCTTCCTCGAAACGAGGAAAATGGGCGCGCTTCCGCTTGAAATCGATCTGCATTCCAAGCGCGCGACAATGTCCGAGTACGGCCTCCACGAGGAGCTTGATCAGGATGTTCTCCCCGTTGGGCAGGTCCATAAGTTCCTCAGCCGTGACCGTCTCGACGTCCCCTGGATCGAACGGGGTCACCAACGCGTCGGTGATCTCATCGAGGTCATAGAGTGTGTAAAATCGACCATCCTGCACATGCCCGGGCGGCACCGGGAGATCACCCGCGGAGCGAAACAACCCGCCCGTGTACGTAGCGGTCGTGCCAGCATGCCAGATCCGGTCGGGCATCGTGTGGATGGGCAGAAGGTTCGTGGTGAAACGGGTAACCTGGGATTCATCCGCGATGGCGGTGTTTGTGATGTCGTCCACGGCTTCGGGACGCGCACGGATTTCGACGGCGAACGCCTTGTTCTCGTCTCCCGGACCGAAATCCACGTCACCATTATTATTGATGGTCTCCTTCCACATGTCCGATAGACCGGAACCCGTGTGGTCCATCTGACCGCCCCCATAAAAGAGATCGGAGATCACGGGATTTCGGTAGCCTTTTATACTCCGGCGGCCGCTCTTGATGAGGGCTTGAAGTTCTTGATCGTAAATCTGCGCCGCCACCGTATCCACCAGGCCACCTGGACTCCGAGTGACAATCCTCTCCGGGGTCACCGCGATTTCGACCGGATCGGCGCACGCATAATCGCGGTGGACCAGCGCATTCACGATCATCTCCTTGAGCGCCAACGGACTATAGGAGCGAACCTGCCGCGACACCTCCTGCTTCAGGCGAAACTGCCGATTAACGCGAGATAGGAGCTCGGTGAGCTGGTCGAGCTGTGACCAGAGATTGCCTCGGATTTCCACTTCGACGAGAGAATTTCCCTCATCTGGTTCCGGTACGAGATCGACATCGTCCCCGAGACATTGACGTAGCCATGTCGCGGGTCCCTTGGCGCGGAAGCGCACGAACGCGTTGGGCACGAGGGCTGAGGGGTCGTTGGCGAACAACAACCAACCCGCCATGGTCGGAACGGCCGAATTGCCATCGGCGATGAGCAGATTGAAGGTGGTTGCGATCCGGAGTGTCCATTCTTCCTGGTAGGCATCCGGCGCCCAGTTGTTGAGAACCGCCGCATATTCCCGCAGGCGCGTGAAAAGCAGGACACGATCGATGCCGTCCAGCAAGCCGCCCTCTATCGGGCTCATATCGAGCGGCAGTTCGGCGGGTCTATAGCCATGGCTGCGCCGGGTCGGCTGCGCACCCTCGGCGACCAGTCGATTGTACAACTCAATTTCGAAGAGCTCATCAAAGCCCGAAATCGGCACCGTGATAAAGTTGCCGCCGACTGCCGAGGCGAGTTCCGACACCATCGGCGGCATCGCCGCATCGACCTCTCGGTCCAGCACGCACCAGTAGATCCCGTGGTAGAATTTGTTGGTGTAGACGATATTGTCGAGAAACAGGCCCTTCATCACCGAGGGCTCGGCGCCTCGATAGCCGACGACGATGATTGGGTGATCGCGAAGCAGTGGGCGAACGCGCTCGACTATCTCGGTGTCCATGTCCTGGACGTCGATCGACAGATTCTTATCGGTCAGATGTTCCACGGAGCCATGCAAATAGACCAGTTGCGGATTTTCGGGCGCGGAAGAGAAGCGGACGAGGTCCGAGGGTGTCTTGATCGCTACCAAATGGTGGGGGCGCGTGACCAGCACACGGGCGTTCTGGATGCATTCGTCAAAGTTTGTCGTGAGAACCGTGCTGATCCAGCCTTGGTGCAGGATATTGACGAGACCTCTGTAGCCGCGATTTGGATGCACCGGCGGATGAATCATGTCCTCGAAGAAGACGCGCCGATCGTTTGCGACGTTCAGCAAATGCTTGACCGCGTCGGGATAAAGCTCTGCAAGATGGACATCCGCTGAAAACCAGGGCTGCACGGTCAACCAAGGCCAGTAATCCGCGCGGCGGACACTGGGATCATTAGGCAAGCGATCATTGTCCAAGCACCACCGCCATTTGGCGATTCTCTCGACGGCTTCACCGGCAGCAGGGATTCCTGATGAAATGGACGCGCCGGCCCCAAGCAGAAGAATGGGCTCCGGCTGGCCACGAAGCAACGATCGAAGCCGACCGGGCACCGCGCGTTGAATTTCTGACGGGTTGAAGCCGGAAGTCGGCCCTCGGGTTGTCAAGCGACTGCGCCCCACTGCCAATCGGGATGATAGCGAACAAACATCGAACATCAATCTGCGCGATTTGGGTGCTAAAGGGAAGTCCCTTGAAGTCACAACCACGCACATCGAATCCCTCGACGTCAAAGACGAGGGGCATCGCAAGGTGAGAGCCCGTCCCCGTCCTAAGGCTGGTGGCCCGCCTCGCCGCGGCCGAAGCGTAGTCATCCTGGACTTGGTATTGTCCGCTTTCCAAGTGGCGAGCGCACCGGAGGCGACTAGCGCAAGCTGAAATGGACCGAAACGGAGCCGAACGCGATACTTTCGGACGGTGCCGCCGGCACGAGCGTGCTAAACGTCGTTGCCCTAAGCGGAAGCCGACAAGGCTCCGCCCGAATGCCTGAAGGCTGCGACATGACTTTCGACGAATATAGAGCTGAGGGACGCGTCCGGTACGCGGCGTTCGTCGATGCCGTTTGCCAAATCCTCGCCGCTGCGGTCGATGCGCAGGGCATGGTGCCCCACGCTATTACCGGGCGAGCGAAGCACCCCGATTCGCTGGCAAAAAAACTCAAGGATCGCGGCATCGATCCGGCGAGCGCGATCGACGAACAACTCAAGGATCTCGCAGGCTGCCGCGTCGTCTTCCTGACCAACGCTCAAGTCGAGCGCCTCAACAATACCGGCGCAATCCGCGAGAATTTCGAGGTGATCGACGTCAACGTCCATCATCCAGTGCCCGGCACCGAGACCGAGACCAGACTATTCGACAGCACCAACTATTTCGTGCAGCTCAAGCCGGATCGGCTGGCACTCCCGGAATATAGCAAATTCGCCGGCATACGCGTCGAAATCCAGATCCAGACGCTGCTGAATCACGCTTGGGCTGAGATGGGCCATGACACCATCTACAAGGAGCCCGACCTCCGGCATGTCGATCAGCGGCAACTCGCGTCGATCAAGCAGCGGATGGACGCGGTCATGCGCGATCATCTACTTCCGGCTGGGCACGACTTCGACAAGATCGCCCGTGACTTCGACAGCATCGTGCGCGCTGATCGCAGCGTGGATAGCACCATCGCCATCATCGAGAAATCGACCAGCAACGACGAACTGCTCGAAGCACTAAACACGCTGGACCAACTCATCCTGCCGCACATCGCCGAGCGGGCCGCCACCTTCGTCAAGCTGACTCCAATGCTTGTTGACGCCGTCGAGCGGATGCGCGGCACGCAGGCAGGAACGGTCGATACGATCTTCGGCCCCTTCGCTGGGATGACCGGCGATAGTGTCGCTCGCGCATTCTCGACGCTTCTGGATCACCACCGGTTCGTCGATCTTGCCCTGACCTTCGAGACCCTCGTCCGGCTCTACATAGGCGCGGGAGCCGATTCCGAGCGTAAGATCTGGACTGATCTGGGCGCGCACTTCGCCGACCACGATCTGCAGGCGTGGAAGGCGCGCGGGCCGGTGGTGCAGCAGGCGATTCTCGACGGCGTCGGCAAGCTCGGTGCGGAGCAGGTCAGAATTGCTCGCGGGCTGATCACCGCGATGTTGGGCAAGGTGCTGGCTCCAGAAGTGAGCGGAACGACCAGGGGGGCGCTCAACACCATTCTCATTCACACCGGCTCTGTCGGCGCGGGGAACGCGCTTCGCGAGGTACGCACCGCAGCGCTCGATGTGCTCGAACGGCTTATCGACCAGGCGGAGGATGATGGGGCTCGCCGCGAGGTGATAGACGCCCTGCGCGCCGCCACCACCTTGCCTTATTACGGCGGCAGCGAGGAGCTCCGCGTTCTCGTCATGGAGGATGCAAGCCGCGTGGCGGCCATCGAGCGGACAGGGGCGCCCGGCTGGGGACTGGAGCTCCGCCGCCAGGTCGAGAGCGCCGCGCTGCGCGTTTACCGGAACTTCCATGTCTTGCCGGTGGACATGTCGGGCAACGAGGAACTTGTTGCGGCCCAGCATAAGGTTGTCGGGGAGCTGTCGGCGCTCCGCGACGCGCTCAACGCGGATGGCGAATATGCGGTCTACAAGGCGCTGATCGGCCATGATTCGGTCCGCCCCACGGCGTGGGATGACGCACCATTCGATCCGACGGCGACGGCGAAATGGCGTGAGCAGCGCCATGCCGAGATTGCGGCGACAATCGGACCCGACGACGCCGACCACTGGATTGAACGGGTCCGGCGCTATCTTGCCGAAGGGATGCGGGGGACGGACATTTGGCCGATGGCCGACTTCATCGGGGTTCTTGCCGAAACCAAGCCCGATATTGCGGTTCGCTTCCTCGAAGTGATGGACGAACAACTTGCCCCCATGCTGGTCAAGCTGTTGCTTGGGCTAGACAAGACCGATCAGGATGACGTGATCCGGCGCTATGCCGTCAGGTGGATCGGGGAAGGTCGTTTCCTCGTAGCGCTCGATGACTGGCTGAGCCGGCGCCAAGCACCAGACGTTGAGTTGCTCGCGACGGTCGGAGCCCGTGCACGCGAACTCGCCGACGATAAGGCCGTGGTAGAAGCGCTCAATGCCGCTGGCAGGATTTACCAGCGCGAGCCGGATCCGAGGTTGGTCAGTGACGTCTTCATGCCGTCGGTCGAGTATTTGACGAAGGCGAAGATACCGGACTGGATTCACGGCGCCTGGGGTCTCCTGGAAGGCACGTTGGTCGCGGTCCTCGATGAGGAACAGGCGCGGCAGTTCCTGCGCTCGTTCGTCGATGTCCCCAAGATCGACTATGACGCCGACAGGGTGCTAGCGATTGTCGCCGAGCGCTTCCCCGAAGTCGTGCTCGACCTGTTTGAGACGCGGATCACACGCGATCGCGACACCAGCGCGCTGCGCATCGAGCCCGTTCCATTCGACATTCACGATCTCCGGGTACCGCTCGCACGGCAGCCCAGATTGCTGATCGCGACTGTCCTCCGGTGGTATTCGCGCGAGCCGTTATACCATGAGTTCCGCGGTGGGCGGTTGATCGGCAACGTCTTCCCGACGCTCGTCCCAGAGGTCGTTGAACTCCTTGGAGAGGTCGTCGGGAAAGGCCAGCGCGATGGTTTCGATTTCGTCCTCGCCACGCTCCTTTCCTATGATGGCGCGGAGCAGATTTTTCCGTTGTGCATGGACGTAATCGATCGTCTCGACGAGGGAGACGACCTTCTCGGTCGGGTCTCGCACGTCCTTGGCGAGCGAGGCGTCATGTCCGGCGAGTTCGGCCGCGTCGAAGCAGATGCTTTGGAGCATGAGAGGCTGAAATCTTGGCTGGGTGACCCGCGCCCCAAGGTCCAGGCATTCGCGAAGGCGGAAATGAGGCGGATCGAACAATCGATGGCCTGGGAACAGCGCCGTGCCGAGCGCGATGTTGAACAGATGAAACGCGATTGGGGCGAGCCAATGGGCCAGACCGAGACCGCCGCCCCTTAGTCGGATCACCGGCGCCACGGATCGTAACTCTAGGGGCCACTACCGACTAAACCGACACCGCTCGTCCGCGAGATAAGCCTATTCCTGAGCCATATCCGCTGCCCGGCGACGGAGCAGGTCTCGCGTATTGCGCGCATTGTCGCTGCGATGCAGGGCAGCGCACCAGCGATAGGCATGGTCACGCCGCTTGAACTCGCCGAACAGCATCGTCGAGCCGTGCGCATAAAAGAGCGCGTTCGGGCGATCGATCTCACGGATCAACCGCTGGGCGACCGCATAGCTGTTGCGGATTGTCGGCATCACCCAGAAGGTGTTTTCGAGTACGTTCACGCGCCGCGATTCCGCCAGCACAGCCAACTCGGTGCGCGTGTCAATCGTGCCGCCATTTTCCATCTCGTTAATGGTCTTGCGCGAGACGCCCAGCACCCTGGCCAGTCCGTCTTGCGTATATCCTATGCCCTTCCGCCGGGCCTTCAGTTCGTCGCCATTCATTTGTGTATCCTTTGGTCAATGGCGATGACTATGTCACGAAAGGTTACTTTATCCAACAAAAAGTAACGTATCGTTACATTTTGCTGTGTCGCAATAAGGTTGCGTGTTGTATGGCGCTCGCCGTCACGAAGCGGCGGCTGGGTAATTGGGAGCTCACCGAGGAGGGCGTCGTGCGGCACGCCGACATGTCGCCGTTCGTGCTGCCTGCCGCGGCCGAAAAGACTGATGAGGCGCAATGGCTGGTGTGCGCTCTACCGGATTACGATCGTTACTGGGAACGATCGCCTGCTCGGCGGCGAGCGTCATCACGGACCAGTTTTGCCGAGCCAGGATTCTAGTCGAGAAGAGAAACCAGCACTTCGCCGAAGCCTCGCCGAATTTCGACGCAATCCGTACACAGCCTGAGCGATGGCACGCCGGGCATCGCTTCGGCGCTGTTCACAAGCAAATAGTCGTCAGGGGGATCACCGCAGGACGAACACACTTCGCTGGAACCCATACGCTCGATGGAGAGCCGCGCTATTGCGCCCAGCCGCGGCTCGACGCGGTCGATGATCGAGAACCACTGGTCGGAGTGTGGCGTGATGCGCTGAAGATGCGCATGGGCGTCATTTGGGTGATGCCGCTGAAGCCATGCGAGCGCCACCTCGCGACGGAGATGATCGTTGCGCACCAGCTGTTTATAGAGCCCGACCAACTGCGTGGTCGTATGCCGCAGATTGGTCTGTAATGCCGCCTCATAGTGCGCAAGATTCACTGCGAAACGGAGGCCGCCGGTGTGAAATTCGCGAATGGTGCTGATGCAGTAGGAGCGTAGTTCGTCGACGCGGCCGTCTTTCGTATCCGCCTCCATCACGTCGAGATCATAGTGCCAGGGATTGATGGCGAAGTCGGCCCGCCAGAGGTCAAGATAGCCGGATTCGCGATAGGCTAGCGCAATCCTCTCATCCCATTGGGGGTTTTGCTGGACCAGTGCGTCAAGGTCGGTGAAGTTCTCGACCGACGGGTCGAGCTTTCGCGCAACTTCGAGCACTTCATTCTGCGCGGCACGCATGTCGGCAAGGGGGTTTGGCCGTGCCGCCCAGGCCGCAAGCTCGGCTTCCGAAACGAGCTCGGTCATCTCGGAAAGCTCCACCAGAAGCGGACTCAATCGCAACGCTTCAGGTGTGCAATAATCGGGGTCAGGAACGAGCTGCACGTCGGCATAGGCATAGGCTCTCGCCACGAGCCGGGAGCAGAATAGCTGGCGGTTCCGTGGCTTTGGCCCGCCCAGGACCGACCGAGCCGCCTCGAGCTTGGAGTAGCGGGTTCCGATCTCCGACCGCGCAAAGTCGATGACCGCCCCCAGCCTTGTCTCGCTCAGCGGCTCCTTCAGCCGAAAGACAGCGACATAGTCGTCCGGGCCATACAGCTCACGCTGGATGTTATGGGCCTGAACGCCATCATCGGTAGAATCGATGGTGGAGCCGTTCTGTACGCAGATCATCGCATGGGAAACGATGCCCTTGCTGGCGCGCCGCACAACCTTGGTCGTTTTCCCTGCGGTTGCGGTCAGCACGATATCGCCGGGCTCAAGCAGCTCGACCTTGACGCGCCTGATCGGTCCATCCGCGGTCATCTAGGCGCCTGCTCCCACCATGCAGCCGTTACCCACATCCTCGCAGGGTGTATCGATCCCATCACACCGACCGCCGCGTCCGCCTGGCTTGTCGTTGCCGTCTCGGCAAACGACGGCGAGAGACCGCCGGCCGTGCCCGAAACCGGCTGTCGATCTCTTCGAGCGTCTCCATCGCCGCGTAGGATTCGATTTCGATCAGGAGCTCGAACAGCGACGTGCCAACGTCGCGTGTTTCCGGCCCCAATCGGTGAAGCGTGACAGCCAGATTGACGAGGTCGGCAGCGGCCAAGGCCGTGCTTGTCTGAATATTGCCGAGGTCATCGCGCCAATGCTCGATCAGACGCTCGGACAGCCGAGCAACCAAAAGGGCCTGATGCGGCAGCAGCGACGCAAGCCGCTCCACGACAAAGGTGGCGTCGACCTGGACCCCGCCGGTGAGGCGATCGGCGATCGTCGTCAGAAGAGCGGCCGTTTCGGCATCGGGTGAAAGCTCGTCCACCATCCGGAAAACGTCGAAGACCGCCGGCCATACGGCGCCGGGTCCGCGCTCCAGTCCACGGACGAGGATCGGGTTTGCGTGTGACCGATGCTTCGGATCGACCCATAGATTGGCGGCCGAATGCACAGCGCCGACGCGCGCATCGGCCATCGCTTCGTCGTCGAGGAGAATCTCGAGGCGCGTGCGCGCCCAATCAAGTGCAGGCTGCACGACGGCGGCGATAGCCACAATCTCGCCATAGGCCATCCGGGCTCGACGGCTGCTCGAATCCCGCCAGCGGTCGAGCTGCGCATCGACGAATGCAGCTTCATGCCAATGTGCGTTTGCGAGATAATGCGCCGCCATCTTGGTCCCCACGAGGCCAGGCACCTCGTTGAACAACCGCTCCAGAAACGCCGTTCGGCGCGCCGGATCGGCGGTTTCGACATGGGGCAGGAACAGCAGCAGATGATCCCAATTCTCGACGGTTTTGTCGCAGGCCAGATAGCGCTCCAGCGTGTCGATCAGTCGGTCACCCTCCTTCCGGGCCAACCGAGCCCGCGTAAGCGCCTCGACGACCGGATAAGCACCGCCCGGGACGATGGACAAGCCACCGTGCCCCCAGACCAGGCTCTCGTGAAGACTGTCGCCGTCGGATTCGGGCGTCTCGGTTAGGTCGTCGACCGCGCTATCGAAGATGTCCTCATCGTCCGACGCATCCTCTCCATCTTCGGCGTCCTTTGGCGCTGGCTCCACGAGCCACCGTTCGAGCAACTCCAAAATGGCATCGGGGACCGGCTCTTTGCGCCGCACCAGCTTCTCGATGGCACGCGCCGCGGATCCACGAAATTCTTCCCCGTCAAAGCCGCGATTGGTGACGTCGCTCAGTAGCGCGATCACATCGTCGCCGCTGGCGCTCTCCGCCATCGCGTCGAGCGCGTACCCGGCGGCGCGGGTGCCGGTGTCGGGTCCAAGACGATCGAGAATACGTCGCGCGCGGGCCGGATCCTGCGCGGCGAAGGTCGCAAACTCGCGCGATAGCTGAATGTTGCCCCCAACCATGAAGCTCCGGGGGTGATCCCACCCCGTCACGTCAGGCAATGCCTCAAAGGCCCCGACCACATCGTCATCGCTGGCGCGCGCGATCACATCGGCATCCATCGGCGAACCGATCATCCGCGCTTCGGTGAAGCGAGAGCCAATGTCGCGAGTCCCAAAGACACGTTGCTCTTCGGCGACGCGGCGGCGCGCGGCGGCACTCATCTGGTGTTTCGGGAGGGCTCGCAGCAAGTCGAGCTGGACGCGACGAACCGCGCGTCCCCAAGAACGGCGTTCTTCCGGTTTCGTCTGGTCTGGCGGAGGCGGCGGCGCAAAACTGGTCACTGCCGCCTCGAAGCGGGCGACGTCATCCGGTGTCCAATAGGGGGCGGCGGCCGCGACCAGTCCCTTTGTCGTGCTGCTCAACGTCCCGGCGGTGCCAAGACAGAAACGGCGCGGATCATCGAGAAGATAGGCCAACGCCTCCTTGGCATAGACCTCGGGGAGATGGGCCAAGGCGTGAGCAACGAGCCGCTGCACTGGTGCCAGCGCGATCCCGATCTGGACATTTGCCCAAGCAAGAAACGCGTCTTTGTCGGTCGCGGCCCATTGCTCGACCGCGACGCGAAGCGCGTGCAGCAGCACCGGCTCGGGCAGGCTATCGCCCTGTTCTTCGTCGAACTGGAAGTGGCCCTCGCTCGGCAATGGATAACCGAGATAACCTTCACGCTCCTCGGCAAAGCGCGCGAGCGTTTCGAACGCCGAGCGAAACCAGGGCCAGAGCGTGTCGAGAAAGACGACCGGAGACTGCTCAGCCAGCGCGGGCAGGCTGTCCCACTCCTGCCGCTCCTCGATCAGTTTTTTGATCGGATCGCGCGGGTCGTTTTTGATGAACCACACAAAGTGGTCCTCATGTTTCTCGAATTTGGGCTTGGGGACCTTGGCCTTCTCGGCCGCCTCGCCCTCCGCGATGCGGAGTTGCCGTTCAAGCCGCGTTCGCACCAATCGCAATGCCTGCTCGGGATGGTCGATCCCGATCGTCGCGACGACATGATCGATCATCATCGGCGCGATGTCGGTACGCGCGACAATAGTGCAGGCTATGTCGGTGACCTCATCGGTCCAATCGGCCGCGTTCTGAACCACGACCCAAGCGCGAGCGTCATAGGCCGGGTCCGGCAACCATCGATCCGCTACCAGTGCCGCCACTTTCTCCGACGCAAAAGGCCACGCGCGGGACAGCACCTCGATCATCCGATCCGCTGACCGGTCGTCCGCCGTCATCGCCTCACTGATGAAGCTATGGGCAAACCGCTCGAACCAGCCGCGACTGCCGCTCAGGGCGCGGAAGGCGCGCCAGCGTTCAGCCGGAAGCACGAGCGCCTGCTCCATCAGCAGCGCCTCGCGATCCGTCGGCGCGGCCTCATGGCCAAGGAAGTCGATCAACAGGAAGCGGAGATGCCGGCGCAGATCCGGCGCGGTCCAGATCGCTTCGAGCTCGACTTGATAGGCGTTGCGATCGACGCCGCGCAGATAGGTAAGCCCGGCCCACAGCTTCGGCCGCAGGAACAGCGAACTTTGCCGCTCAAGCACATATTTCGAGAGCCGTCCGGACTCGCGAGCGAAGCTGCGCGCGAGTGCGAAATCGAACAATGTCTGATGACTGAAGCCGAGACTGCCATCGACTGCTGTCAGAATGCCGACGGCTTCGAGTGCCTTCAGGTCGGCACGGTGATCATCGAACCGGGCGGCGGCCAGCCATAGGCTTTCCTCCTGGGCCATATGGTCCGCGATATCGACAAGCAGCCGGGCGCGGCGAGGACCCTCGTCGCCCGCCAGAACCCGCTCCTCCCAAAGCCGCTCAAGCATCGCCTGGTAGCTGTCGAATGGTTCGGATTCGCGGCTGCTGCGAAGCTGGAGGTAGATCGACAAAGCCTGCGGCGTGCGCATCAGTTCCTGTGCATCGGGCGGCCAGCCGCCCGCCTGCACGCCGTGCTGATCGAGCAGCTCGACCACTTTACTCCAGGGCGGCAGCGCCAGCGCGACCTGTTCGGCCTGAACCGCGCGCAGCCTCGTGTCGTGGTTGAACTCGAAAAGCCGGGCCGAGAGGATGACGTGAACATTGTCGAGCCTGCCGACCCGCCGCACGAGATTGAGCAAAAGGCTGAGCCGCGCCGTCCGAATGTCGAGATAGCCCGCAAGTGCATCGAGCTGGTCGATAATCACCAGGATGGGGCGGAATGTCGCGACCTGTTCGATGACGGTGCCGGCCGACCTGTCCAGCCCGAGCCGATCCCTCAGATCGGCGTCGGTCGCGATATCGGGGTCGAGCGCGTCCGCCTTGATGCCAAGGACCGGCCACCCGCGCTCGACATAGCGATGCGCCAGCGCTGCCAGCAGTGCCGATTTACCAGCACCCGGCGGCCCCAGCACAACGCTGGTGCTCGACACCTGGCCTTCAATCCGCTCGACCAACATCTCCAGTTCGGGGCGTTCGATCCATTCGCCATCAGGCAGCGTCTGCGGCCACGCCATAAGGTCGGCCGACGCGGCCACCAGATTCGCCATTGAGGCGTCGAGCGCTTCGGCATCGGCCACAGCCATCACACCGATCAGCTCGACATTCGCCTTGGTGAGCAGTCCTTCCCGCAACTCGGTTCTGCTGACCGCTCGCAGCGCCCCTGTTGGGTCGGCGACGAACAGCCGTACCGAGCCCGCCGCCGTCCGAACCACCAGGATATCATCCGTGCCGCAGATTTCTCGCAGCGTTGTCTGTAGCGTCGCGATCCATTCCGGCGTCGCCTCCTCCATCCGCGCGTTGAGGTTGATCACCACATCCGCGCTGACAGGTGGCTCCGGTTTCGCTGTGACAGGCTCGGGGCCCGTGGCCGCGACGTCGGGCGTGGTATCAGCCGCAACCTCCGCGACCTCTATAACCGACGTGACCGGTGTTTCCGGCGCACCGAGCTGCACTGCCACCGCGTCGCCGCCGCTGCCCGATCGCTGATAAATCTGGCCCCAGTGGCTCAACATCTCGAACGCGAACGCCGCCGCGTGCGCCGCCGCGATCGGTTGCCGAAGCGCGTCGTCCTCCGGCGACTTTCCCTGCGTCATGTCCGAGACGCCGCGGACGACTATGCCGGGTGTCCGTTCCCGGCTGGCAGCGTAGATTGCCCCATAGCCTTCCATTTCGACGACGTAGGTATCGCCATAATCCTCGGCGATCAGCGCCTCGAGTTCACTTTTGGGATCGTCGAGAACCGCCTCGATCGACGCGATCGGCTTCACCAGGCCGACCGGCGGATAATCGAGTGGATAGGCATCGCGCGGCGGCAGGACGCAGTCGAGCGGATCGCGAATGCGGCTCGGCCAGCCCTTCTTTTCCCGCCGGACTTTTTTGGCTATGCCGATCAGACGGCTGTCCGGTTGAAATGAACGGGGCCGGCTGGAGCGACCTTTCGGTCCATATTTGGCGCTGTACGGCATGTAGACATGCTCGGAGGCAACCACGCTTCCGATCGGCGCCTCTTCCTTACGTGAGCCGCCGACCCCAACCAGAATCATCACCTCGAAGGGGGCAAACGCTCGGTGGGCATAGCTGACAGCGCTCAGCGCTGCGTGCGTGCCTTCGCCCGTTTCGGTAACGACCACCAGCCAGTCCTGACCAAGATCGGAGAAGACGCCGCATTCATAGACGGCGCCGTCCTCGCCGCTGACGGAGCCCAGATGATCGATATGGCTTTGGACCGCCTCCATCTCCAGCATCATCGCGGTCACGACAAATGCGCGGCGCATGCCGCGCCGGTCTGCTTCCTCCAGAATGTCGGCAGCAGTCCTGTACGTCATGGCGAGGGCATGATCCTGCGCATGAAGCTGTCGAACAGCGGCACGGTGAAGGCGGTATCGCCATGCGCGGGGCTGTACAGCATGCCTTTCGCGATCAGGGCGTTACGGATCGGAGCGACGGTGGTCACCTGGCGGCCGAGTTGCGCGGCGACATCGCCGGAGCGATGCGGTCCCGGACCAAGCTCTGCCATGGCTCGCATGTAACCCTTTTCGGCCGGGGTCAGCCGGTCGAAGCGCACCCGGAAGAAACTCGCGTCCAGATCGGCCAGCGCTTCATCGGTTGCCCGGCGCGCATCGTCGCCATCGATCGGGGAATCGTCCGCCACGTTCCAGCTATGCTTGCCCCATTCCTGAAGGAAATAGGGATAACCGCTGCTCTTATCGAGGATGATGCCGACCGCTTCGTCGGAGAACTCGACACCTTCGCGTAACGCCGGGAGGCGGAGCGCATCGCGCGCGGCCTCCGCGTCGAGCCGGTCGATCGCGATGAACTCGAAGAGCCGTTCCGCGTAGGATTTGGCGCGGCCCATCGAGCCCAGCAGCTGCGGGAGGCCAGCGGCCACCATCGTGATCGGGAGTTGCGCCTGGTTGGCGCTGTGCAACGCCATGATCAACGCGGCGAGCTGGTCTTCGGGCACATATTGCAGCTCATCGGCGAACAGAACGACCGCCGTGCCACGCTCGGCGGCCGCCTCCGCCACGGCGGCGATCAGATCGGCCAGATCCGTGTCGAGATCGCCGCTGTCCGCGAGGCCATGCTCAGGATCGATATCGAGGCCAACCTCGATATCGGCATATTTGATCTTCAAGGCGCCTGCGAAACCAGCAAGTGCCTTCATCGCCCGACCCAAGCCGGCTTTGGCGGCATCGATCCGCCGCAGCCGGAAGAGCGCGGCCCGCAGGGCGGGGGCGAGAAGTGCTGGCAGTGATCGTTCTTCCGGTGCCTCGATTCGGACGCTGGCGATCCCGCGCGTTTCCGCGTCGAGCCGAATCCGGTTCAGCAAGACGGTCTTGCCGACCCCGCGCAACCCATAGAGCACGACACTCCGCGCCGATCGGCCAGCACGAATCCGATCGAGCGCGACAGCAGCCCGTTCGATGATGTCGTCGCGCCCCGCCAGTTCAGGCGGCGGCGTGCCAGCGCCCGGCGCATAGGGGTTGAGACGAGCGTCCAATTCGAGGAACCTTATCCAAATTTATCTTGTGACGATAATATGGGGTAAGCTCCCCATAATCAATGGCCGGGTGCGACCGTGTCGGGAAACAGGTTGAGCGAGCGCCGCACCGTCGCGACCAGCGCTTCGACGAACGGGCCGGGCTCTGCCGCCGACCACATCACCGTCGTGCAATGATTGGTGTCGAAATGCGTTTTCGCGGCATCGAACTTCGATTGCTCGCACAGATAGATCACCGGTTTACCGAGGCCTTCGGCGTACCCCGCCTCCCAATAGGCACCGGCATTGTCATGAGTGAGGTCGACCAGCACAAAGGCCGCGTCGCGAATCTGTGCCCGCAGGATGTTATCGATGACGCCCGCCCGCGAGACGTTGCGCAGGTCCACGAGATCGAAGCCGATCGCATCGCGGATCGCGGGCTTCACCACCGCTTCGACAAACGGATCGAGCACCGCATCGCCGAACTTCATCGCAATGAAGCCGTAGCGGCCGGAAAATTTGCCGCGCTTCTCGGCTTCATAGCGTTCCCACCCCTCCAGCGAGAGGCCGAACAGCGCGCCCTGCAGGACGCCGACATCCCTGGGGTTTGGCACGCTTGCCTTGCCTACTGCCGTGACAAGGCCGCGTTCGCGAACCTCCTTCAGAAGCGCATCGAACATGGTCCGGTTAAAGGCCCCGACGAGCGGCGTATCGACGACATCGTCAAGGAAGCATCCTTCGCCGGTCTCTGCCATGACATCGCCAATATGCGCGATGAGATTGGCAACTTGCGTCGCGGGCGTCGGCAATCGCGCGCTAGGCAAGAAGCGCTCCATCCAATCAGTCGTGATCATCAGAGGCGATGTCCCACGCGATGCCGTTCGCAACGCATGGCTGAGCGCCGAGCGTTGGAGGGCAGTAAGGCGATGACGATCGGGCTCGAACCAATTCACCAGGGCCGTCCGGCTAATCTCGAACGCACCACAACCGTCGCAATCGAATGCAGACGCATCACGAGGCGTCGCACGTTCTCGGCATCGGCCGAACGCTCCCTGGCATACCGGACAGGTCGTCAAACCCTGCATCGAAGACTACCCCTCATTCAACGAATGCTCGTTCGTTCGTCATCATGCCCTCGCATTCTGCCGAACCGTTACCAAGCCCTGCGTTCCGCCAAAGCCACCGACCAGCAGCGACGGTGCTGCGATCGAGAACAGATTCCCGGCGGGCATCGGCTTCGCCGCGCTGCCGTCGAGCAATCCCGCGATCTCCGCAGAAACCCGTTCGACGGCCGACTGAACAGCTTCGTCCAGATGGACATACCGGCTGGTCACCGAGCCGGCGGCATGCCCCAGCATCGCCGCGATCGTCAGTTCGGAATAGCCAAGCTCGCCGGCCATGCTGCCGAAGGTGTGTCGCAGCGTATGCGCGGTGACATCGTTCCAGCCGAGGCGCTGGCAAATCCGGCCAAGCACGCCATCAGCCGCAATGAAATGCGTCTGCCCGCCATCGGACGGGAATACATAGGGACTCCCTTCGAGCACGGGCTGACTGCGCAGCACCGTGAGCGCTGATTTGCCAATGATGCGGATTTGGGCTCCGGTCTTGGTATCGCCAAAGGCGACGTAACCATCGTCCGAGATCCAGGGCCGCTGAACGCCCTGCGCTTCGTTCAGCCGCAAGCCCGTCAGAACAAGGAGCCGGACAATCGCCAAGCCGACCGGATGTTCCACGGCCTCCAACTCTCGCAGAGCGCATCCCAACTCGGAAATCTCCGCGCGGCTCAAACGCCGCGTTCGCTTCTGATCGGGGAATTTGCGCACGCCGGTCGCGGGATTGTCTTCGATCAGACCATGCCGCTTCGCATGTGCAAAGATGCTGTGCAGCGTGGTGACAGATCGGGATGCCGCGCCTTTGCCGCCCACCGTCTTGCGACCGCGACCTTCGCCGCGCGGCTTTGCGGTTTTCCCGGCCGCAATGTCCGTCTGCATTGCCTCGATATCGGCGAGGATCAGCGCGGCGACGGGACGCCGGCCCAGCAGCGGCCGGATATGGGTCTCGACACGGCTGCGGTCCATGTACAGCGTCGATGCCTTGATAGGCAGCCGCTTGCGGCCCAGAATTCGGCCGGCTGCCGCCTCGGTGAGATACCAATCACAAACAGCGCCCACGGTCAGACCGTCTCTAACGGCGCGTTTTTCGTCCGCAGGATCCTCTCCCTTGGCGATTTCTCCGAGCTTGATACGGGCATCGTCCCGCGCTTGCTCCAGCGTCATCACACCGTAGCGGCCCAAGACCAAACGCCGCTTTCTGCGCTCGGCATTGCGATACTGAAGAACGAAGGATTTCGTACCAGCGCCCTCAATCTTACATCCGAAGCCGCGCAATTCTCCGTCCCACAGGAACGTCGGACGCCCCTTCACTGGTTCGCAGGAATCGATCATGCGCTTCGTCAAACGTCTCGGTTCAGCCACGCCGGCCTCCACTGCCTGTGCCGTGATCGCTACCCGCCCAAATATTCGTAGGCAACTGGCAACGCTCAAATCCAATTCGTATCCACGGGAAAGCGAAAGAACGGCGGCAGACGGATATGTAAAGGACGGTCGGCGTCTTATCAATATCATGTTTTAATTGAACTATTCGTGATATCGGCTATGGACGAGAAAGTTTGGAAATGGGGTAGTTCCGTGTTGGTAAGGCTGAGGTCGTGAGTTCAATCCTCACCGGCAGCACCAGCATTTTGTTTCCGTTTGCCGCCGAACTTACGCGGTGCAGTATTACGTCCACGTTCCACCAAAGCCGGTGGGATCAAATCGTGAGATCTTGAGAGCACAGCGAACGGCAAAGGATGGCGCTTCATGTGCGGGCGACAGGTGCGGCGTCAACGGCGCCATCAGCGGGCGAATCTCTCGAGTTTGTCGTCGCCTTGACCTGCGCTGGTTCCGGCGCGGCGACTGTCGCCTTTATTGTCTGAGGCTCTGATATAACCTCTGCCTTTGCAGGCGCGATTGGCGCGGGCGTTGCGACGCCGCGATAATTGTCCGCCTCGTTCATCGGTAGCCTGAGATCGGCGAGCCTTTCTGCGAGCGATTGGAAAAGTTCGATTACTGCCGAAGGATCGTCGTTCAGCTTGAAATGGCGACGGATTCCGTGGATCTGAATGCTCACACCGTCGGATTGGGGTGTGTCGTCGACCTGGCTATCAATCTCCTCGAGGATCTTGAAGCCCTGCTCGCGCGTGGCGCTGGTCTTGTGGTCGCGCATGAAGATGCTGTGGCAGCGCATGATCATCGCGCCGAGCCGTTCGCGGTCGGATTCGCGCTGGGCCATGCAATCGGCGCGGCATATGGTGACCAGCTCTACAACGTGCTCGAAGCGCACCGCGCCAATCGCGGGCAGGGTCGGCCGCTCAGCGCGCCCGAGCGCGATATCCATGATTGCGGGCTCGTTACTTTGATCCGCCAGCATCACGACGCGATCGATGACGGCGTGGCCGATGCCTATGGCTGGGGCGACGAGCATCACGTCGGCACGCTCGACAACGAGACCAGCCGCCGCGCCATACCGAGGCTGGCGAGCGCGTCGAGCAACGGGCGGACGGTGGCGGCGCGCTTGCCCTTGAAGTTGTGCGCGATGTCGTTCGGCCCGAGCGCTGAGGGGCCGCGGCAAGGATCGCCTGCACCGCGCCGACCTGGTCGGGCAGGCTGACCGGCCAGGGGATGACGTTGCTGACTGGCAGTACCGCCGCCTCGCCCAGATTGAGCGTGGCGGAGTTGGGCGCGCGATAGCCGGGATCCTGGAATTTCCGTGTTGAGCGTGACGAGGCGGGTGAGGATGAACGACGGGCGCTATGCGGCCCGAGCGACCGACGCTGTCGATGCGATCGATCCCAGCTACCGCTCGATGCCCCCGCGGCGAGTCCATCTTGCGCGGTTGATGAGGAAAATTTCGGCGAAGGCGCAAGTTACCGACGGAGGATGAACCATCCCGCGATGGAACGACCTAACGCGCGCGGCCGTTGCCTAAAGTGAACCCCGCAAGGAGAAAATCATGATCTGGACAATCGCCGTAATCTTGTTCGTCCTCTGGCTGCTTGGCTTTGCCGTATTCCATGTCGCCGGCGGCCTGATCCACATTCTGCTCGTCGTGGCGGTTATCGTCATCATCTATCAGTTCGTCAGCGGCCGCCGCGCGTAGCGCTGGGCGAAGACCCCGCCATCGAGACAGACCCTATCCATCGAAAGGACCATCCCATGCCTGACACCAACAGCAGAACCGAAGCCGCCCGCGCGCACGACGACCACGAGATGATCGACAGCGCGCTCGAAACACCGTCGCAGGGCGGCCGGTCGGGCGGGACGCTGCAACGCGATATCGCGACCCGCGCCGAAGAGGAGCACAGCATCGAGGGCAAGACCGGCGTGACCCGCGTCCGCAAGGAGGACGAGGCCGACTGAGGATGGGGCGATGATCGTGCTGCGCGCGGCGACCTTTCCGGGCTGGCTTGATCCAGGGCTTGCAGCGGGCATCGCGATCCGCGCCGGCGTGAAGGAAAAGATGTGACCTCACGCTGGCAATGGGTCGTGCGGCTGCTGTTGCGGCGCATCTGGTTTCGCGCGGCGTTGTTCTCGATCTTTTCGGTCGTGCTCGCCTTGCTGGCGGCGTTCGTCGCGCCGTTCGTGCCGTATGAGATCAGCACCAAGATCGGCTCCGACGCGGTCGACAATATCCTGCAGATTCTCGCGTCGAGCATGCTCGCGGTGACGACCTTCTCGCTGACCGCGATGGTCTCGGCCTTTTCGGGGGCGAGCAGCACGCTCACGCCGCGCGCGACGCAATTGCTGATCCAGGACGCCACCGCACAGAATGCGCTGTCGACCTTCCTCGGCGCGTTCCTGTTCTCGATCGTCGGCATCTGCGCGCTGTCGACCGGCATCTACGGCAAGTCGGGCCGGGTGATCCTGTTCATCGGCACGATCCTGGTGATCGCGATCATCGTCTTCACGCTGCTGCGCTGGATCGAGCATCTGTCGAGCTTCGGGCGCGTCGGCAACACCATAGAACGCGTCGAGCGCGTCACCTGCCGCGCGATCACGCAATCGGGCTTTCGCGTGCGCCTGTCGGCGGAGCCGGTCGATGCCGCGACCGGCGGCCATACAGTCCAGCCCGATACGATCGGCTACGTCACCCATATCGATTTGAGCGCGCTGCACGAGCTGGCGACCGATGCCGATCGCCCGATCCATGTGCTGGTGACGCCCGGTGGGTTCGTCACGCCGCATCGCGCGCTGGCGCGGTGGGAGGCCCACGATGGCAAGGCGGATGAAGCCGTGCGCGACGCCTTCACCATCGAACAGCACCGCCAGTTCGACCATGATCCGCGCTTCGGGCTCACCGTATTGTCCGAAATCGCGTCGCGCGCGCTGTCGCCCGGCGTCAACGATCCCGGCACGGCGATCGCGGTGCTCGGCGCGAGCGTCCGCGTCATGGCGACCTTCCTCGACGAGGATCGTGCGGCGCATCCCGACGAATCGTCGCGGGTGCGGCTGCCCGATCTGGTGCTGAGCGATTTGCTCGAGGATCTGATCCACCCGATCGCGCGCGACGGGGCCGGCGTGGCGGAAGTCGCCATCCGCCTGCAGCGCTCGCTTGGCGAGATCGCGGCGATGGCCCCGCCGGCGGCGCATGGCGCGCTGGCGCAATGTGCAGCGGAGGCGCTGGTCCGCAGCGACACGGCGATGGACTTCGCCCCGGACCTGGAGCGCGTTCGCTCGGTCTATCGCACCTTCTGGGGCAATGGTGAGCATCCGGGGCGGCCGGTCCGGGAAGGTGCGCGATGATGTTCTACGATAACGCCTATGGGTTGCTCCGCGTCGTCGTGGTGGGGGCGCTCGCCTATGCCATCCTCGTCATGATGCTGCGCATCAGCGGCAAACGCACGCTGGCGAGCATGAACGCCTTCGATTGCGTGGTCACGGTCGCGCTTGGGTCGACCGTCGCGACGGTGCTGCTGTCGAAGACCGTGCCGCTTGCCGAAGGTGTGCTCGGCTTCGTTCTGTTGATCGCGCTGCAATACGGCGTCGCGCAACTCAGCCAGCATGTCCCGGCGATCGAGAAGTTGATGAAGTCGAATCCGCGCGCCCTGCTGCTCGACGGCGTCATCGATTGCGACGCGCTGCGCAAGGAGCGCGTGTCGGTGCGCGAAGTCGAGGCCGCGGTGCGCAAGGCAGGACTCGGCGACATGGCAAATGTTGTGGCGGTCGTGCTCGAAACCGACGGCAGTTTCAGCGTCATCGCCCAAGACAAAGCGGGGACACGATCGGCATTTCCGTAAATTCGGGAACGATCCGACTGCCGCTTCGCTTGTTAAAGGCTAGTTCGCCTCAACGGCGACGTGCTCAATCACCATCGAAAAGGAACCCGATATGAAGAATGGACTTATTCTAGCCGTCGCGCTGTGCGCGCTTCCGCTTGCCGCGTGCAACAAGTCGCCGTCCGACAAGCTCGCCGACCGCGTCGAAAATGCCGCCGACATGCGCGCCGATGCACTTGAAAATCAGGCCGACGCCTTGAAAGAGCGCGCCGAGGACGTGCGCGACACCGGCAAGCAGCGCGCCGATGCGATCGATGCCGCCGATCGCAACGTCGCGAACATGACGCAAGAGCATCGCGACGCGATCGTCGCCAACAATGCGGCGGCGGTGCGCTAACATCTCCGCCGACGACCGCACCGATCTCGCCGAAGCGCGCACCGACCTCGCCGAGGACCGCACGCTGCTTGCCAGCGAACGCACGTTCAGCGGCTGGGCGCGCACGGCGATGGCGTCGATCGGCATCGGACTGGGCTTCAACGCCCTGTTCAAGATGGTCGAGCCGACCTGGGTGCCCAAGGCGATCGCGGTCGCCTTCGTCCTGCTGGCGATCTTCATCATGCTGGCGGCGGAGCGTCGCGCGCGTGCGGTGTGCCGGCGCCTGGAAGCGCATCGCGTGCGCGAGTTCAAGAGCGTCAACATCACGGTCATCGCCTGGTCGATCAGCGCCGGTGCCGCAGCGCTGATCGTGGCGTTGGTCGTGCTGACGTGACCCCGCCCCCGCACCGGCCGGCGCCCCTCAGCTACGGTCGGGTAGTGCCCAGGCAATGACTTGGTCGCCGATCGGCGTCTTCATGAAATGGTGCCCGCCCGTCATCAGCACCACATATTCGCGGCCATTCTGTTCATAGACGATCGGCGTGGCCTGGCCGCCCGCCGGCAGCACGGTCTGCCACAGGATCTTCCCGGTCTTCAAGTCGATCGCCTTGAACAGGTTGTCGGTCGATGCCGCGATGAAGATCAGCCCACCCGCTGTGATCACTGACCCGCCATTGTTGGGCGTGCCGATCGTTACGGGCAGATGGCTCGGAATGCCGAACGGGCCGTTACGTCGCGCCGAACCGAACGCACGATCCCAGATCGTCTTGCCGGTGGCGATGTCGATCGCGCGGATGCCGCCGTATGGAGGCTGTTTGCACAACATGCCGGTGACGGGCATCTGCCAACCGGCGTTGACATCGACCGCGTAGGGCGTCTGCGCTTGGGGATCGCCTGCGCCTTCGACCCCGGCATCGACTTTCACCGATTTGCCCTCGGCCTGCATCTGCGCCTTTTGCTCGCGCGTGAACCAACCCTTTTTGTCGGCCTTCGCGCGTGGCACTAGCCGGACGTAATTGGGCATGTCGTTGTAATTGGCGACGATCACGCCGCGCACCGGGTCCACCGCCACGCTGCCCCAATCGGTGCCGCCGTTGTAACCGGGATATTCGATCGAATGGCGGTCCACTTCGGGCGGCGTATAGAACCCCTTGTAGCTGGCGCGCTTGAAGTTGATCCGGCAGATCATCTGGTCGATCGGCGACATGCCCCACATGTCGTGCTCGGTCAGCGGGGGCTTGCGCACGGTTTGCCACTGGGAGACGATCTGGGTCGGCGCGCGTTGCTGCGGCTCGACGCCGATGGTCGGCGCCTTGATCGTGCCGATCGGGGTCAGCGGCCGCCCGGTCGCCCGATCCAGCACATACATGTCCCCTTGCTTGGAAGAGACCAGCAGCGCAGGCGTGCCCTTATAGTCGATCAGCGTCGGCTGGCTGCCGAAGTCATAATCCCACACGTCCTTCTTGACCGCCTGGAAGGTCCAGCGCGGCTTGCCAGTCGTCACGTCGAGCGCGACGATCGACGTGGCGTATTGGTTTTCCTCGGGCGAGCGCATCGTGCTCCAATAATCGACCGTGCTGTTGCCCATCGGCAGATAGACGAGCCCGAGCTGTTCATCGCCGCTGGCGATCGTCCACATGTTCGGCGTGCCGCGCGCCCATTCCTGGCCCTTGGGCGGGTAGCCGGTCCAGTCCGGGTGCTTCATGTCCCAGGCGAAGCGCAATTTGCCCGTGACCGCATCGTACCCCTGGATCACGCCCGAAGGCTCCCAGCGTTTCTGCCCGTCGAGCGTCTGGTGTCCGGTCACCGCAATTCCGCGGATGATGACCGGTGGAGAGTTGATCGAGACGAGGCCGGGGAACACGTCGCCCATGCCGACCTTGGCATCGACCTGGCCGTTGGTGCCGAAATCGGCGCAAGGCTTGCCGGTTCGCGCATCAACGGCGATCAAGCGCGCATCGAGCGTGCCTTCGATCACGCGTTCGGCGCAAGTCGCTTCCGGTGCGGCACCGGGCACCTTGTAATAACTCACCCCGCGACACGCGGCAGTATAGGGAATCCATTTGTTCGGCACCTTGGGGTCGAAGCGCCAACGCTCCGCCCCGCTCGCCGCATCGAGCGAGATCAGGATGTTCTTCGCCGAGCACAGATAGAGCGAATCGCCGATCTTGAGCGGTGTCGTCTCCGCCCCATATTGGTTGGCGGCCGCCGCATCGCTCGGCATGTCGCCGGTGTGCGCCAGCCAGACTTGCTTCAGCTCTCCGACATTCCCCGCGTTGATTTGCGCAAGCGGCGAATAGCGCCGCGCCGCGCCGGTGCCGCCATAGGCCGGCCAGTCGGCACCGGTCGCCATGCCCGATGGATCGCTCATCCCTTGCGAACTCGGCGCAGGCAGCGGCGCCACGGCGACGTCGTGCGTGCCGAGAACGGTGAACAAGGCCGCCGTTGCGATCACCACGGCGACGGCAGCACCGCCCGCCAGCTTCCAGCGATTGGCGGCGCGCGTCAGCGTCGGCATCACCAACAGCGTCGCGATCAGCAACACGATCGGCGCGAAGATGCGCGGGATCAGCGCCCAGGCGAGATTGCTCGTCGAATCGATGAAAGCCCACAGCACCGTCGCCGCAACGACGGCGATATACACATAGGCGCCCATCATGCGGCTACGGACCAACAGTCCGCCCGCCACAAGCATCGCGATGCCGGCGAGGAGGTAATAGATCGAGCCGCCAAGCACCGCGAGCCAAACACCACCGATCGTCAGAACCAGACCGATGATCGCAATCACCGCGCCGAGAATGATCGCTGGCCAGCTCCGCTTGTGCTGCATGGCTATTCTCCGTGTAAAGGTCGGGCCCGTCGACATATTCAGGCGCGCGCTGTCGCTCGGGGGGCGGGCGCCTGAACCTACCTGAGAAACCGGGTGCAGAGCGTTCCGTTCCACCCGATTTGGAAAAGACTCGGTCCGCGTGCAACGCGAAATCGGCCAGGTCGATATGCCGGGAACGGTTCTGATCATTCCTGCTAAGAGACTGGTGCGAATGCGGCGGGGCGGCGCAGGGATCCCGAACGGGCCGACAATTCGGTTGGATGCCGGACATGCTCTCCGCCCGGCGCGTTGACCGGAGCAATAGGAGACGCAAATGGACTGGCAACATATCGTCGAGCCGCTCGGGATAAAGCTCCCGACCTCACCCGACTCCGCCGCCGTGATCATTGCGGTCGTGCTGATCGTGGGGGCAGTAGCGATCGGCTGGTACGTCGCATCGCGAAGCGGGCCGCCGCTTGCCCGCCAGCTGCACCGCCTCGGCAGTGGTGTGGACGTGATCACGACAGACAGCGCAACAGCGGTCGTCCGCTATGCGCTGATTTCGCTGCTGCTGCTGCTGGTCGCGCGCGCAGTCGCGTTCGAGCCCTTGGCGCTGATGTTGATTGCCCTCGCGCTCGGGGTTGTGGTCGGCCTGCTCGTGGCGAACGTCGTCGGCATCCTGCGCTGGGGTCGCACGACCGCCGCACTGCTCGGCGTGGTCGCGCTCGTCGCGACCACGGCGGGGACGCTGGGGGGCATGGCGCCGCTGCTGGACGGGCTCGACGGGATCGCCGTCTCGGTTGGCACGCATCGCATATCGCTGCTGACGGCGATCAATGCGATCGTCACCGTCGCTATACTCTACATGCTCGCCAAGGCCGCGAACCACATGCTGTCGCATGTCATCGCGCGTGCGAGTGCGCTCGACATCTCGCAACGTGTGCTCGTCCAGAAGCTGGCGGGGATCGGCGTCGTCGTCGTTGCGGTGATGCTCGGGGTCGATCTGCTCGGCATCGACCTGACCGCCTTGACCGTCTTCTCCGGTGCGGCGGGGCTTGCGGTCGGGTTCGGCCTGCAAAAGACCTTCGGCAACCTGATCGCGGGCGTGATCCTATTGATGGACCGCTCGATCAAACCCGGCGACGTCATCGTTGTCGGCGAGACCTTCGGCGCGGTCGGCAAGATCGGGGTGCGCGCGGTGTCGGTGGTCACGCGCGACGGCAAGGAACATCTCATTCCCAACGAGCAGTTGATGACCGAGCCGGTCGAGAACTGGTCCTATTCTAGTCGCAACGTGCGGCTGCATATCCCGGTCGGGATCGGCTATGGCAGCGATCTGCCGCTCGCCCAGCGCCTGA
Organism: Bordetella parapertussis; assembly: GCA_943367995.1. Classification (GTDB taxonomy): domain Bacteria; phylum Pseudomonadota; class Alphaproteobacteria; order Sphingomonadales; family Sphingomonadaceae; genus Sphingomonas. The sequence continues at coordinate 513,146 of CALRKL020000002.1, read as the reverse complement.
TGATCAAGGCCGCCACCGCCGCCGACCGCGTCCTGCCCGAGCCGAAACCGTCGGTGTGGCTCAAGGGCTTTGGCGACAGTTCGGTCGATCACGATATCCTGTTGTGGATTGCCGATCCCGAGCTCGGCGTCGGCAACGTCCGTTCGGACGTGCTCAATCGGGTGTGGGTGCTGTTCGCCGAACACGGAATCGAGATCCCGTTTCCGCAACGCGACCTCCACATTCGCACCGCGCCGGGGTCGCAAAACGCGGTATCGCACGACAGTTGACGCCGCGAACGGCGGCCGATCGCGCAGCTTTGTATTGTCCTCTCAGCCATCCCTCGGCTAAAGGCGGCGCATTCGCCACGGACCCGGTGCAATTCCGGGTGGCTCTTCCGGCCGCCGATCCGCCGGACTCTCCATCTCCCGTCTCTCGCCCGGTCATCCTGCACCGGGCCGAACGGGTTGCGGACGTTTTGCATGACCGACCGACTGTTGACCTATCGCACCGAATGGGTGGCAAGCGCCGCGGGCGCACGACGCGACATTCTCGCCGGAATCGTGGTCGCGCTTGCGCTCATACCCGAGGCGATCGGCTTTTCGGTTATCGCCGGGGTCGATCCACGCGTCGGGTTGTATGCCTCGGTCGCGATCGCGATGACGATCGCCTTCATCGGCGGGCGTCCGGGCATGATCTCGGCCGCGACCGCCGCGGTCGCAGTCGTCGTCGTGCCGTTGGTACGCGACCACGGCGTCGAGTATCTGTTTGCGGCAACGATCCTGATGGGGCTGTTCCAGATCGTCGCCGGGCTGTTGCGGCTTGATCTGCTGATGCAGTTCGTTTCGCGCTCGGTCATCACGGGCTTCGTCAACGCGCTCGCGATCCTGATCTTCCTGGCGCAGATGCCGCAACTTACCCACGTCGGGTGGCAGACCTACGCGATGGTCGCGGCCGGTCTCGCGATCATCTATGGCTTGCCGCGGCTGACCAAGGCTATCCCGTCGCCGCTGTTCGCGATCCTGGTGCTGAGCGCGATTAGCATCGGTTGGGGGCTCCCCGTGCACACCGTCGGCGATATGGGCAAGCTACCGCAAGGGCTGCCGAGCTTCGCGCTGCCGCACGTACCGCTGACGCTGGAGACGCTGCGCGTCATCCTGCCCTATGCGCTGACGATGGCGGCGGTTGGCCTGCTCGAATCGATGCTTACCGCGCAGATCGTCGACGACATGACGCACACCGACAGCGACAAGCGTCGCGAATGCGGCGGGCAGGGCGGGGCGAACATCGTTGCCGCGCTGTTCGGCGGGATGGGCGGCTGCGCGATGATCGGCCAGTCGGTGATCAACGTCACCTCGGGCGGGCGCGGCCGGCTGTCGACCTTCACCGCGGGCGCGTTCCTGCTGTTCTTGCTGGCCGTGCTGGGGCCGTGGGTCGGGCGCGTGCCGATGCCCGCGCTGGTCGCGGTGATGATCATGGTGTCGATCGGGACGTTCAGCTGGAATTCGATCGGCAATCTGCGCCGCCACCCCCCGACCTCGTCGGTGGTGATGCTGGCGACGGTGGTCGTCGTCGTGGCGACGCGCGACCTGTCGCTCGGCGTGCTCGCGGGCGTGTTGCTGTCGGGCATTTTCTTTGCGGGCAAGGTGCGGCGGATGTTCGCGGTCGAGCAGGACGTCGCGGACGGCGTACTGACCTATCGCGTCACCGGGCAAATCTTCTTCGCCTCGGTCGATCGCTTCACGCGCGCGCTGGCGGGGCCGCCCGACGCCGAGCGCGTCGTAATCGACGTGTCGGCGGCGCATTTCTGGGACATTTCGGCAGTCGGTGCGCTCGACAAGATCGTCGCCCGGCTCCGGCGCGAGGGGCGTAGCGTCGACGTGATCGGCTACAACCGCGCGAGCGCCGACCTGATCGATCGCTTCGCTCTGCACGACAAGACCGGGGTGGAGATCGGGCTCACCCCGCACTGAGATCGACCCCCGCGCACCAGGGCGTAGGTGAAGCGCCAGTGCCACCAGATGGCGTCCCGATCGTCCGATTCCGCGCGGCGTTTGTCGTTTCCCGCTCATTGGGGTTAAAGCGGGCGTCCCTAACGCGGAATTTGGAGGCCGTCATCGCGACAACGACGCTCGACATGCCCCCCGATCACCGGTGGCAGCACAACCCGCTCTATCGCTGGTGGCGCAGCGCCCTGGTTGCGTCGGTCGATCATGAAAGCGTGGTCGCGCGGATCAAGGACGAGAGCGGCTGGACCGGCCGTTATGCCTTCATGACGATGATGTCCGCCGGCATTGCCGTGCTGGGCCTGTTACTGTCGTCGCCTGCGGTGGTGATCGGCGCGATGCTCATCTCGCCGTTGATGAACCCCATCCTCGGCCTCGGCTTCAGCCTCGCGCTGTTCGACTTTTCCGAGACGCGGCGCTCGCTCAGCGCAGTCGCTGCAGGGGCGATCGTGGCGATTGCGTTCACCGCGATCATCGTGCTGGCCTCGCCACTGAAGGCACCCACCGCCGAGATTCTCGCGCGAACCCGACCTAATTTGTTCGACCTGCTGGTCGCGTTGTTCGCGGCGCTGGCTGGGACCTTCGCGATCATTCGCGGGCGCGGCGAAACGATCGTCGGCGTCGCCATCGCGACCGCATTGATGCCCCCGCTCGCGGTGGTCGGCTACGGGCTGGCGACGTGGAACGTGCCGGTGCTGGCCGGATCGTTCGCATTGTTCATCACCAACCTGATGACGATCGCGCTTGCCGCCACGGTCGTCGCGCGCTTTTACGGCTTCGGCCATTATCTCTCGAGCCAGCAGAGCTGGATGCAGACCGTCGTGCTGGTGTTGGTGTTCGTCGGCATGTCGATCCCGCTCGGCTTCTCGCTCGCGCACATTGCCGGCGAGACGGTCGTCGCGACCCAGGTCCGCTCGTTTCTTTCGAGCAAATTCGGCCCGTCGTCGCGGGTGACGCAGCTCGATATCGATTTCAGTCGCGATCCGATCGCGATCCGCTCGGTGGTCATTGCCCCGCGATCGGCCGCCGCCGACGGTGCTGCGCTGCAAAAGGCGCTGACCGCGCAATTGAAACGACCGGTCAAGCTTCAGGTCGATCAGGTGCTAATGAGCCCGGGATCGGGCGCGCTGGACGCGCAGCGTGTGGAAATGCAGCAGGCGTCGGAAGCGACCGCGGCCGAAAATGCCGAAGTCACGATGGTAACCAGGTTCGTGGCATTGGGCGCTGGGGTTACGCCGGACGATGTCACGATCGACCGCGACCACCACCGCGCCACCGCGACCGCCACGGCGCTGCCGGGGGCCACGCCGGCAACCTATCGCGCGCTGGAGCGCAGATTGAATGCGGCCGTCGATGGATGGAGCATCACGATCGTGCCACCCTTTGCCGTGTTCCCCGACATAAGCTTCGGCAACGACAGCGCCACGCTGGACGACCGCGCGCGCAACGCGGTGATTTTGTCGGCCTGGGAAGCGAAGCGGTGGAACGTTCCGGCCCTCGGCGTTCCCGGCCTGCCCAAAGGCGACCCGCCGGCCAAGCCCGGTCTCGCGGCGCGACGCGCGCTCGCGATCGCCGCGATGTTGAAGACGCAGCAAGTGCCCGTCACCGCGCTCCCCGGTGGAGGAAGGACGGTGACCCTCAAGGCCATGCAACCCGAGGCCCAGCCATGAAGCACGGGATCGCATTTTCCCCGTTCGACGCCGCGGCGGTGCTGATCGTGATGGCGGCGGCGCTGGGATACATCAATTATCGCGTGTTCAAGCTGCCGCAATCCGTCGCGCTGACGGTGATGGGCGCGGTCGCTTCGTTGATCGTGGTCGGGATCGATCTGGTCTTGCCCGGCGGCGAGGTCGGGGCCGAAATCGTCCGCTTCATCGCCGCGATCGATTTCCACGAAACGCTGATGAACGGGATGCTGTCGTTCCTGCTGTTCGCCGGCGCGCTGCATGTCGACTGGAGCGACATGAAACGGGGACGCTGGCCGATCCTGGTGCTCAGCACCGTCGGCGTGGTGTTCTCGACCGCGCTGATCGGCGGCGGCTTCTTCCTGCTCGCGCACGTGGTCGGCTTGAACGTGCCGATCGTGTGGTGCCTGGTGTTCGGCGCGTTGATCAGCCCGACCGATCCGGTCGCGGTGATGGGCGTGTTGCGACGCGCCAAGGTGTCGCCGACGCTGGAGGCGACCGTCGCCGGCGAGAGCCTGTTCAACGACGGGGTCGGCGTGGTCGTCTTCTCGATCATCCTGGCGACGGCACTCGGCACCGAGACCTTCTCGATCGGCCATGCGGCACAACTGTTCGCGGTCGAGGCCGGCGGCGGGGTCCTGCTCGGCTTGCTGGTCGGCTGGATCGGCTATCGCGCGATGCGCTCGATCGACGACTATAAGCTGGAGGTACTCATCAGTCTGGCGATGGTGATGGGCGGCTATACGCTCGCCAGCCGGATCCACGTCAGCGGCCCGGTGGCGATGGCGGTCGCCGGACTGCTGATCGGCAACGAGGGCGTGCGCACCGCGATGAGCGATCAGACGCGCACCTATTTGCTCGGCTTCTGGTCGCTGATCGACGACATCCTGAACGCCGTGCTGTTCGTGCTGATCGGCCTGGAGGTGGTGGCCGTGCCGTGGGATTTCAGGCTGGTGCTACTCGGCGCGATGGCGATCCCGCTGGTGCTGGCCGCGCGGGTGGTGTCGGTGACCGGTCCGCTTGCGGTGATGCGCCCGTTCCTCTCGCTTGGGCCGCTTGCCTTGCCGACGCTGATCTGGGGCGGCTTGCGGGGGGGAATCTCGGTCGCGCTCGCGCTCGGTCTGCCCAACGGTCCGGCCAAATCGATCGCGCTCGCCGCGACCTATATCGTGGTGCTGTTCTCGGTCATCATCCAGGGTGGGACGATCGCGCGGCTGCTGGAATGGCTTGCCCCCGCGGACGATGAGGGCGAAGACACCGCCACAGCCTGATTGATCTGCGAGCGACGCGGCGGCGTCCCTAAAAAGGAAAACCGTGTTGCTCATCACCCTCGTCGCTGCCGTCGCCGCCGTGATCGTCACCGCCGGGCTGAGCTTTGGCCGGTTTGCGCGATCGGAGAGCTGGGCGGCGACGGTCACGCCGCTCGCCTCGATCATCGGCAGCGGATTCCTGATCTCGGGGCCGTTGCTCGCACGCGAGTTCGGCGGCGCCGCCTTCTGGGCGATGGCGCTGCTGTTGCTGATCGCCTACGCGGTCGGCGCGGTGATCCGCTGGAACATCATCCACGTCGAGAATTACCTGGCCGACAAGCCATTTCACGATTCGATCATGTGGTCGGCACGGATCACGCAAGTCGTGCTAGCAGGGGCCTATGCCGTCTCGGTCGCTTATTATCTGAAGCTGCTTGCGGAATTCGCGCTGAAGCCCCTCGCCGTGCCCGCGGCGTGGCACACGCTGGCATCGAACATCGGCGTGACTGCGATCATCGGCGTGCTGATGCTGCTCGCCTTCAGCGGCGGCCTCAAACGCGTCGAGCATGTCGCGCATGGCACGGTGTCGATCAAGATCGGCATCATCGTCGGGCTGCTCGCCGGGCTCGCCTGCTGGTGGGTGATGAATCTCGGGACGACGAGCGCCGTGCCACCCGCCAAGGTGTCGTGGCAGAGCGTGCCGATGCTGCTTGGCCTGCTCATCACGGTGCAGGGGTTCGAGACGTCGCGCTATCTCGGCCATGCCTATAGCCAGGCGGTGCGCGTGCGGACGATGCGGCATGCGCAGTGGTTCGCCACCGTGATTTATCTCGCGTTTCTCGCCTTGCTGACGCCGCTGCTGGGGATCGCCGCCAAAGCCGAGGGCGTGGCGGGCATTCTGGATGTCATGCGCACCGTCGCGGCACCGCTCGAAATCTTCGTGCTGGTCGGCGCGCTCGCAAGCCAGCTCAGCGCGGCGGTGGCGGATTCGATCGGTTCGGGCGGGCTGATGAACGAAGTGTCACGGCGCAAGCTCAGCGTGCCGGCCGCCTTCGCGATCGCCAGCGCGCTCGCCATCGCGGTGGTGTGGCTGACCGATCCCTTCCAGGTAGTCGCGGTGTCGTCGCGCGCGTTCGCCTTGTTCTACGCCATGCAGTGCGGTCTTGCGCTGCTGGTGTCGTGGCGCACCGGCAAGGGCGGCTGGGCGATGCGCGCCGGGGTGTGCGTCATCGGGTTCGTCTGCCTCATCGCCGCGATCGTGGGGGCCCCGGCGGAGGGCTGAAGCGCGCGCGTCGCTAGGTCACTGCTGAAGAATCATCGCGCCACCGCCGCTCGCGGCCAGCCGTATCTGCAGCTTGGTGGCGCTCGACACCGTGTCCTGCCGTCGGTCGAGATCGGGCGGCGACCTCCCGTCCAGCCAGGCGCGCACGTGCCACTTGCCCTTGCCGAGAAATGACAGCGGCAGCGACACCACGCGGCCCTGTTCGTCGGTCAGCACGCCGACATACCACGTCTTGCCGCGCCGCCGCGCGACCGCGACCCACTTGCCGAAGGCCCCGGCGATGCCGTGCGTCTCGTCCCACACCGTCGGCACCGCGCGCAGGAATTCGACTCCCGGCGCCCAGCCGCCGCTTGCCACGCGATACGCCACCGGCGCATCGGCCAGCACGGTGAGCGGGCTGGGGAAGGCGACGAACAGAGCGAGCTGGTGCGCACGCGTCGTCATCACCTCGGGGGCGCTCGACTTCGGCGCGAAGGCGGACGGCGCAACGTTGCGGAAGCCGCCCGGGGTATAGTCCATCGGGCCGATCGTCGCGCGCGAATAGGCGGCGCGCACGTCGTAGCCTGCGGTCACGTCGCGGCTCCAACGGTTGTATTCGTTGCCCATCACGCCTTCCTGGGTGAGGAAGTTGGGATAGGTCCGGTCGAGCCCGCGCGGAACGAAGGCGGCATGGATGTTGGCGAGCAGCCGGTGCCGTGCGGCTGCCGCCAGAACGTCGTGATAGAATGCGACGGCGTCCTGATCCTGGCGATAGATGAAGTCGATCTTGAAGCCGGCAATGCCCCATTGCTGCCACTGCGTCAGCACCGGCTCCATCTTCCCGTCGAGCGATTTCCAATCGGCCCACAGCCAGAGCCGGACCCCGCGGCTCCGGGCGTAACGGACCAGCTCGGGGACATCGATGCCGGGTGCCGGCTGCATCACATCGGCAGGCTCGCCCTTGCGGTCGGATTTCCGCGCCCAGCCCTCGTCGATGACGTAATACGGCAGCCCCAGCCGCGCGGCGAAGTCGATGTAACGGCGATAGGTCGCCATGTTGTGCCCCGCATCTGGCACATCCGGCGCCAGCAAGCCCGACCACCAGCCCCACGCCGCTTTGCCGGGGCGAACCCAAGATGCATCGCCGATACGCGACGGTTCCGCCAGCGTCTCGACCAGCCGATTCCCGACCATCTTTTCCGGGCTGTCGGCGATCATCACCACACGCCAAGGGGTGGCAAGGCCGCCCTTGGGCACCGCGCCCGCAACGGCGAGCGCGTCGTTGTCGGGGCGCGGGGTGAGCCGGATCGCGATGCCGGAGCTGTCAGGGGTTCCGGTCAAATAGGCCGCTGCATAATGCTCGATGCGGCTTTCGGTCAGCGCATAGGTCTCACGCCCGTGGCCGGTCATGCAGGTCAGCGGCAAATCATACAGATCCTCGGTCTTGATCGCGCGCAAGCGCACCGGTCGATAATCGCCTTCGTGGCTGTTGAAGAACTTTACGTGTCGCACCCCCAGACACGCGTCGTCGCGCGGCAGCACGAAGCGTGTTGCTTCATGCGCAAGCCGCAGCTTGGTGAAGCCTGGCTGGGCGGGCACGACCAACCGGAACGCCGCACCGGAGTTGCAGGCCTCGGTCTCGAGCCGCACTACCCTCTTCTTGCCCGCGCGCTCGCGTGCCAGCAGGCCGCCGCTCTGGCATTGGTCATGCGTCAGCGGATCGGTCGAGATCCGCGAGGCGATCGAACCGATCGCCACGAGCGGGCCGATCGGCGCGTCGGCCAGATCGATCCCGACCGGCGACGGCGCGACGAGCGGCTGCGCATCGTGTGAAATGGCCACGATCAGCTGTCCGGCCTTGTCGATCCCGGTCACGATGCCGATCCGTGCATCGGGCGACAGGCCGGACTTGGGCGCGACCGGGCGCGAACACGCGCCGAGCAGGACGAGCGCAACGGCGCAAAGCGTTGCCGTTTTCATGGCATTTTCCGTTCGATTGGATGTGCCCAGACTTGGGCGCACCGTGCATCTCGATTGTAACGCCGGAGAAGCGCACGCCGCAGCGTGCGCTCCCTAGGGAATAATCGGGCGCGATTCTATCGCCTCCCTACCGTGTTTCTCGCTCGTGCGACGATTTTACAGAGACATCGCTTGGGAGCGGTGGGAGGACGTGCCGCAGAAAGGAAAGCTGGGCCGAACTTTGCGCGACGTAAATCGTCATGAATGCATTAGCAAAGGTGGTGGTTTGTAACGTTGGGTCGGTGACGCGGCCCAGTCACGCTGAGTTCATCATAGCCCAAGTATTGTGCTCCTGCTTCCGAAGTCGCTTTATGTGATTACGCATAATGGAAGTTGATCCGCAGGCGCTCACCGAGTTGCCGAGTGGATTTGGACTTCATTAGCGCGGATGCCACGATCCGGTGGCTGATCCATCCTCGTCCCGCCGTTCCGGCACAATCGGAGAGATCTTTTGAAAATCACGAAATTCCTCGTCATCGCAACCGCCGTAGCCGTTGCGGTCCCGTCCGCCGCCAGCGCCGAGCGCTGGCAGACCATCAACCAGCGCCAAGCCGCGCTGCAGCACCGAATCACGATGGGCGTGCGCGATGGCTCGCTCAATCGCCGGGAGGCATCGCGCATCCGCACCAAGTTCGCGAACCTCAAGCAGCTCGAACACCAATATCGGCGCAACGGCCTCAGCTATCGCGAACGGACGGATCTCGACCGCCGGTTCAACGCCCTGAGCCAATCGATCTATGCGCAGAAACACGACCGGCAGACGCGGCGACATCCAGTGTATCATCGCGGCCATCGCTAAGGGCTGCGTACAGGTCTATTGGTAACTGCGACAGAGCCGTCCCATCCGGGGCGGCTTCTGCCGTATAGCGCACAGCGCTTCTCCGGCCTGGCGTCCGTGCGGACGATTAGGTGCCCGCTAGGTCGCCGCGCCTGGCAAACGCGGCTACAAGGCCAACGATGCCGACCATGCCACCTCCCCACGCGATCGGCGCGATCCTTTTAACGGCCGCGATGTTTTACGGGTTCGTGTCGGGGCGCGCGCGGGTCGAGATCATCTCGCTGCTCACCGTCACCGCGATCGCGCTAGGCCTGTATCTGTTCCCTTTGCCAGGCCAGGTGCGGACCGACGGGCTCAAGCTCGCGTTCGAAGGCTTTGGCCATTACGCCCTTATCACGATCTGCGCCTTGATGGTGCTGGGGCGCGGCCTCGTCACGACCGGCGCGCTGGAGCCGGCGTCGCGGCTGCTTACCCGTGTCTGGCGATACAATCAGCAGGTCGGGCTGGTCGTCACGTTGCTGCTCGCCTTCGGCATGAGCATGATGGTTAACGACACCCCCGTTCTCGTGCTGATGATCCCGATAATGGCCGCGATCGCCGCCAATGGAGGCCTGCCGGCCTCGCGCACGCTGATCCCGGTCAACAGCGCGGTGCTGATCGGCGGCATGTCGACCACGATCGGCACCTCGACCAACCTGCTCGTCGTCTCGATCGCGGGGGACATGGGCATGGCGCCGATCGGCGTGTTCCACTTCACCCCGATCGTCCTCGCCGCCGCTGCGGTGGCGTTGCCGTTCATCTGGCTGGTGATGCCGCGGTTGCTGCCGGACAATTCGATCGCGGCGGGCCACGAGCCGCGGCGCTTCACGGCGCTGTTGCGGCTCGGTGAGAATTCGCTGGCGCGCAACCTCTCGCGCGGCGAGCTCGCAGCGCGGCTGCCCGCCGGGATCGATCTGTTCGGCGATCCGGCGCACGATGGCCGGCTGCTGGTCAGCGCGACCCACGCCGCGCTCGAGGAGACGATGCGCGTGCTCGGCGCGACCGCGGCACCGGGGTGGCTGATGGAGCGGCTGCAGCGCGGCTACGGCAAGACCGGCGAGGATCTGCGCGTGGTCGAACTGTCGGTCGCCAAGGATTCGGGGCTGACCGGCAAGGGCGTGCGCAACGCCAACCTCGCCGAGCTTTACAATATCGCGATCCTGGGCATCCACCGCGCGCAACGACCTTGGCTCGGCGCGACATCGGCCGAGGCCGCGGCGGACGATCCGTTCGACGAAGGCGACATTATCCTGGCGCTGGGAACGGCCGCCAACGTCCAGCAGATGGCGCTCGCCGAAAATGTGCTCGTCCTCGAGGGTGCGAAGGAAATGCCGCGCTCCGCCAAGGCGCGGCTCGCGCTGGCGATCATGGCGGCCGCGATCATCCCGGCGAGCATCGGTATCGTGCCCATCGCCATCTCCGCGCTCGGCGGTGCGATCGCGATGCTGGTGACCGGGTGCGTTCGCGTCGATCGCATCGGACGCGCGCTGTCGGCCAAGGTGATCCTGCTGGTCGCCGCGAGCATCGCCATCGGCCGCGTCGTCCTCGAGAGCGGGGCCGCTACGTGGCTGAGCGAGCTGCTGGCGCTCGGCCTTCAATACCTCCCGCCTGCGGGCGTGATCGGCGCGGTGATGCTGTTCGTCACGTTGCTCACCAATTTCGCCTCCAATACGACGGCGGCGGCGGTCGGCACGCCGATCGCCTTCAGCCTCGGTCAGCAGCTCGGCATTCCGGTCGAGCCGCTGGTGCTCGCGGTGCTGTTCGGGTGCAACCTGTGCTACGCGACGCCGGTTGCCTACCAGACCAACATGCTGATCATGTCCGCCGGCGACTATAAGTTCAGCGATTACACGAAGACGGGCGTGCCTCTCGTCGCGCTGATGATCGTGACCTTGTCCACGTTGCTCGTCATGCAATACGGTCTGTATTGACCGGTGCCGGGGAGGGGGCCACGCGCTTCGATCCGGTTTGCGCAGTAAGCGCTACCCGCCAGGGCTGTGCCAGACCGTGATAGAGCCGTTGCTTGCAGACCAGCGCCGATACGGCGTGCGCGATGAGCGCGGCGAGGAACAGCGGTAGGATCAGCCCCCGGCTGGCGGTCGCCTCGACGATGATGATGACCGCGGTGAGCGGCGCGCGCACCACGCCGGTGAAATAGGCGACCATGCCGAGCAACACGACGGCGCCGCCGGCGTCGCCTGGAAAGAGCAGGCGCAGGGCGCCGCCGAGCCCCGCGCCGGTCGCCAGCGACGGCGCGAAGATGCCGCCCGGCAGCCCCGACGAGGACGTCGCCAGCGTCGTGATGAATTTGGCCGGGCCGAACCAATAGGGCGCGTTGGTGCCATCGATGATGGCGTGCGCGGCGGAATAGCCGGTTCCCCAGGTCAGCCCGGTGGCGACCCCCAATGTCGCCACGGCAATGCCGCAAAGCAACGCCCAGACCACCGGCCGATCCTTCAGCAGCGGAACCCAGCGGTCGCGCGCGGCGCCGATAGTGAGCATCGCTCGGGCGAACAGGCCGCCGCTCAGCCCGCCGAGGATTCCGGCGACCGGCGCGATGCGAAGCACTGCGCCGGCCTTCAGCGTCTCGCCCACCGCGCCGAAATAGACGTAATCGCCCGACAGTCCGAGGCTGACGATGCCGGCGATGAGGATCGTGGTGATGACGAGCAGCGCGACGCGTTGCTCATAGGCATCCGCGAGTTCCTCGATTGCGAACATGACGCCGGCGAGCGGCGTGTTGAACGCCGCCGCAACCCCCGCCGCACCGCCCGCGATGATCATCGACGCGCGCACCGGTGCGCGAAAAATCCGCGTATACCAGCCGAGGATTGCCGCCGAGATCTGCACCGTCGGCCCTTCGCGCCCGACCGACGCGCCACACAGCAGCGCGGCAAGCGTGAACACGCCCTTGAACAACGCCGTCTTTAGCGAAATCATGCGGCTCAGTGCACGCTTGGGATTGTCGGCGGCGGCGATCACCTGCGGGATGCCCGATCCCGCGGCTTCAGGTGCAAGCGATCTGGTCAGCCAGGCGATGCCCGCGAACGCCAATGGCGTGACGATCAGCGGTGCCCACCATAGCCGGTGAACCATCCCATCGAACAGGCTGCTGGCGCTATCGGCAAGCCTGGCGAACAGCAACGCCGCCAGACCGATGCTGACCCCACCCAGGCCCATCGCCATGCGACGACGCCACACCACCGAGGCGGGCCCGTGGCGGCGGAGCAGGATCCGCCACCGTCTGTTAACCGGAAGTTTCATCGTCCCGCCGTAGCGTCGTCCCGCTGGTTCCGCCACCGGCGAACCGCCCCTCCCCGTCAGGCTCGAAGTTCTACGACGTAGGCCCCGATAAGCCCGCCACGTGGGCCTCTATGAGCGAGTCACCGAACAAGTAGACGCCGAATTTCACGTCGTGCGATGGGATGGTTCTCGATCGCGAGAGGTTCATCTAGCACGGGCGTCAGCGGAACTCGATCAGTCGTCTAGCGATGAGGGTATCGACTGTCCCTGCCTAACGCTGCGCAGCCGATACGCATCCTCTACGGCGGTTCCGTCAAAGCCGAGAACGCGCGCGCGATACTGGATATGCCCGATGTCGATGGCGTGCTGATCGGCGGTGCCAGCCTGCGGGCGACAGATTTCGATGCAATCGTCGAGATCGCACGCGGCCGATCCGCCGGCTAGCGCCGCCTCAAAGCTTCACCCTGTTCAAGCGCAGCGCATTAAGTACGACCGTCAGCGACGATACCGCCATAGCCGCGCCCGCGACCATCGGCGACAACAGGATGCCCGCGACTGGATAGAGCACACCCGCCGCCACGGGAACGCCGATCCCGTTGAATAGAAACGAAAAGAACAGATTTTGGCGGATATTGCGCATCGTTGCGGTGGACAGGGTGCGTGCGCGAACGATCGCCGAGATGTCGCCCTTGGTGAGGGTAATGCCCGCGCTTTCGATCGCGACGTCGGTGCCGGTCCCCATCGCCAGCCCGACATCGGCGGCGGCGAGCGCGGGAGCGTCGTTGATCCCGTCGCCCGCCATCGCGACCTTGGCCCCGGCCGCCGTCAATTCGCCGACGATGCGCGCCTTGTCTTCGGGTTTGAGCCCGGCGCGGACCGCGTCGAGGCCGCCGACCGCTGCGGCGACAGCATTGGCGGTCGTTGCATTGTCGCCGGTCAGCATGATGACGCGCAGGCCATCGGCGCGTAACGCAGCCAGCGCCTCGCGGACATTGGCTCGAACGGGATCGGCCACCGCGAGCACGCCTGCGAGTTTGCCTCCGATCGCGACGAACATTGTCCCCGCCCCCGTCTTGCGCTGCGCGTCGGCGGCGGCTTCCAGCGACGCCGGATCGACACCCACGCGATTCATTTGCGCGGCGTTGCCGATGACCACGGCATGCCCGTCGACCGTGCCGCTGATGCCGAGCCCGGTCTGCGAGGCGAAGTCGGCGACCGTGCCGAGAGTCACGTCGCGGCCCTGCGCGGCAGTCACGATCGCTTGCGCCAGCGGATGCTCCGACTGCGCTTCGACCGCAGCGGCCGCCGCCAGCACGGCGGCTTCGCTGAAGCAGTTGACGGGCATGGTCGCAACGAGCTTGGGCTTGCCCTCGGTGAGCGTGCCGGTCTTGTCGATCAGCAGCGTATCGACTGCGGCGAAGCCTTGCAGCGCCTCGGCGTCCTTGATCAGCACGCCGGCCTGCGCCCCGCGCCCGGCGGCGACCATGATAGACATCGGCGTGGCAAGGCCAAGCGCGCAGGGGCACGCGATGATCAGCACCGCGATGGCATTGAGCAACGCATGGCCAAGCCGAGGCTCGGGCCCGACCAGGCTCCACACGATGAACGTGACGACCGCCGCCAGCACGACGCCGGGCACGAACCAACCCGAAACCCGGTCGGCAACCGCCTGGATCGGCGCTCGACTGCGCTGTGCATCGGCGACCATCCGCACGATCCGGGCCAGCATCGTATCGGCCCCGACCGCGCGCGCTTCCATCACCAGGCTGCCCGTGCCGTTGACCGTGCCGCCGGTAAGCGCCGCCTGCATCGCTTTCTCGACCGGCGCGGGTTCGCCGGTCAGCATCGACTCGTCGATCGACGAATGACCCTCTAGGACGACGCCATCGACCGGGATCGCTTCGCCGGGCTTGATCCGCAGCCGGTCGCCAGCGCGAACGTCGGCCAGCGGCACGAAGCTTTCGCTACCGTCCGCAGCAACCCGATGGGCAGTCTTCGGCGCAAGGTCGAGCAGCGCGCGGATCGCCTTGCCGGTCGCGGCGCGTGCGCGCAGTTCGAGCACCTGGCCGAGCAATACGAGCGTAACGACCACGCCGGCCGCTTCGTAATAGACCGGCACGCCGCCGTGCAGCCGGAAGCCCGCGGGAAAAATACCCGGCACCAAGGTCGCGGCAAGGCTGTACGCGAACGCTGCCCCGACGCCGAGCGCAACCAGCGTGAACATGTTGAGCCGCCGCGTCAGAAGCGACGTCCAGCCGCGCGCGAAGAACGGCGCGCCCGCCCAAAGCACGATCGGCGCGGTTAGCGCGAGTTCCACCCAGGCCGATGTCTGCGCAGCGAAGAAGCGCCAGCCGAACATTTCGGCGCCCATTGACACGACCAGCAGCGGGACCGCTAATGCGCCCGCGATCCATAAACGTCGCGTGAAATCGACCAGCTCGGGGTTCCGCTTGTCATCGAGCGACGGCTGTTCGGGTTCGAGCGCCATGCCACAGATCGGGCAGCTGCCAGGTCCGCCGCGCTGGATTTCCGGGTGCATCGGGCACGTCCAGATCGCAGAAGCGGCTGCAGGGTATGCGTCCTTCGTCATGGCGACCTCATCCTTATCGCGTTCGCCAGCAAGGGTAAGCGCTACCGCCGTGCGGCAACACCCCGGAGGTCCTCAGGGTCGCGGATCGGCGTGGGCCGTGCCAATTCCCGTTATCGTCGACCTCGCATCATCCCGCATCGTCGATGGGCCGGGTCGGCATAGTGCCATGCGCAGCGAACGCCAGCCGCACCAGTATCGCATCGTTCGATGCGGCAAGTTGCCGACCAGCGCGGACGATCCAGCCACCGATATGCCGGCGTCGGCGATCGTCGAGTTCCCGCTAAATTTCCAACGCCGCCAAAAGCTGATCAATTTGATTAAAACTTCGATTTTTCCGCGTTGCGTCCGGCTGATATGCACGCTGGTAATCAGCTTATGCCTTGCACTTGCCTGAAACTGGAGCTCACGGGCTAATCGACGCATTCCTTGAGCTTTCTATCCGGCACAAGCCTTGGAACACGGATGCTGTCCGCTTGGCCGTCAAGAAGCTCCGCGATTTTGGCGGCCGTTGCCTCGATAGCGATCCAGAGGCCTTCATCGATGTGGATGTAGCCCTGTGTGACGTTACGCTTTCCATGACCTAGCATCATCGCGATCGTCAGTTCCGAAAAGCCGAGATCGCCTGCCACGCTTCCAAACGTGTGCCGAAGCGTATGCGCCGTTACGTCCTTTAGCTGCGCCAACTGACACAGCCGTGCGATCACGTCCGGAACCTGTTTGTAGTGACTTCGCCCGTCGTCAGACGGGAAGACATACAGGTTCGTTTCGGATTTGGGCTGTTGCGCGGCGACGGCATATGCCGCAGGGGCAATCGCGCGCGTCTGCGCGTCGGATTTCGTATCGGGGAAGTGCACGCAACCGCCCTGTCGGTCGATCCAATCCCGTTGGAGCGTCTGCGCCTCCATGAGCCGGAATCCGGTTAGGGCGATGAAGCGGACGAGAGCAAGACCGGTCGGGTGCTCGCCATATTCCACCGAGCGGCGTATCGCCTCGCCGAGCCTGACCAGTTCGCCCGCGCTCAGTCGGCGCGTACGGCGCTTGCTGGCGATGCGCCGAACGCCCCGAGCCGGATTGTTCTCGATGACATCCATCCGAACCGCATGTTCGAAGATCGAGTGCAGCGTAGAGATGACCCGAGCCGCCGCGCCGTCCCCGCCGGTCGTGATCCGACCACTCCGCTTATGAGGCGCGGCGCTTGTCTTTCCAGCTGCGATGTCGGCCTGCATCCGCTCTATGTCCGCAAGTCGCAACGTCCTCACGGAGCGGGTGCCGAGCAGCGGCTTGATGTGTCGTTCGATCCGGCTTCGATCCATCTTAAGAGTGGACGGCTTGATCGGTCGCCGCCGACGACCCAACAGCCTGCGGGACTCCGCTTCAGCTAGGTACCAGTCGCAAACTTCCGCGACGGTGCCCCCAATGCGATTAGCTCGCTTCTCCTCGGCAGGATCGACGCCGAGTGTCGCCTTCGCAAGCAAGGCTCTGGCCTGCTTGCGCGCTTCGTCCACATCGAGGACATTGCATCTCGCCACCGCCATGCGGCGAAGCCGCCCATCGGGACTGCGAAACTGAAGGACGTAGGTCTTCACCCCGCTCGTCCCAACACGCACGCCGAATCCCTTCAACTCGGTGTCCCAGACAAACTCCTGACCTACTGCAGGTGCGCGCAGCCGATTGATCACGCCTTGAGAAATCTCCGCCTGCATGGCACGCCTCCACCTATATTACGCAGACTAGCGCAATCGCGCCGTAATGGAAACGTATATCAAATTGCGTCGTAAGAACGGATGGCTGCGGCGGCGTTCGGCTAAGAGAGGTCGAATAGATATAGCAGAATCAGCTACTTATGCGCACGATGTCGCACAGACGGATAGGAATGGCGAAATCGCATTCCTGTTGGTAAGGCTGAGGTCGTGAGTTCAATCCTCACCGGCAGCACCAGTTTCTTTCGCCGAGGCTTTCGAGCCTCGGCGTGACTGCCCGTTCCGGTTGGGGACGGCCGCGCCGCTCGCGCCTACAGCCTGTCGCGTTTACCGCAGCCCTGACGGACGCCCGCTTGCTCGGCTCCGCCACCGCGCCACCCCCCGATCCGGCGATACCGACGAAGTGGCGGCCGCATCGCTGCGCAGGCGCGGGCCCGCTAGCGCTGCAGCGCCGCGATCGCGTCGCAGAGGATCGAAATATGGTCGTGCCAGGTCGGCGGATGCCAGCCGCCGATCCGCTCGAGCTGCGCACGATACATCGGCCCGGCGCGGGCATGATCGAGAATGCACGCCTCCCATCCCAGCCCGTCGAGCGGATCGAGAAAGTCGGGCGCGGCGCCGCCGGCTTCGTGCAGCGCCGGCAGATCGCTGCAGATCACCGGCGTGCCGACCGACAGCGCCTCCGCCACCGGCATGCCATAGCCTTCGGCGAACGACGGCAGCACCAGCGCGCGCGCGCCGCGCAGCAGCGTGTGCATCCGCGCGTCCGAACAGCCGTTGAGTTCCTCGACATGGCCCTTGAGCCCGGGGCAGCGTTCGAGCATGTCGACGACCTGCTCGTTCTCCCAGCCGCGGCGGCCGACGATCACCAGCCGCGGAATCTCCGCCGGGTCCATCTGGTGCGCCAGCGCGCGCCACAGATTGAGCAGCAGCAAATGGTTCTTGCGCGGCTCGATCGTGCCGAGGCACAGGAAATACGGGCGTTCCGCGCTCGGCTGCGGGGTCGGTTCCGCCCGCGGGATGTCCTCGGTGCCGAGCAACGCCACGCGGACATCGATCGACCGGCCGGCCGCAACCAGCCACGGCTTGAGCGACTTGGCGGTCGATACCGAATTGACGATCACGCTGTCGGCATACCGCGTGATCGTCTCGACGCGGCGCTGGTGCAGCTTGGCGCCGTCGGGCCGGGCATATTCTGGATATTCGATCGGGATCAGATCGTGGACGAAGCACAGGAAGCGCGCCTGCTCGTGCGCCAGGATCCGCTTGACCAGATCGGGCTTGGTCAGATGATGCGGCGACGATTGGACATAGACGCTGTTGCGCCCCGGGCGCGGCCGCGTCGGCAGCAGCTTCAACAGCGTCGGCAGCACTTCGGACAGCGGGAGCGCCGCGCCCTTCCCGTCGACGCTCGCCCAGCGCGCCTCGGTCGCGTCGAGAAAGGCGAGCGTCCGCGCGCGCGACAGCCGGCCGTAATTGCCGAACGGATGGACCGCCGCGAAGCCGAGCCGGTTGCCCATCCGCGCCTGCAGCCCGCGCGCATAGGCCATCTCGACGCGATCGACGCCCGACGGCGTCTGATGCCGGGCACGCGACAGCAGCCGCGAAACGTCGAGAATGACTTCGCCGTCGCTCATAGCCAGCCCATTGTCCATCGTCCCTGCACTTGCTTCAGCTTGGTCACCCACGCCAATCGATTGGTCGCATTGCCGGTCGCCATGCGCGCGATCAGCACCTCGGGTGGGCAGGGCAATCCCGTCACCGGATCGAGATAGCGTGGATAAACAATCAATACCGCAGCAACGAGTTCCGCCACGCTCAACCGCCGCCGCCGCCGGTCGGGGATCGCCGCCAGGTCGCGGGTCAGGCCCCAGCCGGCGTAGAACGGCACGCCATGACACGTCACGGCGCGCCCGCGCAGCAGCGCCTCGAACCCGGTGAGCGAGGTCAGCACGTGCACCGCATCGACCAGATCGAGCAGCCGCGCCATCGTCCCCCCCCGTACGATCCGGTCGGCATGGCCAAGCGCATCGTCATCGCGCACCGCGCCCTTGCGATGCCCGGCATCGACGTCGGGATGCGGGCGAAACCAGATCTCGGCATCGGGCTCGAGCGCGCGGGCGCGGCGCAGCACTTCGAGATTGCTCGTCAGCCCAGCCCCGCCGAGCAGCACCGATTGATCGTCCTCGACTTGCCCCGCGACCAGCACCAGCCGCTTGCCCGTCATGCGCTCGGGAAAGGCGAACGCCGCGTCGCCACCATATTTGCTGATGCCGGCGGCAAGGATCGTCGCGCGCAGCCGCTCGGCGCGGGCGAGCAGCGCCGGCGAAAACTCCGCCTCGGCCAGCAGCAGCTCGAGATCGCTCGGCCGGCTCGGATCATAATGGATGCCAAGCCGGTCGATCGCGATCGAGGAGGGCGGGACGAGGTTGCTGCCGAGCCCGACCGAGCGCACGAACCCGTCCTCGACGCGGACGAGCGCGACTCCGCGCGCCGCAGCCGATGCTACCAACCTGGCCGAGACGCGCGACGGCCATACCGCGATCGCCCCGCCATGGCGCGCGGCATAGGCGATCGCGCGCCGTTCGGACCGGAAGAAGCGCAACGGATGCGCCGGCGTCCAGAGAAAGCGCGCGATTTCATGGCGCTTCCACCAGCTGAAGCCGCAAGCCGCGACGAGCCCGCGATTCGCCGCGAAGCTCGCGCGCAAGTCGCCGAGCCAGGCGATCGTCGCGGCGCGGTCGGCCGCCTCGCCGGTGAAGGGATCGAGATAGGCGGTCTGCGCCAGGTCCTGCGCAGCGCGCGCTGCGAGCGTCGCGGCATCGTCGCCCGGTGCGCCGAAGCGGCCGGGCGAGAGCAGGTGCACGCGGCAAACGGCGATCGCCGCCAATGCGACCCATTCGTCGTCGCCATGCGCGATCAGCAGCGCAGCGCGATCGAGCAGCGACCACGGATCGACCGCAGGATCCGCGATCGCTGCCGGATCGAGCCGCGCGCGCACCGCGGCGCCGCGCGCCAGTCGCGCCGGCAGCTGCCACAGCGCATCCTGTCGATGCTCGGGCGGCACGCTGTCGATGTCCGCGCTCGAGCGGATCCGGACGATCGTCGCGGACGTCCGAGCGCTCGGCGGCGCCCAGAAGGCCCCGCCGACCCGCGCCGCACGGATCGCGGCGAACAGCGCAGCGGTGCTTTCCGGCGAAATCGCCGGCGCGCGCGCCTCGGCGGTGCGATCGATCGCGGCCGCAGCAGCGCCCGGAAATGCCGGAAAACGGAGCAATGGGCGGCGCATCGCGTGGCTCTCCAGCAATCTTCGGTGCGATGCAAGGGCCCGTGCGACCGGGCGAGACCTCAGGCGCGGCGGTTCCAGTCGCGCAGGTGCAGGCGTCCGGCCTCGCGGACGATCGTGCCGAACGCGCCCGTCCGCAGCTTCAAGGTCGGCAGCGCCGCTGCCTGTTCGCGCAGATCGGGATCCGACAACAAGGCGAAGCGCGCCGCACCGTTGCTCGTGACGAGCACGATATTGCCCGAGCCCGACGCCCACAGCGCGCGCCACCCCGCCACCCGGCGCGCGGCATCGACGCTCCAGCCATCGGGGGCTTGCGCCGCATGATCCCAGGCGGCGATCGCGGCGGCGCCGATCCGCGCGACCACCGCGCTTTCGGGCATGTCCTCGTCGGGACCATGGTCGATCTCGTTCAACCAATCGGCGGTCTCGACCGGCGGCGGGGCGGGTTGCGGGGCGAGGATCAGCGCCAGCGTCTCGCGGCTGCGCGCGAGCGGCGCGGTCAGCGCGCGATCGAAGGCCTGCCCCGCGCCTGCGAAAGCCGCACCGAGCGCCTCGGCCTGCGCCCGTCCGCTCGCGACCAGCGGCAGATCGGTCCGCGCGCCGATCCGCCGCGGCGCGACGTCCGGCGCGAACGTATCGCCGTGCCGGACGATCGTGACGCTCAGCGCCATGCGAGCGCCGGCTCGCCGAATTGCGCGATCAGCCGTTCGGCCATCGCGACGTCGGCCGGCGTGTCGATCCCCGACATGGCGTGGCGCGGCGGCGCGACTTCGACGGTGCGGATCTCCACCCCCGATTCGAGAAAGCGCAACTGCTCGAGCCCTTCGAGCTGCTCGTACTGCGTCGGTGGCGTCTGCTCGAAGGTGCGCAGCGCGTCGAAGCGATAGGCGTAGAGGCCGATATGGCGATACACCGGCGACAGTTGCTCGGTCTCGCGCAGCCTTGCTTCGTTGCGCATCGCGGGCAGCACCGCCTTGGAGAACCACAAGGCTCGACCCGCGGCATCGCGCACGCAGGTCGTGCCGCTGAACGGCGACGCCTGCTTGTGCGCGCGCATCGCATCGAGCGCCGCCCAGTCGAGCCGCGCCACCGGCGTCGCGACCGCGCTGGCCGAGTCCCGCAAAGCGGCGATCAGTGCGGCGATCATTGCGGGATCGACGAACGGCGCGTCACCCTGCAGATTGACGACGATCGCCGGCGCGCGGTCGCGCGCGGCCGCCCACGCGCGGCCCGAGCCCGAGGTGATCGCGCTGTCGGTCAGCACCGCATCGCAGCCGAGCGCGCGCGCATGATCGAGGATGCGCGCGTCGTCGGTCGCGACGACCACCTCGACCTGTCCCGCCCGCCGCGCACCCTCGCGCGCGACCGCGACGACGCGCGACAGCAAGGTCTGGCCGGCGATCGGGATAAGCGGCTTGCCCGGCAGGCGTTGCGAGCCGAACCGCGCGGGAATCACGATGAGATCGGGCATGCCGACGTCAGGCGACGCCTGCGCGCAGGATATCGTGCAGGTGGATCAGCCCGACGAGCGTATCGCCGCTGACGACGAACAACACCGCGACCGCTTTTTCGTTGAGGATGCGCAACGCGTCCGACGCCAGGATCTCGGGTCCGACGGTGATCGGCTTGGGCGTCATATGGTCGCGGATATCGGCCTGCATGTGATCGCCGCTGACCGCGCGCCGCAAATCGCCGTCGGTGAAGACGCCGAGCAGTCGCCCGCCCTCGTCGACGACTGCGGTACAGCCGCACCGCTTGCGACTCATTTCGATCGTCGCCTCGAGCAGGCTCGCTCCGACCTTGACCACGGGAATGTCGTCGCCCTTCGCCATCAGCTGCGCCACCGTCGCGAGGCGCGCGCCGAGCTGGCCGCCGGGATGGAAGGCGAGGAAGTCCGACCGCGTGAAGCCGCGCCGTTCGATCAGCGCGACCGCGAGCGCATCGCCGAGCACGACCTGGACCGTGGTCGACGACGTCGGCGCGAGTTCGTTGGGGCACGCCTCGCGGACGTGCGGCAAGGTCAGGCAGAGGTCGGCGGCGCGTCCGGCGGTGCTCTCGGGATGCGCGGTCGCGACGATCAGGCGGACGCCGAATCGCCGGCAATAGGCGATGATGTCGCCGAGCTCGGTCGTCTCGCCCGACCAGCTGAGCGCGAACACGATGTCCTCGCGGCCGATCATCCCGAGATCGCCATGACTCGCCTCGCTCGGATGCAGGAAGAGCGAGGGGGTTCCGGTCGATCGCATCGTCGCGGCGATCTTGCGCGCGACGATCCCGCTCTTGCCCATGCCGGTTACGACGAGTCGCCCGGTATTGGCGGCGATCATATCGACCGCTTCGAGGAAGCGATCGCGCAGCGGGACTTCGTTGAGCGCGAGCGAGAGCGCGTGGAGCGCCGCCATCTGGATCCGTGTCGTGCGCAGCGCGGAGAGCAAGCCGGGATGTTGCGAGCTGCTGGCGGCGATTGCCTTCATAAAAAACCCTTCGGCCGGGCCCTTACGGCCGGCATGGAGACCTTGCTCGGTATCCAATTGACTTCCGGCGCCGCTGCAGCGCAGGTCGCTTATAGGCGCTCCCTTACGCAAAAAGCCATAGGGGCAAAACTACCAGAAAGACCGTGAGCATGTATCTGTGCGGACAAGAGATCGGCCCGAACCAGCCGCTGTTTTTCATCGCCGGCCCGTGCGTGATCGAGAGTGAGACGCACGCGCTGAGCGTCGCGACGCGACTCCGCGCGATCGCCGATCGGCTCGGTGTGTTGCTGATCTACAAGAGCTCGTTCGACAAAGCGAACCGCAGCTCGGGCACCTCGTTTCGCGGCCCCGGAATCGAGGAGGGGTTGCGGATCCTCGAAAAGGTTCGCGCCGAAACCGGCCTTGCGGTGCTGACCGACGTCCATACCGAGGACCAGGTCAAGATGGTCGCCGACGTCGTCGACGTGCTCCAGACCCCCGCCTTCCTCGCGCGACAGACCGATTTCATCGCGGCGGTGGCGGCGTGCGGCAAGCCGGTCAACATCAAGAAGGCGCAGTTCATGGCGCCCGGCGACATGGGCAACGTCGTCGCCAAGGCCCGCGCCGCCGCGGCGCGCGCGGGCGTAGCCGAGGACAACATCCTGGTGTGCGAGCGCGGCGTGAGCTTCGGGTACAACAATCTGGTGTCGGACATGCGGAGCCTGCCGATCCTGCAGCAGACGGGGTGCCCGGTGGTGTTCGACGCGACGCATTCGGTGCAGCTGCCCGGCGGCCAGGGCGACCGCTCGGGCGGTCAGCGCGAGTTCGTGCCCGTGCTCGCCCGCGCCGCCGTCGCCGCGGGCGTGGCCGGACTCTTCCTCGAAACGCATCCCGACCCCGATCGGGCCTTGTCCGATGGGCCCAACAGCTGGCCGCTCGACCAGCTCGAGCCGTTGCTCGAGCGGCTGGTGGCGATCGACGCGGTGGTCAAGCGCTAGGCGAGCCCGATCGATCCGGCCTGCGTCCGGGCGGCCGCACCCGGGCGCGACGGACTTGCAGCCGTCACTTCAGGCAGGCGACGATACCCTCGATCACCGCGACGGTCTCCTTCGGGTCGCGGACGCGGACCGTGTCGAGCCCGAGCTGCTTGGCCGGATAGTCGTTGCCGCCGGGGAAGATCGCATCGCCGATGAACATCATCTCGTCGAGCGCGATGCCGCTCGCGTCGCGCAACTTCTTGAGGCCGTAAGCCTTGTCGACGCCTTCGCGGGTGATGTCGATCGACGTCGCGCCGCCCATGTTGATCGACAGGCCCGGCAGCCGCTTTTGCAGATCGGCCTGGATGATCTTGCGCTTGGCGAAATCGGGATCCCAATGCTCCTTCGCGTCGAGCGGAGCCTGCTGGCCGAGCGCCGAGAAGGTGATCTGGCTGCCGCGATCCTCGATCCGATCGCCCCAGGTCTGCTCGGGGACAAAGCCCGTCGCTTCGAGCGCGGCATCGAAGGCGCTGAGGATCTTGGCTTTGGTCGGTTCGTCGAACAGTTCGGCATAGACCGGCGACCAGGCGCCGTCCTTGAAGGTGTAGAGCTTCGTGCCGGTCGTCGGCATCAGCCACAATTTGCTGCGATCCGCCGCTTCGGGCAGGCGCGAGGCGACCTGCTTGTCGAATTGCGGCCAGTCGCCGCCCGAGATCACCGCGACGTGCGCGACGCCGAGCAGGTCGGTCAGCGCCTGCTGCATCAGTTCCTGAAGCGGCTGCTTGCTTTCCGCCAGCGTTCCATCGAGGTCGAAGGCAACCAATTTCTTCATGTGCGGATTCCTGGAGGCAAGCGGGACGAAGCGGATGACTGCGCCAGAGCGGCATCTGGGCACCCACCTAAACCTTCGCAAGTCCCTTATCGATCCGCCAGATCGTGCTGGACGAGACGTCCGCGCGGCGGGACCGGCTCGCCGATGAACATGGGGCGTTCCCGCGCGCGCGCGCCAGCGTTACGCCAGAACGCCTTTACGCTTGTCCGCTTCGCTCAAGCTGCCGCGCGTCTGGGCCTTTAGCGGGCTTGCCGCATGCAGCCGCGCGACCACCCCTTCGGTAACCTTGTCGAGCGCCTCGTCCGAGAAGAAGCCGCCCGCGACGAGACAGCGATCGATCAGCACGCGCCGGAACGCCGCGAACGTCTCGGCATCCGGCTTGCCCGGCGCACGCCAGAAATCCTCGAGCCGGCCCTGGAAGGTGATTCCCTCGATGTCATACACCGCCTGGCCCAGCGCGATCACCGGGACGTCGAACGCGACCGCCAGCGTTCCGCTCGTGCTGTTGATCGTCACCATTCCCTTCGAACGCTGCGCCACCGGGACGATATCGCCCATCTCGAGATAATAGACACGATCCGAGACTCCGTGCAGCGCCGCGAGCATCATGGTTTCGTCGCGCCAATCGCGCACGCCGTTGTCGAGCGGATGCTCCTTGACGACGAGGCGCATGTCCTTCGGCGCGTGCTGCGCGAAGGAGGAAATCACCATCAGCAAGGCGTCGGCGACCCCCGCGAACGAGGAATGGAACCGGATTTGCGCATCCGAATCGAGCTGGAGCGGAAACACCATGTACGGCTCGGGTTGCGCGGCGAGCGCCGCGAGAACCGTGTTCGCGCGTTCCTGCGACTCCTTGCGCCGCATCAGCCGCCGCACCCAGCCAATCCCCTCGACCACCGGATGGAACGGCCGATGATTCTGCCAGAACGGATAGTACCAGCGCGTGAACACATCGGCGAGGTTGTACAATACGCCCTCCGCCGCGCGACGCCGGAAGGACGACGGCACCGGGTGGTGCTCGGGCGCGGGCGGCAAGGTGGCCGCCTCGGCGCGATACCAGGCCGGGTCGCGCGGCAGCGCCGAGTGGCCGTTCACCCCGCCCAGCTCGAGCGTCACCCAATCGGGCCGGATATAGCCTTCCTCGAAGACGTGGATCGGAATGTGCAGGTCGCGGCACACCGCGATCGCGGCGATGTGCATCGGGCGACAGTCGCCGAACAGGACGACGTCGGTGATGGCGTTGTCGGCAAGGATGGCTTGAAGAGCCTGCGGCCAATTCTCCGGCGTGCCGCGATAGTCGATGCCGTTCGGCAAGCGCCAGAACAGGCGGTCGCCACCGTTGAAATTGACCTTGTAGACGCCGTACCCATCACGTCGCAGCGCTTGGCCGACCTTGCGAAAGAGCGGCCCCATCAACCCTTGCAACAGGAGGATATTACGGCGTTCGAGCGGTCGCGGCGCTCCCGGCGCCGCGACCTGTGGCATCAGGACCGGCGTGCGGGAAAGACGATCGGGCATTCATTATTCCTTACTGGTACCCGGCACTGGCCCTGCCCCCGACCACTCTAATGTCTCCACGCTCATAGAGCGCGACCCGAGTTAATCCAAGCCGGTAGCGCGCGCGCCCGTCGTGACAGCCGGTCAGCCCGACGCTATACACCAAGGGCTTCTCCTTCCAGCAGCTCCGCAGGCAAGGTTCGATCGAGGCGAGCGGCGTGCCATATTCGGTGCGCGAATCTGTGGCGGACGATGTGATCTTTTTTATCGGAATGCTGCTGGCGTCGGTGTGGCTTGACGCGCGGGTGCGGCCGCGCCCCGCGCGCTTTCGCGATGCGGCCGGGCTGCTCGTGTTGCTCCTGACGATGACGGGTCTGTTCGGACTGGGCCTGGCGGTATCGGGCAACAGCCCGGTCGCGGCATTGCTGGCGATCGCGCTGTTCGCGCTGCTCGCCGTCGCGTCCAACGCGAAACGCGCGATGCTCGGGGAACCGCTCGTCTTTTCCGATCTGGCGCTGATCGTCGCCGTCGTGCGCCACCCGCGCTTCTATTTCACCGCGATCTCGATGCGGGAGCGGTGGCTCGCCATGATCGGCGTGGTGCTGGCGTTGGGGACCCTCATCGCGCTGTTCAGCCCCGCGGCGACGCCGCATCTTTGGGGCATCGCCTTGCTGCTGGGCGCCGGCGGCGGTGTGCTCGCGCTCGTGCGCGGGACCTGGTTCGCGGCGATCGCGACCGCGCCAGCGCTCGACGCCGATCTTCGGCGATACGGCTTGATCGCGACGCTTCTGCTGTATTGGCAGCGCTGGCGCGAAACGTCTGATCCGGCGCCCGCCGCGCCGATCGCCGCGCCAGATCCGTCCCATTGCGCGCCGCAGCTGATCGTCATCGTCCAGTGCGAGTCGTTCGCCGACCCGGTCGAATTGACCGGCGATCCGGCGCGTGCGCTGCCCGCGCTCGACCGCTCCCGGCAAGCCGCCTGGCAATATGGCGAGCTCGAGGTGAGCGGCTTCGGCGCCTATACGATGCGAACCGAATATGGCGTTCTGTTCGGCCGCGACGAGGCCGCGCTCGGATTTCGCCGCTACGATCCCTTTCTCACGGCGCATGGCGAGAAAAGCCACGCTTTGTCGGCCCGGCTCAAGGCGGCGGGCTATCACGGCTGCTTCGCGCATCCGCACGATTTGCGCTTCTATGGTCGCGACCGGTTGATGCCAGCGATCGGGTTCGACCAGTTGATCGGCGTCGACGACTTCGCGCCAGTGCCCGCGGGTGGCGGCCGCTATGTCGATGATCAAGCGCTCGGCAGAGCGCTTTCGACGCTGATCGACGCGTCGAGCGGACCGTCGCTGTTCTACGCGGTGACGATGGAAAATCACGGGCCATGGGACAAGGATCGCGAGCCCGGGAAGGAAATCGGGCTCGAAGCCTATCTGCGCCATCTGCAGAGCAGCGACGCGATGCTGGAAGGGCTGTGCGATCGGCTGGCAGCGGACGAACGACCGGCGCTGCTGGTCTTCTTCGGCGATCATCGCCCGAGCATCCCCGGCATCCTCGAGCCCGGCGGCGCCCGTCATACGCCATATGTCATGCTCCGTTTCGACGGGGCGGGCCACACGATCCCCGGCAAGGGGCGCGTCGACCTCACCCCCGCGCAATTGCACCATGCCGTGCTCGCGGCCGTGGCGTCCGACCGAGCCTAATGCGCGCGATCGGGGCGTCGTTCGGGGAAGGTCGCGAGCGGAATCGCGAGGGAGCTGTCGCGGAGCGTCTGCAGCGCGCTCAAAGCCTGGCCTCCTAGGCTGCGCTCCTCCAGCGCCGGAATCCAGCGTGAGCCTGCCGCCACTTGCCTGCGGCGCCGATTGCGATCGCCTGCGTATCGAAACGCATGCGCTCTTATCCGTCAACGAGCCGGGCCTCCCCGTCTTCGACACACGATGATGAGTAAATCGGCAGCTCGCCGATGCGCGACTTGCTTCCGGAAAGGTCGTTCCACGCCCGGGTAACGCGATGTCTTCGCTTTACATCTCCGCCGCCATCGGCTTTTACGAATTGATCCAAGCTTTGGCTCGGTGTACTGGGTTTGCTGCACCGCAGCTAAAAATCGCAGCCTGTCGTAGGATCGCCATGCCCACCACTGAAACGCGACAAAGGCCGCGAAGCGTGCAGGAGCCGCGCATCCGGTTGTTTCGCAACGACTTTCTTGAGCGGACGACGACAGTGTCGCCGATGGCGTTCGTGCTGACCTGGGCTGCCATGCTCGCGCTTGCGGTCTATGCGAGCTGGGGCGCGGCGAGTTTCGTCGAATCGGTAGGACTGGTCCTGCTCGGCCTGTTCCTCTGGTCGTTGTTCGAATACGCGATGCACCGCTTCGTATTCCACATGAAACTGACGTCGAACCTCGGCCGCGCCTTCCTCTTCCTGTCGCACGGCAACCATCACACCCAGCCCAATGACGCGCTTCGCAACATCATGCCGCCGCTCGTCAGCGTGGCGATTTGCGGAACGGTCTGGCTCGTCCTGTACCTCGTCGCGGGGGCGATCGGATCGACGGTCTTCATCGGCTTCGGGATCGGCTATGTGACGTATGACAGCGTGCATTATGCGGTCCACCAATTCCCGCTGCGCCACGGCCTGCTCGGGCGGTTGAAACGCCACCACATCCGCCACCATTATGCGCATGAGGAAGGCAATTTCTCGATCACCGCGATTTTCTGGGATCGCGTCTTCGGCACCGAGGTCGCGAGCAAGCGCCGCTAAGTCCACGATTCCGTTTCAAGCGACGCGTCCATAGTCGCCCATCGGTCGCTCGACTCGGGCGGCATCCGCGCGGCGCTAGCCGATTTTCCTGCCGGTAGCGTTTTCGGCTCCCAGCGGTGGCGGTTTCCGCCTGCGCGGGCATCGATCCGCCCGCGTGTCGGGACCGCACGAAACCCGGTGATCGCATTTGTGTCGCTTGCCAAAGGCGAGCGGCGCGCGACCGCAGCGATGCCGCGCCTTTGGCGGCGATCCCCGACGACGAAAGCTTGCTCGCCCCCGTGCTAGCCACTCGGTGATGCGACGGTGCGGTCATTCGCGAAAGGGTTTCCCGTCGCGTGGCCCCGTCCGTGGCGGCAGCGGCCTGCGGGCCATTCGTTCGGTGCCCCCCGCGAACGTCGCAGCGACGAAAAACCCCGGCCCCCGTAATGGGGACCGAGGTCTTCGCGGGCCGCC
The DNA here is from genome assembly GCA_943367995.1 of Bordetella parapertussis. Taxonomy (GTDB): domain Bacteria; phylum Pseudomonadota; class Alphaproteobacteria; order Sphingomonadales; family Sphingomonadaceae; genus Sphingomonas. The sequence continues at coordinate 484,338 of CALRKL020000002.1, read as the reverse complement.
CGCTTGCCTGTGCAAGCGGTTCGCCCGATCGGCCCCGACACCCGCTGGGGGGTCGGGTGCCAGGACCGAGCCGGCTTAGCCGAGCAGCTTGAGCACGCCCTGCTGCGACTGGTTCGCCTGGGCGAGCAGCGCGGTCGACGCCTGGCTGAGGATCTGCGCCTTGGCGAGGCTGGTCGTCTCGGTCGAGAAATCGACGTCTTCGATCCGGCTCTTCGCGTCGGTCAGATTGGCGACGCTCGAGGTCAGCGTGTTGACGACCGAGGTGAGACGGCTCTCGCCGGCGCCGAGCGAAGCGCGCGTGGTGTTGACGTCCTTCAGCGCCGAGTCGAGCGTATCGAGCGCGGTCGCCGCCCCGTCCGCCGTCGCGACCGAGATGCCGCCCTCGACGGTGTTGCCCGCCTTTGTGGGGGTGTAGATCGTGTCGCCCGTGGCGAGCGCCACGGTCGTGCCGACTGCGGTGGCGTCCATCGTGCCGGTGAAGCTGGCGATCGTGGCGCCGGCGGCGACGTCTTCCTTGGTGATGGTATGCTTGGAACCGTCGCGCGCGTCGTCGACTGCGGGAGCCGTCGCGTTCTTGCTGCCGATCGTCGACAAGTTGCTGGTGGTTGCGCCCGTCACGTCGCCGCTCACCGGCTTGAGGTTGAGCGCGCTGATCGACAGCTGGACCGTGTCCGAAGACCCCGAACCCGTCTGGATGTTGATCGTCTGCGAGGCCGAACCGAACAGCGAGACGCCGTTATACTTGGTCGCGGAGATATCGGTCAGCTGCTTCTGGAGCTCGGTGACTTCGGTCTGCATGTTGGCGCGATCGTCGTTGCTGTAGGTGCCCGACGACGACTGGACGGCGAGTTCGCGCATCCGCTGCAGGATGTTGGTCGCTTCGCCGAGCGCGCCGTCGGCGGTCTGCGCGAGCGCGATGCCGTCGTTCGCGTTGCGGATCGCCTGATTCTGGCCCTTGATCTGCGAGGTCAGCGACGATGCGATCGCGAGACCGGCGGCGTCGTCCTTGGCCGAATTGATGCGCTTGCCGGTCGACAGCCGCTCGATGCTGGTTGCGAGCGCCGAGCTCGCCATGTTCGAAGCGTTGGTTGCCTTCAGGGCGGAAACGTTGGTTCCGATAACGGTCATGGTGAGAAACTCCATAGGGGTTCGGCAATCCCGCCGTCCCCCATCGGAGAGCCGAGCCGCCACAGATGCTAACGACCGGCCCGACCGGCGATTAAGCACTTTTGCAAACCACACGCATTTTTGCCGATTTTTCGCGTATTTACCGGCAATCGCCACCCCAACCGGTCAGACTTTGCCGCACCGGCAACATCCTTAACCACTCGTTTACCAAAACTGCGGCATTGCAAGGCTCGTTCAAGGGGGCCCTTCATGCGATCCATCGTTCCGTCAGCCGCGATCCTTCGCCAGCATTATCCGCTGGTCTCCGCTTTGCGCGCGCAAGGCTTTGCGATCGGCGCGTTCGAGGACGGCAAGCCGCCGCGCGACGCGCTGTTCCTCGTCGCCGAGGGCGAGACCCCGCCCGCCGCCGCGCGCACCGTCGTGCTCGCCAGCGAAGGTCGCTACATCATTCCGTCGCACGACGGCGCACCGGCGCGCGTTGCCTTCCAGAGCGCCGACGCCGCGGTCGGTGCGGGCTTCGTCCGCGCCTTGCTCGCCGAACCCGAAATGCCGACCGCCGCCGACCCCGAGAGTCTCGCGCTCCACGCACTCGCCGACCGCGTCGCCGCCGCCGACATCACCGTGCTGATCAACGGCCCGACCGGCACCGGCAAGGAAGTCCTCGCGCGCTCGATCCATCTGAAGTCGGCGCGCGCCGCCGGGCCGTTCATCGCGATCAACTGTGCCGCCCTGCCCGAGACGATGCTCGAGGCGCTGCTGTTCGGCCACCAGAAGGGCGCCTTCACCGGCGCCTCAGCGGGGGGCGAAGGTTTCTTCCGTGCAGCGCACGGCGGCACGCTGCTGCTCGACGAAGTCGCCGAGTTGCCGCTCCAGCTCCAGGCCAAGCTGCTCCGCGCGCTGCAGGAGCGCGAGATCGTCCCGATCGGCGCGACCATTCCGCAGCCGATCGACGTGCGCGTCATCGCCTGCGCCAACCGCGATCTGCAGGACGAAGTCGCCGCCGGCCGCTTCCGCGCCGATCTCTATTACCGCCTCTCGGTCTTCCCGCTGACGACCAAGCTGCTCGCCGAGCGGCCGCAGGACATCCCCGCGCTCGCCGCGACGCTGATCCTGCGCCACGCCGGCAATCGCCAGACGGTGCCGTGGCCCGACCTGTCGGCGATCGACCTGCTGCTGCGCCACGACTGGCCGGGCAATGTCCGCGAGCTCGAGAACGTCGTCCAGCGCGCTTTGCTCTTCGCCGGCGGCGATACGATCTCGGCCGAGCACATCGTGTTCGACCGCCCGAGCGCGCGCGCAGCGAGCGCCGCGAACGACGAACCCGCCCAGCCCGCGACGCCCCCTGCGACTTTGGGCAACATCGTCCAGATGCACGAATTCCAGGCGATCCGCGAAACGCTCGCCGCCTGCAACGGCAGCCGGATCGAGACCGCGCGGCGGCTTGGCATCTCGGAGCGCACCTTGCGCTATCGCCTCGCCAAGGCGCGCGAACAGGGTGACGACATCGTCTCCGCCGCGAGCCGGGTAGCCTGGGCATGAGCATCGATGCGATCGGTGGCGGTGCCCAAGGTGGGGCGATGGGCGTCGACCGAGTGATGGCGCTGCGCGCGCAGATCCTCGAACGCAACCAGGCGCTGGCGCGCGCCGGAACCTCGGGCCCCGCCGCGCCCGCAACCGAAGCCAAGCCGACGAGCTTCGCTTCGACGATGGAAGACGCGCTGAAGAGCGTGAACCAGGGCCAGGTCGAGGCGAGCAAGCTGTCCGAAAGCTATGAGCGCGGCGAGACGATCGACATCGCCAAGGTGATGCTCGCGCGCCAGCAGGCCTCGGTCGGCTTCGAGGCGACGCTGCAAGTCCGCAACAAACTCCTGTCCGCCTACAAGGACATCATGAGCATGCCGGTATAATCGATGAGCAACGCTCTCACCCCCGCTCCGCAAGGGTCGACTGGCTCCGGGCTCGCCGCAATGGTGCCCGAACGCTTCGCCAACCCGCTCAACCAGCTCCAGGGCCTGCTCGCGCAGCCTGCCGTGCGCCGCAGCCTTCCGATGGCGCTGCTCGTCGGCCTGATCGGCGCGGCGGCGCTCGCCTGGATGATGCTGGCGACACCCAACCAGAAGGTGCTGTTCGCCGGCCTCGCCGATGCCGACAAAGCGTCGGTGACGACCGCGCTGCAGGCCGCCAACATCAAATCCACGATCGATGCGGCGACCGGATCGCTGACCGTCAACGAGGACGATTATTCGCGCGCGCGCATCCTGCTCGCCGGGCAGGGCCTGCCGAAGGCGGCGCCGGGCGGGTACGCGATCCTCGACAACCTCCCGATGGGCGTGTCGCGCGCGGTCGAGGGCGAACGCCTCCGCCAGGCGCGCGAGACCGAACTCGCGCGGTCTATCCAGGAAATCGACGCGGTCGCCGAAGCGCGCGTCCATCTCGCCACGCCCGAGCAATCGGTGTTCGTGCGCGATTCCGCCGCGCCTTCGGCCTCGGTCATCGTCAAACTGCAGCCGGGCCGTACGCTCGGCGACGCACAGGTGTCGTCGATCATCAACCTCGTCGCCTCGTCGGTGCCGGGGATGAAGCCCGAAGGCGTGACGATCGTCGACCAGATGGGCGGCCTGCTGACCAAGGGCGCCAACCAGAGCGCGCTCGGCGCGGCGAGCGACGAACGCGTCGCGTTCCAGCGCCGCATCGAGGAGAAATATCGCGCGCAAGTCGTGCAGATGCTCACGCCGCTGATCGGCGCGGGCAATTTCACCACCGAAGTCCAGGCCGATGTCGACCTCAACGAAACGCAGGCGACCAAGGAAAGCTATGACAAGCAGGGCGTGTTGCGCGTCGAGCAGGGCCAGTGGACCGGCAACGGCAAGGACGGGCAAGCCCCCGGCGGCATCCCCGGCGCGCTGTCGAACACCCCGCCGCCCGCTTCGACGCTGAGCGCGCCGCAGCCGACGCCGGCACCTACCCCAGGTGCGACACCGGTCGCATCGACGCCCGGCGCGACCGGTCCGGTCGTGGCCGCCGCTGCCGGCGCGGTCAGCGATGCGCTGAAAGCGAGCGACCAATATTCGCGCGCTTACGACCTCGGCAAGGAAGTCTCGGTCAGCCGCACCGCGCCCGGCACGATCACGCGCCTCTCGGTCGCGGTGCTGCTGCGCGATCCCGAGACGGGCAAGCCGCGCAGCCAGCTCGAGATCCAGCAGATCACCCAGCTCGTCCAGACCGCGGTCGGCTACAGCCAGCCGCGCGGCGACCAGGTCACCGTGATCAGCCGCAAGTTTGCCGGCGCGACCGCGCTCGACGACAAGCAGCCATGGTACGAAGCCGGCTGGCTCCCCGTGGTCGCGCGCAACGTGACCGCGCTCGTCATCGCTTTGCTCGTGCTGTTCCTCGGTGTCCGCCCGCTCGCGACGGCGCTGCTCAAGAAGCGCGACGACAGCGCCGCCCAGCCGCGCGCCGCGCTCGGCCGCGAGATCGGCCCGCCCGACGGCTATGAGGGCGGCCAGATCCCGCCGCCGCGCAGCGATCAGCCGGTCAGCATCGACGCGCTCGAAAATGCGCGCAACTATGACGACCGGATCGGCATGGTGCGCGGCTTCACCCGCGACAATCCGGCGCGCGCCGCGCTCGCCGTTCGGGACATGATCAAGTCATGAATGCTCCAACCCGAATCTATACCGGCGTCGAACGCGCCGCCGTGCTGATGATGCTCGTCGGCGAGGAGGAAGCCGCCGCGATCCTGCAGAAGCTCGATCCAGAGGAAGTGCGCCAGCTCGGCAAGGCGATGTTCGCCGTCGCCGATGTCAGCGAGCTCGAGGTCGAGGGCGTGCTCGACGATTTCGTCGGCAAGGCGCGCGAGCGCACCGCGATCGGCTTCGACCCGCGCCCGCGGATCGAGGCGGTGATGACGCGCGCGCTCGGCCAGGAAAAGGCCGACAGCGTGCTCGCGCGGATCGTCCCGGCCCAGGAATCGTGCCAGCTCGACCTGCTCGACTGGCTCGACGCGGGCGAGATCGCCGCGATGATCGAGAAGGAGCATCCGCAGATCGCCGCGGTGCTGATCGCCAACCTCGATCCGACGGTCGGCGCGCAGGTGCTCGAGCTGATGCCCGATGCGGTCCAGCCCGACATCCTCCACCGGCTCGCGCGGCTGGGGCCGATCCCGCCCGAGGCGGTCGAAACGCTCAAGACGATGCTGGCGAACCGCACTGGTACATCGCAAGCCTCGGCGGGCGTCACGCTCGGCGGCACCAAGGACGCCGCCAAGATCCTGTCGAGCGGCCGCAAGGCGACCGAGCTGCGCGTCATGCCGAAGCTGTTCAAGATCGACCGCGACGTGGCGAAGGCGATCGAGGAAGCGATGTTCGTGTTCGACAACCTGCTCGAGCTCGACGACAAGAACCTTGGGACCCTCATCCGCAACGTCGACAGCGACATCCTCACGCGCGCGCTGAAGGGCGTCGATGAGAGCATCCGCGCGCGCTTCCTCGGCTGCATGTCGAGCCGTGCCGCCGATGGCATCCGCGACGAGATGGAGGCGCGCGGGCCGATGAAGCTCAGCGAAGTGCTCGAGGCGCAGAAGGTGATCATCCAGATCGCGCGCAACCTCGCCAAGGACGGCACGATCCAGATGGGTGCGGGCGAAGACGACTATGTCTGAGTTCACCGCCGGATTCTCATCGCGCGGCCAGGGCGTGGCCGAAGCGCTCAAGGCGGCGTTCGCGCCGCGCGTCGCGGGCTTCGCGCCAGCCGATCTGCGCGACCGCGTCGCGCGCGGCCCCGTGTCGTTCGCGCCGCAGGCGGCGGGCGAGGCCGGTCCGCGTCACTTCACCCCCGCCGATCCCGACACCAACCCGACCGAGGGCTGGGACCCGTTCGAGGCGGCCGCTACCGCGACGCCGTTCGTCGATCCGATCGAAGCGGCGCATTCCGCGGGCTATGCCGAGGGCGTCGCCGCCGCGCAGGCCGAGCTGGCGGTGACCGGCGAACGCGACCGCACGTTGCTCGCCTCGCTCGCACAAGCGCTCCAGTCCGATGACCGCATCGATCGCGACGCGGTGGCGCAGCGGCTGCGGCAAACGGTGTTGTTTCTCGTCACGCGCCTCGTCGGCGAAGTCGGCATCGCGCCCGAGCTGCTGGCCCGCCGGATCGAGACCGCGGTCGATCTGCTCAGCGATGCCGCCGAATCGGCGATCCTCCACGTCCATCCCGACGACGTCGCGCTGCTCGAGGGCAAATTGCCGCGCCAGGTCTTCGCGGTCGGCGATGCGAGCCTGACGCGCGGTTCGTTCCAGCTCGAAAGCGCCGCGACGATCGTCGAGGATGGCCCTGAGCTATGGCTCGAACAATTGGCCCACGCGATCGACCGCGTCGCGGTGCCGGAGGCGTGATGCCCCCGCTTCCTGCTCCCCATCCGTCACCCCGGCCCTGTGCCGGGGTCCACCGTGACGCACAGCCACCGGTCGCAGCACGCGCGTCCCGGTGGGCCCCGGCACAAGGCCGGGGTGACGGTGGCACCTCGCCATGCTGAACCGCTTCACCGACTCCTACCTCGAATCGCTCGGCCTCCCGGACTTCACCCCAGCCCCGAAAGTCGCCGGCCGGCTCGCCTCGTTCGACGGGCTCCTCATGGAGGCGGTCGGCCTCACCGTCCCGGTCGGTACGGTCTGCCAGGTCGGCGACCGCCATTCCGGCGTCGAAGCCGAGGTGATCGGTTTCCGCAACGGCCGCACCCTGCTGATGAACCTCGGCGGCCCCGCCGCGCTGCTCCCGCAAGCCCCGGTCCGTCCGACCGGCGCGCCGGGCGAGGCCGAAGTCGGCGCAGCCCTGCTCGGCCGCGTCGTCGATGGCGCCGGCAAGCCGATCGACGGGCTCGGCCCGATCCGCGGCGCGGCGCGCTGGCCGCTCGCCGGCAAGCTCCAGTCGCCACTCGATCGCGGCCGCGTGCTCGCGCCGCTCGACGTCGGGGTGCGCGCGATCAACGGGTTGCTCACCGTCGGCCAGGGCCAGCGGATCGGCATCATGGCGGGCTCGGGCGTCGGCAAATCGGTGCTGCTCGGCATGATCGTCCGCGCCGCCCAAGCCGACGTGATCGTCATCGGCCTGATCGGCGAGCGCAGCCGCGAAGTCGCCGACTTCCTCGAGACCAAGGTCGCGGGCGACGCGCGCAAACGCGCGGTCGTTGTCGCCGTCCCCGCCAACCATTCCCCCGTGCTGCGCATCCGCGGCGCGCTCCGCGTCCACGCGATCGCCGAGGCGTTCCGCGCCGAGGGCAAGAAGGTCCTGCTGATCATGGACTCGCTCACCCGCGTCGCGCATGCCGGTCGCGAGATCGGCCTGGCGCTCGGCGAACCCGCCAGCGCGCGCGGCTATCCGCCCTCCGCCATCGCGATGCTCCCCAATCTGATCGAACGCGCCGGCACCGACGTCCATTCGGGCGGATCGATCACCGCGATCTACACCGTGCTCGCCGACGGCGACGACGGCAACGACCCCGTCGTCGACTCCGCGCGCTCGATCCTCGACGGCCATATCGTCCTGTCGCGTCAGCTCGCCGAGCGCGGCGTCTACCCGGCGATCGACATCGGCCCGTCGGTCAGCCGCGTGATGACCGACATCGTCGACAAGCCGCACCTCAAGGCGGCGCGCACGCTGCGCCGCCACCTTGCGACGTACGAGGAAAATCGCGATCTTGTGCTGATGGGCGCGTATCGCGCCGGCGCCGACCCCGCGATCGACACCGCGATCGCGTGCCACCCCGCGGTGATGGAATATATCAAGCAGGACCCCGACGAGCAGGTCTCGCTGCCCGATTCGGCGGCCGAGCTGATCGGCGTGTTCGGCGCCGACTGAGATGGCCAAGCCGACCAAGCTCGAGCGCATCCTGCGCGTCCGCACGCTCCAGCTCGGGCTCGTCCAGGCCGAAGAGGCGCGCGCGCATGATCGCACCGCGAGCGAGGTGGCGCTGAAAGGGCGCATCGCAGAACTGGCTGCCGGGGTCGCGCCCGCGCCGGCGCCGGTCGCAGCCTTCTCGCTCGTCGCCGCAGCCCATTTCCGCGACCGTCTCCACCAATCGGCGCACGCCGCCGAAGGTCGCCTGCGCGCGGCGCAAGCGACCGCCGAGCGTGCGGTCGAGGCGACGCGCGAAGCGCGCCGCGATCAGAGCGCGGTCGAGAAGCTGATCGCGCGCGCCGATGCGCAGGCGGTGATCAAGGAAATCCGCGCGCTCGAAGCCGCGCCGCCCTCGCGCAAGGTTCGGCACGATCCTTGCTGATGGCTGTGGAGCGGCCGTGTGCGGTCGCCCCGGAGTTCCGATGATCGATCCTATGCCCGTCCCGTCCTCCCCCGTCGCCACCGCCCCGAGCGCATCCGCGGCGAAAGCGAGCGCGCGTCCGTCGAACTTCGGGCAGACGCTCAAGGCCTTCCTCGACTCCCGCGACCCCGCGGCCGATCGTTCCGCGGCGCCAGCCTCCGGCGACGCCCGGCATGATCCTGCCGCCGACGGCAAGGCGCTGCCGGCCGAGTCCGACGACGCCGCATCCGATGCCACCCCGACGCCGTGGACGGCCGCTTTGATTCCCGTGCCCGCGACGCCAGCCGCGATCGAGACCGCCCCGTCGGCGACGATCGTCGATGGTGGGCTGGCGCAAGCGATGAACGGGTCACTGCCGCCGGGCATCGCCGCGGGCCCAGCAGTGGGTGGCGCGCCACCCGCCATCGGATCCTCGGCCGACCCGCGAACCGCATCGCTCGCGGCTGCCCTCCTGTCGGAAGCGCAGCCGGATGGCGGCGTACCGCCAGCCAGCACCCAGGCCGGTGCACAAAGTGCGCTTCCGATCGATCCGGCGATCGCCGCCGCGCTCGACGCCGCGCTGGCGCGCACCTCGGCAGCGCCGAGCGATGCGAAGCCGTCATCGCTCGCAAGCGCCGACGGCGCGCCGCCGCTCGTGCCGCCCTCGCCCGATCCGGCGACCAGTTCGATCATCGCGGGCGCGGTGCCGCAACCCGCCGGGCAGCTCTTCGCGTCCGAACTCGCCACCGCATGGCGCGACCGCGCGCAGCGCAGCACGGATCCGGACGGGTCCGCGGGCGTGTCCGCGCTCGGCGTCGCGGCACCGATTCACGCGAGCGGCCATGCGATCGTCCAGGCGTCGGGCGATGCCAGCCAGGCCGGGCTCGATCTCACGCGCGACACCGGGTTGCAGCGGATGATCGAGCATATCGAGACGCTGCGCGACGACATGGATTCGCGCGACACGCGGATCCGGCTCGTCCCCGATTCGCTCGGCGGGGTCGATGTCGCGGTGCGGCAGGTCGGCGACCGCGTCCATGTCCACTTCACCGCCGAGCAGGAAGCGACGCGCGCCTTGCTCAGCGAAGCGCAGCCGCGGCTGACCGAGCTTGCCGCGGCGCGTGGGCTTCGGATCGGCGACACCAGCGTCTCGGCCGATTCGGGCAGCGGCAATGGCGCCGCGCCGCAGCCCCGCCCTGCCCTGCCCACCACGCCCGCGCCGCGCGCCGCGGCGGCGGCAGACACCGAAATCCCAACCGACGCTCGCGTCGCGTAACTTTTGAAGGACCCGGATCATGAGTGAAGCTGTCGTAGAAGCCCCCAAAAAGAAGAAGGGCGGGATGATGAAGATCCTGCTGCTCGTCGTCGGCGCGCTGGTGCTGGTCGGCGGCGGCGTCGGCGGCGCGCTGTACGCGATGAACGCCGGGCTGATCGGTGGCGGCAAGCATGCGGCCGAGCCGACCGGACCACGGCTCGTCCCCAAATCCGAGCAGAAACGCGCCGGCTCGGGCGAAGGCGGCGACGCCAAGGCGGCGGGCAACAAGCCCCCCACGGGGGTCGGCGGCGACAAATATGCGTCCAATTATTACGCGATGGACAAGGAGTTCACCTCCAACCTGCAGGACAGCGTCCACTTCGTCCAGGTCGGCATCGCGGTGTCGACGCCGTACGACGACACCGTCATCGAAAACATCAAGACCAACGAAATCGCAGTCCGCTCGGCGATCCTGATGGCGCTCGGCGACACCACCGAGGAACAGGTTTTCTCGAGCAATGGCAAGCAGATGCTCCAGCGTCGCCTGGCCAAGGCGATCAACGACACGCTGAAGGAAAAGGAAGGTTTCGGAGGCGTCGGTAACGTTTACTTTACCAATTTCGTTGTTCAGTGAGACATGGTTAACGAAGGCCTTCAGCACGCAGCAAGCGATCGGCGCGAACATCCGCGCCGCGAAGCCGCGCATGCGACGCTCGGGGTCGCCAATCTCAACCCGTTCGGTGATCTGCATACCGTGCAGCATCTCTCGGCGCGGCTCGCGCGCGGCGTGCGCGCGGTGTTCGAGCCGCTGCTACGCCGCGAATGCCGCACCTGGGCCGAGCCGCTCGTCGTCCAGCGGCTCGCCGATTACCGCGCAGAACGCCCCGACGGGCTGACCGCGTGGCTGCCGCTGACGATGGCGTCCGCGGGCGCGCTGCCCTCGGGCCAGGCGCTCGCCGTACTCGACGGCCGTTTCGTGCTCGAACTGCTCGATCTGTTCTTCGGCGGCACCGGCGCGGTGGCCGGCGATGTGGGCAGCGAGTTCACGCCCGCCGCCGAGGCGATGATGACGCGGCTCGGCGCGATGCTCGCGCTGCCGATGCAGGCGGCGTGGGAGCCGCTCGCACGGATCGAGTTCACCCCGGGCCGCGTCGAGGCGAACCCGTCGCTGATCCCCGAGCTCGATGTCGACGACGCCGTGGTGATCACGCGTTTCGGCATCGCGGTCGGCACCGGAAAGCCGGTGTTCCTCGACCTGCTCTATCCGGTCGCGGCGTTGAAGCCGCACGGGCCCTCGCTCACCGGCAAGGTCCACAAGACCGCCGAGCCCGATCCCGCGTGGCGCAACAGCCTCACCCGCGCGGTGATGGACGTGCGCTTCGAGGTCCGCTCGGTGCTCGCCGAGCCGATGGTCTCGCTGCAGCTGCTGATGGACCTCAAAGCCGGCGACGTGATCCCGATCACCGTCGGCCAGGACGTGCCGGTGATGGTCGGCGGCGACCGGCTCGGGGCGGGGACGGTCGGCACGTCGAACGGCAAGGCCGCGATCCGGCTGACGACAATTTCGAACGATTTAGAACGTGATCTCAGGGGTGGACTGCAATGAGCGAGATGAGCGGCGGTTTCCCCGTCGATACCAGCCTGGCGGCCAATTTCCGGCTGCTGCAGGATGTCGACGTCAAATTGACCGTCGAGATCGGCTCGACCTCGCTGACGCTGCGCGAGCTGCTCGCGCTCGGCGAAACCAGCGTGATCGAGCTCGACCGCCAGGCCAACGAACTGCTCGACGTGCTGGTCAACGGCACGCTGATCGGGCGCGGCGAGGTGGTGATGGTCGGCGACCATTTCGGTGTGCGCATGACCGAGCTGGTCAGCCCTGAAAAGCGGGGCTGACGCCATGATGTGGTCGTACATCCTCAAGCTCGTCGTGCTGCTGCCGCTTGTCTGCGGGCTGATGATCGGGTGTCTCTATGCGTGGCGCAAGCTCGAGTCGCGCATGCCGGGCCAGCCGTCCAACCGGATGCTCAAGGTCGTCGAGACGATGATGATCTCGCCGAGCGTGCGCGTCGCGGTGCTCGATTTCGAGGGGCGCAAGTTGCTCGTCTCGGTCAGCCGCACCGGCGTTGCGCTGCTCGATCGCGGCGACGGCAAATGAGCGTCAAGGTCGTTCGTAAGGGTTCGGGCCCCGCGCTGATCCGCACGCCCGCGCCGCGCGTCGCGCCGTGGGGCAAGATCGCGCTCGTCGTGCTCGGCATCCTCTTCGCGCTGATCGTCGCGCATCCCGCCTTCGCGCAGGCCGCACCGCTCGCGACGCCGCCGGCGCCGGGCGCGGGCGATGCCGCCGACCGCGCGCTGAAGGATCTCGGCGGCGGCAATGCGCCGCTGGCCTTGTCGCTGCAGTTGCTCATCGTCATGGGGCTGCTGACGATCCTGCCCGGCATCCTGCTGATGATGACGAGCTTCACGCGGATCATTATCGTGCTGTCGATCGTGCGCCAGGCGATGGGGCTCCAGCAGACCCCGCCCAACCAGGTGCTGATCGGGCTCGCGCTGTTCCTGTCGTTCTTCGTGATGGCGCCGACGATCAACCAGATCAACACGGCCGCGATCCAGCCTTATGCCGCGAACAAGATCGGCGCGACCGACATGATCAAGGCGGCGGGCGTTCCCTTGCACGCCTTCATGACCAAGCAGACGCGCAAGAAGGACATCACGATGTTCGCCGGCATCGCCAAGAGCGGGCCGTACCAGAATGCCGAGCAGATCCCGTTCTCGGTGCTGCTCCCCGCGTTCGTGACGAGCGAGCTCAAGACCGCGTTCCAGATCGGGTTTCTGGTGTTCCTGCCGTTCATCGTGATCGATCTCGTCGTCGCGACCGTGCTGATGTCGCTCGGCATGATGATGCTGTCGCCGACGATCATCTCGATGCCGTTCAAGCTGCTCCTGTTCGTGCTGGTCGATGGCTGGGCGCTGACGATGGGTTCGCTCGCAAACTCGTTCGTGAACTGAGCCGATGGACGCGGATTATTTCCTGACGGTCGCCAACCAGACGATGTGGGTGCTCGCGCTCGCCTCGGCGCCGATCCTATTTCCAGCTTTGTTGGCTGGGCTTATCACCGGCATGATTCAGGCGGCGACGTCGATCAACGAGCAGACCTTGTCGTTCGTGCCCAAGCTGATCGTCGTCGCGGTGTCGCTGGCGGTGTTCGGGAGCCTGATCCTCGGGTTGCTGTGCGATTTCACGCTGGGGATTTTCGAGCGGATCCCGGACCTGGTGCGATGACGGCCGTGGGGGGGCGCCCTTCTGCTCCCCTCCCGCTTGCGGGAGGGGCTGGGGGAGGGCCTGTCACAAGCGCGTCGCATGGTTCCAGGTCATTCCCTCCCCCAACCCCTCCCGCAAGCGGGAGGGGAGAAGGATGGGCCCGCTAGGCTTCGGCCTGTCGATCGAGCCGCAGCTCTGGGCGTTGATCTTCGTGATGGTCCGCGTCGGCGCCGCGTTCGTCGCGGCGCCCGTGTTCAGCGCCGTCGGCATCCCGCTCGTCGTGCGCGTCACGCTGTCGGGGGCGATCGGCGTGCTCGTGCTGACCGTCCACCCGATCACCCCGCCCGAGCACGTTTTCGCGCTCGCGACGATCCTCTCGGTCGCCGCCGAAGCTTTGGTCGGGCTCGCGCTCGGCTTCGTGCTGCAGATCGCCTTTGCCGCGCCGATGATCGCGAGCGAGCTGATCGGCACCTCGATGGGGATCGGCTTTGCCTCCGCGATCGACCCGCAGAACGGCCGCTCGACGCCTGCGCTCGGTCAGTTCTTCTCGATGATGCTCACTTTGCTGTTCCTCAGCGTCAACGGCCACCTGATCCTCGTCGAGATGATCGTGAAGAGCTATGTCGCGCTCCCGCCCGGCGGCGCGTGGCTCAAGCCGCAGCAGCTCGAAAACATCGCCTTTTTCGGTGGCTACACCTTCCTCGCGGGGCTCCTGCTCGCGCTCCCGGTCGGCTTTCTCCTGCTGTGCCTCAACCTCATCGTCGGGATGATCTCGCGCTCGGCGCCGTCGCTCAACCTGTTCGCGGTCGGTTTGCCCGCCAGCCTCGCGGTCGGCGTCGTCGCGCTCGCGCTCGGCTTTCCGGCGATGGGCGATTATCTGCTCGTCATCATCGATGAAGGCTTGGCCGCGACGCAGTCGCTGGTGCTCGGCTGATGGCCGACGAATATGGCGAAAAGACAGAAGCGCCAACCGCCAAGCGCAAACGCGATGCGGCCGAAAAGGGCGACGTCCTCAAATCCCGCGAACTCGCGACCGCGCTGATGATGCTCGCCGGCTGCGGGTGGCTCGCCTTCATGGGGCCCTCGCTGGTCGGCGCGTGCAAGGACGTGATGATGTCGAGCTTCGCGTTCGACCACCGCGACATCGAGGATTTCTCCCCCTTCCGCCCGCTCATCCAGAGCGGCTGGAAGCTCGCGCCGTCGCTCGTCTCGCTGCTCGCGCTGACGATCGTCGCGGCGATCGTCAGCCAGGCGGGGCTCGGCCATCTCAGCTTCAACGGATCCTTGCTCGCCCCCAAGGGAGCGCGGATCAACCCGGCGGCGGGGCTCAAGCGGATCTTCGGCCCGCAAGGCTGGATCGAACTCGGCAAGTCGCTCCTGAAAGTCGTGCTGCTCGGCGCGATCGGGTGGCACATGCTCGACCAGGTCGCGCACTCGACGATCGGGCTCGCCTCGACCAATATCGGCACCGCGGTCGGTGTGCTCGGCAGCACCTTCACCGGCGTGCTGTTCGCGATGGCGGGCGGGCTCGTCGTCATCGCCGGGATCGACGTCCCGCTGCAGATCCTCCAGCTGCTGCGCAAATTGCGCATGTCGAAGCAGGATCTGCGCGACGAGCATAAGGAAACCGAAGGCTCGCCCGAGGCGAAGGGCGCGATGCGCCAACGTCAGCGCGAGATGTCGAAGCGCTCGATGCGCGGCGCGGTGAGCGAGGCGCATGTCATCCTCACCAACCCGACGCACTTCGCGGTCGCGTTGCGCTACGATCGTGAAACCGACCAGGTCCCGGTCGTCGTCGCCAAGGGCCGCGGCGTGGTCGCGCTCGCGATCCGCGAGCTCGGCGCCGAGGCGCGCGTGCCGGTGCTCGAATATCCCGCGCTCGCGCGCGCGGTCTATTACACCAGCCGCGAGGGGCAGGAGGTGCGCGACGATCTCTACGTCGCGCTCGCCACCATCCTCGCCTTCGTCTTCGGGCTCAACAGCCAGGCCGGCGCCGCCGCGCCGCCGCCACCGGTGCAGGTCCCGCCGAGTGCCCGCTTCGACGAGAATGGCGTGAAAGAAAGCTAAATTTTCAACCCATTTGGTCGTTTCTCTTGATGAGCGCTTTTCCGGGACAGTGATATGGTGACGACCACCGCGACGACGACCACCTCGACCGCCACGGTATCGGGCTCGTCGATCCTGACCTCGCTCGGGGCCGGGTCGGGGGTCGATACCGCCGGCCTGATCAAGTCGCTCGTCGATGCGCAATTCGCCGCCAAGAACGCGTCGCTGAGCGCGCAGGACACCGCGCTCAACGCCCAGATCTCCTCGGTCGCCAAGGTCCAGAGCGCGATCACCAGCTTCGCCTCGGCGCTGAGCTCGCTCGTCACCGGCGGTTCGCTCGCCTCGCAGCCGACGAGCTCGGATTCCGCGGTGCTGACCGCGACCGCGCTGCCCGGCGCGAAGCTGTCGGGCCTTTCGACGCAGATCACGGTCAACAGCCTCGCCACCGCACAGACCGCGATCGCCAGCTTCAAGGACGGCGCGCCGACCTTCGACGCGGGTGAGCTGACCCTGACCTTCGGCACGGCGAACGACGCTGCGGTATCGTCGTTCAAGACCCAGTCCGATCCGATCACGATCAAGGTCGGACAGGACGCGAAGCTCAGCGACGTCGCCGCAGCGATCAACGCGAATGGCAAGGGCCTCACCGCGACCGTGGTGACCGACGTCAACGGCGAGGCCTATCTGTCGATGAAGGGGCCGACCGGGACAGCCCAGGCGTTCACGCTCAGCGGCACCGGCAATCTCTCGCAGCTCAATGTCGGCGGTGGCCAGGGCGGCGCGACGGTCACGCTCAACAGCAATGCCGCCAACGCCAATCTGACGGTCGACGGCGTGACGGTCGACCGCCCGAGCAACACGATCAGCGACCTCGTCACCGGCGTCAAGCTGACGCTGAACGCGGTCTCCACCAAGACCGCGACGACCAATACCGACGGCACCACCAGCAGCGTCGCCAAGCCGGTCTCACTCGGCAGCACCACGCCGACCGACGGAATCGCCCAGGCGGTCAGCGATTTCGTGACGACCTACAACCAGGTGCTCGCCGAGCTGAAGACCGAGACCGATCCGGCGACCGGGCCGCTGCGCAGCGATTACAACGCGACCAACCTGCTGCGCTCGCTGCGCGGGCTGACGCTGACGACGCTGTCGACCGGCGGGGCCGCCGGCGACCCGGTCAATCTCGCCTCGATCGGCGTCTCGACCAACAAGGACGGCACGCTCAGCGTCGATTCGACCAAGCTCAACACCGCTTTGCTCAACACCCCCGCCGCGGTCGAGGCGCTGTTCGCCAACGGCACCGGGGCGAGCGGCGGTGGCCTCGCCGCGGCGCTCAATGCGATCACCACCGCGGCGACCAACAACAAGGTCGTCATCAACGGCCAGACCGAGAGCACCGGGCTGGTCGGTTCCACCGCGCTCTACACCGCCAAGCTCGCCAAGGTCACCGATGCCGAGGCGAAGGTGACGACCGACACCGCCGCCTATCAGGAGCGGCTGACCAAGCAATACGCCGCCTCCGACGCGATCGTCGCGGCGTATAAGGCGAGCTCGACCGCGCTGCAGAGCCAGATCGACCAGTGGAACAAGACGAGCGCATGAGCCTCGCTTATGCGACGGCGCTTGGCCGCAATCCCGAAGCGACCTATCGCCAGATCGAACTCGCCGGCCAGACGGCGCAGGCCGATGGGCCGGCGCTGGTGCAATTGCTGTATGACGAGGGTATCCGCGCGTTGCGCGGCGCCGCCTGGGCCGCCGAGAACGGCAAGCCTGCGATGAAGAGCGACAAGGTGACGCGCGCCACCGCGATCCTCTTCGCGCTCGAGGCGGGGCTCGATTTCGCGGCGGGCGGCACGGTCGCCCCGGCGCTCGCCAAACTCTATGCCGGCGCGCGCCATACCGTGGTCAACGCCGCGATCGGCCACGATCCGCGGCCGTTCCGCGAAGTCGCCGATACGCTCGACGAGATCGGCCAAGCGTGGCGTGCGGTGCGCGCCGCCTGAACGATCAGCCGAACCAGCGCTTCACCGAGAAATAGCCGATGATGCCGACGGTGATCGCGATGCACACCCCGCCGATCGCGTCGAACGCCCACGGCTCCTTGGCGAAGGGCAGCCCCTCGACGTTCATCCCGTAGAGCCCGGTGAGGAAGGTCAGCGGCAGGAAGATCAAGGCGACGATCGAGATCAGCAGCGAGCGCGAATCGATCTGCTCGGCGCGCAGGTCGGTCAGCGCCTCGTGCATCAGCGCCGAGCGTTCGCGGATCGCCTCGAGTTCTTCGGCCATCCGCGCGGCGCGGTCGGCGGCGGAATTGAGGTGCAGCCGGTCGTCGTCCTGCAACCAGTCGCACGGCAGCGCGGCGAGCTTTTCGAGCGCGGCGCGCTGCGGCGTCAGGAAGCGGCGATAGCCGATCGCGGCGACGCGCACCTTGGTCACGCCGCGGCGCAGCACGAACACCTTATCGGCGTCGAGATCGGCCTCGCAATCGTCGAGGCTGTCGCCGAGATCGGCGACTTCGGGGTCGAGCTCCTCGGTGATCGCCACCGCGAATTCGGCGATCAGGTCGCCGGGGTCGCGGATCGTGCCGCCTTCGATCTGCTTGATCACGTCGTCGACCGCGGTGACCGATCGGCGCGTGACCGAGATCACCCGCCCCGCCATCGCCCAGATGCGGATCGAGGCGAGCGGGTCCGAGGCCGTCATCGCCTCGTTCGATCGCCCGCGCAGATTGAGGAACGCGCCCTCGCCGAGCGCTTCACAGCGCGGCCGCGATTCGCTCGTGGTCAGCGCATCGACGACATAGTCGGGCACGTCGGCGACATCGGTCAGCCACGCCTGCGCCTGCTCGTTATTGCTCGTCAGATGCACCCAGACGAGATCGCCCGCCGTGTCGAGCGCCTTGCCGATATCGACGCGTTCGGCCTTGCCGTCGGCGACCCGGTACGCAAATCCACTCATTCCCATTCCACCCAAATCGTCAGGCCCGGTTCGCGCGTAACGGGCGGCGTGTCGCAGAGGATCCGCACCGCATCGGCGCGCGCGCGATCAAGGATCGCGGCCGGCGCGTGCGCCGGGGCATAGATGCGGTCGGCGAGCGCGAGCGCGCGCACCTCGCCGAGCGTCAGGTCGTCGGGATCGGCCGAGCGCAGCTTCAGCGTGACGAGCTTGTCGAGCGGTGCGGTCGGCGTCATCAGCCACGTCTCGACCGCCTCCGGGGCGGCCGCGAGTGGATCGAGCGCGCCGCCCTGCGCGAAAGCGGCGCCCAGCGCGCGGCGCCGCGTGTCGAGCGCGGGGAACGCCAGCCGAACCGCTGCGCGGAGGGCGTAGAGCCGGTCGGCGAGCGGCCCGAGCGTCGCCGGGAGCAGCGCCTCGAGCCGCTGGCGCAGCGCCGCCGCCAGACCCGCCGAAGCGCCGCCGGTGCCGATCGCGATCAGCACCGGGCTGCGGTCGATGATCGCGGGCAGCGTGAAATCGCAGCGATCGGGCCGGTCGACCGCGTTGATCAGCACGCCGCGCGCCTGAAGCCGGGCAATCGCCGCCTGCGCCTCGGCCTCGTCCTCGATCGCGACGATCGCGAGCGCGGCGCTAGCCTCCTCGCCGACGATCATCGCGCCCGCGCGTTCGAGCAGCCGCCGCTTCGCCTCGGCCGGCTCGCCTTCGCCGAGCAGCATCACCGGCCGGCCCGCCAGCCGCACGAACAGCGGCAGGCTGTGCAGGCTCACGCTTGCGGTGCTTCGGGCTTCAGCCATTCGGGAACGCGCTCGGCGGCGAGCACCGTCTCGGGCAGGATGCGTTCGGCCACCACCGCAAAGCGGTCGCCATCGACGAGCACCTCGGCCACCCACGGACGGCTGTTATAGGTCGACGACATCGTCGCGCCATACGCGCCGGCGGTGCGGAACACCGCGAGGTCGCCGCGCTTCACCGTGTCGATCTCGCGCCCCATCGCGAAGGTGTCGCCGGTCTCGCACACCGGCCCGGCGATATTGGCGGTCATACGCTCGCCGGTCGGGCGGACAGCGGCGAAATCGTGCCACGCATCGTACATCGCGGGGCGCGCGAGATCGTTCATCGCGGCATCGACGATGACATAGGGCGTCGGCGCGCCGGGCTTGACCCAGATCACCTCGGTCAGCAGCACCCCGGCATTGCCCGCGATGAAGCGGCCGGGCTCGAACATCAGCCGCACGCCCCAATCCCTGGTGACGCGCGCGACCATCGCGCCATAGTCCGCCGGGCTCGGGAAGCTCTCGCCCGCGCGATACGGAATGCCGAGCCCACCGCCGAGATCGACGCGCTCGATCGGATGGCCGGCGGCGCGCAGTTCGGCGACCAAGGCGCCGATCCGCGCATAGGCCGCCTCGAGCGGGCCGAGGTCGCTCAGCTGGCTGCCGATATGCATCGCCACGCCGCGCATCGCGAGACCGGGCAATGCCGCCAGCCGCGCGAAGATCGCGGGCGCCTGGTCGATCGGCACGCCGAACTTGTTCTCGCGCTTGCCGGTCGAGATCTTCGCGTGCGTGCCGGCATCGACGTCGGGATTGACGCGCAGCGTCGCATCGGCACGAAGCCCCCGCGCGGCGGCGATCTGCGCGAGCACGACGCCCTCTTCCTCGAGCTCGAGGTTGAACTGGCCGAGCCCGACGTCGAGCGCGGCGTTCAGCTCGGCGTCGGTCTTGCCGACGCCCGAGAAGACGATGTCGGCCGCCGGAATCCCCGCCGCGAGCGCGCGCGCGAGCTCGCCGCCCGACACGACGTCGGCGCCATACCCGGCCTTGGCGAGCACGCGCAGCACGCCGAGATTGGGGTTGGCCTTGATCGCATAAGCGAGGTGCACGTCGCCCGCCCCCGCCAGCCCGTCGCGGAAGGCGCGCGCATTCTGCTCGAACATCGCCGACGAATAGACATAGACCGGCGTGCCGACCGCCTCGGCGATCGCCGCGAGCGGCACGCCCTCGCAGTGCAGCGCGCCGTCGACGAGCGAGAAATGATCCATCGAATGAAAGCCTGTCAGTTGGGAGGCGGAAGGCTGAACTCGTCGCTCCGGCGTTCCGCGGAATTGGTGAGCACCTCGTCGCTGCGCAGCGGCCGTTCCTGGTTGGTCGGTTTGAGCAGATCGGCGGGGGTCGGCGTTTCTTTCGCGCCGTACGGCGCGACGGGGAGCGATTTCCCCTCGGCCGGTTTCAAGCTCGACGCCGCACCGCATCCGGCGAGCAACAGCGCCACGCAGAACCCCAGAGCCAGACCCTGCTTCATGCCGTTTCCCTCCCGCGCGCCGCCGCGATCGCCGCGCGGACCCGCACCGGCGCGGTGCCGCCGAAACTGACGCGGCTGGCGACCGAGGCATCGACCGACAGCACGTCGTAGACGCGCTCGTCGATCCGTGGATCGATCGCCTGCAGCGCGGTCAGCGGCAACGCATCGAGCTTGAGCCCGAGCGCCTCGGCGCGCGCGACCGCCTGGCCGGTGATGTGATGCGCCTCGCGGAACGGCACGCCCGCTTCGCGCACCAGCCAGTCGGCGAGATCGGTCGCGGTGGCGAAGCCCGCCTCCGCCACTTCGCGCATCCGCGGCATCCGGAAGGTCGCGCTTTCGACCATCCCGGTCATTGCCGCGATCGACAGGCCGAGCAGGTCGTGCGCCTCGAACACCGGCGGCTTGTCGTCCTGCATGTCCTTCGAATAAGCGAGCGGCAGGCCCTTCATCGTCACCATCAGCGCGGTCATGCAGCCGAGGATGCGCCCCGCATGCCCGCGCACCAGCTCGGCGGCATCGGGGTTGCGCTTCTGCGGCATGATCGAGCTGCCGGTCGACCATTGATCCGACAAAGCGACGAAGCCGAACGGCTGCGACGCCCACAGCACGAATTCCTCGGCGAGCCGCGACAGGTGCAGCGAGCATTGCGTCGCGCAGGTCAGATATTCGATCGCGAAGTCGCGGTCGGACACGCCGTCGAGCGAGTTGCGCGTCGGGCCATCGAAGCCGAGCGCCGCCGCAGTCATATCGCGGTCGATCGGGAAGCCCGTGCCGGCCAGCGCCGCCGAGCCGAGCGGCGACAGGTTCATCCGCTTGCGCGCATCGGCGAAACGGCTGCGGTCGCGCGCGATCATCTCGTGATACGCCATCAGATGATGGCCGAGCGTCACCGGTTGCGCGCTCTGGAGATGCGTGAAGCCGGGCATGACGCTGTCGGCATGCTCTTCCGCACGCGTCAGCAGCGCGTCCTGGAAAGCGGCGAGCGCGGTCTCGACCTCGTCGATCGCATCGCGCACCCACAGCTTGAAGTCGGTCGCGACCTGATCGTTGCGCGAGCGTGCGGTGTGGAGCCGCCCGGCGACCGGCCCGATCGCCGCGGCGAGCCGCGACTCGCTCTGCATATGAATATCTTCTAGCGCCAAATCCTCGGCGACGCCGTGCGCCTCATAATGGGCAGCAACTACATCAAGACCCGCGGAAATCGCCGATGCATCGTCGGGCGCAACGATTCCGGTCGCGCCGAGCATCGCGACATGCGCCTTCGACCCGGCGATGTCCTGCCGCCAGAGCCGCTTGTCGAACGGGATCGAGGCATTTATCGACCGCATGACCGCGGCCGGACCCTCGGCGAAGCGCCCACCCCACATCGCATTGGACGTGCCCATGTTGTTTCGCTCGGTGATCGCTTCGGTCCTGCTGCTCGTGCTAGCCGGGTGCGATAAGCAAGTCTCGTCCAACGGGCAAGCCGACGTCGCCGCGAACACTACGCCCGCCGCCGCGCCCGAGACCAGCAAGATCGATCGCAGCCACAAGGGCGAGGCCGCGCCGACGCTGTCGTTCGAGGATCCGGCGGGCAAGAAGACCAGCCTCGCCGCGTTCAAGGGCAAGCCTGTCCTCGTCAATCTGTGGGCGACGTGGTGCGGGCCGTGCGTCAAGGAAATGCCGACGCTCGATCAGGCCGCCGCGACGATCGCCGTCATGCCGATCAGCCAGGACAAGGACCGCCCGACCGTCGCGGCCTTCTTCGCCAAGGAGAAGTTCACCCGGCTCCAGCCCTATCTCGACAAGGACCTCGGCTTCAGCCTCGCGTACAACGCCAGCCTGCCGATGAGCATCCTGTTCGATTCGACCGGCCATGAGGTATGGCGCAGCACCGGCGGGATGGACTGGACCAGCGCCGCCGCCAAGGCCGCGCTCGCCGAGGCGAAGTAACATGGCCGATCTCGCGATCCTCTACGAGCATCCCGCCTGGTTCACGCCGCTGTTCGCAGCGCTCGACCGGCGCGGCGTCGACTATGTCGCGGTCACGCCCGACGGCGCGTTCGACCCGGCCGACACGACCCCGCCGGCGCGACTCGTGTTCAACCGGATCGCGATGTCGAGCTTCCTGCGCGCGAGCGAGCATCCGATCTTCTATGCGACCGCGCTGCTCGACCATTGGCGCCGCGGCGGCGCGACGATCGTCAACGGGCCAGAAGTGCTCGCGATCGATTCGTCGAAGGCGCGGCAATTGTCGCTGATCGCTTCGCTCGGCCTGGCGATCCCGGCGACGCGCGTCGTCCACCGCGCGGCCGACGTCGTCGCGGCGGCACAGACGATCGGCTTTCCGCTCGTCGTGAAGGCCAATATCGGCGGATCGGGCGCGGGGATCACGCGCTTCGATAACCTCGCCGAGCTGCGCTACGCGGTCGAGGCGGGCGAGCTGCCGAGCAGCGTCGACGGCGTGTTGCTGGTGCAGGATTACGTCCCCGCGCGCGACGGCCGCGTGACGCGGATCGAGACGCTCGACCGCACATACCTCTACGCGCTCGATATCGCCGGCGGCGGCGCGTTCGATCTGTGCCCGGCCGACGCCTGTGTCGATGACGCCGCGCCGATCGCGATGGTCGCGACCGACCCCGGCCCCGCCTTGCGCGACGCCGCCGAGCGGATCGCGCGCGCGGTCGATCTCGACGTCGGCGGGATCGAGGTGATGATCGACGATCGCGACGGACTCCCACGCTTCTACGACATCAACGCGCTGTCGAACTTCGTCGCCAAGCCGCATGACGTGCTCGGCTACGACCCACACGACCAGCTGGTCGACTATCTGCTCGCGCGACTGGGGGCCCTGTGATGCGCTATGGTTACTGGATGCCGGTGTTCGGCGGCTGGCTGCGCAACGTCGCCGACGAGCCCGAGGCGAGCTGGGCCTATGCCAAGCGCCTCACGCAGCGCGCCGAGCAGATCGGCTATGACCTGACGCTGATCGCCGAGCTCAACCTCAACGACATCAAGGGGATCGAGCAGCCCGCGCTCGACGCCTGGTCGACCGCCGCCGCGCTCGCCGCGGTGACCGAGACGATCGAGCTGATGGTCGCGGTGCGGCCGAACTTCCATCACCCTGCGCTGTTCGCCAAGGCGGCGGCGAACATCGACCAGATTTCGGGCGGGCGGCTCGCGCTCAACGTCGTCTCCTCGTGGTGGGCCGACGAGGCGAAGCAATACGGCCTGCAGTTCGACCAGCATGACGATCGCTACGCGCGCACCGATGAATGGCTGCAGGTGGTCGACGGGCTGTGGACCGAGCAGCGCTTCGACTTCACCGGCCAGTTCTACCGGACCGAGCAGGCGATCTGCGCGCCCAAGCCCGCGCACAAGCCCGTCGTCTACGCGGGCGGTGAGAGCGAGAAGGCCAAGGCGATGATCGCCGCGCGCTGCGACGCCTATGTCATGCACGGCGATCCGGTCGAGGCGATCGCGCCCAAGATCGCCGACATGGCGGCGCGGCGCGCGGCGGTCGGCGGCGCGCCGATGCAGTACGGCATGGCCGCCTATGCGATCGTCCGCGACAGCGAGGCCGAGGCGCGGCGCGAGCTCGCGCGGATCACCACCGTCACCGATCTGCCCGCGGGCTACGCCAATTTCGACCAGTGGCTGTCGGGAACGCAGTTGGAACGGGAGATGAAGCTGCAGGAATATGCCGTGTCGAACCGGGGGTTGCGGCCGAACCTGGTCGGCACGCCCGAGCAGCTGAAGGAACGCATCGCCGAATATGAAGCGGCGGGGCTCGACTTGCTGCTGCTGCAGATGAGCCCGCAGGAGGAGGAAATGGAACGCTTCGCCGCGCAGGTGATCGGGACGGTCGCGGACTAGCGCTCACCCTCCCGCGTCACCCCGGGCTCGTCCCGGGGTCCACCGTGCCGCACACGCACCAGCCGCAGTTCGCGCGGCTCGGTGGACCCCGGGACAAGCCCGGGGTGACGGCTTTAGGTCTGACCGATCAGATACAGCGCGAATCGCGCTCCGGCGCCCCAGCGCCGCGCGTCTTCCACTGGCCGTCGGGCGCCTTGTACTTCTCCCCCGGCGCGGTCTGGCCGATCAAATTGCACCCGCTGGTAAAGGCGAACTGCTCGACCGTCGCGCCAGAACTCGCGCTCTGTTGGGTATAAGCGGCTTTCCGCTGGATGTTGATGTTGTTGACCAGCGCGCGCACTTCCGCGCTCGCGCTGCCGACCACGCCGAGATAGCCGTCGGCCTGCTCGCCGACCTCGCCCGCCGCGCGCGCCGCCTGATAGGCCGGGTTGCGCTGCGCCAACACCGCGGTCGAGCCGCCCAGCAGCGCGATCGCCGCGACCATCTTCAAGACCATGCGTGCCATCAGAAAATCCCCGGGTTGGACTGGATCAAACTCTTCGCCTGACCATCGAGACGATAGACCACTTCCTGCGTCACGCTGATGTTCAAATTGATGACGATCGGCTTGTCGGGCGCGGTCACCGTGACGCAGCCGCCCGGCACCCAACACACCGCCAGCGCGGCCACCGTCATCATCCTGGTCATCGCGGCCGTGGTCGGGCGATTCGTCCTCTTGGTCAATGCTGTTTCGGTCATGGCACGATCCTGCTGTCGGAAGGCTGAATAGGAGGCGGGGCGGGCGGCGGGGCGCGCTTGCTCTGTTCCTCGAGCAAGGCGGGCAGGTTGCGCTCGATCAGGCGCCGCGGGTCGTAGAAGCTCTGCGCCGAATCGATCAGCTGGCGGAAGGGCGCGGTGATCTTGACGTTGAACACCAGCGGCAGCTTCTGCAGCCGGTCGAACAAGAAGTTGCGCTTGGCCCCCGCCCCCTGCCCGATCCCGGCGAAGCGCACTTCGGTGATCATCTCGCCGGCGAGCGGCCCGTTCATCACGATCTCGAGGCTGCGATAGCGCAGCGACTTGAGCGCCTGGAACGCGAAATTGCCCCAGAAGCCGACATCCTTCTGCGTCACCTCGCCGACATAGGCGACCGTTCCCCCGCCCGGCCGCACGATCAGCTCGCCATGTTCGATCCGCCCGCCGGTCGAATCGAACACCATCGGCAGCGACCCGTCGAACACGCCCGTCGCGTTCAAATTCTTGAAGTCGAATTGCTGGAGGAACTCGTCGGCCTGCATCCCCGCGACCCGAAACGTCATGCGGCGTTCCTGCGCGCTGCCGAAATCGAGCACGGTCGGATCGAGCGTCAGCGCGCCTTGCGCGAACGGCCAACGTGCCTGCTCGACCGCGATCCGCGTGCCGCGCAGCACTTGATAGCGCACCACGCCGTCATTGACCGCAATCCCGGGGTTGAGCGTCTTGATCGTCGCGACCTGCCCCGGTGCGCTTTCGAGCGCGAGCAGATCGGTGAAGCGGATCTCGCCGGCGATCCCGGTCGCCGGGCCGAAGGCGGCGGCAAGATCGATGCCGGGGGTGCGGAACACGCCGTCGCTCGTCACACCCTGCGCCGTCCAGCGGATCTGCCCGGCCCCCGATACGGTGCCGACGACGTTGGCGATCACACCATAGGTCAATCGCGTGAGCTGGTCGGGCTGGAAACTCGGACCGAAGGTGATGCCGCGAACGGTGAGATCGGCATGCCCGGCCCCGCTCCCCAGATCGTGCGCGATCGCGACATCGGCGATCTTGACGCCCTTGCCCGGCTCGACCAGCGCCCCGGTCGCGGCAAGCGATTTGCCCGCGAGCGTCAGCGCGACGCCGCGCGCCGCGAGCGGCTTGAAGCGCGGATCGGCCGCACTGTCCGCTACCATCAGCGCGCCATCGAGCGACAGGGTGCTTGCCGCGAGACGCCAGCGCCCGGCGGCCGACGACAGCAAGAGCGGCACCGCGCCGATCTGTCCGCCCGCCCCATCGAAGCTGCCCGCGAGCCCGCGCTCGGCCCGGCCACCGCTCAGCGTCTCGATATCGAGCCGGGTCAGCCGCGCGGGCGCACCCAGCCTGACACCGAGCCCAGCCGCGGTGAAGCGCTGCGATCCCGACAACCATTCGCCGCGTTCCAGCGTCATCGCGATCGGCGACCCGCCGAGCCGCCCGGCCAGGTGGATCGGCCCGACCGCCGCGCCGCCGCGCAGCGTTCCGCGGTCGAGCCGGAGCAACGCTCCATCGCGCGGGCACAGCGTCACGCTCGCGCGCGGCAGATCGAGCCCCCCCGCCTGCAGCCGCTCGAACGCGAGCGGCGCGCACGCCGGGTTGATCGTGAGCCGCGCATCGCCGTCCCAGCGCGCGTCGAGCGGCAGGCTGAGCGCGGTGATCCGGCCGCCGCCGATCGGCCCGCTGAGCGCGACGCGCGTGGTGACATGCGTCATGCCGGCGGCGCTCGCGGTGAAGTCGATCGGGGCGAGCGCGAGGCGTGCCGTTCCCGCGGCATAAGGGTCGACGATCGCGCGGCCCGTCAGCGGCGCGCCGGCGCCGGCCTGCCGCAATCGAAGCCGCGCGCTCGGCAAGCCGCCGCCCGCGAGCGTCACGACGCTGTCGATCCGGAGCCCCTGCGGCCAGCGATAGCGCAGCCCGCCACCGCCCTCGAGCGTCGCGCGCGCGCCCGAGGCGGCGGCGAAGGCGAGCCTCGACAGCGTGATCTGCCGGCCTCCGCCACCGACCGAAGCCGAGAACCGCGCGTCGAGATCGCCCGCCCGCCCCGCCGCGCGTAGCGCGTCGACCGCTCGCGCGACGATCGGGGCGACTGGGGTTCCCGCGCCCGCGCTCCGCCATGGATCGAGCCGCGCGAGCCATTGTGGCGGAAGGCGCGCGGCGCTCGCGCGTGCACGGCCATCGAACGCTAAGCCGCCCGCGCCATAGCGATAGCGCCCCGCCAGCGCGGTCCGCGTCGCGGCGATCCCCGCCGCCGCGGCCTCGCCCGAGCGCAAGTCGACGCTGCCCTCGACCGCGCGCGCCGAGCCGGTGAACGCGACCGGCCCGCTCAGCCCACGCAGCCGCGCCCCGCCGACGTCGAGCGCCGCGATCGCGAGCCGCGCCGAGCCGCGACCGCGGTCGAGCGTGGGTGCAAGCGTCGCCACGAGATCGGCGCGCGCGCCACCGATTCGCGCGCCCCCGCACGCGCCCCGCCCGAGCGTCAGCGGCCCGGCCAGCGCCGTCTGCCCAGTGCGGACCTGCACTTGCAGCCGCGCCGCGACCGCATCGAGCCGGCACCCGTCGCGATCGAGCCGTGCCGCGCGCGCATCGAGCGTTCCGGCAAAGCCGCTATCGAGCCGCCCGCCGCCGACGACGTGCAGCGCGATCGGTCCGTACGGCGTCGCCAGCGCGATGCGCGCGTCCGCGATCCGCGCGTCGATCGCGGGAAGCGCGAACGGCTTGCCCGAGGGGGCGGGGAGCAGCCGGTCGAGCGCGCCGAACGAGACCTTCCCGTCGGCAAGCCGCGCGCGCAGCCCGACATGACCGACCCGGATCGCGCTGAGCGTCGCGCCCGAAAACCACAGGCTGGTGTCGACTTCGATCCAGTCGGCGAGCAGATCGGGGTGGGCGGGGTCGCCGATCCGGACGTTGGTCAGCCGCTGCGTGCGCAGTCCGATCCGCGCGATCTCGTAGCGCGCCGCGATCCCGCGCGCGGCGAGCGCGTCGTCGATGAGATGCTCGGCCACGGGCTTGCGCGCCAGCCACAGCGCCGTGACGATCGCGCCGAGCAGCAGCAGCGCGATACCCGCGAGCCGCCAGCCGCGCCCGCGTCGGATGGGGGAAGCGCCCGCCACCGCCGCTACGCCTGGTACACTATCGCTCACCCGCCGACTCTATTGCGCGCGGCGGTCGGTCGCAAGCCGATCGCGGCCGCACCGTCCAGGGGCGCGGCGAATCGCGATCATGCCGGAGACGATCGGGATCGCGCGCTGCATGGCCCCTGTAACGGCACACGATACTCGCGCGATGGCGCTAACCCCGCACCGGTGCGCGCGGCGCGACGTCGCGGTGAACGCCGATCACACGCCGCGCCCCCGGTTCTGGGCCGACTTGGCGTCTCAAAGCGGTGTGGGACTTGGCCCGGCGGAACGCTGCAAGGCGGCCGACTCGGAACAACGACATGGCGATCCCCGACCACCAGAACGACGAAGCGTATCGGTTATGCCCGATCGGACACGAGCGAAGGCCGCTTGGCGATGCCCAAGGCAACGGCCAACCCGGATGCTCGACGATCATTAGCGCCAGACCGGCCCATCGAAGAGCGGGCGGCATGCGAGTGGCTGGATGCCCCGTGAGGATTCGAACCTCAATAGGCGGTATCAGAAACCGCAGTCTTACCATTAGACGACGGGGCAACGCCGGGCTCGCGATCTACGGAGGTGCGCGGGGGCTGTCAACCGATCGCGTGATCGCGGCTGCGGATCGCTTGCCGCTCCCCGGGGCATCGGCTAGGATCGGCGCCAAGCACCGAACGGCGCGCCATCCGGTGCGCCGCGACGGCAGAACAGAATAAGCGAGTATCACGGCATGGCGGATCGATCGCCGGATGTGCCGTACCGGCAGGCCAGGCCTGCTCGTCCGGCGCCGAACAACGGCAAGCCCCCCGGCAAGCCGGCAGGCGCGAAGCCGCCAGCCGGGAAAGCCGCGCCCGCCAAGACCGGCGCGGCGCGCAGTCGCGAGCCGCGGCATTTCGCCGCGCTCGATCTCGGCACCAACAATTGTCGGCTGTTGATCGCCCGGCCGCAGGGCGACGGCTTCGCGGTGGTCGACGCCTTTTCGCGGATCGTCCGACTCGGCGAGGGGCTGGCCGGGTCGGGTCGGCTGAGCGACGCCGCGATCGAGCGGACGATCGCCGCGCTGAAGATCTGCGCCGACAAACTGCGCCGACGCAACGTCACGCTGTCGCGCGCGGTCGCGACCGAGGCGTGCCGCCGCGCGAGCAACGGCGCAGATTTCATCGCGCGCGCCTATGCCGAGACGGGCATCCTGCTCGACATCATCACCGCCGAGGAAGAGGCGCGGCTGGCGGTGCTCGGCTGCCACTCGCTGATCGAACCCGGGGAGGACCCGGCGCTGGTGTTCGACATCGGCGGCGGCTCGACCGAATTGGTGCTCGTCGACACCCGCGCCGAAACGCCGCGCGTGCTCGACTGGCACAGCGCGCCGTGGGGCGTGGTCTCGCTGACCGAGAGCGCCGGGCACGGGCCGCCGGGGGCGGATGGCGGCGCGGAAGGGCGCGCCGCATCCTATGCCGCGATGCGCGCGCTCGTCACCGAGAGCATGGCGCCGTTCGCCGCGCGGTTGCCGCGCGGCATCCCGGTGCCGCGCCTGCTCGGCACGTCGGGAACGGTGACGACGCTCGCCAGCGTGCATCTCGGCCTCACGCATTACGACCGCGCGCAAGTCGATGGGCTGATCGTGCCCGCGAGTGCGATGCGGCGGATCAGCGCCGATCTCGCCGGCATGGATTTGCGCGAGCGCGCGCAATTGCCGTGCATCGGCACCGAGCGCGCCGATCTGGTGGTGGCCGGGTGCGCGATCCTCGAGACGATCATGGATCTTTGGCCGGCCGAACGGCTCGGCATCGCCGATCGCGGAATCCGCGAAGGCATTCTGCGGCGATTGATGGGAAATGCGGCATGAGCAATGATGGCGGCGGCCTGCGGGTTCGCGTCAAGACCGCGCGCAAGCGCACCGCGCAATCGACGCGCTGGCTCGAGCGCCAGCTCAACGACCCGTACGTAAAGCGCGCCAAGGCCGACGGCTTCCGCAGCCGCGCGGCGTACAAATTGAGCGAGCTCGACGAGCGCTTCGGTTTCTTGAAGGGCAAGCGCCGCGTCGTCGATCTCGGGCTCGCGCCGGGCGGCTGGGCGCAGGTCGTCCGCCGCCAGGTGCCCAAGGCGGCGATCGTCGGGATCGATCTCCTCCCGGTCGATCCGATCGAGGGGGTGACGATCCTCCAGCTCGATTTCATGGACGATGTCGCGCCCGAGCGGCTGATGGCGGGCCTGGGCGGGACGCCCGACCTCGTGCTGTCGGACATGGCGGCGAACACCGTCGGGCATCCGCAGACCGACGCGTTGCGCACGATGGGGCTGGTCGAGGCGGCGCTGGCGTTCGCGATCGACGTGCTCGAGCCGGGCGGCGCGTTCGTCGGCAAGGTGTTCGCGGGCGGCGCGGATACCGCGCTCGTCGCCGAGATGAAGCGCAACTTCACGACCGTGAAGCACGCCAAGCCGCCGGCGAGCCGCAAGGCGTCGTCAGAATGGTATGTAGTCGCGCAGGGTTTCAAGGGGCGGGCGAAGACCGGACCGATCAGCACCGACGACGAAGACGCTTAACCGCGTCTCGTAATTGCTCCGCGCGCAAAGGCCGGGGGGCGGAAAAGAAATGATCTAGGTAGAGGGTCACGCCGTGGCAAAGCCACGTCGTCGGCCGACACGCGCGGGGACAAGCCCGCGCGGTCGCCGTCCGGGTTTCGGCTGATCCTCCGCTAACGGCTGCGCCGTTAGCGTCGGGCCTCAACCTTCGTAATCAGCCCCGAGATTCTGGTTCCGCGGCGGCGCAGCGGCGGTGAGGCGGAGCGCCTCGGCCGAGGCCGACAGCGAACCGACCGCATCGGCGACATCGTCTTCGTCGACCTGGACGCGCTGCAGGCTCTGGATCACCGATTCCTTGAGCGTCGGCGGATGCACCATTTCCTCGGCGATCTCGCGCAGCGCGACGACCGGGTTCTTGTCGCGATCGCGATCGATCGTGATCTCGGCACCACCCGAAATCTGCCGCGCGCGTTGCGCCGCGAACAGGACGAGATCGAAGCGGTTGGGAATCTTGTCGACGCAATCTTCGACAGTGACGCGCGCCATGAACGGCTTCCTTCAAAACGACGATAGTCGGAAAGGCGATCCCGTAGGCGGGAAACGCGCCGAAGTCAACGAAACGCCGCAATCAACCGGCGCGCGGCTCGACCGCGGACCAACACCGCGCGAGCGCACCAAGGCTCTTGTCGACCCATGCGGCGAGCGGCGTGCCGATATTCGAGTCGAAGTCCAACCGCCCCTCCCCGCCGCCGTCAAAGCGCGCCTGTGTCCACAGCCGGTATCCGATGCCGTCCAACATGCTGATCCCGGGGCGCTGTTCCATCCCCGGTACGGTCGGGCGCGGAACCGCCAACGTTCGCATCGCCTTGAGCGCCGGCAGCATGGCGGGGCAGCTCTGGCTGTCGGCCCAGCCAATCGTATCGGGCTGTTGAAGCCGCCGGCGGGTAATGCGCATCGCGTAAACCGCTACGCTGGAGCGCGGCGGCATGGCGATGATCGCGACATCGACGGTTTCGCTGGTCCCCTCGAGCGCTGGCGCGCGCGAAAAATGTGCCCAGGCCCGCTGCGCAAAAACGTCTGGCGGAGAGGGTAGCGCGGCGACGGCGGCGGCCTGTAAAATGAGCGCGATCAGCATTAGCGCCTTTCCCGGTTTTTGCGATCGTATGGACCGCGCGCAGACCGCGTCAACGCCTTGCATCCAGCGCGCATAGCCATCACACGGCCTCCATGCCCGATCCCGCCCCGCAACCCAGCTTCACCGTCGCCGGCAATCGCCTGACGATGCTCGACACCGGCCCGCGCCGGCTCGACACGCTGATCGCGCTGATCGACGGCGCGCGCGCCACGCTGCGCATCATCTATTATATCTATGTCGACGACGACGCCGGCGCGAAGGTCCGCGCGGCGATGATCCGCGCCGCCGAGCGCGGGGTGAAGGTCGCGCTCATCGTCGACGGGCTCGGCAGCGAAGTCGCCGAGGGCCATAATTTCTTCGATCCGCTGCGCGATGCAGGCGTGCATGTCTGCCGCTTCGTGCCGCGCTGGGGGCGGCGCTATCTGCTGCGCAACCACCAGAAGCTCGCGCTCGCCGACGGCGAGAGCGGCGAAGCGCGCGCGATCATCGGCGGGTTCAACGTCGAGGACGCCTATTTCGGCACCCCCGCCGAGCAGGCCTGGCGCGATCTCGGGCTGCTCGTCGAGGGGCCGGCGGCCGAGCGCATCACGGGCTATTTCGACGCGCTGTCGAATTGGTCGAAACAGCCCAAGCCGCCGCTGCGCTCGCTGCGCCGCGCGCTGAAGGCGTGGAGCGAGCCCGACGGCCAGGTCCGCTGGCTGTTCGGCGGCCCGACGCGGCGGCTCTCGCCCTGGGCGCGCGCGGTGAAGTCCGATCTCGAGCGCGCCGCCAAGGTCGACCTGATCTCGGCCTATTTCGCGCCCAATCCCGGGATGCTGCGGCGGCTCGACCGCGCCGGGATGCGCGGGCAGGTGCGGATCGTGCTCGCCTCGAAGAACGACCATGGCGCCGCGATCTGGGCGTCGCGCTTCACCTATGCGGGGCTGTTGCGCAAGCGCGTCCAGATCTACGAATATCAGCCGACCAAGCTCCACACCAAGCTCTTCCTGATCGACGATGTCGTCTATATCGGCTCGGCCAATTACGACATTCGCAGCCTGTTCCTCAATCTCGAGATGATGCTGCGGATCGACGATCCCGCCTTCGCCGCGCATGTCCGCTCCTATGTCGATGGCGAGGTCGCCGAGTCGGAACGGATCACCGCGCAGAGCTATCGCGCGCAGACCGGCTGGTGGACGCGCACGCGCCAGTTCGCCGCCTTCTTCGTGATGACGGTGCTCGACTACAACATCACCAAGCGGCTCAATTTCGGACCCGAGCGGTGAAGTCCGCCGCGCGCATCGACCGCGATTTCGCGTTGCTGTTTACCGTCATGCTGACCATCGCCGCGGCCAACACCGCGTTGCAATCGGTGCTGCCCGCGCTCGGGCGATCGCTGAAGGTCGCCGACAGCGCGGTGGCGGCGGCCTTCTCGGTGTCGGCCTTGCTGTGGGTGATCGCCGCGCCGTTCTGGGCCAAGCGCTCGGATCGGCACGGGCGGCGCGCGATGATCCTGCTCGGGCTGGGCGGCCTGTGCGTGTCGCTCGGCGTGTGCGGCGTGTTCCTCGTCGCGGGGATCAACGGCTGGATCAGCGGGACCGCCGCGTTCGTCTGCTTCATCCTCGGGCGGCTGATCTATGGCAGCCTCGGCTCGGCGGCGCCACCCGCGGTGCAGGCGCTGGTCGCGGGCAATACGACGCGCGCCGAGCGGACAAAGGCGCTGACGCTGCTCGGATCGGCGTTCGGGCTGGGGACGATCCTCGGGCCGACGCTCGCGCCGTTCCTGCGGCTCGGGTCGATCGGCGGGGTCAAGCTGGAGCTTGCCGGGCCGGCGTTCGTCTTCGCGCTGTTCGGGCTGATCGTGTTCGTCGCGGTGCGGCAATTGCTGCCCAACGACCTTGTCCCGCAGGCCGATACGCACGGCGCGGCGAGCGCCTATCCGTCGATCGGCGGGCAGAGCTCGGGCGCGAGCATCACCGCGGCGACCGAGCCGCATAGCGAGCATGTCCGTTACGCCGATCGGCGAATCCGCGGCTGGATGATCGCCGGGCTCGTCTCGGGCCACGGCCAGGCGATGACCGGGCAGGCGATCGGCTTTCTGGTGATCGACCGCTTGCGGCTCGCGCCCGAGGAGGCGCTCCAGCCGACGGGAATCGTGTTGATGATCGGCGCGGGCGCGGCGTTGCTGGTGCAATGGGGGATCATCCCCAACCTCAACCTGCGCCCGCGGCCGATGATGCTCGCCGGATTGGTGCTGGCGGCTGCGGGGTGTGCGCTGACCGGGATCGCGACGTCGTTGTACACGCTGGCCTGCGCCTATGCGCTGGCGAGCGTCGGGTTCGGGTTCACGCGGCCGGCGTTCACCGCGGGTGCGTCGCTCGCGGTCGGGCATGCGGCGCAGGGGTCGGTCGCGGGCAAGGTGACCTCGGTCAACGGCGCGGCGTTCGTGCTCGGGCCGTCGATCGGGGTCGGGCTGTACCAGGTGCAGCATTCGCTGCCGTATCTGGTCGCCGGCGCGGCGATGGTCGCGCTGTACGGCTATGCCTGGGTGAAGCTGCGCGAGCCGCGCTGACGTCCTCCCCTCCCTGGAAGGGAGGGCGCGCCAAATTCCTCCCCTCCCTGGAAGGGAGGGGTCGGGGGTGGGTCGGCCCGTTATCGAACGCCACGCCCGCCTACGGGCCGACCCACCCCCAGCCCCTCCCTTTCAGGGAGGGGAGGAAGTAGGTCAGCCTTCCTTCGCGCGCGGCGGGAAGGCGAAGCCGATCGGCTGCAGCGAGGTCGCATCCTGCTTCAGCCGCGCCTTCATCGTCTCATATTCGCGTTCGAGCTCGGGCGTCACCGACGCGCGCGAATCGGCGAGCGCAGTCTCGAAATGCGCCATCGTCACCTGCGTGACCTGAAGCGATTCGCGCAAGGCGGTAAGCCCCGCACGCCGCACCAGATCCTCGAGATCCGCCCCGGTGAACCGATCGGTGCGGCCCGCCAGCACGTCGAGATCGACATCCTCGGCGATCGGCATCTTGGCGGTCTGGATCGCCAGGATCCGCGCCCGCCCGTCGCGACTCGGCACGCCGACATAGATCAGCTCGTCGAACCGCCCCGGCCGCAGCAACGCCGGATCGATCAGATTGGGCCGATTGGTCGCCCCGATCACCACCACAGACTGCAGCTCCTCGAGCCCGTCCATCTCGGCGAGGATCGTGTTGACGACGCGCTCGGTGACCTGCGGCTCGCCCATCCCGCTGCCGCGCGTCGGCACCAGTGAATCGAGCTCGTCGATGAAGATCACGCACGGCGCGACCTGGCGGGCGCGCGCGAACAGCTTGGCGATCTGCTGCTCGCTCTCGCCATACCATTTGCTGAGCAGGTCGCTCGACTTGGTCGCGATGAAGTTGGCCTGCGCCTCGCGCGCGACCGCCTTCGCGAGCAGCGTCTTGCCCGTGCCGGGCGGGCCATAGAGCAGGAAGCCCTTGGCCGGACGAATGCCGAGCCGACGGAACGCATCGGGGTCCTTCAAGGGCAGTTCGACACCCTCCTTCAACCGCATCTGCGCATCGTCGAGCCCGCCGACATCGTCCCAGCGGACGCGCGGCGCCTCGACCATCACCTCACGCATCGCGCTCGGCTGGACGCGCTTCAAGGCATCGACGAAATCCTCGCGCGTGACCGCGAGCGTGTCGAGGATCTCGGGCGGGATCGTGCCCTCGGCCAAGTTCAATCGCGGCATCAGCTTGCGCACCGCCTCGATCGCCGCCTCGCGCGCGAGCGCGGCGAGATCGGCCCCGACGAACCCGTAGGTCGTGCGCGACAGCTCATCGAGATCGACCTTGTCGCCGAGCGGCATGCCGCGCGTGTGGATGCCGAGGATCTCGCGCCGCCCGCGCTCGTCGGGAACGCCGACGACGATCTCGCGGTCGAACCGGCCCGGCCGGCGCAACGCCTCGTCGATCGCCTCGGGGCGATTCGTCGCCGCGATCACCACGACGTTCGCACGCGCTTCCAGGCCGTCCATCAGCGTCAGCAACTGCGCGACGAGCCGCTTCTCGGCCTCGCCCGACACCTGCCCACGCTTGGGCGCGATCGAGTCGATCTCGTCGATGAAGACGATCGAGGGCGCCGCCTTCGCTGCTTCCTCGAACACCTGACGCAGCTTGCTTTCCGATTCGCCGTACGCCGAGCCCATGATCTCGGGCCCGTTGATCAGGAAGAATTCGGCCGCCGATTCGTTGGCGACGGCACGCGCGAGCCGCGTCTTGCCGGTTCCGGGCGGCCCATGCAGCAACACGCCCTTGGGCGGATCGACGCCGAGCCGCTGGAACAGCTCGGGATAGCGCAGCGGCAGCTCGACCATCTCGCGCAGCTGGTCGATCGTCGGGCCCATGCCGCCGATATCGTCATAGGTGACGTCGGCGCGGCGCGCTTCCTTGGGCTCCTCATATTCGGGGCGCAGCTCGATCTCGGTGGTCTCGTCGACATGCACCACGCCCTTCGGCACGGTCGCGATCACCGCGAGGCGGATCTCCTGCAGCGCATAGGCCGGCGCGCGCAGCATGTTCTGGACGCCCGGGGGCATGTTGTCGACGCGCTGCTGGCCCGCCGTCGCGACGACATCGCCCTGCGTCAGCGGGCGCCCGAAAAAGGTGCGCTTCAGCGCATTCGACGATCCCTGCAGCCGCAGATTCTGCTGCGCAGGGGCGAAGATCACGCGCGTCGCCGGCTTCGATTCGACCGCGCGAATCTCGACGAAATCGCCCGAGCCGACGCCGGCATTGGCGCGCTGGAGGCCATCGATGCGGATGATGTCGAGCCCTTCGTCTTCCGCATACGGCGCAACCGCGCGCGCCGGGGTCGAGGATTTGCCGACGATCTCGATCACGTCGCCCTCGCCCAGGCCCAGCGCCGCGAGCATCGCGCGCGGCACATGCGCGAGCCCGCGCCCGCTATCCTCGGGCCGCGCATTGGCGACCTGCAATTTCCGAATCGGCGTCTCGACGTCCGCCATGCTATCTGTTCCTCGCGCAAAATCGTTGAGCGCGCGAGATAGGCATGGGGTTCCGCGAATACGAGAGCGCGTCCTGACCGCGCTGACGACAAAAAAAGGGCCGATCCCGTGAGGGACCGGCCTTGAAAGTTTTAGGAGAGGATGCCTGAAAGGCACCCGCTATGTGCCGCGCGGCTGGCTATGTTGCAAGTGCGAAAGAATTGATTGCGATTGTCCTTTCTGCAACCGTTGCAATATTGGCCGCGACGGGGAATGATGGATTTAGAGCCGACGGTATCTTGGTGCGCCGCACAAGACACCGCTGCCAGAGGGAGATGGGCCGACGATGCGTAGACTGCCGCCCCTAACCGCGATCGAGGCGTTCGTGCAGGTCGCCCGCACCGGCTCGATCAAGGCGGCGTCGCAGGAGCTCGCTTTGTCGCCGCCCGCGCTGAGCCGCCGGATCCAGGCGCTCGAACGCTTTATCGGCCGGCCGCTGTTCGAGCGCCGCCATCAGGCGGTCGTGCTCAACGCCGATGGCGACCGGCTGCTCCAGCAGATCGCGCCGGCGCTCGACCAGCTCTCCGACGCGGTCGAGGTGATGACGAGCAATACCGACGTGCTGCGGCTGCGACTCGGGCTGCTCCCGCTCTGGGCGTCGCAGAAGCTGTTCCCGCGGCTCGGCGAACTCCGCACGCAGCACCCCGAGCTGCATCTCGACATCGATACCGCGGCGCATCTGCTGTCGCGCCTCGGCGAAGGGCTCGACGCGGTGATCGCGCTGGCGCGCGACATCGATCCGTCGCTTTATGCCAAGCGGCTCGATCGCAACCAGGTCTATGTCATCGGCGCGCGCGCGCTGATCGAGGGGGCGAACCCGATCACCGCGCCCGAGCAACTCGCCGGGCTGACCGCTTTGGTACATCGCGACATGCCCGATACGTTCAGCGCGTGGCGCGCGGCGGCGGGGCTGACCGATCTTGAGCCGCTGGCGATCGACCATTTCGAT
The DNA here is from genome assembly GCA_943367995.1 of Bordetella parapertussis. Taxonomy (GTDB): domain Bacteria; phylum Pseudomonadota; class Alphaproteobacteria; order Sphingomonadales; family Sphingomonadaceae; genus Sphingomonas. Next base: position 446,752 of record CALRKL020000002.1, on the reverse strand, counting down.
TCGGGCGCGCTGATGCTCGAGGCGGCGGCGCAGGGGCTCGGCATCGCCTTCATGCATGCGAGCCATTTCGAAGAAGCGCGCGACGAGCGGATCGTGCGGCTGTTCGATATCCCGGTGGAGAGCCCGTACAGCTATTGGTTCGCCTGCCGCCCGCGCGCGCTGACGCAGAAGCCGGTGCGGCTGTTCCACGACTGGCTGATCGCGACGATCGCCGATCCGGGGGTGTGAGCTAGTTCAAAGCCCCTCCCCTTCAGGGGAGGGTTGGGGGTGGGGCCGTGTCTCGCAGCGAGCTAGCGCCGGTTACAGCCCCACCCCAACCCCTCCCCTGAAGGGGAGGGGCTTTTCGGGCGTGCTCGTTACTCGGCGTGCGCCTTCACGATCTTGCCCGGGCTACGCGGCGGCTCGCCCTTCGGCAGCGCGTCGACATGCTCCATGCCCGAGGTCACTTGACCCCACACGGTGTACTGGTTGTCGAGGAAGCGCGCGTCGTCGAAGCAGATGAAGAACTGGCTGTTGGCCGAGTTCGGGTCCTGCGCCCGCGCCATCGACGCGGTGCCGCGAACGTGCGGCTCCTTCGAGAATTCGGCGGGGAGGTTGGGGTGGTTCTTCGAGCCATGCATGCCGGTGCCCGTGGGATCGCCGCCCTGCGCCATGAAGCCGGGGATCACGCGGTGGAACACGACGCCGTCGTAGAAGCCGGCGTTCGCCAGCTCGGCGATCCGCGCGACGTGCTGCGGCGCGAGATCGCCGCGCAGCTTGATCACGACATCGCCGCCGCTGTCGAGGGTCAGCGTGAGGGTTTCGGGAAGATCGGCCATCGGGAGACTCCTGGAAATGGGGGACGCGCCGCCCTAGCGAGGCTGCGCACGGCTGGCAAATCGCCCGCCGCCGCACAGCCCAACGAAGCGGCGTTGGCTTTGTTGCCCTCCGCCGCTAGACCGCGAAGATTACAGGCCAAGGAGGTCCATGGTGAGCGAGACCGACCTGACCGAGCCCGAGCGCGATGTGACGCAGCTCGATGAAGACGACCGGCTGAAACCCGAATTCGTGCGCGCGGTGCTCGACGCGGTCGAGGCGGGCGAGGCTGCCGCGGCGCGCGCGCTGGTCGAGCCGCTCCACCCCGCCGACATCGCCGATCTGTTCGAGCTGACGCCGCACGAGGATCGTGCCGCGCTCGCCACCGCGATCACCGACCTGCTCGACGGCGACGTCTTCGCCGAGATGAACGATTATGTCCGCGAGGATCTGATCGACGCGCTGTCGGCGACGCAGGTGGCCGACCTCGCCTCCGAGCTCGATACCGACGACGCGGTCGCGATCATCGAGGACATGGAGCCCGCCGATCAGCGCGAAGTGCTCCGCGCGCTCGACCCCGACGATCGCGCCGCGATCGAAGAGGCGCTGAGCTATGACGAGGAGACCGCCGGCCGCCTGATGCAGCGCGAGCTGATCGCGGTGCCCGAGCATTGGTCGGTCGGCGACGTGCTCGATTACCTGCGCCAGCATGACGAGCTGACCACCGATTTCTGGGAAATCTTCGTCGTCGATCCGGCGCACAAGCCGGTCGGCACGGTCGCTTTGTCGTGGATCCTGCGCACCCCGCGCGGCATCGCGATCGGCGACGTGATGCAGCGCGAACAGACCTTGATTCCGGTCGACATGGACCAGGAGGAGGTCGCTCTGCGCTTCCAGAAATATGCGCTGATCTCGGCCGCGGTGGTCGATCCGGTCGGGCGGCTGGTGGGCATGATCACGGTCGACGACATCGTCCACATCATCTCCGAAGAGGCGGGCGAGGATATCCTGCGCCTGTCGGGCGCCGGCGACGGCGACATCAACGAGCCGATCCATCTGACGGTGCGGACGCGGATCACCTGGCTCGTCGTCAATCTCGGCACCGCGATGCTCGCCGCTTCGGTGGTCGGGCTGTTCCAGGGGGAGATCGGGCGCTTCGCCTTGCTCGCGGTGCTGATGCCGATCGTTTCCGGCATGGGCGGCAATGCCGGCACGCAGACGCTCGCGGTGATGGTGCGCGCGATCGCCACCAACCAGCTGACCAGCTCGAACACCGGCCGGATGATCTACCGCGAATTCCGCATCGCCGCCGCCAACGGCGCGATGCTCGGCGCGCTGATCGGTATCGGCACCTATCTGATCTTCCACAATGCCGACCTCGCGATCGTGATCGCGATGGCGATGGTCATCAACAACCTCATCGCCGGGCTGTCGGGGGTGCTGATTCCCGTGACGCTCGACCGGCTCGACATCGACCCGGCGGTGTCATCCGCCGTGTTCGTGACGATGATGACCGACGTGATGGGCTTCTTCTCGTTCCTCGGCCTCGCGACGCTGTTCGGGCTCGGCGGCTAGACCCATGTGGAATCACCTGCCGGTATCGATCGGGATTCAGCTCGTCTGCTGGGCGTTGGGCCGCTGGCTCGCGGTGCCGACGCGCGGCGCGATCTGGCTCGGCTGCTACGCGGGGTCGGCGGTGTGCATCATGCGCGAGATCACGCAGCGCGAATATCAGTGGATCGAGCAGTTCGGCGCCGGGCGGCGCGCCAACATGCCGGGCTATGCCGGGCTCGAGATATGGGACTGGAACGCGCACTCGCTGTCCGAGACCGCGGTCGCGATCCTCGGCTCAGTGCTCGTCGCGATCGTCGTGACGCGCTACGCCGCCGATCGCCAGAATTGAGCCTTTCGGGGTTGGCGCAGAGCGCGCGCTGCCCCATTTGCTGCCTGTGCCGCTTCATCTCACCAAGGTCGCGTTCGGCGCGACCAGCCTCGATCATCTCGCCGAACGCCTGCGCGCCCGCGCCGCCGACGGCCCGGTCTTCCTGACGACGCGCTATCTGCCCAAACGGCATGAGGAGATCGTCGGCGACTCTATCGGTGCGGGCGGCGGCTCGCTGTACTGGATCATCAAGCACACGCTGGTCGCGCGTTCCCCGATTCTCAGTTTCGGCGAGGCCGAAGGCGGGCGCGTCGCGATCCATATCGACCCCGCGCTGGTGCTGACCGAAGGCCGCCCGAAGCGCGCGCATCAGGGCTGGCGCTATCTCGAAGCGGCCGACGCGCCGGCCGATCTCGGCGCGGGGATGATCGCGGGCGACGCCATGCCGACCGCGCTGATCGCCAAGCTATCGGCGCTCGGCCTGCTCTAGCGCGCCTCGGGCGCGGGGCTGCCGCAAGTCACCGGCGCGCCGACGGCCGCCTTGACCTTGCATTTGGGACTCCCCGCGACCGTCACCGCGCCGAGCCCGGTCGAGACGATATCGGCGGTGTAGCGCGCGTTCGCGCTGGTCGCGCCCGATCCGTCGAGCCGCAACAGCGCTTCATCGGCGAGCAGCGCGCCGGCATCGACCGACCCCGCCCCGGTGCTGAGCACGCGCAGCCGCGCGGTACGACCGCCGAGCGTCATCGCGCCGGTGCCGAGCAGCGTCGCCGACACCTGATCGGCGGCGAGCTCGGGCGCGGCGATCGATCCGCTGCCCGACACCTGCAGATCGACCCGCGCCCCGCGCAACGGTCCGGCGATCACGAGCTTGCCCCCGCCGACCACCGCCGCGCCGTGGAGATCGCTCGTGCGCACGAAGATCGTTGCCGGGTCGGGCGCGCCGGGCTTCGCCGTTGCGTCCGCATCGCGGGCGCCGCGCCGGATCGTCAGCACGCGCGCATCGACATGCAGATCGAGCCCGTCGGTCGCGCCGGTCACGCGCGCCGCGGGCGTGCCGCGCGTCGCGAGGCGGACGTCGAACGGCCCCTCGATCCGGATCCGGTCGAAATCGCCGATGAAATAGCTCCGCTCGGCCGCGTGCGCGGGGGCGAGCGTGACGAGCAAGGTGAGGGTCAGGAAACGCAGCATCGCCGCGACCATCCGCGCAACCGACCCCTCACGCAAGCGCGATCAGCCGCCCCCCATCACCCGTCCCCTGTCACCGGCCGCAGCGCACCTCGCCCGAGCCGATCTTGCTGGTCGCGCAATGCGCCGCCGGCCCGAGATCGACATTGCCCGACCCGACCATCGAGACGCGTGCGTCGCCGCTGACATCGGCGGTGACGTCGCCCGACCCGGCGACCGAAACCGTCGCCCCGCGCGCCTTGAGCCCGCGCGCCGCGACATTGCCCGAGCCGGCGACGTCGATCGCCAGCCGCTCGACCGAGCCCTTGGCGGTGATATTGCCCGATCCGGCGACCGCGAGCTTGGCCTGCGGCACGACGAGCGCGCCGATCGACAGATCGCCCGAGCCCGCCGCATCGGCGTCGAAGCGCGCGCCCGCGACGCGGTCGATCGCCATGTTGCCCGAGCCCGCGATCTGCGCCGCGACGATCCGCGGCATCGTCACGAAGACTTTCACGCGGTCCTGCTTGCCACTCCAGCCGAAGCCGCCCAGCGTCTTCTTGCGCCCGACGCGCAGCGTGTTGCCGACGCGCTCGATCTCGAGCTTGTCGAGTTCGCTGCGCGGCCCCTCGGCGCGGACCGAAAAGCCCGCGCCGACGCGCACGTCGACATCGTCCGAGCCACGCAGCGCGACATCGGTGAAGTCGGCGACCGCGAAGCTGCGCGTCGTGCTCGAGCCCGCGTCGCCGCCGCCCGGCGGTGACGCGTCGCTGTGGAACGAACACGCGGCGAGCGGGACGGCGACGAGAAACGGAAGGATGCGCATGACGGAGCTCCTGTGTGTTGCTTCATCAATACACCCCCAGACCGGACGCGCAACAAAAAAGGGGCGGCCGTCGCCGGCCGCCCCCTGATTGCTCGCTCACCGATCGAAGGATCAGACCGGAGCCTTGTCCTTGTTGTGGATCGCGGCGGCCTTGCGCAGGATCTCGAGGATCTTCTCCTGTGCGGTCGGCTCGTCGACCTGCTCCATCGCGGCGAGTTCGCGTGCGAGGCGGCTGGTCGCGCCTTCGAAGATCTGCCGCTCGGAATAGCTCTGCTCGGGCTGGTCGTCGGCGCGGAACAGGTCGCGGACCACTTCGGCGATCGACACGAGGTCGCCCGAATTGATCTTGGCTTCATATTCCTGCGCACGCCTGGACCACATGGTGCGCTTGACGCGCGGCTTGCCGGTCAGCGTTTCGAGCGCCTCGCGCAACGTCTTGTCGCTCGAGAGCTTGCGCATGCCGACGGATTCGGCCTTGTTGGTGGGCACGCGCAGCGTCATGCGCTCTTTTTCGAACCGCAGGACATAGAGTTCGAGCTGCATTCCGGCGATTTCCTGCCGTTGGAGCTCGATCACACGGCCGACACCGTGCTTGGGATAAACGACATAATCGCCGACGTCGAAGGACAGCGCCTTGGCAGCCATTCCGTAAGACCTTTCTGTGGACCGGGTATCCGGTGCAACGCATCCGCGGCAGAAAAGCTGCAGAGCACGTGCGGATGTGGGTGTTGTTGTACGTCTCCGTGCCGAAAGCGCGCGCGGTGGCGCTTGCGTCCCTGTTGCTTTAACAGAGTCGTAATAAAATTACCAGCTAAACGTCGCAGTCGCGACGCAATTGCGGATTGCTTTCGCCTGCAATCGCGAATCGAGACGCAGTTCCGCCTCGATTCGGGACGCTTCAGTCGCCCGCGCCGGGCTCGGGCGAGAAGAACTCCATCTTGCCCGGCTTGCCCTTCCACGCATCGGCATCGGCCGGCGTCTGCTGCGCGTTGCGCGTGACGTTGGGCCATTGGCCCGAGAAGGTCGTGTTGAGCTCGAGCCACTGCTCGAGACCCGATTCGGTGTCGGGCAGGATCGCTTCCGCCGGGCATTCGGGCTCGCACACGCCGCAGTCGATGCACTCGCTGGGATTGATCACCAGCATGTTCTCGCCTTCGTAGAAGCAGTCGACCGGGCACACCTCGACGCAGTCCATGTACTTGCACTTGATGCAGGCATCGGTGACGACGTAGGTCATTAAAACACTCCCGGAGTACGAACGCTTGTGCTGCTATGCCCGAGCGTCACCGCCGTCAACGCTTGCGCGCGTCGATCGGTCCTTTTCGAGCAGCTCGTCATAACAGCCACGGCCTTCCTCGGGCGGACCGCGCCGCTGCGGCAGCAGCGTGACGCGCAGCGCGCGGACGTGCCCAGCGGGGGTGGCGAAGGCGACGACGCTGCCGATGCGAACCGAGGCTGCGGGCTTGTCGACCGCGCGACCGTCGATCCGGACGCGACCGCTCGCCGCCATGTCGTGCGCGATGCCGCGCGTCTTGACGATCCGCGCGAACCACAAGAAGCGGTCGAGCCGCATCGTCTGCTCGGAGCCTCCCAAGCGCTACCCCGCCTGCCCCGCCAGCGCGGCGAACGCGCCCGCCATCGCGGTATCGCGCGGCGGCGGCGCGGTGCGCACCGGCGGCCGGCCGCGCCAGCTCCAGCGCAGCGTGTCGTCGGCGCTCGGCGCGGGGCGGAAGCCGAAGCCGCCCATCAATTGCTCGAGCGTCGCGCGCGTCAGCCCCATCGACAGCGCAAGCGCGGGGTCGAGCACGAAGGGTTTGCGCCCCTGGCTGCCGCGCGCGTCGTGCGCGGCGCGCGCGATCCGCTCGATCAAGTCGATCCGCACAGCCTGCGCGCCGACCGGGCGATAGCCGTGCGCCAGCGTCGCGCCGGGCGCGGCGCGGTCGAGCACCGTCGCCCCCTCGCGCGGCCCTGCCCCCACCGGCTGCGTGTTGCGCGCGGCAAGCAGCACGCGCCGCCAGCGCGCCGCGCCCGGCTTGAGCAACCGTGGATCGAACAGGTCGAGCGCGCCGATCGTGAACCCCGCCCCGCGAAACGCCTTCCGCGCTCCGGAATCGAGCCCATCGACCGCCACCGCGATGTCGGCGCGCGCGACGATCCCGCCATGCGCGACGAGCGCTGCAGCAACGGCGCGCGACGCGGGGCTCGCGGCGGGATCGCGTTGCACGCCGTCGAGCACGACCAGCCCCGGTACGCTGCGCTTGAACTGCCCGGCGAGCCACAGCCGCAGCCGCGCCTCGATCTTGCCGCGCGCCTCGACCGACAGGCATTCGAGCGCACGATCGAGCAGCACACGCGGCCGCAGCAGCGTCGGCCCGGGCACAAGCGTCGCGACCGCGAGCTCGCCCCACAGCAAGGTCGGCACCGCGCCGACCTCGCCCGACAGCGCCAGCGCGCTATCCTCCGCTTCGGCGAGCGCCACCCCGCGCCGCGCGCGTTCGTCGCCGAGTCGGCGTTCGGCAGCTGCGAGCAGCAGGCGCTTGTCGGTCGCACGCGCATCGGGCGCGACGACGAAGCGGAAGCCGTCGAGCCGCCCGATCGGATGATCCTCGACCATCACCTCGCCCTGCTCGCCGATCGTGACGGGCAGCGCGCGCGGATCCGCGCCGATCTGCCGCATCAGCAGCGTCGTGCGCTTGTCGACGAAGCGCTGCGTCAGACTCAAATGGAGCGCGTCGGACAGCCGCTCCTCCACCGCCCCGGCGCGCGCGGACCAATGCGCCGGATCGGCGAGCCAGTCGGCGCGGTTGGCGATGTACGACCAGCTCCGCGCCGCCGCGATCCGCCCCGCGAGCGTCTCGACATCGCCCGCGACATTGTCGAGCCGCGCGATCTCGGCGGCGAACCAGTCGTGCGGGATATGCCCGTTGCCCTCGCTCAGATACCCGAACAGCCGCGCCACGAAGCGCGTATGCGGATCGACGCCGAGCTTGCGAAAATCGGGCACCCCGCATGCCGCCCACAACCGCGCGACCATCGCCGGCGAGCGGCAGCGCTCGCGCACGCCGGGCTCGTCGGCCATCCGCTTGAGCACCGCGAGATCGGTCGACTGCGGCGCCGCCCACAGCACGCGGTGCGCGGGCCGCTGCTCGAGGCTTTCGATCAGCGCGTCGACGCTGGAATAATTGGGTTCGCCCTGCCGCCAATAGAGCTGTTCGAGCGGCGGGAAGCGATGCTCCTCGATCGCGAACACTTCCTCGGGCGTGAACGCCCCCGGCCCTTCCTCGACCAGCGCGCCGAACGTCCCGTCGCGCTGGTGCCGCCCCGCGCGCCCGGCGATCTGCGCCATCTCGGCGACGCGAAGCCGCCGCTGGCGATGGCCGTCGAACTTGTTGAGGCTGGCGAAGGCGACGTGCGCCACGTCCATGTTGAGCCCCATGCCGATCGCGTCGGTTGCGACGAGATAATCGACCTCGCCCGCCTGGAACATCGCGACCTGCGCGTTGCGCGTGCGCGGCGACAAAGCGCCCATCACCACCGCTGCGCCACCGCGCAGCCGCCGCAGCATCTCGGCGACCGCATAGACTTCCTCGGCGCTGAACGCGACGATCGCCGAGCGCTTGGGCAGCCGGCTGATCTTCTTCGCCCCGGCATAGCTGAGCGTCGAGAAGCGCGGGCGATTGATGATCTCGATTCCGGGGACGAGCGCCTTGAGCATCGGGCGCAGCGCCTCCGAGCCGAGCAGCATCGTCTCCTCGCGACCGCGAGCGCGTAAGATTCGGTCGGTAAAGACATGGCCGCGCTCGGGATCGGCGCCCAGTTGCGCCTCGTCGAGCGCGACGAACGCCAGGTCCTTGTCGAGCGGCATCGATTCGGCGGTGCACAGGAACCAGCGCGCGTCCTTGGGGACGATCTTCTCCTCGCCGGTGATCAGCGCGACGCGGTTCTCGCCCTTGAGCTTGACGACACGGTCATAGACCTCGCGCGCGAGCAGGCGCAGCGGGAAACCGATCATGCCGCTCGAATGCCCGCACATCCGCTCGACCGCGAGATGCGTCTTGCCGGTATTGGTCGGCCCCAGCACCGCCGTGACGGCGTGTTCCGCGTTACGCTGCATGACGGATGCAACATCGCGTGCCGCGCCCCCGAGCGCAACCACTAGGGAAAAATACGATCTGCACCGCGCGAATTAACCACGCTAAAGCAAGTCTCAAGATAGCGTTCCGCCGGCCCGTCGCAGCAGCGCAACAGCCTGGCGTAACCCGTGCGCCGCGCGGGCGGGGTTAATTTGACTTTAGGCTTTTGCCACCACAGTGATTCGGCTCCATGCTGCGGGGCGGAACGAGCAGCGTGTATCCATATTTCGGGGGCGCCGATCCTTGTTCTTGCGTAACGACCTTGGGCTCGACCAGGCTGGCGGCAGCGCCGCCATTTCGTTCGGCCGCGCGATCGTCCCCAATCCCGAGCTCACCCGCCTCGACAAGCTGCGCGCCGCCGCGCTGAAGGTCGATTGGGTCCCCGATCTCGGCTCGCGGATCGGCACGCTCGACTGGTGGCGCGGCGCCGCGACCTGCGCCGCCTTGTGCGCATCCGCGATCGCGATCGCCCCGCCGATCACCCGCCCGATCCCCGGTGCGGTCCCCGCCCCGCTCGACGGCGCCGACCGCGACGAAGCGCGCGCCCAGGCGATCCTGCCACTCGCGCTCGGCGCGAACAGCGGGCGTCACATGGCGTCGAACGATCTCGTCGTCCCGCTCGCCGAAGCGCCCGAACGCCCGATCGAGGAACGCACCGCGACCGTCGGCCAGGGCGACAGCTTCGGCGACATGCTCCAGCGCGCCGGTGTATCCGAACGCGACGCGCAGAACGCGGTCGCGCTGATCGCGGGCGCGGTGCCACTCGGCGACCTTAAACCCGGCACGCAAGTCCCGATGACGCTCGGCCGCCGCCCCGACCGCAGCGTCGCGCGCCCGCTCGAGGCGCTCGCGCTGCGCGCCCGCTTCGACGAGGAGCTGACGCTCAAGCGCGTCGGCGACCAGCTGACGCTCGTCAAACAGGCGATCGCGATCGACAACACCCCCCTGCGCATTCAGGGCCCGGTCGGCGGCAGCCTCTACCGCTCGGCGCGCGCCGCGGGCGTGCCGGTCAAGCTGGTCGAGACCTATATCAAGGCGATCGCGAGCAAATATGCGATCGGCCAGGTCGGCCGCGACGATTCGTACGATCTGGTGATCGAGCGCAAGCGCGCCGCGACCGGCGAGACGCAGCTCGGCAATCTGCTCTTCGCCGGGCTCGACCACGGCGCGACCAAGACCCAGCTCGTGCAATGGACCGACGGCACCTGGTACGAAGCGAGCGGCCAGGCCGAGCGGCAGGGTATGTTCACCATGCCCGTGTCGATGGCGCGGGTGACCTCGTCGTTCGGGATGCGCTTCCACCCGCTGCTCGGCTTCACGCGGATGCACAAGGGGATCGACATCGGCACGCCGTGGGGCACGCCGGTCCACGCCCCCGCCGACGGCACGATCGTCTATGCCGGGCGCGCCGGCGGCTATGGCAATCTCATCAAGATGGCGCATGGCGGCAATATCGTCACCTGCTACGGCCATCTCAGCCGCTTCGCGACGCGCTCGGGCCAGCATGTGTCGCGCGGCGAGGTGATCGGTTATTCGGGCAATAGCGGCATGTCGACCGGGCCGCATCTCCACTGGGAAGTGCTGCGCGGCGGCGTCGCGGTCAATCCGCGCGGTTTCTCCTTCTCAAGCATCGCGACGCTGTCGGGCGAGCAATTGCGCGCGTTCAAGGCGAAGGTGGCGAGCCTGCTCGCGGTGCGCCCGGGGGCGTAAGCTCGATCAGCCACCAATCGGGCATCGCGCCGAACCGCATCGGCAACGTGCCCGAGCCGACGCCGCCGGTGACGAACACCGAACGCCCCGCCGCGTCGATCCGCCCGCAGCGATAGGCCGGATCGTACAGCCGAAGCCCGCGCGCGTAGCGCACGATCGGGCCGATCCACGGCAGCACGACCTGCCCGCAATGCGTATGGCCCGCCAGCAGCAGGTGGAAGCGGCCCGGCAGGTCCGGCGCGATGTCCGGCGAGTGCGTGAACGCCAGCGGCACCCCGCCCAGCGCATCGGCGCGCGCGACCGACCGCGCGATGTCGTCATGCCCCGAGAAGCGATCGCCGATCCCGACCAGCGCCAACGGCCCGATCCGGACGGCGTCGTTCTCGAGCACGCGAACCCCCGCTCGCGCGAGACTTTGCCGGATCGCGGCGGGGTCGGTCCAGTGATCGTGATTGCCGAGCACGGCGTAGACCCCGCCGTTCGCGCGCAACCCGCCGAGCGCCGCCAGGTCCAGCGCGTGCCGCGCCGCGCCCGCCTCATGCTCGCCGACCACGAAATCGCCCGCCAGCACGACGAGATCGGGTCGCGCGGCGTTCACCGCGCGCACGATCTGCGCCAGCCGCGTCGGGCGCATGCCGACATTGCCGACATGGATATCGGACAGGAGCGCGACGCGGATCGGCTTCGTGCGCGCCGGGAGCCCGACGAGCGCAACCGTCGCGACCCGCTCGATCGGAGTCGCGGTCGCATTGGCAAAGCCGATCCCCGCAACCGTCGCGAGGGCAGCCGCGAGCAGCGCCGTCGCCGCCAGCAGGATCTTCGGTCGCACCCGCACCACGCCCTCCAGTCGATCGCCCGCTATCGCTTATGGCACGGAAGGATCACACCCGAAACGACCTAGCCCGCGGCACCCGCCGCCGAGGCGAGCGCGGTCAGCGCCCTTGCGCGCGCCAGCGCTTCAAGGTGCGCGCGATGATGTCGCCCTCGCCGCCGGTCTCGCGCCACAATTGCGAGAAGAGCGGATCGGCCGATGCCGGGCGCTTCTCCTCGGCGAGCGAATCGAACGCGACGCGGATCGGGATCGCGACGCCCTCGCCGCAGATGATGCATTCGCGGTTGCGCAGCGCGGGGATCGAATCGAGGAAGCCGCGCGCGCCCTCGGGCATCGCCGCGCGGACGAACGCCTGGTCGCGATCGTTGTTGAGCCGCATCGCGATGATTGTCCCACACTGCGACAGCACGCCCTCGGCGAGATCCGACGGCCGCTGCGTGATCAGCCCGAGCGAGACGCCGTATTTGCGCCCCTCCTTGGCGATTCGCGACAGGATCCGCCCGACGCTCGATCCTTGGTCGTCGCCCGCGGGAATGTAGCGATGCGCCTCCTCGCAGACGAGCAGGATCGGCCGCTGCGGCTCGCCGCGCGACCAGATCGCGAAATCGAACACCATCCGGCTGAGCACCGCGACGACGACCGACGTGATCTCGCTCGGCACGCCCGACACGTCGATGATCGAGATCGGCTTGCCGTCGCCGGGCAGGCGGAAGATCCGCTCGATGAAGCTCGCCATCGTATCGGCGACAAGCATCCCCGAAAACATGAAGCCGTAGCGCGGATCGGCCTTGATCTCCTCGATCTTGGTCTTGAGCCGCAGATACGGCGCGGTGTCGCCGGCGCGGTCCATCTTGCCCATTTCGAGGCTGATCAGATTGGTCAGGTCGCTCAGCAGATACGGCACCGGCGCATCGACCGTCAGCTTGCCGATCTCCTGCCCGAGCCGCCCCTTGGCGCGCGCCATCAGCAGGCATTTGGCGAGGATGTCGGCGTCGATCTGCTTCTCCGACCCCGACGAGGTGACGAACACCTCGCAATGTTCCTCGAAGTTCATCAGCCAATACGGCATCTGCAGGTTCGACACGTCGTAGATCGCGCCATTGCCCTTGAACGCGGCGGCATATTCGCCGTGTGGATCGACCATCACGATATGCCCCTGCGGGCTGAGCTCGCAGATGCGGTGGAGGATCAAGGCGGCGCTGGTCGACTTGCCCGTGCCGGTGCTGCCGAGCAGCGCGAAATGCTTGCCGAGCATCGCATCGACATAGAGCGCGGCGCGGATGTCCTTGGTCGGATAGACCGTGCCGATCTCGATATGCGCGCGGTCATCGGCCGAATAGATCTGCCGCAGGTCGCTGGTCGAGACCGGATAGACCGCGCAGCCCGGCGTCGGATAGCGCGTCACGCCGCGGCGGAACTTGTAGAGCTTGCCGGTCAATTTCTCCTCGTCGCCCTCGCCGAGAAAGTCGATCGTCGCGGCGATCCGATCCTCATGTCCGTCGACCAGCTTGAGCGAGCGGACGTTGGCGATCAGCCAGCTTCCGCCGACGCGCATCTTGAGCTGGCTGCCGACCGAACCCGCCGCCGCGATCACCGGATCCGAATCCCCGACGGTCGCGTCGAGCGCGAGCGGATCGAGCATCACCAGGCTGCTCGATCCGGCGATTTCGAAGACCATGCCGATACAGTCGCTCGCCGCCGGCGTGGCGGTGGGCGCGAAGACGCGGACGTTCGGCATTTCGGTCATACTACGGCAGATCCCCCGGGAGCAGGGAACCGCCATGCACGAAAATCGGTAAAGATCTTGTGAGGATGCCGCCCGCCAGGCCGCGCGCACCGCGCTTGCCAACGACCGCCATCGCGCAGATGTTTCCGACGATTCGGGGGACACGCGATGCAACACCGGACGACCACCGCGTGCGCCGGCCTGCTCTTCACCGCGACCGCCGCGCTCGCGCAGGCCCCTGTCGCGCGCAACGCCTGGGGGTACGATTTCCCCGCGCGCTACGATGCCGAGATCGCCGCCCCCGCGGTCCACCGCATTCGCTTTGCCGACGACCATATCCTGCTGATGGAGGTCGCCAACCCGCCCGGTTACGCGATGCAGCTGCACGGCCATCCCTATCCGTCGATCTTCGCGCGCGCGTCGGGGACGACGCATCTCGGCGGGGGCGGGCCGGGCGACCAGTATCTCGAGCCGAACGGCGGGCGCAACGGCGAGCATTGGCACAGCGCGCCGCCGCCCGCACACACGCCCGAGCTCGAATGCACCGCCGCCGACCCGCAGGCGCCGCACCGCCCGGTCAATCGCGGCGACGTGCCGCAGCATTTCTATCGGATCGAGTTCCGCCATTTCGACGAAGCGAAACCGCGCGCCACGGGGTCGCGCGAAACGCTGCGCTACGAGGATGCGGTCGTGCGGCTGTTCGAGGTCCGCATCGCCCCCGGCCAGTCGAGCCGTCCGGCGCGCACGCGCTACCCCGCGATCCTCGCGATCGACACGCAGCGCGCGTTCGACGCGCTCGACGCGGTCGTCGGCCCCGCCGCCGGGCGATCGCTGCCGCCGACCGGGCTGGCGCTGCCGCGCTGCATCACGCTCGATGCCGGGGTCGCGCTGGCGCTTCGCAATCCGGGGAGCGCCGCGCTTCATTACTATCGGCTCGAGTTCAAGCGGATCGAGGGCGCCGCACTGAAAGACCGGTGGCGCGCCTGGTACCCCGCGATGGCCACGATGCGCTGAGGCTCACCCCGCCGGCACCGCGCTGACCGCCGGCACGCTGTGCACCGGCGGCGCGACGAACGGCAGCGTCACGGCATAGCCGCCGAGCCCGAGCAGCAGCGCGAAGGTCACCAGCGTCCCCGCCTCGCGTCCGATCCACATGCCGTCCATCCCGAGCGCGTGCGCGATGCGCGCGAGCACGAACAGCACGCTCGCCCCCCACAGCCACACGCTCGTTCCGCTGGCAAACTCGATCAGTATCACGATGAAGGGCGCCGATTCGATGAAATTGGCCTGCGCGCGCATCCGGCGAATCAGCGCCTCGTTGCCCCCGTCGCCGATGCTGATCTTCGCCTGACGCCGGATCGCACCGATGCGCAGCGCCAGCCACAGGTTGAGAATCGCGGCGGCACCCGCGCTCACCAGCGCGATCGGCAGCAAAATCGTTCCCATCGATACCCCCCGTGTGTCAGTGGCGCGACCCTGGCAGGCGATGCGCAAGCTTGCAACGTCGCAGAGAATCGCTATAGGCCGCCATCTTCGCGATTTGTCTGGCACGGTGCCGCTTGCGCGGCCAACCCCAGGCGTTGGTTGCGTAGGAGCCCCGACCGGGCGTATCGCATCTGTCAGACACGAATAAGGTTTCGCCAAAATGGCCGTCCCCAAAAGAAAAACCACGCCGTCGAAGCGCGGCATGCGTCGCAGCCACGATTCGCTGACGGTCGCGTCCTTCCAGGAATGCCCGAACTGCGGCGAGCTCAAGCGCCCGCACAATCTGTGCCCGTCGTGCGGTCACTATAACGGCCGCGAGATCCTCTCGGTCGAAGGCTGATTCGACGCATCGCCCGGCCAGTCGAACAGGGAGCGAACAGCGTGACGAACAGCTCCCGGATCGCGATCGATGCGATGGGCGGCGATGAAGGCCTGGCGGTGATGCTCGCCGGCGTCGCGCGTGCGCGCCGCCGGTTCGAGGACATGCGCTTCATCCTCGTCGGGGATGAGGCCGCGATCGCGGCTGGGCTCAAGACTCACCCCAATCTCAGCGCGCATTCCGAGATCGTCCATGCGCCCGACGTGATCGGCTCGAGCGAAAAGCCGAGCCAGGCGCTGCGCCGCGCCAAGACCACGTCGATGGGAATCGCGATCGACATGGTCAAGCAGGGCCGCGCCGCGGCCTGCGTCTCGTCGGGCAATACCGGCGCGCTGATGGCGATGTCGAAGCTGTCGCTGCGGATGATCCCCGGGATCGACCGGCCCGCGCTCGCCGGGCTGATGCCCTCGCTCGGCGCCAACGACACCGTCGTGCTCGATCTCGGCGCAAACACCGAGTGCGATTCGCGCAACCTCATCCAGTTCGCGGTGATGGGCGCGGCGTACGCGCGCACCACGCTCGATCTGAAGCGCCCGCGCGTCGCCTTGCTCAACATCGGCAGCGAGGACCAGAAGGGCACCGAGACGATTCGCGACGCCGCCACCGCTCTGCGCGCCGCGACGCATCTCCCGCTCGATTTCACCGGCTTCATCGAGGGCGACAAATTGTCGCGCGGCGATGTCGACGTGATCGTCTGCGACGGTTTCTCCGGCAATATCGCGCTCAAGACCGCCGAGGGCACCGCGCGCTTCGTCGCCGATCTGCTCAAGCGCGCGTTCCGCTCCTCGACGCGCTCGAAGATCGGTTTCCTGATCTCGCGCCCGGCGACCGAGCTGCTGCGCCATCATCTCGACCCGAACAACCATAATGGCGCCGTCTTTCTCGGGCTCAACGGGCTGGTGGTCAAAAGCCATGGTGGCGCCAACGAGGTCGGCGTGTGCACCGCGATCGCCGCCGCCGCGAAGATGGTGCGCGACGATCTCACCCGGCGCATCGCCGAGGATCTCGGCGATTTCGAGAAAAAGGCAGCGTAATGCCCCCTATGTCCGTACGTAGCGTCATCATCGGCACCGGCTCCGCATTGCCGGCACGCCGCGTCTCCAATGCCGAACTCGCCGAGACCGTCGACACCTCGGACGAATGGATCGTCGAGCGCACCGGCATCCGCTTCCGCCACATCGCCGGCCCCGACGAGACCACCGCGACGCTCGCCGCCGACGCGTGCCGTGCAGCGCTCGGCGCGGCGGGCATCTCGGCGCACGAGATCGACCTGATCGTGCTCGCCACCGCCACCCCCGACCAGACCTTCCCGTCGAGCGCGACCAAGGTGCAGGCGATGCTCGGGATCGACGATTGCGTCGCGTTCGACGTGGCGGCGGTGTGCTCGGGCTTCCTCTACGCGCTCCAGGTCGCCGACAGCATGCTGCGCAGCGGCGCCGCACGCCGCGCGCTGGTGATCGGCGCCGAGACCTTCAGCCGGATCCTCGACTGGGAAGATCGCGCGACCTGCGTGCTGTTCGGCGATGGCGCCGGCGCGGTCGTGCTTGAGGCGCAGGACACGTACGACACCGGCAACGAAGGACGCGGCATCCTCGCGATGCGGCTCCACGCCGATGGCCGCCATAACGAGATGCTCTATGTCGATGGCGGCCCCTCGACCACGGGCACGGTCGGCAAGGTCCGGATGAAGGGGCGCGAGGTGTTCCGCCACGCCGTCGTCAACCTCGCCGCGGTGATGACCGAGACGCTCGAGCGCGCCGGGCTCACCGCCGCCGACGTCGATTGGGTCGTGCCGCATCAGGCCAATGCGCGGATCCTCGATGCCACCGCGCGCAAGCTCCACCTCGCCCCCGAGCGTGTTATCGTTACCGTCGATCAGCATGCCAATACTTCGGCTGCGTCCGTGCCGCTCGCGCTCGACACCGCGGTCAAGGACGGACGAATACAGCGCGACGACCTGATCGTGCTCGAAGCAATGGGCGGCGGTTTTACCTGGGGCGCTGCGGTTATTCGGTTCTAGCAATTGTTAAGCACCGGGGCCAAAGTCCTTTTCCGACTTGCTTTGTTATGGTAGCGTAAGAATCGCCAGTTGTTGTGGGGGACGTATCGATGGAAGCTGCGGGAACACTGACGCGTGCCGATCTGGCCGAAGCGCTGCACCATAATGTCGGTCTGTCGCGTACCGATTCGTCGAAAATGGTCGAGCGGATCCTGCACCACATGTGCAGCGCGCTCGCCAAGGGCGACAATGTCAAGATTTCGGGGTTCGGGACCTTCGTGCTGCGCGACAAGGGCGAACGGATCGGCCGCAACCCCAAGACCGGGATCGAAGTGCCGATCGCGCCGCGCCGCGTGCTGACCTTCCGCGCCAGCCAGATGATGCGCGACCGCATCGTCGAAGCCGACTGACCCATCGCATGACGGCGCCGCCCGAGCGGGCCGGGGATGAGACGGGCACGGCGGCGGCGGGTAAGGCCGCGGGGGCATATCGCACGATCGGCGAGCTGGCGCGTGACACCGGCTTGCCGGCGCATATCCTGCGCTATTGGGAAACGCGCTTTCCGCAACTGCGGCCGCTCCAGCGTGCGGGCAACCGGCGCTACTACCGGCCCGAGGACGTCGCGCTGGTCGAGCGCATCGCCCGGATGCTCAACCAGGACGGCTATACGATTCGCGGCGTGCAACAGGCGCTGGCGGCCGGACACGCGGCGACCGCGCCGGCCCCGCTTTCGGTAACCGCCGCGGTGCGCAGCGTCCGCGATGCGCTGGCGGATGCGCTCGACGCGGATCGCGCCGGGTAACCGTCGCGGCGCGCGACCTGCCCCGGATTATCGCTCGCGCGTCGCCGCAAAGACGACCTTGGGATAGCGATCGGACACATAGCCGACGTCCCATGCCGTTTTCGCCAGATAGACCGGATTGTTGTCGCGATCCTTCGCCATCGCGGTTCGGTTCAAATCCATGAACGCCTTCAGATCCGCCGGATCCGCCGCCGAGACCCAGCGCGCGGTGTCGTACGGCGCCATTTCGAGCGCCGCATCGACCTTATACTCCGCGTCGAGCCGGCTTAGCAGCACCTCGAGCTGGAGCTGCCCGACCACGCCGATGATCCAGTTCGAGCCGATCTCGGGATAGAAGACCTGCGTCACCCCCTCCTCGGCCATGTCGTCGAGCGCTTTGCGCAGCTGCTTGGTCTTGGTCGGGTCCTTCAGCGCGACGCGCCGCAGGATTTCGGGCGCGAAATTGGGGAGCCCGGTGAAGCGCACGTCGGCGCGCTCGGACAGCGTGTCCCCCACCCGCAGCGTGCCGTGGTTGGGGATGCCGATGATGTCGCCGGGGAACGCCTCGTCGGCGAGTTCGCGCTCGCGCGCGAAGAACAGGATCGGCGAGTGGATTGCGATCGGCTTGCCGTGCCCGGTCGGGGTCAGCTTCATGCCGCGCTTGAAGGTGCCCGAGCACAACCGCATGAAGGCGATGCGATCGCGGTGGTTGGGGTCCATGTTGGCCTGGACCTTGAACACGAAGCCGGTGACGTCGGTGCGCTCGGGATAGACCGCCTCGGGCTCGGCCGGCTGCGGCCGCGGCCCTGGCGCGTGGCGGCCAAGCGCGTCGATCAGCTCGGCAACGCCGAACTCTTTCAGCGCGGAGCCGAAATAGACCGGCGTCTGGTCGCCGCCGCGATACGCCTCGACATCGAACGCGCCATAGCCGCCGAGCGCGAGCTCGGATTCGTCCTGGAGCAGCTTCAGACCCGCCGGGCTCAGCGTCTCGGCGAGCGCGGGATCGTCGAGCCCCGTGAAGCTCAGCGCCTTGCCGGTGAACTCTCGGCTCGGCCCTTCGGGCTGGCTCAGGCTGTTGGCGTGGAGGTCGTAGACGCCCTCGAAATCGCTGCCCATGCCGACCGGCCAGCTCATCGGCGTGACGTCCAACTGGAGCATCTCGGCAATCTCGTCGAGCAGGTCGAACGGCGGGCGGCCCTCGCGGTCGACCTTGTTGACGAAGGTGATGATCGGCACCGAGCGCAGCCGGCACACCTCGAACAGTTTGCGCGTCTGCGCCTCGATGCCGCGCGCGGCGTCGATCACCATCACCGCCGAATCGACCGCGGTCAGCGTGCGATAGGTGTCTTCGGAAAAGTCCTCGTGGCCCGGCGTGTCGAGCAGGTTGAAGGTGAGGCCGCCCCGCTCGAAGGTCATCACCGACGAGGTGACCGAGATGCCGCGCTGCTGCTCGATCTTCATCCAGTCCGAGCGCGCGCGGCGGTTCTGGCCGCGCGCCTTGACCTCGCCGGCCAGATGGATCGCGCCGCCGAACAGCAGCAGCTTCTCGGTCAGCGTGGTCTTGCCGGCGTCGGGGTGGGAGATGATCGCGAAGGTGCGGCGGTCGGACGTGTGATTCATGCGGGGGCGATAGCGGTTTAACGCTCCAGCGTCACCTGGATCGCGCAGGTCTTCGTTGCACCGGGCGCGACCTCGAATACGCCGGGCTTGGCGGTGAAGTCGCCGGTGAAGCCTTCGGGGTCGGCGATGCCGTGCCACGGCTCGATGCAGACGTACGCCGCGCCGGGCTTGGTCCAGATGCCGAGCATCGGCGTATCGGCGAAATCGACGCGTAGCTGCGGGCCGGTCTCGGCGCCATAGCGCACGCTCCGCGCACGCACCGCGTCCCAGATCAGCGCATCCTGCTCGAACAGGTCATCGCGCAGCTGCAGCGTGCGACCGTCCTCGATCGGCGACGGCCGCTCCTGCGCGACGATCAGCCCGCCGGGGGTGAGTTCGCGCAGGGGCTCGGGCTCGTCGGCGACGAAGACGATGCGGTGGTCGGCGCGGGCCTCGCCATACGGCAGCGGCCAGGCGAAGGCCGGGTGGAAGCCGAAGCTTGCCGGCAGGGTGCGCTCGCTCTCGCGATTCTCGATCTCGGCGGTGATCGACAGCGTTGCACCGTCGATCGCAAAGGTCAGCCGCAACGCGAACTTGCGTGGGTACACGGCGCGCGTCTCGGCGCTGTCCTCGAGCAGGAACACCGCGCGGGTCGCGCTGTGCTCGACCACCGCGAAGGCGCTGCGCCGCGCAAAGCCGTGCTTGCCCAGCGTGTAGCTTTCGCCATCAAGACGGAGCGTGTCGTCATTAAGCGCGCCGACGATCGGAAACAGGATCGGCGCATGGCCGGTCCAGAAGGCCGGGTCGGCATTCGTCATTAGTTCGCGACCATCGGCGTCGCGCAGATGCGTGAGCTCGCCGCCGTACGGGTTGATCGCGGCGGTCAGCTCGGCCGAGCCGATTTCGATCAGGGCAGCTTCAGGCATCGACAGCATCCTTGATGAGACAGAAGATAGACCTCCCACCGTCACCCCGGGCTCGTCCCGGGGTCCACCGTGCCGCGAACGCAGCAGCCGAAGCACTCGGACGACGGTGGACCCCGGCACAAGGCCGGGGTGACGGCGGAGCAATAAGTTCAGCCGCGCAAGCTCGCCCCCAGCTTGGCCGCCGCAGCCACCACCTTGTCGGCGATCGCCTTGAGATCGGCCTCGGCAAAGCTCTTCTCGCCCGGCTGGAGCGTCACTTCGACACCGAGGCTCTTATGCCCCGGCTCGACCCCCGCGCCGGTGAAGACGTCGAACAGCCGCGCCGCGACGATGCTCGCCTTGTCCGCGCCCTTGACCGCGCGCACCAGCGTCTCCGCCGCCAGCGTCTCGGGGACGAGGAAGGCGAAGTCGCGCCGCACCGCCTGCAACGCCGGCGGCGCATACGCCGCGCGCGCGAAGCCGGTCGAGCGCTTCGCCGGAAGCGCATCGAGATACAGCTCGACCGCCGCCACCGGACCATCGAGATCGAACGCGCGCAGTGTCAGCGGATGCACCATGCCGAACGCCGCCAGCACCGTCTTCGGCCCGAGCCGCAGCGTGCCCGACTGCCCCGGATGCCACGCTTCGCCGGCATCCCCCATCACCTGCAGATTCTCGACCGGCGCGCCGATCGCGCCGAGCAGCGCGAGCGCCTCGGCCTTGGCGTCGAACGCGTCGAACGGCTTGGCCTTGCCCTCCTGCCAGCCACGCGCGCGGTTCTCGCCGGCGAGCACGACGCCGAGCGTCGGATGCTCGCCACCGCTGAGATAACGCCGACCGATCTCGAACAGCCGCACGCCCGCAGCGCCGCGCTTCATGTTGCGCTCGGCGGCCGAGAAGAGGCCGGGCAGCAGCGACGGCCGCATGACCTTCAGCTCCTCGCTGATCGGGTTGGCGAGCGTCCATGCCCCGCCACCGATCGCGCTCGCCTGCGCGTCCGACAGGAAGCTCCAGGTCAGCGTCTCGTTGAGCCCACGCGCGGCGGCGGCGCGGCGCGCGCGGCTTTCGAGGCGCTGCTCGGGCGTGGCGGTCGGCTTGGCGACGCCGGCCGCGCGCGGCAGCGGCACGGGGGCGACCGAATCGATTCCCTCGATGCGGATGATTTCCTCGACCAGATCGGCCGGGCCATCGACGTCGCGGCGCGCCGGCGGTGGCAGGACGGTCCAGTCGGCCTCGACGGTGAAGCCGAGCGCGGTCAGGATCGCGCGCTGGCGATCCTCCGCCACCGCGAGACCGCCGAGTGTTTCGGCGAGCGCCGGATCATAGGCGATCCGCTTGCGCTCCAGCGGCGGCGCGCCCGAATAGGTCGGCGCGCTCGCGCTGCCGCCGCACAGATCGAGCACCAGCCGCGTCGCGATCGCCAGCCCCTCCTCGAGGAACGCCGGATCGACGCCGCGCTCGAAGCGCGAACGCGCGTCCGAGGTCAGCATCAGCGCCTGGCCGGTGCGCGCGATGCGCTCGGGGTCGAAATAGGCGCATTCGATGATGACGTCGGTGGTCTCGGCCGAAACCCCTGAATCCTCGCCGCCCATGATCCCGCCGATGTCGTGGACGTGCGCCGCGTCGGCGATCACCGTCATCGTCTGAGCGAGGCTGTAGGTCTTGCCGTTGAGCGCGACGACCTGCTCGCCCGCCGCCGCCTTGCGCGCGACGAGACCGCCCGAGAGCTTGGCGCGGTCATAGACGTGCAACGGGCGCCCGAGATCGAACATCACGTAATTGGTGATGTCGACCAGCGTCGAGATCGGCCGCTGGCCGATCGCGGTGAGGCGGCGGCGCATCCATTCGGGCGCCTCGCCATTGGTCAGGCCGCTCACGCCCTGCGCGAAGAAGGCGGGGCAGCCGTCAGCATCGTCGGTGCGCACGTCGGGGCCTTCGCCCACGCCTTCGACCGGCGCATAGGCAAGCGGCTTGGCAGTGCCGAGCCCGGCAACGACCAGATCGAGCGCGATCCCGCGCACGCTCATGCAATCGGGGCGGTTGGGGAGCACGTTGATGTCGATCACCGGGTCGTTCAATCCGGCATAATCGGGATAGGCCATGCCGATCGGCGCATCGGCGGGGAGCTCGATGATACCGTCATGGTCCTCGCCGAGCTCGAGCTCGCGCGTCGAGCACATCATGCCGTTCGATTCGACCCCGCGGATCGCCGCGACCTTCAGGACCATGCCGTTCGACGGGACCGTCGCGCCGGGCGCGCCGAACACGCCGACGAGCCCTGCGCGGGCGTTGGGCGCGCCGCAGACGACCTGGAGCGGGCCATCGCCGGCGTCGACCGAAAGCACCTGCAACTTGTCCGCCTGCGGATGCGGCGCGGCGCTGAGCACCTTGGCCACCCTGAACGCGGCGAGGCTGGCGCCGGGATTCTCGACGCCTTCGACCTCGAGGCCGATCCGCGTCAGCGTCTCGACGATCGTGTCGAGCGACGCGTCGGTTTCGATATGCTGCTTGAGCCAGTCGAGCGTGGTCTTCATTTCGCACCATCCGTCACCCCGGCGGAGGCCGGGGTCGCTGTGAGATTGGGGTTGCGCGTGGCAACAAGGCGGCCCCGGCTTGCGCCGGGGCGACGGGACGGGATCATGCCCCCACCCCCTGGCTCAGCGTCGGCACGTCGAGTGCCGAGAAACCGTAATGCTTCAACCAGCGCGCATCGCCTTCGAAGAAGGGACGCAGATCGTCCATGCCGTATTTGAGCATCGCCAGCCGATCGACCCCGACTCCGAAGGCGAAGCCCTGCCACTCCTTGGGATCGAGCCCGCACGCTTCGATCACCTTGGGATGCACCATCCCGCTGCCGAGCAACTCCATCCACCCTTCCGACCCGCCGAGCGTGCGGCGACCCTTGACCGTGGTGTAGCCGACATCGACCTCGGCCGACGGCTCGGTGAAGGGGAAATAGCTCGGGCGGAGCCGCAGCACGATGTCGTCGCGCTCGAAAAAGGCTTTCAGGAAGGTCTCGAGCGTCCATTTGAGATGGCCGAGCGTGATGCCCTTGTCGATCACCAGCCCCTCGATCTGGTGGAACATCGGCGTGTGCGTCGCGTCCCAGTCCGAGCGATAGACGCGGCCCGGCGCGATGATGCGGATCGGCGGCTCCTGCGCCATCATCGTGCGGATCTGCACCGGCGAGGTATGCGTGCGCAAAACAAACATCTCCCTCTCCCCCTCGGGGGAGAGGGCCGGGGAGAGGGGCTGTGCTGCGTTATCGAGCGGCACGCCCGTTGCAGCGTCCCCCTCTCCCCGACCCTCTCCCCGGAGGGGAGAGGGAGAAGAAGGCGAAACGTAGAAGGTGTCGTGCATCGCGCGCGCGGGATGGCTCTCGGGCATGTTAAGCGCGGTGAAATTGTGCCACTGATCCTCGATCTCGGGCCCGGTCGCGACCGCGAAGCCCAGATCGGCGAAGATCTCGGCGAGCTCGTCCATCACCTGGCTGACCGGATGCACCGACCCCTGCGGCGCGGCCTCGGCCGGCAGCGTCATGTCGAGCGTCTCGCTGGCGAGCCGCGCGTCGAGCTCGGCGCGGTCGAGCGCCGCCTTGCGCGTTGCGATCGCGCTGGTGACCGCCTCGCGCAGCCCCTGGATCCGCGGCCCCTGCACCTGCCGCTCGTCGGGCGACATGCCCCCTAACGTCTTGAGCAAAGCGGTCACGCCGCCCTGCTTGCCGAGGCCCTGCACTCGCACCGCTTCGAGCGCGTCGAGCGTCGCCGCCGCGTCGATCGCGGCGAGCAGGTCGGTCTTCATCTGGTCGAGGTCGGTCATCGCTTGTCCGTTCGTGCTGAGCCTGTCGAAGCACCGCTCTTCGTCAGGCTGGCGTTAGAAGAAAGACCAGGGCTTCGACAATCCCGGATCCGGTCCGCGACCGAACGGGTGGAGGTGCCGGGGCCAAAAGAAAGGGCGCCGGTGTTGCCACCGACGCCCCGATCTCGTCTCGCGACAGGTCGCCTCAGGCGGCCTGGGGCAGAGCCGCCTTCGCCTGCGCGATGATGACGCTAAACGCTTCACCCTCGTGCATCGCCAGATCGGCGAGGACCTTGCGGTCGAGTTCGACGCCGGCGAGCTTCAGGCCGTGCATGAACACGCCATAGGTGAGGCCCTCGACGCGGACAGCCGCGTTGATGCGCTGGATCCAGAGCGCGCGGAAGTTGCGCTTCTTAACCTTGCGATCGCGATAAGCGTACTGGCCGGCCTTCTCGACCGCCTGACGGGCGATACGGATCGTGTTCTTGCGACGGCCATAATAGCCCTTCGCCAGATTGAGGATCCGCTTGTGCTTTGCGTGGGTGGTTACACCCCGTTTTACGCGTGCCATTCTCTAATTCCTTCCGCTCAGCCGAGACCGTAAGGCGCCCACGCCTTGACGGTTGCCGTATCGGCCTTGGACAGCAGCTTGGTGCCGCGGTTCTGACGGATGTACTTGCTGTTGTGGCTCATCAGTCGGTGACGCTTGCCGGCGACGCCATGCTTGAGCAGGCCGGTTGCGGTGAGCTTGAAGCGCTTCTTGACGCCGCTCTTCGTCTTGAGTTTGGGCATTTTCGTCCTTTCCAAATATGCGACGATCTATGAACGGCCACGGCAGCCCATACCGGCCGGGCAGTTCCTCTTACTCGCAGGAAGGCGGGCGCATACGGGAGAGTCGCGAAAAGCGCAAGGCGGCAATGTGGGTGCGCTGTCCTACAAGGGGCAAATCTGCTAGGGTGAAACCCGCTCTTTGAAATCGTCGAGAACCGACGTGCCGCGCGGCGCGATCGCGCGCAGACGTCTGCCCAACACCCGTCGCCCCAGCGAAAGCTGGGGCCCAAGCCGCCAGCACGCGGCCTGCGGCACGAGATCCCAGCTTGCGCTGGGATGACGAAGCGCCGCCGTTCGCGCATTAGCGCCCAATCAGAAACGATCCCCCCGTTCGAATTCCGTCCGGGGGTCAATCGAGTCAATCACCACACGGTTCGTCGCACCCTCAATGCCCGCGGCACGCCAAGGCCTCGAGAATCTCCTCGATCCGCGCCGGATCGCCCGCCGCGACGACCTCGCCGACCGAATCGGCGGTGAGCGGGTCGCCCTGCCAGTCGCACATCCGCCCGCCCGCGCCCTCGACCACGGGCACCAGCGCCGCGAAATCGTGGAGCTTCAACTGCGCCTCGACCACCACGTCGAGCCAGCCGCTCGCGACGCAGCCGTAATTGTAGCAGTCGCCGCCGAGCACCGTGCTCATCACCGCGCCGTCGAGATGCTCGAAGGCGTGGAGCTGCGAATCGTCGAACAAGGCGGGCGAGGTCGTCGCGAGCAGCGCCTTGCCGAGATCGGCGCAGCGCCGCGTCGCGGCGGGCTTGCCGTTGAACAGCGTCGGATTACCCATCACGCCCGTCCAGCGCTCGCGCAGGATCGGCTGGTCGATCACCCCCAGCATCGGCCAGCCCTCGATCACCAGCGCGATCAGCGTCCCGAAGATCGGCCTTCCGGAAATGAACGCGCGCGTCCCGTCGATCGGATCGAGCACCCAGGCGCGTCCGCTCGTCCCCTCCTTGGTGCCATATTCCTCGCCGATGATCGCATCGGCGGGAAAGGCGCGCTCGATCAGCGCGCGCATCGCGGCCTCGGCAGCGCGATCGGCGAGCGTCACCGGCGAGGCGTCGTCCTTCGCCTCGAGCCCGTATTCGGCACGATAATAAGGTCGGATCGCGGCGCCCGCGGCATCGGCGAGGGCGGCGGCAAGGGCGAGATCGGTGTCGGTAACGCGCATCGTGTTGGCCTAGAGCGACTGGCGGGGTTTCGCCAGCCCAAGCGTCGGGGATCGCGGCAGGTGGCGCGGGGTTGAAGGCCGAGGGTCACACCGTCGCGTCGTTCGATCCAGCTCGCGGGCGGCGTACGCGTGCGCGCGGCGCGCCCGTAACGGCGCAGGTGCGGCCGCTGCTCGGCCACCGGTCACCCAATTTTAGCAGTTCGCGCGTAAGCGGACGGGAGCGGCCGGCGCATGCGGCAGGCGATGCTGGGGGAGTTCGACAGCGATGGATCTAGCGAGGAGCCCGCGGCTCGTTGCCAGCGAAGACCGCACCGCGCAGGTCTTCGAGTGTGTCCGCGCGTTCCTCACGCTGCACCGTCTCGGCGCCGACCCGGTGCATTACGCCTTCGCGCACGCCGTGGTGTGCAATCCGAACGGGGTGCTCGCGCAATCGGTCGCGACGATGACCGAAGGGGGCATCCGCCTGTCGGCACGCGATATCGCGACGCTCGGCGGCGGCGCGGCGGCGGCGCCGGCCGATGCGGTCCAGTCCGACGGGCTGGTCGCCCAGACGCAGATGCAGGTCGAAGGCTTTACCGACATGGTCCGCACGATGCGCGCCGAGACCGCCGATTTCGGCCGCGACCTCGCCGCGAGCGCAACCGCGATGCGCGGGGGCGCGAGCGGCGACGACATGCTGGCGCTGACCGCGGTGATGCTCGATCGCGTCCGCTCGGCCGAGGCGCGGCTGCACGAAGCGACCTCCGAGGCGGATCAGTTGCGCGCCAAGCTCGAGGAAGCGCGCGGCGACGCGCGGCGCGATCCGCTCACCGGCTTGCCCAACCGCCGCGCATTCGAAGAAGCGTTTGCCGAGCACAGCGCCCGCGGCACGCGCCTGTGTATCGCGGTGTGCGATGTCGATCGCTTCAAGCGGGTCAACGACCAATTCGGCCATTCGGTCGGCGACCGCGTGCTCAAGGCGATCGCCGAAGCCTTGGCAACCGCGTGCGAAGGCCATTTCGTCGCGCGCTACGGCGGCGAGGAGTTCGTCGTGTTGTTCTCGAACGTCGCGCTCGCGCAGGCGCAACTGACGCTCGAATCGGCGCGGCGCACGGTCGATGCCAAACGCTATCGACTGCGCGAGACCGACATGCCGCTCGGCGCGGTGACCTTCTCCGCGGGCCTCGCCCCCGGCGAAGCGGGTGAGCCGCTCGGCGCGGTGTTCGGCCGCGCCGACAAATTGCTCTATACCGCGAAGGATAGTGGGCGAAACCAGGTGCGGTGCGCGTAGCATGGCACGCCGATATTTGGCGTAAAATCCTACAGACTGTTGCAGTAGAGAGTGTCGTTTTCCATTTTACCGCTGTATTTCAATGATTTAGAAAACTGGCACGCCCCATGCAAAACTCCTGGCATCGACGCTTCGGATGGTCCGGAGCGCCAGATTGCAAGGGAACATCCTCATGGTCATCCGTTTCGAATCGCTCCAGCGCGTCGCCGTTTCGCTCGTCGCCGCCCTCGCTTTCACCGCCATTCTCGCCTCGACCGCGGTTTCGCTCGCCCCGATCGCCTGATCGGGCGCGGGCCACCGCCCGCCGCTTTCCCGTCGCGATTTTTTAGCTGACAAGGTCCGGCGCGGCTCTTACGCTTCCTTCTTTTGGGGGGCGTGTACATGGCCCGGACGCGTATCGTAACGAGTTGTCTCGCGCTTGCCGCTTTGCTTTCCGCCTGTGGCGGGGGCGGTGGCGGATCGACCGGATCGTCCGGCACGCCGATCGCAGCGAACCCTACTCCGACACCGACTCCGACGTCTTCCACCGCGGCGGGGTGTTCGCTGCGCGAGCGGCAGGATTGGGCGGCGGCACAGCTGCGCGAATGGTATCTCTTCCCCGATACGCTGCCCGCCACGCTCGACCCGACCCCATATACCACCGTCGGCGACTATATCGACGCGCTCACCGCGACCGCCCGCGCACAGCGCAAGGACCGCTATTTCACCTATCTCACCTCGATCGCGAGCGAGACCGCCTTCTACGACAGCGGCACCAGCGCGGGCTTCGGCTTCCGGCTGGCGATCGACCCGACGGCGCGGCGCGCGTTCAGCGCCGAGAGCTTCGAGGGCACGCCCGCGCTCGCCGCCGGGATCGACCGCGGCACCGAGATCCTCGCGATCGGCACGACCACCGCCGATCTCAGGACGGTCGATTCGATCATCGCGACGCAAGGCGCCGCCGGGGTGAGCGACGCGCTCGGCCCCAACACCGCCGGGACGACGCGGCTGTTGCGGATCAACGACGCCGGCGGAACGCGCACGGTCACGCTCGCCAAGGCCGATTTCGCGCTGACCCCGGTGTCGAGCCGCTATGGCGCGCAGATCATCAACGATGGCGGCCGCCAGGTCGGCTATATCAACCTGCGCACCTTCATCTCGACCGCCGACCCGGCGTTGCGCGCCGCCTTCGCCTCGTTCCGCACGGCGGGGATCACCAACGTGATCATCGATCTGCGCTACAATGGCGGCGGGCTGGTCTCGATCGCCGAACTGATGAGCAATCTGCTCGGCGCGAACCGCGCAACGTCGGACGTCATCGACTATATGACGTTCCGCCCCGAAAAGGCGTCGAACAACACGACGGCGTTCTTCGCGCCGCAGCCGCAGTCGATCACGCCGACCAGAATCGCGTTCATCGGCACCGCCAGCACCGCATCCGCGAGCGAGCTCGTCGTCGCGGCGCAGATCCCGTATCTCCACGCGAATGTCGGGCTGATCGGCACCAACACCTTCGGCAAGCCCGTCGGGCAGATTGCGCTCGACCGCACGCAATGCGACGACCGGCTGCGCGTCATCGCCTTCGCGCTGCAGAACGCGAACCGCCAGGGGGCCTATTATGACGGCCTCGCCAGCGTCGTAGAAGCGAGTTGCCAGGCCAATGACGATATCAGCCATCCGCTCGGCAGCCCGCTCGAGAGTTCGACGCGCGCCGCGCTCGATTATCTCGCCGGCCGCAGCTGCACGCCGATCGCCCCGGCCGCGACGAGCAGCCTCGCCGCACGCTCGCTCCGCACCGATACGGCGGCGCTGCAATTGATGACGCCCGATCGTCCCGACCCGAGCCAACGCCAGGTTCCGGGATCGTATTGATCGGCGGTTCGGGGTGCCGGGCGCGAAGGGGGGCACGCCCGGCAGCCTAAGAACGGACCGCGCGCCCATTGGTTGCGACGGGCGCTCGGGTTGAGCACGCGCGCATCGCCTTTGCGAATTGATGCAGGTCCCACCGGGCTTTGGCGCTAGGGTACCGCGGGGCCTTTCGCCCCGGTCAGGAACCGTCATGGCCAAGAGCCAGAAGAAATCGAACAAGGAAGTGCGCAAGCCCAAGGCCGAGAAGGCGCCCAAGGCCAATGCCTCCAACCCGACCAGCAAGGGCCAGCCGGTCCCGATGGTCACGATCAAGAGCTGAAGATGAGCGACACCGACAGTTATATCTATGACGAAGCGAGCGGTGAATGGGTCGCCGAGAGCGACGTGTCCGCTACCGCTAGCGACGATGTCGTCGTCGTCCGCGACTCGGTCGGCAACGTGCTCGCCGACGGCGATCAGGTCACGCTGATCAAGGATCTCACCGTCAAGGGTGCGGGGCAGACGCTCAAGCGTGGCACGCTGATCAAGGCGATCCGGCTGACCGGCGACGCGCAGGAAATCGACTGCCGCTACGAGGGCATCAAGGGCCTCGTGCTGCGCGCCGAGTTCGTCCGCAAGCGCTGACGGTTCGACGCGTGCAGCCGTTGCCATCCCGCTGGCGCGACGCGTTGGCAGGCGAAGTGTCCCAGCCGTATATGCAAGCGCTAGAGGCGTTCCTCGACGCCGAACAGACGGCGGGGACGGCGGTGTTCCCAGCCCGCGCGGACTGGTTCCGCGCGCTCGCGCTGACGCCGCCCGACGTGGTCCGCGTCGTGATCCTCGGGCAGGATCCCTATCATGGGCCGGGGCAGGCGCATGGATTGAGCTTTTCGGTACAGGACGGCGTGCGCATCCCACCGAGCCTGCGCAATATCTACAAGGAGCTCGCGGCCGATCTCGGTATCGCGCCGGCGCGGCACGGCCTGCTCGAACATTGGGCGACGCAGGGCGTGCTGCTGCTCAACGCGGTGTTGACGGTGCGGGTGGGGGCAGCCGCGTCGCACCAGAAGCGCGGGTGGGAACGCTTCACCGACGCCGTGATCCGTGTTGTGGCCGAATCGTCCGAGCCGACCGTCTTCCTGCTGTGGGGCGCGCACGCACAGAAAAAGGCGGCGTTCGTCGAGGACGTAACGCAAGGCGGCCGGCATCTCGTGCTGAGGGCGGCGCATCCCTCGCCGCTATCGGCGCATACCGGCTTCTTCGGCAGCCGTCCTTTCTCCGCCGCCAACGCTTTCCTGATGGCGCACGGGCGCGGCGCGATCGACTGGGCGTTGCCGCCAGGCGCTTAACCGCGCTGCCGCGCCGCCATCCGCGCGACGCCGAGCATCGCTGCGTCCGACAAGACGGTTCCGGCGTTGGCCGGCGCCATCGTCGCGCGTTCGGCGCGGCGGACGCGGTCGATCGCGTCGCTGATCTTGGCCGCCGACCAGATCCGCAGCGCCGCCGCGGTCGTCGCGCGTTCGCGGAAGAAGACGCGCTCGATCACGCTGTTGATGTTCGCGCCATTGTCGATCTCGGCGCGCAGTTCGGCGAGACTCATCAGGCGCCGGACGAGCTGGCGCAGCAACGGGATCGGCGACACACCGGCGACCGCCAGCCGCGCGAGTTCGTCGCCAAGCACGACCGGGCCACCGCCGATCGCCGCATCGATCGCGCGCGACATTTCCGAATCGCCGAGATCGGCGCCGATCGCATCGAGCGCGGCATCGTCGAGCTCGCGCGGCCGCTCGGGCGCGGCGTCTAAATAGAGCGCGATCTTCTCGAGCTCGCGCGTCATCACCGCGCGGTCGCCCGCCGCGGCGAGCGCGATCCGCGCGGCCGTCCCGCCCATCGTGCGCAGGCCCTGCTCGCGCGCGATGCTCGTCGCGATCTTGTCGGCCTCGCCGCCTTCGGGGACGTAGAAGACGCAGGACATCGCGCGCGGGTCGCCCGTCGCGAGCTTGACGAGCGCCGAGGTCGCCTTGGCATTGGGCGCGAGCAGGACGACCGGATTGCCGGCGCGCTCGGCCGAGAGCAGCAAGGTGACCGCCGCGACGCTTTCCTCGCCCGCGCCCGCGACGCGAATGTGGCGCGCGGTGCCAAACAGCGACATCGACGCGGCTTCGTCGGCAAGCCGCCCGGGATTGGCCTTGAGCAATGCCGGCTCGAGGTCGACGCGCTCGGCGTCGGGGCCGAGCGCGCGCGCGACGCGCGCTGCTATGTCGCGCGCGCCCGCCTCATCCGGTCCGTAGAGCACGTAGAGCCGGATGTCGGGATTGCCGCTCTCGATCGCGCGCGTCAGCTGGTTCAGATTGGCTTTCACGACGCCCGCCCGCGGGGCATGTCAGCGCGGCTCGGGCGCGGTACGCTGCACATAGGTGGCGACGCGCGCGACGATCTGATCGGCGACGATCTGCGACAGCCGTTCGAGCGCGGTGTCCTCGGCGGCGATCGTCGCATATTCCGAATTGACCGCATCGATGCCCGCGTCCGAGCCGGCGGTGGCATCGAGCAGCACCGCGCCGTTCGACAGATCGACCAGCTGATAGCGCGCGCGCAACGTGCGGCGCTCGCGCGAGATCGAGTTGTCGCGATTGACGCCAAGCCCGGTGATCTGGTCGTCGAGCTTGATCTCGAGCCGGTAGCGCGGGCTCGCCTGCGCGTGGAGCCGATCGCGCAGCGCGTTACCCATCATCCAGCCCGACTTGCCCTCGATCGGACCGACTTCGATCTGCGTCAGCCCGCCTGCGACGGTGCCGGAGCTACCACCCGAATAGAGCGGATGCAGGCCGCAGCCCGCCAGCGCGAGCGCCGCGAACGGCACGACGAGGGCAAGTCGCTTCATCATGCGACGATGTTCACGAGACGATCGGGCACGACGATGACCTTCCGGGGGGCTTTGCCTTCGAGGATGCGGACGATCTTGTCCGAGGCGAGTGCTGCGGCCTCGACCGCATCGCTTGGATGCCCTTTGGGCATGGTGAGCGTGTCGCGCAGCTTGCCGTTGACCTGCACCGCGATGGTGACCTCGTCCTCGACCAGCAAAGCGGCATCGACCACGGGCCACGGCGCGTCGGCGATCAGGCCGTCGTTCCCGGCTGCCGCCCAGGCTTCTTCGGCGAGATGCGGCGCCATCGGCGCGACGAGCCGCATCAGCGTGGCGATCGCGGTGTCGCGCGACGCCGAGGGCTCGGCGCGTTCGATCGCGGCGGTCAGCTCGTACAGTTTGGCGACCGCCTTGTTGAAGCCGAGCGCCTCGATATCGATCGCGATGCCGGCGATGCTCTGGTGGAGCTTGCGGTCGAGCGCGGGGTTCTTCGCGCCCCCCTCTCCTGCCCGCTCGCCATCGAACAGCCGCCACAGCCGCTGGATGAAGCGCCACGAGCCTTCGATCCCGCTCTCGCTCCACGGCAGATCGCGCTCTGGCGGCGAATCGGAGAGCATGAACCAGCGCGTCGCGTCGGCGCCGTACTGATCGACGATGCCGGTCGGGTCGACGGTGTTCTTCTTCGACTTCGACATCTTCTCGACGCGGCCGACGGTGACCGCCTCGCCGGTCGCCTTCTCGGTCCAGCCGTCGCCGTTGCGGACGATATCGTCGAGCGACAGCCACAGCGGCTTGGTGATGCTGTCGACGCCGTCGCTGCCGAGCTCGGTGATCTGGCGGCTATAGGTCTCGTGCGTCACCATGCCCTGCGTGAACAGCCCGGCAAAAGGCTCGGCCACGTCGAGCAGACCGATGTGCCTGAGCGCGCGCGTCCAGAAGCGGGCGTAGAGCAGGTGCAGGATCGCATGCTCGACGCCGCCGATATATTGCGCGACGGGCAGCCATTGCTCGGCGACCGCGCGGTCGAACGGCTTGTCCTTGGGCTGGCTGGCGAAGCGGATGAAGTACCACGACGAATCGACGAAGGTGTCGAGTGTATCGGTCTCGCGCCGCGCAGCACCACCGCATGACGGGCACGCGACGTGCTTCCACGTCGGATGGCGATCGAGCGGGTTGCCGGGGATGTCGAACGACACGTCCTCGGGCAGCACGACGGGGAGCTGGTCTTTGGGCACCGCCACCGCGCCGCACGCGTCGCAATGGATGATCGGGATCGGCGTGCCCCAATATCGCTGGCGGCTGACGCCCCAGTCGCGCAGGCGGAACACGGTCGATCCGGTCCCCCAGCCTTCGCCCTCGGCGCGCTGGATGACTGCGCGCTTGGCGTCCTCGACGTCCATGCCGTCGAGGAAGTGCGAGTTGACGAGCGTGCCGGGGCCGGTCGCGGCTTCGGTGCCCTCGAACACCGGGTCGG
Organism: Bordetella parapertussis; assembly: GCA_943367995.1. Classification (GTDB taxonomy): domain Bacteria; phylum Pseudomonadota; class Alphaproteobacteria; order Sphingomonadales; family Sphingomonadaceae; genus Sphingomonas. The sequence goes on along the minus strand of CALRKL020000002.1, from coordinate 413,299 downwards.
TCACGTCGCCGTCGGAGACGACGCGGCGCACCGGCAGATCGTATTTGCGCGCGAAATCGAGATCGCGCTGGTCGTGCGCGGGGACGCCGAACACCGCGCCGGTGCCGTATTCCATCAGCACGAAATTCGCGATGTAGACCGGCAGCTGCCACGCGGGGTCGAACGGATGCGCCGCGGTGATGCCGGTGTCGAAGCCGAGCTTCTCCTGCGTGTCGAGCTCGGCCGCGGTGGTGCCGCCGCGCTTGCACAAGGCCATGAACTCGGCGGCGGCGGGGTTCTCGGCGGCGAGTGCCTGCGCGATCGGGTGATCGGCGGCGACCGCGACGAAGCTTGCGCCGAAGATCGTGTCGGGGCGGGTGGTGAAGACCTCGACCGACGCTACTCCCCTCCCGCTTGCGGGAGGGGTTGGGGGTGGGGACGCGCTTTCGCCGTCAGTTCCGGTCGCGGGCGCGTGCCCACCCCCGGCCCCTCCCGCGAGCGGGAGGGGGGAAGAAAGAGCGAACCGGAACGTCAGCCCGCGGCTGCGCCCGATCCAGTTCTCCTGCATCAATTTGACCTTGTCGGGCCAATGCTCGAGTTCACCCAACCCCTCGAGCAATTCATCGGCAAAGTCGGTGATCTTGAGGAACCATTGCGACAGCTTGCGCCGCTCGACCAGCGCACCCGAGCGCCAGCCGCGCCCGTCGATCACCTGCTCGTTGGCGAGCACGGTCATGTCGACCGGGTCCCAATTGACCGAGCTCTCCTTGCGATAGACGAGCCCCGCCGCGAACAGATCGAGGAACAGCGCCTGCTCATGCCCGTAATAGTCGGGCTCGCAGGTCGCGAGCTCGCGGCTCCAGTCGAGCGCGAAGCCCAGCCGCTTCAGCTGCGCCTTCATCGTCGCGATGTTATCGCGCGTCCAGCCGCCGGGGTGCACGCCCTTTTCCATCGCGGCATTCTCGGCGGGCATGCCGAAGGCGTCCCACCCCATCGGGTGAAGCACTTCCATGCCCGTCATCCGCCGATAGCGCGCGAGCACGTCGCCCATCGTGTAGTTGCGGACATGCCCCATATGGATCTTCCCCGACGGATAGGGGAACATCTCGAGCACATAAGAGCGCGGCTTGGGCGAATCGTCGCGCGCGACGAAGGTGGAACGCTCGTCCCATACCGCCTGCCAAGCCGCGTCCGCCTTCAGCGCATTGAAGCGTGACGCCATAAGGGTGCTGCCTCAGCCCGCGACGGCGGCGCGACGCAGATCACGCGCCTTGGTCAGGATGATGTCCTCGAGCTTCTGCACGGTCGCCGCCTGCACCGGGGCGGCAATCCACTGCCCGCCTTGGTTGACCTGGCGAAGGGCGGCAACGCGCAGACCGTCGGCGCGCAGATCCTGGTCGAGGATCGTCACCGTCACCTTGACGCGCTCCGAAGGCGCGGCCGGATTGATGTACCAGTCGGTCACGATCACGCCGCCGTTCGAATCGGTCTGCAGCAGCGGCATGAAGCTCAGCGTGTCGAGGCTCGCGCGCCACAGATAGGCGTTGACGCCGATCGTCGTGACTTTCGACGCGGCAAGGTCGGGGCTCGCGATCCGCGCGCCCTTGTGCGCGCAGGCGCCCAGCGACAGCGATGCGGCAAGCGCACAGGAAAGCACGACAAGGGTGCGGGGCGCGGTGCCTGGGCGGCGGATCATCGGCGGTTCCTGAGCAAAACGGGGACTTGGGAGTGGCGGTATCTATAGAATGTTGCACGTTCGCCGCAAGCAGCACCTCCGCGGTGGATCTTCGCTGCGCCAGCGCCGTTTAGCCTCGCCTGCCACAAGGTGTGTCCTTCGTGACACTCTTCAAGGAAATTGTACCGTTACAGTGGTACGACGGAATTGAATCGTGATAGGCGCGTTGTCAGATAAGGGGTGCCGAAGCGGCACGCAGAGGGGTTGCACGTGTTGTCTGCTCGTTGGTTGTCCGGGATTGCCGTGGGGTCGCTTGTCGCCCTCGGCTTCGCCGTGGCCCCGGCACTCGGCGCGAGCGACTCGCCCGCCGCACGCTTCGCCGCCAAGCGCCCGGTGTTCGTCCGCGGAATCGGGTCGTTCACCCCGGCCTCGGCCGACCCACGGCTTGCGGCGATCTTCGCGCGCGGCGGCCTCGACACCAGCGGCTTCCGCTTCACCCCGTCGGATACGCGCGGCGATGGCGCCCGCCCGGTGACGGTGGCGATTCGCGCCCGCTCGGCGCGCGGCATCGCTGTCGTCGATCGCACCGCGCCGCTGCCGGCCTCGACCACGAGCCTGACGCCGATCGCCTACAATCTCGGCGTCGCGGTCGGCTGGAAGCGCTTCGCCGTATCGGGCGACGTGTCGAAGGTCGATCTCGCCGGGCTGCCCGGTGGTCGCGAAGCGGCCGATGTCGGCGTGAGCTATACCGGCAACCGCTTCACCGGTCGGGTCAAGGCCGCGGCGGATCGCCCGCTGGTCGGCGCGCCCAAGCTGGTCGAGGACGCCCCGGCCTATTCGATCGACGTCGGCGGTTCGTACGCGTTGACGCGGCGGATCGATGTCACCGCCGGCGTGCGCTACAAGGCCGAGCGCGATCGCCTGATCGAGCAGCCCGCCGCCGATGCGACGCGCCGCGACAGCCAGGCCGTCTATGTCGGGACCGCGTTCCGCTTCTGATGCGACTCAGGGCGTCAGCCCGTCGATCGCCGCCCACCCGACAAAGCCTAGCGCCTTCATCCGTTTGAATCTTTCGCGCGTCATTCCGCCGAGTGCGATCGCCGGAATGCCCGCGGCGCGGGCGATCGCCGCCGCGCGCAACGGGCCGAGCGCGCGCGCGCCGGGATGCGTGCGCGTCGGATAGACCGGCGAGACCAGCACAAGCCGCGCCCCGGCGCGGCGCGCAGCGACCGCCTCGCTGAGCGAATGCGCCGGATACAGGATGCGGCGTTGCGCGGCGCCCCCGCCCTCGATCAGCACCAGCCGCCGCCGCCGCGCGATCTGCGCGACGCGCGCGAACAGGACGGCGCGTTCCGCCGCCGCGGTCGCGAAGTGACGGAACACCACCCCGCTGCCAAGCGGCAGGGCGGCGAGCGCCGACCAAAGCGCCGCACCCATCCGTTCGTCGGTCATCAGCCACAGCGTCGGCGCGCGCGCGGTGCGGCTATTGGGGTGACGCGGGGCCATAGTCCCGCCTATAGCGCCGCCAATGTCCACCGACGACCCCACCGCAGCGCTCGCCGCCGTCCAGGCCAAGATCGCCCATGCCGCCGCCCTCGCCGATCGCAAGGCCGATTCCGTGACCTTGATCGCGGTTTCCAAGACCAAGCCCGCCGAAGCGATCGCGCCCCTGCTCGCCGCCGGCCAGCGCGCGTTCGGCGAGAATCGCGTGCAGGAAGCGCAAGCCAAATGGCCGGCGTTGCGCGACGCCTATCCGGATGTGGCGCTGCACCTTGTCGGGCAGCTGCAATCGAACAAGGCCGAGGACGCCGTCGCCTTGTTCGACGTGATCCATTCGGTCGACCGCGCTTCGCTCGTCACCGCGCTCGGCCGGGCGATGGACAAGCACGACCGCCGGCCCGACTGCTTCGTCCAGGTCGATATCGGCGACGAACCGCAAAAGGGCGGCTGCGCGATCGCCGACCTGCCGGCGTTGCTCGCCGCGGCGCGTGCCGCCGCGCTGCCGGTGATCGGGCTGATGGCGGTCCCCCCGGTCGAAACCGAGGCCGCGCCCTATTTCGCCTTGCTCGCCAAGCTCGCGCGCGATCATGGGCTCGATGCGCTCAGCATGGGCATGTCGAGCGATTACGAAACCGCGGTGATGCTCGGCGCGACGCATGTCCGCGTCGGCACCGCTCTGTTTGGAAGCCGTTCATGACCTTCGACGCGATCATCTTCGATTTCGACGGCGTGCTGATCGAGAGCGAGGCCGTCGGCAACCGCCAGATCGCCGACTATCTGACGAGCATCGGCCATCCCACCACGCCCGCCGATTCGTTCGCCAATTTCATGGGCCTGTCGGGCGCGTCGTTCATCGGCGCGGTCGAGCGCTGGATCGGGCGCACGCTTCCCGACGATTTCCACACCGCGCGCCGCGCCGAGGACGATCGCGTGATGCACGCAGGGATCGACGCGGTCGAAGGCGCGGTCGAATTCGTGCTCGATCTGCCGCCCACCCTGCCCAAGGCGATCGCCTCGTCGAGCTCTACCGCCTGGATCGCGCGGCATCTCGAGCATATCGGGCTGCGCGACGCGTTCGGCGACAAGCTCTTCTCGGGCAAGGAGCATGTCGTCAACGGCAAGCCCGCGCCCGACCTCTATCTCCACGCCGCCGCCGCGCTCGGCGTCGATATCGCGCGCTGCGTGATCGTCGAGGATTCGCCCGTGGGCGCGACCGGCGCGGTCGCCTCCGGCGCGCATGTCATCGGGTTCGTGGGCGGCACGCATTGCGGGCCCGACCATGCCGACAAGCTGCGCGCGATCGGTGTGCACGACGTGGCGGGGGATTTTGCCACAATGCGGCGGCTGCTTGGCTGAGCACGGCTATTTTGCCCTAGCATTTGGCGCGGACGGGTATCGCGCAACACGATCGCAAACCGCCGCCATGCGGAGCGCGATGCCCCACGACCCCGTCACCCCGGGGTCTATCGGGCCGCGCATCCTGCCGCCGTGTCCCGCGCGGCACGGTGGGCCCCGGCACAAGGCCTGGGTGACGGTAGGGGACGCGTCAGAATTGATGCCCCGTCCGGTCGCGCTTGGTGGCGAGATAGCGTTCGTTGTGCGGGTTGGCCGGAAGGAAATGCGGCACGCGCTCGACGACCTCGATCCCGGCTGCCTCGAGCTGCGCGACCTTTTGCGGATTGTTGGTGAGCAGCCGCACCGAACCCTGCCCGAGCAATTCGAGCATCCGCGCCGCGACGGCAAAATTGCGCGAATCGACCGCGAACCCCAGCCGCGTATTGGAGTCGACCGTGTCGAACCCCTGATCCTGCAGCGCATAGGCGCGTAGCTTGTTGATCAGCCCGATCCCGCGGCCTTCCTGGCGCAGATACAGCACGATTCCCCAGCCGCTCGCCGCGATCGCATCGATCGCGGCGTGGAGCTGCGGCCCGCAATCGCATTTGAGGCTGCCGAGCATGTCGCCGGTGAGGCATTCGCTGTGCAACCGGACCAATGGCGGGCGGCCATCGGGGGTGCCGATCAGCAGCGCGATGTGCTCGCCGGGCATTTCCGGCGTGCGGAACGCGACGATCTCGGCATTTTCCGCGCCGACCACGGGCAAATGCGCGCGCGTCGCGATGGTCAGCCGCGCGGCATCCTCATGCGCGTCGATGTCGCTCGGCCGCAGCACCAGCGCGGCCGATTCGCCCGCACGCGCGACGAAGGCGGGCAACACGCCGCCGATCCGCGCGAGCCGGAGCGCAGCCCCCCCCGCTTCGCTCTGCGCGAGCGGGATCGCGCGGAACGGCCCCTTCATCGGCGTGTCGAGATCGAACTGCGGATCCGCGAGCGCGGTCGCCATCGCGAAATCGATCCACGGCGCGCGCTCGACCAGGACGGGCGCGTCGGGCGCCGCCGCCTCGAGCTGGTTGGCGAGCTTCAAGGTCGCCGATCGCCCCGCCGAGAGCAGCAACGGCGCACGCGCGTCGGGATCGAACGCGGCGAGCCGCGCCGGGTCGGCGGTCTCGATCGGCAGCAGCGCCAGCGTGCCGTCGGCTCCGGCGATCGCCACCGGCCAGCCGCGGCGCAACGCGTCGATCGCGAGCGCGGTCTTGTGCGCGTCGCCCGCAATCGGGCCAGCAATCGGCGGGGTCATATCGCGAATTCGGTCATGATCGGCACATGGTCGGAGGGTTTGAGCCAGCTGCGGCATTCCTCATAGACATGGTGCCGCGTCGCCTTGGCCGCAACGTCGGCGGTCGCCCACATATGGTCGAGCCGCCGGCCGCGATCGTTGACCGTCCAATCGGCTGAGCGATAGCTCCACCAGGTGTGCAGCCGCGCCGGCGCCGGGTAGAAATGCCGCCCGAGATCGACCCAGCTGTTCGACGCCTTGAGCCGGTCCATCGCCGCGACCTCGATCGGCGTATGGCTGACGGTCTTGAGCAATTGCTTGTGGCTCCACACGTCCGATTCCAGCGGCGCGATGTTGAGATCGCCGACCAGCAGCGTCGGCACGCTGAGCCCGTGCGACCACTGCGTCATCCGCTCGAGGAAATCGAGCTTCTGCCCGAACTTCGGATTGGCCTCGCGGTCGGGCACATCGCCGCCCGCGGGCACGTAGACATTCTCGATCCGCATCCCCGATTCGAGCCGCACGCCGACATGCCGCGCCTCCTGATTGGCTTGCCAGTCGAAGCGGTCGTCCTCGACCAGCGGGACCTTCGACAGGATCGCGACGCCGTGGTGCATCTTCTGTCCGTGCAGCACGATGTGGTGATAGCCGAGCGCGCGAAACGTGTCGGTCGGGAAATCCTGGTCGACCACCTTGGTTTCCTGCAGGCAGAGGATGTCGGGCGCCATCTCGCGCAGGAAGGTCGCAACGATGTCGAGGCGGAAGCGGACCGAGTTGATGTTCCACGAAACGATCTTGAGCGGTGTCGTCATGCCAGCGCTGTAGCCATCGCAAGGGTCCCGCGCCACCCGCCGCTACCCGACATGGAAAGGCCCTCGCTCCGGGGGCATGGAGCGAGGGCCGACCTAGCGTTCGTCACGCAGGCGGGAAGCAAGGGTCCGGGCAACAGGGGGAAAAATCCCGGGAGCACCTCACATCCGCGATTTAGGTCTTAGGACCGCAAACCTGTCGCCAATATGAACCGATCCTAGCCCAGGTTATTTTCTGCCCGATGCGGGCGTTGGATCGCGCCATTGGAACGCCGAGTTGCTCACCGGCGCGTTGAACCGCTGGTTGGTCAGCCGAATCGTCGTGCGATTGTTCTGCGAATCGAGCGCGACCCAGCCTTGCAGCATCAGCCCGCCCGGCGCGGTTGCATTGCGCACGAACACCAGGCTGATCCGGCCATATTCGGGATGCTTGGGGTCGGCGGCGTCGACCGCGACCGTCTCGGGGTTGCCCGTCGGCACCACGCTCGCGATCCCGCGCATGTCGCGCGACGGATCGAGCAGGATGCCGAGCGGCGACCCGCCGATCGGCCAGCGCTGTTTCTGGCCGACTGAGTAATCGAGGAACCACAGCGACTTGCCGTCACCGACGATCAGGATCGGCACGCCCTTCTCATATTGGAAGCGGATCTTGCCGGGCTTCTTGAGCGTCAGCACGCCCGTCAGCACCTTGCCCGCGCGATCGGTCTGGGTGAACGACGCGGTCATGCTTTCGACCGACTGGAGATGCTTTTGCACCAGCGACAGGTCGGCGACGGGCGCGGCCGAGACCAGCGCCGGCGCGGCGAGCGCGGCAAGAAGCGTGGGGTAACGAAGGGACACGAATATTCTCCTGACGCGGCCGCTTAAGCCCGAAGCGGCTTGAACGCGCTCTGAACCGAAGCCAACAGACCCGGTTCCCTTACACCGGGTTCCCGTCGCGGTCGCGCAACACCTCGCGGCGCCCGACATGGTCGGGGCGGCCGACGATTCCGTCCTTCTCCATCCGCTCGATCAGCCGCGCCGCGCTGTTGTAGCCGACGCGCAGCTGGCGCTGGAGCCACGAGGTCGACGCCTTTTGGCTTTCGACGACGAGCTGGATCGCGGTGCGATATTGCTGGTCCTCGGCGGTATCCTCGCCAGTCGGCGCGCCGTCCATCGCAAAGCCGTCCTCGGGCTCCTCGGTGATCGCCTGGTTGTAATCGGGCGAGCCTTGCGCGCGCCAGTGATCGGTGACCGCGCGCACCTCGTCGTCCGACACGAACGGCCCGTGGACGCGGACGATGCCCTTGCCGCCGGGCATATAGAGCATGTCGCCCTTGCCGAGCAGCTGCTCGGCGCCCTGCTCGCCCAGAATCGTGCGCGAATCGATCTTGCTCGTCACGTGGAAGCTGATCCGCGTCGGCAGGTTCGCCTTGATCACGCCGGTAATGACGTCGACCGACGGCCGCTGCGTCGCCATGATCAGATGGATCCCCGCCGCGCGCGCCTTCTGCGCCAAACGCTGGATCAGGAATTCGACTTCCTTGCCCGCGGTCATCATCAGATCGGCGAGCTCGTCGATGATCACAACGATCTGCGGCAATACCTGATAATCGAGCGTCTCTTCCTCGTAGATCGGCGCGCCGGTGCCGGGTTCGTAGCCCGTCTGCACCTTGCGCCCGAGCGGCTGGCCCTTGGCCTTGGCCGCGCGCACCTTGTCGTTGAAGCTCGCGAGCGAGCGCACGCCGAGCGAGGACATCTGGCGATAGCGATCCTCCATCTGCTCGACGGTCCATTTCAGCGCGCGCACCGCCTTGGACGGGTCGGTCACGACCGGCGCGTAGAGATGCGGAATGTCCTCGTACATGCTCAGTTCGAGCATCTTGGGATCGATCATGATCATCCGGCACTCTTCGGGCTTGAGCCGGTAGAGCAAAGACAGGATCATGCAGTTGAGCCCGACCGACTTGCCCGAGCCGGTGGTGCCCGCGACGAGCAGATGCGGCATCGGCGCGAGATCGGCGATCACCGGGTCACCCGCGATATTCTTGCCGAGCACCAGCGACAGCGAGCCCGGCTGGTCGTCGAGCGAATCGATCAGCTCGCGCAGGCCCACCGTCTCGCGCTTGGCGTTGGGCAGTTCGATGCCGATCACGGTGCGCCCGGGGATCGTCGCGACGCGCGCCGACACCGCCGACATGTTGCGCGCGATATCGTCGGCGAGCTGAATCACGCGGCTCGCCTTGATGCCGGGGGCGGGCTCGAGCTCGTACATCGTCACGACCGGGCCGGGCCGCACGTTGATGATCGATCCCTTGACGTGGAAGTCGCTCAGCACCGTCTCGAGCAGCCGCGCATTGCGGTCGAGCGCGACCTTGTCGACCGGACCGCCGACCGCGGGCGGCGCGGGGTTGAGCAGGTCGAGCGAGGGCAGGTTCGACGCATCGCCGAAATCCATCGAGGTCTGTTTCGCGCGCGGCTTGGCGACCGTCACCGGCGTCATCTGGCGATCGGCGATCACCGGGCCGGGGCGGACGTCGGGGCTGGCGAGCGCGCGCGGCATCGAGAGCTTGCGCGGGCTCGGCTCGGGCGGAAGCACGTCGTCCTCCATGTCGACGACATCGCGGTCGCGGCGCTGGTCGCTGAGTCGCTTGGGCTCGCGCGCGATCCGCGGCGCGCGCTCGCTGACGTCGATCGTGAAGCTGTAGCCCCAGGCGGCGAGTCCCGCGAGCCCGAGCCCGGCGGCGATTCCGCGCGTTGTCCACAATTGGGCGTTCGCGTCGGGCAGCAGACCGATCAGTGCGCGCACCGCGTCGCCCAGGCCGAGCCCGACCGCACCACCATAGCCCGCCGCCAGCGAAGGCACCGCCGCGCTCCAGATCAGCGCGAACGCCGTCCCGATCAGCGCGATGCCGCCGAGCGACGCACCGAGCATCAGCCGCCAGCGCCCGACCGGCACCGCGCGCCACAACCGCAGCGCGACCAGCAACACCGTCGGCAGGAGCAATACGACCCCCGGCCCGAGCAGCCAGAACGCCGCATCGGCGACGAGCGCGCCGGGCCGGCCGAGCCAGTTGCGCGCCGCGGCGCCCGAGGCGGTGTTGAGCGACGGGTCGCTGGCATGATAGCTCGCGACCGCGACGACGAACAAGGCGACCAGCACGACCAGCGCGATCGCGGTGATCAGCGCGCCGCTGCGCACCGCGCCGGCCTTGACGGTCTCACGCCATAAGGGTGGCTGCGCGCGGCTCGCCATGATCTCTTGTCCCGATGTTCGCTGTCTGTGCCCGAATGCATCGCGCGCGACGGCTCCGGCGTCAAGACTTTGCGGGCTGGCGAGCGCCCGGACGAGGCGCTACAGCAGCGGACATGGACACAGCAGACGTCATCATCCTCGGCGGCGGACTCGTCGGCAGCGCGCTCGCCGTCGCGCTCGACACGCATGGGCTCAGCGCAATCGTCATCGACATCGCCGATCCGGCGGTGATTCTGGCAGCAGGCTTCGACGGCCGCGCTTCGGCGATCGCCGGCGCGCCGTGGCGGATGCTCCAGGCGATCGGTGTCGCCGACCGGCTGACCGAATTCGCCTGTCCGATCCAGGGGATCCGCGTCAGCGACGGGCTCGAGCCCGGCGCGCTCGATTTCGAGCCCGAGCCCGGCGACGGCCCGCTTGGCCATATGGTCGAGAATCGCAAGCTGCGCGCCGCCTTGTTCGAGGCGGCGTCGGCGGCGCCCAATGTCGACGTGCGGATGCAGACGCGCGCGGTGTCGGTCGACCGCGGCGCGGCGGGCGTCACCGTCGCGCTCGATTCGGGTGCGGTGATCAAGGCGCCGCTGCTGATCGCCGCCGAGGGCCGCAACTCGCCGACGCGCGAAGCGGCGGGCCTGCGCGTCGCGCGCTGGAGCTATGACAATGCCGCGATCGTCACCTCGCTGCATCACGAACATTCCCATGAGAACATCGCGTTCGAGATCTTCTATCCCGACGGCCCGTTCGCGATCCTGCCGCTCAACGACGACGAGCAGGGACATCGCTCGTGCATCGTCTGGTCGGTGACGCATGACCAAGCGCCGGGGATGATGAAGCTATCCGACCGCGGCTGGCTCGCCGAGGCCGACAAGCGCATCGGCGGGTTCCTTGGCAAGCTCGGACCGCTCGGCGCGCGGATGAGCTATCCGCTCGGCTTTCACCATGCCGCGAAGATCGTGTCCGACCGGCTCGCGCTAGTCGGCGACGCCGCGCACGGCATCCATCCGATCGCTGGGCAAGGCGTCAATGTCGGCTTCCGCGACGTGGCGACGCTGGTCGAGGTGCTGGTCGAGGGCAAGCGCACCGGGCTCGACCTCGGCGACCCGCAGCTGCTTGCGCGCTATGACCGCTGGCGCAGCCTCGACACCTTCATGGTGGCGGCGGCGACCGATGGCCTGACGCGGCTGTTCGGCATTCCCGGCAAGACCGCCAATGCCGTGCGGCGGATGGGGCTGTCGGCGGTGCAGCGCGTACCGCCGCTCAAGCGCCGCTTCATCGCCGAGGCGCGCGGCGAGAGCGGCGACGTGCCGAAGCTGTTGCAGGGGATAACGGTTTAGGCTCGCGACGGCAGCGCTCGCGGCAGCGTCGATTGGGTTCGCGCAGAGGCGCGGAGGACGCGGAGGCGCGTGTTGCGAGGTACGCGCCCGACTCGCATAGCGCTTCCCCGGCGACGGCCGGGGCGCAGTCGAGATGGCTGCGCGGATCGAACGCACCGGGAGACTGGAAGTGTTGCGCTCCTGGGCCCCGGCCTTCGCCGGGGAAGCGCTTCCAAAAGTGCGATAGGGGTGTTGCCCAAGAGGCTAGGCGCAACCGCTCTGCGTTCTCTGCGCCTCTGCGCGAACCGATCTACCGACGAACCGCCTGGCGCCCAATCAATCGCGCACCCGCCGCGCCTCAGGGGGAGGCGCACTCGCCGCCGCGGCGATCCGCTCGGCCTCGCTGCCGATTCGCCGCTGCGTATCGATGTGCACCACCGCCGCCGCCTTCTTGGGGTCGAACAGCGTCGCAAAGAACATCCCGATCATCATCGCGGCACCGCCGACGCGCCCCTTGCGCTTCGCTTTGTCCGCGCGCGGCGTCATTGCAGCGTGACCGAATCCTCGCCGTCGTGCCGACCGAAGAACTGCATCAGCTGGATGATCAGCTCGGCGCGATCCTCGATCCGCCCGGCTTCGAGCAGCGCCTGCTTCGCCGCCACGTCGAACGGCGCGATCTGCGCGATGCCGTTGACCAGCGCCTCGTCGTCGAGCCGCGTCACCGCGTCCCAATCGACCGCATACCCTTGCGCATCGGCAAAGGCGCGCGATTCGCTCTCGAGCGCCGAGCGGCGCGACAGCGAGAGAATCTCGGGCTCGCTCGGGCCCTGGATCAACTCCGCCTCGACCTGGCGGAAGGCGGTCGTCACGTCGAGCTCGCGGACGATGCGGAACAGCGACAGCCCTTCGAGGATCAGATTGTAGCGCCCGTCCTCGCTCGCCTCGAACTCGGCGATCTTGCCGACACAGCCGATTTCGAACAGCGGCGGCCGGTCGGGTCGCGCGGGCACGTTGGGCCGCGGCTGGACCATCCCGATTCGCCGGTCGCGCGCCATCGCGTCGGAAATCATCGCGCGATAGCGCGGCTCGAAGATATGCAGCGGCAGGTGCATGCCGGGGAACAGCAGCGCGCCCGGCAGCGGGAAGATCGAGAGCCGCGTGATCGTCATCCGAACAGGATCGCCGAGAGCTTGCGGCGCTGCGCCGAGACCCACGGATCCTCGAGCCCGACCACCTCGAAGATCTTGAGCAATTGCGCGCGCGCCGCACCCTCGTTCCAGGTCCGGTCGGCGGCGATCATCGCGAGCAGTGTGTCGGCCGCGGCGTCGCGGTCGCCCGCCGCCATCTGCCCGCCGGCCAGTTCGAAGCGCTTCTCGTAATTTTCGGGGTTCGCAGCGACCTCCGCTGCGAGCCCGGCAAGATCATCGACCGGCTGCACTTCGCGCGCCAGCGCCAGCGCGGTCCGCGCACGCTCGATCTCGGGGAGCTTGGCGATCTCCTCGGGCAAGGCGGCGATCGCCGCCTCGGCCTCGTCGGTTCGCCCAGCGGCAACCAGCGCGCGCACCATGCCAGACAGCACCGCGGCATGTTCGGGCGCCATCTCGCTCAACTGCGCGAACACGCTCACCGCGCGCTCGGCGTCGCCTTCGACGAGCACTTGCTCGCCCATCGCGATCAGCGGCTCGAGCTCGGCCTCGAATCCGGCGGCTTCGCTTTCGATCGGCAGCTGCTTGAGCAGCTGGTCGAGCATCGTGCGCAATTGCGTCTCGCTGCGCGCGGGTGTTAGGTCGGCGACGAGCTGGCCCTGGAACATCGCATAGACCGTCGGGATCGACTTGATCTGGAATTGCGCGGCGATGAACTGATTCTTGTCGGTGTCGATCTTGGCGAGCAGCACGCCCTTGTCGGCATAGGCCGCCGCGACCTTTTCGAGCAGCGGCGTCAGCGCCTTGCACGGCCCGCACCATTCCGCCCAGAAATCGATCACGACGAGCTTGGTCATCGACGGCTCGACGACATCGCGGCGGAAGCTCTCGACCGCGTCGCGTTCGACGGCGCTCATTCCCAGGGTGGCCAAGTGTCGCTCCAATCTTGCGTGCTGTGCGTCTTATGTGGGCGCTCGGCCTGCGAAGCCAACCCTTTTCTGAAGCGATCTGCACGCGACCCGCGATAAGGGGTTGCCGTGTGCGGATGTCGCTGTTAGAGCCCGCCACCTTACCCGCCCAGTCAGCCACTGACCGGGCCGTAAACGCCAGAGCGGGCGTAGCTCAGGGGTAGAGCACAACCTTGCCAAGGTTGGGGTCGAGGGTTCGAATCCCTTCGCCCGCTCCAGTGACTTTCTATATTTTCCGGGACCTAAGCCTACCCTTTGGGGTTTGCGGTGTTACTTACAGGGCTGGCTGCGTCCCAATTGTAAGGAAGCGAAATGCATGGATCGGCGGATTCCGCCGTGCTTGTGCGATCGTTGACACTAAGACTCGTGCTTCAACGACCGAAAACTTGTGGTTCGACGAACCGGAATGCGTATTAAGCATCTGACACAATTACCATTTTCGCGCTCTTAACTGAGCTAATAAAAGAACCTACGGATCCTTCTAAAGCTTCTGCGGAATTGAATTCGCGTTCGGACGTCCCGCACTGGCGCGCGGCCATGCTCTGAGGCGCTGCGCGCCGCCGAGCCGCTGCGCGTCTCGGCCCTTCGGGTAACGATCATTGACGCAATGGTTCGGCCTGCGGCCGAACATGCGGACATCGCGGTTACGCTCGCGATGGGGCGGGCCTGCGGCACACGAATTGTCGGGGTGAGCGTGGCTTTCCCCTAGTCCCGCCGCGACGGCCAGCAAGCCGGGCTTTGCCCGTCTCCTCCGCTTCGCTACGGCCCTTCGGGTGCAACCCGTCGCTCAAGCGGGACTGCCGGTCCGCTCCTGCCGCTCACGATAGGGATGCCGGTCCTCCTTAGCCTGCCCATGGGGACGCATGACACCGCACGATTTTAAACAATGGCGCAATGTGGAGCTTAAGGAGCGGTCGGCTTCGCAAAGCCATTTTAACGACCTTTGCGCGCTGCTCGGCATCCTCGATCCGGTCTCTGCTGATCCGAAGGGCGGATGGTTCACGTTCGAGAAGGGAGCAAACAAGACGAGCGGTGGCAACGGTTGGGTCAATGTCTGGCGGCGCCAATGCTTCGGCTGGGAGTATAAGGGGCGGCACGCCAATCTGGATAAGGCTTCCGCCGAGCTGCTGCAGTATTCGGTGGCGCTGGAAAATCCGCCGCTATTGATCGTCTCCGACATGAACCGGCTGGCGATCCGGACCAACTGGACCAACAGCGTTCAGGAAACGCACGAGATCGCGCTCGACGACCTGACCGACGGCGCGGTGCGCGACCGACTAAAGGCCGCGTTCCTCGATCCCTAGCATTTCAAGCCGGTGGAGACGCGCAAACACCTAACCGAGGAGACGGCGCGTGAATTCGTGGGCATCGCACAGCGGCTGCGCGAGCGCGGGCATAAGCCACACCGCGTAGCGCACTTCGTCACGGAATCTGATGACCTGGCCGTTCTTCAGCCTCGCAAAGTCGAAACGCATCAAGCCGATCAACTTCCGGATGGGCGAAAAGTGGCTGTCGGCCGAAGCGATGCCCGAACATGGCATGGCGACGATCTGGGATGCCGACATCTTGATCTGGGCAGCGAGCCAAGTCGTCGAGGCGCGCGACACCGGGCAGCCGACAACCCGACTGATCGCGACGACCACGCATGCGATACTAATGTTCGCCGGCCGCGGCAGTGGCGGCGAAAGCTATGCCGGCTGCGCGCGTCGCTAAATCGGCTTCAAACGAGTAGCGTAATGACGTCGATCCGGCAGCCTCTTCACCGCCACCGGCACCACTTCACATGGATCAATGAGTGGACGGAGCGGCTTGACCCTGATCGCCGGCCGCTCGGCATCGAACTGATCCTACCCGACTGGGTCTACGCCGGCGTCGTTGATCAGCGACTCGTGCGGACGATCGACCGGGCATAGTTCCGGCTCACCGGTGGCATTGAGCCCTAGCTGGATCGGATCGTCCGCAAGCACTGAGGGCGTCAGGCAGGTGGTTGGAGTTTCGCTCTCGCACACCTGCATCTGAAGTCTGGTTCTTTCTTCATTGAAGCGGTTTAGCTTCGAGGTTCGCGATTTTGTTCGCCGGCAGTCCCTGCCCGGCTACCACCTGTCGCTCACGATCGAGTTGGGGCGGGAGCGGCTCTGTTTCGTGGCACTCTCGCAAGACCCGTTCGACGTTGCGAGGCGCCGGTCGGATTGGCCGCCCGGCATTGATAGGTCGTACCATCAGGAACCGCTATTTTCGTACGATCGGGAACCGGATGTTCGTACCATCAGGAACCGGAAACGATGATAAAGCCCTCTAGAACAGCAGGGGAGCCCACCCTAACCGAGCTAACATTTTGAATCCTCCAAATTCTTACTAACATGCGGGTGCACGGTTTGGCGGCCGATGCATCGGAAAATCCGCTTGCGGGTCGTTTTGGCCCGACTGCTTTTGGGATCGATCCACACGAAAAAGGCGTTTAGTCGTGAGCAGAGCAGGTGAGGGTCCCCCGGTTTCTCATCCAGCTTGAGGGTGAGGATCAGGCGTTCATTCAGCGGCGATCTTGGCCGCGGCAGCAGCATATTCGATCGGTGTCAGCCAGCCAAGCGATGTGTGAGGACGGCTCTCGTTATAGTCCCGCCGCCAGGCCTCGATCTTGGCTCTGGCGTCCTCCAGCTACAGGAACCAGTGCTTGTTGAGGTACTCGTCCCGCAGGCGGCCGTTGAACGATTCCACGAACGCATAGTCCGTCGGCTTGCCCGGCCGGCTGAAGTCGAGCGTGACCCCGTTCTCATATGTCCAGCGGTCGAGCGCCTTCGAGATGAATCCCGGACCATTGTCCACCGGATGCTCTAGGACGTCCCGCGCGACAACGCGATCCGCTTCATCGCCTCGACCACCTGTTCATCCTTGATGCCTAGGTTAACGTCGATCGCCAGCGCTTCGCGAGTGTACGCATCGACCACCGTCAGCGTTCGCAGCCGATGCCGCTGGCTGGCGCTCGCGATTGGCTGCGCTGACATTGCGGCGGGGTCGCTTGAGCCGAAGGCTCAGTCCATCGTCCCGGTAGAGCCGGTAGAGGCGTTTGTGGTTCACGATCGATCCTTCCCTGCGCAGCAGGATGTAAATCCGGAAGTAGCCGTACCGCGTCCGCGTCGCCGCCAGATCACGGATTTGAAACATCAGCGGCGCCTGATCCGGTCGGTGCGACACGTACCGCACCGACGACCGATTTACGCGGAGAGCCAGGCTACTGCACCGTTCGCTGACACCATGGGACGCCTGGACGCGCGCGACGATCTCGCGCCGCTGCCCAGGCGTCAGAGCCTTTTTTTGCCAGAACATCCTGCAGGATGTGCTTATCGAGGCTGAGGTCCGCGACCAGCTGCTTGAGCTTGGGGTTCTCCTCCTCGAGAAGCTTCAGCCGCCGCAACTCACCCACGCCCAGACCGCCGTATATCTTCTTCCAGCGGTCAAAGGTCTGCTCGGATATCCCCATGCGGCGGATCACCTCGACCACCGCGTGCCTGGCCCCGTCTGCTTCCGCCCAAACGCGATCTGCGCGTCCGTGTACTTCGACTTGTGCATGTCCCAGCTCCTTGCCCGTAGGCTTCTCAAAGCCGGAAAACTCTCACTCAAACTCGATGAAAAAAACAGAGAGGCCGTCACGAGCCACAAGGTCAATCACATTTATCCGTATCTGCCGGATGATCGCGACATCGGTGGATTTCCTCAACGTTCAAGGCCTGCCTTACGAACCAAAGCATTTGCGGTCTAAGTAGGTCCACGACAACGCATCGGGCGGACGATCGCATGATGCGAAACTGCCCGGTGATCGCAAGAGGCGAGGCGGGAAGCCACGATGCCATTGTCTATTTCGGATGGACGATGCTAGGGAAGCGGCCTTTGCAACCCGGTACCCGAGTTCACTCAGCGATGCAGCCTAACAAACTTATCAGCCTCACGTTGCTGCTGTCGGGGCTTGCCGGCTGTGCCACGCTTCCTACAAGCGGCCCTACGGGAAAGCAGGTCGGAAAGACGGCGATCGCCGCGGACTCTACCTTGCCGATCCAGTTGGTTGAGCTCGATACCGTGGGGAATATTCCCAAAGTCGTATCCGCGACACTTTCGCCCGGTCTTGCGGATAATCTCACGCCGCCGCCGACCGACATGATCGGTCCGGGCGACGTTCTCGACATCAGCATCTATGAGGTCGGTATAACGCTGTTCTCGAGCGGGGCCGGTGGCGCTGCCGGTGCCGGTGCGGGCGAGAAAGGAGCCGCAATCGGGAGCGGCGGGGGCGCGCAAACGCAAAAGCTGCCCCCGACCCGCGTCGATGATAACGGCAATATCTTCATTCCATATGTCGGCCGGCTCCACGTGGCGGGACGCACCCTGGGGGCGGTCGAGACCATGATTCGGCGCTCGCTGCGCTCGCTGTCGCAGAATCCGCAGGTCCTGATATCGCTCAGCCAGGCTGTCACCAATTCGGTGATCGTCGGCGGTGAAGTCGCTCGCCCGGGCAGATTGGTGCTTCAGACCAACCATGAGACGCTATCGGACGTGGTTGCTTTGGCCGGCGGCTATAAGGGCAATGCCCGGGATCTGACGCTGCGCATCGTCCGCCATGCCGAGACGCTCGATCTACGGTTTGACGATATCGTCGGCAGTCCTGCGCTCGATGTGCGCGCCTATCCCGGCGACCGATTGATGCTGATCAGCGCGCCTCGATCGTTCTCGGTCCTGGGCGCATCGGGCCGGGTCGAGCAGATTCCGTTCACGCGCTCGTCGATCTCGCTCACCGAGGCGATTGCGGCCGCGGGCGGGGTAAACCCCAATTTCGGAGACCCGGCTGCAATTTTTGTGTTCCGCTACGTCACCGATGCCAATGGTGTCGAGGTGCCGATCGTCTACCATCTCAACATGATGAAAACGGGTGGTTATTTTCTGGGGCAGCGCTTCGTGATGCGCGACAAGGATGTGATTTACTTTGGCAGTGCTGCTGCTAATCAGCCCGGCAAGTTGTTCCAGTTGATCAGCCAGCTGTTCACACCGCTGGTTACCGTAACGGCGGCTACCCAAGCGTTGAATACCGGTAACTAACGGCGCGTACGCCGGTCATGTCTCTTTCGCAAAAAGTGGGATCATGGAGATAAAATCGTTCGATATCGCAGGTGTCGCATTGCTTGCGCCGCGTCACATCGGTGATGCGCGAGGCTATTTTGCGGAAACCTTCCGGGCAGACGTCTTCGCAGCCCATCACGGTGAGCACACGTTCGTACAGGATAACGAGTCGATGAGTGCGAAAGCCGGCACGATCCGCGGCTTGCACTTTCAAAGCGATCCTTATGCACAGGGAAAGCTCGTTCGCTGTACTGCGGGCGCGCTGTTCGACGTGGCGGTCGACATCCGCCGCGGCTCGCCGACGTTCGGTCAATGGATGGGCGCAACACTCACGCCGGAAAATGGTCATCAACTGTGGGTCCCGCCGGGTTTCGCCCATGGTTTCTGCTCGCTCACGGCAAACACGGTCATCTGTTACAAGGTGACCAATTACTATAATGCCGAATGCGACAAGGGTCTGGCGTGGGACGATCCCGCCATCGGCATTGTCTGGCCAAGCGAAGCCGATCCCGAAACGCTTTCGGCCAAGGACCGCAAGCAGCCGCTTTTGCGCGACCTTCCGACCTATTTCACCTGGCCTCACCACATTGGAAGCAAATAACTCATGCGTGTTATCGTCACCGGCGGCGCCGGCTTCATCGGGTCCGCGCTCGTCCGTCATCTCGTCCTCAACAAGGGCTATGACGTCCTGACCATCGACGCCCTGACATATGCCGGTTGCCTGGCGTCGCTGCGTCTGGTCGATGACAAGCCCAACCACCGCTTTCTCAAGGCGGACATTTGCGATCGGGCGGCGATGGATGCCGCAATCGCGGACTTCAAGCCCGATCGCATCATGCACTTGGCGGCCGAAAGCCATGTCGATCGTTCGATCGCAGGCGCTGCCGACTTCGTCCGGACCAACGTGGTGGGCACCTTCACGTTGCTCGAAGCGGCCCGCGCTTATTGGAATGGCTTGGCGGCGCCGGAGAAGGAAGCGTTCCGCTTTCTCCATGTCTCGACCGACGAAGTCTATGGCTCGCTGGGCGAGGAGGGCCTGTTCACCGAAACGACGCCGTACGATCCGAGCTCGCCCTATTCCGCCTCAAAGGCCGCATCCGATCATCTCGCCAAGGCATGGGAACGGACCTATGGTTTTCCCGTGGTCGTTTCGAACTGCTCGAACAATTATGGGCCTTACCACTTCCCGGAAAAGCTCATTCCGCTGACCATCCTGCAAGCGCTCGCCGGACGTCCGCTGCCTGTCTATGGCAAGGGCGACAACGTGCGCGATTGGCTCTTCGTCGACGATCATGCGCGCGCGCTGGACATCATCATCGAGAAGGGTCGGGTCGGCGAGACCTATAACGTCGGCGGCCGCAACGAGCGGCAGAACATCGATGTCGTGCGCCGGATCTGCGCGGTCCTCGACGCATTGATGCCGGTCGACACGCCGCGCGAAACGCTGATCCAGTTCGTCACCGATCGTCCCGGTCATGATGCGCGCTACGCGATCGACGCGACGAAATTGGAGAACGAACTGGGTTGGAAGGCGCAGGAGACCTTCGACACCGGCATCGAGAAGACGGTGCGGTGGTACCTCGATAATGAGTGGTGGTGGAAACCGCTGCGCGACCGGTACGACGGCGAACGCCTTGGCCTGGCAGCAGGCACGGTTGCTGCGTGAGGATTGCGATCACCGGCCGAAACGGACAGGTCGTCCGCAGCCTGCTCGAGCGCAGAGCCGCGGCCGGGCACGACATGCTCGCGCTCGGCCGGCCGGAGCTCGATCTGGGCGACCCGGAATCGGTGATCCGCACGCTCGAGGCCGCTGCGCCCGACGCGGTTGTGTCGGCCGCGGCCTATACCGCGGTCGACAAGGCGGAAACCGAAGCCGACCTGTCCTATGCGGTCAATGGCGCGGGTGCGGGCGCCGTGGCGAGGGCCGCCAAGGCGTTGGGCGTGCCGCTGGTCCATATTTCGACCGATTACGTGTTCGACGGTGACCTCGATCGACCCTATCGTGAAACCGACGCGACATCGCCAACCGGCGTCTATGGCGCTTCGAAACTCGCTGGCGAAGCCGCCGTGCTCGAGACTCACGACGACGCCGCGGTGTTGCGGGTCGCATGGGTCTACAGTCCGTTCGGGGGCAATTTCGCCAAGACCATGCTGCGTCTGGCGAGCGATCGCGACGAGGTGTCGGTCGTCGCCGACCAGGTCGGCAACCCGACCAGCGCGCTCGACATCGCCGACGGCGTCTTGAAGGTCGTCGACAACCTGACCGCGAATCCCGACCCGATGTTGCGTGGCGTGTTCCACATGACGGCCCAGGGCGAAGCCAGCTGGGCCGATTTCGCCGAAGGTGTTTTCGAGAGTTCCGCCAGCCGCGGCGGACCCTTCGCCACTGTTCGACGGATCACCACGGCGCAATATCCAACCCCCGCCAAGCGCCCGGCGAACTCGCGGCTCGACTGCAGTCGGATCGCGCGCGCGCATGGAGTCGTCCTGCCGCACTGGCGCGATGCGCTTGAGCCAGTGCTTTTGCGCCTGCAGGCCGACCAACCCTAACGTTTCAGACAAGGACACGACGAATGAAAGGTATCATTCTGGCCGGCGGGAGTGGCACGCGGCTCTATCCGATGACGCTTGCGACATCGAAGCAGTTGATGTCGGTCTACGACAAGCCGATGATCTATTATCCGCTCAGCACGCTGATGCTCGCGGGTATCCGCGAGGTTCTGATCATCTCGACCCCGCGGGATATCCCCTCGTTCCAGGCGCTGTTGGGCGATGGATCGCAATGGGGCATGTCGTTCGAATACGCCATTCAGCCCAAGCCCGAGGGCCTCGCCCAGGCCTATGTCATCGGCGCGGATTTCGTCGCGGGTCAGCAATCGGTGCTGATCCTGGGTGACAATATCTTTTACGGCCACGGGCTGCCCGAGCTGCTCGCCAATGCGAGTGCGCGCACGACCGGAGCAAGTGTTTTCGCGTATCATGTCAACGATCCCGAGCGCTATGGGGTCGTCGCGTTCGACGATACGATGAAGGCGCTGTCGATCGAAGAGAAGCCCGAGCATCCGAAGTCGAACTGGGCTGTCACCGGCCTGTATTTCTACGACCAGGAAGTCGTGAATATCGCGGCGGATCTGAAGCCGTCGCCGCGCGGCGAACTCGAGATCACCGACGTCAATCGCATCTATCTCGAGCGCGGCGCATTGTCGGTGGAAATCATGGGCCGCGGCTATGCCTGGCTGGATACGGGCACGCCGGACAGCTTGCTCGACGCGGGCGAATATGTCCGCATCCTGGAAAAGCGGCAGGGCTTCAAGATCGGCAGTCCCGAGGAGATCGCCTTGCGCCAGAATTTCATCGATGCGGCAGGCATGGAGCGCGCGATCGAGCGTCTCGGGAAATCCGATTACGGGCGCTATCTGCGCCGGATCCTGAGCGAGCAATAAGGCAAGCGATGGCGTATCGCTACGGTACCCCGGAGGCGGCAGCGGTGAGCGCCATGCCCGAGTCCGCTTGCGTATGCGGGAAGGCATGGCGCTTCTGACCCGAACCTGCAACGTGATCGCGCCTGCAGTGGGATCTCCCCGGGGACGGTCGCGACGCCCGCTTCGTGTGGCGCGGTACCAAGCCGCCGATCCGTCCCCAGCGTGAGACAACGGGTTGGCAAAGGGGCGCGCAGTAGCGCGCCCCTATCTGCGGTGCGGCGATCGGGCGACCGTAGTCGCGCTTTGTGCTTGTTCCTGCCGGGCAGCCGAGTATCGGTCATACCATGCGATCGAGCTGGACAGATGCGAAGCGACCTGTGACCGCACGATCCGAGTCAAACGGCCTATTTGCCGCCTGGCTGCGCGCGCGGCTCCATTTCGACGCAGCGCGGAAGTCGCCCCGCGCCTATCTCAACGCCGTGTGGTCGCGCCTGCTCGGCAAGCGATTGCGCGCGAAGGGGCGTTTCGCTCCGCTGATCGGCGCCTCGCCCCTGGCATACCAGGCGTGGTTGCTGACCGAGGCTCCGGCTCGGACATCGGACACCAGCGAGGTCTCGATCGTCGCGTTAGTCGACGGTACGCCAGGCCACGATGCCATCGCCGAAACGCTGGACAATCTCGCGCGCGAGGGAATCGCCGCGGTCGTCATCGGTTCGCCGGAAATTCCGGACCTCGCCGCGGCCGTGCGGGCATATGTCTGGAACGCCGATGCTTGGGTCATGCCCCTCGTGGCGGGTGATATCCTCGCGCCCGGCGCGGCAGGCGCGTATCGGCATACCGTTGCGGAAGCCGCGTCGCGGCCGCGGCTCATCTATGCTGACGATGATCTGTGGACGGCGGCCAGTCGTCGCGACGCGCCTCATTTCAAGCCCGATTGGAACGCAGAACTCTTTCGGCATTTCGATTATCTGACCGGCGCCTGCATCCTGCGCGCCTCGATCGACACCCTTGTGGGCGCGTCGGGTCCCGACTGGCCGGCGCGTCTCGTCGCCGCGACGATCTACTTGGACGATGCCACGCCGGTCCACCTCCGGCACGTGCTCCATCATCGCCGTATCCGACCCAGTCCGTGCATTCCCGCGGCGGTGCGGAGCTTAGCCGCCTCGGAGGAACTGCCGTCGGTCAGCGTGATCGTGCCGACACGGAATCGGGTCGCGTTGCTGCGCACCTGTCTGGATGGACTGGCGGCAACCGACTACCCTAACATGGACGTCATCGTGGTCGATAATGACAGCGACGACGCCGAGACCCTGGCCTATCTCGCCGCGCTCGACACCGCGCGCTACAGGGTCGAGCGGATCGCCGG
The DNA here is from genome assembly GCA_943367995.1 of Bordetella parapertussis. GTDB lineage: Bacteria > Pseudomonadota > Alphaproteobacteria > Sphingomonadales > Sphingomonadaceae > Sphingomonas. Next base: position 390,173 of record CALRKL020000002.1, on the reverse strand, counting down.
CCCGTTCAACTTTTCGACGCTCAACAATCGCGCCGCGGCGATCGCTAGCGGCACGCTGTTATGCCTGCTCAATAACGACATAGAAGTCATCGCATCCGATTGGCTTGAGATTCTCGCGCGCCAGGCCATGCGCCGCGACGTTGGCGCAGTCGGCGCGCGTCTGCTCTACCCCAATGGGCGCATTCAGCATGCCGGTGTCGTGCTGGGTGTTGGCGGGGGGGCCGGTCACGCGCATCGCATGCTCGATCCCGAGGAAGAGGGCTATTTCCGTCGCCATGCGTTGCCGCAATTCGTTTCGGCGGTTACGGCTGCATGCTTGGTCGTACAAGCCGAGCGGTTCGCCGCGGTGGGGGGGCTGGACGAGGTAAAGTTCCCGGTCTCCTTCAACGACGTGGACCTGTGCATGCGCTTGAATGCAAGAGGCTGGAAGTCGCTGTACGAGCCGCGCGCGACGTTGGTCCATCATGAATCGGTCTCGCGCGGATTTGATCGCGATGAGGTCGGGGCCGAACGGCTAGCGCGTGAAATAGCGGCGCTGCGGGCGACATGGGGCACCGAAAGCGCGACGGATCCCTTTCACCATCCGGAACTCAACAGATTCAGCGAGCGTTTCACGGTTCGATTGTAACGATGCAAATGATTCGCTCCCTCAACAGGTTAAGCGGCGGTCGCCTCGCCCTTCCCCAGGTGACGCTGTGCGCAGTGACGTCGGTCAACGTCGCGGCGACTATCCGCGCGCTCGAACTCTGCCTCGAGCAAGTCGCCTTTTCGAAATGCCTGCTGCTGACCGATGCCGCGGTAACCTCCGATCATCCCGAAATGCGGATCGTGCCGATTGCGCCGATCGTGTCGTCCGCGGCCTATTCGGATTTTCTTCTGACGCGTCTGGTCGACCATGTCGAAACGTCGCATTGTCTCGTCGCGCAGTGGGACGGGCATTTGCTCGATGCGCATCGTTGGGAACCCGAGTTTCTCGACTATGATTATATCGGCGCCAGCTGGCCGCAATTCGAAGATGGGCATAACGTCGGCAATGGTGGCTTTTCGCTGCGCAGTCGGCGCCTGATGGAAGCGTGCCGTTCCCCCGACTTCCGACTTGTGCATCCAGAGGACATTGCGATCGGGCGCGCGAATCGCGACTTTCTGGAAGGATTGGGACTGCGCTTCGCGCCGCGGGCTCTGGCCGATCACTTTTCGGCGGAACGATCTGCCGACATCGCAGCAAGCTTCGGCTATCACGGCTCCTTCAACATGCCGAAGGCGATCGGCATCGAGGCGTTTTGGAAGATCTATAAGACTCTCGACGATGTCGGCACTATCCAGCCCGATTTCGTATCGCTCGTCCGCGCTGTCGGGCGAACCCGGGGCGGCATTCGGCGTGCGATGCGCATGATGGCCGACCGTCTTTGGCACCGACCGCGCACGTGAGGTCGACGGCGTCTAATTCGCTTCAATCGACGGCCTTTGCCCTGTATGGAATATCCTGCGGTCATAGAAGCATAAGGACGAAGAGACCTTCGTGATGAAAAATCCATTCCCGGGCATGCCGCTGGTCGAATCTCCGCTGTTCCCGGGGCAACTCGCGTCGTTGGATCTCACCGCAGAAGAGCTGCGGGTCGCCATGCAGCTGTACGAGCGCGGCTATGCCGTGCTCGATTTTCCCGACCAGGACATCGACGCGCGGATAGAGCGCATCAAAACGCATCTCGGCCCGCGCTACAATATCCCGTTCGACGATCCCCAAAGTGACAAGACGATTGGGGAACGGCGGATTCAGGATGCCTGGAAGTTCGACGACGACGTCCGCGCGATCGCGACCAATGAGGCCATGCTCGAATTGTTGAGCAAATTGTACGGTCGTCGCGCGTTCCCGTTCCAGACGCTGAACTTTCCGGTCGGTACCCAGCAAGAGGCTCACACCGACTCGGTGCATTTCTCCAGCCTGCCCGAGCGTTTCATGTGCGGCGTGTGGCTGGCGATGGAGGATATCGGACCCGACGCCGGCCCGCTTTTTTATCTGCCCGGCTCGCATCGTTGGCCAATGCTGACCAATGCCATGATCGGACGCCGCGGGTACGGTAGTTTGCTCGCGTCGGCACAGGAACCGTTCGCCGACGGCTGGCGTGCCTTGTGCGAGGCCTACGGGGCAAGCCAGGAACCCTTCCTCGCGCGTAAAGGCCAGGCGCTGATCTGGACCGCCAACCTGCTGCATGGCGGCAGTCATCAGACCGATCCGACGCTCACGCGGTGGTCGCAGGTCACGCACTATTATTTCGATGACTGCATCTATTATACGCCGGCCTTTTCGGATGAGGCGCTCGGGCGGCTCGCGTTGCGTAACCTCGTGGCGATCAACGACGGACAGCCGCGGCCCAACACCTATCTCGATGAGCTGGTGGTCAAGGAAAAATCGCCATCCGAAATCCGTAAGATGCCGCTCTCGCGTCGTATCATGAAGCAGCTGCGCGGCTGAAGCGACGGCGCGCGCGGGCGAGGGATTGGCGGGCGAGCGCGGCTATAGTTTCGCTTCGCTGGGTCCTGCTACGCCCGCGGTCGGGCGGGGTCGCTATAATGGTTGGCGACAGGGACAAGTCGGACGGTCTCGCACAGATCGGCTTGGAGCGGGGAACCTGACCTTCGCGCCGGAAGCAAGACTGTCATGCCAAGGACCTTCCGTCACAATTTGAGGCGATAGGTCTCGCTTGCCGGGTCGAGCGCCGCATGGTGAGTCGGATCGGCATAGCCCACCGTCCCCCAGCGCTGCTGGAACACGCGGAGCTCCTGCATGTAGCGGGCAAGGTGCTCGGGCGCGAAATCGAGGCCGCGCGACTTGCTTTCGTGATGGATCATCACCGCCTGTGCGGCGTAAACATTGCGCCAACCCGCCCGTCGCAGCTTCAGGCACAGGTCGATGTCGTTATAGGCGATGGCGAGGCCCTTCTCGTCGAGCCCGCCGACCGCATCGAAGCGCGCCTTGGCTACGACGAGGCACGCCGCGGTGACCGCCGTCGCGCCGCGCGAGATCAGTGCCTGTGCGAACCAACCCGGCGCGGCGTCGGGCAGCCCACGATGGGCATGGCCGGCAGCGCCGCCCATCCCGATGACGACGCCCGCGTGCTGAATGCTACGATCGGGGTAGAGCAGACGAGCACCGACCGCACCGACGTCCGGCCTCACCGCATGCGCCATCATCGTCCGCAGCCACGACGGATCGATCACCTCGGTGTCGTTGTTGAGCAGACACAGATAGGGAGCGCTGGCGTGCCGCACCGCGAAATTGTTGATCGCGGAATAATTGTACGGATGCGGCCAGTGGACCACTTTGACCCGCGGATCACGGCGACATTGTTCGAGATAGGCGAGCGTCGCGGGTTCCACGCTGCCATTGTCCGCGATGATCAGTTCGATCGCAGGATAGTCCGTGCGGTGCAGCACGCCCTCGACACAAGTTTCCAGCAGATCCAGGCGGTCCCGGGTCGGCACGATCACGCTGACCAGCGGCGCCGGATCGGGCAGATCGCGCTGCAGCATGACGGTTCCGAAGGGACCTTGCGTCGTCGCGACGCCCGTCACGGCATGGACCAGCGCCACACGCGCCTTGGACGAGCGCCGCCAGACATCTTGCGCTGTCGTCACCGCGACATAGGGAACATGGCGGGCCGGCAGCGTGTCTGCGCCGAGCAGCAGGCGCGTGAGCAGGGCATAGACCGCAATCTCGTCGGCCCATGCGCGATCGATGTGTCCCGATGTGCGCGCGCTGACCGGAAGAGCGCAGGCCGTCGAGAGATAATCCTGTGCGAGGAACAGATCCTCGTCCCACTCGGGCTTGAGCCACGGCGTGGCGCGACGGCCCCAGCGGTCGCGCTCGTCCTGGTCGGCATAGAAGATTGCCGGCTGCTCCGTTCCCCGGATGGCTTTGGCGTAGGCCAGCAGCGCCCCGGGGGTCAGCGTACAGCCCGGAACGATGGGAATGAGATAGGCCGCCCGCGCCTGCTCCAGCGCCTCGATCAGCCCCGCGGCTTGCGACGGAACGCGCGTGGGAAGAATGCGGATTCGCGGATCGGCTTGCAGGCTCGTCGCCAACGCCGGCTGCTCGACGGCCGAACTCAGATAGAGCGTCCAGTCGGGATAGACCTGCGCGACGACCGATCGCAGCGTCTCGACCGGCCAAGGTCCCGCGGCGATGTGGAGATGAAGCGCCAGCGACGGCCAATCGCCCGCCGTAGTGATCGATGGCTGGAAGGGCGGCGGATTGGGTTGGTGGATCCGATGCCACAATCGGTACGTCGCCGGCAATTTCGCCGTGGCTTCCTGCATCCGCCCGGCCGCGCGCACGCGACGCCGCGTCACCCACCACCAGGCGATGGCCAGCGCCTTGCCGGGATGTCGCACGGCTATTTCTAGAAATGCCTGGACGTAGGGCGGCATGGGTACGCCTTCTTACAACGCGCTATCGCGATTGGGTGCAACGCATTGGACGCGAGACCGGTGACGCCCGCGTGTCACCGGTCTCGCGCCGCAGTGCGGTTAGGCGGGCATCAGGAGAGCATCGGCCCGCGTATCGATGACCCGCTGGTAGAGGCCGCCATAGATTTCGACCAGCGGCGCCATGTCGTACTTCTTGCCAAGTTCGAGAGCGCCCTTTGCGAGCGTCTCGCGCAAGCGATCGTCGAGGATCGACTCCATTGCCTTGGTGAAGGTGGCGATGAACGTATCGGTGTCGCGCATCGCCGCCGTGATGATCCCGCCGCGAACGCCGGCCTCGTTTTGGAGCATCTTGCGGATCTCGCCGACGTCGGTCGAGACGACCGGCGTTCCGACCTGCAGCGCCTGGATGATGCACAAGGGATAGGATTCGCCCGCGAAACGCGTCGGTACGATCGCGACGTCGCTGATGCGATAGAGGCCATGGATACGCGACTGGTATCCAAGGAAGCTGATATCGGGATCGGAACCGTATTTCTTGCGGTGGCGATCGGGCTCGTCGCCCTCACCCACCAGGCACAGGTGCATCGGCCGGTTCGGGTGAGTCTTGCGAATCTGCCGGAAGGCCTCGATCGCGGTGCGCCAACCCTTGCGCTGAATACCGCGGGCGACCAGCGTGAAGACGATGGCCTCTTCCGAAATGCCCATTTCCGCGCGCGTCTTGGGGAAGGGCAGCGGGTCGATCGGCATGGCGTTCGCCATTTTGGTGAACCGGTCGGGCGCGAAGCCCTGCCCTTCGAGCGGCAGCAGGTTCTTGTCCGCAGTATAGACGAAGTGATCGACCGAAGTGGAGATCTGCCGCATCATCTCGGGCGAGATATCGGATGCCTCATAGGAGCCGTGCAGCGTCACGACATAAGGGATTTCGGGGTCGAGGTTCCACAGATGGAAGAAGTGCATTTCTGCGCCGACCGTGTGCGAATGGATCAACGAGATGCCGGCTTCGCGGATGAAGCGATCGCACCCATATTCGGTGACCCAAGCCGAATCATAGACCGATACCGCCGGATTGAGCGCGGCACGCATATGTTCGTTCACTTCGCTCGACACGAAAATCAGCATCGAAACAATCCATCCTGCATCGACAAGACTGTTCGCCAGCTGGATCGGGAAGTTCTCGCCCCCGCCTGGAATGAAACCGTACATCGACAGCAAGACGTGCCTCGGTCGCGGCTTGACGGCGAGCATCTTCTCGAGATTGCAATGGCGATCGAGCGATCCATGCGTATCCTCCACCTTGAAGTGGCGATACTGCTCGACGATATTGTTGTGGAACCTGATGACGGTCGAGTCCGGGATCGGCCACACCTTTCGCATCTCGATCATGACGCGCTCGAGTTCAGCGTAGAAGCCGGTGCCGTTGAACGAGCTGGACGAGGTGTTCGAGCCGTGTCGCCGGAAATACGACACCGCTTCGGGCTCCCAGGCAATCTGGCCGCCGCCTGCGATCTGCAGATACAGATACCAATCGCCGACGACGCGATAGGTGGCGGCTTGCTGCCAGACCGAAACCGGGATCGGTGAACGGCGGAAAAGGCAGCCGCCGACGTTGGCGATCAGATTGTTGACGCCGAAACCGTGCGCGAACCAGTCCGCCGCGGGTCGCACGAGCGAGGTCGCCCAAATACCCGGTTCGGCATGCTCGCGATAGGTGTCGAGCCAGAGATTGGGCGAGCCCTCGATGTCGGTCTCCAGGATGCGCCCGAAGGCCATTTGCACGCTGTCGTCGGCGAAATGCGGCACCAGCTTCTCGACGAAATCAGGCTCGCAGAAATCGTCGCTCTCGCAGATCCACACCAGCGCCCCGTCGGCGCTTTCGACGCCCTTGCGCCACTGGTTGAACACCCCGCCCGAATTCGTGGTGTTGTACATCTTGGTGATGCGATCGGGATAGCGCTCGACATATTCGTCGATCACGTCGCGACTATGGTCGCTAGAACAATCGTCGAGCACCGTGATCGAGATGTTGGGATAGGTCTGCGCAAGAATCGAGTCGAGCCGCTGCGCCAGGAACCGTCCGTGATTATAGTTCGGTACGATCGCCGAAACCTTGGGCGTGTAATGCCGTTGCGCCACCTTCTGGCGGAACGAAACGGACGCCCGCAATTCGGTCTTCCCGTACAGCGCCCAGTGAACGAAGGGGTTCATTCCCGAATTGGCGATGTCGGCATAGAGATCGAGATAGAATTTGGTCGAGAAATTGGGGCTGGGGTTGCGGCGTTCGAGCCACCCCAGCGTCATGTAATGCACGAAAGGATCGACGCCCAGGATTCTAACATCCGCATTCTCTGCGAGATAATATTTCGCGTCGAATTCTTCGCGCAGGCGCGCAATATCTTGCTCTGATACTTCGCGGAACGCCTGATCCACGGAAAGCGGGGTTATTTTCGCAACATGTGCGGTTGCGGGATTTGTCGAAACGGGGACGGACAGTTCCGGAAGCTTCGGGAGCTCCGGATACGTCTTGGTGGCGCCGCTGCTGGTCGATGATGTGCCGGCGCGCGCATCTCCCATCGGGAGGCCCTCACCCAAGATGTGGTGAAAGAAAGGGTGAAATCGGGAACCGAGAAGAGAATAATGGGCGAGGTAATACTCAAGCGTCCGAAAATGACCGTTAGGATTGCGCCCTTGACGCCAGCCCTTCGCGATATAGTGTCGGAAGGCGTTGTCTTTCGTGAGGTTCAGGTCACTATTGGAGGCAATATAATATTCCGCGTCGAAACTCGCGGTCACAACTTTACGTTGCTCAAGACTCAGTTCGCTCCAACCCCAATCGTGGCGATTCTCTTCGAAATCCATACGTATTCCCAAATTCGGTTTGTTTTTAACCATATAGATACGATGTGCCTAATACGGTAAGTTCGGCGCTGAATCCATGGCGGCTGGCGTAATTTTGACTCGGTCCCGCTGCGCCATCTCATTTGAGCGCGCGGTAGGCAACCCGGCAATCGTAGCGGTCGCTGGCGAAGATCGACAATAGGCGCTACCGGGTGGCGCGACGCTGCCCGTCCTGACGAAAGGTCAGCGCCGTGCTCCGTCATGTCCAGCAAGGAGTGCTTGCCGCATGGTCGCGTCGTCGAAGGAAAATAGCCCCTTCGAAAGGTACCCTGTTTGGGTCCGTCGAGCCGCGCTTGGGTGTGGAGCGCTCTTCCTGCTCCAGGCTGTCTGCATCGAATCGGTTTCTGCGCAGGCGGAGCGTTTGCCCAAAGCTGCGGGTAAAACGGGCGTGACGGTGGTTTCAGACGCTGATCGCCGCCCGCGATCGGAGCCGCGATCGGACCAGAAGGCGCTGGTGGTGGGGTCGGATCTCTATCCGCAAGCGACCGTGGCGACCGATCAGCCGCGTTTCGACCGGTCGAGCAACCTGCTGGTCAACACCATCGGCGCGCGCACTGGCTTGTTCGGCGCCGCGGCGCGCGAGGGGCTGACATGGGCCAACCGCTACGTGCCGGGATCCGACGTTTCGGGAAAGGTGCAGCTCTATTCGCTCTCGACCTCTGGAAATTACGGCGCTTTCTTCGGCGCCCGGTCGAGCGACAATATGAGTTCGAAGGACGAGAACGTGATCGGCGCGATCCACCTGGTGGTGGCCGACAGCGACCGGCCGCATCTCCATTGGGCGACCTATTCGGAAGGCTATGTCCCGCGGGGAAAATCGAATTTCCGCCTGCTCATCAACGACGAGAACTCGATTCAGAACGAGGCGAATCCCGCCCCTTGGGCCGATCCGTATGACGTCAACCCGCAACAGTTGCTCAACAATCTGAGGGTCGATTGCGGGATCGGGGTGGAAGGTGCGCAAAGCTGCACCAATCCGATATCGGTGCTCAACAACGGTGCGCGGTATCGCACCGGCATCCTGTTCGGGGCGAATTCGATCGATCCCGTGGATGGCGTGGCGACCGCGCTGGCGCTTCCGACCGATTACGGCCTGTCCTGGTTCGCCGCGCGCGGTGCCCCGACGTGGCGACTCTATTCCACCGCACGAACGGTCCACGCCGGCAGCCTCGTGCTCGGCGACGATGCGGTGTCGATAGCCGTGGGGCAAGGCGCTCAGCCAGCATTGCGCGTTGAAAAGGACGCGATCCGCACGCCGGCCGTGATCTCCTCCGGCCCCATGCCGGCGTTCTCCGGAAGCTGTCCGGTGCGGGAGCAGCGCGGTGGCGCGGCGGCAGGCGCGTTCCACTTCGCGCAGGACTGTGGCGATGGCACGCTCGTGATCAGCTTCTCCGTCGTGGCGCCGAACGGCTGGTCCTGTTTTTCCTCGGATCTGACGCGCGGCGACGCAGAACTGCGCGAAACGGCCTTCACGCGGACCAGTGCGACGCTATCCGTGCTGCGGGTGCGAAAAACCGACTCTGCCGTCTTTTCGTGTACGGGCTTTTGAAATAGCAATATTCGCGTACGCGGTGATGCGGCGCAAAGCAAAATTGGGAAAATGATGATTCGGGTTGGGGTGTTCGGTGCCAATGGTTTTATAGGCCGCCATGTGACACGTGCGCTTGTCGCGCAGGGTTATCATACGATCTGTTTCGCGCGCAATTACTCGCTGGAATTTCAACAGGAATTTTCCGGATCGGCGGAAATGCGTCTGCTCGATTTGCACGACGAAATAGAGACCAATACAAAGATCATGGGTGTCACGCACGTCGTGCAGCTGATCAACTCATCGAATGCGGCGATGGGCAACAAAAAGGTCGTCGCGGATATCCACAGCAACCTCGTCCCGCATGTTCAGTTCATTACCGCCTGTATTGCGGCGGGCGTAAAATCGTACACGTTCCTGTCGTCGGGCGGTACGGTCTATGGCCGACCCGAAATTCTTCCCATTCCGGAAGACCATCCGACGCTTCCGCTCAACTCCTACGGCCTCACCAAGCTGCTGACCGAACAATATTTGCGGATGCTGTGTCGCGATAGCGTCATGGGGTTCAACATCCTGCGGGTCGCAAATCCGTACGGACCGGGTCAGCTTGGCACGGGCGGGCAAGGTCTCATCGGTACGATCCTGCAGAAATTCAAAGACCGCGACCCGCTGACGATCTTCGGCGACGGAAAGAGCGAGCGCGACTATCTCTACATCGACGATACGGTCGATGCGGTCATGCGCGCGATCGCGGCGGAGCCGCTGAACGATGTCATCAACATCGGCAGCGGCCGCGGACGGTCCATCCTTGAGGTTATAGCGGCGGTGGAAGCGGCGCTAGGCGCGCCCATTGCGCGCGAGCATATCGCGGACCGGACAACCGATACCCCCTCGAACATCCTCGATCCCTCCAAAGCTGAACGATTGGTCGGTTGGAAGACGTTTACCCCGTTCGAAGAAGGGGTTGCGAGAACTGTGGCATGGAATTTGCGCTAAATCGTACCGGTTTAATCCAATCGGCCGGCGCAAAATTATGGATAACCTTCCGTGTTGTCTGCTATGCGCGTCCGGGCGTGGACACTGTTGATCACGCACGGCGCGCTCAAGTTTTAATACGCTTTGGGCGGCTACACCGGACGCTGGCAATGGAGACTGACCTACATGCACGATTCCGCATACCGGATCGGGGAATTGGTGATGCGCACGTACGGCGACCTCGCGAACGCGAGAATCCTGGAAGTGGGATCGCTGAATGTAAACGGATCTCTTCGTGACGCAGCAGCGCCCGGCACACAGTATGTGGGGCTCGACTTCGAATCGGGGCCTTCGGTAGATTTCGTGCTGAAACCGGGCGAAGATTTCCCAGTGGAGGCAGACAGTTTCGATCTCGTCATGGCCTCGTCGGTGTTCGAGCATGACATGCGCTTTTGGGATACCTTTCTCCGCATGTGCCGTGCGGCAAAGGCTGGTGGCCACATCTATGTCAACACGCCCTCCAACGGCACCGTCCACCGCTATCCAATGGATTGCTGGCGTTTCTATCCCGACGCTGGGCTCGCTTTGGCTGAATATGCGCGCGCCAACGGGATGGAAATCGACTTGATCGAAAGCTTCATCGGCAACCGTCACAGCGATGTGTGGAACGACTTTGTCGCGGTGTTCCGCAAAGGGCCTAGCGCCGAGCCGTTGAAGACCAGCTTCGTGTATCAGCGCTATCCCTCGCTTAACGCGCGGACTTGGCAGTCGGGTGCGGTCTATAACGCGAGCGACAACACCGAGGACATGAAGCTCATCGACGAGTTGCGCCGGCAGTGCGATGGTCTCTCGGGACAAACCGCCGAGCTCGAGCAAATCCGCGCTGCCCTCGCCTTCGAACAAAGCCAGCAGTCGGCTTTTAATGAGGAAATCGCCCGGCTTTCGGCCATCATCACCCAGACCGAGCAGGCCCGCGAAGAGGCGGGCGTCACCAACACGGACATGGCCGACGAGCTTGCCACCTTGCAGAGCAATCTGCGGCAGCGGCAGGAGGAAATAGCGCAGGCTTGGGCGCATGCCGATGAGCTCGCGACCGAGCGCAACACGTTGCGCGACACGCTCATCGATCTTCAGGACGCCAAGGTTCGCCTCGAGACCAAGCTGTCGGACTCCGAGGGCTGGGTCTTTGAGCTTTCCGGTGACCGGCGCGCCCTGGAAGATCGATTGAGCACAGTACAGAAAGAACTTGAACGCACCAAGCGGTCGGTCGCGCAGCTGGAATCGGTTTCCGGCTTCGCGTCGAACGAACTGGGCAAGCAACGCTTGGCGAACCGGCAGATCCTGGCTGGGCTCGGGCGGCTCAAAGGGTTGAAGCTGGAGCCGGCGCAATTGCACCTTCAGACTGAGCAGCTCTACCGCGACTGGCAAGGCGCCGAGAACGGGGCGGCGAGCGCCGATGGAGAGCCGCACCCGCTGGTCACCGTCGCGGAAATGCTCCACGAGATGGCGCGCTCGATGCTTACCCTGGATCAGCAAAACCAGAAATTGCAGAGGCGCGTCGAAGCGTTTCAACACGAAAGGTCCGCACTCCAGACCGACGTCGAGCGATTCAGCAAAGATAAGCTTGTCTATATCGACGAGATCGAACGGCTCAACCAGCAGAAGACCGATCTTCACCGCGATGTCGAGCAGCTAGTCAAGTCGCTTGAGGACCGCAAAGCCGCGCCCGCTTCATCTGAAAGTGTCGAAAATTTCGGACGCGATAGCGGTACGCACCTAGACGGCATAGCGATTCTCGAAAAGCAAAAGGGCGACCTTCATGCCAGCCTTGAGATGATGGTCGAAAGTCTCGATACGCAGAAGACGCTGACGGAAAAAGCCGAGCAACGGAACGCCGACCTGAGCCAGGCGATGGAATCGTTGCGTGCCGAAGCACTGCAATATCATACCAAAGCTGCGCAGGCGATCGAGAAGGTCGAAAGTCTCCAGGCGGAAAATAAGCGGCAGGCGCGCGCTTTGCAGGCATCGGAACTGCATGCGGCAAAGCGGGACCAAGAGATCACCTGGCTGCGCAAACTCTATCAACTGATCGACAGTTGTGACGACGGGTGGGCCGGTTTCATGCCCCGCTACTTCAGAAAGCAACGCCTTGAGCATCTCGCGGCGCAACGCGAACTTTTCGACGGGGCGGCGTATCTGAGTAAATATCCCGACGTCGCCGAGGCAGGGATGTCACCGCTGCGCCACTATGTCCTGCACGGCATGGCCGAAGGACGGCATACCGACAGCTGACATCGGCTGTTCCCGGGGCGATGCCATAGGGCTTCTCTATGCGTCCCGGGCGGGAGGGCATGCTGATCGAACGGCCTGGACGGCCTTACACGAGCCGCTTTCGTCCGCACGGATCGAGCGTTTTTGGGCGGCGTATGGGGTTGGCGAATCTCCTGGAGCGGGATATCCGCGCGGGCCGGGGCTCGGCAGTATCGCATGCTGCGGTGTTGGGCGTCTCCAGCCCCTGCCCTGGCATACGCACGACGGGAATGCTGAGAAACGGCTTCAAGTCGTATTCACCGGCGTGGCCACGTTTGGCCACCGCGATAGAGCATCGGGGCCCGATCTATGCCTGGAGAATCCCCGTGGAAAAAATCGGTTGCCTTCGATCCTGATGGAACGCTGGCCGAGAGCAGGCAGCCACTGCAGCCGCCGATGTAGCAAGCGTTCTGCGACTTGCTCGGTGTCACACACGTCGCAGTGACTTCTGGTGGCAACGATCACCCGGCAAAGGAAGTCGGGTTCGATACGGTTCGCGTGCGAGACCCCAAGGAGACTGTCTCGGTTATCGAGGGGATCATCGCCTACTTCAAACAGGCCAACCGACGGACACGGCGAGCGGCGTCGGCTGAAGTGGCAGGATTGTGCAGATGCGGCGCTGATGCGGGTTGGTCACTCTCGACCGACACGGTCAGGCACAGCAGCGATTCAAGCGGATCGGCGCGTATCGACGAACAGTCAACGCTCACAAAAGAGCAAAAGAGGCGTTTCGACACCCTACACGGAGCAACGTTGCCGAACGTAGCGCCAAATAGGCCGTACCTATTTTATACAAAATGCCCCTTTGGAAAAGTGTGGTGTCAATGGTTTGGACGGACAGCCGCTTAGAACGCTATTCATTGTCACATCATACGGAGCGCCGAGAAAATGGCCGAAAAGATTGCACTGATTGTCTTGGACATGCATCAGTCCGAAACTTCGGCGATGGCGCAGCTTTTATCGCTGACAGGGGCTGGGCTCCCAAGAAAGCTGACGGGGGCCGGGCCTTTCAACGAAACGGGCCATTGAGAGCCGCAACGAGTCACCGCCTTAACGACCAGATTCTCACGACCTCGATGTGACTTGGTTTACCATCCGGAGCCGAGCCGTGGCGCGCGATGCCGAGCTTTGTGAAATGCGCGCCGCCCTTGAGGGTGCGAGTGCCGAACTGGCCGAAATGACCAAAACGCGAAACGCGCAAACCGTCGAAGGGGCCGCGCCAAGCTGCGCAACGCCGCAGTCGCGGCCGGGCATGACTCAGACGCTTTCCTGCTGTGCGATCGCGGCACCTCGTTCGGCTATAACAACCTCGGTCCGACATGCGTGGGTTGTCGATCATGGCCGATACCGGCTGCCCGGTTGTATTTGACGCGACACATTCGGTGCAGCTGACAGGCGGTCTGGGCGAGCGCTCGGGCGAGCAGCGCGAATATGCACCGCTCCTCGCGCGCGCAGCGGTCGGTGCGGGTGTCGCGGGTGTCTTCATGGAAACCCATCCCGATCCCGAAACGGCGTTGTCCGATTGCCCGGACGCCTGGCCGCTTGCGGAGTTCGAACCTGGGCGGGAGCGATTGCAGGCGATCGATGCTGTGGTGAAGGGCTGACCAGCGGTAGGGACGCGATAGAACATCAGGGATCCCCCGGCCCTGGACCTTGGCCATGTCGCGGACTCCGCCACGATCTGTGGTCTCGGCGCTGCTCGGCTCGCGCGCCGAACCGGCGCGGTGCCTTTCTCGCGGTCCTGCCAGGCCGAGTCCTTGCACAGGCCCGGAGGCGAGCAGGAGGGTTTGTAACCTGCGTAGACTCCGGCAGCCGACGAGCGTTCAGCCCGAATGCCGCCTGCGTACCGAAATCCGCGAGCGGCATTTGCCCAGGGTCAGCCGTTCACAGTGCGCTGTAGATATCGACCGCCTCATCGACATTGTCGTAGCTATCCGCGCGTCCCCGATGGATGATTACGGCGCGATTGCAGAACTGGCGGACGATGTCAGTGCTGTGGGATGCCAGAATCATCGTCCGGTCCTGCCGCTTGTCGAACAGCTCGTGCTGGCATTTTCGCTGAAAATTCTGATCGCCGACGAGGATGATTTCGTCGATCAGATAGCAGTCGAATTCGATCGCGAGCGACAGCGCGAAGGCCAGCCGCGCGCGCATCCCCGACGAGTAGGTCTTGACCGGCATGCGCAGCTGCCGGCCCATCTCCGTGAAATCTTCAACGAAAGCGCGCATTTCCTGATAATCGCGATCGTAGATCCGGGCAATGAAGCGGGCATTGTCGTACCCGGTCAAGCTCCCCTGGAAGCCTCCGGCAAATCCGAGCGGCCACGACATCGATATGTCGGAGGTGATCTTGCCCGAGGTCGGCATCTCGACGCCGCCTATCAACTTGATCAGCGTGCTCTTGCCCGCGCCGTTGCGGCCCAATAGCGCGATCCGATCGCCCGTATTTACGACGAGATTGACGTCGTTGAGGACCTTCTTCTGCGAGGAGCCGTGCTTGTACGACTTAAATACGTGCTGGCAGGTGATCATTCGACAGCCAATGTCCGGCGAACGTGACGGCACAGTGCGAGGCCAATGACAGTGCAGACCAGCGAGCAGCCAAGCGGGTTCGCCACATTATAGTAGGCCGTAATCTGCTCCCCCCAAATGCCTTTGCGCATCATCTCCATAGCGTTCACGAACGGGGACCAAAGTAGATATCCCCGCATGCCGGGGCTGAGCCAGGACGCCATCGTAAACAGCCCCGAAAACGGGATCATAACGTAGGTTACGACGGGAATGAACTTCTCGAGGACCTCGGACATTTCCGACAAGGGCGCGATGATGAAGCATAGCGACAACGTGAAGAGCCCATAGAGCAACCATCCGGCGACCAACAGACCGGGGTTCGCGGGAATCGGGAACTCCCCGAAAAACATGAGGATGGTGCCGATAAAGACATAGGCCATCATGCTGCCCAGCAGTTCGATCAGAAATCGCACGAAGACGAAATCGAGAACCTTCACCTGGCGATGATACATCAGGCTGCCGTTTGCGACGAAGATGCTCACGCTGCGCGACACACCGTGGCGGAACAAGGTGATCGGAATATAGCCAGTCACCACGAACGCGATGATCCCTATGCCATGTTCCTCGGGTCCCTTCATGAGACGCCAGATCAGCGCCACTAGGCCGGCAAACAGCAGCGGCTCGACCATGATCCATAAGAAGCCGATGTTTTCGCGTCCGAAACGCGTATGGAGTTCGCGGATCATCAATGCGTGGATGACACGCGTCTGAATGCGCCATCCTTCCCGGAACCGCTGCATGGTCATATGTGCCATGTCAGCCCTCCGGGGCGTGCTCGAGAATGCCGACGATGAGCATCCAGCCGGTGAAGTAGAGGCAGGTAAGCACTGCGAGCACGACGAGGATGTTGAGCAAGCGATGGGGCAGCAAGGGGGTGTCGGGCTCGTTCGCATCGACGATGCGTTCAAGGTAGAATTGCTGACGCTGGGCCTCGTTGCGCGCTTGTACGAGCGAAGCGCTGGCCACCTTCAGATTTTCGGTGGCGAAATCCTGCTCGACCACAAGGTTCTCATAGCCACCGATCTTGGACGCAATACCTTGGCTCGAACCGACCACGCGTTGATCCTGCGAGGCGATCTGGACCGAAATCGCCGCAATCTGGCTGCGGAGCGACGGGATCGAGGGGTTCCCAGGGGTAGTGCGCTGCATCTGATCGAGCCGGGCTTGAAGCGCGGCGCGCGTTGCGATCATCGAGTTCGAGATATCTATGACGCCGGTCGCCTGCTTGGCCGGGTCGATCAATTCCTGCGAGTTGCGATATCCGCCGAGCGCGGTTCGCGCTTGCCGCACGCGCTGCATCGCCAGTTCGACCTGGTTTTGCGCCTCGGTGATCGCGCGGTTCTGAGCGCGTGCGTTCAGCTTGTTGACCAGCGCTTCGCTGAGATTGAGCAGGTTGCGATTGATCAAATAGGCGTCCTGCGGCGTGAAAGCCTTGGCAGTGAGGATCGCAGTGCCGCTTTCGGTGTCGAGATGGGCGTCGATCATCTTGGTATAGTATTTGAAGAGATCTTCGAACGATCCGCTTTGGAACGGCCCCGGGAAGCGCGAGAGGACATCCCCCTGATCGGTAAACTTCGACCGATACACGCCCCTGCGCTCGAGTGCTTTGAGCGCGTCGCGCGACCGCACATATTCGAGGATTTCGTTCGCCTGTTCCTGTCCGCTGGAAAGCCCGGTGGTCTGGATCAGATTGGCCAGCGACGACAGTTGCGGGCGTTTCTGGTCCGGGCTCTTGATAACGAAGCGCGATTCGGAGACGTAGATATCCGAGGCGATCAGGCCGTAATAGAGGCCCGCCAGAAGGGTCGGCACCACGACGAAAAGAAGGAACCAGCGCCGCTTCTTTAGCCATGCGGAGACCGCGGTTCGACGAACTGACGCGTCAGCTTCGATGGGGTACGAATGCTCGACGTTCATAACACCTTAGGCATGGCTCGGGAGAAAATTAAAGTGCCCGAAGGGCGTGGCTCGGCCATTGCCGCCTCGCTACGGCAACACGCCATCCTGCGCAAGGGATGACAGGGGATCGACCACGGCGCCGGCCGCCTGCAGCGGCTGGGTCTGCGAATCGCGCGCCCGCCTCGCCGCGAGCCGTCAACGCGGGCTCGCAGGTTGGCAACCCTTTGCGCGGCTCATTCCGATGGTATTCGCTTGCCCTCGAAGCGGGCTATCGAATGGCGGACGACCCTGTCGAGCGCCTCTTTCGAAAAGAAGCCACCAGGAATCGGGCAGCGCTCGATCAGAATCCGGCAGGACGCGTTGAAGGTTTCGGCGTCGGGGCTGGCGGGGGTCTGCCAGCAGGTGTCGGGTCCGCCCTGATGAGTGATGTCGGGAATGGAGTAGACGGCATGTCCCGGCGCGATGATGGGAATCCCCATGGCCGCCCCGAGCATGCCGCTGGTGCTGTTGATCGTGACGATGCCGCGGGCGCGCTAAGCGACCGGGACGATATCTCCCATCGGCAGATAATCGACGCGGTCGGCGAGCCCGAATTGCGCCGCCATGTCGGCTGCCTCCTGCTGCCAGTCGCGCACTCCGTTTATCAAGCGGATGTTCTTTGACCACGAGCCGGGCATCCGCCGGGGCATGGAGCGCGAACGATCCTATTACCAGCTGGATTGCGCCAGCTATGCCGGCAAAGGGCGAATGCAGTCGGATCTGCGCATCCGAATCGAGCTGGAGCGGAAGCAGGAAATAGGGGTCGCTCGACTGCTCGATCCGCGACAGCAGACGCCCGCCGAAGGCCTGTCTTTCGCTGCGTGACAACAGCTTGCGGATCCAGCCCGTCGCCTCGACGAGCGGATGCCAGGGGCGGTGTTCCGCCTAATGTCGGAGCACCCGGACGTCTCTGTGACCGTGATCGGTGAATTCGGATATTTCAATCAATACAAATATGTAAATATCAGCGTCTATCAGCGCCTCGACCATGCTTCACAAATGTTTATTCTGTCGACTACATATGTCGTGCTACTGCCACGGCCAATTCGCAGAATGTTGGACTCGATCCCGCTATCAATTTTGTCGAGGCTGCGTCGCATGGGATACCGTTTGTCTCAAACCCATCCGAGACGATCAAAGGTCTGATCGAGAATTCGGGCGTCGGCTTCATCGGTGCAAGGCGATAATGCTCTATCCGGCGCTGCCGGTCGCCAACTGTACTGCGGATTACGCCAGTCGATCCCCTCGAGCAGGCAGGCCAGCTATGAGGCTGTAAACGACACGACGCCGTCGTTCGCCGAGGGCCTGAACCGCCCTTCTCCAGCCGCTTTGCATATATCTACATGCCAGGCCGTCGTGCCAGATGATCTTGAATAGCGATCCGAGCCGACCCCTGACACGAAGAGATCGCCCCCGTGAGGATCGCGTTGGAGGTGCTGCTGTACGAGTAGCGCGAGCCCCTGTATCCCTTCCGTTGTGTGGCCCATCGCGGTCCACACCCGCGCGCCCGGTGGGATTACCGCAGCGCCTTCAGCGCCGCCGGCGCCAACGCGGGCGACGCTGAATTGAAGATCCTCAGCCGTCGGCCAAATCCAGCACGGCCGCAACGACGGGCTCGGACGCTTGCTCGGGCGGCTCGTCCATCACCACCGTCGGCACGAACACCGGATCCACCCTGCGCAGTTCGGCCCGACGTCACTCGTAGATCAGGCTGCGGCCAACGTCATGGCGTCGGGCCACATCGCAAACCCTGGCGCCATGCCGGAGGGCATCCACCAGAATTCGCTCGCGCTGCTAATCGCTCCAGCGGCGCCGACGCCCTGGCCCTGCCAATATCGTTACCTGTGCGATCATCGGAACGTACGTCCTTACGT
Source organism: Bordetella parapertussis (assembly GCA_943367995.1). Classification (GTDB taxonomy): domain Bacteria; phylum Pseudomonadota; class Alphaproteobacteria; order Sphingomonadales; family Sphingomonadaceae; genus Sphingomonas. The sequence goes on along the minus strand of CALRKL020000002.1, from coordinate 371,654 downwards.
ACGACTGTAAGGACGTACTCTATGCCTGACCCACACTCCGCAAGGCGGCACCCGCCGGATGGATACTCCGGACCGGGACAATTTCGATTTTTGAATGTAGTCAGCATCTAAACCGGATCGATAAAGAAAAATCACCGTACTACGGGAAAGAGCAGCGGCAGGGGAAACCCACAGTTTGGCGACTGGTACAACAGCCTGCTCACGGGCCAACATCGCCTTCATTGAGGTCCTGGAAAGCCGTTGACGAGATCGCACCCGCTTCGGAAACACGATGCCTGGCCACTTCGTCTCATTGATCGTACGTGGGATTCTGCGGCTGGCCGCTTCGGCTGACTACAGAGATCCCACCAATGACGGCGTCTCGGGCAGGGAGCCCGGAATTCGTGCTGACGACTTTCAAATACGGTAACTACCTCAAGGGCCGAAACCACAGCGGCAAACCGTCCTTGGGCCGCGGGATCGGCCAGGCCTGCCACGCTTCGCCCGCGCCTTCATCGAGCTCGATGCGATAGCGGCTGAGCAGATGCGCGATAAGGATCCGCACCTGCATCGTCGCGAAATGCAGCCCCAGGCACATATGCGCGCCACCGCCGAACGGCACCCAGGCATATTTATGCCGCGCACGCACCGCGTCGGGCGTGAAGCGGAGCGGGTCGAAGCGGTGCGGATCGGGCCAGAGCTCGGGCATGGTGTGCGTATAGGCGACGCTGACGCTGACCGTCGTCCCGGCCGGGATATGATAGCCGCCGAAATCGAACGGCTTGATCGCACGGCGCGGCAAGGACGGCACCGGCGGGATCAGCCGCAGCGATTCCTTGAACGCCATGTCGGTCAGCACCAGCCGGTCGAGCTGCCCATAGGCCAGACCGCCCGCATCGTTGCGCCCGAGCTCGGCGATCTCGGCGCGCAATTTCTCCTGCCATTCGGGGTTGCGGCCGAGCAGCATGACGAGGCTCGTCGCCGACGAAGTGATCGTGTCGTGCGCCGCCATCATCAGGAAGTTCATATGGTCGGCAATCGCATCGGCGGCGAGCGGCGCGCCGTCATCGTCGGTCGCACGGCAGAATTGCGAGAAGAAATCGTGGCCCTCCCCTGCGCGCCGCGCGGGTATCTCGCGCTCGAACAGGTCGATCAGATAGGCGCGCGCGCGCACGCCCTTGCGCATCTGCGACCCCGGCAGCGGGATCCGGATCGGCGTGATCGAAGCCTGCACCTCGTCGACGAACGCCTGGTTGATCCGCGTCGCCTCGGGCCCGAGCGGCATGCCGAGAAAGCTCTCCGCGGCGAGATCGAGCGTCAATTCCTTGATCGTGTCGTAGAAGCGCATCGGGCGATCGCCCCATCCGGCGACTGCGCGCGCGATCCCCGCGTCGAGCGTCTCGGCATAATGCCGCATCGGCTCGGGCTTGAACGCGACCGCCATCACGCGGCGGTCGGCGCGGTGCTTGTCGAAGTCCATCAGCATCAGTCCGCGCGGGAACAGCAGGTTGAGCAACGGCCCCCAGCCCTGCTCGGACGAGAAGATCCGGTCGCGGTCGAACAGCACGAGTTCGTTGGCGTCGGGGCCGATCAGGCTGACGGTCGGCCCGCCGAACGCGTTGTTGCGGAACACCGGGCCGTAACTGTCGATCATGTGGCGCCCGAAGCGCACCGGATCCTTGAGCATGCGGAAAGTGTTGCCGACGAAGGGCAGTCCGTCCTCGCCGGGAATATCGCGGATGGCGCTGCTCTTCTGCCGCGGCAGCCAATGCGGATTGGCTTTGAAGGTATGGGCGTAGGCCATCGTCGCGCTCCTGCTTACTGACATCGGTATAAGTAAGGAGTCGAGTGCTGGGAAGCGCTTAGCGCGACGACTCCCCGAGCGAGTCGAGCCAGCGGGTGACCAGCCCGGTGCGGCTGCTCGACAGCGCACCCGCCAGCACGACCGCGACCACGATGATCGGCATCACCCAGTCGAAATCGATCAGCGCCAGCAGCAGCATGACGAGCAGGACGCCGATGCTCAGCAGACCGAGCGCGGCGATACGGCGTTCTCCGGCGGACGACAGCGCGATCACGCGCGGCCCCTTGCGGTCCCAATTCGGCGATGTCGTCAGCAGCCGTCGCCCGTGTGCGTCGCGGACGCGGAACAGCGCGGCGACGAGCGGCGCGCCAAGACTATCTCCCGCCGCGATCGGGCCGCTGCGATTCCGGCTAAGCGCGGTTGGTGGCTGGTCAGCCCAAGTGTCGATCGTGTGCAGCCGCCCGTCGCGCTCGACGATCTTGTAGCGCGGCGGTGGCGGCTTGCTCATCTGCTGTGCCGCGCGCGCCATTCGGCGGCGCTCTGTCCCCAGGCATCGACGCGATAGCCGTCGAGCGGCGGCGGCAGGCGCGTCGGTCCGCGATTGGTCGAGCCGAGTCGCTCGGCGAGCCGGATCGAGCGGTGATTGTCGGGTGCGATCGTGTGGATCACGTCGCGCCAGCCAAGCACATCGAAGGCGTAATCGATCGCCGCGACCGCAGCTTCCTGCGCATAGCCCTTGCCGGCAAAACCGCTGGCGACGCCCCAGCCGACCTCTGTGCCGGGCCAGCCCTCGGGCTGCCACGGGCCGATCCGCCCGACCCAGCCGCCCGTCTCGCGTTCGATCACCGAGAACATCGAGAAGCCGCGCGTCATCCACGCGCCGGCCCGCACCGAAAAGTCGCGCCAGGCGACTGCGCGCGGCATCGCGCCGCCGAGATGCGCCATCGTCTCGGCATCGGCGGCGAAGGCGGCATAGGCTTCGAAATCCGCGGGCTCGGGGAGCCGCAGGACCAGTCGGTCGGTGAACAGGATCGGCCCGGTCACCACCACCGGGTCAGCCGAAGCGCGCCTTCAGCGCCATCATCGCCAGCGCCGCCTTGGCCGCCTCGCCGCCCTTGTCCTTCTCGGACTTGCGCGCGCGGGTCAGCGCCTGCGCTTCGTCCTCGGTGGTGAGGATGCCGTTGCCGATCGCCAGGCCATCCATCGACAGCGCCATCAGCCCGCGCGCGCTCTCGCCCGCGACGATCTCGAAATGATAGGTCTCGCCGCGAATCACCACGCCCAAGGCGACGAAGCCGTCATACAGGCCGGTCTCGGCCGCCAGCGCGACCGCGCCCGGGATTTCGAGCGCGCCGGGGACGGTGATCGTCTCGTGCTTGTGCCCGGCCGCCTCGATCGAAGCGCGGGCGCCCTCGAGCAGCAGATCGTTGAGATGGTCGTAGAAGCGCGCTTCGACGATGAGCAATTTGGCCATTATTCGCCCCCGGTGCCTGGAATGGCGCGCTCGTCGACGATCGACAGGCCATAGCCTTCGAGTCCGACCAGCGCGTGATGCGTATTGGTGAGCAGCACCATTTCCTCGACACCAAGCTCGGCGAGGATCTGCGCGCCGACGCCGTAGTCGCGCAATTCCTCGACCTCGGGCGCGCCCGCGCCCTTGCCTTCGCCGCGCAGCTTGATGAAGCGCGTGATCCCGTCGGCCATCTGGCGGTTGATTACGACGATCACCCCGGTGCCTTCCTCGGCGATCAGCCGCATCGACCCCGACAGCAGCCCCGAACGCTCATTCTCCTCGCCGAACACGTCGACGAAGGTCGAGAGCGTATGCATCCGCACCAGCGTCGGCTTGGTCGGGTCGATCTTGCCCTTGACCAGCGCGATCGTCTCGTCGCCGGTCGCCTTGTTATGGAAGGTCATCGCCTTCCAAGTCCCGCCCCATTTCGATTCGAACGGCATCTCGGCGCGCTTCTCGACGAGATGGTCGTGGCGGCGGCGATAGGCGATCAGGTCGCGGATCGTGCCGATCTTGAGATTGTGGAGCTGCGCGAACGAGACGAGATCGTCGAGTCGGCTCATCGTGCCGTCCTCGTTCATAATCTCGCAGATCACCCCCGACGGGTTGAGCCCGGCAAGCCGCGACACGTCGACCGCGGCCTCGGTATGGCCAGCGCGGACCAGCACGCCACCGTCGCGCGCGACGAGCGGGAAGACGTGGCCCGGCGTGACGATCTCTTCCTTGCCCTTCGACGAATCGATCGCGACCGCGATGGTGCGCGCGCGGTCGGCCGCCGAAATGCCGGTGGTGACGCCGTCGCGCGCCTCGATCGAGGTGGTGAAGGCGGTCTCGTGGCGCGTGCCGTTGTGGCGGCTCATCAGGCCGAGGCCGAGCTCGTCGACGCGCTTCTTGGTCATGGCGAGGCAGATCAGCCCGCGGCCGTGCTTCGCCATGAAGTTGATCTTCTCAGGCGTCGCCATCTGCGCGGGGATGACGAGATCGCCTTCGTTCTCGCGATCCTCGTCATCGACCAGGATGAACATCCGGCCGTTCTTGGCCTCGTCGATCAGTTCCTCGGGCGAGGACAGGAACCCATGGCGCAGCCGCGCGACTTCAGGCTTTGGCACGATAATGCTCCATGCGTTGCAGATAGCGGGCGAGGACGTCGATCTCGATATTGACGTGCGCGCCGGGGTGAAGATCGCCCAGCGTGGTCATCGCCTGGGTGTGGGGAATGATGTTGATCGCGAAATGCGTGCCGCCGTCGGGCTGGTCGGCGACGCTGTTGACGGTGAGCGAGACGCCGTCGACGGTGATCGAACCCTTGGGCGCGACGAACGGCGCGAGCGCGGCCGGGACGGCGATGACGACCTTCCACGAATCGCCGTCGCTGCTGGTCTCGACGACCGACGCGATGCCGTCGACATGGCCGGTGACGATGTGCCCGCCCAGTTCCTCGCCAAGTTTTAGCGCGCGTTCGAGATTGAGCCGGCGGCCGGCGGTCCATTGCGCGGCGGGGGTACGCGAGACGGTTTCGCCCGAGACATCGGCGGCGAACCAGCCTGCGGCGCCCGCGGCAGACTTGTCGACCACCGTCAGGCACACGCCCGAACAAGCGATCGACGCGCCGAGATCGACGCTCGCCATGTCATAGCCGGTGGTCACGAAGATGCGCAGATTGCCGCGCTCCTCGATCCGGTCGATCGTGCCGATGTCGGTGATGATGCCGGTGAACATGCCCTACTCCCTGACGCGCTCGTAAACCTCGAGCCGGTCGCTGCCAAGGGTGCGCGCGTCGCGCATCGTCCAGCGGCCATGCGCGTCGGCAAGATCCGCGAGGCCGATGTCGGGCAAGGTTCGCCCGCCGCCGACCAGGATCGGCGCGCGATAGAGCAAGAGGCGATCGACCAGATCGGCGGCGAGGAACGCCGCGGCGGTGGTCGGACCGCCTTCGACCAGCAGATGATCGACCGACTCGAGGCCGGCGATATCGTCGGGCGTGGCGAGATTTTCCCACGCGCCGGCAGTCTCGGCGGCAGGGTGACGCAGATCGGGGGTATGCGACAGGATCAAGCGTCGCGGCGAGCGGTCCTCCAGCCCCGGCAGGCGCACGTCGAGCGTCGGATCATCGGCATCGATCGTCGCGCGACCGACCAGGATCGCCTCGTGCCGTGCGCGCTCGAGATGCGCGTGCGCGCGTGCCTCGGGCCCGGTGATCCACTGGCTCGCGCCCGATCCGAGCGCGGTCGCGCCGTCGAGCGAGAGCGCGAGCTTGAGCGTCACCGCCGGACGCCCGTGCGCGCGCCGGATCAGGAACCCGGCCATCGCCGAGCGCGCCGCGCGCGCGCCGGCGCCGAGCTCGACCGCAATCCCCGCCGCGCGCAGCCGCGCGACGCCCGCGCCGTTGGTGCGCAGATCGGGATCGCCGAGCGCGACCACGACACGCGCCACGCCCGCCAGTTCGAGCAGATCGCTGCACGCCGGCCCGCGCGTCGAAATATGTGCGCAGGGTTCGAGCGTGGTATAGACGGTCGCGCCGCGCGACTTTTCGCCGGCTTGCGCCAGCGCCATCGCCTCGGCGTGCGGCCGCCCCCCGGGCTGGGTCCAACCGCGACCGACCACCACGCCATCGGCGACGATCACGCAGCCGACATTGGGGTTGGGTGCGGTCCGCCCGCGTCCGCGCTCGCCGAGCGCGAGCGCCGCGCCCATCCAGCGCGCATCATCCAAAAGTGCGGCCATGCCTAGATCCCGTAGGCCTTGAGCCCGTCATTGACCTTCTTGAACTGCGCGCGGCGTTCGGCCTCGAGTCGCTTGAGTTCATTGGCCTGGCGGGTCTGTTCGACCCCGTCAATCTTCTGCTGCGCGACGATTTCGGCGTCTGTACGATCGGCGCGCCATTGCTGCACATAGATGATGTCGCGGTGATACGGCTTGGGCGGGATCTTCGATTCGTAGATCACGCCGAGCACCATCACATAGGTCAACGCGAGCGCGACCCCCATGAAGCCGAGCTGATGCGGCCGCCGCGTCACGATGTAATAGCGCAGATCGCGCCAGGCGCGCAGCGGGGAAAGATAGCGCAGGAAATTCATCTCCCGAAGATAGGCGCGACGGGGAGACGATGCCAGCCCCGCCGCGCGCCGCTCAACCGCTCACTCTTCGTCGAGCACGAAGCGAACCGCCATCGTCTGCCACGCCTCGACCGCGACGCCGTCGCGCGTGCCCGGGGTGAAGCGCCATTTCTCGAGCGCCCGCTTGCGCGTCGCCTCGAAGAAGGCGGGGCTCGCCGCGCTGACCTGCTCGACCTGCTTCACGCGGCCGTCGGTGCCAATCAGCACCCGCACCACGACTCGCCCTTCGCGCCCGGCGAGGCGTTCGTCGCTCGGATAGGCCGGCTGGAACGCGCCGAGATAGCGCGAATCGAGCCGCGGCGTGGCGATGACGGGGACGTGCGGTGCGATGATCGTCCCGGTGTCGCCGGTGCCCGCGGGGATCGGCTGGAGCGGGGGCGGATCGATATGCGTCGCGATCGGGCCGCTCGGGTTGCCGGGCACGATGAGCTTGGACGGATCGAGCGATTCGGGCGGCGGCTTGAGCGGCTGCGCGGCGTGCCGGATTTCGGGCGTCGGTCGCGGGTCTGGCTTGGGCGGGGGTGGCGGTTCGAGCGGGATGTTGGTCGCGGTGATCGTCGGGACGATGTCGCGCACGAAATGCGGCGCGGTCAGCGAAAGCCCGAACAGCAGCACGCCGCACGCGCCGAGCGCGAAGGCGACGCCGCCCGGGTTGAGACCTTGGCGGCTGGCATAACGATCTGCGTGCATCGTCGCGTCTCCATCTGTGCCGTCCGATTCTTCGTCGGACGTGGAGAATATGTTACATCATAACATTTGCGGCGCAAGAGACATTGTATCCTGTCGTGTCAGCCCGACGCTAGGCGTGCAATCGTTCGATCGCGCCCGATCAGCGGCAACAAGGCTTTCATGTCGGGGCCATGATCGCGCCCGGTCAGCGCGCGCCGCAGCGGCAGAAACAACGCCTTGCCGCTCCGCCCGGTCGCGGCCTTGAGTGCGGCGGTCAGCGCGTGCCACGGATCGGCCTGCCAATCGAGCGACGCGGCGAGTCGTGCGGCTGCGGCGAGGAATTCGCCATCGGCGGGGTCGTGCTCGGCAGCGATCGGACCTTCGATCACCTGCCACCAGTCCGCCGCCTCGGCGATCGTCTGGAGATTGGGACGCACCGCCGCCCATCCGGCTTCGCCCATCCCCGTCGGGAGGCGATCGGCAACCTGCGCGAAAGCGAGCTGATGGACGATCTTGGCGTTCAACCCGGCGAGCTCGGCTTCGTCGAAGCGCGCCGGGGCGCGCCCGAACTTGGCGAAATCGAAGCTGTCGACCAACCTTGCGGTCTCGACCAGCGGTTCGACGGGCAAGCTCGTCCCGATCCGCGCGAGCAGCGCGCGCACCGCTTCGGGTTCGATCCCGACCTCGCGGAAATGCGCGACGCCGAGCGAGCCGAGTCGCTTCGACAATTTGCCCTCCGAGCCGACCAGCAGCGCCTCGTGCGCGAAGGCCGGCGGCACGACACCCATCGCGTCGAACATCTGCAATTGCAGCGCGGTGTTCGAGACATGGTCCTCGCCGCGCACGACGTGCGTGATGCCCATTTCGGCATCGTCGATCGCCGATGGCAGCATGTAGAGCCACGATCCGTCGGCGCGGCGAATGACGGGATCGCTCATCGTGGCGGCATCGAATGTCTGCGGTCCGCGGATCAGATCGTCCCATATGATCGGCGCGGCGTGGTCGAGCTTGAAGCGCCAGTGCGGCTTGACGCCAGCCGCTTCTAGACCTGCACGCTCAGCGTCGCTCAGCGCGAGCGCGGCGCGGTCATAGACCGGCGGCAGGCCGCGCCCGGCGGCAATCTTGCGCTTGAGGTCGAGCTCCTGCGCCGTTTCGTACGCGGGATAGACGCGGCCTGCGGCGCTCAACGCCGCAAAGCGCGCTTCGTAGCGCGCAAAGCGCGCCGACTGTCGTTCCTCGCCGGCGGGCACCAGCCCCAGCCAGGCGAGATCGGCGCGGATCGCTGCGACGAAGCGCTCTTCGCTGCGCTCGGCATCGGTATCGTCGATCCGCAGCCAGAATTCGCCGCCTTGCGCTTGCGCCCACAGCCAATTGTGGAGCGCGGTGCGGATATTGCCGACATGCAGCATGCCGGTGGGCGAGGGCGCGAAGCGCGTGCGGATCGTCATGCAACGAGCGGTAGAGGAGGCGGCGCCCCCTCGACAAGCCCGCGCGATGATGCGCGATCGGCCGCGCTGCGCGCATTTTCGCGCGCATCGTCGCGGCGAGCGCGGTAGTGCGGGGCACGCGGTCCCTTTCCCCAAGCCGAGGACGCTCCTAAGGAGGCTGCAAAACGGCAAGCGTAAGGGTGGCCCTATGAAACTTCTCACCGGCAATTCGAACCTGCCGCTCGCGCGCGACATCGCCGCCTATCTCCAGCTGCCGCTGACCGACGCGCAGGTCCGCCGCTTCGCCGACGAAGAGATCTTCGTCGAGATCCAGGAGAACGTCCGCGGCGAGGACGTTTTCGTGCTGCAATCGACCGGCTATCCGGCGAACGACAATCTGATGGAGCTGCTGATCTGCATCGACGCGCTCAAGCGCGCGTCGGCCCGCCGGATCACCGCGGTGGTCCCCTATTTCGGCTATGCCCGGCAGGATCGCAAACCCGGGCCGCGCACGCCGATCTCGGCCAAGCTCGTCGCCAATCTGATCACCGTCGCAGGCGCCGACCGGGTGCTTTCAGTCGATTTGCATGCCGGTCAGATCCAGGGCTTCTTCGACATTCCGACCGACAATCTGTTCGCCGCGCCGGTGATGTCGGCCGACATTCTCACGCGCTACGGCAACCGCAATCTGATGGTGGTGTCGCCCGACGTCGGCGGCGTGGTGCGCGCGCGCTCGCTCGCCAAGCGGCTCAACAACGCGCCGCTCGCGATCGTCGACAAGCGCCGCGAGCGCGCGGGTGAATCCGAGGTGATGAACATCATCGGCGAAGTCGAAGGGCGTTTCTGCATCCTGATCGACGACATCGTCGATTCGGGCGGGACGTTGTGCAACGCCGCCGCCGCGCTCCGCCAGGCGGGCGCTGCAGGCGTTGCGGCGTACATCACCCACGGCGTGCTGTCGGGCGGCGCGGTGGCGCGCGTCGAGAGTTCGGCGCTCGAGGAACTGGTGATCACCGATTCGCTCGGCAGCCACGACATCGTCGCCTCGGCCAAGAAGATCCGCCATCTGACGATCGCGCCGTTGCTCGCCGAGGCGATTCGCCGGATCGCCGATGAATCGTCGGTGTCGTCGCTGTTCGACTGAATCAGGCGAGCGCGTCCCAGATCAGCTTGCCGCCGACCAGCACCATCAGCGCGTAGATCGTGGTGTAGAAGCGTTCGGGCGAGACGCGCCGCACCAGCCAGACGCCGGCAAAGGTCGACGCGATTGCCACGGGCAGCAGCAGCGCCGCGACGCCGAGCGTGTCGCGGTCGAACTGGCCGAGCGCCCAATAGGCGGGGACCTTCGCCCAATTGACCGCGGCGAAGAAGATCGCGGTCGTCCCGACCAGCACGTCGCGCGGCAGCCGGCGCGGCAGGACATAGACCTGGAACGGCGGCTGGCCGGCATGCGCGATCTGGCTGGTGAAGCCCGAGGCGATGCCGAGCAGCGACCCGACCCAGCCCGGCGCCTGCGCCGCGACCGCAACCGTGCCGCGCCGCTCGCTCCATAGCCGGTAGAGCCCGAACAGCACCGAGATCGCGCCGACCAAAGCGAGCACTGCCGCGGTCGAGACCTGCGCGGCGAACAGATAGCCGAGCACGATCCCGATTCCGGCGCCCGGCAACATCCAGCCGAGGATCGCCGCATCCCAATCGCGCCGGAACGCCCAGACGCCGACGATATCCTGCACGATCAGGATCGGCAGCAGGATCGCGGCCGCGCGCACCGGCGAGCTGGCGAGCGCGAGCATCGGCAGCGACAGCGCGCCGAGCCCGGCAAAGCCGCCCTTCGACAGGCCGAGCAGCACCACCGCCGGCACCGCCAGCGCGTAGAAGAGCGTCGGCTCGTTCAATCCGGGATAAGGCTGGTCTGGCCGACCGGCGCGCGCACCCCGGCACGCTTGCGACGCTTTAGCTCGGCCTTCAGATCCTCTGGCTTTGGCGCGACGAGGAAGCCAAAGCTGACCGTCCCCTCCTTGGTCTCGACCACATGGTGCAGCCGGTGCGCCTGGATGATTCGCTTCATATAGGCCGACTTGGGCAGATAGCGCGTCGGAATGCGGCGATGCACGATGACGTCGTGAAAGCCGAAATAGATCGCGCCATAGGCGGCAATGCCCGCGCCGATCCAGGTGAAGCCCGGCCACCAGCCGAGCTGGACCCCGAACACCAGCATCGTGATCGACGGCAGGGCGAAGATCACCGCATACAGGTCGTTGAGCTCCCATTTGCCGGTGCGCGGGCGGTGATGGCTCTCGTGCAGGAACCAGCCGAAGCCGTGCATCACCCAGCGGTGCGCAGCATAAGCGAACAGCTCCATCCCCGCGACGGTGGCAAGAAAGAGCAACAGACCCGAGATCAGCGACATGCGCGCGATATAGCGTGCCACGCACGCGATAGCGAGTGTTCGCAACTGCGAAGGGGTGGATTCGCGCCCCCGTGTGTGCTTAAGCCCCCCGCAAACCCGACCCTTGGAAAGGCACGCGCTCATGAACATCCACGAATATCAGGCCAAGGAACTCCTGGCGAAATTCGGCGTGCCCGTTCCCGCGGGCTTCTCGGCAATGTCGGTCGAGGAAGCAGTTGCAGCATCGGAAAAGCTCCCCGGGCCGCTCTATGTCGTCAAGGCGCAGATCCACGCCGGCGGCCGCGGCAAGGGCAAGTTCAAGGAACTCGGCCCCGACGCAAAGGGCGGTGTCCGCCTCGCCAAGACCGCTGACGAAGTCCGGGCCGCCGCAACCGACATGCTCGGCAACACGCTGGTGACGATCCAGACCGGCGACGCCGGCAAGCAGGTCAACCGCCTCTACGTCACCGACGGCGTCGACATCGCCAAGGAATTCTACCTGGCCCTTCTCGTCAACCGCGCCACCGGTCGCGTGTCGATGGTCGCCTCGACCGAGGGCGGGATGGACATCGAAACCGTCGCGCATGACACGCCCGAAAAGATCCACAGCATCGACATCGACCAGGCGACCGGCTTCCAGCCGCATCACGGCCGTTCGGTCGCAGCCGCACTCGAGCTCAAGGGCGATCTCGCCAAGCAGGCGTCGTTCGTCGCATCGAAGCTGTACGATGCCTTCATGGGCACCGATGCCGAGCAGATCGAGATCAACCCGCTCGCCGTCACCGACGACGGCAAGCTGATGGTGCTCGACGCCAAGGTCGGCTTCGATAACAACGCGCTGTTCCGCCACAAGGATCTGATGGAATTGCGTGACGAGACCGAGGAAGATCCCTCCGAGCTCGAAGCCTCGAAGTACGACCTCGCTTACATCAAGCTCGATGGCGATATCGGCTGCATGGTCAACGGCGCCGGCCTCGCGATGGCGACGATGGACATCATCAAGCTCAACGGCATGTTCCCGGCGAACTTCCTCGACGTCGGCGGCGGCGCCAACAAGGAGAAGGTGACGGCTGCGTTCAAGCTGATCCTCGCCGATCCGAACGTGAAGGGCATCCTGGTCAACATCTTCGGCGGCATCATGAAGTGCGACATCATCGCCGAGGGCATCGTCGCCGCGGCGAAGGAAGTGAACCTCTCGGTGCCGCTCGTCGTCCGCCTCGAGGGCACCAATGTCGAGGCCGGCAAGGCGATCCTCGCCAATTCGGGCTTGGCGATCGTCCCCGCCAACGATCTCGGCGATGCCGCCAAGAAGATCGTCGCCGAGGTGCAGAAGGCGGCCTGACCGCCCGACGCTACGCTTTGGCGCCAAAGCAGGGGCCCGGACGGAAACGCCCGGGCCCTTTTGCGTTTGGTACCATATTCGAGTCGCGCACGGTGCCGCTACGGCAACCGCGCCTGACATACCGGACTTGCGAAAACCGCGCAAAACCGCCATTTGACCACCAGATGCTGCCGAGCAAGAAACTGTCCTGGAAGGAATCCCGATGAGAGTGCTGGTGCCGGTCAAGCGCGTGCTTGATTACAACGTAAAGCCCCGCGTGAAGGCGGACGGAAGCGGGGTCGACCTCGCCAACGTCAAGATGAGCATGAACCCGTTCGACGAGATCGCGGTCGAGGAAGCGATCCGCCTCAAGGACAAGGGCGTCACCGAGATCGTCGTCGTCTCGATCGGCGAGCAAAAGGCGCAGGAAACGCTGCGCACCGCGCTCGCGATGGGCGCCGACCGCGCGATCCTGATCGTCTCTGAGACCAAGGTCGAGCCGCTCGGCGTCGCCAAGCTGCTCGCCAAGATCGTCGAGGAAGAAAAGCCCGACCTCGTCATCCTCGGCAAGCAGGCGATCGACGACGACAACAACCAGACCGGCCAGATGCTGGCGGGGCTGCTCGGCGTCGGCCAGGCGACCTTCGCCTCTAAGGTCGAGCTCACCACCGACAGCGTCACCGTGACGCGCGAAGTCGATGGCGGCTCGGAGACCGAGACGCTCAAGCTCCCCGCGATCATCACCGTCGACCTGCGCCTCAACGAGCCGCGCTACGCCTCGCTGCCCAACATCATGAAGGCCAAGTCGAAGCCGCTCGCGCAGAAGACCGCCGCCGATTACGGCGTCGACGTCACCCCGCGCCACACCACGCTCAAGGTGGTCGAGCCGGGCAAGCGCTCGGCCGGGATCAAGGTCGCCGATGTCGACGAACTTGTCATGAAGCTTTCAGCCATGGGGATCAGCAAGTGAAGACGCTCGTCTGGGTCGAACATGATGGTACGTCCGTGAAGGACGCCACCCTCTCCACCGTCACCGCCGCCTCGAAGCTCGGTGAAGTCCATCTTCTCGTCGCCGGCCAGGGCGTCGGCGCGGTCGCCGAAGCCGCGACCAAGCTCGCCGGCGTCGGCAAGGTCCATGTCGCCGACGACGCGGCTTATGCCCATGCGCTCGCCGAGAACGTCGCGCCGCTCGTTGTCAAGCTGATGGAGACGCACGACGCGTTCCTCGTGCCCGCGACCACCAACGGCAAGAACATCGCGCCGCGCGTCGCCGCCCTGCTCGACGTGATGCAGATCTCCGACATCCTGTCGGTCGAGAGCGAGGACACCTTCACCCGACCGATTTACGCCGGCAACGCGATCGCCACCGTCCAGACCAAGGACGCCAAGAAGGTCATCTCGGTCCGCGGCACCGCGTTCGAGAAGGTCGCGACCGAGGGCGGTTCGGGCACGATCGAAGCGGTCGAGTCCACCGGCGACGCTGGCGTGTCGACCTATGTCGGCTCGGAAATCGCCGCCTCGGAGCGTCCCGAACTGACCTCGGCCAAGATCATCGTCTCGGGCGGCCGTGCGCTCGGCTCGAGCGAGCAGTTCCACGCCTTGATCGATCCGCTCGCCGACAAACTCGGCGCCGGCGTTGGCGCGTCGCGCGCAGCCGTGGACGCCGGTTATGCGCCGAACGACTATCAGGTCGGCCAGACCGGCAAGATCGTCGCCCCCGAAGTCTATGTCGCGGTCGGCATTTCGGGCGCGATCCAGCATCTCGCGGGCATGAAGGACTCGAAGGTCATCATCGCGATCAACAAGGACGAGGATGCGCCGATCTTCCAGGTCGCCGATCTCGGCCTGGTCGGCGATCTGTTCAAGCTGGTGCCGGAACTGACCGAAAAGCTCTGAGCCCGGACCGGGCGAGCCAAGCCTGCCGGAGGAGAGGCGGCGCGACTCGATCGCGCCGCCTCTTTTCGTTGATCACGCCTAACTTCAGCTCGCCAGTTCGAGGCGGTTCCGCCCGGCATTCTTCGCGCGGTACAACGCCTCGTCGGCATGGCGCAGCAAATGCTGGCGCGAGCGTCCGGCGCGAATCGGCGCCAGTCCCCCGCTGAAAGTGAAGCGCACGTCTTCGCCGAACCCAGTCGCGACCGAGAGATCGGCGATTTCGCGCCGCAGCCGCTCGCAGATCGCCTGTGCCTCGACCAAGTCGGCGTTCCAGATGATCAAGGCGAACTCCTCGCCACCGAGGCGCGCGATGACGTCGTCGACGCGCAGCGAGCGCCGCGCGACATCGGCGAAGGCGCAGAGCACCCGGTCGCCGGCGGCATGGCCGTGGCGATCGTTGACGCGCTTGAACAGATCGAGGTCGAGCACCGCGCAGACCCCGATGCCGCGCCCCGCAGCGACGTCGGCAATGCGCTGGTCGAGGATCAGGTCGAACGCGCGCCGGTTGACGATACCCGTCAGCGGGTCGGTCTCCGCCGCGTGCGCCAACTCGGCCTGCAGACGCTTGTGGCGCGAAATGTCGCGCACCACGCTCACCGCGCCGACGACAGTGCCGTCCTCGTCGATGATCCCACGGGTATGGCTCTCACACCACAAGCGCGCGCCATCGATGGTCACCCCGCGATATTCGACGATGAAGGTCTTGCTCGGCTCGGCAAGCGCCTGGCGATGGACCTGGGCAACGCTCGCGCGGTCCTCGGGAAGGATCAGCAATTGCGCGTCGCGTCCGACCAGGCTCGCCGGATCATAGCCGCCCAACGCCGCGATCGAGGGCGAGGCATAGTCGATCCGCCCATCCACCTTCATCGTCAGGATGACGTCGGTCGAGCCGTCGGCGATCAGCCGATAGCGCGCTTCGCTGGCGCGCAATGCCACCATCAGTCGCTTGCGCTGCGCGAGCTCGGCCGAGATCAGCAGGGTCATGACGACCGCAATCGCAAGATAGAATTGCAGGAACAGCGCGCGCTCGTGCGTCGTACCGGTAATCAGATGGACCGGTCCGCCGCCACCGATCGTAAACGCCCCGCCGACCACGGCGAGAATCGCGATCGCGATCGCGCCGCCGATCCGGTCGAAGCGGAACGCGGCGATCGTCAACGGCAGCAGCGGCACGAACAGCAGCGGGAAGCGCGTCTGGCCGAAGACGAAGCGCGAGACCGCGATCGTCAGCAAGATCAGCACCGCGCCCTCGAGCTTGCGCGCCCGGCGCAGCTTGGCGATGCCGGCGAACATGTCCCCGCTCCGCGCGAGCAGAACGATCGGCGCGACCGTGATCGTGCCGAGCGCATGGCCGAGATACCAACTCAGCCAATTGATCGCGAAGCCGGTATGCGTCACCAGCGAGATCGTCGCGGCGCCACCGAGCCCGGACAGCGCGGGCGCGATCATTCCCGCCGCCACGATGAACAAGGTCACCCCTCGCAACGATCCGAGATCGGCCCCCGTCCCGCTCCAGCGCTGCAATAGCCACGCCGCGACGATCGCTTCCGCGACGATGCACAGCGTCAGCAGCGGCGCCCCCGCGAGGCCGATCCCGAACAGCGCGGTGGCGGCGATGCCGCCGAGCAGCGCCGCGCCCAAGGGCAATGCCCAATCGCGCGGCCGCCGCAGGACGACTTCGGCGAGGAGCAGCGGCGTCGCGAACCACAGACACGCCGCGCCTCCACCGAAGCGCGTGAAGCGGATCGCGATGGCCGAGGCAGCGAAATAGAGCAGGCCGAACACGCAGGCGCGCAAGACCGACTGGGTAGGAGCAGATACGCGCTCTTTTAACATAGATCAGTCTATACCCAGTGTCGGGTTAACAAGACATCGGCAATCTCGCTCAAAATCCGTCGAGCAGGCTGGCGACGTTCGCGCCGAGCGCGTCGATCGCATAGCCGCCTTCCATCGCTATCACACATGGCGCGCCGATGCCGGCGATATCGCGCGCGAGCACGGCATAGTCGTCGGTCGTCAGCGCGAAATGCGAGATCGGGTCCCCCGCCCAGGTATCGGCGCCGAAGCTGAGCACGAGCAGATCGGGCGCGAACCGCGCGATCGCGTCGAGCGCGACGCCTTGCGCCTGGCGGAAGCGGTTGAGCGTCGTGCCATGCGGTAAGGGAAGGTTGAGCGTGGTGCCGCGTCCTTCGCCTTCGCCGATTTCATCGGCGTGCCCCCAATAAAACGGATAGTCGCTCGCCGGGTCGGCATGGACGCTGGCGTAGAACACATCGCCGCGCTGCCAGAAGATGTCCTGCGTGCCGTTGCCGTGATGATAGTCGATGTCGAGGATCGCGACGCGCCGCGCCCCCGCATCGCGTGCCGCCTGCGCGGCGATCGCGGCGGTGTTGAGATAGCAATAGCCGCCATAATAATCCGCCCCCGCGTGGTGGCCGGGCGGGCGACACAGCGCGAAGGCGGCGCGGTCTCCGCCCAGCACGGCGTGCGTCGCGCCGAGCACGCTCTGCGCGCTCCAATACGCCGCGTCCCAGGTCTGCGCGGTGAGCGGGGTCGAGGCGTCGAAGCTGTAGCGCCCGATTTGCCCGTCGATCCGGTCGAGCCGCAGCGGCCGGCGCCCGACCACCGGCCAGACATACCCCATAGCATCGCCCGGCCGTCCCGCGGCGGCCCACCGCGCCGGCGCCTCGCGCAGGAAGGAAAGATAGTCGGTGCTGTGGACCGCTGCGATCGCCGCGATGCCGTGATCGATCGGGACTTCGGCGCCGCCGATCGCCGCGACGATCTGCTGCGCGCGCGACGGGGTTTCGGCATAAGCGGTAAAGCCGCCATTGTGCAGCTCGCGCGCCGGCGCATGCGCCAGCTGGGCGGGTGCGAAGAATTTACGCATATGGCCTCCGTGGCGGGCAACAGCGCAAGACGAGATAGCCCGCGATCGCCGAGACGATCGACCCTGCGAGCACCCCGATCTTGACCTGGTCCTGCAAATGCGGGCTGCCGGGGAAACCGAGTCCGCCGATGAACAGGCTCATCGTGAAGCCGATCCCGGCGATCAGCGCGACGCCGTAGAGCTGGATCCAGCGCATCCCCTTGGGACGGCTTGCGATCCCGAGCCGCTCGGCCAGCGCCACGCCGCCCATGATGCCGGCCTGCTTGCCGAGGAACAGCCCGCCGGCGATGCCGAGCACGAGCGGGTCGCCCAGCGTGGCGAGGCTCGCACCGCCAAGCGACACGCCGGCATTGGCGAAGGCGAACAGCGGCACGATGCCGAACGCGACCCATGGGCTCAGCGCATGTTCGAGCCGGTGGAGCGGCGAGTGCACGTCGTCGGGCGCGCCGGGCGAGCGCGTGATCGGGATCATCGTCGCGGCGAGCACGCCGGCGATCGTCGCATGGACCCCCGAGAGCAGGATCAGCCACCAGAGCGCGGCAAAAGCGATGAGATACGGCCACAACGCCCATACGCGGCGCTGCTTCAAGGTGAACATCAGCAGCAGCACGCCGACCGCCCCGGCGAGCGCGATCCAGTCGATGCCGTGGCTATAGGCGAGCGCGATGATCGCGACCGCACCGCAATCGTCAACAATCGCGACCGTCGTCAGGAACAGTTTCAACGCAGGCGGCACGCGGCTGCCGAGCAAGGCGAGCACACCGATCGCAAAGGCGATGTCGGTCGCGGCCGGGATCGCCCAGCCCGGCCGGAGGTCCGCGGCGCCACCGGTGATCGCGAGATAGACCAGCGCCGGCGCCGCCATCCCCGCCGCCGCGGCGATGATCGGCAGGCGCCGCCGCGCCGGGCTCGCCAATTGCCCGTCGATCAGCTCGCGTTTGATCTCGAGCCCGACGAGCAGGAAGAACACCGCCATCAGCGCGTCATTGATCCACAGATGGACCGTCATCGGGCCGATCGCCGGGGCGAGCGTCGGACCGGTCGCGTGGTGGAGCAGCGCGACATAGGACGGAGCGAGCGGTGAATTCGCGAGAACCAGCGCAAGCGCCGCTGTCGCCATCAAGACGATCCCGCCTGCAGCTTCTTGATGCAGGAAGGTGCGGAGCGCCGACCGCACACGGCGGAACGGCGCAGACGGGCGGCGCTCGGTCATGGCCCTACCCTATCGTCGCGCGGCACAAAGACCAGCGCGATCGGCCCGCGCCGATCCCGCGTGGCCGCAAGGGCGCTTAGCGGGCGAGCGCCTCGGCGATCAGTTTGCGCGTATTCTCGACGCCGTAGAGCGCGATGAAGCTCCCCATCCGCGGCCCCTGACTCGATCCAAGCAGCGTCTCGTACAAGGCCCCGAACCAGGCGCGCAGCGGATCGAAGCCGCCTTCGTTGCCGATCGCATAGACGATGTTCTGCAGGTCGACCGCCGAGCTGTCGGCCGGGGCCGCGGCAAGCTCGCGATCGAGCCGTTCGAGTGCTGCCACCTCGATCCCCTCGGGCTTGCGGCGCTGGAGCGTCGGCGCGACGTAATCGCGATTGTACGCCAGCGCATGGCCGATCAGCGCATCGAGCTCGGGTGTAATCGCACCCTCGACATAATTGCTGAGATAGCCGTGCACCTGTTCCGCGGTCGCTCCCGCGCCGAGCACGCCGACGAGGTTGAGCAGCAGGCCGAAGGTGACCGGCGGGTTCGTCCCCGGCACCGCGCCGTCATGGATGTGGTGCACCGGATTGCCGAGCTTCTGCTCGACCGGCTGCGCGGCGTAGCTGCCGCGGAACTGGAAATAGTCGTCCACCGCGCGCGGGATGACGCCGATATGCAGCTGCTTGGCCTTTTTGGGCTCGCGATACGCAAAGAACGACAGGCTCTCCTGCGTGCCGTATTCCAGCCACTGCTCGAGCGTCAGCCCATTGCCCTTCGACTTGGAGATCTTCTCGCCCTTTTCGTCGAGGAACATCTCGTAGATCAGCCCCTCGGGCGGCCGTCCGCCGAGCACGCGCGCAATCTTGCCCGACTGCACGCCGCTGTCGATCAGATCCTTGCCGTACATCTCGTAATCGACCCCAAGCGCGACCCAGCGCATCGCCCAATCGACCTTCCACTGCAGCTTCGCCTGCCCGCCGAACACCGATTGCACCAGCACTTCGCCGTCGCTGTCGGTGAAGCGGATCGTGCCCTCTTCGACATTGACCACCTCGACCGGGACCTGGAGGACTACACCGGTCTTCGGGCTGATCGGCAGGATCGGCGAATAGGTCGCGGCGCGTTCCTTGCGCAGCGTGGGGAGCATCACGCCCATGATCCCGGCGTAATGGCGCAGCACGCCCTTCAGCGCATCGTCGAACACGCCGGCTTCATATTGCGAGGCCGAAGAGATGAATTCGTATTCGAACCCGAAGCGATCGAGGAAATCCCGCAGCATCGCATTGTTGTGCGCGGCGAAACTCTCGAACTTCCCGAACGGATCGGGAATGCGGCTGAGCGGCTTGCCGAGATGTTCGGTCAGCATCGCCTGGTTGGGGACGTTGTCAGGCACCTTGCGCAGGCCGTCCATGTCGTCGCTGAATTCGATCAGCCGTGTCGGTGCGTCGGACAGCGCCTGGAACGCATGGCGCACCATCGTCGTGCGCAGCACTTCGTTGAAGGTGCCGATGTGCGGTAGGCCCGAGGGGCCGTAGCCCGTCTCGAAAATGATCGGAGCGTTGCCCGGCTTGCCGTCGGGATAGCGCTTGAGCAGCTTGCGCGCTTCCTCATAGGGCCAGGCCTTGGAATCGAATGCGGCGGTGCGGAGGGTTGTGTCGGTCATGATGCGCCAGCGTTTGACGCTTTAGGCGCGCGAGCGCAAATGCTATGGTTGCGCCCATGAACATGCAGCTGCCCCTGACGGAGCCGCACCGCTTGAAGCTTCGCATCGAGGACTTCGAGCTGCTGGACCGCGCGGGCGTGTTCGACGCGTACCACAAGGCCGAATTGATCGAGGGGGTCATCGAGGTCATGAACGGCGAATTCCGTCGGCACAGCCGCGTCAAAAGCCAGCTGACGTTCCGCTTGCAGCTCGCGCTGGAGGCGATCGGATCCGATTTCGCGTCGTTTTCGGAAGCGACCCTCGCGCTCTCGCCGCACAATCTGCCCGAGCCCGACGTCATTGTCGCGATCGGCGGTTTGGATGATCGTTACTACGAGCTCCGCGACATCGCTATCTTGATCGAGGTGGCGGACAGCAGCATCGCGCGTGATCTGGGCGCGAAGTGCGCGATGTATGCGCAAGAGACTATCCCGGAATATTGGGTCGTAGCCTTGCAGACGGGCGAGATACATCAATTCTGGAAGCCGGGAGACGGGCGCTTCGGCGAGCATCGCGTTGTGCCGCTCGCAGGGGAAGTATGCAGTGCGACGCTGCCGGAACTGACGATCGACGGACGCGGCATTCTATAGGGGCTCGACGCTACCCAAAGAGGCGCTTCCCCGGCGAAGGCCAGGACCCAGTCGTGGAACGGCCGCAAGCCGGCGTTGCGCGCGAAGACCGGGACCTTCGCTTCTGGGCCCCGGCGTCCGCCGGGGAAGCGCAATTTCTGCTAGCGCAGCGAGCAAACCCACCCCTCCAACGTTGCCATTCCGTTCCCGCCACGCGATATACCCAGCGTGGCCACGCTCCCCTATCCCGCGCTCCATGCGAGCCACAGCGGCATCTGGATCGCAGATGCCGAGGGGACGCGGCCGATCGGGCGGGGCGAGGCGATCCGCATCGCCGCCGACACCCCCGTCATCCTGCTCAACGCGGCCCTCATCGGGCAACGGCTCGGCTATGCCGACCTCTCGGGGCTCGACCTGCTCGAACTGTTCGCCTTCCTCTGCCCGGCGCGCTTCATGGTGCCGACGCCGCGCGGCCTCGCGCGCGTCGCCGGACTGGAAGCGCCGAGCGAGGACGGCCAGATCGCCGCCTTCCTGCGCAAGGCGGCCGAAGCGCTGCTCGGCATGACCGCGCCCGGCGTCGACTGGCCCGAGCGCGAGGGCGCCTGGACCGCGGCGCAATCCTTGTTCAAGCTCCGCTGGACTTGGGCGCCGATCCTAGCGCAACGGCTGAAGACCCCCGATGTCGCCGAACGCTGGCTGTTCTCCAAACTCGGCGAATGGTCCGAAGGCGCACCGCGCCCGCAGCCGCGCACCGTCACGCTCGACGCCGACGAGACGCAGGCCCGCCTCGCCCGCCTCACCGGCAGCGCCGCCGAGCAACGCTCCGGCCAGCGCGCCTACGCCCAGGCCGCGCGCGAGGCGTTCGGCCCGCGCATGGCGGCGGGCGCGCCCAACATGGTGCTCGCCGAAGCCGGCACCGGGATCGGCAAGACGCTCGGCTATCTCGCCCCCGCCTCGCTCTGGGCCGAGAAAGCCGATGGCGCGGTGTGGGTGTCGACCTTCACCAAAGCGCTGCAACGCCAATTAGGCCATGAAAGCGCGCGCCTGTTCCCCGACGCAGCCACGCGCCGCGCCAAAGTCGTCACGCGCAAGGGCCGCGAGAATTACCTGTGTCTCCTCAACCTGGAAGACGCGCTGCAAGGCGGGTTCGCCGGCCGCGCCGCGATCCTCGCGCAGCTCGTCGCACGCTGGGCGGCGTATAGCGCCGACGGCGACATGGTCGGCGGCGACCTCCCCGGCTGGCTGCCCACGCTGTTCCGCCGCAACGGCGCGACCGCGCTGACCGATCGGCGCGGCGAATGCGTCTATGCCGGCTGCCCGCATTACCGGAAGTGCTTCATCGAAAAGGCCGCGCGCGCCAGCGCCGACGCCGATCTCGTCATCGCCAACCATGCGCTGGTGATGGTCAACGCCGCACGCGGCCGCGAATCCACGACGCGCCCGACGCGCTACGTGTTCGACGAAGGCCATCATCTGTTCGACGCCGCCGACGCGATGTTCTCGACCGCGTTGACCGGCGCCGAGACGATCGAACTGCGCCGCTGGGTGCTCGGCCCCGAATCGGGCGGGCGCGGTCGGCGGCGGGGCTTGGCCGCACGCCTCTCCGACGTGGCGAGCTATGACGAAGGCGGCGCGCGCGCGATCGCCGATGCGGTCGCCGCAGCGCAGGGCCTCGCGAGCGACGGCTGGCTCCAGCGGATCGGCGAGGGCGCGCCGTTCGGGCCGATCGAGACGCTGCTCGCCGCAGTGCGCGGGCTGACCTATGCGCGCGCCGAGGCGGAAGGCGATGCGGGCTATGCGCTCGAAACCGAACTCGCCGAGCCCGACCCGGGTCTGATCGAAGCGGCGGGCCCCGCCGCGCACGCGCTCGATTCGCTCGTCCGCCCCTTGGTAGCGCTCGGCCGCCGGCTCGAGGCGGTGCTCGACGAAGGCCCCGACTGGATGGACGGCCCCGCACGCGCGCGCATCGAAGGCGCGGTCGCCTCGCTCGGCTGGCGCGCCGAGACGGTCGCGGCGTGGCTGTCGCTGCTCGCGCGAATCGGCGGGCCGGCCTCGCCCGATTTCGTCGACTGGCTCGCGGTCGACCGCGTCGAGGGGCGCGAATACGATATCGGTCTCCACCGCCACTGGCTCGATCCGACGCGGCCCTTCGCCGAGACCGTGCTCAAGCAGGCGCACGGCGTGCTCGTCACCTCGGCGACGCTGCGCGGCGGCGGCGACTGGGACGTCGCCGAGGCGCGCACCGGCGCCAACCATCTGCTGCGCGGCGCGAGCCGGTTCGAGGCGATCTCGCCGTTCAATTATGCCGACCAGGCCGAGGTGCTGATCGTCACCGACGTCAAGCGCGGCGACATGGGCGCGCTCGCCAACGCCTATGCCAAGCTCGGCGTGGCGAGCGGCGGCGGTATGCTCGGGCTGTTCACCGCGATCCGCCGCTTACGCGGCGTCCATGCGCGGATCGCCGACCGGCTCGCACGCGAGGGGCTTCCGCTCTACGCGCAGCATGTCGATCCGATCGACACCGGCACCTTGGTCGACATCTTCCGCGACGATCCCGCCGCCTCGCTGCTCGGCACCGACGCCTTGCGCGACGGGGTCGACGTCCCCGGCCGCTCGCTCCGCCTCGTCGTGCTCGAGGGCGTGCCCTGGCCCAAGCCAACCGTGCTCCACGCCGCGCGCCGCCTCGCCGGCGGCGGCAGCGGCTATGACGACCGCATCGTGCGCGCGCGCATGGCGCAGGCGTTCGGGCGGCTGATCCGCCGCGCCGACGATCACGGGCTGTTCGTCCTGCTCTCCGCGGCGATGCCGTCGCGGCTGCTCACCGCCTTCCCGCCTGGCGTGAAGATCACGCGTTGCACGCTCGACGAGGCGGTGGCGCGTGCGGGAGCGCTTCCATCGGCGCTGCAAACGGGGCATGAGGCACGCGAACCCGCCTGACGGAGACCCGCATGACCGCCGGCACCAAGACGCTGACGCTGCTCCGCCACGCCAAATCGGGCTGGGACGATCCCGCCTTGCGCGATTACGACCGCGGCCTCAACGCCAAGGGCAAGCGCGCCGCGGCGCTGATCGGCGGGCATCTGCGCAGCATCGCCGACGCGTTCGACCATGTCGTCGCTTCGCCCGCGACTCGCGTCGTCGAGACGCTCGAACAGGTCGAAGGCGGTTATGGCCGCACGCTGGCGCCGCTCTGGGATCGGCGAATCTATCTCGCCTCGGCGGTGACGCTGCTCGACATCGTCCACGAAACCCCCGCCGATGCCACGCATCTGCTGCTCGTCGGACACAATCCCGGGCTCGAGGATCTGGCGATGCTGCTCGTTCCCGGATCGGATGCGCCGCTGCGCGTCGCGCTCGAGGCGAAATATCCGACCGCGACGATCGCCGAAATCAGCTTCGACGGCGCATGGGCCGATCTCGCGGCGGGCAGTGCGCGCCTCACGCGCTTCGTCCGCCCGCGCGATCTCGACCCCGCGCTTGGGCCCGACGAGGACTGACCCTCACACCTTCCCGAACAGGCCCTTCAAGCCCGCCAGCGCACCGGCAGGCTTGGCCTCTTCCTCGCTGATCACGCCGGCTTCGCGCAGGGCCGCCGCCGCATTGGGCCCGCGCGGGAAGGGATCGAGCGCGAGCGCCATCGTCTCGGCCGCCGCCTCGCCCAGATCGATCGCCGCGCCATCATACGGCATCGTGTCGAGCGCATCGAGATCGAGCTCGATCTCTTCTTCGGCTGCGGCGTCCTGCTCGGTGACGAAACGCAGCGCGACGTCCTCGGAGACCGTCTGCGGCAACGGCTCGTCGGTCACCGAACAGGCTTGCACCACCGCCGCGTTGATCGCGCCGCGCGCGACGACGCCTGCCGCATCGCGTTTCACGCGGAAGGTCGCCTCGAGCCGATCGACCGAAATCAGCCCGAAGCGCGTCGCAAGCGCAGCGCGCTCGGTCTCGCCCGCGACGATCGCAATGCTGCGCTCCCCTTCGCCGATCGTGTCGATCCGCTCGAGCCGCGAAAATTCGGGGGTATTCACGCCACATCTCCTGCAATCACCGACTCGCTCGACCGCGCCGCCAGCGCATCGCGCAAGGCAAACAGCGCGGCCTGGGTATGCGCGACCGCAGCGCCGTCCGGCACGCCGCTGCGAAACAGGTTGCGCGCCATCGCACTGCGCAGATCGCCCGTCGCCAGCCCGTCGCGATACGCGCCGAGCCGCCCGCCGAGCATCCCCATCATCTTGCCGATATGCTTGCCGACCCCGATGTCGCCGATCCCGCTCTCGCGCAATTGCCCGTCCATGTCGGTGACGAAGCGCTCGGTCAGCCGCGCGCTCGCCGCGCCCGCCGCAGGCACGTCCTCGAGCCGCAGCAGGACGAGCGACAGCACCGCCGCGACCATGTCGAAACGCCCGTCGAGCGTGTCGGGGACGCCGCCCGATTCATACCAATGCGATGCGCGTGCCAGCGCGATCACGCGGTCGTACAGCAACGCCGCGGTATCGTCGGGCGCCCGACCCAGCAGCTTCGAAAACCAGCCCAAATCTCTCGTGTCCCTTCGCGCCCTTGTTTGGCCGCCTTTCCCGGCATATTGAGGCTTCGTGTCCGCGGGTGCAATGCGTCGTGGCCCGCTTTGGTGCCTTGGAGAGTGTCGATGAGCCTTAAGTCCGTCCGCCAGTTGACGGCTGCCGCCCTCCTCGCATCGTGCGTGTTCGGGGCGAGCGCCTGCGTGCCGCTCAAATCGCACCAGGGCTATGTCATCGATGCCGATCTGGTGAACTCGGTCCAGGCCGGCACCGACACCCGCCAGTCGGTGCTCGCGACGCTCGGCAAGCCGACCTTCACCTCGGAGTTCAACCAGGGCGACTGGTATTACGTGTCGCGCGAGACGCGCAACTACGCCTACAACAACCCGCATGTCCGCGAGCAGACGACGCTGCGGATCAGCTTCGACGACAAGGGCAATGTCAGCGCGGTGCGCCGTTCGGGCGTCGAGCAGGTCGCGTCGATCAGCCCGTCGGGCAAGACCACGCCGACGCTCGGCAAGAAGCGCAGCTTCTTCGACGAACTGTTCGGCAATATCGGCACGGTCGGCGCAGTCGGTGGCGGGCAGCAGGGCGGCCAGAGCAACACCGGCGGTGGTCGCGATACGCCGTAACGGCTGACCTTTCCTGACGGATTGCTGACAAACGCATTCGCATTGCGTTCAGTGGCGGGGTGCGAAATCCTCTTCATGGCCTGGCCGCTCTTTGGCCGGCTGGAGATGGAGGATACAGTGCGCAAGCTGATTTTCACCGCTTTGATGGCGGCGACCTTGGTTCCCGTCGCTGCGAATGCGCAATCGAACGAAGAGCTGCGACGCGACCGTCGCGACATTCGCCAGGAGCAGCGCGATCTGCAGGATGCGCGGATGCGCGGTGACCGCCGCGACATTCGCGACCAGCGCGAGGACGTCCGTGACGCCCGCCAGGAATATCGCGAGGATCTGCGCGATCGCGACCGCGCCTGGGGCCGCGACGATTGGCGCGGCTGGCGCGACCGCAACCCGAATTGGTACGCACGCGGCAGCTGGAACGCACCGTTCCGCTACACCGCGTTCCGCCCCGGGCTGCGGATCGCCCCGAATTATTATGGCGGACGCTACATCATCGCCGATCCGTGGCGCTATCACCTGCGTCGCCCGGCCTATGGCCAGCAGTGGGTGCGGCACTATGACGACGTGATCCTGGTCGATACCCGGCGCGGCTATGTCGTCGACGTGGTCCGCGGCTTCTACCGCTAATCCTGTTCGTCACGGGCGCGACCGTCCCCCGCGAAGGGGGGCGGTCGTCGTTCAGCGGATCGTGAAGCGCACTTCGTCGACCACGCGCCCCGCGACGTCGGTCAGGCGGAGGCGATGGACGCCCGGCGGGGCGATGATCTCGGGCTGCGAATCGGCCGCGCCGAGCTCGGTCTTGTCGAGCCACAGCCGGTGCGCCACGACCGCGCCCGACACGTCGACCGAGAGGCGTTGCCGATCGGGCGGGATATCGGGATCGATCGCATAGACGCTGCCCGACACCGGATTGGTGATCCGCGGGCGGCGCGATTCGGGCGGTGCCGCGGTGATCCGCGACTGGCCCGTTCCGGCGAGGAAATATTCGGTACGCGGCTGTTCGATCGCGTTCGCGAAGCTGATCGCGCGCGCTTCGATTCCCGCCGGTCGCGGTGGCGGGCTCCCGCGCGTGTCGGCGTTGAGCGCGAGCATGATGTCGCGCCACACCGGCGCCGCGCCGCTGACCCCCGACACCGCGCGCATCGAATCGCCTTCGAGATTACCGACCCACACCGCAACTGTGTATTTCTGCGTGAAGCCGATGCACCAATTGTCGCGCAGCGCCTTGCTCGTCCCCGTCTTCACCGCCGCCCAGAACGGCAGATGCAGCGCCGAATCGAGCCCGAAGGTCACCGCGCGGGCGTTCGAATCGGCCATCATGTCGGCGACGAGCCACGCCGCCTGCGGCGTCGTGATCGCGTGCGGCGTTTCGCGTGGCGCATTCATCGTCAGCCGCAGCGGCGACCAACGGCCGCCCTGCTCCAGGCTGCGATAGGCCGCGGCCTGTTCGAGCAGCGTCACTTCCGCCGAGCCAAGCGCGAGCGAGAAGCCGTAATAATCGCCATCCTCGACCAGGCCGCGATACCCCGTGTCCCACAGCCGGTCGCGAAACGCGTCGACCCCGACGAGCAACAGCGTGCGCACCGCGGGCACGTTGAGCGACCCCGCCAGCGCGGCGCGCGCCGACACCGGCCCCTTGAACCCGCGATCGTAATTCTGCGGCACGTAGAGCCCCGAGGCGGTGTCGAGCTGGACCGGCGAATCGTCGAGGATCGAGGCGGGGGTGAGATAGCCCTTCTCGATCGCCTGGGCGTAGAGGAAGGGTTTGAGCGTCGATCCGGCCTGGCGGTAGCTGTTGGCACCATCGACCGCGGGCGCGGTCGAGGCGCCGCCGATCCCGCCGACATAAGCGAGCACGTCGCCGGTCGCATTGTCGATCACCACCGCCGCGCCGTCGCGCGCACGCGCGCCGCCGAGGCCCTGCAGCTGTCGTTTGAGCGCAACGATCGCGAGGCTCTGGGTGCGGCGGTCCAGCGTGGTGGTGACCTTGAGCCCCGGCTTGGTCAGCAAGCGGTCGGAGAGATGCGGCGCGAGACCGGGATCGAGCTGGAGGCTGCGCGCCGGGCCGAGCATCGACGCCGCCTCGCCCGCAAAGCGCGCGCAATCGCGCTCGTGGCTGACGGCGCAGGCGCGCCGCGCGACGCTGGCGGGGGCGGCCTGCGGATCGGGGAGGAGCGCGGCGAGCAACAGCGCATCGTCGCGCGCGAGCGCGTCGGGGGTCTTGCCGAACAGCCCGAGCGCCGCCGCGCCGATCCCCTGCGCTTCGCCGCGAAAACCCGCGAGGTTGAGATACGCCTCGAGGATTTCGTCCTTCGACCAAGCCGATTCGAGCGCCCAGGCGGCGCGCATCTGGCGGAGCTTGTCCCAGACGTGGCGCTGCCCCGGCACCGCGAGATCCGGCGCGAGGAAGCCGGCGACCTGCATCGACAGCGTGCTTGCGCCGCGCGCGCGCGTCCCCTGCGCGCGGTCGCGCGCGACGCCGAGCAAGGCCAGCCAGTCGACGCCGCCATGATGGAAGAAGCGGCGATCCTCGACGCCGACGATCGTTTCGCGGGTGACGGCCGAAACCTGCGGCAGCGGTGTCCAGGCGAGACGTCGCGCCGCGAAATTGACGCGCGCGCTGTCGATCAGCACGCCGCCCCGGTCGTAGAGCCACGCCTCGGACGGACGCCACGCGCCGCGGACCTGCGCATAGCCGGGCAGCGGCGGGGGAAGCGTGGCGTAATCGATCGCGACAAAGGCGATGAGCGCCAGCGCCAGCGCCGAAACCGTCATCCCCTGCCGGGTGCGCAGCATCGCCCAGGTCGCCGCGGTTCTCTCGCGGATGCTGGAGTCCCACGCATCGAAGCGCCGCGCCCAGTCGCCCGGCCTCCCGCGTACACGGGAGACCGCCTCCAGCAGAGACTTGCTCAGCCGTTCCACGTCCTTAGCGCTGCACCACCGTCACAGGTGCCAGCGGCAGCTGCGCGCGGATCGCAGGCGAATACATCGCCTCGACCCGGCTCGGCGGCAGGTTGAAGCGCCCCGCCCCGTTCAGCCGCAGCATGTACGACGCACTGAACGCCCCGCGCGGCACCCAGCCATAATAGGCCCGCCACGCATCGTTGCGCTTCTCGACATAGGCCGGGACGACGCCGACCTGCACGTCCCACAGCTTGCCATCGGCATCGCGCGCCTGGAACTTGGTGCCCGGCCCGGCCTGCGCCTGACCCGCCAGGATCTGCGACTGTCCGCCGAGATCGCCGATGATCGTCGCGCCCGCCGGGATCGGATCGTTGATCACCACCCAGTTGCGCTCGGCGTTCGCCTTGACGGTGATCGTTACCTTGACGACGTCGCCGCGCGTCAGCACGCCCTTGGTGCGCGCCTGCACCACCTCGACGCCCCGCTGCATCTCATAGCCCGCGAACAGCGGCCTGGTCAGCGGTACCGCGGCCGAGATCGAGACGTTCGCCCACGGCCCCGCGCCGCCGCTCGACTGCGACAGCTTGAGCGGGGTGAGCGTCGCCGGCAGCTGGAAGGTCGCGGTCCGCGCGGTGGCGGCGAGCGGCCACGCCTTGCTGATCGTCTGCGCACCGAGCCCCAGCGTCATATTCCCGACGATCGCGTTCGCCGGATAGAGCGCGGCGAACTTGCGCGCCGCGATCGTGCCCCAGGCGTTGGCGGTGGTGGTATCCCAGCGGCCGTGCGACTGGCGCAGCGCGACGCCGACCATCATCTTGGCCGCCTCGTCCTGCCAGCCGGGCCGACCGAGCGTCGCGATCACCGTCTTGATCGAGGCTTCGTCGCCCGACGACATCAGCCACCATGGCTGGTTGCTGCTGTCCGACAGATCGAGCCGCGTGCCCTCATAGACAAGGCGGGTGCGCAACTGCGCCTCGCCCGCGGCCTTCAGCGCATTGGCATTGGCGAGCCCTGGAATGTGATCGAGCGCGACGAGATAATCGGCGAGCAGGGCGGTCGGCATTTCCTTCGGGATCATGCTCAACTGCCCGAGCATCGCCGGCGTCGCCGCCCCGGCGCGGGCGAGCGCATTGAAGGCGTAGACGCGCTGGAGCCGGACATCGCCATAGTCCTCGTGGCGCAGGCGCCCGTCGAGCACAGCTTTCAGCCCCTCGATCATCTTTGCGCGCGGGCCCTCGGGGATCGGCAGGCCGGCCTCCGACGTCATCGCCAGCACATAAGCGGTGAGCGCCTCGGAGCCCGTCAGGCTCCCCGAAGGCCAGTAGCGGAGCAGCCCGTCATCGGCCTGATACGCCGGGATATCGCTCGCGAGCCTTTGCCACAGACCCGCATCACCGAGCGCGACCGCGCGCGACAGCTGCTGTTCGAAGCAATTATACGGATAGCGCGCCATGAAATCGCGAACCCCCGCGAGCGGCGGCGCGAGCGTGTCGTCGAGCCGGATATCGACCGTCCCGCGCCCCGCGATCGCCCCCATCGGCGGTAGGATCGGGATCGTCGTATCGCCGCCGACGCGAGCGAGCGTCCCCGCCCACACTTCGAGCGGATAGAGCGGCGTCACCGCCTGGTTGACGGTGATCTGGTCGACCGCCTTGCCGTCGGCCGAGCGCGCGCTGACGTGCCAGCGCAATGCATCGAGATTGGCGGGCGCGGTCAGATTCCACGCGACCGGCATCGCGCCACCCGCCGGGATCGTCACCGTCAGCGGCTTGCCCTGCGCGATCGCGGGCATGAGATCGACGCTCGCCGTCACCGTCATCGGCTTGTCCGAGCCGTTGCGCAGCGTGAAGCTCGACGCGTAGAAATCGCCGGTCCGCACCACCGGCGCGATGCCGGCGAAGATCGACAGATCCTGCGCGGTGCGCACGCTCGCCATGCCGGTGCCGTAGAGCTGCGACCCGTCGGTCGCGATCGCGACGAGCTTGAACGACGACAGCGCGTCGGACAGCGTCACCGGAATCCGGGCATGGCCATTCTGATCGAGCGCGACGCGGCCCTTCCACAGGATCACCGGCTGGAAATTCTCGCGGTTGAGCCCCGACGAATCGCCGCCGCCACCGCCGCCGGCCTCGACCGCCTTCTTGCCGTAATGGCGTTTTCCCACGACCTGCGTCTGCGCGGTCGAGGTGAGCACCGACAGCGGGCGCTCGCCCATCACCGCGGTGAGCACGTCCCAGCTGTCGTTGGGCGCGAGCTGGAGCAGCGCTTCGTCGACCGCCGCAAAGGCGACGTCGGCGGTGCGCACCGGCTTGCCGTCGGGGCCGTTTACCTGGACGTCGACCTGCGCGACGTCGCGCGCGGCATAGCGCGCCTTGTCGGCCTTGACCGCGACCTGGAGCTGATGCGCTTCCCAGCCGACCTTCACCTTGGCGATGCCGATGCGGTAGCTCGGCTTGGCGAGATCGACCAGCGCGGTCGGCTCCTGCCCCTCGGGCGGATCGCTCGACAGCCCGACCGAGCGCGCGAGGCCGTGGAGCCAGCTCCAGATTCCGCTTTCGGTGCGGCCGCGCACGACCATCACCGAGACGAACACGTCTGGCGCATAGCTCCCCGGCATCTTCACCTCGACCACCGGATCCGCCCCGCTGAGTTCGGTGACGTAGCTCGCGAGCACGCCTTCGCGCTCGACCGTGACGAGCGCGGTCGCCTGGCGGAACGGCATGCGGACCTGGAAGCGCGCGGTCTCGCCCGCTTTGTAGGCGAGCTTTTCGGGGACGACGTCCATCCGGTCGCCATTGTCGCCGCCGAACCACCAATCGTCCTTGCCGGCGAGCCACACGCTCTGCGTCGCGCGCGCTTCGTTGCCGGCGGCGTCCTTGGTCGTCGCCATCGCATAGACTTCGCCCGAAATGCCGGGGTCGAGCTTGCACGTCGCGAGGCCCTGAGCGTCGGTCGTCGCGCTGCAGGTCTGGCTGAGCTTCTCGGTCTTCATGCGATTGTCGTACGCATAGAAGCCGCCGATCAGGCGGCGCCGGGCGGTGAGGATCTGGCGGCTGTAGAGCGCGACGGAGATCGCCTGGTTGGCGAGCGGCTTGCCCGCGGTGTCGAGCGCGACGAAGCGCAGCCGCAGATCGTCCTGCTTCATCAGCCAGCCGTCGGTCTTGACGCCCAGTTGCACCGCGCTCGGGAAGATCGGGATGCGCTTGGAGGCGGTCAGCACTTCGCCATTGGCGTCCTGATAGTCCATCTCGACGAGCATGTCGGTGACGCCGTCGAGCGTCTGCGGGATCGACACCGTCTGCTTGCCGGTGCCATCGCCGCCGAGCGTCGAGGGGAGCGTCTGCGTCGGCGGGAGCGTCGCCTGCTCCTCCTCGCCGTCGCCGTTGAGCGGCTTGGTGCCCTCGACGATCGCCTTGCCGCCGAAGCTGTAGGTCTCATAACCCTCGGGGGTGCCCTCGTGCGCGAAATAGCCGATGCGCATGTCGACCGGCAGGTTCGACGCGCCGCCGCCCGAGAGGTAGCCGACGAACAGGTCGAGCGCGAGGCTGATCGGGCGGATCGCGGCGTCCTTCGGGCCGGTCACCGTCGCGCGCATCGTGGGCAACTTGTATTCGTCGACCTTGAACGACTGGCCGGTCTCGATCGTGCGGTTGTCGGCGATCACCGACAGGTCGTAATCGCCCATCGGCGCGCCCGCAGGCGCGGTCCATTCATTCTCGCCGACGCCGTTCGCGTTGATCGTCAGCGGCAGGTCGAACTGCGTGTCGGAGCCACGATGCTGCAGCCGCAGCGTTCCCGTCACCCCTGGTGCCAGACCGAAGCCGTTCGCCACCGAGGTGCGCAGGATATGCTTCATATGGACGGTTTCGCCCTGCCGGACGAGCGCGCGATCGAACACCGTGTGGAGGAACTCGCCGCGGGCCGAATAGCCGTACGGCAGGTCAAAATCGTACGGGCGGATGCCCTTGCCCCAATCGGTCAGCGTGAAGCTGAAATCGTCGCCGGCACGCGCCGAAACCATCAGCGGGCTCGACCCGCCATTGCACGAGCCACCATAGGCTTCGGGCTCGGGCAGCCCGGGGGGTACGTTGAGCCCGCCATTCTTGTCGGTGATGCCGCGTGCGAGCAATTTGCCGGTGCAGCTGTCGGTGACATGCACCTCGGCATTGGCGACGGGCTTGCCAGTGTCGAGCGCGGTGACCCAGGCGAGGCTGGCGGCGCGGCCCCATTTGAAGTGGACGCTCATGTTGGTGACGAGCGCGGCGGTCGCGACGTAGCGCGGTGCCTTGCGCCCGAGCAGCGCCTGGCCGAGCACCGGGCTCGCCAGTTCGACGACATAGAAACCGGGCTTGCCGCCGCCGAGCGGCAGGCCGACGACCTCGAAATCCTTGCCCTTGCCGGGCAGGCCGATCTTCATCGGCGCGCCCTCGCCGCCGAGGATCGACTTGGCCCCGGTATCGTTGATCCGTACCTTCGCCTTGCCACGCATTTCCTCGTGATCGGCCTCGTCGTCGGCATGGCCGACGGTGCGCAGCCACTGCGCGATCTTGCCGTCGGAGCCATCGACGCGCAGCGCCTGCCCGCCGATCGTGACGTTGGTCGCTTGGAGCGCGGGCTCGACGTTGCGGACGGTGACGGGGAGCACGCCGCCCTGCTTCGATTCGAGGATGCCGAACGCCGCGGCGAATTTGACGAGCGGCGGGGCGGCGTCGAAGCGCACGGCGAGCGGGAAGCGCTCGGCGTTCGACAATGGGCGGCCGCTCTCGTCCTTGACGCCGCCCGGGAGCACGACCTTGCCGGTCTGCGCCTGCGGCAGCGGGCTCTTGAAACCGACCGAGGAGATCGTCGCCTTGGTCTTCGCATCGCCACGCTCGGAGTCCGAGCTCGAATCGAACAGCGTCGGCGTCAGCACTTTGCCGTCGGCGGTCTCGATGCGGACCTGCTTGGCGAGCTCGCTCGGCACCGGCGCCGAGAAGCGCACCCACGCCTTCTCGACCGGGTTGCAGCCCGCGGCGGCGTTGACGCGCGAGCATTCGAAGCGCGCGGTGAAGGGTTTGCGCACGGTGTAATCGAAGCGCTGGTCGGCCCCTGCGGTCTTGCCGCCGGCACCGGCGATGTTCGCGCCCCAGACAAGCGCAACGTCGGCGCCGGGCGGCAGTGGGCGGCGGCACTTCAGCGCGGTGACGCCGGCATAGGCCTTCGCCCGGTCCGCCGGGGCGGGGATCGCGGCGGGCAGGCCGCCATTTTCGAGGAAGCTGCGGACATTCCAATTCTCGGTGCCCAGCTCGCCGAGCAGCTTGCCCGGCAGATCGGCTGGGAGCACGTCGACCGGGATCTTCTCGCCGATCCCCTTGACCGCGCAATAGGCGTTGGCGGCGACCGAGGCCGCGGTCGGCGGCAGGTTGGCCGCGACGAGGAAGGTCTGGTCCTCCTCGATCTCGTCCGAATCGCTGCCGGGCAGGATCGCGCGCGCGACCGGGCCGCCGGCATCGACGGTGAACTCGCTCTGCCCCGTCGCGGCATAGCCCGACACGCTCTTGAGCCCCTTGCGCAGCGCGAACTTGCAGGTCGTGCCGCCAGGCAGGCCGCTGGCGAAATCATAGACAAAGGTCTGCGGATCGACCCAGCGCCCTTGCCCACCGACCGCGCAGGTCACGTCGAACGGCGAGGCCGCCCGCGGGTCGCCCAAGGGAACCATCGGCTGGTTGAAGCGCGCGGTGAAACGCTCGATCGCGCCGTCGCCGATGCCGGGGGTGGCAAGGATCACCTGCGGGCTCGCATCGCCAAAGGCCGCGAGCGGCGCGAACGCAAGTGCAAGCAGTGCGACTCGAAAACCCAGTTTCATCGAACTCTCCCCCGAGCCGCGCAGGACGCCCTTATAGTGCGCCGAGTCGTGTCCATACAACGACGAACTGTGTTCCGATCAATCGCTTGCACAATAACCGAACCTGCTGGAAAATCACGCGTAACGACTCGCAAGGGGGCCCGTTTCGGGTTGAGTCGCCAGGGGGACCGGTCGTGGGGGCGGGATGGGTCATCGCTGCGGTGGACGCAGTCGCGCGCGAAACCATGGTGTTCGCGGCGATCGGCTTCCTGATCGGTGGCTGCGATGATCTTGCCGTCGATCTGACGTGGCTCTGGGCCATGGCGCGACGCGGTCGTTTGCGCATCGCGCGTACATTGAACGCCTATCCCGCTTCGCCCGCGCGGCGGATTGCGGTGTTCGTCGCCGCTTGGGATGAATCGGCGGTGATCGGTGCGATGCTGCGCAGCGCGCTCGCCCGCTTCGATCATGCCAACTATCGGCTCTATGTCGGGACCTATCCCAACGACCGTGCGACGATCGACGCGGTCGCGGCGGTCGCCGCGGAGGATCGGCGCGTGCGTCTGGTCATCGGGACCGCCGATGGGCCGACCACCAAGGCCGCGTGCCTCAACGCGGTGTGGCGTGCGCTCGAGCGCGATGAAGCGCGCGACGGCGGCCCCGTCGCCGCGGTCGTGCTGCACGATGCCGAGGATTTCGTCCATCCGGGCGAATTGCGCGTCTTCGATGCGCTGATCGGGCGCTATGCCGTGGTGCAACTCCCGGTCCTGCCGCTGGTCGATCGCGGTGCGCCCTTGGTGTCGGGGCATTATGCCGACGAATTCGCCGACGCGCATAGCCGGCAGCTGGTCGTGCGGCAGGCGCTCGGCGCTGGCCTCCCGCTTGCCGGGGTCGGCTGCGCGATCGAACGCGGGATGCTCGGGCAGATCGCCGCGGCGCGGGACGGCGAGCCGTTCGACGCCGGCTCGATCGTCGAGGATTACGAACTCGGCCTGTACATCGCGATGCTCGGCGGGCGGGGAATCCTGGCGCGCGTGCGCGAGCAGGACGGTGGCGATCTGGTCGCGGTCCGCGCCTATTTCCCCGCGACGGTCCCGACCGCGGTGCGCCAGAAGGCGCGTTGGATGACCGGCATCGCGCTCGCCGGCTGGGACCGGATCGGGTGGAGCCGCGCACTCGACTGGCGCGACCATTGGATGCGGATGCGCGACCGCCGCGCGCCGCTTGCGGTGCTCGTGCTGGTGGTCGCCTATGGCGCGCTGGTCGCGTGGGGTGCTTCGCTGCTGCTG
The DNA here is from genome assembly GCA_943367995.1 of Bordetella parapertussis. Lineage (GTDB taxonomy): Bacteria > Pseudomonadota > Alphaproteobacteria > Sphingomonadales > Sphingomonadaceae > Sphingomonas. The sequence continues at coordinate 335,982 of CALRKL020000002.1, read as the reverse complement.
CATGCGCTGGCCGGAAGCGCAGCCGCGGCACCGTCCGACACGACGCTGCGGCTGCTGCGGCTGAATGGCGCGCTCGTGGCGTGGCGGCTGATCTGCCGCGCCATCGCGACCGGCGCGGCTTATGGCTGGCGCGAGGCGCTGTGGTCGCTGCCGCGCGCGCTGGTCAGCAATTACGTCGCGCTGCTGGCCGCGCGCCGCGCGATCACCGCCTATGTCCGTTCGCTGCGCGGCGCGGCGCTGCACTGGGACAAGACGCGCCATGTCTTTCCCGGCGCGCATGGATCTCGCCCCGGCCCGGCGCGATGAGCGTCGCGGGGCGCGGACGGCCCTTGCGCTTCCTGCTCGTCCTCGCGGTCGCCTGGGTCGGCTTGCGGGTCGCGATGCTATGGCCCACGCCCAAAGCGGTCGCCGACGGGATGTCGATCCGGCGGGCATCCGCACATGCCGAACCGGGCGAAATGACGCGCAAGGCGGCGCCGCAGCCGCCACGCCCGCGCTCGCTCGAGCCGCGCCGCCAGCCACGCTCGAGACCCTCGCCGCGGCCGTCCCGCCCGCCATCGCGCATGTCGGTGCGACGACCGCGCCCGACGAAATTCGTCCTGACGCCGCCAGCGCACGCGCGCCGTTACGCGATGCCGACCGAGCACCCGCCACCGACGCGCCGCGCCGACCGGGCAATCCCGCCACGTCCGGCCGCGCCGGTCGCGCAAGCCGGAGCAGACACGGCCGCGGTCGCGCGATCCGCGATGATCGTTCCCGCCGTTACGGCTCCTGCCGCGGCGGGATCGCGCTGGTCGGGGAGCGCCTGGATGGCGGCGCGCGGCGGCGCCGGGCTCGCGCCCGGCGCGCTTGGTGGCCAGCTCGGCGGTTCGCAGGCGGGTGCGCGCCTTGTCTATACGCTCGATTCCCAAGGCCGGATCGCGCTCGTCGGTCGTGTCACGACACCGCTCGGCGACGGGCTGCGCGAAGCCTCGCTCGGCATCGAGTGGCAGCCGACTCGCCTTCCCGTCCGGTTCGTCGCCGAACAGCGCATCACCGTATCGGGCGGGCGGGGCGGCCCCGGTGTCGGCGTCATCGGGGGGTTCGGTCCGATCGCCATCGGACACCGGCTTCGCGCCGAAAGCTATGCGCAAATGGGTGTCATTCGACGTGGCGCTGCCGAACCGTATGTCGATGCGGCGCTGCGCGTCACGCGTCCGGTCGCCAGCCTCGGCCCACTCCGCTTCGACCTCGGCGCAGGGGCGTGGGGCGGCGCGCAGCGGGGCGCGACGCGGTTCGATCTCGGCCCGTCGCTCGGCGTCGCGCTGCCGCTGCGCAGACCCTCGCTGCGTGTCGCGCTCGACTGGCGCCAGCGTATCGCGGGGGAGGCCCGTCCAGGGTCGGGCCCGGCGCTGACGCTCGGCAGCGATTTCTGACACGCCATGCTTTGCGCATGCTCCGCGAGCGGCTAACGCTGGCGGGCAATGGACATCTACCTGCCCATCGCCAATCTTTCGGTCAACGCGCTGGTGATCGTGCTGCTCGGCGGCGGCGTGGGGCTGCTGTCGGGGATGTTCGGCGTCGGCGGCGGGTTTCTCACCACGCCGTTGCTGATCGTCTACGGCATCCCGCCGACCGTCGCCGCCGCCTCGGCCGCGAGCCAGGTCACCGGCGCGAGCGTCTCGGGGGTGTTCGCGCACGTCCGGCGCAAGGGCGTCGATTTCAAGATGGGCGGTTTCCTCGTCGCGGGCGGTCTGGTCGGCGCGGTGTTCGGCGGCTGGATCTTCCGACTGCTCCAGGCGAGCGGCCAGATCGATACGGTGATCGCGATCGTCTATGTCCTGCTGCTCGGCTCGATCGGCAGCATGATGGCGACCGAATCGTGGGGCGCGATCCGCCGCCTGCGCAGCGGCGAGGCGCCCAAGCCGCGCAAGCGCCGCCACCATCCGCTCGTCGCATCGTTGCCGATGCGGACGCGCTTCTATCGCTCGGGGCTCTATATATCCCCCTTCGCGCCGCTGCTGCTCGGCTTCGGGGTCGGCATCCTGACGATCCTGCTCGGCGTCGGCGGTGGCTTCATCCTGGTGCCGGCGATGCTCTATCTGCTCGGCATGACGACGCAGGTGGTGGTCGGCACCTCGCTGTTCCAGACGCTGTTCGTCACCGCGATGGCGACGATGGTGCATGCGACGACGACCAAGGCGGTCGATATCGTGCTCGCCGCCTTGCTGTTGCTCGGCTCGGTCGCCGGCGCGCAGATCGGCGCGCGCTTCGCGGCGCGGGTGAAGCCCGAATATCTGCGCCTCGCGCTGGCGGTGATCGTTTTGCTTGTTGCGGGACGGATCGCGCTCGGGCTCGGCTGGCGGCCCGACGAGATCTATTCGGTCGAGCTGTCGTGAGGCGCGGCTGGCTGGCGGTCGCCGCTGCGCCGCTGCTGATGGCGCAATCGGCGTCCAAACCTGTGCTCGTCCCCGACGTTTCGCAGCGCGACATCGAGATCCAGTACAGCTTCACCGGCGCCAATTTGCTGTTGTTCGGCGCGATCCTCTATCCCGGTGGCCGTCTTCCCGACGACGACAAGCCGACCGACATCGTCGTCGTCGTCAAGGGGCCGGTCCAGTCGATCCTGGTGCGCGAGAAGCAGAAACTGGGCGGACTGATCTGGGTCAACGCCAGCCGCTTGCGTTATCGCTCGGCGCCGAGCTTCTACGCGATCGCCTCGTCCAAGCCGATCGCGCGGATGCTCGATGCGCGGACGCGCGCGATCTACGAGCTTGGCCTGTCGAGCCTGCAGCTGTCGCCCGCGTCGAGCGCGCCGCTGCAGGAGCAAGATCGCTTCGCGCGCGGGCTGGTCGAATTGAAGACGCGCACCGGCCTGTACGTCGAGGCGCCGGGCGCGGTCGAGATCACCGACGGCGTGCTCTACCGCGCCCGCGTCACGATCCCGGCGCGCGTGCCGGTCGGGCGCTTCACCGCCGAGACCTTCCTGATCCGCGACGGGCGCGTGCTCGCCGCCGCGACGCGCGAGATCGAAATCCGCAAATCGGGCTTCGAACGCTTCGTCGCGCGCTCGGCCGAGCGACGATCGGTGCTCTACGGGCTGGTCGCGGTCGCGCTGTCGGTGCTGTTCGGCTGGGGGGCCGGCGTGATCGCGCGGCGCTTCTAGGCGAGCGCGGAAGCCGCAACCGCCGCCCCGATGCGATCAGGACGGCGGCCGCGCCAGGCTCAGGCTTCGGCGGTTTCGAGCGCCGGATAGTCGATATAGCCCTCGGCGCCCTGGCTGTACCACGTCTTGGGGTTGTCCGCGGCGAGCGGCGCGCCAGTGCGCAGGCGCTCGGGCAGATCGGGATTGCCGATGAAGGTCCGGCCGAATGCGATCGCATCGGCGACGCCCGAATCGATCGCCGCCTGTGCTTCCTCGAGACTGCGATAGTCCGAATTGAGCACGAGCGGGTTGGAGAAGACCTCGCGAATCTCGGGCGACAGCTTGGGCACGTCGGTGCGCCCGAAGGTGCCGTCGGGGCCGGGCTCGCGCAGTTCGAGGAAGGCGATGCCGATCTCGTCGAGCGCCTTGGCCGCGGCGACGAACAAGGCCTTGGGGTTGCTGTCGTCGACGCCTTGCGAATCGCCATTGGGCGACAGGCGGATCGCGGTGCGGTCGGCGCCTGCGACGCTGGCCACGCGCTCGGTCACTTCGCGCATCAAGCGGATGCGATTCTCGATCGAGCCGCCATAGATGTCGTCGCGGAAATTGGCATTGTCGCGCAGGAACTGGTCGATCAGATAGCCGTTCGCGCCGTGGATCTGCACGCCGTCGAACCCGGCGCGCAGCGCATTCTTGGTCGCGAGCTCGTAATCGGCGAGCAGACGCGGGATCTCGTCGAGTTCGAGCGGACGCGCGACTTCGAAATCCTGCTTGCCTTCGTAGGTGTGCGCCTGCCCCGCCGTCGCGGTGGCGGACGACGACACCGGCTGGCCGCCGATTACCGACGAATGCACCTGGCGGCCCATATGCCACATCTGGACGACGATCCGGCCGCCCGCGGCATGGACCGAATCGGTGACGGGCTTCCAATGCTCGATCTGCTCGTCGGTCCACAGGCCCGGCGCGAACGGCCAGCCGAGGCCTTCCTGGCTGATCCCGGTTGCTTCCGAGATGATCAGGCCGGCGCTCGCGCGCTGCGTGTAATATTCGGTCATCAACTCGGTCGGCACATGCGCCTTGGTCGCGCGACCGCGGGTCAGCGGCGCCATCAGGATGCGATTCGGGGCGTGGATCGCGCCGAGCTGGATGGGATCGAACAGACTTGGCATGCAAACGTCCTTTTGCTGAGACGCGCCACAGATAGGAAGCTAGGGGGCGGCATGCACGCGGATCTGCCGAAAAGAAAAACTGTCGCCGCCGAAACGCCGCTTCTGCCGCTGTTCGCCTTGATCGTGGCGAACGCGGCGCTGGCGTTCGGGCCGTGGTTCGTGCGGCTCGCCGATACCGGGCCGATCGCCTCGGCCTTCTGGCGGATCACGCTCGCCGCGCCGATCCTCGCCGGTGCCGCGCTGGCGACGGGCTGGCGGCCGCGCGACGTGCCGCGCGCGCTATGGGGGATGATCGCGCTCGGCGGGCTGTGCTTCGCCGCCGATCTCGGCAGCTGGCACCTCGGCATCCTGCGCACGACGCTCGCCAACGCCACGCTGTTCGGCAATTGCGCGACGTTGATGTTCCCGCTCTACGGCTTCATCGTCGCGCGCGCCTGGCCGACGCGGCTGCAGGGGGTGGCGCTCGCGCTCGCGACGCTCGGCGCGGGGCTGTTGATGGGGCGGTCGTACGAGCTCGATCCGCGTCATCTCGCAGGCGATCTGCTCTGCCTGACCGCGGGGGTCCTCTATACGGTCTATTTCATCCTGATGGCGCGCGCGCGCGCGACGATGGCGCCGCTGCCTGCGCTGGCGCTGTCGACGCTCGCCAGCGTGTTGCCGTTGCTCGCCTTCGCGCTGGCGATGGGCGAGAAGATCGTGCCGACCGACTGGACCCCGCTCCTCGGCCTGGCGCTGGTCAGCCAGATCGTCGGCCAAGGGCTGATGATCTATGCGCTCGGCCGCCTGCCGCCGCTGACCGTCGGGCTCGGCCTGCTGACCCAGCCGGTCGTCGCCGGGACGATCGGCTGGGTCGTCTATGGTGAGCGGCTGGGGCTGCCCGATCTGTTTGGCGCGGTGCTCGTCGCGATCGCGCTCGTACTGGTCAGTCGGCGTCCACGCGCCTAGATAGCAGGCATGACCGACTCGCTCGCCCCCGCAGCTTCGCTCGCCGACGCGACGCTCGACGAAATCCGTGCCGCACTCGCCCCCGCCATCGCCAGCAACGCGGGCTTCGACGGTTGGGGCGACGCAGCGCGCGACATGGCGGCCGATGGCGCCGGAGTCGATCGCGACGTCGCGCGGCTCGCCTTTCCCGGCGGCGCGGTCGACATGATCGCCGCCTGGTTCGCGCATGTCGATGCCGACATGTTGACGCGCGTGCCCGCCGAACGGCTTGCGACGATGAAGGTGCGCGAGAAGATCACCGCGCTGGTCGAAGCGCGACTCGCCGAGACCGCGCCCGACCGCGAAGCGTTGCGCCGCGCGCTTGCCATCCTCGCGCTGCCGCAGAACGCCGCGCGCGGCGTCAAGCTCGGCTGGCACGCGGCGGACGTCATGTGGGGTGCGGCCGGCGATACCGCGACCGATTATAATCACTACACCAAGCGCGCGATCCTCGCCGGCGTCTATGCCGCGACCGTGACCGTCTTCCTCGACGACCAGAGCGACGGCTATGCCGACACGCGCGCGTTCCTCGCGCGACGGATCGAGGGGATCCTGCGCTTCGAGACCGCCAAGGCCAAGCTCGTCGCCAAGTCCGAACTGCGCCCCAGTCTGTCGCGCTTCATCGGCCGGTTGCGCTATCCCGCTGTTTGAGAGTGCGTCGCAATTAAAGCTGGCGTTGCCGCACTGTTATTGATAATCGCTCGCAGATGGATATCTTGCGTAGCATGAAGCTTTCCACTCCTGAGTCGCTCAGCCTCGAATCGCTGCCGCAACGCCGCCAGGCGACGGTCGCGGCGATCGACTGGTCGCACCTGTCGACTCCCGAGGCGCGCCGCCTGCGCGAACTCGGCTTCGACGAAGGCGTCGGGGTCGAAGTGCTCCACCGCGCGAGCCTCGGCAAGGGACCGATCGCTTGCCGCATCGGCCGCATGACCGTCGCGCTTCGCCGCGCGGTCGCTGGCGCGATCCTCGTCTCGCCCGTCACGCAGTAACATGACCGCTGCGCCGCTGGTGGCGCTGGTCGGCAATCCCAATGCCGGCAAGAGCGCGCTGTTCAACGCGCTGACCGGCGCCCGGCAGAAGGTCGGCAATTATCCCGGCGTCACGGTCGAGCGGCATTCGGGCAAATTGACGCTGCCCGACGGACGACTCGTCGATCTGGTCGACCTGCCCGGCGCCTATAGCCTCGAACCCTCCAGCCCCGACGAGCGCGTGACGCGCGACTTCGTCACCGGCACGCAGGCGGGCGAGCGGCTGCCCGACGCGTTGGTCGTCGTGGTCGATGCGTCGAACCTCGACAACCATCTGCGCTTCACGCTCCAGCTGATCGCGCTCGGTCTGCCCGTGGTGGTCGCGCTCAACATGTTCGATCTCGCCGAACGCGACGGACTGACGCTCGATCCGTTGAAGCTCGCGGCCGAGCTCGGCGTACCGGTCGTACCGACCGTTGCCGTCCGGCGGCGCGGGCTCGACGAACTCAAGATCCTGCTCGGCGGGATCGTCGATGCCGACGCCGCGATCCGGCTGCGCCCGAGCAACCATGCGATCGGCGAGGACATCGTCACGCTGCAACGTCGCGCGCGGAAGATCGCGCAGGCGGCGACGGTCGAGGAAGCGCCGGCGCGGCGCTGGGGCAATGCGCTCGATGCGGTTGCGCTGCATCCGGTGTTCGGGCTGGTGCTGCTCTTCGCGATCCTGTTCGTGATGTTCCAGGCGGTGTTCTTCGCGGGCGCCGCGCCGGCCGATGCGATCGCCGGGGTGTTCGATTGGGTGTCGGGGCTGGTCAAGGACGTGATGCCCGATTCGGTGCTGCGCTCGCTGATCACCGACGGGATCATCGCCGGCGTCGGCGCGGTGGTGAAGTTCCTGCCGCAGATCCTGATCATGTTCTTCTTCATCCTGGTGCTCGAGGCGAGCGGCTACATGGTCCGCGCGGCGTTCCTGATGGACCGCGTGATGGCGAGCGTCGGGCTGTCGGGGCGCGCCTTCATCCCCTTGCTGTCGAGCTTTGCGTGCGCGGTGCCGGGCATCATGTCGACGCGGACGATCGAGGATGAGAAGGATCGCCTCACCACGATCCTCGTCGCGCCGCTGATGACCTGCTCGGCGCGGCTCCCCGTCTATACGCTGGTGATCGACGCGCTGATCCCCAACACCAAGGTGCTGCCGTTCGTCGGGCTGCAAGGGCTGGTGATGCTCGGGCTCTACATCATGGGCGTGGTCGGCGCGTTCGTCGTCGCCTTCGTGCTGCGCCGGACGGTGACCAAGGGCGCCTCGTCGGGCTTCATGATGGAGATGCCCAAATACCAGCTGCCGCGGCTGCGCGATCTCGCGATCGGGCTGTGGAGCCGCGCGGAAATCTTCCTCAAGCGCGCCGGGACGACGATCGCCTTCACCACGATCGTGCTGTGGGCGCTGCTGAGCTTTCCCAAGCCGCCCGAGGGCAGCCCGGTGTCGCCGGTCAATTATTCGGTCGCCGGACGAATCGCCAACGCGATCGAGCCCGCTTTCCGCCCGATCGGCTTCAATCGTGACATCGTGCTCGCGTTGATCCCGGCGATGGCGGCGCGCGAAGTCGCCGTCGCCGCGCTCGGCACGGTCTATGCGATCGATACCGCCGGCGACGGGAGCGAGGCCAAGATGGCGCAGACGCTCCACACGCGCTGGAGCCTGCCGACCGCGCTCGCCTTCCTGATGTGGTTCGTCTTCGCGCCGCAGTGCATTTCGACGATCGCCGTCACCCGGCGCGAGACCAACGGGTGGACGTGGCCAGCCTTCATGGTTGGCTATTTGTTCGCGCTCGCTTACATCGCTGCAGGAGCGGTCTATTGGGCCGCGATCGGATTCGGGCTCTAGCGGCCCCACAGCAGCGGGATACGGGATATGGCGGGCGGCAGCGTCAACAAGGTGATCATCATCGGCAATCTCGGGCGCGACCCCGAGAGCAAGTCGTTCCAGAATGGCGGCAAGGTGGTGAACCTGCGCATCGCCACGTCGGAGACGTGGAAGGACAAGAACACCGGCGAGCGCAAGGAACAGACCGAATGGCATTCGGTCGCGATCTTCAACGAAGCGCTGGGCGGCGTCGCCGAGCGCTATCTGCGCAAGGGCTCGAAAGTCTATATCGAGGGCGCGCTCAAGACCCGCAAATGGCAGGATGCCAGCGGTAACGACAAATATTCGACCGAGATCGTGCTGCAGGGCTTCAACGGCGTGCTGACGATGCTCGACGGCGCGCCCGGTTCGGGTGGCGGTGGCGGTGGCGGCGGTGGCCAGCGCGATGATTTCGGCGGGAATGACGATTTCGGCGGCGGCGGCGGCTATGGCGGCGGTCAGCGCGGCGGCGGTGCGGCACGCGGCGGCGGTGCTCCCGCTGGCGGCGGTGGCCAGCGCGGTGGCTTTGCCGACGATCTCGACGACGACGTCCCGTTCTGAATCGGCCACCTCTGAACCCGGGGCGTTCTGTCGCGTTGATGTCGGACATGACTCAGATTTCCCAACCGTCGGTACCGGCGGCGCCCGGCTGGCGGGTCGATGCGCGGTCGCGCGCCGCGGCGATCGCCGAGCATGATATCGAGTCGCTGCGCGACGACGCAGCCTTGCGCCGTATCACCGATTTCGCGGCGGCCTTGTGCGACGTCCCGGTCGGCCTGGTCAGCATCGTCGAGGCCGAGCGGCAGACCTTCCTGTCGCGAACCGGCCTCGAGCTACGCGAGACGCCGCGCGAGGAGTCGTTCTGCGCGCACGCAATGCTCGAGGATGACATCATGGTCGTCCCCGACGCGACGCAGGACCCGCGCTTTGCCGACAATCCGCTGGTCGTCGACGGCCTCGGCATCCGTTTCTATGCCGGTGTTCCCCTGGTGCGCGAAGACGGCCTGCCGCTCGGCTCGCTATGTGTGATCGACACCGTCCCGCGCGCCGGATTGACAGTGCTGCAGCGCCAGGGGCTGAAGGTGCTCGCCGCCGATGTCCTGCGGCGGCTCAGCGACAGCCGCGCGGCCGCCGCTTCGCGCGCCGCGATCGGCGACAGCGAGGGGCGCTTCCGCACGCTCGCCGACACGATGCCGCAAATGGTGTGGTCGACCCAGCCCGACGGCTTCCACGATTATTACAATGCGCGATGGTACGAATTCACCGGTGTTCCCGCCGGATCGACCGATGGCGAAGCGTGGAACGGCATGTTCCATCCCGAAGACCAGGATCGCGCCTGGGCGGTGTGGCAGCATTCGCTCGACACGGGCGAACCCTATCAGATCGAATATCGCCTGCGCCGCTATGACGGGCAGTATCGCTGGACGCTCGGGCGCGCGCTCCCGATCCGGGATGACACCGGTGCGATCGTGCGCTGGTTCGGCACTTGCACCGACATTCACGAAGGCAAGCTCGCGCGCGAAGAGCGCGAAGTCGTCGCGCAGGAGCTCAGCCACCGCATCAAGAATATCTTTGCGGTCATCTCCGGGCTGATCGGCTTTTCGGCGCGGGCGCATCCGGGCTTTGCCCCGATCGCCGACGATCTGCGCGCGCGCGTGCTCGCGCTTGGACGCGCGCATGACTTCGTCCGGCCGCACAGCGCGCAGTCGCGCCCGACCGCCGCGCAGACCAGCCTGCAGGGGTTGCTGGTCGAACTGTTCGAACCGTATCAGTCGCGCGTTGCGCCGCGGATCACCGTGATCGGCGTCGATGTCGCGATCGACGACCGCTCGGCCACGCCACTCGCTTTGCTGTTCCACGAGCTCGCCACCAACGCGACCAAATATGGCGCGCTGTCGACCGACTCGGGTACGGTCGCGATCCATAGCCGACGGGAAGGCGATCGCGTCGTGATCGAATGGCAGGAGCGTGGCGGCCCTGCGGTCGAGACGCCATCGCGGCTCGGCTTCGGGTCGCAGTTGATCGAATTGAGCGCGGTGCGGCAATTGGCCGGAACGGTAACGCAGCGCTGGAATCGCGCGGGCCTGGAGGTCGAGATCGGGTTTCCCGATAGTTCGCTCAGCCGCGCCTGACCGCGACGCGGGCGTCGGGCACGCGAACGACCGCAGTGGTCGGCGTTTACGCCAGCGGCACGAAATCCTCATGCGCCACGGTGTCGGTCGCGGTCGCGGCAGCTGCGGCGGCCAGAATGGCATCGGCGCGAAACGGCTTTCTGACATAGCCGACCGCGCCACTCGGATGCGCGATCTGGCCGGGATTTGCGGTCACGAACACGACCTTGACGCCGTAGTCGCGTGCGAGCGTCCGCGCCAGTTCGGGCCCGGTCGTTCCGTCGCGCAGATTGATGTCGACCAGCGCGAAGCTGCAGTCGGCGGCGGCGTCGAGCGCGCCGACCCGGTCGGCCGCGATCGCCTTTACGGCATAGCCCGCATCCAGCAGGATCCGCTCCAGGTCGAGCGCGACGAAAATCTCGTCTTCGACAATGAGCGCGGTGGCGGACATAATTGCAGGAACCTCGTAAGTGCGACGAAGCAAGGAACCCCGCGTCGCGCGCTTTAGTTCCTAATTTATGTTGGCTTCCTCAACAGGAACACAGCATGTTCTGCGAGGATGTTCGCCGCTGCGGTGATCGTGCGCTGGTCGCCCGACAGGAACCATGCGCCTTCGACGCCGATCCCCCGCTCGCCGACAAAGCTCCGAAAATCGTCGATCGTGACGTGGTGGATGTTGGGCGTGTCGTACCAGCGTTCGGGCAACAGCCGCGTCACCGGCATCCGCCCGCCGAGCAGCAGCGACAGCCGCACTCGCCAATGCGCGAAATTGGGAAACGACACGAAGGCCTGGCGGCCAACGCGGAGCAAATGGTCGAGCACCACGTCGGGACGGCGCGCGGTCTGGAGCGTCTGGCTGAGGATCGCATAGTCGAAGCTCGCTTGCGGATAGTCGGCGAGATCAACGTCGGCGTCGCCCTGGATCACCGAGAGCCCGCGCGACACCGCCGCCGCGACATTGCCCGCATCGAGCTCGAGCCCGCGCGCATCGACCTGCTTGGTGTCGCGCAGCGCCGCCATCAGCGCGCCATCGCCGCAGCCGACGTCGAGAATGCGGCTGCCGGGCGCGACATGCTCGGCGATGATCGCGAGATCGGGGCGGAGCGCGATCATGCGCGCAGCGCCGCGGCGAAGGCGGGGTCGAGCCGTTCCATATAGCGCTCGGGGCGAAGCGGCGCGTGGAAGCCGATCGCTTCGTAGACGCCGTGCGCGTCGGCCGTGACGAGCGCGATCCGGCGGATCCCTCGATAGTCGGGATGATCGACGAACCATTGGACCATTTGCCGCCCGAGCCCCTGCCCGCGCGCGTCCTGATCGACCCACACATCCGCGATCCAGGCAAAGGTCGCGCGATCGGTGATCGCGCGGGCGTAGCCGATCTGCACGCCGTCGCGATACGCGCCGAGACAGTGCGACCCGGCGATCGCGCGCTCGACCAGATCGCGCGCGATCCCCGGCGACCAATAGCTCGAGGCCAGCCAGGCATGGATCTGCGCGACGTCGAGCAGGGCTTTGTCGTCGGATAACGTGATCATTCGCCCGCCCTCAGGAATCCGTCGACGACGCGGTTCATCTCGGGCGCTTCGAGCAGGAAGGCGTCGTGGCCGTACGGGCTCGACAGCTCGACGAAGCTGACCGGCGCGCCCGCCGCGTTGAGCGCATGGACGATCGCGCGCGATTCGGCGGTCGGATAGAGCCAGTCGGTGTCGAAGCTGACGAGACAGAAGCGCGCCTTGGTCGCGCGGAAGGCGTGCGCCAGCTGCCCATTATGCTCGCCCGCGAGATCGAAATAATCCATCGCCCGCGTAATGTAGAGGTAGGAATTGGCGTCGAAGCGATCGACGAAGCTGATCCCCTGATGGCGCAGATAGCTCTCGATCTGGAAATCGGCGTCGAAGCCGAAGCTGATTGCGCCATCGGGGCGATCGGGACGCGCCTGGAGGCGGCGACCGAACTTCTCGGTCAGCCCAGCTTCCGACAGATAGGTGATGTGCGCCGCCATCCGCGCGACCGCGAGCCCCGCCGCGGGCGGATCGCCGGCTTCGTAGTAGGCGCCGCCGCGCCATTTCGGGTCGGCCATCACCGCTTGGCGCCCGACTTCGTGGAAGGCGATGTTCTGCGCGGTGTGGCGCGCGGTCGAGGCGATCACCACCGCGGCGCGGACACGCTCGGGAAAGGTCGCGGGCCAGCTCAGCGCCTGCATCCCGCCCATCGACCCGCCGACGACCGCCTGCAGCACCGCGATCCCGAGATGATCGAGCAGCATCGCCTGCGCGCGCACCATGTCGCGGATCGTGATGACGGGGAAGCTCATCCCCCACGGCGCGCCCGTCGCGGGGTTGATCGTCGCCGGGCCCGACGAGCCCATGCAGCTCCCCAGCACATTGGCGCAGACGATGAAGTGCCGCGCGGGGTCGATCGGCTTGCCTGGGCCGACCATCCGCACCCACCAGCCGGGCTTGCCCGTAACCGGGTGCGCCGAGGCGACATGCTGGTCGCCGGTCAGCGCGTGGCAGAGCAGGATCGCGTTGCTGGCGTCGGCGTTGAGCGTGCCATAGGTTTCGTAGGCGATCTCGACCGGCGAGAGCAGCACCCCGCCATCGAGCCGGAGCGGCCCGGGCAGGCTGACATGGCGGGCTAGCCCGAAACGCGGATCGTCGCTCATCGCCTGCGGTTAGGCGCGCGCAGGGATCAACTCAAGCGGCGCGCGTGCGCGCGGCCCGCGATGATCGTCTGCGCCGCCAGCCGCCCGGTCTGCGCGCTGCCGTTCATGTAACCGGGATAGGCGTCCGACAGATGCTCGCCGGCGAAGAGCACGGGGCCCGATGGAACCGGCGCCTTCGCCATGCCGTCGACCTCGGTCCAGATCAGCCGGCCGAAGCGCGTCAGCTGGCCGGGGCGGAAATTGACATAGGCACCCATCGACATGGGGTCCCGATGCCAGTTGCTGCGCCGAGCAAACGCGCTCGTCGCAGCCGTAATACCCGGCAGGCCGGCTTCGGCCTGGCCGGCGAAGCGCTTGGTCAGCGCGGCGGGTTCGGGCGTATCGGCCGCGGCGACTTCGGCGCCGCCGAGGAACCAGGTCCACACGTCGCCGCTCGCGCCGCGGCCACGCACGCTGCCGTCCCAGCCGCTCGCGACGCCGCCGCGCGGATCGGTCTGCCAGATCTCGCCGCCGCGGCCCATCACCTTGTCCCACGGCCGTGCGCTCATCCCGGCCTGGACCTTCATGTTCACGCCGAGCCCGACCTCGGCGATGAAACGCGTCCACAGCGGCGGCAGCGGGATGCGGAAATCGATCTTCCGTGTGACTGAGGCGGGCGTCGTGACGATGACGTTGGCGGCATCGACGGTCTTGCCGTCCGAAAAGACCAGCCGCACGCCGGGCCCGAACGCGTCGACCCGCGTCACGCGGCGGTTGGTGGTGATCCGCCCGGTCAGCCGCGCCGCCATCGCCGCGATCAGCGCGCTGCTCCCGCCCTCGATCAGATAGCGTTCGTCGCTGCGGCTAAGCACGTCGATCCGCCGGCCAGAGATCGACGGCAGGTTGAAGATCAGCTCGATCGCCGAGGCCTGGCCCGGCTCGGCGCCATATTCGGTCCGCGCGGTCGCCTCCATCAGGCGGCGCACCCATGGATCGGGCATCAGCGCGGCGTGCTTGTCGAGATAGGAGGTAAAGCTCAGCGCATCGAGCTCGAGCGCGACCTTGGCGTAATTCTGGTCGAGCCGGACCGAATCGGCGTCGATCTGCCCGGCGATCCCGCGCAAGGCGGCGGCGAGCTTGCCCTCGGGGACTTCCTTGCCGTCGCTCAGAATGACGGTGCGATGCGGCGCTCCCTTGCGGTCGAGCAGGCCGAGGCCGAATTCGCGCGCGAGGGTGTGCATGTCGGCATGGTCGGTGTTGACAAGCTGCCCGCCCGCCTCGACCGTCGGCTTGCCCGGTTCGCGCGCGGTGTACATGCGGCCGCCGAGCCGCGTGCGCGCCTCGTAGAGCTGCGCGTCGATCCCGGCCTGTGTCAGGTGCCAGAGCGCGGTCAGCCCGGCGATCCCGCCGCCGATGATCGCCACCGGGCCACCGCCCGGCGCGGCGAAGGCGGGACGCGGCAGTGCCGCCGCGACGCCGCTCGCGCCGAGCGCCAGCAACACGGCGCGGCGCGTCTGTCCGGTATCGCCCGGCACCGGCGGAGCGATCCCCGCTTCGCTCAGGTTCGCCTGTCGCGCTTCTTCCAGCGCATGCCAGACCGTCTCGCCACCCCGCATTCCCGTCTCCCGCTTGCGCTCTCCTAGCAGGGACGCGCGACAACGCCAGAGGCGCAAACCTTGCCATGACGCCAGCGATCCGCCATGCGCCGCGCCATGCTGCCCTTCGCCCGCGTCACCATCATCGGGATCGGCCTGATCGGATCCTCGATCGCGCGCGCCACGCGCGCCGCGATGCCGAGCGTCGCGCTGACTGGCTATGACGCCGATCCTGACGTCCGCGCGACCGCCGAGCGGCTCGACATGTTCGACGACGTCGCGAGCAGCAGCGGGGCGGCGGTGATCGACGCCGATCTCGTCATCCTGTGCGTGCCGGTCGGCGCGATGGAAGCCGCCGCGAGCGATTTCGCCGCCGATCTTCCTCCCGAAGCCGTGGTCAGCGACGTCGGGAGCTGCAAGGCCGAAGTCGTCCGCGCGCTGACGGCAGCGCTGCCGAACGCGACGATCGTGCCGGCGCATCCGGTGGCGGGGACCGAGCGCAGCGGCCCCGAAGCGGGTTTCGCGACGCTGTTCCACAAGCGCTGGTGCATCCTGACGCCGCCCGAAGGCACCGACGCGCTCGCGGTCGAACGCGTCGCCGAATTCTGGCGGCGGCTCGGCGCCGAGATCGAGACGATGGCGCCCGATCATCACGACCGCGTGCTCGCGATCACCAGCCATCTGCCGCATCTCATCGCCTATACGATCGTCGGCACCGCGTCGGACATGGAAGAGGTCACGCAGTCCGAAGTGATCAAATATTCGGCCGGAGGCTTCCGCGATTTCACGCGCATCGCCGCGTCGGACCCGACGATGTGGCGTGACGTGTTCCTCGCCAATCGCGAGGCGGTGCTCGACATGCTCCAGCGCTTCTCGGAGGATCTGTCGGCGCTGCAGCGTGCGATCCGCTGGGGCAAGGGCGACGAGCTGTTCGACCTGTTCACCAAGACGCGCGCAGTGCGGCGCGGGATCATCGAACAGGGGCAGGACGATCCGGCGCCCGATTTCGGGCGTACGCACGAGTAGCGGCTTCTACCGCCCCTGCCGTCACCCTCGCGAAAGCGAGGGTCCCGCTTCTTCTTCTCAGCGCGGGCCAGGCAGCGGGATCCCCGCTTTCGCGGGGATGACGGGCGATTTTCGTTAGCCGCGCGGCATATCCAGCGCGTTGATCGCGGCATGCACCCGCCGCTCGGCCTCTTCGCGCGGCAGACCCGGCGGGATCGGATCGCCGAAGCGGAAGGTCACCGTTCCCGGCACCTTCGGCCCATGCTTCGGCCACACCAGCCCGCTGTCGATCGCCACCGGGACCACCGGAATCTTGAGCATCTGGTACAGCCCCGCGAACCCTGCGCGCAGCTCGGGCTGCTCACCAGGCTCAACACGCGTGCCTTCGGGAAAGATCAGGATCGACCGCTTCGCCGCCAAGGCCGCACGCGCATCGCGCAGCATCCGCCGCAATGCCCCCGCCGACGCCTCGCGATCGACGACGATGACGCCATAGCGTTTCGCCGCCCAGCCCCACACCGGAATGTCGGTCAGCTCCTGCTTCATCACGATCGCCGGATTGCGCAACATCCGCCCGAGCTCAAGCGTCTCGTACATCGACTGGTGCTTCGCGGCGTACAGCACCGGCGCGCCGCCGAACGCCATGTCGCCGAAGCGCCCGCCCTCGATCCGCTGGTCGATCCCGAGGATATGGCGCGTCGTCCAACCATGCCAGCGCGTCCAGAAATGCGTGTGCGCGACCAGCGCGCGCCAGCCGATCAGCGCCGAGATCGGCGTCGTCAGCACGATCGGCACCGACCCGCCGTAGAACAGCAGCTTGAACAGCAGATTGCGCAACGCGGTCATGTGGCGGCCCCGATCAGCAACGCCGCGCGCCGCACCAGCAATTTGTTATATTCGCCGATCAGTACCGCATAGCGCGGGCTGCTCTGCACGCCGTCGCCGATCACGCTGGCATCGCCGTCGAGCGCATTGACCAATTCGAGCTTGGCGCGCGCGAGATGCCAGTCCGACGTCACCAGCCGGACCGACTTGTACTGGTGGTCGCGCACCCAATCGGCGGTCTCGTCGGCATTCGAGCGCGTGTCGACGGCTTCGTGGCCGAGATCGATGCAGCAGCGGAACAGCGCCGGACTGACATGATATTCGTGCGCCAGCTCGCCCGGCTTCACTTCGGGCGCGACGCCGCTGATCAGCATGCGCTGCCCGGCATGCGCCTTGAGCAGAGCGAGCCCGCGGTCGATCCGCCCGGCCCCGCCGGTCAGCACGACGATCGCGTCGGTCCTGGGGCCGTCGAGCGGCGCGGGAATCGTCTTGAGGAAGATCGCGAAGCCGATCCCGTAGAGCAGCGCCAGTACGGCGAGGATGCGCAGGATCATAGATATTTGCCGAGCGTGCCGAGCACCGCCTGGCGCGCGGCGAAGGTCGCGAGCAGCGCAAAGGCGATCGGCAGGCCAGCGAGCAGGATCCAGTCGCGCGCGCCGAGCGTCAGCCCGGCGAGCAGATCCGAGCCGAGCGCCGACAGCTCCCACCCAATCACGCCGACCATCGCGAACGCGCAGACGGTGCCAAGCAGCCCGCCGAGCAGCGTGTCGAGCGCGATCCGGCGCTGGAACAGCCGCGCCACCTGGACGTCGGTCGAGCCCAGCATGTGGAGCACTTCGATCGTTGCGCGATGCGTCTCCAGCCCGGCGCGCGCGGCGAGGATCACCACCGCCGCGGTCGCCGCCGCCATCAGCAGGACGAGCCCGCCGGCGAGCCAGGTCACCAGCGCCATGAAGTCGCGCACCGGCGACATCCAGCTCTCGTGCCGGTCGATCCGCGCCGACGGCGCGACGCGGCGCACTGCGGTGGTGACGCGCGCGACGGCGGCGGCGCTGGTCCCGCGCAGATCGACATCGATCATCGCCGGGATCGGCAGATCGGGATCGGCCGCGTCGCTGCCGAGCCAGGGGCGCAACAGCGTCGCGAGCTTGGCATGGTCGACCGCGGTCGCGCGCATGACGTCGGGCATCGTCCTGAGCGACGCGAGCGCCCGCGCCGCCTGGTCGAGCCGCCGGGCTTCGACCGGTTCGACGATCTGGACGGTCAGTCGCCCCGCCAATTGGCGATCGAGCAAGGTCGCGGCGCCGAGCGTCCCGAGACCCAACGCTGCCGCCAGGACGGTGAGGAACAGCATGATCGCCATGACCCACGTCATCGCGCGCGTGCCGCGGCTTTCGTCGAGCAGCCGCCGGTCGGCGGGCGAGGCGAGCAACGCGACGCTCATTCGCGGTTCGCCGGTGGCGGAAAGCGCAGCGAACCGGTCGGATCGAGCAGCCGCCCCTTGTCGAGCCGCATCATATGCGCGTTCTGGATCCGCCCGAGCAGATGGAAATCGTGCGTCGCGACGACGACCGTGGTGCCGAGCCGGTTGAGCGAATCGAACAGGTGCAACAAGCGCTCGGCCATGTCGGGGTCGACGTTGCCGGTCGGCTCGTCAGCGACAAGCATCTCGGGCCGACCGATCACCGCGCGCGCGATCGCGACGCGCTGCTGCTCGCCGCCCGACAGCGTCAGCGGCTTGGCATCGACCCGGTCGCTCAAGCCCACCCAGTCGAGCATTTCACGCACCGGCGCCTCGACATCGCTTTCGGGCACGCCCGAGACGCGCAACGGCAGCGCGATATTGTCGAACGCCGAAAGATGCGGAACGAGCCGGAAATCCTGGAACACCACGCCGATCCGTCGACGGAAGCCCGGAAGGCGCGCGCGCGGCAGCGTCACCGCATCCTCGCCGAACAAGCGGATATTGCCGCGCGTCGGGCGCTGCGCGAGATAGAGCAGCCGCAGCAGCGAGGTCTTGCCCGCGCCCGACGCGCCGGTCAGAAAATAGAATGCGCCGCTCGACAGGGTGAAGCTGACATCGGTCAACGTCTCCTCGCTGGTGCCGTAGCGCAGCCCCACATTCTCGAACTGGACGATATTCGCCATGTGGCGCGTGTTGCTCGCTTCTGATCTATGCCCCACGTGCTGCATCGCACGATCCGCCACGCCGCCACAAGCGCGGACGCATCGCGGGCCTTGCGGGTCTCGGCGCAAAGGCGTAGATTTCGAGACACGTTGCCAGCGGGCGGCAACGGGGCCAAAGCCGTATCATGATCCTCGAATGTACCGAGTGCCACACGCGTTACCTCGTACCCGACAGTGCGATCGGGCCCGATGGGCGCACCGTGCGCTGCGCCAGCTGCAAGCATAGCTGGTTCCAGGAAGGCGTGGCCGCCGACGACGCGGTCGATCGCGACGCAGCCCCCGTGGCCGAAACGCCGGTGCAGCCGCCCATTCCCGACGCGCCTTCGCCGGTAGAGCAGGCCCCGCCCGCCGAAGCCGCAGTGCCGAGCCAGCCGGGCTATGACGCTTTCGCGCATGCGCCGCCGTTCCGCGCGCGCCGCAACCCCGCCAAGCGTTGGACGATCGCCGCGGTCGGCGCCGGCGTGGTGATGATCGCGGCGTTTGGCGGCATCGTCTATTCGGGCGCGCCCGGCCTCGCCAGCGACCTGTTCCAGCCCAATGCCGGCACCCCGCTCAAGATCGTCAGCAAGCCGATCGACCAGCACGTCTTCAACGGCAACGAGATCTTCGCCGTCAGCGGCACCGTGCTCAACCCGACCGATTCGCCGCAGCCCGTGCCCGATATCCGCGCCGACCTGCGCGATGCGCAGCGCCGGATCGTGTTCAGCTGGATGATCCGGCCCGAGGCCAATACGCTCGCGCCGCGCGGCAAGCTCGACTTCAACAGCGCCAAGCTCGACGTCCCCGTCAACGCCAAGGAACTGGTGCTCAGCTTCTCCGGCGAGCCGCCGCGCTGATCCACAGGAAACGGCCACCGTGCAGGAGCGTCGCGGCGACCATCCCCGCGCCCGCCGCGTAGATCAGCCCGATCGGCCCCACGCCTGCACCGACCAGCAGCCACGCCGTCCCGCCGGTGATGACGAAATAGGCAAGGATGCTGTTGAAGCCCGCGAAGACCTGATCGCCGAGCGAGCGCAGCGCGTAGACGAAGACGAGCTGGACCCCGTCGAACAGGATGAACGGCGCCCATACCGGTAGCAACGCAAGCGCGACGCCGTGGACTCCCGGTGCGGCCGGGAAGGCGGCGACGATCGGTCCGCGCGCGAGGAACAGCGCCAGCGCCAGCAGGCCGGTCAGCGCCGCGGTCAGCCCGGTCGCGATGAAGGTGCGCTGCCGCGCGGCCCCGGGTACGCCCGCGCCGACGGCGCCCTCGCCGACAGCCCCCTCGCCGACAGCATTGCCGACGCGTACGCCCGCCGCCGAGGCGAGCCCGGCCGCCGCCCCGAACGTCAGATTGTGGAGCGAGAAGACGATCTGGAAACCATGCGCCGTGATCGCGCCGAAATCGGTCGACAGCGCGATCAGGACCGAGAAGCCCGCCAGCTCGAGCCCCGAGGCGATCGCCGGGATCACCCCGAAGCGCGCGAGCGCCACCGCCTCGGGCACCGCGCGCGCCCAGGCGGCGGGCGCGATGCGACGGATCCCGCGCGGTGCGGCGGACTCGATCGTCCACGCCATCGCCAGCATCGCGACCGCGCCGATCAGCGACACGATCGCGGTCGCCGTCGCCGCCCCCACCGCGCCGAGCATCGGCAGCCCGCCATGCCCCCCCGACAGCGCCCAGGCGAGCAGCGCATTGAGCGGGACGGTCGCAAGATTGACCACCATCACCCGCCGTGGTCGCGCCAGCCCTTCGAGGAAGAAGCTCGCCGCGATCAGGATCATCTGCGCGGGGTAAGCGAGCGCCATCACCCGCACCACCGCCGCCGCCGGCGCGACGAGCGGCGGCGCAACGCCGATCGCGGCGAGCAACGGCGCGGCGAACAGCCCGAACCCGACCGCGCCGACCGTCCCGAGCACGGCGGCAAGCAGCAGCGCCGCGCGAAAGGTGTCGCCGGTCCGCAGCGGCTCCCCCGCCCCCTCGGCGCGCGACACCGCCACTAATATGCCCGACAGCCACGCCAGGCCGGCGACGATGGTGACGAAGGTCAGCGCCCGACTCGCCCCGAACGCCGCGACCTGGTCGGTCCCGGTCAGTCCGACGACGATGATGTCGGTGACGCTCAGCAGCGTCCAGTTGAGGCTGGTCAGCATCACCGGCCAGGCGAGCGCGAGGATGCGGCGCGTTTCCGCGAGGATGGAGCTGTGCCGCGCGATCATGCCGAAGCTGGTACGGCGATTGATCGGTGCGCGATAGGCGTTGCGCTCCCCGAAAGCCTTTGCTAGTGGCGCTCGCCTACCAGCTGCCGGGTTCGCCCGGTGATGTTACGTGCGGCCGTGGCGGAACTGGTAGACGCGCAACGTTGAGGTCGTTGTGGGCGAAAGCCCGTGGAAGTTCGAGTCTTCTCGGCCGCACCACTTTTCTGCTGACAATCGCTGCCACGCACGGGGAACCGTGCCGTGGCGGTCGATTCCTGCCGGCGAGGACCTGCGGTTTCCTTGCCCCCTTGCGGATCGTACCGGCCGGCCTAGCGTTGTTCCCGCACCGGACGTATCGCCGGTCCTGTGAAAGCCACGCTTGCCTAGCACCGCCCATATCGCCGCGATCGGCACCGCCGTTCCGGATCATGACATCCATGACGCCTTCATCGCATGGGCGCGCACGCGTCTGCCCGACGCGCGCGCAGCCCGGGTGTTCGATCGGATGGCGTCGCGCGCGGCGATCGGACATCGCTGGTCGGTGCTGCCGATCGGCGACGATGGCGGGTCGCCCGTCGATCCGGGCGGCTTCTACGCGCGCGACCTGCTCCCCGGCACGGCCGAGCGGATGCAGCTCTACGCGCGATTCGCCCCCGCTTTGAGCCTCGCCGCGATCGAAGCATTGCGCGCGCAGGTCGCGCTCGACGGGATCACCCACCTCGTCGTCGCGAGCTGCACCGGCTTCGTCGCCCCCGGCATCGACCAGATCGTCGCCGCGCGGCTCGGGCTCGCTCCCTCGGTCGAGCGGCTGCTCGTCGGCTTCATGGGCTGCTATGCCGCGGTCGCCGCCTTGCGCAGCGCGCGCCACATCGTCCGTTCCGACCCGCAGGCGCGCGTGCTCGTCTTGTGCGTCGAGCTGTCGACGCTGCATCTGCAGGACACGCCCGCGCTCGAGCCGTTGCTCGCGATGCTGCAATTCGGCGATGGCGCCGCGGCGGCGCTCATCACCGCCGAGCCGGCCGGTCTCGCGCTCGGCCAGCCCTTCGCGACGACGCTGCCCGATTCGGCCGAGCTGATTCGCTGGGACATCACCGATCAGGGCTTTGCGATGCATCTGTCGGGCGAGGTCCCGGCGCGGATCGCCGCCGGGTTGAGCGATCCGACCTTCGCCGCCGCCGCCACCGGCGGCCGTGCGCCGACCGACATCGACGGCTGGGCGGTCCATGCCGGGGGCCGCTCGATCCTCGATGCGGTCGAGACCAGCCTCGCTTTGCCCGGCGACGCGCTGGCGGCGTCGCGGCGCGTGCTCGCCGAGAATGGCAATATGTCGTCGGCGACCTTGATGTTCGTGCTCGCCCAGCTGCTTGCCGGACCGCCGATTCGCGAGGGCGTCGCGCTGGCGTTCGGCCCCGGCCTCGCCGCCGAGGGCTTCGGCTTCCGGAGCGCCGCGTGATGCTCGAACAGCGTGCGATCGCCGAGGAGTTGATGGACGCCGACGATCTCGCGCCCGAGACCTATGCCGCAGTCGTCGGCGATCTCGCCAAGGTCAACGTCGTGACGATGGCGGCGCGCCCGACGCTCGATTTCCTGCGCCGGGGGACGGCGGGCATGCAGCACTTCAAGCTGCTCGACGTCGGCTTCGGCGACGGGGACATGTTGCGCCGGATCGCGCGCCGGGCGGCGCGGCGCGGGATCGCCGTCGAACTGGTCGGCGTCGATCTCAACCCGCGCAGCGCGCGCGCCGCCGCCGCGCATACGCCCGCCGACCTGCCGATCCGCTACGTCACCGGCGATTACGCCGATCTTGCCGGGCAAGGCTGGGATTTCGTCGTGTCGAGCCTCGTCGCGCACCATATGGACCATGGCCAGCTGATCGCCTTTCTGCGGTTCATGGCGACCGAGAGCGCGCGCGGCTGGCTGGTCAACGATCTCCACCGCCACGGCTTCGCCTATCGCGGCTTCCCGTTGCTCGCGACGCTCGCGCGCTGGCACCGGATCGTACGGCACGACGGCACGCTGTCGATCGCGCGCTCGTATCGCCCGGCCGAATGGCCCCCGATCCTCGCCGAAGCCGGTGTTTCCGCGCGTGTCTATCGCGCCTTCCCGTTCCGGTTATGCGTCGAACAGCTGCGCTGATCCTCGGCGGCGGGCCGGCGGGGGCGAGCGCCGCGATCGTGCTCGCGCGCGCCGGGGCACCACATCTGCTCGTCGAGCGAAGCCGCGAAACGGGCGATGCGATCTGCGGCGGCTTCCTCAGCTGGCGCACGCTCGAATCGCTCGGGCGGCTTGGCGTCGCGCCCGATGCGCTCGGCCCGGCGCGGGTGACCACGGTGCGCGTTCTTGCGGGCGAGCGCGTCGTCGAGACACGCCTGCCGCGCCCCGCGCACGGCGTGTCGCGGCATCTGCTCGACACCGTCCTGCTCGCGCGCGCCGTCGCGGCGGGCGCGGCGGTCGAGCGCGGCGTGACGGTGCGCGCGATCGACGGCCTGACCGCGAGGCTCGACGATGGCGCCGACCTCGATGCCGACACGCTCTTCCTCGCGAGCGGCAAGCATGATGTCCGTGGCGCCGCGCGCCCCGCCGAAGCGCGCGGCAGCGATCCCGTGCTCGGCCTGCGCGTCCGCATCGCCGCGGCGCCCGGGTTCGACGCGCTGATCGGCGATTCGATCGAGCTGCATCTGTTCGATCGCGGCTATGTCGGGATCGTCCGCCAGGAGGATGGCAGCGCCAATTGCTGCCTCGCGGTCCACCGTTCGGCCTTGCTCGAGGCGGGCAGCCCGGCTGCATTGCTCGACCAGCTCGGGCGCGACCATCCGCGGCTCGGCGAGCGCTTCGGCTATCGGCGCGGCGACGAATCGATCGATGCGATCGCCAACGTGCCCTATGGCTGGCGCGCGCTCCACGGCGAGCCCGGGCTGTTCCGGCTCGGCGACCAGGCTGGCGTCATCCCGTCGCTTGCCGGCGAAGGCATGGGGATCGCGATCGCCAGTGGCATTCGCGCGGGCCATGCCTATCTAGGAGGCGGCGCGGCGGCGGCCCCCGGCTTTCAGCAGGGCTTCGCCCGCGCCACCGCCCGACCGATCCGTCTTGCCGGACTCGTCCGCGATGCCGCCGAGCGCCCGATTCTCACCGGGGTCGCACTTCCGCTGCTGCGGCACGTCCCGGGACTGATCGAGATTATCGCATCCCTTACCCGGATCGGCCATTCCCGGCTTGACCGGACGCCTCGCTAATTGGAAAATCTCCGCATGGATCACATCACCCTGTCCGAATCCGAGTGGCGCAAGAAATTGAGCCCCGAGGCCTATCACGTGCTGCGCGAAGCCGGCACCGAGCGCGCCTTTTCCGGGCGTTACGACAACAACAAGGCCGATGGCATCTATCGCTGCGGCGGTTGCGCGCTGCCCTTGTTCGATTCGGCCGACAAATATGATTCGGGGTCGGGCTGGCCGAGCTTCACCCAGCCGATCTCGCCCGAGCGCGTCGTCGAGCATAGCGACGTCAGCCACGGCATGGTCCGCACCGAGGCACGCTGTGCGCGCTGCGACGGGCATCTCGGCCATGTCTTCCCAGACGGCCCGCCGCCGACCGGCCTGCGCTATTGCATGAATTCGCTCAGCCTCGACTTTCGCGGTCGGGAGAGCGCGGGCAGCGACGAGACGAAGGACTGACCTAGCCGGCAACGGCTTGTCGGCGTCGCCGGCAAAGCCTAACGCTACGCTGCTTCATGGCCCGCTCCCCCGCTTCCCCGCCCCGCCCCAAACGCGCGCCCGCCTGGCGGCGGTGGAGCGTCTTCGTCGTTCAGCTCGGCGCAGGGGTAGCGGTGCTCGCCGCGATCGTGCTCGCGATCACGGTCTATGTGTCGGAAGGCCAGCTGCCGAGCTTCGACGCGCTGAAATCGTCGCCCAACGGCCAGATGATCCGCGTCCACGCCGCCGACGGGACGGTGATCGTCTCGATGGGGCCGAGCTATGGCGAATGGCTTCCCTATGACCGCATCCCCAAGGTGATGCGCGACGCGATGATCTCGGTCGAGGATCGGCGCTTCCGCTCGCATATCGGGGTCGATCCGATCGGGATGGTGCGCTCGGTCCAGGTACGCTTCGAGCGCGGGCATTGGACGCAGGGCGGCTCGACCATCACGCAGCAGCTCGCGCGCAACATCTTCCTCAATTCGAACAAGAAGTTCGGGCGGAAGATCCGCGAAGGAATCATCGCGCTCGCGCTCGAACGCAAGTTCAGCAAGGACGAGGTGCTCGAGCTCTATCTCAACAAGGTTTATTTCGGCGGCGGCGCCTATGGCATCGACGCGGCGGCGCGCAAATTCTTCGGGCACGGCGCCGATCATCTCAGCCTGACCGAGGCGGCGGTGATCGCAGGCCTCGTCAAGGCGCCGTCCAATTATTCGCCGACCGCCGATATCGACGCCGCGCGCGGCCGCGCCGGGGTCGTGCTCAAGCTGATGCAGGAAACCGGGGCGATCACGCCGTCGCAGGCCGACGAGGCCGAGATCGACAAGGTCAGCTTCGTCCCCGAGGCGCGGCAGAACAGTGTGCGCTATTTCACCGACTGGGCATTGCCGCAGCTCGAGATGCTGATCGACGAGACGCAACGCCCGCTCGAAGTGTGGACGACGCTCGACCTCAACATGCAGCGCGCCGCCGACGCCGCGATCCAGCAGAACGCACCGCGCGGCGCGCAGGGCGCGCTGGTCGCGATCGATCGCGACGGGGCGGTACGCGCGATGGTCGGCGGGACCGACTATGTCAGCTCGATCTACAACCGCGCGACACAGGCGGTGCGTCAGCCGGGTTCGGCGTTCAAGCTGTTCGTCTATCTCGCCGCGCTCGAGGCGGGGCATAAGCCCGAGGATTCGATCGTCGACGAACCCGTCACGATCGACGGCTGGAGCCCGCGCAACGATTCGCGCCACAATAGCGGCGCGGTGAGCCTGCGCACCGCCTTCGCTTACTCGCTCAACACCGTCGCGGCCAAGCTCGGCCAGGAAGTCGGCTTCGCGACCGTCGCCGACATGGCGCGGCGCTTCGGCATTACCACCAAGGTCAACACGCATCCGTCGATGGTGCTGGGGACGTCGGAAGTGCGTCTGCTCGACATGACGCGCGCCTTTGCCAGCGTCGGCAACAAGGGCGTCGCGGTCACGCCGTACGGCATTACCAAGGTGACCGCCTCGGGCGAGACGATCTACGCGCAATCGGTCGACACCAGCCATGTGCTCGTCGCGCCCTATGTCGCCGCCGAGATGACCGACCTGCTCCAGACGACGGTCAATACCGGCACCGGCAAGGCCGCGCAGATCGGTCGCCCGGTCGCGGGCAAGACCGGCACGACCACGTCGAACAAGGACGGCTGGTTCCTCGGCTTCTCGAGCGGTCTCACCACCGGCGTGTGGATGGGCCGCGACGACGCCAAGCCGATCGCCGGGCTGCATGGCGGCACCGCGCCCGCCAAGGCGTTCGCCGCGTTCATGCGCGTCGCGGTCGCGCGGCGGCCAGTCGAGCAGTTCGACACCAAGGTGACGCTCCCCGAATTCCAGCTCGAGCCCGATCAGGAATCCTATTTCGGCGAGGCTGACAACGGCCTGTTCGTCGACGAGAACGGCAATCCGGTCGATTCGACGCGCACCCCGCCTGCCGGCCAGCAGGTCGATGCCGATGGCAACCCGGTCGCGCCGCGGACAACCGATCCCCGCGTCGCGCGCGGCGCGGAGGACCAGCCCGCCCAGGACCGGCCGGACGACACGCAGCGGCTAGACCAGGGCTGGCTCGATCATGTGCTCGGACGCGATACCCCGCGGCCAGCACCCGCTCCGACGCGCGCGCCGCGCGACCGGTCGGCGATCCCGCCGCCCGAGCAGCGCTACGACGACCGTCAGGACTCGCGCCCGACCCAGTGAAGCGCCGCGCCGTTGGCGCGCAGCCAGCGCCGCGATTCGTCGGGATCGCGTTCGTCGAGTAGCTCGAGCACGCGGTAGAAGCGCGCGCTGTGATCCATATGGAGGCGGTGCGCGACTTCGTGCGCGACGGTCGAGCGCCGGACGAAATCGGGCATCAGGATCAGCCGCCAGCTGTAGCGGATCGTGCCAGACGAGGCGCAGCTCCCCCAGCGGGTCTTTGGATCGCCGACCGCGACCTTGGCCACCGAGACGCCCGCGCGTGCGGCGAACTCGGCGGTTTCGGCGCTCAGCACGCGCAGCGCTTCGCGTTTGAGCCATGTCGTCACGCGGCGTGACAGGCCGTCGAGCGTGCCGCCGCAGACCAGATCGCCCTCGACACGCTTGACCGTTCGCGGCGCGCCCTGCTGCCAGACGATCGTCAACGCGCCGTCGCCGAACGGGATCGTGCCCCCGGGCGCGAAGGGCCGCGCTTGCGGCAGGCGCGCGCGTTGCTCGGCGATCCACCCGGCCTTCTCTTCCGCCCAGGCGAGCGCCTTCTTGAGCGGCGCGCGTGGCGGCAGGACGAGGCGGACGCGCCCGGTCGCGCTATCGACCGACAATCGCGCGCGCCGCGCGCGCGCGTTGCGGACGACCTCGATTCCGCCGCTCACAATTCGCGGTCGACCAGATGATATTCGAGCTCGCCCGCATCGTCCTCGGAGATCGTCCAGCCGCGAACCGATTGTCCCGCGCGGTGGACCGCGTCGCGATCGCCCGAGACGAGATAGTGCCACTCGGGCAGCGGCTCGTCGGCCGCGCGAAGGCGATACGCGCAGGTCGCCGGCAGCCAATCGATCGTCCGGACATTGTCGCGGCTCAGCCGCACGCACTCGCTGACATAGGCGTGGCGATGCTTGTAGTTCGAACATTGCGCGGTCGCGCGGTCGAGCAGCCGGCACGAGACGTTGGTCGGCAACAGCTCGCCCGTTTCCTCATCCTCGAGCTTGTGGACGCAGCATTTGCCGCAGCCGTCGCACAACGCTTCCCATTGCCCGCGGTCGAGCGTGTCGATCGGTTCTTCCCAGAATTTCCCGCTCATCGCACCCACCGTTCGAGTTCGTCCGCCACCGCGCGCGGCGTCTTGTCGGCGGGCAGCAACACGATTGGTTTGCCCGCGGGATCCATCAGCACCGCGAAGCGGCTGTGCGAGACGAGATATGCGCCCTCCGCATTGGGCTTTTCGATATCGACCGTCACGCCATACGCTTTGGTAGCCGCGGCAAGCGCCTCGGGCGTGCCGGTCAGGCCAACCATCCGCGGATGGAAAGCGGCGACATAGGGCTTGAGCACTGCGGGCGTATCGCGCTTGGGATCGACCGACACGAAGATCGGCACGACATGCGCGGCACGCGTCACGTCGTCGGCTTCGAACAGTCGCAGCCCCGCGCCGATCGTCTGAAGATCGGTCGGGCAGACATCGGGGCAGAAGGTATAGCCAAAATACATGATGCGGTACCGGCCGGCGAAATCGCGATCGGTCCGCGGTTTCCCGTCCTGGTCGATCAATCGGAACGGGCCGCCGATCTTGACGCCGTCGAGCGGCGCGCGGGACGGGGGTGCCGAGCCGCTGCACCCGACCGCGCAGACGGTGAGCAACAGCGCGCCGAGCGTGCGGACAATCTGGTTCATGGCGCCGCCAGCCATGATCTGTTAGGGCGGCAGGCGCAAGCTTTTGAGCTTCCACCGATCGCGTCGCTCGACCTAGCCAGGACCTTTTCGATGACCCTTCGCTCCGCCTCGCTCACCCTCGCCCTGATCGCCGGCTGCACGCTCGCATCCGCCCCGGCGCTCGCCCAGATCGGGCAATCGGGCGGATACAAGTTTCTCCAATCGGTCAAAGACGCCAAGAATGACGAAGTGATCGCCGCGCTCGAGAAGCCCGGCGTGACCCTGGTCAATACGCGCGACCGCAGCACGGGCGAAGGCGCGCTCCACATCGTCGTGCGGCGCGGCGACATGGCCTATCTGTCCTATCTGCTATCCAAGGGCGCCGACGCCAATCTGCGCGACGACAAGGGTGAAAGCCCGATGCTGCTGGCGACGCGGCTCGGACGCAAGGAAATGGTCGACGCACTCGCCAAGAGCAACGGCAACGTCAATCTCGCCAATGCCAGCGGCGAAACCCCGCTGATCATCGCGGTGCAGCGGCGCGACCAATCGCTGGTGCGCGACTTGCTCGATCTCGGCGCCGATCCCGACCAGGCGGACCATCTCCAGGGGTTTTCAGCACGCGATTACGCCCAGCAGGACAAGCGGACGCCGAGCATCGCCGCGATGATCGAAACCACACCGAAGAAGGTTCGAAAGGCCGTGTCGGGGCCAAAGCTCTGATTGCTCCACGTGGAACAATCTTTCCCTCGCCCTACCCGATTATTGCCGCTTCGGGATCGATAACGCCGATCAACCGTCGCGCCGCGCGACGGCCGAACGCAAGCGTCGCGCGCTTGCGTGTGGCCGCGGCAAGCGGAGTGGTGTGGGCGTCGCGGACGACGACCGCGTCATAGCGGTCGGCGACGATGATCCCGGTCCGCTCGGGCAGAAACATCGCACCATCGAGCGGGGATGCATCGAAGCCCGCCGGGACCGCCCAATAATAGCGATCACAACATTGGAGATAATCGGTCCATTTGCCGTCTCCGAGCAAATCGGCGCGCGATACCTTGATCTCGACGATGACGATCTGGCCGCGCGCATCGATCGCCATCAGATCGGCGCGACGATTGCCGTCGAGCGGGACCTCGGCCATCGCGATGAGATCGTGTCGAAGCAGCATCCGCGTCGTGCCGCGTGCGACATCGGCGGCGCAGGCTGGCGAGCCCGGTGTTGCGGCGCAGGCCCCGTCGAGAGCAGGCGATGGGGGATGAGCGGCGATCGGGTCGGACGAGCGTAACATCGCCCGCCCTTAGAACATTTCACGAACGCGTCCAAGGGGACGCATTCCGATTACCGATAGAAAAGGTGATTGCCGATCGCGGCGACCTGAACGCGATGCCAACCCGGGGCGCTGCGACGCGCGTGAAAGTACATCGCGTCCGAGGCGGGGCTGTCCCATGCATCGGCGAGCGCGACGCGGGCGACCGCGACAGCGGTGCGATACTGCTTGTTGGGGGTGATCGCGGGAACATGGCCGCCGCGAACGAACGAAAATTGACCCGGCTGGGTCACGACTGAGCACACGCCCTTGGGGAAACGGCCCGACTTGGAGCGGTTGAGGATCACTTCGGCGACGGCGAGCTGTCCGCTCAGCGGTTCGCCCTTGGCCTCGAAATAGATCGCGCCGGCCATGCATTGCAGTTCGTCGTTCATCGCGTCGGGGCCAGGCTGCGCGGCGACGGCTGCGTCGAGCGTGCCATAGGCGACGGTATCGCCGGGCTGCTGGACATCGGATTCGGACGAAGGGTTGGTCTGCGGATCAGCCGACTCGGTGGTCGCGATCGCTGGCATCATCTGTGGCGTCTGCGGAACCGAAAGCGGCGACGGCACGTTGATAGCCCGATTGATTTCCTGAGCGAAGCCAGGTGTTCCGAAGCCGATGAGCGCAGCGACGGTAAAGGTCAGCGTCACGATGGATGCGACGCGATTCGAAAACGACATGAAGACGACTAAATTGCGGTTGGTGCACGAAGCGGGTCGACGCAATGTCGCCCTTCCGGACAGCCCCCCGACTGCGTAACCATCCCGGATCGCACCCGGCACGGCACAACGCCCTGACTAAGAGATGCGGCTATCTCCGCGCGGGGCTCTGCGGTCAATCGCCGAGGATTGTTTCTGCGGCGAATCGTTCCGCCGACGGGATATCCAGTTCGACGACCCAGAGATCGGGGTCGCGTTCACGACGTCGGCGCCAATAGCTGTCTTGCGACGGCGAGTCGCTCGCGTCCGCTGGCCCCGCACGAACGAAGGTTGGCTTGCCGCGCGGATCGAGCGCGCGTTCGAGCATCCGGGACGGACCGGCTGGGTCGTTCAAGATCAACAGGATAGCCCCGGAATCGGCATCCCCCTTGGCGCGTACCATGCCCATTCCGCCGGCATCGTTGACGCGCTTCAGCAACGCCGAGACGAGCATGCCCGACGGCAAGCTGTCGTTCATGCCGCGCGATACCCCGGCAATCCGGCGAGCGCGATCTGCGAGCGCATGAAGGTTCCCGTGCCGCGCGCGGCCTCGTCGCCAGCGGCGTCGATCAGCCGCGCTTCGGCGACGAACACGCGCCGATGCCCCGACACCCAGCGCCCTTCGGCGATCACGGGTCCGGCACGGAGCGGTTTGGTCAGCAGCAGGTTGAACGCGGTGGTGAGCAGGAAGCGATCGGTCACCAAGCTGTTCGCGGCGTAGAAGGCGGCATCGTCGAGCATCTTGAAATAGCTCGTGCCGTGCGCCGCGCCGCCGGCATGGAAGACGCGTTCGTCGATCGTGAAATGGATCCGGGCGACCCCGGCCGCGGGAATCTCCAGCGTCGAGACGAACAGCCGGTTGATCGGCGCCGCCGCGTAAAGCGACTCGAGCGCGCGGAAATGGGCTTGCTCGCCGGACGGCGCCGGAGCGTCGCTAGGCGGCATCACGCGCCTGATCCGCGGTGAGCAACGCGACGAGCGCATCGCGCGACCCCGCCCCACGCAATTTCGCGACGAACGCCTGATCGCGCAGCGCACGCGAAACGCGCGCCAGCGCCTTCAAATGCGTCGCGCCGGCATCGGGTGGCGACAGCAGCATGAAGACGATGTCGACGGGCATGTCATCGACCGAGTCGAAATCGATCGGCTGGACCAGCCGCGCGAACACGCCGCGGACTCGGTCCAGCCCGGGAAGCTTGCCATGTGGCGTCGCGACCCCGCCGCCGAAACCGGTCGACCCAAGCTTCTCGCGCGCGCCGACCACTTCGGCGACCGCGCCGGCCTCGACCCCATACGCACTCGCCGCCGCCGCCGCGAGCTGCTGGAACAGCGCCTTGCGATTGCCGGCAGTGACGCGTTCGAGCACGGCGTCGGGCGCGAGAATATCGTGCAGATCGGTCATCTTAGTCCTCGGGCCCGCGCAAAGCGGAGCTTTGAGCGAGCCCATAGCGCCGATCGAGCATCGGCGAAAGCGCGAGCCGATTGCTAGGACATCAACGCCATCCGTCCGATAATGTCACGCCTCGCGCTGCGGCTCGACCCAGCCGATCGTCCCGTCGCCGCGGCGATAGACCATATTGTAGGTTCCCGACCCGCTATTGCGGAACAACAAGGCCGCGGTGTTGCGCAGATCGAGCATCATCACCGCGTCGGACACCGTCGCGTCGGGCACGTCGACGCGCGTCTCGGCGACGATCAGCGGGAAATCCTCGGCTTCCTCCTCGGCGGTGCTCTCTTGGAACAGCGTATAGCCGGCATTGTCGGCATCGGCCGCCTGCGCCGCCGCGGCGCTCGCCTCGCCGGCGTTGCGATCCTTGAGCCGGCGCATGTAGCGGCGGAGCTGCTTCTCGATCTTGGCGGCGGCGGCGTCGAACGCGAGATGCGCGTCGGCGGCATCGCCATGCGCCTTGAGGATCAGCCCCTGCATGACGTGCGCGACGATGTCGGCGGTAAAGCGGTTGTCGTGCGGCCCCTTGCCGAAGGTGACCTGCGCCGAGATGGCGCGCGCGAAATATTTGGTGGCGATGCCCTGGAGCCGCTCGTCGACATGGGTCCTGAGCGCCTCGCCCGTCTCGACCTGATGGCCGGAAACCCGAATATCCATGAGCATTCTCCTTACAAAGGCCAGCGTCGCTGTGACGATCGCCGGCGGTAGATGACGCCTGTCGGGCGCCTCGACCCCCCCAAACTGAAATCACGCCATGGCCGGATCGCTCCCCCATAGCGGATTGACGACGGTCTTGAGGAACGCGGCGTGGCGCGCGCGCTCGGCCTCGGCGACCGCGAAGACGCGCGGTGGACGGACGATGGTCGGAACGAGCGGCGCGCTCGGCCCGGTGTCCTCGACCGCCTCGCTGACCAGGCCGAGCCCGATCTGCCGCCCGCCGGTCAGCTCGACATAGACTTGCGACAGCAATTGCGCGTCGAGCAAGGCGCCGTGGACGGTGCGATGGCTGCGATCGATCCCGTAGCGGTTGCACAAAGCATCGAGGCTGTGCTTCGCGCCGGGGTGCCGCATCCGCGCCATCGCGACGGTATCCACCATCCGGTGCATCGCGACCGTCGCACGGCCGCAGCGCTGCAGCTCGCCATTGAGGAAGCCGAAGTCGAAGCTCGCATTGTGCGCAACGAGCGGGCTGTCACCGATGAAATCGAGCAGATCCTCGACTCGCTGGACGAACAGCGGCTTGTCGGCGAGGAACGCGTCGCTCAGGCCGTGGACGCGCTGCGCCTCGGCCGGCATCGACCGTTCGGGGTGGAAATAGGCGTGGAAGGTGCGCCCGGTCTCGACCTTGTTGACCATTTCGAGACAGCCGATCTCGACCATGCGGTCGCCGTCGGAGAAACTGAAGCCGGTGGTCTCGGTGTCGAAGACGATTTCGCGCATAAGCTCAGGATAGTGGGGTCTCGGGCGCGTCGAGGCAAGCGATGATGGCGGCGACCGCGCGGCGCGTCGCATCCAGCGACCCGCCTGTCGGCACGACGAAGTCGGCGCGCGCGACTTTCTCCTGATCGGGCAATTGCCTGGCGAGAATCGCGTCGAGCTTGGCGGGGGTCATTCCGCCGCGCTCGAGCACGCGCGCGCGCTGGATTTCGGGAGACGCCGATACGACGACGACACGATCGACGCGCGACTCGCCGCCGGTCTCGAACAACAGCGGCACGTCGAACAGCACGATCGGCGCGTCGGCGTGCCGTGCGAGAAAGGCGGCCCGCTCCTCAGCCACCGCCGGATGGACGATCGCCTCGAGTCGCGTGAGCGCCGCCCCGTCGCCGAGCACGATCGCGCCGAGCGCGCCACGATCCACCCCGTCCGGCCCGGTCGTGCCGGGAAAGGCGGCCTCGATCGCCGCGACGACCCGGCCGCCCGCTCCTTGCAAGACATGGACCGCGGCGTCGGCGTCGAACACCGGCACGCCGGCTTCGGCGAACATCGCGGCGACGGTGGATTTGCCCATCCCGATCGACCCGGTCAGGCCGAGCGTGATCGGCCGGCTGACGGTCATGCCGTCAACAGCGTGCGGAGCGCGTCGTCGCTGGCCTCGTCGCGCGGCGGGGCGACGCCGAAGAACAATTCGAACCCGAGCGCGGCCTGACCGATCAACATGTCGAGCCCGTCGACCGTATCGAGCTCGCGCGCGCGCGCCGCCGCCAGCAGCGGCGTCTCGAGCGGCGCATAGACGACGTCATAGACCACCGCATCCGCGGGAAGTGGCGTCAGGTCGAGCGCGAGCGGCGGTTGCCCGACCATGCCGAGCGCGCTGGCGTTGACCAGCAGCGCCGCGGGCGGGAGCGTAGCGTCGAGCGGGAGCGCCTTGCCCTTCAATCCGAACGACGCGAGCAACGCCGCGGCCTTGAGCACATTGCGGTTGAGGATCGTCACCGGACCTACCCCGAGCCGCGCCAGCGCGAACAGCACCGCGCGTGCCGCCCCGCCTGCCCCGATCACCACGACCGGCGCGCCAGTGAGGTCGAGCTGGTTGATCGGCGCGTAGAAGCCCGCGGCATCGGTGTTGGTCAGGATCAGCTTGCCGTCTTCCCCACGGAACGCGGTGTTGGCCGCACCGATCGTAGTGCGCACGCCGCCCGGATCGGCGACATGGTCGAAGATCGCGAGCTTGTGCGGGATCGTGACGTTGCACCCGCGCCATGCCGGGTCCGCGCTACGCTCGGCGATATAGGCGCCGAGCCCGTCGGGCGTGACCTGACACAGCCGATATTCCGCGTCGAGCGCGAGCCGTTCGATCCAGAAACCGTGGATCAGCGGCGATTTGGAATGCGCGATCGGGTCGCCGATCACCTCGGCCAGCATCATGACGGCATCACTCCCCTAACCCGCAGATAATCGAGCACCGGCAGCAACGGCAGGCCGAGCACGGTGAACTGGCTCCCCTCGATCCGACTGAACAATTGCGCCCCCGGCCCCTCGATCCGATAGCAGCCGACGCATCCCGCGATTTCGGGCCATTCGAGATCGAGGTAGCGCTCGATATAGGCGTCCGACAGCGACCGGACGTGCATCCGCGCGCGATCGACCACGCGCCATACCGGACGCCCGCCTTCGGCCATCACCGCGGCGCTGACCAGCTCGTGCCGCTTGCCCGACAGCCGCCGCAGATGCGCGCGCGCCTCGTCGCGGTCGCGCGGCTTGTCGAGCATCGACCCGTCCTCGAGCGCGACGACCGAGTCGCAGCCGAGCACGAGCGCCTGGCCTTCGCCCGACGAGACCTTGATCGCCTTCAGCTCGGCCAAAGCATCGGCCATGTCGCGCGCGGCGAGCCCCTCGCCGAGCAGCGCCGCCTTCGCCGACTCCTCATCAACGCCAGCCGACACCGCAGCGAACGGAACGCCCGCTGCGGTCAGCATCGCGCGCCGCGACGCACTTTGCGAGGCAAGGATGAGGTTCATGGTTCTCCACTCGTATCGCCGCGGCGTTCGCCGACCAGCGCGATGATCGCCGCGGCGGTTTCCTCGATCGAACGCCGGGTGACGTCGATCACCGGCCAGCCATTGTCGGCGAACATCCGCCGTGCATAGGCCACTTCGCGCGTCACCGCCTCCTGGTCGACATAAGCGGTCGTCGTCAGCTCGTTGAGCGACAGCAAGCGATTGCGACGGACCTGGATCAGCCGGTCGGCGCTGGTGGTCAGCCCGACGATGATCGGATGCTTGAGCGTGAACAGGTTCTCGGGCGGCGGGCTTTCGACCACGATCGGAATGTTGGCGGTCTTGAAACCGCGATTGGCGAGATAGATCGAGGTCGGCGTCTTCGACGAACGCGACACGCCGGCGAGCAGGATATCGGCCTCTTCCCACTCTTCGGACAGGATGCCGTCATCATGCGCGATGGTGAACTGGATCGCATCGACCCGCGCGAAATAGGCCGCGTCGAGCACGTGCTGCCGACCGGGACGCGCCTTCGCCGCCTGGCCGAGCAATCCCGACAACGCGCCCGTCACCGCATCGAGCGGCGCGACCGCGGGGAGCCCGAGCGTACGACAGCGCGTCTCGAGCGTCCGCCGTGTCTCGCTATTGACCAGCGTGAACAGCACCAGACCCGGATTTTGCGAAATTTCCTGCAGGATCCGCTCGAGATGCGCCTCGGTCCGCACCATCGGCCAGAAGTGGCGGATCGTCTCGACATCGTCATATTGCGCGAGCGCCGCCTTGGCGATGTTCTCGAGCGTTTCTCCCGTCGAGTCCGACAGAAGGTGGAGATGCAGGCGCATCAGGAACCGGTGCGGGGCGAAACTGTGGACAACATGGGCGTAAGCGCTAGCGCAACTTTGCCCTCCCGCAAAGTCGAGCGACTGCGGTGCATAACCCATCGGCTATCCACAATCGCGCAAACAGCATCGGGTTCCCCCCACAGCCTGTGGATAACGGGGACGGATCGGCCGACTCACGGCGTGCGCGGCGATGGCGCGACGTCAACCTGTTGGCATTTTCGGGACGGCGGCATAAGCCCCGCTATCAACGTGCCAACAACCACTTCAACCTTTTAAGATTCTAGATTCTTATAGAAGTAGGGTGAGGAAAGACCGATCGTGCTCACACAGAACAAGCCGTTGCTCGCCACGCTCAAGGGTGAGCGTATGTCCACCCCGCCGATCTGGCTGATGCGTCAGGCCGGGCGGTATCTTCCCGAGTATCGCGCCCTTCGCGCCGAAAAGGGCGGTTTCCTCGCCTTGGTCAACGACAGCGAAGCGGCGGCCGAGGTGACGATCCAGCCGATCCGCCGCTTCGGCTTCGACGGGGCGATCCTGTTCTCGGACATCCTGATGGTCCCCGCGGCGCTGGGACAGGGGCTGAGCTTTGGTGTCGGCGAAGGACCCGCGCTGACCCCTCCGCTCGTCGATCATGCGCTGGAGAGCCTCCAGGGGGCGCCTGAGCGGCTCGATCCGGTGTATGCGACGGTGCGCCTGGTCGCAGCGCAGCTTCCGCCCCAGACCACCTTCCTCGGCTTTGCCGGGAGCCCGTGGACCGTCGCCACCTATATGGTCGCGGGACATGGCAGCAAGGATCAGGGCGAGACGCGACGCTTCGCCTATGGCGATCCCGCGGCGTTCGGCGAGATCATCGCCGCAATCGCCGATTGCACGGTCGAGTATCTCTCGCGCCAGATCGAAGCGGGGGTCGAGGCGGTGCAATTGTTCGACAGCTGGGCGGGCAGTCTCAGCCCCGCGCAATTCGAACGCTGGGTGATCGCCCCCAATGCGGCGATCGTCGCTGCGCTGCGCGAACGGCATCCGGGCGTGCCCGTCATCGGCTTTCCGAAAGGTGCCGGCGAGAAGCTTCCCGCTTATGCCCGCGAAACCGGCGTCGATGCGCTCGGGCTCGACGAGACGATCGATCCCGAATGGGCCGCGGCGACGTTGCCGGCGGGCTTGCCGGTACAGGGCAATCTCGACCCGCTCGTGCTGATCGCCGGCGGCGCGGCGATGGAACAGGCCGCCACGCGCATCCTGCGCGCCTTTGCCGACCGTCCGCATATCTTCAATCTCGGCCACGGGATCCTGCAGGACACCCCCATTCTTCATGTCGAGCAGCTGCTCGATTTCGTCCGGAGCGCGCAATGATCGGAATGCTCGGCAACGCCTATCCGTGGGTCAAGGCAGCGCATCTGATCTTCGTGATCTTCTGGATGGCGGGGCTGTTCATGCTGCCGCGCTATCTCGTCTATCACCAAGAGGCGCCGATCGGGTCGCCCGAGGCTGCGCTGTGGGTCGAGCGCGAGGCCAAGATCCGCAACATCATCCTGACCCCCGCAATGGTCATGGTGTGGCTGCTCGGCCTGACGCTCGGCGCCAATCTCGGGCTGTTCTCGGGCGCGAGCGGGCTCGGCTGGCTGCATCTCAAGCTGTTGCTGGTGGTGATCCTCAGCGGCTATCACGGCTGGGCGGTGGGCTATGCCAGGAAACTCGCGGCGGGCCGACCGACGCTGACGGGGCGGCACTTGCGGCTGATCAACGAGGTGCCCGCGGTGCTGGTGACCTTCATCGTCATCCTCGCGATCGTTCAGCCCTTCTGATCGCGCCCTTCCGATAAAACCCCAGCCTTGACGCGGCCGCGAGTGGACCGTATCTCGAAGGCCGTGTCGCGATGCGGCGGGTCCACCCGTTCGGTTGCGGCATCCTTCCTCCAGCATCGTCGCGTAGCTGTTCGCCGACCGAAGCTCCCCCCTCGCATTCCTATGCCCCGGACGCCCTCCATGCATCTCAAAGACCTCAAGAACAAAAAGCCGGCCGAACTGGTCGCGATGGCCGAGGGGCTCGGCATCGAGAGCGCCTCGACGCTGCGCAAGCAGGATTTGATGTTCGCGATCCTCAAGGTCCAGGCCGAAGAGGGCGAGGAGATCATGGGGCTCGGCACGATCGAAGTGCTGCCCGACGGCTTCGGCTTCCTGCGCTCGCCCGAAGCGAACTATCTCGCCGGGCCCGACGACATCTACATTTCACCCAACCAGGTCCGTAAGTTCGGCCTGCGCACCGGTGACACGGTCGAGGGCGAGATCCGCGGGCCGAAGGATGGCGAACGCTATTTCGCGCTCACCAAGCTGACGGCGGTCAATTTCGACAATCCCGACGCCGTCCGGCACCGCGTCAATTTCGACAATCTCACGCCGCTCTACCCGGATGAGAAGCTCACGCTCGATCCCGCCGATCCGACCGTCAAGGACAAGTCGGCGCGCGTCATCGACATCATCTCGCCGCAGGGCAAGGGCCAGCGCACGCTGATCGTCGCGCCGCCGCGCGTCGGCAAGACGGTGATGCTGCAGAACATCGCCAAGGCGATCACCGACAACCATCCCGAAGTTTTCCTGATCGTCCTGCTGATCGACGAGCGGCCCGAGGAAGTCACCGACATGCAGCGCTCGGTCAAGGGCGAGGTGGTCTCCTCGACCTTCGACGAACCCGCGACGCGCCACGTGCAAGTTGCTGAAATGGTTATCGAAAAGGCCAAGCGCCTGGTCGAACACAAGAAGGACGTGGTGATCCTGCTCGACTCGATCACGCGTCTCGGGCGCGCGTACAACACCGTCGTCCCTTCTTCGGGCAAGGTGTTGACCGGCGGTGTCGACGCCAATGCGCTCCAGCGCCCGAAGCGCTTCTTCGGCGCCGCGCGCAACATCGAGGAAGGCGGTTCGCTGTCGATCATCGCGACCGCGCTGATCGATACCGGCAGCCGCATGGACGAAGTGATCTTCGAGGAATTCAAGGGTACGGGCAACTCGGAAATCGTGCTCGATCGCAAGGTCGCCGACAAGCGGATCTTCCCGGCGCTCGACGTCGGCAAGTCTGGCACGCGCAAGGAAGAGCTGCTGGTCGATCAGAGCAAGCTGTCGAAGATGTGGGTGCTGCGCCGCATCCTCATGCAGATGGGCACCATCGACTCGATGGAGTTCCTGCTCGACAAGATGAAGAATTCGAAGACCAACGAGGACTTTTTCGACAGCATGAATCAATAGCCGGATGCGGCCGGCGGCACCCTGCCGCCGGACTCGCACCGGCTCGGCCGGCGGGCGCCCCGCGCCCGGCCGACGGCATGGGCTTCGCGCATGCCCGCCCCGCGCGGATCGCTACAGCAGCAGGTCCCGCCGCCCGCGCCGCTCGAACGCCAGCAGCCAGTCCTTGGTGACCGGTCCGTCCCCCGCGGAATAGGCGCCAAGGCTTCCCGAGGCGTTGAGTACGCGGTGACACGGCACCACGATTGGAAACGGGTTGCGCGCGCAGGCTTGTCCGATCGCTCGCGCACTCGACCCGGCCCGTTTGGCCAGCGCGCCATAGCTTAGCGTTTCGCCATAAGGGATCGCGATCATCGCATCGCGCAACGCCTGCCCTCGCACGGACGCAACCGGCGACAGCGCCAGATCAAACGTCGTCAGCGCACCCGCGAACCAGGCGCGCAGCTGCGCCTCGGCGTCGCGAACCGGCTTTGCCGTCGCGGCGATCGGATCGCCGTCCCCGCCGATCGTGATCGAATGCAGCGCGCCGTCGTCGCCGATCAGGGTGACCATGCCCACAGGCGTTGCGATCCGGGCCGTATCGCGCGCATACATGCAGCGACTATGCAGCCTGGCCCGTGCCGGCTCAAGCGGAGATGGCCTTATGAAGATCAACGTCGAGATCGACTGCACCCCCCAGGAGGCGCGCGCGTTCATGGGGCTCCCGGATCTGACCCCTATCCACGCAAAATATCTGGCGATGATGACCGACTCGATGGACGGCGTCGTGTCTCCGGATCTGATCGAGAATATGATGCGCAGTTGGGCGCCCGTGAGCGACGCGAGCATGGGGTTGTGGCGGACGATGTTCGAGCGCGCGGCGAAATAGACCGTGACGGACGATACGATCTTCGCTTGCTCGAGCGGGCCACCTCCGGCTGCGATCGCGATTCTGCGGATCAGCGGGCCGTCGGCGCTGGCGGCCGCTGCGGCCCTCGCGGGCGCGCTGCCCCCCGCGCGCCAAGCCGGAGTGCGGGCATTGCGCGATCCGGCCACGCAGCGATTGCTCGATCGGGCGCTTGTCCTCGTCTTCCCCGCCCCGCATACCGCGACGGGTGAGGATCTGGTCGAGCTGCATCTTCATGGAGGCCGCGCCGTGGTCGCGGCGGTCGGTGCCGCTCTGGCGACCCTGCCCGGCATGCGGCAGGCCGAACCCGGCGAGTTTACCCGCCGCGCGCTGAGCAATGGCGTGATCGACCTCACCGCCGCCGAGGGTCTCGGTGACCTGCTCAATGCCGAGACCGAAACGCAGCGCCGCGCCGCGATGCGGATCGCGGAAGGTGGTCTTCGCACGACGATCGAGCGATGGACCGATCGCCTCGTCGATTTCGCAGCGCGGATCGAGGCACAGCTCGATTTTTCCGACGAGGACGATGTGCCCGATATGGCGATCGAGCCTATCCTGCGCGAGATCGACGCGATCGGACAGGCGATGGCGCGATTGGTCGCCGCGCCGCCGGTCGAGCGACTGTATGACGGCGTCCGCGTGGTTATCGCGGGACCGCCCAACAGTGGCAAATCGACTTTGCTCAACGCGCTCGCTGGGCGCGATCTCGCGATCGTCTCCGCACTGTCGGGGACGACCCGCGATCGAATCGAGGCGCCGGTGACGCGCGGCGGGATCGCCTATGTCCTCACCGATACCGCGGGCCTCACCGACGCGCCGAACGATATCGTCGAGCGAATCGGTGTATCGCGTGCCGAGGCAGCGATCACATCGGCCGACATCGTCTTGTGGCTCGGTGACACCGCTCCATCGGATGCGCGCCACGTCACGGTTCACGCGCGGGCCGATGTTCCAGGTCGCGAGGATCCTCCGTTCTTCAGTGAGCTTTCGATTTCCGCGGAAACGGGTGAGGGTATGGCAGCCTTGTGGGGCGTGATCGCAGAACGCGCCGCGGCGCTCCTTCCGGTCGCCGACGCGATCGCCACCAACGAGCGGCAGCGCGGTCTGCTCCGCAGCGCCCGCGATCATCTCGCTCTCGACGCGCAAAGGGATGTGTTGGTGATCGCCGAGCAGGTGCGCTGCGCGATCGGATCGCTCAATGCGGTGACCGGGCGAACGGGAACGGAGGACGTGTTGGACTCGATCTTCGCGCGCTTCTGTATCGGCAAGTGATGTTCCACGTGGAACGTGATCCGCTTTGACAGATCGCAATGGGGTAATTAGCGCGATACGCATGAACACATTCGACGTCATCGTAGTCGGCGGCGGGCATGCCGGGACCGAAGCGGCGGCCGCCGCGGCGCGACGCGGAGCCAAGACCGCGCTGATAACCTTCGACGCAAACAAACTCGGCGCGATGTCCTGTAACCCAGCGATCGGAGGCTTGGGCAAGGGTCACCTCGTGCGCGAGGTCGACGCGTTCGACGGTCTGATGGCGCGCGCCACCGATGCGGCTGGTATCCATTATCGCATGCTCAATCGCAGTAAGGGCGCCGCGGTGCAGGGTCCACGCGTGCAAGCGGATCGGCGCCGCTACGCTACGGCGATCCAGGCGATGATCGCGGCGCAGCCGGGCCTGCACATCGTCGAAAACGAAGTCGCCGGCCTGATCTTTGCCGCCA
The DNA here is from genome assembly GCA_943367995.1 of Bordetella parapertussis. Lineage (GTDB taxonomy): Bacteria > Pseudomonadota > Alphaproteobacteria > Sphingomonadales > Sphingomonadaceae > Sphingomonas. Next base: position 294,146 of record CALRKL020000002.1, on the reverse strand, counting down.
ACGGTGGTGTGGCGGGCGTCAGGCTGGCCGATCAAACGGTGTTGCACGCGCGCGCGGTCGTGCTGGCAACGGGGACCTTTCTCGGCGGGCGCATGTTCTGTGGCGAGGAGCGCTCCGAGGGCGGCCGTGTCGGAGAAGCGGGCGCATCTCTCTTGGCACAACAGTTGCAGGCGGCGCTTCCGATGGCGCGCCTCAAGACCGGCACGCCACCGAGGCTCGACGGGCGGACGATCAATTGGGCGAGCCTCGACCAACAACCAAGCGATGCCGACCCCTGGACGATGTCGCCGGTTTCGAAGGGGCGTCCCCTGCCCCAGCTCCATTGCGCGATCACCCGCACCACATCGGATACGCACGCGATCATCCGCGCCGGGCTTGATCGGTCGCCGCTGTTCGGGGGTGCGATCGCCGGGGTCGGCCCGCGTTATTGTCCGTCGATCGAGGACAAGATCCACCGTTTCGGCGACCGCGATGGCCATCAGATCTTTCTCGAGCCCGAGGGACTCGACGACGCAACGATCTATCCCAACGGAATTTCGACATCGCTCCCGGTCGACATTCAGGCAGCGATGCTTCGGACGATCCCTGGACTCGAATCGGTAACGATGCTGACCCCCGGCTACGCGGTCGAGTATGACCATATCGACCCGCGGGCACTGATGCCGACGCTGGAAGTGCGTGCGCTGCCGGGGCTGTTCTGCTGCGGCCAGATCAACGGCACGACCGGGTATGAGGAAGCCGCAGGACAAGGTCTCATCGCCGGACTTAACGCCGCTGCGCGCGCGCTCGATCGCGCCGCCATGGTGCTCGATCGGGCCTCGTCCTATCTCGGCGTGATGATCGACGATCTCGTGCTGCAGGGAATAACCGAGCCCTATCGCATGCTCACGGCGCGCGCGGAGTATCGCTTGCGATTGCGCGCCGACAACGCGGAAACACGGTTGGGTCCGATTGCGGCCGAGATCGGCTGCCTGTCCGACTCGCGCCGGGCACGACTCAAACAGCGGCTCGAGCTACGCGACGCGATCGAACGGCGGCTCGACAACGCCGTGCCAAGCGAGGCGCTTGTAAGCCGGGGTGCGACGGTCGGGGCGGCGCCGGAACAGCGCTCCGCCGCGGCTTGGCTGCGGGTCTCCGGTATGACACTGGCGATGGTGGCGCCCGATCTGATCGAAGACTTTGCCGCCGACCTGCTTGCCGAAGCGACCGAGGATGCCCGCTACGCGCCGTACCTCGCGCGCCAGGAATCGGAGGTCGCCGAAATGCGGACGCAGGACCGGATTCCAGTCCCAGCGAGTTTGGACTTCGCCAGTGTTCCCGGGCTCTCGAGCGAGATGATCGAACGGCTCGCAATCGCCCGCCCGGAGACGCTCGCTGCAGCCGGGCGCATTCGCGGCATCACACCGGCGGCGCTCACCGCCATCCTTCTGCAGATTCGAAAGAAGGCGGCATGAGCGAAGACGAGGCCAAGCTCTGGATCGCACGGCACTTTGGCGATGCTGCGGTGGAGGCGATGCGGAGACTGGTCGATATCGTCCTGGCGGAGAGTGCGCGTCAGAATCTGATCGCACCCTCGACGCTCGCCGCAATGTGGACTCGCCACGTCGTCGATTCCGCGCAATTGCTCGCGCTTGTCCCGAGCGGGAACGGGATCTGGCTGGATATCGGCAGCGGTGCGGGTTTCCCCGGATTGGTCGTTGCGGCGCTTACCAACCGGCCGGTTTGCCTCGTCGAACCGCGCCGACGTCGGGCGGAGTTTCTAGAGGGTGCGGCGTTTGCGCTTGGTCTGGACGATCGGGTCACGGTTCAGTGTGCCCGGATCGAAGACGTCGCGGTCGACGCCGAAATCATCTCGGCACGCGCTGTCGCATCATTGGACAGTCTTTTCGCATGGGGCGCGCAGTGCGCGTCTTCCGCAACGGTCTGGATTCTGCCAAAAGGGCGAACCGCATTGGCAGATGTCGCCGATGCGCAGCGTGCATGGGACGGCGTGTTTCACGTGGAACACAGTATCACCGATCCCGACTCGCTGATCGTTCTTGCATCAGGGGTGACACGCCGATGAACGTCATTGCCGTCGCGAACCAGAAGGGCGGTGTCGGTAAGACGACGACCGCGATCAATCTCGGTACGGCGCTTGCGGCGACGGGGCTTCGCGTGCTGTTGCTCGACCTCGATCCGCAAGGCAATTGTTCTACCGGTCTGGGGATCGCCCGGGCCGATCGACATCACTCGACCTATGACATCCTGCTCGGCGAAACCTCTATCGAGGCCGCCGCGATCCCCACGTGCGTGCCCAAGCTCGATATCGTCCCGGCGACCGTCGACCTGTCGGGCGCGGAGATCGAGCTCGTCGAATATGAGGAGCGTACGCACCGCTTGTCACGTGCGCTGGCGCGTTCGGACCATCGCTGGGACGTCGTCCTGATCGATTGCCCGCCGTCGCTTGGTTTGCTGACGCTCAACGCGATGGTCGCGTCGAATTCGCTGCTCGTACCGCTGCAATGCGAGTTCTTCGCGCTCGAAGGCCTCAGCCAGCTGCTGAGCACGGTCGAGCGGATCCGCGAGCGCTTCAACCCGGCGCTGTCGATCATGGGGGTTGCGCTGACGATGCACGATCGGCGCAATCGTCTGACCGATCAGGTTTCGAACGATGTTCGCGCGGTGCTCGGCCGAGTCGTGTTCGACACCGTCATCCCGCGCAACGTTCGTCTGTCCGAGGCGCCCAGCCATGGGCTGCCCGCGCTGATCTACGATTATCGCTGCCCGGGGTCGGAGGCCTATATCGCACTTGCCCGCGAGCTGATCGCGCGGCTGCCGGCAATGGATACACCACAACCTGCTAGGGCTGCATGACCGACCCGACGACCCCCATGACGCGCCCCAAGCCCCGCTCGGGGCTGGGACGCGGCCTAAACGCCTTGATGGGCGATCTGGCGCGCGAAGAGCCGGTCGGCGAGGGCAAGGACAACGCCTCGCCGGGTGTCCGATCGCTCCCGGTCGGCTCGCTGACCCCGCATCCGGGACAGCCGCGGCGGCATTTCGACGAAGCGGCGCTCGAGGAACTCGCGCAATCGATCGCGCTGCGCGGTGTATTGCAGCCGATCGTCGTGCGCCCACACGGCACCGGCTATCAGATCGTCGCGGGCGAGCGGCGCTGGCGTGCGGCGCAACGTGCGCGGCTGCACGAGGTGCCGGTGATCGTCCGGGCGTTCGACGATACCGAAACGCTCGAAGTCGCGCTGGTCGAGAATATCCAGCGGCAGGATCTCAACGCGATCGAAGAGGCCGAGGCGTATCATCGCCTGATCGAGGATTTCGGGCATACCCAAGAGGCCTTGGGCAAGCTCGTCAACAAGTCGCGCAGCCATATCGCAAATCTGCTGCGGCTGCTCGAATTGCCGAGCCCGGTGCAGGAGCGAGTCGTTAATGGCGCGCTGACCATGGGCCATGCGCGCGCGCTGATCGGCGCGCCCGATGTCGAGACGCTGGCCGATCAGGTCGTCGCGCGTGGCCTGTCGGTCCGTGACACCGAGCGGATGGCACGCGCGGCGAAGCCGGCGCCCCGCGGACAGCGCGACAGCGAGGGCCGCGATCCAGATCTCGCCGCGCTCGAGCATCAACTGGCGGACCTGCTCGGCCTCTCGGTCCGCGTCGCGCACAGCGCCAAGGGCGGAACGCTGACGCTCTCCTATTCGACGCTCGATCAGCTCGACATGGTTTGCCAACGATTGACCGGCGAACGCATCTGAGGGCGGCGGCGGCTCTCTCGATCCGCCGCCAGGATCTGCTCGCTACTCCGTCAGTCTGACGCGGGCAGATAGATCTCGCTGCCGTGCTCCCTGAACGCCGCGCTCATCGCCGCCATCCCCGCGTCGGGATCGTCCCCGCCCGCGAAGGCTGCACGCTCGGCATCGGCTGCCGCGGCGTCGGGCGTCGCGGCGAGAAACGCCCCGGTCGGCTGGTTCTGCTTCGCGGCAAAGTCGCGCACTTCCTGCGTGATCTTCATCGAGCAGAATTTCGGGCCGCACATCGAACAGAAATGCGCGGTCTTCGCCCCCTCGGCGGGAAGCGTCGCATCGTGATACTGCTCGGCGGTATCGGGATCGAGCGACAGGTTGAACTGGTCGCGCCAGCGGAAATCGAAGCGCGCCCGACTGACCGCATCGTCGCGCATCCGCGCCGCGGGATGCCCCTTGGCGAGATCGGCGGCGTGCGCGGCGAGCTTGTAGGTCACCACCCCGACCTTGACGTCGTCGCGGTCGGGCAAGCCGAGATGCTCCTTCGGCGTGACGTAGCAGAGCATCGCAGTGCCATACCAGCCGATCATCGCTGCGCCGATTCCGCTGGTGATATGGTCATAGCCCGGCGCGATGTCGGTGGTCAGCGGTCCGAGCGTGTAGAACGGCGCCTCGCCGCACACCTCGAGCTGTTTGTCCATGTTCTGCTTGATCTTGTGCATCGGCACATGCCCCGGCCCCTCGATCATCACCTGGACGTCGCTCGCCCAGGCGCGATGGGTGAGCTCGCCGAGCGTATAGAGTTCGCTGAACTGCGCTTCGTCATTGGCGTCGGCGATCGAGCCAGGGCGCAGGCCGTCGCCGAGCGAATAGGCGATGTCATACGCCTGCATGATCTCGGTGATCTCGTCGAAGCGCTCGTAGAGGAAGCTCTCCTTGTGGTGCGCGAGGCACCATTTCGCCATGATCGATCCGCCGCGGCTGACGATTCCGGTGACGCGCTTGGCCGTCATCGGGATGTAGGCGAGCCGGACGCCGGCATGGATCGTGAAATAGTCGACGCCCTGCTCGGCCTGCTCGATCAGCGTGTCGCGGAAAATCTCCCAGGTCAGGTCCTCGGCGACGCCGCCGACCTTTTCGAGCGCCTGATAGATCGGCACGGTGCCGATCGGCACGGGGCTATTGCGCAGGATCCATTCGCGCGTGTCGTGGATGTTGCGCCCGGTCGACAGGTCCATCACCGTGTCGGCGCCCCAGCGGATCGACCACACCATCTTGTCGACCTCGGCCGCGACGTCGCTCGCGACCGCGCTGTTGCCGATATTGGCGTTTATCTTGACCAGGAAATTGCGGCCGATCGCCATCGGCTCGGATTCGGGATGGTTGATGTTGCTCGGGATGATCGCCCTGCCCCGCGCGACCTCGTTGCGGACGAATTCGGGCGTGACGTAATCGGGGATCGCGGCGCCGAAATCCTCACCGTCGCGGATCGCTTTCTCCTTCGCGGCCGCCCGCCCGAGATTCTCGCGGATCGCGACATATTCCATCTCGGGGGTGATGACCCCGCGCCGCGCGTAATGCATCTGGCTGACGTTCGCACCGGGCTTGGCGCGGAGCGGTCGCTGCACGGCCTTGGGATATTGCGGCACGCTCGCCGAGCGATCCGGTCCGGTCAGGCCGTTGTCCTCGGGACGTAGTTCGCGCGCGGCATAGTCCGCCACATCGCCGCGCGCGAGGATCCAGTCGCGCCGCAACGGCGGCAGGCCAGCGTTGATGTCGATCCGCGCCTTGGGGTCGGTATAGGGGCCAGACGTGTCATAGACGCGCAGCGGCGGCTCGCCACTCGACGGCTCGAGCATGATCTCGCGCATCGCGACGCCTGGCCCCGGAATCGACGCGGAGGGGACGTGGATCTTGCGCGAGCCGCGGATCGGGCCGGTGGTCACGCCGATTTCGGTACGGGCGGGAAGGTCTGCCATGGTCTTCGCTCCAAGATCGCACGGAGCAAAGACGGTTTCCCGGTGGACACCGCTCCCTCCCTACGCCCGTACTAACGGGATCAGGTTGATACGGGTCGTGGCATCAGCCACCTCTCAGCTGCTCAGGCGCAGCCCCCCGGGGAATATGGTCAGTCTAGGCGCTGGCGCGCCGCGTGCAACTAGTTTGCGGCGCTGGTGCGGATGTTGCCGTTGAGGCCGTTCGGGAAGAAGCCCCCGCCGACGACGGCATTCTTGTTGAGGTATACGACGTTGAGCACCTGCCCCGCGGTACGACCGTAGATCAGGCCATTCCCGTCGGCTGGCACGAGGTTCGAAGTGACCGAATCGCCGGTGATCCCCTGGTCGTCGTCGGTCGATCCATCGAGGCTGTCGCGCGCGTCGCTGATCAGGCCGGCATTGACGCGCAGGCTCGGCGTGGTGAGCCCCTTCGAATAGAGCACGGTGCGGATCAGCCCGGCATGATAGGCTTCGGTCGCGAGGATCCCGGCCGCCGCATCGAGCAGCAGCGTGGTGTTGATCGTCTGTGCCGCACCCTTGTACGCGGTCACGCCGACGTCTTCGAAGATGAACGCGCCGAGCAGGAAATTCTCGTCGCTGGCATAAGGGTCGAAGGTGCCGTTGACGCTGTCGACGACGCCGTTGGTCGTGGCGATCCCGGCCGCGCGCGCGGCGAGCGAGAAGGCGCCGGTGGCCCCGCCATCGATGTTGATCGACGGCATCGCCACCGCCGCTGCGCCGAGCGCCGAGCGCAGGAAGGCGACGTGCGCGACTTCGTCGGCGGCGATCTCGATCGCATATTGCTGGACGATCGGATCGGTGAAGCTGACCTTGCGGCCGCCCGTCACGGTGCCCTGCACGCTCTGGTTGCCGTCGCCCTTGGCGATCAAGGCGTTGGGGAGACCCGCGCCGGTCACCGCATAGCTGTAGAATTGCGCCTCGAGATATTCGAGATTGAGCGCGAAGTTGAGCGTGTCCTGATCCTGCAGCGTTCCGGTCGAGCTCGGGCTCGGCGTCGGCGTGCTGGTATCGGTCGCGCTCGCATCGGTGCCCGACGAGCCGCCGCATGCCGAGAGCAAGGATGCGCCGCCGACGGCAAGCGATGCCACGCCCGCGCTGCGCAGGAAATTACGGCGCTCGGCGCGACGGCGTTCGCCGGCGTCGAGAACCTGCAAGAGGATGTCGCTATCGATCACTGGGGAAACTCCCGTTCGGGCAAGCTGGAAAGGATGGACGGATCAGTTCGCGGCGCTGGTCACGATGGTGCCGTTGACGCCGTTCGGGAAGAAGCCGCCCTTCGCCACCGCGAGGCTGTTGAGATAGACGATGTTGAGTACGTTGCCGGTGGCGCGGCCATAGGCGATGCCATCGGCCCCGGTCGGGACGATGTTCGACGCGGTCAGCCCGTTGAGCGCGGCGAGCTGGCTGCCCGCCACCACGGCGGAGGCGATGCCCTGATCGTCCTCGACCGTGCCGTCGAGCTTGTCGCGGACGTCCGAGATCGCGCCGGCCGAAGTCCTGAGCGAAGGCGTTGCCAGCCCCTTGCTGTAGAGCACGGTACGGATGATCGAGGCGTGATACGCCTCGGCCGCGAGGATGCCGGCGGCGGCGTCGATATAGGTCTTGGTCGTCAGCAGCGAGGCGGCACCCTTATAGGCGGTGACACCGACGTCTTCGAACAGGAAGGCGGCGAGCAGGAAGTTCGTGTCGCTGGCATAGGGATCGAAAGTGCCGTTGACAGTGTCGACCGCGCCGCTCGCATTGGTCGCGATTCCCGCGGCGCGCGCCGCGACGGTGAAGGCGCTGGTCGCGGTGCTGCCGATGTCGATCGCGGGCTGGGCGACCGCGACGGTGCCGAGCTGCGCACGCAGGAACGCGACATGCTGCGTCTCGTCGCCGGCGATCTCGCGCGCATATTGCGCGACGAGCGGATCGCTGAAGCTGACCTGGCGGCCGCCGGTGACGGCGCCCTGCGTCGTCGTGCTCGCGCTGCCGGGCGTGAGCTGGCTGTTGGGCAGACCCGTCCCGAACACCGCATAGGAATAGAATTGCGCCTCGAGATATTCGAGATTGAGCGCGAAGTTGAGGATATCGGTTTCCGACGTGGCCTGCGCCGATGCGCTGCTGCCGATCGCGACTGCGGCGGCGCCGGCCGCGGCGACGGCACCGGCCCCGAGCGCGGTGCGGAAGAATTCGCGGCGTTCGTTGCGGCGGTCGGCGCGGGCTTCGAGACGCTCGATCAGCTGGTCTTCGGTGTCGGTCATTGGGGCGAACCCTCTTGCTGGAAACGCTAGATTGCGCCGCTGGCGTGGCACCTCAGGCGGATCGGCGCAAGACCCCAATGCCGCGCGCCGCGGACATTCTCGGTGCTCCGGTCAAACGAAAAGATCCGCCGCGGAGTCGCTGACGACACCCACGACGGATCCTGAATATGCGCTGAATCGCGAAGGGGTTAGAAGGTGTAGGCGACCCCGACGGCGCCGAGCCACTGATTGGGCGAACCCGCCACGCGGACGATCGGGCTATAGGAGAAGTCGCCCAGTTCGCGCGAATAGGTGCCGCCTGCGATGACCTTGAAGCCGTGCAGCAGGTTGCCGGTGAGCGAATAGGTGGCGAAGCCGCCGACCGAATAGTTCTTCCAGCCCGAATGCGCCGCATAGGTCGGCAGCCCGCTGGCGAGGCTCTGCGTCGGCGTGATGCTGAAATAGGTATCGGCATAGCCCTGCCCGACATGCTGCGCCGAGGCGAGGATGCCGACCGCGGCCTTGCGGCTGAGCGGGGTCAGATAGGTGAAGCTCGGCTGCCAGATCTCGCTGTTGTGCGCGCCGGTGACGCCCTTGCGATAGCTGACCGAGACCGAGACCTTATCGTACGGGCTGGTGATCACGCCGGTCTTGCCGATGCCGACATAGCCGCCGAGCTCGAGCGTGGTGGCGCGCTTGCCGAGCGCGCGGACACGAACGTCGTCGATATTCTTGGTGCTCGAGCGATCGAAGTTGATCACGCCGACCGGGCCGAACTGGAGATCGATCTTCTGCCCAGGACGGTTGGGAATGAGATCGATGCTCGCGCGATTGCCGATGATCGAAAAGTTGAACCCCTTGACCGAGCCGATCGCGGCGGGCGCAGGGACGAAGCGATAGTCGTTAGACCCGTCATAATCGGGCACGTACGCGCCGGCGACGCCGATCGTCACGCTGTCCTTGTCGAGATCAGCGGCGAGCTGATCGTTGTCAGCGGGCGCTGGCGGTGCGCTTTGCGCAAGCGCAGGGGCGGCGCTAGCCAGCAGCAGGGCGGTGGCGGAAACAAGCAGACGACGGTCGATCACGGGGCAGCTCCGAAAGCTAAGGATTTGGACCCGTAACGCCCGCGCAACGCTTTGGGTCCGCAAAAGATGCCTAGAGCAGATAACGCATCTTAATCTGTTGCCGATCGGCATCACTTGTCAGCGTGAAACGTGCCGCCGCGAAGCGCGGCGGGCCGAAGGTTACCGCCGGATTGCGCGAAAAACCGAAGCCTTCGCGCGGGATGCCGGCGAAGGTGTCGAGCTTGCGATTGTTGTTCTCGTCATGGATCACCGCGACGGCATAGTCGCCGCGCGCGAGCCCGTCGAAGCTGAGACTGGTGGCGGTCGCGGGGATCGAGCGCGTGACGGCCTGCGCGTCGTCGATACAGGCGGGGAAATTCGTCGGATCGGCGGTCAGGCAGACGCGGAGCGATCCCTTGTGCGAGCGCAGATTGACGAGGTCGATCGACAGGTCACCCGTCGCGACCGCGCCCGGCAGCGTCGCCAGCAACCCCGCCGCTGCGCCCGCGACGCAGGCGAGCTTGCGCATGCGCCTTGGCAAAATCGCCGACGCCCTTGTCGGTGCCGCAAAGTCGGTCCCAGAAACGGAAGTAAAGGCCATAATTTCCCCGATACAGATCGTGGTGCCGTTGGTGATGGCTGGCCGTGATCAGCCACGCCCCCAGGGGACCTCTCCACATGAACCGGGGAAATATCTCCCACCCCATATGATTGGTCACCCCCATAACCGTCATGATCGCCAGCACCAAGCCGAGGCAGGCGATGTGGATCGGAATAAGGAACACCAGTAGCGGAATTATCACAGCGCCGGTGATCGCCTCGATCGGATGGAACGCCATCGCCGCCCAGGCGGTCGGCGGACGGCTGTCGTGATGCACCGCATGCGCCAGCTTGAAGATCCGCGGCTGGTGCATCCAGCGGTGGGTCCAATAGAACCAGCTGTCGTGCGCGACGAGGTAGAGCAACACCGAGAGCGGGGCATACCATAAGGGAAAGGCGTGGATATCGCTGTAGATCCGCGTCCAACCGAACGTCTTCCAGCCCCAGGCGACGACCCCCGCGGGCACGCCATAGATCAACGCCGAGGCGAGGCTCCAGGCGACCTCGCGCCGCATTTGTGCCGACAGACCGGTGTAGAGGCCGGGGTGCCTGGCATGCGTCGCCGCGGCGAACGCACCCGATACGATCACATAGCGCACGCCGACGATCAGCGACATGGCGAGCGCGGAGGCAAGGATCGCGAGCAGCATCGAGCCACCGTAGCCGACGATGGCGGCCAAGTCAGGGAGATTCGCCGCAGACGCACGCTGGCGACCAGTGCGTTCGAGCCCGCCGCGCTTGCACCCTGTCGCAATTCGGCTATCGCCATAGCATGCCAGCGACCCTTTCCTGCGACATCGCCATTGTCGGTGGCGGGCTGGCCGGCGGACTGATCGCGCTGGCGCTTGCCCGGCAGCGGCCCGAGCTCGACGTGCGGATCGTCGAACGCTCGGACCGGTTCGGCGGCAATCATCTCTGGTCGTTCTTCGCCAGCGACATTCTCGACGCCGATCGCTGGATCGTCGCGCCGCTCGTGAGCTATCGCTGGCAAGGCTATGACATCGCCTTCCCGGCGCACCGGCGAACGCTCGACGGCGCCTATTATTCGATCGAATCCGAGCGGCTCGACGCGACGCTGCGCGCCGAATTACCCACCCACGCGCTGATGACCGGGCGCAAGGTGCTCGCCGCGGGGCCGACCGCATTGGTGTTCGCCGATGGCGACCGGCTCGAGGCCAAGGGCGTGATCGACGCGCGTGGAACCGGGGATCTCGGGCTGCTCGATCTCGGCTGGCAGAAGTTCGTCGGGATCGAGTTCGAGCTCGATGCGCCGCACGGCCTAACCCGCCCGATCGTGATGGACGCGACGGTCGAGCAGATCGATGGCTATCGCTTCGTCTACACGCTGCCGTTTTCGCCGACGCGCGTGTTCATCGAGGATACCTATTACAGCGATTCGCCCGATCTGCGCCGACCGACCGAGGCCAGCGACGCGGCTGACCCCGTCGCCGAGCGTGTGCGCGCTTATGCCGCCGCGCGCGGCTGGCCGATCGATACCGTGATCCGCGAGGAATCGGGGGTGCTTCCGGTGACGATGGGCGGCGATTTCGAGGCCTATTGGCAATCGGGCGGCAACAAGGTCGCCAAGGCCGGGATGCGCGCCGGGCTGTTTCACCCGACGACGGGCTATTCGCTCCCCGACGCGGTGCGGCTCGCCGCCTTGATCGCGCGCACGCGCGAGTATTCGGGGGCTGCGCTGCATGATCTGACCCATGCTCATGCAAGAAGCACATGGCAGGCGCGCGGCTTCTACCGTATGCTCGACAAGATGCTGTTCCGCGCTGCCGAACCCGAGGAACGCTATCGTATTCTCGAACGCTTCTACCGGCTCGACCAGCGCCTGGTGCGGCGCTTTTATGCAGGACGCTCGACAATGATGGACAAGGCACGGATCCTGACCGGCAAGCCGCCGGTGCCGATCAGCCGCGCGCTGCGCGCGATCGGCGTTTTGCCGGGCGGGGTGAAGGCATGAGCTCGCACCCGCCACGCGCGGCGGCGGCGCGCACCGCGATCGTCATCGGCGCAGGCTTTGGCGGCCTCGCGCTCGCGATCCGGCTGCAGTCCGCCGGGATCGAGACGACGCTGCTCGAGGCGCGCGACAAGGCCGGTGGCCGCGCCTATGTCTGGGAAAAGGACGGCTTCGTGTTCGACGCCGGCCCGACGGTGATCACCGATCCGCCGTGCCTGCAGGAACTCTGGGCGCTGACCGGGCGCGACATGGCCGACGACGTGACGCTCGCGCCGGTGATGCCCTTCTACCGGCTCAACTGGCCCGACGGCACGGTGTTCGATTATTCGAACGACGAACCCGCGCTCAACGCCGAGATCGCCAAGCTCAACCCCGACGATGTCGCGGGCTATGCCAAGTTTCTCGACTATTCGGCCGGCGTCTATGAAGAGGGCTATCGCAAGCTCGGCCATGTCGCGTTCCTCGACTTCGCGTCGATGATCAAGGCCGCGCCCGCGCTCGCCAAATATCAGGCGTGGCGTTCGGTCTATTCGGTCGTCAGCTCCTACGTGAAGGACGAGCATCTCCGCCAGGCGCTGTCGTTCCACACCTTGCTCGTCGGCGGCAATCCGATGAACACGAGTGCGATCTACGCGCTGATCCACAAGCTCGAGAAAGACGGCGGCGTGTGGTTCGCGATGGGCGGCACCAACAAGCTGATCGACGGCATGGTCAAGCATTTCGAGCGGCTCGGCGGCGTGCTGCGGCTCGGCGACGCCGCGGTCGATATCGCCACGCTCGGCGACCGTGCGACCGGGGTCACCACGGCGAGCGGCTGGCACCAGGATGCCGATATGGTCGCGTGCAACGGCGACGTGATGCACATCTATCGCGATTTGCTCAAATCGTCGCGCAGCGCGCAGCGCACCAAGAAGGCGCTCGCGCGCAAACGCTATTCGCCGTCGCTGTTTGTCGTGCATTTCGGGATCACGGGAACGTGGCCGGGCATCCCGCACCACACCATCCTGTTCGGGCCGCGCTACAAGGGTCTGCTCAGCGACATTTACGACCACGGCGTGCTGTCGGAGGATTTCTCGCTCTATCTGCACCATCCGACCGTCACCGATCCGTCGATGGCGCCCGAGGGGTGCTCGACCTTCTATGCGCTCGCGCCGGTGCCGCACATGGGCAAGTTCCCGGTCGATTGGGAGGAAGTCGGGCCGATCCTCGAAAAGCGCATCCTCGACGAGATCGGGCGGCGGTTGATCCCCGATATCCATTCGCGGATCGTCACCAAATTCCATTATGCGCCGAACGATTTCGCCGCCGATCTCAACGCGCATCTCGGCAGCGCCTTCTCGCTCGAGCCGATCCTGACGCAGAGCGCGTGGTTCCGCGTCCACAATCGCGACGACCATATTCCGAACCTGTATTTCGTCGGGGCCGGCACGCATCCGGGCGCGGGGATTCCCGGCGTGGTGGGCAGCGCCAAGGCGACTGCGGCGCTGATGCTGGAGACTGAACGGTGAGGGCGCAGAACCTCCCCTCCCTGAAAGGGAGGGGCCGGGGGTGGGTCGGCCCGTTGTCGGGCGTGACCTCGCTCCATCGGCCGACCCACCCCCAACCCCTCCCTTCCAGGGAGGGGAGCCTCCAATGAAGCGGCTCGCAATCTATTGCGGTTCGGCCACTCCCGCCGATCCCGTCTATATCGACTGCGCACGTGAGGTCGGCCGGACGCTCGCCGAGCGCGGCATTGGCGTCGTCTATGGCGGCGGCAGGCTCGGGCTGATGGGCGCGGTCGCAGACAGCGCGCTCGCGGCGGGCGGCGAGGTGATCGGCATCATCCCGCAGGCGCTCGTCGCCGCCGAAGTGGCGCATCGCGGGCTGAGCGAGCTTCACGTCGTCGAGACGATGCACCAGCGCAAACAGGCGTTCACCGACCTCAGCGACGGTTTCATCAATCTGCCCGGCGGCACCGGCACGATGGACGAATTGTGGGAGGCGCTGAGCTGGGCGCAGATCGGCTATCACGCCAAGCCCGTCGGGCTGCTCAACGTCGCGGGCTATTACGACCATTTGGTCGCTTTCTATCACCACATGGCCGAGGTCGGTTTTCTCCGCCCGCAACACGCCGGCATCCTGATCGTCGACACCATGCTCGATGCGCTGCTCGCCAAGATGGACGCGCACGTGCCGATCGAGACGATCACCAAGATGCGCGCCAAGGATTTGTGAGCGCGCACGACCGCCCGAGCCGTGACGCGATCGTCGCGACCGCGCAGGAATCGATCGCGCGCGGATCGAAGAGTTTCGCCGCGGCCAGCCGGCTGTTCGCGCGCCCGACGCGCGAGCGCGCGTGGCTGCTCTATGCCTGGTGCCGCGCGTGCGACGATATCGCCGATGGCCAGGATCACGGCCACGGCATGACGGGCGTTACCGATGGTCCGGCGCGGCTCGCGGAGATGTCGCGCAAGACCGAGCAAGCGCTGGCCGGCGTCGAGATCGGCGATCCGGCGTTCGATGCGCTGCGCCTCTTCGCGGCGGAGACCGCGCTGCCCGCCGCGCTGGCGCGCGACCTGATCACCGGCTTCGCGCTCGATGCGGAGGGCTGGCGTCCCCAGAGCGAAGCCGATCTGTACCAATATTGCTACCATGTCGCGGGCGCGGTGGGCTGCATGATGGCGCTCGCGATGGGCGTGCCGCGGACCGACGAGGCGACGCTCGACCGCGCGTGCGATCTCGGGCTGGCGTTCCAGCTCGCCAATATCGCGCGCGACATCGCCGAGGATGCGCGCGCAGGCCGGTGCTATTTGCCGCAGGACTGGCTCGACGACTATGGCCTGACCGTCGATACGCTGCTCGCCCCCGAGAATCGCGATCGCCTTGCGCAGATCGGCGCGCGGCTCGCCCGACTCGCTGAGGCGTATGAAGCGAGCGCGCGCTTCGGCACGCCGATGTTGTCGTATCGCTCCGCCTGGGCGGTGCTCGCCGCGGCGGATATTTACGGTGCGATCGCGCGCACCGTCGCCGCGCTCGGTCCGCGCGCCTGGGACCGGCGCGTATCGACCTCGAGCGTTGCAAAGCTCGGCTTCATCGCCCGCGCCGCCGATGCTGCCAGACGCCGCACGCGGCTTTATCCAACAGGGCCGCGCGAAGCGCGACTGTGGACGCGCCCGCGCCAAGGGCCAGCTTAACCACCTCCGGTGAGGCGTCCTTCACCTTCGTAATGCTATGCGATCAAGCAATAATCAGGTGAAACGATGACCGTTCTGTCCCTCCAGTTCGCCAAGGCACTTTCGCGCGGCCGTGCGCCGCGGCCCGACAGCCGTGCGTCGCTGCTGGCGGCGCTGCTGCGCAAGCGCGCCACTGCGCAGCTCGTCGGCGCCAAAGAGCTCGAATCGCTGCTGCGCGAACAGATTCGCTGGGCCTTGCCGATGCAGGACGGCACGGCGATCGACGAACCGCGCGACTGATATCCGCCGATCGGGCGTGGCCGCCTAACCCGCACAAGCCGGCGTTGCACAATCTATAAAGGTGGCGGTCGGACGGTCAGCCGCGGTTCGCGCCAGGCTTGGCTTGCGCCAGGCGAGCGCCGGTAGCGCGGCACGACGCCGTCACCACCGGATAATCGATATCGCTGTTGCGCGCCAATACGGCGGGCATCGCGCGCTGACAGTCGCCGATCGAGGAATATTGGACCTGCTCGACGCGCGCCTGCTGGCAGGCGCTGCTGCCATCGCCACATCCCATGATCGCCATGACGTAGAAAAGCGGGTCCATAACCGTCTCCGTTCACAGCAAAAACCGACGAACTGCCCGGCTTGTTCCATGAACCGCTTCCGGTCGCGCTTGACCGCGCCTACATGGGACGCAATGCCCCCTGATACCGCCACGTCCTCGACCACGCCCGAACGGCCGATGCTTCCCACGCTCAGGCGCTTCCTGCCCTATCTGTGGCCGGCGGATGCGCCGATCCTGCGGCTGCGGATCGTGGGCGCAATGTCGCTCGTCATCGTCTCCAAGGTGACGCAAGTCTATCTCAGCGCCTATACGCTGAAATGGGCGGTCGACCGGATGGCGCAGGGCCAGCGCGGCGCGATGTGGATCGTGATCGCGCTGGTGCTCGGCTATGCCGGCGCGCGCTTTTCGACGACGGTGTTCGACAATCTGCGCAACGCGGTGTTCGAACGCGTCGGGCAGGACGCGACGCGGCGGCTCGCCGCGAGCGTGTTCCGTCATCTCCACCAGCTTTCGCTGCGCTTCCATCTCGAGCGGCGCACCGGGGCGGTGACCAAGGTGGTCGAGCGCGGGACCAAGAGCATCGATACGATGCTCTATTTCATGCTGTTCAACATCGCGCCGACCATTCTCGAACTGCTGCTCGTGCTCAACATCTTCCGCTCGAGCTTCGGCTGGGGATTGGTCGCGGCGACGGTGGCGATGGTCGCGGTCTATATCTGGTTCACGCGGATGGTGACCGACTGGCGCGCCGCCTTGCGCACGCGGATGAACGATCTCGACACCGGTGCGGTCAGCCATGCAGTCGATTCGCTGCTCAATTTCGAAACGGTCAAATATTTTGGCGCCGAGGAGCGCGAGGGCAAGCGCTACGACGCGGCGATGGCGGCCTATGCCAATGCCGCCGTCACCTCGGAGAACTCGCTCGCGTGGCTCAACGTCGGGCAGGCGCTGATCACCAATCTGATGCTCGGCGGCGGCATGGCATTCGTCGCCTGGGGCTGGGGGCGCGGGCAATTCTCGGCGGGCGACGTGGTGTTCGTCTCGACGCTGCTGTCGCAGCTGTTCCGGCCGCTCGACCTGCTCGGCATGGTCTATCGCACGATCCGCCAGGGCGTGATCGACATGGGCGCGATGTTCGACCTGGTCGATACGCCGTCCGAAGTGGTCGATGTTCCGGGCGCGGCGCCGCTTACCGTGTCGCGCGGGCATGTCCGCTTCGAGGACGTCCGCTTCGGCTACGACGCCGGGATGCCGATCCTCAAGGGGATCGACCTCGACATTCCGGCGGGCAAGACGCTCGCCGTCGTCGGCCCCTCGGGGGCGGGCAAGAGCACGCTCGCGCGCCTGCTCTACCGTTTCTACGACCTCACGGGCGGGCGGATCACCATCGATGGGCAGGACATCGCCGAGGTGACGCAAGCGAGCCTGCGCGCCGCGATCGGCATCGTGCCGCAGGACACCGTGCTGTTCAACGACACGATCGGCTACAATATCGCTTACGGCCGCGAGGGCGCCGGTCGCCCCGAGATCGAGAATGCCGCGCGCGGGGCGGCGATCGCCGGGTTCATCGAGCGCCAGCCCGAGGGCTATGACACGCGCGTCGGCGAGCGCGGGCTGAAGCTGTCGGGCGGCGAGAAGCAGCGCGTCGCGATCGCGCGCACCCTGCTCAAGAACCCGCCGGTGCTGATCCTCGACGAAGCGACGTCGGCGCTCGACAGCCGCACCGAGGGGGAGATCCTCGACACGCTTCAGGCGATCGAACGCGGCCGCACGACGATCGTCATCGCGCATCGCCTGTCGACCGTGGTGCATGCCGACGAGATCGTCGTGCTCGAGGCGGGGCAAGTCGTCGAGCGCGGCAGCCATGCTGCGCTGCTGCGCAAGAACGGCCTCTATGCCGAGATGTGGAACCGCCAGGCGCAGGAACGCGCCGAGGAAACGCTCGCGGCGGAGTAGCGACTAGAGCAGGTCGCGATATTCGGGATGCTTGTCGATATAGGCGGCGACGAACGGGCATTGCGGGATGACCTTGAGGCCACGGTCGCGCGCGCTGTCGAGCGCTGCGCGCACCAGCTTGGTGGCCACGCCGTGCCCGGCGACCGCCTTGGGAACGAGCGTGTGCGTGAACACGATCGTGTCGCCCTCCATCTGATACGCCGCGACCGCACGGTGGCGGCCGACGGTCAGCTCGAATTCCTGCTCGGCCTTGTTGTCGCGGACTGTTTCCATGCGCGTCGGCTTGCACCGGGAGCGTGTCCGCGCGCAAGAACAAGTGGTAAACACCTTGTGATTTTGGGCGCTAGGCGTTACATGTAACGCTTGCTAAATGGAGTGCGGGCGATGGGCATGGAGCGACCGATGACCAGCGCCGAACGCGTTGCCAAGCGTCGCGCGGCACTCCGCGCGAAGGGGTTGCGACCGAAGACTTTCTGGTTGCCCGACACCACGACGCCGGAGTTTCAGGAGGAAGCCCGCAAGACACGAGAGTGGCTATGGGCGCGTGTCGAGGACGATCGCGAAGCGATGGCGTTCGCTGGCGCGATGACCGACGCAGTGCTCGAACGCCTCGACCGCGAAACCGAGCGTTAAAGCGCGATCGTGAAGCGCGGAGAAATCTGGAGTGCTGCGACGGAAAGCGGCTATGGCGGCAAGCCTCGCCCGGTCGTGGTCGTGCAAAGCGACGCTTTCGGCGATACGCCGCATCGTCTCGTGGCATTGTGCCAGACCGCGATGGGGGAGGCACGCGACCTTCGCCCGCGGATCTTGCCCGACGCGCAGAATGCCCTTGAAGCGATTTCAGACGTCGCGGTCGACATTTTGGTGACCGTGGATCACGAGCAGTTTGGCCGAGCGATCGGCCGTTTGTCCGAGACCGACATGCAGCGTGTCGATCAAGCTCTCCTCCTTATTCTTGGCTTCGCGTGATGATCGATCCCCTTCCCGTCCTGCAATCGACCTTCGGCTTCCCCGCCTTCCGCGGCGTGCAGGGGTCGGTGGTCGAGCGCGTGCTCGCGGGCGAGCGCACGCTCGCGGTGATGCCGACGGGGGCGGGCAAGTCGCTCTGCTATCAGCTGCCCGCGGTGCTGCTCGAGGGCACGTGCGTCGTCGTCTCGCCGCTGATCGCGTTGATGCACGACCAGTTGCGCGCCGCCACCGCGATCGGCATCCGCGCGGCGACGCTGACCTCGGTCGATACTGACCAGGCCGAGACGATCGCGCGCTTCCGGCGCGGCGAGCTCGATCTGCTCTACGTCGCGCCCGAGCGCGCCTCGGGCGGGGCGTTCCGCGAATTGCTCGCGCGCGCGCCGCTCGGCCTGTTCGCGATCGACGAAGCGCATTGCGTGTCCGAATGGGGGCATGACTTCCGGCCCGATTATCGGTTGCTGCGACCGCTGCTCGATGCCTTTCCCGACGTGCCGCGGCTCGCGCTCACCGCGACCGCCGATGCCGTCACCCGCGCCGACATTCTCGAACAGCTCGGCATCCCGCACGAGGGGATGATCGTCGCCGGGTTCGACCGGCCCAACATCCAGTATCGCATCAGCCCCAAGGACAATGCGACGCGCCAGATCGCCGACATGATCGCCGAGACGCCGGGCGCGGGCATCGTCTATCTGCAAAGCCGCGCGGGCACCGAGAAGATGGCCGAGGCGCTCGCCAAGACCGGCCGACCGACGCGCGCCTATCATGCCGGGCTCGACCCGCATGTCCGCGCGAAGAACCAGGCCGATTTCGTGGCTAGCGAAGACATGGTGATGTGCGCGACGGTCGCGTTCGGGATGGGGATCGACAAGCCCGACGTGCGCTTCGTCGCGCATGCCGGTCTGCCGAAATCGATCGAGAGCTATTATCAGGAAACCGGTCGTGCGGGGCGCGACGGCGATCCGGCGGTGGCGCATCTGTTCTGGGGCGCGGAAGACTTCGCGCGCGCGCGCCAGCGGATCGGCGAGGTCGAGCCCGCGCGCCAGCCGGGCGAGCGGCAGCGGCTCGCGGCGCTCGGCGCGCTCGCCGAGACGGCGGGGTGCCGGCGGAAAATCCTGCTCAAGCATTTCGGCGACGACAGTCCGGACAATTGCGGGAATTGCGACAATTGCCTCAACCCGCCCGCCGCGGTCGATGCGACGGAGGTGGCGAGGAAATTCCTTTCCGCGGTGTTTCGCACGGGGCAGAGTTTTGGCGCGGGCTATATCGAACAGATCCTGACGGGGCAGTCGAACGAGCGCAGCCTGATGAACGGGCACGAGGCGCTCGCCGTGTTCGGCATTGCCTCGAGCCCCGAGGAGGCCGCGCTGATCAAGCCGGTCGGGCGTGCCTTGCTGCTGCGCGACGCTTTGCGCGCCAACGATTTCGGGGGGCTCGAATTCGGCCCCGGCGCGCGCGGCATCCTCAAGGAGGGCGAGCAGGTCGCCTTGATCGTCCCGCCCAAGCGTGAGCGGCGACGGCGCGGGGCGGCGGGAAGCGTCCCCAATCCGACCGGCGATCCGCTGTTCGAGGCGTTGCGGACGAAGCGTCGCGAACTCGCGCTCGAGGCGAGCGTGCCGCCCTACGTCATCTTCCACGATTCGGTGCTGCGCGAGATGGCGCTGACGCGGCCGTCGAGCCTGTCGGCGATGGGGCACATCACTGGCGTCGGGGCGCGCAAGCTCGAGGCGTATGGTGATGCGTTCCTTGGGGTGTTGCAGCGGTTCTGAGCGGCGATTTTTCACGCGAAGGCGAAGGCGCGAAGTGAAGGTTGTGGCACGGCCATCTCCTTCGCGTTGCGGCTTCGCGGCTTCAAGCAGGGGAGACAGCGGGGATGAATGCGCTGGTAAAGAGCAAACCCGCTCAACAATCCCCCGTCATTCCCGCGAAAGCGGGAATCCCGCTTCTTGTTCTCGTCAGGTCAGCAGAAGCGGGACCTCCGCTTTCGCGGGGGTGACGGAGGGGGTTCGTCGAGCCGTGCGCTTTCGCTCGATGCGGAGCATTCACACGCCCCCGCCGCGCCGCGCGAACCAAAACGTCTTCTCCGCGCCTCCGCGCCTCCGCGCGAACCAAATCTGCCGCTTCCGCCGCGCCGCCGTGCGGTCTAGAAGCGACGCCATGACCATCCTCCGCACGATCGACCCGACCATCGCCGTCGCCCCGCAAATCTCGCCCGACGCGATCGGCGCGCTTGCCGCCGCGGGCTTCACCGCCATCGTCAACAATCGACCCGACGGCGAGGACATGGGCCAGCCGACCGGCGCGGAGATCGCCGCCGCCGCGGAAGCCGCCGGTCTGCGCTACGCCGCGATCCCCGTGACGCATGCCGGCTTCTCGCACGCGCAGATCGACGCGATGGCGGCGATGCTCGCCGAAGCGAACGGGCCGGTGCTGGCGTATTGCCGCTCGGGAACGCGGTCGTGCAACCTATGGGCGCTCGCCGCGGTCAAGGCCGGCATGCATCCCGACACGGCGATGGCGAAGGCTGCGGCTGCCGGATACGACCTCACCGGGCTTCGCCCGTTGCTCGACGCGCTTTCCACGCCGGCCTGAGCGGCGAGGCGTGGACTGGACGCAGATCGGCCTGAGCGTCGCCGGCGTGCTCGGCTTGGCGCTGGTCGCGCGCTGGCTCCGGCTCGGCGAAGCGCGCATTTCGAGTGCGGCGCAGGCGCGCGAGACCGCCGAGCAAATGCTCGCGGGCTTCGTCGCGCACGGCGCGGTGATCGGGACCGACGGCAATGCCGCACTGGTCGCGGGCAACGGTGCGATCGCCCTGCTCAAGCGCCACGGCGCCAAGGTCGCGGCCCGGCGCCTGATCGCGCCATTGCGGCTGACCCAGGCGATCGAAGGCGTTCGGGTCGAGAGTGGGGAGCGGCAGTTCGGCGCGGTGCTGCTGTTCGGCGTGCTCGAAGCCGATGTGCGCGCGCTTGAGGATAGCGTCACGCGCGGGACGACCTATCACTGACCGGCGCCATGCCGTCGCGCGGGAAATTGCCCCTTTACGGATCCCACTGACACTGGTGTAAACAGGGCGGATGGACCTGCCCGATCCCGTCCAATATGCCGTGCCCGGCTTCATCGCGCTCGTGCTCGCCGAGATGATCGTCGCGCGGATCAAGGATCGCACCCGCTACGAACCCAGCGACACGCTGGTCTCGCTCGCGCTCGGTTTTGGCAGCACCGTCGCCGGCGCGCTCTCCGCCGGGCTGATCTTCGCGCTGTCGGTCTGGGTGTGGCAGTTCCGGCTCTTCGACATCGGCTATGCCTGGTACTGGTTCGGGCTCGCCTTCGTGCTCGACGATCTGTGCTATTATGCCTTCCACCGCTCGGCGCACCGCGTCCGCTGGTTCTGGGCGAGCCATGTCATCCACCATTCGAGCCAGCATTATAACCTGTCGACCGCGCTCAGGCAGACCTGGACCGGCTTCCTCTCGCTCGGCTTCATCTTCCGCCTGCCGCTGCTGCTGTTCGGCTTTCCTCCGGCGATGCTGGTGTTCGTGGCGGGGCTCAACCTGATCTACCAATTCTGGATCCACACCGAGGTGATCGACCGCATGCCACGCTGGTTCGAGGCGGTGATGAACACGCCGTCGCACCACCGCGCGCATCACGCGACCAATCCACGCTATCTCGACACCAATTATGCCGGCGTGTTCATCGTCTGGGATCGCCTGTTCGGCACGTTCGAGCCCGAGCGCGCCGATGACGCCCCGCGCTACGGCATCGTCAAGGATCTTGGCTCGTTCAACCTGTTATGGGCCGCGACGCACGAATGGATTGGGATCGCGCAAGACGTCTGGCGGGCGCCGGGGGTTCGTGCCAAGTTCGGCTATCTGGTGATGCCGCCAGGATGGAGCCACGACGGCAGTCGCGAGACCTCCGAGACGATCAAGGCGCGGTGGCGCGCGAGCGAGGACAAGGCGCGCTAAAGCGCCGCGAGCAGGAGAGAGCGCGTGGAAGAAGCCGATGTGGTGGTGATCGGGGGCGGTTCGGGCGGCGCGGCGGCGGCGGGGCGGCTGAGCGAGGGCGGGAAGGTCTCGGTCGCCTTGCTCGAGGCGGGCGGCCGCAACACGGGCTTGCGCACGCGGATCCCCGCTTTCCTCGCGTTCCAGACCGACAAGACCAACTGGAATTACGAGACCGTTCCGCAAGCCGGGCTCGGCGGGCGGCGCGGGCATCAGCCGCGCGGCAAGGGACTCGGCGGGTCGAGCGCGATCAACGCGATGATCTATATCCGCGGCAACAAATGGGATTACGACAATTGGGCGGCGCTCGGCTGCCCCGGCTGGTCGTATGACGATGTGCTTCCCTGGTTCAAGCGCAGCGAGCACAATGTCCGCGGCGGCGACGCTTTCCATGGCGGCGATGGTCCGCTGTGGGTGAGTGAGCAGCGCCACGCCAATCCGGGAAGCCTTGATTTCGTCGAGGCCGGCGCGTCGCTGCAGATCCCGCGCAACCAGGATTTCAACGGAGAACGACAGGAGGGGATCGGACTCTATCAGGTCACGCAGAAGGGCGGCGAGCGCTGGACCTCGGCGCGGGCGTATCTGGGTGACGCGCCCGACAATCCGGCGTTGAACGTGCTGACCGGCGTCACCGTCGAGCGCGTACTGTTCGAGGACGGGCGTGCCTGGGGCGTCGCTTATCTGCAGGGCGGCCAATCGAAGGTCATTCGCGCGCGCGAGGCTGTCGTGCTCGCAGCCGGCGTGTTCGGGACGCCGCAGATCCTGATGCTGTCGGGGATCGGCCCGGCCGCGCATTTGCGCGAGCACAATATCGCGGTGCGCGTCGATCGGCCGACGGTCGGGGCCAATCTGCAGGATCATATCGATTATGTCGCGGCGTTCGAGACGCCGGGGAAGGATTTCGTCGGCAATTCGCTCAAGGGCAAACTCGCCATGGCAGGCGCGCTGTTCCAGTGGCTGCGCAAGCGCGAGGGGATGATGACGACGCCCTTCGCCGAGGCGGGCGCGTTCCTGACCACCGACCCGCAGGCCCCCGCGCCCGACGTGCAGCTCCACTTCGTCGTCGCCGCGCTCGAGGATCATGGCCGCACGCAAGTGCCCGGGCACGGCTATTCGTGCCACGTCTGCGTGCTCCGCCCCGAAAGCCACGGCACGGTGCGGCTCGCCTCGGGCGACGCGCGCGCTGCGCCGCTGATCGATCCCGCATTCCTCACCGATCCGCGCGACATGGCGACGATGATGCGCGGCGTGCGCGCGATGTACCGCATCCTCGAGGCGCCGCCGCTCAGCGACCACCAGGGCCGCGACCGCTATCCGATCGACTTGCGCGACGACGACGCGCTCGAGCGGCTGATCCGCGCGCGCGCCGACACCGTCTATCACCCGGTCGGCACCGCGCGGATGGGATCGGACGACGCGGCAGTGTGCGATCCGCGGCTGCGCGTGCGCGGGGTCGAGGGGCTGTACGTTGCCGATGCCTCGGTGATGCCCAAGCTCGTCTCGGGCAACACCAATGCGCCGTCGATCATGATCGGCGAACGCTGTGCCGATTTCGTGGCCGTGGACCTCGCCTGATCGGGTACAGGCGGCGGCATGGATCGCAAGGAATGGAACAGGATCGGGCTGGCGGCGGCCGTCATATTGGTACCGGGCGGCTTTCTGCTCGGCGCGGCGGTCGCTGCGCGCCGGCTGCGCGAGAAGACGCGCGACAGGGACGCGGTTCCGCCCGACGAGGCGGCTTGAGGGCGGGACAGCGCGCGCCTAGGATGAACGCGTTCGCGTGACTGGCGAAGCAGGTGGGGCACCACCGTGGAGCGCGAACTCGGCCGCCGCTCGCCTGGGCACCCTCGCTTGAAAGCAGCCCGCATGCGCGACCCCGTCGATATTCCAAACTGGTATCGCCTCGACGATCATCTGACGACGTCAGGCCAGCCGAGCGGCGAACAGCTCGCGCAGATCGCGGCGCTGGGCGTGCGCGATGTCGTCAATCTCGCCTTGCACGAGCATCCCCGCGCCTTGCCCGACGAAGCCGGCACGGTCGCGGCGCTGGGCATGGCCTACACCCATATCCCGGTCGCGTTCGACGCGCCGACCGACGCGGATTTCGAGCGTTTCTGTGCGGCGATGGAGGAGATCGGCAATCGGCCGGTGCACGTCCACTGCATCGTCAATGCACGCGTATCGGCCTTCCTGTATCGCTATCGGCGCGAACGGCTCGGTTGGGACGAGGCGTCGGCGCGTGCCGCGCTCGACGCAATCTGGCGCCCGGGTGGGGTATGGGCGCGCTTTATCGGGGACATAGCGAGCGAGCCGCTTCCGCACCGCATGACCGCGCCGCCACCGCAGGCATAAAAAAGGGCCGGTGCGTTGCCGCACCGGCCTAGGTCGTCCGCAGGAGGAACATCGTGAAGGGGGCGGATCGTTCGGGGCCCGCCCCCCAATCTCTTCAATAATTATAGGCGCGTTCGCCATGTTCGGAGATGTCGAGGCCTTCATGCTCGACTTCTTCCGAAGGACGGATGCCGACGGTGTATTTGAGGATCAGGAACAGGACCGCCGAGACGCCGCCCGACCAGACCAAGGTGATCGCGACCGCCTCGGCCTGCGTCCACAGCTGCGTCGCCATGTCGTACACGCCGGGCTTGGCGACCGCGGCGGTGTAATCGACCCAGCCCTGGCCGCCGAGCTTGGGATCGGCGACCACGCCGGTCGCGAGCGCGCCGAAGATGCCGCCGATGCAGTGCACGCCGAACACGTCGAGCGAGTCGTCATACTTGCCCCAAGCTTTCACCGTGGTGACGAAGAAGAAGCAGAGCGGCGAGACGAGCAGGCCGAGGATGATCGAGGTCATCGGCGAAGCGAAGCCCGAGGCCGGGGTGATCGCGACGAGCCCGGCGACCGCGCCGGTCACCGCGCCGAGCAGCGACGGCTTGCCGTGCTTGATCTGGTCGATCACCGCCCACGACACGCCGGCGGCGGCGGTGGCGACGAAGGTGTTGATGAAGGCAAGCGCGGTCAGGCCGTTCGATTCGAGGTTCGAACCGGCGTTGAAGCCGAACCAGCCGACCCACAGCAGGCTGGCGCCGATCATCGTCATGGTCAGCGAGTGCGGCGGCATCGGCTCCTTGTTGAACCCGGCGCGCTTGCCGATCACGAGGCAGCCGACGAGCCCGGCGATGCCCGCATTGATGTGCACCACGGTGCCGCCGGCGAAATCGAGCGCGCCCTTGCCGTAGAGGAAGCCGAAATCGGTCGGCGCGTTGGGGAGGAAATCCGGGCCCGCCCAATACCACACCATGTGCGCGATCGGGAAATAGACGATCGTCATCCAGGCGACCATGAACACCATCAGCGGGGTGAACTTCACGCGCTCGGCGAACGCGCCGACGATCAGCGCAGGCGTGATGCACGCAAACGTCATCTGGAAGCAGACATAGGCATATTCGGGGATGTAGACCCCGTTCGAGAAGGTCGCGGCGAGCGAATTGGCGTCGACTCCCTTGAGGAACAGCTTGGAGAACCCGCCGACGAACTGCGATCCGCCGGTAAAGGCCATCGAATAGCCCCAGCTGACCCACACCAAGGCCGCGATGCAGACGATCATGAAGACCTGCATCAGCACCGAGAGCATGTTCTTGGTGCGCACCAGGCCGCCGTAGAACAGCGCGAGGCCGGGTACCGACATCATCAGCACGAGCACCGACGAGGTCAGCATCCAGGCGGTGTCGCCCTTGTTGACCATCGCCGCGGTCGGCACGAACGGCTTGGCGGCGGCTGCCGCGGGCGCCTGCGCCCAGGACGGGAGCGCGGTCAGCAGCGCTGCGCCGGCGAGCCCGGCCAGACCCAATTTGGTCGATCGATTCATTGCTACCCCCCTCAGTCCGCTTGCGCGGGTGGTTTCTTGCGCGGCGCTCGCGGCCTGCATGTCGTTCGCGGCGCTCACAGGGCCGTCTCGTCGGTCTCGCCGGTGCGGATACGGACCGCCTGTCCGACATCGAGCACGAAGATCTTGCCGTCGCCGATCGCGCCGGTGTTGGCCGAGGCCTGGATCGCCTCGACGACCTTGCCCGACAGGTCCGAGCCGCAGACGACCTCGATCTTGATCTTGGGTACCATGTTGGTGCTGTATTCCGCCCCGCGATAGATTTCGGTCTGGCCCTTCTGGCGGCCGAATCCCTTGACTTCGGTGACGGTCATTCCGGCGACGCCGATCTCGGTCAGCGCTTCGCGCACCTCGTCGAGCTTAAAGGGTTTGATGATGGCAATGACGAGCTTCACGCGCGAACCCCCCTGTTTATTGGTCCTGGGGGATACCTCGCAAAAGCCGTGCCAGACACGAAACCACCGTCCCTGGTGCCGCGAGCGCGTCGGAAAAGCTTAAACGGCCGTAAAATTTGTGCAGTTGCGAACCGCTGCCTAAGAATCAGGCAGATCGGCAAGGATCGCCCGAGCGGTGGCGATGTCGTCCTCATCGACCATCACGCGGACGGGAATGAAGAACTGGCTGCCATCGGCAATGCTGGCGTTGCCATCGAGCGCGAGCGCCAACACGCCCTCGGACTCGAGTCGTCCGACGACGATATAGGCTTCGTTGCGCGCGAACCGGCCGAGTTCGACGAGACTCATTGCCGGTCGATCATTTCGGGCGGATCGAACGCGGGCAGGATCGTCTGGACGCGCACCGGCAGACCATCGATGCTGTGCGTGCGCTGGGCGATCACCGCGAGGCGCGCATCGGGATCCTGCTGCGCATGGAATTTCACGAGTGTGTCGCGCGGACGCTCGAGGGTCATGCGCGGGACGCCCCAGCCGCAGCTGGTCTGCACGCTGTCGACGGCGATATCGAACACTTGCCGCGCCCCGGCGAGCCGCGGGAACTGCGCCGCCACCGCGTCGAAACCGAGCTCCCCCGCGACGACGAAGCTGCCCGTGCCATAGAGCCGCAGGATCAATGCGGGATTGTCGAACGCGCAGAACATGATCGTGATGCGGCCGTCGGCGACGAGATGCGCTTGCGTCTCGTTGCCCGATCCGCCGAGGTCGAGATAGGCGACGCGATTGGGGCCGAGCACTCGGAAGCTGTCCATCCCTTTGGGGCTAAGGTTGACGCGCGCGCCAGCGGCGGCCGTCGCGACGAAGAAGACGGGCTGCTTCGCGATGAAGGCCCGGTGCGAATCTTCAATGGCCGAGAACATTTCCATGCCGCGCGTGTAGCCCTTTCAGACGATCCGGGGAATCCGCGGGCGGCCGAGCGCGCATTCGAGTGCGTCGCGATCCCAGGCGGCGAGATCGGCGGCGGCGGCATAGGTCGATTGGCAGAAGGCGAGCAGTGTGGCGCTCGGGTCGGCAGCGGTGCGCACGGCGTCATAGTCGAGCAGGAATTCCCCAAGCGCGGCATTCCAGCGCGCTTCGGCGAGTTCGACATGCGCCTGCGCATAGGCGGCCGGCGAGGGATAAGCATAGGCGTAGAAGGCGGCGCGCGGATAGGCGTCGCTGCCCGGCCAGAAGCCGACACTGGCTTCCTCATGGCTATAGGCTTCGCAGGTCACGGCATCGGGCAGGCCGGGAAAGCCGCCGGGATGGCGCGGCGCATCGCGGCCCGAAAAGCGCGTCGCGGCGAGATCGAAGCTGCCCCAGAAGAAATGCACGGGCGACGCCTTGCCGAGAAAACCGGTGCGGAATTCGCCGAAGACGCGCGCGACCTGGATCAGCGCATGCCAGAAGGCGCGGACGGCGTCGGCATCGTACGGGCGTTCGGCGGTATCCTCGGCGAAGGGCGGGACGTCGGCCATTTCGCTGGGAACGCCGTCGAACTGCGCGGGAACGTCGAGTTCGGTGAGGCAGGTTATCACGCTCTGGTGGAAATGCGCGATGCTGCCCGGCCCCAGCCCGATCCCGCGGCTGCGCCCGTCGCTGGTCATGAAGACGAGCCGATCGTGGAGCAGGTCGAACTCGATCTCGAGGATCCGGTCACCGAGCGGAATCGCCGACGTCGTCAGCCCGCGCGCCGAGACATAGAGCGGCACGTGCCAGCTATGGTTGAGCCACGGCGTCAGCGCGAGCCGGACCTTGCCGATGATCTGCGTGCGGAGCTGGAGCGCAATCGCGGTTTCGCGCCAGGCGGGCCAGTCGAGTTCGGACCAGGGGGAGCTCGTCGGTTCGGTCATCCTGCTCTCCGTCGCCCCGGCGCAGGCCGGGGCCGCTGCGATATCGAACGCTCCGCCCGCCGATCGAGCGGCCCCGGCCTGCGCCGGGGCGACGGATTCAGACCGCCGTCCCGCCCACCGTCAGCCCTGCCACCAGCAAGGTCGGCTGCCCGACGCCCGCCGGAACGCTCTGCCCGCCCTTGCCGCACATGCCGACGCCCTCGTCGAGCGCGAAGTCGTTGCCGATTCCCTCGACGCGGGTGAGGCACGAGGGACCGTCGCCGATCAGCGTCGCGCCCTTGATCGGTGCGCCGATGCGGCCGTTCTCGATCTTGTACGCTTCGGTGCAGCTGAACACGAACTTGCCCGAGACGATATCGACCTGCCCGCCGCCGAACGACTTGGCGAAGATGCCGTTCTTGACGCGGCTGAGCAACTCGGCGGGATCATCCTTGCCGCCGCGCATGAAAGTGTTGGTCATCCGCGGCATCGGCGCGTGCGCGAAGGATTCGCGGCGGCCGTTGCCGGTCGGCGCGACGCCCATCAGCCGCGCGTTGAGCCGGTCCTGAATATAGCCCTTGAGGATGCCGTCCTCGATCAGCACGTTTTCCTGCGTCGGCGTGCCCTCGTCGTCGATCGACAGCGAGCCGCGCTTGTCAGCGATCGAGCCGTCGTCGACCACGGTGACGCCGGGCGCTGCGACGCGCTCGCCGATCCGCCCCGAGAAGGCGCTGGTGCCCTTGCGGTTGAAATCGCCCTCGAGCCCGTGGCCGATGGCTTCGTGGAGCAGGATACCCGGCCAGCCCGGTCCTAGCAGCACGGTCATCTCGCCGGCGGGGGCAGCGACCGAGTCGAGATTGACGACGGCCTGCGCCAGCGCCTCGTCGATCGCGCGGTTCCAGGTCTCGGGGGCCATCAGCTCGTCATAGAGATAGCGGCCGCCGAGCCCGAACGTCCCCGTCTCGCGCCGGCCGTTCTGCTCGACCACGATCGAGACGTTGAGCCGCACCAGCGGGCGCACGTCGGTGGCGATGAAGCCATCGGCGCGGACGATCTCGACGACGTTCCAGCTGCCCGACAGCGAGACCGAGACCTGCGCGACGCGCGGATCCCGCGCGCGCGCGGCGGCGTCGATCGTCTGGCAGAGGTTCACCTTGTCGGCGAAGGGGACGAGATCGAGCGGGTCGGAGGCGGTATAGAGGTGGCGGTTGGTCGCGCGCGGCGGGCCGGCCTTGGGCGCGCTCGACGGGTCGATCAGCGCCATCGTCTCGCTCGCGCGCTTGATCGCGGCGGCGCTGAGTTCGTTGGCGTGCGCGAAGGCGGTCATCTCGCCCGACACGGCGCGGAGACCAAAGCCCGAATGCGTATCGTAGCTTGCGGTCTTCAGCCGGCCGTCGTCGAAGCCGAACGCCTCGGACTTGCGATATTGCAGGTAGAGCTCGCCATCGTCGGCCTTGCCGAGCGCGGCGGCGGTGAGCGCCTGCGCTTCGTCGGGCGCGAGCTGGCCATCATGATACAGGAACGCGCGGGGGTCTGTCGGACTGGTCATCCGACGAATATAGGCAGGTTAGCGCCCTGCGCCATCCCCGTGATCGTGCAAAGTCGATGGATCGACGCCATCGGCGGGTCCGCCGATCAGCACGAAGCGGCGGTCGCAATAGCCGCAATCGACATAGCCGCTCTCGTCGATCTCGAGAAAGACGCGCGGATGGCCGAGGCTTGCGCCACCGGGAATGTCGGTCGCGCCGTCACAGATGTTGCGGGCATGCGTTACGCGCAGGATTTCGGGCGGTGCGATCATGGGCATGCGTGTAGCAAGGTCGGTGCGACGCTTCAACGCCCCTTGTCCGGCGGCTTAGGGTTGGACGCCCCTTTTTGCTCCCCTCCCGCTTGCGGGAGGGGCTGGGGGAGGGCCTTGCCGCAAACACAGCGTAGGGGTTCCAGGTCGGTCCCTCCCCTAACCCCTCCCGCAAGCGGGAGGGGGATGACCCGCTTGCAATCGCGCGCTATGCGCAAGGCATGACCGAGGCCGCCATCTCCATCGCGAACCTGTGCAAGACCTACAAAGGCGGCAAGCGCGCGCTCGACGATGTGTCGTTCGATGTGCCACGCGGCCAGATCTTCGGGCTGCTCGGGCCCAATGGCGCGGGCAAGTCGACGCTGATCAACATTCTGGCGGGCCTCGTCAACAAGACCAGCGGCAGCGCCACGATCTGGGGCTTCGACACCGACCAGCATCCGCGCAACGCCAAGGTTTCGATCGGGATCGTCAACCAGGAGATCCTGTTCGACCCGTTCTTTACGCCGATCGAGACGCTCGAGATCCAGGCCGGCCTCTACGGCGTCCCCAAGGCGAAGCGCCGCTCGATGGAATTGCTGCGGGCGGTGCATCTCGAGGACAAGGCCAATGCCTATGCCCGCACGCTGTCGGGCGGGATGAAGCGGCGGCTGATGGTGGCCAAGGCGATGGTCCACACGCCGCCCGTGCTCGTGCTCGACGAGCCGACCGCGGGGGTCGACATCGAACTGCGCCAGCAACTCTGGGCCTATGTCCGCCAGCTCAACGAGCAAGGCGTGACGGTCGTGCTGACGACGCATTATCTCGAGGAAGCCGAGCAGCTCTGCGACCGGATCGCGATCATCAACCACGGCAAGGTCATCGCCAACAAGCCGACGCGCGAGCTCGTCGGTATGGCGACCGAGAAACTGGTCGAGGTGACGGTCGATCGCGACGTCGCGGTGCCGCCGAGCGCGGTCTGCTTCCAGAAGATCGAATTGAAGGGGACGCGCACGCTCGCGATCACCTATGCCAAGGACAAGGTGAATGCCGGCGAAGTGCTCGCCGCGGTGCAGGCCGATGGGTATGGGATCGTCGACGTATCGACGCGCGAGGCCGATCTCGAGGATGTGTTTCTCAATCTGACGAGGGCGAACAACGCCGCGTAACGTCGCCCCGGCGGAGGCCGGGGCCGCTGGCGTTTGCGCAAGACGCCAGCGACGCGCATCTAACAGAGCGGCCCCGGCCTCCGCCGGGGCGACGGTATGAGAAAGACGCGCGTGCCCGAAACCAAGACTTCCGACGTCCTCATCATCGGCTCGGGTGCCGCGGGGCTCACCGCCGCGCTCAACCTCGCCGATCGCTTCAAGGTCACCGTGCTCGCCAAGGGCGCG
The DNA here is from genome assembly GCA_943367995.1 of Bordetella parapertussis. Lineage (GTDB taxonomy): Bacteria > Pseudomonadota > Alphaproteobacteria > Sphingomonadales > Sphingomonadaceae > Sphingomonas. The sequence goes on along the minus strand of CALRKL020000002.1, from coordinate 262,570 downwards.
ATGAACGAGGGGTCGACCGCCTGGGCGCAGGGCGGCATCGCCGCGGTGCTCGAGGAAGGCGATACCTTCGAGAGCCATATCGAGGACACGATGATCGCCGGCGCCGGGCTCAACGACCGCGCGACGGTCGAGTTCGTCGTGACGCAGGCGCCCGCCGCGATCGCGCGGCTCGAGGAATTGGGCGTGCCGTTCGCGACCGAGGGCAATGCGCTGCATCTGACGCGTGAAGGCGGCCACAGCCACCGCCGCATCGTCCATGTCGCCGATGCGACCGGCTGGGCGGTGCAGGAAGCGCTGCAGCGCGCCGCGACCGACCATCCCAACATCACGCTCGTCCCCGACATGGTCGCGATCGACCTCGCCACCGGCAAGCATGAGGAACGCTATTCGGGCGCGGGCCACGTCTGGGGCGTCTATGCCGTCAACCGCGCGACCGGGCGGGTCGAGGTCTACACCGCGCGCGCGACGATCCTCGCGACGGGTGGCGCGGGCCGCACCTATCTCTTCTCGACCGCGCCGCGCGGCGCGACCGGTGACGGGATCGCGATGGCGTGGCGCGCGGGCTGCCGCGTCTCCAACATGGAGATGATGCAGTTCCACCCGACCTGCCTCTACAATCTCGAGGTCAAGAACTTCCTGATCACCGAGGCGGTGCGCGGCGAGGGCGGCCATCTGCTGATCCCCGAGACGGGCTATCGCTTCATGCCCGATTTCGACCCGCGATTGGAACTCGCGCCGCGCGATGTCGTCGCGCGCGCGATCGATCACGAGATCAAGCGATTGGGGCTCGACTATGTCCATCTCGACATCAGCCACAAGGGCGAGGCGTTCATCCGCGAGCATTTCCCCAATATCCACGAAAAGCTGCTCGGCCTCGGCATCGACATGACCAAGGAGCCGATCCCGGTCGTCCCCGCACAGCATTATACCTGTGGCGGCGTGGTCGTCGATCTCGACGGGCGGACCGATCTGCCCGGCCTCTACGCTGCCGGCGAGTGCAGCGAGAGCGGGCTCCACGGCGCGAACCGCCTCGCCTCCAACTCGTTGCTCGAATGCTTCGTGTTCGGCGAGGCCTGCGCAAACCATATCGCCGAGCATTGGGACGAGCTCCCCGCCCCGCCGCCGATCCGTGCGTGGGACGAGAGCCGCGTCGAGGATTCGGACGAAGAGGTCGTCATCAAGCAGAACTGGACCGAGATCCGGCGCTTCATGTGGAATTATGTCGGGATCGTGCGCACCACCAAGCGGCTCGAGCGCGCGCAGCACCGCATCCGCATGCTGACCGACGAGGTGAACGATTATTACGGGCATTTCCGCGTCACGCCCGATCTGATCGAGCTGCGCAACCTGCTCCAGACCGCCGAACTGATCGTGCGCTCGGCGCTCCACCGGCATGAATCGCGCGGGCTGCATTATACGCTCGATTATCCGGGCTTGCTCCCCGAGGCGGTCGACACCATCTTGGTTCCGTAGACCAACGGAATAGACGTTCCGGCTCCGATATCGTCTTGTCCCGCCGCTTGCGCGCTTCGCCGCAAGCGCAGGCACAGGGGATATCGCCACCACAATCTGGCCTTACCGCCATGATCGAGCGTGGGGTGAGTATCGGGACTAAAGACGGTGTTGCGTATCCTTCCCTATCGATTCCCCAAGCCTGCCGCCGCGTTGCTCCTTGCCGCCGCCCTTTGCGCTTGCGGACAGGACGCCAATGTCCATCTCGCGCGCGTCGTGCCGTCCGCGCCCGGCTATGCGCCGTTCGCGCCACCGGTGGCGCTCCCCGCGCTGCGTCCGGTGGCGGCTCCTGCGGCGCTCGCAACGAGCGTCGGGATCCTCGCGCGGCAATTCGATGGTCGCGTCGGAATCGCGGTGCGCAGCGTCGATCGCGGCTGGAGCGTCGACGCCGGCGGCGAGCAGCGCCTGCCGCAGCAAAGCGTCAGCAAGCTGTGGGTGGCGATGACGGTGCTCGATTATCGCGACCGTGGGCGACTCCGGCTGACCGACCCGGTGACGCTGACCCGCGATGACATAACGCTGTTCCACCAGCCGATCGCGGGCTTGATCAAGGGCGACCAGGGCTATCCGACGACGGTCGGCGAATTGCTCCAGCGCGCGCTGACGATGAGCGACAATACCGCCAACGACCGGCTGCTGCGCTATGTCGGCGGGCCGAATTCGGTGCGCGACTTCATTCAGCGCAAGGGGCTCGGCGATATCCGCTTCGGTCCAGGCGAGCGCCTGCTGCAAAGCCAGACCGCTGGCCTGGTGTGGCAACCGTCCTACGCCTTCGGCAACGGCTTCGCGCTCGCGCGCGATCGGCTGCCGCGCGCCGACCGGATCGCCGCGTTCGAGCGCTATGTCGCCGATCCGCCGGACGGCGCGGCGCCTATCGCGATCGCCGGCGCGCTCGCGCGGCTCAAGCGCGGCGATTTGCTCTCGCCCGAATCGACACGCTATCTCATCGGCACGATGGAATCGTCGCACACCGGCAAGCAGCGGATGCGCGGCGCGGTGCCGCCGGGCTGGAGCTTTGGCCACAAGACCGGCACGGGGCAGGATCTTGCCGGGCGCACCGCGGGCTATAACGACGTCGGGCTGCTGATGGCGCCCGACGGCAGCAGCTATGCGATCGCGATCATGATCGGCGATACGCCGCGCCCGATCCCGGCGCGCCAGGCGCTGATGCAGGCGGTGGTGGCGAGCGTGGTGGCGAACCACCGCGGCTGAGCGTAGATAAGCGCCGAATGGCGTGACGCGGGGGCTTTGTGCTTCCCGAAGCTTGGGCTATCCCCGCCGAATGCCGCATCTGTATCTTGTCGATGGCTCGGGGTATATCTTCCGTGCCTATCACCGCCTCCCCCCGCTCACCAACAAGCATGGCGAGCCGGTCGGCGCGGTCTATGGCTATACGACAATGCTGTGGAAGCTCGCTGACGAGGTCCATGCCGCCGACGGCCCGACGCATATGGCGGTGATCCTCGACAAATCGTCGAAGACCTTCCGCAACGATTTGTACGACCAGTACAAGGCGCACCGCCCGCCGCCGCCCGAGGACCTCGTCCCGCAATTCCCGATGATCCGCGACGCGACGCGCGCCTTCTCGCTGCCGTGCATCGAGACCGAGGGGTTGGAGGCCGACGACATCATCGCCTGCTATTCACGCGCCGCGCTAGCGCAGGGGTGGGAGGTGACGATCGTCTCGTCCGACAAGGACCTGATGCAGCTGATCGAGCCTGGGCTCGACATGTACGACACGATGAACAACCGGCGGCTGGGTGCGGAGCATGTCGCGGAGAAATTCCACGGCATCACGCCGGCGCAGCTCGGCGACGTGCTCGCGCTGATGGGTGACAGCGTCGATAACGTGCCGGGCGTCCCCGGGGTCGGGCCGAAGACCGCCGCCAAGCTGATCCTAGAACATGGCACGCTTGAAGCGGTGCTTGGCGCCGCCGAGGGGATGAAGGCAGGCAAGCTGCGCGACAATCTCATCGAACATGCCGACATGGCGCGGCTGTCGAAGGAACTCGTCACGCTGAAATGCGACGTGGCGCTGCCCGAGCCGCTCGACGATCTCGAGCTCAAGGGCATCCCCGACGCCCCCTTGCGCGCCTTCCTCGAACATCACGGCTTCCGCTCGCTGCTCGCCAAATTGTCGGCGGTCGCCGACGCGCCGGTGCCCGCGCCGAAATCCGTGCCGACCGAGCAGGACCCGCCGTGCGAGCATGACGGCTACGAGACCGTCGTCGACGAAGCCGCGCTCGACAGCTGGATCGCCGCGGCGCGGCACCAGGGCTTCATCGCCGTCGATACCGAGACGACCGGGATCGACGCGACCCGCGCCGAGCTGGTCGGCGTGAGCATGGCGCTGCAGCCGAACAAGGCGTGTTACGTGCCGCTCGCGCATGGCGGTTCGGGGCTGTTCGCCGAAACCCCGGTGCAGCTCGACCGCGACCTTGCGCTCGCGAAGCTGAAGCCGCTGTTCGAGGATCCGGCGGTGCTCAAGATCGGGCATAATCTCAAATACGACATGATCGTGCTCGGACGCCTTGGCGTTTCCGTCGCGCCGCATGACGACACGATCCTGATGAGCTTCGATCTCGACGCGGGCCTCCACGGCCACAGCATGGACGAGCTTGCCGCGACGCATCTCTCGCACAGCTGCATCGCGTTCAAGGACGTGGTCGGCGTCGGCAAGTCGCAGCGCAGCTTCAACGAGGTCGATCTCGATGCGGCCACGCGTTACGCGGCGGAAGATGCCGATGTGACGCTGCGGCTGTGGCGGCGCTTCAAGCCGCGGCTCGTCGCCGAGAGCGCGACGCGCGTCTACGAGATGGTCGATCGCCCGCTCGCGCCCGTCATCGCGCAGATGGAGATGCACGGCATCAAGGTCGATCGCGAGAAGCTGGCGGCCTTGTCGACCGACTTCGCGCACCGCATCGGCGCGCTCGAGGTCGAGATTCATGCGCTCGCCGGTGGTGCCTTCACGATCGGCAGCCCCAAGCAATTGGGCGACGTGCTGTTCGAGCGGATGGGGATCAAGGGCGGCCGCAAGGGCAAGTCGGGGGTCTATTCGACCGACGTCACCGAGCTCGAACGCATCGCCGCCGACAAGGATTCGCCGGGCAAGGACATCGCCGCGAAGGTGCTCGACTGGCGCCAGCTGTCGAAGCTCAAATCGACCTACACCGACGCTTTGCAGGCGCAGATCAACCCGGCGACGGGTCGCGTCCACACCTCCTATTCGCTCACCGGCGCACAGACCGGGCGGCTGTCGTCGACCGACCCGAACCTGCAGAACATCCCGATCCGCACCGAGATCGGCCGGCAGATCCGCGATGCGTTCGTCGCCGAGCCGGGCAACGTCCTGCTCGCCGCCGATTACTCGCAGATCGAGCTGCGGCTCGCCGCGCACATGGCCGACGTGCCGGCGCTCAAAGCCGCGTTCGCCAATGGCGATGACATCCACAGCCTCACCGCGCAGGAGCTGTTCGGCGAGGTCAACCGCGACACGCGTGGGCGGGCGAAGACGATCAACTTCGCGATCCTCTACGGCATCAGCCGTTGGGGGCTGGCGGGTCGGCTCGACGTAACGGCGGACGAGGCGCAGGCGATGATCGACCGCTATTTCGAGCGCTTCCCCGGCATCCGCAACTATATCGCCGCGACCACCGAATTCGTCCGCGAGACGGGCTACACCACGACGCTGTTCGGGCGGAAGACGCACTTCCCGCGGATCAAGTCGAAGGTCCAGCACGAACGCCAGGGCGCCGAGCGCGCCGCGATCAACGCGCCGATCCAGGGCACCAGCGCCGACATCATCAAGCGCGCGATGGTGCGGATGGGGCCGGCGCTCGAAGCTGCCGGGCTGGGGCATGTGCGGATGCTGCTGCAGGTGCACGACGAACTCGTGTTCGAACTGCCCGAAGGCGATGTCGAAGCGGCCAAGCCGATCATCGAGCAGGTCATGGCCACCGCCGCCGAACCCGCGATCGTGCTGAGCGTCCCGCTCGGCATCGAGATCGGGACGGGCCCGAGCTGGGGCGCCGCGCATTGACGACGATGGGCTTCGAAACGGCGGCGAACGGGCGGACTACCGAAGAGATCGATGCGCTCGCCAAGGGCGGGCGCACCAACATCATCGGCTTCGTGATGCGGCTCGTCGCGCGACTGCCGTTCCTGTTCATCGCCGGGCGGCTGTACGGGCCGGATACGCTCGGGACCTTCGCGCGCGCAGTGCTGTTCGTCGAGGTCGCGGCGTTGCTCGCGACGTTCGGGTTGAAGCGCGGGCTCGCTTTGGCGATTTCGGAGAGCGCGCGGCCGCACGTCCAGATCGTATGGGACTGCCTCGTCGTCGCGGCGATCGCCTCGGGTCTGGCGAGCGGCATCTTGCTGCTGATGCCCGACGTGATGTTCCACGGCGGTAACCCTTCCGCGCTTGAGCGGCTGTTGCCGTGCATCATCGTCGCCAGCGCCTGGTCGGACATCATGCTGGCGGCGCTCGCCTATCGCCGCAACGTCCAGGCGACGGTGACCGCGCGCGCGGTGATCGAGCCGTGGACGATCTCGATCGCGGCGGGGCTGCTCTATCCGGTCGCGCCGCACGACGGGCTGGTGCTGGCGTATATGCTGTCGATGGCGGCGGCGCTCGTCGCCTCGGTGATCCCGTTCGTGCGCAGCTATGGCCGGCCGCATGGCTGGCGGCTCCACCCCGGCCGGACCTTCGCGCTGATCCGCCGCAATGCCCCGCTCGCCGGGGCCGATGCGCTCGAATGGGGGACGCGCAATGTCGACCGCTCGATCCTGTTCCTGATGTTCGAGCCGCGCATCGTCGGCATCTACTGGATGGCGCAGCAGGTCGCGTCGATTCCGGGCAAGCTGAAGACGAGCTTCGATCCGATCCTCGGGCCCGTCATCACCTCGAGCCTCGCGCGGGGCGACACCGCGGGCGTCGCGAGTCAGGTGCGTCAGGTCGGCTTCTGGATTCTCGCCGCGCAGACCGGGCTCGCCCTGATGGGCTCGATTCCCGGCGAAGCGGTAATGGGGACAGTCGGCCCGCAATTCGTCGCGGGGACCGCGGCGCTGGCTTTCCTGCTGCTTGCCGAAGCCGCGGCTTCGACCGGGGCGGTGTGCGAATCGGCGCTCGTCTATATCGCGCGCGTGCAGAACGTCGCGATCTCGATCGGGATGCTGCTGTTCCAGGTCGCGCTGAGCTTCGCGTTGATCTTCGCGATGCAGGCGGTCGGCTGGCCGGTCGCCTATCAGGCGGCGGGGCCGGCGGTGGCGCTGTTCGTCTCGGTCGCCATCACGTCGATCATCAAATCGACCTATCTTTCGCGGCTGCTGGGTGCAGGGGTCGCCGGATGGCGCTGGCCGATGCTCTGGGCGGTGCTCGCCGCGGGGACGGTCGGCGTCGGCTTCACGCTGCTGCCGCACCGCCTCGAATGGGCCGAGCTCGCGATCGGCGAGCCGGCGATCGCGGGTGTCTATCTCTTCGTGCTCTACCGCTGGGCGGCGGGCCCCGAGGATCGGGCGCTGTTCCGGCGCAAGGCGGGCGAGACGCCCACCTTGCCCGTCACCGGCCTCAATGTCGGAAGTGGCGCACCCCGGTAAACACCATCGCGAGGCCGGCCGCATCGGCGGCGGCGATCACCTCGTCGTCGCGGATCGAGCCGCCCGGCTGGATCACCGCAGTGGCACCCGCCTCGACCGCGGCGAGCAGGCCGTCGGCGAACGGGAAGAAGGCGTCCGAGGCGACCGCCGAGCCGATCGTGCGCGGGGTCGGCCAGCCCGCCTTGTCGGCGGCGTCCTTCGCCTTCCACGCGGCGATGCGAGCGGATTCGAGGCGGTTCATCTGCCCCGCGCCGATGCCGGCGGTGCTGCCGTCCTTGGCATAGACGATCGCGTTCGACTTGACGTGCTTGGCGATCGTCCAGGCGAAGCGGCAGTCGATCAGCTCCTGCTCGGTCGGTGTGCGCTTGGTCACGACCTTCAATTCGGGGTTGCTGGCATTGTCGCGCGTCTGGACGAGCCAGCCGCCGGTGATCGCCTTGGCGAGCAGCCCGGTGCGGGCAGGATCGGGGAGTTCGCCGGTCAGCAGCAGGCGGAGGTTCTTTTTGGCGGCGAAGATCGCCTGCGCTTCCTCGTCGGCATCGGGCGCGACGACGACCTCGGTGAAGATCCCCGCGATCGCGCGTGCGGTCGCGCCGTCGAGCCGGCGGTTGAGCGCGATGATCCCGCCGAACGCCGAGACGGTGTCGCAGGCGAAAGCGGCTGAATAGGCCTCGGCGAGCGAGGCGCCGGTCGCGACGCCGCACGGATTGGCATGCTTGACGATGACGCAGGTCGGCGCGGCATCGCGGAATTCGCTGACGAGATCGAGCGCGGCGTCGGCGTCGTTGAGATTGTTGTAGCTCAGCGCCTTGCCCTGCACCTGCCGCGCCTGGCCGATGCCGCGCGCGGCGGGGCCGGTCGCGGTGTAGAATGCCGCCGACTGATGCGGGTTCTCGCCATAGCGGAGTTCGGGACCGCGCTTGAGCGTGATCGGCAGCGTGTCGGGGAAGGCTTCGCCCTGATCGACCGTGCCGAACCACGTCGCGATCGCGCCGTCATAGGCAGCGGTGGTGGCATAGGCCTTGGCGGCGAGCTTGCGGCGGTCGGCGAGCGTCGTGCTCCCCCCCGACACCAGCGCATAATCGGCGGGATCGGTGACGATCGCGACGAAAGCGTGGTTCTTCGCTGCCGAGCGCACCATCGACGGGCCGCCGATATCGATATTCTCGATCACCTCGTCGCGCTCGGCACCCTTCGCGACGGTCGCCTCGAACGGGTAGAGATTGACGACGACGAGATCGATCGCGCCGATCCCGTGTTCTTCCATCGATGCGACATGCGCCGCGTCGTCGCGCACCGCGAGCAGGCCGCCATGGACGTTGGGGTGCAGTGTTTTTACGCGACCATCCATCATCTCGGGGAAACCGGTCAGCTCGCTGATGTCGCGAACGTCGAGCCCGGCATCGCGCAGCGCCTTGGCGGTGCCGCCGGTCGAGACCAGTTCGACGCCGTGACCGGCAAGACCGCGTGCGAGATCGACGATCCCGGTCTTGTCGGAAACCGAGAGAAGCGCGCGGCGGATGGGGATATCGGTCATGGGCAGGCTCCGGGGAACGTTCGCGCGTCCCCTGCCCGCTCACCCTCCAATATTCAACCGGGCATGGCTTAACCGGCGCGCTTGAACGCCCAGCTGACGTTCGCCCCGCCCGCGGGCGATTCGCCGGTGACGACGAGCTGCATCGTCGCACGCGGGCGCCCCTCGGCGTCGATCCACACGCTTTCCTCGACCGCAAGCGTCCCGCCGCGGCAGCGGAACTGCCACAGCCGCCCGCCCGGCAAGCGCAGCAACGCCGCAAGGCCATCGGCGGTCGGCGAAACCTGGATGCCAAGCCCGAGATGGAAGCGGATCGCAAAGCCCGTCGCGACGAGCTTGCGCCGCTTGGTCGCGGGGAGCAGCATGTCCTCGCCGCGCAATTCGGCGCCGTCGCGGGTCAGCGTCATCTGGCGGCGGTGGAGGAAGCCGAAGCGGCGCGCATAGCCGTCATGGCTTGCCTCGATCCTGCTGCCCGCATCGCTTTCCTGCCGCGCGAGCTCCACCTCACCGACGCCGCGGCCGAGCGTGCCGTCGGCATGGATCGCGGTCGAATTGCTGTCGCCGACGATCAGCGTCGAATGCGCCGCGGTGGTGCGCAAGCCCTCGGCGAGCGCAGGCGGAAGCTGGACGATCCCGGTCCGCGCGCCACCGCAATTGACGACGATGCGGTTCGGCCCCTCGGACAGTTCGAACGCCAGCGTCGACGCACAACCGCCCTCGACCAGCCGCGCGATCGGCGGCGGGGCGGCGTCGACGATCGCGACGACATTGCCCGCCGCAAGCCGCTGATAGCCCCAGTCGCGCGCCTGACGCAGCGGACGGGTGCGCACCCCCGAGGCGGCGATGATCTGGTCGAGCGCCTCGACGCCGATCGGCCCGCCGCCCTGCCAGCTGCTGACATCGCGGTCGCCGTGGCAGATGCCGAGCAACGCCGGCATCAGCGACGCCAGCGCGGTCGCGATGCAAGCGGGGGCCTCGATCTGGCGCGCGTCATAGACTTCGCGCAAGGCGGTGAGCAGCATCACCATATCGACCTGCGCCGAGGGCGAGCGCGCGACATTGCCGCCATCCTCGAAGATCGACACCGCGAGCCCCTTGGCGAGCGCCGCCTCAACCGCGCCGCGGCGCGCGTCACCGCCCGCGATCAGCAGTCCCGCCGCGACGACGCCGCACAGCGCCGCGATCCGCGGCGCGCCCGGCGCGACCTTGTCGGCGCTGCGGTCGATATGCCGCGCGCCGCGCGCGAGCGTGTTGAGCACGCTGCTGCGATAGACCAGATCGGCCGACGACAGGATCAGCGGGGCGTGCGCCGTCCAGAACAGGATCCGCCGCCCCCACAGATCGGCGCGCCACGCGGGCTCGCTGACCTTCTCGGCATGCGCGGCGAGCCATTTGCGCATCAGCGCTTCGGCGATCGGCGTCGCCTGCGCGCGCGTAGCGACGGTCGACAAGTCGCGCAGCCAGGCGAAACTGTGGAGATATTCGCTGAAGGCGCGCGAGAAATCGGGCTTGGCGAGATCGAGCGCCGCGATCTCGCGACTTTCGCCGCGGAAGGTCAGCGTCCCCTCGAGCAACGCCTTGCCGCGCTTGACGTCGCCGAGGAACGGGTCGTCGGGGACGGCCGTGAGCTTGAGCGGGTGGCGGCCCTTGAGCCGCATGCCGTGGATCGGCGTGCTCCAGGTCAGGCGGTGGAAGCGCTCCGAAAGGCGTTCGGCGAGCGACAATCCCTTGTCTCCTCCCAGCCGGACGAGCCGCTTCCCCTCGTCGATGCTGTCACGCAGCCTATCCTCTTCGGTTGCTGCGGGCGAGTCCAGCGCGGGCAGATCGCGGCTCCTAACCACGCAAGGCCGCGATATTGGCGGCATAGGCGTCGGGCCCGCCGCGGAAGGTCGCCGTGCCCGCGACCAGCGCATCGGCCCCGGCGGCGATCGCGCGCGGGGCGGTGGCGTGATCGATCCCGCCGTCGACCTCGAGATCGACGGTGTAGCCGCCCTTGTCGATCATCGTGCGGATCGCCTCGATCTTGCGCAGCGAACTTTCGATGAAGGCCTGCCCGCCGAAACCGGGATTGACGCTCATCACCAGCACCAGATCGACTTCCTCGAGCAGATAATCGAGCGCCTTGGCGGGCGTCTGCGGCGTGAGCACGACGCCCGCGCGCTTGCCGAGCTGGCGGATGTGCTGAAGGCTGCGATGCGTGTGCGGCCCGGCCTCGACATGGATGCTGATCGTGTCGGCGCCGGCCTCGGCGAACGCCTCGAGATAGGCGTCGACCGGCGCGATCATCAGATGGACGTCGAGCGGCTTGGTGGTGTGCGGGCGGATCGCCTTCACCACGCCCGGGCCGATCGAGATGTTGGGGACGAAATGCCCGTCCATCACGTCGACATGGATCCAGTCGGCGCCGGCGAGATCGATCGCGCGGACCTCCTCGCCGAGCTTGGCGAAGTCTGCGGAGAGGATCGAGGGCGCGATGCGGACGGGAAGCTGGCTCATGGTCGTTCAGCCTCTAGCATGGTCGCGGGCGTGGGCAAGCAACGCTTAACCTTGCCGGCGCAGGCGCGCGATGAAGAATCCGTCATTGCCGCCGGGATCGATCATCCCGGGCAAGGTCCGCACCCAGCCGCCGGGATTGGGGACGATCCCCGCCGGCAGTTCGTCCTGCGTCACGGGGACGAGGCTGTAATCGGGGCGGGCGGCGAGGAACTTGGTCAGCTGCGCCTCGCCCTCGGCGGGTTCGAGCGAGCAGGTTGCGAAGACGAGCGTCCCGCCCGACTTGACCCAATCGGCGGCGCGCGCGAGCAGTTTCGCCTGCAGCGCGGCGAGTTCGGTGATCTGCGACGGGCGCACGCGGTGGAGCACGTCGGGGTGGCGCCGGAAGATGCCCGTCGCACTGCACGGCGCATCGAGCAGCACCGCGTCGACCGGCGCGGGCGGCGACCACAGCAGCAGATCGGCGGTGATCACCGTCGCGGCAAGGTGCGTGCGCTCGAGATTCTCGTGAAGTCGCGCAAGACGACTTTCCGACGAATCGATCGCGGTGACGCTCCAGCCAGCGCTCGCAAGCTGCATCGTCTTTCCGCCGGGCGCGGCGCACAAATCGAGCACGCTGCCCGCGCCCTTGCCGAGCAGCCGCGCGGGGAGCGAGGCGGCAATGTCCTGCACCCACCAGCTGCCCTCTTCGAAGCCTGGCAGTTCGGGAACATGCGCCGAGGGCAGGCGGACATGCCCCGGCAGCAGCGAGACGCCGCCGAGCGTCTCGGCCATCGCGTCGGTCGTCGCGGGGTCGGCGAGCGTAAGATCCAGCGGCGGCGGCGCGGCCATCGCGCGCTCGCCGGCTTCGATGCCGTCGTCGCCCCAGGCGGCGTGCCAGCGGATCGCGACTGGATCGGGCAGCGTCGGCTGTTCGGGCAATTGATCGCCGCCGCGCATCAGCGTGCCGAACACGCCGTGGACGAGTTTGCGCGGGCCGCCATCGACGAGCGGCAGCGCGGTCGAGATCGCGGCATGCGGCGGGGTGCCGAGCGACAGCGCTTGGACGAGCGCGATGCGCAGCGCGAAACGCGCCTTGGCGTCATCGGGCAGCCGCGTCTTGGTCGCCGAATCGATCAGCGCGTCGAGATCGGGCAGGCGGCGGAGCACTTCGGCGGCGATCGCATGGGCGAGCGCGCGGTCATCGCTGCGCTCGATCCCGGCGGTGGCGCGGCCGATCGCCGCCTCGAGCGGCAGTCCCTGGCGCAACACCGCGTCGAGCAAGCGGAGCGCGGCGCGCCGCGCGGGAACGCCGGGCGGATCGACCGGTTCGGGCTTGGGCATGTAGCGGCGCGGCGGCGGAAGGGTCAAAAGCTTGAACTCTGTCTGAAGGCCGCCGATGTAGCGGGGGCGCATTTGTCGTGCATGAAGGACACTCCATGGCCGTTCGCCCGCCGCATGTGAAGCCACCCGCCTATCTCAGCAAGAGTCCGCCGGTGCCCGAACCCGATCCGTTGCCGGTGCCACCCAAGGGGCAGAGTGCCAAGGGTGACCCCGATGGGCTCGACCCGACGCGCTATGGCGATTGGGAATCGAAGGGTATCGCGATCGATTTCTGAGACCTCCGTCATCCCCGCGAAAGCGGGGATCCCGCTGCCTGGCCCCGCCCGAGAAGAAGAAGCGGGGCCCTCGCTTTCGCGAGGGTGACGGGTGCTAGGAGTGCGCATCTTCCAATAACGCGGCCAGCTTGATTACGGTGTTCCAGTTGCGCGCGGTCGCGAGCCTCGGGAATTGAAGCTTGGCCATCGCCTGCGGAAGCTTCGACTCGCCGATCCCATCGACATAATCCACATAGAGCTCGCGACCCCGCGCGATGAGCGTCTCGCGACCTTGATAGAGTTCAGGCAGCGCATCGAGCGGATCCGCCGGCACCGAGTCGCGGTGGAACAGCACGACGACATGGCTCGGCCGCGCGAGCGCCGCCTCCGGAAAGGGATTGGCGGCGAGGATCGCCTGCAAGTCGGCGGCGCTGCGCACGACCACATCAGTCTTTAGCCCGTAGCCGTCCAGCGCCGCCTCGATCGCCGCCTCGACCTTTGCCCCATCGGTCTCGTCGCACGCGAACACGACATTGCCCGAGGCGAGCAGCGTCGCGACCTCGCGATACCCCAGCCCTTCGACCAGCGCCTTCAAATCCGCCATCGGCAGCTTGCGCCCGTTGAGGTTGACCCCCTTGAGCAACGCCGCCCAGCGCATCATTCGCGAGTCAACGGGCGGGCGAGCAGCGCACCGATCACCGCCTGGACTTCGGCCCCGTCGAGCAAGGCGCACACTGCCTCGACCACCGGCATATCGACGCCCGCTTCGGCGGCCGCCTCGCGCAGCACCGGCGCGGTGAAGGCGCCCTCGGCGACGGTCAGCCGGTCGGCCAGCAGGTCGGCGGCGCGGTTGCCCTGCCCCAACCCCATGCCGAGCGAGAAATTGCGCGACGCGGTCGACGAGCAGGTCAGCACGAGATCGCCGAGCCCCGACAGGCCGGCGAGCGTCTCGACCTGCGCGCCGCGCGCGACGCCGAAGCGCGTCATTTCGGCAAAGCCGCGCGCGATCAGCGCGGCGCGCGCATTCTGGCCGAGGCCCGCGCCCTCGACGACACCACACGCGATCGCGAGCACGTTCTTGACCGCGCCACCGATCTCCGCGCCGATGACGTCGTCCGAGGCGTAGGGGCGAAAGCTCGGCCCGGCGAGGCGGTCGGCCAGCGCCGCGCCGATCAGCGGATCGGCGCAGGCGAGCGTCACCGCGGTCGGCAGCCCGGCGGCGACTTCGTGCGCGAAGGTCGGCCCGGACAGCACCGCGATCGGCGCGGCGGGATGCAACGCCTGCGCGACCTCGCCGACGAGCAGCCGGGTGCCGGCCTCGATCCCCTTGGCGCACAGCACCAATGGCGTCATGCCGACGGGGATTCCGGTCAGGACCGCGCGGACATGCTGCGCCGGCACGACGACCAGCAGCGCGTCGCAATCGGTCAACTCAGCTAGCGCCGATGTCGCGCGGATCGACGGCGACAGGGCAACGCCCGCGAGGAAGCGCGTATTCTCGTGGGTTTCGTTGATCGCGCCGACGACTTCGGTTTCTCGCGCCCACAGGGTGACCGGTGCGTCACCGCGCGCCGCGACCTGCGCAAGCGCGGTGCCCCAGGCGCCGCCGCCAATGACCCCGATCTTCATGCCTTGACCCCCGCCCCACGCACCGCCTCGGCACCCGGATCAAGCGGCCAGCGTGGCCGCGGCGCGATGTCGAGCGGGTCGGTCAGGCCGGCGGCGAAGCGCTCCGCACCCGCCCAGCCGATCATCGCCGCATTGTCGGTGCACAACCACAGCGGCGGCGCGACGAAGCGCAGGCCATGATCGCTCGCGAGCCCGTTCAGCGCGGTGCGCACCGCGGTGTTGGCGGCAACTCCGCCCGCGACGACCAATGCGGTCGCGCCGCCCGCCTGCCCGAGCGCGCGGATCGTGCGGTCGAGCAGGCAATCGACCACTGCCGCCTGGAACGAGGCAGCGATGTCGTCGACCTCCCAGGTCTTGGCGTCATGCGCGCGGACCACCGCGCTCTTGAGCCCGGCAAAAGAGAAATGCGGTTCGGCCGAGCCCTTCAACGGCCGCGGCAGCGGCACGATCGGCCGCCCACGCGCGGCGGCGGCCTCGACCGCGGGGCCGCCGGGGAAGCCAAGCCCAAGCACCTTGGCGGTTTTGTCGAACGCCTCGCCCGCGGCATCGTCGATCGTCGTCGCCAGCCGGCGATAGCGCGCGACGCCCTCGACCAGCAGCAACTGGCAATGCCCGCCCGAGACGAGCAGCAGCATATAGGGAAAGTCGAGATCGGGATCGGACAGCCGCGGCGACAGCGCGTGGCCCTCGAGATGGTTGACCGCGATCAGCGGCTTGCCCGCGGCATGCGCGAGCGCCTTGCCTGTCACGAGCCCGACCATCACGCCGCCGATCAGCCCCGGCCCGGCGGTCGCCGCGATCGCATCGACATCGGCCAGCGTGACGCCGGCATCGGCCAGCGCAGCCGCGACCAACGGCGCGAGCACTTCGACATGCGCGCGCGCCGCGATTTCGGGGACGACGCCGCCATACGGACGATGCGCCGCCTCCTGCCCGGCGAGCCGATGCGCGAGGACGCGACGGTCGGAGGTGACGAGCGAGGCCGCGGTTTCGTCGCAGCTCGATTCAAGGCCGAGGATCAATGCCATGTCGCTGGCTGTAGCGGCTCGGACGCCGCTTGTCGAAGCCGGGACGCTTCGCCACAGTGGCGGGAAAGGGGAGAGATCGTTCCGTGACGCAGACCCAGCTCAAACTCGGCACGCGCGGATCGCCGCTCGCGCTCGTCCAGGCCAATATGGTGCGCGACGCGCTGTGCACCGCGCACGGCTGGGGAATCGATGCGATCGAGATCGTGCCGATCAAGACCACGGGCGACCGCGTGCAGGACGTCGCCCTCGCCGAGATCGGCGGAAAGGCGCTGTGGACCAAGGAGCTCGATCGGGCGCTGCTATCGGGCGAGATCGATTTCGCAGTCCATTCGATGAAGGATGTCGAGACGGTGCGGCCGAGCACGATCGCGATCGCCGCGATGCTCCCGCGCGCCGATGTGCGCGACCGGCTGATCGGCGCGCCGAGCATCGCGGCGCTGCGCCACGGTGCGGTGATCGGGACGAGCTCGCCGCGCCGCGTCGCGCAATTGAAGCGGCTGCGGCCGGACTTCGAAACCGTGCTGTTTCGCGGCAATGTCGATACGCGCCTCGCCAAGGTCGCGGCGGGCGAGGTCGATGCCTCGATGCTCGCCGCGGCCGGGCTCGACCGCCTCGGGCGGCCGGGCGTCGGGGTCGGCATCGAGACTGACGTCATGCTCCCCGCGCCCGCACAGGGTGCTGTCGGGATCGAGGCGCGCGCCGACGATACCCGGATGCGCGACTGGCTCGGCGCGATCGACCATGAGGCGACGCACCTGTGCGTGCTGGTCGAACGCGGCTTGCTCGCTGCATTGCAGGCCGACTGCCATTCACCGGTCGCCGCGCTCGCGACGCTCGATGGCGACAGCATCTTGCTGCGCGCCGAACTCTTCGCCGAGGACGGCAGCGCGCATGTGACGGGCGAGATGCGCGGCGCGATCGGCGACGGGACCTTCGCCGATCGGCTCGCCACCGATCTGCTCGCGCGGGCACCCGCAGCGGTGCGGCGGCTGTTCGCGGCGTGACCCGCCCGCTCGCGGTGCTGCGTCCCGAGCCAGGCAATGCCGCGACCTGCACGCGCGCTGCCGAGGCTGGGTTCGAGACGCTGTCGCTGCCGCTGTTTGCGGTCGAGGCGCTCGACTGGGATGTGCCCGATCCCGCGCAGCACGACGCGCTGATCCTGACCAGCGCCAATACGGTGCGCTTCGGCGGGGCCGGTCTTGCCGCGCTGACCGGCCTGCCGGTGCTCGCGGTCGGCCCGCATACCGCGACCGCGGCGCGCGCGGCGGGGTTTGACGTCATGGCCATCGGCAGCGGCGACGGCGCACAGATCGCGCATTTTGCCGAACAACACGGCATCCGGCGGGCGCTGCATCTGACGGGACGCGACCGGACGCTGGCGACGTGCGGCGCGATCGCGGAGATAGTGGCCGTCTATCAAAGCGTCGCGGTGCCAATCGCCCCCGCCGCGCTGGCGGCGCTCGACGGGAGGATCGCCTTGCTGCACTCGCCACGCGCCGCACGGCGATTGGAAGCGCTCGTCGATACCGCCGCGCTGGAGCGCTCGCGAATCGCGATCGCCGCGTTCAGCCCGGCGATCGCCGCCGCTTTGGGGGCAGGCTGGGCGGGCGTCGCGACCGCGTCGCGCCCCGATGACGCCGCGCTGTTCGCCGCCGCGCTCGGCTTGTCGACAGCCACGGGCGATTGACCGCCCGCGTCGACGCCCCGATAAGGCGCTGATGGACGACCCCGCCCTCCCCGTCCCCGATCCCGGTATCGCCGGATCGTCCCGCCGTGAGTCGGAGCTTTCCGAACGCCCCGCCCCGCGCTTGCTCCCGCCGCTCGGCGCGCCTCCGCCCGCCCGCACGCCGCGCGGTCCAGGCTGGCGGATGGGGATCGCGCTCGCGCTGATCGCGTTCCTGGTCGGCGCGGGGCTTGCCGCGCTGCTCGTGGTGAAGTTCGTCAAGACCGATGCGAAGCCGCTGGCCACGGTCACCGTTCCCGTCGGCGCCAATGGCCAGGCGCCGCTGGTGATCGTACCGAGCAAGGCGGCGGTGGCGGCGCCCGCGCTCGAACTCGCGGCGCTCACCAACCGCGAGGCCTCGCTCGCCGCCGAACTCGCCGCGCTCGAGGCGCGCGCCGGAACGATCGACCGCGAGTCGCAGCGCGCCTCGACCTATGCGACGCGCAGCCAGGCGCTGATGATCGCCTTCGCCGCACGCCGCGCGATCGACCGCGGCCTCAATCTCGGCTTTCTCGAAGGTCAGCTGCGCGCGCGCTTCGCTGCGGTGCAGCCGGCGGCGGTCGCGACGATCGTGCAGGCCGCGCGCGAGCCCGTTACGCTCGAGGATCTGCGCGCCGGGCTCGATGGCGTTACGCCCGAACTGCTCACCGGCGCGGCGAGCAACGGTTGGTGGCAGAGCCTGCGCGAGGAGTTCGGCCATTTGATCGTCTTGCGCAAGGCGGGAACCCCCTCGCCGCTCCCGGTCGATCGCGTCGCGCGCGCGCGAAGGTTGCTCGAAGCCGGGCAGGTCGAGGCGGCGCTCGCCGAGGTGTCGCGCACGCCCGGCGTCGCACAGGCCGATCGCTGGACCGGCGCGGCGCGGCGCTATGTCGACGTCCGCCGCGCGCTCGACACGATCGAGAGCGCGGCGATTCTCGCGCCGGGACCCGATACGGTCGCGCCCCCGGCGGCGGCACCGGCGCGCGCCGACGCGCCCACGCCCGCCGACAGCGCGACCCCTTAAGCGCGCACGCGCTCGATCAACGCCATCGCGCCATACGGTGCGCGCACTTTCGCGCCATTGATGAAGAAGACGAAGGTTTCGCGCGGCGTGCCGGGCGCAGGCTCGGCCAGATAGGGCAGGTCGGCCGCCGCGCCGCCCGCGGCCCAGCAGCGCGCGGCAGAGGCCCAGCGGTCGAGCGCCGCGGGCGGATAGCCCGCCGGCTCGTCCTCGACCGCCGCCTCGAGCCGGGCATAGACTAGGTCGCCCGAGACGTCGGCGATCGCGGGATAGTCGGTCGAATCGGCATAGACGATCGCCACGCCGGCGGCGCGCGCGAGCGCCACGAATTCGGGCGTCTGGAAGCTCTCGTGGCGGACCTGCACCGCGTGCCGCAGCGCGACGCCATCCTGCTCGGCGGGCAACAGCTTGAGGAACGCGCCGAAATCCTCGGGATCGAACTTCTTGGTCGCCATGAACTGCCACAGGATCGGCCCGAGCCGATCGCCGAGCTCGACGATCCCCTGCCCGGTGAAACGCGCGATCGATTCGCCCGCCTCGGCGAGCACCTTGCGATTGGTGCAATAGCGCGAAGCCTTCAGCGCGAAGACGAAGCCGTCGGGCACTGCCTTCGCCCACGCGGCGAAGGTCGCGGGCTTTTGCGACGAATAATAGGTGCCGTTGACCTCGATCGCGGTGAGCTTGCTCGCGGCATAATCGAGCTCGCGCTTGTGCGGCCATTTCTCGGGAAAGAAGGTCCCGCGCCACGGCTCGTAGGTCCAGCCGCCGATGCCGATCCGGATCTCACCCGGTTGCTGCGGTCCCGCCACCGCTCAGGCCGCCAGTGCCGCGTCGCTGACGAACATGTTGGTGCGGCGTTCGTGCGCGAAGGTGCTCGGCTGCCCATGGCCGGGCAGGAAGGTCGTGTCGTCGCCGAGCGGCCACAGCTTGGTGACGATCGACTCGATCAATTGCGGGTGGTTGCCGCGCGGGAAATCGGTGCGGCCGATCGAGCCGGCGAACAGCACGTCGCCGACGATCGCCAGTTTCGACGGCGCGTGATGGAAGATGACGTGGCCGGGCGTGTGGCCGGGCGTCTCGTACACGTCGAGCACGAGATCGCCGACGCTGACCGTATCGCCCTCGATCAGCCAGCGGTCGGATTCGAAATTGACCCCTGGAATGCCGTATTGGGCCCCGCTTTCGGAGAGAGCGCAGGTGAGGAAACGGTCTTCCTCGTGCGGCCCCTCGATCGGCACGCCGAGCTGGTCGGCGAGCGGCTTGGCCTCGCCGCAATGATCGATATGGCCGTGCGTCAGGATGATCTTCTCGACCGTGACGCCGTGCTGCTTCGCCGCTTCGAGCAGCTTGGGCAGGTCGCCGCCGGGATCGACGAACGCGCCGCGCAGCGTCGCGGTGCACCACAGCAGCGTGCAATTCTGCTGCAGCGGCGTGACCGGAAGGATCGCGGCGCGGAGCGGCGGCAGGGCGGGTGAGGGGGGCTGGGTGCTCATCGATCCGAGATACCGGGGACTGCGGGGAAAACCAAGGGTTGCCCCGGGCGGCAAAGCCGGGGCATCTGCGATACGACATATGGTGACGCGTCTTTCCCCGCCTTTCGTGCTGCTCGACGATGCCCGTGACGGCGGCGCGCCGGCGCGGCTCTATCGCGATCCGGTGCGGATCGTGACGGCGCGGACGACGGCTGAGATCACCCCTGCGCTGGCGGAGCTTCGCGCGGCGCGGCGCGACGGGCTGCATGCGGCCGGATATCTGACGTACGAAGCGGGCGCGGCGTTCGAACCCGCGCTCGGCGCGCCGCCTATGTCGGACACGCCGCTCTTGTGGTTCGGGCTGTTCGCGGATTTCGAAGAGATCGCGCCGGACGCGCTGCCCGACCTGCTCCCCGATGCGGCCGGCGCCTGGATCGGCGCGCCCGTGCCGGCGATCGACCGCAGCCGGTACGACGCGCAATTCGCCGATGTGCAGGCGCGGATCGCGGCAGGCGCGCTGTACCAGACCAATCTCACGCATCTCGGCGAGGTCGCGGTGCTCGGCGACCCGCTGTCGCTCTACGCGCGGTTGCGGGACGCTGCGCGCGCCGGGTTCGGCGCGCTGATCGACACGGGCGACGCGTCTATCCTGTCGCTGTCGCCCGAACTGTTCTTCGCGCTGGAGGGCGCGACATTGACCTGTCGCCCGATGAAGGGGACGGCGCGGCGCGGTGAGACTGCGGCGGCGGATGCTGCGGCGGCCGCCGCGCTCGCGCAGGATCCCAAGCAGCGCGCGGAAAATCTGATGATCGTCGATCTGATGCGCAACGATCTGGCGCGGGTGGCGCGCGCAGGATCGGTCGCGGTGCCGCGTCTGTTCGAGGTCGAGCGCTATCCGACCGTCCACCAGCTCCTCTCGACCGTCACCGCGCAGATCGCGCCCGAGACAGATGCGCTCGACGTGCTCGCCGCGCTGTTTCCATGCGGGTCGATCACGGGCGCCCCCAAGATTGCGGCGATGCAGGCGATCGCCGAGATCGAACCCGGGCCGCGCGGGCTGTATACCGGCGCGATCGGGCGGCTGGACGCGAGCGGCGATGCGATGTTCAACGTCGCGATCCGCACGCTGACGCTGCCGCGCGGCGCCTCGCACGCGACGTACGGGGCGGGGGGCGGGATCGTCGCCGATTCGCGCGTGGCCGACGAATGGGACGAAGCGCAGGCCAAGACCGCGTTCATGACGCGCGACCCGCACCCGTTCGATCTGATCGAGACGATGGCGTTCGACCCCGAGCACGGCATCCTGCGACTCGACCTTCATCTCCAGCGCCTGTCGGCGAGCGCGCGCGCATTCGGCTTCGCGTTCGATCGCCATGCCGCGCGCAACGAATTGCAGGCGGCGACCTTCCGGCTGCGCGCCGCGAGAAAGGTGCGGTTGCTGCTCGCCGCCAGCGGCGCGGTGGCGATCGAGACCGCGCCGCTACCTTCGCTGGCGGCCGAACCGCTGTCGGTCGCGGTCGTGCCGCTGCCGGTCGCCGCGGCGGATGTTCGGCTGCGCCACAAGACCAGCGATCGCGGTTTCTACGATGAAGCGCGGCGTAATGCGGGCAGCGACGAAGTCGTGTTCGTGCGCCCCGACGGACGCCTGACCGAAGGCAGCTTCACGACGCTGTTCGTGCCGCGCGGCGACGTGCTGATCACGCCGCCGCTCGACGACGGTTTGCTGCCGGGGATCCTGCGCGCCGATCTGATCGCACAGGGCCGGGCGATCGAGGATATTCTGACACCCGATGACCTGACGCAGGAATTTTTCGTCGGCAATGCCCTGCGCGGACTGATTCGTGCGCGACGCGTGGTTGCGACAAACGTCCCGGCGCGATAAGCGCTCGCGCGAACCCGCCGCACCGCGGCATTTCCGCAAGGTCCATCTCATGCAGCCATCCGCCGCGCTCGTCCGCATCAAGCCCTCGCCGACGCTCGCGATCACGACGCGCGTCCAGGAGCTGAAACGCGCCGGCGTCGACGTGATCGGCCTTGGCGCGGGCGAACCCGATTTCGACACGCCCGATTTCATCAAGGACGCCGCGATCCAGGCGATCCATGACGGCAAGACCAAATATACCAATGTCGACGGCACGCCCGAGCTGAAGGCCGCGATCGTCGCCAAGTTCGCGCGTGACAACGGCCTGCAGTATACGCCCGACCAGATCACGGTGAACGTCGGCGGCAAGCACACGCTGTTCAACGCGATGGTTGCGACGCTCGATGCCGGCGACGAGGTCGTGATCCCGGCGCCCTATTGGGTAAGCTATCCCGACGTCGTGCTGTTCGCGGGCGGCACGCCGGTGTTCGTCGCGGCGGGCGCGTCGCAGGGCTACAAGCTGCTCCCCGAACAGCTCGAGGCGGCGATCACGCCGCGGACCAAGTGGGTCATCCTCAATTCGCCGTCGAACCCGACCGGCGCCGCCTATACCGCCGCCGAACTCAAGGCGCTGGGCGCGGTGCTCGAGCGCCATCCGCACGTCTGGATCTTCGCCGACGATATGTATGAGCATATCCTCTACGACGGTTTCGAGTTCGCGACGATCGCGCAGGTCTGTCCGACGCTCTACGAGCGCACGCTGACCGCCAATGGCTGTTCGAAGGCCTATGCGATGACGGGCTGGCGAATCGGCTTTGCCGGCGGCGCGTCGTGGCTGATCAAGGCGATGGCCAAGCTCCAGTCGCAATCGACCAGCAACCCCTGCTCGATCGCGCAGGCGGCGGCGACCGCGGCGCTCAATGGCGACCAGAGCTTCCTCAAGGATTGGGCGAGCGTCTTCCAGGGCCGCCGCGATCTCGTCGTGTCGATGCTGAACCAGGCCGACGGCATCACCTGCCCGCGGCCGCAGGGGGCGTTCTACGTCTATCCCGAGCTTTCGGGGGTGATCGGCAAGTCGACGCCTGCGGGGAAATTGATCGACACCGACGAGGCGTTCGTCGGCTATCTGCTCGACGATGCCAAGGTCGCGGCAGTGCAGGGCGCCGCGTTCGGCCTGTCGCCGGCGATGCGGATTTCGTACGCGACCTCGGATGCGCTTCTGACGCAGGCGTGCGAACGGATTCAGACGGCGTGCGCCGCGCTGCGCTAACAGTCAGTTTCCGTTAACGCTGGGTTGCCAATAAGCCGCTTGCGAAACGACCCCGAGAAGCCGATTTGCTGCACCGCAGCGATTCGGCACCGGGCCGGCGCGAAAGGTTTGAAGCAATGCGCAGTGTTCTGAAGTCCGATTTCCTGTGGAAGTTCGTCGGTGGTTTCGCGCTCGGCGCGCTGGCGCTCGTTACGCTGCATCCGATGGACTCGGCCCGCGCCGCGACGGCGCGCCAGGTCGCCGTCGCCCGCTGACCCTCAGGCGTCGAGGCTCTTCGACGCTTGCTCGAACATATCCTTCGACAAACCCGGCGTCTTGACGATCCGCGTCAGTTCCGCCCGCATCAAGGCACCCCGCGCCGCATCGTAGCGCTGCCAGCGTCCGAGCGGCGCGATCAGCTTGGCGGCGGTCTGCGGGTTGATCCGGTCGAGCGCGATGAGCTGGTCCGCCAGGAAACGATAGCCCGACCCGTCGACCGCGTTGAACGCGCGCTGGTTGACGCCGAACGCGCCGATCAGCGCGCGCGCGCGATTGGGGTTGCCGAGCGTAAAGGCGCGGTGTCGCAGCAATTCGGCGACCACCGCGCCGGTATCGTCGCGCGGCGCCATCGCCTGCACCGAGAACCATTTGTCGAGCACCAGCGGATTGTCGCTGTAGCGATTGTAGAAGATGTCGAGCGCGGCGATGCGCTCGGCCGAAGCGCCCGCGACGAGCGTCGTCAGCGCGCTCTGCCGATCGGTCATGTTGTCGGCGGCCTCGAATTGCGCGAAGGCGAGCGCGGCGGCGTCGCTCGCCCCCGAGGCGGCGATATAGCCGAGCGCGACCGCCTTGATCCTGCGCAGGCCCTTGGCCTCTGGCGAATAGACATAGCCCGAACCCTCGGTGCGTGCGCCGTCATAGGCACCCCGCCACTCGCGCTCGAGCGTCCGCCCGATCTCGCGCCGCAAGGCCTCGCGCGCGCGGAAGATCGCTTCTGGGTCGACCACCGCCATCTGGTCGCCGATGAAGCTTTCCGAAGGCAGCAACACTGCCTCGGCGATGAACGCCGGATCGAGCGTCGCGTCGGCGAGCGTCCCCGCGACCGCCGCGACCACCGCAGCGGTGTCGGCGCGGTTGTTGCCCGCAGCGGCGACCAGCGTGTCGAGCATCAATTGCTGCAGAGCCTCGTAGCGCGCGAACGGATCGTCGTCATGCGCGCCGAGAAAGGCGAGGTCGGCGGCGGTGCGGTCGGTCTCGAGGATCGCCGGGGCGGAGAAGCCGCGGTTGATCGACAGCACTGGGCGCTCGGTGACGCCTTCGAACACGATGCGCTCCTCGGTATCGGTGAGCAGAATCGTCTGCTCAGGCGCAACCGTCTGTGCAGTCTGCGCGCCGAACAGCTTGATGCGCAGCGGCAGCACGAGCGGCAGCTTGTGCTCCTGGCCCGGCGTCGGCGGCGTGCGCTGCGCGAGCACGAGTTCGGCGCGGCTTGAGCCTTCGGTGTGGTGCAGCGATGCGGTGACGCGCGGGGTGCCCGCCTGGCCGTACCAGCGACGGAATTGCGTCAGATCGACCCCGCTCGCTTCTTCCAGGCTTGCGACAAAATCCTCGCAGGTCGCCGCCGTCCCGTCGAAGCGGTCGAAATAGAGGTCGGTCCCGGCGCGGAACTTCTCGCGGCCGAGGATCGTCGCGAGCATGCCGATGATCTCGGCGCCCTTGTTGTAGATCGTGGCGGTGTAGAAGTTCGAGATTTCCTGATATTCGTCGGGACGGATCGGATGCGCGAGCGGCCCCGCATCCTCGGGGAATTGCGACGCGCGCAAGCCCCGCACGTCCTCGATCCGCTTGACCGCGGCCGAGCCCTGATCGGCCGAGAAGGCCTGGTCGCGATAGACGGTGAAGCCTTCCTTGAGGCTCAGCTGGAACCAGTCGCGGCAGGTGACGCGGTTGCCCGACCAATTGTGGAAATATTCGTGGGCGACGACCGCGGCGATCGCGTCGTAATCGTAATCGGTCGCGGTGTCGGGATCGGCGAGGATGTAGCGCGAATTGAAGACGTTGAGGCCCTTGTTCTCCATCGCGCCGAAGTTGAAATCGTCGACCGCGACGATGTTGAACACGTCGAGATCATATTCGCGGCCATAGACGCGCTCGTCCCACGCCATCGATGTCTTGAGCGCGTCGAGCGCGTGATGCGTCCGCGCGATATCGGCGGCGCGGACCCAGATGCCGAGCTGCACCTCGCGCCCCGACATGGTCACGAAGCTGCCGCGATTGACCGCAAGATCGCCCGCCACCAGCGCGAACAGATAGCATGGCTTGGGGAAGGGGTCGCGCCACTCGGCCCAATGTCGCCCGTCCGGCAGATCGCCCGACGCGATCGGATCGCCATTGGCGAGCAACACCGGATAACGCGCCTTGTCCGCGCTCATCCG
Organism: Bordetella parapertussis; assembly: GCA_943367995.1. GTDB lineage: Bacteria > Pseudomonadota > Alphaproteobacteria > Sphingomonadales > Sphingomonadaceae > Sphingomonas. The sequence goes on along the minus strand of CALRKL020000002.1, from coordinate 237,462 downwards.
CACCTGATAGCGGCTCAGCACGTCGGGCCGGTCGGGGAAATAGGTGATGCGGCGGAAGCCCTCGGCTTCGCACTGCGTGCACAGATTGCCGCCCGAGGCGTAGAGCCCCATCAGCTGGGTGTTGCGTTCGGGCGCGATCTCGACCTCGGTTTCGACGACATGCGCCGAACCGCTCAGCGGCAGGACGAGCGTCTCGCCGTCGAGCGACCAGTCATTGACCGTAACGCCGTCGACCTTGACCGACAGCAGCGCCTGCCCCGCACCGTCGAGTCGCAACGGGCGGTGATGCAGGTCGCCGCGCTGGACGTGCAGCGTCGCCTTGACGCGCGTTGTCGCGGGATCGAGCGCGAAGTCGAGCGCGATCTCGGGCACTTGCCAGTCGGGCGGGGTATAGTCCGCGCGGCGCGTGACATGGGGCTGGGCGAGGCTGGTCTGGAGATCGAGCATTGACCGAGATGTAGGGTGGCTGTTTGCCGCTCGCTACCGAAATCGCGCCGCTTGTGCGCGCGTCGCCCTGTGCTACCGCGGCCGAACACAGAATGAGGGCAGACATGAAGATCCGGTTCCTCGCGCTGGCGGCGATCGCCATGGTGCCGGCGGCCAGCGCGCAGGACGCGCCGCTGCCCGACGATCAGGCCGCGATGAAGGCGCACGTGCTGTTCCTCGCCGCGGACTCGCTGCGCGGGCGCGAGGCGGGGAGCGCCGAATATCGCATCGCCGCCGATTACGTCGCCGCGCAATTCTTTGCCGCGGGGCTCAAGCCCGCCGGTGACGGCGGCAGCTACATTCAGAAGGTGCCGCTCGTCGGCTATCGCGCTGCCGATAAGGGCGATGTCGTGCTGACGCGTAGCGGAGCGGCGCCGGTCGGGCTCGTGTTCGGCGAGGATTACATGCCTGGCGCGGTCGCCGGCGCGGCGCAGACCGCACTCGATGCGCCGGTGGTGTTCGTCGGCTACGGGCTCGTCGCGCCCGATTACAAGCGCGACGATTATGCCGGGGTCGATGTGCGCGGCAAGATCGTCGCGTTTTTCGGCGGCGCGCCGCTCGGCTTCCAGAGCGAGGAGCGCGCGCATTTCTCGAGTCCCGCGACCAAGGCGGTGATCGCCGCGGCGCACGGCGCGGTCGGCGCGATCGTGCTGACCCGCGCGGTGCTGCCACAAAGTGGCGCGAACTTCGACCGGGCGCGCACGACCTGGGCGCGCGCCGACGGTACGGGTGAGGCGCCGGGCGTGCCGATCCTCGCGACGCTGAGCGCGAGCGGCGCGGCCAAGCTGTTCGCGCAAGCCAAGACGCCATGGGCCGGAATCGCGGCGCGCGCCGCCGATAGCAATGCGACCTTCCGCGCGATGTCGCTCAACATCGGTGCGACGGTTGCGCTGAAAACGCGCTTCGAACCCGCCACGAGCGCGAATGTCGCGGGAATGATCCCGGGCAGCGACCCCAAGCTCGGCAAGGAAGTGGTCGTGCTGTCGGCGCATCTCGACCATCTCGGCGTCGGCACGCCGGATGCGAAGGGCGACACGATCTATAACGGCGCCGAGGACAACGCCGTCGGCATCGCCGCGCTGATCGAGGAAGCGCGGCGCTTCAAGGCATCGGGGAAGCCGCCGCGCCGCTCGATCCTGTTCCTCGCGGTCACCGCCGAGGAGAAGGGGCTGGTCGGCTCGGACTATTTCGCGAAGCACCCTACCGTGCCGATCCAGTCGATCGTCGCCGATGTGAACCTCGACATGCCGATCCTGTCCTATCCGTTCGAGGACATGACGGTGTTCGGCGCCGACCGCTCGACGCTCGGGCCGATCGTCGCGCAGGCAGTGGGCACGCTCGGCGTGACGATGTCGCCCGATCCCGATCCGGCGCAGGGGATATTCGTGCGCTCGGACCATTATCGCTTCGTCCAGCAGGGCGTGCCCTCGGTGTTCCTGTGGCCGGGGCAGAAGGGGCCGGGCAAGGCGGCGACCGCCGACTTCTTCGCGCATCGCTATCACCAGCCGTCGGACGATCTCGCGCAGCCGATCGACTGGCGACAGGGGATCCGCTTCGTCGACGCCAATTATGCGATCGCGCGCGCGATCGCCGACGGCGACGCGCGGCCGCGCTGGAACAAGGGCGACTTCTTCGGGTTGCTCTATCATGGCTATGGCGCGAAATGAGTCCGGTTCCCCGGCGAAGGCCGGGGCCCAGGCGGACGGACGGAATTGGCAAGCGCAACGGCCTTTGCAGCAGCCTGCGCTGCTGGGCCCCAGCCTGCGCCGGGGAACTGTTACGGGCATGATATGCGCCTCCTGATCTTCGGCCTCGGCTACACCGCGCAGGCGCTGGCCGCGCGGTTGCGTGCCGAAGGCTGGCAGGTCGTCGGCACGACGCGCGATGGCCGTAACGGTACGATCCGTTTCGACGATGGCGTGGCGTTAGCGCGGGAGATCGCGGTGGCGACGCATATCCTGTCGTCGGTTCCGCCGGCGGGCGAGATCGATCCCGTGCTCGTCACCTATGGCGCAGCGGCAGCGCGGAGCGGGGCGTGGCTCGGCTATCTGTCTTCGACCGGCGTCTATGGCGATGCGGCGGGGGCATGGGTCGATGAAAGCGCACCGACCGGAACCGGGCGTCGCAGCGCGCGCGCCGAGGCCGACTCCGCCTGGCTGACGCTCGGCGCGCGCGTGTTTCGCTTGCCGGGGATTTACGGTCCGGGGCGATCGCCGCTCGATCGCGTTGCGAGCGGCGCGGCACACCGGGTCGAAGCGCCGGGCCAGGTGTTCAGCCGGGCGCATGTCGCCGATATCGTCGCCGGGGTGATTGCGGGCTTCGACGCGCCGGCGGGCGCGTACAATCTCGCGGACGATCTGCCGGCGAGCCAGAACGACGTCATCGTCTTTGCGGCTGCATTGCTCGGGCGCGATCCGCCGCCGTTCGTGCCGCTCGAGCCGCTCTCCCCGATGGCGCGCGGTTTCTATGCCGAGAATCGCCGCATCGCCAACGGGAAGGCCAAGCGCGTGCTCGGGTGGCGCCCGGCCTACCCCGATTACCGCGCGGGTCTGCGCGCCCTCAAGGCGATGACCAGCCCGCCGATCACCAGCGCGGCGCCCGCGCCCGCCAGCAGCGACCAGCGATAGCCCTCGAACAGCGTCGACAGGCACATCGCGATCACGGGAACGAGTACGCCCGAATAGGCCGCCTTGGCCGGACCGATCACGCGCAGCACGCCGAAATAGAGCGGGAAGGCGATCGCCGAGGCGAACACGCCGAGATACAGCGTTGCCGCGAGATAGGCGGGGGTGAGCTCGATCACCGGCGGCCCCGTCGTCGCCCAGGCAAACGCCCCATCGAAGCTCGCGCCGAGCAGCATCGCGACGCCGAGCATCGGGATCATCGGATAGGCGCGCGCGGTCTGCGTGCCCTGCATCACGTTCGCCGAGGAGGCCGAGAAGATCGCCAGCAGCGTGAAGCCGATCCCGGTCAGCGCCTCGATCGGGCCGTGCGGATCGATCCGAATCTCACGCACGAACAGCAGCGTGACCCCCGCCATCGCGACCGCCATGCCGATAATCAGCTGCCGCCCGAGCTGCTGGCCGAGGAAAATCCGCCCGAACACCGCATTGGGCAACAGCATCAGCGCGAACACCACCGCGACCAGCCCCGAGGTGATGTGCATCTCCGCACGGTAGACGAAGTTGAAGTTGAGGCAGAATTGCGCGAGCCCGAGCAGCACCGCGAAGCCCAGCCCGCGCGCGTCGAGCCGCAGCGATTCGCGTCGGATCAGCGCGTAGCTGCACATCACCAGCCCAGCGACGAGGAAGCGGTAGGTCACCGACCAGCTCGCCGGCACCACGCCGAGCTGCCCGCGGATCACGAGCCAGGTCGAGCCCCAGATCAGCGTGACGATCCCGAACGGAATCAGAATCGCGAGTTTGCTCGAATTGGGCGGGGGCCCTGCGCTCAAAGCGCCGCGATCGCGTCGGCGAGCGGGCGGATGTCGGCCGGGTCCTGGTTCCACGAGATCACCAGCCGCGCTTCGCCCGGACCCCAATCGTAGAAATCGAAGCCGAGCGCGCGCAGGCTCGCGGCCTCGTCGGCGGAGACGCGGATGAACACCTCGTTCGCCTCGACCGGATGGACCAGCCGGTCCCCCGCCGCCTGTGCTAGGAGAGCCGCGCCCGCATTGGCGTTGCGCGCGAGATCGAGCCACAGCTCGCCCTCGGTCATCGCGAGCAATTGCGCCGCGAGGTAGCGCCCCTTGCACAGCAGCATCCCCGCGCGTTTGCGGCGATAGAGCGTCGCGTCGGCGAGCGCGGTATCGAAGAAGATCAAGGCCTCGGCGTTCATCCCGCCATTCTTGATGAAGCCGAAGCTGAGCGCGGTCACGCCCGCGCGCCACGTCACGTCGGCGGGCGAGCAATCGAGCGAGGCGACCGCATTGGCGAAGCGCGCGCCGTCCATGTGCAGCGCGAGCTTGCGCGCCTTGGCGAGCTCGCCGATCGCGGCGACCTCGGCGGGCGAATAGACGCGGCCATATTCGGTCGCGTTGGTGATCGAGATCGCATGCGGCTGCGTCTGGTGGACGTCGTAGCGCGTCGCGTCGAGCACCGCGCCGATCGTTTCCGGCGTCAGCTTCGCGCCCTCGCCATCGGCGAGGAACAGCTTGGCGCCGTGCGTGTAGAATTCGGGCGCGCCGCATTCGTCATTCTGGATGTGCGATTCGCGGTGGCAGACGATGCTGCCGTGCGGCGGGCACAAGGCGGCGAGCGCAAGGCAGTTCGCGGCGGTGCCCGACGGCACCCACAGCGCGCGTACTTCGGTTTCGAACAGCTCGGAAAAGCGCGCGTCGAGCGCCTTGCTCCAGCGGTCGCCGTCATAGGCGGTGTCGAGCACGTTGGCGTCGGCCATCGCGGTGAAGATCGCCGGATGGACCGGGGCGGCATTGTCGGAGAAGAAGCGCATGGCGAGGGTCTTGCGGGGTGCCCCGCGCGGCGTCAACTCGTGCCGTCAGCGGTCGTCCTGATAATCCCGGCGATCGTCGCGACCGCCGCGGTCGGGATCGCGCCCGAAATCGCGCGGCGGGGCGCGATCGTCGGGGTCGCTGCGGCGGCGATCGCGGTCGTCGGGGCGGTTCGACTGGAAATCGAGCTCGCCATTGCGCAATCGCACGCGACCGATCCCGGGAATATCGCCTTCGACCGGCGGGATGTTCGCCGGATCGAGGAAATTCTCGAGCGTCTCGCCGATCCCGTTGGCGGCGTCGGGGTCGATCAGCTCCTCTTCGGCGGGCGCCGCGACTTGCGCGGCGCCGACGCCGAGCGCCTGCTGCATGAAGTCGCGCCAGACGCGCGCCGGCACCCCGCCGCCCGACAGGCCGGCATTGGGCGTATTGTCGTCATTGCCGACCCACACGCCGACGACCAGGCCATTGGCGAAGCCGACGAACAGCGCGTCGCGGCTGTCCTGCGTCGTGCCGGTCTTGCCATAGGTCTTGACCGACAGCGCGGCGGCGCGGCCCGTACCCGTCTCGGCCGAGGCGGAGAGCAGGTCGAGCATTTCGTCGTGCACCGTGCCGTCGAGCGCATGCGTGCGATCGGTCAGCGTCGCGAGCACGCCGCGCTCGGGCGGGTCCTCGAGCCCGCGCGGACGCACCGGATATTGCTCGGCCGCCACCGCGGCATAAGCGGCGGTCAGCTCGAGCAGCGACATGCTCGACGTGCCGAGCGCGATCGTCGCTTCGCTGGGGATGGGCGTGGATACGCCGAGGTCGCGCGCCGCCTGGATCACCTTGGCGACACCGACCTGCTGCGTGATCCGCGCCGCGGCGACGTTCGACGAGCGCGCAAACGCCTGGCGCAGCGTGATCGGCCCGAGATAGCGTCCGTCGGCGTTCTTCGGGCTCCAATTGGCGATCGTCACGGGCTTGTCGTCGACCACCGAATCGGGCGTCATCCCGTTGCGCATCGCGGCGAGATAGACGAACAGCTTGAACGCCGATCCCGGCTGGCGTTGCGCCTGCGTCGCGCGGTTGAACGGGCTGTCGGCATAGGAGCGCCCGCCGACCATCGCGACCACACGCCCGTCGGGGCGCATCGCGACCAGCGCGATCTGTGCCTGTTTGAGCCCGGCGCGCTTCACCGCGCGTTCGGCGGCGGCCTGGAGGCGGCGGTCGAGCGTCGTCCGCACGGTCGATTCGGTGGCGATCTCGCCGGCATGGTCGCGCGCGGCGGGGAGCACCCAATCGGCGAAATAGGTGCCGTTGGGGAGCGGCGCCTTCGCTTGCGGGACGACGCGCGCGGGGCGGACGTCGGCGGCGTCATCCTTGTCGAGGAACTTGGCGTCGACCATCGCCGCGACGACGAGCCGCGCGCGATCGCGCGCGCCCTGCAGATTGGTCGTCGGTGCGAGCTTCGACGGCGCCTTGACCAGCCCGGCGAGCATCGCCGCCTGGCCGATCGAGAGGTTCTCGGGCTTGCGCGCGAAATAGTGCCGCGCGGCGGCGCGCAGACCATAGACGTTGTCGCCGAAATAGACGTTCGACAGATAGCGCGACAGGATCTGGTCCTTGGTCAGCCACGCCTCGAGCCAGAAGGCGATCATCACCTCGCGGATCTTCCGCGCGGCGGTGCGGTCCGAATCGAGGAAAGCGTTCTTGGCGAGCTGCTGCGTGATCGTGCTGCCGCCCTGGTCGCGCCCCTTCGACGTCAGATTGTGGAAGAACGCGCGGCCGATCCCACGCGGGTCGATTCCCCAATGCGAGCGGAAGCGCCGATCCTCGATCGCGAGAAAGGCGTTGGTGACGTTTTTCGGGAGCTTCGCCGCGTCGACCGGCGCATCGATCACCGCACCGCGCCGCGCGAAGGGACGGCCGTCGTCGGCGAGCAGCGTGATGCTCGGCGGCGTCGGCGGCTGGAGCGATTTCGACAACGGCGCGGTGACCGCCAGCCAACCGACCGCGAAGACGAACAGCACGATCAGCGCCGCGACGCCGCGCATGAACCAGCGCATATACGTGCGGCGGCGTGCGACCGGCACCTGCGCCGCATAGCGCTCGTAATCGAAGCTCGGTGTCGGGGGCGGAGGATAAGCCGGGTCGAAGCGCCGCTCGGGCGGCGGCATGCCATGCGTCAGTTCGAGCGCATCGTCAGCATCGCGCGGGTCGGAGTCGCGATCGGAGGAGAAGAAACGCATGACTAGATCCCGCAACGGCGAGCGTGTGTATTAGTCGTATAAAACAGGCGGTGCAAGCGGGGTGCGGACATCGCTCAGCCTGTAGCAGCCGACCGGCGCGCATGCGAGCCGTTCCCCGAATGCGAGGACCGCGATCGCTTGCCGAATCCAGGCGGCTCGGCGTAGGGTCGGCCTCGCGACTTCCATCTTGAGGCGGCCCCCTGACAACGCTATCACAATGGCGGTAGGCGGTCGCGCCACCTTGCCGAAAGCCTTGACCATGTCCGACGCTCCCCCCGCTCCGCGCTCCGCCGGCCAGCCTCTGGTGGTCGGGATCGGCGGGACGATCGGCGGCACGTCATCGACCGAACGCGCGCTGGCGATCGCGCTCGAGGCGGCGGGCAAGGAAGGGTTTCGCACCCGTCTGTTCGGCGGGGTCGAGATGGGACGCTTGCCCCTCTACGACCCCAAGGCCACGACGCGCACCCCGGAGGAGCGCGATTTCGTCGATACCGTGCGGCAGGCCTCGGCGCTGATCATCGCCTCGCCCGGCTATCACGGCAGCATCTCGGGCGTCGTCAAGAACGCGCTCGATCTGCTCGAGGAGACCGCGCGCGACCCGCACCGGCCGTATCTTGCCGACATGCCGGTCGGGCTGATCGCGACCGCCTATGGCTGGCAGGCGACGGGGAGCACGATCGCGGCGTTGCGCTCGATCGTCCATGCGTTGCGCGGCTGGCCGACGCCGTTCGCCGCCGCGGTCAATTCGCAGGTGACCAAGTTCGACGACGAAGGCGGCGCGAGCGATCCGGCGGTGCTCGAGCAGTTGCGGATGGTCGGGAAGCAAGTCGCGCGCTTCGCGCCGCTGGCGATCCAGCATGGATGATGCGCTCCGCCGGACGATCGGCCGCCGTGGCGCGATGGCGCTGGGGGCAGGCGCGATCGCGAGCAGCCCGCTCTGGGCGCAGTCGTTCGTCGATCTCGGCCTGTCCGAACGCGACGGCCGTCGCCCGCTGACCAACGCCTTCCCCGGCAAGACCGGCATGATTCTCCAGCGCACGCGCGGGCCGCTGCTCGAGACGCCGATGGCGGCGTTCGACGGCGCGCTGTCGGACGATCCGGCGACGCCCAACGACCGTTTCTTCGTGCGCTGGCATTATGCCGACATTCCGCTGTCGGTCGACGCCGCCGCGTTCCGGCTGCACATCAAGGGTGCGGTCGACCGCGCGCTGTCGCTCTCGCTCGATGCGATCCAGAGCTTGCCCGCGGTCGAGATCGCTGCGGTCAACCAATGTTCCGGCAATTCGCGCGGGCTGTTCGCCCCGCGCGTGCCCGGCGCGCAATGGGGCAATGGCGCGATGGGGCATGCGGTGTGGACCGGCGTGCGCCTGTCCGACCTGCTCGACCGTGCCGGAATTGCGCCGGGGGCGCAGCACGTCCGATTCGCCGGGCTCGATCGTCCGCCGGGCGATGCGCCGTGGTTCGCCAAGACGTTGACGCTCGCCCAGGCGCGCAGCCGCGACGTGATCGTCGCCTACGGTATGAACGGCGTGCAGCTGCCGCTACTCAACGGCTTCCCGCTGCGGCTGATCGTGCCGGGCTATTATTCGACCTATTGGGTCAAGGCGCTCGATTCGATCGAGCTGCTGACCGCCCCCGATACGGGCTATTGGATGGACAAGGCGTATCGCATCCCGACCGCGCCGCGTGCGAGCGTCGTGCCCGGCGCCAAGGATTTTCCCACCATGCCGATCGGCCGGATGTTGCCGCGCGCCTTCTTCACCAAGGCCGATGCGCAGGACGTACGCGGCATCGCGATGGGCGGCGATGCCGGCGTCGCGAAGGTCGAATGGTCGATCGATGCGGGCAAGAGCTGGCACATCGCGCGCCTCGGGCTCGATCACGGGCAATACGGCTTCCGGCGCTGGGCGGCGATCCTGCCGCGCGGCAGCCATACCGTCGCGGTGCGCGCGACCAATCTGCGCGGGGTGACGCAAGCCGCCGATCCGATCTGGAATCCCGGCGGCTATATGCGCAGCGTGATCGAAACCGCGAAGGTTACCGTGGCATGAGGCGCGCGCTTTCCATCACCGCTCTGCTGCTCGTGCTCGGCGGTTGCCAGCGCTATGCGACGCCGGGCGAGACGCATGACGGCGGCGGTGCGCCGCAGACGATCGCGCTGCGTTCGCAAAGCATGACGTTGCCGACCGAGACCGTCGTGCTTCCCGCGAGCGCCGACATCCTCACCACCAACTGCACCGCGTGCCATTCGCCCGAGCTGATCCTGACGCAGCCCAGGCTCAAGCCCGAGCAATGGGCCGCCGAAGTCGCCAAGATGCGCACCGCCTACAAGGCGTCGATCGCCGAATCGGACGATCCCAAGATCGTCGCAGCGCTGGTCGCGCTGCAGGGCGGCGCCTCTCAGCCGTAGGCGCGCCAGAAGAATACGGCGGTGGTGACCGCGGTGACGAGCAGCGTCCAGCCGCGCACCACGCCCGCGGGCAGTCGCTTACCGATATGCGCGCCGATCCAGCCGCCGAAGATGCCGCCGACGAGCATCGGCAGGCAGGCGCTCCACGCGACCAGCCCGACCGCGACGAACACGATCGCCGCGGCCGCATTGGCGACCGCGAGCATCAGCGTGCGCGGCGCGAACAGCGCGCGCGGCGAGACGCCCGCCAGCAGGCCGTAGACCGCGGTCGTCATCAGCCCGACGCCGCCGCCGAAATAGCCGCCGTACAGGCCGAGCAGCCCCTGCGCGACGATCAGCGTGCGCCGCCCGATCGCAACGCGGCGGCGCAGCGCGTCGGCGGCGGCCTTGCCGAAGGCGATCACCAGGAAGGCGAACAGCAGCAGCCAGGGGATGACGAGATCGAACACATGGCTCGGCGTGAGCGCGAGCAGCGTGCTGCCGGCAAGGCCGCCGAGAAACGTGATCGAGACCAGCGCGCGCAACCCGACGCCGCCGATCGGGCCAAGCTCATGGCGGAAGGCCCAGGCGCTTGTGCCCGCGCCGGGAAGCAGCGCGACATTCGATGTGGCATTCGCGGTGTTGGCGGGAAGCCCGAGCGCAATCAGCGCGGGCAGCGTCGCGAAGCTGCCGCCGCCGGCCAGCGCGTTCATCGCGCCGCCGAGGATGCCGGCGCCTGTCGCCAGGGCGATCGTTGTCGGAGTCACCCGCACCTCGTCATGCCGGGCTGTCCCGGCGTCCACCGCGCCGCACATCCTGCCCGCGCCGCTCTTGCTGCACGGTGGACCCCGGAACAAGCCCGGGGTGACGGGTGGGGGTCAGCCGAGCGCCGCCAGTTTCGCCTCGGCCTGGCGATCGAGGTCGGCGCGGCTCATTTTCTCGCTCGCGGTTTTCAACTGGCCGCAGGCGGCGTCGATGTCGCGCCCGCGCGGGGTGCGCACCGGCGCGCTGATCCCGGCGTCGAACACGATGTTCGAGAAGGACTTGATCCGCTCCGGCGTCGAGCATTCGTACGGCGCGCCCGGCCACGGGTTGAACGGAATCAGGTTCACCTTGGCGGGCAGGTCGTAATGCTTGAGCAGCCGGACGAGCTCGCGCGCATCGGCGTCGCTGTCGTTCTTGTCCTTGAGCATGACATATTCGAAGGTGATGCGGCGCGCATTGTTGGTGCCGGGATAATCGGCGCACGCCTGGAGCAGTTCCTCGATGCCGTATTTCTTATTGATCGGCACGAGTTCGTCGCGGACTTCCTTGGTCACCGCGTGGAGCGAGATCGCGAGGTTGACCGAAATCTCCTCGCCCGCGCGCGCCATCAAGGGGACTACGCCCGAGGTCGACAGCGTGATGCGGCGGCGCGACAGGCCTAGCCCGTCGCCGTCCATCACGATCTTCAACCCATCGCGGACATTGTCGAAATTGTAGAGCGGCTCGCCCATGCCCATCATCACGATATTGGTGAGCATCCGCCCCTCGGGCTGGCTCGGCCATTCACCGAGCGCGTCGCGCGCGAGCATCACCTGGCCGACGATCTCGCCTGCCGTCAGGTTGCGCACGAGCCGCATCGTGCCGGTGTGGCAGAAGCGGCAGTTGAGCGTGCAGCCGACCTGGCTCGACACGCACAAGGTGCCGCGATCGGCGTCGGGGATGAACACCATCTCGTAATCGTTGCCGTCGTCCGAGCGCAGCAGCCATTTGCGCGTGCCGTCGTTCGACACCTGCGCCTCGACCACTTGCGGGCGCGAGATGACGAAGCGCTGCTCAAGCCACGGCTGCATCGTCTTGGCGATGTCGGTCATCAGCGCGAAGTCGCGCACGCCGCGATTGTAGATCCAGTGCCACAGCTGCTTCGCGCGCAGCTTCGCCTGTTTGGGGTCGAGCTGCGAGGTCTCGAGCGCGAGCCGCAGATCGGCCTTGGACAGGCCGAGCAGGTCGATCCGCCCGTCGCCGCGCGGCACCAGCGCGCGCGGGACGGGAACGGGATCAATATGCCCGGGGATGGGCATGGAGAAGGCTGGAGCTGACTGCATGCGCGGCATGTAGTCGATTTGCGTCGCTTTTGCCACCCAGACAGCCGAGCGCTTCGAGCGTCGTGCGCACAGCCGCGTCGAGCGGCGTATGGGGCTCGGCGCCGAGCGCGGCCACCAGCGTCGTGTTGTCGAGCGCGACCGGATTGCGCCAATAGGGCTTCATCTCGGTCATTTCGCGCAGCATCTCACTGAACAGGCCGAGCAACGGCAGCACGACCCAGGGAAATCCGCGCACGCTGAGATCGGGATTGCCGATCGCACGCGCGACCGCGTCGATCATGGCGCGGCCGTCGCGATCGAAATGGCCCGCGAAATGATGGCGCGCGAAACGAGGCAGCGCTTCCTCGCGGTCGAGCAGCTGCGCCACCGTCTCGGCGACATCGGGCAGATAGGCCCAGCCATGCCCGACGCCGCGCGCACCCGGATAGAGGATCGATGTCACCGGCTTTCCCGGGGTCACCATGCCTTGATTGAACCAGCTCTGCCCTGGCCGCGGGCCGAAGAAATCGCCGGCACGCAGGATCAGCGCGCGTACCCCGGCGCGCGCGATCCGCGCCTCCATTTCGACGCGGATCGCGCCCTTGCGGGTGCGGCTGTGCTGCGGCGCGTCGGGCGCCGCCAGCGGGGTGGTCGCAGGATCGTAATTGTAGATCGTGCCGGGTAGCATCAGCCGGGCGTCGCTCGCCTGCGCGGCGGCGATGCTGTTGTCGATCATCGGCAGCACCAGCTTGCCCCAGCCGCGATAGGCGGTCGGGTTGACCGCGTGGACGATCGCATCGACGCCAGCCGCCGCCGCGACGACCGCGTCGCGGTCCATCGCATCGCCGATCCGCCAGTCGAAGTCATCCATGCCGTCGCGCAAGCGGCGCGTGAGCGCGCGGACCTGCCACCCGCGTCGCGCCAGCGCCCGCGCCGTTTCGCCGCCAATGCCACCGGTCGCCCCAAGCACCAAAACTGTCTTCGTCATGTCCGCCTCCATCGTCTCGATGTCAGCGGTATGGCCTGCTCCCCCATCGCCATAAATTGACGAAGTTATCGAGGCGGCCTATCAAATTATGATGAGCTCTATCGAGGTCGACTGGGAGCGCCAGCGCGCTTTCCTTGCGGTGGTTCGCAGCGGCAGCCTGTCGGGCGCGGCGCGGCTGTTGGGCTTGGCGCAGCCGACGGTGCGCGGGCGGATCGAGGCGCTCGAGGCGGCCGCCGGGGTGCCGCTGTTCACGCGCTCGCCCGGTGGCCTCACGCCGACCGACACCGGGCTCGCGCTCACCGAACATGCGCGCGCGATGGAGCTCGCCGCCGACGCCTTCGGGCGCACCGCCTCGGCGGCGGCGGGGGATCTCGCCGGGACGGTGCGGATCAGCGCGAGCGACGTGATCGCGGTCGAGGTGCTGCCGCCGATCCTCGCGCGCTTTCGGATCGCGCATCCGCGGATCGAGCTCGTGCTTTCGCCGACCAACCGCAACGAGGACATGCTGCGTCGCGAAGCCGATATCGCGGTGCGGATGGTGCGCCCGACGCAGGACGGGCTGGTCGCGCGCCGGATCGGCGCGGTGCTGCTCGGCTTTCACGCGCAGGACGCCTATCTCGCGCGCGCCGGGCGGCCCGCGTCACTCGCGGAACTGCTCGAGCATCCGCTGATCGGCTTCGAGCATGAGCAGGCCGCACTGCGACCCGTGCTGCAGGCGATGATCGACGGCGGCCTCGTGCCCGCCGAGCCGCATTTCACTTTCCGCACCGATCATGATCTCGCACAGCTCGCCGCGATCCGCGCTGGTCTCGGGATCGGCGTGTGCCAGGTGCCGCTCGCCGCGCGCGACGGGCATTTGGTGCATCTCTTCCCGGCGGCGTTCGCCTATCCGCTCGAGACGTGGCTCGTGATGCACGAGGATCTGCGCGCGCTGGCGCGCGTGCGCGTCGTGTTCGATGCGCTGGCAGACGGGCTGGCGGCCTATATCGCAGGCGCCGACTGATCCGCGCGGATCAGCGCGGGAGGCACCCGAGCGACGCCGCGTCGATCGCGGTCGCCGCGCCGCGCAACGCGTAGACGTCGGCGAACGGCGCGCCGGTCTTGGCGAGCGTCTCGACGCTCATGCTGCGGCTGGCGCGGATCGCGACGACGATCGCAGCGTCGGTGCGCGAATCGGGCGCCCACGCATCGGCAGTGCCCGCGACCAGCTCGAAACGCCGCTCGCCGACCGATAGCGTGACGCGCGATTGCGGATTGCGCACGCGGCTCAGCCGGATGTGGAGCTGGTTGCGGACGCCGCGCGTGGGCCAGGTCGCGATGCTCGCGAACGGACGCCACGTCGACGCTCCGCCGGCCTGGACCGGCTGCGCGATGGCGTAGCAGCGGAGCGGCGCGGTGTCGGTAAAGGCGCCCCAGCGGTCGAACACGCCGAGCGAATCGCGTGCGCCAGCGGGGCCCGCAAGCAGCAGCACGAGCGCGGCGAAGCGCTTCACGCCGGTGCGTGGCCGGTGCCGCGATGGACGACCGACTCGACTCGCTTCTCGATCAAAACCACCGAACCCTGCGGCAGGCCCGCGGCAGCGGGCGCGCCGTACCCGGCAATGTCGGGCGTGCCGGTCATTACGCCACGCAAAACGCGGCTCGAAATTCCGTGCATGATGACGAGCCGGTCACCCGGATCGGCGTCGGTATCGGACAGCCAGCCTGACACGCGCGCCACAATCTCGGGATAAGTTTCGCCATCTTCCGCCGGGAACAGCAGCCCGTGACCATGGTCGACGACCCGCACGCCTTCGCGCGCAAGGTCGGCATAATAGCGACCGCCCCAGCTTCCCGTGCCGATCTCGACCAGCCGCGGGTCGGTCCGTGCCGCATGCCAGTCGAGCTCGAGATGCTCGGCGATGATCGCCAGCGTCTGCAAGGCGCGACCGGTCGGCGAGGCCCATAACGTCAGCGCCGGTTTTGCTCCCAGATGCGCGCGAAGCGCCCGACCCATCTCGTCGGCCTGGGCGAAGCCGGCGCGCGTCAGCGGGGTATGCGGATGGTCGCCCTGCAGCCGCCCTGCGGCGTTGAAAACGGTCTCGCCATGCCGCGCGATGTAATCGCGGCCGCTTCGTGGCGGCTTCTGGGCGTTGGTCTCCATGGCCTCGCTTTCAACCCCGTGTGGCGCAATAGCAACGCCTTATCGCGTTGTCTGAGGTTCATGCAACGAGCGCCCGCGTCACCTATTTGTGCAGTCCCACCAGGGATCGGTGGATGTGTACCAATGGAGTTACCCCAATGCGCAAGTTCGCTCTCACCGCTGCCACCGCAGCGCTCACGCTCGGCCTCGCGGCCCCCGCTTTCGCCCAGGACGGCCCCCCGCCCGCGCCGGTTCGCGACGATGCCACCTTCACCGGTCCCCGCGCCGGCGTGATCCTCGGTTATGACAAGCTGCAGCCCGGCCGCGGTCCGAATTCGGACATCGACAGCAACCGCAAGGCCGACGGCCTGACCTATGGTGGCGACGTGGGCTATGACGCGGCGTTCCATGGGGTCGTCGTCGGCGTCGAAGGCGAAATCACCGGATCGACCGCCGACGTCAGCAACGCCCCCACCAGCGCCGGCGCGCTCGGCTATGGCCGCGTCAAGACCGGCCGCGATCTCTATGCCGGCGCGCGCCTCGGCTATGTCGTCGCCCCCAAGACGATGATCTATGCCAAGGGCGGCTACACCAACGCGCGGCTCGACCTGACCGCGAACAACGGCACCGTCACCACCGGCAACCATTACAACCTCGACGGCTACCGCGTCGGCGCGGGTGTCGAGCAGAAGATCGGCCGTACGACCTATGCCAAGGTCGAGTATCGCTATTCGAACTATGGCGATGCACGGCTCGAATATGCCAATGGCGGCAACACCAACAATTTCGACGTCAACACCGACCGCCACCAGGTCGTCGTCGGGCTGGGTGTCCGTTTCTGAACCAGACCGGCAAGCTTTTGCCGCGACAAGAAGGGGGTCGGAGCGCTTGCTCCGGCCCCTTTTATGTTTAAGGAAAGGGACACGGCGTATTGCCCCCGAATGTGCTGAAAACCGCACGGATTCGGTGGGATGTTTGGGCGATTGGCCCGGGGGAACGACATGAAGGCGACGATCGAACGCGCGACCCTGTTGAAGGGCCTCAGCCACGTGCAAAGCGTGGTCGAGCGGCGCAATACCATCCCGATCCTGTCGAACGTGCTGATCGAGGCGACGGCCGAGGGCGGGCTCAAGCTGATGGCGACCGATCTCGACCTGCAGATCAACGAGACGATCGCCGCCGCGGTCGACCAGCCCGGCGCGACGACGGTGTCGGCGCACACCTTCTTCGACATCTGCCGCAAGCTGCCCGAGGGCAGCCAGGTCAGCCTGGCGGCGGCCGACGGCAAGATGACGATCATGGCCGGCCGCGCGAAGTTCCAGCTCGGCACGCTGCCGCGCGACGATTTCCCGGTGATCGCCGAGGGCGAGCTGCCGGTGTCGTTCGAACTGCCGGCGGAAACGCTCAAGCAGATCATCGACAAGACGCGCTTCGCGATCTCGACCGAGGAAACCCGCTACTATCTCAATGGCATCTTCTGGCATGTGTCGGATGATGGCGGTGCGGGCGGGGCGGGTCCGGTGCTCAAGGCCGCCGCGACCGACGGCCACCGCCTCGCGCGCGTGACGATGCCGCGGCCCGAAGGCGCCGAGTCGATGCCCGACGTGATCATTCCGCGCAAATGCATCGCCGAGCTGCGCAAGCTGCTCGACGAGGTCGACGGTTCGGTCGGCGTGTCGCTGTCGCCGACCAAGATCCGCTTCGATCTGGGGCAGGCTTTGCTGACCTCAAAGCTGATCGACGGGACCTTCCCGGATTACAGCCGCGTCATTCCGACCGGCAACGACAAGATCCTCAAGATCGATCCGCGCAGCTTCGAGGAAGGCGTCGACCGCGTCTCGACGATCGCGACCGAGAAGACGCGCGCGGTCAAGATGGCGCTTGATCGCGACAAGATCATCCTGTCGGTGACGTCGCCCGAGAACGGCACGGCGGCCGAAGAAGTGCCCGGCGAATATGTCGCGCTCGGGTTCGAGATCGGCTTCAACAGCCGCTACCTGCTCGACATCCTGGGCCAGCTCGAAGGCGACACGATCGAGGTCCACCTCGCCGATGCCGCAGCCCCGACGCTGATCCGCGAGAACGACAAGTCGTCGGCGTTGTACGTGCTCATGCCGATGCGCGTCTGAACCTGCCTTAGCCCCTCCCCTTCAGGGGAGGGGTTGGGGTGGGGACGTCTCGATCATTCCGACGCTAGGGGTGCAGGCACGGCCCCACCCCCAACCCCTCCCCTGAAGGGGAGGGGCTTTTGGCTCTTACTTCCCCGCCGCGCTCACGCGCCAAACGGTATCGCCGAGATCGTCGGCGATCAGCAGCGCGCCCTGCTTGTCGACCGCCAGCCCGACGGGGCGTCCCCGCGCCGCGCCATCACGCCCGACGAAACCTTCGACGATCGTCTTCGCCTTGCCGACTGGCTTTCCGTTCGCGAACGACACGAACGAAACGCGATAGCCGTTGAATTCGCCGCGATCCCAGCTGCCATGTTCGCCGATGAACGCGCCGTTCTGATAAACAGCGGGCAGGTTCGCCCCGGTGTAGAAGGTCAGGCCGAGCGGCGCGACATGGCTCGACAGCGCGTAATCGGGCGCGATCGCCCGCGCGATCATGTCAGGACGCTGCGGTACGACACGCGGGTCGGCGTGCTGGCCGTAATAGCTATACGGCCAGCCGTAGAACGCCCCGTCCTTCACTGACGTCATGTAATCGGGCACGAGGTTCGGCCCGAGCTCGTCGCGTTCGTTGACCACCGCCCAGAGCTGCTTGGTCTGCGGGTTGAAGGTCAGTCCGTTGGGGTTACGCAGGCCCGTCGCGTAGGGCCGGTGCGCGCCGGTCGCGCGATCGACTTCCCAGATCCGCGCGCGCTCTTCCTCGGCGGCGCGGCCGTTTTCGAGGATGTTGCTGTTCGAGCCGATGCCGACATAGAGCTTGCTGCCATCGGGGCTGGCAGTGAGGCTCTTGGTCCAATGGTGATTGATCGGCCCACCCGGCAGCGCGGTGAGCAGCGTGCCCTTCGCGGTGATCTTGGTCTGCCCGGTGACATAGGGGAAGCGCACGATCCCGTCGGTATTGGCGACATAGAGATCGCCGCCGACAAGCACGATCCCGAACGGCGAATAGAGATGGTCGAGGAACACGCTGCGCACGTCGGGCACGCCGTCGCCATTGGTATCGCGCAGCAGCGTCACGCGGTTGCCACCCTTGGCGCCCGCGCCGGCGAAGCCCTGCACCCAGCCCATGATGAAGTCCTTGGGCCGCTCGATCGGCTCGGTGCCCGGGCCGTTCGATTCGACGACGAGGACGTCGCCGTTCGGGAGTACATACGGCTGGCGCGGATGCTGCAAGCCGGTGGCGAGCGCTCGGATTTGCAGCCCGGCGGCGACGGTCGGGGTTTCGCCCGCCTTCCAGCCGACCGCCTTGGCGATATGCATTGGCGGCACGAGATATTGGTTGGGCGCAGGCAGCACCGGATTCGGGCCGACCTGGCTGTCGCGATCGAACGATGCGCCGCTGTCGCTGCAGGCGGAAAGGGCGAGCAAGGCGGCGCAGGGGAGCGCGGCGGTGCGAAGCAGAGCGCGCATTACTGGATCTCCCCATGGGTGGTGGTGCGATAGGCGATCGGACGACCGATCAGCGCGGTGACGATCATCGCGACGACGGTCAGGATCGACAGCGTCAGGCCGGCGGGGACGACCGAGGTCCAGGCATCGCGGCTGTGAACGAAGTTGTTAATCAGCGCGAGCACCATCACGACCACGTTCCCGACGCTGTGCAGTCGTGCCGGGCGTTGCTGGCGAATGCCGCGCGTGCGGCTGAAATCGATGATCCCGGCGATCGCCGCAAGGACGGCAAACACCATCCCGACGAACAGCAGCCAGGCCGAGAAGTTCGCCCATTGCATGTCGGGGCTTTGCGCATAGGCCAGGTCGGTGGCGAGCGCGCCGGTGAAGCAGACGATCGGCACCGGGCCGAGAAACGCATGGATCGGGTGTCGGATGACGGGCACCGCCACCGCTCGGGTCGTATCGCTCATTGGGATCACCTTTCGTTCGGCGCGCGCGAACGAGGGCCGTGGGGTCAATACGATCGCACCAGCGGGATGTTCCGCCCGATCCGTCGGAGAATAAACGAGAATTCCGCGGACGGCGGGCGCGCTTACGCGCGTTCGGGCACCGGTACGTTGAAACCGTTGAGCGTCATCGACACCAAGGCGTACAGGCCGACCAGATAGATCAGCTCGTTGGTGCCATGCTGCCCGAACGTATCGAGCGCGAGGCGGTAGCACGGCTCGGGCAGCACGCCGCCATTCACCAGCGCGAACGCCACGTCATAGGCGACGCTCTCTTCGGCATCGAGATCGCTCGGCTTGATATTGGCGCACAGTTGCGACAGCCGCTGCGGCGACATCTGCTCCTGCTCGGCGACCGCGACATGCGCGTAGATCTCGTACGCCGCGTCGAAATGCGCGCCGGTGACGAGGATCGCGATCTGGCGCGGTTCGTCCTTGAGCGTCGCCTGCGCGGTCATCGCCTTGGTCAGCTCCCACACCGCCTTGCCGATCACGGGCTCGTGCAGCCACGGGTTCCACGGCCCGATCAGCGCGCCATTGGCGTCGATGGTCTTGAAGGCGTTGAAGCTCGAGGCGATCCCCTGCTTCATATCCTCGTAGAGCGGCTTTTGCGCATCGGTCAGGTCGGCGGGTGCGATCGGGGGCAGGCGCACGGCTGGTCTCCTCTTAAGATCGATCGGGTAGCGCGTAGCGCCCTCGAACCGTTCCATGACAAAAGGCTCATGGTCAATCGGCGAAACCGGCTAAGGCGGCTACGATGTTGTCGCGCCTTGTCCTGACCGATTTCCGCAACCATGCTGATCTGACGATCGCCGCCGGACCCGGCTTCATCGTGCTGACCGGCGAGAATGGCGCGGGCAAGACCAATGTGCTCGAGGCGGTATCGCTGCTCGCGCCCGGCCGCGGCTTGCGCCGCGCTGCGCTCGGCGAGATGGGGCGGCAGGACGGGGCAGGGGGCTTCGGCGTTGCCGCCGACCTGATCGGCGACGTCGCGATTGCGACCGGCACACAGGCGGCAGCGCCCGAGCGGCGCATCGTCCGTGTCCAGGGCTCGCCGGTGGCCGCGACCGCGCTCGCCGAATGGCTGACGGTACTGTGGCTGACCCCGGCGATGGACCGGCTGTTCGTCGAACCCGCGGGCGAGCGGCGGCGTTTCCTCGACCGGCTGACGCTCGCGCTGGCGCCGGGGCATGCGGTGCACGCCAATCGCTACGAAGCCGCGATGCGCGCGCGCAACCGGCTGCTTGCCGACGACCTGCCGCCCGATCGCGAATGGCTCTCGGCGCTCGAAGCGCAGATGGCCGAACATGGCGCGGCGATCGACGCCGCGCGACGCGACACCGTCGCAGCGCTCGCCGAGCGTTTGGCGGGGCAGGTCGAGGGGCCGTTCGCCCGCGCCGGGCTGTCGCTCGAGGGGTGGACCGGTGGCGGCGCGGCGCTCGCTGCCGATCTGGCGCAGAGCCGCGCACGCGATACTGCGGCAGGGCGGACGCTCGTCGGGCCGCATCGCAGCGATCTGGCGGTGACGCATCTCGGCAAGAACCAGGCGGCGGGGCTCTGCTCGACCGGCGAACAGAAGGCGCTGCTGCTCGGGATCATCCTGGCGCACGCCGATCTCGTCGCCGAGCGCACCGGCGGCGCGCCGGTGCTGCTGCTCGACGAGATCGCGGCGCATCTCGATCCGGTGCGGCGCGCGGCGCTGTTCGAGCGGCTCGCGGGCAAGGGGCAGGTGTGGATGACCGGGACGGAAGATGCGCTGTTCACCGATCTCGGCGGCGACGCGGTGCGGCTCACGCTCGGCGGGTGAACGCAAGCTGTCGGCGGAACTCACGCCGCGTTCAAGCGATCGGGTGCATCCGCCGTGTATGGCGGGGGCCATGGAGAGTATCCGATGACGACATTTCGCAAGACCATTCTCGCCGCAACCGCCGCCGCGATCGCGCTCGGTGCAGGCGTCGCGCCCGCATCGGCGCAGGACCGCTGGGACTGGGGCGGTGGCCGTCGCGGCGACCGCGACTATCGCCTGATCGGCGCCGGCGTGCCGATCCTCTATCCCGAACTGCGCGAGACCAATCGTGGTCGCGCCTTCGTGATGCGCAATTTCGACTTCAACCGCGACGGTCGCGTCCAGCCACGCGAGGCCGACGCCGCCAACCGCGCCTTCGCGCAGGTCGCCGGCCCGCGCCGCGACCGGTTCGACTGGGAAGCGCGCGACCATGTCGTCGTCGTCGAGGAGCGCGGCCCCCGTGGTGACGGCGGCTGGGATCGCGGCGCGATGCGCGGCTATGGCTTCCGCCAGACCTCGCGCGGCGCGATGATGCGGCTCGACGAGGATGTGCTGTTCGCCACCGACAGCGCAGTGCTGCGCCCCGGCGCGATCGACAAGCTGCGCACACTTGCGAATTACCTGCGCTCGGAATCGGGCGTGCGCGTCGCGATCGACGGCTATACCGACTCGCGCGGGACCGACGCGCACAACCAGGCGCTGTCCGAGCGCCGTGCCGATGCGGTCCGCACCGCGTTCGACCAGATGGGCGTGACGCGTGCGCGCTTCTCGGTGGTGGGGCATGGCGAGGCGAACCCGGTTGCGCCCAACACCACGCCGCAGGGCATGCGCCAGAACCGCCGCGTCGAGGTAACCTTGCTCGGCCAGCGCGCCGACCGCTTCTGATCTTATGCACGGCCCCGGCGATCCTCGTCGGGGCCGTTTTTTATCGTGCAGCCAATGCATGCATGATTGCGCACCGCGGATGCCGATTCCCGTTGTAGCGCACCCGTAACAAGCAGATATTCCGCCTCGCGCATCAGTCGATGCACTGCGGCCCCGGCATCTCATCGGGGGCGTCCCGAAGGCTCGTTCTTCCCATGAAATCGCTGGATCTGTGGCTCGTCGGCTTTGGCTTGCGCTGCGCGGGGCTGCTCGTCTGCGAGCTGGCGTGTTTCGGCTTCGTCATCCCGACGCTGTTCAACCTGCATAGCGACGCCGCCGATGTCGCCGCCGCGCTGATCGCGCTCGCGGCGCTCATCGCCGGCTTCCTGTCGGTCACCGCGCTGACGCGTGAATTCACTCTCCTCCTGCTGGACAAGGACCATGACTAAACTCGTTCGTTTCGCCCCTCTGTTGCTCGTCCCCCTGATCGCGATCCTGCCGATGAGCTCGTGCAGCCGCGTCGAGCCGGGGCATGTCGGGATCAAGGTGAGCAATTTTGGTAGCGCGGCGGGCGTCGCCGATCATGCGCTCGGCGTCGGCTGGTATTTCACGCCGTTCGGCACCAACATCTTCGAATATCCGATCTATACCTCGACCTATGCCTGGACCAAGTCGGCGAACGAACAGACGGGCGTGGACGAGGAATTCCCCTTCCAGGATCGCAACGGTCTGAACCTCTCGGCCGACGTGTCGGTGGCGTATCGCGTCGATCCGGTGAAGGCGCCGATCCTGTTCCAGAAATACCGGATCGACATGGCGGGGATCGTCGCGGGGCCGTTGCGCAACGCTGTCCGCAGCGCGCTCAACGAGGAGGCGGCGGGGCTCGGCGTCGAGGAGATCTATGGCCCCAAGAAAGCCGCCCTGCTCTCGGCGGTGCAGCGCGATGTCGATCGGTATTTCGAACCCGTCGGGCTGCATGTCGAGCAGCTCTATTGGGCGTCGAACATCCGCGTGCCCGATCAGGTGCTGGGCCAGATCAACACCAAGATCGCCAACGAACAGGCAGCACTCGCCGCGCAGGCCAACGTCGCGACGGTCAAGGCCAATGCCGACGCGCGGATCGCCGATGCCGAGGGCAAGGCGAAATCGTCGCAGATCGAGGGCGACGCCTTGCGCGCCAACCCCGAGATCCTGCGCCAGCGCGCGATCGAGAAATGGGACGGCAAGCTGCCGGTCTACACCGCGGGTAGCGGGCAATTGCCCTTCATCATGGGCAAGTGACGCGCATCCGGCCCGGGACGCCCGCATCCCGGGCCGGAAAGTGCCATTTTGCTTCCGTTTTCCGGCCGTCGACCCTATATGCTCGGCATGGCAGAAGACCCCAATACAAATGATTACGGCGCCGACTCGATCAAGGTGCTCAAAGGCCTCGACGCGGTTCGCAAGCGCCCCGGCATGTATATCGGCGATACCGACGATGGCTCGGGCCTCCACCACATGGTGTTCGAGGTTTCGGATAACGCGATCGACGAAGCGCTCGCCGGGCATTGCGACCGGATCGACATCACGCTGAACGCCGACGGCTCGGTCTCGGTCGAGGATAACGGCCGCGGCATCCCGACCGGCATCCACACCGAGGAAGGCGTGTCTGCAGCCGAGGTCATCATGACCCAGCTCCACGCCGGGGGTAAGTTCGAGAATACGTCCGACGATAACGCGTACAAGGTTTCGGGCGGCCTCCACGGCGTCGGCGTCTCGGTGGTCAACGCGCTCAGCGAATGGCTCGACCTGACGATCTTCCGCGACGAGCAGGAGCATTACATGCGCTTCGCGTTCGGCGATGCCGTCGCGCCGCTCAAGATCGTCGGCCCCGCGCCGGGCAAGAAGGGGACGCGCGTCACCTTCTTCCCGAGCCCAGCCACCTTCAAGATCACCGAATTCGACTTCGACAAGCTCGAGCATCGCTACCGCGAGCTCGCCTTCCTCAATTCGGGCGTGCGGCTGTATCTCAACGATGCGCGCCACGCCGACCTCAAGACGGTCGAGCTCTATTACGAGGGCGGGATCGCCGCGTTCGTGAAGTATCTCGATCGCAACAAGGTGCCGCTCATGCCCGAGCCGGTGGCGATCTCGGGAACGCGCGACGACGTGACGATCGACGTCGCGCTCGAGTGGAACGACTCGTATTACGAGAACGTCCTCGCCTTCACCAACAACATCCCGCAGCGCGACGGCGGCACGCACATGGCGGCGTTCCGCGCGGCGATGACGCGCACGCTCAACAATTATGCCGAGAAGTCGGGGCTCCTGAAGAAGGAGAAGGTCACGCTGACCGGCGACGACATGCGCGAGGGACTCACCGCGATCGTCTCGGTCAAATTGCCCGATCCGAAGTTCAGCTCGCAGACGAAGGACAAGCTCGTCTCGTCCGAAGTGCGCCAGCCGCTCGAATCGCTGATGGCCGACAAGCTCGCCGAATGGCTCGAAGAGAATCCCGCGCACGGCAAGGCGATCGTCGCCAAGATCATCGATGCGGCAGCAGCCCGCGAAGCCGCCAAGAAGGCGCGCGAGCTGACGCGGCGCAAGGGCGTGATGGACATCGCCTCGCTCCCCGGCAAGCTCGCCGACTGCCAGGAGCGCGACCCCGCCAAGTCCGAGCTGTTCCTGGTCGAGGGTGACTCGGCCGGCGGGTCCGCCAAGCAGGGGCGCGACCGCCACTTCCAGGCGATCCTGCCGCTCCGAGGCAAGATCCTCAACGTCGAGCGCGCGCGCTTCGACCGGATGCTGTCGTCGAAGGAGATCGGCACGCTGATCCAGGCGATGGGCACCGGCATCGGCCGCGACGATTTCAACGTCGAGAAATTGCGCTACCACAAGATCGTCATCATGACCGACGCAGACGTCGACGGCGCGCATATCCGCACGCTGCTGCTGACCTTCTTCTACCGCCAGATGCCCGAGATCATCACCGGCGGGCACCTCTACATCGCGCAGCCGCCGCTCTACAAAGCGACGCGCGGGCGATCGGAAGTGTATCTCAAGGACGACAGCGCACTCGACGACTATCTCGTCGAGGCGGGCGTCGCCGGCACCGTGCTCGAGGGCGTGCAGGGCGGTTCGCGCTCGGGGCAGGATCTGCGGATGCTGGTCGACCATGCGCGGCGGATGCGCACGCTGATGCGCTACATCCCGCGGCGCTACGATCCGACGATCGTCGAGGCGCTGGCGATGGGTGGCGCGCTCGATCCGGCGCTCGATCTCGCGGCGCGGCGCGACGTCGTCGTGCAGGTCGTGCGTGGGCTCGATGCCGGCGATCCCGAGGCGCGCTGGTCGGCGCGGCTCGCCGAGGATGGCGGCTTCCATGTCGAGCGCGTGTGGCGCGGCGTGACCGATCATCACATCATCGAAGGCGCCTTCCTCGGCTCGGCCGAAGCGCGCAAGCTGCACGGCCTCGCGGTCGAGCAGCAGGAAGCCTATGAGCAGACCGCCCGGATCGTGTCGTCCAAGGCAGCCGCTGCGGCACAGGCCGAAGCCGATGCCGCCGAGGATGAAACGGCCGCAACCGAGGCGCCTGCCCAGGCGCCGGTGGCGACCGCCGCCAAGGGTTCGACGATGGTCGCGCGCCCGTCACAGCTGCTCGACGCGATCCTCGCAGCCGGCCGCAAGGGGCTCGCGATCCAGCGCTACAAGGGCCTCGGCGAGATGAATGCCGAGCAATTGTGGGAAACGACGCTCGACCCGCAGGTCCGCTCGATGCTGCGCGTCGAGATCGAACAGGCCGACGTCGCCGACGAGATCTTCACGCGGCTGATGGGCGACGTTGTCGAGCCGCGGCGCGAATTCATCCAGGAGAATGCGCTGAACGTCGCGAATCTCGACGTCTAGCGCGTCAACACAAGGGGAGTGGGACGATGCGAGCATTTCTGACAGGCGTGGCGGCAACGGTGCTGGTCGCGACGGTAGCAACGGCGGCCGGGGTCCCGGCTTCGGTGCACACCGCGAAGCAAACGCAGAAGGCGGTCGCGACCGCGCTCGCCAGCCCGGCGCGTGCCGATCAGGCGACCGACGACGCGCGGCGCAAGGCGGCCGAAGTGCTCGCTTTCTCGGGCGTCGGCCCGGGCGACGAGGTGCTCGATTTCCTGCCGGGCTCGGGCTATTGGACGCGCATCTTCACGGGCGTCGTCGGTACGTCCGGGCATGTCTATGCGGTGTGGCCCGCGTCCTTTGCCAAATATGCCGGCAAGGGCGCGGCCGCGCTCGAGGGTCGGCATCTGCCGAACGTGACCGTCAAGGTGCTCGGATCGGGAATCGTCGCGGCGTCCGAGCCGGTCGATCTGGTGTGGAGCGTCCAGAACTATCACGACCTCGCCAATGACGGCGCGGGCGAGGCCGGCATCGACCAGATGAACGCCGAGGCGTTCAAGGCGCTCAAGCCCGGCGGCACCTATGTCGTGATCGACCATGCCGATGCCGCGGGCACCGGGCTGACCGGCACCGACACCAAGCACCGGATCGACCCGGCGTTGGTCAAGACCGAGGTCGCCAAGACGGGCTTCCAGTTCGTCGGCGAGAGCGATGCGCTGCGCAACCCGGCCGACGATCACAGCCTCAAGGTGTTCGATCCAACGATCCGCGGCAAGACCGACCAGTTCGTCTTCAAGTTCCGCAAGCCGCGCTGAAAGCACCACTTCCATAGACGTGATGCCGGGCTTGTCCCGGCATCCACCGCGCCGCAGCTGCGGAATCCAGTGTTCGCGACCACGGTGGGCCCCGGCACACGGCCGGGGTGACGCAGTCGATGGCTTAATCGAGCGCGGCGCGGAGCGTTGCGCGGACGCCGGTGCGGGTCGCGGTGTCGTATTCGACGATCGTCTGAAGGCTCTGCGCCATCGCGCGGATCAGCTTGGTGCCGACGCCCGTGCCGCGCGGCGCGGCGTCGGCCACCATGCCGACCCCGTCATCCTCGACTGCGAGCCGGAAATGCCCGTCGCCGTCGCCGATCAGCGACACGCGCACTTCGCCGCCGCTCGCCGGATAGGCGTATTTGCAGGCGTTGCTGACGAGTTCGGTGACGATCACGCCGAGCGACACCGCGCGATCGGTCGACAGGCGGATCGATTCGGCGGCAAGCGAGAGCACGCGCGGCGCGGCGGGGGTCGACCAGGTCTCGCCCAGTTCGTCGACCAAAGCGCCGAGATATTCGCGCATGTCGACCTGCTCGACGTCGTTGCTCGTGTAGAGCCGGCGATGCACCTGTGCGATCGCAGCGATCCGCCGCTGCGTATCCTCGAGCGCGAGCCGCGCATTCTCGTCGGCGAGTGCGGTCGATTGCATCCGGACCATCGCCGACACGATCTGCAGCGAGTTGGCGACGCGGTGGTTGACCTCGCGCAGCAGCGCCTCGAGCCGGGCGTTGCTCGCGCGCAGCTGGTCCTCGGCGGCGGCCTTGTCGCGTTCGAGCGCGGCGCGCTCGAGCACCTGCCCGAACGCGCTGGCGAGCAGATCGAAGAAGTCCGCGCCGACCGTCTTCACGACATAATCGGCGGCGCCGGCTTTCAGCGCGGCGACCGCGATCCGGCCCTCTTCGGAACCGGTGACATAGACCACCGGCGGCATCCCCGGCAGGATCCGCAGCCGTTCGAGCGTCTCGAGCCCGTCCATCCCCGGCATGTAATGATCGACCGCGATCAGATCGAACGGCCGCCCCTCGGCGACGGCGGCCTGCGCCAGCGCGATCCCCTCGGCGCCGCCCTCGGCGACGGTCATCGCATAGCCGTAGCGCGCGAGCGTCCGCACGGCGAGGCGGCGCAGACCGGCATCGTCGTCGATATAGAGGATCGCAGCGCCGACGGCTTGGTTCACCCCTTGGGCTCGATATCCGGGACCTGGATCACCGACAGGAACAGGCCGAGCTGGCGGATCGCGGTCGCGAAGCTTTCGTAATTGACCGGCTTGGTGATGTAGACGTTGCAGCCGAGATCGTAGCAGCGCTGGATCTCGACCTTGTCGTCGGTGGTGGTCAGCACGACGACGGGGGTGCGGCGCAGCGGGCCGTCGGCCGCCTTGATCTTGGCGAGGATGTCGGTCCCGCTCATGTCGGGCAGGTTAAGATCGAGCAGCACCAGCGCCGGGCCGTTGCGCTGCGGGCCGTCCGCGCTGTTGAACAGATAGTCGAGCGCGGTCGTGCCGTCGGTGAAATGCGTGATCGCGTTGAGGATGCCGGCGCGGCGGATGTTCTTCTCGATCAGGCGCGCATGCCCCTCATCGTCCTCGATCATCACGATGCTGACGCTCTTATGGTCGGTCATCTCTGGGTTTCCCGCGTGTCTGCAGTGTTGGGGTCGACGAAGATCTTGGGCAAATTCAACCGGAAAGTCGTACCCCGCCCGAGCTCCGACGAAACGTCGATAACGCCGCCAAGGCGATACGCCAAGGCGCGGACATGCGCGAGCCCAATCCCTTCGCCCGGCTGATCCTGATTGCCAGCGCGACGGAACAGGTCGAACACGCGCTGGTGATCGTTCGGCGCAATGCCGCGGCCATTGTCTTCGAACTCGAAAGTCACGCGCTTGCCGTGCGCCTTGCCGCGAACGACGATGTGGCCCGGGCGATCCGGGCTGAGATATTTGACGGCATTTTCGATCAGGTTCGAGAAGATCTGCTCGATCGCCAGCCGGTCGCTGACGAGCCCCGGCAGCGGCGCCTCGATCACCAGCGTCGCGCCGCGCGCCTCGATCTGCGTTTGCAGGCTCGCTTCGATCGCCTCGACCATCGCGGTGACGTCGAGCCGCTGCGGCGCGATGACGCGGCGGCCCTCGCGCGACAGCTTCAGGATCGCGTTGATCAGCCGGTCCATCTTCTGCGTCGAGGTGCGGATGAAGCTGATCGCCTCGGGCAGATCCTCGCGCGCCGCGAGCCGGGCATCTTCGGTGACGATCTCGGGGGCCATCGCTTCGGCGCGGTCGATCAGCGCGCCGATCTCGGTGGTCGCGCTTTCGAGTTCGGCGGTGAAGCCCATCACGTTGACCAGCGGGCTGCGCAGATCGTGGCTGACGATATAGGCGAAGCGCTGGATTTCCTCGTTCGCGCGCGTCAGATCGGCGGTGCGCTCCTGGACTTGTTCCTCGAGCGTATCGGCGAAATCGCGCAGCGCGTCGCGCGACGTCGCCAGGTCGCGCGTGTAGCGCAGCACGGTCAGGAGCGACGCCGCCGCGACGAGCACGAGCAACAGCCCGGCAATCGCGAGCGTGGCGTAGAAGATCCGGACGCTGGCCTGTTGCGCGGCATCGCGGATCGCGAGCAGGCGTTGCTCCTCGCTGATCATCGCATCGGCGCGGGCACGCAGGACGAGCATGCGACGGGCATTGCTCTCGCCTTGGAACAGGGTCACCGCGCGCTCGCGTTCGCCGTTCCGCGTCAGCGCGATGGTCTGCTCGCGCTGCCGCGCAAGCGCGTCGACCAGCGTGCGCAACGTTGCGATGTTGCGCTGCTGACGCGGATTGTCCTGCGTCAAATGCGTAATCCGGTCGAGCCTGGCGGGCAGCTGCGCCATCGCGGTGCGATAGGTGTCGAGATAGACCTGCTTGGCGGTCAGCACATAGCCGCGCCGCGCGGTTTCGCTTTGCTCGATCAGGTTTCGCGCGCGACCGATCGCGAGCTCGACCTCATAGGTGTGGTTGACGTCGCGGGTGTGGCTTTCGTTCTGCGCGGTCGACCAAGCGGCGGCGATGCCGGCGGCGATCAAAGCGGCGAAGCCGAGCGCCATGCAGGTGACGAGGAACCGGCCCATGCGCCCCTCGCTAACGCCGAAACCGAGGGAGGAACGCTGGAACATCGCTATGTCCTTACGCAGCGACAACAAAAATGACCAGTCTGGGTGACTTGACCGAAATCAAGTTCGCGCAGCGGGCTACGCGTCAGCCGCGCGCTCCAGCGCCACGCCGACGGGCAAGCTCGGTCTCTGCCGTGAAACGCACGTCCTCGTCGCGGTCGCCGAGCATGATCGCCAGCGAATCGTCGCTGAGCTCGTCCCAATCCTTGCCGCGGTCAGGCCCGGGGCGGATTACGCGTGGCAGCAGGCCGGGGACGCTCGACCAGGCGATGAGTTGCGCCGGGCCGACCAGGTTGAGCATGTCGCGCAGATGGAAGGCGGTGACATAGGCGTCGGGAAAGGCGCGATGCGCGGGGAGGCCGCGTTCGTGCTCGAGGCCTTCGGGCTTGCGCCAATAGCGCAGCATCTGGTTCGAGAAGCTCGGCGTGTCGGGCCACAGCCGCAGCGCGCATTTCCAGGTGCAGATCCACGGCGCGTCGCGGGTCAGCGCGGGCGTGCAGAATTTCTCTTCCGCCGCCGAGCGATGCGCGGCGAGCGCGACGCGGCGCGGATAGGGATCGAGCACGCCGCGCGCGACATCGTGCCAGAACGGCGCGTCGGCGACCTGTTCGTCGAGGATATGGTGGATCGCCTGCGTCAGCGGCGGGATCGCCCGGCCGGGATTGACGAGGCGCGATCCGCCCTCGCCCGCGATCTCCCAGCGGCCGTCCGTGCCGAGCGCGACGTCCTGCCAGCCGATCTCGCACACGCCGTGGAGCGGCGGGGCTTCGCCGGTGGTCTCGAGGTCGATGACGCGGATGATCTGGGGGGGCGGGGGAGGCATCGCGCCTAGGTGGCGTGTTCTCGGTGCGATTGCGAGCGAAGAAGACGGTTTGTTCGCGCGGAGGCGCGGAGGGGTTGCGCCATCTGCGCGGTCCCGCGTCCAACGCTACCGGCGCTGAGGTGGCGGGAGAGGCTCGCACGCGCGCAACCCCTCCGCGTCTCCGCGCCTCCGCGCGAACAAAACCGCTTAGTGCGCCGCCTGCTCGCCGCGCACGACGCCGCTCTTGCCGAGCTGATCGTCGATCATGCCCAACAGGCGATCGAGCGCCGCCTGATCCTTCGCCTCGGCGCGCGCGACGAGCACGTCCTGCGTGTTCGAGGCGCGCAGCAGCCACCAGCCATCGGGCGTGTTGACGCGTGCGCCGTCGGTCGGATTGACGTCGGCGCCCTCGGCCTCGAGCCGTGCGAGCACTTCCTCGACCACCGCGAACTTGCGGCTCTCATCGACCTGGAAGCGCATTTCGGGGGTGTTGACCAGAGCCGGCATCGCGCCGCGCAGCTCGGTGATCGACTTTCCGATCATGTGCGCCGCGCGGATCAGCCGGACGGCGGCGTAATGCGCGTCGTCGAAACCGTAGAATTCGTGCGCGAAGAAGATGTGGCCGCTCATCTCGCCGGCGAGCGGGCTGTCGGTTTCCTTCATCTTCATCTTGATCAGCGAATGGCCGGTCTTCCACATCAGCGGCGTGCCTCCAAGCTCGCTGACGCGGTCGAACAGCATCTGCGATGCCTTGACGTCGGCGATGATCGTCGCGCCGGGGATCTCCTTGAGGACAGGTTCAGCCAGAATGGACAGAATCTGATCGCCCCAGATCACACGGCCCTGGCCGTCGATCGCGCCGATCCGGTCGCCGTCGCCGTCGAACGCCAGTCCGAAATCGAGCTGCTTATCGGCGACGAGCGCCTTGAGATCGACGAGGTTCTTCTCATCGGTGGGATCGGGATGATGGTTGGGAAATTTGCCGTCGACGTCGGTGAACAGCAGGTGGTGCTCACCCGGCAGAAGCTTGACGAGCTTCTCGATGATCGGGCCCGACACGCCGTTGCCCGCGTCCCAGCCGATCTTGTAGCTGCCGCCGGCATAGCCCGCGACGAGGCGGCCGACATAGTCGTCCTCGATATCGGCGGTCGAGACGGTGCCTTTGTCGGCCCCGTCGGCGACCTCGTCCCAGTCGCCGTCCGCCGCCATGCGACCGAGCTCCTGAATGTCGGCGCCGAAAAACGGCTTGTGCTGCAGCACCATCTTGAAGCCGTTATACTCGGCGGGATTGTGGCTGCCGGTTATCTCGATGCCGCCATCCACTTCTAGCGTGGCCTCGGCGTAATAGAGCATCGGCGTCGGGCCCATGCCGATTCGCACGACATGGACGCCGACCGCGGTCAACCCGCCGACGAGCGCGGCCTCGAGCTCGGGCGAGGACAGGCGGCCGTCATAGCCGACCGCGACGCGGGTTCCCCCGGCGCGGCGCACGCGCGTGCCGAAACCGCGACCGATCGCATCGGCATCGGCGACGCCGAGCGTCTTCCCGACGATTCCGCGGATGTCGTATTCGCGCAGCGAAGTAGGGTCGAAACGATGCGTCATGCGGGCTCCTGCTATGGAATCGCTTGCCTGGGCGGCGAGCGAGGAAGGTCGATGCGTTAGGGCTTGAGAAGGACGTCGCGGGCCGAGTTGATCCGCCGAGTGAGATCGGCCGAGCCTCCCTTGTCGGGGTGCACCGCGCTGATTAGCCGTCGATGCGCCGCGCGGATAGCCGCTTCGTCAGCAGCCGGGCCGACCCCGAGCACCGCTCGTGCCTCGGCCTCGTCGATTCGCAGTGCAGGCTTGGGGCGCGGCCGCAGCAGCAGCCAGCCGCCGATCAGCAGCGCCGCGATGAGGAGCAGTTTGCCCATCAGGCGAAGAGCGGCGTGACCGTTTCGGGCAGCGCGAGCGCGCCCATCATCTCGCGCAGCTCCTGGCGCGCGGCGACATGCGCCAGGCCCATCGACCCGAACTCGCCCGAATCGAGCATCGTCAGGCCAGCGGGGAACAGTTCGCGATAGATCACGCGCTCGCCGAGCCCCGGGACGATCCGGAAGCCGACGCGCTTGGCGAGCTGGTCGAGCGCCTCGGACACGCGGCGCATATTGCGCGCTTCGATGTGCTGGACGCGGTTGCGCAGGACCACCCAGTCGATCGTCGAGCCGTCGGCCTTCGCCCGGATCTTCCGCGCGTCCCAGATCAGCTCGGCATAGAAGCTCGGTCGCGTGACCTTGTACGTCTCGGGATGAACCTGACCGATCAGGTCGAAATCGACGAAGCTGTCGTTCATCGGCGTGACGAGCGTGTCGGCGCGACTCGCGGCGAGCCGCGCGAAGGGATCGTCGCGGCCAGGCGTGTCGATCACCAGGAAATCGGCACCTTCCGCCAACGAGTCGAACACTTCGTTGAAGCGGTCCTCGCTTTCGCCGTCATGCGTCGCGTGGCGGGGAATCGGCAGTTCGCGGCCGGTGCGCTGTACCGTCGCGGCACGATTGTCGAAATAACGCCCCATCGTGCGCTGGCGATGGTCGAGGTCGAACGCGGCGACTTGCGCGCCGCGCGCCTGCAGCGCGATCGCGACGTGAACCGCGGTCGTCGATTTGCCCGTGCCGCCTTTTTCGTTGGCAAAGACAATGATATGTGGCTTTCGCGCAGCAGTCGCCAACGTGGTTGCTTCCCGTCTTGTTCGGTGGGGGCGAGCCTCATAGAAGGCGCGCCCAATCCAAGCGTCTTTACCGAAGGGCACCGACCCGTGCAAACCATCCGTACCCTCGAAGCGCTCCGTTCCGGGATTGGCGCCTTGCGCGACGGTGGCGCGAGCATCGCGCTCGTGCCGACGATGGGCGCGCTGCACGCCGGGCACCTCGCCTTGATCGAGGCGGCGAAGCGGCCGGGGCGCAAGGTGGTCGCGTCGATCTTCGTCAATCCGACGCAGTTCGGGCCGAACGAGGATCTGTCGCGCTATCCGCGCCGCGAGACCGCGGACGCACGGATGCTGACCGAAGCGGGTTGCGACTTGCTGTGGATGCCGCCGGTCGAGGTGATGTATCCGACGGGCTTCGCCACCAAGATTTCGGTGTCGGGGGTGAGCGAAGGGCTCGACGGCGTTTCGCGGCCCGGGCATTTCGACGGCGTCGCGACGGTCGTCGCCAAATTGTTCAACCAGGTCCGGCCCGATGTCGCTTTGTTCGGCGAGAAGGATTTCCAGCAGCTCGCGGTGATCCGCCAGATGGTCGCCGATCTCGATTTCGGGATCGAGATCCAGGGCGTGCCGACGCAGCGCGATGACGACGGGCTCGCGCTGTCGTCGCGC
Organism: Bordetella parapertussis; assembly: GCA_943367995.1. GTDB lineage: Bacteria > Pseudomonadota > Alphaproteobacteria > Sphingomonadales > Sphingomonadaceae > Sphingomonas. The sequence goes on along the minus strand of CALRKL020000002.1, from coordinate 204,026 downwards.
AACATCTATCTCGACGACGCGCAGCGCGCCGCCGCAGTCGCGCTGCCGCGCGCGCTCGGCGTCGCCGCCAAGGCGATCGCGCGCGGCGACGATGCCGACAGCGCGCTGGCGAGCGCGCGCGAGGCGCTGATCGCGGCGGGGTTCGTGATCGATTATCTCGAGCTGGTCGATGCGGTGACGCTCACGCCGGGCACCGATCCCGAGCGTGCGCGTCGCCTCGTCGCCGCGGCGAAGATCGGCGCGACGCGGCTGATCGACAATCTCGCCGTGCCGTCGCGCGAACATGCCTAATCGCCGTTAACCATTTGTTGAGACCGCTGCGGCATGGTCGTCTCAACAGAAATGGTTAACGGGGGTTTACGACATGGCCACGAGCCTGAAGCACGCACAATTCCTGACCGACAGTCGCGTCGCCGACGCGGCGCTGGGCGATGCCGACGCCTGCTACGAACTCGGCATGGTCTATTCGAGCGGTGCCGCCGGCGTCGGGGTCGACCTGATCGAAGCGCACAAATGGTTCAACCTCGCCGCCGTCGCGGGCAGCGAGATCGCCAAGGATTGCCGCCGCGACATCGCCGAAGACATGACCGCGCGCGAAATCGCCGCGGCGCAGGCCGCGGCGCGCGCCGTGCTCGTCAGCCGACAGCGCCGCGCGGCCTGATCCTCACTCCGCCGCTGCCGCGACCTTCTTGGCAGGGGCTTTCTTCGCCGCGGGCTTTTTCGCCGCCGGTTTCTTCGCGGGGGCCTTCTTGACGGCTGGCGCGCCGGCCGCGGCGGCTTCGGCCGCAGGCTTCTTGGCGGCCGCTTTCTTGGCAGGCGCCTTCTTCGCCGCTGGCTTCTTCTTGCCCTTCGTCGGCGGTGCCGCCGCCGCGCGCGCGTCGATCAGCTGCGCCGCTTCCTCGAGCGTCAGCGCATCCTTCTCGATCGACTTGGGCAGCGTCGCATTGGTCGTGCCGTCGGTGACGTACGCGCCGTAGCGCCCCTCCATCAGCTTGATCTCGGCCTCGGTGCGCGGATGCGGCCCGAGCACTTTCAGCGGGGCCTGCGCGCCGCGCTGTTGACGCCCGCCACCCGCCGCGGCTTCGGCGAGCTTGACGACGGCGGCGTTCATGCCGGTCTCGAACACGTCGTCGGTCGAGGTCAGCCGCGCATATTTGCCGGCGTGCTTCAGATACGGGCCATAGCGACCGATCGCCGCGGTGATCGGCTCGCCGGTTTCGGGATGCGTGCCGATGGTGCGCGGCAGCGACAGCAGCTTCAACGCCCATTCGAGATCGAGTTCGCCAATGTCCTTCGGGATCGACGCCATCTTGCGCGTCTCGCCCTCGCCGATCTGGATATACGGCCCGAACCGCCCCGATTTGCGCTCGACTGGCAGGCCGCTTTCAGGATCGTTGCCGAGCGTCTCGGGTCCGGCATCCTCGCCAGCCGCGCCCGGCTGGCCGAAGCGACGCGTGTATTTGCAGTCGGGATAGTTCGAGCACGCGACGAACGCGCCGAACTTGCCGCCACGCAGCGCGAGATGCCCCTGGCCGCAATGCGGGCACAGCCGCGGGTCGCTGCCATCGGCTTGCGCGGGGAAGAGATAGGGCTCGAGGAACTTGTCGAGCTCGGCGGTCACTTCGGACGGCTTCTGCTCCATCACCTCGGTGGTGCGCGGCTTGAAGTCCTTCCAGAACGCCTCGAGCACCGCTTGCCACTCGGCGCGGCCGCCCGAGACCTCGTCGAGCTCGTCCTCGAGCCCGGCGGTGAAATCATAGCCGACGTACTTTTCGAAGAAGCGTTCGAGGAACGCCGTCACGAGGCGGCCCGATTCCTCGGCGAAGAAGCGGTTCTTCTCGACGCGGACGTATTCGCGGTCCTTCAAGGTCTTGATGATCGAGGCATAGGTCGATGGGCGGCCGATGCCGAGTTCTTCGAGCCGCTTGACCAGCGAGGCTTCGGAGAAGCGCGGCGGCGGCTGGGTGAAGTGCTGTTCGGCGCTCACCCCCTTCTTGGCGGGGGCATCGCCCTCGCGCAGCCGCGGCAGGCGGCGCGCGTCCTCGTCCTGCGTGTCGTCCGAACCTTCTTCGTAAAGCGCGAGATAGCCGGGGAAGAGCACGACCTGGCCGGTCGCGCGCAGGCCGGTCTGGCCGGTGCCGTCGAGCATCTCGACCGTGGTGCGCTCCATCCGCGCTGACGCCATTTGGCTGGCGAGCGCGCGCTTGAAGATCAGGTCGTAGAGCCGCGCATGGTCGCCGCCGCCCGCCTTATCCTTTGAAAAATCGGTCGGGCGGATCGCTTCATGCGCTTCCTGCGCGTTCTTCGCCTTGGTCTGATAGACGCGCGGCTTGTCGGGGACATAGCTCGCATCATAGCGGTTCGCGACCGCGAGACGCGCGGCCGAGATCGCGCTCGAATCCATCTGCACGCCGTCGGTGCGCATATAGGTGATCGCGCCGTCCTCGTAGAGCCCCTGCGCGATCCGCATCGTATGATCGGCCGAAAAGCCGAGTTTGCGCGAGGCTTCCTGCTGCAAGGTCGAGGTGGTGAAGGGCGGCGGCGGGTTGCGCGTCGCGGGCTTGACCTCGACCGTCTGCACGGTGAAGGCTCCGCTTTCGACGGCGGCCTTGGCGCGCATCGCGGTGCCCTCTTCGCCGATCGACAGACGGTCGAGCTTCTTGCCCTCGAACTGGACGAGGCGCGCCTGGAACGGCGTGCCGTCCTGCTCCATGTCGGCGACGACCGACCAATATTCCTGCGCGCGGAAGGCTTCGATCTCGCGCTCTCTGGAGACGATCAGGCGCAGCGCGACCGACTGGACGCGGCCGGCCGACTTGGCGCCGGGCAGCTTGCGCCACAGCACCGGCGAGAGCGTGAAGCCGACGAGATAATCTAGCGCGCGGCGTGCGCGATACGCGTCGATCAGATCGGTATCGAGCTCGCGCGGATGCTTCATCGCCTCGGTCACCGTCGCCTTGGTGATCGCGTTGAAGGTGACGCGCTGGACGTCCTTGGGGAGCGCCTTGCGGTTCCGCAGCACTTCCTGGACGTGCCAGCTGATCGCCTCGCCTTCGCGATCGGGATCGGTCGCGAGGATCAGGCGGTCGGCGGTCTTGGCGAGATCGGTGATCGCCTTCAGCTGCTTGGTCTTGTCGGCGTAATTCTCCCATTCCATCGCGAAGCCCGCGTCGGGATTCACCGATCCGTCCTTGGGCGGCAGATCGCGGACATGGCCGTAGCTCGCGAGCACGCGATAGTCAGAACCGAGATATTTCTCGATGGTCTTCGCCTTGGCGGGCGATTCTACGATGACAAGCTGCATGGTGGTTCAAAGCGTCCTTACGTGTACGCGCGAGGATGGAGAGACGAAGGCGGCGGCGTCAACCCATGGCCAAAAGCCCGGCTGGTCCGCGCGAAAGCGTTTACGCGATGCACCGCGCGCCGCGGCAACGGGAGGAGGGGGCAGCGCATCGCGGCGCCTCATGCCACAAGCCAAGCGCCGGGGGACAGCGATTTGTCGCTGCCCCCCCCGCGGCCTACCCGCGCTCGCGCGCGGCCAGATTGCTCCAGGCGGTGAGCATTGCCCCGCCCCAGCGCCGCCCGCGCTCGACCGAAACGTCGCGCAGCCGCTCGCCCGCGGTCGCGAGATCGAGTGACGGGTTCGGGCCACGGTCGAGCCCCTCGACCTGCATCAGCCACAATTGGCGGAACGCGCCGCCCTTCTGGCGCAGCAACTGCTGCGGCGGCCCGTCCTCGACGATCCGGCCGTGTTCGACCACGATCACCCGGTCGTAGCCGACGATCGTCGACAGCCGATGCGCGACCGCGATCACGGTGCGGTTGCGCACCAGCGCGTCGAGCCCGTTCTGCACCTCGAGCTCGCTCTCCGAATCGAGCGCGCTGGTCGCCTCGTCGAGCAGCACGATCCGCGCATTCTTGAGGAAGGCGCGCGCGATGCCGATCCGCTGGCGCTGCCCGCCCGACAGATTGGCGCCGCGCTCGCCGACGACGGTGTCGTAGCCGTGCGACAGGCGGCGGATGAAATCGTCGCAACCCGCGGCCTCGGCGGCGGCGTGGACGTCCGCGTCGCTCGCATCGGGCCGCGCGATGCGGATATTGTCGATCACCGAGCGGTGGAACAGCAGCACTTCCTGCGGCACCACCGCGATCGCGTCGCGCAGCGATTCCTGCGTGACATGGTCGATCCGCTGCCCGTCGATCGTGAGATTGCCGATCTGCGGATCGTGGAACCGCTGGATCAATTGCAGCAGCGAGGATTTGCCGGCGCCCGACGCGCCGACGATCCCGACCTTCTGCCCGGCCGGGACGGTGAGCGACATGTCGTGGATGATCGGATCGCGCGGATCGTAGCCGAAGGTGACATTGGCGAGCCTGACGGTGCCTTCGCCGACGCGCAGCCGAGTCGCATCGGGCGCATCGCTCAGCGTCTGCGGCACGCCGATGATATCGAGCGTCTCGCGCAGATAGCTGAACTGCTGGCTGGTATCGATCACCGCCATGGCAAGGTCGCGCGAGCCGTTGAGGATGCGGAAGGTCATCGTGCTGATGATGACGACGTCGCCGGTCGAGATCGCGCCGGTCGACCAGCGCCCGATCGCCCAGATCAATGTCCCGCCGACCATGATCGCCAGCGCGAGATCGTGCAGCCCGCGCATCTGCTCGACGAAGAACCAGCCGCGCCGTTGCGCATCGGCTTCCTTGTCGAGGAATCCCTCGAGCCGGTCGAGCTCGCGGTCGCGCGCGGCGAACGCCTTCACCACCCAGATGTTGCCGATCATGTCGATCAGTTCGCCGCCCGCGCGCCCGGCGTGCTTGGCGAAGGCAGTGTGATGGACGTGGCCGCGCAAGCCCAGCAGGATCAAGGCGAGCGTCACCACCAGGAACACGCCGCCGAGCACCGCCGCCATCATCGCGTCGATCGACACGAAGATCAGGATCGCGCCGACGAAGGTGATCAGCGGCGGGGTTACTTCGCGCAGTAGCCGGTGCATGATCGCGCCGAAGATCCCCGCCAGCCCCGAGATGCGGTGGCCGAGCGACCCGGCGCGCTGGTTCTGGAAGAACGGCATCTGGTGGCCGGTGAGATAATTGACCATGTCGAGCCGGATACCGACCCCCGAGCTCACCGTCGCCTGGCCGAGCGTCAAGGCCGAGGCGCGCTGCAACAGGCTTTCGAGGATGACGAGGCCGAGAAAGCCGGCGAGCGCGGCATAGACCGTGCCGCGCGCGCGGACCCCGCCGGTCATCGCGTCGATCAGCAGCTTCATCGCATATTGCACCCCGATCGCGCTGATCGAGGCCGCCGCGACGAGCAGGCCGAGCAGCAGGAAGATCCACGGACGCGCCGCGACGTAATGCATTAGGAAGCGTGTCGGACTGTGTAAAAAGGGCAAGGATGGGCTCCGACGATGAGCAGTTCTGCTGCGCTGCAGTAACAATCGACGCAAGCCGAAGTTTCTATGCCGCCCGATAAGCGCGATGGTCGGAGCACGATTGCGCGTGGCGAACGGTTACGCTTGCATTGAACGCACGCGATTCACGCGCGGGGGGAAAAGAGCAAGGCCACGCGTCCGCCGGCATGGCGCTCGAGCCGACCCGCCAGTTCGAGCTCGAGCAGCACCGTCTGGACGATCGCCGGGCCATGCCCCGATTGGCGGATCAGCTCGTCGATGGCGACCGGGACTGGCCCGAGCAGGGCGGTGACATCGCGCCGTTCGGCGTCGCTCGCATCGGCCGGCGGCGCCGCGCAGAAGGGCGCGCGATCCGAGCGGACCATCCGCTGGTCGATCGGGCGGACGGTCTCGAGCACGTCGGCGGCGCTCTGCACCAGCGTCGCACCGTCGCGGATCAGCGCGTTGCAGCCTTGCGCGCGTGGGTCGAGCGGGCTGCCGGGGACGGCCATGACCTCGCGCCCGAGCTCGCCGGCGAGCCGCGCGGTGATCAGCGAGCCCGATTTGGGCGCCGCCTCGACCACCACCGTGCCGAGCGCGAGCCCGGCGATGATCCGGTTGCGATACGGGAAGTGGCGCGCGCGCGGCTCGGTGCCGGGGGGTTGCTCGGCGATCAGCAGCCCATCGCCTGCGATCCGTTCCTGCAGCGCGGCGTTTTCGGGTGGATAGACCACGTCGATCCCGCCCGCGATCACGCCGATCGTGCCCGTGTCGAGCGTGCCGTGATGCGCCGCGGTATCGACGCCACGCGCAAGCCCCGAAACGACCGTGACACCTTCCCGCCCAAGCTCGGCAGCGAGCTGGCGCGCGAAGCGGCACGCCGCGGCCGACGCGTTGCGCGCGCCGACCATCGCGATCGTCGGTCGGGCGAGCAGCGCGATGTGACCGCGACACATGACCACAGGCGGCGCATCGTCGAGTTCGGCGAGCAGGTCGGGATAATCCGGATCGCCGAGAAACAGGTGGCGCGCACCGAGCCGCGCCGCCTGCGCAAGCTCGCGTTCGGCCAGCGCAACCGATGCAATCGGCGGCGCGGGGCCACCGCCGCGCGCGGCAAGCTGCGGCAACGCCTCGAGCGCGACCGCGGCGCTGCCGAAGCGCGCGAGCAGCTGCGCGTAGCTGACCGGACCGATCTGCGGCGTGCGAATCAGGCGAAGTCGGGCGACCGCGCCATCTTCGCGCGCCGCGTCAGCCACGCTTGCTGCCGACGCGCGGTTCGACCCCGCCGACCAGCCGCTCGATATTCGCGCGGTGTTTCCACACCACGAGCACCGCGAGCGCGAGCAGCAGCAGCACGACGTCGAATTGCGAGAAATAGGCGGCGCTCAAGGGCGCGCTGACCGCGGCGAGCATCCCGGCGAGCGACGAGATGCGGAAGATCGCGAGCAAGGCGATCCACACCAGCGCATAGACCAGACCGATCGGCCAATGCAGCACGAGCACGATGCCGAGCAGCGTCGCCACGCCCTTGCCGCCCTTGAAACCGAGCCAGATCGGATAGCAATGGCCGAGGAACGCCGCCGCAGCGGCGATCACGCCGGTGCCGGGGAGATAGTGTTCGGCGATCCACACCGCGGCGAAGCCCTTGAACGCATCGAGCAGCAATGTCGCCGCCGCGAGCCCCTTGCGCCCGGTGCGCAACACGTTGGTCGCGCCGATATTGCCCGACCCGATCGTGCGCAGATCGCCCGCGCCTGCCATCCGCGTCAGCAACACGCCGAACGGGATCGAGCCGAGCAGATAGCCGAGCACCAGCGCAATGGCGGATGCCATCCAGAAAGAGTCGATCGACACGAATTTGACCCCCAAGAAGCGATCACACGCATAGCATGTCTGTTCGCTCTTTGGACACAATCTCGCTCAAGCTGGCGATTGTCAAATCGGCGGGCTCGGCTAAGCCGCGGCGATGGATGACCGGCCGGTACTGTTTTTCGATTCGGGAATTGGCGGCCTGTCGGTGCTCGGCGCGGCGCGCGCGCTGCTGCCGCGGATGCCGGTGGTCTACGTCGCCGATTCGGCGGGCTTTCCCTACGGCACCAAGAGCGAGGCCGAGATCGCCGCGCGCGTGCCCGCCTTGCTCGGGCGGCTGGCCGAGCGCTATCGCCCGCGGCTGATCGTGATCGCGTGCAACACCGCCTCGACGATCGCGCTCGCCGCGGTGCGCGAGGCGCTCGACGTGCCGGTGGTGGGGACGGTGCCCGCGATCAAGCCCGCCGCTTTGGTCAGCAAGACGCGCGTGATCGGCGTGCTCGGCACCAATGCGACGGTGCGCCAGCCTTATGTCGACGACCTCACGCTGCGCTTCGCGCGCGACTGCACGGTGTTGCGTCACGGCTCGGCCGAACTGGTCGAGCTGGCCGAGGCCAAGCTCCACGGCCACGCGACCGACCCGGCGCGCTATGCCGCGATCCTCGACGGATTGTTCGGCCAAGCGGGTGGCGAACGAATCGACACGATCGTCAACGCTTGCACGCATTTTCCGCTGGTCGCCGACGAACTCGCCGCCGCCGCGCCGCACCCGGTGACCTTCGTCGACGGCAGCGCCGGGATCGCGCGGCGCATCGCGTTCCTGACGGACGGGCAGGACTGGCCGGACAGCGCGGGCGACGGACGCGCGGTGTTCACGGCGCCCGATCCGGCGAGCGATGCGCTGGCGCCCGCGCTCTTGCGGTTCGGTCTCGGGCGACGTGAGACATTATGACCACCCGTTCGATCATACTGATCGCCTAAACCCGCTGGAATTGTGCGCCCTCAAGCGCTAGATCGCGGCGATGGACGTGGACACACCGCCTCGCGGAGTTGATTACTCCCGAATCTTCACGCAGGCGATCGATCGCCTGCATGTCGAGGGGCGCTACCGCGTGTTCATCGACATCCTGCGCAACAAGGGCGCCTTTCCCAACGCGCGCTGCTTTGCCGGGCATAACGGCCCCAAGCCGATCACGGTGTGGTGCTCGAACGACTATCTCGCGATGGGTCAGCACCCCGATGTGATCGCGGCGATGGAAGGCGCGCTGCACGATGTCGGCGCCGGCTCGGGCGGCACGCGCAATATCGGCGGCAACACGCATTACCATGTCGATCTCGAGGCCGAGCTGGCCGATCTGCACGGCAAGGAAGGCGCCTTGCTGTTCACGTCGGGCTATGTCTCGAACGAGGCGACGCTGGCGACGCTCGCCAAGGTACTGCCGGGCTGCGTGATCTTCTCGGACGAACTCAACCACGCCTCGATGATTGCGGGGATCCGCAATTCGGGGTGCGAGAAGCACGTCTTCCGCCACAATGACGTCGCGCATCTCGAGGAACTGCTCAGCAGCGCCGACCCGGCGGTGCCCAAGCTGATCGCGTTCGAGAGCGTCTATTCGATGGACGGCGACGTCGCGCCGATCGCCGAGATCTGCGATCTTGCCGACAAGTACAACGCGCTGACCTATCTCGACGAAGTCCATGCCGTTGGCATGTACGGCGCGCGGGGCGGCGGGATCTCGGAGCGCGACGGCGTCGCCGATCGGCTGACGATCATCGAGGGGACGCTCGGCAAGGCGATTGGCGTGATGGGCGGCTATATCAGCGCCGACCAGACGATCATCGACGTGATCCGCTCGTACGCGCCGGGGTTCATCTTCACGACCTCGCTGTCGCCGGTGCTGGTCGCGGGCGCGCTGGCGGCGGTGCGCCACCTCAAGGCGTCGAGCGTCGAGCGCGACGGGCAACAGGCTGCCGCAGCGATGCTCAAGGCGATGTTCGCCGAGGCCGGGCTGCCGGTGATGGATTCGACCACGCACATCGTGCCGCTGATGGTCGGCGATCCGGTCAAGGCCAAGAAGATCAGCGACGTGCTGCTCGCCGAATACGGCGTGTACGTCCAGCCGATCAATTACCCGACCGTGCCGCGCGGCACCGAACGGCTGCGCTTCACGCCTGGGCCAGCCCATGACGAAGCCATGATGCGCGATCTGACCGACGCGCTTGTCGAGATCTGGAGCCGGCTGGAACTGCGCAAGGCCGCTTAAGCGACGGTGATCGTCTCGGAGGTGCCCGGCACCGCGAGCGGCTGGTCGAACGGGACGACGGAGCGTTGGGTATAACGGTCCCCGTCCGGTGAGCGCATCACGTGCATGACGCGCGCACCAACATCGGCGACCCAATAGTCCGGTACGCCTGCGTCCGCATATTCCGCCTGCTTCTCGCCAAGATCGGTGCCGAGCGTGGTCACAGCGATTTCGATGAGGAGCACGACGCGATCCGGTGGGACTGGGCCGCTGGACGGAGCGTCGGCGTGGACCACCGCAATGTCGGCGCCGCGGATTGTGAGCGGACCAACGCCAATCATGAGATCGACCGCTAAGCGACGGTCGGTTGCCGAAAAGGCGGTGATCAGCTTTGCGATCAGTTTGCCGTTCATCTCGCCATGCGAGAGTCCCCCGGACATCATCTTGCGCAATTCCCCCCGGACGAGCTCGACGTTCATGTCGGTGAACGCGCCTGCGGCTTCCATCCGCAGATACTCACGCGCGGTGAACAGCGTCTCGGGGACGGACTCGACGGCGAGGCGGACCGGCTTGTTCATGCCGTCCCGTTTAGCACAGCGCCACCCCGACCGCGAGCATCGCGGAACCGCTCCGCCCGAACTTCGTTACGCCCCTGAAATCAGAGGAGGAATATAGATGGGTAAGGGTTGTATCTTGTGGCTGATCGGCGTGCCGATTCCGGTCATTCTGCTGCTGTGGCTGCTCTTCGGCCGCTGATCAGACCGCCCCGATCACCAGCGTCAACAGCCCCAGGCCGAGCGACAACGGGATGCGCAACCGCATCCACCAGATCGGGACAAGCCCGCGCCTGGCGAGGAGATGATCCACGCCGAGCGCGGCGATCAGCGCCACGCCGAGCAGAAGCAGCGACGGCCCAGGCCAGGGTTCGCCGACCGCCCAGGGCACGGCGCTGGCAAGCGCGATGAGCGAGGGGGCGATCGCGGCGACCCACAGCCATTCGGGCGGGCGCTCCTTGCTCGCCGCGATTCCCCACCACAATCCGCCGAGAAAGCTCAGGATCAGCGCGGCATAGGCATAGCCGAGCGAGAGCGCGGCGAAGCGCAGCGCCGGATCCCCGCTCAGCACCACCGCCGCCGCCGCGATCTGCGGCAGCAGCCCCGCCAGCCCGAGCCAGCGCGGCAGCTGCGGCGGGTTCATGCGGCGGGGCGCACGATGCTGCCCGACCAGGCATAGCCGCGATAGAGCGGCCGGAAGCGCGCGGTCGCGCCGGCCTCGCTCGCCGCTTCGATCAGTGCGGGTTGCAGCGTCGCGCGCGGCGCTACGTCGAACTTGGCGAGCCAAGCGAACAAAGCGGCGCGAAACGCCCGCGGCAAACGCTCCTGCTGGCCGAAATCGACCACGTCGAGCCTGCCGCCCGGCGCGAGCTTGTCGGCGCCTTCGCGGATCGCGCTGCGCCAGTCGGGGATCATCGACAGCGTATAGCTCTGGAAGATCCGGTCGAACTGCGTCACGCCGAACAGCGCGGTCGCGTCGAACGCGGTCGCGTCGCCCTGCGCGAGCACGATCTTTCCCGACAGACCCGCCGCGGCAACCTTCGCGCGGGCGGTTGCCAGCATCGCTTCCGAAATATCGATTCCGAAGAATCGCGCGTCTGGCCACGCCCGCGCCGCCGCGATCAGGTTGCGCCCGGTGCCGCAGCCGATCTCGAGCACCGTCCCCCCGGCGGGCGGCGCGATCCCGGCGATCAGCGCGTCGCGCCCGAGCAAATAATATTTGCGCGTCAGGTCATAGATATGCCGCTGCGAGCGGTAGATCGCATCCATGTGCCCGGCATGCCCCGCCGCCGCCTCGACCGCTGCCGCGTCGCTCATCCGAGCACGTAGAGGTGGACGCCGCCATAGATCGAAGAGCGGTCGCGCTTGGTGTAATCGAGCGAGTCTTCGGCGCGATAGTCCCACTTGCCGAGGATCGCGTCGGGCACGCGGCCGGGCAGGATCGTCGGCTCGCCCGCGGTGCGGAACAGCACGCGCGCGCCGGACTTGGCGGTGCGCGTGATCTCGCTCCACAGCTCGGTCAGCTGCGCGTCGGTCATCCAGTCCTGCGCGTCGAGCAGGATGTAGCGGTCGAGCGAGGCGTCGCCCTGCTCGCGCAGATAGTCGGTGAAATTGGTGTGGCGCACCTCGATCCTCGATGCGCGCTCGACGATCTCGGCATAATGGTCGCGCTGGAGATAGGGCGGCAGCGGGGCGGCGGCATCCTTGCCATAGCCGCGGCCGAACGCCTGCCAGGCGAAATAATTGTCCTTGATGTCGAAATCGCAGGCGAGCTTCTCGAGCCGTTCGCGCAGCACCACCGCCATCTTCTCGTCGCCGGCGAGCGCTTCATATTGCGCCGGCGGAATGCCGAGCCCGAACAGCGAGGCGGGCTGGTCGGTGATCCATTTGACGAAGCCCTTGTCGAAGAAGGGCGCGAACTCGCGGTCGAAGATCTCGCGCTGTTCCTCGATCGAGTTCGCGGTGAGCAGGATTTTGGGGTTCACCCCGTTCAATCGCGCAAGCAGATGCGCGACGCCGATGAAATTGCCGAGCAGTCCGCGCTTGTAGACGTTCTTGGCGAACCCGCCGATCCGCCGGCGGCCGACGATGTCGCGCCCTTCCCAATAAGCGAGCGAGGTCGCGTCGAGGTGCGGGCGGATATAGCTGCGATAGGCGAGCACGTTCTGGCGGCTGTTCGCTTGCGCGAAGAAGCGGTGGAAGGCGTCGTAGTCGGGCAGATGCCGCGCGGCGACGAGCTTCAATTTGTTGAGCGCGATGTGCGCGGGGTTGAGGTCGACCGCGGTGATCGCGCGCGGGTCGGCGGTGAGGTACGACATCATGTTGCAGCCGCCCGAGGCGATCGTCACGACATGGCTGTCGGGGGTGATGGCGAGCGCTTCCATGTCGACCGCGGGATCTTCCCAGATCTGCGCATAGACAAGACCGCGAAACGCGAAGGTGAAGGCGCGCTCGAGCAGGCCCTGTTTCGAGAGATGCTTGTGCTGCAGGACGGCGTTGCGCACTGCGCGGTTCTTGACCGGGCGCGTGTCGGGACGATGGACGACGCGGTCCTTGAGCGATCGGAGGGCATTGGCCATGACGAACTCTCCTGCCGGATGATCGCGCCAAAGGAGCGGCGCACGGGGCGTGAGCGCACTACGACGAACCGGTGACGCTTCCATGACGGGATCGCGTCGAAATGAAAAGGACCTGCCGGCTAAAGGGGGGCCGACAGGTCCGTTTACGCCACCGTTCGTCGCAAAGGAGGGGATCCGACGACGGTGTTACACGCCGCTGCTTGGGGCAGCGACAGCCCAGCTACGAGGGAGTCATTAGTCCGGATGCATGCTGATGCAGATAAATATCTTACGGCATCATCACGGTGTCGATGACGTGGATCACGCCGTTCGACTGCATCACGTTGGCGATCGTGATCTTACCCTTGTGGCCCTTGCCGTCCATGATGCCCCAGCCGTTACCCGACTTCATGAAGGTCAGCGTGCCGCCCTGGACGGTGGTATAGGTCGCCTTGCCCATATTGGCCTTGGCCTTGGCGGCGATGTCCTGCCCGGTGATCGTGCCGGGGACGACGTGATAGGTCAGCACCGACGTCAGCGTCGCCTTGTTCTCGGGCTTGAGCAGCGTGTCGACCGTGCCCTTGGGCAGCTTGGCGAAGGCGGCGTTGGTCGGCGCGAAGACGGTGAAGGGGCCGGGGCCGCTCAGCGTATCGACCAGGCCGGCGGCCTTGACCGCGGCGACCAGCGTGGTGTGGTCCTTCGAATTGACGGCGTTCTCGACGATAGTCTTGGTCGGATACATCGCGGCGCCGCCGACCATCGGGTTGGTCTGGGCATAAGCGAGCGACGCGCCGCTGAGCGCGATGGCGGCGGCGACGATCGAGGTACGGATGGTGCGAGTCATGAGCGTTCTCTCCAACGGTTCGTCCGGTGGACCGGACGCGGCGGAGCTACGCGGCACCTATCGTTACGGATGCAACCGGACCTATTTTCGAATCGCTTAAACGCGCGACAGCGCACCCGTCGCGACGACCGGCCCGGTGGGCAGCCCGGTCGTCGAGCCGCCGAGCGGCTCGAGCGAAACAGCGAGCGTCGCCCCGGCCGCGATCCGAGCGCGATTTTCGGTGGTGAGCGTCAACGCCGTGCCGCCATGGCTGGCGAGCAGGCCAAGCGAATGCGGCGTCCCGCCAGCCGGGATCACCCACAGCTCGGCGGTCCGCTTGGCGTCTGCCAGGCTCGCTTCGGTGAGACGGAGCGAGCCGGCGCGTGCGTCATAGACGACCGTGACCGTTGCGCCCTTCGCGGTCGGCGTGATCGAGGCGACGAGGGTCGGACCGGTCTCGACGATGCGCGGCGCGGCCGGTGCGGGCGGCGGCGGCACGGCGAGCGGCCGCGTGAAGAGCACCACCAGCAACGCCGCGGCGGCGACGCTCGACAGCGCGGCGACACCCGGCCACAGCTTGCTCGGCGTGCGCGCCGGTAGAGTCGCGACGGTCGCCGCGCCGCTCCCTTGCAACGACCGCTCGATCCGGGCGAACAGATCGGGCGCGGGCATTTCGGGCCATTGCGCAAACAGCTGCGCGAAATGCCGGCGCCACGCCTCGACCGCGCGCGCGAACGCCGGCTCGGCGAGCACGCGCCGCGTCGCGGCGGCGCGCGCGTCGCCGTCGAGCAGGCCGAGCGCGAACTCGCCCGCGGTCATGTCGGGCAGGTCGTCGTCATGGACGTCGGAGGGTGGCAGGTCGCTCATCCCTCGAGACACGCTTTCAGCCGCGCAAGACCACGCCGCACCCAGCTCTTCATCGTGCCGAGCGGCACCGCCTCGCGCTCGGCGAGCTCGGCATAGGTCACGCCATCGAAGAAGGCGGTACGGATCGCGGCGCGCTGGCGCTCCTCGAGGCTTTCGAGGCACAAGTGCAGCTGGTGCGTCGCTTCGTCCTCGAGCATCGTCTCGCTGGCGAGCGGCGCGGTGTCGAGGATCGGCGGGGCATCCTCGATCGGCGTCGCGCGGCGCACGCTCTGCGCGCGCTGCCAGTCGATCGCGCGGTTGCGCGCGATCGTCGCGAGCCAGGTGATCGGGCTCGCGCGCGCCGGCTCATACGCCCCGGCGCGTTTCCAGATGGTGAGATATACGTCGTGCAACACGTCTTCCGCAGCCTGCCTTTCGCCGCAGATACGATAGCAGATCCCGAATAGCTTCGCCGAGGTCAGCGAATAGAGGTCGCGAAACGCCGCGCGATCCTCTTCGCCCGTCCGAACCAGCGCTTCGACCAGCCGAAGACGCGCCGCCTCCGCTGACGGAGCCGCCGAATTGACCGGGGCGCTGGGCGTCGAATCTATCACAGATCAACACCCTAGCGGGCTGCGCGAAGCATCGCAATCGTCGTCCGGCAATTCTCGCGGCTTGAGTGTGGCAATTGCGCGTCCGCTTGGCTAAGGCGCTGCTTATCCGCTCAACCGAATTGGGAGCGCCTTCGTTGCGCATCGCCATCGCCTCCGACCACGCCGCCTTTGCACTCAAGGGCATGCTCGCCGCCTGGCTCGCTGGGCTCGGGCATGACGTGCTCGATCTCGGCCCCGATAGCGACGCGCGCGTCGATTACCCCGATTTCGGTTTTCGCCTCGCCGCGGCGGTCGCGGCGGGGTCGGCCGAGCGTGGGATCGCCTTGTGCGGTTCTGGGGTCGGCATCTCGATCGCGGTCAACCGGCACCCCGCGTTGCGCTGCGCGCTCGTGTCGGAGCCGCTGTCCGCGGCGCTGGCGCGCGAACATAACGACGCCAATGCGATCGCGCTCGGCGCGCGGCTGGTCGGCGACGACATGGCCAAGGCCTGCATCACCGCTTTCCTGACCACCGATTTCGCCGGTGGCCGCCATCAAACCCGCGTCGACAAGCTCGGCGCCCCAGCTCCCGCAAAGGATCCGGCATGAGCACCAACCCAACCACGCTCCACGACGTCCAGCCCGACGGTTTCTTCACGCGCGGCCTGGCCGAGGCCGATCCCGCGGTGTTCGCGGGCGTGCAGCACGAACTGACGCGCGAGCAGACGCAGATCGAGCTGATCGCCTCCGAGAACATCGTATCGAAGGCGGTGCTCGAGGCGCAGGGCTCGGTGTTCACCAACAAATATGCCGAAGGCTATCCCGGCAAGCGCTATTATCAGGGCTGTCACCCGTCGGACGAGGTCGAGCAGCTCGCGATCGACCGCGCCAAGCAGATCTTCGGCTGCGCCTATGTCAACGTCCAGCCGCATTCGGGCGCGCAGGCCAATGGCGCGGTGATGCTGGCGCTGGTCAAGCCGGGCGAGACGATCCTCGGGATGAGCCTCGATGCCGGCGGCCATCTGACGCACGGCGCGCGCGCGGCGATGTCGGGCAAGTGGTTCAACGCAGTGCAATACGGCGTCGATCCGGTCAGCCATCTGATCGACTTCGACGAAGTCACCACGCTGGCGCGCGAGCATAAGCCGAAGCTGATCATCGCGGGCGGCTCGGCCTATCCGCGGCAGATCGATTTCGCCAAGTTCCGTGCGATCGCCGACGAGGTCGGCGCGTTCTTCATGGTCGACATGGCGCATTTCGCCGGGCTGGTCGCGGCCGGCCTGCATCCGTCGCCGCTGCCGCATGCGCATGTCGTGACGACGACGACGCACAAGACGCTGCGTGGGCCCCGCGGTGGCATGATCCTCAGCAATGACGAGGCGCTCGGCAAGAAGTTCAATTCGGCGGTGTTCCCGGGGCTGCAGGGCGGCCCGCTGATGCACGTCATCGCCGCCAAGGCGGTCGCGTTCGGCGAGGCGCTCGAGCCCGGCTACAAGAGCTACATCGCCGCGGTGATGGAGAATGCCAAGGTGCTCGCGGCGACGCTCAAGGAGCGCGGCGCGGAGATCGTCTCGGGCGGCACCGACACGCATCTCGCGCTGATCGACCTGACCCCGCTCGGGGTCACCGGCAAGGATGCCGACGAAGCGCTCGAGCGCGCGAACATCACCTGCAACAAGAACGGCATCCCCAACGATCCGCTCCCGCCGACCAAGACCAGCGGGATCCGCGTCGGCTCGCCCGCCGGCACGACGCGCGGCTTCGGCCCGGCGGAGTTCCGCGAGATCGGCAACATGGTCGCCGACGTGCTCGACGGCCTGCGCCAGAAGGGCGAAGCGGGCGACCCGCAGGTAGAAGCCGCTGTACGCGAGCGTGTTATTGCACTATGTCACCGGTTCCCGATCTATCCGGAGAGCTGACATGACCGACCATGCTGGTGACGAGAAGCCCAAGACCACTTTCGAAGACATGGCGCGCGCCGTGGGGGAAGACGTCGTCGAGGTGCTCGACAGCGCGGTCGACAAGACCAGCACGCTGCTCGGCGGCGAGGACGGCAACCGGCTCGTCGGCGGTGCCGTCGTCGGTGCGCTCGCCGCGATTGTCTTGCCCTTTTCGCTGGTGACGGGCGCACTGCTCGGGGCCGGCTATGCCGCTTATCGAAAGTTGAACAAATAGAAGATGCGCTGCCCCTTTTGCGGACATGAAGACAGCCAGGTCAAGGATTCGCGTCCGACCGAAGATGCCGGTGCGATCCGCCGCCGGCGCCAGTGCGAAGGGTGTGCGGCGCGCTTCACCACGTTCGAGCGGATCCAGCTGCGCGAACTGACCGTGCTCAAGAGCGAGGACAAGCGCGAGCCGTTCGATCGCGAGAAGCTGCTGCGCTCGGTCTCGATCGCGGCGCGCAAGCGGCCGATCGATCCGGTGCGGCTCGAGAAGCTCGTCTCGGGCATCCAGCGCCAGTTGGAGACGCAGGGCGAGAGCGAAGTGCGCTCGGGGCGGATCGGCGAGATGGTGATGGAGGGGCTGAAAGGGCTCGATTCGGTCGCCTATATCCGCTTCGCCAGCGTCTATAAGGACTTCCGCGAGGCGCGCGATTTCGAGGAATTCGCCGGCACGGTGAGCGAGGTCGGCAAGGCGTGAGCGACTCGCAGACCGTACCGCCGCCCGTCCTCGTCCTCGTTCGCCCGCAGCTCGGCGAGAATATCGGCAAGGCCGCGCGCGCGATGCTCAATTTCGGGCTGGTCGAGATGCGGCTGGTGTCGCCGCGCGACGGCTGGCCCAATCCATCGGCCGGCCCGGCGGCTTCGGGCGCGGACATCGTGCTCGAGCGGGCGCAAGTCTATGCGACCGTCGCCGACGCGGTCGCCGATTGCAGCCACGTCTATGCGACCACGGTGCGCAAGCGCGGCGTGACCAAGCCGGTGGTGACGCCCGAACAGGCCGCCACCGCGATCCACGCCGGACCGGGGCGCGCCGCGATCCTGTTCGGCCCCGAGCGTTCGGGGCTCGAGACCGACGACGTCGCGCTCGCGCGGACGATCATCACGGTGCCGATCAACCCCGAGTTCGGCTCGCTCAACCTGGCGCAGGCGGTGATCCTGGTCGCGTACGAATGGTCTAAGGGGATGGGGCTCGCGCAGCCGCCCGCGGGCGAGCTGCACGAGCCCGCGCCGCAGGCCGAGCTCGACGGGATGATCGGCCAGCTCGACGCGATGCTCGTCGCGACCGATTTCTTCTATCCGCCCGACCGCACGCCCGTCACGCGGCGGACGCTGCGCACTTTGCTGACCAAGCCCGGCTGGTCGGCGCAGGAAGTGCGGACGCTGCGCGGTGTACTCTCGGCGCTCGCGGGAAAGACGCCGCGCGAGCGATAAAAGCACCGCCGCAAGCCACGCCAACTGGTTGACGACGCGAAACGATTGTATCACCTTCGCGTCGTCCGGAGGAGTCGCCGCGCTATGAAACGCCGTTCGATCGCCATGATTGGGGTCCTGTTCGCGGCCCCCGCCTTCGCGCAGACGGGGGACGCACCGCCGCGGGTCGCCAAAGCCGCACTGACCTGCCGGACGTCGGTGGTCACCGGCTCGCGGATGCCGAAGCATATGTGTCATACCGCCAAGGAATGGGCGGACATCGACTTGGGGCGCCGTCGCGACGTCGACCGCGGCAATATAGCGCTCACCACGATCTCCAAGGCGCAGAACGATCCGGTCGGGACCCCCAACTTCCAATAGGCTTCTCGGTTCGTGCCGCGATGGCGGTCGCGGCCGGGTGTCGGCCGCGATGCGCTACTGGTCGAACGGCGATACCTCAAACGACTGGGATAGACGAACGACGCGCGATCAGCGCCGGTGGCCGGACCTATACTGTCCCCGGCGAGACGACGCCTGGTCGACGACTTTGCATCGCTTGCTGATTACAGTGCTTCGCTATATCGCGATGCAGCAATGATTTTTCGGCAGACTTGCCGAAGCCCTTCCCCGGAGAGATGGCGATGAAGACCGTAGTGGCGTTTCTTTTGATGAGTGCCCCGTTCGTCGCGCAGGCTGCCGATACCGCGCCCGCCGTGGCACCGGCCGAAAAGGAAAAGAAGGTCTGCCGCAGCGAAGCGTCGACCGGCTCGCTGTTCGTCAAGCGCGTCTGCCACACCAAGACCGAATGGGCGGCGCTCGACCTCGAAGGGCAGCGCGCGGCCGAGCATATGCAGAATCAAAGCCGCGGCAACGGCGTGGACGTGCCGCGCTGAGGCGTCAGCGTTGGTCGAACGCGGCGAGTTCGTAGGCGATCGACGCTTCGACCAGTTGCTCCCAGAGATCCGCGACGACTCGTTCGGGCGCGCCGGCGACGCGCGCGTGCGCGATCGCATTGTCGATCACCTGCGCCTTGCGCGCCTCGTCGCGCACCGCCGTCCGCGCGGGTTTGATCCGCGCGGCGGCATCCATATAGGCGAAGCGCCGCGCGAGCAGCGCGACCAGCTCGCGATCGACCTGGTCGACGCCGGCGCGGACCTCGATCATGGTGGTGCAGTCGGGGCCTGGCAGGATCTCGCTCATGCGTCCGCTCTTGGCGGGACGGACCGCGCCTGTCCAGCTTGACTCGCGCCGCCCGCGCGGCTAGGCGCCCACCTTCGCAAATGGCCCCACACCCCGGTGAAGTGGTGGCCCTGCCTCGATCCTCGAAAGATCTGGATAGAGCGATACCGGGTATCGATCGCCTGCCCCGGCAGGCGGTCTTGTCACGAAGCACTTGCCAAGGAATATCACATGTCGAAGCGTTCAAGCGCAAAGTACAAGCTCGATCGCCGGATGGGCGAGAATATCTGGGGTCGTCCCAAGTCGCCCGTCAACAAGCGCGAATACGGCCCCGGCCAGCACGGCCAGCGCCGCAAGGGCAAGGTCTCGGACTTCGGCATCCAGCTGCGCGCCAAGCAGAAGCTCAAGGGCTATTATGGCGACGTGACCGAGAAGCAGTTCCGCGCCTGCTACACCGAAGCCGCGCGCATGAAGGGCGACACCGGGCAGAACCTGATCGGCCTGCTCGAGCAGCGTCTCGACATGATCGTCTATCGCGCGAAGTTCGCACCGACCGTGTGGGCGGCGCGTCAGCTCGTTTCGCACGGCCATGTCCGCGTCAACGGCGTGAAGTGCAACATCGCGTCGCGTCGCTGCTTCGTCGGTGACGAGATCACGCTCGGCACCAAGGCCAAGGAAATGGCGCTGGTGCTCGAAGCGCAGCAGCTCGCCGAGCGCGAAATCCCCGATTATGTCGCGCCCGACGGTGCGGCGAAGGTCACCTTCACGCGCGTCCCGGCGCTCGACGAAGTGCCTTATCCGGTAAAGATGGAACCGAATTTGGTGGTCGAGTTCTACAGCCGCTGAGACGAGGCGCTAGCGAAGCTGGCGCCAGCCATACTCAGCGGCTCGGCCGGCGGTGCCCAAGGCACCGACCGACGCCGTGGCTTCGCCGCGGCGCGATCCGAACCAAGAAGGGCGGCCCCGCAACGGGCCGCCCTTTTTCGTGTCACTTGATGCCGAGCGACGCGCGCAGGAAGGTATCGGTCTTGTCGAGCATCGTCGTTCGCGCGGCGGTATCGTCGAGCTGATGGTCGAGGCCCTTGAACTCGACCAGCTCGACCTGCTTGTGCGCACCGCGCAGCCGGCCCGCCATCGTGCGCGATTCGCCGATGCCGACATTCTGGTCCATGTCGCCGTGGAACAGCAGCACCGGCGCGGTGATCTGCGCGGCGTTCAAGGCAGGGGATCCTTCGCGGATATGCGGCCCCTTGCCGACGAACGCATCGACCAGCGCGAAATCCTCGTAATGGTCGTGCTCGTGGCGCCAGGCGTCGAGATCGGTCACCGGTGCGATCGCGACGATCGCCTTGAACAGCGCCGGGTCGAGGATCGGGGATTGCAACGCGGCATAGCCGCCATACGACCAGCCGACGATCGCCAGCGTGCTCGGCGCGGCGATCCCCTGCTTGACCAGCCAGCGCCCTGCGTCGTTGACGTCGCCGATCGCGATGCGCCACGATTTGAACCCGTTCTGCTGGAACCATTGGTCGCCATAGCCGGTCGACCCGCGATAGTTCGGCTGGAGCACGGCGTAGCCGCGCGCGGCGAGAAACTGGACGAGCCAGTCGAAGCCCCATTCGTCGCGGTCGCCCGGGCCGCCATGCGGCATGACGATGGCGGGCAGCCCCTTGCCGGATCCGCCGACGGGCAGCGTCAGATAGGCGGGGATCGGCGTGCCGTCGGCGGCGGGAAAGGTGATCGCCTTGACCGGGGCGAGCGTTGCCGTCTCGAGCGGCGGACGCGCGAGCAGCAGCGCGTCGAGATGTCGCGTCTTCTTGTCGAACACCATGTATTTGCCGGGATCGACATCGCTCCCGGTCCAGAGCAACAGCTTCGATTCGTCCGCGCTGGCGTCGATGAAACGGACCAGCGGAGTGTTCGGCAGCGCCTTGGACAAGCTCAGCGACAGCTTTTTCAGCTCGGGGTCGAAGAAGTCGGTTTGGCGGCGATCGGTGACGAAACTCACACCCACCACGCGATGCTGGCGCCCGATGCGCACCAGCCCCGCGACATCGACGTCCGGGCGGGAATAGACCAGGTCGCGCTTGAGACTGCCGTCGAGCGCGATCTTGAACAATGCGCGCCGCCCGTCGAGGTCATCGAAGCCGTAGACGACGTCGAGCGCGGGATCGACGGCGTAGGGATCGAACCCGGACTCGCTCTGTGCGTCGCCGGTGACCGTGCTCAGCGGCAGCCATTTGTTCGTGCCCGCCTTGCGATAGACATATTTGATATGGGTTGCCGCGTAGCCGTCACTCGTCTTCGGCCGAATTCCGGCGATCCGGACGGTACCGCGCCCGTCGGCGATATATTCCTCCGTATCCGCGCGCGGCGGCTCGACGAAGCTGCGCCGCAGCGTCGCTGGATCGACGCGTTCGACGGCGAGCCCGCGAGCAGTCTCGTTGAGATGCGTGCCGGTGCTGTATTCGGGCACGACCTGGCGCGTCATAAGCAGCGTAGCGCCGGTAGGATCGCCCTGCCAGTCGATGATGCGCCCGCCATTCTGGATCACGCTGAGCGCGTCGGTCGAGGTTCTCGCGCTGAGCAGCTTGAGATTCTGGCCATCGGCCTGGACCGTGATCAGCCGATCGAAGCCGAGCATGTCGGTCACCCTGCCAGCGGTGAAGTGCAGCCCGCACACCAGCCGGTCGTTGGTGGCCCATTGGCAATAGTCGAGCTGCTCCTTCTCGCCGGTCGATTCGAACACTCTGGAGATCGGATCGGCGGAATCGACAGACAGCACCACGGCCCGCACGCCGCGATCGCCCGAGCTGATCAGCGCGACAGCACGTTTGCCGTCGGGCGACAGGCTGATCTGTTGCACCGATTCACGGGCGCCGAAGCGCTGTGCGTCGCTTGCCGTGGCTGTCGCCGCGGGCGCTGTATCGGGCGCCGCGCTGACGGCAAGCGGCGATGTGGCGACGCCGGCGATCAGCGCCGCGCGCAGCATATTTCGTGTCATGGAATCCCCCCTATGAATCCTCACGATACCGCGTTTCGGACCCACCGCAAGCTGTCGCCCGCGAAGCGTTGCGCGTTCGATCCCGGCCTGTCAGAACGGCGTCGACGATCCAGCAATAAGGGGGCTTGCCGATGCGGATGTTATCAAGGTTCGCGGCGTTTCAGGGCGCTGTGATGCTGGGCGCGGTCGCGCTGTCGACGGGCGCCTCCGCGCAAACCAAGCCCGCGATCTCGGTCGAGACGCTCAAGCAGGTCACCAAGACGCTGTCGTCGGACGCTTTCGAGGGGCGCAAGCCGATGACGCCGGGCGAGACCAAGGCGACCGACTATATCGTCGAGCGGTTCAAGGCGGCCGGGCTCAAGCCGGGTAACAACGGCAGCTGGTTCCAGGACGTGCCGCTGGTCGAGCTGACCGCGCACGGCGTGACGCCGATGACCATCAGCGGCGGCAAGACCCCGGTCGCGCTGCAATATCGCAGCGACATGGTGCTCGCCACCTACCGCGTCACCCCGACCACCGCGATCAAGGATTCGCCCGTGGTGTTTGTCGGCTACGGCATCACCGCGCCCGAGCGCGGGTGGGACGATTATGCCGGCGTCGATGTCCACGGCAAGACGGTCGTGATCCTCGTCAACGATCCCGACTGGCAGTCGCCGGGCCGCAATGGGCTCTTCGAAGGCAAGGCGATGACCTATTACGGCCGCTGGACCTACAAGTTCGAGGAAGCCGCCCGCCACGGCGCCGCGGCGGCGATGATCGTCCACGACACCGAGCCCGCCGCCTATGGCTGGGGGGTGGTGCAGTCGAGCTGGACCGGGCCGCAGCTCGAGCTCGACGAGCAGGGCGATCATGCCGACCAGAGCAAAGCGATCGGCTGGATGCAGCTTCCCAAGGCGAAGGAATTGTTCGCCAGCGCGGGCAAGGATTTCGAGGCGCTGTCCGCGGCCGCCAAGGTCAAGGGCTTCAAGGCCGTTCCGCTCGGCGTCACCGCTTCGGTCTCATTCACCAACACGATCAAGCGGCAGGCGTCGAAGAACGTGATCGGCATCCTGCCGGGCACGGCGGCGCCGAAGGACTATGTGCTCTACACCGCGCATTGGGATCACCTCGGCCATTGCGACGCGGTCAAGGGCGACAGCATCTGCAACGGCGCGCTCGACAATGCGAGCGGCGTGGCGGGGCTCGTCGCGCTCGCCGAGGCCAATGCCAAGGCCGGGGCGGCGAAGCGCTCGCTCGTCTTCCTGTCGGTGACGTGCGAGGAATGCGGACTGCTCGGCTCGCGCTATTACGCGCAGCATCCGGTCTATCCGCTCGCACAGACCGTCGGCGGCGTGAACATGGACGTGCTCAGCGTCAACGGCCGCGCCAAGGATTTCGTCATCACCGGCGCGGGCAAGTCCGAGCTTGAGGATCGCATGAAGGCGCTGGTCGAAGGCGAGGGGCGCGTGATCACGCCCGAACCCAATCCCGAGCGCGGCGGCTATTACCGCTCGGACCATTTCAGCTTCGCCAAATTGGGCGTGCCGATGTTCGACGGCGGCGCGGGCGAGGATCTGCGCGTCGGCGGCACTGCGGCGGGACATGCCGCGACGCTCGATTATATCCAAAACCGCTACCACAAGCCGCAGGACGAATATAATGCGGCCTGGGATTGGTCGGGCGCGGTCGAGGATCTTCAGCTCTATTACGGGCTGGGGCGCCAGCTGGCCGACGGCAGCGACTGGCCCAATTGGTACAAGACCGCGGAATTCCGCGCCATTCGCGACAAGGCTCGCGCAGGGAAATAGATGATGTCGAAGCTGCTGCCGCCCGCGGAATGGGCACCGCATGCCGCGGTGTGGATCGGGTTTCCGAGCCATCCCGAGCTGTGGGAGGACGATCTCGATACCGCGCGCAACGAAGTCGCGGCGTTCGGGCGCGCGGTCCATGCCGAGGGGCGCGGCGAGCGGGTGATCTTCGTCGTGGCCGACGAAGACGCCGCCGACGCGGCGCGCGACCTGGCGGGCGATTTCGCCGAGATCGTGGTCGAGCCGTTCGGCGACATCTGGCTGCGCGACACCGGGCCGATCGTGCTGTCGGATCACAGCGCGCGCGCCTTCCACTTCAACGGCTGGGGCGGCAAATACGATCTGCCCGGCGACGACGATGTCGCCCTGCGGCTCGCGGCGAGCAAGCTGCTGCCGGTCGAGCGCTGCGATTGGGTGCTCGAGGGCGGGGCGATCGACGGCGACGGCACTGGCCTTGTCGTCACCACCGAGCAATGCTTGCTCAACCCCAACCGCAATCCTGCGCTCAGCAAGGCCGAGATCGAACGGCGGCTGCACGACGATCTCGGTTTCGACCAGATCCTGTGGCTCGGCGACGGGCTGATGCACGACCATACCGACGGGCATGTCGACAATCTCGCGCGCTTCGTCGCGCCGGGCGTGCTGGCGATCCCGCAGGCGGCCGAGAACGACCCCAATTGGCTGGTCTATCAACACGCCGCGAGCGCGGCCGAAGCGGTGGAGGGGATCACGGTGGTGCGGATCCCGTCGCCGGGCCGCGTGCTGCGCGACGAGGAGATCGTGCCGGCGAGCTATATGAACTTCTATATCGGCAATGCCGCGGTGGTGGTGCCGCTCTATGGCGCGCCCAATGACGAATCGGCGGTCGCGGCGGTTCAGGCGCTGTTTCCCGGGCGGACCGCGGTCGGCTTGCGCGCCGATGCGATCCTGACCGGGGGCGGCAGCTTCCATTGCATATCGCAGCAAGTGCCCGCCTGATTGCCGGCGCCCGACCCGCCACGGGATAGCGCGGGCCGGCGGTTCGGCGATATCGCGTCGCTGCGAAAAAGTTGATCCAGATTAGAAACGGTCCGTTGCCAAAAGGTGACGGAACCCTTTCTGGCGCGACCTGTTGGCGGGCTGGTGGCTAAGCGCATGATTCTGCGCGCGGACGGTCGCGGCAAAGGGAAAATGCGCATGAACGAATGGCGAAGCTGGCCAGCCATCCTTCTGGGTCTGGTCATCGCGGCGATCGGGCTCGGCCTCACCATTGGCGGGGTCTGGCTCGTCGCGATCGGCGGATCGCCATATTATCTTCTCGCCGGCATCGCGATGCTGGTGTCGGGCGTGCTGCTCGTCCGCGGCCGTATCACCGGGGCCTATCTCTATATCGCAGTGGTCGTGCTGACCGTGCTGTGGGCCTTTACCGACTCGACCAGCAATCTCGTCTGGGCGCTGGTGCCGCGGATCATCGCACCGATCGTGCTGCTGATCGCGACGCTGCTCGTCATGCCGACGCTGACCGCCACGCGCCAGCGCTGGCGACTGGCGGGCGGCGCGATCGCCGGCGTCGTCGTCGCGACCGCGCTCCTGTTCACCGTGCTCGGCACGCGCGACGTGGCGATCGCCGCGCTGCCCGCGCAGACCTCGACCGGGATGGGCGACCCGTCGGGCGTTGCGACCGGCGCCGACTGGCCGGTCTATGGCGGCACCGGCGCCGCGCGCCGTTACTCGCCGCTGACGCAGATCAACGCCAGCAACGTCGGCGAGCTCAAGCAGGTCTGGCTGAGCCATACCGGCGACATGCCGAGCGATGCCGCCGCCGCCGCGCAATATGGCGCCGAGACGACCCCGCTCAAGATCGGCAATTCGCTCTATCTGTGCTCGGCGAAGAACATCATGATCTCGATGGACGCGGCGACCGGCAAGGAGAATTGGCGCTTCGACCCCAAGGTCGCCAATGAATGGATTCCCTACACCGCCGCCTGTCGCGGCGTGACCTATTATGCCGTGCCCGGCGCCAAGCCCGATGCGGTGTGTGCGACGCGCATCCTCGAGGGCACGCTCGACGCGCGGCTGGTCGAGGTCGATGCCAGGACCGGCAAGCCGTGCGCCGATTTCGGCACCAACGGTCAGGTCGATGCCAAGATCGGCATGGGCCATGTCTTCCCGGGTCTCGTCTCGATCAATTCGCCGCCGGTCATCGTCCGCGGCATCGCGGTCACCGGGCACCAGACCACCGACGGGCAGGAACGCTACGAGCCGTCGGGCGTGATCCAGGGCTTCGATGCGGTCACCGGCAAGCTGCGCTTCGCCTGGGACATGAAGCATCCCGAATGGAACGGCTATCCGCCGGCAGGGCAGGAATGGTCGCGCGGCACGCCCAACATGTGGACGATGGCGAGCGGCGACGAGAAGCTCGGCCTAGTCTTCCTGCCGATGGGCAATTCGACGGTGGATTATTGGAGCTCGCTGCGCACCAAGCCCGAGAACGACTTCGCCACCTCGATCGTCGCGCTCGACGTGACGACGGGCAAGCCGCGCTGGCATTTCCAGGCGGTCAAGAAGGATGCGTGGGATTACGACTTCGGCAGCCAGCCCTCGCTGATCGATTACAAGGGCACGCCGGCGTTGCTCGTCTCGTCGAAGCAGGGCGACATGTACGTGCTCGACCGCGCGACGGGCAAGGCGCTGACCCCGGTCGGCACGATCAAGGCGCCGGGCGGCGGGATCGAACCCGATCAGCGCTCGCCGACGCAGATCGTCTCGCTGTGGCATACGCTGCGGAAAGACGTGCTGACCGAATCGGACATGTGGGGCATGTCGCCGATCGACCAGATGATCTGCCGCATCAACTTCCGCCGCGCGAGCTACAAGGGTTTCTACACCCCGCCCGAGGTCGACCGGCATTCGATCGAATATCCCGGCTATAATGGCGGGACCGATTGGGGCAGCGTCGCGGTCGACCCGATGCGCGGCGTGATCGTCGCCAATTACAACGACATGCCCAACTATGTCCGGCTCGTGCCGCGCAAGATCGCCGACCAGAAGGGCTGGTTCACGCGCGAGCAGAAGGCCGACATGGCCAAGCAGGACCAGGGCGGCAACGCCAGCCGCGGCGACAAGCCGCATGCCGAAGGCGCCGGCGATCCGCAGGCGGGGACGCCTTATGCGGTCGACGTCAATGCCGGGTGGCAGATGCCGTTCACCGGGATGCTGTGCAAGCAGCCGCCCTATGGCGGGATCCGCGCGATCGACATCGCGACGGGCAAGACGATCTGGGATCGCCCGTTCGGTTCGGCGCGCAAGAACGGGCCGTTCGGCATTCCGAGCTATCTGCCCTTCACGATCGGCACGCCCAACAATGGCGGTTCGATCGTCACCGCGGGCGGGATCATCTTCGTCGCCGCGGCGACCGACGATCTGTTCAAGGCGATCGACCTCAAGACCGGCAAGATCCTGTGGCAGGTTGCGCTCCCCGCGGGCGGGCAGGCGACGCCGATGGTCTATGAGCAGAACGGCCGCGAGTATGTCGTGCTGATGACCGGCGGGCATCACTTCATGAAGACGCCAATCGGCGACCAGGTGATCGCCTGGGCGCTGCCGAAGAGCTGAGTCCCTTAATCCTCCCCCGCGCAGCGGGGGAGGGGGACCGCCAGCCTCCTTCAGGCTGGTGGTGGAGGGGGCAGCAACGGGCGTTACGCTCGCGGCCCCCTCCGCCTTTTGCTGAAGGCACAGGATCTCCCTCCCCCGCTTCGCGGGGGAGGATTTAAGGTCACAGCCGCCCGATCAGCCGCTCGATCGCCTTGTGGTCGCTCGACTCCTCGCCGCATTCCTTCTCGATCATCCGCTTGATCTTTTCGAGCTCGTCCTGCGTCAGATGCTCGATGCCGATGAACGCGTCGCGCGCATCGGTCGTCGCGCGGATGATCTCGTCGAGCTTGGCCTGCATCGCCGAGGCATCGCGATTCTGCGCATTCTGGATGAGGAACACCATCAGGAAGGTGACGACCGTGGTGCCGGTGTTGATCACCAGCTGCCACGTATCCGAATAGTGGAACAGCGGCCCGGTCACGCCCCACACGATCACCACCGCCAATGCGATGACGAACGCCGGTGGGCGTCCGGCCCAGCTCGCCACCTTTTGCGCGATCGCCTCGAACACTCTATCCATCTCTTCGCGCCTTTGTGTCTTTGAATCGTCGCGAAGAAGCCCGATATGGCGGCCATGACCGAAATCACCGTCGCCGCGCTGCAGCTCGCTTTCTCCGCCGATATGGACGCGAACATCGCTCATGTCTCCGACCTCGTGCGCGAGGCCGCCGGCAAGGGGGCGCAGGTCATCCTGCCGCCCGAACTGTTCGAGGGCGAATATTTCTGCCGGGTCGAGGACGAGGGGCTGTTCGCGAATGCCAAGCCGGTCGGCGCGCACAAGGCGGTGCTCGCGATGCAGGACCTCGCCAAGGAACTCGGCGTCTATATCCCGACGAGCTTCTTCGAGGCCGACGGCCCGCACCATTACAATTCGCTCGCGATGATCGGCCCCGATGGCGGCGTGATGGGGGTCTATCGCAAGAGCCACATCCCCGACGGGCCGGGCTATGAGGAGAAATTCTATTTCCGCCCGGGCAATACCGGCTTCAAGGTGTGGCCGGGGCCCGGCGCGACGACGCTCGGCGTCGGCGTGTGCTGGGACCAATGGTATCCCGAGACCGCGCGCGTGCTGATGCTGATGGGTTCGGAAGTGCTGTTCTACCCGACCGCGATCGGCAGCGAACCGCACGACACCTCGCTCGACACCGCGCGGCTGTGGCGGCGCGCGATGGTCGGGCATGCGGTGTCGAACGTCGTGCCGGTGGTCGCCGCGAACCGCATCGGCGTCGAGCACGGCCAGACCTTCTACGGCACGAGCTTCATCACCGACGAGCGCGGCGACATCCTCGCCGAACTCGGCCGCGAGGAAACCGGCGTGATCACCGCGACGCTCGATCTCGACCGGGTGAAGCGCCACCGCGCGGCGTTCGGCTTCTTCCGCGACCGCCGGCCCGATCTCTACGGGCGGCTGGTGCAGGATATCTGATCAGCGGCGCTGCCCGACTTCGGCGCGCACGACGATCGGCGTGATGCAGCCATCTGGCGTCGTCCGCAGCACGGCTTTGATATGCTGCGCCGGCGGCTGATCGCCGAGCGGCTGGATGCGCGCGGTGGCCGGGCCGGCGACGGTGCCGAGCGACATCTTGTGGCAGATCGGCGCGACCGGCCGCGGGGCGGCGGGCGGCGCGGTTCCGCCGAGCGAAGCGGCGGCGAGCAACAGAGCGAGGGACATGCGCATCCTCCTGTGATGGAACGCGATCCTAGCAGAAAGCGCGACCGGATTGAACCGTCCCGAAAGTCGCCGTCAGGCGTCGCCGCGCAATTCGATCGCGCGCGCGAACACCGCCTCGAACATCTCCGCCGTCAGCCGCCCGGTGCTCTGATTGTAGCTCGAGCAGTGATAGCTGTCGATCAGCACGCGCCCGTCGGGCATGCGATGCTCGGCGCCGTGCGCAAAGCGGCATTTGGGGAGACGCCCGCCGAGCACCTTGACCGCCGACTGATGCGCCACCTGGCCGAGCGCGATGAACACGCGCGCGGTCGGCACCGCGTCGGCCTGCGCTTCGAGGAACGGCCGGCAGGTGCGGATTTCCTCGGGTGTCGGCTTGTTTTCGGGCGGGAGGCATTTGACCGCATTGACGATCATCACGCCGTCGAGCTGGAGCGTATCGTCGGGCTTGCCCGCATATTCGCCGGTGGCGAGCCCGAACTTGGCGAGCGTGTCGAACAAGAGCGGCCCCGAGCGATCGCCGGTGAACGGCCGCCCGGTACGGTTCGCGCCGAACTGGCCGGGCGCAAGACCGATGATACCGAGCCACGCCTGCGGATCGCCGAAGGCGGGGACGGGGGCGTTCCACCAGGCGGGATGCTCGACGCGCAGCGTCTCGCGCACCGCGACGAGCCGCGGGCAGAGCGGGCAGTCTCGCGAAGGTTCGGTTTCAGGCAGCGGGCTGGGTGCGAAGTTCATCGCGATGCGATAGGCCGGTTCGGGTGAGCAACTCAACCTGTGCCCCCTATTATGCGATCGCGATCGGATCGAACCGGCGCGGCCGGCACGGCAGCCCCGTCGCCGAGGTGCGCGCGGCGATCGCGGCGCTCGACGGCGTGCGGGCATGCTCGCCGATCCTCGGCAGCGCCCCGCTCGGTCCGTCGATCAGGCGCTTCGCCAATGCGGTCGTGCTGGTCGACAGCAACGCGCGCCCACCCGAAATGCTCGCCCGGCTCAAGCGGATCGAGCGCGATTTCGGCCGCCGGCGCGGTGCGCGCTGGGGGACGCGGGTGATCGATCTCGACATTGTTCTGTGGTCGGCCGGTGCGTGGCGATCGAAGGGGCTGTCCGTCCCGCACGTGGCGTATCGTGATCGCGATTTCGTGCTCGCACCGTTATGCGCCGTGGCGCCCGGCTGGCGCGACCCGCGGACCGGATTGACCGCGTGCCAGCTGCTCGCGCGCTTGCGCAAGGTCAAGCACCTGGGTTGACCCGTCCGGCAAGCGCTCCTAACGCGAGCGCGGTGTGGGCCCATAGCTCAGTTGGTAGAGCAACGGACTTTTAATCTGTAGGTCATGGGTTCGAGTCCCATTGGGCCCACCACCGGCATGCAAGGATGCCCCGATGTCGCCCCCCGCCTCCGATATCCGCCACCCGCCCTGGACGATCGTCGCGGTCGCCGCGCTGGTCTGTGCGGGCGGGGCGTTGCTGTTGCTCGGCGCGCTGATCGACCACGGCCTCCAGTTCGGCTTCGACCGCGCGATCCTGTTATGGGTGCGCGGCGGGGTCGCGCATGGCGTGCCGCCGGGGCCGCCCTGGCTTACGCAAAGCATCATCGACCTGACCGCGCTCGGTGGGCCCACCGTGCTCGTGCTCGTCGCTGCGCTCGCCGCGGGGCTGTTGATCGTCCAGCGGCACTGGCTGACGCTGGCGCTGGTGATCGGCGGAACAATCAGCGGATCGATCGTGGTGACGCTGGTCAAGGCGCTGGTCGGTCGGACGCGGCCGACGGTGACCGACCACCTCGTAGCGGCCTATAATGCGAGTTTCCCCAGCGGCCATGCCGCGAACAGCGCATGCGTGTATCTGACGCTCGCCTTGCTACTGCTGCAGATCACCGAGCATCGCGCGGTCCGACGGTACGGGCTCGGCGCGGCGGTGCTGCTGGTCACGGCGATCGGGTGCAGCCGCGTCTATCTCGGGGTGCATTGGCCGAGCGACGTGCTCGCGGGCTGGACCTTTGGCGGGCTGTGGGCGGTGGCATGGTGGGCGATCGGTGCCGCGATCCGCGTACGCATCGCGCGCCGCAGCGCGCGGCGCTAAGTTCGATCGGATCGAGCGCGCCGCGTCCGAGCGCTTGCTTGTTGTTTCGCACATGCAACAGTGCCTCACGCATCACACTGGCCAAACCGTTCATCGCTCCGCAAGGTCCGCGGGGCCACCCAGCCCAACACAATGCCGATTCGTTTCCGGGAGTCGACGAAACGGTCTTGTGATAATATCTCATTACATCTACCGCGCTGCACAACGACATTTGAAAGGCCGCCTCCCGCATGCTTCGAGCCACCCTCCTGTCCAGCGCCGCCCTTCTGGTCCTGACGCCTGCCACAGCGTTCGCCGCGCCCGAGGCCGCGCCCGCGACCGCACCGATTGCCAGCGATGCCGACGCACAGGCCCCGGTCGATGCGCCGAAGTCCGGGCCCGACATCGTCGTCACCGGTCGGCTCGACGCGGCGCGCGCTTCGATCCAGCCGAGCCTCGGCGCAACCACCTACACGATCACCGCCGCGACGATCAAAGCGCTGCCCGGCGGCGAGAATCAGCAACTCAACCAGATCCTGCTGCAATTGCCCGGCGTGGTGCAGGATGGCGGCGGCCAGTTCCACGTCCGTGACGACCACAACAATCTGCAATATCGCATCAACGGCACGATCCTGCCCGAAGGCGTCGCGGTGTTCGGCCAGACGCTCAGCCCGCGCTTGGTCGAACGCTTCGATCTGCGCACCGGCGCGCTGCCCGCGCAATACGGCCTGCGCACCGCCGGCATCATCGACATCACCACCAAGAACGGCTTCCAGAATGGCGGGCAGGTGTCGCTCTATGGCGGCACCAACGACACGGTCCAGCCGAGCTTTGATTATGGCGGCTCGACCGGCAACACCAATTACTTCGTCACCGGCAGCTACAAGCACAGCAATATCGGGATCGAGGCGGTCGATGGCGGCCGCACGCCGATCCATGACGAAACCAACCAGTATCAGGGCTTCGTCTATGTCGATCACACGCTCGACGAGAACAATCGCGTCTCGTTCATGGGCGGCTATTCCGACCAGAGCTTCCAGATCCCCAACCCGCGCGGGCTGACCCCGGGCAACGGCTATAATGTCAACGGCGTCACCGATTTCCGCAGCGAGGATCTCGACGAGCGCCAGCGCGAGCGCACCGCCTTCGGCCTCGCCAGCCTGCTCCACGATGCCGGCCCCGTGACGCTGCAGGCGTCGCTGTTCGCGCGCTATTCGGCGCTGCGCTACACCCCCGACGTGACCGGCGAACTGCTGTTCAACGGCATCGCGCAAAAGGCGTTCAAGCAGGACTTCACCTTTGGCGGGCAGCTCGAGGCGGCCTATCGCCTGTCGAGCGCACACACGCTGCGCGCCGGCGTGATCGTGTCGCGCGATCGCAGCAATTCGCAGACCAGCGCGCAGGTGTTTCCGGTCGATGGTACCGGCGCGCAGACCGGCCAGCCGATCACGATCGTCGACAACAGTGCGACGACCGAGATGACCTACAGCGTCTACCTCCAGGACGAGTGGAAGATCGCGCAGCCGCTGATCGTCAATTTCGGCGGGCGGTTCGATCATTACAACGGCTTCCGCGCCGAATCGCAATTCTCGCCGCGGATCAACGCGGTGCTGACGCCGTCGAAAGGGCTGACGCTCCACGCGGGGTACGCGCGCTATTTCTCGCCCGCGCCGTTCTCGAACGTCGCGACGACGAGCGTCCTCAAGTTCCGCGGTACCAGCGCCCAAGCGCCGGGCGACAACGGCGTCGATACGCCGCTCGCGACCGTTCCCTTCGCCGAGCGGCAGGATTATTTCGACATCGGCGCCGAGCAGAAGCTCGGCCGCTTCACGCTCGGCATCGACGCCTATCATCGCCGCTCGAAGAACCTCGTCGACGAGGGCCAGTTCGGCGCGCCGATCATCCTGACGCCGTTCAATTATACGCGCGGGCGGATCGACGGGATCGAAGGCAATGTGTCGTACGCGCACGGACCGTGGATGGCCTATGCCAATTTCTCCTACGCCAAGGCGCAGGGGCTCGGGATCGCGTCGGGGCAGTTCAATTTCGACCCGGGCGACGTCGCCTATATCGCGCGCAACTACATCTATCTCGACCACGACCAGACCTATACCGGCTCGGCCGGCGCGTCGTATCGGATCGACCAGGGCTTTCTGCAGGGCAGCAAGCTCGGCGGGAGCATGATCTACGGGTCGGGGCTGCGCAAAGATGGCGACGTGCCCAATGGCGGCAAGCTGACGCCCTATGCGGTGTTCAACTTGACCGCGAGCCACAATTTCAAGGCGCCGGGCATCGAGGTGCGCTTCGACCTGCTCAACGTCGCCGACCGAGTCTACGAGATCCGCGACGGATCGGGGGTCGGCGTCGGCGCGCCGCAATTCGGCGCGCGGCGCGGCTTCATGGTCGGGATCAGCAAGACGATCTGAATCTTCTCCCCTCCCTGGAAGAGTGTCGGGTGAACAGCGCCCCGCGCTGTTCAGGTCATGCCGGGGGGCATGACCGACCCAACACTGGGCCGGGGGTGGGTTGCTCTCAGTGGGAACGGTACGCCCGCCACGGGCCGACCCACCCCCAACCCCTCCCTTTCAGGGAGGGGAGCAGGTCAGTTCCGCTCGCCCAGCTTGCGCTCCCACGCCAGCGCATCGCGGACGATACCGTCGAGATCGGCGCGCTGCGGCGTCCAGTCGAGAATGCTGAGGATCGCGCGATTGTCGGCGACGAGTTCGCCGGCATCGCCCGCGCGGCGGCCTTCGATCACGCGGGTCAGCGGCATGTTGGTGACGCGGTCGACCGCGTCGAGCACTTCGAGCACCGAGAAGCCCTTGCCGTATCCGGCGTTGAGCGTGTGGCTCTTACCCGGTTCGGCGACGAGCAGGTCGAGCGCGGCGACATGCGCTGCCGCCAGGTCGCTGACATGGATATAGTCGCGCACCCCGGTGCCGTCGGGCGTGTCGTAATCGGTGCCGTACACCCCGACTGACGCGCGCTTGCCGAGCGCCGCCTCGACCGCGATCTTGATCAGGTGCGTCGCGCCGACGGTCGACTGGCCGGCGCGCTGCTGCGGGTCGGCGCCGGCGACGTTGAAATAGCGCAAAGCCGCATAGTTGATCGGATGCGCCGCGGCGACGTCGCGCAGCATCGCCTCGGTCATCAGCTTCGACATGCCGTACGGGTTGATCGGCACGGTCGGGTCGCCCTCGGCCACCGGCACCTTCTCGGGCGTGCCATAGGTCGCGGCGGTCGAGGAGAAGATGAAATGCTTCACGCCCGATGCCACCGCGCTTTCGAGCAGCGCACGGCTGGCGACGGTGTTGTTGCGATAATATTTGAGCGGGTCGGCGACCGATTCGGGCACGATGATCGACCCGGCGAAATGCATCACCGCGCGCACATCGTGATCGCGCATCGTGCCACGGACGAGCGCGTCATCCTCGATCTCGCCGCGCACCAGCGTGGCACGGCGGTCGACCAGCCAGTCGAACCCGGTCGAGAGATTGTCGAACACGACGACCTTGTGCCCCGCATCGAGCAAGGCGAGCACCGCATGGCTGCCGATATAGCCCGCCCCGCCCGTCACCATCACCGTACCGTCGAGCATCGTCCTGTCTCCTGCCAGCCCCCGCGCCCTACCCGGGGAGATTGCGCCGCGCCACCGCGTTCCTATCTAGGAAGCCAGCAATAAAGGATTCGAAAATGGCAAGCGAAGTCGCAACGCTCGCGGGCGGATGTTTCTGGTGCACCGAGGCGGTGTTCAAGGACGTGATCGGCGTTGAACAGGTCGAAAGCGGCTATATCGGCGGGACGCAGCCCGACCCGACCTACAAGCAGGTCTGCAGCGGCAGCACTGGCCATGCCGAGGCGATCCGCGTGACCTTCGATGCGGATCAGGTGTCTTATGGCGAGATCCTCGACATGTTCTTTGCAACGCACGACCCGACGCAGCTCAATCGCCAGGGCAACGACGTCGGCACGCAATATCGCTCGGCGGTGTTCCCGGCGGACGAGACGCAGCGCGCCGAGGCGGTCGCGGCGATGCAGCGCGCGGCGGCCGATTGGCCCGCGCCGATCGTCACGACGATCGAGCCGATGTCGACCTGGTATCCGGCGGAGGACTATCATCAGGATTATTGGGACACCGAGGGCCGCGGCAATCCCTATTGCCTCGCGGTGATCCCGCCCAAGCTGGCCAAGCTGCGCAAGAGCTTTGCGGCTCGGTCTAAGGCGGCGGCTGCTCTTTAAGGGAAGAAGCAGGGTTTCACGCGAAGGGCACGAAGGGAAGAAGGTCGCGAAGGATCGAAGAGGTCCGGCTAAGCAGCCTTCTTGCTTCGCGCCCTTCTTTCCTTCGCGATCTTCGCGTGAACCTATTCGCGATAGGCCGCGCGCGCCAACCGATCGTTGATCGCCACGCCGATGCCACACGCGGGAATGGGGGCGATCGCGATCCTTGCCGATGAAGACGCATCGGCGTCATGGAGCGCAGCAAAGAGCCTCGACGCGGCTTCGGCGAGGTCGGCGGTCGGCGAGAGTGTCGTAGCGCCGACGATCGGGCCGAAGCCGATCAGATATTCGTCGGTTGCGGCGGTGGTGGCGTCGAGGCGCAGTGGCTTGCTGGGAGCGTAATGGCTCTCGAGCTGGCCAGGCGCGGATATCCGCGGCGCACCGTCCGCTTCCTTTCCGGGCGAAGGCCGGGGCCCCGTCGAGGGGCGGTCGCTGTCACGCGCCGCCCTCGATCCCGGCTGCTTTACGTCTGAGCCCCGGCCTTCGTCGGTGAGGGAGAACGGGGCGAGCGCCTCCGCCGTGATTGGTCCCGGACGCAGCACGCGCAAGCCACCGGCGGTCGCGACGATCGTCGATTCTAGTCCGGCCGCGGTCGCGCCGTCATCGACCACCAGCGCGATCCGCCCATCCAGGCTCGCGACGACATGCGCCGCCTGGGTCGGGCTGATCCCCCCGCTGGCATTGGCCGAAGGCGCGGCGAGCGGCTTGCCCGACGCGGCGATCAGCGCGCGCATCGCGCGGTGCGCCGGGACGCGCAGCGCGATGGTCGGCAGCCCCGCCGTCACCGCTTCGGCGATTCCCGCACCCGCGCGCAACGGCAGCACCAGCGTGAGCGGTCCCGGCCAGAACGCTTCGGCGAGCGCGCGCGCGACCGGATCGAACGCGGCGATCGCCTCGGCCGCTGGCAGATCGAGCACATGGACGATCAGCGGGTTGAAGCTCGGCCGGCCCTTCGCTTCGTAGATCCGCGCGACGGCGGCCGAATCGGTTGCATCGGCGGCGAGCCCATAGACAGTCTCGGTCGGGATCGCGACCGGCTCACCCGCGTGGATCAGCGCGGCGGCGGCGGCGATCGCGGCCTCGCCGTAGGGTAAGGTCTGCGTCGCAAAAGGCGGGTTTGGCGGGATCATCGGAGAGGGCTATAGCCCGGCGCAGCATCCCCGATAAGGGGCACCGAGTAAGAGGATCCGCCATGTTCACCCCCGCCACCGCCGACCAGCGTTTCGTGCTCGATCACATCGTCGGGATCGCCGATCTCGCCGCGACCGACCGCTTTGCGGCATCGAGCGACGACGTGGTCGACGCGGTGCTCGAGGGCGTTGGGCAACTCGCGGCGGGGGAATGGGCGCCGCTGCTGCGCGCGGGCGACACCGTCGGCGCGAAATGGACCCCCGAAGGCGTCGTCATGCCCGACGGGTTCGTGAAGGCGTACCACGATTATGTCGAAGGCGGCTGGGGCACGATCGGCGTTCCCGAAGAATTCGGCGGGCAGGGGCTTCCCTTCGCGATCCAGACCGCGGTGCTCGACACGCTCGGCTCGGCCAATATGGGCTTCGCGCTCGCGCCGACGCTGACGGTCGGCGCAATCGAGGCGCTTGCGCATCATGGCAGCCCCGAGCAGCAGGCGCTCTACCTCCCGCATCTCGCGACGGGTGAGTGGACCGGCACGATGAACCTCACCGAGCCGCAGGCAGGCTCGGACGTCGGCGCGCTGCGCTCGACCGCGACACCGCTGGGTGACGACAAGTGGAGCATCAAGGGCACCAAGATCTACATCTCGTTCGGCGATCACGACATGGCGCCCAACATCGTCCACCTCGTGCTCGCGCGGACGCCGGGCGCGCCGGCCGGGACCAAGGGCATCTCGCTGTTCCTCGTGCCGAAATATCGGCTGACCGCCGACGGCACCCCGGGCGATTTCAACGACGTCCGCGTCGTCTCGATCGAGCACAAGATGGGCCTCCACGCCTCACCGACCTGCGTACTGTCCTTCGGCGATAACGACGATTGCATCGGCGAGCTAATCGGCGGCGAATTCGGCGGGATCCGGGCGATGTTCACGATGATGAACAATGCGCGCCTCAATGTCGGGCTGCAGGGCGTGCAGGTCGCCGAGGCCGCGACGCAGGCGGCGGTCGGCTACGCGCTCGAGCGCGTCCAGAGCGCGCGCGCCGGTTCGCCCAGCAAGGACTCGGTCAAGATCGTCGAGCATCCCGACGTCCGCCGCATGCTGCTGCGGATGAAGGCGCAGACTCAGGCGGCGCGCGCGCTCGTCTATTACGCCGCGGCGCAGGTCGATCGTGCCGCGCTCGGCGAAGCAGGCGCGCAGGACCGGCTCGAGATCCTGACGCCGCTCGCCAAGGCGCACGGCACCGATCTCGGCAACGAAGTCGCCAGCCTCGGCATCCAGGTGCATGGCGGGATGGGCTATATCGAGGAGACCGGTGCGGCGCAGTTCTTCCGCGATGCGCGCATCACGCCGATCTACGAGGGCACCAACGGCATCCAGGCGGCCGATCTGGTCGGGCGCAAGCTGTCGATGGCCAATGGCGGCGTGTTCGCGCAGCTTATCGCCGACATGCGCGCCGAGGCAAAGGATACCGGCCTGATCGCGCTGATCGACGCATGCGACGAAGTCGGACGCGGCATGGCCGGGCTCGATGCCGACGACAAGCTCGCGGCGAGCTATCCGTTCCTGACAATGCTCTCGGTCGCGACCTGCGGCTGGCTGATGGAGCGCTCGGGCCGGATCGCGACGGGCGACGACGCCTTCTCGGCGATGAAGCGGGCGGCGTGCAGCTTCTACGTCGCGCAGATCGTCCCCGAGGCGATGGGTCTCAAGGCGGCGGCGACGGCCAAGGCGGACGTGCTCTATTCGGTCCCGGCCGAAGCCTTCGCGGCCTGAACCGAGCCACGCCCGGGCTCACCCCGAATTTTTTGGGGTAGGCGCGACACGGCCTCCGACTTAGCGTCATGGGCATGACCATGCCGGCGAGAGACGGGATCCGCGCGCTGACCGAAAAGGAGAAGCAGACGCTTCGCCTGATCGTGCGCGGGCACGACGCGAAGTCGAGCGCGCGCGATCTCGGCCTGTCGGTCCATACGATCAACGAGCGGCTGCGCGATGCGCGGCGCAAGCTCGCCGTGTCGAGCAGTCGCGAGGCCGCGCGGATATTGCTTGCGGCCGAAGGCGGCGGCGTGCCGACGGCCCCCGATTCTGTGGGGGACACGCCAATCGGGGGAGACGCGGACCCTGCTCGGGAGGAACAGGAAACCGCGCCGGTAATCGGCGTGGGGCGGGCCTATCGCCATCCCCGGATCCTCATCGGAGGCTTGCTCATGACGTTCACCCTCGCTCTCTTGGCGCTCGTCGCGCTGCCCCAAGACGCGACTGCCCCGCCGGGGCCAGCGGTCGCCGCAGAAACGCCCGATGTCGCGGTCGTCGATACCGCGCGGCACTGGCTGATGCTGCTCGACCGCGCGCAATGGGGCGAGAGTTACCGCGCGACGACGCCGTCGTTCCAAAAACTCAACACGCTTCAGGTCTGGACGAAGGCATCCGAACAGGCACGTGTGCCGCTGGGCGACATGCTGTCGCGCAGCCTGATCAGCCAGCAGGAGGTTCCGACGCCGCCGCACGGCTATCAAATAGTCAAGTTCCGAACGCGTTTAGCCAATATGGCGGAGGCGGTCGAGACGGTCACGCTCGAGCGCGACAAGGGCGGCTGGCGTGTGGCGGGGGTCACCGTTGGATAGGCGGTGATCGCGTAACGGGCCCGGTCGGAAGCAGCGCCTCCGGCTGGGCCGGGTTTTCAGGCCTTCTCGCGCTCGAGCAGATCCGCCACGTCGAGCCCGAGCAATTCGATATGCGCGGCGATCCGCGGCCAGCTCGTCGTGACGAAGTGCGCGCGCTCGGCGGCGCGGAGCTTTTCGGCGGCGCCGGGGAGGACGAACATCCCGACCCCACGGCGGACCTCGACATAGCCGTCGTCCTGGAAGCTTTGATACGCCTTGGCGACGGTCAGCGGATTGGCGCCATGTTCGGCGGCGAGCGCGCGGACCGAGGGGAGCTGGTCGCCCGCACGGAATTCACCGCGCAGGATCGCGGCCGAGATCGTGCCGCGCAATTTGATGTAGACCGGGCTGTCTTCGCTGTTCAGGGCTGTCATGCTGCTATAATACAGCAACGGCCAAGAAGGTCCAGACCTCAGCCCTTCCAGTGAGAAATAATCTTGCTCGTATCCGGGCGAGGACGCTCTTCTAATTGCTTCGCGGGTGTTCCGAGAAAGAAGAAGCCGACGATCCGTTCCGGTGCTGCGCCGAACGCATCGCGTACCGCGTCCGATGCGCTCGCCCAACCGGTCAGCCAGCCGCCGGCAAAACCGAGCGCGTGCGTCGCCTGGAGCAGGTTCATCGCGGCGGCGCCTGCCGATAATTGCTGCTCCCACAAGGGGATAGGACTGTCGATGCGCGGCGATGACAGCACCACCACCAAAGTCGGCGCCTGATGCGCGAACTGCTCGAGCGATTCGATTTCCTTCTGCGACGCTTGCGGCCGCTCGGCGCGACAGGCGTCGGTGATCACGCGGGCGAGCGCGGCGCGCTGCTCGGGCGCGACGATCACGAAGCGCCACGGCGCGAGCTTGCCGTGATCGGGAACGCGCGCGGCGATCTGCAGGATGGTATCGAGTTGCGCCGCATCGGGCCCCGGCGCAACGAGATCGCGCGGCTTGCCCGAGCGGCGCGTGGCGAGGAGCGAGAGCGGTGTGGACGAGTCGTTGAGCATCGCCGCGCTGTAGCGGGAACGCGCGCATATTTACACCGTCGTCCAAGCCGCTAGTCTCGCCTGCAACCAAATGACGCCGGGCACCGCGCGTCGAGACGCTTTTCAGGGATACATAATGGTAGAGACGCCGACCGCGAACAGTCCGGTAGAGCCGGATATCAGCCACGTCGATCCGGCTGAACTCACCTGGCTCGGCCATCCGCGCCAGTTGCGGCGGTTGTTCACGATCGAGATGTGGGAGCGCTTCGGCTTCTACGGCATGCGCGCGGTGCTGGTGATCTACCTCACCAAGCATTTCCTGATGGCCGATCACGAAGCGAGCGGCATCGTCGGCGGCTATCTCAGCCTGGTCTATCTGACCCCGGTGGTCGGCGGGCTGCTGGCAGACCGCTACCTCGGCTCGAAACGTGCGGTGAAGTTCGGCGCGCTGGTGATGGCGGTCGGCTATCTGCTGTTGTGCTTCGGCGGGCCGCAGGGCACGCCTTATGCGACGATCGAGCGCCAGCGCTATGCGGTGACGCAAGCGCCCGCGGCGACCGTGATGGGGACGAGCGACGCGCCGCAGACCGTCCAGGTCGACGGCAAGACGCTCACCATCCACGGCCTCGCCAATGGCTCGGTCGAATTGCTCGACGGCAAGACCGTCACGCGCACCGTGCCCGCCGCTTCGTTCAGCGCCGGCGCCGACCGGCCGCCATTCTACACCGGGCTGCTGCTG
The DNA here is from genome assembly GCA_943367995.1 of Bordetella parapertussis. Classification (GTDB taxonomy): domain Bacteria; phylum Pseudomonadota; class Alphaproteobacteria; order Sphingomonadales; family Sphingomonadaceae; genus Sphingomonas. The sequence continues at coordinate 162,740 of CALRKL020000002.1, read as the reverse complement.
CTCGCGCTCAGCCTGATCGTGATCGGCAACGGCTTCTTCAAACCCAATATCGCGACGATCGTCGGCGCGCTCTACGCCAAGGACGACCGCCGTCGCGACGCGGGCTTCACGATCTTCTACGCCGGGATCAACATCGGCTCGATCCTCGGGCAAATCTTCTGTCCGCTGCTCGTCGGCCTGTTCGGCTGGTGGGCGGGGTTCCTGATCGTCTCGGCGGTGCAGGTGGTCGGCTGGGCGATGACGCAGTTCGATGGCGGGCGCCTCGCCGGCTATGGCGAGCCGCCGGTCCAGGCGGGGCGCGACCGCGCGCCGCTGATCTATGCGCTCGCGCTCGCCTCGGTGGCGGTGTTCTGGTTCGTCTTCCACAATGTCATGACCGCGCCGGTCGCACCCGCGGGGAGTGGCCTCGCCGGCTATATCGCGGCGACGCCGTTCCTCGGCAAAGTGCTGTTCGCCGCCTTCCTCGCGGCGGTGATCGGCATCCCGATCTGGGCGGCGCGCGTCGGCAACAGGGTCGAATTCCAGATGATGCTCGCGGCAATCATCCTCGTCGTGTTCAACGTCACCTTCTGGACGCTGTTCGAACAGGCGGCTTCGTCGCTGACGCTGTTCGCCGACCGCAACACCGATCTGTCGATCTTCGGCTTCACCATGTCGGCGGCGACGACGCAGCAGTTCAACCCGCTGTTCGTCGTCGGCTTCGCGCCGGTGCTGAGCTTCCTGTGGCTGGCGCTCGCCAAGCGTGGGTGGGAGCCTTCGATCCAGGTCAAGTTCGGCCTCGCGCTGCTGCTGGTGGGCTTGGGCTTCGTCGTGCTCGCGCTGAGCGGATCGACCGCCGACGGCGCGTTTCGCGTGTCGCTGTGGTGGCTGGTGCTGACCTATTTCCTCCACTCGATCGCCGAATTGTGCATCTCGCCGGTCGGCATGTCGATGATCACCAAGCTGTCGATCGGGCGGATCGTCGGGATGATGATGGGCGTGTGGTATCTGTCGATCTCGGTCGGCGAATATCTCGCGGGCGCCGCGGCGCAGGCGGCCTCGGTGCAGACCGTGGGGGGGCAGGTGACCAACCCCGAATTGGCGCTCAACACCTATCTCGCGACCTTCATGACCGGCGGCGAGTTGACGATCGGTGCGGGGGTGGTGTTGCTGGTGATCTCGCCGTGGCTCAAGCGGCTGATGCACGGGGTCGATTGAGCGCGCCGGTGTCGCGCGGGGTGGCGTATCGGATAGGCTAATCCAAAGGGGGCAGACGATGGACGGCACGGAAATGGTGATCGCCGCGGCGGCGGCGTTCGTGGGGACGCACTTCCTGTTGTCGCATCCGCTGCGCGCGCCGATCGTGCGGGCGATCGGCGCGAACGGCTTCATGGGCGTCTACGCGCTGGTCGCCTTCGCGACGCTCGGCTGGCTCGCCTCGGCGTATCGTGCGGCGCCCGCCACTGCGCCGCTATGGGCGGTGGGCGAGGGGATCTGGGGGCCGGTCACGCTCGTGATGCTGGTTGCGAGCATCCTGCTGATGGGCTCGCTGCTCGGCAATCCCGCGCTTCCCGGCCCGCCCGTCGCGAGCGCGCCCGCCAGTGCGCGCGGCGTGTTCAGCATCACGCGGCACCCGATGCTGTGGGCCTTCGCGCTCTGGGGGCTGTGCCATATCGCGGTGTATCCGATCGCCGCCAATATCGTCGTCGCGGTGGCGATCATCATCCTGTCGCTCGTCGGGGCGGCGCTGCAGGATCGCAAGAAGGAAGCGCTCCAGCCCGCCTTGTGGCGCGATTGGGAGCGCAAGACGAGCTATTGGCCGTTCGTCGCGATCGCGCAGCGGCGCGCCCGCTTCGGCGGCTTCCGGCCGCACGACATCGCCGGCGGCGTGGTGATCTGGCTCGTCGCGACCTGGGCGCATCTGCCCATCGCTGGTGTCGCGGCGGGCGTGTGGCACTGGATCTACCGCTAGACCCGCTTCGCAGCGCCTACGGCTTTGCCACCGGCGCAACAACTGCTGCCGGCGCGTGCGGCGCGGGTTGCGCGGGCGCGTCGGCGACGAGCAATCCGGCGAGCGCCGCCGACATCAGATTGGCGAGGCTCCCCGCCGCCAGCGCCTTCAGCCCGAGCCGCGCGATCATCGGGCGCTGGTTGGGGGCGAGGCTCCCGGTCACCGCCATCTGGATCGCGATCGAGGAGAAATTGGCGAAGCCGCACAGCGCGAAGGTCACTACCGCAATGGTATGCGCGCTGAGCTCCTTTTGCGTGCCGAGGCTGATATAGGCGACGAATTCGTTGAGCACGATCTTCTGCCCGAACAGCCCGCCGGCGATCTGCGCCTCGTTCCACGGCACGTTCAGCAGCACCATGATCGGCGCGAACACCGTGCCGAGCAGACCCTGGAAGCTGAGCGCGGGATAGCCGAACCAGCCGCCGATCCCGCCGAGGATGCCGTTGGCGAGCGCGACCAAAGCGACGAACGCCAGCACCATCGCCCCGACCGCGACCGCGAGCTTGACCCCGGTCTGCGCGCCTTGCGCCGCCGCCATGATGATGTTGGCGGGCTTTTCCTCGTCATGGCTCGCCTGCGGCATCGGTTCGCCGGGCGTGCCCTCGGGGAGCAGCGCCGCCGGGCCCTGGCCGCTGATCCGCGCTTCGGCGAGTTGGATATGCGCTTCGGGATGGTCGCCGAGCGGCAGTTCGCCCTGCCGCACGGGCTCGTCGGGCATCATGATCTTGGCCATCAGGATCCCCGCCGGCGCCGCCATGAAGCTTGCCGCGAGCAGATATTCGATGCGGATCCCCATCGAGGCGTAGGCCGCGAGGATCGTGCCGGCGACCCCCGCCATGCCGCTCGTCATCACCGTGAACAACTGTGCGGGGGTGAGGCCGGCGAGATAGGGGCGGATGACGAGCGGCGATTCGCTCTGGCCGACGAAGATGTTGGCGGCGGCGCACAGCGCCTCGACCTTCGACACGCCGATCACCGCCTCGATCGCGCCGCCGAGCCAGCGCACGACGAACTGCATGATGCCGAGATAATAGAGGATCGAGACGAGGCTGGCGAAGAAGATGATCACCGGCAGCGCCGCGATCGCAAAGCTGTTGCCGCCGATCTCGGGCTTGGCGAGCGGGCCGAACAGGAAATCGACGCCGTTATGCGCATAGCCGAGCAGGTTCGCGACGCCGCCCGACAGGAATTGCAACGCGGCGACGCCCGCCGGCACCTTGAGCACGAGCACCGCGATCGCGACCTGCAGCGCGAACGCCGCGCCGACGACGCGCAGCCGGATCGCGCGGCGGTTGCTCGACAAAGCGAAGGCGATCAACAGGATGACCGCAATTCCGGCGATGCCGATGAGAAGACGATTCATGTGGGTGGTTACTCGCGTTGGAACCGACACGCGGCCCCCCGCGCAAGCGCGCCACCATACAGCGCCGCGCGGCGGGGGCTAGTGGCGGTTTGCTCTGCGCGCGAAACCGGCTAGCGTTGCGGCGATGAACACAGCTGCTTCTCCCGCGGTCGGCGGCATCCCGCGCTCGCTCTTCGCCTTCTCGATCTTCTATGGCGGGATGGTCTGCATCGCCGGTGTGCTCGGCAACAAGCAGGTCTCGCTCGGGCCGATCTCGGCGATCGGGCCGGTCTTCGGCTTGGGTCCGCTTGCCGTCGAGGCGGGGATCTTCGCCTTCCTGCTGCTGGTGGTGACGTCGAGCGCGGTCGCCGAGCTGCATGGCGGCGCGATCGCGACGCGCTTGGTGCGGATCGGTTTCGTGCCGCTGCTCGTCTCGATCCTGCTGTCGTGGATCGTGTGGATCCTGCCGCCGTCGCCGGCGATGCAGCCCGCCAATCGCGATGCGATCCAGCTCGTGCTCGGCGCGACGTGGCGGATCTGGGCGGGCGGGATCGTCGCGTACGGGGTATCGCAGACGCTCAACGTGACGATCTTCGCGGCATTGAAAGGGCGCGAGGGGAGCAGCCTGTTGTGGCTCCGCGCGGCGATCGCGAGCATGCTGAGCCAGGTCGTCGATACGCTGCTGTTCGTGACGATCGCCTTCTACGGCGAATTCCCGATCGGCCAGCTGCTCGCCGGGCAGATGCTGATCAAGGTGATCCTGTCGGCGCTGCTCGTGCCGCCGGCGATCTATCTCGCGGTGGCGATCGGGCGGCGACTGGATCGCGGCTGAGCCGTCACCCCAGCGAAAGCTCGGGTCTCGCTGAAGACGGGCCATGCTACGAAACCACGAGACCCCAGCTTTCGCTGGGGTGACGGATTGGCTATGGGCACCGCCATGACCGATCATTCCCCCGCGCCCGAACTCCTCGCCAAGGCCGAAACGCTGGTCGAGGCGCTGCCCTATATGCAGCGCTATGCCGGCAAGACCTTCGTCGTGAAGTACGGCGGCCACGCGATGGGCGACCCCGAGCTCGCGCGCGACTTCGCCGAGGATGTCGTGCTGATGAAGGCGGTCGGGATCAATCCGGTCGTCGTCCATGGCGGTGGCCCGCAGATCGGCGCGATGCTCAAGCGGCTGGGGGTCGAATCGCGCTTTGTCGACGGCTTGCGCGTCACCGACGCCGAGACCGCGCAGATCGCCGAAATGGTGCTGGCGGGGTCGATCAACAAGGAAATCGTCGGTTGGATCGGCCAGGCCGGCGGCCGCGCGGTCGGGATTTCGGGCAAGGACGCCAATCTCGTCGTCGCCGAAAAGGTCGGCGGCCGGCGCGAGCCCGACCCCAATTCGGGGATCGAGCGGCACGTCGACCTGGGCTTCGTCGGCGATCCGGTCGCGGTCAACCCGTCGATCCTGATCAACCTCGCGCGCGACGGCTTCATCCCGGTGGTGGCGCCGGTCGGTCTCGGCGCGGACGGCGCGACCTATAACATCAACGCCGACACGATGGCCGGCGCGATCGCCGCCGCGCTCGGCGCCGAGCGGCTGTTCATGCTGACCGACGTGGTCGGCGTGCTCGACAAGAGCGGCGAACTGGTGACCGATCTCGACCCCGCAGCCGTCGCGGCCTTGCGCGCCGACGGGACGATCAGCGGCGGGATGATCCCCAAGCTCGAGACTTGCGTTCATGCGGTCGAGGGCGGGGTCGACGCCGCGGTGATCCTCGACGGGCGCGTGCCGCACGCGATGCTGCTGGAGATCTTCACGAAGCGCGGCGCCGGTACGCTGGTGCGGCGCTAGCCACAGGGCAAGCCCCTCCCCTTCAGGGGAGGGGTTGGGGTGGGGACGTGTCAGCAAACGCGCCGCCCGATGATCCAGTACAGCCCCACCCCCAACCCCTCCCCTAAAGGGGAGGGGCTTTAGAGGGTGTTCGCAACCGCACTCTGGCGCTAGAACCGTAACGACCCCTTTCGGAGACCAGCGTTGATCACGATTATCCAGATTTTGCAGGTGTTGATCGACGCGGTGACGCTGATCGTCCTGATTCAGGTGATCCTGTCGCTGCTCGTGTCGTTCAATGTCATCAACACCTACAATGACGTCGTCCGCCAGATCTACACCGGGCTCAACCGCGGCACCGAGCCGCTGTATCGCCCGTTCCGCCGGATCCTGCCCGATTTCGGGTCGATCGATCTCGCGCCGTTCGCGGTGCTGCTGACGCTGCGCATCCTCAGCATCATCCTCAACAATCTTGCCGCCCATATCCTGAGCGGCACGCCGCTCTGACGCGAAAGGCCGCGCAATGACTGCCAGCATCATCGACGGCAAGGCGTTTGCCGCCGCCTTGCGCGGCCGCGTGGCCGAGCGCGTCGCGGCGTTCGTCGCCGCCGCCGGACGCGCGCCGGGACTTGCCGTCGTGCTCGTCGGCGAGGACCCCGCATCGGCGGTCTATGTCCGCAACAAGGGCCGCGCGACGCGTGAGGCCGGGATGGCGGGGATCGAGCATCGCCTCCCGGCCGACGTGCCGCAGCAGACGCTGCTCGACTTGGTCGACGCGCTCAACGCCGACCCCGCGATCGACGGGATCCTCGTCCAGCTGCCACTGCCGGGGCACATCGACGAGCCGGCGGTGACGACGCGGATCGACCCCGACAAGGACGTCGACGGCTTCCACCCGGTCAATGCCGGGCGGCTCGCCACCGGGCTGCCGGGGTTCGTGCCGTGCACCCCGCTCGGTTGCCTGATGCTGCTCAAGGACCAGCTGGGCGATCTGTCGGGGCTCGACGCGGTGGTGATCGGCCGCTCGAACATCGTCGGCAAGCCGATGGCGCAATTGCTGATCGCCGAGAGCTGCACCGTCACCGTCGCGCATTCGCGCACGCGCGACCTGTCGAGCGTGGTCGAGCGCGCCGACATCGTCGTGGCGGCGGTCGGGCGGCCGCAGATGGTCAAGGGCGAGTGGTTGAAGCCCGGCGCGACGGTGATCGACGTCGGGATAAACCGCACGCCCGACGGGCTCGTCGGCGATGTCGATTTCGCCGGCGCGCTCGGTGTGGCGGGCGCGGTGACGCCGGTCCCCGGCGGCGTCGGCCCGATGACGATCGCGGTCCTGCTCCGCAACACCCTGATCTCCGCCGAACGGCGCGAACATGTCGTCGGTGAGGGCGCGCTTTGATCGAACTCTATATCTCGTCGCTGATCACCTTCTTCGTGGTGATCGATCCGCCCGGTTGCGCGCCGATCTATGCCGGCCTGTCGGCGGGCGCGAGCCCGGCCAATCGCCGGGCGATGGCGATCCGCGCGGTGCTGGTCGCCGCGGCGATCCTGTTCGCGTTCGCCGGTTTCGGCGAGGCGTTGCTGAAGGCGCTCGGCATCAGCCTCGACTCCTTCCGCATCGCGGGCGGCATCATGCTGTTCCTGATCGCGCTCGAGATGGTGTTCGAGAAGCGCACCGAACGCCGCGAGGATCGCGCGGCGAAAGTCGCCGCGACGGCCGACGTCGAAGACGTCTCGATCTTCCCGATGGCGATGCCGATGATCGCCGGGCCGGGCTCGATCGCGTCGGTCATGCTGCTGATGAGCCGCAACCACGGCATCGACCGGATCGCAGTGGTGCTCGCGGCGCTGGCGACGATCTTGTTGCTGTGCCTGCTGGCATTGCTCGCGGCGGGGCCGATCATGCGCGTGCTCGGCGCCAAGATCGAGGCGGTGATCACGCGGCTGCTCGGCGTGCTGCTCGCGGCGCTCGCGGTGCAGTTCGTGATCGACGGGATCAAGGCGAGTTTGGGGTGATCGGTGGGAAGCCCCTCCCCTTCAGGGGAGGGGTTGGGGTGGGGACGTATCCGCTTGGGACCGGTCTCGGTGAGACACGGCCCCACCCCCAACCCTTCCCCTGAAGGGGAGGGGCTTTAGAGTCACCCCTTGATCCGCCACAGCCGCAGCGGCGACTTGGCCGGCATCGGCAGTTCCTCGAGCCAGTCGAACGTCTTGCGATGCGCCAGCTGGTCGTAGAAGCCGCCCGGCGCCCGCACGCGGTAGATCGTCGACTCGGCCATGTTGGGGCAGACCAGCAACAGGGTCGCGCCGTGTCGCCTGGCGATCGCGCGGAAATTGGCGGGGCTGCCCGAGAAAGCGTGCTGGACGTCGAGGATCGCATCGCCATTGCGGTGATACGGCCCCGCCACCGCATCGTGATGCGTGATCGTGATGATCCGCGGCCCCAGATCGACGAAGCTGAACACCGTCTGCGCAGGATAGCGGTCGAGCGGGCGCAGCGCGGTCATCGTCGGGCATTGGCCGCTCGCGCGGTCGATGATCTGGACGCGCTTGCTCGGCCGGTCGATCGGCAGGAAGCGGATCGCGAGCCCGGCGAACAGCCCCGAACCGATCAGCAGGATCGCCGCCACGGTGCCGAACACGCGCACCAGCGCCGACCGGCTACCCTGCAGCCGCGGGATCAGCAGCCACGCCAACGCGACCGCACCCGGCACCGACAGCATCTGCGCGGCGGGCCCGGCGCGCGCCTGCCACAACAGCAGCAACGCCGCACCGGTGACGAACAGCAACACCGTCGCCCACGCCGCGCCGAGCGCGGTCCCGCGCGCGCGCCATGCCGCGACCGCCGCGCCGATCACGCCGACGACCGGCATCACCGCGACCGGGAAGGCGACGCGGAACGGATGCGTATAGAGCGGCTTGGCCTCGCGGATCATGTCGAGCCAGTTCCTCTGCAGCTCGGGCGAGGCCTGTTCGGGCCGGCCGAGGCATTGCGGGAAGACCAATGCGAAGCCGATGACGATGATCGCGCCCGCCGCGACCGCGAGGCCGAGCCGCACCCAGCGGTTCGCCGGGTTCGCCCAGGCAAGCGCGAACAGCAGCGCCCCCGCCATCACCATCACGCTCAGCCACACCGGCGTCAGCGCGTCGCAGCGCAGCACCGCATCGGCATAGGAGGCGAACAGCGCATAGCCGAGCCCGCTGCCGGCGCCGAGGCACAAAGCGTAGATCGCGAGCCGCGGCGCCTCGCTGCGGTCCCAGATCCAGCGCAGCGTCAGGATCGAGCCGGCGAGCGCCGCATAGGGCAGCATCTCGAGCCCGATCGTCAGCGACACCGCGCTCGCCGCCCCGACGATCGCGCCGCCGCGCGCGCCCCTGGGGTCGGACAGGCCGGCGACCGCGAGGCTCAGCATCGCGAGCTGCCAGCCGTGATGGTCGATCCGTTCGGGCATATACATCAGCATCGTCGCCGTGCAGCACAGCAGCAAGACGATCGCGAGCGGCCAGGCATAGACGCTGACCAGCCGCCGCACCGTCACGCCGATGCCGAGGATCGCGATGCTCAAGGGGAGCAGCGGCGCGATGCCGCACGCCAGCATCTCGGCTTCGCGCGGGCCCACGAACGGGCGCAGCAGCACGATCAGCCCGGCGATCGGCAGATCGACCAGCCGGCTCCAATGCATGTCGAAGCCGAGCGGCGGATTGAGCCGATATTGCCGCAGATCGTACCAGCCCTGCCCGCCGAGCCAGGCGCGGACCTGCATCAGCCGCATATTGTCGTCGGTGTCGCCGAGCTGGAGGTAATGGATCCCGGTCCAGCGCTGCGCGACGTAATAGACCGCGATGCCGAGCCAGGCGATCAGGCTGAGCCGCACCCAATCGCGATCGAGCGCGCGCATCAGTCTGCCGTCAACCATGTAAATCGCTTTCATCGAGTCCTTGCGCGCTCTACTGCCGCATTCGTAAAGGGCAAGCCAACGTGACCACTCTCCAGCGACAGATTGAAAGCCTGCGCGACAACGCGCTGTTCGGGCAGCTCGTCCGCTTCGGCATCGCCGGCGCGATCACCACGCTGATCTACGCCGCGGTGTATCTGCCGCTGACGCATTACGTGTTCGCGCAGCGCCACGCGGTCTACGCGGTGCCGTTCGCGTTCGTCGTCGCGGTGACCGCGGGGTTCTTCCTGCACAGCCGGTGGAGCTTTAAGGGGCACGGCACGCGCGACCCCGGCGGGATGCAGCACGTCAAATTCGTCTGCGTGCAGGCGTCTGGCGTGCTGCTCAACGCGCTGATCACCTGGATCGGCACCGCCAAGCTCGGCTATCCCGCCTGGGCGCCGCTGCTCCCCGCGGTCGCCTGCGCGACCGTCTTCACCTTCTTCCTCAACCGCCAATTGGTGTTCAAGTAAATGGACCGCATCGTTTATGATCGCATGGCGGCGCATGATTCCACGCATTGGTGGTATCGCGCCCGGCGGGACATCCTGGCCGATTATCTGACGCGCGAAGCTGGTCTGCCGAGCGATGCGCGGATCCTCGAGATCGGCTGCGGGACGGGGCACAATCTGCCGATGCTGGCGCAATTCGGCCGGGTCGAGGCGATCGAGATCGATCCCGCCGCGCGCGCGATCGCTAGCGAGCGGCTCGGCGCGCCGGTCGGCGCGGCGCCGCTGCCCGAGCTTCCCGGAATCGAGCGCGGCGCGTACGATCTGATCGCGGTGCTCGACGTGGTCGAGCATATCGAAGACGATGTCGCGGCATTGAAGGCGATGGGCGAATGCCTCAAGCCCGGCGGCAAGATCCTGATCGCCGTCCCCGCGCATCAGTGGATGTGGAGCGCGCACGACGTCGTCAACCACCATCACCGGCGCTATTCGAAGGCGACGCTCGCCGCGGCGATCGGCAAGGCGGGTCTCAAGCATAACGGGCTGCGCTGGTTCAATTCGTTGCTCTTCCCGCTCGCCGCCGCATCGCGGATCGCCGGGCGGCTGCGCGGCAAGGATGACAGCGACGATTCGCCGCCGCACCCTGCGCTCAACGCGCTGTTCGAACGGATTTTTAGGCTCGAGCGGCATCTCGTCGGGCGCGTGCCGCTGTCGCCGGGAGTATCAATCGTGACGTTGGCGTCGCCGAAGTAAGGCGACGTTATACGTCGGTTCGTGCGGCGCTGGTCGAAGTGCTGCTCGCACCGTGCGCTGTGGCCTGTGCGGAAGCGTGCGCTTCGACCGGCTCGAGGCGGACGGGTTGCGGTTCGGCTTCCGCGCGATAGCCCAGCGTAGCGTGGCCCTGGATCGGCCCGACCACGTCGGCGACCAGATACAGCGGCCGGCGCTTCGATTCGACATAGAGCCGGCCGAGATATTCGCCGATCATCCCGAGCACGAACATCTGGAACGCGCCGAGCAGCACGACGACCAGCATCGTCGAGGTCCAGCCGGCAACCGCGCTGCCGCTGAAGAAGCCGATCGCGATATAGAGGAACAGCAGCAGCGACGCGGCCGTCAGCGCGAGCCCCAAATGGCTCGCGAAGCGCAACGGCGCGGTCGAGAAGCCGGTGACCGCGTCGAGCGCGAGCCGCACCATCTTGCCGAGCGGGTAATTGGTCTCGCCGGCATGGCGCTCGGCGCGATCGTAGGGGAAGGGCACCTGGCGGAAGCCGACCCAGGCGACCATCCCGCGGATGAAGCGCGCCTGTTCGGGCATCGCCAGAAAAGCATCGAGCGCGCGGCGGCTCATCAGCCGGAAATCACCGGTGTCGAGCGGGATCGCGGTGTCGGTGACGCGGTCGAGCAAGCGATAGAAAATCGCCGCGGTGAGCTTCTTGAACGCGGTCTCGCCCTCGCGCGTGCGGCGCACGGCATAGACGACGTCGGCCTGCTGCGCCGCCATCGCCGCGCGCATCTCGACGAGCAGTTCGGGCGGATCCTGCAGATCGGCGTCGATGATCAGGATCTGCGCGCCCGAACACAGATCGAGCCCCGCGGTCAGCGCGAGCTGGTGGCCGTGGTTGCGCGACAGGTTGATCACCACCAGCCGCGGATCGGCGGCGGCGAGGCGCTGCATTACCGGCCAGCTCGCGTCGCGCGAGCCGTCGTTGATCAGCACGATCTCGTAATCCGCGCCGACCGCCGCCTGCGCCGCGGCCGAGACGCGCGCGTGGAGCAATTCGAGGCACGCCGCTTCGTTGTAGCAGGGAATGACGATGGAGAGCGCGGGGCGGGTCATGCGCCGGGTTTAGCGCCGCTTTGCCCGTACGTCATCGCCTATCCGCATCGCGCCGGCGCGGGAGAGTTCAGGCCAGTGCCCGCGCGCGCTCCTCCGCAAGACGTTCGAGAATGACGAGCGGGACCGCGCCACTGCGCAGGATTTCGTGGAATTGCCGCACGTCGAACTTCGCGCCGAGGATCGTCTTAGCCTTGGCGCGCGCGCGCAGCCAGCTGACATGGCCGATCTTGTAGCTGCACGCCTGTCCCGGCATGGTGCAATAGCGGTTGATCTCGCTCGTCGCGCGCGGCGGCGGGAAGCCGGTGATCTCGACCATATAGGCGATCGCCTTTTCGCGGCTCCAGCGCTTGGCGTGCATCCCGGTGTCGACGACGAGCCGGCACGCGCGGAACAGCAAAGACTGGTAATAGCCGATCCGGCCGAGCGGATCCTGGTCGTAGACCCCGCTCTCGTCGGCCAACTGCTCGGCATAGAGCGCCCAGCCTTCGGTATAGGCGTTGAAGAAGCTCGTCTTGCGGATCAGCGGCCCCGCGGCGCCCTGTGCGATGCTGATCTGGAGGTGGTGGCCGGGAACGCCTTCGTGGTGCGTCAGCGTCGGCAGGCCGTATTTCGGCCAGTCGATGATGTGCTTGAGGTTGATCCAGTAGATTGCCGGGCGCGAGCCATCGAGCGCGGCGCGGTAGTAATAGCCGTTCGACGCGCCGTCCTGAATCTCGACGGGCACGCTGCGGATCTCGAGCGGGGCGTCGGGCGGGTTGATGAACAGCGTCGGGAGGCGTGCCTGCATCGTTCGCACCTGGCCGTTGAGGCTCGCGAGCAAGGCGGCGCGACCGTCGGGCGTGTCGGGATAGAGCTGCGCCGGGGTGGTGTTGAGCGTGTCGAGCCGCGCGCTGACGCTGCCGGTGGTCAGGCCTTGCGCCTTGAGCAGCTTATCAAGCGTGGCAGAAATCTCGGCGACCTGGTCGAGCCCCATCTGATGGACTTGATCGGGCGTGAAATCGGTCGTCGTCGCGCTCGCTAGTGCGGCGGCATAGAGCGCATCGCCATTCGGCACCGACCAGAGCCCGACATCGGTCCGCGCGGCGCGGCGCAGGCGGGTAACCAGCGCGATCTGCCGGTCGAGCGCGGGATAGACCGCATCGGCGACGAGCTTGGTCGCGCGGGCAGCATAATCGCCGGGCAGCTTGGCCGCCGTCGTTCGGGCGGTGAGCGAAGTGACGAGCCCGCTCTCGGCCGGCGCAGGCTTGCGCAGCGCCGCCATCTGGCCGAGCGCGAGATCGAGCGCGAAGGCGGGGGCGAGCAGGCCGCGCTTGGCGGCATCCTCCTGCACCGCGTTCTCGGCATCGAGCACGCGGGCGAAATCGGCGAGGCGGTCGAGATACGCCTCGGCGTCGGCAGCATTGGCGACGACATGGCGCGAATTGAGGAAATCGGGGACGCCGAAATAGGCGCCCTGCTGCTGCGTGATCGGATAGGGCCGCTGCGGCGAGCCGACGCCGAAGCGCGCGGGGCCGACTTCGCGCTGGTGGAGCGAATAGAGCACGACTTCGCGATCGAGCTTGCTTGCGGGCGACAAGGTCGCGGGGTCGATCGCGTCGAGCGCGGCGATCGCACGCCGCGTCCGCGCCAGGCCGCGCGCCCGATTGGCGAGCGACGGATCGTCGAGCCGATGCTTCAGCGCGGCGTTGGCGCCCTTGTCGAGCCCGAGTTGCGTCGCGCTTTCGGGGCTCTCCTGCAGGCCTTCGGCAAAGATTCGGTCGAACAGCGCGGCGAGCGCGGCGTCCCCCGGCGCCGCCGCTAGTGCGGCGCGAGCTGCGGCCGCGGGGAGCAGGGCGAGCGCGCCGAACACGCCGGTCGAACAGAGAAAATCACGCCGGTCCATCATCACCCCCTTGCTTGTTTGTGCGCCAGCCTAGCGGCTCGTCATCACGCTGCAAGGGATCGGTCGGGGGATGAAAGGCCGCTTAGACTCGCTCGACCGCGTTGACCGCGTCGGCGGCGCGCAACGCGGCGATGACGTGCATCAGATGCTGGACGTCGTGGACTTCGACATCGATCGTGTTGGTGTGGAAACCGGTGTCGCGATTGTCGAGCCGCAGATTGACGATGTTGGCCTTCTGCGCGCCGATGATCGTCGCGATCGTGCCGAGCGCGCCGGGTTCGTTCTTGACCTCGACCGAGATCCGCCCGGTCGCGCCCTCGGTCTTGTCGCCCCAGGAAAGATCGACCCAGTCGGTATCGTCGGCGGCGGCGAGCACCGGGCAGTCGATCGTATGCACTTCGATCCCGGCATCGGGACGGCGCAGGCCGACGATCCGGTCGCCCGGGACGGGATGGCAGCATTCGGCAAGGTCGAACGCAACGCCCGCGGTCAGCCCGCGGATCGAGATCGCGCTCGATTGCGGCGGCAGGTCGCGCATCGCGTCGGCGCCGGCCGAGCCCGGCATCAGCGCCTCCATCACCGCGGCATCGGGGATGCGCCGCCGCGCGATCGCCTCGAGCAGCGCGGCCTCGTCGGAGACCTTGAGGCGCTGCATCGCCATCGCCTGCGCATTGCCGGCGAGCGGGGCGGGGAGGCGCGAGACGAGCTCGTCATACATTTTCCGCCCGAGCGCCTGCGTTTCGATCCGCTCCTTGTGGCGCAGATGTCGCCGGATCGCGGCGCGCGCCTTGCCGGTGATCGCAAAGTTGAGCCAGCCCGGCTGTGGTTCCTGAGCCTTCGAACGCAGGATCTGTACCTGGTCGCCATTCTCGATCACAGTCCGCAAGGGGACCACGCGCCCGTTGATCTTCGCGCCGACCGCCTGGTCGCCGAGATCGGTATGGACGGCATAAGCGAAATCGATCGGCGAGGCGCCCTTGGGGAGCTGATGCAGCTCGCCCTTGGGGGTGAAGGCGAAGATGCGATCCTGGTACATCGCCATCTTGGTGTGCTCGAGCAGCTCTTCGGGGCTCTCGGCATTGTCGAGGATTTCGACCAGGTCGCGGATCCAGCTGACCTGCGTGTCGGGACGCACCTTGTCCTGTTTGTAGGCCCAATGCGCGGCGAGGCCGAGCTCGGCTTCCTCGTGCATGTCGCGCGTGCGGATCTGGATCTCGACGCGCGTATTGTCGGCGTGGATCACCGTCGTGTGGAGCGATCGATAGCCGTTGCGCTTGGGAGTCGAGATGTAATCCTTGAAGCGCCCCGGCACCATCGGCCAGCGGCGGTGGATCACGCCCAAGGCGGTGTAACACGCCTCCTCGTCGGGGACGAGCACGCGGAACGCCATGATGTCGCTGAGCTGCTCGAAGCTGATGTGCCGTTCGGCCATCTTCTTCCAGATCGAATAGGGGTGCTTCTCGCGCCCCGACACGTCGCCTTCGATGCCCTGGCGCGACAGCAGCAGCTTCAGCCCCGACCCGATCTTGGCGATGCGGTCCCCGCCGCCCTCCTTGAGCTGCGCGAGGCGCTTGGTGATCGATTCGAACGCCTCGGGCTCGAGCTGCGCGAAGGCGAGCGTCTGCATCTCCTTCATGAACTCGTACATGCCGATCCGCTCGGCGAGCGGGGCGTAGATGTCCATCGTCTCGCGCGCGATGCGTTTGCGCTTGTCGGGATTCTTGATGAAATGCAGCGTGCGCATGTTGTGCAGCCGGTCGGCGAGCTTGACCAGCAGCACGCGGATATCGTCCGACATGGCGAGCAGGAATTTGCGGAGGTTCTCCGCGGCGCGTTCGTTCTCGGTCTGCGCCTCGATCTTCGACAATTTGGTCACGCCGTCGACCAGCCGCGCGACACTTGCGCCGAACAGCTTGGTGATCTCCTCCGGCGTCGCGACGGTGTCTTCGATCGTGTCGTGGAGGATCGCGGTCGCGATCGTCTCGTCGTCGAGGTGCAGATCGGTCAGGATGCCCGCGACTTCGATCGGATGGCTGAAATAGGGGTCGCCATTCGCGCGCTTCTGCGATCCGTGCGCCTGCATCGAGAACACATAGGCGCGGTTGAGCAATGCCTCATTGGCCGAGGGATCGTACTCGAGGACACGATCGACGAGTTCATACTGACGCAACATCTGCCGCCAAGATGGCGTTACGAAGTGTTGCTTTGCAACATGTTTGCGCGAGGGCGCAGAAAAAAGCCCCTCTCGCAGGCGCGCGAAAGGGGCTCGGATCGGGCTTGAGCGATGCCTATTTGGCGCGTGCGTTGCACTTGGCGAGGTCGTCGGCATCGAGCGGCTGGCCGGCGACCGCAAAGGCGGAAAGCTTGCCGGCGCGCTGCGCGATCATCTCGCACACGATTCCTTCGCGCTGCGGCGCCTTGTTGGCGGTGAAGGCGGTGTCGGTCCACTTCCACACGGTGCCATTGGTGATCAGCATCGTCTTGGCGGGCGCGGCGACCGGGGTGGCTGCGTAATAGGGCAAGGCGTCGGCGGCGTGCGCGACGCTCGGCACGAAGGGCAGGGTCGCCAAGAATGCGGCGACGGCGAGCGGTAGCGAACGGACCATGGGGAGGCTCCTTGCATCTTAAGTTGCGATTCGCTACTTAAATGCTGCGGATGCGAGTTGCAAGTCAAAACGTAGTTTTGCTTCCCCCTTCTTGTATAAATGCGTTAGGGTTGCCGATCATGGATGCGAAGTTGCGTGAACCCTTGCGGGATTTGGTCAAATGCAGCCTCCCCGCGGCGCTCGAGGCGATGGGCGAACGCTGGAGCTTCATGATCCTGCGCGCCGCCTTTAACGGCCTGCACCATTTCGAGGAATTCCAGTCCGAGCTCGGCATCGCGCGCAACATCCTCGCCAATCGGCTGGGGCGGCTGGTCGAGCATGGCATTCTGACGCGCACCGCGGTCGCTGCCGATCGTCGGAAAATCCAGTATGAGCTGACCGAGAAGGGCGCTGCGCTGCTGCCGACGATGCTCGCGCTGCGGCAATGGGGCGAGCGCTGGGAAACGGGCTTCCCGGCGAGCCCGGTGCTGGTCGACAAGCGCGACATGCGCCCGATCGCGCCGGTCGACGTGCGCGCGTGGGACGGCCGCGTGCTGACCAAGCACGAATTGCTCTGGGCACTGCCCGAGGATGTCGATTATGGTGCGGCGGGGTTACGCGCAGCGGAGTGAAATACGCGCGCGACGATGAGGGGGAGGCCGGCTTGACTGTAGATTCTTCCACGTTTGTTGCGTAGCTTCGCTTCCGTGCCGAGCCTCCACACCCTCGCCAATCCGGCCCGTTTCCTGAAGCTTGCGCGTCCGCTCACGCCGGTCTTGTTCTGGGTCGGCGTCGGGCTGATCGGCATCGGCGTCTGGGGTGGCCTGACGCGGACCCCGCCCGACTATCTGCAGGGCGAGACCGTCCGCATCCTCTACATCCATGTGCCGACCGCGTGGCTCGGGATGGGCGGGTGGAGCGGGATCGCGATCTCGTCGCTGGTGTTCCTCGTCTGGCGGCATCCGCTGGCGATGATCGCCGCGCGCGCAATTGCCGTGCCGGGTGCGGTGTTCGCCGGCCTGTGCCTCGCGACGGGCTCGATCTGGGGGCGGCCGACCTGGGGGACGTGGTGGCAGTGGGACGGACGGCTGACCTCGATGCTGCTGCTGTTCTTCGTCTATCTCGGCTTCATGGCGTTGATGCGGGCGGATGACGATCGTGGCGGCGATGGCCGCATTCCCGCGCTGTACGGGATCGCCGGGTCGGTGTTGCTGCCGATCATCCGCTATTCGGTGGTGTGGTGGAACACGCTCCACCAGGGGCAGAGCATCGGGCTGACCAAATCGACGATCGACGCTTCGATCCTGTGGCCGCTGTGGTTCACGCTCGGCGGGTTCACCTTCTTCTTCGTCGCGATCGTGCTGATGCGGATGCGCACGATCCTCGCGCGCACCAAGGCCGAGGCGCGGATGCGGCGGATGGCCACCGTCGTCGAGGTGACCGCGTGAACCCCTGGCCGTTCGTCACCGCGGCCTATGCGCTGACGGGGATCGTCTCGGTCGGGCTCGCCGCTTGGAGCTTCGTTGCGATGCGCGGCAGCGAGAAGAAATGAAGGCCAAGCATCAACGCCTGACGCTCGTCCTGCTCGCGATCGGCGCGGTCGGGGGCGCGAGCCTGCTCGCTTTGTCGGCGCTCAAGGATCAGGCGGCCTTCTTTTACGCGCCAGGCGACGTCAAGAAGGACGGGCTGCCGATCGGGCGCGCGGTGCGGCTCGGCGGGATGGTCGCGGATCATTCGATCCAGCGGCTCGCCGATGGCGTGTCGATGCGCTTCGTCGTCACCGATGGTGTCGCGACGGTGCCGGTCGCCTTCAAGGGCATCGCGCCCGACCTGTTCCGCGAGAAATCGGGCGTCGTCGCCGAAGGATCGTTCAATTCCGACGGCAGCTTCACCGCGACCAATCTGCTCGCCAAGCACGACGAGAAATACATGCCCCCCGAAATCGCCGGCAAGATGCACGAGACGAAGACGTTGCAGCAATGATCGTGGATCGCTCGTCCCAGCCTGCTTCGTCACCCCGGGCTCGTACCGGGGTCCACCGCGCCGCACGCGCGACGCCCGTTGCAGGGTGGACCCCGGGACGAGCCCGGGGCGACGCCGGGGGGGCGGTGGCGTGATCGCCGAGGCAGGCCTTGCCGCTCTGTGGTTCGCCGCTGCGCTCGCGCTGTTGCAATTGGTGCTCGCCGGGCTCGGCGTATGGCGTTCCACCCGCTCGGTTTCGACAGGCTTGGCCCGAGCGGGAGACGCGACCCGAACCGAAGAGGAAACCACGCTCACCGCCGACATCATCGCCGCGGTGCGTCCGGTCGCGGTGGTGCAGGGCGTGCTCGCTCTGCTCGCGATGTTGCTGCTCATCAGCGTGTTCATGCGTAGCGACATGTCGGTGCTGCTCGTCGCCGAGAACAGCCATTCCGACAAGCCGATGCTCTACAAGATCGCGGGGGCCTGGGGGAATCACGAGGGCTCGATGCTGCTGTGGGTGACGATCCTCGGCATCGCCGGGGCGGCGGTCGCGCTGTTCGAGCGGAGCCTGCCCGGTCGCACGCTGATCGCGACGCTCGGCGCGCAAGCGGCGATCGCGCTCGGCTTCTACGCCTTCCTGCTCTTCTCCTCGAACCCGTTCGCGCGGCTCGATCCGGCGCCGGCCGACGGCAACGGGCTCAACCCGCTGCTGCAGGACCCCGGCTTGGCGTTCCATCCGCCGACGCTCTATATCGGCTATGTCGGCATCTCGATCGCCTTCTCCTTCGCGGTCGGTGCGATGATCACGCGCGACGTCGGCCCGGCGTTCGCGCGCGCGATGCGGCCGTGGGTGCTCGGCGCGTGGATCTTCCTGACGCTCGGCATCACCGCGGGGTCGTATTGGGCCTATTACGAGCTCGGCTGGGGCGGCTGGTGGTTCTGGGACCCGGTCGAGAACGCCTCGCTGATGCCGTGGCTCGCCGCGACCGCGTTGCTGCATTCGGTCAGCGTGCTCGCAACGCGCGACGGGTTGCGGGCGTGGACGCTGATGCTCGCGGTCGTCGCCTTCTCGATGTCGATGATCGGCACCTTCCTGGTGCGCTCGGGAATCCTCACCAGCGTCCATGCCTTCGCGGTCGATCCGACGCGTGGGTCGTTCATTCTTGCGCTGCTGGCCATCTATATCGGCGGCGCGCTGCTGCTGTTCGCGCTGCGCGTCGGCACGGTGAAGCAGGGCAACACCTTCGACGCGATCAGCCGTGAGGGCGCGCTGATCGTCAACAATCTGCTGCTTTCGGTGATCCTCGCTTTGGTGTTGCTGTTCACGCTCTACCCCATCGTCGCGGCGGGCTTCGGGACGCAATTGTCGATCGGCAAGCCGTTCTTCGACAAGTTCATCGGGCCGATCGCGCTCGCGCTCGGCGCGGTGATGGCGGTCGGGCCGATGGTGCGCTGGCGGCGGGACGATCCGGGCGTGGTGCTCGGGCGAATGATCGTGCCGGTTGCGGTAACGGGCTTTGCGCTCGTCGCTCTGGTCGCGCTCGGCGGCGGGATCGCGTGGTTGCCGCTGTTCGGGCTCGCGCTGGCGCTCGGGCTGGCGGTGGCGAGCGTGCTGCCGCTATGGGGGCGCAATCTGCGCCGCACCCCGCTGTTCACCTACGGGATGGTCGTCGCGCATCTCGGCATCGCGGTGAGCCTGGCCGGCATGGCGTGCGACGCCGCCTTCACGCAGGAAACGCTCGTCGCGGTGCGCATCGGCGAGCCGCATCGCGCCGGGCCGTTCAGCGTGACGCTCGACGGGATCAAGCCGGTGGTCGGGCCGAACTGGTCCGCGCTCGAGGCGCGGCTGAGCGCGCGGCGCGGCGCCGACGGCGCGGTGTTCTATCTCCGCCCGCAATCACGCTTTTTCGCCAATCCGGTGACGGTGACGAGCGAATCGGCGATCGCGACGCGCTGGGACGGGCAGCTCTACACCGTGCTCGGCGAGCCTGATGGCACCGGGCGCTGGCAGTTGCGGTTGTGGTGGAAGCCGTTCGTGACGTTGATCTGGTTCGGCGGCGCGCTCGTCGCGATCGGCGGGGCGCTGTCGCTGCTCGGCCGGTTGCGCCGCGAACGCCGCGTCCGACTGCGCGAGGCGTACGCGTGACGCGCTGGGTGATCTGGGTGCCGTTCGTCGCGGCGGTGGGCTTGCTCGCTTTGGTCGGCTGGGGGCTCTACAAGCCCGCCGACCGCACGGTGCATTCGGCGTTGGTCGGGCAGCCGCTGCCGAAATTCGCGCTGCCGCCGATCGTGCCGGGCAAGCCGGGGCTCGCGACCGCGGCGTTCGCGCGCGGCAAGCCGCGCTTGCTCAACGTGTTCGCCAGCTGGTGCATTCCGTGCATCGCCGAGGCGCCGCAATTGCTCGCGCTGAAACGGGCAGGCGTCGAGATCGACGCGGTCGCTATCCGCGATACGCCCGCCGCGATCGCCGATTTCCTCGCGCGCAATGGCGATCCGTATGCGTCGATCGGTGACGACAAGACGAGTTCGGTGCAGCTCGCGCTCGGCTCGTCGGGGGTACCCGAAACCTTCGTGATCGGCGGCGACGGGCGGATCGTGCTTCAGCATGTCGGCGACATCCGGGCGGACGAAGTCCCCGGTTTGATCGCGACGGTGCGGAACGCGCGATGAGGCGGCTGCTCCTCCTTGTGCTGCTGATCGTCGGGGCGCCGGCCTTGGCGGACAGCAGCCTGCCGCCCGCGCCGCTCGCCAATGTTCAGCTCAAGGACCCGGCGCAGGAGCGGCAGGCGCAGGCCTTGATGCTGACGCTGCGCTGCGTCGTCTGCCAGGGCCAGTCGATCGCCGACAGCAATGCCGAGATGGCGGGCGACATGCGCGCTCTGGTGCGCACGCGGATCGCCGCGGGGCAGAGTCCGGAGACGATCCGCGCGTGGCTGATCGCGCGCTATGGCGACTATGTCAGCTACGATCCGCCGCTCAGCGCCGTCACCGCGCCGCTGTGGATCGCGCCGTTGCTGCTGCTGGCGCTCGGCGCATGGCTCGCGCGGGCGAGCTTTCGGCGGCGCGTGCGGTGAATTTGCTCGTCCTTGCCTTGGTCGGGGTCGCGGCGGCGGGCCTGCTGTGGAGCTTGGGCCTCGGGCGGCGGTTGTGGAGCTTCGCCGGAGCGGCGTTGATGCTCGGCGCGGTCGGCTTCGCGGTGCAGGCGGCGCGGCACGTTCCGGGCAAGCCGGTGTTCGCCGATGTCACGCCGATCGCCGTCGATCCCGGGATGGTCGCGTTCCGCGAGGCGGTGTTCGCGCCCGACCGCGCCGACAGCCTCGCGCTCGCCAGCGCCGACGCGCGGCTGCAGGCGGGCGATGCGCATGCCGCGGCCGACGGCCTGCGCCGCGAGATCGCGCTGCGTCCCGACGACGCTTTGTTGTGGAGCGCGTTGGGTTCGGTGCTCGCGCAGCATGATGGCGCGGTCTCGCCCGCGGCAAAATTCGCCTTCCGACGCGCGCTGGCGCTGGCGCCGCGCGCACCGGGGCCGGCCTTTTTCCTCGGGCTCGCTTATACCGATGCGGGCGATTTCGGCCCGGCGCGACTCGCCTGGAGCCATGCGCTGGCGATGACGCCGGCCGATGCGGCCTATCGCCCCGATATCGTCGAGCGCCTCGCCGCGATCGATCAGTTCGAGGCGATGCAGGCGCGGCGCGGGATGCCCGCGCCGCGCTAGGCGGCGTTCAGCGCACCACCATCCGCGTATAGAGATGCCAGGTGGCATAGCCGAGCCACGGCAGCACGACCGCCAGCCCGATCGCCGCGGGGATCATGCCGAGCAGCAGCAGGCCGGCGACGCGCACGCCCCAGCCGAACACTTCGTGCGGATTGGTGCGGACCGCTTTGAGCGAAGTGCGCACCGCGGTCAGCGCATCGACCGGCTGATCGACCACCATCGGGAACGACACCACCGCGAGCACCAAGGTCGCCACCGCGAAGGCGCCGCCGGCGAGATTGCCGAGCACGATCAGCGTCCATCCTTCGGTGGTGGTGAACAGCCGCCCGAACACGTCGCTTGCCTGCAGCGGCGCGACCGCGCCGAAGGTCGCGTCATAGATCGCATAGGCGACGCCGAGCCACAGCACGAATAGCGCGGCGATCCCGAGCGTCAGCGCTGCCAGCGGCCAACGGCTGCGGCCGTTGAGCGGATCGAGGAAGTGCCACCAGCTCGAGTCGCGCCCCTCCTCGCGTCGCCGTGCGAGCTCGTAGAAGCCCGAGGCGACCGCCGGCCCGGCGATCGACAGCCCGGCGACGAGCGGGAAGAGCAAGGGCAGCAGCGGCGCATTGAACGCGAGCGCGACCGCGACGAAGCAGATGACGGGATAGAGCAGCCCGAGAAAGATCAGATCGCCGCGCTTCTCGGTGAAGTCCTTCCACCCCTCGGCAAGCGCCCAGCTCAAGTCCGCCGGACCTATTCGCCGGATCTCGGGAAGATCGGCAGCAGGGGCGGGCGTAGCGGTTGCGTGCAGCGTGGTGGTCATCTCGTCTGTCCTCGTCCTAAGCGTACATTCCTTCTTCTTGTGCTCGCAGTGTACGCCTTTCGGGCGTTCCCGACAATCTCAGCCGAAGGGGCGGTTGAGCCGTACGATCGTCAGGTTGAGCATGGCCGCGAAACTGACCCACAGGAAATAGGGCAAGATTAGCACCGCCGCGAAGGACGAGATCGGCCACAGGCCGACGATCAGCGCGACCAGTGAGCCCCATAAGAACACGACCTCGACCAGCGCCCAATCGGGCCGGCGCAGCGCGAAGAACAGCGGGCTCCACGCGAAATGGCAGATGGCGTTGACCGCGAACAGGATTATCACGGCGTGGCGCGCCGACTCGTCGGGCGCGGCGCGCCATGCGATCGCCGCGGACCAGGCGGCGAGCCCGAGAATGACCGTCCAGGCCGGGCCGAACAGCCAGTTGGGCGGCTGCCAGGCGGGCTTGCGGAGCGCATGGTACCAGGGCCCGATTGGCGTCGCGAGGCCGCCCGCCACGAGCAGGACGATCGCGCAGCCGCCGGAAACGAGCAGCGGGCTCATCGCGCGATTCCCTTCGCCTTTCGGCCACTGTCCACTTGCCGAGTGTCAAGTGCGTGATACACTGGCGCAATGGGCATGGCATTTCCCTTTTCGGCGATCGTCGGCCAGGACGAGATGAAACTGGCGCTGCTGCTCGCCGCGATCGATCCGCGGATCGGCGGCGTGATGGTATTCGGCGACCGTGGCACCGGCAAGTCCACCGCGGTGCGTGCGCTCGCCGCCTTGCTGCCACCAATGCCTGCCGCGCTCGCCGGGTTCCATCCCGAGGGCGCGGCGCCGCCCGATCGCAAGGCCGTGGTGCCCGTCCCGTTCGTCGATCTGCCGCTCGGCGCGACCGAGGACCGCGTCGTCGGCGCGCTCGATCTCGAGCGCGCGCTGGGCGCCGGCGTCAAGGCGTTCGAGCCGGGGCTGCTCGCGCGCGCCAATGGCGGCTTCCTGTATATCGACGAGATCAACCTGCTCGAGGACCATATCGTCGACCTGTTGCTCGACGTCGCGGCGTCGGGCGAGAATGTCGTCGAGCGCGAGGGGTTGTCGGTGCGGCATCCGGCGCGCTTTGTGCTGGTCGGCAGCGGCAATCCCGAGGAGGGCGAGCTTCGGCCGCAACTGCTCGACCGCTTCGGCCTGTCGGTCGAGGTGCGCACGCCGCAGGACCTGGCGGCGCGGATCGAGATCCTCAAGCGCTGCGACGCGTTCGAGCGGACCCCGGCGGCGTTTGCCGAGACGTGGCGCGCAGCCGAGAAGAAGACGCTGCGGCGTCTGGCGCGCGCGCGCACCGGGCTCGCCGCGGTGAGCATGCCCGAGGCGATGCTCGCGCGGGCGGCGCGCTTGTGCATGGCGGTTGGCGCCGATGGGCTGCGCGGCGAATTGACGCTGATGCGCGCGGCGCGCGCGCTCGCCGCGCTCGACGGCGAAGTGGTCGTCGGGCCGGCGCAGCTTGCGCGAGTCGCGCCGCTGGCGCTGCGGCACCGGTTGCGGCGCGGGGTGCTCGACGAGACGGGCTCGACCGTGCGGATCGAACGCGCGCTCGACGAACTGGCGGCGTGAGCGCGGCGCGCGCGCCGCTCGACGATGCGATGCTGGCGGCGCGCCTGTGTGCGGTCGATCCGGTCGGGCTCGGCGGGATGATCTTGCGCGGTGGCGGCGAGATGCGCGACGCCGTGCTCGCGTCGCTGCGTGCTGCGCTCCCCACGGGCGCGCCGCTGCGGCGGGTGCCGGCGCATGTCGAGGACGACGCGCTGCTCGGCGGGCTTGACCTCGGCGCGACGCTCGCGCTCGGGCGGCCGGTGCGACAGCGGGGTCTGCTCGCCGCGGCGGATGGCGGGATCGTCGTGCTGCCGATGGTCGAGCGGATCAGCGAGGCGAGCGCGGCGCGGATCATCGCGGTGCTCGACGCGCGCGCGATCGAGGAGGCACCGGTGCGCGTCGCGGTGGTCGCGCTCGACGACGGGGTCGAGGAGGAAGCGCCGCCGCAAGCCTTGGTCGAGCGCCTCGCGTTCCGGATCGATCTGTCCGACTGCCGCGGGCCGAGCGATGCAACGCTCTCCGGCGCTGGATCGGCTGTGCCGCCCAGCGACACACAAGCGCTCGATCCGTTTGCGATCCTTGCGGCGGCGGCGGCAGCGCTCGGTGTCGATTCGGCGCGGGCTCCCCTCTTCGCGCTGCGCGCGGCGCGGGCGGCCGCATGCCTGGCCGGGCGGGGGGCGCCCGATGCGGACGATCTGATCCTCGCGATCCGCCTCGTGCTCGCCCCCCGCGCGACGCGGGTTCCCGCGCCACCGCAGGATGAAAGCGCACCCGAGCTACCGCCACCGCCGCCCGAGGGCGAGTCGGGCGAGGAAGACCACGGTACGCCCGAACCCCCGGAAGATTTCGTCCTCGCGGCAGCGCTCGCGGCGCTCCCGCGCGACGTGCTCGAGCGGCTCGCGGCGGGCGCGGCGCGGCGCGGGCGCACCCTAGCGCGCGGTGCTGGCGAACGGCGCAAATCGCCGTTGCGCGGGCGGCCGCTCGGCGCGCGCGCCGGCGTTCCGCGCGGCGGTCTGCGGCTCAGTCTGATCGACACGCTGCGCGCGGCCGCGCCGTGGCAGACGCTGCGCGAGCGCGGCGTGGGGCCGATCCGGATCCGGCGCGACGATCTGCGCATCCGCCGCTTCGAGACGCGCGCGGAGACGCTGACGATCTTCGCGGTCGACGCCTCGGGGTCGGCGGCGGCGGCGCGGCTGGCCGAGGCGAAGGGCGCGGTCGAGCTGCTGCTCGCGCAAGCCTATGTGAAGCGCGCGCAGGTCGCCTTGGTGGCGTTTCGCGGTGTGGCGGCCGAAGTGCTGCTGCCGCCGACGCGCTCGCTCACCCGCGCGCGGCGCGCGCTCGCCGATCTGCCGGGCGGCGGGGGAACGCCGCTCGCCGCGGGGCTCGACGCGGCGCGCACGCTCGCCGAAGCGGCGCGCGCGCGCGGGCGCACCCCGTTTCTCGTCGTGCTGACCGACGGGCGCGGCAATATCGCGATCGATGGCAGTGCGGTGCGCGACCGCGCCGAGCGCGATGCCGAGCAAGCGGCGCGCGCGATCGGCCAGGCGGGGATCGGCGCGGTGTTCCTCGATACCGCGCCGCGCCCGCGCCCCGAGGGGGCACGGCTCGCGCTGGCGATGGGCGCGCGCTATCTGCCGCTGCCGCGCGCCGACGCCGCGGCGATGCACCGCGCGGTGACCGCCGCGCAAGCCGCATGAGCCAGCCGCGCTGGGAGGTCGAGGGGCGCGACTGGCCCAATCGCGGCGCGAGCCGCTTCGTCGATACCGCGCGGCTGCGCTGGCATGTCCAGGTGATGGGCGCGGGGCCGGTGCTGCTGCTGCTTCACGGCACGGGGGCGGCGACGCACAGCTGGCGCGATCTCGCGCCGCTGCTCGCGGAACATTTCACCGTGGTCGCGCCCGATCTGCCGGGACATGGTTTCACGCGCGGGCGCCCGAGCGGCGGGCTGGCGATGCCGGCGATGGCGCGCGCGGTCGGGGAGCTGCTGCACAGCCTCGCGCTCGAGCCGGCGCTGATCGTCGGGCATTCCGCGGGCGCGGCGATCGCGATGCGGCTGATGCTCGACGGCATCGCGACGCCGGCGCGCATCGTCGGACTCAACCCTGCGCTGTTGCCCTTCCCCGGGCTCGCCGCGACGCTTTTTCCGGGGCTGGCGCGGATGCTGTTCGTCAATCCGTTCGTGCCGCATCTGGTAGCCGGGCTCGCGCGCGGACCAGGCGATGCCGGGCGCTACCTTACGCGGGCGACGGGCTCGACGATCGATCCGATGGGTGTGGCGCTGTACCGGCGGCTGTTCGCGACCTCGGACCATGTCGCAGGCGCGATCACGATGATGGCGGAGTGGGATCTCGAGTCGCTCGCGCGCGATCTGCCGCGAATGCGCGGGCCGAGCCTACTCGTCCACGGCGCGGAGGATGCAGCGATCCCGCTCGCCTCGGTCCGCCAGGCTGCCGCCTTGCTCCCTGACTGCCGGCTGGAGGTGATCGCCGGGCTCGGCCATCTCGCGCACGAGGAACGCCCCGATCTGGTCGCCGCGTTGATCCGGGATTTCGCGGAGCAGCGCGATGCCGAATAGCTATTTCGCCTTGCTCGACATGGCGATCGTCGGGGTGCCGACGATTCTGTTCGTGATCTGGCAGCTCGTCTCGATCAACCGCGAGATCGCGCGCGACAAGGCGCGGAAGGACTCGCAGGCCGAACCCTCACCAGAGCGCGCGGGGCATGCGATAGGGGAGCATCGACTGGACGATCGGTGAGCGGAAGCGCCCGAGCGACAGGCTCTCGTGCACCGCGTCGACGCTCTCGCCGAACAGCCGCGTCGACAGCGCCGAGCGCGCGTAGAAGGGCGCGTCGATCCAGGTCCGCGTCACGCGCGGCGTCGCGTCCGCATCGGCGCGCGTCGCGCGCGCGACACGCCAGCCGGTATGCGGCAGCGACACGCGCGGTGGCGGCGCGACATCGTGCCAGCGACCCTGCCGGTCGAATTTGAGCGCGAGCTCGAACGGATCGCCGCCGCGCCGCCGCCCCTCATAGAGCACGGCGACGTCGTTCCGCAGATGCGCGCGCGACCAGTGCCAATCATCGAACCCCACCTCGAGCGGCTCGTCGCCGAAGTTCGAATCGAAATAGCCCTGCCCCGACCAGCCGAGATCGGGATGCGTCATCGCCACGTCGACGCGCGCGCGCGGCGCGACCGGGTGCCAGCGGTGCCGCGCCGCGGGATCGAGCGCGAAGGCCGTCGTGCCGATCTGCTCCGGGGTCACGCGCACCGTCCCGCGCACGCGGTACGGCACTGGCGCCGAGCGTTCGTCGATCGCGATCACCAGCGTGTCGCCGTCCCAGCTGAGCGCGCTCGGCCCCACCTGGAAATGGTCGGCATCGCGCCGGACGTGGCGTTCGCCGCGCTCGGTCATCGCCCACGCCCCGCCGCGCGGACCGCACAGCGCGACGTTGATCGCGCAATGGTTGTCGGGCCGCCCGCGCCCCGAAAGCTTGTAATAGGGCGAGAAGACGCTGCCGATAAAGGCGATGATGGTCAGGCCGAAGCGACGATCGGCGCTGACCGCGTCGACATACCACCAGGCATAGCCGTTCGCGTCGACCGCGACGTCGAAGCGCGGTCCTTGAGCAGGCAGGCGACGGCTAGGCGGGCGGACAAGGCCGCCATCGGCACGCCCGCGCCCGGATGGGTGCTCCCGCCCGCGCAATAGAGCCCAGGGATCCGCGTCCGGCTGCCCGGGCGGCGGAAGGAGGCCGCCCACCCGTGCGAGGCCGGTCCATAAAGGGCTCCACCCGTCCGTGGGAACAGGCCGGCGAAGTCGCTCGGCGTCGTCAGCACCGTCGCCGCCTCGGGCAGCTCCAGCGTCAGGCCAGCGCGCTGCAGCGTGGCGTGCATCGATTGCGTGCATTGCTCGATCTCCGCTTGGGAAAGAGGGGCGGTGTCGCCGGTGGCGGGGGCGTTGACGATGATCTGGAGCCGCTCGGATCCGCCCGCGCCCGTTTCGGCGTCGCGATCCTGCGCGCAGACATAGACGGTCGGGTCGGCGGCGACGCGGCCGGCGGCGAGGTCGGCGAATTCGGCGGCCGAGTCGCGCGCGAAGAAGACGGAGTGACGGACCAACGGAAAGCCCCGCGCGGTGCCGTTTGCGCACCACACCAGCGCCGACAGCGAGCGGCCGCGCACCGGCTGCGGCGCGACCGCGGCGCGCGCCGCCGCGCCGAACGCGCCGTGTGCAAGCGCGGCGGGATCGGCGTTGCAGACGATCGCGGCGGCGTCGATCCGCTCGCCCGAGGCGAGTCGCACGCCAGCCGCGCGGCCGCGCTCGACCACGATGTCGCGCACCGGTGCGCCGTAGCGGAAGACCGCGCCGTGGCGGATCGCCAGCGCCTCGAGCGCCTTGGCCAGGGCATGCATCCCGCCGGAGATCAGCCACACCCCGGCCGCCTCGACATGCGCGACGAGCATCAGCGTCGCCGGGCACAGGAAGGGCGAGGAGCCACAATAGGTCGCATAGCGCCCGAACAATTGCCGCAGCCGCGGATCGTCGAAATGCGTGCCGAGCGCGGACCACAAGCTTTCATAGGGGCGGATCTGGTTGAGGTCGGCCAGCCCGCGCCATCCCATCCGCCACGTCAGCCCGAGCGGATTGGTCTGCGACGCGCGCAGGAAGGGCGCATCGAGCGTCTCGAAGATCCGCTGCGCCTCGGCGCGGAAGGCACGATAGCCGGCGGCGGCGCGCGCGCCGGCAAAGGCGCCGATCGCCGCCTCGCTCGCGGCGGGATCGGCGAACAGATCGAGCCGATCGTCGCCCCAGGCATGCCGCGCGAGCACGCTCGCCGGGGTCAGCGTCAAATGCGACTCGATCGCGCTGCCGCAGTCAGCGAAGATTTCGTCGAACACGTGGCGCAGCGTGAACACCGTAGGTCCGGCATCGATCGCCACGCCGCCCGCGACGATTTCGCGCATCTTCCCGCCGGGCCCGGCCGCCGCCTCGACCACCGTGACGGACGCGCCGCGCGCGGCGAGCAAAGCGGCGCTGGCCAACCCGCCGATTCCGGCACCGACGACGAGCACTGTGTCCTGCGAGCCCATGTCGCGATCCTCACCCAGCCAATGTCCACTCGACTGGACATCCAGCATCGTCCACTGTGAAAGACATGTCAAAGCCTGTCTCGAGCAAACCCGTGTCTGCCGCCCTGCAGGCGATTCGGATCGATTGGCGCAACCGCCTGCTCGCTTCGCCACGCTTCCAGCGTTTCGCCGCGCGCTGCTGGCTGACCCGTCCGATCGCGCGGGCGCGGGCGCGGGGCCTGTTCGATCTGGTCGCCGGGTTCGTCTATTCGCAGACGCTCGCGGCGTGCATCGCGACCGGTCTGCTCGACCGGCTCGCAACGGGTCCGGTCGATTGCGACGCGCTCGCCGCGCAGATCGACGTGCCGCCCGAGGGCACGCTGCGCTTGCTGCGCGCGGCGGCGGCGCTCGGGCTGGTCGAGCGACTCGGCGCCAGCTGGGTGCTGGGGAGCACGGGCGCGGCGCTGCGCGGCAATCGCGGGATCGCCGAGATGGTCGCACATCACGCCTTGCTCTACGCCGATTTGACCGATCCCGTGGCGCTGTTGCGGCGCGGCGGCGGGGGCGGGGCGCTTGCCGATTATTGGCACTATGCGGGGGGCGCGGGGCCCGGCAGCGCCGAGTCGGTCGCGCCGTATTCGAGGCTGATGGCGGCGTCGCAGCCGCTCGTCGCGGCGCAGACGCTCGATGCATACCGCTTCGCGCGGCACCGGCGCCTGCTCGATATCGGCGGCGGCGAGGGCGGGTTCCTCGAATCGGTCGCGGCGCGCGTGCCCGCGCTCGAGCTGGCGCTGTTCGACCTCCCCGCGGTCGGCGACCGGGCGCAAGCCCGCTTTGCGGCGGCCGGCCTGGAGGCGCGGCTGACGGTTCATCGCGGCAGCTTTCGCAACGATCCACTACCGCAGGGTTACGACCTGATAAGCTTGGTCCGTGTGCTGCACGATTATGACGACGCGGTTGCGCTTGCGCTGCTGCGCGCGATCCATGCCGCGCTGCCGCCGGGCGGACGCTTGCTCATCGCCGAACCGATGGCGCAGACCCCCGGCGCCGAACCCGCCGGGGATGCCTATTTCGGGTGGTATCTGCTGGCGATGGGCTCGGGCCGGCCCCGGTCGACAGGGGAAATATGTGCGATGCTCGCGACCGCCGGTTTTTCGTGCGCGCGGCTCTTGCCGACCGCGCTGCCGATCACGTGCCGGGTCGTCATCGCAGACCGATGAAGTGTTTCGTCAATCAAGATTGACAATGCTAAGTGTCCATATAGACTGACACCATCAGGACCCTAAAGGGCCGCTGCAGGGGATGCAGGGTGGAGACGCTGGCGATCGTATTGGAGGCTCCCGAACGGGTTGCTCTGCGGCGTCTCGCGTTGAACCCGGTCGGCCCCGCCGACGTGCTGATCGAGATCGCCTGGAGCGGGATCAGCGCAGGCACCGAGAAATTGCTATGGTCGGGCAAGATGCCGGCCTTTCCCGGAATGGGCTATCCGCTGGTCCCGGGGTATGAATCGGTCGGCCGGATCGTCGATGCCGGCGGCGAGGTTCGCGCCCGGATCGGCGAATGGGTGTTCGTACCCGGCGCGAATTGCTTCGAGGGCGCACGCGGCCTGTTCGGCGGATCGGCGCGGCGGGTGGTGCTGCCCTCGGCGCGCGCGCTGCCGGTCGAAGAGTCGCTCGGCGCCGACGGGATCCTCACGGCGCTGGCCGCGACGGCCTATCACGCCGTCGCGGGGGGTAGTCCGCCGGAGCTGGTGATCGGCCACGGCATCGTCGGCCGGCTGGTCGCGCGGATCACGCTGGCGCTGGGCGCGGCGGCGCCGATCGTCTGGGAAACCAATGCCGAGCGGCGCGACGCCGTCGGCTATGCGGTGATCGATCCGGCGGACGACGCGCGCCGCGATTATGCGACGATCTGCGAGGCGTCCGGGGCGTCCGCCA
Organism: Bordetella parapertussis; assembly: GCA_943367995.1. Lineage (GTDB taxonomy): Bacteria > Pseudomonadota > Alphaproteobacteria > Sphingomonadales > Sphingomonadaceae > Sphingomonas. Next base: position 131,839 of record CALRKL020000002.1, on the reverse strand, counting down.
TTCTCGACACGATCGTCCCGCGGCTCGCGAAGCGCGGCGAGATCGTGCTCGCCGGTTTTTACGACCGGCTCGACTTTGCGTTTCCGCCCGCCTTCCAGCGCGAGGCGCGGTTGCGCATCTCCGCCGAATTCTCCCCCGACGATGTCGCCGCGATCGGCGCATTGGTCGCTTCGGGCGCGCTGCGGCTCGACGGGCTGATCAGCCATGTCCGCCCGGCCGCGGCGGTGGTCGAGGCCTATCCCGCCGCGTTCGGCGACCCCGCCTGTCTCAAGATGGTGCTCGATTGGAGTGCGGTATGACGATGCTCGACCCAGGCCCACTGCGTGACGAAGCCGCGTACGAGCCCGATCCCGTCTCGACCGGGCCGGTGACCAAGGAGACGCAGATCATCGCGATCTACGGCAAGGGCGGCAGCGGGAAGTCGTTCGCGCTGGCCAACCTCAGCTACATGATGGCGCAGCAGGGCAAGCGCGTGCTGCTGATCGGCTGCGACCCCAAGAGCGACACGACGTCGCTGCTGTTCGGCGGCAAATCGACCCCGACAATCATCGAGACGTCTTCCAAGAAGAAGCTCGCGGGCGAGGAGATCGGGATCGAGGACGTCTGCTTCCAGCGCGACGGGGTGTTCGCGATGGAATTGGGCGGGCCCGAGGTCGGTCGCGGCTGCGGCGGGCGCGGGATCATCCACGGCTTCGAGACGCTCGAGAAACTCGGCTTCCACGAATGGGGCTTCGACTACGTCCTGCTCGATTTCCTCGGCGACGTGGTGTGCGGCGGCTTCGGCCTGCCGATCGCGCGCGACATGTGCCAGAAGGTGATCGTCGTCGCGTCGAACGATCTGCAATCGCTCTATGTCGCCAACAACGTCTGCAAGGCGGTCGAATATTTCCGCAAGATGGGCGGCAATGTCGGCGTCGCGGGGATGATCCTCAACAAGGACGACGGGACGGGCGAGGCCAATGCGTTCGCCGAGGCCGTCGGCATCCCGGTGCTCACCGCGATCCCGGCGAACGAGGACATCCGCAAGAAGAGCGCCAACTATCAGATCATCGGCAAGCCCGGCGGGCAATGGGCGAGCCTGTTCGAACAGCTCGCGGTCAATGTGGCGGAAGCGCCGCCGCTGCGGCCGACGCCGCTCGACCAGGACGGGTTGCTGGGGCTGTTCTCGGCGGATGTGACGGGGGCGGATTACGCGCTGAAGCCGGCGAGCCAGTCGGATATGCGCGGGGTTGCGTTCGTGGCGAAGCCGACGCTCGAGGTCGTTTACGATGCCGTCTGAGGCGCGCCTGGTCTCTGCTCCCCTCCCTGGAAGGGGGGGGCTGGGGGTGGGTCGGCCCGTTGTGGCGGCCGACCGCGCGCCTCCGGCCGACCCACCCCCGACCCCTCCCTTCCAGGGAGGGGAGGAGCCGCGCGCTCGCGACACGATCGATATCGCCGGCGCCCAAGGCGGCTGCTCAAGCGGCGCCACCCTGCGCGAAGCCGCCGAACTCGCCGGAAAGTCCGACCTGCTCGCACGCTACGATGCCGATTATCCCAAGGGCCCGCACGACCAGCCGCAATCGATGTGCCCCGCCTTCGGTTCGCTTCGCGTCGGCCTGCGCATGCGCCGCACCGCGACGATCCTCTCGGGCTCGACCTGCTGCGTCTACGGCCTGACCTTCACCTCGCATTTCTACGGCGCGAAGCGCAGCGTCGGCTACGTCCCCTTCTCGTCCGAGACGCTCGTGACGGGCAAGCTGTTCGAGGACATTCGCGACGCCGTTCATCAGCTCGCCGACCCAGCGCTGTACGACACGGTGATCGTCACCAACCTCTGCGTGCCCACCGCGAGCGGGGTGCCGCTGCAATTGCTGCCCGACCAGATCAACGGCGTGCGCATCATCGGCATCGACGTTCCCGGTTTCGGCGTGCCGACGCATGCCGAGGCGAAGGACGTGCTGGCGGGGGCGATGCTCGCTTATGCGCGCAAGGAGGCCGAACACGGCCCCGTCGCCGCGCCGAAGCACCGCGCGGACCGGCCGAGCGTGACGCTGCTGGGCGAGATGTTCCCCGCCGACCCGCCAGGCATCGGGCTGTTGCTCGAGCCGCTGGGTCTGGCGGCCGGCCCGGTCGTCCCGACGCGCGAATGGCGCGAGCTGTATGCCGCGCTCGATTGCGCCGCGGTGGCGGCGATCCATCCGTTTTACACCGCGAGCGTCCGCGAATTCGAGGCGGCGGGACGCAGGGTGATCGGCTCGGCGCCAGTGGGGGCGGAGGGGACGGCGGCGTGGCTCGACGCGATCGGCGCGGCGTGCGGTATCGCTCAAGGGAAGGTCGATGCGGCCAAGAACCGCTTTCTCCCCGCGATCCGCGGCGCGCTCGCCGCCAAACCCATCTCGGGGCGGATCACCGTCTCGGGCTATGAAGGCTCCGAACTGCTCGTCGCGCGCCTACTGATCGAGAGCGGGGCGGACGTCCCCTATGTCGGCACGGCGTGCCCGCGCACGGTGTGGTCCGACCCCGATCGCGACTGGCTCGAGGCGCATGGCTGCCGCGTGCAATATCGCGCGAGCCTCGAGCAGGACGTGGCCGCGGTCGAGGAATTCGGCCCCGATCTCGCGATCGGCACGACGCCGGTAGTGCAGCACGCCAAGCAGAAGGCGATCCCCGCGCTCTATTTCACCAACCTCATCTCGGCGCGGCCGTTGATGGGGCCGGCTGGCGCGGGAAGTCTCGCGCTGGTCGTCAACGCCGCGCTCGCCAATCAGGCGCGCTTCGACAAGATGACGCGCTTCTTCGAAGGGGTGGGGGTGGGGCCGTCGGCCGGCGTGTGGGAGACCACGCCGGTCGATCGTCCCGAGTTCAAGGCCAAATACGCCGCCAAACGCATCGCCGCCGCGAAGGCGGAAGAAAGCGTCGGGGTATGAGCGGCGCCTTTCCCCGCCACTCCCGCCGTCACCCCAGCGAAAGCTGGGGTCTCCCGCTGCAAGCGCGCGACATTGGCCACAAGACCCCAGCTTTCGCTGCAGTGACGATGGGGGTGAAGCCATGACGCTCGTCCTCGATCATGATCGCGCCGGCGGGTACTGGGGGGCGGTCTACGCCTTCACCGCGATCAAGGGATTGCAGGTGATCATCGACGGCCCGGTCGGCTGCGAGAACCTCCCCGTCACTTCGGTCCTGCACTACACCGACGCGCTCCCCCCGCACGAATTGCCGATCGTTGTCACGGGCCTCGGCGAACAGGAGCTCGGCCGCGACGGCACCGAAGGCGCGATGAAGCGCGCCTGGGCGACGCTCGATCCCGATCTGCCCGCGGTGGTGGTGACGGGATCGATCGCCGAGATGATCGGCGGCGGCGTCACGCCCGAGGGCACCAACATCCAGCGCTTCCTGCCGCGCACGATCGACGAGGATCAGTGGCAGTCGGGCGACCGTGCGCTAACCTGGCTGTGGACGCAGTTCGGCCCCAAGAAAGTGCCCGCGCTGCGCCCACTCAAGGACGGCGAGCGCCCCAAGGTCAATCTGATTGGCCCGATGTACGGCAGCTTCAACATGCCGTCGGACCTCGCCGAGATCCGCCGTCTGGTCGAGGGGATCGGCGCCGAAATCGGCATGGTCTTCCCGCTCGGCAGCCATCTCGCCGATGTCCGCAAGCTCGCAGACGCGCGCGTCAACGTCTGCCTCTATCGCGAGTTCGGCCGCGGGCTGTGCGAGGCGCTCGAGCGGCCGTACCTCCAGGCGCCGATCGGGCTCGAGAGCACCACGCTGTTCCTGCGCAAGCTCGGCGAACTGCTCGGGCTCGATCCCGAGCCGTTCATCGAGCGCGAGAAGCACACCACGATCAAGCCGCTCTGGGACCTGTGGCGCTCGGTCACGCAGGATTTCTTCGGCACGGCAAGCTTCGGCATCGTCGCGACCGAAACCTACGCGCGCGGCATTCGCGCGTTTCTCGAAGGCGATATGGGGCTGCCGTGCCACTTCGCCTTCGCGCGCTCGGCGGGGATCAAGCCCGACAACCAGGCGGTGATCGACGCGATCCGCGCCAACCCGCCGCTGATCGTGTTCGGCAGCTTCAACGAGCGCATGTACATGGCCGAGGCCGGCGCTCGCGGCGTCTATATCCCGGCGAGCTTCCCCGGCGCGGTGATCCGCCGCCACACCGGCACGCCGTTCATGGGCTATGCCGGCGCGACCTATCTCATCCAGGAAGTGTGCAACGCGCTGTTCGACGCGCTCTTCCACATCCTGCCGCTCGCCGGGCAGCTCGACCAGGTCGAGGCGACGCCAGCGCGGATCGAGCGCGAGGTCGCGTGGGACGATGCCGCCAAGGCCGCGCTCGACGCCGAAGTCGAGCGCGAGCCCGTATTGGTCCGCATCTCCGCCGCCAAGCGGATCCGCGATGCCGCCGAACGCGGCGCGCGCCGCGCCGGGGAAGCATCGGTGTCGCCGGTACGCCTCGCGCACGCCATCACCGAAAGCCGCGGCGGGTGACCGCGCGGCGTCTTTTTCCGCGTCCGCGCGGACCCAGGATCCCACGGCAGGTGCCGCGCGGATGCAGCCGGGGAGCGCCTCTGACGCTCCTGTTCTTGGTCGTCAGAATGGAGACGCAGCAATGAGCGACAAACGAGACGAAAGGTTCGGGCCGGGGACATATCTGACCCCGGAAGAAGCCAAAGAGTTCCACAAACTCTTCATCACCAGCTTCGCCCTTTTCACCGCGGTGGCGATCGTGGCGCATATCCTGGTGTGGATGTGGCGTCCCTGGATTCACTGATCTTCCATCCCAGCGAGGAGACCACGTCATGTGGAGAATTTGGCTTATCTTCGATCCGCGGCGCACGCTCGTCGCTCTGTTCGCCTTCCTGTTCGTGCTGGCGCTGCTGATTCATTTCATCCTGCTCAGCACCGACCGGTTCAACTGGCTCGATGGCCCGCACACCGCCCCGGCGGCAGCGACCGCGCCGGCGACGACGCCAGCGCCATAGTCGGCCAACCGGATCGAGCGGATGGGGCGTGACCATCGTCGCATCCGCTCGAAGCCGGAGACTTGCGTGAGGGATTCGCGTGCCACGGATTCACCCGTGGACAGGCGGTGGAGGATGGCGTCATGGCGCTGCTGAGTTTCGAACGAAAATACCGCGTCCGCGGCGGCACGCTGCTCGGCGGTGACCTTTTCGACTTCTGGGTCGGGCCCTTCTATGTCGGGTTCTTCGGGGTGACGACGGCCTTGTTCGCGGGGCTCGGCACGGCGTTGATCGTCTATGCCGCATCGCTCGGGCCGACCTGGAACATCTGGCTGATCAGCATCGCGCCGCCCGACATCCGCTATGGCCTGGCGCTCGCGCCGCTTCGCGAAGGCGGCTTCTGGCAGATCATCACGATCTGCGCGGTCGGCTCGTTCGTGTCCTGGGCGCTGCGCGAGGTCGAGATCTGTCGCAAGCTCGGCATCGGCTATCATGTCCCCGCCGCGTTCGGCGTCGCGATCTTCGCCTATGTTTCGCTCGTTGTGATCCGCCCGATGCTGCTCGGCGCCTGGGGCTTCGGCTTTCCCTACGGCATCTTCAGCCATCTCGATTGGGTGTCGAACACCGGCTACCAATATCTCCATTTCCATTACAATCCCGCGCACATGCTCGCGGTGAGCTTCTTCTTCACCACGACGCTCGCGCTCGCGCTGCATGGCGGGCTGGTGCTGTCGGCGGCGAACCCTGCGAAGAACCCCGACGGGACGCAGGGCGAGGTCAAGTCGCCCGAATATGAGGACGCCTTCTTCCGCGACACGATCGGCTATTCGATCGGCACGCTCGGCATCCACCGGCTCGGGCTGTTCCTCGCGCTGAGCGCGGGCTTCTGGAGCGCCGTCTGCATCATCATCTCCGGGCCGCTCTGGACGCGCGGCTGGCCCGAATGGTGGAGCTGGTGGCTCAACCTGCCGATCTGGTCGTGAGGGGAGACGTACGGTGCCAAGCTATCAGAACATCTTTACCCAGATCCAGCTGCGCGGGGCGCCCGAGATCGGGCCTTCGCTCGGGGCCTACGATTTCCCCCGGCTCGGCAAGCCCGGCTTCTCCTACTGGATGGGCAAGATCGGCAATGCGCAGATCGGCCCGATCTATCTCGGCGGGCTCGGCATCCTGTCGCTGATGTTCGGCTTCCTCGCGTTCGAGGTGATCGGGCTCAACATGTGGGCGTCGGTCGGCTGGAATCCGATCCAGTTCGCGCGGCAATTGCCGTGGCTCGCGCTCGAGCCGCCCGGCCCCGAATACGGCTTCCAGCTGTTCGTGCCGCTCGCGAAAGGCGGCTGGTGGCAGATCGCCGGCTTCTCGATGACGACCTCGGTGCTGCTGTGGTGGCTGCGCACCTTCCGTCGCGCCAAGGCGCTGGGGCTGGGGACGCACGTCCCCTGGGCGTTCGCGAGCGCGATCTGGCTGATGCTGGTGCTCGGCTTCATCCGCCCGATGCTGATGGGGAGCTGGGCCGAGGCGGTGCCGTTCGGGATCTTCCCGCACCTCGATTGGACCGCGGCCTTCTCGATCCGGTACGGCAATCTGTTCTACAACCCGTTCCACTGCCTCTCGATCGTGTTCCTCTATGGCTCGACGCTGCTGTTCGCGATGCACGGCGCGACGATCCTCGCGGTCGGGCGCTATGGCGGCGAGCGCGAGCTCGAGCATATCACCGATCGCGGCACCGCCGCCGAGCGCGCGGCCTTGTTCTGGCGCTGGACGATGGGGTTCAACGCGACCTACGAATCGATCCATCGCTGGGCCTGGTGGTTCGCGGTGCTGACCACGCTGACCGGCGGGATCGGCATCCTGCTGACCGGCACCGTGGTCGACAATTGGTATCTGTGGGCGATCCAGCACGGCTACGCCCCCAATTATCCGGGGACCGGCGTCGTCGATCCCGCGACGCTTCCGGGAGCATCGCAATGACCGCGCGGCACAGCATCCTGGTCACCGTGGCATTGGGCGGATCCCTGCTGCTCGGCGGCTGCGAGATCGGCCGCAAGATCACGCAGCAGACCGGCTATCGCGGCACCGGCGGCGACCAGATCATCGACGTCCGGCACATGGTCAAGGCGTCTGCAATCCCCGCGCCACCTTATCCGCTCCCCGACGATAGCGGGCCGCGCGCGCGCGAGACCTATCAGAACGTCAAGGTGCTCGGCGACGTCTCGACCGAGCGCTTCAACCATCTGATGGCGTCGATCAGCCAATGGGTCGCGCCGCCCGAACAGGGCTGCAATTATTGCCACAACCCCAACAACATGGCGTCGGACGAGAAATACACCAAGGTCGTCGCGCGGCGGATGTTGCAGATGACGCGGCAGATCAACGGCAAATGGTCGAGCCACGTCCAGAAGACCGGCGTGACGTGCTGGACCTGCCACCGCGGCAACGCGGTGCCGGCGTACAAATGGGCGATCGCCGAAGGGGTCGCCGATCCCAATTCGATCGTGCGCAACAAGCATGGCCAGAACACGCCCAACGTCAGCGTCGGCTATGCCTCGCTGCCCTATGATCCGTTCGCGACCTATCTCGACGGCAAGGCGCAGATCCGCGTCGCGGCGAGCAGCCAATATCCCTCGCCCGACCACGTCGTGTCGATCAAGGATGCCGAAAAGACCTACGGGTTGATGATGCATATGAGCACCGCGCTCGGCGTCAATTGCACCTATTGCCACAACACGCAGTCGTTCCGCTCTTGGACGCTCAGCCGACCGCAACGCGTCACCGCTTATTACGGCATCCGCATGGTGCGCGATATCAACGGGCAATATATCGATTCGCTGACGGGCGTGTTCCCGGCGTATCGCAAGGGGCCGCATGGTGACCCGTACAAGGCGAACTGCCAGACCTGCCACCAGGGCCAGAACAAGCCGCTCGGCGGGATCTCGATGCTCGCGGCGAACCCGACGCTCAAGGCGCCGCCGATGCCGACCGCCGCGCCCGAGGGCGGGGCGGCAGGGAAGGCAGTGCCCGCGGTGTTGGCCGACCCGCAGGCGATGACGCAGCGGCAATGAGCGCGCGCTGCCCACAGCCGCGCGGCTGTGGGCGCGCGGTTCGTCCGGAGCCGCCCGCATGGACGGCCTGAGCTTCCACAACCATCCGCTGCGCGCCGCGCTCGCCGAGGAAATGCACGTCCGGCGCCTGCCGCGATTCGCGGCGCCGTGTCGGCTGATGCAGATCGTCACCGTACTCGGCGAGGAGGGCGCGAGCGGTGCGGCGGCGCATTTCGAGCGCATCACGCGGCACGTCGCGACAAAGCTTCCCCCCGACACGCGCTACGCCGTGGTCGATTTCGGCCCGACCAAGCTGGTGCTCGAGCGGCATACCGAATTCGCGAGTTACACCTTCTTGCGCGAAGGCGCGTTCGAACAGCCGTTCGCGACCGATCTGTTCGATCCGCTCGCGCCCGAAATCGCGGCCGACATGCCGGGCGCAGTGATTCGCGCGACGCAGATCGCTGTCTATCCGCAGGGCAGCGAGCCCCCGCCCGAAGCGCAACTCGACCGGCTGTTCGCGCCCGATGCGCTGATCCGCTGCCAGATCGCCGGCGGCAAGGCGACGATGCTGTCGGACTTCCGGCTCAACACCGACGGGTTCGGGCGGCTGCTGCTGATCGACCACGGCCTGCTCCGCGACGAGCCGTCGCAGCTCGTGCTGCGGCTGCAGGAGCTCGGCAATTATCGCAACATGGCGCTGCTCGGCCTGCCGCTGGCGCAGCGACTCACCCCCGACGTCTCGCGGCTCGAGGCGCGGCTCGCCGATCTGACGCACGCGGTGTCCGAACGGCGGACGCAGGACGACGCTCTGCTCGACGAGCTGACCTATCTCTCGGCCGAGCTCGCGCGGCTGCTCGCCGAGACGCGCTATCGGATGAGCGCGACGCGCGCTTATGCGCAGTTGAGCCTCGACCGGCTCGAGACGCTCGGGATCGGCCGCATCGCGGGCTATCAGACGCTTGCCGATTTCACCGAGCGGCGGCTGACCCCGGCGGTGAGGACGTGCGACAGCTTTTCGGCGCGGCTCGACGATCTGTCGCAACGCGCGGCGTGGACGAGCGAGCTGCTGCGCACGCGGATCGACATCGCGCTCGCCAAGCAGAATCGCGACCTGCTCGAATCGATGGACACGCGCACCCGGCTGCAATTGCGGCTGCAGCAGACGGTCGAAGGGCTCTCGGTCGTCGCGATCAGTTATTATGCGGTGGCGCTGATCGGCTATCTCGCGGCGCCGGCGCATGCCTGGAAGGAATGGGTGATGGTCGGCGCGGTGCCGCTGGTGTTCGGCGCGGCGTGGCTATTTGCGCGGCGCGTGCGCAAGCGGCTGGAAGAGTGACGCGGGCGGCGGACTGTCCGAAGTCTTTCGCCGAGATCGGCGGGCCGTTCCGCTAGACTAAGACGAGTGCTTTACCGAGACTCGTCACCCCGGGCTCGTCCCGGCGCCCACCGTGCCGCAATCGCGTCGGGGCCGTGTCGCGCTCGGCCGGCGACCGCGGCACGAGGCCGAGGTGACGGAAGTGGAGCGGGCTTGGACCAGCGTTGCTCGGTCAGGACTCGTCACCCCGGGGCTGGTCCCGGGGTCCACCGTGCCGCAATCGCATCAGGGCCGTGTCTCGCTCAACTGTGGACCCCGGCACAAGGCCGGGGTGACGGAGAAGGGCGTTGCGGGAGAGCCGGTCTATATCTTGCCCTCTAACGCCGCCCCGCTCGCGCGGTCGTACTCAAGCCGCCCCGCTAAGACCGCCGCCTCACGCCGCTCCCTCAAGCCGCCATCGCGCGCCGTGCCAGCGCGCATTGCGACCAGATCTCCGACAGCGCGTCGACGAGCTTGTCGACGTCGCCGTCGGTATGCACCGGCGATGGCGTCAGCCGCAGCCGCTCGGTGCCCACCGGCACCGTCGGATAATTGATCGGCTGGACATAGATGCCGTGCTGCTCGAGCAGCCAGTCGCTGATCATCTTGCACTTCTTGGCGTCGCCGACCATCACCGGGATGATGTGGCTGGGATTGTCGATCGTCGGAATGCCGATCGCATCGAGCCGGCGGCGCACCTGCGCGACGCGCGCCTGGTGCTGCGCGCGTTCCCAGCCGCTTGCTTTCAGATGCCGGATGCTCGCGGTCGCGCCCGCAGCCAGTGCGGGCGGCAGGGCGGTGGTGAAGATGAAGCCGCTCGCAAAGCTGCGGATGAAATCGCACAAGGCGGCCGACGCGGCGATGTAACCGCCCATCACGCCGAACGCCTTGCCGAGCGTGCCCTCGATCACGGTGATGCGGTCCATCAGCCCGCGCTCCTCGGCGACGCCGCCGCCGCGCGGGCCGTAGAGGCCGACGCCGTGGACTTCGTCGAGATACGACATCGCGCCGTGGCGCTCGCACACGTCGAGGATCTCGGCGATCGGCGCGATGTCGCCGTCCATCGAATAGACGCTCTCGAACGCGACGAGCTTGGGCCGCGCCGGGTCGATCTGCGCGAGCTTGCGGTCGAGATCCGCGGGGTCGCTATGCTTGAAGCGGAGGCACTCCGCGCGGCTGTGGCGGATGCCCTCGATCATCGAGGCGTGGTTGAGCTCGTCGGACAGCACGACGCAATTCGGCAGCCGCGCGGCGAGCGTGCCGAGCGCCGCCCAGTTCGAGACATAGCCCGAGGTGAAGAGCAGCGCGGCTTCCTTGCCGTGCAGATCGGCGAGCTCGGCTTCGAGCACGACATGCGCGTGCGTCGTGCCCGAGATGTTGCGCGTGCCGCCCGCGCCCGCGCCGCATTTGTCGAGCGTCGCGTGCATCGCGTCGAGCACTGTGCGGTGCTGGCCCATGCCGAGATAGTCGTTCGAGCACCACACCGTGACATCGCCGACGCCGTCCTCGGCATAATGGTGTGCGCGCGGGAATTGGCCGGCCTTGCGCTCAAGCTCGGCGAAGATGCGGTAGCGCCCGTCCTCCTTCAGCGCGTCGAGCTCGACCTGAAAGAATGCCTCATAGTCCATGGCGTACCCCTCCTACTCGCTTATGGCGGCTTTGGCCGCTTGGGCCTTTGCCGACGCCCATTGCCACAGTCTGGCATCGCGTAGCGGCAACACAAGAAAAAGATGCTCGACGAGCCCCAGCGCCGCCAATCCGGCGAGCAGGGTCGCGGTGACGGCCGCGCCGCTCTGCGTCGGGGCCGCCTCGGCGACGCTCCACGCCCACCAGGCGAGCGCGCCCGAGCCGATCACCGACACCGGCAGCAGCGCGTTGCCTGCGCGCTTGCGGAAATAGCTCTTGAGATAGGCGAGATGCGCCGGGAAGACCTCGTCGCTGAGGTTGGGCACGCCGAGATAGAGGTTGAACTTGGCGCTGAGCCGCAGGCCGAACAGCAACGCGAAGGTCAGCGGCGCGCTCTGGTTGGGCTGGCGCCAGGTCAGCGCGAACAGCAGCAGCGCGGTCGCTGCGATCGCGACTTCGTGATGGATCACCGTCGCGGTGGCGAGCTTCAATCGCGTCCAGCCGGTCGCCGCGGGCGGGCAGGGCGCGCGATTGGGCCCGGCGACGAAGCCCATCAGGAAGCCCATCTCGTGCCAGCCCCAGATCACGATCGCCGCCGCGAAGCCGAGATAGGCGCCGCCCCAGCTCGCGTCGCCTGCCGACCACCATACCGCGCCCGTCGCCGCTACCGCCGCGACGCCGGCGAGCCCGAAGCTGGTGCGGAAGGTCGCGCGCGGTCGGCTGTCGAGCCACACCACTGCGGCCGTCCCGATGAACCACATCACAAGCGCGAACAGGAGCGGCGGGATCGTCACCAAGCCGGAACCAGCCGGGCCGAGGCGGGGATCGCGTTGCGTTGCACGGGCGTCAGATAGAGCCGCGCGAAATTCACCGCCGCCGCGCCGATCAAGGCGACCCGCTTGATCCCGCCGATCACCCCCCCTCGCGCCTTGGCGGCGTCGATCCCGGCGGCGATCCGCCGCATCCGCTCGAGCCCGGCGCGGAAGCGCGGCGAGTCGGTGTCGAGCACGAGCGGGAAGACCTGCCGCGTGATCTGCGAGCAGACCGTGAAGACGCGGTGATCATAGACGTCGGGATCGATTCCGAGGGCCTTGTGGAATGCCGGGCGGTTATGGTCGCGCACGTACATCGTCGCATAGACCGCAACGAGGAAGAAGCGGATCCACAGCACGTTGTGCCCGCGCAGCAATTTGGGGTCGGTCCGCATCAGAATCGCGAAGGCCTCGCCGTGGCGGAACTCGTCGTTGCACCATTCCTCGAACCAGTTGAAGATCGGATGGAAGCGCCACTGCGGATGCTGCGCGAGGTGCCGGAAGATCGTGATGTAGCGCGCATAGCCGATCTTCTCCGACAGATAGGTCGCGTAGAAGATGAATTTCGGACGAAAATAGGTGTATTTCTTGGTCTTCGTCAGGAAGCTGAGATCGACCCCGATCCCGGCATCCTTGAGCGTATCGTTGATGAAGCCGGCATGGCGGCTTTCGTCGCGGCTCATCAGCCGGAACAGCGCCTTGATGTCGGGGTTCTGCGCGCGCTTCTGGATCTCGGCATAGAGGATGCAGCCCGAGAATTCGGCGGTGAGCGAGCTCACCAGAAAATCGATGAATTCCTCGCGCAAGCCGTCGGGCAGGCTTTCGATCACGCCGTCGAACGCGTTGGTCCGGCGGAAATGGCGGCGGTTGGGGTCGGCGACCATTTCGGCGATCAGCTGGTCCCATTCGGCGCGGACCGGCGAGACGTCGATCCGGTCCATCGCGGCGTAATCGGTGGTGTAGAAGCGCGGCGACAGCACGGTGTCCTCGCGCGCGATCGCCAGCGTGTCGGCGCCCTGGGCAGTGATCGGCGTGATCGCGTTCATGACAGTCTCCGATCCGAGAAGCTGACTTCGTACAGTTCGTTCATCTCGAAATGCCCGCGCAACTTGGTCCACAGCCGTTCGATCGGCCCGGCGCGTTCGACCGTCGCGATGCGATCGAACACGCGGGCGCTGCCGAACGCGACATGGATCGGGTCGCCATGGACGCGCACCCGGTCGCCCGGGTTGATCGCGACGCCGCCGGCGAGTTCGACATGCGCGCAGAGAAATTCATCGCTATGCTCGACCTCGATCCGGCACGGCGTGTCGAAGCGGGTGCGACGGAACGGGCTCATCGCGGCGTCTCCGGCGCGCTCAGCAGTGCGGCAAACGCGGCGCGGTTGGTCGTGCCGAAGGCGTTGAGCTCGATCGAGCGCCCGGTCGCGCTATCGGTCAGCGTCAGTTCGCCGTCGCGCCACTGCGTCAGCGTGAAGGGCGCCGCGCCGCCGATTCCGTGCATCCGCCGCTCGCGCGCGAGCCCGCGCATCACGCCGCGAATGAACCCGGTCTGCTGTCCGGGCACGATCATCCCGGCGGTCCGCCCGGTGCCGACATCCTCGATCCGCACGCCGCGATCGGGCGCGTCGACGAAGCGCAGCGTGCGCGACTGCAGCGGCGCGACATGCGTCGTCTCGCGCAAGGCGGCCGGCGATCCGGCTGGCGGAATGTGCGCGAGGCGGACGGTCGCGGTCAGCAGAAAGGCGAACCCGACGAGCGACCCGGCGAGGATCAGCGCGCCGCGCGGGAGCTGTTCGGCTTGGGCGTGGCTCATGCCGCCACCGCCTGGCGCAAGCCGGTGGCGGTCGCCGCTGCCACGACCGGCACCGCTATCTGGCCGCCGGGCTGCACCTCGAGACACGCGCGCGCGATCAGCGACGCGACCTGCGCCGCATCGGGGAGCGCGCGCAGCATCGGCTGCGCCGCGGCGAGATGCCATGGCCGCGCGTGCGGCCACAGCGCGAGATAGCCGAGCCGCCGCTCGCCGGTCAGCGCGAGCGGGATGTCGCCCGACCGATCGTTCTGCACGGCAAGCCCGACGGTGCCGATCATCGCCAGCGGCAGGTTGATGCATTTCGGAAACGCCACGCCGATGCGCAGCACGACACGCCGGTTGGTCAAGGTATAGAGCGTGGTGCGCGCCGCGCCCCAGGCGAGCGCGCGGAGCAGGCCGACCGCGATGAGGCCGAACATCGCCGTCAGCGCGACCCCCGACAGATCGCCGGGACCGCGGATGCCGCGCGCGATCGCGGCGATCGCCGCCCAGCCACCGAGCAGACCGAAATAGGCGGTCACCGCGCGCGTATGATAGGCATGCCGCGCGAGCCCGCGCCAGTCGGGTGCGCCCTGCCACACGATCCGCTCGCCCGGCGGGAGCAGTCCGGGAAGCCCCGGGATCGGCTCGTAATCATGTTCGGTCACAGGAACGGCTCCTGCCGGTCGGTGCTGGCGTAGAGATAGCCGCCGCCGAAATAGCCGAGCACGCGCTCTTCCTCGTACAGCGTGATCGTGGCGGTCGCGATGCGCGGGGCGTCGGCGAATTGCGCGGCGGTGATCGCATCGCACAGCACGGCGCCGCGCCGGCGGTCGATCGTCACCATCATCATCGGCACGAGGATCGCGCCGCCGGCCGCGCCGCCGTCGACCGCAAGGTAGCGGACGAGCCGGTCGGCGCGATCGATCCACACTTCGGTGACGGTGCCCGCCCGAAGTCTGTCGCAGCCATAGATCGGCATTCCGCGCGGGTCGGGATCGCGCGTGGCGATCGAAAGCTCGAGCGAATCGCCGAGCGGGACGATCCGCGGGTGCCCCTCCATGTCGATGTCGGGATGCTTGGCGCGGTTGGCGAAGGCTGCCGGGCCGATCCCGTCGACCAGCGGGTTGCCGGTCGGCGCATAGGGCGCGCCGGCGAAGCGATCGGTGCGGCGCGCGGCGATATCGACGGGCTCGCGTCCCTGCGTCGGCGTGGTGACGAAGCCGCGGCCGAAGGAGAGCTTGAAGGTCTTGGCGATCGCGGTGTGGAACGGCCCGCCTTCGGTCTCGACCTGCCCGCTGACCTCATGCTCGAGCGGATAGCCCTCGCGGCGATCCTCACGGCGCAAATAGAAGACCAGGCAGACGAAGAACAACACGAAGGCGTAGAAGACGAGCATCGCCACATCGATGCCGGGGGTGAGGGTCGGGTGCATGGGCGGTCTCCCCTGGGTTCAAGCCGGAAATTCGGCGAGGCCGAAACGGATGGGCTGATTGGGCGCGATCGGCCGGACGAGCGGGCCGAGCACTACGAGCGTGGCGAGCAGCAAGACGATCTCGACACCGTAGACGACGCCGTAACCGGTCGCGGGGTTGGCGAGCGTCGGTCCGAGATCGTGCGCGATCGCGGCGGCGCTGGTCACGTCGCGGACGATCGCGCCGATCGCGATCGCGGCGCCCGCACACGTCGCCTGCACCGCGCCCCACGCGCCGAGCGCGAGGCCGTTGCGACCGTCGAGCTCGGCCGAATCCGAGATCGCCATCGCCGCGGTCAGCGTGCCGACCGAGAACAGCCCGCCGCCGAAGCCGATGATCGTCGCGCCGACCGCGAGCAGCGCGACCGCGTGCAAGGGAGCGGCGAAGATCACGCACAGAAAGGCGGCGATCCCGGCGACCCCGCCGAAGCCCGCGAGCCGGTGCGGCTCGCCGCCCTTTGCGAGGCTGCGCGCGGCGAGCGCGAAACCGCTCAGCATGCCGACCGCCCACAAAGCGGTGAGCGAGGTCGTCGCGCCGACCGACAGGCCGAGGATCTGCCCGCCATACGGTTCGAGCAGCACGTCCTGCATCGAGAAGGCCGCGGCGCCGAGCCCGGTCGCGACGAGCAACCGCAGCGTGCGCGGCCGCGCGATGAACAATGCCCAGATCTCGCGGAAGGGGGCGGGGGCTTCTTCGGGCGCGGTGCCGCCGCGGCGGCGCGCTTCCTGCTTCCACAAAGCGGTAATGTTGAGCACGACCGTCAGCACCGCCGCGCCCTGGACGATCTGGACGAGATGCGTCGGGGTGAAATGATCGAGCAGCCGGCCGATCACGATCGCGCTGACCATCATCCCGAGCAGCAGCATGACGTAGAGCAAGGCGACGACGCGCGGCCGGCTGTCGGGCGGCGCGAGGTCGGTGGCGAGTGCGAGGCCGGCGGTCTGCGTCGTGTGCATGCCCGCGCCGATCATCAGGAAGGCGACGCCCGCGCCGAGCTGCCCGACGATCGTCGGGCCGTGGCCGAGCCCGGTCATCACCAGCAAGGCGAAGGGCAGCAGCGCGAAGCCGCCGAACTGCAGCAGCGTGCCGAACCAGATATAGGGCACGCGCTTCCACCCCAAGATCGACTGGTGATGATCCGACTTGAAGCCGATCAGCGCGCGCAAGGGGGCGAAGAGCAGCGGCAGCGACACCATCGCCGCGACCGCCCATGACGCCATGCCGAGCTCGACGATCATCACGCGGTTGAGCGTGCCGGTGAGCAGCACCGCCGCCATGCCGACCGACACCTGGAACAGCGACAGCCGCAACAGCCGGCCGAGCGGCAGCTCGGCGGTGGCGGCGTCGGCGAAGGGCAGGAAGCGCGTGCCGAGCCGGCCCCAGAACGCGCCGCTCCTGACCGCGGCCAGCCGCCCACGCTCTGACCCCGCGCGCGGCGCGAGCGAGGCCTTCAAGGCGGCGAGCGCGCTCATGCGGGGATCACCTCGAGCGCATGGCTCGTATAGAAGCTCGCCGAGATCCGCCGATCGCGCCCGAGCCGCGCGGCGGGGAGCGCGGTCTTGACCAGCGTGCGCAGCAAGCGATCGCGCACCGGGAGGATCGCGGGCGAGCGGTCGCCGCGCGGGAACAGCCGGCCCATGCCGAGCATCGCCATCAGCAGCGGCGTCTGCGGGGCGAAGGTGAAGGCGATTGAACCGCGCGTCCGCTCGGCAAGCTGTTGCAGCACCGCGACGATGTCGAACGCGGGGTAGTGAATCAGCGAATCCATCGCGACGACATGATCGAACGTCCCGAGCGCAGGATCGAGCAGATCACCGACGCGCCAGTCGATCGCCAGATGCGCCGGCGCGCGGTCGCGCGCGATCTGGACGAGGCTGCCCGCGACGTCGATCGCCACCACCTGCGCGCCGCGTTCGGCCGCCGCGACCGCGAGCGCGCCGGTGCCGCAGCCGGCGTCGAGCAGCCGCAGCCCGGTCATGTCGTCGGGGAGCCACGACAGCAAAGTGTCGCGCATCGTGGTGCGCCCGGCGCGGACGGTCGCGCGAATGCCGCTGACCGGCGCGTCGGAGGTGAGCTGCTCCCACGCCTTGGCGGCAGTGCGATCGAAATAGGTTTCGAGATCGCCGCGGAATTGAGTGTAGCTCGCCGTGCTCATCTCACTCGAACCCCAGGAATTCGAAGATCTCGCGATCCTTCATCGGCTGCGCATCGAGCGGTTCGCAGCCGGCCCACATCTGCGCGGCGAGGCGTTTGTATTCGAGACAGGCGGCGTCGACCTCGGGGGTCGAGTCCATCTCGAACAAGGTGCATTTCTTGAGGCGCGAGCGGCGGATCGCGTCGAGATCGGGGAAATGCGCGAGCCGCTTGAGTCCGGTCGCTGCGTTGAACCGGTCGATCTCGTCGGTCGCGGCCGAGCGATTGGCGATGACGCCCGCCATCCGCACGTCGTAATTCTTTGCCTTCGCCTTGATCGCCGCGACGATGCGATTCATCGCGAAGATGCTGTCGAAGTCGTTCGCCGCGACCACCACCGCGCGCTCGGCATGTTGCAGCGGGGCGGCAAAACCGCCGCACACCACGTCGCCGAGCACGTCGAAGATCACCACGTCGGTTTCCTCGAGCAGATGGTGCTGCTTGAGCAGCTTGACCGTCTGCCCGACGACATAGCCGCCGCAGCCGGTGCCGGCCGGCGGCCCGCCCGCCTCGACGCACATCACGCCGTTATACCCCTCGAACATGTAATCCTCGGGCCGCAATTCCTCGGCGTGGAATTCGACCGTCTCGAGCACGTCGATCACCGTCGGCATCAGCTTTTTGGTGAGCGTGAAGGTGCTGTCGTGCTTCGGGTCGCAGCCGATCTGCAACACGCGCTTGCCGAGCAGCGAGAACGCGGCGGAGAGGTTGGACGAGGTGGTCGATTTGCCGATCCCGCCCTTGCCGTACACCGCGAACACCTTGGCCGAGCCGATCCGGTCGTTCGGGTCGAGCCCGACCTGGAGCGAGCCTTCGCCATCCAGGCCGCGGAGAGGTGGGTCGAGCAAGGCCATCATGCGTTCCTTTATGCCGCCACCGCGACGATGCCCTCGAGACGATCCTCGAGCTCATCGCTGGCGGCATGGAGTGCGGCGAGCGTCGCCGCGTCGGGAGACCAATAGTTGCGCTCGCTCGCCTCGATCAGCCGGTTGGCGACGCGCGCCGACGCTTTGGGGTTGAGCGCGGCGATCCGCTCGCGCATCTCGGCGTCGAGCACATAGGTTTCGCTGATGCGTTGATAGACCCACGGATCGACCTCGCCGGTCGTCGCCGACCAGCCCATCGTCGTGGTGACGCTCCCCTCGATCTGGCGGACGCCTTCATAGCCGTGGCGGAGCAGGCCTTCGGTCCAGACCGGGTTGAGCACGCGCGTCCGCGTTTCGAGCGCGACTTGCTCTTGCAAGGATCGCACCTTGCCGGCGCCTTGCGTTTGGTCGCCGATATAGACCGGTGCCGCGCTGCCCTTCGCGCGCGTGACGGCGCGGCTGATCCCGCCGAGCGTGTCGACATATTGGTCGATGCTGGTGATGCCGAGCTCGACGCTCTCGAGATTCTGATACGCGCAGTCAACCGTCTCGAGCGCCGCCTTGAGCACCGCCGCCTGGCGCACCGGCGCGCCCTTGACGCCATACGCGAACCCCTTCTGCCGCTCGAAACTGTCGGCGAGCTCGTCGGGGTCGGTCCAGGCGCCGGTGTCGATCAGCAGATTGACGTTGGCGCCGTACGCGCCCTCGGCATTGGAGAAGACGCGCAGCGCCGCGGTCTCGAGGTCGCAGCCGTGCGCCGCGGCGTGCGCGCGGGCGTGGCGGCGGACGAAGTTCTGCTCGTCGGGCTCGTCGGCTTCCGCCGCGAGCAAGGCGGCCTGTGCGAGCATCCGCGTCTGGAGCGGCAGCAGGTCGCGGAACACCCCCGAGAGCGTGACGACGACGTCGATCCGCGGCCGCCCGAGCTCGGCGAGCGGCACCAGTTCGGCCCCCGCCAGCCGGTTGTAGCTGTCGAAACGCGGGCGTGCGCCGAGCAAAGCGAGCGCCTGCGCGATCTGCGCGCCCTCGCTCTTGAGATTGTCGGTGCCCCACAGCACCATCGCGACCGTCTCGGGCAGATGCCCCGCATCGGCGAGGCTGCGCTCGATCAGCCGCTGCGCCTGCGCCGCGCCATCCTTGACCGCGAAGGCCGAGGGAATGCGGAACGGGTCGAAGCCGTGGATGTTGCGCCCGGTCGGCAGGATCTCGGGATTGCGCAACAGGTCGCCGCCCGTCACCGGATGGATGTAGCGGCCGGCCAGCGCAGTGACGATGCCGTCGATCTCGCCATTGGCCGACAGCGCGGTGTCGAGTGCGGCCATGTCCTTGAGCAACGGCGTGTCGGCCACGCGTGTGCCATCGACCAGGGCGACGATCGTCTCGCTCGGCAGCGCTTCGCCGCGCGCCTGGAGCGTCGCGGCGATCATCGCGATCCGCTCCTCGCGGCTTGCCGCTTCGCCCGCGATATGGAGGCCTTGCGGGATCAGCTCGCGCTCGATTTCGTAGAGGCGCGCGGCGAGATCGGCGATCCATGCGTCCGAGACCGGCGGGGAGCCCGCCCCATCGTTCGTCACCCCGGGCTTGTTCCGGGGTCCACCGTCGTCCTCGCACTCCGGCAGCAGGTTAGGCCGCGCGGTGGACCCCGGCACGAGGCCGGGGTGACGGTCGTGGGAAGCGAGGTCGAGATCGACCGCCTGATCGCGGATCAGCTCGGCCAAATCGCGCGCCTCGTCGCTGCCCGGCGCGGCGACGCGCCAGCGCTCGACCGACGCCTTCAGCGCGGCAAGCCCCTTGTAGACGCCGGCATTGGTCAACGCAGGCGTCAGATACGACACCAATGTCGCGCCCGAACGGCGCTTGGCGAGCACGCCCTCCGACGGATTGTTGGCGGCGTAGAGATAGATGTTGGGCAGGTCGCCGATCAGTCGGTCGGGCCAGCACCCTGCGCTCAACCCGGCCTGCTTGCCCGGCATGAATTCGAGGCTGCCATGCGTGCCGAAATGCAGCACCGCGTGCGCCGCGAAATCCTCGCGCAGCCAGCGATAGAAAGCGGCAAAGGCGTGCGTCGGGGCAAAGCGCCCGGCGAACAGCAGCCGCATCGGATCGCCCTCATAGCCGAGCGCGGGTTGCAGCCCGACGAACACGTTGCCGAATTGCCGCCCGAGGATCTGCACCGAGGTGCCGTCGGACTGCAGCTTGCCCGGTGCGGGACCCCAGCACGCCTCGATCTCGGCAAGCCAGGTCTCGCGCGCGACGATCGCGTCGGCGCCGACCTTGGCATGGACATTGGCCTCGGTCCCGAAGCGTGCGGCATTGCCGCCGAGGATTGCCTCGCGCAAAGCATCGACGTTGGCGGGAACCTCGACCTGATACCCTTCGCGCGCCAGTCGTGCGAGCGTCGCGTGGAGCGAGGCGAAGACGCTGAGGAATTGCGCGGTGCCCGCGGCGCCGGCGTTGGGCGGGAAGTTGAACAGCACGATCGCGACGCGCTTCTCGGCATTGGCGGCGCGGCGCAGCGCGATCAGTTTCGTGACTCGCGCCGCGAGCATTTCGGCGCGCTCGCCGCACGCCTGCATCGCGCGCGGCGTCGTGACGTCGGGGAAGCTGCAATGCCGCGCGCAGCCGGTGCAGGCAGTGCCGTCGGACTTGCCGCCGAACAGCATCGGCACGGTGCCGCCGTCGAGCTCGGGGATCGCGATCATCATCGTCGATTCGAGCGGGAGCAGGCCTTGGCGGTTCGCCGCCCACGCCTGGAGCGACTGGAATTCGACCGGGTGCGCGGCGATATAGGGGACGTCGAGCTGGGCGAGCACCGCTTCGGCCGCCGCGGCGTCGTTATAGGCGGGGCCGCCGACCAGGCTGAACCCGGTGAGGTTGATCACCGCATCGACGGTGGCGACGCCGTCCTGCAGGAACAGCGCCTCGATCGCCGGACGCCCGTCGAGTCCGCCGGCAAAGGCCGGGATGACGTCGAGCCCGCGCGCCTCGAGCGCGGCGATCACGCCGTCATAATGGCCGGCATCCCTGGCGAGGATGTACGAGCGCAGCATCAGCAGCCCGACCGTGCCGCACGCACCGCGCCGGCGCGGCAGCTCGGTCGCGGTGGCGGCGATGCGGCCGGGCAGCGCGGGATGATAGACGCCGACCTCGGGATAATCACGCGGCGCCTGCGCCTTCATCGTACCGCGAAGCGCGCGCCGCGGGCCATCGGCATAGCGATCGACCAGCGCGCGGATCATGTCGACGACATTGTCGTCCGACGCCGCGAGCCAATATTGCATCGTCAGGAAATAGGCGCGGACGTCCTGCGCGGTGCCGGGGACGAAGCGCAGGATCTTGGGCAGCCGCCGCAGCATCGCCATCTGCTTGGCGCCGCCGCTTGCCGCGGGCTTGGGCGATCCGCGCAGCTTCTTGAGCAGCGCGAGCATCCCGCCGCTCGGGCGATCCATGCGATAATCGCCCATCCGCGTCAGCTTGACGACGTCGCCCCCCGACATCAGCCCGACCATCGCGTCGCATTGCTCGCGGCGCGCCTGCAGGTCGGGCAGAACCGCGCGGATATGATCCTCAAGGAACAGCATTGTCGCGAGCACGATATCGCCGCGCGCAATGTCGGCGCGCGCGGCGGCGAGCGTTTCGGGCTTCTCTTCCCAATCGGCGGCGGCGTGGAAGCCGATCGTGATCCCCGGATTCTCCCGCGCCAGCCGCACCTGCGCCCGCTGGACCGCGCCCGCCAGGTGATTGTCGAGCGTGACGATGACGACGCGGACGTTGGTGTCGCCGGTCGCGGCCGGAAGGGGAGCGCTAGCGGGCATAATGCGCCTTTGCGTCGTAGAGCGTGTCGAGCGTGATCGCGGCGATGCCCTGCTCGGCGGCATAGCGTTCGGTGTTGCGGCGCGCCTTGCCGCGCACGAAGAACGGGATCTTCAGCAGCTCGCGCTCTGCTTCGGGCGACCAGTCTCCCCGCCCGCTCGCGGGAGGGGCCGGAGGTGGGCTCGCGCTATCGATATCAGCTGCCGGGGAAGGCGCGTGCGCACCCCCACCCCCAGCCCCTTCCGCAGGCGGGAGGGGAGCAGAAGAATGCCCCAGATGGCTCGCCCCGGCCTGGTCGGAAAACTCGAAATCATCGAGGAACATCGTCAGCAGATGTTCCTCGAGGCCCATCACCAGCGGGTGCACCCAGGTGTCGAACAGTACGTTGGCGCCCTCGAACCCCATTTGCGGGCTGTAGCGCGCCGGGAAATCCTGGACGTGGACCGGTGCCGAAATCACCGCGCACGGAATGCGCAGTCGCTTGGCGATGTGGCGCTCCATCTGCGTGCCGAGCACCAGCTCGGGCTGGAGCCGCGCGATCGCCTCCTCGACCTCGAGATAATCGTCGGTGATCAGCGGCTCGAGCCCGAAGCCTTGCGCGGCGGCGCGGATCTCGCGGGCGAATTCGCGATTGTAGCAGCCGAGGCCGACGACTTCGAAGCCGAGCTCGTCGCGGGCGACGCGTGCCGCGGCGGCGGCATGCGTCGCGTCGCCGAAGATGAAGACGCGCTTGCCGGTGAGATAGGTCGAATCGACCGAACGACTCCACCACGGCAGCCGCGACGTGTCGAGCGCGGCGGCGGGATCGACCCCGGCGAGCGCGGCGACCTCGGCGATGAAGTCGCGCGTCGCGCCGTGGCCGATCGGTACCGTGCGCACCGTCTTCTGGCCATAGCTGCGCTCGAGCCAGCGGCAGGCGGTGTCGGCGATCTCGGGATAGAGGCAGACGTTGAAATCGGCGTCGGGCAGGCGCGCGAGATCGGCGGGCGTCGCGCCCAATGGGGCGACGACGTTGACGCCGATGCCGAGCGTTTCGAGCAGCCGGGTGATCTCGACGACATCGTCGCGGTGGCGGAAGCCGAGCGCGGTCGGGCCGAGGATGTTGGCGGTCTTCTGCCGTGGCGACGCTGGGGCAGCAGTCGCCGGCGACTCGGAACGCGCGGCGTCCCCACCGGTCCGTGGCTGAGCCGTGGCGTTCGCCGGGGAACATATCGTCCGTACCAACTGATAGAAGGTCTCGGCCGCGCCCCAATTTTCCTTGCGCTGGTAGCTCGGCAGCTCGAGCGCGATCACCGGGATCGGCAGCCGCAGCGCGGTGGCGAGCCCGGCCGGGTCGTCCTGGATCAGCTCGGCGGTGCACGACGCGCCGACGAGCAGGGCCTGTGGCGCGAAGCGGTCGACCGCGTCGCGTACCGCGGCCTGGAACAGCGCCGCGGTATCCTTGCCGAGATCGCGCGCCTGGAAGGTGGTGTAGGTGACCGGCGGGCGCTTGCCGCGGCGCTCGATCATCGTGAACAGCAGGTCGGCATAGGTGTCGCCCTGCGGCGCGTGGAGCACGTAATGCACGCCCTCCATCGCGGTCGCGATCCGCATCGCGCCGACATGCGGCGGGCCTTCATAGGTCCACACGGTCAGCTGCATGACAACCACCGGTGGCTGGAAGCGCGGGCGCCGCTCATACCTGCAACACGTCGCGCCGCCGCAGCGGTCGCGCGAAGAGGTCGGCGAGATCGCCTGCCTGGTCAAAACCATGGATCGGCGAGAAGACCAGCTCGATCGCCCATTTCGTCGTCAGCCCCTCGGCCTCGAGCGGGTTGGCGAGGCCGAGCCCGCAGACGGTCAGGTCCGGTTGCGCCGCACGGACGCGGTCGAGCTGGCGGTCGACGTCCTGCCCCTCGCTGATCACCGTATCGGCCGGGAGCAGGGCGAGTTCGCGCGCCATGTGGCCGCGGTGGAGATACGGTGTGCCGACCTCGAGCGGAACCATGCCGAGTTCCTGCGCCAGGAAGCGCGCGAGCGGCAGCTCCAGCTGCGAATCGGGGAGGAAGAAGATGGTCTTGCCCTCGAGCCGGGCGCGCGCGTGCGCGATCGCGCGCTTGGCGCGTTCGCGGCCCGGTGCGATCACCGCACGGAAGTGCATCTCGTCGATCCCGAACGCGACCGCCGCGGCGTGGAGCCAGGCGCTCGTGCCCTCGGCGCCGAACGGGAACAGCGCGTCGAGTCGCACCGCGCCGCGATCCTCGAGCGCGCGCGCTGTCTCACCGAGGAAGGGTTGGGCGAGCAGGAAGCGCGTGTTCGGCCCGACCGGCGGCATGGCGCTTGCGCGTCGTGCGGGGAAGCTGTGCACCGTCGCGATGCCGAGCTGCGCGAACAGCCGCAGGAATTGATCCTCGACCACATCGGGCAGCGCGCCGACGATCATCAGTTCGGGCGCGGCGCCGGGCGCGGTTTCGGCGAGTTCGGGGACCAGCGCGGCGAGACAGGCGTCCTCGCCTTCGGTGAAGGTCGTCTCGATCCCGCTCCCCGAATAATTGAGCACGCGGGTCGCGCCGACATGCTTCGCCGACAGCCGCTGCGCCGCGCGCGACAGATCGAGCTTGATCACCTCGGACGGGCACGAGCCGACGAGGAACAGCAGCTTGATATCGGGACGCCGCGCGAGCAATCGGTCGACGACGCGGTCGAGCTCGACATTGCAATCGACCATCCCGGCGAGATCGCGCTCCTCGATGATCGCGGTCGCGAAGCGCGGCTCGGCGAACACCATCACCCCCGCCGCCGATTGTAGCAGATGCGCGCAGGTGCGCGAGCCGACGACGAGGAAGAAGGCGTCCTGCACCTTGCGATGGAGCCAGATGATCCCGGTCAGCCCGCAAAACACTTCGCGCTGGCCGCGTTCGCGCAGCACCGAGCGCGCCGACTGCGCGCAATCGGCGCCTGCGGGACGGGCGAGCGGCAGCGCGCTCATGCCGTCATCGCCTGCAGCCCCGGCGCCGTGCCGCCACTCTGCAGGCGCGCGGCGCGCAGCTTGAGCAGGAACTGCGCCGCGTTGACGACGTAGGTGGCATAAGCCGCGAGCGCGAGCAGCATCCGCCCGCGCTCGCTTCCGATGTCGAGCATCAGCATCGCGAGGTACAGCGTGTGCAGGCCGAGCACGAGAAAGCTGACCACATCCTCCCAGAAGAAGGCATCGGCGAACAACCAGCGGCCGAACACCGTCTTCTCCCAGAAGGATCCGGTGACCATGATGGTGTAGAGCGTCAGCGTCTTGACGACGATCGAGACGGTCGCCGCGCCGGCGCCCTGGCCCGTCACGAGATAGCGCAGGACGAGCGCGCTGCTGACCAGGAAGACCAGGAATTGCAGCGGCGCGAGAATGCCCTGGACCAGCGTCCAGCGAGTCGCGTCGCGGCGGCGCCGTTGCTCGGGCGTATAGAGACCACCGCGGGGAAGGCGGGGCTGGTTCGCGTCGGAAGGCCAGGCTGGCCGCATCTTTCCGCTCCCTTTGACGTGCCGCCAGACTGATCTGCGTAAACTCAAGTGTCAATAAGATTTGACGTCCAAGATAAATGACAGATTGGTGCACTGCCGCATCGATAGTCGTTGTCATCGGCGCGGGAGAGGCATACCGTGCGAGTCGCCGGACCCGCCAAACATGGCCGCCCGACGTACATCGCGTGATCAACCAGACCGGGAGAGTCGGGGTGGCTTCGGTGATCAGGTTCGAGGATTTCGTTCAGCGCGGGCGCGCTCGGTTCAACCGTTTGCGCGACCGGTCGGCACGCCAGCGACGCGACGCGGGCCCGCGCGGGACCGCCGTCGACAAGGCACGCGCGCTCAACCAGCTGATCGAATGCGAGGTGATCCCGCGCTTGCTCGTCGCGCATGCCGCGCCGTCGGCGACGATCGGGTCGCTGCACACCGACGGCGTCACCGAAGCGGAGGTTGCGGCGTTCGCACCGCTCGCGCTGCAGGTTGAGGCCGACGAATTGCTCGAACATGTCGATGCGTTGATCCGGCGCGGCGTCTCGCGCGAGACGCTGCTGGTCGATCTGCTCGCCCCGGCGGCGCGGCTGCTCGGCCGGTTCTGGGAAGAGGATCGCTGCGATTTCGTCGATGTGACGATGGGCCTGTGGCGGCTGCAGGAGGTGGTGCACGAAGTCTTCGGCCGCACCACGCCCGACAAGCATGGCGCAGGGGCCGCCCGACGGGCGCTGTTCGCATCGCTCGAGGGCGACCAGCACAGTTTCGGAACGCTCGTGATCGACGAACTGTTTTGCGCCAATGGCTGGCTGACCGATCGCGTCGCCGAGGCGAGCCCCGCGCTGCTGTGCGAGCGCGTGCGCGACACGTGGGTCGATCTGGTCGGATTGACGATCACGTGCGACTGCCATATCGCGCCCTTGCCTTCGATCATCCGTGGTATCCGCGCAGCGTCATGTAATCCGCGGCTTTGTGTGATGGTCGGTGGCCGGGTGTTTTCTTTCGATGCCAGCCGCGCCGCCGCGGTCGGCGCCGATGGGACCGCGCCCGACGCGCGTGCGGCGGTTCGCGTCGCAGGCGCGCTGGTCGATGCAGTGGCGCGGGAGGCGGTTGCGTCGATGACCGGCTGATCCCATTTTCGGGTCACGCGGGGACAGGCAGACCGCGGGACGAAGGACTTCAGGAGTATGAACGGTTCGACGATGAACGATCGTCCCCCCCATCCTGCACCCAATGCCTTTTCCGATCCCGAGACGGTCGCGCGTAGCCTCGCGCCACACGCAGCCGTTGCGATGCTCGCCTCGGTCGGCGACGTCGCGCTGATGATTGATCGCGCGGGCGTGATCCGCGACATCGCAATCCACAATGCCGAACTCGACGCGCAGGGCGTGCGCGAATGGGTCGGTCGGGCATGGCACGACGTCGTCGCACTCGACAGCCAACCCAAGGTCGCCGAGATGCTCGCCGACAGCGCCGAGCCCGCGCGCTGGCGTCAGGTCAACCACATCCTGGCCGGCGGCGGCGACGTGCCGATCCGCTATCTCGTGATGAAATCGGGCGCCGACGGCAGCGCGATCGCGATCGGACGCGAGATGCGCGCGGCGGCGGCGATGCAGCAGCGCTTGCTCCAGACGCAGCAATCGCTCGAGCGCGACTATATCAAGCTGCGCCAGGCCGAGGCGCGCTATCGCATGCTGTTCGACCTCGGCACCGAGCCGATCCTGATCGTCGATGCCGCGACGCGCCGGATCCGCGAGAGCAACCCGGCGGCGCTGCAGTTGCTTGGACTCAGGGACGGCGCGCTCGCCGACCAGCCGATCGCGTCGATCGTCGCGCCCGAGGATCGCGACGGATTCATCGCGCATCTCGGCGCCGCGGGCGCGAGCGACGACCTTCCGCCGATCGCGGTCCGGCTCGCCGACGAGCAGGGCGATGCCGAGATTTCGGCGCGGCTGTTCCGCCAGGGTCGCGCGGCCTTGCTGCTCGTGCGGATCGTCGCGGCGGTGGCGCAGCCCGCGCCCGCCTCGCATGCGACGGCGGTCGCCGACGTGATCGAGCACATGCCCGATGCCTTCGTGCTGACCGACGCGACGCTGACGATCCTCGTCGCCAACGCCGCGTTCGTCGAACTGACCGGCGTGGCGTCGGCCGACCGCGTGATTGGCGCGCCGCTCGCGACTTGGCTCGGCCGCCCGGGGATCGACCTCGACCTGATCCTCGCGCAGATCCGCGAGCATCAGGCGGTGCGCAACGTCGCGACGATCCTGCGCGGCCAGAATGGCGCGCAGGAGGAGATCGAACTGTCGGGCGTGGTCGCGCCGCAGGGCGAGTCGGACTGCTACGGCTTCACGATCCGCAATGTCGCACGGCGGCTGCGCAGCGTGGTGCCGACCGAACGCGACGTGCCGCGCTCGGTCGAGCAATTGACCGAACTGGTCGGGCGGATGTCGCTCAAGGATATCGTCCGCGAATCGACCGATTTGATCGAACGGCTCTGCATCGAAGCGGCGCTGGCCTATACTTCCGACAACCGGGCGTCCGCCGCCGAAATCCTCGGGGTCAGCCGGCAGAGCCTGTATTCGAAGCTCCATCGCCATGGGCTCGGCAATCTTGTTTCGGGCGACAATTAACTGACACGACAGCCTGACATATCGAGTGTCAAAAGGATTTGACGTTTCAGAACGCGCGCCATAGCTTGGCGACATGGCCCGCGCAACGACTCCCTCGTTGGTTCTCCCGCAACCGCCCCGGCTGCGCGATGCGCTCGAGCTGCTCAAGCCGATCACCTGGTTCCCGCCGATCTGGGCCTTCGGCTGCGGCGTCGTCTCGGCGGGCGTACCGGTGGCGAGCCGGTGGCCCTTCCTCATCGCGGGGATCCTGCTGGTCGGGCCGCTGGTGTGCGGCACAAGCCAGGCGGTCAACGACTGGTTCGACCGGCATGTCGATGCGATCAACGAACCCAATCGGCCGATTCCGTCGGGCCGGATCGCCGGCGCCTGGGGCTTGTGGATTGCCATCCTCGGTACCGCGCTGGCATTGCTCGTCGCGGCGCTGACCGACCGGTGGGTGTTCGCCGCGACCTGCCTCGGCCTGGCCTTCGCCTGGGCCTATAGCGCGCCGCCGTTCCGGCTGAAGCGCAGCGGCGTGTGCGGGCCGAGCGCGGTCGCGCTGACCTATGAGGGGCTGACCTGGTTCACCGGGGCCGCCGCAATGGCGGGGGCGTTGCCGTCGCCGCGGATCCTCGCAATCCTGTCGCTCTACAGCGTCGGCGCGTTCGGGATCATGACGCTCAACGATTTCAAGGCGGTGGCGGGCGACCGCGCGACGGGCATCCGCTCGCTGCCGGCGACGCTCGGCGTCGATCGCGCGGCGCGGCTCGCGTGCGTCGTGATGGCGCTGCCGCAAGCCGCGGTCGTCGCGCTGCTGCTGCGCTGGCAGCATCCGCTGGTCGCCGCCGTCGTCGCCGCCTTGCTCGTCGGGCAGCTCGCGCTGATGCCGCGGCTGTTGCGCGATCCGCTCGCGCACACGCCGTGGTACAATGCGACCGGGACGAGTCTGTACGTGTTCGGCATGCTCGCGGCCGCGCTCGGCCTGGGCGGGGTGCTGGGCCTGTGACGCGGACCGCGCCGCCCGCCGATCTCGGCGCCGATCTCGGCTGGGTCGGGATCGTCCGGCTTGGACTGGTGCAAAGCGCGATCGGCGCGATCGTGATGCTCGCGACGTCGCTGCTCAACCGCGTGATGGTGGTCGAATATGCCTTGCCCGCGGCGCTGCCCGCGGGGCTCGTCGCGTGGCATTATGCGGTGCAGTTGTCGCGCCCGCTGTGGGGGCATGGCTCGGATTCGGGTCGGCGGCGGACGCCGTGGGTGATCGGCGGGATGGCGGCGCTGGCGGGCGGCGCGATGCTCGCGGTCGCCGCGATCGGGCTGGTGCCGCAGTCGGCGGGGCGGGGAATGGCGCTGGCGGTGCTCGGCTTCACGCTGATCGGCGCGGGCGTCGGCGCGGCGGGGACATCGCTGCTCGCGGTGCTCGCGACGCATGTCGCGCCCGAGCGCCGCTCGGCGGCGGCGGCGATCACCTGGATCATGATGGTCGCCGGGATAGCGGTGTCGGCCGGTCTGGCGGGAAAGCTCGTCGCGCCCTTCTCGTTCGCGCGGTTGCAGGCGGTGGTCGACGGCATCGCCGTGGCGGCCTTCCTGCTCGCGACGCTGGCGATCTGGGGCGTCGAGGGCGCGCGCACGGCGGCGCCCATGGGGCCCCGCCCGGCCGCGACGCCGATCGGTCCGGCGCTTGCCGCGCTATGGGCCGATCGCCAGGCGCGCGGCTTCACCGGCTTCGTGTTCGTCGCGATGCTGGCCTATGCGATGCAGGATCTGATCCTCGAGCCCTTCACCGGATTGCGCTTCGGCATGACGCCGAGCCAATCGACGCAGGTTTCGGGGGTTCAGCATGGCGGCGTCCTGCTCGGCATGATCCTCGCGGGGATCGGCGGCGGGGCGTTCGATTCGCGCCGCGGCGGGGGGCTGCAACGCTGGATCGTCGGCGGGTGCCTCGGCTCGGGGCTTGCGCTCGCGGGCCTCGCGCTCGCGGCGCGGGTCGGTCCGGGCTGGCCGATCCTCGCCAACATCTTCGCGCTCGGTTTCGCCAATGGCGTCTTCGCGGTCGCTGCGGTCGGCGCGATGATGGCGCTGGCGGGCGCGCAGGGCGATGCGCAAGCCGGGCTGCGGATGGGCGTATGGGGCGCGGCGCAGGCGATCGCGTTCGGGCTGGGCGGCCTGATCGGCGCGGTCGCGGTCGATGTCGGGCGCGCGCTACTGGGGTCGCTGCCCGAGACCTTCATGCTCGTGTTCGGCGCCGAGGCGGTGCTGTTCCTGTTCGCCGCCGCGCTGGTGGTCGACGTGCCGCGCCGCGCCGAAGCGCTCGGCCGCGAGGTGGCGGCATGACCCCCGATTTCGATTGCGTCGTGGTCGGGGGCGGCCCCGCCGGGGCGACCGCCGCGACCGACCTCGCGCGCAGCGGGCGGCGCGTGCTGCTGCTCGACCGCGGCGGGCGGATCAAGCCGTGCGGCGGCGCGATCCCGCCGCGCGCGATCACCGATTTCGCGATCCCCGAGCATCTGCTCGTCGCGCGCGCGACCTCGGCCCGGATGGTCGCGCCCTCGGCCAAGGCGGTCGACATGCCGGTCGGCGACGGTTTCGTGGGGCTGGTCGACCGCGCCGATTTCGACGAATGGCTGCGCGCGCGCGCGGCGCTGGCGGGGGCCGAGCGGCGCACCGGCAGGTTCGTGCGGGTCGACCGCGACGCGGGTCATCCGGTGGTGGTGCTCCGCGGCGCGCGCGGCGGGGCGGAGCAGCGCGTCTCGACGCGCTGCGTGATCGGCGCCGACGGCGCGCGTTCCGAAGTCGCGCGGACCGAACTGGTCGGCGTCCCGTCGGTGCCGTGCGTCTTCGCCTATCACGAGATCATTGCTGCGCCGACCGATGGCGGGGGCGGGGGCGGGGGCGATTTCGACCCGTCGCGCTGCGACGTCTTCTACCAAGGCAAGCATTCGCCCGATTTCTACGCCTGGGTGTTCCCGCACGGCGCGACCGCCAGCGTCGGCGTCGGCAGCGCGCGCAAGGGGTTCGCGCTGCGCGCATCGGTCGCCGCGTTGCGTGCGCAGACCGGGCTCGACGGCTGCGCGACGCTGCGACGCGAAGGCGCGCCGATCCCGCTCAAGCCGCTCAAGCGCTGGGACAATGGCCGCGACGTGCTCGTCGCCGGCGACGCCGCGGGCGTCGTCGCGCCCGCCTCGGGCGAGGGGATTTACTATGCGATGGCGGGTGGGCGCTATGCCGCCGAGGCGATCGAAGCCTATCTCGCGACGGGCAGAGCGGCGGCCTTGCGGCAAGCGCGCAAGCGCTTCCTGCGCGCGCATGGCCGGGTGTTCTGGATCCTCGGGATGATGCAATATTTCTGGTACGCCAACGACAGAAGGCGCGAGCGCTTCGTCAAGATGTGCGAGGATCCCGACGTCCAGCGGCTGACCTGGGACGCCTATATGCACAAGCGCCTGGTCCGCAAGCAGCCGGCGGCGCATCTGCGCATCTTCCTCAAGGACATGCGCCATCTGCTCGGGCTGGCGCCGGCATGAGGCGCCACGCCCCGATGCTGCATCCGGCCTGGGGCCTGCCCGTCGCAATCGCCGCCTGCGCCGCGCTGATCGTCGCGGTGATGGGCGGGACGATCGCCGAAACCGGCGCCTGGTATCACGGCTTGGTCCAGCCGCGCTGGGCGCCGCCCGACGCGGCCTATGCGGTCACCTGGACGACGCTGTACCTGATCACCGCCTGCGCCGCGATCACCGGATGGCGCGCGATCCCCGATCGCGGCGGCGCCGAATGGATGGTCGGGTTGTTTGCGCTCAGCGGTTTCCTCAATCTGGCGTGGAGCCTGCTGTTCTTCCGGCTGCATCGGCCCGATTGGGCGGCGATCGACGCGGTGGCGTGGTGGGTCGCGATCGCGGTGTGGATCTATACGCTGTGGCCGCGCTCGACCGCCGCCGCGGTGCTGCTGCTGCCCTATCTCGGCGGGGTGACCTTTGCGGGCTATCTCACGATGACGATCGCGCGGCTCAACGGCCCGTTCGGGTGAACGCGGCCGCGACCTGGCTGTACGGGCAGGGCCATGCGGTCGACCTGATCCTCGCTATCGTGCTGATCGAGGCGGCCTGGCTGATCCACTGGCGCGGCTGGTCGTTCGGCGCAGCGGCGCTCGCGCTGCTGCCGGGCGCGATCCTGCTGCTCGCGCTGCGCGCGGCGTTGCTCGGCCTGGGGTGGCGGTGGATCGGGCTTATGCTCGTGCTGTCGTTCCCGGCGCATCTCGCCGACGTGACGGTGCGCGATCGCGCCACGGTCGCCCAGCGGCGTGGCACCCGCCCCCCAAGCCGATGGCTTGGAGGGGCGGGGGGACACGGGTTTTAGGAATTGGCCTTGAGATAGGCGATCACGTCGGCGCGCTTCTGCGGGTCGGTCGGCCAGCCGGCGAAGCTCATCTTGGTGCCGGGCACGACGCGCTGCGGATTTTCCAGATATTGGAAGAGTTTGTCCTCGGTCCAGGTGATGCCGCTACCCTTGTTGGCGGTCGAGTAGACGAAGCCCGGGATGATCCCCGCCTTGCGCCCGACCACGCCGTGCAGCGACGGCCCGATCTTGTTCACGCCGGCCTCGATCGCATGGCAGGTCTTGCAGGTGAGGAAGTCGGCCTCGCCCTTCTTCGCGTCGCCGGTATAGGCGGCGAGCTTCACCCCCGCGATCGTGTCGGTGTTGTCTGCGGCGACCGCGGGTGCGGCCGCGCTCGGCGTCGTTGCCGGCGCGCCGGCCGGCGCCGCGGCGGGCGTCGTGGTCGCTGCGGTGGTTTCGGTCGTCGTACTGGTGCTGGTGTCGTCGGTCTTTTTCGCGCACGCCGTCAGCGCGAGCGCGGCGCATGAAACGCCGAAAATAAGGTGGCCAATCCGCATCGTTGAGGGTGTGCGCATGATCCTGCTCCTGTTGGTCGTTTAGACTCTCCCGCTTGGCGTATTCGACACTATCGGGGCATGTCTGTCCAGAGACTTTGACACTCGCTCGATCTTGGGGCGGACGGTGGCGTCCGTCATGTTTCGGCGCGCCGGGCGATCTCCTCGCTGCGCATCCGGCCGTCGACGAGCATCGCCTGTTGATAGCGGCGGAGCGCCGCGCCGCGGCGGCCGCGCGCGCCGTCCTCGATCGCCAGCGCGGCGAGCATCTCGGCGGTGCGCGTCATCGGATCCTGCGCGATCCGCGCGAGATCGGCGTCGAACGGCGCGAAGGCGACGGGCTCGCCCTGCCACGCGACGAGCGCGGCGCGCGCCGCATCGAGCGACTGGCCGTGGCGGTGGATCGCGAGGTCGACCAGCGCGCGGCCGATCCGAAACAGCCGCCAGTGGAGCTGGCCGAGCGCAGCGCGTGGATCGTGCGCATAGCTCCCCTGCCGCGCGACCGCCTGCTCGATCGCAATGCCCCAGCCCTCGGCGAAGCACGGCGCATAGTCGAGCCGCAGCGGATGCGGATCCGCAAGCACCTCGATCGGCAGCTGGAGCATGTGGCCCGGCAGCAATTCATGCGCGACGACGCTCGGCAGCGTCCAGCGCGGGCGATCGCGGACATGCGTGAGATCGACGATGTAGCCGCCGGGATGGACGGGAGTCGGCAAGGTACGGACGCCGACATGGCCCGTGGCGAGATCGGCGGCGCTCGGGCGGATCGCAGCGACGTCGCGGCAATAGCGCGGCACGACGCCGATCAGCGCGGGCACGTCCGCGGCGAACAGCGCCAGCCAGTGGTTCATCGCGGCGACCGCGGCATCGCGCCCCGCGTCCGAATCGGGATAAAGCTCGCGCTCGTCCTGCCACAGGCGGGTGAAGCAAGCGCCGGTGCCCGCGCCGCTGATGCCGATCTCGGCGAACAGCCGCGCGGCGCGCGCCTCGCACGCCGCGCGCTCCTGCTCGAGCCGACGCGCCACCGCATCGAGCGCGTATCCGTCGCCGGCCTTGCGGCGCAGCAACAGCGTCAACAGTCCGACGTCGCGCGTCGCGGCCGGCTTGGCGCGCGGATCGACGCCGCGCGCCACGATCGCGGCGTCGATCGCGAGCCCCGCGCGCGCCGTGAGCAGATCGAGCCGGGCGGCGGGGGGCAGCGCTGCCGGTTCGAAGCGCTCGAGCGTTCGCAACGCCGCCACCGGGTCGCGTTCCGCCCGCGCGGTGTCGAGCGTGGCGCGGAGGGCATCGGCGGCGGCCCCGACCCGCCATGGCGTCACGGCGAGCGCGGCGCCGCCCGCCAGCAGCGCGCGCCGCGTCGTCATCGCGCGCGGTCGGCGAGTGCGACGCGGTTGTTCTGTCGCGTCACCTCGGGAGCGCCGTCGACGGGATCGACCTGCACCGCGAGGTCGCGCGGGTCGCGGCCAGCGGGGATCGTCAGCGTGACGGTCGCGGTGCGCGGCAGCAGATCGCTCGGCGCTGCGAGTGGGGCGAGCGGCACGCTCGCGAGCATCGCGTCGCCCCAGAGCGAGATGCGCGCAGGCGGCGTCGCCACCGCACCCAGGCTGTGGACCGTGACGCGCAGCGTGCGCCCGGCGATGCGGATGTCGTCGCGGCCGATCCCGAGATCGGGGCGCGCCTCGACCGGCGCCGAGGGCGTGACGAGCGCGAAATCATAGACCGTCATCGCACCCGGCGCGAACGACACCGGTACGCCGGCGCTGCGCTCGAGCGTGATCGCCTCCGGGCTGCCCGCGGCCGCCACCGTCTTGCCGTCGTCGGTCGTGGTGCCGCGCGTCATCGACCAGCGCCCGGCGGTGACGTTCCACGCGGTCATCGTCGCGGCCTGCGGCGTCGTGCTCGTGTTGTAGCCGAGCACGCGGAAATGCGTCGGCGTCGCGTTCGGGAGCAGAATCGCGACCTTTTCCGCCGCGCCCGCTTCGGCGAAGCGCCAGCTCACCGTATTCCCGGGCCAGGTCTGGTTGCGCTTGAGCGCGATCCCGCCGAGCCGCTCGCGCTGGAGGATCTCGTTGGGCTGTTCGACCCGGTCGGTCCACCAATGGCCCTCGGTGTACATCGCCATATGCTGCGTCTTGTCGGCGATAGCATCGGCGTGGAGCGCGGCGAGCGCGCCCATATCGCCGCTCGCCGACCAGGCGGCGTAGCGCGCGAACGGCTCGTCGCCCTTCGCCGCACGCGCGAGCAGCGCCGAACCTTGCGGGAGCGCGGTGAAGGCGTTTTCGTTGAACTCGGCGAGCGCGCCGCCGCCGCCCTTGGTCGCGCGCGCCGCGATCGGCCTGAGATATTTCGCGTCGCCGGTGAAGCGCCATGCGGCCCAGGCCGATTGCAGCGGCGTCGTCACCCCGCCGCCATCGCCGGCGCGCGTGGCGTCACTGCGCCAGTTGATCTCGTTGGGGTAGGACCACAGCCCGTCGGCGCCCTGTTTGCCATGCGCCATCCAGCCGTCGACGGTGCCGGTGACGAGACCGCGCGCCGCGGCGTTGCCGTTGTAGAGGCCGAGCAGGATCGGCGCGTGCAGCACGGTCCAGCTATACGGTTTCTGCCATTCCCACGGGCCCTCGCGGTACATCGTGCGGCCGCCATACCAGTTGCTGGCGAAGTGGAGATGCCCCGCGGGGTTCTTGAGGATCACGCCCTGCAGCGCCTTGGCGGTGGCCATCAACCGCTCGACCGCGATCGGCTCGCCCCAGTTGAGATAGAGCCGCTCGGCGTCCGAATTGAGCCCTTCCTCATAGGCGTGGAGCTCGTCGGTGGTGATATAGCCGAGGCCGTTGACGCGCATGCCGTTGGTGTAGGCCGCATCGGCGAGCGCGCGCAGCGAGGCGTTGATCTTGTCGGGCTCGACTCCCATCAGCGCGAGCCCGGGCCATTGCTGCGTGAGATCGGTATCGTCGGAAATGCCGCCGCCGAAATCGCCATAGGGGACCTGGCGATGGTCGATCCACCAATCGACGAACTGCCGCGTCAGCTTGAGGTCCTCGAGCTGGCGGAACGCCCAGAGCGGCACGCCCGCGGGGGCCGTCGGCTGGACGAAGGCGGGCATGTTCTCGGGGCGGTAGTCGATGTCGGCCCAATATTGGCGGGCAAGGACATTGTCGGGATCGACGCGGAGCAGATCGCCGATATCGCCGAACACGCGCGCGTAGAGCCCCTCGCGCTTCGAGGCGGTGTGCTCCTCAACGAGATAGCCCCAATTGTCCTTCACCTGGTTAAGCCGGTCGGCGATGTGTTCGGGGAGCGCGACGGCGCGATCCTTGAACACGAGGCGGATCTTGGCGCCGGTGAGCGATGCCGCATCAAAGCCCGGATCGCTCGAGGCGATGCTAAGATAGAGGCTGTCGTTCGAGAGGATACGGTCGCGTAGGTCGAGCCACAGCGTGCGCGCCTCGCCCGGGCGGACCGCGACCGACAGGTCGATCATGTCGCGCGCCGGCCAGATCGGATCTTTCGCGCGAATGTTGAGCGCGATCGGGCCGCTGCCTTTGAGCGCAGGCAGGTCGATCGCGATGCCATCGAGCCCGTCGTGCAGATTCTGCCAGCCGTAATCGAACGCGCGCGCGAGCGGCGCGTCGGGATAGGCGTCGCCGAGGCTCGCTGGGATGAGGATATGGACGATCGGCAGCCCCGCCGCGCGCGGCTGCGCGGGCGCGCCGGCGCCCGCCGCACCGGCGCCGACCGCGGCCTTGATCCCCGCGCTCGGCAGCGCGACGACGGTGGCGCGCTCTTCGGGGGCGTAGCGCCCGGCGATGAAGGCTTCGAGCGGCGCGAGCGCGGCGATCCTGGTCGAGGCGTTCGAGTCGATCGTGTAGGACAGTTTGAAACGTCCGGCGGGTTCGGCACCGGGCTTGACGTCATACGCCCACAGTTCCTGGATCGGCTGCTCCTGCATCGTGTTGACAAAGCTGAGCGTGCCGCCCTGCCGCTCGGGAGCGGTGGTGACGCTGCGGACGACGCCCTTCGCGCGCGTCGCGAGCGTCGTCGCGGCACCGCCATCCGACCATAACAGCGATCCATAGGCCGCGCCGCGGATCTCGACGCGGTTGAAGCGCTCACCCGCGGGGACGGTCAGGTCATAGCGCTTGCCGCCTTCGACATAGACGTTCCAGTCGGGCAGCTCGAAATAATCGTCGCGGCCGGGGAGCTTCGAACGGTTGTAGACGCCGGGCCAGGTCGTCTCGGCAATGCCGTCGACGCCCTTCCACATCCATTCCTTGAGATCCTTCGCATCGGCGAACTCGACTTTCCGCACCATGGTGACGGGCGCATCGAGCAGCGGTGGAAGCGTCTTGTCCCAGCCATAGCGGTGCAGCCAGGCGGTGCGACGCGGCGCCGTCTCGGGCGGGGTGGCGGGCGTGGGCTCGCGCTTGTCGGCGAGCGCAGCGACATCCTCGGGGTGCAGCATGCGGTCGTACACGCGGATCTCGTCCACATCGCTGCCGCGCATGAAATGGTAGCGGCTCTGCACCTGATGCGGCGAGATCACGCGGCCGGCGAGGCCGAACTGGTCGAGCCCCGAATCGAGATCGGCGACTTGCTCCTTGTGCGCGACGAGCGCGCCATCGACGAACAATTGCACACCCTTGGTCTCGTCCCAGGCGAAGGCGATGTGCTTCCAGGCATCTGCTGCGGGCGTCTGCGGGATCGTCCAGGAGACGCGGATCCGCGACAGATTGGCGTCGGTGACGAAGGCGTCGAAGCCGTGGCCGTTCCAGTCGATCCGCAGGAACGCCATGTCCCAGCTGGTATGATCGGCAAAGCCGGTGCGGAAGATCACGAACGGCGCGACCCCGAGTGGCTCGCGCGGCCGCCAGAAGAAGCTCAGCGTGCCCCGCTCCGCGCGGAAATTGCCCGGCGCCTTCCACGCGACATAGCCGTCATCGGCCCAGCGCGCCGCGCCGCCGATCGCGCCGTCGGGGACGATGCCGACGTTGCTGCGGAAATTGGGGACCGGATCGCCGCGCGCGACGTCGGCGGTCAGGCTGGTGTCGGCCGAGGCGCGGAACAGCAGGCCGGTGTCCTTGCCCGTATCCTGCGCGGCGGCGGGGGCGGCAAAGGCGATCGCGAGCAAGCTCGCGCAACGAAGGTCAAAGCGCATCGACACGGGCCAATCGCGGCGAGAGGAGATGGATGACGCCGACCGCGATCAGATAGACGCTGCCGGCGACCGCGAAGATCAGCGTGTAGCTGCCCGTCGTCTGGAGGATGTAGCCGGTGAACTTGGCCATCCCCATCCCGCCGATCGCGCCGACCATCCCGCCGATCCCGACGACCGACCCGACCGCCTTGCGCGGAAACATGTCCGACGGGATCGTATAGAGATTGGCCGAGAAGGCCTGGTGCGCCGCGGTCGCCAGCCCGACGATTGCGACTGCCGCCCACAGATTGGCGACATATTGCGCAAAGAAGATCGGCGTGACCAAGAAGGCGCAGGCGAGCATCACCGTCTTGCGCGCGGCGTTGGCGGTCCAGCCGCGTTTCATCAGCCTGGAGGACGACCAGCCGCCGACCACGCTGCCAAGATCGGAGATGACGTAGATCACCACCAGCGGCGGGCCGAAGCTCTTGAGATCGAGATGATACGCCTTGGCGAGGAAATCGGGCGTCCAGAACAGGAAGAGCCACCAGATCGGGTCGATCAGGAACTTGCCGAGCGCGTACGCCCAGGTCTCGCGATAGCCGAGCAGGCGCGTCCAGGCGATCTTCTCGCTCGAATCGGCCGGGTCGCTTTCGATATAGGCGAGCTCTGCCGCCGAAACGCGCGGCTGTTCGCGCGGACGGCGATAGATCGCGATCCAGGCGACGAGCCAGACGAGGCTCGCCACGCCAGTGACGATGAACGCCATCCGCCAGCCGAAGGCGAGCGTGATCGCGGGCACGATCAGCGGGGTGATGACCGCGCCGATATTCGCGCCGGCGTTGAAGATGCCCGTCGCGAAGGCGCGTTCGCGCGCCGGAAACCATTCCGACACCGCCTTGATGCCCGCGGGGAAATTGCCCGACTCACCCAGGCCGAGCACCGCGCGCGCGGCGGCGAATTGCAGCGTAGATCCGGCAAAGCCGCACAAGGTGTGGCCGAGCGTCCAGATGACGAAGGCGACCGAATAGCCGACGCGCGCGCCGAGCCGGTCGACGATCGACCCGAAGCTGATATAGCCGATCGCATAGGCCGCCTGGAACCAGAAGACGATGTCGGCATAGGCATTCTCGTCCCAGCCGAATTCGCCCGAGATGTTGGGTTTGAGCAGCCCGATCATCTGCCGGTCGACATAGTTGATCGC
Organism: Bordetella parapertussis; assembly: GCA_943367995.1. Lineage (GTDB taxonomy): Bacteria > Pseudomonadota > Alphaproteobacteria > Sphingomonadales > Sphingomonadaceae > Sphingomonas. The sequence continues at coordinate 92,603 of CALRKL020000002.1, read as the reverse complement.
GGTCGCGGCGAAGAGCAGCGCGCAGATCAGCCAGCGATACCGCCCGCTGGCGCCCGCCACCGCGGCGCTGCCCGTGCTGTCGATCGGAAATTCGGCCGTCGCCATCATCACTCTCCTGTCGGCGGCGCTATGCTGCGCCTTGTCCGAAAATGTCGGGTCGTCGCTACTCTGCGGAGATCGAGCACTCCACCCGCAGCCGGTCGTCGAAGATCGCCACCACCTGCGCGCCGATCGCGACCGGATGCACGCCGCTGACCGCACCGGTCGAGATCCATTGTCCCGCGGACAAAGCGATGCCGCGCGTGGCCATCAGCTCGAACAGGAAGCGCGCCGCGCCGAATGGGCCGTCGAGCATCGTCGCGGCGGTCGCCACGCCCGTCGACACGCCATCGATCCTGAGTTCGACGTCCCACGCGTTGAGGTCGAGGTTGCGCCAGCCGGCGATGTCGGCGCCGATGACGAGACCGTTATTGTTGCCGAAGTCGGAAATGGTGACGCCGGCGCCATGATCGTTGATCCCGCCGAACGGCGAGCTGGCGATCTCGATCCCGACGCAGACGCGGTCGATCAAAGCGGTCGCCTCGGCGAGCGTATAGGCGCGCTTGGCGGGATCGGGCGCGGTGCCGATGCGGAGCAGGAATTCCGCCTCGGCCGCGGCGAACCCGCCGGCGAACACCGGCATCGCGCGCGGCGTTTCGCCCGCGTCGAAGGTCTGGTCGGCGAAGATCGGCCCGGCGAGGCGGTCTGTGCCGTCGATCGGGGGGTTGATCCGCCCGACCTTCCAGCCGGCGATCGGCTTGTCGGTCAGCGCGATCGCGGCGTCCTGCATTGCATAGGCTTCGGCGAGCGCCGCGGGCATCGTGCCGGGATAGTCGACCAGCGCGGTCGCAGTGCGCCGCGCGGTGACAAACTCGCGCGCGATTCGGGTAATGTTGGTTTGACCGGTGTCGGACGTCACGTGCCGCATTCCCCCCTGCGCCGTTCTTTCGGCTTCTGACCGGTGGGTATGGGAAACCGGTGTCATTGACAAGAGGGCGCGCGACGGATCGCGTTTCGGCGCGTCATCAATCGCCCGAAAGGATCGCCCACTCTCCCTCGAACGCCGACTGGGCAGCATCGGCGATCGCCGCGACGGCATCGCGATCGGCCGCCAGATCCCCGGTGAAACCGAGCTTCGCGGCGATCAGCCGATCGAGCACGGTGGCGGCGTCGCCCTCGGCCGCCGCGGTGGCGAGCGCGGCGCTTGCCGGGTCGACGATCGGCACGCCAGCGCGCGCGCGCTGCATCAGGAAGGCGACCCAGCAGCCGAGCGCTACGACGACATGGCGCGGCATTGCGCCGCGCGCGCGGTGGGCAGCGAGCGTGTCGCCGAGCCGATACGGGATCTTCTGGCTGCCATCGCCGGCGATCTGGTCGAGCCGGTGGACGATCACGGGGTTGCGAAAGCGCGCGAGCACGGCTTCGCGGTACGCGTCATGGTCGAGTCCTGTGACCGGCTGGAGCGTCGGGATGATATCCTCGCGGATCATCGCATCGACGAAACGCGCGAGCGTGGCATCGCCCATCGCCTCCGCCACGCTGGCGTGGCCGCGCAGCAAGCCGGCATAAGCGAGCGTCGAATGCGAGCCATTGAGCACGCGCAACTTGGCCTGTTCGTAGCCTGCGACATTGTCGGTCAGCGTCGCACCGGCGCGCGCGAGCGCAGCGCAGACCTGCGAGCCGACATCCTCAATGACCCATTGCGTGAACGCCTCGCGCTGGACCGCGGCGCGGTCTTCGACGCCGAGCGCGGTCGCGACGGCGTCGTACAAGGCCGGATCGCTCGCGGGGGTGATCGAATCGACCATCGTGCCGGGGACGAGGACATGGGCTTCGATCCACGCGGCAAGGCCCGCGTCGCGCGCCGCGGCGAACGCCACCAGCGCCGCCTTCACCTTCGCGCCGTTGCTCGCCAGATTGTCGCACGGCAGCATCACGAACGGCGCGATGCCCGCCGCCCGGCGCGCCGCAAGGCCGCCGACGATCCAGCCGATCACGCTGCGCGGCACCGCCGGTGCGGCGAGATCGTGGACGATGTCGGGATGCGCCAGGTCGAGGCTGCCGTCGGCGGCGAGGCAATAGCCCTTCTCGGTCACCGTCGTGGTGACCAGTCTCACCCCGGCATCGGCCAGCAAGGCCCGCGTTTCCGCCGCATCATCGGGCCCGAGAAAGCGGCTGTGCGCACCGATCACGCGCAACCCCGCCGCGGCATCGCGGATCGCCAGCGTATACAGGCCTTGCTGAGCGGCGAGCGCCTCGATCGTTCCTGCGCTGCGCAGCGAGACGGCTGCGATGCCCCAGCTCGAATCCTGCTCGAGCAGCGTGTCGATATAAGCCGCCTGATGCGCGCGGTGGAACGCGCCCGGGCCGAAATGGACGATCCCGGTGGCGGGCGGCACCGTGCGCGCGGGGCGGGCGATCTCGCGCGGCAGGTCGGCGAGTTCGGCATACGCAAGTCGGTTCACAGCGTCACACCCCGTTTCCAGATGGCGATCTCGCGCTCGCCATTGCGCTCGGCCGCGGTCGCAGCCCCCGAGGCGATCGCGCATAGCGTCGTCGCAAGATCCTCGGCAACCGGCGCGAAGCCCTGGTCGAGCACCGCCCCCGCATCGAAGTCGATCCAGCCGGGCTTGCGCGTCGCCAGGCCGCTGTTCGACGAAAGCTTGAGCGTCGGCACGGGGAAGCCGAGCGGCGTGCCGCGTCCGGTCGTGAACAGGATCGCGGTCGCCCCGGCCGCAGCGAGCGCGGTGCACGAGACGGCGTCGTTGCCCGGCGCCTCGAGCAGCGTCAGCCCGGCGCCTGTTACGCGCCCGCCATAGCCCAGCACCTGCGACACCGCCGCGCGCCCCGCCTTCTGCACCGCGCCGAGCGATTTCTCCTCGAGCGTGGTGATTCCACCCGCGACGTTCCCGGGCGAGGGATTTTCCGAGACGGGCTCGTTATGGTCGAGGAAATAGCGTTTGAAGCCGTTGACCATCGTCACGATGCCGTCGAACACCTGCTCGTCGGTGGCGCGATCCATCAGCAGGCGTTCGGCACCGAACATTTCGGGGATCTCGGTCAGCACGACGCTGCCGCCCGCCGCGACCACGCGCTCGCTGATCCGCCCGACCAGCGGGTTGGCGGTCAGCCCGGAAAGCCCGTCCGACCCGCCGCACTTCACGCCCAGCACCAGCCGGTCGAGCCCGACCGTGCTACGCTTGGCGCGGGCCAGCGCCACGAGCTCGGCGACCTTGGCGACGCCCTCGTCGATCTCGTCGCCGGCAAGCTGCGTCACGAGCGTGCGGACCATCGGCCGCCGCGCCGCGGGAATTTTCTCGAGCAACGCCGCGATCTGGTTCGATTCGCAGCCGAGCCCGACGATCAGCACGCCGCCGGCATTGGGATGGCAAGCGAGCGCAGCGAGAATGCTGCGCGTCCCGTCGAGATCGTCGCCGAGCTGCGAACAGCCGAACGGATGGGTGAAGGCATGGACGCCATCGACGACGCCGTCGCCGGTTTCGTGCGCCAGCGCCGCATCGGCGAGCGCGGCGATCCGCGTCGCGGTGCGCGCGACGCAGCCGACGGTCGGCAGCACCCAGATCTCGTTGCGCGTCGCGACCCGGCCGTCGGCGCGGACATAGCCTTGGAAGGTCGCAAGGTCGGGGGCGATCGGCGGGGCCGCAACCGCGCCCGGCGTGAAGCGATAGTCGAGCGTCCCGTCGAGGGCGGTCGCCAGATTGTGCGAATGGACATGCGCGCCGACCGCAATGTCGGCGGTCGCGGTGCCGATCGGAAAGCCGAACTTGATCACCGGCGCGCCCTTGGCGATCGGCCGAATCGCAACCTTGTGGCCGCTCGGTGTCTCGCCGACTGCCGTCACGCACTGCGCTCCGACGCTCAGCGTATCGCCCGGCAGCGCGGGCTCGACCAGCGTCGCCACGGTGTCATCGGGATGGATCAGCAGCGCTTTGGGCACGGTAAAGACCTTTTGGTAACCGGTATCATCGCTTTGCCCCAACCGCGCAGCGCTTGGCAAGAGCGCCGCCGTGGTTGGTCAGGCCACTAGCCAAGCCTGCCTCGACGCGGTTATGCCATGGCCGATGAAGAGCAGCGGACAAACGACGATCAACGATGTCGCGCGGATCGCGGGCGTCTCGAAGAAGACCGTCAGCCGCGTGATCAACCGCTCGCCGTTGCTCAACGACGATACCCGGCGTCGCGTCGAGGAGGTGATCGCCGAGCTTGCCTACATCCCCAATCCGCAGGCGCGCGCGCTGGCGCTCAGGCGCAATTTCCTGATCGGGCTGGTCCACGACAATCCCAACGCGCAGATGGTGATGAACGTCCAGCAGGGCATTCTCGAAGCGCTGCACGGCACCGAATTCGAGCTGGTCGTCCGCCCGGTCGATCGCGGCTCGGCGACGATGCTGGTCGATCTGCGGCATTTCCTCGAGCGGCAGCGGCTGTTCGGGCTCGTGCTGCTGCCGCCGATCAGCGAGAACGACACGATCGCCAAGCTCTGCGCCGAAATCGGCTGTCGCTACGTCCGGATGGGGTCGGCGCGGCTCGACGATGACGATCATATGGTCGCGTCGAACGATTGCGAGGCGGTACGCGGCGCGACCGAATTCCTCATTGCGCAGGGTCATCGCCGGATCGGGCTGATCGCCGGACCGCATGGCTTCCGCTCGGCGCGCGAACGGCGCCTGGGGTTCGAGCAGGCGCTCGCCAATGCCGGGATCGCGCTTCCGCGCAGCATGATCGCGGATGGCACCTACACCTTCGAATCGGGACTGACCGCCGCCGAGCGGCTGCTCGACCTGATGCCGCGCCCGACCGCGATCTTCGCGTGCAATGACGAGATGGCGGCGGGCGTGATGCACGCCGCGCGCCAGCGTGGGCTCGATATCCCGAAGGACCTGTCGATCGTCGGGTTCGACGATACGCCGGTCGCCGCGCATGTCTGGCCGCCGCTGACGACGGTGCGCTGGCCGATCGCCTCGATGGCGCGCTCGGCCGCGCTAAAATTGACCGCGGGGCTCGATGGCGAGGATATCGTCGAGGAGCCGTCGCTATTCCTTTCGACGCTGATCCGCCGCGCCTCGGTCGCAGCGCCGAGCCATTAGCGAATTTTGCGCGGAGCGACCTTGCGACGCGCCCTGACACCGGTTACCAAGCCCGCAAAAGCCGTGCGGGGAGGGAGAAGACGATGACACGACCACTCGAGCTCAACCCCGATCGGCTGTTCCCGAGCGACCCGGCGACCCGCGCGATCGCGCGCACGCTCTATGCCGAAATCGCCGATTTGCCGATCGTCAGCCCGCACGGCCATACCGATGCGCGCTGGTTCGCCGACGATGCGCCGTGGAGCGATGCGACCGCGCTGCTGCTCGCGCCTGATCATTACATCTTCCGCATGCTCTACAGCCAGGGCATCGACCTCGATGCGCTGGCGATCCCGCGCCGCGCCGGCGTTCCTGCGACCGATCCGCGCGAAGCGTGGCGGCTGTTCGCGCAGAACGTCCACCTGTTCCGTGGTACGCCGTCGCGGATCTGGCTCGACCATGTCTTCGCCGAGGTGTTCGGCTTCGACGTCGCGCTCGAGGCGAGCACGGCCGACCGCTATTACGACACGATCGCCGAGAAGCTCGCCAGCCCGGCCTTCCGCCCGCGCGCGCTGTTCGATCGCTTCAAGATCGATTTTCTCGCGACGACCGAGGGGCCGCAGGACGATCTCGGCGCGCATCACCGCATCCGCGCCTCGGGTTGGCAGGGCCGCGTCGTCACCACCTATCGCCCCGACGGCGTGATCGATGTCGAGCATGAGCAGTTCGGCGCTGCGATGACGCGCTTCGCCGAGCTGACCGGCGAGGACGTCCATAGCTGGACCGGCTATCTCGCCGCGCATCGCAAGCGCCGCGCCGATTTTCGCGCGGCGGGCGCGACCGCGACCGATCATGGTCACCCGACTGCGGCTACCGCCAATCTCTCGGCGCACGAAGCCGAGGCGCTGTTCGCGAAGATCGTCGGCGGCAGCTGGACCCCCGCCGATGCCGAGCTGTTCCGCGCGCAGATGCTGACCGAGATGGCGGCGATGTCGATCGACGACGGGATGGTGATGCAGCTCCACCCGGGGAGTTTCCGCAACCACAATGCCGGCCTGTTCGCGAGCCATGGCCGCGACAAGGGCGCCGACATCCCGATGCGCACCGATTACGTCCATGCGCTGAAGCCGCTGCTCGATCGCTTCGGCACCTCGACCGAGCTATCGATCATCCTCTTCACGCTCGACGAGACCGTCTATGCGAGAGAGCTGGCGCCGCTCGCCGGGCATTATCCATGCCTCAAGCTCGGGCCGTCATGGTGGTTCCACGACAGCCCCGAGGGGATGCGCCGCTTCCGCGAGATGACCACCGAGACCGCGGGCTTCTACAACACCGTCGGCTTCAACGACGACACGCGCGCGTTCCTGTCGATCCCCGCGCGGCACGATGTCGCGCGGCGGATTGATTGCGGTTTCCTCGCGCAGCTCGTCGCCGAGCACCGGCTCGAGGAGTGGGAAGCCGCCGAGCTCGCGCATGAACTCACCAGCGGCCTCGTCCGCCGCGCCTACCGTATCGACCAACCCGAAGCTGCCGCCAAGGCGGCCTGACCCCGGAGAGCCCCATGTTCGACCGTACCTATTACGCCACGCATCCCGATATGATGGAATGCGTCTCGAATGACGAATTGCGCGATCGCTACCTGATCCGGGACCTGTTCCGCGCTGGCGAGTGCGTGCTCAATTACACGCATGCCGACCGCTTCGTGATCGGCGGCGTCGCGGTGGCGGGCGGTGCGGTCAAGCTGCCCGACCAGACCGAGCCGGCCTCGGCGGCGGGGCATCCCTTCCTCGAGCGGCGCGAGCTCGCGGTGGTCAATGTCGGCAGCGCGCAAGGCACCGTCACCGTCGACGGCGAGACCTTTACCCTCGGCAACAAGGATTGCCTCTACGTCACGATGGGCGCGAAGGACGTGCAATTCTCGGGTGAGGGCGCGCGTTTCTATCTGGCGTCGTGCCCGGCGCACAAAGCGTTCACCACGCGGATGATCTCGGTCGCCGACGCGACCGCGCTCGAGCGCGGCAGCCTCGCCGAATCGAACGAGCGGACGATCTACCAGATGGTCATTCCCGGCATCTGCGACAGCGCGCAGCTGGTGATGGGCCTGACCGTGCTCAAGCCGGGCTCGGTGTGGAACACGATGCCGCCGCACATCCACGAGCGCCGGAGCGAGATCTATTTCTACTTCGAGCTCGACGATCTCGAGAAGGACCGCGTGTTCCATTACATGGGCGAGGGCGAAGCGACGCGCCACATCGTGATGGCGAACGAGGAAGCGGTGATCTCGCCGCCCTGGTCGATCCATATGGGGTCGGGCACCAAGGCGTACGCCTTCATCTGGGCGATGGCGGGCGAGAACCAGGATTATACCGACATGAGCGTGCTGGATATCTGCCAGCTGGCGTGATGTGCCTCCCCTCCCTGGAAGGGAGGGGAGGAGCGTATGCGATGACCTCACCCTTCGACCTGACCAACAAGGTCGCCATCGTCACCGGCGCGAACACCGGCATCGGCCAGGCGATCGCGCTCGCGCTCGCGGCGGCGGGCGCCGATGTCGCCTGTGTCGGCCGCACCCCGGCCGAGGACACCGTCGCGCAGATCCGCGCGCTCGGCCGTCGCGCCGAAATCGTCTCGGCTGATCTCTCGACGATCGAGCCTGTGCAAAGAGTCGTGGACGAAACCGTGGACAAGCTCGGCGGGCTCGACATTCTTATCAACAATGCCGGCATTATCCGCCGCGCCGACGCGGTCGATTTCACCGAGGAAGATTGGGACGCGGTGATCGACACCAACCTCAAGTCGGTGTTCTTCCTGTGCCAGGCGGCGGGCCGGCACATGATCGCGAATGGCGGCGGCAAGATCGTCAACATCGCCTCGATGCTGACCTTCCAGGGCGGCATCCGCGTGCCGAGCTATACCGCGTCGAAGAGCGGGATCGGCGGTCTCACCAAGCTGCTCGCCAACGAATGGGCGGCAAAGGGGATCAACGTCAACGCGATCGCGCCGGGCTATATCGCGACCAACAACACCGCGGCGCTGCAGGCCGACGAGAATCGCAACCGGTCGATCCTCGAGCGCATCCCCGCGGGCGCATGGGGTGATGCGAGCAATCTCGGCGGGGCGGCGGTGTTCCTGTCGAGCGCCGCGGCGGCCTATGTGCAGGGGCATATCCTGGCGGTCGATGGCGGCTGGCTGGCGCGCTGAGCCTGCAACCGTCACCCCGGCCTTGTGCCGGGGTCCACCGCGCCGCATGCGGAGGGTCGAGTTTAGAAGTGGGCCCCGGCACGAGGCCGGGGTGACGGTTGGGGATTGGGTGACATGACGTTTCTGGCATTCGGCGAACTCATGCTGCGTCTGTCGCCGCCAGGGCGCGAGCTGTTGATGCAGACCCCCAAGCTCGACGTTTGGATCGCGGGCGCCGAGGCCAATGTCGCGAGCGCGCTGGCGCGGCTTGGGCATGATGTCGCGGTCGCCAGCGCGGTGCCAGACAACGATCTCGGCCGCGCGGCGCTGACCAGCCTGCGTGGCGCCGGCGTCGATACACGCGGCATCCAGCTGCGCGGCGAGCGGATGGGGCTGTATTTCGTTACTTCGGGCGCGGGCCTGCGCGCGACCGAAGTGATCTACGACCGCGCTTACTCGTCCTTCGCCGAGACGCCGACCGAAGCGTGGGACTGGGATGCGCTGCTCGACGGTGTCGACCGGCTGCATCTGTCGGGCATCACCCCGGCGCTCGGGCCCGTCCCTGCCGCCAGCGCGATCGCCGCGGCCGAGGCAGCCGCCGCCAAGGGCATCGCCATCTCGTTCGACGGCAATTGGCGCGGCAAATTGTGGGAGCGCTGGGACAGCGACCCGCGCGGCATCCTGACGCAATTGGTCGCGCATGCCGATCTGATGTTCGGCAACCACCGCGACATCGCGCTGCTGCTCGATCGCGATTTCGGCAGCGATGGCGAGGACCGCCGGCGCGAAGCGGTCGAGGCCGCGTTCGACGCCTTCCCCAAGCTGCAGACGATCGCCTCGACCGCGCGGCATGTCGAGCATGTCGATCTCCACCGTCTCTCGGCACGGATCGATACCCGCGACGGTCATGCGCAGACCGAGGAGGTCGTGCTCGCCGGGATCGTCGATCGGATCGGTGGCGGCGATGCGTTCGCCGCCGGCGTGCTCCACGCCTTGCGGCGCGGCGGCGATATCGGCGAGGCGGCCAAGACCGGTCTCGCGCTCGCCGCGCTGAAGCATTCGCTCCCCGGCGACGCCTCGCTGTTCCGCCAAGCCGATATCGACGCCTATCTTGCCGGAGGGCTCGATGTCCGGCGCTGAGCTGACGCGGCGCGCGCTGCTCGGCAGCGGCGCTGCGACGCTGGCGCTGGGGGCAGGCGGACTTCGCGCGGCAACGGCTATGCCGCGGGTGATCGCGTGTCAGGCAGGCCGCTTCGAGGGTGTCCGCTCCGGGGATACGGTCGCCTATCGCGGGATCCGCTACGGCCGCGCCGAGCGCTTCCGCGCGCCGACGCCGTTCCGCTACGGCAGCGACGTCCACCGCGCCGACCAGTTCGGTCCGGTCGCCCCGCAATCGGGGACGCTGTACGGGCCGCAGTCGGAAGATTGCCTGTTCCTCAACATCTGGACCGGCCCCGGCGCCGCGCGTGCCAAGCCGGTGATGCTCTACATCCATGGCGGCGCCTATTCGGGCGGCAGCGTCACCGATCCGCTCAACGACGGCGCGGCGCTCGCGGCGCGCGGCGATGTCGTGGTGGTGACGGTCAACCACCGGCTCAACGCGCTCGGTTATCTCTACCTCGCGCGGCTAGATCCGCGCTTTGCCGATAGCGGCAATGCCGGGCAGCTCGACCTGATCCTCGCGCTGAAATGGGTGCGCGACAATATCGCGGCGTTCGGCGGCGACCCCAACCGCGTGATGGTGTTCGGCCAGTCGGGCGGCGGCGCGAAGATCGCCACGATGATGGGGATGCCCGCCGCACGCGGCCTGTTTCAGCGCGCCGCGACGATGAGCGGGCAGCAAGTCACCGCCTCGGGCCCGCTCAACGCGACCGCCCGCGCGCGCGCCTATCTCGCCAAGCTCGGCGTCGACGAGCGCAACCTCGCGCCGCTGCTCGCCATGCCGCCCGAACGGCTCGTCGCCGCGCTCGACGCGGTCGATCCGATCCTCGGCGGCGGGGTCTATTTCGGGCCGGTGCTCGACATGAAATGGCTCGAGCGGCACCCCTTCTGGCCCGACGCCAACCCGCAGGGGCTCGGCATTCCGCTGATCCTGGGCAATGTCCGCGACGAGACGCGCGGCTTCATCGCGATCGACGGGCCCAAGATCAAAGGCCTTACCTGGGACAATATCGCCGCCCGGATGGCGCCCGAACTGCGGATCGATATCCTCCCCGAATGGGTCGTCGCGCAATATCGCGCGCATTTCCCCGACTGGTCGCCGGTCGATGTGTTCTACGGCGCGACCACCGCCGGGCGGAGCTGGCGCGGTCAGCTGATCGAGGCCGAGGCGCGCGCGCAAGCCGGTGCACCGGCCTGGGTCTATCAGGTCAATTTCGGCTCGCGCACCGATCCGCGGCGTGGCGCCTTTCATACGATGGACATTCCGCTCGCGTTCGGCACGCTCGGCGCGCGCGGCTCGCAGACCGGCACCGGTCCCGACGCCCGCGCCGCCTCGCGCGCGTTGCAGGACAGTTTCGTCGCCTTTGCCAAGACCGGCGATCCGAACCATCCCGGCCTGCCCGATTGGCCGCGCTACGCGCTCGCCCAGCGTGCGACGATGATGATCGACAGCGTCCCGCAACGTGCCGACGACCCGCGCCGCTGGCAGCGCGAGCTGTTCGCGCGCGTCCCCTACATCCAGCCCGGCAGCTGACTCAAAAACGCCGTTGACACCGGTTACCAAAGTGGACATTCATAGCGCCAGGACGAGATCGCCGCAGAGCGACCGTCGCGCAGGAGAGGAGCCACGCGCCGTCGCGGCGTGAAATTCCTTCTCCCGCACGCTGTTCCGAAGCTCCGCCAGGGAGCCGGCGCAGCAACCGGTGTCAATCACTGCTGCGCGACGACGCGCGGCGGTTAGGGGGGATGAGATATGAGCACGCTTTCGAAGAGCTTGAAGCTGCAGCACGGAGCCTCGGCCGGGGCGATCGTCGTCGCCTTGCTGCTGCCCGCCGCGGCGCTGGCGCAGGCCGCGCCGGGCTCGCCCGCGCAACCGGTCACCGCGGGTCCGGTCAACAACCAGACCGCCGACACGACCCCCGATACCGCCGCCGATGCGACCGGGCAGGACATCGTCGTCACCGGCTTTCGCCAATCGCTCCAGGCGGCGCTCAACGTGAAGAAGAATTCGGTCGCCGCAGTCGATTCGATCGTCGCCGAGGACATCGCCAAGTTCCCCGACCAGAACCTCGCCGAATCGCTCCAGCGCATTCCCGGCATCTCGATCCAGCGTGACGCGGGCGAAGGCCGCGCGATCACCGTGCGCGGGTTGGGCGCGCAATTCACCCGCGTCCGCGTCAACGGGATGGAGACGGTCGCGACCTCGACCGATGGCGCGAGCGCCAACCGCGACCGCGCGTTCGATTTCAACGTCTTCGCCTCCGAACTGTTCAGCTCGCTCGTCGTCCACAAGACCGCCGAAGCCTCGCTCGACGAAGGCTCGCTCGGCGCGGTGGTCGATCTCAACACCGGCAACCCGCTCGGCGGCAAGAAAGCGGGCTTCACCGGCGCGCTGTCGGTGCAGGGATCGTACAACACGCTGTCGAAGAATATCGGCCCGCGCGTCGCGGGGCTGCTGTCGTGGCGCAATGACGCCGGTACCTTCGGCGCGTCGGTTTCGGGCGCCTATTCGAAGCTCAACACGCTCGAGCTCGGCAACAACACGACGCGCTGGGCGCAGGCGCAGTTCGACTCGGTCGATGGCACGCCGTGCTATTACAACACCACCGGCACCGGCGCGGCGCAGGTCTTCACGACGCGCGCGTCGAACAGCGGCGGCGTCTATCGCTCGAGCGCGGCGTGCGACAAGGCGTCGCTCGCCTTCCACCCGCGCATCCCGCGCTACGGCGTGATCAAGCATGACCGCGAGCGGCTCGGCCTCACCGCGAGCGTCCAGTTCGCGCCGACCGAGGAGACCAAGATCTCGATCGACGGGCTCTATTCGAAGTTCAAGGAAACGCGCGAGGAGCAATGGGCCGAAGTGCTCATGCGCAGCAACGAGCGATCGATCGACCTGGTCAACCCGGTCTATGATTCGAACAACAATCTGATCTCGGCGACGCTCAACGACGCGTACAACCGCAACGAACATTATCTGCGCAAGTCGAGCACCGAGTTCTACCAGATCGGTGGGACCTGGGACCAGGACGTCACCGACAAGCTCCGCTTTACGCTGCTCGGTGGTATTTCCAAATCGGATGCGAGCATCCCGGTCGAAACCACCATCCTGTTCGACAACAAGGCGGCGCAGGGGTACCAATACGATTACACCAACATGGCGAGCCCCAAGCTCACCTTCGGCAACAATGTCGCCGATCCGACCGGCTACCAGCTCTCGGAAATCCGCGATCGCCCGTCCGACACGGTCAACAAGTTCCGTACTGCGCAGCTGCGCGGTGAGTGGGACGTCGCCGAGGGTTTCCAGATCAAGGCGGGCGGCGTCTATCGCAAGTTCAGCTTCGATACCGTCGGCTTCACGCGCGATACCGTGGTGTGCGGCAATGGCGGCAAGGATCTCGTGCTCGGCACGCTCAATTGCTCGCCGACCAGCGCGATTGCCCCGGGGTCGGTATACGGCTTCCCGGTGACCTCGGCGCTGGCGGATGTGGTCAGCCTCGGGTCTGCGGGGCAGCCCGCCGGGACCACGACGCAATATGCCATCGCCAACATTCCCGCCGCGGCGGCCTATACCAACCTCTACGGCCGCGCGCTCGTGGTCGATCCCGGCAACACGCGCAGCGTGTCGGAAGAGGTCAAGGGCGCCTATCTCGAGTTCGACACCAAGGGCGAGCTGTTCGGCTTGCGCTACGCCTTCAATGCGGGGGTGCGCTATGTGCGGACCGACCAGGTCTCGACCGGTCTGGTCAGCGGCGTCGCGGCGACCGTGAAGCGCGACTATGACGATTGGCTGCCGTCGCTCAACGTCGCGCTCTATCCGACCGAGAACATCATCGTTCGCGGCGCCGTCGCCAAGGTGATGACGCGCCCGTCGCTCGGCAATCTGACGCCGGGCGGTTCGGTCGACGGGTTCAACTACAAGATCACCAACGGCAACCCGTTCCTCGACCCGTTCCGCGCGACCGCCTATGATCTCGCACTCGAATGGTATTTCGCGCCACAGTCGATCGCCTCGATCGCGCTGTTCAAGAAGTCGATCGACAGCTTCCCGGTGTCGAGCACGATCACGGGAACGCTCGCCGATGCCGGGCTGACCAAGGCGGTGCTCCCGCCGAGTTCGCCCGCCTTCATCAATTTCGATCCCACCCAGCTCTACAGCATCTCGACCACGGTCAACGGCACCGGCGCGTCGCTCAAGGGGATCGAGCTGTCGGTGCAGGCGCCGTTCAAGTTCCTGCCGGGCTTCCTCAAGAATTTCGGTGGGATCGCCAACGCGACCTTCATCGACAGCACGGCGAGCTACGGCGTGGTCGGGCCATCGACGCTGGTGTGCGCGACGCAGTTCACCTGCCGGCTGGTCGCACCGGCGGCGGTGCAGCGGACCTCGACGCTGTTCGGCCTTTCGAAGAAAGCATTGAACGGCACGCTCTATTACGAGGATGCCAAGTTCAGCGCGCGCGGATCGGTCAGCTATCGCGGGCCGTATGTCGACCAGAACAGCGGCACCGGCAACGTCTTCGAAGGCTATACCGCGACGACCAATATCGATGCGTCGGTGCGCTATCGCCTCACCAAATGGCTCGAAGTCTCGCTCGAGGGGACCAACCTCACCGACACCTATCGCTATCGCTACACCGATCTCGACGCGAACCGGAATTACGAGAACAACCATTTCGGCCGCACCATCCTGGTCGGCGCACGCATGAAGCTCTGACGCCAGACCCGTCCTGCCCTCGCGGACGATGCCGACCACGGCATCGTCCGCTTCTGTTTCCGGAGCCGCATGATGCTCGACCGCCGCAGCGCAATCCTCGGGACTCTGGCGAGCGGCCTTGCCGGCGGTGCGCTCGCGCAGACCGCGCCGCCGCGCCTCGCCGGGGCGCTGCCGGTCGCAGGATTGCCCGAGCCCGACGAGACGATCGACCTGTGGCCGCACGGCGCGCCGGGTGCGCCGGCGCGCGCATTGGTCGAGACGGTGGCGGAGCGGAGCACCGAGGCGGCGCTGACCGATCGCGCGGTGACCGGGATCAGCCGCCCGCGGCTCGTCGTCTTTCGGCCGCGCATCGCCAACGGCTCGGCGGTGCTCGTCGCCCCGGGCGGCGGCTATGCGCGCGTGGTGATAGACAAGGAGGGCTATGAGCTCGGGCGCTGGCTCGCGGCGCGGGGGTTCACGGTGTTCGTGCTGTTCTATCGCTTGCCGGGCGAAGGCTGGGCGGCGGGGCCCGACGTCGCGCTCGCCGATGCGCAGCGCGCCATGCGCGTGATCCGGTCGCGCGCGCGCGACTACGGCCTTTATCCCGAGCGCGTCGCGGCGATGGGGTTCTCGGCAGGCGGGCATGTCTGCGGCGATCTTGCCACGCGCTTCGACGTACCGGTTTATGCACCCGTGGATGCGGCGGACCAGCTGGCGAGCCGGCCCGACGTAGCGGCGTTGATTTACGCCGTCCAGTCGATGACCCCCAAGCTCGCGCATCCCGGATCGCGCGATCTGCTGATCGGGCGCGGGGCGAGCGACATCCTTGCCGCGGCACACTCGACTGCGCGGAACGTCGCGGGCAAGACACCGCCATGCTTCCTCGTCCACGCCGAGGACGACACGACGGTCGATGTCGAGAATACGATCGGATTCCGCGCCGCGTGCAAGGCCGCCAAGGTACCGGTCGAAACGCACCTCTTCACCAGCGGTGGCCACGGCTTCGGGCTGCGCCGCGCGATGGGCAAGCCCGCCGAGGCGTGGCCCGAGCTGTTTCTGGCCTGGGCACGGACGCAGGGGCTCGGCTAGGGTGCGCCGATGATAGATGTCGGACTGATCGGGTACGGGCTCGCCGGGGCCTCCTTCCATGCGCCGCTGATCGGCGCGGTGCCGGGACTGCGACTCGCGAGCGTGGTGACCTCGCGCGCCGCTGCGGTGGCGCGCGATTGGCCCGAGGCAAAGGCGGTGGCCGATGCTGAGACGCTGTTCGGCGATCCCGATATCGGCTTGGTGGTGATCGCCACGCCCGACCATCTCCACGCCCCGCTCGCCAAGGCGGCGCTCGAGGCGGGCAAGCCGGTCGTGATCGACAAGCCGTTCGTCGCCGATCCCGCCGATGGCGCGGCGCTGATCGCGCTCGCCGCGGCCAAGGGGTTGATGCTCTCGGCGTTCCACAATCGCCGGTGGGATGCCGACTTCCTCACCGCGCGCGCGCTGGTCGATGCCGGGACGCTCGGCGACATCGCGCTCGCCGAATTGCGCTGGGATCGCTTCCGTCCGGCGATCAAGCCCGGCTGGCGCGAGACCGCGGGGGCGGGGCTGCTCAACGATCTCGGCCCGCATCTGCTCGATCAGGCGCTGCAATTGTTCGGCATGCCCGAGGCGATCACCGCCGATCTCGCGACACAGCGCGCGGCGGCGACGACCGAGGATTATTTCGAACTCACGCTGCACTATGGCGCGCGCCGGGTGATCGTCTCGGCGGCGACCCTGCTCGCGGCCCCGCGCCCGCGCTTTGCGCTGCACGGGACGGGCGGGAGCTTCGTCAAATATGGCATCGACCCGCAGGAAGCCGTGCTGCGCGCGGGGCTGCCGCCGACGACGCCGGGCTTCGGTGAAGACGCGCCCGAGGCTTACGGCACGCTGACCGATGCCGACGGCGTCGCGCGGGCGGTGCCGAGCGAACGCGGGGATTGGCGGGGCTATTACGAAGGGGTCGTGGCCGCGATCACTACGGGCGTGCCGGCGCCGGTCCCTGCTAAGGAAGCGCTGACCGTCATGCGCTTGATCGCGCTTGCGCGGGAGAGTGCGGCGGGCGGGCGGAGGCTCGCTATTTAAACCCGCTTGGTGCGCGTGTCGGCGGTGGATTGGGTTCGCGCAGAGGCGCAGAGGCGCAGAGAGGGAGGGTTGCCGACGGCAGCCCCCTCTTTCTTTCGAGCGTGCTGTGAGTTTTTTCGACACGCTTCGCGCGCAACACCTCTGCGCCTCCGCGCCTCTGCGCGAACCCGATGCGCTCGATCAGCCACGCGACGCTGCGGTCAGCGCGCCAACGCCGCATGCTCGATATGCGGCAGCACATGGCGCGCGAACAGATCGGCCTCGGCGGCATGCGGATAGCCCGAGAGGATGAACGCCTCGATCCCCATCGCGCGATAGGCGTTGAGCTTGGCGAGCACCTGATCGGGATCGCCGACGATCGCCGCACCACAGCCCGAACGCGCCCGCCCGACGCCGGTCCACAGATTGGCCTCGGCATAGCCATCGTCGGACGCGCCTTCGCGCAAAGCGGCTTGCGCGGCGACGCCGACCGAGGTCGAATCGAGCGACTTCGCGCGGATCGCGGCGCCCTCGGCGGCGTCGAGCTTCGACAGCAACCGCGTCGCGGCGGTGCGCGCCTCCGCCTCGGTATCGCGCACGATGACATGCGCGCGATAGCCGAACTTCAGCGTGCGGCCGTGCGCGGCGGCGCGCGCGGTCATGTCGGCGATGATCCCGGCGACGACCTCCTGCTTGTCGGGCCACATCAGGAACACGTCGCAGCCCTTGGCGGCGGCTTCGCGCGCGTCGGGCGAGAGCCCGCCGAAATAGAGCAAAGGCGCTTTGCCCGAGACGGTGCCGACGCGCGGCGGATCGATCTTCAATTTCCAGAATTCGCCGTCATGGTCGAGCGGCTCGCCGTTGAGCAGCGTCTTGAGGATGTGCATCGCCTCGACCGTGCGCGCATAGCGCGGCGCCGAGCCGAGCGTTTCGCCCGGCATGTCCGACGAGATGATGTTGACGGTCAGCCGCCCACCGAGCAGTCGGTCGATCGTCGCGATCTGGCGCGCGAGCTGCGGCGGCCAGGTCTCCCCGATCCGCACCGCCATTAGCAGCGCCATCCGTTTGAGCATCGGCGCGATCGCCGCGGCGAACGCGGTCGTGTCGATCCCGAGCTGATAGCCCGAGGGGAGCAGGATATTGTCGAACCCGCCGCTCTCGGCTTGCAGCACGATCTCGCGGCAATGCTCCCAGCTCGACTTGAGCTTGGCGTCGGGAACGCCCAGAAACTCGTAATCGTCGTCGCACAGCGCCGAGAACCAGCTGATCTCGCAGGGGGGCAGCGCGCTCATGGCAGCTTCTCGCCGCGCGCCGCGACGAGCACGTCGTACCACGTCTGGCGGGTGAACTTGACCTTGTAGACGTCGGCGATCTCGCCGATCCGCTGGACGTTCTGCGTGCCGACGATCGGAATCACGCGCGCCGGGTGCGCCATGATCCAGGCATAGGTTGCGGCCGCGCGCGACACGCCCGCCGCGTTCGCCACCAGATCGAGCGCCGCCGCGACCGCGTTCGCGCGGTCATCGCCCGGCGCGCCGAGTCGCCCGCCGCCGAGCGGCGACCAGGCGAGCACTGCCACGTCGCGCTCCATCGCGAGATCGAGCAAGCCGTCGGTGATCGGCGCGAGTTCGAGCGGCGAGAATTCGGGCTGGACGCTCGCCAGCGGGATCGTCAGCAGCGCCGACAGCGCTTGGGTCTGCGCGAGCGTGTAGTTCGACACGCCGACCGCGCGGACCTTGCCGCTCGTGACCATCTCCTCGAGCGTACGCGCGACTTCGTGCGGATGCGCGAGGATGTCGGGACGGTGGATCTGGTAGAGATCGACCTGTTCGACCTGCAGCCGCTTGAGCGAGGTCTCGAGCGCGCGCATCAGATAGGCGCGGCTCGAATTGTAGGGCACCGGTGGGGTGATGCCGCCCTTGGTCGCGAGCACCATCCGGTCGCGCATCCCCGGCGAAGCGGTCAGGATCTGGCCGAGTAGCGCTTCGGCATCGCCGAACCCGCCCGAGCCGTTGAAGCCATAGATGTCGGCGGTGTCGAACAGCGTGACGCCAGCAGCGAACGCCGCCTCGATCAGCGCCTGTCCTTCGGCCGGGGTGACGCCGGCGAAACGCCACATTCCCCAGGCGATCGGCGCGACTTCTATTCCGCTCTTGCCGAGGGGCCGCAATTCGGGTGTAAGTGTGATTTCAGACATCGTTGTCATATGAGGCGAATCCCGTGGTAGAGCAAGTGCGATATGGCCTGGTCGGCACTGGCATGATGGGTGTCGAACATATCACCAACCTCGCCATCACCCCTGGGGCGGTGGTGACGGCGCTGGCCGATCCCGCCGCGGGATCGCTCGGCTGGGCGAAGGATGCGCTCGGCGACAAGGCCGCGCACGCGACCGCGTTCGACTCGGTCGAGGCGCTCGCCGGCAGCGGATTGTGCGATGCGGTGATCGTCGCCAGCCCGAATTTCACGCACCGCGTGGTGCTCGAGCCGCTGTTCGATGCAGGCCTCCACATCCTGTGCGAGAAGCCGCTCGCGACGACGCTCGACGATTGCCGCTGGATCGTCGATCGCGCCGAGCAGAGCGACAAGGTCTTCTGGACCGCGATGGAATATCGCTACATGCCGCCCGCAGCCGAATTCATCGCCGACATCCATGGCGGCAAGATCGGCCGGCTGCAGATGCTGTCGATCCGCGAGCATCGCTTTCCGTTCCTGGTAAAGGTCGCCGACTGGAACCGCTTCAACCGCAACACCGGCGGGACGATGGTCGAGAAATGCTGCCATTTCTTCGACCTGATGCGGCTGATCACGCAGAGCGAGGCGGTGCGCGTCTATTGCTCGGGCGCGATGGACGTGAACCATCTCGATGAAAGCTATGGCGGTGAGCGGCCCGACATCATCGACAACAGCTATACGACGGTCGATTTCGCCAATGGCGTGCGCGCGATGCTCGATCTCTCGATGTTCGCCGATGGCGCGGAGAACCAGGAAGAGATCACCGCGGTCGGCAGCGAGGCGCGGCTCGACGTGTTGATTCCCGAGGGCGCGCTGGTCCATTCCCCGCGCGTCGGCTTCCGCAATCCGAAGCAGGCGACGCGGCGCGTCGTCCATACCGACGAGACCGCGCTCAACGCGGGCAGCCATCACGGATCGACCTTCTACGAGCATCAGCGCTTCAACGCCGCGGTGCGCGGGCAGGGTCCGGTCGAGGTGACCGCGCGCGACGGGATGATGGCGGTCGCGATCGGCACCGCCGCCGAGATCAGCGCGCGCGAACACCGCGTCGTCGAAATGGCCGAACTGGGGGTCTGAGCAAGAAGCGGAGCTTTACTGCCGGCAAGCATGATCACGCTGTCAGAACGGCCGCAACGATAATACCCATCACAACGATGGGATATCAACAAGGGGATGATTGATGAAAGCATTGCATCTGGCGGGGGTGGCCACGCTCGCGCTGCTCGTCGCGACACCGGCCTTGGCGCAAACCGCGCCTGCCGCGACCGGCCAGACCGCGCCGGCAAGTCCCGATGAGGCCGCGCCTGGCGATATCGTCGTCACCGCGCAGAAGCGGTCCGAGCGACTGCAGGACGTGCCCGTCGCGGTTTCGGTCGTGTCGGGCGACGCGCTCGCGACGCAAGGCAAGCCGAGCCTCGAGGGCGCGCAATATCTCGTGCCGTCGCTCAACTTCCTCAAATCGGGCACGACGCTCAACCAGTCGCTGTTCCTGCGCGGGGTCGGCACCTCGACCTTCTCGATCGCGGGCGAGCCGTCGATCTCGACCGTCGTCGACGGCGTCGTGTTCGCGCGCGCGGGCGAGGCGTTCGGCGACCTCGTCGATATCGACCAGCTCGAAGTGCTGCGCGGGCCGCAGGGTACGCTGTTCGGCAAGAACGCCTCGGCCGGCGTGATCAACATCATCTCGAAGAAACCGACCAGCACGCTCGGCGGCTATGTCGAGGCGGGCTTCTTCACCGACAGCGAATATCGCGGCCGCGCAGTGCTCAACGTGCCGCTCGGCGAGAGCGTGCGCTCGCGGCTGACCGGCTTCTACACCAATTACGACGGCAACATTCGCAACACCGCCAATGGCAAGCTGGTCAACGGCTTCGAACATTATGGCGGCCGGCTGCAAATCGATGCCGATGCTGGGCCGAACGTGAAGCTCGCCTTTATCGCCGATTATCACCACAACAACGACGATTGCTGCGGTGAGGTGATCGCCACCGGGCCGATCAACGCCGCGACCGGCGCGGTCACCACCAATGCCTCGACCGCGGTGCTGCCGACGCCGCGCGGCACCAACACGCGCGAGCTCGCGCAGGATCTCGTCACGCGCACGACCGAGACGGGCTACGGTTTCTCGCTCCAGGCGGATATCCAGGCAGGTACGCAGACCGTCACCTCGATCACCGCCTATCGCGACTACAAAAACACCGAGATCCGCGACGGCGATTTCCTGCCTGCGGCCTATATCGGCTTCAACCAGCTCCACGATTTCGGGCCGCAGACGGGCAACACCTTCAGCCAGGAATTGCGGCTGACCTCGCCGGGGCA
Organism: Bordetella parapertussis; assembly: GCA_943367995.1. Lineage (GTDB taxonomy): Bacteria > Pseudomonadota > Alphaproteobacteria > Sphingomonadales > Sphingomonadaceae > Sphingomonas. The sequence continues at coordinate 71,798 of CALRKL020000002.1, read as the reverse complement.
CCAGTTCTTGACGTATGTGCTCGGCGCCTATTATTCGCGCGCCGAGAGCGAGCGGATCTTCACGCGCAACGATCAGGTCTGCACCGCGGCGGTCAATCCCGCGCCGACCGCGCTGACGCCGTGCTCGAGTTCGCTGGCGGCACCCTCGACCTTCCCGACCGGCACCGCCGATTTCGGATCGGTGTTCAAGAATTTCGCTTTGTTCGGGCAGGGCACGGTCAATCTCGCGTCGCGCTTCCGCGTGATCGGCGGGCTGCGCTACACGGTCGATCAGCTCGACGTGTTCCATATCCGCCGCACCACGCTCGCCGGACCCGGCATCAACGGTAATTTCGATGCGGGCGTCTACAATAACGGGCTGGGCGGGGGCGTCTCGAACGGCGTGCCCTTCCGCGGCAAGGCGACCAACGAGAATCTGTCGGGCAAGGCGGGCGTCCAGTTCGACATCTCGCGTGGGTCGACGGCGTACGCGACCTATGCGCGCGGCTATAAGGGGCCGGCGTTCAACGTGTTCTACAATCTGACCGCGACCGGCACCAACGTGATCGCGCCCGAGACGTCGGACTCGTACGAACTCGGGCTCAAGAACAGCTTTTTCGGCGGCAAGCTGACGCTCAACCTGGCGGCCTATTACGCGAAATATCACAATTTCCAGGCGAACAATCCAGATCTCGTCGCTGGCGTCGTCGTCACGCGCTTCACCAACGCGGGCGACGTCTCGACGCGCGGGGTCGAGCTCGACACGACGTTCCGCCCGGTGCGCGATCTCAATCTGACCGGCGGGCTGGCCTATACCGACGCGCATGTCGATGCCTTCAAGGCCCCGCTCGGCGCGGCGGTGGTGCCGCCGGGCACGCCGCTCGGCTTCGCGCCGAAATGGAAGGGCAATCTCAGCGCCGACTACCGCGTCCGCACCGGCGGGTTCGCCGATATCCTGCTTGGGGCGCAGGGATCGTATCAGAGCAGCGAACTGGCGCTGTTCTCGGCCGATGCGGTGCAGCGGCGGCTCGGCACGATCGGGGCGTATGGGCTGGTCAATCTGTCGGCGGGGCTCGTCAGCAAGGACGAGCATTACAAGCTGACCTTCCAGGTGCGCAACCTGTTCGACCAAAGCTTTGCCGCGTCGATCATCAATGGCGGGCCGGGGGGCGCGTATCGCTACCAGATCCCGCGTGATGCCGATCGGTATTTTGGCGTGACGGGGCGGGTGAGCTTCTGATCTCTTGATCCTCCCCGGAACGGGGAGGGGGACCATGAGCATTCAGCGAATGGTGGAGGGGGCCCGCAACGCGCGTAGCGCTTGCGGCGATCCCCCTCCACCACCAGCCTGAAGAAGGCTGGTGGTCCCCCTCCCCGTGCCGGGGAGGATTAGTGGGCGGCGACCAACCCGTCGCTGCGCTCGCTCTCGTCCACCGGCACGATCACCGGGATCAGCAGGTGGATCGCGAGCAACGCCGCGAGATACGACCCGGCGCAGATCGCCAGTGCGGGCGCATAGCCCCAGCCATGTTCGAGCGCATAGGCCTGGAAGCCGATCATCCCGATCGAGCAGAGATTGCCGCAGAACGCCGCCATCCCGATCCGGCTGCCGACCGCGCGTGCCGGCGTGATGTCGGTCGTCACGCCGAACACGTTGGTCGAAAAGCCCTGATGCGCGAACAATACGAGCCCGAGCAGCACCGCCGCGACCCACGGGTTCGATTCCGACTGGACGAACACCACCGGCAGCACGAGCAGCGCATAACCGAGCATCGTCGTCTTGCGCGCGCGGTTGACGCTCCACCCGTGCGCGATCAGCCGCGTCGGCAGATACCCGCCGGTCAGCGCGCCGAGCGCGGCCATCCCGTAGACGAGCGCGATCGGGAGCCCGAGCGTCCCCTGCGGCAGACCGAACAGCCGGTGGAACAGGTCAGGCAGCCACAGCAGCATGAAGAACCACACTTGATCCGACAGGATCTTGGCGATCGCGATCGCGGCGGTCTCGCGCGTCAGCAGGATGCCGAGCCACGGCACCGGCGCAGGGGCGACGGCATCGAGCGCGACCGGCCTGACGCGGATCGCGAGCCACACGCCGACCCACACCACGCCGAGCCCGCCCGCGAGCAGGAACGCCGCCTGCCAGCCATAGGCCACCGCCAGCACGGGGATGAACAACGGCGTGACGATCGCGCCGACATTCGGCGCGATATTGCCGATGCCGAGCGCGAGTTGGCGATCCTTATGGTTGAAATAGGTCGCTGCGGTCTTCACCGCGGCGGGCGTGCCGACCGATTCGGCGATGCCGAGCAGGATGCGCGCGGCGAAGAAGGCGGGCACCGTCGTGGCGAAGGCGTGCGCCATCCCCGCCAGGCTCCACACCAACACGCCGAGCGCGAAGCCGAGCCGTAGTCCGACGCGATCGAGGAACCAGCCGGTCCCGAGAAAGGCGCAGGCGGTCGCGATCTGGAAAGCCATGCCGAGCGTCGCGTAATCGCGGTTCGACCAGCGGAACTGCGCCTCGAGCGTCGGCTTCAACAGCGCGAGGATCTGCCGGTCGACATAATTGAGCATCACCGCGACGAACACCATCGCGACGATGATCCAGCGTGCTGTCCCGCCCCTGATTGCCATTCCGATCCGCTCCCGTCATTTTTGTGCGACAGCGTTGTCAGATCGAGCGCGCTTGCGCTAGACCCAACGCTCCGTCACCCCGGCCTTGTGCCGGGGTCCACCGCGCCGCGAATATTCGCAGGCCCGGTGTGCGGCACGGTGGATGCCGGAACAAGTCCGGCATGACGGATAGGAAGAATGGCGAGCAAATATCCGAAACGTCCGCTCCCGATGGCCGCCGATCTCTATGGCGATCTCTATGGCGACATCGAAACAGCGGCAAAGCATGACTGGCGCGGCTATGTCCCCGGGCTCGTGGTGGTGGCGATGGGCACGCTCGCCGCGGGGTTCCTGTCGGATCATTACGGCGTGCCGCTGACGCTGATGGCGTTGCTGATCGGCCTAGCGCTCAATTTCCTCAGCGCCGATGCGCGGCTGACGCCGGGGCTCGCCTTCGCGTCGCGCTCGCTGCTGCGCTGGGGGATCGTGCTCGTCGGCGTGCGGATCACCTTCGGGCAGATCGTCGCGCTCGGGCCCGTCGCGTTGCTGTGCGTCGTGCTGATCGTCGCGCTGACGATGGGGGCGGGGATCCTCGCCGCGCGGCGCTTCGGCTTCGACACCGCGTTCGGCGTGCTCGCCGGCGGCGCGGTCGCGATCTGCGGCGCGAGTGCGGCGATGGCACTCGCGACGACGCTCGGCGAGAAACGCACGACCCAGGCGCAACTGACGCTGGTGCTGGTCGGCATCTCGGCGATGAGCGCGAGCGCGATGATGCTCTACCCGCTCGTCGCGCACGCCTTCCATATGAGCGACCTCAAGGCCGGCTTCCTGCTCGGCGCGGCGATCCACGACGTCGCGCAGGCGCTGGGGGCGGGCTATTCCTATTCGGACGGCGCGGGCGGGATTGCCGCGATCGTCAAGCTGACGCGCGTGGCGCTCCTCGCGCCCGTGCTCGCGGTGGTGGCGATGGCGCTCGCGCGTTGGGGCGGTGGCGGAGAGACGGCGAAGGGGCCGGGCGTGCCGTGGTTCGTGATCGGCTTCTTCGTGCTCGCCGGGATCAACTCGTTCGGCGTGATCCCGCCGATCGTCGCTGGCGGCGCCGAAAAGATCGCCGCTGCGATGCTCGCCACTGCGGTGACGGCAACCGCGATCCGCTCGCCGCTCGCGCAACTGCTTCAGGCGGGGCCCAAGCCGTTGTTGGTTATCCTGATCGCGACGCTGGTCGCGTTCGGCCTGGCGCTGGCGGCGGCGTTGCTGCTGATCGGATGAAGCCGCCGCCCCTTCCTGGAAGGGAGGGGATCGAGGGGGGCTCACGATGGGAACGTTTCGCCCGACTACGGGCCGACCCACCCCCGGCCCCTCCCTTCCAGCGAGGGGAGGCAGCTACCCGCCGACCGGCCCGGTCGATTCGCGCACGATCAATTCGAACGCCACTTCGCGCTGTTCGATCGGCGCATCGGCGGGCGCTAGCAGGAGGTCGGCCGCCTGATACGCCATCTCGCGCGTCGGCTGACGGATCGTGGTGAGCGGTGGCCAGACGAAGCCCGCGAGCGCGGTGTCGTCGAACCCGGCGACCGAGAGCTGCCCCGGCACCGTCAGCCCGCGCCGATGCGCCGCAGTGAGCGCGCCCGCCGCCATATCGTCGCTCGACGCGAAGATCGCGGTCGGCGGCTCGGGCAGCGCGAGCAATTCCTCCGCCGCTTGCGCGCCCGAGGCGAAATCATAGCTGCCCTCGCGGACCAAAACCGGGTCGAGCGGCACGCCTTCCTGCCCGAGTGCGCGCGCATAGCCGCGCATCCGCTGCCCGCTCGTCGCATAGCTCGGATGCCCGGCGATGAAGCCGATCCGGCGATGGCCGAGGTCGAGCAGATGCGTCGTCATGACGCGCGCCGCCGCCTTGTTGTCGATGAAGGTCGAGCTCGACAGGTCGACGCCACTCCCCGGCGAGACCCGCACGAAGCGCACGCCGCGCCGCGCCAGCAGATCGAGCACTTGCGGATGGTCCGACACCGGCGGCGTCAGGATCAGCCCGTCGACATGCGTCGCATCGACGAGATTCTCGATATCGTCGAGCAGCGTGTCGGCGTTGCGATCATAGGGTTGCGCGATCATCCGCACCCCGTCCTGCGCACAGCGGTCGCGAATCCCCGATTGCATCTCGTAGACGTAATAGGGGCTGGGATTGTCGCAGATCAAAGCGATCTGGAAGCTGCGCTTGCCCGCGAGCGAGCGCGCCGCGGTGCTCGGCCGGAAGTTGAGTTCGGCGACCGCCGCCTCGACCCTGGCGCGCGTCTCCACCCCAACGTAGCGCTCCTTGTTGAGGACGCGCGAGACGGTCTTGATCGACACCCCCGATACTCGCGATACGTCCTTGATCGTCACGCGCAAATTGCCGGCTCCCGATTGCCCCGCCGCGGGTGTGCCGCAGCGGGACGGGGTCGGCAATACGCATCCGCGCGCGCAGCGGATCAGGGGCGGATCAGCGGTGGATCAGGCCATCACGTTGCGGCCGCGCTGGATCGTCGCGCTGTGTCCGATGGTCGCGGCCGTCGACGCGGCCTTGATCGTGGCGAGCATGATCCATTCGTTGGTCGCGCTGCTCGGCGTGAGCGTCATCGCCATATAGCCGCGGCGCGACGTGTCGCACCATTTGAGCTCGGCATTGCTGCGCACCAGCGTTGCGGCGATCAGCTTGGGGTCGACGCCGCTCGCCGCCTCATAGCCGGGCGAGGTTACCGAATGGCCGGCGAACTCGACCCCGACCGGCTTGCCGTCCTGGCCGAGATCATAGGCCCAGGCGTTGTGGCTGTCGCCCGACAGCACGATCAGGTTCGCGCCGAGCGCCTGCGCACCTTTGAGGAAGCGCGCGCGGGCGGCGGGATATCCGCCCCAATTGTCGTAATTGAACGGCAGGCCGACCTTCGCCGCGGCGATTCCGGCGAGGATATAATTCTTCGCCCGCGCCGGCGCGGTCGGCGCGACCCAATTGACCGCCTCCTGCGGCATCACCGTCTGGCCGAGGATCGTGCCGAAGCCGACGATCTGCCAGCGCTGTCCTTGCCGCACCGATTGCGCCATCGCGTGGGAGAGCCAGCTTTCCTGCTGGCTGCCCATCATCGTCACCGCCGGGTCCAGCCACGCGCCGTCGCGGAAGCGCTTCAGCGCCGCCATCGGATCGGCGGCCTGGAACAGTGCGGCGACATCGGGCTGCTTGGTGCGCGCGAGGAGGCGCGTCTCGGTGCGGAACAGCGTGGCGAGCGTGCCGATCTCATAGGCCTTCCACGGCTCGTCCGACACCGGCATCCATTCGCGATACGCCTGGATCGAGGCGGCGCGGCGGGCATTCCAGTCGCCTTCGTCGGCCTGGTGGTTCTCGGCGCCGCCTTCCCAACTGTCATTGGCCGATTCGTGATCGTCCCATTGCACGATCATCGGCACCTTCTGGTGGAGCGCCCGCAGCGCCGGGTCGCTGCGATACGAGGCGTAGCGGATGCGATAATCGGCGAGGTGGAGCAGTTCGGTCGCGGGCAAGGGCACGCGGCCCGGCACCTGGTCCTTGGCGGCGGGATAGTCGCCGGTGCGATATTCGTAGAAATAGTCGCCGAGATGGATCGCGAGGTCGAGATCGTCGCGCGCCGCGGCATGGGCATAGGCGTTGAAGAAGCCATAGGGCATGTTCGAGCAGGAGAAGGTCGCGGTGCGGAAGCGCTCGACCGGGCCGACCGGGAGTGTGCGCGTCGTGCCGATCGGCGAAAAGCTGCCGTCGGGCGCGACGAAGCGATAGTGATAGCGCGTTCCCGGCTTGAGCCCGTCAACCGTGATCTTGGCGGTGAAATCGCGCCAGACGCCCGTGATCTGCGATCCGCCCGCTGCGACGCGTGCGAAATCGGGGGTTTCGGACAGTTCGACGCGGAGTTCGGCGGTGTCGCCGTTGGCCGGGACAAAGCGGGTCCAGAGCAGCATCGAATCGCTGCCCGGTTCGCCACTCGCGACCGAATGGGTAAAGCCGCGCGCCGACGCGACCGAGGGCGTCTGCGCGAATCCCGGGACCGCGAACGCCCCGAGCCCCAGCGAGCCGGTGAGCAGGAAGGAGCGACGGTCGATCGTGGTCATGCGCTTGTCTCCATTCGATCGCGATCTCCTGCCACCCGGATATGGCGCGTTCGTGACAGCGCGGAAGCGGCGGCGTATGGCGCGCGCATGGGGGGCTCCATGACCAAACCGATCGCGACGCCGTGGCGCGCGCTGACCACCGCGCTGCTCGTGTTCGTGAGCCTCGCGCTGCTGCATCCGATCGATCACGACGAGAGCCAATATGTCGCCGCGGCGCTGCTCGGCGCGCATGGCGAACTGCCGTATCGCGATTATGCCTATCTCCAGACGCCGCTGCAGCCGCTGCTGTTCGCGCCGATCGCCTGGGCGGCGGGGTGGCACGCCTGGCTCGCCTTGCGGCTGACCAATGCCGTGCTGGGGGTGGGGATCGTGGGTTCCGTGTGGCGCGCGGCGCGCGAAGCGGGCGCGGGGCCGCACGCGGCGCTGGGCGCGGCGGCGTTGCTCGGCGCGAGCGACATCCTGCTGTTCAGCATCGCGACCGCGCGCAACGATGCTCTGCCAGCGGCGTTGCTCGGCGCGGCGCTCATCCCGATCGTGCGGGCGCAGCGTGGGCTGGCGACGCCGAGGACGGCGCTGCTCGCCGGACTGTTGCTCGCCGGCGCGGCGGCGGCGAAGCTGTCTTATGCGCTCCCGGCGGTGGCCTATGGCGGCTATGCGCTGCTCGACCGGCGGCATCGGCCGGGTGCGGTGCTGATCGGCGCGTTACCGGTGGCGGGGCTGGTCGCGTGGAGTTGGGCGATGGCGCCCGCGGCGTTCGTGTTCGAGACGATCGGCTTTCCGGCGCTGGCGCCCGCCGAATTCTATGCCGACCGACCCTGGAAGCTGTCGTTGCTCGCCAAGGCGGTCGACCTGTTCAAGTTCCTCGCGCTCGGGCCAGCCTTGCTCGCGCTGGTCGTGGTGGCGCGGCGCCTGCGCCGGCCGGGCGCGCTCGAACTGCTGTTGCTGGCGGGCCTGGTCGCCGCCGCGCTGCCGATGCCGACGTGGCGGCAATATCTGCTCCCCGCGCTGCCGCCGCTGTTCGTCCTGCTCGCGCTCGCCTGGAGCCGCAGGCCGCCGGGCCGCCGGGTCCGAGCCCTCGTTATCGTGACAGTCGGCATGGGGTTGGCCCCGACGCTGGTGACCCTCGTACAGTCGCGCGGCGCGACTTCGCTGATGGCGGCGCTGAGCGATGGCGGGGCGATCCGCACCGCGCTCGAGCAATCGGGGGTGCGCGGCCCGGTCGCGACGCTGTCGCCGCAATTCCTCGGCGCGACGCGCGCGGTACCCGATCGCCGCTTTGCGACCGGACCCTTCTATTTCCGCAGCCACGCCTTGCTGCTCGACGAGCGCGAGGCCGGGTTCCGGCTCGTCTCGGCCGATCGCCTCGACGCGCTCGACGCCGCGCCGCCGGCGGCGGTGCTGGTCGGCGGCGAGGGTGGCTGGAGCAGCGGCGATGCCGCGCTCGATGCGCGGCTCGAACGCTGGGCGCTGACGCGGCGCTATCGCCGTTTCCCGCTCGATAGCGCGCGGTTCCGGCTCTACGTCCGATAGCGCCTGCCGCCCTCGTTTCGCCCGATTGTCGCCCTAGCGCTGCGCGGGTGACGGATCCCGCCCTTTCCCCGATCCGATCCGCCGCCGCGCGCATGCCGCGCTGGCTCGTTCTGGGCGTGGTCGCGTTGCTGGTCCGCGCGCTGACCTTCGGCAACCCGATCCTGCACGTCGACGAGGAATTCTATTTCGCGACGGCGCAGGCGATCGCGCGCGGGGCGATTCCCTATATCGACGTGTGGGACCGCAAGCCGGTCGGGCTGTTCCTGCTCTATCTCCCCGCGGGTGCCTTGGGGCTGCCGCTCGGCATCTGGGCGTATCAGGCGATGGCGCTGGCGAGCGTCACCGCGACCGCGACGCTGATCGCGCGGCTCGCCGATCGCGCGGGCTGGGCCAAGGGCGCGCTGCTGGCGGCGATCGCCTATCTGCTGTGGCTCAATCTGCTCGAAGGCGAAGGCGGCCAGACCCCGGTCTTCTACAATCTGCTGATGGTCGGTGCGGCAAGCCTGCTAGCGCCGCGGCCCGACGATGCGACCCATGCGACGCGCCGCTTCCTGCAGGGGTGCGGTGCGCTCGCCTTGGTCGGGCTGGCGTTGCAGATCAAATATACCGTGCTGTTCGAAGGGCTGTTCTTCGGTCTGGCGTGGATGTGGCGCGAGGTGCGGCTCGGCCGTGCGTGGTGGCGCGTCGCCCTCCTGGCGATGCCGCTTGCCGCGCTAGCGCTGCTCCCGACGCTGGCGGCGTTGGGCTGGTTCTTGGCGCACGGCTATGGCGATGCGTTCCGCTACGCCAATTTCGAATCGATTGGCGCGCGCGGCGGCGATCCGCTTCCGCGCGAGCTCGGCAACCTCGCGCTGATGGCGCTGATCGTGTCGCCGCTCGCGGCGATGGCGGTGCTGGGTGTGCGCAGCCCGGTGGCGGAGGACGCTCGACCGCTGCGCCGCTGGCTGCTCGGCTGGACGATCGTCGCGACGCTCGGCGTGGTGGGGTTTCGCGGCTATTTCGATCATTATGCGCTGCCGCTGCTCGTGCCGCTCTGTATCTGCACGGCGGGCTTCTTCGCCGCGCACCGCCGGGCGGCGCGGGTCCGCCTTCCGCTGCTGGTCGTCGTCCTGCTCGCGTCGCAGATCGTCCTGCTCGTCAAACGCCACGAGCGCGGCACGCCCGCCGAATTCGCCGCTGTGACGCGCGTGATCGGCCACGGGCCGGGCTGCCTCTATGTCTTCTCGGGCTCGCCGATGCTCTACCCGGCGGCCGAGCGTTGCGCGGTGACGCGCTATCGCTTCCCGCGCCACATCGGCCAAGCGCGCGAGCGCGGCGCGATCGGCGCCGATCAGCAAGGCGAGCTCGAACGGATCATGGCGCTGCGTCCGGCGATCGTCGTGCTCGGCCGGACCTATAGCGGCGAACGCGCCGACCTGCGCGCGTTGTTCGAGCGCTTCATCACCGCGCGCTATCGCCTGCGCGCCGACCTGCCGCTGGGTGCCGGCCGGATCGCGGTCTACGCGCGGCGCTGAAGCGGCAGCCCGCGCTTGGCGTCGACCAGACCCTGATAATAGGCCATCAGGTCGATCGCATGGTCGCGGTCGCTGCGCACCTTGGTCGCCGCGACCAGCGCCGCGCGGCGCAGCACGCGCTGGTCGCGCGCGAACAGCCGGTGGATCGCCATCGCGGCACTTTGCGCATCGCGCGCGGTGTAGAATTCCGAGGCATAGGGATCCGCGACCTCGGCGCAGCCGCCGGTGTCGGGGACGATCAGCGGCAACCCGCCGGCCATTGCTTCGGATGCGACCAGCCCGAACGGCTCGGCCTCCGACCCGTGGATCAGCGCATCGCAACTCGCGACGATCCGCGCGAGCCGCTCGCGGTCATAGACCGGGCGGAACATGCGGATGTGCGGCGAGCCCGCGATCCGCGCCTCGATCTGGCGGCTCTCGACGCCGGTGCCGAGCAGGATCAGCCCGACCGGCAAGTCCGACCCGGCGCGCTCGACCGCGTCGATCACCAGCCGCCAGCGCTTCTCGGGATGATGCCGCCCGAGCCCGAGCAAGAGATGCCCGCTCGGCGGCAGGTCGCACTGCGCAAGCAGCGCCGCGCGCAGCCGGTCGTCGCGCAGATCGGGCGAGAAATGCCCGCGCTCGATGCCGAGCGGCATCGCCGCGTCGATATGCACGCCGCGCCGCTTGAGCCGCTTTTCGAGCGCCGGGCCGTTGGTGACGACCGCGTCGAAATGCTTGAGGAAGCCCGACATGTAGCGGCTGTACCAGGAGAAGGCCTGTTCGAGCCGTTCCTCGGGCGCCATCCCCTCGAACCAGCGCAGCGCGTAGGCGGCCATATTGTCGTTGTGCATGAAGAACGCCTTGACGGCGCCCGCGGGATATTTGGGCTGCCACTTGCCGATCACCCAGGGCAGGCGCCACGGCGACGAGGTCTCGACCACGTCGGGCTGGAGCTCGTCGAGCCAGCGCACGATCGGCGCGCCGTCCCAGAACAGCCCGTAATTCTGGTCGAGCGGCAAATGCCCGGTCTGGATCCAGATCACCTTGCCGCCGCCGGGGCGCTCCTCGATCGCATTCTCGCGACCCGGCGCGAGCACGATCAGCTCATGCCCGAGATCGGCCATGATCCCCATCTTGCGGTCGATATAGGTGCGCACCCCGCCGCCGGTCGGCGAGTAGAATTCGTTGACGTCGACGATACGCATCGCAGGATCAGCTCCCGATCGGGCCGAAACCACCGAGCCCACGCAGATATTGGGCGCGAATGGTGGTCGTCACAACCCCCTCGGGCACGACGATTCTCGCCATTTCGAGTTTGGGCCGAACGCGCCCGAGCTTGATGTTGCTGGCAAAACCCGCGCCGTCGCTCCAGAAATTGAACTTGTTCTTGCCATCGCGATTGTGCGTGAAGAGCAGCGCATAGGCCCCCGGCGTCGGCACGCGGATGCACAACGTGATTGGCCCGGTCTGCGGCGTCGGCAACCGAACGCGGCGGAAGAACTTGCCCTCCTTGATAAGGTCGCGATCGTCCTTGAGGAAATCGGCCTCGGTCGCGGGATAGAGTTCGAGCTTCAGCTCGCCGGTACGGTCCTTGAGCCCCTCGACATTGACGCGGATCGCCGGGCCACCGGTGCTGCACGCCGCGGCATCGCTGCCGAGCACTTGCGCCGCCTGCGCCACGGCAGGGAACCCGATCACGGCGAGCAGCGCCGCTACCCCAGCCAGAAACTTGCGCATCGTCAATTCTTCCTCACCAGGCCGACCAGCCCGAAGATCGCGACCAGCACGACATGGACCAGCAGGGGCAGCGCCGCCGTCACCGCGATCAGCACCGAAAGCTCGGCATCCTGACCGATCAATAGGGTGGCGAAGGTGGCGAAAAGAAGGTCCTTGTTCGGCACCAGCGGCAAGCGTCCGACGATCATCCGCGCCGCCGACAGCAGCAGCCACATCCCGATCGTCACGCTCGGCAGGCCGTAATGCCAGGCAAAGGCGATCAAGACGCAGCCCGCGATCAGGCGCAGGCAGTGGATCCCGAAGATCCACCACAAGGTCGCGCGCGGGAGCGAGAAGACGCGCTTCGAAAAGATCAGGAAGGGCAGCGACATGGCGAACACCGCGACCACCGACCAGATCGCATTGTGCAGCCCGTGCGGGGTGAGCAGCCCGATGCCGAGCGGCATCGCCACCGCGATCATCGCCAGCGTCACCATGTTGCCCGCGATCGCCGACAGGATGCTGACGTCCTTCACCGCGCCGAACGGGGCGGCGACCATCGACGAGCGCTGTCTCGCCCAGGCGTAGAAATACGCTTCGCCCGAATAATTGAGCACGTCGTTGGCGATTCGCTTCTTCATCAGCGCGACGAACCCGGCGGCGGGGATTCCCCACAGCCGCCGGAAGATGATGAAGTCACCGGTGACCGGCGCGATGTAGAGCAAGGCAAAGAAAAAGTAGAAAAGCGGATTGGTCGGCAGCGCCTCGTACAAACTATCGACGCCGAGCCCGCGCAGCTTGAGCCCGAGCCAGACGATCATCACCACCGTGACGGCGGCGCCGAGATACGACGGCCAGCGCCGGGTAAGCGGCTTCATCGGCTCGAGTCCGGCAAGGTCGGGGGAGTTGGGCAAGCCGGGGAGGGCTGGCAAAGGCGCGTACGCGCCCGACCCTGGGGTCGCAGCGCCGCTCCCGGGGCCGGTCTTCATCTGTGTCACGTGGCGCGTTTGTCCGCTGGTTCTAGCCGGTCGAGGCGGTCCATTGGCGCGGCTTAACGGCAGAAGTGTGGCGCGGCAATTCCAAGCGCGACCGCGGCGGGCGGGAAAAGGCGCACGGGCGTATTTCAATCACGCCTCTGGGAAACTTTTGCCACAAACTCTCGTTAGCGTGATGTCATGTTGAGTCCCCGACCGCCTGCCGCGCATATTCTTGCGTTTGCTCAAACGCTTCAGGGCGGTGGGGTAGAAAAAGCGCTGCTTCGACTGGTCAAGGGGTGGAGCGACCTTGGGCGGCGCGTGACGCTGGTGATTGGCGACGCCTCGGGGCCGCTGGCGCGGGATCTGCCCGGCGCGGTCGATGTCCACTTGATCGGTCGATCGTCGATGATCGGGATGGGCGGACTCGCCACGCTGACGCAGCAGATCGGACCCGATGTGCTGTTCTGCCCGGGCAATCATTATTCTGCGCTCGCGGCGTGGACGCGACTTCGACTCGGGGCCAGCTGCCCGCCGATCGTCGCGAAAATTTCCAATGCCCTGGTCCGGCGCGACCATGGTCCGGCGTTGGCGATGGCGTATCGCCGCTGGCTGCGCTGGCATCCGAGCTTCGTCGACCGGCTCGTCGCGATGAGCCCGGCGATGGCCGACGAGGCCTGCGCCGAGATGGGCGCTGATCGCGCGATGCTGCGCGTGATTCCCAATCCGCCGGTGCGCGCAATCGATGGCGCGGTGCTGCCCGCCATGCCGCGTGGCCGGTTCCTGCTGGGCGTCGGCCGTCTCGCGCCGCAGAAGCGCTGGGATCGATTGATCGCCGCGTTCGACCAGATCGCCGATCGCGATATGGCGTTGATGATCGTCGGCGAGGGGAGCGAGCGCGCCGCGCTCGAGGCGCAGATCGCCGCGCTCGGCCTGCGCGACCGGGTGGCGTTGCCCGGCCATGTCGCCGATCCGACGCCCGTCATCGCGCGCGCCACGGCGCTCGCGCTGGTTTCCGACTTCGAAGGCGTGCCCGGCGTGTTGCGCGAGTCGCTCGCGGTCGGCACGCCCGTGATCAGCACCGATTCGAGCGTCGCAGTGCGTGAGATCGTCACGCGCCCGTCGCTCGGCACGATCGTGACGCCGGGCGACGTCGCCGGCCTGGTCGCCGCGCTCGATCACTGGCTCGCGCCCGGCCGCGCGCGGCCGCGACCGGTGCCGCAGCCGGGCGAGAATGCGGCCGCGGCCTATCTCGACCTGTTCGACGAGGTCGTGCTCGAGCGGCGCTTCGCGATGGCGGCGTAGCGCGGGCGCAGCACGCGAACGTTATGCGATCGGCTTGACCCGATCGGGATGCGCCGCGGCGAAGGCCGGATGCGCCGCCGCCGCCGCGTCCGCCGTGACCAGGCGCGGCCAGGCGTCGAGCGGCACCGCGAAGCGGCGGGCATTGTAGAGCTGCGGCACCAGGCAGATGTCGGCGAGATTGGGCGTGGCCCCGCCGAGGAACGGTCCGGGCAGATCGACGGTCATCGCTTCGAGCGCGTTCAGACCCTCGATGATCCAGTGCGCGTACCACGCTTCGCGCGCGGCCTGGTCGGCGCCGAATTGCGCGGTGAGCCGATTGAGCACGCGCAGATTGTCGATCGGGTGGATGTCGGCGGCGATCACCAACGCTTGCGCCAGCGCTTGTGCGCGCGCCACCGGATCGGCGGGGAGCAGCGGCGGCGCCGGATAGGTCGCATCGAGATAGTCGAGGATCGCGATGCTTTGCGTCAGCACGACGCCGCCCAGATCGAGCGCGGGCACCAGCCCCTGCGGGTTGCGCGCCACGAACTCGGACGCACGCTGCGCCCCCTGGGTCAGGTCGATCGCGACGCTGTGATACGCCACCTGCTTGAGATGGAGCGCGATCCGGACGCGATACGCCGCCGAGGAGCGCCAATAATCGTAGAGGATCATGCCTCGGCTTCGCCCTCCGCCTCCGAGCTGCGCTCGAGCGCGACCTTGATCATCGCGGTCATCGGGTCGGCGAGCGTCAGGCCGAGGATGCCGAACAGCGTGCCCGCGAGGATCTGCATCGACAGCGTCAGCGCCGGCGGCAGATCGACGGTGCGCTTGGCGACCATCGGGATGATGACATAGCCGTCGAGCCCCTGGATGAAGATATAGATGCCGATCGCGGCGAGCCCCGTGTTCATCCCCGCGCTGAAGCCGACCGCGATCATGATGATGCCGCTGGTGATCGCGCCGATGTTGGGGATGAAGGCGAGGATGCCGGTGATGATGCCGAGCACCAGCGCCATCGGCACGCCCGCGATCGCGAGCGCGACGCCGGTCATCACGCCCTCGATCGCCATGCCGAACAGGCGCCCGGCGAGCAGCCGGCGCATCGTCGTCGCCATCTGCTCGATCGTGCCCGAGAAGCGCTTGCGCTGGTCGCTCGGCACCATCCATTGCAGCCCGCCCTCGTAGAGCCGCGGCTCCATCGCGATGAACAGGCCGATCACCAGCACCATGATGAGGCTCGCGAGCGCGCCGAAGGCGATGCCGAGATACGAGGTGATCTTGCCGAACGACCCGAGCGCCTGTTCCATGATCCCGTTGAGATCGGCCTTGCCCGGCATGATCCCCTTGTCCGACGCCCAGGTCATCAGCTTGGTCGCCTGCGTCATCAGCGTCGCGCGCAATTGCTCGAACTGCTGCGTGATTCCCGCGCCGGTCAGGTAGAAGACGAGCGCCACGAACAGGACGGTGAGGATCACGACGATCGCCAGCCGCCACGAGCGCCCGATCGGCAACACGCGGCCGAGCAGGCGCACCCCGCCGTCGAGCATCGAGGCGAAGACGAGCCCGCCGAAGATGATCAACAGCGGCTGCACGAGCAGAACGACGAGCGCGATCGCGCCCGCGAGGCCGAGCCACACGGTCGCGCGCTTCAATTCCTGCCGCACGAAGGGATCGCGCAGTTCGTTGGGGGCGGGTTCGGTGACGATCTTGGGTTGGGTCGTGTCGTCGCTCACTGATTACGCTCCGCATGCAGCGAGGTGCCGGCGCGACCGCCGCGGAACGATTGCCCCCACGTCAGCGGATTCCAGCTTCCCAGGCCTGTTTTGGAAAAGGTGATGAATTCGGCGCGACCGCCGAGATATTCCCACGGCACCGGGCCGCCCAGGCCCTGTTCGGCCAAGGAGAAGCGGCTGTCGGCGCTGCGGTCACGATTGTCGCCCATCAGGAAGACGTGGCCTGCGGGGATCGTGACTTCGGGGTAATTGTCGCCGATCGACGGCCCGAGTTCGACCGTGTCGTAATGCCGCCCGTTGGGCAGCGTCTCGGTGACGACGGGGACGTGGCAGACGGTCTTGCCGTCGGGGCCGGTGCGCAGCGCGTCGTCGCCGAGGTCGCAGGTCGCGCGTTCGGGCGCGGGGAGCTGGACGCCGCCGTAATTCGGAATGTCGACATAATGCAGCGGCCCGCGCTTCACCGGCACGCCGTTGAGGATGACGGTGCCGTCGCGCACCGCGAGTCGGTCGCCGGGCAGGCCGATCAGGCGTTTGATATAGTCGGTCTCGGTGCCCGGCGGGGTGACGATCACGACGTCGCCACGCTCGGGCAGGCGGCCGAGCAAGCGGCCCTTGATGAAGGGCAGCAGATGGAAGGTCGGCGAGACGAACGACCAGCCATAAGGGAATTTGCTGACCACCAGCTGATCGCCGACGAGCAGCCCGGGCAACATCGATTCCGACGGGATGTAGAAGGGCTTGGCGATGAAGGTGTGGAAACCGAGCACCGCGAGGATCAGCCAGAAGATGCCGCGCACCTCGCCCGCCCAATCGGTGCGGCCCTTTTTGGGCTGCGTTACGGGCTCGTGGGGGACGGGCTCCTTGGTCTCGTGCGTGCGCAGGGCCACATCCTCACTCATACGCTATCCTTCATGACCGCTTCGATGATCACGAAGGCCTGCGCCCAGGGGTGATCGTCGGTCATCGTCAAATGTAATCTCGCGACGTGGCCGTCGGGCGTGATCGCGTCAAGCCTCGCCTTCGCCCCGCCCGTCAGCGCCAAAGTCGGCGCGCCCGAGGGCGCGTTGACGACGCCGATATCCCGCATGAACACGCCAGCCTTGAATCCGGTACCGACCGCCTTCGAAAAAGCTTCCTTGGCGGCGAACCGCTTGGCGAGCGTGCCGGCCTTGGTGAAGGGGCGGCGGGCGGCCTTGGCCTGTTCGAGCGAGGTGAAGACGCGGGTCTCGAAGCGCGCGCCGAAGCGGTCGAGCGACGCCTGGATCCGCTCGATGTTGCACAGGTCAGAGCCGATGCCGATGATCATATTCTAATTCCCCTCCCGCTTGCGGGAGGGGTTAGGGGAGGGGCGTGCCTCCAGCGCCGCGCGCGCAGGAACAGGCCCTCCCCCAGCCCCTCCCGCAAGCGGGAGGGGGGAAGGTTGCGCGCGCATCACCGCGCCGCGTCCATCGCCGCGCGCATCTGGCGAACCGCTTCGTCGAGGCCGACGAACAGCGCCTCGCCGACCAGGAAATGCCCGATGTTCAACTCGCGCACCTGCGGGATCGCCGCGATCGGCGCGACATTGCTATAGGTCAGGCCGTGGCCGGCATGGACCTCGATGCCGTTCTTCGTCGCCAGCGCCGCCGCATCTGCCAGGCGTCGCAGCTCGGCCGCCTGCGCTTCGCCCGCGAGATCGCAATAGCTACCGGTGTGCAGCTCGATCACCGGCGCGCCGAGCCGGATCGCGGCGTCGATCTGCCGCGCATCGGGTTCGATGAACAGCGAGACGCGGATCCCCGCGTCGCGCAACGCGCCGACCAGTGGTTCGAGCCGATCGTAGCGCCCGGCGGCATCGAGCCCGCCCTCGGTCGTCACTTCCTCGCGCTTTTCCGGAACGATGCACGCGGCGTGCGGCGTGTGGCGCAGCGCGATCGCGAGCATCTCGTCGGTCGCCGCCATTTCGAGGTTGAGCGGGATCGTCAATTGCTCCGACAGCCGCGCGATATCGTCGTCGGTGATATGGCGCCGATCCTCGCGCAGATGCGCGGTGATGCCGTCCGCGCCCGCCTCGGCGGCGAGCAGCGCCGCGCGCACCGGATCGGGATAGCCCGCGCCACGCGCGTTGCGCACTGTCGCGACGTGATCGATGTTGACGCCGAGGCGCAGCGCGCGGCTCATGCCGCGCGGCTCCCCGGCTTGATCGCGGGGATCGCCGCGAGTTCGGGCGGGAGCGCGTCGGCCGCGTAGGTCGGCACGTCGAGCCGGATCAGCGGGAAGAACGGCACGCCGAGATCGGCGGTCCCGCTCGACCGGTCGACCAATGCCGCCGCTGCGACGGTTTCGCCACCGGCGCGCGCGATCGCCGCGATCGCCTCGCGCGACGACAGGCCGGTGGTGACGACGTCCTCCATCATCAGCACCTTGGTGCCGGGTTTGATCCGGAAACCGCGGCGCAGTTCGAACACGCCCTCGGGCCGTTCGAGGAACATCGCCGGCACGCCGAGCTCGCGGCCCATCTCGTGCCCGGCGATCACCCCGCCCATCGCGGGCGAGATCACCGCGGCGATCTGCGCGCGGACATCGTCCGGCAGCCGCGCGACGAGCGCCGCGGCCAGCCGCGCGCCGCGCGCCGGGTCCATCAGCACGCGCGCGCACTGCAGGTAGCGGCCGCTGCGCAGCCCCGACGACAGGATGAAATGCCCCTCGAGCAACGCCTCGGCGGCGCGGAATTCGGCAAGAACATCGGCGTCGGTCATGCTGGGTCTGTCCTGAAGCGAAGAGGCGCCTGATTAGGGTCGCCCGCCCGCCGACGCAACGATTGCGCCAAAAAAGGCGTCGCCGCGGGTTGAGGCCGGGGCATAGCCTGCTATACGCCGGGCTATAAAGGCGTATCCCCGTCTTGATAATGCCGTAAAAGCGGCGCTGCAGAGGGTAGAAGCAGACGATGCGTAGGATCGGGATCAAATCGATCGTGCTGGCGGCGAGCCTCGCGATCTCGAGCATCGGAGCGGCCGACGCCGCGCCGCAACCGTCCCCGATCGCGCCTGTCGCCAAACCCGTCGAAGCCGCGCCGGTTACTGCCGCGCCCGCTACGACGCCGGCCGCGCCTGCCGCCGCTCCCGCTGCCGCCTCGAACGATCCGATGCTCGCGGTCGACGGTGCGCCCGCGATGGCGATCGACCCCAAGGTCGGCCAGCCGGTCGACGGGCTGATCACGATCCAGCCGCAGGTCACGCCGAACGGCAAGCAAGCGCTCTGGTTCCATAACTGGCTGCTCGTGCCGACGATCACGATCATCACGATCTTCGTGCTGCTGCTGCTGGTCTGGGTCGTCATCCGCTATCGCAAGGCCAACAACCCGGTCGCCTCGAAGACCTCGCACAACACGATCCTCGAAGTGTTGTGGACCGGCCTGCCGGTGCTGATCCTGCTCGGCCTCGCGCTCCCGTCGATCGGGCTGCTGCAGGCGCAGTACAAGCCCGCGCCGAAGACCGCGGTGACGCTCAAGGCGATCGGCAACCAATGGTATTGGTCGTATCAATATCCCGATAATGGCGGGTTCGAGATCACCTCGAACATGCTCAAGGAAGCCGGCGAGACCGGCAAGGGCGAGCGCGCGCGGACCGCGATCGACGGGCCGCGGCTGCTCGCGACCGACAATCGCGTCGTGCTCCCGGTCGGCGTGCCGATCCGGTTGATCACCACCTCGAACGACGTGATCCACAGCTGGGAAATCCCGGCGTTCTGGATCAAGCTCGACGCCGTCCCCGGCCGCCTCAACGAGACCAGCTTCACGATCGACAAGCCCGGCGTCTATTTCGGCGTCTGCTCCGAACTGTGCGGCGCACGCCACGGCTATATGCCGATCACCGTTGAGGCGGTGACGCCGGCGGTGTTCGCGCAATGGGTCAAGGCCAAGGGCGGCACGATGCCGGGCGCGGCAGCGGCCCCGATCGCGGCAGCACCGGCGGCCGACGTCACCGCGAACGTCACCGGCCCGGTCGAGGCCGGCACCGCCGCCGGACCTGTCAGAAACACGAGCGCGACGGCCAATGCCGCCGGCGCCGGCACAGTTGGACAATAAGCCATGACCGACTCCGCTCTCACCGGCCACGCTTTCGACGCGCATCCGCACTCGGATGCGCACGCGCATGACGATCACCAGATGTCGTTCTTCGCGCGCTGGTTCATGTCGACCAACCACAAGGACATCGGGACGCTGTACCTGATCTTCGCGATCACCGCGGGGATCATCGGCGGCGCGATTTCGGGCCTGATGCGCGCCGAGCTCGCCGAGCCGGGCATCCAGTATCTCGGCTATTGGGCGAGCTTCCTGCCCGGTGGCGAGCAGGGGCTCGATCATTCGCTCCATCTGTGGAACGTGCTGATCACCGCGCACGGGCTGATCATGGTGTTCTTCATGGTGATGCCGGCGATGATCGGCGGCTTCGGCAACTGGTTCGTGCCGATCATGATCGGCGCGCCCGACATGGCCTTCCCGCGGATGAACAACATCTCGTTCTGGCTGCTGATCCCGAGCTTCACGCTGCTGCTCGCCTCGCCCTTCTTCGGCGGCGCGGGTAACGGCTGGACGCTCTACGCGCCGCTCTCGACCTATGGCGAGCCGGGGCCGTCGACCGACATGGCGATCCTCTCGCTCCATCTCGCGGGCGCCTCGTCGATCCTCGGCGCGATCAACTTTATCACGACGATCTTCAACATGCGCGCGCCGGGCATGACGCTGCACAAGATGCCGCTGTTCGTGTGGTCGGTGCTGGTCACCGCCTTCCTGCTGCTGCTCGCGCTGCCGGTGCTCGCGGCCGCGATCACCATGCTGCTGACCGACCGCAATTTCGGCACGACCTTCTTCGATCCGGCCGGCGGCGGCGATCCGATCCTGTACCAGCATCTGTTCTGGTTCTTCGGCCACCCCGAAGTCTACATCATGATCCTGCCGGGCTTCGGCATCGTCAGCCAGGTGATCTCGACCTTCTCGAAGAAGCCCGTCTTCGGCTATCTCGGCATGGCCTACGCGATGGTCGCGATCGGCGTGGTCGGCTTCGTCGTGTGGGCGCACCACATGTTCACGACGGGCCTGTCGGTGAACACCAAGATGTACTTCACCGCCGCGACGATGGTGATCGCGGTGCCGACCGGCATCAAGATCTTCTCGTGGATCGCGACGATGTGGGGCGGCTCGATCAGCTTCAAGACGCCGATGCTGTGGGCGATCGGCTTCATCTTCATGTTCACCGTCGGCGGCGTGACCGGCGTCGTGCTCGCCAATGGCGGCATCGACGATTACATGCAGGACAGCTATTACGTGGTGGCGCATTTCCACTACGTGCTGTCGCTGGGTGCAGTGTTCTCGCTGTTCTGCGGTTTCTATTACTGGTTCCCGAAGATGTCGGGGAAGATGTACAACGAGACGCTCGGCCAGATTCACTATTACGTGTTCTTCGTCGGCGTGAACGTGCTGTTCTTCCCGATGCACTTCCTTGGGCTGCAGAACATGCAGCGCCGCGTGCCCGATTACACCGACGCGCTGGCGCATTGGAACTGGGTGGCGACGCTCGGCTACAAGATCATGGCGGCGTCGATGATCGTGTTCTTCGTCAACATCATCTGGTCGCTCGCCAAGGGCAAGCCCGCTGGCGACAGCCCGTGGGGCGAGGGCGCGACGACGCTCGAATGGACGCTGTCGAGCCCGCCGCCGTATCACCAGTTCGAGACGCTGCCGCGGATCGACTGAGTTTTGCGACCCTCGCCGCTTGCGCGGCGAGGGTCGATCTTTTCTCCCTTCCCGCGTGCGGGAGGGGTAGGGGTGGGCCCGCGCTCACCCCGCGACTCAGCGCCTGGTTGAAAGCGCGAGCCCACCCCCAGCCCCTCCCGCACGCGGGAGGGGGGTAGAAGTGAAATGACCGTAACCACGCTTACCCCTGCCGCCACGCTGCCCGCCGACTGGCGCGACTTCTTCGCGCTGACCAAGCCGCGCGTAATGCGTTCGGTGGTGTTCACCGCTTTGTGCGGGATGCTCGCGGCGCCGGTGCAGCTTCCGTTCGTGCTCGGCTTCACCGCGATCCTGTGCATCGCGATGGCGGCGGGCGCGGCGGGCGCGCTCAACCAATGGTATGAGTCCGACATCGATGCGCTGATGAAGCGCACCGCCAAGCGTCCGCTCCCCGCCGGCAAGATGGAGCGCGAGACCGCGCTGCAGTTCGGCGTCGGGCTTGGCGTCTTCTCGGTGCTGCTGATGGGGATGGCGATCGGGCTGCTCGCCGCGACGCTGCTCGCCGCGTCGATCCTGTTCTACGTGCTCGTCTACACCGTCGGGCTCAAGCGCCGCACGCCGCAGAACATCGTCATCGGCGGCGCGGCCGGCGCCTTCCCGCCGCTGATCGGCTGGGTCGCGGCGACGGGCAGCATCTCGACGCTGCCGCTGCTGATGTTCGCGATCATCTTCCTGTGGACCCCGCCGCACAGCTGGGCGCTCGCTTTGCTGATCCGCGACGATTACGCCAAGGGTGGCGTGCCGATGCTCCCCGTCGTGGCGAGCGCGCGCACGACGCGCTGGCAGATGCTGTTGTACGCGGTGCTGATGGCCACCGCAGTCGCCGCGCCCTGGGCGCTCGGGCTTGCCGGGACGACCTATGGCGTCATCGCGCTGGTAAGCTCGGCGATCTTCGTCGGCCTGACCATCTGGGTCGTCCTCCAGCGCGGCGCTACGCCGGCCGAGATGAAGGCTGAGCGATTCCTGTTCGTCTATTCGATCGCCTATATCCTGCTGATCTTCGCGACCCTCGCCATCGATCGGTTGACCGCATGAACCCAGACCCGCGCCCCGACCTCTCGGTCCCGCACGCCGACCTCGTCCGCAAGCGCCAGCGCACGCGCGCGGCGGTGCTCGGCGTGATCCTCGGCGCGTTCGTCGTGCTCGTGTTCGCGATCACCATCGCCAAGATCAAGGCGGGGATGCCGCACTGATGGTGCTCGACGGCAAACTTCGCACCGCGCTCTTTGCCGTCCTGGGCGTGTGCTTCATGACCGGGCTCGGCTGGGCGAGCATCCCGCTCTATCGGATGTTCTGCCAGGCGACCGGGCTCAACGGCACGACGCAGCGCGCGCTGCGCGCACCGGGCGCGGTCAGCCAGCAGATCCGCATCGACTTCGACACCAATGTCGCGCCGCACATGCCGTGGAAGTTTGCGCCCGAGAACCCGTCCGAGACGGTCGATATCGGCGCGCGCGACATGGCGTTCTTCACCGCCACCAACACGTCCGACAAGACGATCACGGGGACCGCGACGTTCAACGTTACGCCGTACCAGGTCGGCAAATATTTCACCAAGATCCAGTGCTTCTGCTTCACCCAGCAGACGCTCAAGCCGGGCGAGACAGCCCGCATGCCGGTGATCTTCTTCGTCGACCCGAAGATCCTGCAGGACCCGGATGCGAGCGACGTCCAGACGATCACGTTAAGCTACACGTTTTACCCGGTGGATTCTGCAAAAGCCAAAGGCTAGAGCAGGGTTACGGGACGAGATAGAGACCAGAGCAGAGGGAAAACCCATGGCCGGTGCGAAGAACCACGATTACCACATCCTGCCGCCGAGCATCTGGCCGCTCGCCGGGTCGATGGCGGCACTGGCGATGGCGTCGGGCGGGATCATGTGGATGCATTCGGCCGCCGGCGGCGGTCTGCTGTTCTTCGCCGGCGTCGCGGGCGTGCTCGCGGTGATGTATGGCTGGTGGCGCCAGGTGATCCTCGAGGCGCATGCCGGCGATCATACGCCGGTCGTCCAGCTGCATCTGCGCTACGGCATGATCCTGTTCATCGCCTCCGAGGTGATGTTCTTCGTCGGCTGGTTCTGGGCGTTCTTCGATTTCTCGCTGTTCCCGGCGCACATCGCGTACGATTCGGTCGCCAAGACCGTCAGCGTCGTCACCGACACGGCGGGCACTTGGCCGCCCAAGGGGCTCGAGGTCATCAATGCCTTTCGCTTCCCGCTGCTCAACACGCTGATCCTGCTGACCAGCGGCACGACGATCACCTGGGCGCACCACGCGCTGATCCACGGCGATCGCGACGGGCTCAAAAAGGGACTGTGGTGCACGATCGTGCTCGGGCTGATCTTCAGCGCGATCCAGGCGTATGAATATTCGGACGCGCCGTTCCCCTTCAAGGGGCTCAACTATGGCGCGTCGTTCTTCATGGCGACCGGCTTCCACGGCTTCCACGTGATGATCGGCACGATTTTCCTGATCGTCTGCCAGATCCGCGTCTATCAAGGCGACTTCACCCCGAAGCAGCATTTCGGGTTCGAGGCGGCGGCGTGGTATTGGCACTTCGTCGACGTGGTGTGGCTCTTCCTGTTCGTCTCGATCTATGTCTGGGGTGGCTGGGGCGCACCGGTCCACGCCGGGTGATCGCGTGATCGATGGGCGGGGCGAAGCGACGGCGCCGGTCGCACCCCCGCCGGTGATGGCTGCCCTCAAGGGCCTGTGCCCGCGCTGCGGCGCGCCCGGGCTGTTCAAGGGGCTGCTCGACTTCAGCGATCGCTGCAAGGTGTGCGGGCTCGACTTCACCACCTTCAACGTCGGCGACGGGCCGGCGGCGATCCTGACGCTGGTGCTCGGCGCGCTGGTCGTCGGGCTCGCGATCACGATCCAGCTCGCCTACGGCCCGCCGATCTGGTTGCAGATGCTGATCTGGTTGCCGATCACCGTGGCGGGCGTAATCGGGGCGCTGCGCATCGCCAAGGCGGCGCTGCTCGGCTCGGAATATCGCACCGCTGCGCATGAAGGTCGCATCGCCCCGCCCGAGACGCTGCCGTGAAACGCATACCGGTCGTCTCGACGCTGATCGTCGCGCTCGCGATCGTCGCGATGATCGGGCTCGGCTTCTGGCAGCTCGAGCGGCGGAGCGAGAAGGCGGCGCTCCTCGCGCGCTACGCCCGCAATGTCACGCTGCCCGCGATGGCCTTCCCGCGCGATGCGACCGACGCGACGCTGCTCTTCCGCCGCGCGAGCGCCTTCTGCCTTGAGCCGATCACCTTCGCGATCGAAGGCGGGCGCAACGCGCGGGGCGGCACCGGCTGGCGCCAGATCGCGCAGTGCCGCACCGGCGCGGAAGGGCCGGGCTTCAAGGTCCAACTCGGGTTCGGCAAGGATCCGCATGCCAAGCCCCACTGGAAGGGCGGGCGCGTCGCCGGATACCTGACCTACGCGCCCGATCACGCCGCGCTGATCGCCGGCATGGTCGGCGAGGGGACGCCCAAGACGTTGATGCTCGTCGCCGACCCGCCGGCGGCCGGGCTCGACGCCAATCCGGGACCTGATCTCACCGCGGTGCCAAACAATCACCTCGCTTACGCGGTACAATGGTTCGTCTTCGCGGCGCTCGCCGCAATTATCTATGCGTTGGCGCTGCGGCGGCGAACGGTTGCCGAGTCGGCTCCGCACCGCTAACCGCTACCGCCATGCGCTATATCAGCACGCGCGGCTCCGCGCCGACCCTCGACTTTCGCGACGTAACGCTCGCGGGCCTCGCCAAGGATGGCGGACTCTATCTGCCCGAAAGCTGGCCGAGCTTCTCGACCGAGCAGATCGCCGCGCTGCGCGGCCTGTCCTATGTCGACACCGCCGTCGCGGTGATGCTGCCGTTCGTCGAGGGGACGCTCGACGAGGCCGAGCTGCGCGCCTTGTGCACCCAGGCCTATGGCCGCTTCGCGCACGCCGCGGTGGTCCCGCTCGCGCAGCTCGACGAGCGGCAGTGGCTGCTCGAGCTGTTCCACGGCCCGACGCTCGCGTTCAAGGATGTCGCGCTGCAATTGCTGGGGCTGCTGTTCGAGCGGTTCCTCACCGGATCGACGCAGCAGGTGACGGTGGTCGGCGCAACATCGGGCGATACCGGCTCGGCGGCGATCGACGCGCTTGCGGGCCGCGCCGGGGTCGACGTGTTCATGCTTCACCCCAAGGGTCGCGTGTCGGACGTCCAGCGGCGGCAGATGACGACGGTGATCGCACCGAACATCCACAACATCGCGCTCGAAGAGGCGAGCTTCGACGATGCGCAGGCGCTGGTGAAGGCGATGTTCAACGATCCCACCTTTTCGGGAAAGTTCGCGCTGTCGGCGGTCAATTCGATCAACTGGGCGCGGCTGATGGCGCAGATCGTCTATTATTTCTATGCCGCCGTTCGGCTCGGCGCGCCCGAGCGACCGATCGCCTTCTCGGTGCCGACGGGCAATTTCGGCGATGTGTTCGCAGGCTATGTCGCGGCGAAGATGGGGCTGCCGGTCGCCAGACTGATTGTCGCGACCAATGTCAACGACATCCTGCACCGCGCGCTGAGCAGCGGCGACTATTCGCAAGGGACGGTCGTGCCGACGCCGAGCCCGTCGATGGACATCCAGGTGTCGAGCAATTTCGAGCGGTTGCTGTTCGATCTCGGCGGCCGCGATGGTGCGGCGCTCGGCGAGCAGATGCGCGGGTTCGAGGCGTCGAAGGCGATGCGCCTGACCAATGCGCAATCGCAGGGTGCGAGCGCGCTGTTCGCGAGCGACCGGATCGACCTCGACGACATGGCGCTGGCGATGCGCTGGGCCTGCGACTCGAGCGGTCAGGTGATCGATCCGCACACCGCGATCGGCCTCGCCGCCGCGCGTCGCGCCGACCTTCCCGCCAATGTGCCCGTCGTCACGCTCGCGACCGCGCACCCCGCCAAGTTCCGCGACGCGGTCGAACGCGCGACGGGGCAGCGGCCGGTGCTGCCGGCGCGGATGGGCGATCTGTTCGAGCGCGAGGAACGCTATGCTTCGCTGCCGGGGACGTTCGAGGCGGTGACGGCGTATATCGCCGAGCGGGCGAGTGCGCGGTGATGGCGGCGCACGCGCACTTCTTCCTCCCCTCCCTGAAAGGGAGGGGCCGGGGGTGGGTCGGCCCGTTAGTCGCGCCGACCGCAGACCGCTGGCCGACCCACCCCCAACCCCTCCCTTCCAGGGAGGGGAGTCCGATATGAACGACCTCCTCACGCTCATCGCCGAACCCTGGCAGGATTACGGCCTCGTCGACTCAGGCCACGGCCGCAAGCTCGAGCGCTATGGCCGCTTCCGCTTCATCCGCCCCGAGCCGCAGGCGATGTGGGCGCCCGCGTCGGACAGCTGGGAAGCCGATGGCGATTTCATCGGCGCGTCGGACGAAGATGGCGGCGGGCGCTGGCATCTCTCGCGCGACGTGCCGCGCGGCGGCTGGCACGTGCGCTGGAACGAAGTGCTGTTCACTGCGCAGAACACGCCGTTCCGCCATCTCGCTTTCTTCCCCGACATGGCGCCGCAATGGGAATGGATGCGCGGGAAAGTCGCCGAGGGTGACCAGGTGCTCAATTTGTTCGGCTATACCGGCGTCGGCACGCTCGCGCTCGCCGCCAAGGGCGCGGCGATGACGCATGTCGATGCTTCGAAGAAGTCGGTCGATGCCGGCAAGGCCAACGCTTTCCTGTCCGATATGTCGGACCGCCCGATCCGCTGGATGGTCGACGACGCCGCCAAGTTCGCCGCGCGCGAAGTGCGGCGCGAGAAGCGCTACGACGGCATCTTCCTCGATCCGCCCAAGTTCGGGAGGGGCCCCGATGGCGAGGTGTGGAAGCTCGAGGAAGGGCTGCCCGGGCTGATCGCCGATTGTGCGCGGTTGCTCGACAAGGACAGCAAGTTCCTCGTGCTGACCGTCTATGCGGTGCGGATGTCGGCGCTGGCGATCGGCGAAGTGGTGCGGCAGGCGCTATCCGATCTCGGCGGGACGGTCGAAGTCGGCGAGATGGCGGTGCGCGAGGAAGCGCGGGGGCTGCTGTTGCCGACGGCGATCTTTGCGCGGTGGACGCGGTAAGGAGAAGAGGTTCACGCGAAGGCCGCGAAGGGCGCGAAGGAAAGAAGGTCGCGAAGTTTGGGGTGGTTCAGCGCTTCGGATTGCCTGGCTTGGGCGGCGCGGCGTGGTTGTTGATGATCCGCCTGAGCCCTTCCTTGAACGTGTCGCCGCCGAAATTCATGAGCAGCCCTACGGGCAGCTCGAGGAAGCGGAGATAGGTCAGGACTTGCTTGGCATGGACCGGCGCCAGTTGGTCGATCGACTTCAGTTCGATCAATAATCGTCCTTCGACGATGAGATCGGCCCGAAAACCGGCCTTGATGACCAGTCCATCGACCTCAATCGCAATCATCTTTTGCCGTTCGACGGACAGCCCGCGCCGTTCGAGTGCGTGTGCCAAGATAATCTCATATGCGGATCCAGCAGACCCGGCCCAATCCGGCGATGAAGCGCCAGTCCACAATCGACCGCAATCGCCGCAATTGCCTCGACGTCCATACCGTCCCCCCTTTGCGTCCTTCTTTCCTTCGCGGCCTTCGCGTGAACCCCTTCACTCCATCCCCGCGCGCATCGCCGCGCCCGCCACGAACGGCGCGCCCGCGAGCAGCACGAGGCTCACCGCGCCGAGCAGTTTGACCGCCTGACCACCCCCCTCGAGCGCTCCCGCGCCGAAGATCAGCAACGGCACCGCCAGCGGCAGCATCACCAGCCCCGCGACCGAGCCGGCCCCGCGCAGACCCGTAACGAGCGCAGAGGTCGCGACGGCGAGCGCCGCAAGGCCCGGCGTGCCGATCAACAGCCCCAGCTCGACCGCACCCAGCGTCTGCGGGGGCAGTCCGAGCAGCCCCGCGGCGAGCACCGCCGCGACCATCAAGGGCGGACCGAAGCCCAGCCAATGCGCCACGATCTTCGCCGCCGCCGCCGCCGCCATGCTGACCCCGCGCACCGCGAGCTGGTCGAGCACGCCGCTTTCCGCATCGGGGCCGATCAACCGCTCGACCGGCATCAGCGCGGCGAGCAACGCCGCCGCCCAGATCACCCCGCCGCCGATCCGCGCGAGCAACGCGGTGTCGGGCCCGACCGCGAACGGAAAGAGGATCGTGACGAGCAGGAAGAAAGCGAGCGCGTTGACGATTCCGCCGCTCGCCCAGGCGATCCGCACGTCGCGCGCGATGAAAGCGAGCAGGCCGCTCATCCGAGCACGACCGAAATTGCATCGGGCAGCGCAATCGGCAGATGCGTCGCCACCGCGACCGCACCGCCGCCCGCGCGATGCGTCGCGATCAGCCGTTCGAGCACGGCGACGCTCGCCACGTCGAGACCGTTGGCGGGTTCGTCGAGTAACCAGAGCGGCGCGCCACTTGCCACGACGCGCGCGAGCGCCGCACGGCGGCGCTGGCCGGTCGAGAGCAGGCGCACCGGCACCGCAGCGATCGTGGCGAGTCCGACTGCTTCGAGCGCGCGCGCGACGCGCTCAGCCGCACTCTCGGATGCTGGGTCAAGTTTCGCCCAGAAATGAAGCGCCGAGCCGAGCGGCAGCGCAGCGTCGAGCGCGGCGGCTTCGGCCATCAGCGCACGGTGCGGGGCGGCCACGACCTCGCCCGCGGCGGCGCGGAGCAGGCCTGCGGCAATGCGGATCAGGCTCGACTTGCCGACGCCGTTCGGCCCCGAAACCGACACCGCCCCGCCCGGCGGGACCGCGAAGGAGACATGCTCGAACAGCATCCGCCCACCCCGGACGCAGCTTACGTCGCGAAAGGCGAAGACCGGCGTCACGCAGACCCCACCGAATCCTCGAGCGCATGCATGTCCTCGTCGGACAGCCCGAAATGATGCCCGATCTCGTGGATCGTGACGTGCGCGACGAGCGCGTGGAGATCGACCCCGGTGTCGATCCATTCGTCGAGGATCGCGCGGCGATAGAGATGGATCCGGTCGGGCAAGCCGCCGCTGTCCATCGACGATTTTTCGCCGACCGGACGGCCGTGATAGAGCCCGGTCAGATCGAGCGGATGCGCGATGCCGAGCGCGTCGAGCGTCTCGTCATCGGCCAGATCCTCGACGATCAGCACGACATCGCCGAGATGCGCGCGGAATTCCGCGGGGAGCCCCGCGATCGTCGCGCGCGCGATCGCCTCGATCGTGTCGGCGTCGGGCGGGTTACGCGGTTGATCGGCGGGCGGCATTGGCTATGCCTTACGGCGAAGGCGGCGCGCACGCCAGCAGGAGAGCAGCAATGAAGGTCGAACCGCTGAACGACGAAGGCCGCGCCGAGGCGCTCGATACGCTCGACGACTGGGATTATGACGAAGCCCGCGACGCGATCACGCGGACTTTCACCTTCGCCGATTTCAGCGAAGCGTTCGCCTTCATGACGCGCGTCGCGCTGCTGGCGGAGAAGGCGGATCACCATCCCGAATGGTCGAACGTGTGGAACCGCGTCGACGTGCTGCTCACCACGCACGACGCGGGCGGGCTGTCGCACAAGGACGTGGCGCTGGCCGAGGCGATCGACGCTTTACTCGGCTGATTATTGGGCTGAGCCGATCGTTCCGCGCCGCATCCGCTTGCGCAAGCTGCCCGGCATCCAGCGCGCGGCGAACGCCATGCGGTCGGCGGTCTTGCCGACATAGGTGTGGACCTTGTCGCCGTGGACCGCGTTCCACGCCGCTTGCGCCACTTTGTCGACATTGGTCAGTTCGAGCCCGGCGTTGGTGACGACCTGCTTGATCGAATAATTGCTGTTGCCCGCGGGCGTTGCGAGCAAAGGCGTGTCGATGAAGCTCGGGACGAGGTCGCGGACTTTGATCCCAGCGCCATACCATTCGCCGTCGAGCGCCTCGGTCAGCGCGCGTACGCCGAACTTGGTCGCCGAATAGACCGGCAGCCCCGACGAGCCGTAGATCGCCGAAGCGGACGCGGTGTTGAGCAGGCACGAGCCGTGCGTGCGCGCGAGATAGGGGTAACCGATCTTCGCGCCGTTGAGCACGCCGACCAGATTGATCGCGACCACCCGGTCGAGGTCCTCGAAGCTCATCTCGGCGATCGGGCCGCCAGTGCCGATCCCGGCATTGTTGAACAGCACGTCGAGCCGCCCGCCGGTCGTCGCGGTAAAGGCGTCGAGATGCGCGACCCAGGCGTCGCGGTCGCGCACGTCCATCTGATAGGTTTCGACCATGCCTGGGGGCAGCATCGCGGCGGTCGTGGCGAGGCCGGCGGTGTTGACGTCGGCAAGCCCGACGCGCCAGCCGCGCGCCGCGAACAGCTTGGCGGTGGCCTGGCCGATGCCCGAGCCGCCGCCGGTGATGAAGATCGCCTTGGTTGTGTCGGTCATTTCAGCAGTCTCTCCGTCATGCCGGGGTCGCCCCGCTTTGTACCGGGCCGCTCGAGCGTTGGCGACGAGTGTGCGACACGCGCGCGGTTGGGACAAGCCCGGGCGAACCAAGGTTTGACGCTCCCGCAAAGCTCCCGCACAAAGCCACTGATGTCAGTCCAATCTCCCGGCCCCGCCGTTGCCTTCGATGGTGTCACCAAAGCCTATGTTGGCGGGACGATCGCGGTCGACGGCGTCTCGGTCGAGATTGCTGGCGGCAGCTTCGTCGCTTTGGTCGGCAGCTCGGGCTCGGGCAAATCGACCTTGCTCAAGATGATCAACCGCCTGATCGCGCCGAGCGCGGGCGAGGTCCGCATCGGCGGCGCGGCGGTCGGCAACGAGCCGGCGCACGTGCTGCGGCGGCGGATCGGGTATGTGTTCCAGAATATCGGCCTGTTCCCGCATATGAGCGTCGCCGAGAATATCGCGATCGGGTTGCGGCTGGCGGGCGAGCGGACGACTGCCGAGCGCGTCGCCGACCTGCTCGATCTGGTTGAACTGCCGCGCGAGTTCGCGACGCGCCGCCCCGATGCGCTGTCGGGCGGCCAGCGCCAGCGCGTCGGCGTCGCGCGCGCGCTGGCGACCGCACCGGGGCTGCTGCTGCTCGACGAGCCGTTCGGCGCGCTCGATCCCGTCACGCGCGACCAGTTGGGGGTTGCCATTCGACAACTCCACGACCAGCTCGGCCTGACGACGATCATGGTGACGCACGACATGGCCGAGGCGCTGATCCTCGCCGACCGCGTGCTGGTGATGAACAAGGGGCGGATCGTCGCGGACGCTACTCCAAAGGCGCTGCTCGCGGGGGAGGGCGGGCCGGTGGCCGCAGCTCTGGTTGCGGTGCCGCGCGAACAGGCGCGCAAGTTGCAAGCGCTGGAGCAGGAAGCGTGAGCCCGTTCGTCGAAGCGCTCTCGCGCGTCCCGCCGTTGCTCGCGGCGCATCTGCTGCTGGCGGCGTCGGCGTTGCTGCTCGGGCTGGCGATCAGCCTGCCGCTGGCGATCTGGTCGGCGCGTCGGCCGGGCGTGGCGCGCGTGGCGCTCGGCTTTGCGAGCCTCGTCCAGACCGTGCCAAGCCTGGCCTTGCTCGCGCTCTTCTATCCGCTGTTGCTGTTCGTGTCGGGGCTGGTCGGCGGCGGGATCCCTGCGCTCGGTTTCCTGCCCTCGTTGCTTGCGCTGACGCTGTATGCGCTGCTGCCGATCCTGCGGAATGGCGTGACCGGGCTGCTCGGGCTCGATCCGGCGGTGATCGAGGCGGCCGACGGCGTCGGGATGACGTCGGGACAGAAGCTCCGGCTGGTCGAGGCCCCGCTCGTCGCGCCCGTGCTGATGGCGGGAATTCGCACCGCGGCGGTCTGGACGATCGGTGCGGCGACGCTGTCGACCACGGTCGGCCAGCCGAGCCTTGGCGATATGATCTTTGCCGGCCTCCAGACGCAGAATTGGGCGCTGGTGCTCGCCGGTTGCCTCAGCGCGGCGGCGCTGGCGCTTGCGGTCGATGCGCTGCTCGGCGTGATCGAGCGTGGCATCGCGCAGCGCAGGCGCGGGCGGGTGTGGGCGGCGAGCGGCGTGCTGCTCGTCGGCGTGTTGCTCGCGCTGACGCCGCTGTGGCCGCGCTCGGGCGACACGATCACGATCGGCGCGAAGAATTTCGGCGAGCAATATATCCTCGCGCGCGTCATCGGGCATCGGCTCGAGCGCGCGGGATACCATGTGCAATATCGCGACGGGCTCGGCTCGGCGGTGGTGTTCGGGGCGCTCAAGACCGATGCGATCGACGTCTATGTCGATTATGCCGGCACGATCTGGACCAACGAGATGAAGCGCCGCGACATTCCCGCGCGGCCCGCGATGGTCGCGGCGATCGAAGACTGGGCGGCGAAGACTTCGGGGGTGCGGCTGCTCGGCGCGCTCGGATTCGAGAACGCCTATGCCTTTGCGATGAAGGACGCAGCGGCCAAGGCGAAGGGCGTCGCGTCGCTCGATGATCTCGTGCGGGTCGCGCCGCGGCTGACGCTAGGCGCCGATCTCGAATTTCTCGAGCGGCCCGAATGGGCGGCGGTGCAGCGCGCCTATCCACTCAAGTTCGGCGCGTCGCACGCCTATAGCCCGACCTTCATGTACCAGGCGCTGGCGAGCGGGCAGGCGGATGTGATCTCGGCCTTCTCGTCCGACGGGCGGATCGCGGCGCAGCACCTCACCGTGCTGAGCGATCCGCGCCATGCGATTCCGGGGTATGACGCGATCCTGATGGTCGCGCCGGGGCGGGCGCAGGATGCGAAGCTCGTCGCGGCGTTGCAGCCGATGGTCGGGCGCATCCCGGTCGAGGCGATGCGCGCGGCGAATTATCAGGTCGATCGCGATGCCGACAAGGCAACGCCCGATGCCGCGGCGCGGTGGCTGGAGCGCAAGGTCGGGTTGTAACGTGCCTCCCCTCCCTGGAAGGGAGGGGCTGGGGGTGGGTCGGCCTCCCGGGCGCGGGACGCTCGCCAAAAGCGGGGCTTGCGGTTCGCTTGGCAGGCGTCCGGCAAAACAACGGGCCGACCCACCCCCGACCCCTCCCTTCCAGGGAGGGGAGGCGTTAGCGGGTGGCGGTCACGAAATAGTCGAGCTTGGTGTCGTCGCTGAGGACGAAGCCCTTCGCCACCGAGAAGCCCAGGCCCCGCACGTCCACCACCTTCAGCCCGGCAGCGATCACCAGCTCGGTCAACGCATCCGGCGTCAGGAACTTGTCCCAATCATGCGTCCCCCGCGGGATCGTGCCCGTTCCCTCCGCAAAGGTGATCAGCGCCAACCGCGACAGCGCCGTGCGGTTCGGCGTCGACAGCACCAGCAGCCCGCCCGGCGCGAGCGCCCCCGCGAGCCCGGCGACGAACCCAGCCGGATCGGTGACATGCTCGATCACTTCGAGGCTGGTCACCAGATCGAACGTCTCGCCCGCCAGATCCTCGACGCTGCCGGCGCGATACTCGATCGCCAGCCCCGATTGCGCGGCATGCGTCGCCGCCACCGCGACATTCTCCGCCGCCGCATCGAGCCCGGTCACCGCCGCCCCCAGCCGGGCGAGCGGTTCGCACAGCAACCCCGCGCCGCACCCGACATCGAGCGCGCGCTTGCCGGCGAGCGGCGTGAAGCCCGTGTCATCGCCGAGCCAGTGTGCGTCGATCCGCTCGCGCAGATAGCGCAGCCGCACCGGGTTCAACCGGTGGAGCATCGCCGACGAGCCCTTGGGATCCCACCACTCCGCCGCCATCGCGCCGAAATGCGCGGCCTCGGCCGGGTCGATAGTGGTTGCAGACGTTACGGTTGCGCTGTTCATGCCCGCTTCCTATCAGGACCGCCCCTTCACCCCAAGGACTTCTGCCACCCATGGCCCGTATCGTGATGAAATTCGGCGGCACCTCGATGGCCGGGATCGAACGCATCCGCTCGGTCGCCGCACGGGTGAAACGCGAGGTTGCGGCGGGCAATCAGGTCGCCGTCGTCGTCTCGGCGATGGCGGGCGAGACCGACCGGCTGGTCGGCTTCTGCCGCGAGGCGTCATCGCTCTACGACTCCAAGGAATATGACGTCGTCGTCTCGGCGGGCGAGCAGATCACCAGCGGGCTGCTGGCGATCGCGCTGCAGGCGGCGGGCGTGCCGGCGCGCAGCTGGCTCGGCTGGCAGCTCGCGATCTCGACCTCGGACGCGCATGCCTCGGCGCGCATCCAGGACATCGACATGGTGGCGCTCGAGGCGAGCCTCGCCGCGGGCGAAGTCGCGGTGATCCCCGGTTTCCAGGGCGTCGATGAACACGGGCGCGTCACCACGCTCGGCCGCGGCGGATCCGACACCTCGGCGGTGGCGATGGCGGCGGCGATGAAGGCGGACCGGTGCGACATCTACACCGATGTCGACGGCGTCTATACCACCGACCCGCGGATCGTGCCGCGGGCGCGCAAACTCAAGAAGGTGACCTACGAGGAAATGCTCGAGCTGGCCTCGGTCGGCGCGAAGGTGTTGCAGACCCGCTCGGTCGGGCTCGCGATGAAGGAAGGCGTGCGCGTCCAGGTGCTGTCGTCCTTCACCGGCGAGGACGCACCGATGGCGGATACATTGCCCGGCACGATGATCGTGGGCGAAGAGGAGATCGACACTATGGAAAGCCAGCTCATCACCGGCATCGCGCACGACAAGAACGAAGCCAAGATCACGCTAATCGCGGTGCCCGACAAGCCCGGCGCGGTCGCGGCGATCTTCGCGCCGCTCGCCGACGCCAACATCAACGTCGACATGATAATCCAGAACATCGCGCACGCCGCGCGCTCGACCGACGTGACCTTCACCGTTCCTGCGGCGGACCTGGCGCGCTCGATCGAAGTGCTCAACCAGGGGCGCGAGGCGATCGGGTTCGCCGAACTCGTCCATGACACGCGCGTCGCGAAGATCTCGGTGGTGGGCGTGGGGATGCGCAGCCATGCCGGCGTCGCCTCGACGATGTTCACCACGCTCGGCGAGCGCGGGATCAACATCCAGGCGATCTCGACCAGCGAGATCAAGGTCTCGGTGCTAATCGAGGAGGATTATACCGAGCTCGCGGTGCGCGTGCTGCACACCGCCTACGGGCTCGACGCCGACTGACGCGAGCCGCCGCCAGCCGGCGTCGCCAGCTCATTCGCGGCCGAGCAGCTTGCCTGCGAGCTTGCCGACGAAGGTCACCGGGTCGCGGCCCCCGCCATAGCCGAAGTGGCGCATTTCGGCCTTGTTGCAGTCGCGCTGGCCAGCGAACATCCCGCACGCCCCCACCGGCGTCAGCGCCGCCATGCCGGTGCCGCGTGTGACACGCGCGTCGTCGGGCGTATCGTCGGGATCGCCAAGCCAGACGTCCGGCACCGGTTTGCGTTCGGGACGGGCCGCACACACCAGGATATCGGTCGGGCTTGCGCCGATGTCGCAGCGCTGGCGAAACGCGAGGCGATCGCGCATCGGCAGACGCGCCAGGTCGAAGGCGATCGGTGCGCCGCCGCCGGCCGCCTGGAGTAACGCCACGAGCAGCAACGACATCGGCACGTCCCCGGGTTTCGGCCAGGCTGCAGTCGGATCGCGGCGGGAAGATGGCGCGGTTTCCCTGCGCGTCGAACACCCCTAGGGGCGGAGCCTGTTTTTTCCGATAGGACGGTACCCATGCGAGCTTCCGGATCGCGTATCCTCGACCGAATTTGGTCGCCGCTGTTGCCAGGCGCGGATCTGTCGGATCGGCTGTTCGCCTGTTTCGGCGCGCTGTGCGGCATCGCGCTGACGGGATGGCTCAGCGCATGGCTGGTCGGCGGCTCGACCGCGCTGCTGCTGGTCGCGCCGATGGGCGCATCGGCAGTGCTCGTCTTCGCGGTCCCGGCGAGCCCGCTCGCGCAGCCCTGGCCGGTGATCGGCGGCAATGTGCTGTCGGCGCTGGTCGGGATCGGCATCGCGCGGGTCGTGCCGGTGCCGGGGCTCGCGGCCGGATTGGCGGTGGGCGGCGCGATCCTGGTCATGTCGCTGACGCGCTCGCTCCACCCGCCGGGCGGCGCGAGCGCGCTGCTCGCGGTGATCGGCGGCCCGGCGATCAGCGCCATGGGAATCGGGTTCGCCGTCGTGCCGATTGCGCTCAACGCCGGGCTGCTCGCGCTCGCCGGCGTCGCGTTCCATCGGCTGTCGCGGCACAGCTATCCGCATCAGGCGCGCGCCGCGCCGCCGCGCGCGCCGTTCATCGCCGCGGATATCGACCTTGCCCTGGCCGATCTCGGCGACAGCCTCGACGTCAGCCGCGCCGATCTCGAGGCGCTGCTCGGCCGGGTCGCGTTCCACGCCGCCGAGCGCACCCGCGCGATACGGTGACCGCGGCCTATCCCTTGCGCGCGTAGGGCCGGCTGGCGATTGCCGACCAATCCTGCTCGCCCATTCCGGCTTCGACCGCATCGTGCATCCGCGTGCGCACGGCGTCGAGCACGGGCAAGGTGACCTCGGCCGCATCGGCCAGCTCGGTCGCGAGCCGCAAATCCTTGAGCCCGAGCTTCATCTTGAAGCCCGGCGTGAAATCGCCCGAGACGATCTTGGGCGCATAGCTCTGATAGGCGCGTGCGCCGAACAGCGTGCCCGTCATCAGCTCGAGGAAGGTGTCGGCTGCGACCCCATTGG
The DNA here is from genome assembly GCA_943367995.1 of Bordetella parapertussis. GTDB lineage: Bacteria > Pseudomonadota > Alphaproteobacteria > Sphingomonadales > Sphingomonadaceae > Sphingomonas. The sequence goes on along the minus strand of CALRKL020000002.1, from coordinate 34,994 downwards.
CCCCCGCGAGCGCGACGCCTTCGGACATCGCCTCGATCGCCTGGGTGATCATCATGTTGCCCGCGATCTTGGCGGCATTGGCCTGCGCGGGCTCGCCGCCGAGCGACCAAACCTTGGTCGAGAGCGTCTCGAGCAGCGGGGTCACCTTGGCGACCGCGGCGTCGGGCCCGGCGAGGACGACGTTGAGCTGCGCTGCGGCGGCCGCATCGGGGCGGCCGAATACCGGCGCCGCGACATAAGCGAGGCCGCGCGCCGCATGGTCGGCGGCGAGCGCTTTCGAGAAGGCGACCGAAATCGTCGCGGTGACGATGTGGATCAGCCCGGCGCGCGCGCCATCGAGCGCGCCCGAGTCGAGCAGCACGCTGCGGATCGCGGCATCGTCGGCGAGCATCGTGAAGACCACCTCGCACTCGAGCGCAGCGGCGACGCTGTCGACGATCGCGACGCCGGGGATCTCGCCCGCGTCGACCGCCGAGCGGTTCCAGGCGTGGACCTGGTGGCCGGCCTTGGCGAGGTTGACCGCCATAGCGCTGCCCATCTTGCCGAGCCCGATGAAACCGATCTGCATGGGGAATGTCCTGTCTGGAGAAGTCGAAGCGCAAGCGTTTGGCGGGCAGGGAGGTTCCGGGCGCGTGGCGCCATGGTGATCGTGGCGCCGGCTGCGCTATTCTCCGATCAGATGCAGCGCGACCCGCCGCCGGTGTGCGGCGCGGCGATGTTCGAAGAGATAGATCCCCTGCCACGTGCCCAGCACCGGCCGCCCGCCCGCGACCGGGATCGCCAGGCTCGTCGCGGTCAGCGCGGCGCGCAGGTGCGCTGGCATGTCGTCGGGGCCTTCGTCGTCATGCTCGTATCCAGCGCTCTCGGGCGCGATCTTGGCGAAATAGCGTTCCACGTCGCGCCGTGCGGCGGGTGCGGCATTCTCCTGGATCAGCAGCGACGCCGAAGTGTGGCGCACGAACAGCGTGAGCAGTCCGGTCGCGATGCCGCTGTCCGCGACCCAGCGCAGCACGGGATCGGTCATCTCGTGCAGCCCCTGTCCGGGGGTCGCAATCACCAGTTCGGTCGTCGCCTGTCGCATGACGCGGGCTTGCCCCAAAGCCCTGCGCAAGGCTAGGCCCGGTGGATGAACGAAATCTCCTCGATCGGCGCCACGCGCCTCGCCCGGCGCATGGCGCGCGGTTCCGCCTTTCTCGGCTCGGAGGTCGCGATCCTGTGCGGCGCGATGTCATGGGTGTCCGAGCGCAACCTCGTCGCCGCGGTGTCCAACGCCGGCGGCTTCGGGCTGATCGCGTGCGGTGCGATGACGCCCGAATTGCTCGACCGCGAAATCGCCGCGACCAAGACCCTCACCGACAAACCGTTCGGCGTAAACCTGATCACGATGCACCCGGCGCTGTTCGACCTGATCGACGTGTGCAACCGCCACGGCGTCGGCCATGTCGTGCTGGCCGGTGGTCTTCCGCCGACGGGTTCGATCGATGCGATCAAGGCCAATGGCGCCAAGCTGATCTGCTTCGCGCCCGCACTCTCGCTCGCCAAGAAGCTGATCCGCTCGGGCGTAGACGCGCTCGTCGTCGAGGGGATGGAGGCCGGCGGGCACATCGGCCCGGTCTCGACCAGCGTGCTGGCGCAGGAAATCCTCCCCGAAGTGGCCGACACGGTGCCCGTGTTCGTCGCCGGCGGGATCGGTCGTGGCGAGGGGATCGCCGCGTATCTCGACATGGGTGCGGCGGGGGTCCAGCTCGGCACGCGCTTCGTCTGCGCGACCGAGAGCATCGCGCACGCCAATTTCAAGAAGGCATTCCTGCGCGCGTCGGCGCGCGATGCGGTGGCGAGCGTGCAGATCGACCCGCGGCTGCCCGTCATCCCGGTGCGCGCGCTGAAGAATGCCGGCGGCGATCTGTTCACCGCCAAGCAGCGCGAAGTCGCGCAGCTGCTCGACGAGGGCAAGGTCGCGATGGCCGAGGCGCAATTGCAGATCGAGCATTATTGGGCGGGCGCGCTGCGCCGCGCGGTGATCGACGGCGATGTCGAGCATGGCAGCCTGATGGCGGGCCAGTCGGTCGGGATGGTGACCAAGGAAGAGCCGGTGGCCGAGATCATCGCGCTGCTGATGGCCGAGGCCGCAGCCGCGCTCGAGCAGCGCGCAAACTAGGGTAACGCGGCGTTTACCTTTGTCGTGCGACACCGGTCCTCAAGGATCGGAGTTGCGTGATGAGAGTGATTCGAACTGCCGCCTCCGCGCTTGTGCTGGGTGGCGCCGTATTGGTCGCCGGCTGCGCCTCGCACCGCACCGCACCGATCGCGATGGTCGCAACGCCGCCGCCGGTCGCTGCGGCGAGCGCGCCGCCGGCGGGTAGCTATCCCGGAATGCCGATCCCGGCACGGCTTGCCGATGGCTCGTACGAGACGCCGAATCGCGCGCTCAGCGCAGCGGCGACGGTGTGGCATTTCCGCGCTGGGCTGAACGTCGCGGCGCTGGCCTGTCGCGGCCCCGGCGAAGCGGTGGTCGCCGCGCGCTATAACGCGATCCTCTCGCGGCAGCGCGACGTGCTGCGCGACGCCGAAGCGCGGCTCTCCGGCGAATATCGCAGCGGCGGCGGGACGGCGTGGCGCGACCGCTACGATCACGCGATGACCGTGCTCTACAATTTCTTCTCTCAAGGCTTCGCGCACCAGGCGTTCTGTTCGTCGGCGTCGCAGATTCTGGCGGAGAGCGAGACGATCACCCCGGCGGGCTTCCCGGCCTTTGCCGCCGCGCGGCTACCGATGCTCGATGCCGCCTTTACCGATTTCTATGCGCGCTACGATCGCTGGCGTGGCAACGCTGCGCCGACCACCGTCGCTGCGCCCATGCCCGCGCCGATCATCGCGCTGCGATCCGCTGCGCCGCGCACCAAGGTGGCGCCCGCGCGGACGGCCCCGTGGATCCAGCTCGATCAGGTCGCCTTGCTGCCCGATCCCGAGGGACGAGAGGTGCGCGCAGGTGGACCGGTTGCGCTCGCGACCCGACCAAGTCGGCGGTAAACTCACCTGATCTCGATCAGTACGATACATATCGTTAGCGCCACATTTGGCGTCATTGGCAAAATCCTGTTGAGGCCGTTTGGCTAGACCCCCGCTTGGGAAAAGTGGGGGTTTCAAACATGTTGGGAAAGTTGCGGTACGTCGCGCCGATGCTCGGCGCGTGTCTGATGGTGGTGCCTGCCTCGGCGCAGACGTTCGGGGTCGGGAATGTCGCGGCGGCCGCGACGCTGTCGTCCGCGGAAACGGTTTGGCACATGCGCGCGGCGCTCAACGTCGCCGCACTGGCGTGTCGCGGCGTCGATGGCGCGGACACGGTCCGGCTCTACAATGCGATGTTGCACGATGCCGCGACGCCGCTGGCGGCGGCGGCGGCCGGGACCGAGCAAGCCTATCGCGAGCGTTTCGCGGCCGCGTGGCAGGATGCCGAGGACGGGGCGATGACCCGGCTGTACAACGGCTTCGCCGCCCAGAACGGGCATGACGCATTTTGCGCGACGGCGCATACCGTGCTGCGCGGCGTAGCGAGCGTCGAGCCGTCGGATTTCGCCAATTTCGCGGCGGCCGCGCTCGCCCAGCTCGAGGCGCCGTTCGCCGCACCAGTGCCTGCGTCAATCGTCGAAGTCATCGAAGTCCATACCGCGCCGCCGCTCCAGGTGGCGTTACTCGGCGCGGGCGGCGGTGACACCGCGCCGCGGCGCATGACGATCGCCTTCGCCGATTGACGGCCCTGCGGCTCAGCGCCGGCCGATAAGCCCGCTGAGCGCGGCAAAGTCGCCGTCGAGGCAATAGACGGCGACGGCGGCCGCGCCCCCGAACAGCAAGGCGATCGCGACCGAGGCCAGGCCGGCGACGAGGCCGCCTTGGCGGCGGCGCGCGAAGCTGGCGCGCTTGTTCGGCTTGCCGAGCCGCAATTCGACATAGCCCGCGCCCGCGCCGCCGAGCACGGTCATCGCCAGCGTGACGAGCGCGCCGACCGGGGTCTGGAAGGCGAGCCCGATCGGCAGCACCAGCGCGAACGGGGCGGCCATCGCGAAGGCGGCGAGCAGCTTGGCGCGGTCGATCTGTTTCTTGGCGACCGGCGCGACCGCGAGCAGATCGGGCGCATCCTCGGCCGACACCGTCAGCCACGCGAAGCTGCCGACGAGCTGGCTCGCGATCAGCACGCTCGCAAAGGCGAGCGCGGGCGGCAGCGGGAGCGCATGGCGGTTGCCGAGCATCGCCAGCACGAGCGGCGCCAAATAGACCAGCCGCATCACGATCTGGAAGGCGAGCGCCGGGTCGCGCGCGAGCAGCCGCCATTCCTTGGCGAAGATCGAGCGCGTCAGCCCGGCATGGAACAGCCGTGCGCTCGCGCGGCCGGTCGGCTTGCTGCGCGACAGGCGGTTTCCGCCGTCCTGATAGCCCGACAGGAACAGCCGCTGGAGCGTCACCCCGGCGCCCGCGAAGAGCAGCAGCGCGACGCCGAGCAGGACGGCGATCGCCAGCGGGTCGCCGAACGCCGCGCGCCCCGGCAGGCTGCTCAGGCCGCGCATGCCGACGTCATCGGCGCGCAGCCGGTCGAACAGCAGCTGCATCGCGCCGCCATGGTGATCGACCCGCGGGAACAGCTGCGAGCCGAGGAACACCGCGCCGCCGAGCAGCGCGGCGAGGATCTGGCCCACGGTCCGCGCGGCGCGCGGCCCCACCAGCGTCGCGATCGCGAGCGTCAGCGCAAGCCCGAGCGCCGCCGCGGCCAGAGCGAGTGCGACGAGCAAGGCGACGATCCCGAACAGCCGCGGATGACCGAGCAAGGCGACCGGCACGACGATCGGCAGGACCAGCACGGCATAGGTCAAGGCGATCGTCGCGGCGATGCCGAGCAGCTTGGCGAGCAATACGCTGCGTGGCGCGATCGGCGCCGAGAAGAGCAGCGCGAGGTCGCCGGTTTCGTGGAGGCTGCGCTGGCTCCCGAGCACGGCCTGCGCGGTCATGAAGCTCAACATCAGCACGGTGATCGCCAGCACCGCGATACGCAGCTCGGGCAGCACCGGGAGCGCGGTGCCACGCAGGCCCCAGGCGGCCGCACAGCCGATCGCCACCCATGCCGCAATCAGCAGATAGCCGATGAGCCGCGTCACGCCGATCCGCGCGCCGCTGCGCGCGCGCAGCGCGAGCCGGACTTCGTTGAGCGCGAGCCAGCCGAACGAGCCGGGCGCGAGCTGGCGCAGCGCCCAGTTCACGCGGCGCGCGGGTCCGGACTGGTCAGGCGGATGAAAGTGTCCTCGAGCGTCATGCCTTCGGTGCCGGCGCGGTCGCGCAGCTCGTCGAGCGTGCCCTCGGCGAGCAGCTTGCCGCCGCCGATGATGCCGATCCGATCGGCCATCCGCTCGGCGACTTCGAGGATGTGCGTCGTGACGATCACGGTCTTGCCGGCGTCGACCGCGCTGCGCAAAGCGTCCTTGACCGAGCGCGCCATGCTCGCGTCGAGCCCGGTGAGCGGCTCATCGAGGATCAGCAATTTGGGGTCGTGGATCAACGCGCCGGCGAGCGCGACCTTCTGCTGCATCCCGCGCGAAAAGCCCTCGCAGCGCGTGTCGCGCTGCTCCCACAAATCGAGCCAGTGGAGCAGCCGGTCGGCCTCGTGCGCGGCGTGGTCCGGGTCCATCCGCCACAGCCCGGCGACGAAGGCGAGATATTCGAGCGGGCTGAGCTTGTCGTAGAGCATCGGCTCGTCAGGCAGCCACGCGGTGATCGCCTTGGCGCCGAGCGGATCGCGGCGCGCGTCGATGCCGAAGATCTCGATCGACCCGGCATCGGGCTTGGCGAGCCCGGCGACCATCCTGAGCGTCGTCGTCTTGCCCGCGCCGTTCGGCCCGAGCAGCGCGTAGAGCTGGCCTGCTGCGATATCGAGGTCGAGGCCGGCGATGACGGGCTTGTCGAACGCCTTGGCCAGGCCCCTGATGCGCAGCGCGGATTGGGTCATGTGTCCTGTTTAGGCGATACACCCGAATCGTCCAGCGCAAACCCATCCAACTGGAACAAGGCCTCGACCGGCCGATCGAGCGCGGCGGCGAGTTTCAGCGCAAGGATCGTCGAGGGGACGAACACGCCATTCTCGACGGTATTGATCGTCTTGCGGCTGACGCCGACGCGTTCGGCGAGCGCGGCCTGCGTCAGATCGAGCCGCTCGCGTTCCGCCTTGAGCGTATTGCGGAGCGTTCCGGCCATTCAGCGTGCGGCGTCGAGTTCGAGCGTCGCGAGACGGACCTGCGCCACGACGATCGCGGCGGTGAAGATGATCCGCGCGCTGTCGCTCGCCGAAATCAGTCCGGGCACGCTACCGACCGCGAGCATCGCCGCAGCGGCCAGCAGGCCGGCCCAGAAGCCGATCGCGCTGCTCGCGCGGCGATGCTCGCGCGTCACCTCGTCCTCGAGCAATTGCGCGAGCGGCCCGCTTTTGAGCCGCGTCACCAGCGGCGAGAGATAGAGCGCGGAGACGAGCGTGAAGCCGAGCCACATCCCCTGGAAGAAGGACGGCCGCCAGGGCGCGAACGTCAGGCCGAGCATCACGACGGTGAGGCCAGCAAAAGCGTAGAGGCCGAGCGCGCGGGCGCGCGCCTTGCGTTCGGCGAGTTCGATCATGCTCACTGCAATCCCCTTTCGAATCGTAACCTAGGGGTTACATGTAACCCAAACGTTACATCATGACAAGCGCCGTTAAGGGTTCCCTCGCTTGCTCGGTTGGATTAACAGCGCGGGCATGACGACGGCCAGCGACCTCGATCAGCCCGCGCAAGGCCGCATCGTCGGAACCGTCCACCGGTTTCCGCTGCGCGTCTATTTCGAGGACACCGATCTTTCGGGGATCGTCTACCACGCCAATTACCTGCGCTACATGGAGCGCGCCCGCTCGGACATGCTGCGGCGCGTCGGGATCGACCAGCGTGCGCATCAGGAGAGCGGCGGCGGGGCCTATGCCGTCACCGCGCTCGCCATCCGCTACCGCGCACCGGCGAAACTCGACGATGCGCTGATCGTGCTGACGACGCTGCAAAAGGTCCGTGCCGCGTCGGTCGATATTCAGCAACGAGTCATGCGCGGCGAGACGATACTCACCGAGGCAGACGTCACTGCGGCCTTGGTCGCGACGAATGGCCGGCCGCTGCGCCAGCCGAGGGAATGGATTGCGGCGTTTGCCCGAGCGATGGGCGAACGCGCGACGGAATCAGGGGATAGCGCCACGTGAACGAAATCATGCTCAACACCGATGCGACGACGCTGTCCCCGATCGCGCTGTTCCTCCAGGCCGATTGGGTGGTGAAGACGGTGATGCTCGGCCTGTTGGCGGCGAGCGTCTGGACCTGGGCGGTGATCCTCGGCTTCTTCTTCCGGCTCGGCGCCACGCGCCGCAAGACCGCGGCGTTCGAGCGCGATTTCTGGAAGGCCGAGGATATCGACGCGTTCCACCGCCTCCACAATGAGAGCGACCTGCCGATCGCGCGCGTCTTCACCGCGGGTGTGGCGGAGTGGCGCCGCTCGACCGTCGGCGGGCAAGTCGACCGCGGCGGGACGCGCGAGCGGCTTGCGACGGCGATGGGCGCGGCGGTCGCCAACGAGATCGACCAATTGTCCGATCGGCTGAACATCCTTGCGACGGTCGGCTCGGTCGCGCCGTTCGTCGGGCTGTTCGGCACGGTGTGGGGGATCATGCGCAGCTTCACCGGCATCGCGCAGGCGCAGAACACCTCGCTCGCCGTCGTCGCGCCGGGGATCGCCGAGGCGCTGTTCGCGACCGCGATCGGGCTGTTCGCGGCGATCCCCGCGGTGATCGCGTACAACCGCTTTTCGCACGGCATCAATCGCATCGAAGCGCGGCTCAACCGCTTCGCCGACGGCTTCCACGCGACGCTCAGCCGCCAGCTCGAGAGCGAGGTGCGCCGGTGAGGGGCGCTTCTCAGTCCCCCTCCCGCTTGCGGGAGGGGCTAGGGGAGGGGCGTGCCTCGGGCGCTGTCCTCTGCTGCACTGCCCTCCCCCAACCCCTCCCGCAAGCGGGAGGGGAGTAGAAGATGTCGATGAACCTCCCGTCGCAACGCGGCCGTGGCCGGCGCGCGCCGATGGCCGACATCAACGTCACGCCGCTCGTCGACGTGATGCTCGTGCTGCTGATCATCTTCATGGTCACCGCCCCGCTGCTCACCGCGGGCGTCCCCGTGACGCTGCCTGACAGCCGCGCGAAGGCGCTCGACCCGGACCAGAAGCCGCTCGTCCTGTCGCTCGACGGCGCGGGCAAGCTGTTCCTCGACAAGGATCCGCTCAGCGAAGCGACGCTTCCCGACGTGCTCGCGCAGCTCGCCGCCAAGGGCGATCCGGCCAAGCCGCCGCAGGTCTTCCTGCGCGCCGACCGCAAGCTCGATTACGGGCACGTCATGCGGGTGATGGGCGAGCTCAACCGCGCCGGCTATAACCGCGTCGCGCTGGTGACGGTGGGCCAGGACGGCCGATGACGCGATCGGAGCAATACGGACTCGGGGCGGCCGTCGTCGGCCATGTCGCGTTGTTCGCGCTCCTGTCGCTCGCCTGGAGCAGCGCGCCTACGCCGCCGCCGACCAACAAGCCGATCGAAGTCTCGCTGGTCGACGACGTTGCGCTCGACCAACATGCGCCCAAGGCGCCTGAGCCGCCCGCGCAATCGGCCGCGCCCGACCCGGGGCCGCCGGAAGACGCCCCGCCGCCCGAGGCCGAACAGGTCGCGCCCGAGCCGGCGCCGCCCAAGCCAGCGCCGGTCGTGCCCAAGCCCGCGCCGCCAAAGCCTGCGCCCAAGCCAGCGCCGAAACCCGAGCCCAAGCCCGACGCGGTGCCGCCGCCCAAGCCCGCGCCGAAACCCAAGCCTGCGCCCAAGAAACCCGCCGCCGAGAAATCGGAGGAGGCCGACAAGCCCGCTGCCAAGCCTGCGCCGGCAAAGGCCGCGCCTTCCAAGGCCGCCCCGGCCAAGAGCGCCGCAGCGACCAAGCCGGCAACGGCGAAGGCGAACGGCACTAACCCCAAGGCGACCAAGGCCAAGCCGACCGGCTCGCTGCTCGACGACGATTTCCGCAAAGGTCTCACGCAATCGCCCTCCAAGGCGAAGGCGTCCGAGGCTGCACCCGGCGCGACGATGGACGCCAAGGCCGCCGCCGATATCGGCTCGGCGATCCGCCGCCAGGTCCAGCCGTGCGCCGATCGCCAGGTCAATCCCGGCCCCGGCGCGTCGCGGATCGTCGTGACGATCCGGCTGTCGCTCAACCGCGACGGGTCGCTCGCCGGGCGGCCAACCGTGGCGGACGATCATGGCGGGGTCGACGACGAGAATCGCCGCTATGTCGATGCGGTCGACCGCAACGCGATCGCCACCTTCTCGGGCTGCGCACCGCTCCGCGGTCTTCCGCCCGAGCTTTACGACGTGCCACGCGGGTGGAAGACCTTTATCCTGCGTTACAAACTTCCCGGCTGAGGAAAGACGATGATGCTCCCCAAGACGATCCTCGCACTTGCCCTGGCCGCGCTGCCCGCGGCGACCCTCGCGCAGACGGGATCGGCGCCGCTGCCGGTGCCGTTTCCGAACAGCCCGCCGACCGCGCCGCAAACCGGCGCGCCGGTGCCCGGGCAAAACGCGCAGCAGCAGGGCGAGCTCGTCGTCGATGTCGTCGGCGGCGTCTCGGCGCCGCTCGGTATCGCGATCCCCGTGATGCCGACCGCGGAGGCGGTGAGCACCCCGGCCGGCCGCACCGACGAGCTCGGCCGGCAATTGTCGCAGATCGTCACCACCGATTTGCGCAATTCGGGGCTGTTCAAGCCGCTCGGCGGCGATGCGCTGCATCCGATCGCTTATCCCGAAGTGACCGCGCCGAGCTTCGACTATTGGGGCCCGGCGGGCGCATCGGCGCTGGTCCAGGGGTTCGTCCGCGCCAATGGCGACGGGACGCTGACGGTCGGTTGCTATCTCTACGACGTCTCGTCGCGCGCCGAGCTCGCGCGGCAGGGCTTCGTCGTGCCGCCGAGCGAATGGCGCCGCGCAGGGCACAAATGCGCCGACATGGTCTATTCGAAGCTGACCGGCGAAGGCCCCTATTTCGACAGCCGCGTCGTCTACATTTCGGAGACCGGCCCCAAGGGCAAGCGCATCAAGCGGCTCGCGATCATGGACCAGGATGGCGGCAACCATCGCTTCCTGACCAACGGCCAGGCGATCTCGCTGACCCCGCGCTTCTCGCCCGACCAGCGCTCGATCGTCTATATGAGCTATCTCAAGGATCGCCCGGCGATCTACGTTTATGATCTGGCGAGCGGATCGTCGCGCCTGCTCGTGTCGAGCGCGAACCTCACCTTCGCGCCGCGCATCTCGCCCGACGGCCGCTGGGTGCTGTTCTCGATGGCAGTCGGCGGCAATACCGACATCTACCGCGTCGCCTTCTCGGGCGGCAGCCCGCAGCGGCTGACCGATTCGCCGGGGATCGACACCGGCGCGACCTACTCGCCCGACGGCGGCCGGATCGTGTTTGAGAGCGATCGCTCGGGCACGCAGCAGCTCTATGTGATGAACGCCGACGGATCGTCGCAGCAGCGCATCAGCTTCGGCAGCGGACGCTATGCGACCCCGGTGTGGAGCCCGCGCGGCAACCTCATCGCTTTCACCAAGATCGGCGGATCGTTCCGCATCGGCGTGATGAGCCCGGCCGGCGGCAACGAGCAATTGCTCACCGACGGCGCGCAGGACGAGGGGCCGAGCTGGTCGCCCAACGGCCGCGTCATCATGTTCTTCCGCTCGGGGATGGGCGGCGGTGGGCGCGCCGATCTGTGGTCGGTCGATCTCACCGGGGTCAACGTCCGGCGCGTTCCGACCGTGCTCGATGGATCCGATCCTGCCTGGGGACCGTTACGCCCCTGACACTTTGCGAAGTGTTTGACTCTTCTGTTCCACCGGGCAAAGCCGAGCGCTTGATCCGGCCCGTGTCCGAAACGACCTTTTACCTCTGGGAGAAGCCGCCATGGCGAAACTGACCACGACGCTGCTGATTGCCACCGCTTTGCTCGCGACCACCGCGTGCAGCAAGAAGCGCCCCGCCGAGCTGCCGCCGGCGCCCGGCCCCGTCACGGACCAGGGCAACACGGGCGGACAGGGCGCCATCGTTCCTGGTTCGCGCGCCGATTTCGAGCGCTCCGTCACGAGCAACACCGTCAATTTCGCGCTCGACAGCTACACGCTCGACGACCGGTCGCGTGCGATCCTCGACAGCCAGGCGACGTGGCTGGCGCGCTATCCCAACGTTCCGGTGAGCCTCGAGGGGCATTGCGACGAGCGCGGCACGCGTGAATACAATCTCGCGCTCGGCGACCGTCGCGCGCTGTCGGCGAAAAACTATCTCGCCGCGCGCGGCGTCGCGCCGGGGCGGATCTCGACGATCAGCTACGGCAAGGAGCGCCCGATCGCGCTTGGCTCGGACGAAGCCAGCTGGGCGCAGAACCGTCGCGCGGTGACGATCGTGCTGAACTAACGGATTCGTCACCCCGGGCTTGTCCCGGGGTCCACGCGGATGCACGCCCTACGCTCGTAGAATGTGTGGCACGGTGGACCCCGGCACGGGGCCGGGGTGACGAAAGATGGGGATGAGGGGCGACGCTGGCTCTGCTGGCGTCGCCCTTCCCATGTCCGTCACCCTCACCCTTCCGTCGCTTCGCTCCTCCCTCCCTCTCCCAAAGGGAGAGGGAATGCGCTTGCGCCGCCGCAAATTCCGATATAAATGTGATATCACATTAACGGGAGGCATTGATGGTCGAGTCGCCAACACGCAACACCGCACTGACGCTGTCGCACGAACACACCGCGACCACGTCGAGCGGCTATCTGATGCTCGTCGTCGCGGTCGTGGCGCTCGGTTTCGGGCTGTTTGGGGCAAGCTTGCTGCAGGACGATTCGACGCTCGGCGGGGTGCTCGTCGCGATCGCGGTGCTCGTCATCGCTTTCATCGCCTGCGGTTTCTACATGCAGCAGCCCAACCAGGCGACCGCGATCACGCTGTTCGGCGCGTACCAAGGCACCGATCGCAAGACGGGTCTGCGCTGGCTGCTCCCCTGGCTTGCGCGAAAAAAAGTCTCGCTGCGCGCCAACAACATGATTTCCGAGCGGTTGAAGGTCAACGATCTGCGCGGCAACCCGATCGAGATTGCCGCCCAAGTCGTGTGGCGCGTGACCGACACCGCGCAGGCGCTGTTCGACATCGACGATTACAAGGCGTTCGTCATCGTCCAGATCGAGGCCGCGGTGCGCACGATCGGCGCGCGCTATCCCTATGACGATTTCGAACATCAGGAGGTGACGCTGCGCGGCAATCACGACCAGGTCGGGGCCGAGCTCCGCGCCGAGCTGATCGCGCGGCTCGCAACCGCCGGCATCACCGTCGACGAATGCGGCTTCACCCACCTGGCCTATGCGCCCGAGATTGCCGGTGCAATGCTGCGCCGCCAGCAGGCGCAAGCGGTCGTCGCCGCGCGCAAGACGCTGGTCGAGGGCGCGGTCGGGATGGTCGAGATGGCGCTCGCCTTGCTGAGCGAGAAGAACGTCGTCGAACTCGACGACGAGCGCCGCGCCGCGATGGTCAGCAACCTGATGGTCGTGCTGTGCGGCGAGCGCGATACGCAGCCGGTCGTCAATGCCGGCTCGCTCTACCAGTAACGGCTGGCACGGTGGCGGCTCCTCCCAAGAAAGCGTTCGCGCTGCGTCTCGATCCCGCGCTCTATGCGGCGGTCGAGCGGATCGCCGCGGCCGATTTGCGGAGCGTCAACGCCCAGTTCGAATGCCTGCTGCGCGAGGCGCTCGCGAAGCGGGGTGTGAAGGTTGAGCATAGCGCAATGCCCAAGCGCGGGCGTCCCGCCAAAGCGGAGGATCCGACATGAGCAATGCCGTCGACACGCCGTGGTTCGTCAGGGTGCGTACAGCCACGAGATTCCAGCTCAATCCGGTCAGCTGGCAGGGCTGGGGCGTGACGCTCTGCTATGTGCTGATCGTATGGGCGATCTGGTTCGGCCTCGGCCAGCTCCGCCCGCGCGGCCTGCACGTTTTCGCTACAGTGGGCGCACTTGTCGCCACGCTTGTCGCGACCGCGCTGCTGGTGCTGATCGCCTTGCGAACCTCGGTGCCGACCACGGGTTCGGGCCGGCCGAAAGCGCCGCCCCTGGGAGAGGAAGAGTCCTGGTTCATGCCCCACGCGTTCGGCATCGGCGCGACGCCGGTGACGTGGCAGGGCTGGGCGCTGACGATCGGTTTCTCGGCCCTGCTGGTTGCCGATATTCGCCTGATGCACGAGCGGATCGCGCAGATCGCGATTGGCGTAGCGCTGTTCGCTGTCTTCACCGTGATCGCGGTGCGCAAGACCAAGGGCGGATGGCACTGGCGCTGGGGCGTACGCGGCTGAGCGGAACCGTCAGCCGAGCGCCTGGTCGAGCAGTTTCGCCAGGCGCAGCCCGCCGCGTTCGACCTCGAGCCGCGCGATCGGCACGTCCTTCTCGATCGTCGCCTCGTCCATCGTGACGTGCGCAGGCGTCCGCGCGCAGGGGTCGGCCAGCACGCTTGCATAGGTCACGTCGTGCGCGACCTGCCAGCTCTCGCGGCTCCAGTCGGTGACGTCGCCCGCGGCGATTTTCGCGCGCACCGCCGCCGGATAGCGCCGCACGATCGGCGGCCCGCTGGTGATCGCACGTTCGGCGAGATAGCCGTCCCAGATGCTGTGCAGATTGAGCCGCGCGGTGCCGTAGCCGCCGTAGCTCGCGAGCACCTTGTTGCCGCCCTGATCGTCTTTCTCGCCGGCATGCAACGGCTGGTGGAGATCGCCGGCGAAGTGGACCAGGAAGGCGAGCGCCTGCACCCGGTCGTGCAGCGGCGCGCGCTTGTTCTTGAGCAGCGCGACGTCCTTGGTGATCTGCGCTGAGACGCAATTGCCGTCCTTGCACGCCGCGACCAGGTCGAACGGGTGGCAGATGTTCACGTCCTGATAGTGCCAGCTATAGGCATAGCCGAAGCGCGCCTTGCCGTCGGCGCCTTTCAGAGGCTTGATGCAATCGGCCCACACGGCGGCATCGGAGATGGTCGAGGCCTTGCATTCGGGCGTGCCGAGCAGCTCCGAATGCGCGAGCAGCTTGCGGATCGCCGCGCGCGTCTTGGGGCGGACGTTGGCGTCGGCGATCTGTGCGATCGTCTGGTGGCCATATTCCCAATAGGCCGCTGCCGGCGACGCGGTCGCCGCGGCGAGCAGGGTGGCGGCAACGGCAAGGCCGGGACGAACGCGACGGAGACTGGTCATGGGCTCGAGCCTTAGCGGCGTTGCTCTTCCCGCGAAAGCGAGACTCGAAAGGCCAATGCTGAAAGGCCGAGCTTCCCCCCTTGCGCCCCCGCTCTTCGTGCCTTCGTGTCTTCGTGTGAGAATAAGAAGGGGTGCTCACACGAAGACACGAAGCCACGAAGCGAAACGCCTCTGCGTCCTCCGCGCCTCTGCGCGAAAAAAGAAGATCGGTTCGCGCGGAGGCGCGGAGGACGCGGAGAGAAGAAGGGTTTTGGCTTTCGGGCTATTCGTCGCCGAACACCCCGACCTCGCGGTTCCCTGTGGAATCGACGCGCGCGCGGTACATGCCCGGCGTCGAGAAGCGCCACAGCGCCTCGCCTTGCGGCCCTGCAACGATGATCCCGCCCGTCCCGCCCAGCGCCGTCACTTCGGCCAGCACCGTCTCGACCGCGACCTCCAGCGACTCGCCCGCCAGCCGCACCCGAGCGCAGATTTCGTGCGCGACATTCGCGCGGATGAAGAATTCGCCCGAGCCGGTGCACGACACCGCGCCCGCGCGATCGTCGGCGTAGGTGCCGGCCCCGATCAGCGGCGAATCGCCGATCCGGCCCCAGCGCTTGCCCGTCACCCCGCCAGTCGAGGTCGCCGCCGCGACATGACCGCGCGCGTCGCATGCCACCGCACCGACCGTGCCGTATTTCATGTCGACGTCGAACGCGCCGCCGCCGGCGAGCATCTCGTCGAGCTGCGCGCGCCGCTCGGGCAGCACGAGCCAGTCCTGCGTCGCGGGCTCGCAGCCTTGCTCGACCGCAAACGCATCGGCCCCCGCGCCGCTCAGCAGGACATGCGGGCTATCCGCCATCACCGCACGCGCAAGGCTGACCGGATTGCGCGTTGCGGTCACCCCCGCCACAGCGCCCGCATTGCGATCACGCCCGTCCATGATCGCCGCGTCGAGCTCTGCGACCCCGGCATGCGTCAGCGCCGCGCCGCGCCCCGAATTGAAGTGCGGATCATCCTCGAGCACGCGCACCGCCGCCTCGACCGCGTCGAGCGCCGCGCCGTCCGCCGCCAGCACCGCCGCACCGGCATCGAGCGCGCGCCCGAGTGCGGCGCGCGCGCCCTCGGCCTGTGCCGGGGTGACGGTATCGCGCGTCATCTGCCCCGCGCCGCCATGCAGTACCAATGTCCAGCGCATCATGCTTCTTTCGTTTGGGGGAAGGGCCGCAGCCCGATCAACGGACGCAGCCAGCCAATCTGGCGGCCGATCGCGTAGAACAGCCAGCAACCGACCAAGGTCGTCACGACCAATAGGCCGAACTCGACGAAGCGCGGCAGGCCGAACGGGAGCAACGCCCCCTCGACCCCGACGATGATCGTCTGGTGGATGATGTAGAACGGGAACACCGCCTCGGTCAGCACGCGGCGCCACGGCAGGTCGCGGTTGAGATGGCTGTCGGCGAACCCGATCAGCGCGACGATCATGCTCCAGCCCTGCACCGCGCGCGCGCTGGCGAACAGGATGCCCCATGGCCAGGTCGGCATCGAGCTGTTGGGCCAGCGCAGCTCGGTCGCTGCGACGATCGTGTAGCACGCGATCCCGACCGCGAACGCCCACGGCCACAGCCGCCGCATCGTCGCCAGCGCCGGCGAGGATCCAGCGAGCGCGAAGCCGAACAGGAAGGCGGGGAGATATTGCACATGGCTCACCGAATCGCCGACCAGATCGTTGCTCGGCCCGATCCCGGGGAACAGCCACGCGCTGACCAGCACCAGCCACGCCGCCGGGAGCAGCCACACCAGCCACCCGCCGAACAGCCGGTCGAAGCCGCGCTGCAGGCTGCGCTGCCCCATCAGTGCGACAAGCACGGCGAGCACCATCGTGTAGATCCACAGATAGCCGACGAACCACAGATGCTGCCACGTCGGCAGCGCGAGCCCGTTGACGACGCGGAAGCTGAAATAATCGTGAAGCAGGAAATACCCGAAATCATGGGTGTAGCCGCGCTGCGTGATCAACTCGACCCACGGCTGCAGCGGCACCACCACGATCACGCCGAACAGCAGCGGGATGATCAGCCGCAGCGTACGGTTGAAGGCGAAATGCCCCGTCGCCGGGCCGCGAACGAGCAAGGCGCGGCTGGCATAGCCCGACACGACGAACAGCAGCAGCAAGCGCCAGCTGTTGACCGCCAGCATCGGGATCGCGACCCATGCCAGCGGCTGCGCGGTCTTCGCGTGGTAACCCCACGGCACGAACACCATGCCGATATGATAGAGGATCAGCAGCGCGAACGCGCCGATGCGCAACCAGTCCAGACCATAATGGCGTTCCATCGCGCGGCCCCTAATGTGATGCGACCGGCTGAGCAAACTCTAGCGGTTTCGGAAGCTGCGGATCGTCGCTATATGGGCGCGACCAACCAGAGGAAGTTTTCCATGTCCCTCCGCCCGTGGCGCGACATCAACCGCCGTCAGAGCCGCCAGATCATGGTCGGCAACGTGCCGGTCGGCGGCGACGCGCCGGTCACCGTCCAGACGATGACCAACACGCCGACCGACGACGTCCGCGCGACGATCGACCAGATCCGACGCTGCGAGGATGCCGGCGTCGACATCATCCGCGTGTCGTGCCCCGACGTCGAGAGCACCGCGGCGTTGAAGCAGATCGTCCGCGCGAGCCGCGTGCCGATCGTCGCCGACATCCATTTCCACTATAAGCGCGCGCTCGAAGCTGCTGACGCGGGTGCCGCGTGCCTGCGCATCAATCCGGGCAACATCGGCTCGCCGGCGCGCGTCAAGGAAGTGATCGACGCCGCCAAGTCGAACGGCTGCGCGATCCGCATCGGCGTCAACGGCGGGTCGTTGGAAAAGCATCTGCTCGAGAAATACGGCGAGCCGTGCCCCGACGCGCTGGTCGAATCGGCGATGGATCACATCAAGATCCTGCAGGATCACGACTTCCACGAGTTCAAGGTCGCGGTGAAGGCGTCGGACTTCTTCCTCGCGGTCGCCGCGTATCAGCAACTCGCCGAACTGGTCGATTGCCCGCTGCATCTCGGCATCACCGAGGCCGGCGGCTTCGTCGGCGGTACCGTCAAGTCGTCGATCGGGATCGGCTCGCTGCTGTGGTACGGCATCGGCGACACGATCCGCGTCTCGCTCTCGGCCGAGCCCGAGGACGAGGTTCGCGTCGGCTTCGAGATCCTCAAGGCGCTCGGCATCCGCAACCGTGGCGTGCGCGTCGTGTCGTGCCCGTCGTGCGCGCGCCAGGGCTTCGACGTGATCCGCACCGTCCAGGCGTTGGAAGAGCGGCTCCAGCATATCCGCACGCCGATGTCGCTGTCGGTGCTCGGCTGCGTCGTCAACGGCCCGGGCGAAGCGCGCGAGACCGATATCGGGCTCACCGGCGGCGGCAACGGCAAGCACATGGTGTATCTGTCGGGCGTGACCGATCACACGGTCAATTCCGAGGATATGCTCGAACACATCGTCAAGCTGGTCGAGGAAAAGGCGGCGTCGATCGAGGCGCATGACGCGGCGCTTGCGGCGGCGGCTCCGGTGGCTGTGGCGGCGGAATAGGTCTTATGGTATGTGTCAGGTCGCGGCAGACCTGGCATGACCTATCATGCGAAAATCATTGCGGGCGGCAAGCTCGTCATTCCTGCGGTTCTGCGGCGCGAACTCGGCATCATCGATGGCGACTCGGTCGTCGTCGCAAGAGCGATCGCGCGTGTCTGACGCAGGGGCGACTTTCGATGATGCCGATCCTCACAGCGGATCGCCGTATGCGCAGGCGGATGTTGGTCTCGACATCCGCCTCATTCGGTGATCCTCCGCAGCGTGTTAATGTATTCTTTATTATAGATTTTAGCGGCGTTCTAAGCCGCGGAGCGTAGCGTGCGGCGTATGAGGATCGCGCTCTCCATCGTCGTTGTCGCCGGTATCGGCATCGGCCTGGCGCTGCCGGCCGCCAAGCGTGCGCCGCCGCCGGTCGCGGTCGCTGCGGTGCAGAGCGATGCGCCTGTCCCGACGCATATCGCGCGCAGCGACAGCGGCCATTTTCTCGCCGTCGCCGACGTCAATTCCGAGCCGATCCGCTTCGTCGTCGATACCGGCGCCGACACCGTCGCGCTGACGCTTGACGACGCGCGCCGCGCCCATGTCGAATTCGATCCCAATCAGTTCCGCGTGATCGGACACGGCGCTTCGGGCGACGTGCGCGGCGAGGAGGTGCGAATCGCCGAACTCGTGCTCGACGGCAAGCGCGCCCGCGATGTGCGTGCGGTGGTGCTCGCCGACAGCGGCATGTCATTGCTCGGCCAGACCTATCTGCGCCAGATCGGCAACGTCTCGATCAGCAACGATGTGATGACGCTCGAATAGCGCGGACGTGACCGCGCCGCCGTCCGCGGCTATGCGCCGAGACATGGCGCGCGTTTCCTCTCTCTCGGCCTTTTCTGTCGCCGCCGCGGGCATCGCCACCTATTCGGCGATGGACGTGCTGATGAAGGGCCTGAGCATCACCAGCGGCGCCTATTCGGCGGTGCTGTGGCGCTCGCTCGTCGGGGTGGCGTTGCTCGGGACGATCTTCGTGCTGCGGCGGCGGCCGTTTCCGGGGCGGGCGGCGCTCAAGCTGCATGCCTTGCGCGGGGGTACCGCGGGTTTTTCGGTCTTGCTGTTCTTCTGGGGCCTCGTCCGCGTGCCGATGGCGCAGGGGGTGGCGCTGACCTTTCTCGCGCCGCTGATCGCGCTCTATTTCGCGGCTGCGCTGCTCGGTGAGACGATCCGGCGTGCGGCGATATTCGGCTCGATCGTCGCGAGCCTCGGCGTGCTGGTCATCGCGGCGGGCGAGGTGCAGGGGCATGCCTCGACCGCGCACGTGCTCGGCTCGCTCGCGATCTTCGCCGCGTCGATCTTCTACGCCTACAGCCTGATCCTGCTCCGCCAGCAGGCGCAGGTCGCCGATCCGCTCGAGGTCGCGCTGTTCACCAGCGTGGTGCTCGGCGGCCTGCTGTTGCTCGGCGCGCCGTGGTTCGCCGGGCTGCCGACCACCGCGCAGCTTCCGTCGATCGGCGCGGCGGCGGTGCTCGGGTCGATCTCGGCGATGGCGCTCGCCTGGGCGTACAGCCATGCCGAGGCGCAGGTGCTGGCACCGGTCGAATATACCGCGTTCGTCTGGGCGTCGCTGTTCGGCTGGTGGGTTTTCCACGAGACCGTCTCGCTCTACACCGCGCTCGGCGCGGCGCTGATCATCCTGGGATGCGTCTTCGCCGTGCGCGGCCATGCCGCACCCGCTCCGCAAACCGAGGCCGCCGCATGATCGAGATCCGTCCCTCCACTCCCGCCGACGTCGCGCTGATCCTGCATCTGGTGCGCGAGCTCGCCGAGTTCGAGCGCGCTGCCGACAAGGTCGTCGCGACCGAACCGCTGCTTCACGACGCGCTGTTCGGGCCGCACCCCGCCGCCGAGGCGGTGATCGCCGAACTCGACGGGCAGCCCGTCGGGATGGCGCTGTTCTTCCACAATTTCTCGACCTGGACCGGGTGGCGCGGGCTGTATCTCGAAGACCTCTACGTCACCCCCGAGGCGCGCGGCGCCGGCGTCGGCAAGGCGTTGCTCCAGCACCTCGCCGCGCTCGCGGTGGCGCGTGGCTGTACGCGCTTCGAATGGTCGGTGCTCGACTGGAACGAGAAGGCGATTGCTTTCTACCGCTCGATGGGCGCCGAGCCGATGGAGGAGTGGACCGTCTACCGCGTCACCGGCGATGCGCTCGCCAAGCTGGCGGGGGAGGGTTGATGGCGGTCGATTCGGGCCTGATCGCCTGGATCGAGGAAGCGCTCGCGCCGCTGGGCACGCTCAGTCGGCGCGCGATGATGGGCGGGGTGACGCTCTATCTCGACGGCACGATCTTCGCGATCGCCTTCGAGGACGGGCTGTGGATCAAGGCCGATGCGACGAGCGATGCGGTGTGGGACGCGGCGGGGTGTCCGCGTTTCAGCTACACGATGGGCGAGGGGCGCGAGGGCTCGATGAACTATCGCCGCGCGCCTGAGGATGTCTACGACGATGCCGATGCGCTGCGGGAGTGGGCGGCGCTCGGTGTGGCCGCGGGGATGCGCGCGCCGGTCAAGAAGGCGCGCGCTCAGAAATAGCCCGTCATTCCCGCGTAAGCGGGAATCCCGCTTCTTCTCGTTGGGTCAGAAGAAGCGGGACCCCCGCTTTCGCGGGGGTGACGGTTGGGTTCAGTCCGCCTGCGCGACTTCGCCCGGCGCCGGATCACCCGCCTTCTTGGCCTGCTCATAGCGTTCGATCGCTTCGATCACGACCTTGCGCGCTTCGTCGCGGTCGCCCCACTTGCCGACGCGGACCCACTTCTTCTTCTCGAGGTCCTTATAGTGCGTGAAGAAATGCTCGATCTGCTCGAACACGATCTCGGGCATGTCGCCGCGCTCGTTGACGTTCGAATAATACGGGAAGGTCGAATCGACCGGCACGCAGACGAGCTTCTCGTCGCCGCCGGCTTCGTCCTCGAGGTTGAGCACCGCGATCGGGCGCGCGCGCACGATGCAGCCCGGGATGAACGGCGAGCGCGCGATCACCAGCGCATCGAGCGGGTCGCCGTCGGGCGACAGCGTGTGCGGGATGAAGCCGTAATTCGCCGGATAGCGCATCGGGGTGTGCAGGATGCGATCGACGAACAGCGCGCCCGACGCCTTGTCGAACTCATACTTGACCGGCTCGCCGCCGGTCGGGACTTCGATGATCACGTTGAGGTCGTCCGGCGGGCCCTTGCCGACGGGAATCATGTCGATACGCATGCAATGTCCTTAAATGCGAAAGAAGGGATCGAATCGGCCTTATCGAGCGGCCAGCAAGCGGTCCAGCCCACCCTCTCCGGTGCCGATCTTCTCGAGGTGCGGATAGCGCAGACCACCATGATAGTCGATGCTGACCGGGCTGATCTGATCGTTGCTTTTGACCAGTAGAACGATTGGCGTCTTGCGCGCCTTGGCAGCGGTGACCGCGCCCTTCAGCGCGCTGTCGGAGAAAGCGGTCCCGTCGACCGCGACGATGCTGTCGCCGATCGTCAGCCCGGCCTTGTATGCGGGCGAGTCCCAGCCGACGCCGGTCAGCTTGCCGTCCTTGTCGACCGTCAGGCCGAGCGAGAAGGTGAGGTTGGTGTTCTTGCGCGTAGCCTCGGCATTCTTGAACGCGAGCGTCGGCTCCTCGGTGTAGATCAGCTTGTAGCCGTTTGCCTCGAAGCCCTTCAGCGGGGCGGGGGCGCCGGTCTCGGTCAGCCGCTTGGTCAGCAGACCGGCCCAGTCGTAAGGCTGGATCGCGGTGAGTGTCTTGACCACGTCGTCGAACGTATAGGTCACCTCGCCATAGTCGCCGTCATTCAGCCCGAAGAAGGCGCGGCCGAAATCGTCGATCGACTTCTTGCCGCCCGACTGTCGGCGCAGGATCGAGTCGACCTCCATCCAAACGAGCAGGCCCTCGTTGTAATAATCCTCCGAGCGCTGGAAGCTCGTCCAGCCCTTGGGGCGGCGCTGCGAGATCACCGGGTCGTTGGTGGTGTCGACCATGTCGCGCCAGTTGCGCGCCGGGCGGTTGTCGAGCTCGGCCATGATCGCGGCATAGCCGTCGAGCGTATCCTGCTTCGACACGATCCCCGAGCGCGCCTGCAGCACATAGCCCCAGAACTGCGTCTGGCCTTCATAGACCCACAGCAGGCTGCCGCGCATCGGCATGCGGAAATCGGGGGTCCACAGGTCGGCGCCACGGCGGAACTTGCCGTCCCAGCTGTGATTGTATTCGTGCGGCAGCAGGTTGCGCGCGCCCGGGCCGTCCTTCCACTTGGTGAAATAGCCGAGCTTCACGCCGTCTTCCGACGAGCGGTGATGCTCGAGCCCGATCCCGCCCATCACGTCGGAGATCGACAGCAGGAATTCGTACGTGTCGTAATGCTGCGCGCCGTAGAGCTTGACCGCCTGGTCGACGAGCCGCTTGTGCGCGTCGATCTGCTCGGGGGTCGCGGCCAGCTCGGCGGCGTTGTCGGCATAGACGTCGAGATTGACGCGTGGGCTAAGCGGCCATTGCTTGTAATAGCGCCCGGCGAGGACCGGCGAATCGACCAGCACTTCGTAATTGGTGAGCTGATAGGCATAGGTCGAGCCGTTCGCCTTCGACGGCAGGCCCGACGAGGCGGTGAAGCCCGCCGGATATTTGACCACCGCCTTGACCGGGATCTGCCGCGTGAAATAGCCCGCTGGATACAGGCTCATCGAATTCCACTGCAGCCGCAGCATGTTCGGCGTCATCACCACCGAACCCTGGTCACCCGCGGTCGCGGAGAGGAACTGCAGGTCGATGTCGAGGCTTTTCGCGCCCGCCGGAACGTCGATATGGAAGGCATAGACGTCGACCGGGTCGCGCGTCCACGCCACTTCCTTGCCGCCGGCGCGGATGTGCAGGCCGGCAAGCTTGTCGAGCTGACCGGTCGGCGAATGATTGCCCGGCAGCCATTTCGGGAAGAGCAGCACCATGTGGCCCGCGCTCACGCCGCTGATCGTCTCACGCGTGGTGAAGATACCGCGCGTCGTGTCGGTGGCGTCGATGTCGAGGCCGATCGTGCCGGGGAAGGGCGTGTCGCGCGCTTCGGGGATCGTGTCGACGATCGGCACCGGCTGCGGCTTGGAATTTTCCGCCAGCACCGGCGATGCGGTGGTGGCGAGCAACAGGGCGGTGAGCGCGACGCGACGGATCATGCAGGGGAGCTTTCTTAGGAAGGGCGGCTGTTGGGGGTGGTTAAAGCGGCTCACTCGCTCCGCGTCCAGCCCTTCGCGGCGCGATTCCGCTACGATCCGCTGCTACTGCCAAGCACGTTGATGGTGAAAGCAAGCACGCCGATGTTGAAAACGAACGCCGCAAGACACTGGCCAAGCGAGACGCGCCGCATCCGCCGCGATGAGATTTCGACGTCGGAGGTCTGGAAGGTCATGCCGAGCGTGAAGCTGAAATAGAGGAAGTCCCAATAATCGGGCTCGGCGCATTCGGGGAAATCGAGCCCGCCCGAATCCTTCCCGTCATTGTCGCAGTCCGAATAGAAGAGATGCGCATAATGCAGCGCATAGACGGTGTTCGAGAACAGCCAGGCGAGCACCAGCGTCGCGATTACCAGCACCGTTGCGGCGATGCTCGTCTTGCCCTGCAATTCCTTGGCGACCGAGGTGAGGATGATCAGCATCGTCACGCCGGTGATCACGAGCAGCCCGGCACGATTGGCGTCGTTGTTCTCGGCGGCCTTGCGCATCTTGTCGGCCTCGCCGTGGCCGAGCAGCGTCGAGATCGCGATCAGGAAGACGGCAGCGGCGACGTCGAACGCCGCCATCGCGCCGCGGCCCCAGCCGAGCGGGGGGATTGCGACGAACAGCCCGGCCACGAACAGCGTGGCGAACAGGATGAAGCGGGGCGGGGCGACTTTCTTGCCGAGGTTCAGGCTCATCGCGAAGTGCTACCGCGCTTTTGCGCGCCGTCAAATGCCCGCGCAAACATAACGCTTTTGTCACATATGCAGCGCGCGGTTCGCCATGACGCCCGCGATGAACAGCAGATAGACGCCGAACACGCGCTTGAGCGGTTCGGCCGGCAGCGCATGCGCGGCGGCGACGCCGAGCGGGGCGGTGAGGATCGACATCGAGGTGATGACGACCGCGCCGAGCAGGTTGACATAGCCGAGCGAGCCGACCGGAAGGCCGGGCCTGCCGAGTCCGATCAGAATCCAGCCGATCGTCCCGGGCACCGCGATGATGAAGCCGAACCCGCTCGCGGTGGCGATCGCCTTGTGGATCGAGCGGCCGCACAGCGTCATCACAATCACCGCGACCGTCCCGCCGCCGATGCCGAGCAGCGACGAGAACAGCCCGAGCCCGCCCGCAATCGCGGCGCGCGGCAGGCCGCTCGGCATCGTGTCGCTGACTTGGCGTCGCGCGAGCTTGGGCACGAGGAAGTTGATCGACATGAGCACGATGCCGCCGGCGAAGATGAAGGTCAGCGTCTGCCCGGTCATGCGCTGCGCGAGCAGCACGCCGATCCCGACGCCGAGGATGATCCACGGCGCCCAGGTCCTGAGAATCGCGAAATCGACCGCGCCGCGCCGATGGTGGCTGAGCGTCGAGCGTAAAGCGGTGACGACGATCGTCGCGAACGAGGTGCCGATCGCGACATGCGTATATTCGCCCCTCGCGCCGCCGAGCAGCGGCAGCAGCGCGATCATCGCGGGAACGACGACGAAGCCGCCGCCGATCCCGAACAGTCCGGCGGCGAAGCCCGCGAACAGCCCGGCGGCGAGCATGGCGAGGATGGCGGGCGCCCAGGCGAGGACCAGGCTCACGCGAGGGGGCTCGAGGGTGGGACGATCGACGGGGCGAACGCAGACACGGCAAACAGACGCATGGCGACCTTTCCGAAACGAGCCGGTGAGATCCTGCGGATGCTGAAGTGGGAACTGTCGCCGCCCCCGTTACGCTCATGCTGCGGCGCGGCAGGGTGCGGTGTCAAGCCGCTCTTCCTCCCCTCCCTGGAAGGGAGGGGCCGGGGGTGGGTTGCTCTCAGCGGGAACGTAACGCCCGCCACGGGCCGACCCACCCCCAACCCCTCCCTTTCAGGGAGGGGAGTAACGGGGCGCGACGCTCCACACACAACCATCTGGCGCTCGCCCCGACGCTCGCATAGAGAACGCACCCTTATGGCCCGTACAGAAACCCCCAAGCGCATCCGCGGCACGCAAGACATTTTCGGCGAGGAGCAGCGCCGCTTCGCGCACGTCGTCGAGACGTTCGAACGCGTCCGCCGGCTCTATTGCTTCAGCCGCGTCGACATCCCCGTGTTCGAGAGCACCGCGGTGTTCGCGCGCTCGCTCGGCGAGACGACCGACGTGGTGTCGAAGGAGATGTACACCTTCGAGGATCGCGGCGGCGATTCGCTGACGCTGCGCCCCGAATTCACCGCGGGCATCGCGCGCGCCTATCTGACCGAGGGTTGGCAGCAATACGCGCCGCTCAAGATCGCGACGCACGGCCCGGTGTTCCGCTACGAACGCCCGCAAAAGGGGCGCTTCCGCCAGTTCCACCAGATCGACGCCGAGGTGATCGGTGCGGCCGAGCCCGCCGCCGACGTCGAACTGCTCGTGCTGGCGGACCAGTTGCTCCACGAACTCGGCATCGCCGATGGCGTGACGCTGCAGCTCAACACGCTCGGCGACGCCGAGACGCGCGACGCGTGGCGCGCGGCGCTGGTCGCGCATTTCGAGGCGCACCGCGATGTGCTGAGCGAGGACAGCCTCGCGCGGCTCGACAAGAACCCGCTCCGCATCCTCGATTCGAAGGACCCGCGCGATCGCCCGGTGGCGGACAGCGCGCCGGATATCGACGCCTATCTGACGCCCGAGGCGCGTGCTTTCTTCGATGCGGTGACGGCGGGGCTCGATGCGGCGGGCGTGGCGTGGACGCGCAACGCGCGGCTGGTGCGCGGGCTGGATTATTACCGGCACACCGCGTTCGAGTTTGTCACCGACCGGCTGGGTGCGCAGGGCACCGTGCTCGCGGGCGGGCGCTACGACGGGCTGATCGGTTCGCTCGGTGGGCCCGAGACCCCGGGCGTCGGTTGGGCGGCGGGGATCGAGCGCCTCGCGATGCTGCTGGAGGAGCCTGCGCTCGAGACACCCGACGTCGTAGTGGTAGCTGAAGCTGACGAGTTTGAACTTGCCGCTTTGAGGATGACGGCGGAATTGCGCCGAGCGGGATACTCGTCGGCGACTGTGGCAACCGGCAGCCCCAAGAAGCGCTACGATAAGGCTCTCAAGATGAATCCGGCGTGGACCGTCGTGCTTTCGCGGAAAGAGGGGCAAGTCAGCCTTGTCGAACGCGGGCATAAAGGGGTCTTCAATTCTGAGAGCTTCAGAACAATCCTTGATCCAATTCGCAACGCCCTAGCATGACCTCGATCTCCCCCGAACGCATCCTGCAGATCGAGGCGCGGCGCGATGAACTGTCGGCGCTGATGGCGTCGGGCGACCTGCCGTCCGACCGCTTCGTCCAGGTCTCGAAGGACTATGCCGAGCTCGAGCCGATCGCGCGGGCTGCAGGCGAGGTTAGGCGGCTGCGCGCCGAGCTCGACGTGCTCGCCGCGATGGAGGAGGAGAGCGACCCCGAGATCAAGCTGATGGCGCGCGAGGAAATCGCGACGATCCAGGGGAACCTGCCCGACGCCGAGCGCGCGCTCGCGCTCTCGCTGCTGCCGCGCGACGCCGCCGACGAGCGCGCCGCGATGCTCGAGATCCGCGCCGGCACCGGGGGCGACGAGGCGGCGCTGTTCGCGGCCGACCTGTTCCGCATGTACCAGCGCTATGCCGAAGCGCAGGGGTGGCGCGTCGAGCTGATCTCCGCCTCCTCTTCCGAAAGCGGCGGCTTCAAGGAAGCGATCGCCTCGGTCGAGGGCAAGGGCGTGTTCGCCAAGCTGAAGTTCGAGAGCGGCGTCCACCGCGTCCAGCGCGTGCCGGCGACCGAGGCGCAGGGGCGCATCCACACCTCGGCGGCGACCGTCGCGGTGCTGCCCGAGGCCGAGGAGGTCGACGTCAAGATCGACGACAAGGATCTGCGGATCGACGTCTATCGCTCGTCGGGGCCGGGCGGGCAGTCGGTCAACACCACCGATTCGGCGGTGCGGATCGTCCATATCCCGACGGGCCTCACCGTCATCCAGCAGGACGAGAAG
The DNA here is from genome assembly GCA_943367995.1 of Bordetella parapertussis. Lineage (GTDB taxonomy): Bacteria > Pseudomonadota > Alphaproteobacteria > Sphingomonadales > Sphingomonadaceae > Sphingomonas. Next base: position 7,896 of record CALRKL020000002.1, on the reverse strand, counting down.
TCGCAGCACAAGAACCGGGCGAAGGCGATGCGGGTGTTGCGGACGCGGCTGTACGAGGCCGAGCGCGACCGGTTGCATCAGGAGCGCGCGGGGGCGCGGAAGTCGATGGTGGGTTCGGGAGATCGCTCCGAGCGGATCCGGACGTACAATTTCCCGCAGGGGCGGGTGACGGATCACCGCATCAACCTGACGCTGCATCGTTTGCCCGAAATTCTTCAGGGCGAGATGGACGAGCTGGTCGGGGCGCTGATTGCGCAAGACGAGGCCGAGAGATTGGCCGCACTCGATGGCTGAGAAGCCCACAAAGCCCCTCCCCTTCAGGGGAGGGGTTGGGGTGGGGACGTGCGCGACGCCAGCGCTCTGCGAGGCCTCCCCCACCCCCAACCCCTCCCCTGAAGGGGAGGGGAGGATTCGGTCGGCGCTTGCCGCCGCCACGCATTTTCTCGCCGACGTCAGCGAAACCCCGCGGCTCGACGCCGAGCTGCTGATGGCGCACGCGCTCGGCATCGCCCGCGAGCAGCTCCTGCTCAACCGCCTCGACTCCGCCACCCCGCACAGCTTCGGTCCTTTGCTCGCGCGTCGCCTCGCGCACGAGCCGATCGCCTATATCACCGGCACCCGCGCCTTCTGGACGATCGAGCTCGCGGTCGGCCCGGGCGTGCTCGTGCCGCGCGCCGACAGCGAGACGCTGCTCGACGCAGCACTCGCGCATTTCGGCAAGCGCGCGCCGCGCCGCATCCTCGATCTCGGCACCGGCCCCGGCACGCTGCTGCTCGCAGCGCTCGACCAATGGCCCGGCGCGACCGGCCTGGGCGTCGATGCGTCGCCCGAGGCGCTCGCCTATGCGGCACGCAACGCCGCCGCGCTCGGCCTCGTCGACCGCGCCGCGTTTCGCATCGGCGACTGGGCGGCGGGGATCGATGGCCAGTTCGACCTGATCCTCTCGAACCCGCCCTATATCGGCGCCGACGAACCGCTCCCCGCCGAAGTTCGCGCCTACGAACCCGGCATGGCGCTGTTCGCGGGCACCGATGGCCTCGCCGACTATCGCCGCATCGCCCCGCGGCTCCCCGCACTGCTCGCGCCCGGCGGCGTGGCGATCCTTGAGATCGGATCGACCCAGGCGCCCGCCGTCACCGCCTTGCTCGCGGCGCAGGGCTTTGCGGTCGCGCTGCGCCACGATCTCGGCGGCAATCCGCGCGCGCTGACCGCGACGCACAGCGCGTGACATTGCGTTCGATCAGCACAATATTCCGCTTGGAGATTGCCCCGCGACCCGCTATTGGACGGCGCAGGGGCACGCATTCTCACCATAGTCGGTTGAAAATGGGCTGTTGTCCGCCTCCATCGTCATGCAGTCGCCCCGTCCGGCGACGCTGGCAAGCGCGCAGTGCCGATGGTCGGTGGCCGGCGCGCAGGAGGCATTGCATCCATATTTCTGGAGCGTGACCAGGTTGGTTCCCAAGGACAGGACAACAAGACGTTGATCAATAATCGTCAGGCCGGCCGCCGTCGCGGCCGTGGCGGGCAGCAGCAGCGCTCGTCGGGTGGTGGTGGCAATCCGGGTCGTCAGGACACCGGCAACCGCATCGACAATCGCGCCCGCGGCAATGCCGCGCAATTGCTCGAGAAATACAAGACGCTCGCGCGTGACGCGCAGATGCAGGGTGACCGCGTCAACGTCGAATATTACCTCCAGTTCGCCGATCACTATTTCCGCGTGCTCGCCGAAACGCGTGCGCGCTTCGAGGAAAACGGCGGCGCGGTCTCGACCAAGCGGATCCAGGGCGCGACGCTCGACGAGGACGAGCCCGATTACGAGGACGAGGGCGAGCGCGTCGTCGAGCAGCAGCCCCGCCCGGACAATCGCCAGGATCAGCCGCGCGGCGACCAGCAGCGCGGCGGCCAGAACGGCTATCGTCAGGAGGGGCGTCAGGAGGGGCGCCAGGACGGGCGTCAGGACGGCAACCGCCAGGACGGCAACCGGCAAGATGGCAACCGCCAGGACGGCAATCGCGGCTATGCCCAGAACGGGCAGCAGAGCCACGCCGCGTCGAACGGTCAATCCGGCGCGGAACCGCGCGACGACGTGCAGGGCTATGAAGATCGCCCGCGCGGTCGCGCGAACGGCGCTGCCGAGGGGGGCGATTACCGTCAGGCCGACGCGCCGCGTGAAGAGCGCGCCGAACGTCAGCCGCGCGGCGACCGCTACGATCGCGCCGATCGCCCCGATCGCGGTGTGAGCGGCGCCGAGACGGCTGGCGACGCACCGCCCGTCGCGGGGGAACTCGCCTTCGAAACTGCCGGCTCGGTCGAGCCTGTCGCCGAGGCGCCGCGCCGCGGCCGCGGTCGTCCGCGCCGCGAGACCGCGCCGATCGCCGAGACGGCGGCGCCCCACGCCGCGGCCGAGTCGGACGATGCCGGTCTCGAGGATAACGGGTTCGCCGCGGATCGGCTGCCGCCTGCGCTCAACATCTCGGCGGTGGCCGAGCCCGAGCTTGGCCATGAGGGCGAAGTCGTCGAGAAGCCGCGCCGCCGGCGCGGTCGTCCGCCCGCGAACGCGGCGACCACGGTCGAGTGATCCCTTGCGTCGCCCCGACGCAAAGTCGGGGCGACGAACGGGATCGGCGATATCCCGCGCCCATGCGCACGGGACCGACCGCCGCTCGCGCGAAGGGATTGTAACACGGCGGTTATATTTCTAGCCTAGCCCCAGAACGGGAATGGGGGAGGCGACATGCGCATCTGGCTGGCTTCGACGATGCTGTGTGTCCCCGCGCTGGCCGGCGCGCAGACCGCGCCCGTGCCGCAAGACGCAGCGGCGCCCGCTGCGCCGCGCTCGGGCCAGGGCGATGTCGCCGTCACGATCTACAACAACGATCTCGCGCTGATCCGCGATACGCGCCAGCTCACGCTCCCGCGCGGGCGCGGCCGTCAAGACTTTGCCGACGTCTCCGCCGCGATCCGGCCCGAGACCGTCACGCTCACCACCACCGGCGCGAGCGTCGTCGAGCAGAATTTCGATTACGACCTGCTCTCGCCGCAAAAGCTGATGGACAAGGCGGTCGGCCAGACCGTCACGCTGGTCCGCACCAACCCCGCGACCGGCGCCGAAAGCCGCGAGGAGGCGCGCGTGCTCGCCAACAATGGCGGCACGATCGTCCAGATCGGCAGCCGGATCGAAGTGCTCGACCGCAATGCCGGCCGCGTGATCTTCCCGACGCTCCCCCCGAACCTGCGCGCACGGCCGACACTGTCGGTGACGCTCGACAGCGCGAGTGCTGGCGCGCGCCCGGCGACGCTCACTTACCTGTCGCGCGGGCTCGGCTGGAAGGCCGATTACGTCGCCTTGTTCGACGAAAAGCTCGGCAAGCTCGACGTTCAGGGGTGGATCACGCTGACCAACACCAGCGGTACGACCTTCAACGAAGCGAAGACGCTGCTCGTCGCCGGCTCGGTCGGCAGCGAGGAGGATAATCGCCCGCAATATTATGGCGGCGGACCGCGCTATGCCCAGCCGCGCGGCAACCAGGCCGGCACCGAAACCGCCAATCGCGAGCAGCTCGGCGATTTCTACCTCTATCCGCTCGCCGAACGCACCACGATCGCCGATGCGCAGACCAAGCAGGTCAGCTTCCTCGACGTGTCGGGTGCGCCCGCCGCCAAAGCCTATTTCTATCGCAACGCCTGGCTGGCCACGCAAAGCGAAGCGCAGAGCGTCGATACCGTGCTCAAGTTCAGTTCGTCGCGCGATGGCGGGCTTGGCGATGCGCTCCCCGCCGGCACCGTCCGCGTCTATATGCGCGACGCGCGCGGGACGCCGCAATTCATCGGCGAAAGCGCGATCCCGCACACCCCGATGGGCTCTCGCCTAGCGCTCAAGACGGGCGAGGCGTTCGACGTCAAGATCCTGCCGGTGGTCGAGAAACGCGAGGAGATCTCTGACCGGCGCTGGCGCACGACGATGCGCTACACGCTGACCAATGCGCGGGCGAGCGAGGCGATGGTCGAGGTCGCGCAAGCCGGACTCGATCGCTGGTGGCACGACACGCGGATCGTCCAGGAGAGCCAGCCGAGTGAACGCCCGACCGCCGACGAAGCCGTGTGGCAAGTGCGCGTGCCCGCCAACGGCTCGACCAGCGTCACCGCGACCTTCGACACGCGGTTCTGAGCGGCGTGCGCCGCGCGGTGCGATGGGTGGCCCGGGGCGTGTCCGTGGCGATGGCCGCGCTGCTGGCGCAGCCGGCCGTCGCGCAGACCGTGTCGCCGTCACCCGACACCGTCGCGGTGACGATCTACCGCGCGCCCGATCGTAGCGCCGCTTCGCCGATCGACCGCGCGTGGCTGCGCGGCTACGCCTTGATCACCGAGCGCCGCCGCGTCGCGATCCCCGCCGGCCGCACGACGCTGCGCTTCGAAGGCGTCGCCGCGGGGATTCTGCCCGAAAGCGCGATCGTCACCGGCCTGCCGAGCGGTGTTCGCGAAAAGAACCTCGATGCCGACCTGCTGTCGCCGCGCAGCCTCTATACGGCGAGCTTCGGTCGCCCCGTCACGATCCGCCGGACGATCGCCAAGCGGATCGTCGAGGAGCCCGCCATCATCCGCTCGGGCCCCGATGGCGCCGCGATCGTCCAGACCCGCGACGGGTTCGTCGCGGTCGATTGCGGGCCGGGGCGCGAAACGCTGGGGTATGATCATGTCCCGGCGGCGGCGCCGGCGCGGCCGACCCTATCGGTCGCGTTCGACTCGCCCGTCGCGGCGAGCGTCACGGTGACCTTGTCCTATCTCGCCTGGGGCTTCGACTGGCAGGCCGATTATGTCGCGACGCTGCGCCCCGATGGGCACACCGCCGAACTGTTCGCCTGGGTGACGCTCGCGAGCAGCGATACGACGCGCTTCGCCGATGCCGAGGCGATGGTCGTCGCCGGCACCGTCGCGCGCGACGACCACGCGCCGCCGCCGTGGATGCGCCGCCCGCATGGCGAGCAGACCTTCCGGTGCTTCCCGCATCCGATGCCGGCGATGCCGCAACCCGTGGCGATGGCTGCCGAGGCGATGGATATCGTCGTCACCGGGATGCGCGTCGCTTCCCCGGCCCCGCCGCCGCCGCCACCCCCGCCGCCGATGGCGCGGCAGGAGGATCTCGGCGATCTCAAGCTGTACCGCATCCCCGGGCGCACCACCGTCGCCGCGCTGGCGCAGAAGCAGGTCGCGATGCTCGCGCGCACGGCGGTACCGGTCGAAATCCTCTATACCGTCCGCGGCGAGCGCGGCGGGAGCTTCGGTGCGCCGATGCTGACGCTGCGCGCGGAAAACCGCAAGGAAACCGGGCTCGGCCTGGCCTTGCCCGCCGGCCGGATCGCGCTGTTCCAGCCGCGCGACGGCACGCCCTTGCTGATTGGCGAGGGCTCGATCGCCGACAAGGCGGTCGGCGAACGCGTCGACGCCCGGATCGCGCAAGCGACGCAAGTGACGCTCGAGGATCGTCGCAAGGCCAGGCGCGGAGATGGCGTCGTCGAGGTGATGACGGTCCGCAACGCCAATCCGCATCCGGTGCGCTTCGAGGCAAGGCTTGACGCCGCGGGGTTCAAGGAACTGGCGGACCACAAGACCGGACTCGTGCGGAAGGACGGCGCGCTGATCTGGGCGATCACCGTCCCCGCCAATGGCGAGCAGACGCTGTCCTATCTGCGATAGCCCGCGGGCGCGGCTTCCCAAGCCCCGCCAAACGTGGAATCCTTCCCCGCCTGAGAGACTCGGCTGACGAGCGCAGACAGGAGAGAGCCAATGACGATCGCGGCAATCCTTCACAATAAGGGAGGCGACGTCGTCTCGATCACCGCCGGGCAGAGCGTGGGGGACGCGGTCGCTCTGCTCGCGCAGCGCCGCGTCGGGGCGCTGCCGGTGATGGAGGGCGACGCCGTCGTCGGCATCTTTTCCGAACGCGACGTGATCCACGCGATCGCCGCGCATGGCAGCGCCGCGATGACGCGCAGCGTCGCCGACACGATGACCGCGCCGCCGATCACCGTTGCGCCGGGCGAAGCGGTCATCGGCGCGCTGTCGCTGATGACGCGGCGGCGGATCCGGCATCTGCCGGTGGTCGAGCAGGGGCGTGTGATCGGGTTCGTCTCGATCGGTGATCTCGTGAAATACCGAATTGACAAGATCGAGGCCGATGCCGAGGCGATGCGCAGCTACATCCAGTCGGCGTGATCCTCAGCCCGGGATCGGCTGCTTGCGCACCACCGCGACGAGCTCGCGCACCGCGCCGCGCGCGAACAGCAGCAGCGCCGCGATATAGATGATCGCGCCGCTCGCGACGAGGATCGCCAGCTCGGGCCAGTCCGGCAGCGGCGGCAGCAGCGCGGCGACGAGCATCACGCCCAGCGCCATCGTCGCGGCGGCCAAGAAGGCCGGCGCGATCGCCAGCGCAATACGGCGTAGAGTGGTGCCGATCACCGGCAGCGACCGCCACAGGCTGAAGCCGAGATACAGCGGATAGGTCAGGATCCACGCCGTCGCGAGTCCGGTCGCGCCCCATTGCACCGCGATCAGAAAGCCGCTCGACAGCACCAGCGCGCCGAATGCGCCGTTGCCGACGCCGATCCCGGGACGCCCGCGCGCATCGCACGCGGGCTGGAGCAGCACTTGCAAGGTCATGAACGGCATGGCGAGCGCGAGCAGGTGGACGATCGGCGCGGTCCCGCTCCATTTGTCGCCGAGCACCGCGTCGACCAGCGGGCGCGCGGTGACCGCCAGCCCGAAATAGAAGGGCAGGGCGGCGAGCATGACGATCCGCACCGAGCGGTCGAATGCTGCCGCGACCGCGGCGCTGTCATGTTGGATCCGCGCATAGGCGGAGAAAGCGACCTCGTTGAGCGGCGGCACGAACTTCGAGACGAACACCTGGGTAAGGAACAGGCTCTCGGTATAGAGGCCGAGCTCGTGCGGCGAGAAGTGCCGGCCGGCGATGAACACGTCGGCCTGGCTCTGCGCGAACCAGAACAATTGGCCTGCCGCCATCACCCCGCCATAGCGCGCGAGCGTGCCCGATCCGCGAAAGTCGAAGCTCGGCCAGACGAGCGATTTCGCCGCGATCGTCATGCCGATCGCCCGCACCCCGAACAGCACGAGCGGGGCGAACACCAACGTCCATACGCCGAGCCCTGCCAGCGCTCCCCCGAGCGCCGCACTCGCGCTGGCAATCGAGGCCAGAATGTTGACCCGCGCCTGCAGCTTGAAATCGAGCGTGCGCGAGAGGAGTGCGTAGGGGAGGGCGATGAACGGGGTAGTCGCATAGAGCAGCGCCTGCACCTGCAACATGTGTGCGACGATCGGCTGGCGGTAATAAGCGGCGGCGGCGGGGGCGAGGATGAAGATTTGCGCTGCGGCGAGCAGCCCGTTGAGCAGCAGCAGCATGCCGAACAGCTGGCGGATATCGCGCGGTGTGATCTCCGGCTTCTGGATCAAGCCGCTCGCGAGACCATAGCCGTTGAGCATGTTGAGGAACACCAGCACCACGCCGGTCATCGCGAACAGCCCGTAATCGTGGGGGTTGAGGATGCGGATGACGAGGAAGGTCGCCGCCCATTGCACCAGTTGCGCGAGGATCTGGCTGCCAGATCGCCAGATCACCGCGCTGCGGACCTGATTCGAGAGCGACTCTGCGGGCTGATTCGGGGTTTCGGCGACGACGTCCATCCCGCAGCGTTTAGCCGAAACTCCTTTAAAGAGCACTGAACGTGAGGATTTCTGCGGGTTTGACGCGGTATTGAAAGAAAAGTGCAAAAAAGGGTTTGACCGAATCAGGAGTGCCGCCTAGAGGGGTGTCACCGCAGCGACGGACCACACGGTTCGCTTCTGCAGTCACCAAATTGTCGGCGCTAAGGGGCT
>CALRKL020000001.1:0-1287804 GCA_943367995.1 Bordetella parapertussis | reverse complement strand
GCCGGGGAGGATCTATGCGCGGTTGGCTGCGCTCAGCACTGCGCGCACCGAAGCTGTCGCGATATCGGCGTCGATCCCGACCCCGAACACCGTGCGCCCATCCGCGGTGCGGCATTCGACATAGGCCGCCGCCTGCGCATCGGCGCCGTGGCCGATCGCGTGCTCGCTATAGTCGACAACATCGAGCTGCGGCCCGGTCGTATCGCCCAGCGCGGCGATCACGCCCGAGATCAGGCCGTTGCCGCGGCCCGAGATCGAGCGTTCCTCGCCATCGACCGCGACATGGCCGACGAACAGCCGGTCGCCGACGCTGCCGCTCTCGGTATAGTCGAGCAGGCGGAAGCGATCCGCGCCGCGCGCGAGATAGGTCGCCTCGAACAGCCCCCAGATGTCGCTCGCATTCATCTCGCGGCTGGTCTCGTCGGCGAGCCGCTGGACGTGGCGGCTGAAATCAGCCTGGAGCCGCTTGGGCAGCTTGAGGCCCTTGTCCTGCTCGATCACCCAGGCGACGCCGCCCTTGCCGCTCTGCGAATTGACGCGGATCACCGCCTCGTAACTGCGGCCGAGATCGGCCGGGTCGATCGGCAGATAGGGCACTTCCCACAGCGGGTCGTTCTTGGCTTCCTGCGCGGCGAAGCCCTTCTTGATCGCGTCCTGATGGCTGCCCGAAAACGCCGTGAAGACGAGGTCGCCAGCGTAGGGCGTGCGCGGGTGGACCGGCAGCTGCGTGCAATAGTTCACGGTGTTGACGATCGCGTCGATGTCCGAGAAATCGAGCTTGGGATCAAGGCCTTGCGTATACATGTTGAGCGCGACCGTGACCAAGTCGCAATTGCCGGTGCGCTCGCCATTGCCGAGCAGGCAGCCCTCGACGCGGTCGGCGCCCGCCATCAGGCCGAGCTCGGCGGCGGCGACGCCGGTGCCGCGGTCGTTATGCGGGTGCAGGCTGAGCGCCACCGTCTCGCGGCCCCGGATATTGCGGCTGAACCATTCGATCTGGTCGGCATAGACGTTGGGCGTCGCGCACTCGACCGTCGCGGGCAGGTTGAGGATGAGCTTGTGGTCGGGCGTCGGGCGCAGCACGTCCATCACCGCCTCGCAGACCTCGAGGCTGAAATCGAGCTCGGCGGTCGAGAAGGTCTCGGGGCTGTATTCGAAGAACCAGTCGGTGTCGGGCTGCGCGGCGGCCTGATCGCGCAGGATCATCGCCCCGTCGATCGCGATCTGCTTCACTTGCGCCTGCGTCATGCCGAACACGATCTTGCGCCAAGCGGGGCTCACCGCATTGTAGAGATGGACGATCGCACGCGGCGCACCGCGCAGCGACGCGAAGCTCGTCTCGATCAGGTCGCGGCGCGACTGCGTCAACACCTGGATCATAGTGTCGTCGGGGACGCGGCCGTCGCGCACCAGCCCCGAGATGAAATCGAACTCGGTCGCGCCCGCCGCCGGGAAGCCGACCTCGATCTCCTTGATCCCGACCTTGACGAGCAGGTCGAACATCCGCGTCTTCTTCTCGGCGTCCATCGGATCGATCAGCGCCTGGTTGCCGTCGCGCAGATCGGTCGACAGCCAGCGCGGCGCCTGGGTGATCGTCTGCGACGGCCAGCGGCGGTCGGCCAAGTCGATGGTCGGGAAGGGGCGGTATTTGGTCGAAGGGTCATGCAACATGATCGGTCTCGCTCGGCAATCGCGGTTTTGTGGGCGCGGTTTCTGGGGCGCTGGTCGCTCGGGGCGGTGGATCCTCAGGCGCGCCGCGCTGGCCTCGATCGGCGCGCGGCAGTGTACACGCCTAAGGGCGCGTAAGTCGAAGCGAGGCGAGGCCGGGGACGAAGATCACCCGCAACGAATAGCGCGCGCGGCACGACGCTGTCCAGCCCGAAAGGACTGGTGCAGCGCTAGTAGATCTCGATCAATTGCATGGATTTGTCGCGAGGGATAAAACGCGAACATGCGACAAGTGATTTATACGAGTATCACAACCAATCCGAGCGGTTGTGCCAAGGACGATTGCGTGCCGATCCTGCGCCAGGCGGCGGTGCGCAACGGGCTCGACGGAATCACCGGTCTGCTCTATTCGCAGGACGCCGAGTTTCTGCAGGCGCTCGAAGGACCCGACGACAGCATCGCCGATCTTATCGCGAGCCTTGAGGCCGATCCGCGCCACCGCGATCTGCGCATCCTGCTCGACCGGCAGACCGACGAGCGAGAATTCGGCGACTGGATGATGGTGCATCGCGAACGGCGCGAGAGCGTCGATTCGTTCGACAAGCGGCTGCACGGCCTGTTGCTCGGCGTGTCGCCGGAGACGGCGGAGTATTTCCGCGCGCTCGTGCCGGCCTGATCGCGGATGCCGATGGCGACGCGGGTCGCCATCGGCACATGGCATTACTGCAGCTCGAACGCCGCGTTGATGACGAGCACGGTTTCGTCCGAGACGACGGGCACGTACTTGGTCACGCCGAACTCGGAGCGATGGATCACCATCCGGCCGAGAAAGCCGATCGACGCCTGCTTGCTCATCGGATTGGTCGCCGCGCCGAACAGCTTGGCTTGGAAGCTCACCGGCTTGGTCACGCCGTGGAGCGTCAGCATGCCATCGACCTGCACCGCGTCGGCGCCGATCTGCGCGACCTTGGTCGAGCGGAAGGTCGCGGTCGGGAATTTGGCGGCGTCGAACCAGTCGGCGCTCTTGAGTTCACCGGTCAGCACGTCGCTCGTCGTCTGGACGCTGGCGATCGGGATCGTCACGTCGAGCTTGGTCGCGGCGGGCTTGGCGGGGTCGAGCTGGAGGCTGCCCGATGCGCCCGAGAAGGTCCCGGCGAACGGCGAGATCCCGAAATGGCTGACGCTGAAGGTGACCTGGGTGTGGTTCGGCTCGACCTTGTAGCTGCCGGCCTTGACGTCGGCGACGGTGCCGGCGCCGTGGAGCATTTCGGGGCGGGGGGTCTGCGCGAGGGCAGGGGTGGCGATCAGCAGCGCTGCGGAGGCGGCGGCGTGGAGGAACGTAATACGCATCAGATACTCCTGTTAAGAAGTATCCAAGTGCGGTGCGCGCTCGGCAGCGTCAAACCCCGTTTCGGCAACGAACCGTTTCGATTGGGACAGCAAGCCCCTCCCCTTTAGGGGAGGGGTTGGGGGGGGAAGTGATGGCACTCGCTGGTCTCGGTGAGACACGGCCCCACCCCCAACCCCTCCCCTGAAGGGGAGGGGCGTAGGACAAAGTCAGTTCTTGTCCTTGTCGACCAGCTTGTTCGCGCCGATCCACGGCATCATCGCGCGCAGCTCGGCGCCGACCTTCTCGATCGGATGCGCGGCTGCCGCCTTGCGTGCGGCCTTGAGCTCGGGCTGGCCGGCGCGATTGTCGAGCACGAAGTTCTTGACGAAGCGGCCGCCCTGGATGTCGGCGAGGACGCGTTTCATCTCGGCCTTGGTCTCGGGCGTGATGATCCGCGGGCCGGTGGTGATGTCGCCATATTCGGCGGTGTTGCTGATCGAATAGCGCATGTTGGCGATGCCGCCCTCATAGAGCAGGTCGACGATCAGCTTGGTCTCGTGGAGGCACTCGAAATAGGCCATTTCGGGGGCGTAGCCCGCCTCGACCAGCGTCTCGAACCCGGCCTGGATGAGGTGGGTGATGCCGCCGCACAGCACGGCCTGTTCGCCGAACAGATCGGTCTCGCACTCTTCCTTGAAATTGGTCTCGATGATGCCCGAGCGACCGCCGCCGACGCCCGACGCGTAAGCGAGGCCGATGTCGTGGGCGTTGCCGCTCTTGTCCTGGTGGATCGCGATCAGGCAGGGGACGCCGCCGCCGCGGACATATTCGCTGCGCACGGTGTGGCCGGGGCCCTTCGGCGCGATCATGATGACGTCGAGATCGGCGCGCGGCTCGATCAGGCCGAAATGCACGTTGAGGCCGTGCGCGAAGGCGATCGTCGCGCCCTGCTTGAGGTTGGCGTGGAGATCGTCGGCGTAGATCGCCGCCTGATGCTCGTCGGGGGCGAGGATCATCGTGATGTCGGCCCAGGCGGCGGCTTCCTTGTTGGTCATCACCTGGAACCCGGCGGCATAGGCCTTCTGCGCGGTGGGCGAGCCTTCGCGCAGCGCGATGGCGATGTCGGTGACGCCCGAATCGCGCAAATTCTGGGCGTGGGCGTGGCCCTGGCTGCCATAGCCGACGATCGCGATCTTCTTCGAGGTGATCAGGTTGAGATCGGCATCGGCATCGTAATAAACGCGCATTGTAGTCCCTTTTCGGCAGTCGTCGCCCCGGCGGAGGCCGGGGCCGCTTGGTTGTTGGCGCTGTCCGCACAAACCGGACGGCCCCGGCCTCCGCCGGGGCGACGCGAGAAATCTAGACCGCCGCGTTCCCGCGCGCGATCGCGACGATCCCGGTGCGGGCGACCTCGATCAGCCCGACCTCGCGCATCAGCGCGACGAAGGTGTCGATCTTCTCCGGACCCCCGGTCACTTCGAACACGAAGCTCGTTGTGGTCGCATCGACGACGCGCGCGCGGTAGACGTCGGCGAGGCGCAGCGCCTCGATCCGGTGGTCCCCGGTGCCGCGCACCTTGAGCAAGGCAAGCTCGCGCTCGACATGCGGGCCGAGCGCGGTGAGGTCGGTCACCGAATGGACCGGGATCAGCCGGTCGAGCTGCGCCAGGATCTGCTCGATCGTCGCGTCGCTCGCCGAGGTTACGATCGTGATCCGGCTGACCGCCTTGTCGGCGGTGACGTCGGACACGGTCAGGCTCTCGATATTGTAGCCGCGTGCGGTGAACAGGCCGGCGATCCGGGCGAGGATGCCGGGCTCGTTGTCGACCATCACCGCGAGCGTGTGGCGGGAGACTTTTTCCTTGGTGATGTGCATGATTACTTTCCTCCCCTCCCTGGAAGGGAGGGGTTCGGGGTGGGTCGGTATGGGGTGGGGGCTGCGTTCGACAGCGGGCCGACCCACCCCTCGATCCCCTCCCTGCCAGGGAGGGGAGGCAGAAGGAGAAGGGCCATCACACCAGCGCCTTCGCTTCGTCGTCCATCTCGCCCGAGACTTCGCTTGCCTGGAGCAGCATCTCGGTATGCGCCGCGCCTGATGGAATCATCGGGAAGCAGTTGGCGAGCTTGGCGACGCGGCAATCGACGATCACCGGCCCGTCATGATCGAGCATCGCGGCGATCCCGTCGTCGAGCTGGCCGAGCCCCTCGATGCGGATGCCCTTCCAGCCATAGGCCTCGCCGAGCTTGACGAAGTCCGGCAGGGAATCGCTGTAACTCTCGGAATAGCGGCTCGAATAGGTCAGCTCCTGCCACTGGCGGACCATGCCCATATATTCGTTGTTGAGGATGAAGATCTTGACCGGGAGCCGGTATTGGCTCGCGGTCGCCAGCTCCTGGATGTTCATCTGGATCGAGGCTTCGCCGGCGATGTCGATCACCAGCGCCTTGGGATTGCCGAGCTGCGCGCCGATCGCGGCGGGCAGGCCATAGCCCATCGTGCCGAGTCCGCCGCTGGTCAGCCATTTGTTGGGCGCGTCGAAGCCGAAATGCTGCGCCGCCCACATCTGGTGCTGGCCGACCTCGGTGGTGATGATCGGCGCGCGCTTGTGCGTCGCCTCCCACAGCGCGCGGATCGCACGCTGTGGCATGATGTCGGCGTCAGTCTCGGGGAAGCCGAGGCTGTCGAGCGCACGCCAGCCCGCGATCATCCGCCACCATTCGGCGAGATCGGGCTTGGGATGGCGCCGCGCCTTGAACACGCGGACCATGTCCTCGAGCGCATGGCCCACGTCCGCCACGATCGCGAGATCAACGCGCACGTTCTTGTTGATCGACGAGCGATCGATATCGACGTGGATCTTCCGCGAGAACGGGCTGAACGCATCGAGCCGCCCGGTCACTCGGTCGTCGAAGCGTGCGCCGAGGCAGACGACCAGGTCGGCCTTGTTCATCGCCAGATTGGCTTCGTAGGTGCCGTGCATGCCGAGCATGCCGAGCCACTGCTCGCCGCTCGCCGGATAGGCGCCGAGGCCCATCAGCGTCGAGGTGACCGGCGCGCCGCTGATCCGCGCGAGTTCGCGCAGCAACTGGCTCGCCGCCGGGCCGGCATTGATGATGCCGCCGCCGGTGTAGAGGATCGGGCGTTCCGCGGCCGCGAGCATGTCCACCGCTTGCTCGATCGAACTCTGGTCGGCCTTGATCTGCGGGCGATAGGTCTTGTGGCGAATGGGGCCGGGCTTGGTGTAGCGCGCCGTTGCGACCTGGACGTCCTTGGGGATGTCGATCACCACCGGGCCCGGGCGGCCCGAGGTGGCGATGTAGAACGCCTCGTGGATCGTGTCGCCGAGCTTGGCGGGGTCCTTCACCAGATAGTTGTGCTTGGTGCAGTGGCGGGTGATGCCGACGGTGTCGGCTTCCTGGAACGCGTCGGTGCCGATCAGCGCGGTCGGCACCTGGCCGGTGATCACCACCATCGGGATCGAATCCATCAGCGCGTCGGTGATCCCGGTGACGGCGTTGGTCGCGCCCGGACCCGAGGTGACGAGCACCACGCCGGGCTTGCCGGTCGAGCGCGCATAGCCCTCGGCGGCATGCGTCGCGGCTTGCTCGTGGCGGACCAGGATGTGCTTGATTTTCCCCGAGCGAAACAGCGCGTCGTAGATCGGCAGGACGGCGCCGCCCGGATAGCCGAAGACGACCTCCACGCCGAGATCGCCCAGCGCCTCGATCAGGATGTCTGCTCCGCTCTTCTCGGTCACATCTCGTCTCCCGTCGCGCCGCCTGGGTTTAGCAGCGATGGAGCGGTGCTGCTAGGGAAACGAAACATGCGTGTCAACGGCTATATGCGCAATAATATGTCGAACTCTGCGTGTCGATCGCGCTGTTCCAAGGCGGTCGATCGCGCCCAACCCGGCGGCGGCTGGTTGCGAAACCATGTGTATTGGCGCTTCGCATATTGCCGCGTGGCCAGCGCGACCTGCTCGAGCGCTTGCTGTTGCGAAATGTCCCCGCGAAGCGCCGCGGCTACCTCGCCAACGCCGATCGCGCGACGCACGGGGGCATCTGGCGCGACGTCACCGCGCGCGAGCAACGCGCGGACTTCCTCGGTCGCACCGCCCGCGAACATTGCCGCCGCGCGGGCGTCGCAGCGCGCCATCAGCCAGTCGCGATCGGGCAGCAGCACGAGTGCGGCGAGGCGGATGCGTGCGCCGATCCCGCCGCTGCGCTCGGACTGCCAGTCCGCGAGCGTCCGGCCGGTCGAGCGGACCACTTCGAGCGCGCGCGCCACGCGCGTCGTGTCGGCGGGGGCGAGCCGCGCGGCGGCGGCGGGGTCGAGCCGCGTGAGCGCGGCGTGCGCCGCGGCGACGGGGAGCGCGCGGACTGCGGCGCGGACCGCGGGGTCGATCTCGGGCACCGGCGCGATCCCGTCGAGCAGCGTGCGCAGATACAGCCCGGTCCCGCCGACCAGCACGGGGAGCTTACCGTCGGCGTGCGCCGCGTCGACCGCGGCGCGCGCTTCCCCGGCCCAGCGCGCGGCGGAATAGCTCTCCGCGCCGTCGACATGGCCGAACAGCCGGTGCGGTACGCGGGCTTCGTCCTCGGGCGTCGGGCGCGCGCTCAGCACGCGCAGATCGCGATAGACTTGCGCCGAATCGGCGTTGATCACCACGCCGTCATGGCGTTCGGCGAGCGCGATGCCGAGTGCGGACTTGCCGCTCGCGGTCGGCCCTGCGATGAGCGCGACCTGCGGGAGATTCAGTGTGTTCATTGCCACCTTGATAGCATCGGAAACGCTCAGCGCAGGCGATCTTTCTGCAGCGATCGATCGGATCGCGGCGGTGGGCTGCGCACCGGCGACCTCGGCGTGGATCGAGCCCGAGAAAGCTGTCGACATCCTGTTCGGGATTTCACCCGAGGCGGCGCGGAAAGCCCTCGAAGGCGTATTCGACGGCGTCGATGTCGTCGTTCAGGCGGTCCAGGGGCGCGAGAAGAAGCTGCTCGTCGCTGATATGGATTCGACGATGATCACCGTCGAATGCATCGACGAGCTCGCCGATTATGCCGGGATCAAGCCGCAGATCGCGGCGATCACCGAAGCGGCGATGCGCGGCGAGCTCGATTTCGAGGGCGCGCTCGATGCGCGGGTGGCGCTGCTGAAAGGGCTCGACGAGGCCGTGATCGAGCGCTGCCTCGCGGAACGCGTCACGCTCATGCCGGGCGCGGTGACGCTGGTGCAAACGATGCGCGCGCGTGGCGCGACCGCGATCCTCGTGTCGGGTGGTTTCACACGCTTCGCCGAGCCGGTCGCCGAGCGGATCGGCTTTCACCGCGCGATCGCCAACCGGCTCGAGCTGGGCGCGGGCGTGCTGACCGGGACGGTCGCCAAGCCGATCGTCGGATCGGACACCAAGCTGAAGACGCTGCTCGCGGCGCGTGCCGAGCTCGGCCTGCTGCCCGAGCAGACGCTCGCCGTCGGCGATGGCGCCAACGATCTGGCGATGGTGCAGGCGGCGGGGCTGGGCGTCGCCTATCACGCCAAGCCGATCGTCGCGGCGGCGGCGGCGGCGCGGATCGACCATGGCGACCTGTCGGCGCTGCTCTACGCGCAGGGGATCGCGCGCGACGATTGGGTCATGGCGTAGCCGCCCCGGCGGCTTTCACCGCTTGGCGCGACCGGGGACGGGGGCCTCGGCCGTCCGCCTTATCGGCCCGTCACGGCGCGACCGGCACGCACGGCTTGACCGCCCCGCACGCCGCCAGCGCCGCCCCCTTCGACGCGAACGGCCCGACCAGCACGCGCGTCATCGCGCCGCCCTTGACGTATTGCACCTCTGCTCCGGCGAAGCGGTGCGCGACTTGCCCCCACAGCTTGCGGGCATTGCCGGGATCGCCGAACGACCCGAGCTGGACCTTCCAGCCGCCGCGGCTCGTCGCGATCGCCGCTGGAGCAGGCGCGCGTGGCGGTTGCGCCGCCGGGACTGGGGCTGGCGAGCCGGGGGCTGGCGCTGCGGGGGCGGGCGGCCGAACGCGCGCCGGCTTGGCGCGCGTCGGCTGCCGCTCGGGCGCGAGCGCGAGGACTTCGGGTTTGCGCGGCGCGGACGGATCGTAATCGGACGGCGGGACGTCGGTGCCGCGGATCCCCGTCTTTTGCGGTTTGCCCGCGATCTCGGGCGGCAGCTCAGGGCGCTGCGCTTCGGCCTCGTAGCGGCGCGCGAGTTCGAGCCCTTGCTGGCGCTGATCGGTCGGGATCGCCTTGTCCATCTGTGCCTGCACCTCGGAGGCGCGCGGCGTGTTGGCGGCGGCGGCGCGGACGATCCAGGCATAGGCGCGCGGCCAGTCCTTCGCCCCGCCGTCGCCGTTGAACAGCATCGTGCCATAGACCAGTTGCGCGCGCGGCTCGCCGCGATGCGCCGCCTTCTCGAGCCACGGCGCGGCTTCGCTCGGCTTGTGCTGATCGAATAGGACCAAGCCGTATTTGGCCTGCGCGGCGACATGGCCCTGCAGCGCCGCCTTGCGGAACCAGCTTTCGGCGACGGGAATGTCGACCGGCACGCCGCGCCCCAGCGTATAGGCCTGCGCCAGATTGAACTGCGCGTCGGCGTCGCCGGCATTCGCCGCGGGGCGCCATTCGGCGACTGCCTTCTTATAGTCGCCGCGGCCCCAGGCATCGACCCCATCGCGCACGTCGGCCAGCGCGGGCGCCATCGCCAACGCTGTTCCTGCCAGCGCCATCCATATCCGCTTGCGCATGCTCTTCGTCCCGTCTCGACCGGCTGTATCGCCTGACCATGCCGACTTGCGGCGTTTTGGCAAAGATTTCGTTAGCCATTTGCACCACGGCAAGGGTGCACGCCCTCGTGTTAACCCTTCCTTGACCGGTCCTATGGCAATCGGTTGCCTCGATTAAAGGGGCGAAAGGGGCTCATGCGCGTTCTTGCGATGGCATCTCAGAAGGGCGGATCGGGCAAGACAACCTTGTCCGGCCATCTGGCAGTACAAGCGCAGCTTGCCGGGGCAGGGCCCGTCGTGCTGATCGATATCGATCCGCAAGGTTCGCTGTCGGATTGGTGGAACGAGCGGCAGAGCGAGTTCCCCGCCTTCGCCCAGACCACCGTCGCGCGGCTCGCCGCCGATCTCGAGATCCTGCGCCAGCAGGGCTTCAAGCTGGCGATGATCGACACGCCCCCCGCCATCACCATGGCGATTCAGAGCGTCATCGCGGTCGCCGAGCTGATCGTCATCCCGACCCGCCCGAGCCCGCACGATCTGCGCGCGGTCGGCGCGACGGTCGATCTGTGCGAGCGCGCGGGCAAGCCGCTGCTGTTCGTCGTCAACGGAGCCACCCCAAAAGCGCGCATCACTTCAGAAGCCGCGGTCGCGCTGTCGCAGCATGGCACGGTCGCGCCGATCACGATCCACCACCGCACCGATTTCGCCGCCTCGATGATCGACGGGCGGACGGTGATGGAGGTCGATGCCAAGGGCCGCTCGGCGCAGGAGGTGCGCGACCTGTGGAGCTATATCTCCGACCGACTCGAGAAGAATTTCCGCCGCACGGTGTTCGCCACGCCGACCTCGGTCAACGGCTATGGCGCGCCGCGCCCCGCCGCCGGGGGTGGCTTCGGCCGCCGCGTGGTGAGCTGAGATGAGCATGTTCGGAAACCCCAAGCCGACCGCGTCGCTGTCCTCGACGCTGCTCGCGCGCAAGGGCATGGCGAAACCCGCGATGCGGCCGCAGGGCTTTGGCGGGTTCGGCGCCATTCCGGGCGCGCAGGACGATCTCGGCTGGAACGACATGGGCAGCGACGTGCCGCCGCCCGCGCCGGTGCCACCGGTATTGGTGCAGCGCGAAGTACTGCGCGAGGAATTCGCGCAACCCGTCGCGGCGCCCGAGCCGGTCGTCGAACCCGCGCCCGTAGCGGCGCCGGAAGCGGTCGCCGTCGCCGCGGCGCCTGAGCCGTCGCGTGTTGCCATCAAGCCGGTTTCGGTCGCGACCGCGACGCGGATCGGTCGCGAGACGAGCAAGAAGCACAACAAGACGCGCCCCAAATCGGCCTTCACGCTGCGGCTCGACGAGGAGCGGCATCTCCGCCTCCGCCTCGCCAGCGCGCTGCACAACGCCTCGGCCCAGTCGCTGGTGACCGAAGCGCTCGACCAATTCCTGCAAACGCTGCCCGAAGTCGACGATCTGGTGCGCCAGTTGCCGACGCGGGCCAAACGCTAAACCCCGAGGAGGGCGTTACGATGAAGACCCGGTCCGCCATCACCTTCGGCCCGCTCACGCTGGGGCTTTCGGTCCTGATCCTCGGCGCCACGGTCGGCGCCGGCGCAGTGTCGACGATCGCCGCGGCGAGTGCGCGCGAACAGTCGCGCGCCGAAAAGGAAGCGCGCAGCGAAGCCGCATCGGCGCAGCAGGCGCTGCGCGCGGGCCGCTTTGCCGAGGCGATCGACCATGCCGAGCGCGCCGTCGGCGACCAGCCCGACGCCGCCGACTATCGCATGATCCTCGGGCAGAGCTATCTCAAGGCCGGGCGCTTCGCCTCGGCGCGCGACGCCTTTGCCGACACGCTGACGCTCGCGCAGGGCAATGGCAAGGCCGCGCTCAACCTCGCGCTCGCGCAGATCGCCACCGGCGACTGGGCCGGCGCGCGCAAGACGCTCGACGCCAATGCAGCGGTCATTCCGGTCAGCGACCGCGGTCTCGCAACGGCGCTGGCGGGGGATCCGGCAAGCGCGGTCGAGATCCTCGGTGCCGCGGTGCGCGCACCCGAAGCCGATGCGAAGGTTCGTCAGAATTACGCGCTTAGCCTGGCGCTCGCCGGGCGCTGGCGCGAGGCACAGGCGGTGGTGGCGATGGACGTCGCGCCGGCCGACGTCGCGCGCCGCATCCTCGATTGGTCGACCTTCTCGCGGCCGAATTCGGCCTCCGATCAGGTCGCGACGCTGCTCGGTGTGACGCCCGCGCTCGATCCCGGCCTGCCCGTCGCACTCGCGCTCAACGGCGCGGCGCGCGGCAATGCGACCGCGCTCGCGCAGGCACAGCCGCCGATCGACAGCTATATGCCGGGGCAGGCGACGCCTGACTCGGCGACGGCAGCACCGGTCGCCGTTGCCGACGCCACCGCGGCTCCCGCGCCTTCGACCGCGCCCGCGCAGCAGGTCGCGGCTGTCGGCCCGACGATCGCTGGCGTGGTTTTCGCCGAGCGCAAGGAAGTCGTCCAGCCGCTGCCCGTCGCCTACGCCAATAGCGCGGCCAAGCGCCGCGGTGCCGCCCCGCGCCTGACGGTCGCCAACGTCGTTGCGGCGGCGCGCGCGGTACCGGCGCCGTCGGCGACGCGCGCCGCCGCGCGCGGCAGCTTCTTCGTCCAGCTCGGCGCCTATGACACCGCCGGCGTCGCGCACGATGCCTGGACTCGCGCGACGCGCAGCTATGCGGGTTTCGCGAGCCACACGCCGCAGGGCATGACCGTCTCGCGCGGCGGCAAGCAATTCTATCGCCTGTCGGTCGGCGGCTTCGCGCGCGCCGACGCGGTGTCGATGTGCCAGAGCTATCGCAGCCGCGGCGGGACCTGCTTCGTCCGCGCAGGCGCCGGCGATCAGGTCGCGATGTGGGCGAAGGGGCGCGAGCTGGCGTCGCGCTGAGCGCGCGTCAGTCGGGAAGGCGTCAGTCGGGGACGGGGAGGGCGGTGCCGCCCTTGAACAGCCGCAGGACCTTGCCCTGGACCGGCAGCCCGTCGAACGGCGTGTTGCCGGCCTTGGCGTGAAGCCGGTCGCCGTCGATCTGCCACGGTGCATCGGGGGCGAGCACCAGCAGATCGGCGGGTGCGCCGACGCTCAGCGAGCCCGCTTCGACCCCCAGCACCTTTGCGGGATTGGCTGACAGCAGCGCGAACAAGCGCTGGAGCGACAGCGTTTCGTCGCGCACCAGACCCAGCCCCAAAGCGAGCAACGTCTCGGCCCCCGCCATGCCCGAGGCCGAATCGGCGAACGGCAGGCGTTTCTCCTCGGGCCCGCGCGGGTCATGCCCCGAACACAGCACGTCGATCGTCCCGTCGGCGATCGCGCCGATCGCGGCCTGGCGGTCGCTTTCGCTGCGCAGCGGCGGCGAGAGGTGCGCAAAGGTGCGGAAATCGGTCATCGCGATATCCGACAGCAAAAGATGCGCGGGCGTGATCCCGCATGTCACGCGCACGCCGCGGCGCTTGGCGGCGCGGACCAGCTCGAACCCGGCTGCGGTGGTGACTTGACGGATGTGCAGCGTCGCGCCGGTTTCCTCGGTCAGCATCAGGTCGCGTGCGATCGCCAGCGCCTCGGCGATCGCCGGGGCGGAGGGGAGCCCCATCCGCGTTGCGGTCTCGCCGGCGGTGGCGACCGCTCCCGCCGTGACGCCGCCATCCTCGGCGTGGGTGATGACCGCCAAACCGAGATCACCCGCATAGGCCAGTACTTTGCGCATCACGCCCGAATCGGCGATCCACTGCGCGCCCGTCCCGACCGCGCGCGCACCGGCATCGCGGTTGATCGCCATTTCGGCGAGATCGGTGCCGGCAAGGCCGCGCGTTGCGGCGGCGATCGGATGGATCCATAGACCGGGCCGGCCGATCAGCGCCGCGCGCTGGACGATGCCGGGGTCGTCGAGCACGGGCGATTGATCGGGCATCAGCCCGACGCGGACAATGCCGCCGGCGTGGAAGGCGGGGAGGTCGATCGCAAACACGCCGAGATCGACGATCGCGGGCGCCAGCGTCGCGCCGCCGCAGTCGATCGTCTCGGCATCGGCGGGAACGTCGATCAGGCCGGTCGCGACGATCCGGTCGCCCTCGACCAGCACGCCGCCCTGCGACACGCCCGCGACCGGGCAGACCAGCGTCGCGTTGAGCAAGGCGAGCATCCGGCTCATGCCCAGCCCGCCACGCCGCGCGAACGTCGCGTCAGCACGTCGAGGCACGCCATGCGGACCGCCACGCCCATCTCGACCTGTTCGGTAATCGCCGAGCGCGCATGGTCGGCGACGGCGGAATCGATCTCGACCCCACGGTTCATCGGGCCCGGGTGCATCACCAGCGCATCGGGCGCGGCACGCTCGAGCCGTTTGAGCGTCAGCCCGTAGCGCAGATGGAATTCGCGGTTCGAGGGGATGAAGCCGCCCGCCATCCGCTCGTTCTGGACGCGCAGCATCATCACGACGTCGGCGCCCTCGAGCGCGGTGTCGAAATCGGTGAAGGGCGTGACGCCCATCCGCTCGATCCCTTCGGGGAGCAGCGTCGCGGGGGCGCACACCCGCACTTCGGCTGCCAGCGCCGTCAGCGCGAGAATGTTCGAGCGCGCGACGCGGCTGTGGAGAATGTCGCCGCAGATCACGACGCGCTGCCCGGCGATCGTGCCGCGGCGGCGGCGGATCGTCAGCGCGTCGAGCAAGGCTTGCGTCGGATGCTCGTGCTGCCCGTCGCCGGCGTTGAGCACGGGGCAATCGACCTTGCCCGCGATCAGCCGCACCGCGCCCGAGCTCATGTGGCGGATGACGATCACGTCGGCGCGCATCGCGTTGAGCGTCATCGCGGTGTCGATCAGCGTCTCGCCCTTCTTCACCGAGCTCTGCGCCGCGTGCATATTGACGACATCGGCGCCAAGCCGCTTGCCCGCGATCTCGAACGACAGCAGCGTCCGCGTCGAATTCTCGAAAAAGGCATTGATCAGCGTAAGCCCGCCCAGCCGTTTGTCGCTGATCGCGCGCGTGCGGTTGGCGGCGACCCAGCCGTCGGCTTCGTCGAGCAGGAACAGGATCTCGTGCGGCTGCAATCCCTCGATGCCGGTGAGGTGCCGGTGCGGAAACACGGCGCGGCCCGGGATGAGCGAGGCGGGGCGGTGGTCGGAGGGTTGCATCGAAGCCGTCGCCTAGCCGGGCTGTGTGACAGTGGCAAGGCAAGATAGGGGCGGGAGAGGGCGGCTGGCGCGACCCTCTCCCGTCGTCGTCAGAAGCCGTAGCCGACCGTCACGCGGTACGACCGGCCGAAGATCGGCCGCACGTCGGGCAGCGCTGCGCCCGGCCCGGCGAGGAAGCGCGGATTGCCTTCGGTCAGCCCGTGCGAGTTGGTCAGATTGTCGCCCGCCACCTGGAAGGTGAAGCGATCGACCTTGGCGCGCAGCCCCGCGCTGACGGTGGCATAAGCCGGCAGCAGCTGCGTGTTGGCGAGGTCGCTGTAGCGCTTCCCGATCGCCTCGTACGTCCCGTAGAGCGTGACGTCGCTCGTGTCCGATGCGCGCAGCGTATAGGTCGGCGTGACGCGCACCTGATAGGACGGAATGCGCTGGGCATTCTTGCCGTCGAACGCCGGGATCGCTGGCGTGTCGGTCTTGGCGTCCTCGATCACGGCATTGCCGGTCAGCCCGAACCCGCTCGCGTGATGGTAAGAGGCGTCGAATTCGATCCCCTTGGTCTTCGAACCCGCGATCTGCGGCGGCACGCCGACATCGTTGTACACCGCGCCGACTACCTCGTCGTAGAAGCCGGTGACCGCCGCATCGAAGCCGCCGCCATGATATTTCACGCCGCCTTCATACGAGCGCACGCGCCAGTTGAGGTCGAGCCGCGGCCCGGTATTGCCGAGCTGCGAGCGGACATCGTCGAACGACGGCGAGTGATACCCCTGCGAGATGCGCGCATAGACGTCGAAGCTGTGCGTCGCGCGATAGTTGAGCCCGACCGTCCACGGCGTCGCCTCGCGGTGGATGTTCGAATGGTTGGGAAGGCCGTTGCCGGTGATCGAGAAGTCGATGTCGGTCCACTGATGGCGCACGCCGGCATCGAGCCGGAGTGCCTCGGTGATGTTGAACGAATCCGACAGATAGATCGCATTCACGTCGGCGCGGCCGCGATCGGAGATGTCGAACGCGCCGAGCGGGCCGTTGTTGAGATTGACGAGATCACCCGAGCCGCCGACCTGCATCCACCGGTTGCCACCGAGGCTCCATTTGTCGTCCGAGGTGAAGTGCGAGAAATAATAGCCAAGGTTGAGCGTGTTGGCACCGCGCTTGAAGTTGAGCACGGCCTCGTTCGACACGCTCTGCAGTTTCTTCTCGACGACCCACGAGCCGAACTGCTGGACGTAATCGGTCGCGGCGAGCGGCTGGTTAGTGGTCAGCGTGCGGACCGAGGTCTGGCCGGGGTTGCGATTGGCCGGGTCGGCAAGCGCTGTCGCAACGGTGACCGCGCCAGCGCCGGCGGGCACCAGGCCGACGGTGCGCAGCGTACCGCTGGTGAAGCCGAAGCGATCGGTGACCGAGAAGCCGCCGCCGAAATCGTAATCGAGGCTCGCCCCCGTCACGACGCCCTTCCAGCCGCGCCCCTTGGCGAGATCGACGCGCTCGGTCCTTCCGCTGCCCGCAGCGCCGGGGCTGATGATCGTGGCATAGCGGTTGTACTGGTTGAGCTGGTTGTAGCGCCCGAGATCGAGCCCCGGAACGTCCGCGGCAAACGGCAGGAACCACTCGCCATGATCGTCGGTGTAGCGCGCGAAGACGTTGAACTTGCCGCCGGTGAACTTCTTGGTCACGTTCGCGGTGATCTGCTGGCCCTTCTCGGTGTCGAACCCGGCGCGGCGGACGCTGTCGCCGCGCGAAACATAGCCGCCGACCATGTAATAGAGATCGTCCGCCGCCTTGCCGCTGACATAGCCGTCGGTGCGCCATGCGCTGTAATCGGTGATCGACGCGCCGACATAGCCGTGCGTCACCTCGCCGCCCTCGCGCAGCCGCAGGTTGGTGGTGAGGCCGGGCTGGCCGTCGGTGTAGAGCGACTGCGGGCCGCCATTGACGCCTTCGATACCGGCGACGGTCTCGTCGATCCGCACCATGCCGGTCTGGTCCATGAACGACAGGCTGCTGACGCCGTAGACGGGCACGCCGTTGAACTGCATCGAGACGAACGGCGCGTCGCCGGTGCTCGGGATGCCGCGCACGAACACGTTCGAGGTGCCGACGCCGCCCGAACTCTCGACCCACACGCCGGGGATCGACTTCAGTGCGTCGCCCGAGCTCTTGGGCGCCTGCAGCTTGAGCGCATCGGCGGAAATCGTGGTGATCGAATAGCCCGCTTCGAGCTTGTTGATGCCATTGCCGCCGGCACGACCGGTGACGACGATGTCGGGTTGCGCCGCTTCGGTGACGGCCGGTGCCGGATCGGTCGGGCTCGGCGCCGGGGCAGAGGCGGTTTGCGCGGCTGCCGGGCTGGCCAAAGCGATCGCCAAAGCGATCCCCGAAACGGCGCCGAATGCGCGCCTGCGTGACATGATCATAGTCCCTCTCCTGCGGTTGTGCGCCCTCTTGCGAAGCGCCTGATGTGCGACGAATACACGTCTATGAATTGCATTTCAATAAATTGTTACAGAGACGTGATAGTGGGGCGTGCAGGCGGTGTGGACCCATCCGCCGCAGTCCGCTCACGCTACTACGGGCGAGCGCCGCGTCGGCGAACGGTTGCATCGCGGTAGGCGACAGGCCTATCTCGGCAGCGAACGCCGCGCGCGGATGGGCAAAGGTGACCGTGTTTCAGGATCGCCACGTGGCCGGGGGTTGAGGAGAGCGAATTTGCGTCGACGCGCGATGGACATGAACATGGGGGACATCGCCCAGCTTGCGAACGTGTCGAAACCGACCGTTTCGCGCGTGCTCAACAACAGCCCGCTGGTGAACGAGGAGACGCGCGAGCGCGTGCTGAAGATCGCGCGCGAGAATGGCTATGCGATCAACCGCAACGCGCAGAAGCTGCGCCAGGCGCGCAACGACACCGTCGCGGTGGTGCTCGATTTCGGGTCGCACCGCGCCGGGCGGATCGCCGATCCGTTCATCTTCGAACTGCTCGCGGGGGTTTCCGAAGCGCTGTCGGTGCGCAACCAGGACCTGCTGCTGTCGCCGCCGAGCCTGACCGACGTGCAAAGCCATCTCGACCTGATCAGCTCGCGCGTCGCCGACGGCTTCATCTTCCTCGGCCAGGGCGTGCGCGAACCGATGCTGCGCGATCTCGCCCGCGCGAGCGCGGCGTTCGTCGTGTGGGGCGGGGTCGATCCGAGCGAGCCCTATTGCTCGGTCGGCAGCGACAATCGGCTCGGCGGGCAGCTGGCGGGCGAGCTGTTCGTCAAGCGCCAGGCCAAGCGCTGGCTCTACGTCGGCAACATCGCGCATTCCGAGATCCGCATGCGCTTCGAAGGCTTGCGCGGAGTCGCTGCGCGGCACCCCGAGGTCAGCGTCGAGCATCTCGACGTCGATCAGATGGCCTATGCGACGACCTATCAGACGATGGCGAAATGGCTGCAGCACAACCCCGCGCCCGATGCGGTGTTCGCCTTCTCGGATACCGCGGCGATCGCGATCGTCAGCGCGTTTCGCGAGATCGGGCTCGAGGCGCCGGCCGATTATGCGCTGTGCGGCTATAACAACATCCCGCCCGCCGCCGATTTCACGCCTGCGCTGACGACGATTGAGCAGGAGACGCATCTCGCCGGCGCGATCCTCGTCGAGAAGCTGATGCAGATGCTCGAAGGCGGGAAGCCGAAGTCGAGCCTGCTGCCGACGCGACTGATCGTCCGTCAGACCTGAGGCGGGGGCGAGACCCTAAGCACAGCGTCGAGCTCGACGGCGTCGGTCGTCGCGAAAATCAGGTCTGCTGCCGCGAGCACGCCGCGCTCGCCGATCCCGATCGCGACCATCCCGGCGGCCTTGATCGCCTCGACCCCGGCGGCGGCATCCTCGAACCCGACGCAGTGCGCGGGTGGCACGCCGAGCGCGGTGGCGCAGGCGAGGAAAATGTCGGGCGCGGGCTTCGAGCGCGCGGCCGCCGCATCGGCGACGAAATCGATCGCGTCGCTCAGCCCCGCGCGGTCGAGCACCATCAGCGCGTTGCGGCTGGCCGAGGCGACACCGATCGCCAATCCCGCCGCGCGCGCATCGGCGAGCAAGCGCCGTGCGCCGGGAAGCACGTCGGCTTCCCCCATCGTCTTGAGCGCATCGAGATAGAAGCCGTTCTTGCGTGCGGCGAGGTCCTCGCGCGCCGGAAGATCGAGCGTCACGCCGCCGAGCCGCAGGATATGGTCGAGCGACCCCATGCGATCGACGCCCTTGAGCGCCTCATTGTCGTCGGCGTCGAAGGCGATGCCGAGCTCGTCGGCGAGCCGCTTCCAGGCGACGAAGTGCAGCCGTGCGCTGTCGACCAGCACGCCGTCGAGATCGAAGATCGCCGCGCGAAAGGGGAGGTCGGTGCTCATGCGTCGAGCGCCTCGGCCACCGGCGCGGTGTCGGTCCCGTTGATCCGGACGCGGATCGGCCGATCGCCCTCGACCGCGACCGACGCGACCGCGCCCGATACCGTCACCGCGACCCGTGCGCCGCGGAACGAGAGCGAGAAGCTGTAATCGGCCAGGCCTGGGATCGCGACCGGATCGAAGCACAGGGCGTCGTCCTCCACGCGCATCCCGGCAAACCCCATCGCCAGCGTCGTCCAGCTTCCCGCCAGAGCGGCCATATGCAATCCGTGGTCGGTATTGCCGAACAGGTCGGACAGATCGGTGAGCGCCGCAACGCGCCAGTAATGCGCGGCGCGCGCGCCGTCGCCGGCATGCGCCGCCGCGGTCGCGAAGGCGCTCGCCGACAAGGTCGAATCGTGCGTCGTCTCCGCTTCGTAGGTTTCGAGCAGGCGCTGCCGCATCTCGGGCGCGAACGCCTCGGGAAGCAGCGCGAGCGCGAGCACCGCATCGGCCTGTTTCGACACGCGCCGGCGATAGATGGCAAGCGGGTGGAAGTGCAGCAGCAGCGGATATTTGTCGGCTGGGGTCGTCTCGAACGGCCAGGGTTCGAGCGCGAAATAGGCATCGTCCTGGGCATAGACCTGCCGCGCTTCGTCGAACGGCAGGAACATCGTGTCCGCCGCGTGCAGCATCCGGTCGGCCTCCGCCGCGGTGAGCAGCCCGAGCGCGACGCCCTCGCGCGCGGCGAAGCGCAAGTGCCGCGCCGCCATCAGATTGGTGTAGAGGTTGTTGTTGACGATCGCGGTATATTCGTCGGGCCCGGTCACGCGGTTGATGACGAAGGCGCCGCCCTTGGTCGCATCGTAGAAGCCGATCGCGAGCCAGATCCGTGCGGTCTCGATCAGCATTGCGCCGCCGCCCGCCTCGAGGATCGTCCGGTCGCCGCTTGCCGCGAGATAGGTCTCGAGCGCGTAGGCGATATCGGCGTTGATGTGATATTGCGCCGGGCCGGCGGGGAAATAGGACGAGCATTCGTGCCCGCCGATCGTCCGCCACGGATAGAGCGCACCGTCGGTCTGCCCCATCGCCCGCGCATTGTCACGCGCGGCGTCGAGCCCCGCGATGCGCCAGACAAGCATCGCCCGCGCAATCTCGGGACGCGTATAGGCGAAGACCGGCAGCACGTAGAGATCGGCATCCCAGAAGACGTGGCCCTCATAGCCTTCGCCGGTCTGCCCCTTGGCGCCGACCGAGGTCGCGCCGTCGCGACCGACCGCCATCGCCAGTTCGGCCAGCGCATAGCGGATCGCGAGTTCGGCCTCGGGCTGGCCCGGAATGGCGACCGTGCTGGTCGCCCAGAAATCGGCGAACCAGGCGGATTGCTCGGCCAGGAGCGCGTCGTATCCGCGGCGCGCCGCATCGTCGAGCATCGCCAGCAGCGGCTCGAGCACGGGGGCGGTGCGATCCGCGTGATAGCCCGAGACGAAATCGATCTCGACCCGGCCATCGCGCGTGCGCCGGCCGATTTCCTGCATCGCGCTCGCGACGACGAAGCCGCTCTTGTCGAGGCGGTCGGTCCGCGCGGCGCGCCGGGCGGCCACTAGGCTGTCGACCACGCGCCACGGGCTTTCCGCGATCGCCGGCGCGATCCGCGGATCGTAGATCGCGCCCTCGGCCGGGGCCGCGGGTACGCTCGTGCTGCCCGGGGGCGCGGTGACGCGCGGGGTGGCGTCGATCCCAGCCGCTTCGGCGAAGGTCACGCGCGTCAGCACGAGCGCGGGGTGCGCCATCGCGACGAATTGCTCGATCACGATTTCGCCACCGGCCGCGTCGCGGCGCTCGGTACGGACGCAGCGCGTGAGGTCGAGCTCGACCCCCGTCAGGCGCGTGGGGACCGAGAAAGCGGGCCGGGTCGCGTCTGCCACCGCCAGCCGGAGGTCGGTCTCGCGCGCATAGCCGTGCGCGGCCTCGTGATAGGCGATCGGCATCCGCTCATACACGCCGTTGAGATAGACGCGCGGCGCATCCGCCGCTTCGCCGGGGCCCCGGATGCCGATAAAGCCGTTGCCGATCGAAAACACCGCCGCGACATGCGGCAGATCGAGCGCGGCGGATTCGGCGGCGAGGCGCCAGCCATCGCGCACGAACTCCATTGCAGCAAACCCTGCTTCCGGTAATGCCCGACCCACGCAACCCCACTCCCAGATATGGCGCCGATGCGCCTGATTTGCATATGATATGCATTTCATAATAGGAGGTGGTCAAGACAATAAGCCGGACGCAGCGCCGGCAGGGGAGGACCATGAACAAACCGCGCTTGATCGTCGGGCTCGCGCTGACTTACGCGATCTTCGCCGTGCTGCTCAACAGCGTCGGCACCGTCATCCTCCAATCGATCGAATCGTTCGGCGTCACCAAGGGGGCGGCGAGCTCGCTCGAGGGGTTCAAGGATCTGTCGATCGCGGCGACGAGCTTCCTGCTCGCGGCGCAATTGCCGCGCTTCGGGCTGCGCCGCGCGATGATCGGCGCGCTCGCCTTGGTGGCGGTCGCTTGCCTCGCGATGCCGCTCGCGCCCGGTTTCTGGACGACGCGGCTGATGTTCCTCGCGGTCGGGATAGGCTTCGGCGTCGCCAAGGTCTCGGTCTATAGCTTCGTCGGGTTGCTGACCGATAGCAGCGCACGCCACGCGTCGCTGCTCAACGTGATCGAGGGCGTCTTCATGCTCGGCGTGCTGAGCGGCTATTGGGTCTTTGCGGCGTTCATCAATCCCGCCGATCCCGCCGACCTGCACTGGCTCGATGTCTACTATGGACTCGCCGCGGCGAGCCTTGTCGCGCTGGCGCTGCTGGTGCTCACCCCGTTCGACGAAAGCGCCGTCGCGGAAGCGCCGAGCGCCGCGCACGGCGCCGGCGCCAAGTTCGCCGAGATGGTCGCGCTCGCCTGGCGACCCTTGTCGCTCGCCTTCATCGCGGCGATCTTCTGCTATGTGCTGGTCGAGCAGGGGATCGGCTCGTGGCTGCCGACGTTCAACCGCGAACTGCTCGGGCTGTCGGCGCAGATGAGCGTGCAGGCGGCGTCGATCTTCGCGATCTGCCTCGCGCTCGGCCGGCTCGGCGCCGGCGTGATCGTGCGGCGGACCGGGTGGTTTCCGCTGGTCTGCGGCTGCCTGGTCGGGATGGCGGCGGTGATCGTCGCGGTGCTGCCGCTCGCCGCCGCGCAGCACGGGCCCGTCACCGGCTGGGCGGGCGCACCGCTCGCGGCGTATCTGCTGCCGATGATCGGGCTGTTGATGGCGCCGATCTATCCCGCGCTCAATTCGGCGATCCTGTCGGCGATGCCGCCGCGCGAGCAGCCGGCGATGGTCGGGCTGATCGTCGTCTTCTCCGCGCTCGGCGGGACGACCGGATCGTTCATCGTCGGCCACATCTTCGCGGCGTTCCAGGGGACGACCGCCTTCTACGTCCTGCTCGCGCCGATCGCCGCGCTTGGCGTCGCCGCGACGCTGGTGCGCCAGCGGAGCGGCGCGGCACGACCCGGCTGATCGTCCGCACCGCTCCGCCGCACGCGGTCAGGCGGCGCCGTTCGGTTCGTGATACGGGCAGCCGTTGGTGCGCGCGCGGAAATCGGCCGAGTGGCGGTAGGTGTCGCGGCGCACGCGGTTGATGTTGCCGAGCGGCTGATGCGCGGTGATCCCGGTCCACACGCTGAAGCGCGTTTCCTCGTTGATCTGCTGCACGTGCGCGTCGCTCCAGCTGTCCTGCGCGGCGGCGCGAACCGTGGCGACGCGGATGAACGGGCTCACCGCCTCGTCCCATTCGACCGTCGCATCCTCGACCGGTTGCGCTTCGAGGTCGCGGCAGAGCTGGACGCGGAATTCCCATTCGGCGTCGAGCCCCTGCATCTCGGTGCGGACCGCCTCGCGGATCGCATCCTCGCGGCCCTCGATCGCGATCTCTTCGCCCGTCATCCTGGTCATCGCCGGGGCGACCGGCGCGAGGCTGAACTTGGCGATATAGTCCCCGAAGCGGAACGCGGTCGCGCTGTAATAGGTCTCCCCGAGCGGCTCGACATTGGGCGCGCCGCCGAGCGCGTTGACCGCCGCGGGCGCCTCGGCGCCGACCGCCTCGAAGGCGTGACGCACGCCGCGCAGCGCCGCGGACACGACCTTCTTGGTGCCCTCGAGCCGATCGGTCGTCTTGGCGAGAAGCTTGAGGTTGCCAAGAAAGGCATCGGCGGTCTTGGCCTGGAACACCGGGGCGTTGATCATGATGAAATCCTGCGCCTTGCCCTCCGATCCCGGCAGGCGATCGCCCGCGACGTCGAACACCTTCATTGCGAGCCCACGCGGCAGGCCGATCACGTCGGGCAGGATGTCGCCCGCGTTGGTCGACAGGCGGAGCAGCACCTTGTGCGTCCCCGGCGTCGCGAACACGCCCTGCGCGAGCTCGGCGGGGAGGTCGGGGTCGATCGTCATTTCCCCTTCGAGCAGACCGTGCGACTTGGCATGGACCGATCGCACGGCATGGCCGTAATCCTCGGCGGTGCGCTCGAGGATCGTATCGAACGTCGATTTGAGCTCAGTGATGGTGTGCGGCTCGTCGTCCAGCGATTGCTCGACGTCGGCGCGGTAGCGGATGGGCTGTTGGGTCATGGAACGCCTTTTTACTCGTCATGGGGCGCTTGCAGGCGCACCCGGACAACGCGCTCGCGGCCAAACCGCTGCATCGCACCCGCATGGGAATGCGGGTTTACGCGCGATGCCCTGAAGCGGCGTGGCGAAGAAGGACGTCGGTCGACGGCGCGGCCGACGGCACCCGCAGGCGCCGGAACGCGCCCGCGGCAGGACCTCGCCGCTCGATCCGGATGCTCCCGGCCGTATCAGCGGGTCGTCGAGAACCGATAGACGATGACGTTGTGATAGGTCTGCCCCGGGTTGAGCCGGGCCGAGCCGAACACCGGCTGGTTGGGCGTGTCGGGGAACACTTGCGGCTCGAGCGCGATGCCGTCGCCCTGGCGATAGGCATGCCCCGATTTACCAACCGCGGTGCCATCGAGGAAATTGCCGGTGTAAAGCTGGACGCCGGGCTGGTTCGACAGCACCTCCAGCGTGCGCCCGCTGGTCGGATCGGTCACGCGCGCCGCCAGCCGCGGCGTCGCGCTCACGCCGGTGCCGAGCACGTAATTCTCGTCATAGCCCTGGCCGTAGCGGATCTGCGAGTCGCGGGCATCGCGGATCCGGCTGCCGATGACGGTCGGCGTCCGGAAATCGAGCGGCGTCCCGGCGACCGGGCGGAAGCTGCCGGTCGGGATCAGCGTCTGGTCGACCGGGGTGGTCGTCTCGGCGGGGATGGTGAGCACGGCGTCGTAGATCGATCGCTGCGCGGCTTCGCCGCCGAGATTGAAGAAGCTGTGGTTGGTGATGTTGACGATCGTCGGCTTGGTCGACGTCGCGCGATAGTCGAGCGTCAGCTCGTTGGTCTCGCTCAGCGTGTAGGTCGCGGTCACGCTGAGCGCGCCGGGATAGCCTTCCTCGCCATCGGCGCTGGTATAACTGAGCGTGACGTGCGCGCTCGGCCCGGCCTTCACCTCGACGATCTTCCACAGCCGCTTGTCGAAGCCCGCGCGGCCGCCGTGCAGCGCGTTGGTCTTGTCGTTGGTGGCGAGCGTATAGTCATGCCCGTCGAGCGTGAAGCGGCCGGCCTTGATGCGGTTGGCATAGCGCCCGACGGTCGCGCCGAAATAATTGGGGGCGGTGATGTAGCCCTGCATGTCGCGATAGCCGAGCGTGACGTCGGCGCTCTTGCCGTCGCGGTCGGGCACATCGACCCCCTGCAGGATCGCGCCATAGCTGAGGATGCGCGCGGTCATGCCGTGGCCGTTGCTGAGCGTGACGATCTCGACCGCGCTACCGTCGGGCAGCGTGCCGAACGCGGCGCGATCGGCGCTTGCGGCGAGCGCCGCCGCTGGGAGCGAAGTCAAAGCGAGCAGTGTCAAAGCGATCTTCCGAAGCATCGAGGGCCTCTCCATGGAACCGAGTGCGAGCACGACCACGCCGCGTTGACGCCTCGGCGTTGCGTCGTATAGTCCGACAACACAACGAGAAGCGCAAGGCCTGACGAAGGGCGCGCGGTTGCGGAAAGGGGACATCGCCATGGTCGTGCTGGATCAATCGCGCGCTGCGTCGTCGCGTGCGGACAGCGCTGAACCGGCGTGGCGTATCCACGCGGCGGATCATGCCGCCTGCCGCGTTGTGCGGCGTCAGACCGTCCTGCGCCGTATCCGAACATTTTGCGCGATCGGCGTCGGCACCGCCTCGCTTGCGCTCGCGCCGGGGCTCGCGATCGCGCAGGCGCAGACGGCGGATACGCCAGCGGCGCGGGCCACGCTCCACGCCGACCGGCCCGGCCCGGTGATGCAGCGCCAGGTGTTCGGTCAGTTCGCCGAACATCTCGGCCACGGCATCTATGGCGGGATCTGGGTCGGCGAATCGTCGGCGATTCCCAACGACCATGGCTATCGTCGCGACGTGATCGCGGCGCTGCGCGCGATCAAGGTGCCGGTGGTGCGCTGGCCCGGCGGCTGTTTCGCCGACGAATATCACTGGCGCGACGGCGTCGGCCCGCGCGCCAGGCGCCCGGTCAAGATCAACACCAATTGGGGCGGGGTGAACGAGGACAACGCCTTCGGCACGACCGAATATATGGGCTTTGTCGAGCGGCTCGGCGCCGAGGCCTATGTCTCGGCCAATGTCGGCAGCGCGCCCCCAAGCGAAACCGCGCAGTGGGTCGAATATATGACGTCGCCCAACGGCTCGACGCTCGCCAAGGAACGCGCCGCGAACGGCCATCCCGCGCCGTTCAAGGTGCCCTATCTCGGGGTCGGCAACGAGCTGTGGGGCTGTGGCGGGAACATGCGCGCCGAATATGCCGCCGACCTGACCAATCGCTACGCGCTCTTCGCCAAATCGGGCGCGGGCAAGATGCTCAAGATCGCGAGCGGCCCGAGCGATTCGAATTACGACTGGACCGACACGCTGATGCGGTTGTCGGGCAAGAACATCGACGGACTTTCGCTCCATTATTACACGCGCCCGCGCGACGCGCATTGGGAGGACAAGGGCGCGGCGCTCGGCTTCCCCGAAGGCGAATGGGCGAGCACGATGGCGCACACGCTCCAGATGGAGGAGTTCGTCACCAAGCATTCGGCGATCATGGACAAATACGATCCCGCCAAGAAGGTGTGGCTGGTCGTCGACGAATGGGGCACCTGGTACGATCCCGCGCCGGGCAGCAATCCCGGCTTCCTCGTCCAGCAGAACAGCGTGCGCGATGCGGTGGTCGCCGGGCTCAACCTCAACATCTTCGCGCACCATGCCGACCGCGTGAAGATGGCGGCGATCGCGCAGATGGTGAACGTGCTCCAGGCGATGCTGCTCACCGACGGCGCCAAGATGGTCAAGACGCCGACCTATTGGGTGTTCGATCTCTATCAGCCGTGGATGGATGCGACCGTGTTGCCGGTCGACCTGCAGTCGCCCTGGTATCACAAGGACGGCGTCGCGCTCCCCGCGCTGAGCGTATCGGCGGTGCGCGATCGTGCGGGCCAGGTGCATGTCGCGTTGGTCAATCTCGATCCCAACCGTGCGCTCCCGGTCTCGATGGCGTTGGCGGGGGTGACGGCGGCGAGCGTCTCCGGGCGGATCGTGACCGGGGCGACGATGGACGCGCACAACAGCTTCGATCGGCCCGACGTCGTCAAGCCCGAGAGCTTCCTGGCCGCGCAGATCGCGGGCGGAACGCTCACGACGACGATTCCGGCGAAATCGGTGGTCGTGCTCGACTTGCGGTGAGAAGGGCCGCGCGGCGGGACCGGATCAGGCGGGCTGCACCACGCCGATAGTCCGACTAAATCGCTGTTCGCCCTGGCGCGCGGATTCGCCTCGCCTGCAACGCCCGATCTCCCCGACGGGCGCCTCAAATCCGGATTTCGGTGCCGATCTCGATCAACTGGCGCGATGCGATCCCGAACGATGCGCCGGTCGGCGTCGCGTTGCGCTGCATCCAGACGAACAGCGCCTCGCGCCATGGCCACATTCCCGCGACGGCGCGGTCGGGCACGAGCGTCTCGTGGCCGATGTAATAACTGATCGATGCGATCTCGTCGTCGGCGACGTTGGTCCGCGCGTGGCGGATGCGCGCCGGAATATCCAGATCCTCCATGAAGCCGAAGCGCAGGATCACGCGCCAGAAGCCGGCCGACAGCTCATGCGATTCGGCGCAGCGCTCGTCGGGCATGGTCGGGATCTCCTCGGTCACCACCGAAACGAGGAAGACGCATTTCTGCAGCGCCTTGTTGTGCCGGACATGCGTCGCCAGCGCGAGCGGAATGCCGCTGGTCGAGGCGCTGAGGAAGGCGGCGACGCCCGGCACGCGCGCGATCTGCTGCTGCTCGAGCATCGCGACGAAGCGATCCTCGGGCTCGCGCAGACCGGCGCGCGCCGCCTCGACGAGCAGGATGCCGCGTCGCCAGGTCAGCATCAGGAAGGCGATCACCCCGGCGATCACCAGCGGGAACCAGCCGCCTTCGAGCAGCTTCATCGCGTTCGACGAGAAGAAGATCAGGTCGAGCAGCATCAGCGCGCCGTTGACCGTGACGACCAGCACCGGATTGTAGCCCCAGCGCAGCGCGACCAGCGCGGCGAGGAAGGTCGAGATCGCCATCAGCCCCGACACCGCGATGCCGTACGCCCCGGCCAGCGCGTCCGAAGAGCCGAAGGTCAGCACCGCGGTCAGCGTCGCGAGCGCGAGCAGCCAGTTGGCGAGCGGGACGTAGATCTGCCCGCTTTCCTCGCGCGCGGTGTGCGTCACGCCGAGCCGCGGCAGGAAGCCGAGCTGGATCGCCTGCTGCGTCAGCGAGAACACCCCCGAGATGATCGCCTGCGACGCGATGACGGTGGCGAGCGTCGCGAACGCGACCATCGGATAATGCGCCCAGGACGGCGCGAGGCCGTAAAAGGCATTGTCGATCTGGCCCGGGTCGAAACTCAGCAGCGCGGCCTGGCCGAGATAGTTGAGCACGATCGCGGGGAGCGCGACCGCGAACCAGGCGAGCCGCACCGCGCCCGCGCCGAAATGTCCCATATCGGCATACATCGCCTCGCCGCCGGTGACCGCCAGGAACACCGCGCCCATCACCGCGAAGCTGACGACGAGCGGCGCATGCGTCAGGAAGGCGAGCGCGGGAAGC
Organism: Bordetella parapertussis; assembly: GCA_943367995.1. Classification (GTDB taxonomy): domain Bacteria; phylum Pseudomonadota; class Alphaproteobacteria; order Sphingomonadales; family Sphingomonadaceae; genus Sphingomonas. The sequence goes on along the minus strand of CALRKL020000001.1, from coordinate 1,259,323 downwards.
GGGCTCAGCGCGACCAGCACGTGCGGCGCACGCGCGATCGCCGCGATCCCGAGCAGCGCGATCACGACGAACCACCCGAGCATCACCGGGCCGAAGATGCGGCCGATGAACCCCGTCCCGCGCGACTGCACCGCGAACAGCCCGATCAGGATGGCGACGGTGATCGGCAGCACGAAGCGCGCGAGCCCGGGCGCGCTCGCCTTGAGCCCCTCGACCGCGCTCAGCACCGAGATCGCCGGGGTGATCGCGCCGTCGCCATAGAGCAAGGCGGCGCCGACCAGCCCGAGCACGAGCAACGCCGCGCGGCGACTGCCCAGCGGCGCGTCGCGCGTGTTCAGCAAGGCGAGCATCGCGACGACGCCGCCCTCGCCGTGATTGTCGGCACGCATGATGAGGACCGCATATTTGATCGAGACGACGAGGATCAGCGACCAGATCACCAGCGAGGCGACTCCGCTCGCGGCCTGCGCGACATTGCCGCCGTCGCCCGCGAGCGCGGCGTGGACCGCGACCTTGAAGGCGTAGAGCGGGCTCGTCCCGATATCGCCGTACACCACGCCGAGCGCGGCGAGCCCGAGCACGATCGGCGGCTTTTTCGCCGCAGCGGCCGGGGGAGTCGCGGCCTCGGCCGGGGGCGTGGTCGTTGCCGCTGTCACTGTCAGGTTCGCTCCGTCGTCTCGCATTGCGCTTAGGCAGCGTGGCGTGGATGCGAAAGTGAAGCTTTGGTCATGCAACTCCGAGCCGCGTCGGTACCGTGTCAGGCCGCGGATGGCGTGAGCGGAACTGGCCAAATCCCGCGGGGCAAATGCGGCGCCATTGCGGCGGTGCGCATGAATTCGGCGTCACAAAACGGGGCGACAGCTGCAGTTAAGCGTTGTTCCGCTATATCCGCTCGCAAAGGAGATCGAAATGCCGGCTCGTTCCGCCTTCGTCCTGCTCTTCCTGACGAACGCCACTTCCGCCATCGCTGCTTCGCATGACCAGACGATAGCCGCGTGGAGCAACCGTTTGACCTGGGGCGTCTCGGCGCAATCGCGCGACGGCGCGGCGCCGGGCAGCGACGCCTGGCTCGAGGCGCAGCTCAAGCATCCCGACGACACGCTGCCCCCGGCGATCGCCGCGCAGGTCGCCGCGATGCAGATCAGCCAGAAACCGGTTGCGCAACTCGTCGTCGATGCCGACGCGGCCAACCGCTACGCCGGCAAGCTCCCCGATGTCGCGCAACGCGATGCCGCGCACACGGCATATCAGCACGACATGACTGCGCTCGCTAACGAGGCCGCAACGCGCTCGCTGCTGCGCGATATCTACGCGCCCGACCAGTTGCGCGAGCAAGTGACGTGGTTCTGGATGAACCATTTCAGCGTCCAGGCGCAGAAGCGCGACGTCCGCGCGATGGTCGGCGATTATGAGGAGACGGTGCGCGCGCACGCGTTCGGCAAGTTCCGCGACTTGCTCGAGGCGACGCTCCGGCATCCCGCGATGCTGCGCTATCTCGACAACGACCAGAACGCCGCCAAGCATATCAACGAGAATTACGCGCGCGAAATTCTCGAGCTGCATTCGATGGGGGTCGGGGCGGGCTATAGTCAGAAGGACGTGCAGGAACTCGCGCGGATCCTGACCGGCGTCGGCGTCGATCTCAGCCCGACCGCGCCCAAGCTCAGCCCCGAGCGGCAGCCGCTCTACGTCCGCGCCGGGCTGTTCGAGTTCAACCCCAACCGCCACGATTTCGGCGACAAGCTGTTCCTCGGCCAGACCATCAAGGGGAGCGGTTTCGGCGAAGTCGAAACCGCGCTCGACCTGATCGCGCGTGCACCGCAGACCGCGCAGCACGTCTCGCACCAGCTCGCCAGCTATTTCATGGGCGATCAGCCGCCCGCCGCGGTGGTCGACCGGATGACCGCGGCGTGGCGCCGGAGCGACGGCGACATCGCCACGGTGCTGCGCGCGATGATCCGCGCGCCCGAGTTCAAGCAGTCGCTCGGCACAGCGTTCAAGGACCCGATGCACTATACCGTGTCGGCGGTGCGGCTGATGTATGGCGACCAGACGATCGTCAATCCGCAGCCGATCCTCGGCTGGCTCAACCGCATGGGCGAGGGGCTCTACGCCCGCGAGACCCCCGACGGCTTCCCGATGGAGTCTGCTGCCTGGACGGGCCCCGGCCAGATGTCGGTGCGCTTCGAGATCGCGCGGCAGATCGGTAGCGGCGCGGCGGCGCTGTTCCGCCCGCCCGCGCCGCCGGGCCCGTCGGCGATGGCGGTGATGGCGGGGGCCGCGCTGCCCGTCGCGCCTGCCGCGCCACCGCCGCCGTTCCCTGCGCCGCCCGTCCCGCATCTGCAGACCGCGGCCTATTTCGCGGCGATCGCCCCCGCGGTCGCCGCGTCCACCACCACCGCGCTGACACAGGCGAGTTCGCCGCAGGAATGGAACGCGCTGTTCCTGTCCTCGCCCGATTTCATGCGCCGCTGATCATCCCCGGAGACCGCTGATGTTGCTCGACCGTCGTCAACTCCTCGCGGGCGCCGTTGCGTTCGCCCCGCTCGTCATCGCCGGCCGCGCGTTTGCCGCGCCGCAGGCGGGAAGCCGGCTGCTCGTCGTCTTCCTGCGCGGCGCCTACGATGCCGCCAACATCATCGCGCCGACGGGGAGCGACTTCTACCACGCCTCGCGCCCGACGATCGCGCTCGGCAAGCCCAACGCGGCCGATCCGAACGCGCCGATCGCGCTCGATGCCGATTGGAGCTTGCACCCGGCGCTCAAGGATTCGATCTTTCCGTTGTGGCAGAAGAAGCAGATCGCGTTCGTCCCCTTCGTCGGCACCGACGACATGAGCCGCAGCCATTTCGAGACGCAGGACACGATCGAACTCGGCCAGCCGATCGGCGGGCACCGCGATTACAATTCCGGCTTCATGGCGCGACTGGCGTCGGCGCTCGGGCAGGACAAGCCGATCTCCTTCACCGACCAATTGCCGCTTTGCTTCCGCGGCGGCCCGATCATCCCCAATATCGGGCTCGGCGCGGTCGGGTCGAAGCCGGCGGTGCCGCCGAAGGACGCGGCGCTGATCACGCAGATGTACCGCGGCCAGCATAACGGCACGAGCGATCTTGGTAGCGCCGTCGCCGAGGGCTTCCAGGTGCGCGACAGCGTGTTCAAGACGGTCGACGAGGAAATGAAGCAAGCGAGCCGCGGCGCGGTGAGCCCCAAGGGCTTCGAACTGTCGGCGCGGCGGATCGGGAGTTTGATGCGCGACCAGTTCAACCTCGCCTTCGTCGATGTCGGCGGCTGGGATACGCACGTCAACCAGGGCGGCGCGCAAGGCTATCTCGCGACGCATATCGGCGAACTCGGGCGCGGGCTGGCGGGGTTCGCCGAGGCGATCGGCCCCGAGGCGTGGCAGCATACCACGGTAGTCGTCGTGTCCGAATTCGGCCGGACCTTCCACGAGAATGGCGACAAGGGCACCGACCATGGCCATGGCAGCATCTATTGGGTGCTCGGCGGCGGGGTGAACGGCGGGCGGATGGCGGGCGCGCAGGTCGCCTTGTCGCAGGCGACGCTCAACCAGGGACGCGATCTGCCGGTGCTGACCGACTATCGCGGCCTGCTCGGCGGCTTGGTCGCGCGCCAGTTCGGCCTGGCGCCCGACCGGCTCGGGCTGGTATTCCCCGGCGTCACGCCGATCGATCTCGCGCTCGCCTGATCAGGACCGTGACCCCGTCGCGCGTCGATCAGCATGCGATCGCCGCTGCGTCGCGTCAGGATACGTCGAGCTCGGTATCGGTCGCGACGCGCTCGATCAGTTCGAGCAGGCGAAGCGACTCGCGCGCGCTGGCGACGTGTGGCGCGATCAACGGCGCGATATAATGGTCGAGATAGGGCGACCGCCCGCGATACGCGAGCGACCAATTGCCGAAGCGGCGTGCCGCCAGTTCCTCGACGAGCAGTACGGTGACATGATGGTGGCGCTGGTCGCATCGAAAAGCGGCGATGAGCGTATCGATCGTTTCCGGCGGGCCCTCGATGACCTGCGCGAAATGGCGTTCGGTCGCGATCAGAGCGCCGCTGACGCCAAGCCGGGCATTGCGTCGGCGCGAAATCGCGACGATTTGGGCGATCGTCGGGTCGCTCTCGACGGCCGAGAATGCCTGGATGCTGACATAGAGCAGGGAACGAATCACCAACCCAGTCCATTCCAATCGAAAGTGGTTCGAATCAAAATAATACAGCTATGTCGCTAAGTCTAACGAAGAAAAGATGGGTCGCCCGGAAATGGATCGTCGTTACAAACCAGTCACCCAGGCAGCTCGCTGCGCGTTGCATTCGCGATGACTTTCGGGATCGGCAGATGCCTGACGCTGGCGGCGTCCCGGCGGATGCCGTGGCAACAGAAAGCCGGCTGGTGAGCATCGGCGGGCCACGGCCGCCGTTTTCCCGCCGCGATCGCGGGGCTCGGTCGCAATGATGCCGCCGGTCCCCGTCCGCAATACCACACCCTCCGAGCGGGCCGGCGCAGCGCCTTGGAAGATGGCGATCCTCGATTGGCGCGTGGTCGCCTGCGTCGCGCTGCTCGCGGCGACGCCGTTCTTCCTCACGACGATCCCGCCGCTGACCGACATTCCCGGCCATATCGGGCGGTTCTCGGTCCAGACCGCACCGGCGGGGGACGGGCTGCTGCGCTACTACGGCTTTCATTGGACGATGACGCTCAATCTCGCGAGCGACGCCCTGGTCGAACTGTTGCACCCGCTCATCGGCGTCATTCCGCTCATCTGGCTGCTCTGCGCGCTGACGCCGCTGCTGACCGTGCTCGGCATCGCCGCCATCACCCGGCAGCGCAATCCGCACGGTGCCGACTCGCTTCCCTGGGCATTGCTGTTCGTCTTCAATTTCTCCTTCCTCTACGGCTTCCTAAATTTCACGCTGACGCTCGCGCTCGCGTTGATCGCGGTTGCGGCGTGGATCAGCCTGCGCGCGCGCCCGCGGCGCCGCGCGCTGCTGTTCCTGATCGCGACGCCGGTGCTGCTGGTCGGGCACGGCGTCGCCGGGTTCGCCATGCTCGTGCTGATCGTCGGGCATGACCTCGGGGAAGCTGTGCGCGACCGGCGGACGCGCAGATTCCGCCACACGATCGTCGCGCTGTGCAAGCTTTGGCCGCCGCTCGTCGCCGGCGCGGCGACCTTGCTCGTCTGGCGCGCGACCGGTGCGCGCAGCGGCGGCGCGACGCGCTGGTTGCTCGAGCGAAAACTCGATGCGCTGGTGACGATGCTGCGCGATCAGAACATCGTGTTCGATGTCGGCTCGGTGGTGTGCTCCGCCGTGGTGCTGCTGCTGGGGTACCGTGCCGGCGCGCGGCTGCGCGGCGGCGCGGCGGGGATGGTGATCGGGCTGATCGCCTTGTTCGTCATCACGCCGAGCATGATCAGCGGGAGCAATCGCATCGACACCCGGCTCGCGCCCGTGATCGCGCTGCTGGCGCTGGCGCTACTCGACTGGTCGGCGGTCGATCTGCGGCGCCGGCGCCTCGTCTTGCTGACGGGCTTCGCGCTGCTCGCGGCGCGTTTCATCGTCACGACGGTCAGCTTCGCCGAGTACGACCGGCGCTATGCGATGGAATTGCGCGCGCTCGACCATGTGCCGGTCGGCGCGCGGGTGCTCAATCTGGCATTGGTCGATTGCAGATCGGGAGGATGGCGCGCGCGCCGGCTCGAGCATCTCGGCAATCTCGCGACGACGCTGCGCCACTCCTGGGTCAATGCGCATTGGAGCATCGACGGCCTGCAACTCCTCGAGGTCAAATATCGCGCGTCACGCGACTATGCGAGCGACCCTTCGCAATTGATCTGGCCTGCGCATTGCATCGATGCCAGCCAGCCGTTCGCGACGCGCGAACGCCATATGTTGCTGGAATCGATGCCCCGGCTGCCGCTCGCCCGCGTCGACTATGTGTGGCTGATCGGGGAGCGGCTGCCCCCCAGCTATCGCGACGCTCGGCTGGAGCGAATCTGGAACGACGATATGAGCGAACTGTACCGGGTCCGCTGATCGATCGATGGAGCGCGCGATATTCGGGGCGAACACGGTCCTGGGAGGACAGCGCGACTCGATTTTGTAACGCATACGTTTCAAAAGCGAGCTTCCCCAAGGAGGACGACCATGCCCACGATCACCACCAGCGACGGTACCGAGATCTTCTACAAGGATTGGGGACCGCGCGACGCGCAGCCGATCATGTTCCACCACGGCTGGCCGCTCTGCGGCGACGATTGGGACGGGCAGATGATGTTCTTCCTCGACCAAGGCTATCGCGTCATCGCGCACGACCGGCGCGGGCATGGCCGCTCGGCGCAGACCGCGACCGGCAACGACATGGATAGCTATGTCGCCGACGTCGTCGCACTGACCGATGCCCTCGATCTCAAGGATGCGATCCATATCGGCCATTCGACCGGTGGCGGCGAGGTCGCGCGCTATGTCGCACACGCCAAGCCCGGGCGCGTCGCCAAGGCGGTGCTGATCAGCGCGGTGCCGCCGCTGATGGTGCAGACCGCGGACAATCCCAACGGCGTGCCGATGGCGGTGTTCGACGAGATCCGCGCGCACACGGCCGCCGACCGCGCGCAATATTATTATGATTTCACCATGCCGTTCTACGGCTTCAACCGCGAAGGCGCCGAGGTGAAGGAAGGGGTGCGTCGGAACTGGTGGCGACAGGGCATGATGGGCAGCGTGCTCGCGCATGTGCGCGGCGTGGCGGCGTTCTCCGAAACCGACTTCACCGCCGATCTCAAGGCGATCGGCGTCCCGACGCTGGTGCTCCACGGCGAGGACGATCAGATCGTGCCGATCGCGATCTCGGGCGATCTGTCGTCGAAGCTCATCCCGGGCGCGCAGTACAAGACCTATCCCGGCTATCCGCACGGCATGCCGACGACGCATGGCGCGCAGATCAACGCCGATCTGCTGGCCTTCGTGCAGGGCTGACGATCGTCCCGGGTGGAGCGCTCGCTTCACCCGGGCCTTCGCGCGCCGAGCGGCGCGATCAGCGGTGCGGGGCCCCCGCGCGGAGCGGGGGCAAGCCGGCGGATGCCGCCGCGATCGCGCGCCGCACGTCGTCGAGCAGCTTGGTGTTCGCCGCGTTGCTCATCCCCTCGATCATCGGCGAATAGCTCTCGGCGCGCACGCCTTGCCCGTCGAGCACGGCGAACCAGCTCGCATCGCGAAACAGCTCGTCGCCGCCCAGCATGATCCGTCCCGAATGGCGATATTGCGCGAGCCGGTAACGCAGCCGCTCAGGCAGCGCCATCGCCTGGCAGGCGCGCCACATCGGCTCGTCGCGGCCGCCGGTCTGGGCGTAATGCAGGATCAGGAAATCGCGCACATCCTCCATCTCGGCGGCGAAGACGCGGTTGAACTGTTCGGCGAGCAACGGGTCGCAATCGGCGCGCGGGAAGAGCGACAGCAGCTTGGCGATCCCGCTCTGGATGAGATGGATGCTGGTCGATTCGAGTGGCTCGAGAAACCCGCTCGACAGGCCGATCGCGACGACGTTCTTGTTCCAGCTCGTCTTGCGCTGGCCGGGCAGGAAGCGGATCAGCCGGGGGTCGGCGATCGGCGGACCGTCCATCCCGGCAAGCAGCGCATCGCACGCGGCCTCGTCGGATTGGTAGCGGCTGGAGAAGACATAGCCGTTGCCGGTGCGATGTTGCAGCGGGATGCGCCAGCGCCACCCGGCCACGTCGGCGGTCGAGCGAGTATAGGGCGTGACCGTTGTTTCGGGCGCGCTCGGCGCGGCCCAGGCGCGGTCGCACGGCAGCCAGTGCGACCAATCGTCGAACCCGCTGCCGAGCGTCTGCTCGATCAGCAGGCCGCGAAAGCCCGAGCAATCGAGGAACAGTTCGCCCTCGACGCGGACGCCGCGATCGGTGGTGAGCGCGCGGACGAAGCCGGTCTCGGCATGCTGATCGACGCCCGCGACCTTGCCCTCGATCCGCTCGACCCCTGCGGCCTCGGCGAGGCCGCGCAGGAATTGCGCATAGCGGCCCGCGTCGAAATGATAGGCGTAGCCGAGCGTCGACAGCAGCGAGCGGCGATCCGCCACCGGCCGCGCGAACCGGCCGGCACGCGCGGCCTGGGCGGTGAGCGAGAAATCCTCGGCCGCGACCGTCTGGCCGGCGAGCCGTCCGCGGATCATGCGGTGGAGGAACATCACGCCGTCCTGCGGCGGGCCGTAGGTGCCGAACGGATGGAGATAGGCGCTGCTCGCGCCGTTCCAGCCAACGAATTCGATCCCCATTTTGTAGGTCGCGCCGGTCGCCTGCATGAAGGCGGCTTCGTCGATCCCGACGATCTGGTTGAACCAGTGGATCGTCGGGATCGTCGCTTCGCCGACGCCGACCGTGCCGATGTCGTCGGATTCGATCAGCCGGATCGTGGTGCCGGTCCCCGCGAGCGCCTTGGCGAGCGCGGCGGCGCTCATCCAGCCGGCGGTGCCGCCGCCGAGGATGACGATCTGGCGGATGGGGGCGCTGTGCATCGCGGCGTCCTAGCGTGGCGTCACTGCAGCGGGCAACCGGCATCCGGCGCGGGCGCAGGGCGGGCGAGCGCAAGGTAGACCGTGCTCCACAGTTGCGCAGCGTTCGATTCGTCGACGTCGCCGCCATTCGCCCCGAACGGCGCGATGCGGTAGCCGCCACGCGCGTAGCTCCACGACCAGAGTTCGGAATTCTGCACGCTACGCGTCGCGTCGATCGCGCGCCACAGGCAGGTTTGCGCGCCGCGCAGCCGCGCGCGGGTCGCGGGCGGGAGATCGCTGCGCGCGATCTGCCGTTCGAGCCCCGCCGCGGCGAGCGCCTGCTGCCACGACCAAACGACGACGCCGTGATACGCGCCGGGACCGAACTTCGCCTGGACCGCGGGGCTCGCGAACACCGGATTGGCGACGAGCATCCCGGCGCCCGTCATCAACCCGCTCGGGAAGGGGCGATCGATCACGTCGGCGGCCTCATCGGCGGCTTGCGGCGATAGCTTCCCGAACAGCAGGGCAAAGCCTTCGTCGCTATTCTGCACCGCGATCGGGCGGCCTTGCGCGTCGAGCGAGATGGCGTGGAAGCGAAGCGCGCCGCTCGGGGCGGGGGCGGGGACCCCGAGCTTGCCGGCGTATGCCGAGATCGCGCTCTGCGCCGCGCCTGCCGGGATCGTCACCGCGAACATCTCGGGCGCACGCGCGCGCCACGTGTCGGCCACGCCCGACAACGAAGCGAACAGCGCCCGGTCGGCCGGGGTGGCATACGGCGCGAGCAATCCGCTGCGATAGAAGTCCGCTGCCGCATCGAGCGCGGCGGGGACGAACACCGCGTTGACGTCATAGGCGAAGCGCCCGCCGCCGAGCCCGTCATTGCTGTCGCGCCATTGCCCCGCGTCCATGCCGGGTTTGAGCGCGATCAGATTGGTCGCGACCGGCGCACGCGCGAAAGCCTGCGCGCGGCCCGCGACGAAGCGGATGTTGCGCAGCATCAGGTCGCCAAGCCGCTCCCCGCCGATACGACGCGCGAGGAAGGCGGCGGCGCGCGCTTTTCCGCGCGGATCCTCGAGCAGCCACGCGCGCGCGACCGGCGCGAGCATGAAGTCGCTGTCGACCATGTTGTAATTGTAGACCGGCGCGTCCGAGCTGCTGCCGTCGGCCTTGCGATGGTCGAGGATCGCGAACTCGCCGATATCCTCTTCGTGCGCGACCTGACCCTCGGGCGACAGCCGTTCGAGCACCGAGGCGAGCCCGGTCTCGACCGCGTCGGGTTGCAGCGCGGGCATCAGCAGCCGCACCGACATCAGCGTGTCGCGCCCGAAATAGGTGTCGAAGCGCCACGATCCGGCGAGATATTTCTCGCGATAGCTGAGGAATTCGAGCGCGCGGCGCGCGGCGGGATCGGCCGATGCCTTGGCATTGAGCAGCAGCGGGGCGGGGACGGGGGTGAGCGGCGTCTCGCCGGTCAGCGCGGTGATCTCAAGCGCGATCATTCCGCTTTTGTCGGCGACGATCGCGCCGTGGTCGAGCGTGCCGCGCACCGGCTTGACCCCGAGACGATAGCCCGGCGCGCCGTCGAGCCGGTCGCGCGTCCAACTGAGCGTGCCGTTCGCGCTGGTCGGGGCGGTCAGCACTTCGGCGGGCGCGGTGCCGAGCGCCTGATAGTCGCGCAGCACGCGAATGCTCGACAGCACCGCTTGCTTCGCCCGCAGGCGCGGCGCGCGGATTTCAGCGGTGAAGGTCACGCCGTGCAGCGCGCGCCCGCGCGCATCGGCGAGCGTGACCGTCCGCGCCGGCACCGGCATGCGCCACTCGGCGGCGCTGCCGAGCGTATCGAACCACAGCCCGACCCCGCTATTGCCCGCCGGAAAGGCGACGATGACGCGCGGGCTGGTGCCCGAGCGCAGCACGATATGCGCCGCGACCGGACCCTGGCGCACGAAGCTGTTGAGGTTGAGCCCCTCCTGCCGCGCGAACTCGCTGTCGGGCGCGCGCGCGCCCGCCAAGCCGGCGCAGGCGAGCAACCCCGCCAGCATCCGCCGCATCGTTGCCGCCCGCATCGTCACACTCCCGTCTCGTCGTCAGAGCGCGGGCGACCGGGACCATCCCGGCCGCCCGCCCGGCATCACAGCTTGAACGTGACGCTCGCCAGCGCGTTGCGGCCGATGATGCTGCGACCGTAGAAATAGCCGTTGACGATCGACTGCGTTTGCCCCTGGCGCGGATTGCCCTCGGTATAGCCCTTGGCGTTGGTCAGATTGTCGACGCTGACGTTGAGGTTGATCCGCGGCGTGATGTTGACCGAGGTGCCGACGGTGAACAGGCCGTAGGAGGGCAGCGCCACGCCGTTGCCGGCATCGGCGAAGATCTTGCCGACATATTTGTAGCGGCCGTAGATTTCGCCAAGACCGCCCGGCAGGATGAACGACGGCGTCACGGTGAACAGCTTCTTGGGCGTGCGCTCGGGGGTGTTGCCGTCATATTGCGGCTGCGCGAGGCCTTGGAAGCGCAGATTCTGCAGCTTCGGCTCCTGATACACGCCCGAGGCCGACACGCTGAAGAACTTGACCGGACGCACGTCGATGTCGAGCTGCAGGCCCTTGATGTTGTCGTCGGCGAGCGCGTTGACCTGGTTGATCGGGTTGGCCGGATCCTGGAACGAATAGCTCTGGTCGCGGAATTCGGTCTTGAACGCGACCAACGACGCCGAGAGCCCGCGCGTCTGGTAGCGCGTGCCGACTTCATAGAGCGTCAGGTCGGACGGCGCATGCGTGCCGCCGGTGTCTCCGCCCGAGGTCTGGAAGCCCTTGGCGTAGCGGGCATAGACCGACAAATTGCGCGTGATCGTATAGTTCGCGCCGACGGTGCCGGCGAGGTGGTCGTACGACGCCGACTGGCTGACGTATTGCCCGTTGAACGTGCCGCCGAGATCGGTGACGATCCCCGGCGTGCCCGGCTGCACGGTGCCGTTCGGCCCGGCCTGGCCGATGTCGACGCGGTCGTGCTGATGCTCGAAGCGCAGGCCGAAATCGAGGTGGAAGTTCGAGCCGATCTTGAGCTCGTCGTTGAAATACCCCGAGATCGAATCGATCTGATCGTTGAAGATGCCCTGGCCCCAATTGCCGTAGCTGACCTGGCCGTTGTTGGTGAGCTGCCCGACCACGCCATTGGCGGCGTTGAGCGCGACGATGTCATAGACGTTCGAATTGTTGACGACGTCGTTGATGACGGTCGAGACGCCCGACTGGTTGTTCTCGCGGTGGACGTTGTAATACATCCCGCCGATCGTCAGCGAGTTGTCGAAGATGCCGCTGCCGAAGTTGAGCTTCACCCCGAAGTCGCTGCCGAAATCCTTCGTCTTGGTGGTCTGGTGGTTGAGCACCGTCTGCTGGAGCAGGCCGTTGCCGTTGAGCCCGTTGAGCGCCGCGGTCGCGCTGACCGGCACGATTTGGCCGGTGACGATGTTGCGCAGGCCGAAGTTCGTCGTGCCGTAGCGTGCGGTGCCCGCGGCGAGCAACGTCGAGATCGGCGAGATGCCCGGCGTCAGATAGGTCACTGCCGATGCCGGCGGCGCGCCCGAGCTGCCGGGGAACAGGCCGTTGAAGTCGAAGGTCGCGTCGAGATAGCGCGCGCGCGCGAACACGCTGACATGCTCGGTGATCGGCTTTTCGATATCGAGCCGGTATTGCGTCGTCGTGGTGTGGATGCCGTTGGCGAGGCTGAACGGCCGGTTGCAGGTGCCGGTCGCGCACGAGACCGGCTGGTTGATCTGCGTGAACGCCTTGCCCGCGATATTGTCATGCTGCCCGTTGAGGCCCGGGACGTCGCCGATCTGGCCGTTGCCGTTCGAGGTGAAGGGCATGTCGGCGTAATAGGCGTCGGACTGGTCGCCACGCTTGATCGTCGCGCGGACGAAGCCGCCGTCGTCGAAGCGCTTCTCGAGCATGCCCTTGATATGATAGGTGCTATAGTTGAACGCCGAGCGGCGGAAGCCGGGGTCGGAGACGACATAGCCGCCGACGCTGAAGGCGAGATTGTCGGCGATCGGCGCCGAGAAATAGGCATCGGCGCGGCCGAGGCCATAGCTCGAGCCGGTGAAGCGAACCGAGGCGACCGCCTTGTCGAAATTGGGCTTGAGCGAGATGAAGTTGATCGTCGCCGCCGCGCCGTTGACCGCGAGGATGCCCGACGTGCCGCCCTCGACCGCTTCGACGCGGTCGATCGTGATGTCGTTCTGGAAATATTCGTCGGCGCCGCCACCGCCGTAGATGATCGGCATGCCGTCTTCTTCGAGCTGGATGAAGGTCTGCGCGCCGCCGCGCAGGCCGCGCACCGAATAGTTGTTCGAGACCGCGCCGGCGGTGCCTTCGACGAAGATGCCGGGGACGAGCTCGAGCACTTCGGCGGTCGAGCGCGGCGCCTTGCGCTGGATGTCGGCGGCGCTGGCGAGCGTCACGTCCGACGACGAGGTGAACAGCGTGCGCTTGCCCGAGGTGTTGCCGGTGACGATGATGTCGTTCATCGACGGACCGTCCGAGGCGGGCGGCTGCGCGCCTGGCGCTTCGGCGTTGGTGGTCGCGGGGGTGTCGCTGCCCGACGGCGCCGGCTGGTTGGCGCCGTTCGGCGCGGCGGGCTCGGGCGTCTGCTGCGCGAAAGCGGGGGTGGCGATGGTCAACGTGCTGCTCGCAAGCAGCGCCATTTTCAGCGAATTCGTCATGCGGTCTGTCCTCGGCGCGAACGCAAGCGGAAAGGGCACGCTGTCTCTCTCCCCTGTGCGTCTTCTTGTTCTGCGGCTGGGCTAATCGCTTCCGGAGGACGTGACAATGCGAACCGAGGGGCCGGAGAAACACTTTGTGAAATCGTTTGCATAATGTTGCATTATTATCACGGATTATGAACTGCCACGGGGGAATGGGGCGCGGCGCGCTGCGGGGACCGCACGTCGATCCTTGCCAAGGCCCGCAGGGATAAAAGCGGCCGCACCAGGTCGTGGCCGCGTCGGCGATCCGCCAGCGATGCGATCGCACCATTGGCGGAGGTCCCTCCGTCAGGGCGGTTCGGGCATGGCCCCCTTCAGGTGCACGATCCCCAAGCATTCGTTGCTCTGCAATGAACAGAACATAAAGATCACGTTACATATCGATATATTCGCTTACGAACCGTGTCCTGCAGAATGCAGTGACAACAGATCGACGATCGCACGCTCAGCTATATGTATTTGTCATTCGCGTTTCACATTAGGCCTTCAGCCGAACTCGGGGGGCGGACAATTTCACCCCCATCTGGTAATTCTTCGAAGGACTATAATGCGCAAAGCTTTCCTATATGGTGCCGCAGTGGCGGGCTTCGGCTTGCCGACATTCGCTGCCGCCCAGTCGACCGGTTCGATCGACGCCGAGACCGACATCGTCGTCAGCGGCACGCGCACCAAGCCCAATATCAACGGCATCGAGATCCCCGATACCCCCAAGCCGAAGGCGGTGCTGACGCAGGAGTTCATCGCGCATCATGTCCCCGGCCAGTCGATCCTCGACACGATCAACCAGATCCCCGGCGTCAACTTCACCAATAGCGATCCGTATGGCGCATCGGGCGGCCAGCTGCGCATTCGCGGCTTCGACGGCGCGCGCGTCGCGCTGACCTTCGACGGCATCCCGCTCAACGATTCGGGCAATTATTCGATCTATTCGAACCAGCAGCTCGACCCCGAGCTGATCGAGCAGGTCAACGTCAATTTCGGCTCGACCGACGTCGATTCGCCGACCGCCAGCGCATCGGGCGGTACGGTCAATTACCGCTCGCTCACGCCGACCGACACGATCGGCGCGACCGTGGTCTATTCGCACGGCACGTACGACATGAACCGCGTGTTCGGCCTGTTCAACACCGGCACCTTCACCAAGTTCGGCACCAAGGCGTGGCTGTCGGCGAGCAGCGAGACCTACGACCAGTATCGCGGCTACGGCAGCCTCGACAAGAAGCAGTATAACGGCAAGATCTATCAGCCGCTCGGCAACCATGGCGACTTCATCTCGATCGCGGCCAATTACAACGAGAACCGCAACAGCTCGTACAGCAACCCGACGCTCGCCAATATCCGCAGCGTGCTCGGCACCGCCGCCGTGCCGTCGACCGGCATCACGCCTTCGACGCCCTATACGCTCGACCCGAGCAAGGCGCAGTACGACACGCTGTTCAACAACACTGGGTCGGCCTTCCTCTATGACGCGACCTGCGCGCTCCCGTCGGCGAACGGCGCGACCGGCACCGCGCAGGACGACCGCTCGTCCTGCTCGAACGTCGCATCGACCGCGGTCAATCCGTCGAACACCGGCAACGTCCGCGTCAATTCGCGCTTCACGCTCAGCAGCAAGCTGACGCTGACCTTCGACGGCGCCTACAGCTTCACCCGCGCCAATGGCGGCGGCTCGGCAGTGCTCGCCGAAAGCGATGCCAACGCGACCAATGCGGCCGGCACGGCGGCGGCGACGAGCGTCTACAGCTACCAGTTCCAGCGGCTCGGCGCGGGCGTCGCGAGCGGGGTCGACATCAATGGCGATGGTGACACGCGCGATTATGTCCGCGTCTACGCGCCGTCGAACACGCGCACGCAGCGCTTCACCGCGATCGCCGGGCTGCGCTACGAGATCAATCCCGACAATGCGGTGCGGCTTGCCTACACTTGGGACCGCGCGCGCCATCGCCAGACCGGCGAGATGAGCCTGCTCGATGCCACGGGTCAGCCCTACAATGTGTTCAGCGCGTTCGACGGCCAAGGCGATTATGCCGTGCTCGACGCCGCCGGGAACGTGCTCAACAAGCGCAACCGTCTGTCCTATGCGATCCTGCATCAGGTCTCGGGCGAATATCGCGGATCGTTCTTCGACGAAAAATTGAAGGTCGCGCTCGGCGTGCGCGCGCCGTTCTTCCGCCGCAACCTGACCAATTATTGCTACACCATCCCGGGCAGCTCGAGCGACGCCTATTGCACCTCGCAGACCGCCGCCCAGGTCGCCGCCAATGCGACGACGGCAACCTATGGCGCGCCCTATGCCAACCGTGTGAAGACCTACAGCGCGGTGCTGCCCAATATCGGGCTGACCTATGCGATCGTGCCGCACCTCAGCGCGTTCGCGAGCTACGCCAAGGGCTTCTCGGCGCCGCGCACCGACAATCTCTATGCGTTCGACGACGTCAAGATCACGCCGACCAGCGCGGTCAAAGCCGAGAAGACCGACACGTTCGATCTCGGCATGCGCTACAGCTCGTCGCTGATCCAGGCGCAGGTCGCGGGCTGGTACACCTACTATGACAATCGCATCATCTCGACCACGACGACGCTCGAGGGTGGCGGCACGCTGACGACCGATCGCAACGTCGGCGCGGTCAAGAGCAAGGGCGTCGATGCGAGCATCGGCATTTCGCCGACGCGGCATCTGTCGGTCTATGGCTTCGGCTCGTTCATCGATGCGCGGCTGCAGAGCGATACGGTCGACCCGACCACCGGGCTCGTCACCGCGGCGACGGCGGGCAAGTTCGTCGTCGAGACGCCGAAATGGCAATATGGCGGGCGCGTCCAGGCCGATTTCGAGCCGGTGTCGATCGGCGCGCAGGTCAAGCATGTCGGGCGCCGCTATGCGACCGACATCAACGACGTGATCGCCGCGGGCTATACCACGGTCGATCTCGACGCGCGCGTCGGCCTCGCACCGGTCGGGCTGAAAGCGACCTATTTCCAGCTGAACGTCTCGAACCTGTTCAACGAACGCTATTTCAGCAATCTGTCGACGGGCACCAACGCCGCGAGCACGACGCGCTACACCTTCGGGTCGCCGCGCACCGTGATCGGGTCGGTCCACTTCGGCTTCTGACGCGATGGGCAGGGGGCGGTCGCCGCCGCGGCCTCCCCCTGCCGCCTCGTGTCAGGCGACGAGCGCTTCGACGCGCGGCAGGAAGAGATAGCCGCGGTTGCGCACCGTGCGGATGATCTCGTCGCCACCGCCGCGCGCCAGCTTGCGCCGCAACCGGCTGACATGGACGTCGATCGTCCGGTCGTTGCCATTGAAATTCTCCTTGCCGGTCAGATCGGCGAGGCTTTCCCGGGAGTGGACGTCATGAGGATCGCGCAGGAAGATGGCGAGCATGCGATATTCGGTCTCGGTCACCGCGACGACCACGCCGCCCGGTGCGGTCAGCTTGCGACGCCGCGAGTCGAAGGTCCAGCCCGCGAAACCGAAGCAGTCGGCCGTGACGCGCGGGGCTTGCGCCGCGCCGGGCTGGCTCTCGCCCGACCCCGGGGCCGCACGACGCCGCAGCACCGAGCGGATCCGCGCCATGATCTCGCGCGGGCTGGTCGGCTTGATGACATAATCGTCGGCGCCCATTTCGAGCGCGACGATCCGGTCGACCTCGCTTGTCACCGCCGACAGCATGATGATGCCGGGGCCATCGGGGCGGTGCATCAGCGAGCGCAGGATCGACAGCCCGTCCTCGCCGGGCATCATGATATCGAGCACGATCAGGTCGCAGTCGCGCCGCTCGAGCCGTTCGCGCAAGGCCTTGCCGCTGCCGACCGCCTCGGCGCCGAAGCCGTGATCGACGAGGAAGCCGGTGAGCAGTTCGCGCACGCCGGGATCGTCGTCGACGATCACGATGCGGGCGCCGCTAACGGCGGGGGGGAGCGTGGGAAGCGGTGCGGTACCGTGGCTGGCAAGATCGGTCATGGTCGGCAAACTCCGGTAGGATTCGGGCCGCAAAGAGCGGCTGTAGCCTCTGGATGGCGGCGGTTCGTGTCCGTGCTGTTTCCGGGCTTGTCCGCGACGCCACAAAGAGCGGAAATCACGCCACGATCGGAGGCAATCCTTGCCGATGGACATATCCCGGACACATCGGCACACCACCGCGGGGCCATGACAGTGCAACCGCAGCCGGGCGACGGGCCGATCCTGCTGATCGTCGATGACGATCACGCGATCCGTACGCTGCTCACCGAAAGCCTCGAGCGGCACGGCTACCGCGTCGAGACCGCCGCCAATGCGCAGGAAATGGATATGGCGCTCGCGCGGCACGCGGTGTCGCTGATGCTGCTCGACATCATGATGCCGGGCGAGGACGGGATCTCGATCTGCCGACGCGTCGCGCAGCGCGGCGGTCCGCCGATCGTGTTCTTGAGCGCGCTCGGCGACGAGCCCGACCGCATCCTCGGGCTCGAACTCGGCGCGAGCCATTATCTCACCAAACCGTGCAGCGCGCGCGAAGTGCTCGCCACGGTGCGCGCTGCGCTGCGTGCGCGCGACGGTGCGCCCGAGGAACCGCGGCAGTACCGCTTCCTCGACTGGCGGGTCGATTTCATGGCGCGCGAGCTGATCGACGGCAGCGGCATGCTGGTCGATCTGACCGATGGCGAATTCTCGGTGCTGCGCGCCTTCGTCAAACGGCCGCGCCGGGTGCTGACGCGCGACGCGCTGCTCGAGGACGCGCGTGGCCCCGACAGCGAGGCGTATGATCGCGCGATCGACGTCCAGGTCAGCCGGCTGCGCCGCAAGCTGCGTGCGCGCGACGACGAGATCATCCGGACGATCCGCAACGAGGGCTATTTCTTCGTGCCAAGCGTGACGCGCGCGTGAGCGGCCCGTTCCGCCGCGCATGGCCGCTGTTCCTGCACATCTTCGCGGTGATGCTCGGGACGGTCCTGCTGATCCAGTTGCTCAATTTCGCGGCGTTCTTCGTCATGCCGCCGCCCAAGCCGGTGCTGTATACCACCAGCCGGATCGCCGCGATCGCGCAAGCGGGGAGCGATCCGACGGGGCTGCTGACCGTCCGGCTGACCGCGACGCCGCCCGCCGCCAGGTCCGAGCAGCCGGACGCGGCGCTCGCCGCGCTGATTGCATCCGACCTCAACCTGCCGCGCGCGTCGGTCGTCGTCGCGCGCGATCATGGCGGCCCGCCGACGATCGCCGACGTGTTCCGTCCGCTGACGCCCCGCAGCGCGGGCGCGGGACGGCCCTCGACGCGGCCGATCGACGATGCGCTGTTCGGGGACTTCACGGTCACGATCCGCCAGCCCGACGGAGTCTGGCGCGTCGTCCAGCCCACCGAGCGGCGCTTCAGTTCGTGGCGGCTGCGCTTCGTCCTGTGGTTCGTGATCGCGATCCTCGGCGTGGCGCCCTTCGCCTGGGCGATGTCGCGCCGCATCGCCAAGCCGATCGCGATGTTCTCCGCCGCCGCCGACCGGCTCGGCCGCGACCCTCGCGCCGAGCCGCTGGCGCTGGCGGGCCCGCCCGAGATCGCCGAAGCGGCGGCGACGTTCAACCAGATGCAGGAACGGCTCAACCGCTACGTCGAGGACCGCACCACGCTGATCGCGGCGGTCGCGCACGATCTGCGCACGCCGTTGATGCGGCTGTCGCTGCGGCTCGAAAAGGCGCCCGATGCGATCCGGCTCGCCGGCGAGGAGGACATTCGCGAGATGAGCGAGCGGATCGGCGCGGCGATGGCGTTCGTCCGCGAGATGACGCGGCACGTCTCGCGCCAGCGGCTCGACCTGCGCTCGCTCGCCGAAAGCGTCGCGTCGGACGCGAGCGACCGCGGCGGCAGCGTGACGCTGCTCCCCGGGCCGGCGATCGCGATGGAGGCCGATGCGCCCGCGCTGAAGGCGCTGCTCGCCAATCTGGTCGAGAATGCCGTGCTCTACGCCGGCACCGCGCAGATCGAGCTGCGGCGCGGGCGCAACGTCGTCACGATCGAGGTCAGCGATAGCGGGCCGGGCATGGTCGCCGAGGATCTGGCGCGCGCGTTCGAGCCGTTCTTCCGCGCCGAACGCTCGCGCAGCCGCGACACCGGCGGCACCGGGCTCGGTCTCGCCAGCGTCCGTGCGGTCGCCCGCGCGCATGGCGGCGACGCGACGCTCGAAAACCGCCCGGGCAGCGGGCTGCTCGCGCGCGTCACGCTGCCGCTCTAGCGGCGCGCGTTACTGGAAGGTCGCGCCGTCGGCGAGCATGCGCGACGGGCTGAGGCCCTGTTGCTCGAGGAACTGGTTGAGCCCGGTGACGAGCTCGAGCGCGGCGGTGGTGGTGAGCGCGACGCGCCGGACGACGACCCGCTCGAGCGCGGGCTGCGGTTTGCTATGGTCGCAGCGCGCGCTTTCGAGCGTCAGCACGATCACGCCGTTGAGGTTGGCGAGCCCGGCATAGCCGGTTGCGAAGATCTCGGGCGCGAACGGATTGTCGACGAACGGCGGCTGCGGCGGCGCGACGTTGGGCGCGGGGACGATCGGACTCTTGACGGCAACGAACATGGCAAGCCTTTCAGACAAGCACCCTGGGGGGCGGGTACGGGGAGGGTGATGCTCCGCGCGAATGTCCGTGAAATGTCTGGCGCTCGGCGGCTCCGACACATGGCCCGCGCATTCGCCGCCGCCGCGTGCCTGTAACGGGATGTGCCACGGCGGACGCAATGCGCGCAGTCCCGGCAATGCGCGAACATCCGCGGGACACATGCACTGCCTAGCCCCCGCATCTCGTTGGAGATGCAATAATGTTCTTGGTGCTGGCCGTCGTGCCGATCGTTTTCGCCTCTGCCGGCGCCCAGCGCGCGGCCACCGCCGTCCCGCTCACCCGACCCCGGCCGCCCGCGACGCCGCTCGCCGGCGGCACGATCACCTCGATCCGCGTCGAGGGCGCGCAGCGACTCGAGCCTGAGACGGTGCTGTCCTACACCAAGCTGCGCACCGGCCAGGCGTTCACCAACGAGACGCTCGATCAGGCGATCAAGGACCTGTATGCGAGCGAGCTGTTCGCCGACGTGGTGATCGCTGGCGCCGACACCGGCGAGCTGGTGCTACGCGTGCGCGAGAATCCGGTGATCAATCGGGTGATCTTCGAGGGCAACACACGCCTCAAGGAAGACAAGATCAAGAAGGAGGTGAAACTCGCCCCCCGCCAGATCTTCACGCGGACGGCGGTGCAGCAGGACGTCGCGCGGATCGTCGAACTGTATCGCCGCCAGGGTCGCTTTGCCGCCGTCGTCGATCCCAAGATGGTGTCGCTCGACCAGAACCGCGTCGACGTGATCTTCGAAATCTCGGAGGGGCCGAAGTCGAAGGTCCGGCAGATCAACATCCTGGGCAATGCCGTATTTTCGGATTCTAAGGTGCGCGAGCAAATGGCGACGAAGCAGTCGCGCCTCACGACGTTGCTCAGCTCGAACACCAGCTACGATCAGGATCGCCTCGCCTACGACCAGCAGAAGCTGCGGCAATTCTATCTGACCGAGGGCTATGCCGACTTCAAGGTGACCTCGGCGGTGGCCGAGCTGACACCCGACAAGAAGGACTTCATCATCACCTATGTGGTGGAAGAGGGTAAGCGTTACAGATTCGGTGACGTGACCGTCGACAGCGATATCCGCGATTTCGACGGCAAGAAGCTCGCGACCAGCCTCGGTATCACCAAGGGCGACTGGTACGATGCCAAGAAGGTCGAGACGTCGGTCGACTCGCTGAGCGAGGCCGCAGGACTGTTCGGTTACGCCTTCACCGACGTCAGCCCCGATTTCCAGCGCGACAAGGACACGCTGACGATGGGAATCAACTTCCACATCGCCGAAGCCAAGCGCACCTATGTCGAGCGGGTCGACATCAACGGCAACACCCAGACGCAGGACAAGGTGATCCGGCGCGAAATCCGGCTCGCCGAGGGCGACGCGTTCAACAGCTTCCAGGTCAAGCGCTCGCAGGACCGGATCAATTCGCTCGGCTATTTCCAGGACAAGTTCGAGATCAAGCAGACGCAAGGGTTCGCACCCGACCGCGCGATCCTCACCGCCGACGTGCAGGAGAAATCGACCGGCGAGGTGTCGCTGTCGGCGGGCTATTCGAGCCTCGAGAAGTTCATCATCCAGGCCGCGATCAAGCAGCGCAATTTCCGCGGCAAGGGGCAGGAGCTGCGTTTGAGCGTCAGCTATTCGACCTATTCGAAATCGATCGAGGCGGGCTTCACCGAGCCCTATCTGTTCGGCAGCAACATCGCGCTCGGCGGCGATATCTTCCGCCGCGACTATCGCTCGTACAATACGATCGGCGATACCGACACGACGACCTACAAGCAGGTCTCGACCGGCTTCCAGATCCGCGCCGCGGTGCCGCTGACCGAATTCTGGACCGCGTCGGTGCGCTACGGGCTGAGCTATGACCAGGTGTCGCTCGACCCGGCGACCTATTACACCAACGGTGTCTGCGACACGGCGCTCGCCGGATCGTATCTGTGCGATGCGATTGGCAATCGCTGGACCTCGTCGGTCGGCTATTCGCTGATCCGCGACACGCTCAACAGCCGGCTCAACCCGACCAAGGGCTCGCGCCTGTCGATCAGCCAGGATTTCGCCGGCGTCGGCGGCGACACGCGCTATCTCCGCTCGGTGATCGTCGCGGCGAAATATTGGGGGCTGGGCGCGGGCTTCGTGCTCAACGCGCAGGCGGAGGGCGGGCATATCCAGGGGATCGGGCAGGACGTGCGACTGACCGACCGCTTCTTCCTCGGCGATCCGCAGATGCGCGGGTTCGATATCCGTGGTGTCGGCCCGCGCGTGACGCGGCAATATTACGACACGTCGGTGATCCCCGCGACGCTGACCGCGACGAGCAACGACACCTCCGAGGCGCTCGGCGGCGACACCTATTATCGCGGGCGGCTCGAGCTCGAGCTGCCGCTCGGCGCGGGCGCGCGCGAATTGGGGCTGCGGCCGTCAATCTATGCCGATATCGGCGCGGTGTTCGGCGGCAAGACGCCGACGCTCGCCGACAGCTGCGCCGCCGCGATCGTCGCCGCGGTCGCGTGCACGACCGCGACGCGGCAATATACCAACAGCAGTGGCAACCTGCTGTATCTCGATTCGAGCGGCAACAGCACGACGACCAACACCGGCACGCCCTATACCTATGCGCTGAGCGCGTATCGCGAGAGCTATTCGGGCAACAGCCCCAAGCCGCGCGTCTCGGTCGGCATCGGGGTCAATTGGAACTCGCCGTTCGGCCCGCTCAGGATCGATCTCGCCAAGGCGCTGATCAAGCAGAAGGGCGACGACACCAAGCTCGTCACTTTCAACGTCGGCGGTCAGTTCTAGCGATTAAATCTTGGCTTAGTCCCCCCTCCGTCACCCCGGGCTCGTCCCGGGGTCCCCCGTGCCGCGCGTACTGCACCGGCAGAACGCGGATCGCGGTGGACCCCGGGACAGGCCCGGGGTGACGGTTTGGGGGAGCGTCAGAACTTCAGCGTTACCCCCGAGAAGAACGTCCGCCCGTACGGATCGTAGGTCGAGGGATAGGTGTTCGCCTGTTCCTGGTTGCTGCCGACCAGCGGCGGGCTGCGATCGAACATGTTGTTGACGCCGAGCGTCCAGGTGAACTTTTTCGCCACGTCGAACGACAGCGTCGTATCGAAATAGTGATACACCTTGATGTGCTCGACCGAGTAGGTCGTCGTGGGGTCGTCGTCGTCGACCGGCGACAGATAGCGATAGAGCACCGACAGCGTCACCGGCCCCGAGGTCAGCGTTGTGCGCGCCGACAGCCGCCACTTCGCATAGGGGTTGCCGCAGGTGACGCCGAACTTGCCCGCGCAATCGACGTTGAGCCCGGCGATCGCCGCGACGGGGTTGTAGTCGAACGCGATCAGCCGCGTCCCGCTGACGCGGAACGAGAGATTGGTGTTGGGCGCGCCGATCGACAGCGGCACCGAATAACGCGCCTCGAAATCGATGCCGCGCGTCGTCACGCCGCCGGTGTTGGACAGCAGATTGACCGCTCCGGTGATCGCATAGCTGTTGGCGTCGCGCGGCAGCTGCGAACAATAGCTGCTGTTGTACGGCGTATAGCCGTTCGCCGCGTCGCCATAGCAAGCGCGGATGATGTTGGCCGTGCCCGCGGTCGAGATGTAGTTGGCGATCTTGATGCGGTAATAGTCGACCGTCAGCGAGAAGCGCTTGAGGAAGCGCGGCTGGAACACCGCGCCGATCGTGTAGGTGTCGGCGGTCTCCTCGCGCAGATTGCTGTTGCCGCCGGTGATCGAATCGATCTGCGTGCTGCCACCGTCATAGGCGGTGCCGAGCGCGCTTGCCGCGACGCCGGTGGCGATGCAGTTCGCCCGCAGATTGGCGTTGGTCTTGGCGACCGCGAGCGTGCACGGATCGGTCGCGGTCGGGAAGTCCTGCGAGGTGCCGCTGTACAGGTTCGACACCGTCGGCGCGCGCACCGC
Organism: Bordetella parapertussis; assembly: GCA_943367995.1. GTDB lineage: Bacteria > Pseudomonadota > Alphaproteobacteria > Sphingomonadales > Sphingomonadaceae > Sphingomonas. Next base: position 1,235,542 of record CALRKL020000001.1, on the reverse strand, counting down.
GCGCGAATATTGCCCGCGCAGACTGATGTCGCGGATCGGCGACCAGACCAGTCCGCCCGAATAGGTGCTGACCGATTTCGCCGCGGTCGAATAATAGGAATAGCGATACGCGCCGTTCGCGGTGAGGCTGTGGATCAGCGGCTTGTCGGCGAGCAGCGGCACTTCGAGCTCGCCATAGACTTCCTTGACGTTGTAGCCGCCGGCCAGCCCCTGGCTGCCGTTGAAGCCGACCACGTCGCCCGACGACAAAGCAAGATCGGGATTGTAGCTGCCATATTCGTCGCGATATTCGGTGCCGATCGCGATACCCGCAGGCCCCGCGCCGAGATCGAACAGATTGCCGTTGGTGATCGACGCGCTCGCCACTTTCTCGGTGATGTCGCTGACGTTGCGGGTATCGATCGAGATGAACTTCGCCGCCGCGCTGCTGATGTTGCCCGCGCCGTAGATATTGAGCGGGACGCAGCCATTGCTCGGATCCGAGCAGACGAGGGTGCCCGACGAATCATACGTCGTCTTCAGCGCCTGCAGCACGCGCGAGCGGGAGACGTTGCCGCTCTGCGTCTCGACCTGGCGGGTGTGCGAATAACTGAAATAGGCATCGTATTTCCAGTCGCCGCTGATCTCGCCCTTCGCGCCGAACACGCCGCGATAGGCGGTGTTGTCGTCGCTGGAGATGCGATTGCCGACTTCTGACAGGCGGCGATAGACCGTCGCGGTGGTATAGCCGTCGCCATCGGTATCGGCCGCCTTGAGCAACGCTTGCGACGCGGCCGACAGGAAGGACGAATCGTTGTCGATCTGGACCGAGCCGGTGAACGGCGTCGGCGCGAGCTGGTTCTTGACCGAATTGTGGATGTATTGACCCTCGGCATAGAGCGTCAGGTGGTCGCTGACGTCGTAATGCGCCTGGCTGCTGACGAGATAGCGCTCCTGCGGGACCTGCAGGTAATTGTACGGTGCGTAATTATAGGCGTCGGTTTGCGAATTGTACGCCGAATAGCTGCCGTCGGTGCCGAACTTGCGGCTCACCCCGCCGATCGCGAAGCGCGTGCCCTCGATCGATCCCGAACCGCCCGCGATCAGCCCGCCCGCGCCGTCGTCGACCAAAGCCTGGCGCGAATAGGACCGGTCGTTCTGCAGGATCGCGTCGCGCTTGGTATAATCGAGATAGAGCGTGATGTTGCCGCGCCCGCTGTCGAAATTCTGGCCGAGCAAGAGATGCGCATTGGCGGTGCCGCCGTCGCCCGCGCCGGTGATGCGGTAATTGGCATTGGCCTCGACGCCCGAGAAATCCTTCTTCATCACGAAATTGACGACGCCCGAGATCGCGTCCGAGCCGTATACCGCCGAGCGTCCGCCGCTGACGATGTCGACGCGCTCGATCAAACCGGTCGGAATGGTGTTGAGATCGACGACCTGATTCGAATCGTACGATACGTAACGGCGACCGTCGACGAGCACGAGCGTGCGCGTCGCGCCGAGCCCGCGCAGATCGGCGGTGGCGACGCCGCCGCCCGGATTGTTCGAGGCGCCGGTCGTGCTCGGGATGAGCTGCGGCAGATCCTTGAGCACGCCTTCGATATTGACCTGGCCCGTCAGCGCGAGCTCTTTCGCCGAGATCACCGAGATCGGCGAGGATTGCTGCAGATCGGGCCGTGCGATGCGCGATCCGGTGACGACGATGTCGGCGGGGGCAGTGTCGCCGACGGGCGAACTTTCGCCGGAATCGGGCCGGGTCGTCTGTGCCAGCACCATTCCGGGAAAGATCGCGGCAAGTGTGGTCGTCATCAATCTTACAACAATCTTTGTTCGCATGGCATATCCAATGTGAGAGGAAGCAGACGCTGGGATCTGCTGTGCCATTGATGTCCGGCAAATCCTTTCGTCGCCAAACGAAATTCCCGTGTCATTCGATTGATCTGGAATAATGTCAGATCAAGGTCACAGTTTGTTCAATTGTGTGTCCGTTTATGACGGAATATAGTCGAATACATGCGGTGTCGTGACGCGCGAACATGCGCTCGAGCGCCGAGGGAAAACCGACGGGCGCCCCCCGGCCTGGTCAGCGTCGGCGAGCGGGCAATTCGCGATCGATCCGCAGTGCTGAGTCGAGCGACCAACGCCCGGCGCCATGCGCCATCAGCAGTAGCAGGATCGCTGCCCAACTGAGATGCGTCGGCCAGCCGTCGGGATAGACGAAGACCTCGATCACCACGGTCATGCCGAGCCGCGCCGCCGCGGCGCCCCGCGTGCCCAGGCCGAGCACCAGCAGGATCGGGAAGAGCTGCTCCGAATAGGTCGCCGCAAGGATCACGCTGTTCGGCGGGATCAGCGGCAGGGCATAGTCGGTCCCAAACCGCGACCGCGCCGAAACGGTGATGGTGCGCAACGCCGCGACCTTGGTGCGGCCGTCACGAAGAAGATCGCCGCGATCCCCTGCCGGGCGACCAGCAGCGGCGCGTCGCGCGGGATTGCGCGATCGAGCCACGCACCGCGAGCGTAGCGATTGCGGAGGGAATGCAGGATCGTCTCCGGCGTTCGGGCAGGTCGCGCCGCGAGCCTTTCCCAGCGGACACCCGGTCGCGCCAAACCCGATTTGGCCACCCCAATTCAATTGACAAAATGATTTATTTAATCGAGCGTGTCGATCGAGATCGCTGGCAAAGCGACGGAGCGCCGCAACCCACGGTGCGTCGGACTTGAGCGGAGAGAATCATGATCTTGAAACGCGCGGAGCGGGCGCACCGGCGCGTGGCCATTGCGACCGCCGGGGCTGCGATGCTGACGACCGTCATGCTCGGCGCGGTCCACGTGTCTGCGCAGGAAAGGCCGGCCTCGTCCGCGCCGGTGGCGGGTGTGGATCAGGCCAATCCCCTCGTCGGGACGGCGCCGCTCGACCGGCCGGAGCTGATCGGCAATGCACCCCCCGCCGGCGAGCCGCTCTATTCGGGCATCACCTCGCCCGGCGCGCGCCTGCCGCACAGCGCGGTCGAGGCGGCGCCGGTCAACCTCAATGTCGAGCTGAGCTATCCATCGGGCGTGGCGACTCCCTATTATTACGGCAACCCGACGATGATCGGGTTCACCGGTGGGGGCGGGCCGACCTACGGCGCACGCGCGCAGCCGATGCTGATGCCGGTCGTCGGCGACTGGATGGTGCCGCCCGCTTATAGCGAGGCCTATTACGACAAGGCGCGCGAGAAAGCGGCGCCGGGCTATTATTCGGTGTTCCTCGACAGCTTCAAGACCAAGGTCGAACTCACCGCGACGCAGTCGACCGCGCTGATGCGCTTCACCTTCCCGGCGACCGAGCGCGCGCACGTGATCCTCAATCTGCCCGGACGCGGCGGCGACGTCGAGATCGTCGGTGACCATGTCGTGCGCGGCATCGCCGCCGCGCACGATGACAATGACGCACGCGACGGTGCCTTTTTCGTCGCGGAATTTTCGAAACCCTTCAAGAGCTTCGGCACGTTCCGCAAATCGACGGGCGCAGAGCGCGGCTATGGCATCGGCGACAAGGACGTGCTGCCCGACGCCCGTACAATTGCCGGCAGTTTCGCCGGGGGCTATCTCGATTTCACGACGCGCGCGGGCGAGGCGGTGCTGGTCAAGATCGCGCACGGGCCGAGCTACGCCGCCGCCGAGCAGCGCTTGCGCAGCGAAAGCCCGGGCTGGGATTTCGAGGGCATCCGCGCGCGTGCGCGGGCGGAATGGGCGGCGTTGCTCGGCAAGGTACAGGTGAGTGGCGGCACGGCGCAGCAGCGGATGCTGTTCTATTCGACGCTGTTCCAGTCGTTCGCCAGCCCGCGCCTGGTCGCGCACAAGGGCGAGCGCTTCACCGACACGCACGGCGCGACGCAGACCGCGGCCTATGATCGCTACGGCCCGGTGCCGTTCTGGGATACCGGCCGCAATCAGATCGTGCTGCTCGAGCTGCTCGAGCCCGAGGTGACCCGCAACGTCATGCAGTCGGAGCTCGACATGGCGCGCGAGCGCGGCTTCATGAACACCTCGTTCCACGGCGACAATGCCGTGTTCCTCTATCTCGGCGCGATGCGGCGCGGCATTCCTTTCGATTATCCCGCCGCTTATGCCTATCTCCGCAAGAACGCGACCGACCCGAAGGGGCCGCGCGGCTATCTCGCCGAATATGATCGCAACGGCTGGATCGCCGACGAAATCCCGCCGGGCAATCCCAGCCCGCCTTACGCCGGTGGCAAGGCCGGCGCGGCGACGACGCTCGAATATGCCTGGGACGATGCTGCGATGGCGAAATTCGCGACGCGGCTCGGCCATGCCGACGACGCCCGCCTGTTCGCCAAGCGCGCCGGAAACTACCGCAACGTGTTCGATCGCTCGATCGGCTTTGTCCGCGGCCGCACCGCCGACGGCAAATGGATCGCGCCGTTCGATCCGCGCGAGCCCTATTACAATTTCATGATGAAGGAGGCGTCGGGCTGGTCGACGCTGTGGCTCGTCCCGCACGACGTGGCCGGCCTGATCGACGAACTCGGTGGGCGCACAGCGTTCAATGCCAAGCTCGACCAGTTCTTCTCGACGCCGTACAATCCCAAGGGGATCTGCCGCGATTGCACCGGCGTGATCGGCCAATATGTCCAGGGCAACCAGCCCGACCAGCAAGCGCCCTATCTCTACGCTTGGAGCGGCCAGCCGTGGAAGACGCAAGCGCTGGTGCGGCGCATCCTGCGCGATCTCTACGGCAGCGACGCGAGCGGCTATGGCTATCCCGGCATGGATGATCAGGGCGCGACCTCGTCCTGGTATGCGCTGAGCGCGCTCGGCTTCTATCCGGTCGATCCGTCGAGCGACGTCTATGTGCTGGGCAGTCCCGTGTTCGACCGTTCGGTGCTCAAGATGGGCAATGGCAAGGCCCTCGAGATCGTCGCCAAGAACAATTCGCCGCAAAATCCGTATATTCAATCGGCGACGCTCAACGGCCGCCCCTGGACCAAGCCGTGGTTTCGCCATGGCGACGTCGCCGGGGGCGCGACGCTGGTGCTGACGATGGGGCCGAAGCCCAATCCGGGCTGGGGCAGCGCTCCGGCCGACGCCCCGCCGTCGATGGCGCGGCCATGAGCAGGCGGATGCGCAAGCCGCTGTTGGCGCTCGTCCTGACCGCCGCGTGGAGTGCGGGCGTGCTCGCTCAGACCGCACCGCCGCAGCGAACGGATTCGGTCTATACCGGCGCGATCATGACGCGCTGGGGCAAGACCGTCACCCCTGCCAATGCCTGGCGCAGCTACCCGCGGCCGCAACTCGAGCGCGCCAGATGGCAAAATCTCAACGGCCTGTGGGACTATGCGATCACCACGGCCGCGGCACCGTCGCCGCCCCGAATGGACGGCAAGATCCTGGTCCCGTTCGCGGTCGAATCGCGCCTTTCGGGCGTGGCGCGCAAGCTGCTGCCCGAGGATCGGCTGTGGTATCGGCGGCACTTCACCGTTCCGATCGATTGGGCCGGGCAGCATGTCCTGCTCAATTTCGGCGCGATCGATCACGTCGCGCACATCTGGGTGAACGGGGCGATCGTCGGCACGCACACAGGTGGCTCCGACCCGTTCGCGTTCGACATCACCGCGTTCCTCACGCCCGGTGACAATACGCTCACGGTCCAGGTCGCCGACCCGACCAGCGCCGGCAGCCAGCCGCGCGGCAAGCAGTCGCTCGACCCCGCGGGGATATGGTACACCGCGGTCAGCGGCATCTGGCAGACGGTGTGGATCGAGCCGGTGCCGGCGCTGCACATCGCCGATGTTCGCGCGACGCCCGATATCGATCGCGGCAAGGTCGAGGTCGACGTGGCGTTGAGCGCCTGGGCAAGCGATACCGACGCGGTGCGGCTGAGCGTACGCTCGGGCGGCAGGACGATCGCCGAGACGATCGTGCGCGCCAATCGCCACGCCAGTCTCGATCTGCCGAACGCGCATCTGTGGTCGCCCGAAGATCCGTTCCTCTACGATGTCGTCGCCGAACTGGTGCACGTGCGCGACCCCTATGCCGGCCAGGCCGAACGCGATCGCACCGCGTACGACGCCCGCTTCACGCAGCGCGAAGCCGCTAGCTATGCCGCCGCGCACATCGTCGGCGCGCCGAGCGACCGGGTGGACGGCTATTTCGCGATGCGCAAGATTTCGGTCGGGCCGGGCAGGGTGGCGGGGCAGCCGGCGTTGCTGCTCAACAACAAACCCTATTTCCACAACGGCACGCTCGACCAGGGGTGGTGGCCCGACGGATTGCTGACTCCGCCGTCCGAGGTGGCGATGCGATCCGATCTCGAATTCCTCAAGAAGGCGGGCTTCAACATGGTCCGCAAGCACATCAAGGTCGAGCCGGCGCGTTATTATTACGATGCCGACCATCTCGGCATGCTGATCTGGCAGGACATGCCCGCGGGCGGCGGCGAGGATCAGTTCGTGGCGGGCAGCAGCCAGAGCCAGGCGGTGCTGTCCTCGGAGGTGATGGCCGAGCAGCAGAACGAACTGGCGCATATGATCGGCAGCTTGCGCGCCTTCCCCTCGATCGTGCTGTGGGTGGTCAATAACGAGGGCTGGGGGCAGTATGATTCGGCGACGCTCGCCCGCTATGTGAAGGGGCTCGACCCGAGCCGGCTGGTCGATGCCGATAGCGGCTGGCTCGACGTCGCACCCGGCGTGTCCGACGTGTTCGACATCCACAGCTATGAGGACGCGCCGCATACGCCGACGCGCCAGAGCGACCGGGCAATCGTGCTCGGCGAATATGGCGGGGTCGGTCGGCCGATCGACGGCCATCTGTGGCGCGACGACAAGCGCTGGAGCTATCAGGTCACCAGCGACCCGAAGGACTATCTCGCGCGCTACAAGCGCAAGATCGACGAGGTCGTACGCCAGGCCAGAGAGAATGGGCTGAGCGCTTCGGTCTACACCCAGACGACCGATGTCGAGGGCGAGATCAATGGTCTGCTGACCTATGACCGCGCGGTGGCCAAGGCGCCGGCCGCGGATTTCGCACGGATCGCGGCGCCCTTGCGGCAGGCGCCATAGCAATGGCGAGAAGCCCATACGGCGCGGCGGCCGCTACCGACCGAAAGGATGACGCGCGCTTCATCTTTCAATTGACAAATTGCTTTTATAATTAGACGTTGGCGATGGCGCGCGGGACAGTCCGGGCGGACAGAAAAATGATCGGACATGGTCCGGCACAGGAGAGGAGACCGGGGATGACACAGCTTTCCATGACGTCGGGCGGACGCAGCACCCTGATGGGGCGCTTGCTGGCATCGGCCAGCGCGGTGATCGTATGCGCGGGGGCGGCGCACGCCCAGACCGCACCACCGGTAACCACCAACGCACAACAACCGACCCTGCCTGCCGACGCCGGCCCGGCGCCGGCGCAGCCCGCTGCGACGAGCGACGATGCGGGCAAGGACATCGTCGTGACCGGCTATCGCCGTTCGATCGAGACCAGCCTGGCGCGCAAGCGCGAGGCCAATGCCTTTATCGACGTGATCACCGCGGAGGATGTCGGCAAATTCCCCGACAAGAACGTCGCCGACTCGCTCCAGCGCGTGCCGGGCGTGGTGATCGACCGCAGCGGTGGCGAAGGCAGCCGCGTCAGCATCCGCGGCCTCCAGTCCGACCTGACGCTGACCGAGCTCAACGGCAATTTCATCGCCGGCGCCGACACCGGCGACCCGTCGCGCTCGTTCAACTATCTTTTGCTGCCGTCCAACATGATCGGCAGCATCGACGTGTACAAATCCCCCGAGGCGCGGCTCGACGAGGGTGGCGTCGGCGGCACGATCATCCTTCACACGCGCCGTCCGCTCGACCTCAAGCCCTGGTCGGGCTTCGTCTCGGTCGAAGGCACCGATTCCGACGTGAGCGCCAAGGTCGAACCGCAGGTCTCGGGGCAGCTGTCATGGCACAATAGCGCGGGCACGCTCGGCCTGTTGCTCGGCGGCACCTATCAGAAGCGCACCAACCGCGAGATGGATGGCTCGACCGAGAGCTGGCAGTGGTGGGCCGATGGCGGCCGCGGCGGCGGAACGCCGGCGACCGACGTCAACGGCAAGACCTTCGCCAACGATGCGGCGGTCACCTATTGGTCGCAGAACCGCGGCGAGACGACGCGCTCGGGACAGCATTACAACGGCTATTGGGCGCCGCAATCGGTCGATGAATCGATCGTCACCTCGGAGCGCGAGCGGATCGGCGCGCAGGCGACGCTCGAATGGAAGCCGGCGGAGAATCTGCGCTTCACCGCCAATTATTTCCGCTTCCAGCTCAACAGCAAGAGCCAGACCAACGTGCTGAAGATCCCCGAATGGGGCTATGACAATTTCTTCACCGCCGCCAAGTTCGACAAGAGCGGGACGGTGTTGCAGTCGGCGACCTTCCAGGTCCCGCCGGCGGGGACGGGTTGCCTGACACAGACCCCGATCTGCACGATGGAAACCCCGCAAATCTCGGGCGTCTATGCGCGCGAGAAGGACGTTTCGAACACCTTCGATCTGCATGGCGACTGGTCGCACGATCGGCTCGCGGTATCGTTCATCGTCGGCAAGACGCGCTCGACCGGAGGGCCGTCGCAGCAATTCTACGTCGCCGCCAAGCCGCGGCTGACCGGGACGGTGACGCAGAACGGCAACAACCTCAGCGCGTACGATTATAGCGGCGGGGGGCTCAACATGACCTTCTCGCCCGAGCTGCAGCAGAATCTGATGAACGGCGTCGCGCAGATCGATACCGGATCGACCGGCTCGGGCTTCACCAACAGCTCGGTCGAGCAGAAATATGCGCAGGTCGACGTGACGCGCAAGTTCGGCGGGCTGCTGGAATCGATCCAGCTCGGCGCCAAGTGGCGCGACGGCAAGGTCACGCGTGAGACCGGCGAGCTCGACTGGTATGCCAATCCGGCGACGCTGCTGCGCTTTCAGGACACGCCGCAGGGCGCGGTCGCGCAATCGTCGTTCTTCTACAGCACGCCGATCGGCAACATTCCCGGCGGCTTCACCGCGAGCTCGTTCCCGGGGATCAACCTCACCAACTATCTCAACTATCTCAATACGACCTATGGCAATGCGGTGAAGGTGCCGCAGCCGCAGAACCTCTATCGGATCGATGAGCGGATCTGGGCGGGCTATGCCGAGGCCAATTTCAAGGCCGGGCCGGTGCGCGGCAATATCGGGCTGCGCATCGCCAACACCAAGCAGTCGGGGTCGTCGACCGACACCCTCTATCTCGAGAACGATTATTGCGTCGATGGGCCGGGCGGTCCGTTCGACGTGAACAAGCCGCTCGGTCCCGACGGCAATTGCCTGGTGATCCCGCAGAGCCAGCGCGAGACGCGGATCTTCGCGCCGGTCAGCGAGACCAAATCCTACACCGACGTGCTGCCGAGCTTCAACATCTCGTGGGACGTGACCAGCCGGGTCCTGCTGCGCGGCGCGGTGTCGAAGGTGGTGGCGCGGCCGGCGTATAACGATCTCGCCTCGTCGCGCTCGCTGACCTACCATTCGGACGCCTATACGTTCGACCGCGCGCAATTCGGCGAGCGGCCGGGCTGGTCGGGCAATGGCGGCAATTTCGACCTCAAGCCGTTCTCCGCCTGGGCGTACGACCTCGGCGCCGAATGGTATTTCCATCGCGGTTCGGTGATCGGCGCGGCCCTGTTCCGCAAGGACGTCAAGAATTTCGTCGTGCCGCTGGTGATCGACGTGACCCAGCCGGTGCAGGGCCAGCCGGTGCTGATCCAGCAATATTCGACCCAGGCGAATGGCGCGAGCGCCGTGTCGGAAGGCGTCGAGCTCTATGCGCAGCACACACTCGATTTCGGATTGGGCGCGCAGGTCAACTTCACCTACAACCATACGTCGACCGCCGACGTTTCGCTCAACGGCGTCAAGATCGGCACCTCGCCGCTCGTCGGCAGCGCCAAGACGCAGTGGAACGCGTCGGTGTTCTACGAGAAGCACGGCGTGCTGCTGCGCGCCTCGTACAACCGCAAGGGCGAGCAGGTCGGCGGGATCGTCTCGGGGCTCAACGTCTATTCGAGCCCGTATGAGCAAGTCGACCTCAACGCCCAGTACAATCTCACCGACCATATCTCGCTGACCGGCTCGGTGATCAACCTCACCAAGTCCGAGCAGAGCGCGCATCTCGGCAACGACACCACCGCGCGCTATTATTCGAGCCAATATACCGGGCGCCGCTTCTATCTCGGCGCACAATGGACCTTCTGAGACGGCGCGCCTCCCCGACCGCGCCGCGCGGCATCGCTCCCCCAGCGATGCCGCGCCTTTTCTTGCGCGGGGTACGTGGCACGGCAATGAAACGCTTGTATCTCTGTGCAGCGGGATTGGCCGCGATCGCGACGCCCGTCGCCGCGCACAATCCGATCGTGCCGGGCTGGTATGCCGATCCCGAGATCCGCGTGTTCGACGGGCAGTATTGGATCTATCCGACCTATTCGGACGATGCCGGCAAGCCCGACGTGTCGCCGCATTTCACCCCCGAACAGGCGGCGTTGCGCCGCCGGCACACGGTGCGCCCGTCCTATCTGCAGCAGACCTTCTTCGATGCCTTTTCGTCGCCCGATCTGGTCCATTGGACGAAGCACCGCCATGTCCTCGATGTCGCGGGCGTGGCCTGGGCGGCCTATGCGGTGTGGGCGCCATCGGCGATCGCGCGCGACGGGCGCTACTATCTCTTCTTCGGCGCGAACGACATCCAGAGCGATGCCGAGCATGGTGGAATCGGCGTAGCGGTCGCCGATCGCCCGGGCGGGCCGTTCAAGGACGCGATCGGCAAGCCGCTGATTGCCGGCTTCCACAATGGCGCGCAGCCGATCGACCCGTTCGTCTATCGCGACGATGATGGGCAGGCATATCTCTATTACGGCGGCTGGAAGCATTGCAACGTCGTGCGGCTGAGCGAGGATCTGCGCTCGGTCGTGCCGTTCGCCGACGGCACGATGTACAAGGAGATCACGCCGCCCGGCTATGTCGAGGGATCGTTCCTGATCAAGCGCCGCGGGATCTATTATCTGATGTGGTCGGAGGGCGAATGGACCGGCGCCGACTATAGTGTCGCCTATGCGATGGGATCGAGCCCGACCGGACCGTTCACGCCGATGGGCAAGATCCTTGCCGAGGATCCACGGATCGCGCGCGGCGCCGGGCATCATTCGGTGCTACAGCTGCCCGGCAAGGACGAATGGTACATCGTCTATCACCGCCGTCCGCTCGGCGACGACAAGGGCGAACACCGCCAGATCGCGATCGAGCGGATGACCTTCGCCGCGGACGGCACGATCGCGCCGGTGGTGCTGACCAATGCCGGCGTTCCGCCACGTCCGATCGGCCGGCACAAGTGACGCCTGCCTCGTCCATCGGCCGGTGCGGTGGTTGCCGGCGCATCGAGACATCCTTTCAAGGAGACCTGCGTTGAGAATTCGTTTTGCCGATACGGCGTGCCGCGGCGCCGCGTTGCTCGCCGTGATCGGACTGAGCGTGCCGGCGCCGCTGCTCGTCGCGCCGGCATCGGCGCAGGAAAGCACGTCGCCGGACTCGCTCGCCGACCTCGTCAATCCGCTGATGGGCAGCGATTCGGACCATGAGCTGTCGTACGGCAACACCTATCCTGCGGTCGCGGTGCCATGGGGGATGAACTTCTGGTCGCCGGTCACCGGCAAGCCCGGAAGCGGCTGGGGCTATATGTACCACGACCGCAAGATCAACGGGATCAAGCAGACGCACCAGCCGAGCCCGTGGATGAACGACTATGCCGCGCTCTCGCTGTTCGCCGAGACCGGGCCGCTCAAGCTCAAGGAAGACGAGCGCGCGAGCTGGTTCAGCCACAAGGCCGAGACGAGCCACCCGTACGCCTATAAGGTGTATCTCGCCGACTATGACGTGACCGCCGAGGTGACCCCGACCAACCGCGCCGCGCAGTTCCGTTTCACCTTCCCCAGGAGCGACGATGCGCACATCCTGCTCGACGGGCTCGCCGGCGGGTCGATGGTCAAGATCGACGCGGCAAACCGTCGCATAACCGGCTATGTCCGCAACAATCACGGCGGCGTGCCCGAGACCTTCCACAATTATTTCGTCGCGCAGTTCGACCATGATTTCACCGTCAGCCGCACCTGGGACGACAATTGGCAGCTGAGCGCCGCAGCGACGCGCGAAGGTGGTCATGTCGGCGCGGTGGTCAGTTTCAAGACGAGCGCCGGCGAGCAGGTCGGCGTCAAGATCGCCTCGTCGTTCATCAGCCCCGATCAGGCCGAGCGCAATCTCGACAGCGAGATCGGGCGCGACAGTTTCGCGGTGACGCAAGCCAAGGCCAAGGCGGCGTGGGAGCAGGAGCTCGGCCATATCCAGGTCAGCGACCCAAGCCTCGACAATCGCCGGACCTTCTATTCGGCGATGTACCGCATGCTGCTGTTCCCGCGCATGTTCCACGAGATCGATGCGCGCGGGAAGACGGTCCATTACAGCCCGTATGACGGCAACGTCCATGACGGCCCGCTGTTCACCGACAACGGCTTTTGGGACACGTGGCGCGCGGTGTTCCCGTATTTCGCGCTAGTCCGGCCCGAACTCGACGGCCAGATCATGCAGGGGCTCGCCAATGCCTATAAGGAAGGCGGCTGGCTCCCCGAATGGATGAGCCCGGGGCAGCGCGACGTGATGATCGGCTCGAACTCGGCCAACATCATCGCCGACGCCTATCTGAACGGCGTGCGCGGCTTCGACGTCGCAACCCTGTACGAGGCGATGGTCAAGAACGCGACGACCTCGCAAGGGCGGCCGACCGACAAGCAGGGGCATGTGCTGAGCGCCGTCGGGCGCGAGGGCGTCGAATATTATAACACGCTCGGCTATGTCCCGTACGATGTCGGCATCAACGAGAGCGCCGCGCGCACGCTCGAATATGCCACCGCCGATTTCTCGCTCTCGCGGCTCGCCACAGCGCTCGGCAAGACCGACGACGCGCGCAAATATGCGGCGCAGGCGCAGAACTACCGCAAGCTTTATGACGCGCAGTCGGGCTGGATGCGCGGCCGCAACCGCGATGGCAGCTGGATGCAGCCGTTCAACCCCTATGCCTGGGGCGACGCCTTCACCGAGGGCAATGCGCTGCATTACAGTTTCTCGGCGATGCAGGACGTGCAGGGGCTGATCGACCTGCAGGGCGGCGACCGCAAGTTCACCGACAAGCTCGATTCGATCTTCACGCTGCCGCCGGTGTTCGACGACAGTTATTACGGCTCGGTGATCCACGAGACGCGCGAGATGCAGATCGTCAACATGGGCCAGTACGCGCACGGCAATCAGCCGATCCAGCACATGATCTATCTCTACGATTGGGCCGGCCAGCCGTGGAAGACGCAGGCGCATGCGCGCGACGTGATGGCCAAGCTCTATTCCGCGACGCCCGACGGCTATCCGGGCGACGAGGACAATGGCCAGACGTCGGCCTGGTACGTCTTCTCGGCGCTCGGCTTCTATCCGGTGACACCGAGCGTCGGCCAATATGCGATCGGCAGCCCGTTGTTCCGCTCGGTCCGCGTGACGTTGCCCGGCGGCAAGGTGCTGACGATCGACGCGGTGAACAACGGCCCGAAGAACGTCTACATCCAATCGGCGACGTTCAACGGCCACAGCTATGACAAGCCGTGGCTGTCGCGCGAGGCGTTGCAGGCGGGCGGAACGCTGCGCTTCGTGATGGGGCCGACGCCGAACACGCACTGGGCGACCGCCAAGGCCGATGCGCCCTTCTCGATGAGCGCGCCGACGCGCCGCTGATCGCGATATCGACAGGAGAGACAGCATGAATCGTCGCGATATCCTCGCCGGGGCCGGAGCGCTCGGCATGGCGGCGGCGCTGCCCGCCCGCGCGCTGGCGGCGGCGGGCACCCTTGTGTCGCAGCGCCCGCCACCCGGCGCGCGGCGCTTCACCAGCAAGGCGGTCGAGGCCGAGATCAGGGCGGTGAAGGCGCGGATCGCCGACCCCGAGCTCGGCTGGATGTTCGAGAATTGCTATCCCAATACGCTCGACACCACGGTCAAGCTGTCGACGATCGACGGCAAGCCCGATGCCTTCGTCATCACCGGCGACATCGATGCGCTGTGGTTGCGCGACAGTTCGGCGCAGATGCAGACCTATCTGCATCTCGCTGCGCGCGATGCCGCGCTGCGCCGCGTCTATCACGGGCTGATCCAGCGCCAGGCGCGCTGCATCCTGATCGATTCCTACGCCAATGCCTTCATGGAGGATCCGGGCGCCAAGTCGAGCCTGCCCGCGATCGCCGACAAGACCGAGATGAAGCCCGGCGTCGCCGAGCGCAAATGGGAGATCGACTCGCTCTGCTATCCGATGCGGCTGGCGCATGGCTATTGGACCGCAACGCGCGATCCCGCGCCGTTCGACGCGCTGTGGGCGCAGGGCATGGCGCGCGCGGTCGCGACCTTCCGCGAGCAGCAGCGGATCGACGGGCCGGGTCCGTACCGCTTCCAGCGCGTCGACGCATCGCCGACCGAGACGCTGATGCTCGACGGTTATGGCGCGCCGACGCGCAACGTCGGGCTGATCCATTCGATGTTCCGCCCGTCGGACGACGCCACCGTGCTGCCGTTCCTGATCCCGTCGAACCTGTTTGCGGTGTCGGCGCTCAGGATGCTCGCGCAGGTCCAGCGCGAGGCGCGGCAGGACGCCGCTGCGGCGCGCGACTGTCTCGCGCTCGCGGCCGAAGTCGAGGCGGCGCTCGCCGCGCACGGCCGGATGCCGGACGGGCAGGGCGGGACGGTCTGGGCGTATGAAGCCGACGGCTTCGGCAATACGATCTTCATGGACGACGCCAATGTGCCGAGCCTGTGCGGCCTCGCCTTGCTCGGCGCGGCGGATCGCACCGACCCGCTGTTCCGCCGCTCGGCCGACCTGGCGTGGAGCCCGCGCAATCCGTTCTTCTTCCAAGGGAAAGCCGCGCAGGGCATCGGCGGGCCGCATGTCGGGATGAACCAGATCTGGCCGATGTCGATCATAGTCCATGCGCGCAACAGCGACGACGATGCGGTCGTCCGCCAATGCCTGCGCTGGCTCAAGGCGACGCACGCGGGGACGGGCTTCATGCACGAAAGCTTCGACAAGGACGATCCCGCCAAATTCACCCGGCCCTGGTTCGCCTGGGCCAACGGGCTGTTCGGCGAGCTGATCCTCGACACGCTCAAGCGCAAGCCGGCGCTGCTCGCCGAGCGTTACTAAGCCACAAGGTCGGAGACTGCTTATGCTCACCGCAAATCGTCGTCAGTTGCTCGGCGGCGCCGGGCTCGCCGCGTTGAGCGCGACGATCCCGGGCCAGGCGGCGGTCGCGCCTCCGTCCGGTAAACCCGATCTGTTCGTCGGCACCGGCGGGCATGGCCACACCTATCCCGGCGCGGCGTTGCCGTTCGGCATGGTGCAGCTCGGGCCCGATACCGACAATGCCCGCTGGGACGCCTGCTCGGGCTATCATCGCAGCGACAGCACGATCATGGGCTTTTCGCATACCCATTTGTCGGGGACGGGCATCGGCGACATGCTCGATGTCTTGGTCGTGCCCGCGCGGGGGCCGTTGCGGCTCGAGCCCGGATCGCTCGAACACCCCGAAAACGGCTATCGCCAGCGCTTTTCCGAAGAGGCGGCCGAGCCCGGCTTCTACCGTGTCCGGCTCGACAATGGCGTCCATGCCGAGCTGACCGTCACCGAGCGCACCGGCTTGCACCGCTATCGTTTCCCGGCGGGGCCCGGCCATATCCTGATCGATCTCGCGCATATGACGATCGACACCTGGGACAAGGGCGTGGTGCTCGACGCCGCGTCGCTGACGCTCGATGCGGACGGTCTGCTGATTGGCAGCCGGCGGGTGCATCGCTGGGCGAAGGGCCGCCGGATCCATTTTGCGATGCGACTGTCGCGCACGCCCGATCGCGTCCAGTTCTTTGCCGACGGCGCGACGCCGGCGCCGCCGGGCACGCTGCACGTCGCCGGCAACCGGTTGAAGGTCGCCTTGTTCTTCGACGAGGTCGGCGGCGAGCCGATCCTCGTCAAGACCGGCCTTTCGGCGGTCGACGTCGCCGGCGCGAAGGCTGCGCTGGAGGCGGAGGCGCCCGGTTGGGACTTCGATGCTGCGCGTCGTGTCGCCCGCGCGCGCTGGGCGAAGGAGCTCGCCTGCGTCCGGGTCGAAGGCGGGACCGACGCACAACGGACGATCATGGCGAGCGCGCTCTACCATTGTTTCCTGGCGCCGACGCTCTTCACCGATCGCGACGGTCGCTATGTCGGCATGGACCGTGCTGTCCACCAGGCGCCCGCCGCGGCGCCCGCGTTCAGCACCTATTCGCTATGGGATACATACCGCGCGCTGCATCCTTTGCTCACGCTGGTCCAGCCCGAGCGGGCGACGCTGTTCGCGCGCGACTTGATCCGCCAGACGCAGCAGAGTCCCTACGGCCCGCCGGTGTGGCAGCTGCAAGGCGTCGAGACGGGTACGATGATCGGCTGGCATTCGGTCGCGGTGCTGGCCGAGGCGCACGCCAAGGGGATCGCGGCCGACTATGCCGCGGCCTGGCCCAACATCCGCCGCCGCGCCTTCGATCGCGGCTTCGCCGACAGCGACGCTTCGCTCGGCCGCGGCTATTATTACGACCTCGGTTATGTCCCGGCCGACAAGATCTGGGAGTCGGTCAGCCGCACGCAGGAATATGCCTATGACGATTGGGCGATGGCTGTGCTCGCCGAGGCGGCGGGGGCGAGCGACGATGCGGCGGCGCTGCGCAAGCGCAGTCGCAACTATCGCAACGTGCTTGATCCGAAGATCGCCTTTGCTCGCCCGAAATTCGCCGACGGCAGCTGGTGGACGCCGTACGACCCGATCCAGCTCGGCCATACCGACACGTATCGTGACTATACCGAGACCAATGGCTGGCAAGCGACCTTCCTCAACCAGCACGACGTTTACGGCCTGATCGAATGGTTCGGCGGCGATGCGGCGTTCGAGGCCAAGCTCGACGCGCTGTTCAGCGCGCCCTCGACGCTTCCGAAGAATGCGCCGCCCGACATTAGCGGGCTGCTCGGCCAATATGCGCACGGCAACGAGCCCGACCAGCACGCCGCCTATCTCTACGCCTTTACCGGCGCGCCGTGGAAGACCCAGGCGATGGTGCGGCGCTTGCTGACCGAAATGTACAAGCACGATCCCGACGGCGTGATCGGCAATGACGATTGCGGGCAGACGAGCGCCTGGTTCGTGCTCAGCGCGCTCGGTCTCTATCCGGTCGATCCGGTGAGTGCGGTCTATGTGTTCGGCTCTCCGCTGTTCGATCGCGCCGAGGTCGATCTCGGCCACGGCAAGACCTTGCGGATCCTCGCAAAGGGCAATGCGGCCGACCGACCCTATGTCCAGGCGGTGACGTGGAACGGCAAGCCCTGGACGCGCAACTGGATCGCGCATGCCGAGCTCGTCCGCGGCGGCACGCTGACCTTCGAGATGGGCGCCACACCCGCGCGCTTCGGCGCCGCCAAGGCCGATCGGCCGCCTTCGTTCGGCCACGGCGCGCCTTAGGCGGGGGCGTCCACCGCATCGGGATGCCCCTGCGCCTTCCACAGCGCGCCCGGCTTGGGCAGCAGGAAGTGGCTGAACGGCAGGATCGCCGCACCGACCGCGGGCGCATCGGCCGAAAGCGCGGCTCGCCGCACCGGCGCGACCGAAGGGAGCAGCGCGGCGCGCTCGCGCATCAGCGCGTCGGTGCGCGCCGCCAGCGCGTCGAGCTGCGGCGTCGGCAAGCGTCCGCCGAGCAGGATCACGCCCGGATTGACCAGGCAATTGATCGCATCGACCGGCACGGTCAGCTGGTGCGCCGCGCGTTCGATCCAGTCGGCGACGCAGGCCGTCAGACCGGGCTCGGCTTCGCCCTGCATCACCGCGGCCAGCGCATACCCCTTGTCCGCGAGACTGCGCGCGAGGCCCGAGAGCGAGACGAAGCTCTGGATCTGCTCGCCCGGCGTCGCGTCGTGCTGCGGCGAGCGCATGAAGCCGAGCTCGCCGCTGCGCCCGTTTGCGCCGCGGATGTAGGTGCCGTCGATCACCAGCCCGCCGCCGAGGCCCGACGACAAGAGGATGTAGAAGAAGCTATTGTTGCTCTGACCGTGGCCGAGCTGCATCTCGCCCATCGCGGCCGCCGCCGCGTCGTTCTCGACGAACACCGGGAGCGCGAACGGCTGGTCGAACAGGCTGGCGATATCGACGTCGTTCCACGCCGAATAGCTCGCCGGCCGGCCCGGCAGATCGACCAGACCGAGGTCGTCCGGCGCCGCGACGCCAAGCCCGACGATCTTGGCGACGTCGACATTCGCCTTGCGCAGCATCGTGCGGATCGAACGGCGATAGAGCGCGCGGACCTGATCGGGCAAAGCGAAATCGACTTCTTCGGTCGCGCGCGCGAGCGTCGCGCCCGAAAAATCCACCAGCACGATCGTGATATGGTCGCGGTCGATGTTGACGCCGATCGAATAGCAGGCGTCGGGCTTGACCACCAATTTGGTCGGCGGCTGGCCGCGACCGCCGCGGCGCTGGCCGGCTTCCTCGATCAGCCCGTCCTGCAGCAGCCGCTTGGTGATGTTGGCGATCGCCGGACCGGTGAGACCGGTGATGCGCGCCAGTTCGACCCGCGTCAGCGGGCTCATCACGCGGATCGCGTGGAGCGTCACGCGCTGGTTGTGGTCCGCCGCGCGTTCGAGGTTGGTGCCCGACAGCCGCGGGCGTTCGTCCGGAGTGCGACTGGTCATGCGCGGCGGGTCTCGAGGGTCATACCTGTGTTCATCCGTCTCTTCGTTTCGTTTCGAACAGCGTTTCGAGCTGTTCGAGCGGGACCCCGCGCGTTTCGGGGAAATAGCGCCAGATCACGCCAAATTGCACGAGCATCGCCGCCGCGAACAGCCAGAACGGCAAGGCCTGCGTATAGTGTGCCACGATGGGAAAGCCGAACGCCAGCAATGCGTTCATCCCCCAATGCGTCGCGCTGCCGATCGCCTGCCCGCGCGCGCGCACCGCGGTCGGAAAGATTTCGGACAGATAGACCCAGATCACCGCGCCTTGCGACACCGCGAAGAACAGGATGAAGACGATCAGCGCGGGCAACAGCAACGCCTGGCCGCGGCCCAGCGTATAGATCAGCGCCACCGCCGCCAGCGCGAACGCGGTCCCCGCCGCACCGACGAGCAGCAGCGGCTTGCGGCCGAAGCGATCGATCAGCGTCAGGCCGAGCAGCGTCGCCAGCAAATTGGCGACCCCGATCGCGACGGCTTGCAGATCGGCCGAGACGGCGCTGAAGCCGGCCGCCGCAAAAATGTCGCCGAGATAGTAGAGAATCGCGTTGATGCCGGAGAGCTGATTGAACAGCGCCAACGCGACCGCGAGCAGAATCGGACGGCGATGCAGCCACCATTGCAAGCGCGCGGACGTCGATGCGGGCGACGCGAACGTCGCGAGCAGTGGGTCGGGGTCGCCCATTGCCAATGCGCCGATCGCGACGCGCGCCTCGGCCGCGCGGCCCTTTCGCGCCAGCCAGCGCGGGCTGTCGGGAATGCGCAGCAGCAAGACGAAGAAGACGATCGCCGGAACCGCCGCCACCGCCAGCTTGAGCCGCCAGGCGGCGTCGCCTTCGATGATCCGTCCAACCGCGAAATTGCTGACATAGGCCGCGAGGATTCCCGCCACGACGCTGAGCTGGAACAGGCCGACCAGCCGGCCGCGGCGTTCGGGCGGGCTGACCTCGGCGATATAGACCGGCGCGAGCACCGACGAGCCGCCGATCGCCAGGCCGCCGAGAAAGCGGAACGCGACCAGCATCGCCAGCCCGCCGCTCGCCGCCGAGCCGATCGCCGAGACGATATAGGCGAGCGCGATCCAGATCAGCATGATGCGGCTGCCGTAGCGATCGCCCGGCGCGCCTGCGCCGAGCGCGCCGACGAGCGTCCCGACCAACGCCGCCGCGACCGCTGCGCCAAGCTGCGCGGCGCTCAAGCCGAAGGTGCTGCGCAACGCTTCGGTGACGCCGGCGATGACCGCGGTGTCGAAGCCGAACAGAAGGCCGCCAAGGCTTGCTGCACCGATCGCCGATCGGCCAGACGTGCCGGTCTGCGCCTGCATCGAACCATCTCCCCCGTTATTGAATTATCTAAATTGGAATATTAAAGGCAGGATAGCGCGTGGCAAGCGGCTTATGGTCGATCAGGCTCAACGCGCACGAGGAGGGGAAATGCAATCGCTACACAGCGTCCCGGTGCCGGCGCGAGCAGCCCGCGCATGACGGCAGATGACAATCCGGCCCCGCTCTACGCAGGCGTCGAACTTGGTGGGACGAAGTGCGTGTGCACCCTGGCCCACGCCACGGGCGCCATCGTCGCGCAGCAGACGGTGGCCACCACGCGTCCCGACGAGTCGCTGCCCGCGATCGTCGAGGTGCTGCACGCCTGGCAGGCGGCCTACGGCTTCGCGGCGTTGGGTATCGCGTCGTTCGGGCCGATCGAGCTCGATCCGGCTTCGCCGCGCTACGGCCGGATCCTCGCGACGACCAAGGCGGGATGGGCGGGGGCCGACGTGCGCGGCCGTCTTTCCGCGCCGTTCGCGGTTCCGGTCGGCTTCGACACCGACGTGAACGGCGCCGCGCGCGCCGAAATGGCGTGGGGCTGCGCGCAGGGCCTGTCGGACTTCGCCTATGTCACCGTCGGCACCGGCGTCGGCGTCGGGCTGATCGTCAACGGGCTGCCGACCCGCGGCATCGGCCATAGCGAGTTGGGACACATTCGCGTGCCGCGTCGCGCCGGTGACGACCAAAGCAGCTCCTGCCACTTCCACGACGATTGCGTCGAAGGTGTGGCATCGGGATCGGCGCTCGCGCTGCGGCTCGGCGAACGGCGGGTGGCGGATGTTGCAGCGGACGATCCGGTATGGGAGCCAGTGGTGGATGCGCTTGCGGCGCTGTGCCACGCGATCGTCTGCACGACGGGACCGTATCGCATCGCGATCGGCGGCGGTGTCGTCGCGGGTCAGCCCCACCTGCTCGCGCGGATCGAGGCCGGGCTCGTCGCGAGCCTCAACGGCTATATGACGCTGCCGGCGGGGCGCGCTTATGTCGCGGCGCCGGCGCTTGGCGACAAAGCGGGTCCGCTGGGGGCGATCGCGCTCGCGCTCGCTGGCACCTGACCGCCGTTCGATATCCTGGCGGCGGCGGATTGCGGCCTTGGTCGGGTCAGCAATTCCGGTTTCGAGCGATTGCGGCCGATGCTGCCATATTCTCGCACTTTCCGACCGTTACGGCTGTTCGCAACGATGAGGGGACGGGCAGTGCGGGCGACGGGTGGCAGTGCGTTTGTGGCGATTGCCGTTTTGACCGGCACCACCGCCGGTGCGGCGGGCACGGCGCAGAGCGACCTTCCTGCCTCGCCATCCACCGACACCGGCACCGATATCATCGTTCGCGGCCGTCACGTCCGCGGCAGCGCGATCGGCTCGGTCGAACCGATCGCGGTGCTCGACGCGGATGCGCTGAAGGCCCTGGGGGTGACGACGATCAAGGACGTGCTGGCGCGGCTCAAGGGGATCGCCACGTCCGCCGCGGGTGGTGATCCCGCACTCCTGCTCAACGGTCGGCGCGTGTCGGGCGTCGAGGACCTTTACAGCCTGCCGTTCGAGGCGATCGAGCGAACGGAGATCCTGTCCGAACAGGACGCGGCGCGGTTGGGGTTCCCGTCGACGGTGCGGGTGATGAACTTCATCACCAAGAAGCATTTCCGCTCGCTGTCGGTGCAGGACACCGTCGGCACCACCACCGAAGGCGGTGGCGGAACGCACTATGCCGAGCTTAACGCGACGCGCATCAACGACGGCCGCCGCCTGTCGCTGACCGGATCGTACACGCATCAGGACAGCATCCTGCAGAGCAGCCGGTCGATCGTTCCCGATCCAGCCGCGCCATATGCGATCCAGGGCAATATCACGGGCGCCGACGGCGGCAGCATCGACCCCGCGCTCGACGCGCTTGCCGGCCGCGCGGTGACGATCGCGGCGGTCCCGCAGGATGCTGCGGCGCGACGCACGCTCGCCAGCTATGCGACAGGCGCGCAGGCGGTAACCGACATCGGACCCTATCGGACGCTCCAGCCGAGCACCGACCAGTTGCGGTTCGACGGTACGTTCGCAGTGCCGGTCAGTAAGATCGACCTGTCCTTCAACCTCTCGGCGCAGCAGAATTGGAGCGCCGGGTCGAACGGCCTCGCAGCTGCCGCGATCGCCGTGCCCGCAGGCTCGTCGGCGTTGCCGTTCGCGACGCCTGTGCTGGTCGACCGCTATTTCGGGGATAGCATCCTGCGGCAACACGGCGAGGCATCGACGCTGCACGGCGGCATGACCGTGCAGGGCGGCCTGGGCCGCTGGGCGTGGAACGTCGCAACGCGGTATGACCGCGTCGTCAATCGCAATATGTCCGATATCGGCGTCCCGACCGACGCGCTCCAGGCTGCGGTCGCGGCCGGCGGCGATCCGCTCCAGCCGCTCGGCTCGGCCGAGGCGGGTGAGCGGCTGGTCCAGCGCAGCCGGTCCCGCACCGATACGGTGGCAACGCACGGCGGCGTGAACGGACCGCTGATCCGGCTGCCGGCGGGGGACGCGCTGGTCACGCTCACGACCGATTATAGTCGTTCGGCCAGCGTGCTGAGCAGCGGCAGCGGGGTGGCGGCGGTCCAGCCGTTCGCGCGATCGGTGACCAGCGCCAGCGCCGCGATCGATCTGCCGATCGCCTCGGCGAACCAGGACGTCCTCGCCTTTGCCGGCCAGCTGGGAGTCAATGCGTCGGCCGGCGTGTCGGCGGTGTCGGGCTATGGCCGGCTGGCGAACAGCACCCTCGGCTTCAACTGGACGCCGACCCGCTTGGTGCAACTGACCGGCTCGATCGTCCGGACGCGCACCGCGCCGGCGATCACGCTGCTCGTCGATCCGCTGCTGAGCGTACCCAATGTCCCGGTGTTCGACTATGTCACCGGCCGCAGCGCGCTGGTCTCGACGCTCAACGGCGGCAACCCCGCGCTTGCCCCCGAGCAGCGCCGGATCAGCACGCTCAGCGTCCAGCTGCAGCCGTTCCGCAAGAAGGAATTGCGGTTGACGCTCGATCTGGTCAACACGCTGATCGAGGGGCAGAGCGCCTCGCTCGGCAACGTCACCGCGCCCTTCCAGGCGGCCTTTCCGGCGCTGTTCAGTCGCGATGCGCAAGGCAATCTGGTCAGCATCGATCTACGGCCGGTCAATCTTGCGCGCGAGCGCGAGCGCAAGCTGCATTGGGCGCTGAGCGGCAACACGCCGATCGGGCGCACGCCCCCTACGCCGCCGCCGCCGGTCGCGGGCAAGGTTGCGCCCCCGCCGCCCCCGCCGCCACCGCGGCTCAACCTCTATGCGTTCCTCAGCGGCAATTACCGGTTCGGCGATCGGCTCGAGTTGCGTTCCGGGCAGCCGCTGCTCGACCTGCTTGACGGGGCGAGCCTGACCGGCAACGGCGGACGGCCCCGCTGGGACGTCGACGGCTCGATCGGCGGCAGCTACGGCGCGGTGAACGCCGGCATCTATAGCCAGGTCCAAGGCTCGACTCGCATCCGCAGCGACCTTGCCGCTTCCGACCTGCGCTTTTCGGCGCGGACATTGCTGCTCTATTATACGAGCCTCGACTTGGAAAAACTGTGGAAGCAGCCTTGGGCGAAACGGTTTTCGGTCAACTTCGTGGTCGAGAATCTGCTCGACAACCGCATCGCCGTCCGCGACCGCGACGGGGCGACACCCAACCGCTTTCAGGGCGCGTACAGCGATCCCGTCGGTCGCTTGGTGCGGCTCGGAGTGCGCAAGCTGTTCTGATTGGTCTGGGCCGACGCCGCCGTCGACGGACGCCGCTTCGGCGCTTGGTTGGAACGAAGCGGTACCGGCTCGCGAATGCGGCGCTGACGGCCGCCTTGGAACGCCACCCCGCTGCGACGCCGCGCGCCGGCAAGCTACCGCAGCCCGATGAGTTTCAGTGCACGGATGATGGTGGTGCGCGTGACGGGCCCACCGCGCGCCGCCGTCAAACCTCGCTCGGCGCATAAGGTGACCAGCGTGGCGACCGGCGGCATGCCATCGACGTCGCCGGTGCGGCGGCGATACGCACGCACCGCATCCTCGATGCACCGGATCACCGGCTCGGCGCGGGTGTAGGCCTTGGCCCGGCGTATGCCATGGCGAATCTCGATATCGTCAATCCCGTCCATCATGTCCTGCAGGTGCCAGCACGGGTTTCGGTTGGCAAATCAGCGGGGCCTTCGGTTTGGGGTGGGGATGGCGAATTTCGCTCGGCCTATTCCGAGAGTGGGCTCGCAGGATACGACTAAACTCAGACATCGCGTCGGCCGTCGCGACGGCGGACGACGGGGCCTCGCGACGGCTTGGCGGACGGCGCGACACCGGGGAGGCACAAGCTTTGCGCCGGGCCGACGGGCATGGCTTCAGGACCGTTAGAGACGAGCTTGCGCCGCCCCCGACGGCGGATCGGCAGCGTCGAGGAGTTGGCGCTCCCCGATGTCGATCCGTTCCGCGCTTCCGCTATCGTCCAGCCGCCGCCCATTGCAGCACTGCGGCGGTGAGTGCCTCGGCGACCGGGTGATGGCCGCCCGGCGCGAGGAGGACGAATTCCATCTCGGGAAGCGCGGGGAGCGTGAGATCGGGCCCGAGCGGCGCGAGTCCGTTCGGCATCAGCCGCGCCGAATGCGGCATGACGCCGAGCCCGGCGCGCGCTGCGGCGGTGAGGCCGGTCAGGCTCGCGCTGGTGAACGCGACGCGCCAGCGCCGATCGACCGCCTCGAGCGTTTCGAGCGCGCGGGCGCGCGTCACGCTCGGGGCGGGATAGAGCAGCAGCGGAAGCGGTTCGTCCGCGTCGATCCGCAGGTCGGCGCGCCCGACCCAGCGGATCGCTTCGCCCCAGACGCGGATGCCGCGGCGGTCGCCGGCGCGGCGCTTGACGAAGATCAGGTCGAGCCGCCCGGCGTCGAACGCGTCGTACAGATCCTCGCTCAGCGCGGCGCTGAGCTCGAGATCCACCTCGGGGTGCCGGCGGACAAAGGTCGCCAGCACGTCGGGCAGAGCGGAGAGCACGAAGTCTTCCGAGGCGCCGAGCCGCAGCCGGCCACGCAGCGGCGTCTCGGCCAGGCTGCGTTCGAGCCGGATGTGCGCGTCGATCACAGTGCGGGCGTGTTCGAGCAAGCGCTCGCCGTCGGGCGTGAGCGCCAAGCGATGCGTATCGCGATCGAGCAGCCGCCGCCGCGCCGCCGCTTCGAGCCGGGCGATCTTCTGGCTGACGGTCGATTGGCGCACGCCCGACGCTCGCGCCGCGCCGGTGAAGCTCGCGGCGTCGACCACCGCGACGAAGGTCTCGAGCAGATCCACCGGAATACGCTGCATGCCTATCACGATACATGATGACCGTTATCGTGGCTATCGGGATTGTGGTGGGGCTGGCGCGGTGTAGATCGGGTTTGAGCTTACCAAGGATGCCGACGATGCCCCTTCCCAAGATCGGATCGATCCTGCTCCGGCTCGATCGCTATTTGCTGCTGCTGATCGCGACGGTCGCGCTCGCCGCGTTGCTGCCGGCGCGCGGCGACGCGGTACTCGCGGTCTCGCATCTCGTCAACGTCGCGGTGGCGTTGCTGTTCTTCCTCTACGGGGCGCGACTGGCGCCGCAGGCGATCTGGCGCGGGCTCGCGCACTGGCGGTTGCAGGTGCTGATCTTTGCCAGCACCTATCTGCTGTTCCCGCTCCTCGGGATCCTCGTCACCCTGCTGCTGCGCGGGCATCTGCCGCGCGACGTGCTGACGGGGTTGATGTTCCTGTGCCTGCTGCCCTCGACCGTGCAATCCTCGATCGCCTTCACCTCGATCGCGCGCGGCAACGTTCCCGGCGCCCTGTGCGCGGCGTCGCTGTCGAACGTGCTGGGGGTGGTGCTGACGCCGATCCTCGTGTCGCAGCTGCTGCCGGCGGCGAGCGGGGGTTTCTCGCTTTCGGCGCTGGAGGACATCGCGATGCAGATCCTGTTGCCGTTCGTGCTCGGTCAGGCGGCGCGGCCATGGATCGGCGCGTGGCTGCTAGGGCACCCGCTGCCGACCGCGATCGTCGATCGCGGCTCGGTGCTGGTGGTGGTCTATGCCGCGTTCAGCGCGGGGATGGTCGCGGGCATATGGCACCAGCTGTCGCTGGCGAACCTCGCCGCCGTGCTCGCGATCGATCTCGCGATGCTGGCGCTGGTGTTGCTCGCGACCACGCTCGCCAGCCGCAGCTGCGGCTTTTCGACCGAGGACGAGATCGCGATCGTCTTCTGTGGGTCGAAGAAGAGCATGGCCGGCGGCATTCCGATGGCGGCGATCCTGTTCCCGGGCCATGCCGTCGGGCTGATCGTGCTGCCGCTCATGCTGTTCCACCAGGCGCAGCTGTTCGTCTGCGCGACGCTGGCGCGGCGTTATGCCGGACGCGATGATCGTCTCCCGTCGCCACGGCGGCGCGGGGGCGGCCGGGTTAGCGTGCGACCAGTCTCGTCGTAACGGGCGGGCTGGGCGGCGCGAAAGGTCGGACCCGGTAGCGCCCGCGATATCGCGGCGGTGCGTAGAGCTAACCTCCAAAATCGCTCGCCACATCCACTCATTCGCTGCGGTCGGCGCGTTCGAGCATGCGGTGCGCCGTATGACGGTACGAAGCATAGCGCGCTGACCTTCCAGCATTCTGAAAACCTTCGCGCGGGCTCGAGCTGCGGTTGCCCGCCGATCACCCGGCAAAGGTTGCCGAACTGCCGGGCGCAACGCGGGACGCTGCGGCCGGTCGTGCGACAGAACCCGACGAGGCGGCGATTGACCCGCGCGAAACGCCGATGCGAAGCGCGCAGGGCGGGTCGGACTCGCATTTCGCGAGACGTACGAACCCCGCCGTGCGCCCGTGACACCCTCGTGATTCCGCCGGACGGGAAAGCGGGGACGACGCGGGAGCGGCGTCACGAAGCCAGTTCCGCCGCGCCCGCCGCATGTCCCGATCATCGGCCGGGCTGCTTCGACGCGCGATCGCGCGGTCGACCGGCACCGGCGACGGGAAAGGCGGACGACTATTGGTGCAGTCGGCAGTCGCTCAGGGCGTTGACCGGATTGCAGCGCACCGCACCGCCGCCGGGCAAGCGCACGACATAGGAAGTGCCATAGCCGTTGCCGGGCTTGTAGAAATCGGTCGAAACGATCTGCGCCCCGCTCCGAAACGCCTGGTTCGCCCGCGTCAGGTCGTTGACGCGCGCTTCGTAGGTTTCGATGTCGGCGCGGGCGCGAACCAGATAGCCCTGCTTGACCAGCGCCGGGATCTCCTTGGCGCGCAGCGTCGCATTGTCCATCAGCAGGAACGCGGCATAGCTCTCGCCGGGGGAAGCGCGCAGAAAGGCGGCGCGGCCCTCGAGGTTGGGGTGGCCCTCATGATAGGCCGCCAGCGCGACCGGATCGAACGCGGTGAGCAGCAGGAACACGAATTTCCCGCGCGCGGCGCTGAGCGTCGGCCAATGCTGCGCCCGAACGCCGGCTTCGAGGGTGGGATAGCTGCCGCGCACCTGATCGGGCGTCACGAGATGGTCGCGACCGATCACGTCGAAGATCGACTGGTCCATCTCGGCGAACGCCGCACGATCGAACGGCAGCGGCGTGGTCGATCCCGGGAAGATCGGCAGCGCGTCGCTCTTGGCCTCGACCAGGATGAAGATCGGTTCGTGGTTGGGATGCGCGTCGGACCAGTGACGCAATTGGCCAAGGCAGGTGCGGAACAGGTTGCAGCTCGATCGCACGTCGAAATCGGCGATGTGGAAGACCTTGAGGCCGGGCTTGTCCATATCGGTCGTGTCGTGCGGCAGGATGTCGGCGTCGGGCACGCCCTTCGCCTTGAGCGCGGCGTAACCGGCGGGATGCGCATAGCGGCCGCCCTGCGGATCGTTGTTGATGTCGATCTCGAGGCTGCGCATCCCCGCGTCGAGCTGCGCGGGCAGCGACGCGAAGCGGTAGGTCAGGCCCTGGCTGAGGCTGCCGGGGTTGGGATGATATTCGAGCGCCGCGGCCTTCGCCGCGCCGGTCAGCGCGTCCATCCGCGCGGCGAGCCGCGGGCCGACGATCGTGTCCGCCATCGCCAGCAGCTTCGGGTCGATGCCTTGCGAATAGCTGTTGTGCGTGCCGATCACCTGGATCTGGTTGAGCCGCGGTTCGGGGGCGCGCTTCTGCGCCGCGGCGGCGACGAGCGTGATCGCCGCACCGACCGTGGCGAGGCCGAGTGCTAGTGTCTTCATCGAGATTATCCTTGGATCGAGAGGCGTCCGGCGGGGCAGGGGCCACCGCCGGAACACTCGTCAGAACTTGAACTTCACGTAGCCGCCGATGGTGCGATATGCGTCGGGCGTGCTGTAATGCAGCAGGCCGAGGTTCCCGTAGATCTGGTAGCCGGTCGAGAAATAGGTGTTGAACAGGTTGCGCGCATAGACGCCGACCTCGACCGTATCGTTGATCTTGGCGACGCTCACGCGCGTATTGACGAGCCCGTAGGCGGGGATGAACGAATAGCTCGCATTGGGCGTCGACGTGCCGTCGGCATTCTTGACCGCGGGCGCGAGCCAGTCGCCGAGCATTGCGCCGGTGACGGTCTGCGTCGCGCTGCGATAGGCGTAGTCGACATGCGCATTGATCTTGAGCGCCGAGGAAATCTCGGTGCCGTAATCGCCGTTGATCGTGAACGACCAGCGCGGCGCGTTGGTCAGGCGCGTGCCGGTGTAGTTCGCAGTCGGGCTGGCGACGTAATCGGTGAATTTCGAGTCGTTGTAGGTCACGACGCCGCCGATCGTGAACGCGCGCGTCGGCTTGATCGTCAGCGCGCCCTCGAACCCGCGCGAGCGCAGGCCCGGCGCGTTGCCGATGGCGGAGGCGAGGATGAAGCCGCCGACGCCGGTGCTCACCGGGGTCAGGATCGTCGCTTGGAAGTCGTGATAGCTCGACGAGTAGAGGTCGAAGTTCAGACGGACGCGGCGATTGAGGAATTCGGACTTCACGCCGACTTCCCAGCTCTTCACCGTCTCGGCGTTGTACGGATCGTATTTGTTGCCGACATAGGCGATTCCGCCCGGCTTGTAGCCGGTCGAATAGGTCGCATAGAGCATCACGTCGGGGCTGATCGTGAACTGCGGCGCAATGCGGTAGGTGAAGTGGCCGGCATTCTTGCGCCCGGTGCGGAAGTCGGCGGTCGGCGCGATGCTGGTGGCGGCGGCGGTGAAGCTCGGGCGGTAGCCCGTCAGCGCGACCGGATCGGTGTCGAAATAGCCGATCGTCTGGCCGTTCCAGTCGTAATTGTAGCGCCCGCCGAGCGTCAGGCTAAGCTGCGGAGTGAAGGTGAATTTGGTCTGGCCGAACACCGCCGCGGTCTCGTTGTACGAATTGAAGCGGACGGTGTTGCCGAGCAGCTTGCCCGTCACCGGATCGTTGGCGCCGGTGTTGGCCGAGAGGACCGGGGTACCCACGCCGTTGGCGTCATAGACCGGCCCGCCGAGCGGCCCCCATTGCACCTGCGACTGGGTGGCGTTGAGCTTGTTGTAGAAGCCGCCGACGAGATATTCGAAGAAACGCCCGGTCGGCGAGGCGATGTGCACCTCTTCGCTGAACTTGTTGGAATAGAGCTTGCCGACGTTGAACGGCAGATAGGCGTTGATCGCGTTGGGCAGCAGATCGGCGGGCGTCACGTTGACGTAGCTCGTCTCGCGATACGCGGTGATCGAGGTCAGCGTGTGCTCGCCGAGCTGGTAGTTGACGTGGAGCGACCCGCCCTTGTTGACCATCGTGATCGAGCCGAGCTGGCTGTCGAGCGAGTCGGTGTTCTTCTCGTTGGCGACGACGCCGAGCGCCGCCATCTGCGCAGTGATCGCCGCCGAGGGGGCGAAGACCGAACCGGCGGGACCGCCGACGGGCGTGCGCACCGACGTATCGTAATGCCGCGTATATTCGCCCGCGAGGATCACCTCGAGCCGGTCGGTCGGCGCGTAGAGCAGCTTCGCGCGCACGCCGACCTCGTCGACGCGGTTGAGGTTGCGGTCGAGCGTGACGTAGCGCCCCGCGCCGTCCTGCCCCTGCTGGAAGGCCGACACGCGCAACGCGGCGTTCTCGCCGAGCGGAACGTTGACCGTGCCGTTGACGATATGATCGTTGCGCTCGCCATAGCTGCCGTAGAAATTGCCCGACAGCTTGCCGAGCACGGGCTTGTTCGTGGTCAGCGAGATCACGCCCGAGGTCGAGTTCTTGCCGAACAGCGTACCCTGCGGGCCCATCAGCACGTCGATGCTGGCGACGTCGGTCAGGCCGATCAGGCCGTTGTCGCGCTGATTGTCCATCACCACGTCGTCGACCACCACATTGACCGACTTGGCGTTCGACAGATCGAACGAGCTCGAACCGACGCCGCGGATCTGGAAGGCGGCGCCCTGGGTCGGGTTGTACTGCACGCCGGGCACGACATATTGCAGGTCGGTCAGGGCGATATAGCCGGTCTTCTCGAACTGTTCGCCGCTGACCGAGGTGATCGAGATCGGCACCGACTGCGCCTTTTCGCGGCGGCGCTGCGCGGTGACGACAATGTCGGTCAGGCCGTCGTCCGCGGGAGCGCCCGAAGCGCTTGCGGGGGTCCGGACCGCAGATGGCGAAGCGGTCGTCGCGGATTCCTGCGCGAACGCTTGTCCCGCGACGAGGCCGGACAGGAGCAGGGTCGAGCCGGCCGTCAGGCGCGCAAAGTTCAATACAGTCACCGTGAAAATCCCCTTAGAGCCATGGATTCGCCAACTGGCCTGGCGCTCCCCTAGGGCCGTTCGGTGACAGCAAAATTACACTTGTTCAGTAATTCTGGATTTAGCGATGGGCGTCAGGTCGTGCTTCGAACCCTCCTTTTCAGCGGTGGCAGATTTATCACTCAGCAAGAGAAGCGACATGACCATCATTGCCGCGGCGCTCATCGCCGGGATCAGCAGGGTGGGGACAAACGCTTGTTCAGTTCCATAACGGAACGCTGGATCGAACCCGGCAAGCCGATACCCAAACAGCATCATCCCCGCCGCAAGCGCGCCGCACAGATTGAAGGGAAGATGGAAGCCGGCGTAATAGGCAGCAGCGGGCGCACGACCGGTCCCCGTGTGCGCGGCAAGATCGAGCCGCGCGCCGAGCAGCACGCGCAGCGCCAAGAAATCGATCGCCGAGACGAGGCCGAACGCTGCCGTCCACAGCATCAGCAGCGCGGGGCGGCCCGGCGGAAGCGCGATCAGGGTGATCGCCAGCAGCAGATTGACCCAGCAGATCGCGCGCAGGGTCCGCTCGGCCGGCCAGCGCGTACCGAAGCCGACCGCGATGCCGATGCCGATCGCAGCGCAGATCGCCTGAACGAGGATACCGGTCGCGCCCCAGCCGGGGAGCGCCAGCGCGTTGCCGACGAGATAGAGATATCCGGTGCCGGTGATCGCCGTATGCGCGCCGTTCAGCGCGAACAGTGCGGCGAGCCGGCGGTTTCCGCGATTGGCGAACAGCAGGCGGACCGGCGCGAGCATCAGTCCGCGCCGCCACGGGCTGGGTGCGGCGGGACGATCGGGCACCAGGGCGATCAGCAGCGCATGCGCCAGCGGCGCGCCGATCGACACCGCCAGTACGATCGCGGCGAACGGCCCGAGCGTGCGTCCAGGCTGCGCGACGGCGAGCAGCGAAAAGGCGATCCCGCCGAGGATGCCCGCGACCGTTCGCAACCCAAAGACCCGTGCCCGCGCGGGCGCGTCGGCGGTCGCGTCGAGCGCCCAGGCGCCGTGCGTGACGTTGCACACCGCCCAGCCCACCACCAGCGCGACCAGCGCAGCCGCGATCGCCAGCCCGCTGCTCGAGCGGCCGAGCAGCACCAGTCCGACGCCGCCGATCAGTAGCAGCGCCGTGCCGGACGCCATCCATATGACGCGGGCGCCGAGCCGGGGCGATCCCCGATCGCACAGCGCGCCCGCCACCAGTTCGGCCGGAATCGACGCGAGGCCGGCAAGCATCACCAGCCAGCCGACCATGGCGATCGGCAAGCCCAGATCGTAGGAGAGATACGCGGCGAGGAAGCTGCGGCGCGCGAGATCGTAGCCGGCGAAGACCCAGGTCGGCAGCGACAGCGCCAGCATCTGCGCAGCCGAGGGATGAGTCCGATCGATCGCGCTGTTCAAGGCCACGCGGGTCGCTTAGACCGGATATGTGCTGCTTCTATGACAGTCCGCGATCGGCCGTAGCGCTGGCCCAGGCGTCGTACGCGGCGAAGGCGGCGCGATACTGTGCCCCCTCTGGCCGTTTGCGCGCCATCGCCACCATCCGCATCCCGAACAGCGCGATCGAGACGATTTGCGCGGCGGCGCGATCGAACCCGGCGGCTGCCGCGGGGCCGAAGCCGAATGCGGCGAGGTCGGCCGCCCGGATATTCTCGCCGCGCCGCCGCCGCATGTCGATCGCATAGCGCCGGAGGCTGGTCTCGCGGACACTGGCGAGCGCGATCATCGACGTCGCCTTGACGAGGTCGCGCGTCTCGGCGTCGCCGACGGGCAAGCGGTGCTGCGCGCGCGCGCGGTCGCGCGTGCCGTGGAAGTGCGCGATGACGGCGTGCAACCCCGCCACGACCAGTGCGTCGCGGCCCCCGAAATGATAGACGACGGTCGAGGCGGGCACATCGGCGGCGAGGGCGACCGAGCGGTGCGTCGTCGCCTCGATTCCCTGCGAGACGATGATGTGCGCGGCGCTGTCGGCGATGCGCCGGCGCTTGGGGTCGTCGTCGCGCGCGATCGGGAGATCGGCGGGGGCGAGCGCGGCGATCAGTCGCTCGATCTCCGCACCAGCCGCGCCAGTGCGCGCCAGGCCGTTGGCAAAGCGCTGCAGGCACAGCGTTCGTAGCAGCGCATAAGCCGGGTCATCGCCCGTACCGAGCGCGAAGCTGGCTTCGTCGAGCATATAACCGAGCGCCAGATCGCCGAGCGCAGGCGTGTCGAACAGCAGGCTCGACCACAACGCCCCCGCTTGCGCGAGCCAGCGGTCGAGCGCCGCCGAGGCGCTGTCCTGGAGCACGCGATCGTGCACCAGTTCGATCAGGAAGATGAGGTTTCGCCGGTGGGCGCCGACCCAGTCGCGAAATGCCAAATCGGCGAGCGCGGCGCGGCTGGCGCCGTCGCTGCTGACGATCTGCGCGGCGAGATCGCGCCAGCGGTCGCCGAACTGTGCGTCGCGTCGGGCGACCAGATCGGTCGCACGCTCGATCAGTTGCTCCTTGGTCCCCATCCGCGCCGAGATCACCGCCACGCTGAGGCCGGCCTGCGCCGCGAGCGGACGAAGCGTCAATCCGGCGAGCCCGCAGCGCGCGACGATGTCGAGCGCTGCGTCGACGATTCGTTCGCTGTCCATATCCTGTTCGGCGACGGGGGATTGAGCGATCACGCGGCCGAGGTAGCGCAGGATACGCGCGGCGTCACGACTGCGCGGCGCACTTTTCCCATCGCGGCCGTGGCCTGTCGTGCAGCGCGGATCGACTCGCGCTCCGCCAACCGGCGATTAGCGCGGTCCAAATCAACCAGTGCGGCCTTCGAGGCCGGCGCGCGGCGCGCCTGGCCCTTCCGTTCCGCGATGCTTCGAGCGATCCGATCGCCGTCGCTTCAGTCCAGGCGGCGAGGTCGATCGCACCCAGCACCCGACGGGAGCGACGGCGCGCCGCGCGCCGGAGCGGTTGGTCTCAGGCGTGTCCGATCTGGCGGCTCGGGCGGGCCGGCGGCGCCACGGTGGCATGACCATCCTTGTCGGGATGGACCCTTCGTTCGCGAAAGGGGCCCCGCGCGAGATTTCTGTCAATCGGCCGACGGCGCAGCGCTGCGTCGCTCCGCCGGCAGATCCGTCGCGCCGACGAGCGTGCTCGCCCGGAGCTTGATCCTTGGTGCGACCCAGCGGATTTCGCTGTCTTTGCCGCCGGCCAAAATCGCTGCCGCGCGCGACACCGCTTCGGCGCCGATCTCAGCGATCCCGACGCGCATCGTGGTCAGCGCCGGCGTTACGAAGCGCGCGAGCGGGATGTCGTCGAAACCGGCGACTGCAATGTCCTCGGGCACGCCGAGCCCGGCGCGCTGAAAGGCGACCAGCGCGCCGATCGCCATCATGTCGTTCGCGGCGAACAGCGCATCGACGCGCTTGGCGTCGTCGAGCAAGGCTTCGGCCGCAACCGTTCCCGATTCCTCCTCGAAATCGCCGGTCAGGACGCGCGGGATAAGACCATGTCGCGTCATGGCGGCGCTATAGCCGGCGATCCGCTCTTCGGCGTCGCGGTTGCCGCGCGGCCCCGAAAGGTGGGCGATGCGCCGTCGCCCCGTCGCGACCAGATGCTCGGTCATCGCGTCGGCGGCGGCGACATTGTCGATGCGGAATTGCGGATGGTCCGCCGCCACGTCGGGGCAGCTGATCAGGACGGTCGGCAAGCTCGGCGGGAGGTGCGCGAGCAAGCGCTCGGGGTCGATATCGGGCGCCATGATGATCAGCGCGTCGACCCGCCCGCGCATGAAGCGCAGCGTCTCGGTCCCGCGGTGGTCGCCGTGCATGTTCGACAGCAGCAATTGCAATCCGCGCGCCGAAGCCTCGGCGTCGATCCCGCGCAACGCCTCGGAATAGAATTCGCCGTGGAGATCGGGCAGCATCACGCCGATCGCGTTGGTGCGCGCCAGGCTGAGGCTGCGCGCGCCGGTGTGCGGCACATAGCCGAGCAGCGCGGCGACCGACTGGACATGCTCGCGCAGATTGGCGCGCACGTTGCCGTGGCCGTTCAGCGCGCGCGAGACGGTGGCGATCGAAACATTCGCCGCGCGAGCGACATCGCGGATGGTGGCATGCGCCATAAAGCGAAGGTTTTCCGGCTGTTGGTCCCGACTGCGCTTGCACCACGAAAGCGCCACCTCGGCAAGGGTCTTGCTGTAACCGGTTACATTTGCAATAGGCTCCGCAAAACCGGGGAGGATAGGGTGAACATGCTACAGGTCTCGCGACGCAGCTTGATGCTTGGTGGCGCGGCGGCGTTGGCGTGGCGCTCGAGCCCGGCGCACGCGCTTTTTGCAACTCTCGGCGCAGGCGCGCTGCCGCCGGCGGTCGAGGCGCTGGTCGGGCAGATGACGCTCGAGGAAAAGGCCGGGCAACTGACGCTGATGGCGGCGGCTTGGGCTGGCGGCGCCGCGAGCAAGCTCAATCCGATCGCCCCGACCGGTGGCTATGAGAGCCAGCTGGCCGACGCCGCGGCCGGCCGGCTGACCGGCGTGTTCAACGGCAATGGCGCGAAGATGGCGCTGGCGATGCAGCAGGCGGCGCTGCGCAGCCGGCTCAAGATCCCGCTGATCTTCGCCGCCGACGTGATCCACGGATTCCGCACGGTGTTCCCGGTGCCGCTCGGCGAAGCGGCGAGCTTCGATCCGGCGCTCGCCGAGCGGACCGCGCGCGTCGCGGCGGTCGAGGCGGCGGCGGCGGGGATCGACTGGACCTTCGCGCCGATGGTCGACATCGCGCGCGACGCGCGCTGGGGGCGCGGCGTCGAGGGTGCGGGCGAGGACGTGCTGCTCGGCTGCGATTTCGCGCGCGCGCGGGTGCGCGGGTTCCAGGGCAGGTCGCTGACCGCGAACGACGCGGTGATGGCGTGCGCCAAGCATTTCGCGGCGTATGGCGCGGGCGAGGGCGGGCTCGACTACAATTCGGTCGACATCTCAGAACGCAGTTTGCGCGACGTCTATTTCCCGCCGTTCGAGGCAGCACTCGATGCCGGCGCGCTGTCGGTGATGGCGGCATTCAACGAAGTCGCGGGCATCCCCGCGACCGCCAACCATTGGCTGATGACCGAGGTGTTGCGCGAGCAATGGGGTTTCGGCGGCCTGACCGTCTCCGATTATACCGGCGATATGGAATTGATCGCGCATGGCTTCGCCGCCGACGAGCGCGATGCGGCGCGGCTCGCCTTCCTGGCGGGCGTCGACATGAGCATGCAAAGCGCGCTCTACATCAAATATCTTCCCGATCTGGTGCGTTCGGGCGCGGTGCCGATGGCGCGGCTCGACCAGGCGGTGCGGCGGGTGTTGCGCGTCAAGGTCGCGCTCGGCCTGTTCGACGACCCGTTCCGCCGGATCGACGTGAAGCGCGAGGCGGCGCGGATCGGCACGCCGGCCAACCGCGCGGTCGCGCGCGAAGCGGCACGGCGGTCGATCGTTTTGCTCAAGAACGAGGGCGCGCTCCTGCCGCTCGCGCAGAACCGCAAGATCGCGCTGATCGGTCCGTTCGCGGCGGGTCAGCATGATCTGATCGGGCCATGGAATGTCTATGGATCCGATGCCGATGCGATCGATCTCGCGACGGGCGTGCGAGCGCAGGCCGGGCCGCGCGCGCAGGTCAGCGTGATCGCGGGTTCGGGCGTCGATGCGCCGCTCGACGGCGGGATCGCGGCGGCGGTCGCGGCGGCGCAGGCGGCGGATGTCGTCCTGCTCGCGATCGGCGAGAGCCAGGACATGTCCGGCGAAGCGCAGGCACGCACCGAGATCGTCGTGCCCGCGGCGCAGCGCGCGCTCGCCGAAGCCGTCGCCGCGACGGGGAAGCCGGTCGTGGTGCTGCTCAAGAATGGCCGCGCGCTGGCGCTCGACGGCGCGGTGCTTGCCGCTCCCGCGATCCTGGTGACGTGGTTCCTCGGCTCGGAAGGCGGGCCGGCGATCGCCGATATCTTGTTCGGGCGTTTCAGCCCATCGGGCCGCTTGCCGGTCAGCTTCCCGCGCGCGACGGGGCAGGCGCCGTATTATTACGCGCACAAGGCGACCGGCCGGCCCAATCCGGATGGCCCGCTCGAGCCGTTCAAGGCGCACTATCGCGGCATCCCGAATTCGGCCTTGTTCGCGTTCGGGCATGGCCTGACCTATGGGCAGATCAGCTATGCCGATCTGGAGATCGGCAATGGCGGCGCGCTCGCGGCGGATGGGACGCTGACCGTGTCGGCCACGGTCAGCAACAGCGGGAAAGTCGCGGTGGAGGAAGTCGTCCAGCTCTACGTCCACGACGTGGCGGCGAGCATCACGCGCCCGGTGCGCCAGCTCAAGGCCTATCGGCGCGTGTCGCTCGCGCCCGGCGCGTCGCAGAAGGTCAGCTTCACGCTGCGACGCGCCGACCTGACCTTCGTCGGCCCCGAGATGAAGCCGACGGTCGAGCCGGGTGCGTTCCGGGTGTGGATCGCGCCCTCGGCCGAGGCGCCAGGAGTGGTCGGCGGCTTCACGCTGGCCGGGTAGCAGCGGGGTAAAGCGGCGGTCCGCGAGCGGCGCCGAACCGGTCGTTGCAGGGCGATAGCAAGGCGCGCGCGACCGATCGGCATTTCGCTTGACCGACCTCTGTAACCGGTTACATCCGCGAAGCCCGATGCGCCAACCGACACGGGCTGGAGAGCCATTGTGATCGATCGCCGTACCTTCGCCGCCACCTCGTTCCTGGCGGTGGGAGGGCTGGCAAGCGCGATCGCGGCGCCGTCAGAGGCGCGCGAAGGCCGCCGCCACGCGGCGCGCGCGCCAAAGCTACCCGCCCTGTTCGACGATCTCGAAGAGCGCACCTTCCGCTGGTTCTGGGAGACGGGCAATCCGGCGAACGGACTGGTGCCCGACGCCTGGCCCAATCCCGAATTCTGCAGCATCGCCGCGGTCGGCTTCGCGCTTACCGCCTATCCGATCGGCGTCGAGCGCGGCTGGATCCCCCGCGCCGCGGCGCGCGAGCGCACGCTCGCGACGCTCCGCTTCTTCGACCAGGCGCCGCAGGGGGAGGGGGCGTCGGGCGTCGCGGGCTTTCGCGGCTTCTTCTACCACTTCCTCCACATGGACAGCGGGTTGCGCTTCGGCGATGTCGAGCTGTCGTCGGTCGACAGCACGCTGCTGTTCCTCGGCATGTTGTTCGCCGCCGAATATTACGACCAGGACCAGCCCGACGAACGCGAGATCGGGCGTCTCGCCCGCGCGATCTATGCGCGCGCCGATTGGGACTGGTTCCGGCGCGGGCAGGCGGTGCTGTCGATGGGCTGGCACCCAAGCGTCGGCTTCATCACGCGCAACTGGGACGGCTATAACGAGGGGATGATGGTCAATCTGCTCGCGCTCGGATCGCCGACGCATGCCGTCGGCCCCGACGCCTGGGCGGCGTGGTGCGCGCCCTATGCGAAATGCTGGCGCGGCAGCGGCGCGACGCGACGGCTCGCCTTCGCCCCGATGTTCGGCCACCAATACAGCCAGATGTGGATCGATTTCCGCGGCATCCGCGACGCGGCGATGCGCGAAGCGGGGATGGACTATTTCGAGAACAGCCGCCGCGCGACCTGGGCGCAGCGCACCTACGCGACCCGGAACCCGATGGGCTGGGCGGGCTATTCACGCGACATCTGGGGGCTGACCGCGTCGGCCGGCCCGGCGGACGTGCAATACGACGTCAACGGCCGCATCACCAACTACCGCTCCTATTCGGCGCGCGGGCCGGTCGACGAGCCCGACGGCTTCGACGACGGCACGATCGCGCCGACCGCGGCGATCGGCTCGCTCGCCTTCGCGCCCGAGATCGTCGTGCCCGCGACGCTCGCGCTGCACAAGCAGCAGGGTGATCGGCTGTACGGCCGCTACGGCTTCTACGACGCGTTCAACCCGAGCTTTCGCAAGCCCGAAAAGCCGCTCCAGCGGGGGAGCGTCGATCCGGTGCGCGGCTGGGTGTCGGAGAATTATCTCGGGATCGACCAGGGGCCGATCCTCGGCGCGATCGCCAATACGCGCGACGGGCTGATCTGGCGGCTGATGCGCCGCTCGGCGCCGATCCGGCTCGGGCTGGAGCGCGCCGGCTTCACCGGCGGGTGGCTCGCGGCCTAGCAAAGTCGCCCCGGGGTCTCCCCCGGGGCGCTCGCCATTAGAACGTGTATTTGGCGCCGATCTTGAAGTTGCGCCCCTGGCTCGCGACAGAGCCCGTATCGGGATCGCGCGTCGGGCCGGCGCCGCCCAGCGTCTGCAGCCCGCCACCGAAGGTCGAATAGTTGCGGTTGACGAAATCGAACGCGTTGAGCGCCTGGAAATAGACCGTCAGCGCATGGCCGTGCGCGTAGGGCATCTTGAAGGTCTTGGCGATGTTGAAGTCGATGTTCTTGTAGCCGATCCCGCCCGGCTGATAGATGCCGAAATTGGTCGTGTAGCAGCCGCCGCCGCCGGGCACGGTGGTCGGGATGCCGCACAATGCGCCGCCATAGGACGGTCCCGACGAGATCGTCGCGAAGCCCGTCGCGCGGATGTTGAGCGGCAGCTTGACGGTGCCCGTCGCGACGAAGCGCCAGCGCTCCAGCCCGCTCGAATCGCCATAGCCCTGCGCCCCGATCGTCGGCGCGTCGAAGTTGAACGGATCGCCGATCGACGCGCCGTTGCGCGTGTCGTTCGAGCGCGAGCTCGAGATCGTCAGCGTCGTGCTGAAGCCCCAGCCAGATGCCTCGGTATAAGGCTTGTCGGCCTGGAGATAGACCGCGGCGTAATGTGCCTTGCCCTCGCTGTTGCCGATGAAGATCGCGCCATAGCCGGGCAGCGGGGCGGTGTTGATCGCCGCGGTGCCGTAGAAGATCCCCGCGGCATAGGGGACGCCGTTGTAGGTATAGACCGGATTGCCGCCCGGGCTGTACGATCCGTCGGGATTGCGGTTGCCGATCACCTCCTGATAGATGTTGTGCGACTTGATATAGGCGAAGGTGATCGAGGTATTGATCACGCCGAGACGCTTCTTGACCGCGAAATTGACCTGATCCGAATAGGGCATGCGCGTCCGGTTGTTGAGCACATGGACCTCGCCGCCCTGCATCGCGGCGAGCGTGCGCAACTGGTCGACATTGGTCGGGATCGTCGCGACGCAACCGAGCGCGCCGAGCGTGCAGGTCGGCGGGGTGCGGATCGTCGCGACCGATTCATACTGGTTCTTGATCGTCTCGATCGCCGAGTCGATGAACAGCGAGCGGTTGTAATAGCGCCCGCCGCCGAGCACGAACACGAGATCGCGGTCGCCCTTGACGTCGTACGAGATGCCGAAGCGCGGCTGGAACGCGCCAAGGAACGGCTTACGATTGTTGCCCGTCGAGATGTAATCGTCGGCATTGATCCCAGCCGCCTTCCAGCCGGGATAGGCGCGCAAGGCGGTCGCGATCGCGGCGGGGGTTACATAGTTGTTGTTGACCGCGTTGGACTCATAGTCCCAGCGCAGCCCGCCGCTGATCAACCAATGGTCGTTCGGCCGCCAATCGTCCTGGACGAAGCCGCCGATCTCGGTGTTGTTCGCGGTGACCGGCTTGACCGCCGCGGTGTTGATCGTCGCGGCATAGGGCGCGCCGGTGTTCGCATTGCCGAGGCCGAAGAAGGTGTTGGCGTCGTAGAAATAGGTGCCGGCGCTGTTATTGTCCTCGAGCCGCTGCAGCTTGGTGAAGTTGAGCTTGATGCCGGCCTTCACAGTGTGCGCGCCGCCGAAGAAGGTGACGTTGTCCTTGAACAGCGTCTGATACTGGTGGTCGTCCTGCGTGAAGTTGGTGCCGCCGAGGATCAGCACCCGGGTATCGCCGACGGTCGGCGCGGTCCCCGCGGAATTGAAGGTCACGACGGCCGAGGGACCCGTGACGTTGGGGATCGCGCCGTTGGCGGCGGCGTCGCGCGCGAAGATGAATTCGTTGAGCCAGCCTTCGCCACGATGGTTCCACGTCAGCTGATAACGGTGTTCGTCGTTGCGATTGTTGGTCGAGGCGTCGATCGTCGTCGCGCCACCGTTGATCTGGAGGTTCGACTCCTTGCGGATGAAAGCGCTGACGTTGATCGTGTCGCGCGCGGTCGCGTAGAACGTGAGCTTCCCGAAATAGAGCTTCTCGTCGAAGGTCGCGGGGAAGCTCCCGTTATATTGCGACCGGGCGCTTTGCGCATAGGTCTGCGCCGCCGCGGGCAGCGCCGAGAGGAACGTGCCGTTATAGACGTTGATGTCGTTCGCGCCGAAGGTCTTGCTGGTGCCTTCGAAGTCGACGAAGAAGGTCAGCTTGTCCTTGATGATCGGGCCGCTGAGGTTGCCGCCGTAGAATTTGGTGTCGAAATCGGGTTTCGCCGTGTACGGCGCGGTCGCGTTGTTGAGCTTGCCCGGGCGGTCGTCATAGTTGCGGCTGATGAACGCCTTGGGCTGCCATTCGCCGAAGATCTCGCCGTGGAAGGTGTTGCCGCCGGTCTTGGTGACCGAGGAGATGACGGCGGAACCGGCCTGCTCGAACTCGGCCTTGAAATTCTGCGTCTGGACGTCGAACTGGTCGACCGCCGAGGCCGGGAACGGGTTGCCCGACGACAGATTCTGCCCGACCGTGCCGCCGTGGTTCACCAGATTCTTGATGCTGATGCCGTCGATGAAGGTGTTGGTGTTGTCCGAATTGATTCCGCCGGCCTGGACCTGGCGCGCCTTGCCGCCGAGCGTCGGGGGCGAGACGGTGACGCCGGGCGCGAGCGCTGCGAAGTTGAGGAAGTTGCGGTCGCCGTTGGGCAGATTCTCGAGCTGGAAGCGCGAGATGTTGGCGCCGACCGTCGCGGTGCGTACGTCGCGCGCGCGCGATCCGGTGACGACGATGTCGTTGCCGCCGCCGGTAGCGGCGGCGGCAGGCGCCGCGAGATCGGCGGTGACCGCCTGGCCGAGCGGCACGACGACTTCGGCCGAGCGGCTGCCCGAGGTCACGCGATACGTGCTCGGCGGCAGGCCGACCAGGATATAGTCGCCCTTGGCGTCGGCCTTGACCGTTTCGACATGGCCGGTGGCGAGATCGGTGAGCGTGACGGTCGCGCCCGCGGTCGCGCCGTCGATATGCCCGCGCACGGTCGAGGTGGTCTGCGCCATTGCAGGCGTGGCCAACACCAGCGCGCCGCCGCCCAGGATGGTCGTCGCAAGCGCCACCCGAAGGCTCGCCTTGATCAGCGTTTTCATGTCGTCTCCCCTAATTCGAGGCGGATGCCAGCCTCGTTATGTTCTCGTTCGTCGGCGAACCGGCCACATGTACGAGGATCGTCCGCAGGCGCCGGGGACGGAATAGCGCGTGCGCCTGGGGCCGAAGCCCCAGCGGTCCACCCGTGTTTCCCTGTCCCGGCGCTTAGCCGGACTGACCCCGAACCGGCCTCTGACGGGCCGGGTAACCGGTTCCAAGACTTGCCCAGTAACCGGTTTCATGCGCATTCGCCAAGCGGAAAATGAGTCGCGTCCGACCCGCCTCGGCGATTCGCGACGCTACGGGAGGGGAAGACGAGTGACCGGCCTTGTTTCGCGCCGCGCGCTGCTCAAGGGCGCATCGGTATCGGCGATCTCGATCATGCTGTCGCCCGCGCTCGCGCGCGTCGCCCCTGCGCGCGATGCGCGGATCGAGCGGCTGATCGCGGCGATGAGTCTCGAGGAGAAAGCCGGCCAGCTCAGCATCTTCAGCGATCCGTCGCGCGTCGACGGGCCGCCGGTCAATCCGGGCCTGATCGCGCAGAGCATGGCGGTGGTGCAGCGCGAGATCGCCGCGGGGCGGATGACCGGCCTGTACAACGGCATCGGCGTCGCCGCGGGCCGCGAGCTCCAGCGCGTCGCGGTCGAGCAGGGGCCGCACAAGATCCCGCTGATCTTCGCTGGCGACGTGATCCACGGGATGAAGACGACCTTCCCGGTGCCGCTCGGCGAAGCGGCCAGCTTCGACCCCGAGCTCGCCCGGCGGACCGCGCGCGCCGCGGCGGTCGAGGCGAGCGCCAAGGGGATCCACTGGGTCTTTGCGCCGATGGTCGATGTCGCGCGCGATCAGCGCTGGGGCCGGGTCGTCGAGGGCGCGGGGGAAGACACCTGGCTCGGGCGCCAGTTCGCCGCCGCGCGCGTGCGCGGCTTTCAGGGCGACGACCTGACCGCCGAGGATGCGGTGCTGGCCTGCCCGAAGCATTTCGCCGGCTATGGCGCGGTGATGGGCGGCATGGATTATAACACCGCCGACATTCCCGAGACGACGCTGCGCGAAACGCATCTGCCGCCGTTCAAGGCTGCGTTCGACGCTGGCGCGCTGTCGACCATGGCGAGTTTCAACGATATTGCCGGCGTGCCCTCGACCGGCAACCACCATCTGCTCACCGATATCCTGCGCGGCGAGATGGGGTTCGAGGGGCTGGTCGTTTCGGACTACACCGCCGATGCCGAGATGATCGCGCACGGTTTTGCCGCTGATGGCCCCGATGCGGTGGTCAAGGCGCTGGGCGCGGGCTGCGACATCTCGATGCAGAGCGGGCTGTACAATCAGCATCTCCCGGCGCTGGTGCGCTCGGGTAGGATCGCGCTGAAGACGGTCGATACCGCGGTGCGCCGCGTGCTCCGCGTCAAGCAGGCGCTCGGCCTGTTCGACAATCCCTATCGCTCGCTCGATCCGGCGCGCGAGGCGCGCGACGTGCGCTTGCCGGCGGCGATCGCGCTCGCGCGCGAGGCGGCGGTCAAGTCGGTCGTGCTGCTCAAGAATGATGGCGAGCTGCTCCCGCTGGCGAGCTCGGCCAAAATCGCGCTGATCGGGCCCTGCGTGTCCGACCAGGGGGATATGCCGGGGCCCTGGGCAAGTTTTCCCGATTTCGCGAGCTGCGTCACGCCGGAGGCCGGCTTCCGCGCCGCGATGGGGCCGACGGCGCAGCTCGCGGTCGCGCGCGGTTGCGATTACGAAGCGCCGCTCGCCGGCGGGATCGAGCAAGCGGTCGCCGCCGCGAAGGCGTCGGACGTGATCGTGCTGGTGGTCGGCGAAAGCGCCCGCATGTCGGGCGAGGCGCAGGCGCGCGTCGCGGTGACAGT
The DNA here is from genome assembly GCA_943367995.1 of Bordetella parapertussis. Lineage (GTDB taxonomy): Bacteria > Pseudomonadota > Alphaproteobacteria > Sphingomonadales > Sphingomonadaceae > Sphingomonas. The sequence continues at coordinate 1,191,533 of CALRKL020000001.1, read as the reverse complement.
CCCCGAGCCGCAACGCGCCTTGGCCGAAGCGCTGGCGGCGACCGGCCGGCCGATGGTCGTGCTGTTGCGGCACGGCCGGGCGCTGGCGTTGAGCGGCGCGGTGCGCGCGGCGCCGGCGATCTTGGCGACGTGGTTCCTCGGCTCCGAAACGGGCCATGCGATGGCCGATATCGTGTTCGGCGCCGTCGCGCCGCGCGGGCGTCTGCCGGTCAGCTTCCCGCAAGATTCGGGGCAGGAGCCGTTCTTCTACGACCACCGCACCACCGGCCGTCCGCAGCTCGGCGCGGATCCCGCGTGGAAAGCGCGCTACCGCGAGGTGACGAACGCAGCGCTCTACCCTTTCGGCCATGGATTGAGCTACTCGAGCGCCAGCTATTCGAGCACCGCGGTCAGTGCGGCGACCTTGGCGGGCGAGGGCGCGACCACCGTCTCGGCGACCCTCACCAATATCGGCAAACGGCGGATGCACGAGGTCGCGCAGCTCTACATCCACGATAAGGTGGCAAGCCTGACCCAGCCCGTCCGTGCGCTGAAGGGGATTGCGCATCTCGACCTCGATCCCGGCCAGAGTGCGCGCGTGGCCTTCAGGCTGACGCGCGCGGATCTGGCCTTCGTCCATCCCGATTTTCGCCGCTTCGCCGAGCCGGGCGCGTTCGATGTCTGGATCGCGCCATCCTCGGTCGCTGGCGTGCCGGCCTCCTTCGTGCTGGCGTGAGCAGATGCGCGGCTTGGGCCCGCGCCCGTCCGCGCAAGACCGCAGGTTAGGCCTGTACGATACGCGCGGCTCTTCAAGATCCCTCTAGGCGACACCATGTCCCTTGCCGCCACGCCTGGCCTTGGCGGCGGCGCGCCACCGCGGCGCGGCTCATCCCTGCGATCAAAGGACAAACCGATGAACATCGATCTCACCGGCAAGACGGCTCTCGTTACGGGCTCGACCGAAGGTATCGGCTTCGGCATCGCGCAAGGGCTGGCCCGCGCGGGCGCGAGCGTGATCGTCAACGGCCGCACCCAGGCGAAAGTGGACGCCGCGGTCGCCCGCATCGGCGGCGCCGCGCGCGGCGTAGTCGCCGACCTCGGCAGCAGCGCGGGGCATGATGGCCTGGTCGCCGCGGTGCCGACGGCGGACATCGTCGTCAGCAATCTCGGCATCTTCCAGCCGGCCGATTTCTTCGAAACCGACGATGCGACCTGGGACCGACACTGGCAGATCAACGTGATGGCGGGCGTCCGGCTGGCGCGCACCTATCTGCCGGCGATGGCGGCGAGCGGCTGGGGGCGTTTCCTCTTCCTCGCATCGGAATCGGCCTTCAACATCCCGGTCGAGATGATCCATTATGGTGTCAGCAAGACCGCCGATGTGGCGCTCGCGCGCGGTCTTGCCAAGCGGATGGCCGGAACCGGCGTGACGGTGAACTCGGTGCTGCCCGGTCCGACGCTGTCCGAGGGCGTCGAGGCGATGCTCGAGGCCGAACGCGCCAAATCGGGCAAGCCGATCGAGGAAGTGGCCGCGGCGTTCGTCCAGCAGCACCGCGCCACCTCGATCATCCGGCGCGCCGCCAGCGTCGAGGAAGTGGCGAATATGGTCGTGTATCTGGCGTCTCCGCTGGCGTCTGCGACGACCGGTGCCGCCTTGCGGGTCGATGGCGGCGTGATCGACACGTTGATGTGAGCCGGGGGAACACGCTTCCCGTTGTCGGGCGACACCTCCGCTGCCCCGCGGCCTTACATGGTTCGACCGCTCGGCCGAGCCGGGGCCGCGACCGGGCGGCGAGCGTGGAGGTCATTTCGCATCGCCGCCCCCGAGCTTCAGGCGGATGCCCGCAACGGCCGTCAACGGCTTGCCGTAGAGCGCAGCGGTAAAGCCGTCGTTGGTGCCGATGTAACGGCGATCGAACAGATTCTCGATCTGCCCGAAGACCTCCACGTCGCGGCGCACGGCCAGGCTGGCGCCGAGATCGGCGATGAAATGCGCGTCGGTCCGGTAGATCGCGTCGGGATCGCCGTTGGTGCGCGCGAGGTAGCGCACCCGCGGGCTGAGCTTGATCCCGAGGGGGCCGATCCAGTCGAGGCTGGCACTTGCCCGATGGCGGGGGATGCCGGCCTGTTGGACGCCGATACTCAGCGGGTCGTCCGGGTTCCGTGTGACGATCGAGTCCGAATAGGTGTAGGCGAGCGTGCCGGTAAGCCTGGCACTCGCGCGCCACGTCAATTCCGCCTCCACACCACGGCTGCGCGCGGTCCCCGCGTTGATCAGCCGCGCGCCGATATCGAAGCCTGCCGGCAGCGCGGCGGGGTCGAGATAGCGGTAGGTCAGGAAATCCGAAATCCGGCTGGCATAGGCGGTCGCCTGGAAGCGGATCGCACCGCGATCGAAGTCGAAGCCGGCCTCCGCACCCTCGAGCGTCTCGGGTTTCAGCGCGGCGTTGCTGTAGAGGATGTAGCCGGGGACCGATGCGCCGCGATACAGATTGTCGAGCGTCGGCGCGCGGAAGGCGCGGTACAGCGCGCCGCGCAGCGCGAAGCCGCCTGGCAGCTGGTAGCGGACCGACAGGCGCGGATCGACGTCGCTGTCGTGCCGGTTCGCGACGCGCCCGAGCCCGCCCGGCGTGTCGTCCAGGCCGTCATAGCTGTAGAAATCCTGATAGCGCAGGCTGACCAGCAGTTGCAGGCGATCGAGCGGGCGGAGGTCGGCTTGCGCGAAGCCGCCGAGGAAGCGCTGGTTACCCGACCCGGTGTCGATTCGCACCTGCGCCCCGGGGGCGTCGAAGATGCGCGCGCGGTCGCTGCCGCGGATGCCATGATAGTCGACGCCCGCCGACAGCGAGCGGAGGATGCCGGAGAAGGTCTGCGTCCAGATCAGCGACGCCCCCCAGTCGGTCGCGCGCGTGGCGTGGCTGTTCTGGACGAACTCGACGTCGTTGGGATTGGCGCCGTCGGGCGAGCCGGGATTGTTGGTGACGAAATGCTCGTCATTGTGGAACGCGGTCAGCTCGATCGATCCGCCCGGGCGGGGTGTCCAGGTCAGCGTGCCGGTGGTGCGCCAGGTCTGCTGAACGTTGGTGTTGGCGCGCGTGAGGAAGGTCTGGTCGTTGTCGTAATAGCGCACCCGCGCGCGCGCCGTGAGGTTCGGGGCCAGATCGGCATTCCCCGACAGCGCGACGGTGCGGGCGGTGAACGACGTCGGGACCGTGGCGGCACCGCGCGCGCGCTCCACCTGTTCGACATAGCCGTCGCTATGGTTCACCCCGGCGTCGAGTCCGACGCCATAGCCATGGCCGGCGAACGCGGCGTGAGCGTCGGCGCGAGAGGTGCCGCGGCTGCCGCCTGCCGCCTCGGCGACGAGGCCGGTCTTGTCGATCGGCCTGGTCAGGATGTTGATGACGCCGCCCATCGCGTAATTGCCCCACAAGGGCGCGCCGCCGCCGCGGACCATCTCGACCCGATCGACCGTCCCGAGCGGCACCTCGCTCCACTGGACATAGCCGAAAAAGGGATCGTTGATCGGCACGCCGTCGAGCAGGACGAGCGCGCGAAGGCCGCTCAGCCCGCGCATCGAGACGATCGTATTGGTCGGGTGCTGCTCGTTGGTCCCGGCGATCGGCAGATCGACCGAGGGCGCGCGGCGCAGCACATCGTCGATCGTGCGGGCAGGCGTGCGCGCGATCTGGTCGGCGGTGAGGACGCTGACGCTCGCCGGCACGTCGGCCAGTGGGCGCGCGGAGCGTGTCGCGGTGACGACGATATCGCTCGACGGCGCTGGGCCGGCTTCCTGGCTGGACGCCGGGGTCGCGAGCAGGAGGCAAAGCAGGGCGCCCCCCGCCAGGAGATTGGATCGAGACATGCACATACCTTTGACCGGCCGCACGTCGAGGACATCGGCCGCGGATCACGGACGCGCCGGGCGAGCCGGCGCGGGACAAGCGATCAGAGCTGCGACGGTGGTCCGCGTAACGGCGGTCGAAGATGCGCTGCAGCGGACGGCGTGGGCAGCACGGTGCCGACCAGCCCGATCGCCATGACAAAGGCGATCAGCCCGGCGAGCAGGACCGGGTCGACCGCCGCCAGCATCGCGGCGGACAGCCCGGCGAAGGCGCACGGCATTTCGGTCTTGCCGTGCTCCTTCGACGTGCCGTGACCGCCGCTGCCGCCGCGCATGCCGGGCATCGCCATCGTCATCGTGCCGGGCGTCGTGCCCGAACAGACGGTGATGGCGAGGCGGCCATGATCGCTCCCGATCATGTAGCCAGTGGGTACCATCAGCTTGAGCAGCAATGCGGCCACGCAGAGCAGCATGGCAAGCCGGCGTTGCGCGAAAAGATGCCGCATGGCGTTCACCCGGATGCGGTAGCTGAGCAAGCAAAGCGTGTCACATGGACGTTTCGTCTCGGGCCGAGAGACGCGACGCACGTCTGAAACGAGGTGCGGCGCGACAGGGTCGGCAAGGCGTTACCAGGCATGATCAAAACCGGATGCCTGAACGAGCGGCAGAAACCGGACGCCCGAAAGGGCGCAGGAACAGCGCGCGATCGGAATCCAGCTTGCTGCTGACGAGCCGATTGTTGCGCAGCCCGGTTGCCGGCGGTATGGCGATGGCGTCGCGAAAAACGATGGCCTGCCCCTTGGGTGCCGTCGCGCACAAGCAGGTCATCGTCCTGCCAGCGGCTCCACACCATGAGAGTGGCCGGCACGCCCATGTGCCGACCGCTGGAGCAGGAGCTGGCGCTGTGCACGAACCCATCACCATCATCGGCGCCGGCCTCGGCGGCCTCACCTTAGCCTGCGTTTTGCATCGGCATGCCGTCGCCGTCATAATCTACGAGGGCGAGGCTTCGCCCGAGGCGCGCGGGCAGGGCGGGCTGTTGGACCTGCACGAGACCGGCGGACAGCGGGCGCTCGCCGAGGCCGGGCTATTCGACGCTTTCCGGCGTCTCGTCAGGCCGGGCGAAGACGCCAAGCGTATCGTCGACAAGCATAATAGGGTCTTGCTGGATCGGCCAGGCGACCCCGCCTCCAGCCGGCCCGAGGTCGATCGTGGCGACCTGCGCCGAATGTTGATCGACGCGCTTCCCGAAGATGCGATCCGGTGGGGCTACAAGGTCGCCAGCGTGCGCGCGGTTGGCAAGGGGCGGCACGAGATCGAATTCGCCGACGGCGCCCGGGTAATGGCGGGATTGCTCGTCGGCGCAGACGGTGCCTGGTCGAAGGTGCGTCCGCTGCTGTCGCGCGCGCGGCCGGGCTATACCGGAACGTGCTTCATCGAGCTCACTCTGTCGGCGAACGACCCGCGCGCGGCGCCCGCGGCGGCGACGATCGGGGGCGGCACGCTCATGGCCTTAGCGCCGGGGCAGGGCATTCTCGCGCATCGCAACGCCGATGGCAGCATCCACGTCTATGTCGCGATCCATCGACCCGAGGATTGGATTGCCCGACTGGACCGCGCTGATCCGATGGCGGGCCTCGCCCAAGTGGCGCACGCATTCGACGACTGGGCGACGCCGCTTCGGTCATTTGTCACCGGAGGCGATGTCCCGCCGGTGCTCCGGCCGATCTATGCGCTACCGGTGGGGCATCGATGGCCGCGCGCGCGCGCCATCACCCTCCTCGGCGACGCGGCCCACCTGATGTCGCCGTTCGCGGGTGCCGGCGCCAATCTGGCGATGCTGGATGCTGCCGAGCTCGCACGCGCGATCGTCACGCATCCGCGGGATAGCGAGCGCGCGCTCGCCCGCTACGAGGCCGAGCTGTTCCGGCGAAGCTCCGGCATCGCCGCGCAGAGCGCGCGAAATCTCGAGCGGTTCTTCGGCATGGACGCGCCCGCCAGCGTCGTCGACCTCTTCGCGGCATAGGGCGGACGCCGCCGCGAGGTCAGGGCATGCCGCACCCCGGATGCGCTCGACCGTTGGAGCCGCGCGATCTGGCTCAGTGTGCCGTTCCGGCGGCAGGACCGGGATCGCCCTCCGCCGCGTCGCCCGCTCGGCGCGTCGGAGAATGGACGGCGTTCCAGTCGGGCGTCGCACCGCCCAGCAGGTTGCGCACGAAGAAGTCGAATTGCCGGCGTGCGACATAGTCGATCGGGCCGGTCGAGCGGCCGACGCTGTGCTCGCCGCCCGGCACGACGAGCAGATCGAAATCCTTGTCCGCCTTGATCAGCGCATCGACCACCTGCAGCGTCGAGGCGGGGTCGACATTGCTGTCCTGCTCGCCGACGATCATCAGCAGCTTGCCGGTCAGCCGCCAGGCATTGTCGACGCCCGAGGCGGCGGCATAGCTCTGGTCGACGGGCCAGCCGAGCCACTGTTCGTTCCAGCTGATCTTGTCCATGCGATTGTCGTAGCAGCCGGCATAGGCCACGCCGACCTTGTAGAAATCGCCGTGGAACAGCAACGCGTCGAGCGTGCTCTGCCCGCCGGCGGAGGCGCCGTAGATGCCGACGCGGGTGATGTCGTAGGACGGATCGCGTGCGGCGAGCGCGCGGTGCCACGCGATGCGATCGGGGAACCCTGAATCGCCGAGATTCTTCCACGCGACGTCCTGGAACGCCTTCGAGCGATTGGCGGTGCCCATGCCGTCGATCTGCACGACGATGAACCCGAGATCGGCCTGCGCCTGCATCCCGATGACCTTGTCGCCGCCGGAATGATAGCCGAACGGCCAGAAATCCTTGGGCACAAAGCTGTCGTGCGGACCGGCATAGATGTTCTCGATCACCGGATAGCGCTTGCGCGGATCGTAGTCGCGCGGGCGTACCACCACGCCCCAGATATCGGTCTTGCCGTCGCGCCCCTTTGCGGTGACGACCTCGGGCGGGTGAAACCCGGCGGCGACGAGGCGCGTGTCGTCACCCGTGGTGATCCTCGCCACCAAAGTGGCGTCGGCCGCGCGGTGGAGCTCGCTGATCGTGGGCAGGTCGACGCGCGAATAGGTATCGACGAACAGCGTCATGTCGGGCGAGAAAGCGACGTCGTGATCGGCGTTCGCCGGGGTGAGCGGCGTCAGGTGTCGGCCGTCGAAATCGATGCGGTAATAGTGTTTGAAATACGGGTCTTCGCCCGGGTTCATGCCGCTTGCGGCAAACCAGATCTGGCGCTTGTCGTCGTCCACCTTGACCACCTCGCGCACCACCCAATCGCCTTGCGTGATGCGGTTCTTCACGCGCCCGGTATGGGCGTCGATCAGATAGAGCTGGTTCCAGCCGTCGCGCTCCGACGCCCAGACCAGCTCGTCGCCGAGTCCGTGGACCGCATGCGCGAAACGCCGATCGGCATAGACGAAGGTCGCGGCGTTCTCGGTGACCGCGGCGTGCGCCTGGCCGGTGTCGGCATCGACGGCGATCACGCGCGCCTGCTGGAAGCCGCGGCGGATGTAATCGAACTCGACGCTGCGCCCGTCGGTCCGCCAGCGCGGTTGCGAGAGCTGATAGGGGTTGGGGAACAGGGCGGCGTCGATCACCGTCTCGCGCCGCGTCGCCGTGTCGAACAGCACCGGCTGCTCCTGGTCGATCGCATCGCCGGGCTTGGGGTAGAGCTGGGTACGCAGCGCCGGCTGCAGCTGGCCCGCCGGGGCGGCCTCGACGCGCAGCACGTGGCGCGCATAGCCGGGCCGGACACGGTAGAGCAGGATGTGGCGGCTGTCGGGCGACCAGACGAGTGTCTCTGGATCGTAGAAGTCGCCGGCCGATCCGTCGCTGCTCAGGCGGATCGCGTTGGTGCCGCCGGGCTTGCGCACGACGAGCTGGTTGTCCTCGACCAGCGCCTCCCATTTGCCGTCGGGCGAGAGCGCGGGCCGGTTGTCGGCGGGGACCGACAGGTCGCGGACGACCCCGAAGCCGCGCGGACGGTGCGGATCGGGAACGACGGCGCAGGCGTGTCCATCGAGCGCACAGGACCAGGCGGTCTCGTCGAGCTGGAACCGGATCGCGGTGCCGTCGGCATCATAGTCGAACGACGTGAACGGCAGCCGCAGCGGTGCGACCGGATGCCCGAGCGCGACGCCGAGCGCGCGGGCGACCTTCGCCTGATCGAACGCCGGCGCTTTGGCGAGCGTCCGGCGATCGACCGTCTCGAAGGCGAAGCCGCCCTCGACCGTCTTGCGGTAGAAGAAGTGGCCGCCGTCAGCGGTCCAGTGCGCCGGCCAAGCGACGTCGCGCGTGAGATATTGCCATTGCTCGCGCAGCCCGATCGAGCGGGCGAACGCCGCCGCGTCGGGCGCGGCGAGCAGCTTGGCGGGCAGGCACAGGATAGCGAAGGCGAGCAGGGAGGCCTTTGCGGAGCGGCGGATCATCAGAGGGCCTCGGTCGATGGAAAGCAGTGTGTCATGCGCGCTTCCCGATCAGCGGCAACATCGCGGCGCCAAGCCCGTCTCCCGTGGCGGTGAGGCGGATCGCGCCGCCGCGCTCGCCGGCCTGGACGATCGCCATGCACAGGCCGTTGAACGCCGAGCGCGCGCTGGCATGGTCGGGTTCGAGGCAGCGCGGGTCGCCATTGCCGACGCCCAACAGCGTGGCGTCGCCGTCGAGCGCGAAGGTGACGCGGTTGCTGGCGGTCGGCACCTCGCGGCGCTTCGCATCGAGGATGGCGGCGCGCACCACCGCGACTTCGCCGGGCGCCAGGCTGCGGCGGTCGCTGGTCAGCCCGATCTGGTGTGGCGTGCCGGTCGTCTCGCGAACCTCGGTCAGGATATGGCGGCCGTGCGCGAAGCCGTGCGCCTCGATCCTGCCGGGTGCGTAGGGCACCTGCCAGGCGAGGTGGCGGTTGCGCGTCACGCTTTGCCGCCCGAGGCTGCGGCCGTTGAGGAAGAGCTCGACCGCGTCGCAATTGCTATGGACCCACACCGCGACCTCCTGCCCCTCGCGCCCCGGCCAGGTCCAGTGCGGGAAGAGGTGCAGCGCCGGGGTCGATCCCCACCAGGCGCGGTAATAATGGTAATTGTCCTTGGGGAAGCCGCAACTGTCCATCTGGCCGAAATTCGAGGCATTTTCGGGCCAGCGCTCGAACGGCGTCGGTTCGCCGCGATAGTCGAACCCCGTCCAGACGAACCCGCCGGCGAGGAAGGTGCGGGCATCGTAGAAGCTCCACCACGTCTCGGCGGTGGTCGCCCATTTGGGGAAGTCGGTGTCGTAAGCGGGCACGATCCCGGCGGCATCGTCGCGCCGATATTCGCCGCGGGTCATCACCGTGCTGCCGGTTTCGGTGCCGATCATCGGCTTGGTCGGGTGCGCGGCATGATAGGGGTCGATCGCGTCGAGATAGTAATTGCAGCCCATCACGTCGAGCACCGGCGACGCGCCCTCGCCGAACTTGCCGTTGAACGCCTCGGTGACGGGTCGCGTCCCGTCGAGTTCGTAGATCCGCCGCTTCATCGTCGCCGCGATCCGCGCGCCGGTCGGCGTGCCGCGGTGGATCTCCTCGTTGCCGATGCTCCACAGGATGACGCTCGGATGGTTGCGGCCTTGGCGCACCACCCGGTCGAGCTGGCTCATCGCTTCGGGGTTGCTCGACATCTGGCGGGTCTCGTCCATCACCAGAATCCCCATCGCATCGCACGCCGCGAGGATCGCGGGGGCGGGCGAATGGTGCGTCGAGCGATAGGCGTTGGCGCCCATCGCCTTCAACCGCTCGAGCCGCCAGACGTGCAGGCTGTCGGGCACCGCGAAACCGACGCCGGCATGATCCTGATGGTTGCACGTGCCCTTGATCTTCACCGGCGCGCCGTTGAGGAAGAAGCCGTGGTCGGGGTCGAAGCGGATCGTCCGGATACCGAAGCGGCTGACCGTGCGATCGACGGCGGCGCCGGCGATGACGATCTCGCTGACGAGGTTGTAGAGCTGCGGCGCGTCGAGCGACCATAAGGCGGGATCGGCGAGGCGCGTTTCCTGCGCGACGCTGGTGCGGCCCCAGTCCGGCAGCGCGATTGGATCGGACAGCAGTTCGGCGACGATCCGTCCATCGGGTGCCGTCACGCGCGAGCGCAGCCGCGCGGTGACGGCGGCGCCGTCATTGTCGATCTCGGTTGCGATGCGGACGATCGCGCCGTCGCCGCGCAGCTCGCAGCGGACCGCGGCGCCCCATTGCCGGATATGCGCCGGGGCGGTCTTGACCAGTCGGACGGCACGATAGAGCCCAGCGCCTTCGTACGACCAGGCTTCGCCGAGGCTGACGTCGCAGCGGACGACGAGGATATTCGCCTCGCCGGGTCTGGCGAAATCGGTGATGTCGATCTGGAAGGGCGCATAGGCGCTTTCGTTCGACCCGACGACGAAGCCGTTGAGGATGACGAGGCAGTTGCGCGCGACGCCGTCGAATTCGAGCGACAGGCGTTTGCCGGAATCCTCCGCCGCGACCGGGATCGCGCGGCGGTACCAGCCGATGCTCGTCGCGGGCCACATTCGGCCGAGCGGTTTGAACCCCTGGAACGCGCCGATATGGTCGGCCGCCGAACCGGGCGCGCCGAAGCGTTCGAACGGGAGATCGACCGCCCAATCGTGCGGCAGATCGACCGCCTGCCAGCCGCTGTCGTCGAACTTGGCCTCGGCGACCGGCGTCCCGACATCGCCCGATTTGCCATAGGTGTCGTGGCTCGCGCCGAAGCCGAAATCCTTCGCCGGATCGGCGGCATGCCCCAATGCGAAGCGCCAGCCGCGCTCGAGCGGCACGATCGCGCGCGGGGTGTCGGCGGTGGCCGGCGGCAGCGCGGCGCGGAGCTGTGGCGCAAGCGCGAAGCCGCCCGCCGCGCCGGCGGTCTTGAGCAGATCGCGGCGCGACGGGCGGGACATGGGCAATCCTTGGCTTGAAGTCTTAGAAAGCGACGGTCGCCCCGACGAAGATCGTCCGACCGAGCGGATCATAGACGCCGGGATAGGTATTGCCATTGCCGAAGCTCGCCAGGATCCCCTGCGCGATCGCGGGCGGATCCTTGTCGAGCAGATTGTTGACGCCCGCGCGCAGCGTCAGCCCCTTGGTGAAGTTCACCGTCGTCGCGAGGTCGAAATAGCTGTAGGCGGGGATCTTGGCGTTGATCACGCTGCCCTGGCCGTTCAGGAACGCATTGTCCGACAGGCTGGAAAGCTTGACGCTGTCGAGATAGCGCCAGGCGAGCGAGAGCGTCGCCTTTTCCTTGCCCGGGATCGCCCAGGTCGTGCGCAATTGATGGCGCCAGGTCGGCGACGGCTCGCCGCAGGTATAGCCGTACAGGCCCTTGCAATTGTAGGTGCCGAGGCCCGGCAGCGGCTCGGTCGAAAGGTCGAGCAGGAAGGTGCCGACCAGGTCGAAATTGAGCTTGCCGAAACGGGTCAGGTCGAGCGTGTAGCTGCTGGTGATGTCGAGGCCCGAGGTCCTGAGCGAACCGGTGTTGATCGTCGTCCCGACGATATAGCCGTCATTGCCGAACAGCACGCCGCTGCGCGGATCGCGGTGGAACAGCGAGCAATAATAGGGATCGCCGGTCGAGCCGCACTGGCTGATCGTCAGCGAGGGCGAGATCGTGCTGATATAGTCGTTCACCTTGATGTTGAAATAGTCGAGCGACAGCGTGAAGTTGCGCAGCATCTTGGGGGTCAGCACCAGGCCGATCGTGTAGGTGTCGGCGGTTTCGGGCTTCACGTCGCGATTGCCGCCATATTGCTGGACGCAGGTGCCGGCGGGGCATTCTGGAATGCTGCCATATTGCGCGGCGGTGACTCCGGTGCGCTGGCACACCGCGAGCGACGCGCTCGGGGTGGCGCCGGCGCACGGGTCGGTCGCGGTCACGTTGCCGAGGCCGACCGCGCCGAACAATTCGCCGATATTCGGCGCGCGGAAGGCGTGGTTGTAGCTCGCCCGCAAACGCAGGTCGCTGCTCGGCGCCCAGGACAGTTCGCCCTTGTAGGTGAGCGCATGGAAATCGGACTTGAAGCCGGTCGAATCTTGCTGGTTGTGATAGGTCGAATAGCGTGCGCCGCCGTTGATCGTCAGCGCCTTGGCGAACGGCAGGTTCGACAGGATCGGGATCTCGAGCTCGCCATAGCCTTCGTTGACAGTGATCGTGCCGTCCGAGCCGACATAGCCGTTCTGGATTGCGATCGCGTCGCCGCTGGCGCTGAGCGTCTCGCGGCGATGCTCGACGCCGAGTGCGATGCCGATGCCGTGATCGGCCCACGGGATCTGAATGCCATATTCCCCGAGATCGCCGTTGATCGTGCCCGACATCACCGTCTGCGTGTTGCGGCTCTGCGTCGAGCTGTTCGAGAAGATGTAGGGCAGCGCGGTCGCGCTGATCGCGCCGGCGGCGAACACGTCGATCGGCAGGCAATTCTTGTCGGTGCCGTCGATCACCGACTGGCAGGTCGGGGTGCCGTTGACGTTGACGACGTTGAGCGCGCGTTGCGCCTTCACGTTGTCGACGTTGTTCATATAGGTCTCGTTGTAGCGGACCAGCGAGTGCAGATAGTTGACGTCGTAGCTGAAGCCCTTGGCGAAGCTGCCGCGTAACCCTGCGGTATAGCGGAAATCCTCGTGGCGCAGATCGTCGCGGCGCGGGGTGGTCAGGCGCAGGCCGATGAAGGTGTCCTGCGTCTGCGCGGTGCCGGCCGCGGCGCCGCACAACGTGGTCGCCTGGCTCGCCGACAGATAGGGGTTGTTGCACGGGATCGTGAAGGTCGTGCCTTGGAACAGCGCCGACGGCGCCGCCTGCGAGACGGTGCGGTCGTTCATGTACATGAAGCTGCCATAGGCTTCGGCGAGCGAGCTCAGCTTGAACTTTGCGAAGGCACCCGCGGTGTAACGCGTGTCGGCGCGCTGGAAGTAATTGGTGGGCGAGTAATTGTACGCGAAACTCGAATCGTAGGGCACCCAGCTGTGCGAGCCGTCCTTGGCATTGTCGAGCGTCTTGCCCTTGTTGGGACCGGTCAGCAGCGTGAACAGGCCGTAGGGATTGTTGCTCGAACCGCCGCACGTCAAGTTGGTGCCGGCGTCGTTCGCCGGATCGAGCGCACATGCCGAAACGTCGCGCGAATCCTGCGTCACCGGCTGCGACGTGCGATAGCCGCCATAGACCGTGATGTTGCCGCGCCCGTCTGCAAAATTCTTGCCGAAGCTCGCGTTGACGTCGGTCTTGCCGCCGTCAAACACCGTGCCGGGCGCTTGCGCATAGCCCTTGGCGCTGGTCAGGCCGTGGAGATAGCCGTTGCCGTTGTCATGCTGGTTGACGCTGCTCTGCGCATCGATCCGAACGCCGTCGAGATTGTCGCGCAGCACGAAATTGACCACGCCCGACATCGCGTCCGACCCGTACACCGCCGAGGCGCCGCCGGTGACGACGTCGATGCGCTGGACCAGCGACGACGGCACGAAATTGACGTCGATCGCCTGTTGCGGGAGCATCCGCTGGCCGTTGACCAGGATCAGCACGCGGCCGGCGCCGAGGTTGCGCAGATTGATGTTCGACGTGCCGTCCGACCCGTTCGAGACGTTCTCGTTGGCATCGGCGGTGAATTGCGGAAGCTTGTTGAGCACGCTCTCGACGCTGGTCGCGCCCTGATATTTGATCTCGGCTTCGCCGACCACCGTGAGCGGGCTGTTGCTGGTCAGGTCGCGGCGCTTGATGCGCGTGCCCGTCACGACGATCTCGCTGCTTTCAGGGGCCGTCGCCGGCTGTTCGGGCGTCGTCGGCGCCGGTGTGATTTGCGCATAGGCGCTCGTCGACAGCAATGCGGAGACGATCGCAGCGCATGCCGCACTCCGCTGAGAGTTGCGAATTGTCATGAAAACCCCTGTGCCTGGCGTCAGCCCTGAGGCGAATGCACCACGATCGACGTTCGATGTCAAATATAATATACGATATTCGGTATGCGATGATTGCGCTGTCGGATCGCTACGCGCACAATAAGTTTGCTTATGAAATATCGTATACCATAACGCGATGACGGCTTGCGGAGAATGTGGTGCTTGAAAATTCACGAGGGCGTGGCCCGACCGACCGACGGGCATGCGCGAATTGCCCGCAGTCCGATTCGCACGGTCCGGTATGACCGCAATGGAAAATCTTCCCGCCACCGATGACCGCCACGCGCTCGAGCGAGCTGGCAAGCCGACTGGCGCCAAACAGATTTTCGGCCATCCCCGCGGCCTGTTCGTGCTGTTTTTCGCCGAAATGTGGGAGCGCTTTTCCTATTACGGGATGCGCGCGATCCTGATCTTCTACCTGACCAAGCACTTCCTCTTCGCCAAGGATCATTCCTACGCCGTCTACGGCGCCTACACCTCGCTGGTCTACATCACCCCCGTCATCGGCGGCTATCTGGCCGATCGCTATCTCGGGGCGCGCAAGGCGGTGCTGGCGGGGGGCGTGTTCATCGTCACCGGGCATCTGCTGATCGCGCTGCTCGAAGGGCCGGTCGGGGCGCAAGGGTTGTATCTCAACGGCTTCTATCTCGGTCTCGCGGCGATCGTCGTCGGAACGGGCTTTCTCAAGGCCAACGTGTCGGTGCTGGTCGGCGAGCTTTATGGCCGCGGCGATCGACGCCGCGACGGGGCCTTCTCGATCTTCTACATGGGGATCAACCTCGGCGCCTGGATCGGGCCGATCCTGATCGGGATCCTGGGCGAGACGGTCGGCTGGGCGTACGGCTTTGGGGCGGCGGGGCTGGGGATGCTGCTCGGGCTCGCCGCGTTCGTGCTGTTCCAGAAGGATCTGCACGGCGCGGGTCGGCCGCCGCAGACGCTGCGCGGGGTGCGCGTCTTCGCCGGGCTTTCGCACGAGCCGCTGATCTATCTCGGGGGAATAGCGGCGGTCGGTATGGTGTGGTGGCTGATCCGATCGCAAGGGGCGGTCGGGCTTCTGCTGATCGGCTTCGCCGTGCTGACGGTCGGCTATATCGTCTGGCGGTCGGTGTTTACCCTGCCGCGAATCGAGCGCGATCGCGTCTTCGCCGCGCTGTTCCTGGTCGCGCTGAGCCCGCTCTTCTGGGCGTTGTTCGAACAGGCCGGGTCCTCGCTCAACGTCTTCACCGACGAGCGCGTCGATCGGACGGTGTTCGGCTATCAGATTCCGGCCGCGGTATTTCAGTCGATCAACTCGGCGTTCATCATCCTGCTGGCGCCACTGTTCGCATGGGGGTGGGGCCTGTTGGCGCGGCGCCGGCGCGAGCCCAACGTGCCGCTGAAGTTCGGGATCGGGCTGTTCCTGGTCGGGCTGGGGTTCCTGGTGCTGGTCGCCGGCGCGGCGCCGAGCGGTGCGCTGACCCCCGCTTTGTTCATCATCCTGGTCTATCTGTTCCACGCGATGGGCGAATTGTGCTTCTCGCCGATCGGCCTGTCGTCGATGACGCGCTTGTCGGTGACGCGGATGACCGGCCTGATGATGGGCACGTGGTTCCTGGCAACTGCGGCGGGCAACTTCATCGCCGCCCTGATCGCGCAGACGACGGGTGCCGTCGGCGCCGGTCCGGACACGATCCTGAACGTCTATACGCGGATCGGTGGATTTTCGATGGCGGTCGGTCTGGCCGTCATGGCGGTGAGCCCCTTGGTCGTACGGTTGATGCATCTCGACGCGATCGCCGACCCCGCCGGCGGAGATAATGCCGCGGGAGCGTGAGCGGGCGCAGCAAAATTGCAAACAGCGCCGGCGGTGCCGCAACAATCAACTTGTATACTTTATATCGTATGTCATACCTCTGTCACAGGGCGCGCGGCGAAAGGGCCGGGCGACGGATCTTCAAGGGGGAAACGGCATGCGAATGAAGGTTGTTCTAACGCTTACGTGCGGCATGTCGGCGCTATCGACCATGAGTCCCGCCGCTGCGACCGCCGCGATCACGCCGTCGGCCGTCGCGCAGGACGTCGCGTCGGCCGCGCCGCTGAGCAAGGCCGACCGCGTCGCCGCGCGGCGCAAAGCGCGGGCCGAACGCGCGGCCGCGCGCCGTCGCGGCAAGGCGGTGGATCAGGCCGTCGCCGCCGGGGCCGATACGGCAAGCTATAAAGGCGAGGGCGGCAACGACATCGTCGTCGTCGGCTTGCGCGGCAGCCTGAAGTCGGCGCGCGACCGCAAGCGCAATTCGAAGCAGATCGTCGATTCGGTCGATGCCGAGGACGCCGGCAAGCTGCCCGACAACAATGTCCCCGAAGCGCTGGCGCGCGTTTCGGGCGTGCAGATCGATCGCGCGCATGGCGAAGGCCAGAACGTCACGATCCGCGGGCTCGGCGACGTGCAGACGACGATCAACGGCTTCGAGGCGGCGAGCGCCGGTTCGCGCGCGCTCAACCTCGCCGACATCCCGGCCGAGCTGCTGAAGTCGGTGCAGGTCTACAAGACCCGCAGCGCCGACCAGATCGAGGGCGGCATCGCCGGCACGGTCAACGTCGAACTGCGCCGGCCGCTCGATCTCAAGAAGGGGCTGACCGTCGCGGGGAGCTTCCGCGAGACCTTCTCCGACATCGGCAACACCAAGAGCCCCTATGCCAGCCTGTTGCTGGCCGACCGCTTCGACACGCCGATCGGCGAGATGGGCTTCCTGCTCAACGGCTCCTACACCAAGAACAATTACAACGAAAATTACGTCGCGGCGGAATCGCCTTTGCCGATCGGCATCTATGTCGGCAGCCCGGTCTACAATGCGCAGCCGGCGAACCTGCAGAACACGATCATTCCCTATGCGGTGACCTATGGCGTCGAATCGGGATCGGTCGAACGCCCGTCGCTCAATGCCTCCTGGCAATGGAAGGCGAACGATCATCTCGATTTCGTGCTAGAGGGTTCGTATTTCGGCGCACGCGAAACCAATTACAGCGATTATCTGAAGGTGCAGACCAACGTCGACACCGGCGTCTATTCGAATATCGTCACCAATCCCGACGGCACGATCCGCTCGGCGACCTATTCGACGCCGTCCACTGCCGGGCTTCCGGGCGGCCCGCTCAGCCTCTACCAGAAGCGCAAGACCGACGGCTACACCACCAATTTCGAGACGCACTGGCACAGCGACAAGGTCCAGATCAATTTCGGCGCGCAGTACAATTGGTCGAAGACCTCGGTCTATTTCGTGCAGCAGCAATACCATTTCCCTGCCGGCACGTCGCTGCAGACCGACTTCAACTCCTCGAACGTCCCCGGCGGCGGTCCCTATCTGACCTTCCTCGGGACCGACCTGAGCAATCCGGCCAATTACAAGCTGTTCCAGGTGCATGATCAG
Source organism: Bordetella parapertussis (assembly GCA_943367995.1). GTDB lineage: Bacteria > Pseudomonadota > Alphaproteobacteria > Sphingomonadales > Sphingomonadaceae > Sphingomonas. The sequence goes on along the minus strand of CALRKL020000001.1, from coordinate 1,174,366 downwards.
AACGGCACCAACAGCGACACGCTGTTTGCGAGCAACCTCGATTTCACGGTCAAGACGAGCGACGACGGCCTGCTGCGCTCGGTCCAGTTCGGCGCACGCTTCACCAAGCGGACCTCGGGATACGTCTATGGGTATCGCGACGCCTTCTTCAGCGACGTGACGACCGCGCCGTCGCTGACGACGGTCGGTAGCAAGACCGGCATCGGGACGATCACGACGACCCCCGATATCAGTGGCGCGAGCCAGATCCCGACCTGGTATCACCTCAACGATGCGCAATATTACAACAATTTCGGCGCGGTGCGGAACTACATCATCGCCAATGGCGCGGACCTGGGTGGCGCGGACTGGACCAAGGCCGAACCCGGCGCGACCGATCTCGGATCGGGCTTTGCCGAAACCGAACGGACGTTCGCGGCGTACAGCCAGGGCAATTATGCGTTCAAGGCGGCCGGCGTCCCGATCGACGGGACGTTCGGGCTACGGTTCGTCAACACCTGGGGCACTGCGGCGAGCGCGCAGAATGCCTATCAGTTGGGCGCGGACGGCAAAATCCTGAAGAACGCGAGTGGCCAGGCGGTCTACAATACGATCGTGACCAGTGTCGGCAGCAAGGGCAATTATATCGACTTCCTGCCAAGCGCCACCGGCGTCCTGCACTTCACGCCCAAGCTGCAGTTGCGACTGTCGTACACGCACAACGTGCAACGGCCGGACTTCTATTCGCTGCGCAACTTCAGGGAATTGCGCGATGCGATCGCAAGCCCGACCGGGACGGTCTATGCCGGCAATCCCGCGCTCAAGCCGGTTCAGGAAAACAACTATGACGCCTCGCTCGAATATTATTTCGGCAAGGGCGGTCTCGTGTCGCTCGGCACGTTCCTGAAAAACCAGAACGGGTTCATCTACACCGTCCGCCAGGCGGAATTCGTGCCCGAGGTCAACGCGATCCATCCGGTCGAGCAGCCACGCAATGCCGGGCCGGGCAAGACCTTCGGGCTCGAAGCCCAGGTCAACACCTTCTTCGATTTCCTGCCGGGCTTCGCCAAGCATTTCGGCGTGAATGCGAACTTCACGTATCTGCCCGTGGCGACGCTCGATCTGGCCGGAGACATTCCCGACGTGCCGCATGGTCGCGACGCGCCGTTCACCTCCAAATATTCGGGGAACGTCGCGTTGCTGTATGACACCCCGGTGCTCAGCGCACGGCTCGCCTACAACTATCGCTCGTCGTACAAGACCTATGCCGATTACGTGAACCCCGGCTATTCGGTCTATTCGGCAGATACGTCGCGCCTCGACGCCGCGATCAATGTCACGCCGGTAAAATTCATGACGCTCAGCGTCGAAGGGACGAACCTGCTGCACAACAATGTCAGGACCTATTTCGGTGCGTACAATGCCTTGCCGGTCGGTGCGCGCGAACAGGCCCGCGTGATCCAGGCGGGCGCGCGGTTCCGCTTCTGATCTCCTGCTTCCAGGGGCGCCGGGAAGGGCCGCGACGCAGGTCGCGGCCCTTTTCGTATCTGCCGCGCGGGATACACCTCGACGACCAAGCGAGGCGCCACGTCGCAAGCGCGCGCATCGAAAGACCGGCGGGGCATGGGCCCCGCCGGTCTTCCTCTTCCCGCCAGTCCAGACTCAGCGCGGCGTTAGTCTGACGGTCGTCGGCGTAGGCGCAAGCGGGATGGTCCGGCCGCCACGCGCCTCGGTGCCGGCGTCGCTGGTATAGACGCGGCCGTCCTTGGTGGTCGTCTCGACGAACAGCCGCGCCGCCGGGGTGTCGGCGGTGGCGGGATCGAGCGTCAGCGTGATGCCGCGCGTTGCCGGGTCATAGCTGGCGCGGGCGATCTTGCCCGCCTCGAGCGTGATCCACGCGCCCGCCGGCGCGACGAACAGGCGCGCGCGCGCGCCGTCCTTCGGTACGACGCTCACGGTCGCCCCGGCCTTTTCGAGATTGCCGCCATAGGCCAGCCAGCCGAAGGTCGGATCGTCGACCAGATAGGTCGCCGCGGCATAAGCGTGGCCGAAGAACCCCATGCCGTAATCGCCGGTATACGGATCCCACCCCATACGGTCGGGCCAGCTGTGGAACGCGGCCGAGCCGAAGCCGTCGCGGTCGATGTTGGTGATCCCGCCCATCATCCCGCCATAAGCGACGCGCAGCAAATGGGTGTCGGCGGGATTGGCGCGATAGGCGTCGAACAGCGGCACCGCGTTGAGCGCCGAGCCGTAATGGTGGATCTGCCGTTCGATCCGCGGATATTTGCCGCCGTAGAGGAAGTCCCAATAGCGTCGGGCATTGCCGTTATAGCCCCAGCTCGGGATCGTCGGATCATAGCCGAGGATCGCTTCGCGGGTGGTGTCGGCCTGCGGCTGATAGCCGAAATAGCGCATCCAGGCATAGACTTCGGGTTGGCCGGTCGAATCCCACGCCATCTCGCTGCCGAAGGGATATTGGAGCGTCTTCCAATGATCGGCGCGCCCCTTCATCAGCGCTTCCATATTGGTTGCCTCGGCGGTCATTCCCTCGCGCTTGAGGTCTTTCAGGATGTCGACGAAGACGTCGCCCTCCATCAGCCCGAATTGCGTGTAATACGGCGCATCGCGCATCATCGCGGTGACGGTGCCATAGGCATGGTCGAGATACCATTTCCAGTCGTGCGCGGTCACCAGACCAGGATGGTTGCGCGCGATCCGGTACAGCACCCAATGCCCGATCGCGACGTGCGGATAATTGTACGCGCGGCCCAGATCGTCGGCGTCCTTGTGCGACCAGGACGTCCAGTTGCGCCAATTCTCGGTCGGGTCATAATAGCCGGGATGTTCCTTCGGGTCGTAATAGAAGATGCTCTTCTTGACCGCGCCGGCATGTTCGCCGCTCGCCACCTGGAGCGTGCCGACTACAGTCTTGTCGACCAAGGTCTCGAGCTTGGCGACCTCGGCGGGGTCGGGATTGTCGAGCTGCTTCATCATCGCCGCGACCCAGCTGCCCGCGCCGCCTTCGTCGCTCATGCCTGAAATCCACACGCGTGGTTCCTGCGTGAGGATTTTGCCGGCTTCCTTGTCGTAGGAGAGGATTGCCGGCGTGCGGTGGAACGGGTCGGTCTTGTCGTCGAACCATTGCTTGGTCGTGGTGAAACGGCCGATATCGGCCATCACCTGGTCGAGCGGCTTGGTGATGACGTAGCTCACCGTCTGGACCGTGCCGTCGGCATAGGTGATGCCCAGCCGAGCAGGGCCCCAGCCGTGCGCCTGCACGTCGAAGCGCGCCCAGCCTTTCGCCGCGGCGGCGGGCGTCGCGACCAGCGCGCCTTCGGGATAGGACTGAACCTTGGCGACCTTGCTGCCATATTTCAGGAACAGCGAGGCCTTGAGGTCGGTCGGCACGACGTAGCCGGGGATCCCGACCGCGACCGGGCGGTGTTGCGCGGCGAGCGTCGTCTCGATGCCGCGGATATCGGGCGACTGCACGAAGCGCACGCCGACCTCGTGGCGCTCGCCGGGCGCGAGCATTATGCTGGTCGGTGCGTTCCACTGTGCCCCGGCCTTGCTCCATTCCTTGTCGGCATAGCCCTTCGACGCGATCGTCCAGTCGTAAAACCCTTCCGAGGTCTGGCTGCGCGAGCTCTTTTCGGTAAAGATCGTGCCGCGCGGCGCGGCGCGGTCCTGCGGCAAGGGGACATAGGCCTCGAGCGGGCTGCGACCCTCGGGCAGGACCAGCAAAGCGGGGCCTTTGCCGCTCAACCGGGTGACCTGCAGATACCCCGCATCGCGCCCGATATAGGGGTCGACGAAGCTCGCCTCGGCATGCGCCTGTTCGAGCGTGCGATCGTCGATGATGTTGTCGAACACCATCGGCAGGCCGAGCACGCCGATCTCGACCGGCGTGCGCGATGTGTTGACCAGCGTGAAACGCAGCGCCGGCGCGCCGCCGACGGTGACCCAGCGCCGCTCGACCCGCAGCGGAATGCCGTCGCCCATCGACGCCGTGATGTCCGCCGCGGCAAGCGTCGCGCCGCGCGCGGGCAGGCGCGTGATCGCCTTGCGCTGGTGCGCCGAGGCGAAATCGCGCCATTCGCCACCGGGGGTGCGCAGGCGGAGGTCGATGTCGCCGACATGATTGTAGCCATCGCCCTGCCGCTCTGGCTCGCGCTTGCCGGGGACGAAGTCGAAGCCGGGCTCGGCGAGCGGCGACAGGCCGGCCAGCGTCTGCGTGTCGCTGCGCAGCACGAGCTGGAAGCTGCCGACGCGGAACGGCGTCGTGGCGATCGCTCGATAGACGGGCTTGGCCGGCTTCGCGTCCTGCGCACCGAGCGTGACGGGCATCGACGCGGCCAGCGCCAACAGCGAGACGGGGAGCAAACGGGCCATGGGGGATCTCACTGTTTGGCTGCCGAGGCAGGCTTGGACGGATCTTCGAACGCGGCGTCGGCCGGCGGCGCCTCGTCGAGCAGGTTGCGGACGAAATAGTCGCGGAACTTGCGGTAGAAGAACGGCTGCGAGACGCGGTGCGTGGTGTTGGGCAGCACGACCATGTCGAAGCTGCGATGCGCCTGGATCAGCGCGTTGCCGAGCCGGAAACTCTCGGTGATCGGCACATTGTCGTCGATGTCGCCGTGGATCAGCAACAGCTTGCCTTTGAGGTTGCCCGCGACCGACAAATTGGAGTTGCGATCCCACACCGCCTGATCGGGATTGCCCATCGTCACCTCGGGCCACCACGCCTTGTCGAGCCGCAGGTCGTGATTGCCCGACGATGCCACCGCGACCTTGAAGAAGTCGGGCCGCCTGAGGATGAAGCGCGCCGCGTCATAGCCGCCGGCCGAGCCGCCATAGACCCCGACGCGCGTCGTATCGATATAAGGATAGCGCGCCGCGATCTGGCGGATCATCGCGATGTGATCGTCGAGCCCGACCTCGCCGAGATTCTGATAGGCCGGCAGACGGAAGGCCTGGCCGCGTTGCGAGGTGCCCGTCGCGTCGATCACCACGACGATCGCGCCGAGTTGCGCGACGCTGCCGGCGCCGTTGAGCAAAGCGTCGCCGAATGCGCTCGGGACGACGTGCATCGTCGGGCCGGTATAGACATTGTCGATGATCGGATAGCGCCGCGTCGGATCGAACTGCGCCGGCCGATAGATCATCGCATAAAGCGGCGTCTTGCCGTCGGCGGCGAGTCCGCGAAACGGCTCGGGCATGGTGAAGCCGGTCGCGGCCAGCGCCGCGGCGTCGGCATGGCCGAGTTCGTAGAGGATGCGGCCATCGCGCGTATCGCGCACCACGGTGCGCGTCGCGACGGTCGGGCTCGACATCGCGTCGATCGCGAAGCGGCCGTCGTCGGAGACGCGCAGCTCGTGCTCGAGCGGCTCGGGAGTGAGCAAGACGGGCTGGCTGCCGTCGAGCGTCACGCGGTACAGCGCGTGGTAATAGGGATTGCGATCGGCTTCGCGTCCGACGCCGGTGAGCAGGATCGTGCGGTGCTCGGCGTCGACATGGTCGACCGAGGTGACTTCCCACTGGCCCTTGGTCAGCGCGATGCCGCCATTGGGATCGTCGGGTCGCACCAGATAGAGCTGCGCCCAACCGCTCCGCTCGGACACGTCGAGCTCGCCGCCGAGATCGGGGGCGGGCCGCAGGAAGCTCGAGGTCACGGTGACGAGCGGCTTCATCGCTTCGCGCGCAGTGATCGTCGAGGCGCCGGTCACCGGATCGGACAGGTAGACGACGAGCTGGCCGTAGCCGCGCTCGATCCATTGCGAGCGGACCTTCCCCGCCGACCAGCCGAGATCGGGATCGGCCGGGTAGAGCAGCGCCTCGCTCGGGACCTGCAGCGGGACGATCTTCGCCGTGCGATGCTGCACCGCGTCCTCGACGTCGATCACCAGCCGGCTGGCCTGCGGCAGCTTCGCCGCGCCGGCGAGCGGGTAGACATAGGAAAAACTGCGCGGATAAAACGAACCCGGCGGGGTTTCCTGCGTCATCGTCAGCCGCCGGACATCGGTCGTGTCGAGCCGCCAGGTCAGGATGCGCTTGCTGTCGGGCGACCAGCGCACCGAGACCGGCAGGACGGGATCTTCGGTGCCTTGCTTGAGGATTTCCGCCAGTTCGGCGATGCCGCGGCCATAAGGTCGGTCGCGCGTACCGTCGGTGGTGAGCGCGACGCGGTGGTTGGTCTTGAGATCGATCGCGACCAGATTGTGATCCTGCGCGATGATGCGGAAGCGGCCGTCGGGCGACACCGCATCGTCGCCCTTGGGCGAGCCCGTGGCGGCTTCGGTCAGCGCGCCGTCCTTGAGCGTCCAGCGCTTGTCGAACGCGCCGAACGTCAGCGTTCCCGTCGCTACGTCATACTCGGGCTCCTCGAGATCGAGGCCGCTCGGCAGGACCGACTTTCCCGTGGCGGTGGCAACCAGCTTGGCGAGCACGGCCTCGTTGACGACCGTATGAGCCTCGCGCGTCGCCAGATCGAGGAACAGGATCTCGCGGGCATCGCTCGGACCACGGCGGAACAGCACGCCGTTGCCGTTGCCGATGAAACGCGCGTCGAGATTCTGATCGACGATCAGCGTGCGCAGACTGCTGCCGAGAAAGCGATCGGCAAGGTGATAGCGCTGCTCGATCGTCGGCAGCGGTGCGGGGCCTGCGCCGGCCGCGACCGGCGTCAGTGCGGCCCCGATCAGCAGCGCGGCATCCGTGGTCCGCGGCCGGTAACGGCGTCGCAACGATGGGCTTTGAGCAGGCACGACGATCCCCTTTGCACTATCGATACAGCAGGCAAGCCCGTATCAGTCAATAATATTATACGGTATATAATCGACAGGATGGGCGCTTGGGCATAGAATTTCGGAAGTCGACGTAGCGCTCGTTCGACGATTGACCTGTCTCCCGAACCGGCCTAATCGTATACGGTATTCTAGGGGATGTGACATGCAGGGTACGCGTCGCGAAGTGATGGCCGGAGCGAGCGCTCTGGCGCTGCTGGCCGGGCCAACCGCGGGGTTCGCCGTGCTCGCCAGCGGTTTGCCGCGGCGCGCCGCGCCGTTTCCGCTGTCGGCGGTGCGCTTGCGCCCGTCCGATTACGCCACTGCGGTCGAGGTCAACCGCAGCTATCTGCTGCGGCTCAGCGCTGATCGGCTGCTTCACAATTTCCGCGCCTATGCCGGGCTCAAGCCCAAGGGCGAGCTCTACGGTGGTTGGGAGAGCGATACGATCGCCGGCCACACGCTCGGCCATTACATGTCGGCGCTGGTGCTGGTGCACGAACAGACCGGCGACGCACAGGCCAAGCTGCGCGCCGACTATATCGTCGACGAGCTGGCGGCGGCGCAGGCGGCGCGCGGCAACGGCTATATCGGCGCGATGCAGCGCAAGCGGAAGGACGGCACGATCGTCGACGCGATCGAGATTTTCCCGGAGATCATCAAGGGCGATATCCGTTCGGGCGGGTTCGATCTCAACGGCGCGTGGTCGCCTTTCTATACGGTGCACAAGCTGTTCGCCGGGCTGCTCGACGTCCATGCGAGCTGGGGCAATGCGAAGGCGCTGTCGGTCGCGATCGCGTTCGCGGGCTATTTCGAGCCGGTATTCGCCGCGCTCGACGACGCGCAGATGCAGACGATGCTCGGCACCGAATATGGCGGCCTCAACGAGAGTTTCGCCGAGCTGTACGCGCGGACCAAGGATCGCAAATGGCTCGCGATCGCCGAGCGGCTGTACGACCGCAAGGTGCTCGATCCGCTCACCGCCGGGCAGGACAAGCTCGCCAATTTCCACGCCAACACGCAGGTGCCCAAGCTGATCGGCCTCGCGCGGATCCACGAGCTGACCGGCGAACCCGCCAAGGCCGCCGCGCCGCGCTATTTCTGGCAGGCGGTGACGCAGCATCACAGCTATGTGATCGGCGGCAATGCCGACCGCGAATATTTCTCCGAACCCGACAGCATCGGCCGCCACATCACCGAGCAGACCTGCGAGCATTGCAACACCTACAACATGCTCAAGCTGACGCGGCAGCTGTACAGCTGGCAGCCCGACGGCGCGCTGTTCGACTATTACGAGCGCGCGCATCTCAACCATGTGATGGCGGCGCAGGACCCCAAGACCGCGGGCTTCACCTATATGACGCCGCTGCTGACCGGGGCGGTGCGCGGCTATTCCACGCCGGCCGACGACGCCTTCTGGTGCTGCGTCGGCACCGGCATGGAGAGCCATGCCAAGCACGGCGAATCGATCTTCTGGGAGGGCGAGGGCGCCTTGCTGGTCAACCTCTACATCCCCGCCGACGCGACGTGGCGCGCCCGCGGCGCGGCGCTGACGCTCGACACGCAATACCCTTTCGCGCCGACCTCGACGCTGACATTCGCCAAGCTCGCGCGCCCGGGTCGCTTCGCGATCGCGCTGCGCGTGCCCGGCTGGGCGGCGGGCAAGGCGGCGGTGCGCGTCAACGGCGCGCCGGTCACCCCGAGCTTCGCGAGCGGCTATGCGATCGTCGAGCGGCGCTGGAAAGCGGGGGATGCGGTCGCGATCACGCTGCCGCTCGAGCTGCGGATCGAGGCGACGCCGGGCGACGACCGGACGATCGCGATCCTGCGCGGGCCGATGGTGCTCGCCGCCGACCTCGGCACCACAGAAGGCGAGTGGACGTCGCCCGATCCCGCTTTGGTCGGCGCCGACCTGCTCGCCAGCTTCCGACCGACCGCCACGCCGGCGACCTACACCACCAGCGGCGTCGTGCGGCCGGGCGACCTCAGCTTCGTGCCGTTCTACAAGCAATATGAGCGGCGCAGCGCGGTCTATTTCAAGCGCTTCTCGGAAGGCGAATGGAAGACCGAGCAAGCCGCCTTCGTCGCCGAGCAGGCGCGGCTAAAGGACATTGCCGCGCGGTCGGTCGATGTCGTCCATCTCGGCGAGATGCAACCCGAGCACGACCACGGCCTGACGTCGGAGCTGTCCTTCCCGACCAGCTATCGCAATCGCAACGGACGCGATGCGCGCTCGGGCGGCTTTTTTGAATTCACGATGAAGGCGCGACCCGGCCCGCTCGTGCTGCAGGCGACCTATTGGGGCGAGGAGCGCGGGCGCGACTTCGACATCCTGGTCGACAACGTGAAGATCGCGACGCAGCATCTCGGTGGCGATGCGCCCGGCAAGTTCATCGATGTGGAATATCCGCTGCCGCCGGCGCTGACCGACAAGAAGCGCCAGCTCAAGGTACGCTTCGTGCCGCACGACCGCAGCTCGGCGGGGCCGGTGTTCGGCGTCGTCTTGTTCACCGCCAAGCCCGGCGCCGCCAAATGAGCGTCGCGACCGCGCCGGCGACGGTACGCATGACCTTGGTCGAGGTCCGTGCGCTCGCCCGGCGCGTGTTGCTTCAGGTCGGTCTGTCGGGCGATCACGCGCACGCCGTCGCCGAGACCATGGTCGCGGGCGAGCGCGACGGTTGCACCTCGCATGGCCTGTACCGCCTGCTCGTCGCCGCGCGCAGCATCCGCGCCGGAACGGTGGTGCCCGACGCGATGCCGCTCCTGTCAGAGCCGGCGCGCGCGCTCGTACGCGTCGATGGCGGTGGCGGGTTCGCGCAACTGGCGTTCGAAACGGGGCGCACGATGCTCGCCGAGAAGGCGCAGCGGTTCGGGATCGCCGCGCTGGCGCTCAACAACGTCGTGCATTTCGCGGCGCTCTGGCCCGAAGTCGAATGGCTGGCCGACGAGGGCCTCGTCGCGCTCGCCTTCACGCCGAGCCACGCCTGGGTTGCGCCCGCCGGCGGCACGCAGCCGGTGTTCGGCACCAATCCGATCGCCTTCGGCTGGCCGCGGCCCGGGCGGACGCCGTTCGTCTTCGACCTGGCGACCAGCGCGGTCGCGCGCGGCGAGATCGAGCTGCATCGTCGCGCCGGCAAGCCGGTGCCCGACGATTGGGGCTATGACGCCGCGGGCCAGCCGACGACCGACGCCGAGGCGGTGCTCGCCGGCGCGATGCGCACCTTCGGCGGGCACAAGGGATCGGCGCTGGCGGCGATGGTCGAGCTGATCGCCGGGCCGCTGATCGGCGACATGACCAGCGCGGAATCGCTCGCCGCCGACGGGGGCGCGGGCGGGTCGCCGCTCGGCGGAGAATTGATCGTGGCGATCGACCCTGCCGGTTTTCTCGGCGATCAGGTCGAGGCGCATCTCGCCCGCGCCGAGCGCCTGTTCGCGGCGATCGAGGGGCAGGGCGCGCGCTTGCCGTCGCAACGCCGCTATGCGGCGCGCGCGCAGAGCAAGGCGCACGGCGTTTTCATCCCGGCGCAGTTGCTGGCCGATATCGACGCGCTGGTGGCAGGAGAATGACGATGCGGCATGGCTGGTTGCTCCTCGGATTGCTCGGCACGGCGATGCCGATCGCGGTCGACGCGGCGCCGCGCGTGATCGCGCACCGCGCGGTTTCGGCCGACGATCGGCTGAAGGCGATCTACACCGCCGAATATGGCTGGCGGCAGAAGATGCAGGCGCCCGACGAGAACAGCCCGCCCGGAACCCGAGCGCATCTGCCCGATGTCGGCCCCGCGGCGCAGGCGGCCAAGTTCGCGCGCTGGACCGACACCGAGCGGCTGCTCGCCGCGATTCCGTTCGCGCAACTGTCGCCGACGGCGAAGGTCGATTATGCGGTCTATAAGGGCCAGATCGACGCGCTGCTCGCCGAACAGACGTATCGCGAATACGAGAAGCCGCTCACCTCCGACACCAGCTTCTGGGGCGATGTCGCCGAGGGCGCGCGCCGCAGCTTCCACACCGAGGCGGATTACCGCGCCTATATCGCGACGCTGCGCGAGCTGCCGGGCTATTTCGACGCGCAGATCGGCAATATGCGCGCCGGTCTCAAGCGCGGGTTCACGCCCCCACAAGTGACGTTGCAGGGCCGCGACATCGGCGTCGCGCAAGTCGCCGAAGCCAAGTCGCTGGCCGACAACGCGCTCTATGCGCCGTTCGTGCGCTTCCCGGCGGTGATCCCGGCGGCGACCCAGGCGGCGCTGCGCAAAGACGGCGCGGCGGCGATCGCCGAGGCGGCGGTGCCGGCGCACGCCAAGCTGCTCGCCTTCCTGCGCACCGAGTACATCCCGGGCGCGCGCAAAACGCTCGCCGCGGTCGATCTGCCCGATGGCAAGGCCTATTATCAGTCGAAGATCCGCGAGTTCGTCACGCTCGACGTGAGCCCCGATGCGATCCATGCGATCGGCGTCGCCGAGGTCGCCAAGATCCATGCGCAGATGCTCGACGTGCTGCGCGCGGTGAAGTTCGACGGCGACCTGCCCGCGTTCCTCCACTATCTGCGCACCGACCCGCGCTTCTACCCCAAGACCGCGCAGGATCTGCTCGACCGCGCCGCCTGGATCGCCAAGACCTTCGACGGCAAGGCGAGCGACTGGTTCGGGCATCTGCCGCGCAGCCGCTTCGCGATCAAGCCGGTGCCGGCCGATCTCGCGCCGTTCTATACCGGCGGGCGCGGCGGGCCGGGGATCTATCTGGTCAACACCTGGAATCTGCCGTCGCGGCCCTATTACCAGATGGTCGCGCTGACCCTGCATGAATCGGCGCCGGGCCACGCGATGCAGATGCCGCTCGCCGCGGAGAATACCGGGCTGCCGCAATTCCGGCGCGACGCCTATCTCTCGGCTTACGGCGAGGGCTGGGCGCTGTATTGCGAGCAGCTCGGGGTCGATATGGGGATGTATGACGATCCCTATGATCGCTTCGGCATGCTCAGCTACCAGATGTGGCGCGCGGCGCGGCTGGTGGTGGATACCGGGATCCACACGCAGGGCTGGTCGCGCGAGCGCGCGCAGCGCTTCCTGCACGACAATACCGCGCTGTCCGACCACGAGATCGAAACCGAGGTCGATCGCTACATCGCCTGGCCGGGACAGGCGCTGAGCTATTACATGGGCGAGCTCGCGTTCCGCAAAGCGCGCGCGCACGCCGAGCAGGCGCTCGGGACCAAGTTCAACGTGCGCGCGTGGCACGATGCGATGCTCCAGCTCGGCTCGGTGCCGCTGCCGGTGCTCGACGCGCGGACCGATCAGCTGATCAAGGATGGCGGCAAGGGCCCCTATCCCGAGACCGAATGACGATGCGGCGCTCGATCCTCGCGCTCGTCCTGCTGACGGCCACACCGCTTGCCGCACAGGAGACCGTCCACAGCAAAGGCAATCCGATCCTTGCCGACGGGCGGTTTTACTCGACCGACCCCGCGCCGGTCGTGATCGGCGACACCTTGTGGATCCTCGCGGGGCGCGACGAGGCGCCGCCCGGGGTCAACGATTTCATCATGAACGAGTGGCAATTGCTCGCCACCAAGGATCCGGCCAAGGGCGACTGGACGCACTATCCGGCGATCGCGCGGCCCGAGAGCGTGTTCAAATGGGCCGATCCCGGGCGCGCCTATGCGGGGCAAATCGTGCCGGGCGCCGACGGCAAATTCTACCTGTATGCGCCGGTGTCGGAGGCAAAGAGCGATGCGCCCGACCGCTTCGCGATCGGCGTCGCAGTCGCGGACACTCCGGTCGGGCCCTGGCGCGATGCGCATCCTGGCGGACCGATTATCTCGCAGCGCGTTCCCGAGCGCAACACGATCCAGAATATCGATCCGACCGTGCTGATCGACGATGACGGCACACCGTACATCTATTGGGGCACGTTCGGGCAGCTGCGCGCGATGGCGCTGGCGCGCGACATGATCACGCCGAAAGGCCCCGAAATTCGCGTCGACGGGCTCAACGGCTTCTTCGAAGCGCCGTGGCGGATGAAGCGCAACGGCGTCTATTACATGCTCTACGCCGGCAACAATGCGGGACCGACGAGCGACTGCACCCCGGCGGTGTATCATGCCTGTATCGCTTACGGCACTGCGAGCTCGCCGCTCGGGCCGTGGACCTATCGCGGCGTGATCCTCAAGCCCGTTTCCTCGACCACCTCGCACTCGGGAGCGGTCGCGTTCAAGGGGCGATGGTATCTTGCCTATCATACCGCCGATGCGGTCGGCGGCGGGCATTTCCGGCGCAGCGTCGCGCTCGACCCGCTCGAATGGGACGATAGCGTCACCCCGGCGCGGATCCGTCCGATCGTGCCGACGCGGTCGCCACGCCCGGCCCCGCCGCCGACGCGCAACATCGCCGGCTCGGCCGCGGCGGTCGCTTCCAACGCGCCGGTCCCGGTGCAATATTGGATCAAGGCGCTCAACGACGGCATCCGGCGCGCGGCGCCGCTGCCGCCCGACATGTGGGGCACCTGGCGGGGCGCCGACAATCCGGCGCATCCGTGGATCGAATATCGCTGGGCCAAGCCGGTGACGCTCGACGGGTCGCGCATCTGGTTCTGGGGGGATCATCCCGCCGGGGCGGGTGTGGGCGTCGCGCCGCCGAGGGGGTGGCGGATCGACTATTGGGACGGACGCTGGAAACCGCTGCCGCAACCGAGCGGCTACGGCGTCGGTGTCGATGCGGCACAGGAGACGCGCTTCACCGCGATCGCCACGCGCTGCCTGCGCGCGACCTTCGATGCCTCGCAGGCGGGCGGCGCCACCGCGGGGGTCGCTGTGACCGAATGGGAAGTTCTCGCGCCCACGCCGCTGCGGCCGATGCCCGCGCCGGTCGCCGCGCCAGCGCCGTGCGGGCCGTGACGCCCCTCAGCCGTCGCGCCTTGCTGTATTCGGCGGTCGCGGTGGGAGCGCTCCGCCTGACCCCGGCATCCTGGGCGCTGCCCGCCAATCCGAGGCGCATTACGCGCACGCTCCAGCGGCGATCGTCGCGTTTCGTCGTCGGCACCGATGCGACGGGCATCACCAGCCTGTCCGTCCGCGATGATCCGTTCCCGACCGATTATGTCTATCCCGGCGTCGCGCTCGGCACTGCGCGCATCGCGTGGCGGCGCGGCGCGGGGGGGTGGGAGCGCTTCGACAGTGCGCGCGCCGTTGCCCTGCGCACGACGCTGACCGACGCTGGCAGGATCGCCCGCTATGCGATCGCCGATGCGCTGGAGCTACAGCTCGAACAGGTGCTCGAGGGGGCGGATCTGGTGTGGCGGATCACGCTGCACAATGTCTCCGCCGCGCCGGTCGAGATCGGCGATCTGATGCTGCCGCTGCCGATGAACACGATCGCCAGCGCGGCCAAGGATGACGCCAACGCCGTGTTGAAGCACAGCTTCGTCTCGGGGCATGGCTCGCATCTGTTCTGGATGCGGCGCAACAGCGTCGGGCCGTATCTGCTGTTGCTGCCCGAGCGCGACACGCCGCTCGAATATTGGGACTTGGCGGCGGCCGATACCCATGACGACGGCTATTGCGTCTACATCCACGCCGCGGCGGCGGCCGCCGAAAGCGCCGCCAAGGGCACGCGCTGGCGCATTCCGGTCAGCAACCTGGTGCTCGCGCCGGGCGCGCGGCGCAGCTACGCGTTGCGTTTCAGTCTGGTCGCGGACTATGCCGCCGCGCGCGACGCGATCGCCGCCGCGGGCGGGATCGACGTCGAAGTCGTCCCCGGCATGACCGTCCCGAGCGACCTGTTCGCGACGCTGGCGTTGCGCTCGTCCGATACGATCCACGCGATCGCTGCCGAGCACCCAGCCGCGACGCAGATCGAGCGGCTCGGAGCGCGGGCGGGGCGGCAGCTGTACCGCGTCCGTTTTACACGTCTCGGCGAGAATCGCCTCTCGATCCGCCATGGCGACGCCCGTGTCACGCATCTCGAGTTCTTCGCGACCGAACCGATCGAGACGCTGATCGCCAAGCGCGGCGCGTTCATCGCCGCGCACCAGCACCACGATCCGGCGAAATGGTATCACGGCTTGCTCGGCGAGTGGAACATGCAGAGCCAGACGCTGCTCGGCCCCGACGATTACGATCGCATCAAAGGCTGGCGCGTCTACGAAGTGACGTGCGACGATCCCGGCCTGAGCAAGCCGGCGTTCCTCGCCGCCAAGAATGCCGAGCACCCGGTGCAGGCCGAGGTGACCGCGCTCGACGACTATGTCGAGCATTTCGTGTGGGGCGGGCTGCAGCGCAGCACCGCGGAAGCCTATCCCTACGCGATCTATGGCATTCCCGACTGGAAACGGAATCGCGACAGCGCCGACCCCGGCACCAAGGGACGGCTGCACCTCTGGCGGGTCTATGATTACCCGCACGTCATCCTGCTCTATTTTTCGCTGTATCGCATCGCGACCGATCATCCCGGGGTCACCACCCGGCTCGCCGCAAGCGTCTATCTCGATCGCGCGCTCGGCACGGCGCGGGCGATGTTCACCGTCCCGAAGGCGCTGGCGAACTGGTCGGCCGATGAGACGGGCTTCTACAACGAATGCGTCCTCCCCGAGCTGATCATTGCGCTGGACGGCGCCGGCCGGTCTGCCCAGGCGCAGGAATTGCGCGGCTTCTGGGAGACGAAGGTGCGCTTCTTCGTCGCCGGCCAGCCGGATCTGTTCGGCTCCGAATATGCATTCGATTCGACCGGGTTCGAATCGACCCAGGCGATCGCGCGCTACGCGCTCGATCATCCCGTGGCGGGGGTTTCGCGCGCGGCGGTCGCGGCGTTCGGCGCGCGGCAGATGGCGGCCAATCTGTTCTGCCGCGGCTGGCTCGAACCCGCTTACTATCTGCTCGGCAGCGATTATCGCGCGTCGGGTGGCAATGCCTATACGCTGAGCTACATGGCGCAGATGGGCGGCTGGGCAGTGCTCGATCACGCGCTGGGTGATCCCGCGGACCCGCATCCGCTGCTGCGGCTCGGCTATGCGTCGTTCCTCAGCAGCTGGGCGCTGCTCAACAGCGGCACGACGGACAGCGATTACGGCTATTGGTACCCGGGCAAGGCCAATGACGGCGCCGCCGCGGGCGGGTTCGAGCCGGCGCCGACCGGCCTCACCTGGCTCGACCAGCCGCATCACCGCGGCGCATGGTATTATGCCTGCGAGATCGATCTCGGCTTTTGCGGCGCGTTGCGCAGCGCGGCGACGATCGTCGCGGACGATCCGATCTTCGGGCGGATCGCTTATGGCGGCACGGTGCGCGAGGTCGATCGGGCGATCGCGGTGGTGCCGCGCGACGGCGTGCGGCGACGGTTCCGCGCGCGCTGGGCCGGCGGGCAGGTCGATCTCACCTTGCACGCCGGGCGCTTCGCCGCCGAGCGCGAGATCACGCTGTCGCACGATGGGAACAGGATCGAATTCCTCGTCGAGCACGGCGCGGCGCCGGTCACGCTCGATCTCGGCGCGGGACGGTGGCGGGTCGCGGTCGCGGGCGTGATCGTTGCCGAAGCCAGCGGCGCGATCCCGCTTGCGCTGCGCGGTCCTTCGCCCGCCGCGGTGACGCTGACCCGCCGCGCCTGAGCCGATGCGCCGTCCGGGCGATCCCCGCGGCGCGCTCAGTCGGCGAAGGGGCGCTCGAGCGACGGCTGTGGCTGGGTGAACCATTCCGCCCCGGTCGCAGTGACGTGGAAGTGATCCTCGAGCCGGATGCCGAAGCGATCGGGCACGACGATCATCGGCTCGTTCGAAAAGCACATGCCCGGCGCGAGCGGGGTGCGGTCGCCGCGGACGAGATAGGCGGGCTCGTGGATCGACAGGCCGATGCCGTGCCCGGTGCGGTGCGGCAGGCCGGGCAGGCGATAGTCGGGCCCGAGCCCCGCGCGCTCTAGCACCGCACGCGCCGCGGCGTCGATCGCCTCGCACGGCACACCGGGCGCGACCGCGGCGAAGGCGGCGGCCTGCGCTTCCTGCTCGAGCGACCACAGACCCCGCACCGCGTCGTCGACGCGGCCGAAGGCGTAGGTCCGGGTGATGTCGCTGTGATAGCCGTCGACCGTGCAGCCAGTGTCGACCAGGACCAAACTGTCGTCGTCGAGCTGTTGATCGCCGGGCAGACCATGCGGAAACGCCGTCGCGCGCCCGAACTGGACCGCGCAAAAGGTCGAGCCCGCCGCGCCGAGCGCGCGGTGCGCGGCGTCGATGAAGCGAATCACCTCGCTCGCGGCGATGCCGGGGCGGAGGATCCGCGCGGCGCGGCGCTGGACTTCGAGCGTCATCGCCTTGGCCTGCTGCATCAGCGCGAGCTCGGCGGCGGACTTGATCATGCGACAGCCGTCGATCGCCGCCGCGCCGTCGACCAGCGTCAGCCCGTGCCCGCGAAGGCGTTCGCCATAGTGGAACGGCAGCAGCGGATCGACCGCCAGTGTCGCGCCGCGCGCGAGCGCGTCGGCGACGAGCGCGGTCGGGTCTTGGTCCTCCTCCCACAGCAAGGGCTCGGCGGCGACCGCCAGTCCGGCCTCGAGCGAGCCGAGCTCGAACGCCGGGCAGATCAGTTGCGGCGTACCGGTCAGCGGCAGGAGCAGGGCGACGAGCCGCTCGGTCGGCGACCAGGGCAGGCCGGTGAAATAGCGCAGGCTCGCGCCGGCATTGACCAACAGCGCGCTCGCGCCAGCGGCCTCGGTCAGCGCGCGGGCACGGTCGAGCCGGGCGCGCCGTTCGTCCGACCCGATCGGCGCGGCGGTCGCCGGCCATGGCGCGAGTGTCGCCAGTTGTTCGTCCGCCGTCGATCCGCCGATCATCGTCTGCCTCCCTTGCCGCCGAACCGTTCGAGGTCGAACGGCGCCATGTCGATATGATCCGGGTGTCCGTCGATCATCGCTGCGATGATCTCCGCCGTCACCGCTGCGAGCGTCAGCCCGAGATGCTGGTGCCCGAACGCATAGAAGAGATTATCCGCGCGGCGAGACCGGCCGATCGCCGGGAGATAATCGGGCAGCGTCGGACGCGCGCCCATCCAGCGGGTGAACGGCCCGCCGATGGCCAGGCCAAGATCGCCGACATGACGTTCGAGCCGCTCCCATTTGCGCGGGTCGGGCGGGCCGTCGACATGCCCGAGCTCGACGAAGCTCGCCGCCTGCACCTGATCGCCGAAGCGCGTGACGATCATCGAGCGATCCTCGAACACGACCGGCGGGAGATCGCGCGGCCAGCCGGTGGCGGTTCCACGGATGTGGTAACCACGCTCGGCGACGATCGGCGCGCGATGACCGAGCGCCGCGACCAGCGAAGCCGAGCGCACGCCGGCGGCGACGAGAACGCAGTCGGCCTCGAGGCCGGGGACAGCCGCTTGCCGGCCCTCGCATATCAGCGTCGCCTGCTGCGCGACGATCGTGCCCCCGGCCGCTCTAAAAGCTTCGCTCAGTGCGGTGGCGAGCCGGTCGAGATCGGTGATCTGGCCGGTGCCGTCGAACTGGATAACCCCGCCAAGCGCCGCAGTCGTCACGCTTTCCAGCGCCGCCAACTGCGCGGCGGCCGCCGCGCCAAATCGCGCGGTGCCGGTATCGGCATCCCGCCATGCGGCGCGTCCCGCGGTCGCGGTCGCGGCGCTTTCCCAGGCTATCAGATGCCCGGCTTCGCTCAGCAGATCGGGCGACCCGATCGCGGAGACCAGGCGACGCCAGGCGGGCAGGGCATCGGCGAGCAACCCGGCGAGCGCGCGCTTGCCCGCCGCAAAGCGCGCTGGTCGGGCGGCGGCCGCCATGCGCACGGCGAACGGCAGCCACGCCCCGACCGCCGCGAGCGGCAGATCGAGCGCGCCACCGCGGACGAACAGGCGCGCGCCCGCCGAGCGCAAGCTCGCGATCGAGGCGAGCGGGGCAAGCTGCTCGGTCGCGATATGCCCGGCATTGCCCCACGACGCGGCATCGCGACGCGTCGCGCGGTCGAGCACCACCACGTCATGCCCCGCCTGCGCGAGCCGGAGCGCGCAGCTGAGGCCGATCACGCCGCCGCCGATCACCGCGATCCTCACTTTCGTTTTTCTCCTGTTGCCCTGCAGCATTTCACTTCGTATACCGTATTCCAGATCAAACAAAAGGACGGATCAGTCAAAATGGCAATCGGTTGGAAGGGTGTTTTCCCGGCTGTAACGACACAGTTGCGCGCGGATCTGTCAATCGATCTGGCCGATACGCAGCGCGTCGTCGACGACCTGATCCGCGACGGCGTCACCGGCGTGATCGCGCTCGGCACGGTCGGCGAGAACAACTCGCTCGAATATGACGAGAAGGTCTCGGTGCTGTCGGCGATCGTCGAAGTCGTCGCCGGGCGCGTGCCCGTGCTCACCGGCGTTTCCGAATATGATACGCGCCGCGCGGTGCGCTACGCGCAGGCGGCGGAGAAGGTCGGCGCCGACGGGCTGATGCTGCTCCCGCCGATGGTCTATGTGCCGCACCGCCACGAACTCGTCGCGCATTTCAAGGGCGTCGCGGACAACACCGCGCTGCCGATCATGCTCTACAACAACCCGCCGGCCTATCGCACCGTAATCGACAAGGCGGTGCTGACTGCGCTGATCGACACCCCCAACATCGTCTGCGTCAAGGAATCGGCGCCCGACACGCGCCGCTTCACCGATTTCCGCAACGATTTCGGCGATCGCTACGTGCTGTTCGCAGGGTTGGACGACGTCGCGCTCGAAGGGCTCTATCTCGGTGCGCAGGGCTGGGTGTCGGGCCTCACCAACGCCTTCCCCAAGGAATCGGTCGAACTGGTGCGCGCGTTCGAGCGCGGCGATCACGCCAAGGCGCTCGAAATCTATCGCTGGTTCATGCCGTTGCTGCATCTCGATGCCGAACATGACCTTGTGCAGTCGATCAAGCTGGCCGAGGAAGTGATGGGGCGTGGGTCGGAACGCGTGCTCCCGCCGCGCCTGCCGCTGATCGGCGAGCGCCGCGCCGAGGTCATCGCGATGGTCGAAAAGGCTGCGGCAACCCGTCCGACGATCAAGCTGGCCAAGGCGGCCTGAAGGTAGAGCATTGCGGCACACTTTCTTCTGTATCGATGGCCACACCGCCGGCAATCCGGTCCGGCTGGTGGCGGGCGGGGCGCCCTTGCTCAAGGGCGACAGCATGTCGGCGCGCCGCCAGGATTTCATGGCGCGCTTCGACTGGATCCGCACGGGGCTGTGCTTCGAGCCACGCGGGCACGACATGATGTCGGGCGGCTTCCTCTATCCGCCGACCCGGCCCGATACCGATATCGGCATCCTGTTCATCGAGACGTCGGGGTGCCTGCCGATGTGCGGGCACGGGACGATCGGAATGGTGACCTTCGGGCTCGAGCACGGGCTGATCCAGCCGGCGACGCCCGGCGCGTTGCGCATCGAGGTTCCCGCCGGGGTGATCGACGTGCGCTACACCACCGAACGCGAGAAGGTGACCGCGGTGACGATCACCAACGTCCCGGCCTATGTCGCGCGCCGCGGCATCGCGGTCGATGTCGCGGGGATCGGTCCGCTGACGATCGACGTCGCGTATGGCGGCAATTTCTACGCGATCATCGAGCCGCAGGGGGCCTATACCGGCCTCGATGCGCTCGGCGCCGCGCGGCTGGTCGAGCTGAGCGGACGCATCCGCGAAGCGGTGCGCGCGCAATACGAGCCGGTCCATCCGCTCGACCCGACGATCCGCGGCGTCAGCCACATCCTGTGGGCCGACGCGCCGCTGGCCACCGACGCCGACGGCCGCAACGCGGTCTTCTATGGCGACAAGGCGATCGATCGATCGCCATGCGGCACCGGTACCTCGGCGCGGCTGGCGCACCTCGCCGCGACCGGGCGGCTCGCGGTCGGGGATCGCTTCGTCCACGAAAGCTATATTGGCAGCCGCTTCATCGGTCGGGTTGCGGCGGACACAATGCTCGGCGACATGCCGGCGATCATCCCGTCGATCGAAGGATCGGCGGTCGCCACCGGATTCAATACGATCTGGATTGATCGCGCCGACCACTTCTGGGAAGGTTTCCAGGTCAAATGAGCAGACCTGCCGTTTCCCCGGAGCACCCCCGCATGAGCATCGTCGTTCGCACCCTGTCGGAACGCGTATTCGAGATCGTCCGCGAGCAGATCGTCACCGGCCAGTTGCCGCACGATCTGCCGATCCGCCAGGATGCGCTGGCCGCCGAATTGGGGGTCAGCAAGATCCCGCTGCGCGAGGCGCTGGCGCGGCTCGAGCAGGAGGGGTTGCTGACCAGCCACGCCAATCGCGGCTATTTCGTCCAGCCGATGTCGAGCGCCCAGGCCGAGGAGATCTTCGAACTGCGGCTCGCGGTCGAGCCGGTCGCGGCGGCGCGCGCCGCACGCGTCGCGACCGACGCCGATCGCAAGGCCGCGACCGAAAGCTTCGAGCGGCTCGATCACGCCGCGACGGGCAATCTCGCCGAGGTCGCGATGCGCAATCGCGACTTCCACACCGCGCTCGTCCGCCCGGGGGATCGCATTCTGACCACGCAAGTCGTGGAGCGCCTCACGATCCTCGCCGAGCGCTATGTCATCGCGCATCTGGCCCCGGCCGGCCGCGACGAGCGCGCGCATGTCGAGCATCGCGGGCTGCTCGATGCCTGGCTGGCGCGCGACGAAGCCACCATCGTGTCGATGCTGAGCGAGCATATCGCCGCCACGCTCGCCGATCTGCGCATAGAATTCGCGGCAGCCGCCGCGACCTGAATCACCATTCCAGGAGAGGTCATGTTCGGACCACGTAAGTCGCTCGACAGCGTTACGAGTCACCCCAAGAACGCCCGCCTCGCCAAGACGTTGAGTTGGCCGCACCTCGTCGCTTTGGGCGTCGGCGCGATCGTCGGCACCGGCATCTATACCCTGGTCGGCGTCGGCGCCGAGCGCGCCGGGCCGGCGGTGATCCTCGCCTTCGTCATCTGCGGGCTGGTGTGCGGGTGCGCGGCGCTCGCTTATGCCGAGCTCGCGACGATGATCCCGGCGGCGGGCAGCGCCTATACCTTCAGCTATGCCGCGCTCGGCGAAGGCGTGGCCTGGATCGTCGGCTGGAGCCTGATCCTCGAATATTCGCTCGCCTGCTCGACCGTGGCGGTCGGCTGGTCGGGCTATCTGGTCGGCTGGATCGAGTCCGCGGGCGTGCATCTGCCGCACGCGCTGCTGGTCGGGCCGCATGGTGGCGGCCTCGTCAATTTGCCCGCCGTCGCGGTGGCGCTCGCGGTGATGGGCATGCTGGTCGCCGGAACGCGCGAGAGCGCGACGCTCAACATCATCCTGGTGGTGATCAAGCTGATCGCGCTCGGCGTGTTCGTCGCCTTCGCCGCGCCCAATTTCCACGCCGCCAATCTGCATCCGTTCATGCCCTATGGCTTCGGCAGCGACGGCAAGCACGGCGTGATGGCGGCGGCGGCGATCGTGTTCTTCGCCTTCTACGGCTTCGACGCGGTGGCGACCTCGGCCGAGGAGACCAAGAACCCCGCGCGCGATCTCAAGATCGGCATCATCGGGTCGATGGTGCTTTGCACGATCATCTACATGGCGGTCGCGGTCGCCGCGGTCGGCGCCTTGCCGTTCACCGCGCTCGCCAATTCGCCCGAGCCGCTCGCTCTGGTGCTGCGCAATCTCGGACAGCCGTTCGCGGCGCACATGATCGCCTTGGCCGCGATCATCGCCTTGCCCTCAGTCATTCTGGTGATGATGTACGGCCAGAGCCGCGTCTTCTTCGTGATGGCGCGCGACGGGCTGCTGCCGCGCCGCCTCGCCAAGGTGTCGCAGCGCACCGGCGCGCCCACGCTGATCACCTTGCTGACCGGGGTGACGATCGCGGTGGTGGCGGGGATCTTCCGGCTCGACGAGATCGCCGAACTCGCCAATGCCGGGACCTTGCTCGCCTTCATCTCGGTCGGCGCGTGCCTGATGGTGCTGCGCCGCATCGCCCCCAATGCCAAGCGGCTGTTCCGCGCCCCCGCCGCCTATCTCGTCGGCACGCTGACGATCCTCGGCTGCCTGTATCTGATGGTCAGCCTGCCGCCGATGACGCTCGTCCGCTTCGCCGGCTGGAACGTGATCGGCCTCGTCATCTATTTCGCCTATAGCCGGCGGCATAGCGTGGTGACGGCGGACGCTCGCTCGCTCGCGGCGCTGTGAGCATGCGGCGCGCATGGCGGCATCCGGTGGCAGTTATGGTCGCATGGCTTGTGACTTTGCTCGCCGCCGCGCCGGTCGCTGCACACCCGGCCGGGTTCACCCCGGCGGCGGGGGCCTATGACATCGCGTTCGTCTTCCCCGCGGCGCCGGCCAACCCGGGCATCCGCATGCTCGAACTGCACCGCGCCGCCGACCGCAGCGTGGCGGGCTGGGTGACGTCGGACTGGTACGGCCGGATGACGATGGAGCATATCGTCGTGACGCCGACGCTGCTCGAGTTCGACATGCGCAACCTCAACACGCCGGGCGTGCCGACGCGCCATTGGCGCGCGCGGATGAGCGGGCAGCGCGTGGTGCTCGACGGTGGCATCTGGGAATCGACCGTGTCGCTGACCGGGCGCCGCGCGACCGCCGCGGAGCGGACCGCGCTGACCTTCCACGAGACCACGCTGCCCGCGCCGGGCAAGCTCGCCCCCGACGGCCTCGCATTGACCCCGCCGATGGGCTGGAGCAGCTGGAACAGCTTCGCCGACAGGATCGACGACACCACGATCCGCGCGATCGCCGATGCGATGGTCTCGACCGGGTTGCGCGATGCGGGCTACCGCTACGTCAACATCGACGACGGCTGGCAGGGGGGGCGCGGGCCCGACGGGCAGATCCGGCCCAACGCCAAGTTTCCCGACATGAAGGCGCTCGCCGCCTATGTTCACGCGCGCGGGTTGAAGCTGGGCATCTATTCGTCCCCCGGGCCACGCACCTGTGCCGGCTATGAGGGCAGCTACGGCCATGTCGGGCAGGACGCGCAGACCTTCGCGGGCTGGGGCGTCGACTATCTCAAATACGATCTGTGCTCGGGCGAATATTTCTACGCCGATGCCGACGCCGTCCAGCGCAGTTATTACGAGATGGGCGCCGCGCTGCGCGCGACCGGCCAGCCGATCCTGTATTCGCTGTGCGAATATGGTCGCTTCCAGGTCGGTCGCTGGGGCCGCACGGTCGGCGGTCACCTCTGGCGCACGACGGGCGACATCACCGACGATTATGCGAGCATGGCGCGAATCGGGTTCGACAAGAATGGCGATCCCGACGACGCCGGCCCGGGCGGGTGGAACGACCCCGACATGCTCGAGATCGGCAATGGCGGCATGTCGCAAGCCGCGTATCGCACGCATATGACGCTATGGGCGATGTCGGCCGCACCGTTGATGATGGGGCACGACGTCCGCACGACGAGCGAAGCGGCGAAGCGCCTGCTCGAAAACCGCGCGGTGATCGCGATCGATCAGGATGTCAGAGGCGTGCAGGGCCGGGCGGTGCGCAAGGAGGGGAGCTCGGAGATCTGGCGCAAGCCGCTGTCGCGCGGCGCATCCGCGATCGCGGTGTTCAATCGCGCCGATGCGCCGCTGATCGTGACGCTTCGCGCGGCCGATCTCGGGTTGCAGTCGATCACGGCGCTGCGCGATGTCTGGGCCGGGGTCGCGCTCGACCCGCAGCGTTCGACCTTCACCATCCCCGCCCACGACGTGGTGCTGTTGCGGGCTTCCGACCGGCGCGATTAGCGCTCGACCCTGCGCGCGCCCGCGCGATCGATGTCTCCGAGGTGCAGACGATCGCGTTGGCGGCGCACAGGATCGATATCGGCCCCGTCAGGCGGCGCTTTCGGAGCGACCGCTTATTGGCCACTCAGGCGCCGGATCGCATTTCCAACGATCCATTGCCCAGCGACCGCGATCGAATAGCGCCAAAGCTCCTCGTCGGGGTCCGTCATCGCCAGACGCACCATTTTCGCAAGCGGACCGTCGCCAATCTGTTCGCGCTCGGCGCGATCGATGTCCTGTGGCCATTCGGCGCGGGAGCGGAACAGCGCGGCCGGCTCGGCCGGCGCGGGGAGAGGCGGGGTCATCGGAAGGGCATTTCCACGTATCTCTTGTGCGGCCGGCTGGTCTCCGCTGACCGTTCCTGCATCGCCGTTGCGACAGCTTTCCGCAAGCGAAGCGATCCTTTGCGAACGCAGATTCGCAACCGGCGCGCAGCCGTGGCACCGGCTTTGCCCGGCCGGAGGGATTGGCGGCGCGGTCGCTCTTCGATACGGTCGCCCGCCAACGGGAGACTGACGATCCGACAAATTGCCGCATTACCCTATCGCACCGATGGGACGAAAATCGATGCCTCGGTCCGGGTGCTGCTGGTCACGTCGCGCGAAAGCAAGCGCTGGGTGATTCCGAAGGGTAATCCGATGATCGGGATGGATGCCCACACCGCCGCTGCGGTGGAGGCCGAGGAGGAAGCGGGCGTCAGCGGGCTCGTCTGCCCGACGCCGCTCGGCTCGTATCGCTATCGCAAGCGCAAGGGCAACGGCGCGTCGCTGATGCTCGACGTCGATGTCTTTCCGCTCGCGGTCACGCGCGAACTTGACTCGTGGAAGGAGCAGTCGCAGCGCGAACGTCGCTGGTTCTCGCTCCCCGATGCGGCGAACGCGGTCGATGAGATCGACTTGCGCGATCTCATCCGTTCCTTTGGTCCAGCCGAATTCAAGACCGCCGCAAACCGCAAGGGGGTGCTGGCGACCGTAGCTCACAAGTCGAAAGTCAGTCCGATGTTCGCGTGGTTCCAGCGTCTCCTCCCCCGTACCGGCAATTTCTTCGAACTGTTCGAAGCGCATGCCGTGGCGATCGGGGCGGGGGCCGACGCGCTTTCGCGGTTGCTGCAGGACGGGACGCGCGCCGCCGCCGACCATATCCGCGAAGTGATCGAGCGCGAGCGCGATGCCGACGATATCAGTCGCGAGATGCTGCTGACGGTGCGGCGCACCTTCCTCACCCCGTTCGACCGCGGCGCGATCACCAGCCTGATCGGCGCGATGGACGATTCGATCGACGAGATGCAGGCCGCGGTGCAGGCGATCGACCTCTACGAGGTCCGCGCCTTCACGCAGGAGATGAAGGACATGGCGGCGATCATCGTCGACGCCGCGCGGCTCACCGCCGAGGCGATGCCGCTGCTGCGCGACGTCGGGCGCAACGGCGCCCGCCTGCACGAACTGACCGAGCGGATGGTGCGCATGGAAAGCCAGGCCGACGAGATCCATACCAGCGGCGTCAAGCGCGCCTTCACCGAGCTGGGCGCGACCGACACGCTCGGCTTCATCGTGCAACGCGAGGTGTACAAGCATCTCGAACGCATCGTCGATGCGTTCGAGGAAGTGGCCAACGAAATCGATGGCATCGTCATCGACCACGCCTGACCAGACATGTATCATTTAGCCCTCCCGCTGCTGATCGGCCTGATCGCCGTCGCCTTCGCCTTCGACTTTCTCAATGGCCTGCACGACGCCGCCAATTCGATCGCGACCGTCGTCTCGACGCGGTTGCTCAAGCCCGTCCATGCCGTGCTGTTCGCCGGTTTCTTCAACTTCGCCGCCTATTTCCTGACGATCACCTTCCCGAGCCTGCATGCGGTCGCCTCGACGATCGGGCAGGGGCTGATCGCCAAGGATCTGGTGACCCCCGCAGTGGTGTTCGGCGCGCTGGTCGGCGCGATGTTCTGGAACGTGGTGACCTGGCTAAAGGGGATCCCGTCGTCCTCGAGCCACGCGCTGGTCGGCGGAATGATCGGATCGGGGGTCGCGCATGCCGGCTTCACCGGCGTCCAATGGAGCGGGCTCAACAAGACGCTGATCGCGATCGTGCTGTCGCCCGTGCTCGGCATGATCCTGTCGATGCTGATCATGCTGCTCTCGAGCTGGCTGTTTCACCGCGCCAGTCACCGCAGCGCCGAACGCTCGTTCCGCGTGCTGCACCTGATCTCGTCGGGCACCTATTCGCTCAGCCATGGCCTCAACGATGCGCAGAAGACGATGGGGATCATCACGGTTTTGCTGTTCTCGACGGGCTATCTGCACGGCGCGTTCGAGGTGCCGCATTGGGTCGCGATCAGTTGCTATATCGCGATGGGGCTCGGCACGCTGACCGGCGGGTGGAAGATCATCGAGACGATGGGATCGCGCATCACCAAGCTGTCGCAGCATCAGGGCTTCAGCGCGTCGCTCGGCGGTTCGGTGATGGTGTTCGCGGCGTCGCTGTTCGGGATTCCGGTCTCGACGACGCACACGATCACCGGCTGCATCATCGGCGCCGGCGTGGCGCGCCGCGCGTCGGCGGTGCGCTGGGGAGTCGCGCAGAACGTGTTGATTGCCTGGATCATCACGATCCCGGCATCGGCCGCGGTCGGGGCGTCCTTCTATCTTCTCACCACACTGATGTAGGGGGCGGGAAGAACCGCGTCTTTGCCGCGGACACCAGCGTCAAATCACGGTCGTCGCGCCGAAAAGTGCAGCGGTGATAAGGCGTGGTTCGATTTCTTGGTCGAATTCGCATCGAACACTTTCGCTACAGGCGCGGTTCTTCTTTGTGGTTGGCGCTTGCGCGCTTGCGCGGCGCCTCGCATTCGCTTCGGGTGACGCGATTTGCTCCCGAATGCTTCGCACCCCATGCCGCGCCGATGGCTAGGCAGCCGATCACCGGCAGGAGCGTGCTGTCGGGCGAGATTTTCGCGCTGGTTCGGGATTTCGCGCAGTTCGGCGGGCGCAGCCTCGTCGGGGCGATCCTGCTGATGCTGGCGGAGAGTTTGTTCGAGGGCATCGGGCTTGCCATGCTCATCCGCGTGTTCGCGCTGCTGCCACGCAGGTCGGCGGGCGGTGGCACACGCGGGTCGATGCGCTGTTGACGGGGATCGGCGCCCGCGACCCCACGACGCAGCTCGCGGTGCTGCTCGCCCTCTTCTGCGGGCTGATCGGTGCGCGCTTTCGTCCTGGCAGCTCGCGATCGTCAGGTCGCCGACCTTTCGCCGGGGTTCGTCGACCATCGCCGGCGCGCCGCCGTCACCGATCGCGCGCATGCGCGCTGGGCGGCGCTGTCGCGGCTCGAACAGGCGAGGATCGGTCACATTCTGTCGCTGCTCGGCGTCGTGGCGGTGCTGCCGCTGTCGCGCCGCGACCGTCCTGATCGCATGGCGCGAAGGACGATACGCGCGGTGCATCCCGGCACGCGGCGCTTGCTACCCAAAGCGAATATGCCTTACTGCGTCTGCAATCGTTTGTAGAAGGCGATGTG
This sequence comes from Bordetella parapertussis, assembly GCA_943367995.1. Classification (GTDB taxonomy): domain Bacteria; phylum Pseudomonadota; class Alphaproteobacteria; order Sphingomonadales; family Sphingomonadaceae; genus Sphingomonas. The sequence goes on along the minus strand of CALRKL020000001.1, from coordinate 1,146,314 downwards.
GCAGGGGGGCGTGGGGTATGCGGTTTACGGGGGCATTGCGGGCTGCTGGCGTCGTCATGGCGCTCGCTGCGGCCGGCGCCGAAGCCAAGGTGACTGCGCCGGTCGGCGCGCGCGTGTTCCGGCTCGACGGGGCGGGCGTCACTTATGCGCTCGGGGTCGATGCGAAGGGCTATCTCCAGCCGTTATATTGGGGCGCGCCGCTGGCGGCGGGCGATCCGATCGCGTCGAGCAATCCGGCGAAGACCGGCGATCCCGCACTGGCCACGGCGGCGACCGAATTGTCGGGCTTCGATACCGCGGGGTCGGTAACGCTGCAGGAATATTCCGGTCAGGGCGAAGGGCTGGTCAGCGATCCCGGCGTGAAAGCGGTCTTCGCCGACGGCAACCGCGACCTGGTGCTCAAATATCGCGCGCATCACGTCGAAGGCGAGACGCTCGTCGTCGAGCTGGCGGACATCGCGCGGCCGCTCACCGTCACGCTGCGCTACACGATCGACCCCGCGACCGGCGTGATCGCGCGCTCGGCGGCGGTGCACAACGGCGACACGCGCCCGGTGCGGATCGACCAGGCGGCGGCGGCGGTGTTCACGCTGCCGGTCGGCGACGATTATCGGCTGCATTATCTGACCGGCCGCCACGCCGCCGAGTGGCAGAAGAAGGACGTGCCGATCACCCCCGCGCTGACGCTGATCGAAAGCCGCCGCGGCTCGACCGGGCACGGCAACAACCCGTGGTTCGCGATCGGCCGCGACGGCCTCACCAGCGAGGAGGCGGGCCCCGTCTGGTACGGCGCGCTCGCCTGGTCGGGGTCGTTCCGGATCAGCGTCGGGCAGGACAATCTCGGTCGGATCCGCGTGGCGGGCGGCTACAATCCCTATGACTTTTCCTGGACGCTGAAGCCGGGGGAAACGCTGACCACGCCGATCTTCTACGCCGGCTATTCGAACGGCGGCATGGGCGGCGCGTCGCGGACGTTCGTGCGGTTTCAACGCGCGCATATCCTGCCCGGCGGCGAGAAAGCGAGACTGCGCCCGGTGCTCTACAACAGCTGGGAGGCGACCACCTTCAACGTGACCGCCGCCGGACAGGCAGCGCTGGCGGAAAAGGCGGCGAAGATCGGCGTCGAGCGCTTCGTCGTCGACGACGGCTGGTTCGGCGCGCGCGACAGCGACAAGGCCGGGCTCGGCGACTGGGTCGTCAACCGCCGCAAGTTTCCGCAAGGGCTCAAGCCGCTGATCGACAAGGTCAAGGCGCTCGGCATGGATTTCGGCCTGTGGGTCGAGCCTGAAATGGTCAATGTCGACAGCGATCTCTACCGCGCGCACCCCGACTGGGTGCTCCACTATGACGGCCGGCCGCGGACCGAGGGGCGCAACCAGCTCGTGCTCAATCTCGCGCGCAGCGACGTGCGCGACCATCTGCTAGGGGTGCTCGACCGGCTGGTCAGCGAGAACGACATCGCGTTCCTGAAGTGGGATTATAATCGCAACTGGACCGAGCCGGGCTGGCCCGCGGCGGCGCCGCAGGACCAGCAGCGCGTCTATGTCGATTATGTCCGCAACCTCTATTCCGTCCTCGCCGAACTCCGGCGGCGGCATCCCAAACTCGAGATCGAGGATTGCTCGGGCGGCGGCGGTCGCGTCGATCTCGGCATCATGGGGCTGACCGACGAGGTCTGGCCGTCCGACAATACCGATCCCGCCGACCGCCTGCTGATCCAGGACGGCTTCACCCAGGCCTATCCCGTCGCAACGATGATGGCGTGGGTGACCGACAGCCCGAACTGGGCGAACACGCGGCGGACGACGCTCGACTATCGCTTCCTGTCGTCGATGCAGGGCGGCCTCGGGATCGGCGCCAATCTCGACACATGGACCCCCGAGGATTTCGCCACTGCGACCAAGTGGGTCGCCGCCTACAAGACGATCCGACCGATCGTGCAGCGCGGCGATCTCTACCGCATCGATCCCCCGACGCGCGACAATGCCTCCTCGGCGACGATGTATGTCGCGCGCGACCAGCGCCAGGGGGTGCTGTTCCAGATGCTGCATTCCTCGATGTGGCGCGACAACGCCGTGGCCGAGCATCCGCGCGGGCTCGATCCGGCGCGCGTCTATGCGGTGTCGGTGGTCGGCGGAGGATCCTTGCCGGTCGGCGCGCCGCTGCAGGCGAGCGGCGCGTATTGGATGGAGCATGGCCTGCGCGCGCCGCTGAAGGGCGATTTCGTCGGGATCGCCTTCCTCTTCCAGGCGGTCGGGCCGTGATGCCCGGAGCGATTCGCTCGATCCTGATCGTCGGGGGCGGCACCGCCGGCTGGATGACCGCGGCGGCGCTGGCGCATGCGCTGCCGCGCAACTGCGCGATCACCCTGGTCGAATCCGAGGAGATCGGCACGGTCGGGGTGGGGGAGGCGACGATCCCGCCGATCCGGCTGTTCAACCAGACGCTCGGCATCGACGAGGCGGAGTTCCTCCGCGAAACCGGCGGGACCTTCAAGCTCGGCATCGAATTCGTCGACTGGGGCCGCGTCGGGCAGCGCTATTTCCACCCGTTCGGCACGCACGGCAAACCCTTCGATCTCGTCGCGGTGCACCAGCACTGGCTCGCCGCGCGCGCCGATGGCTGCACGGTCGCGTTCGATGATCTGGCGATGGCGTGGGGTGCCGCCCGGCGCGGCCGGTTCGCGGCGCCGATGGCCGATCCGCGGCATGTCGGCTCGACCTTCGATTATGCCTATCATTTCGATGCCGGCCGCTATGCCGCCTTCCTGCGCCGCTATGCCGAGCAACGCGGAGTCACGCGGATCGAGGGCAGGGCGGTCGACGTCGCGCGCGGCGGCGAGACCGGTCTGGTCGATACGGTGACGCTCGCCGACGGGCGCACGCTCGCGGCCGATATGTTCGTCGATTGCTCGGGCTTTCGCGGGCTGCTGGTCGAAGGCGCGCTCGCCGCCGGGTACGAGACCTGGAACCAGTGGCTGCCGTGCGACCGCGCGGTCGCGGTGCCGTGCGCTTCGGTCGGGCCGCCAATACCCTATACGCGCTCGACCGCCGATGCCGCCGGATGGCGCTGGCGTATCCCGCTCCAGCACCGCACCGGCAACGGCTATGTCTATCGCAGCGGAGACATATCCGATGACGAGGCGGCGGCGACGTTGCTCGCCAAGCTCGATGGCGCGGCGCTCGCCGAGCCGCGCTTCCTGCGCTTCACCACCGGGCGCCGCCGCAGCTTCTGGTCGCGCAACGTCGTCGCGATCGGCCTGTCGAGCGGCTTCATGGAGCCGCTCGAATCGACCAGCATCCACCTCATCCAGGCGGGCATCGCCAAGCTAATCGCGCTGTTCCCCGATCGCGGCTTCGACCCCGCGCTGATCGCCGAATACAATCGCATCGCCACGACCGAGTTCGAGCGGATCCGCGACTTCCTGATCCTGCACTACAAGCTGACCGAGCGGCGCGACACGGCGCTCTGGCGCGACTGCGCGGCGATGGCGGTGCCCGAGACGTTGCAGCTCAAGCTCGATCATTTCCGCCGTTCGGGCCGCCATGTCGCGCGCGAGATGGACCTGTTCGGCGAAGCGAGCTGGACCGCGGTGCATCTCGGCCAGGGCAACGTGCCCGAAGGGCGCGATCCGCTGCTCGGCTATGCGCCCGACGCCGCGGCGAGTCGGGTCTTCGTCGAACGGCTGGCGGGGGCGATCTCAACTGCCGCCGAGAGCATGCCTCCGCACGATCAGTACCTCGCACACATGCTTTCCCGACACCGATGACGCGCGATCACAATCGATTGCAAGAATCCGGTTGCAATCGATTGTAGGCGGGATTATCCGGCGAATTGAGAACACGCCGATCAGCGTGCGGGAATGAGTGGGAGGATAATGCGATGAAGGCGACCCTGTATCTGTGCGCGTCGGTGAGTGCGATGGCCGTGGCGATGCCGGCGGCGGCGCAGACCGCGACCGTCGACCCGCTTGCCCCCGCGCAGACGACGACCGCAGCGGGGAGCGACGCGCCAACCGAGCAAGCCGCCGCGCAGGCCTCACTCGACGCCGGCAAGGACATCGTCGTCACCGCCGCCAGCCCCGGCCGCTCGCGGTTCCGCAGCTCGATCTCGGTGTCGCAGCTGAGCCAGGACGCGGTCCGCGATTTCACCGCGCGCTCGGAGGCCGAAGTGCTTCGCGCGATCCCCGGCATTCAGCCGCAGGACACCGCCGGCCCCGGCGGCAATTCGAACATCGGCGTGCGCGGTATCCCGGTCTCGACCGGCGGCTCGGAATATGTCGCGCTGCAGGAAGACGGGCTGCCCGTCACGCTGTTCGGCGACATGAACTTCGGCAACAACGATTATTGGCTCCGCTTCGACAACAATGTCGAGCGCGTCGAGGCGGTGCGCGGCGGGTCGGCCTCGACCTTTGCCAGCCAGGCGCCGGGCGCGGTGATCAACTATATCAGCAAGACCGGCGACAAGCCGGGCGGCGAGATCGGCATCAGCGAAGGCCTGTCGATCCGCGAGACGCGGATCGACGGCGATTACGGCGGCCGCCTGTCGGACAGCCTGCGCTATCATGTCGGCGGCTATTTCCGCACCGGCAGCGGCGGCGACCATGTCGATTACGACATCCTGCGCGGCTATCAGATCAAGGGCAACATCACCAAGGATCTGGCGGGCGACCGCGGTTTCATCCGCATCTCGGTCAAGCGGCTCGACGAGCAGGCGCCGACCAATACCGTCCAGCCCTCGATCGCCAAGATCGACGGCAAGAACGTCAGCGATTTCCAGCCGCTGCCGAGCTTCGACGCGCGCACCGGATCGACCTATTCGATCTACAACCGCAGCTTCCAGTATCTGACCAACGACGGCCAGGTGCGCAATGCGAACGTCGAGGGCATCCATCCGCGCGTCTTCTCGATCGGTGGGCAGATCCACTACAAGGCGACCGACTGGCTGACGATCGACGATAATTTCCGCTACAGCGACATCAGCGGCAATTTCACGACGCAGTTCCTCAACGTCGCCCCGACGAGCAGCATCCTCGGCAGCACGGTCAATGGCGGGGTCGTCGGATCGTTGCGCTATGCCGCGGGGCCGAAGGCGGGGCAGACCTTCACGGGGCCGTACGTCAACAACAATCCCAACATCAACGTGTTCATGCGCGACATGGGGTCGATCGCCAACAATCTGTCGCTGGCGGCGAAGCAGAACGGGCTCGGCGGCACCTTCACCGCGACCGCCGGCTGGTTCCACATGAGCCAGAACATCTCGCAGGAATGGCACGTCAATCCGCAGATCAGCGAGCTCAACGGCCGCAACGAAGTGCCGCTCGACCTGTTCTCGACCACCGGACGCCAGCTTTCGGTGGCGGGGCAGACCGGCTTCAACAGCAATTGGGGCACGTGCTGCGCGCGCGACGTCAATCTGACCTATACCGACGACGCGCCGTTCCTGAACCTCGCCTATAGCGGGCATGGGCTCGACCTCGACGGCTCGGTGCGGTTCGACCGCGTGTCGGGCGTCGGCACCGCGCTCGGCGGCGTCACCGGCCCGACCGTTTCCGTCACCGACGCGCTCGGCAGCGCGGCGTTGCCGTCGCTGGTGGCGGGCGGTCCGGTCGAGCGCATCAACTATCTCAAGTCTTATACGAGTTGGTCCCTTGGCGCGCTGTACGAGGTAAGCGCCAATACCAGCGTGTTTGCGCGTGCCAGCCGCGGCGGTCGTTTCAACGGCGACCGCCGCGTGCTCGGTGGCAATTTCAATGCCGACGGCTCGCTCAACGCGCAGGGACAAAGCACCGCGATCAATTTCCTCGAGCAGCAGGAGATCGGGCTCAAGCAGCGCGGAGGCTTCAGCGGCGGGAGCTATTCGTTCGAGCTGACCGGCTTTCATTCGAAGCTGACCGAGGTCAATTACGACTTCACGCGGATCAACAATCCGGCGCCGAACAACAATCCTAATCTGTCGAACGGCTACCGCGCTTACGGCGTCGAATTCACCGGCAATGTCTCGTCGGGGCGGTTCCGCCTGACCGCCGACCTCACCTACACCTCGGCCAAGATCACCAGCAGCCTGAGCGACCCGACCACCGCGGGCAACCGCCCGTCGGGTATCCCGCAGTTCCAGTATAATATCCAGCCGTCGTACGACGCCGGCCTGTTCGCGATCGGCGCGAGCGTCGATGGCCAGAGCAACGTCGCGAGCGACAATTTCAACACCTATTACATCGCCGGATCGACCTTCGTGAACGGCTTCATCAAGCTCCGGCCGGTCGACCGGCTCGAGCTCGGCGTCAACGTCAACAACCTGTTCAATACGCTGGGATATCGTACCGGTGGCCTCGGTTTCACCATCACCCCGACGAGCGGACTGTTCCAGAACTCGGCGGTCTATGGCCGGATCATCACCGCCTCGGCGCGGTTCCGGTTCTGAGCGTCTGGTCGTCCGTCAGCACGATCGCTTGACAGACACGGGTCGCTCCCAACAGGAAGCGACCCGATGACCGATTCCGATATTCCAGTACCCCGCGTACGGACGATTGCCGATCTGGCGCGGCTCGCCGGTGTTTCGACGGGGACGGTGTCGCGCGCGCTGGCGGGCAAGTCGCTGGTCAACACCGAGACGCGCGAGCGCATCCAGGCGCTCGCGACCGAACACGGCTTCCGCCCCAATCAGATGGCGAGCCGGCTGCGGACGCAGCGCACGGGGGTGATCGGCGTCGTCGTGCCATTGGGGCACGAACGCCGTCAGCATCTGTCCGACCCGTTCTTCATGTCGATCCTCGGCCATCTCGCCGACGCGCTGACCGAGCAGGGTTATGATTTGATGCTCTCGCGCATCATTCCCGATGCCGCGGACTGGCTCGAGCGGATCGTCGAATCGGGCATGCTCGACGGCGTGCTGCTGATCGGCCAGTCGGACCAGTTCGAGAGCATCGAGCGCGTCGCGCGGCGCTATCGCCCGATGGTGGTGTGGGGCGCGCATCGCGAAGGGCAGGCGCATTGCGCGGTCGGCGTCGACAATCGGCGCGGCGCGCGCCTCGCGGGCGAACATCTCATCGCGCGCGGATGCCGCAAGCTGGCGTTCATGGGGGAAGTCCGCACGCTCGAACTGGTCGAGCGCTTCCGCGGGCTGACCGACGCGACCCGCGCCGCCGGTCTGCCCGATCCGCTCCAGCTCGACACGCATCTTGCGTCGGACATCATGGCCGAGGAGATCGGCGCGCATCTCGACCGCGCGCTTGGCAGCTTCGACGGGATCGCCGCCGCCTCCGACGTGATCGCGATGCGCGCGGTGCGGGCGCTGATCGAGCGGGGGATTGCGGTGCCCGACAGGATGCCCGTCACCGGGTTCGACAATCTGCCGCTCGCCGAGCAGGTCGCGCCGCGCCTGACGACGGTCCGGCAGGATCTCGTGCTCGGCGCGCGCCATATGGTCGACGCGCTGTTCGCGCGCATGGCGGGCGAGGATGTGCCATCGGTGCAGATGGTGCCGGAGTTGATCCTGCGCGAGACCGCCTGATCCCGCGCGGGGGTTCTGGACGTCAGCCCATCGTCACCGCATCGCCGTCGAAACGCAGCTGGAAGAACGGCGCCGCCACGCCGCCGAAGCGGGCGCGCCGCTCCTCTGGTGTGGCAGCGTGCGGGTCCTCGAGTCCGGGATAATCGACGAAGCTCGCGACATCCCCTTCCGCAGTCACCCACCAGCAATAGGCCTGGAACGGCGCCTGCTCGGGGTTGCCCGCGACCAGCCCGGTGCCGTTCACCGGTCGGTACGGGCCGAGCAGCCGATCCGCGACCATGCCGTAGAGACCGGTCGGCGCGAAAAGCCCGTCGGCGAAGCGCCGGCCCTGGGTCGACCAGAGCAGATAATAGCGCCCGTCGCGGATGATGACATGCGCGCGCTCGAGCTCGCTGTTGACGTCGGGCGCTTCGAGCAGCGGCGGCAGCAGCGTCCACCGATCGCCGTCGCGGCGCGCCACGCCGATCACGCCGGTCTTGCCGTCGCGCGCCGCGGAACCGGTGAACAGCATATAGTCCTGGCCATCGGCGGGATCGCGGACAAAGCCCGGATCGCGGAAACCGAGGATGCCGCCGTCGACCGGCGCATCCTGATCCGCTGGCGCATACCAATCGCCGTCCGCCACGACGATCTCGACCGGCGTGCCCCAGCCGTCGCAGCGTGCGCTATCGGCTTCGATCACAAGGCGCCCGCGCACTTCGAACAGCCGCTGGGCGAAGCGCGGGCCGCCATTCCGGTCGCCGGCAGCGGTAAAATAGAGCGTCAGCGTTTCGCCATCGGTTGCCAGCCGCGCCGAGCCGGACCATTCGCGGCTGCCCGGCGTCGCGCCGTCGGGCAAAGCGGGGCCGTGGTCGCGCCAACCATCGCCGCCGTGGCTCAGCAGATGGATCCGCGCCCGGTCATGGCGCAATTCGGGATCGCCCGCGCGCGGGACGGCGAGGAAGAACCAATAGGTCCGGCCGTGGCGCGTCAGCGTCGCGCCGGCCGCATCCTCGATCTGCCACATGTCCCACAGGTCGAGCCCGGCAACCACCGGGCCGATCGCCGCCGCGCCCAGCACGGGCAGCCGTGCGTCTTCGGCGCCGATCGCCGCGACTGCCGTACGCGTCCAGATACTCGTAACCATCGACATCGCCTTGTTTCTATCGTCTCGATCTCGTGCGGCTCACGAATGCCGCGTCGCGCCGACCGGAAGGTCCTCGGTATTGCGCGCCCGCACCCACCACACCGACGCCGCCGCGGCGAACAGCAGGCAGCCGCACAGCGTCAGCACGTTGCGCGGATCGCCACCGAGCAGCGGCCCGTAGTACAGCGGCATGGTGAGCGCGATCAGCAGCATCGGGATGACGATCATCATGTTGAAGATGCCCATATAGACCCCGGTGCGCTCGGGCGGGATCGATCCGGCGAGGATCACGTAGGGATTGCCCATCATGCTCGCCCAGCCGATGCCGATGCCGATCGCGGGGACGAACAGCCAGGCCGTATGCGTGACGTGCGGCAGCCACAGCATGCCGACGCCCGCGAGCACGAGGCAGGCCGCATGCAGCGCCGCCGCCCCGATCCGGCGCGCGATCGGCACCAGTGCGAACGCCGCGAGGAAGGCGACGCCATTGTACCACGCCGCCATTTCGCCATTGGTCAGCACCGCCGAATGGAAGCCCGAGCTGTTGGGGTCGGCGGTGTGGAACACCGACCGTCCGATCGAGAAGATCACATAGTTCCAATAGGCTTGCATCGCATACCATTGGAACAGGCTCATCAGCGCGAGCTTGCGCATCGCCACCGGCATGTCGCGGATCGCCGCGGCGATTTCGCGCAACGCCGCGCCGAGCCCGCCGGGTTCGGCCGCGATCCGCGCGCGCTCGACCGCGTCGAGCGGCAATTCGGGCACCTTGCGCACCGAATAGAGGATCGTGCCGAGCGACAGCACCGCCCCGGTCAGGAACGCGATCCGTGCGGTATAGGGGATGTGATGCGCGTCGACCCAATCCTGGTTCATCCCCGCCGCGACCAGCAGCGTCGGGGTCAGGAAGGCCAGCATCTGCGCCAGACCGGTGAACGCCGACTGGGTGAGGAAGCCGATCTCGTGCTGATCCTCCGGCAGGCGGTCGGACACATAGGCGCGATACGGCTCCATCGTGATGTTGTTGCCGGCATCGAGGATCCACAGCAGCGACACCGCCATCGCCAGCGACGCGGAAAAAGGCATCAGCAGCAGACCGGCCGAGCACAGAACCGCGCCTGCGATGAAATACGGCGTGCGCCGTCCGAAGCGCGAGGTGGTGCGGTCCGACAAGGCGCCGATCAGCGGCTGGACGAGCAGCCCCGTCATCGGCCCGGCCAATTGCAGCAGCGGCAATGACGCCTCCGACGCCCCCAGATAGCTGTAGATCGGCGCCATATTGCCCTGCTGCAGCCCGAAACTGAATTGCAGGCCGAGGAAGCCGAGGTTCATCTGGATGATGCGAACCATGCTCAAGCGCGGCTTATGAGTGGCGGCACGCATCGGGCTATCTCTCTCCACATGCCTTGAAACGGCTTCTGTCGAGCCCTCGTACTGCGGCCGCAGCGGCATGACAACAATCGATTGCAATCGTGTCAGGAGAAATCGAACCCACGATCGATGGCTATCCGCCCGAGCAATGACGCCGGCGCGGGCTGGAGGCCGTGGCACGCTGGGCGACACGCGGGCGATCAGCCGGCGCTGGGGTGCCGACGCCGTGCAGGCCGCCTCAGCGTGTCACATGCGCGCGGATCCAGCTTGCCATCGTGTCGAGCGCAATCGGAGCGACGGTCTCTTCGATATCGGCATATTCGCCGAGCGCCCCCGTCTTCGCGGTCTGGAACAGGTGATTGAGGCCGGGCAACGCCACGAGCGTGACGTCGGGGTTGGCGTGGGTCGCCGCGCGGATCGCGGGCAGGTTCTGCTCTGCCAGCACCTGGCCGTCCTTCGAGCCGTTCAGCGCCAGGATCGGACACTGCACCTTGGCCAGCGTCGGGCGTGGATCATAGTCGAGCAGATCGCGCATCCACCCCGAACTGAGTGTCATCGCCAGCGCCTCGGCCTGTCCCTTCGAGCGGATCAGAGTGCCGCCCTCGGCGGTGATGACCTTCATCGCGCGTGCGTGCGCCTCGGTCGCATCCCTTGCCCCACGCATCGCGCGCACGGCATGCTCGGCCAGTCGCTGAGACCGGCGGATCTGGTCGGGCGTCTGGCCCATCGCGGGTGCGAGCCTGGCGCGCTGCGCCGACAGCACTTGCGACAGCGGCACGCCCGGGCCGGCCATCAGCACGATGAAGGCGATCCGCGGATCCCTCGCCGCGACCTTGGGGGCGACCAGACCACCCTCGCTATGGCCGATCAGGCCGATCCGCGCCGGGTCGATGTCGGCGCGCTGGCGCAGGAAGGCGACATCGGCGGCGGTATCGACCGCGAAATCGTTGTCGGTCGCCGCCGCGAAGTCGCCGGTCGACCCGGCAGTGCCGCGGTCGTCCATGCGCAACACCGCGATGCCCTCGCGCGTCAGCCGATCGGCGATCACCGCGAACGGCTTGTGCCCGAGGATCGTCTCGTCGCGGTCCTGCGCGCCCGAACCGGTGATCATCACCACCGCCGGGAACGGCCCCTTGCCTGGCGGCAAAGTGAGCGTGCCGGCGAGCTTCACGCCGGGTGCGCTGTCGATCACGACGTCCTCGCTGCGATAGGGGAAGGGGGGCTGCGGCGTCTGCGGGCGCCGGGGCGCGGCGGTCTGCGCCGCTCGCCGGGTGAAGACCAATGGCCCCTTGTAGTTCGTACCGGTCCAGGCGCCGTCGATGGCGTGGCCGTCGGACGAGAGAAGGCCCTCGAAGCGGCTGCCGTTGGTGGTGAAGCGGACCGCCTGACCCTCGCGCCGAAGCGTCGGAAGCGGCAGGCCATACGCAAGCTGATCGGGCGAATCGATGCTCACTATCGTTCCGCGGACATCGGTCGCGACATGGAGGACCAGCCGGATCTTTGCGCCCGCCGGCAGGATCGTCCCCGTCCAGTCGCCGTCCAGGCCGGCGATCACCGGCAGCGTATCGGGTGTTCCGGCGGTCAGCACGAGCGGAAGCGCTCCGCCCTGCCGCCATTCCCCGATCCAGGCCTTGCGGGCGGCGTCCCACCGGCCGGTATAGCTGGCATGGATCGCCGTGATCGCGAAGCTGAGCGCGCCGTCGGCTACCGTCACGGTGTCGAGCGGGATCGGGGCAGGGGTCTGGTCGGGGCTCTGCATCACCCCGTCATAGCCGCCGTCGGGCTTGGGCTTGATCGTCACCCCGATCCGGAGCGTGACGCCGGTCGGAATGCTCAGAGCGCCGTGCCACTCGCCGGCGGCCTGTTGCGCGTGCGCGACGCCTGGGCTTATTGCGCAGATCGCGATAGCGAACGCCGCGCTCCGTCCAATGATCCTGTCCATGGCGTGTTTCCCCCCTTCGTGATGGTCGAACTAGGCGGCGCTCGCCCTCGCGCGCAGCGATAGGCAGTAGCCGAGCGTCACGGCGATCCCCGCGACGACCGTGGCGCTGCCGACCGTCAGCGCGACGGGGATGGGAGCGAACACGAACAGCCCGGTATAGACCAGGCCGCTCAGCACCAGCGCCCAGCCGCCGACGCGCTTTACCTGGCGGGCGCAGGCATTGGGGACGAAGGCCTTCGGCATGCGGTTGCCGAACCAGACGATCAGCAAGCCGTTCAGGCCGACGACCGCCCGCGTCACCGTGTCGGCGTCGAAATAGCCCAGCCTTCGCGCGAAGGCAGCGCCGAACGCCGCGGCGAGCATGACGCCCGCCAAGGCCAGACTTCCCTTGAGGTCGGTATTCATCGCGCAGCCTCCTCCTCTGGCTCCGGCGCTGCTGCGCCCGGGGCAAACGAACTGACGAAGCCCAGCAGCGCTTCCTCGAGCACCGAAAGCTTCAGATGATAGATGACCGACTTGCCGGTCTTTTCGGCGTGGACCAGGTCGGCCCCCCGCAACACCGCGAAGTGCGCCGACATCGTCGGCTTGGACACGTCGAAGCGCTCGCTCAACGCACCCGCGCTCAGCGGACCCTGGCGCAGCAGCTGCAGCACCCGCCGGCGGGTGGGATCGGACAGGGCCTTGAACACGCTGCTCATGATGCGATGATTAGCTAACCATCGAATTGAGTCAAGTCGGTTTTTCACTGCCGTCGGGGAGGCCGGACTCTCATCCGGAGCAAGCGCAGCGATTGCTCGATAGCCAGCGCTAGAACAGCGGTGCCGCGAGCGCCAAGAGGTTGTCGACAAACCGTCGCGGCAAGGACCGATTGGCGACGCCGTCATGGTCGATTTCGACCGCGTCGGCCAACCACTGCCGCTGATGCGCGCCGACTTGCTCGGCAAGCGCGGCGCATTCGAACAGAATATTGTTCTCGAAATTGAGGTCGAGACTGCGGCGGTCCATATTTGCCGAGCCGACGAGCGCGAGCCTGTCATCGACGACAAGCGTCTTGGCGTGCAGCAGACCGCCGCGGAATTCATGGATATGGGCGCCGGCACGCGCGAGAATCGGATAATAAGCGCGGCTGATGGCGCCCACGATGCGGCTGTCGTTACGCTGGGGGAAGACGATCGTGAGCTCGACCCCGCGTCGCGCCGCCGCGACGATCGCGTCGAGCAGCGGCGGGTCGGGCGCGAAATAGGGCGTGGTGATCACCGCCCGCTCGCGCGCCGCGGCCAGCACCGCGACGAAGATGTCGGTCATCGTCGCGTGCGGCGACAACGGTCCGGTCCCGACCGCGATCGCGGCGAACCCGTCGGCGAGCGGCGGCGGGGGCGCGGCGGCGAGCACCGGCCGCATGTCCTCGCCGGTCTCCGCCATCCAGGCCGACGCGAAGATCAGCTCTGCCTGCCGGGCGATGGGGCCTTCGTAGCGGATGAAGATGTCGACCCAGGGCGCGAATTTGCGCTTGGGAAGGAACGCGGCGTCGGCGCAGTTCTGGCTGCCGCACCACGTGATCCGCCCATCGACGACGACGATCTTGCGATGGTTGCGCAGGTCGGTGCGGTGACCGGCGAGGAAGCCCAAGCCGAGCGGCACCGGCAGCGACGCGTAGACCTGCGCGCCCGCGTCGCGCATCGCCGCCCATTGGGGTGAGCGAACCAGCGCCCGCGAGCCGATCGCGTCGGCGACGATCCGGCAGACGACCCCGCGCCGGGCGGCGCGGCAGACCGCCTCGACCACCTTGCCGCCGTTGTGATCGCCGAGCCAGATATAGAAGGAGAGGTGGACGCTGGTCGTCGCGGCGTCGATGTCGGCGACGATCGACGCGATCGCCGCATCGGCGTCCGCCGCGACGCTCGCCGCGTTGCCGCTCGAGACCGGCCAGCGGCTCGCCGCCTCGCAGGTGCGAAAGGCGCCCTCGCAGGCGGGCGACAGTGCGCCGCGCGGGCCCTGCGCCGCATAGGGCAGCAGCGCTTTGTAGGCATCGCGCGAGCGGTTGCGGAAGCCGTTCGAGATCCACGGCTCGCCGAACAGCAGATACAGCGTCGTACCGATCCCCGGAAGCGCGATCAGCAGCAGCAACCACGCCGCGCGCGCATAGGCGTCGCGGCCTTCGAGCAGGATCGCGCGGACGACGACGGCGAGATGGACCGCGCCGAAGACCAGCCAGATCGCCGTTCGCACGCTCATCGCGTGGCGTCTTCCGTCATGCGTCGAAACCGACGAACACCGCGGCCTCGTCGACCGCGCGGCGCTCGGACACCACGGCGTTCGCGGGGAAAGCGTCGTCGGGCCAGCCGAGCGCGATGCTCTTCAGGATGACCTGGTCGTCGGGAATGCGCGCATGCTCGCGCACGACCGGGGATTGCATGATGCCCTGGCTGTTGATCACGGTGCCGAGCCCGCGCGACCACGCGGCGTTGACCAAGGCGGTGGCGACGGCACCGCAATCGAACGCGGTGTCGTCGCTCTCGGCGAGCGCGCGATCGAAGGTGATGATCACGCAGACCGGTGCGTCGAACTGTCGAAAGCCGCGCATCACCCAGTCCTGCCGCGCGTCCGCGTCATCGCGTGCGATGCCCATCGCGGCGAAGAGCTGCTTGGCGACGCCGATCTGCCGGTCGCGATGCGCGCCGGCGAAGGCGCTCCCGGTGCGGAATTCGCGCGACTGCGGAACGCCCGCGACCATCCGCTCGGTATTGCCGGCGCGGATCGCGTCGAGCGCGCCGCCGCCGACGACGTAGAAACGATAGGGCTGGGTGTTCATCGACGACGGCGCGCGCATCGCGAGCGTCAGAACCTCTTCGATCAGCGCACGCGGAACCGGGGCAGGGCGATACCCGCGGATGCTGCGCCGGCCGAGGATCACGTCGTCGAAGTCCATTTGCATTCCCGTACAAAACGATCTGCTGGGATCGCATCACATTTCGGACCGGAGCGCCAGCGTGCCGGGGCCATGGACGCTATCAAAGCGCGGACAGCGCCGCCGATCGGTCCCGCCGCGATCAGCCGCGCGCCTCCGCGGCGTCGGTCTTCGCCGCCAGCCCATAGGCGCCGACGACGAACAGCAGCCCGCCTGCGATATTTCCGAGCGTCACCAGCCCCAGATTGCGGACGACGCCGGCGAGGGTGATCGTCTCGCCCGGCGCGAACAGGCCGATCGTGAGCGCGGTCATGTTGGCGACCGAATGCTCGAAGCCCGCGGCGACGAAGGCGAGCAGCACCCAGGCCATGACGAGGCATTTGGCGGCATCGCCCTGAACGCGCGCGGCGGTCCAGATCGCGAGGCACACCAGCCAGTTGCACAAGGCGGCGCGCGCGAGCAAGGCGACCGCATCGGCCTCGACCTTGTGCGCCGCATAGGCGTTGAACATCGTCGCTGCATTGGCGAACACCGCGCCGCCGCCGCCCGCGATGTAGAGCGCCGAGAGCAGCAGCGCGCCGAGCAGATTGCCGATCCACACCACGACGATCAGCAGCGCGGCGTCCGCCCAGCCGACCGTGCGCCGCATCAGCCCGAAGCCGAGATACATGACATAGCCGGTGAACAGCTCGCCGCCGGCAAAGACGGTCAGGATCAGGCCGAGCCCGAAGGTCGCGCCCATCACCAGCGGGCGCACGCCCGCCGGCAGCGCATCCGCGGTGCTGAGCGCGAGGATCATCGCGATCCCGATATAGGCGCCGGCGAGCATCGCGCCGACGAAGAAGCCGATCGGCGAACGGCGAATCGAGGCGGCCTCGGCGGCGGCGCGATCGGCGAAGGTGGTTACGGTCGGTGCGTACATGGGTCAGGCTTCCAAGGGGGTGCGCCGGCCGGCGACGCCGGCACGCTCGATCACGCGCTCCGCGCCGTGGTCGGCGCCGGCGGGACGGATCTGGACGGGAACCGATTTGTAGGACGGGGTGAAGCTTTGCGGATCGTGATCCTCGAGCGCGATCAGCGGCTGCGTTTCGGGGTAATAAGACGCGCAGCAGCCGTCGGGCAGTTCGTGCTCGACGAGCATCAGCCCCTGGACGATGCGATCGGCGCGTTTGAACTCGAGCGCGGTGGTGACGTCGATCACGTCACCCTCGACGAAGCCGAGCCGCGCGATCTCCTTGGCGTTCATGAACAGCACGTCGCGCCGCCCGAACACCCCGCGATAGCGGTCGTCGAGCGCGTAGATCGTCGTATTGTACTGGTCGTGCGAGCGCAGCGTGGTCAGCCGCAGGACGCTCGGGTCCTTGGTCGACTCGTCCTCCTCCAACCCGGGCGAAACGATGAAATTGGCCTTCTTGGTGTCGGTCAGCCAGATCCGCTCAGCCGCCGAATTGGGCAGATGGAAGCCGCCCGGCTCGCGGATTCGCGCGTTGTAATCCTTGAACGCGGGGAACACCGCTTCGATGCTGTCGCGGATTCGGTCGTAATCGGCGACATAGCCGTCCCAGTCGATCCCGCCCTTGGCGCCGAGCGTCGCCTTGGCGATGCCGGCGACGATCCACGGCTCGGAGCGGACATTGTCCCCCGGCGGCATCAGGAAGCCGCGCGAGGCGTGGACCATCGACATCGAATCCTCGACCGTCACCGCCTGCACGCCGCCATCCTGGCTGTCGCGTTCGGTCCGGCCGAGGCACGGCAGGATGTAGGTATCGCCCTTGGCCATCAGCAGCTGCGTGCGGTTGAGCTTGGTGGTGATGTGGACCGCGAGCTCCATGTTGCGGAAGCCTTGCGCGCACGCCTGCGGGTCGGACGATGCGATCGCGAGGTTGCCGCCGAGGCACACCACCGCCTTGGCGTGCCCGTCGCGCATCGCGGCGATGCTCTCGACCACCGAATGCCCGTCGGCGCGCGGCGGCGCGAAGCCGAAAACGTCCTGCAGCTTGTCGAGCAGCGCGGGCGAAGGCCGCTCGGTGATGCCGACGGTGCGGTCGCCCTGCACGTTGCTGTGGCCGCGCAACGGGCAGATGCCGGCGCCCGGGCGGCCGATATTGCCGCGCAGCAGCAGCAGGTTGGCGATCTGCTGGACGTTGCTGGTGCCGGTGCGGTGCTGGGTGATGCCCATGCCGTAGCAGCAGATCGTCGCCTTCGATTGGGCGTAGAGCCGCGCGACCTCCTCGAGATCGCTCCGGCCAAGGCCGCTGGCCTGTTCGATATCGGCCCATTCGGCGGTTTCGAGATCGGCGACGAGCGAGTCGAACCCGGCGGTATGCTCGGCGATGAAGCCATGGTCGAGCACCGGCGCGTCGGGCGTGTCCATCGCCACCAGCGCCTTGCAGATGCCTTTCAGCGCCGCCGCGTCGCCGCCGACCTTGACCTGCAGATAGCTCGTCGCGATCGGCGTCGCCGAGAAGGTCGCCATCTCGACCACCGACTGCGGCGATTCGAAGCGCTCGAGCGCGCGTTCCTTGAGCGGGTTGAACACCACGATCTTGCCGCCACGCCGCGCGACCTCGCGCAGCGTCGCCATCATCCGCGGGTGGTTGGTGCCGGGATTGTGCCCGATCGACAGGATCAGGTCGGCATGGTCGAAATCCTCGAGGCTGACGGTGCCCTTGCCGATGCCGATCGACTTGGGCAGGCCGACCGAGGTCGCCTCGTGGCACATGTTCGAGCAATCGGGGAAATTGTTGGTGCCGTACAACCGCGCGAACAGCTGGTAGAGGAACGCCGCCTCGTTCGAGCAGCGGCCCGAGGTGTAGAATTCGGCCTGGTTGGGATCGTCGAGCCTGGCGAGCCCGGCGCCGATCCCGGCGAACGCCTCTTCCCAGCTGACCACCTCGTAATGGTCGGTCGCGGCATCGTAGCGCAGCGGTTCGGTCACTCGACCCTGGTCCTCGATCCAATGATCGGTACGTTGCCAGATGTCCGCGACGCTGTGCTTGGCGAAGAAGTCCGCACCGATCTTCTTGGCGGTCGATTCCCACGCGACGGCCTTGGCGCCATTCTCGCAGAATTCGAACGAAGAGCTGTGCTTGGGATCGGGCCAGGCGCAGCTCGGGCAGTCGAAGCCGTCGGGCTGGTTCGATTTGAGCAGCGTCTGCGCGCCGCGCGAGACGATCTGTTGCGCCTTGAGCGCCACCGCCACCGCCTTGAGCGCGCCCCAACCGCCAGCGGGTCCGGTGTAATCCTTGATCCCCTCGGGGCGCTTTTTGGGCATCGTCGGTACTCCGGAGAACAGGCCTGGCGGCGCATCGCGCCGGGCAAGTGCCGCTTCGATCAGCACGCTTCGGGACGCAAGCCTTTTGTGCCCTGCCGCGGCGCTTCGACGCTTTTAGCGGTTGCCGCGCTAGGACAGCACCGCGCCACGGCAAGCCTTGCGGTAGACCGCCGAGGCGGCGGGGGTGAGCCACGAAGCTCCGGCTCGTCGACGATATCGGCGCGTCTCGCTCGAGCCGGCGATTGCGATCGCGAGAATTCATGCCGTTCCGCCCCGCCGCTTTCGACCGCGCCCTGGCGGCGCGACACGCGCAGGCACGGCGCCACCGCGGTCAGTCCGCAACGCGGTCGCCGCTACGGCCGCGTCAATCCATCAGCTTGCGTTGCAGATAGGTCATCGTCAGCGCGGTGGTGCGCGCGGCTTGCTTCAGATCGGCGCCCGCGCCGTGGCCGCCCTCGGTATTCTCGTAATAGAAGAACGGCAGTTTCATCTCCTCCATCCGCGCGGCGAATTTGCGGGCATGCTGCGGCCCGACGCGATCGTCCTTGGTGGTCGTGAAGATGAAGGGTTCGGGATAGGCCACGCCGGCCTTGAGATTGTGATAGGGCGATGTCTTGCGCCAGAAGGCCATCACCGCCGGGTCGGCGTTGACGTCGCCATATTCGCCTTGCCACGAAGCGCCGGCCGCGATCTTCGAGATCCGGATCATGTCGAGCAGCGGCACCTGGATGACGACCGCATTCCACAGCTCGGGATGCTGGACGAACTCGACGCCCATCAACAGACCGCCGTTCGAGCCGCCCTCGATCCCGAGCCGCCGCGGGCTGGTGATTTTCCGCGCGATCAGGTCGCGCGCGACCGCGGTGAAGTCGTCATAGACGATCTGGCGCTTCACCCCCAGGCCGGCCTCGTGCCAGCGCGGCCCGAACTCGCCGCCGCCACGGATGTTCGCGAGCACGAAGGCGCCCCCCCGCTCGAGCCACAATTTGCCCTGCGTGCCCGAATAATACGGGGTCTCGCTCGCCTGGAAGCCGCCATAGGCGGTCATCAGCGTCGGCGTGCTGCCGTCGAGCGGGATGTCCTTGCGATGCACGACGAAATACGGGATTCGCGTGCCATCGCTCGAGACCGCCTCGCGCTGCTCGACCACGTCGCCCGACGCATCGAATTTGGGCGGCAGCGCCTTGGCGACGACCAACGGCCCCCCGGTCGCATCGGCCAGATACAGCTTCGACGGCGTGAGGAAGCCGCTCGCGCCGACGAAGGCGAGATTGGACTTCATGTCGGTCGCGCCGAAGCCGACCGTGAGATTGTCCGGGAGATCGAGCTTGCGCACCGTCCAGCCGCCGCCCGTCTCGGGCGCATAGACGAACGCGCGACCACGCACGGTGTCGAGCGTCGAGACGAGCAGCCTGTCGCGGGTCGACGATACGCCAGCGAGCGACTCGCGCGGCCCGGGCGACCAGATGAGCCGCGCTTTGGGATGCGCCGGATCGGCCGTCGTCGCCGCCAGGTCAAGCTGCGCGAGCGCGCCCGCGACGAAGCTCGGGCCAGCCGCGGGCCATGCCTCGTCGAGGCTCACGATCAGCCGGCCGTCGACCAGTTCGGCGATATTGGCCTTTTGCGGGATGGCGAGCTTCTTCGGTCCGGTCGGTGTCAGCACCAGCGTCTCGGAGTGGAAGAAGTCGATCGCCCGCTGGACATAGGCAAAGGTGTTGCCATGGCCGTCGTGCTGCACCGCCGCGCTCGCCGAGACGTCGCTCTTGGTCCCGCGATAGATTTCGGTCGCGGTGGCGAGCGGTTGGCCGCGCGTCAGCCGTTTGACGATATAGGGATAGCCCGAGTTGGTGAGATCGCCGGGCGTCCATTCGGTCGAGATCAGCAGGTGGTCGGCATCCTCCCAGGCGGCGTTGGTCTTGGCGCGCGGCACGTGAAAGCCGCCTGCGACGAAACGGCCGGTCTCCAGATCGAATTCGCGCACCTCGGCCGCGTCCTCGCCACCTGCCGATAGCGAAATGAGGCAGCGCTTCTGGTCGGGTGCAAGGCAGTTGGCGCCCTCGAACACCCAACTCTTGCCCTCGGCCTTGCCGAGCGCGTCGACGTCGAGCACCGTCGTCCAGTGCGGCGCGGCGGATGTGTAGTCGGCAAGGCTGGTCTTGCGCCAGATGCCGCGCAGATGCTCGGCATCCTGCCAGAAATTATAGATCTCGCCGTGCGCGAACGTCGGTGCGGGGATGCGGTCCTTGGCCGACGCGATCTCGAGCGCCTGCGAATACAGCGTTTGATAGCGCCGATCGGACTCGAGCACCGCGACGCTGCGCGCATTGTGCGCATTCACCCAGTCCATCGCGCGCGGCGAGCTCACATCCTCGAGCCACAGATACGGATCGTCCGCGCTCGATTGCGCGGGCGCCGCCGAGGATGCGAGGATCGCGAGGAGGAGCGCCGCGGGTATCAGGCGCATCATCGACATGGCTCACCGTTATTGCTCGACCAGTACGTACATGCCGGGTTGCTGATCGCGAAGGATATTTTGACCGTCAGCGGGTGCGATATCGCGGCCTGGCAAGGGCGGTCTCGATGCCTTTGACGCGGCGGCTGAACGGTCGTGCCGCCTGGCCTCGGCCGCTGTGCCGGCTCGGCGCATCACGGGGCCGGGACGGCAAGGTCGGTACCGGGCGCGACGAGTTCGAGCCGCTGGGGCACCGTGCCGATGTCGATTTCCGCCGCCCGGAAGCTGTCGAGCAACGTCATGAAAACGGTGCTGCGCGCGGCATAGACGGCGCGCTGATTGGCGACATGGCCGAAGCAGTTGAATTCGATGCGGCCTTCGGTCAGCCCGTCGATGAAGACCTTGGGGGCGGGCTCGTCGAGCACGGCGGTATCGCTTGCAAAGGCGTCCTGCACCATCGCCCTGACCTGGCCCGCGTCGGTACCGAGCGGCACCGAGAATTTGATCTGGATGCGCCCGAGCGGTCCCGCCATCGTCTTGTTGAGCACGGACTTGGTGATCAGCTCGGAATTGGGGACGATCAGCGTCGAATGATCGGCGAGCTCGATCTCGGTCGAGCGCACGCTGATGCGCTTCACATCGCCCTCGTCATTGCCGACGCGGACGAGATCGCCGATCTTGATCGGGCGCTCGGCGAGCAGGATCAGCCCCGACACGAAATTCTGCGTGATCGCCTGGAGGCCGAAGCCGATGCCGACCGACAAGGCCGACAGCAGCAAGGCGACGCGTTCGATGCCGATCCCGAGCGACGCCAGCGCCCAAATGAAGGCGATCGCGATCGCGACGTAGCGCGCCACCAGGCTCACCGAGTTGCGGCCGCTGCCGTCGAGATCGGTGATCGGCAGATAGCGGTTTTCGAGCCACCCCATAAAGGCCCGGGTCAGGCTGAGGCCAATGGCGAGCACGACGACCCCGCGCAGGATCGTTGCCGGCGAGATCGAGACGCCGCCCACCTCGATGCCCTGCGCCAGCACCCCGAGGCGCCCGAACACGGCGCCGAGCCCGCCGCTGCCCCCGAACGGCGACACCAGCATGCCGAGCGCGACGCACACCAGCACCAGGCGCAGGACAGCCGAAAGCAGCACCCCGAACTGGTCGACGACGCTGCCGCGCACGCCGAGCGCGCGCGTCAGCATGACGCCGAGCCGGCTCGACCGCGTGAAGGCGCTCGTCGCGACATCGTCGACCGCGGCGGTCATGAGGTACACGGTCGCGCCGAGGATCGCCGCCCAAGCGATCAGCTGCGCGGTGAACAGGCTGAACGCGATATAGCCCATCACCAATGCGATCGCCGCGATCACGCCGAGCACCCACACCACCAGCAAGACGATTCCGACGCCGGCGCTGCCGGTCGTACCGGCGGCATCGTCGTGTTCGGATCGCGCGGCGCGCAGCCGCCCGAGCACCAGCAGGAAGGTCGCGATCAGCAGCAGGTGCAGCACGGCGATGAGCGTCTGGCTGGCGACTTGAGCCGCCTGGCTCGCGCCGATCGCCGTATCGAATGCCGAGAGCAGGATCGTCACGAACGACAGCCCGGCGAGAAGCCAGGTGAGCGGCCGCACATGGGCTGCGGTCTCGTCGTCGATCGCGGCAATCCGCCATGATGGCTCGCGCCGCATCAGCAGCGCCCCGCTCACTGCGGCGGTAAACGCACTGAAGCCGGTCGCGAGCACGAGGGCATCGCCCATGCCGTTCCAGCGCGTGGGGAGCAGCCCCGACCAGCGCAAGCCTTGCGTCGCGATCATCGCGGCGAGCAGCGGGCACAGCGTTCCGACGATCACGCGCCACAAGGCGTTGGCGGATCGCCGCACGCGACGCCCGGGCGCGCCTTCGACCAGAAACCTCTGGCCGAGCGCCCGCGCCCAGATACGCAGCGGTCCGAAAAACACCAAGCCGATCACCAGGCCGAACAGCGCCTGCCACGGCACGGCGTTGCGCGCGCTGCCGATCTGATCGATGCCCTGCGAGAGGAACAGGCCGATCCGCTTGATGTCGCGCGGAAGCGAGGCCAGCAACGCCTTCCAGAATGCAGGTCCCAGCGGAGACGCCGCTTGCGCCGAGATCTTCTCGTTGAACTGTTGTTCGCGGCTTTGCTCGATTTCGTCGACCAGTTGTTGCGCTTCGATGCTCGCGAGCCCGGCGCGCTTCGACGTGGCGTCGAGCGCCGAGCGCTGTTGCGTCAGGACGGTGCGCTGCGCCTTGATGTCGGGCGCTTCCGCGACGCCGGCGGCGACCGGGCCCAGCCCGGCGAGCCGTGCATCGAGCAGCGTGATCTGCTCGTCCAGCGCGTCGCCAACGTCCTTTGCGACCTGCTGCGCCGCCAGCGCACGGCTGCGAAGCGATTTTTGCGCGTCGGCATCGACCCGGCCGTCCAGCGCCCGGTCGATCGCGCGCAGTTCGGTCTCGGTTCCCGCCAGCTGGGTCGAGAGTGGCGCGGCAGGCGCTTGCGCGAGCGATGGCGCCGCGATCAGCATCGATAAGGCGAGCGCGCCCAGCAGTCGTTTTCTCATAAGACCTTCGCTCAGACAATAAACCCGCCCTGCTCGCCTCGAGCGAAGGACGCTAGCGAATTTTCCGATACGGCAGCTTGCGTTCGCGTGCCGTCGATGGCCGAGCCGCCGACGGGCGTTGCTCCGGCCCGCCTTCGTTCACCCCCCGACAGGGAAGTGCGGGGCCGCTGCCAGACGGCTTGCGAGCGCGAGCGCCGCACCACCCTTCGCCCGATAGCGCAAGCCCACCGCCCAATGGGGCCTCACCCGCGGGGACGCGCGGCCGCCGGGCTGAGCGTCACCGTGCGATGGGCCGCGAATTCGTCGCCGGCGTACGCGATCGTCGGCTCGCCCCGAACCCGCCGCCCGTCCGGGGCGCGTCAATGCCGGCGATCAGGCCGTTGCCCCGGGTCCGCGCATCGCGCGTCGCGGGCTGCTGGCGGCGCGCGCGATAGCCGCGACCGGCGCCGAGCGGCAGGCGTTCGAGCGATCGCTCATTCGGGTCCTGCCGGTCCTTTCATCGCCCGCCGCTTCATCGCGTCCGCAAGCGTCATCCGGTCGGCCGGTGAAAGGCTGGCCGCATAGGCCACAGCGCGGCGTTCGACGGCGGCCCGCACCGCGACGTCCGCCGCGCGTGCGCGGTCGAGCTCGGCCAGCACGGCAGCCTGGTCGAGGTGCGGCTGCCGCAGGAGGACCGCGGCGTGCGCCTTCGCGGCGCGCGCCTCCTCGATCGTCGGACGCATCGACCGACGGGCCTCGCGCAATGCCGCACGAAATGGTCGCCTGACCGCGACGGGCAGTTCCGCACCCGCGATCCGCAGCGAGCCCGCGTTGATCATCCGCGTGCCTGTTCGCAAGGTGACATATCCCGACGCAAGCACACCGGCGAGGAAGAGATTGAAAACGATCGAGATCGCAAGACCGATGCGAAGCTTGCTCATGGATCAATTGTCCTGTGCCGCGACGTCGCCGAACGACGTTGCGCTGTCCGACGCATCGATCGGTACGATCATCGCCACCGCCGCCGAGCCGGCGACCGCCCCACCCAGCGCCGCGGCGATGCCGATGCCCGACCACCAGAGCCGCGCGCGCCGGACGAACCGACTGCCCCGAACGGCGGCGCCGGCCAGAACGCGGCGTTGAAGCGCGATGGACGGCACCGGGACGCGCCAGCGATCGAGCGCCGCATCGAGCGCTGACGCGTCCGCCAGCATACGCTGCGCCTCGGGCAAGCGCGCCAAATGCATCGCAGCGTCGCGATGCGCCTCGGGCCACCGCGCAATTACGCCGCCATAGGCGTCGGCAAGCTCGCGAAAGCGCGCGAGGGGCAATGGTTCGCTCATGGTTCACCCGCTTGTGGAGTTGCAAGATGCGCCCGCAGCGTCCGCCGGCCCCGCGCCAGCAAGGATTCCACGGCATCGACGCTGACGCCCAGCGCGGCCGCGGCCTCGGCGCCCGAAAGATCCTGATAGTGCACCAGCACGATCGCCTCGCGCTGCCGTTCGGGAAGAGCCGCGATCGCATCGGCCACCGCGCGACCCCGTTCTGCCTCGATCAGCGCAGCCTCGGCTCCAGGCGCTGGATCGACGGCGTCCGGCAGCGTCCCGCTCGTGACGTTGCCCATGACGTTGCCGATGCCGTTGCGGCGTCGGCGCAGGCGATCCCGGCACAGGTTGAGCACCACCGTGTGCAGCCATGTATCGAAACGCGCGCGGCCGGGCTGCCAGCCGGCGGCCGTGCGCCACACGCGAACGAACGCCTCCTGCGCCACGTCCTCGGCTTCCGCGGTATCGCGCAGCATCCGCGTCGCGAGCCCGAGGATGCGGGGAAGCTTGGCCGCGACCAGTAAACGCGACGCGGCGGGTTCGCCGCGCGCGATCTGCGCAATCAGCGCCGAATCCGGATCTTCGCCGTTCAACGGGTCGCGTTCCTATGTCCATCCCAACCGATCCCGTATCATGGATTTGGTCCAGGGGCGGGGGATTGCCCGCGTTTCGCATGCCCGGCGGCGCGTTCCGCCCGACTGAGCAGCCCGTCGCCATCCGCATCCAATCGTTTGAACCGACGGGCGAGCCTCGCATCGATCTCGCCGCGATCGAGAATGCCGTCGCCATTCGCGTCGAGCTTCGCAAACCGGCGCGTCGGATCGCCCCGGCTGGTCTTTGCGGTAGCGAGGAACTCCGCCTTGCTGATCCGGCCGTCGCCATCGGCATCGGCAGCGAGCAGCGGCTTCTCGTGCCGCGTCACGAAGGTCTGGAGCGTGACGCTCGCCGTCGTCGCGTCATGCGCGCCGAGTTTCGCATCGGCCTGCGCCCCGGGGCGGGCGCAAGCGCCGACCGGGACGAGCACGAGGAGCAACGCCGCACCGCGCAACGTCGCACAGAAATATCTCTTCATCAGAGCGCCTTGATGGCATGAGGAGCAGGACGCCTGGCGCCCGTAGGATCGGGGCGCCGATACGGCGCCCCGATTGCGGAATTACCGGTAGCGCCAGCCGCCATGCCAGCGATCGCGATGGCCCCAATAGCGCCGGCCGTCCCAATAGCCACGGCCGGGGTAGAAGACGCCGACGCGTACGCCGGGTGCGACCACCACTCCGCCGCGATTGGGGCGGCAGTAACCGGCAGGGCCGCGATGTCCGCCGGGGCCGCAGCCCTCCCGAGCCTCGGCGGGTGCGACCGATACCAAAGCGGCGCTGGCCGCGAGGGCTGCTAGCAGGATCTTTCTCATGATGCTCTCCACGCATGAATGTCCGACGGCCTGTGTGCCGTCAGTACTGCTTCAACGGGGTACGTTCCGGTTTCCGTCGCAGGCGGTTGAAAAAAAGGTCGCTGCGCTTCCGCCGAGCCGGGGCAGTTCCCTATTCCCTGCGATGTGGCGGCGGCGTTCCCGATCGACGGTTGCGGATGTTCGGCTGCAACCTCGGCTCGAGGTCGAGCGCGGTGCGGCGGAGGCGCAGCGCAGTCATCGGTTCCGGGACGACCGCGCGGTCGACGGCGGCGCCGGTCGTATCGCGGTCGAATGTTAGGTGTCGGTCGTCGCTGCGTACCGTCTTCGGCCGCCGCTCCATCGCCGACGTGGTGGAGCAGCGCCGAATTGTCCCCGATCCGCTGGAATCCGGGGAGCGGCGAAGCGCGTCCGCTATCCCCGTGCTCGGTCCGCTGACCGGACCATCGCCCCTAGCGCTCGTTGATCTCGGTGGGCTCGGCCGGAGCGGCTTGGTTGGTCTGCTCGCCGCGCGTTGTGCGCGCGGTCATACCGGTGGCGGAGGCGTCGTCCAGCAATTGTTCGTCCGGCGCCGGCGCGGGCGCCCTTTCCGGCAGCGCCGCCGTCACGTTGGCGTCGCCGGCCGGGCTCGGCGCGGGATCGGGCGCGCGCGTCTCAGGTGCCGTCGGCGTGGGCGTTTCGGCCGGTTCCGCGCGCGTCTCGGTGGTATTGTCCGCAGGCGGCGGCGCCTCGTTCGATGGCGAGCAAGCGCCGAGACTGGCGATCAGCAGCAATGCCGTCAGGGCGAGGGGGGATTTGGTGGTCATCGTCGTCATCTCCTCAGCGCGCCGCAAGGGCCTGTCGCGCCGACCGGGCCGCAATCTTGTTCGCCAGTGTTCCGTCCCAGCCATACGGGTCGGTGCGGAAACTGACCTGTCCGTCCGCATTGGCGAACGCCGTCCAGTATAGCAGGTAGACCGCGACCGGCGCCGCCAGTTTCGCGCGCACCGTCTTGCCGGCGCTGACCGTCGCGTCGACCGCGTCGGCCGACCAGTCGGGCGTGCGGTCGAGCAGCCGCTTTGCAAGGTCGCCCGGCTTTTCGAGCCGGACGCAGCCATGGCTCGCCAGACGGTCGAAGCGCGCGAACCCCGATTGCGCCGGCGTATCGTGCAAGTAGACGGCGAACGGGTTGGCGAAATCGAACTTGTACTTGCCCAGCGCGCTATGATCGGAGGCCTGCTGGAGCCGCTTGCCGCCGTCGCCGGCATCGATCACGCGGAACCCGTGCTGCGCGAGATAGCCGGGGTGTGCCTTCTCCTTGGGCCACAGTTCGCGCGTCGCGATCGTCGACGGGACGTTCCACGGCGGGTTGAGCACGATGCTGTGGATCTGCGAGGTCAGCATCGGCGTCTCGTCGCCGGGGCGCCCGGTCACCGCCTTCATCGACATGACCGGCACGTCGCCGTCGAACAGCGTCAGCACGGCCGCGGCGATGTTGACCTGGACGCGGTCTTTCTCGAGTTCGGGCGGGAGCCAGCGCCAGCGCTCCATGTTCGCCTTGATCTGGCGAAGCCGCGCCTCGACCGGCACGTTGAGCGCGGCCAGCGTCTGCGCGGCGACGATGCCCGTCGGATTGAGTCCGTAGCGGCGTTGCGCGCGCCGGACCGCGTCGACGAGCGCGGCGTCGAAGCGATCCCCCGCGGGCGTCACTTGCGGATCTTCGAGCGCCAGCCGCTGGCGCAACGCGGAAACGCGCGCGTCGGTGGTGCCGAGCGTCAGATCGGGGCCTGCGGCGACCGGCTCCCAGCCCCCTGCGGCGGCGATCGTCCGATACCGCGCAAGGGCCGTGACCAGCGTATCATAGCCGGCATAAGGCGGCGGGAGCGAAGCGATCCAGGCAGCCAGACGGTCGTGCTCGACCGCGGTCTTGAACGCCGGCAGCGGGTCGTACGCCACCGGGCGCATCGCCCAGTTGCGATCGAAATCGGCTTCCGCAAGCCGGCCGGCATGAACGGCATGGGCATGATCGAGCGCGGCGCGGACAAGACCGTCATTGTCGAGGTCTTCGCTCGGCTCCGTGTCGGCGAGACCCTGCGCCACGATGTCCTTGCGAAGCAGCAGCGCGAGCGCGCTGGCCTGCGCCGCGCTCAGCTGCGGCAGCGGGGCGGACGGCGCCGGCTGGACGATCGGCGCAGGCATCGGCAGATCGCTGCCCGGCGGCGCGATCTGCGCGATGGCGGGCGGTGCCACCAGTAAAGCCGCCAAAGCGAGGGAGCGCGCCGCGCGCGATCCGCGGCGGTGGAGCATAGGGGTTGTGCGATGCGTCTTTGTCATGAGCGCTGCCCTACACTCCGTCGCCGCCCACTGCATCGGTTATCTGGCGTTCTAGTTGTTATTGCGAGCGATGCCGTCGCTCGGATCGCTCGTGTCCACTCCGCCGCACGTGTCATTCTTTTGCCATCTCGATCGCGCATCCCCTGGCGAATAGGCAGCAGGGTAGACACGGCGTGGCGGCAAAATTCGGATCAGCCCGAGGGTGTTCACCGGTTTACCCATGGACTGCCTCAGGCGTCGTCCGCTACTCGCCATCCAGCGGCATGCCCACACCGCGTGTTCGGTCGTGTCGGTTTACAGCGCGCCAGGCGGCCTAACGACAACGCTCAAGGAGTATCGATGCGCGTGCCTCTGCTTTCCCGCCTGCTGCTTTCTGCTGTCGCCGCAAGCTTCCTCGTTCCGGCGCCTGCCGCGGCAAGTTCGCCCGAACTCATCGGGCTCGAGCGCGAGCTCAGCCGGCTGGTGGCGGAACGCTCGGGGGAATATGGCATTGCCGCGCTCGATCTGCGCGACGGCTCGAGCGTTGCGATCAACGGCAACACGCCGTTTCCGATGGCCAGCACGGTCAAGCTCGCGATCGCGGCCGCCTATCTCGCCGAGGTCGATCAAGGCCGCCGCCGCCTCGACGAGACGATCCTCGCCCGTCCGGCGGCGAAGGTCCTCGAGCTGATGATCGTCCGCAGCGACAATCAGGCGGCCGACCAGTTGCTGGCGGCCCTTGGCGGACCGGTCACGGTCCAGCAGTGGCTGTCGTCGCACGCGATCACCGGCATCCGCGTCGATCGGACCATAGCGCAACTGCTCCGAGAGCGCGGCCACCTTGCCGACAGCCGCGACGTCGCGACGCCGACCGCCATGGTCGCGCTGTTGTACAAGTTGAGCAACGGCACCGTGCTGACGCCGCAGAGCAGCACCTATCTCTTCGAGCTGATGCGGCGATGCGAGACCGGGACGCGGCGGATCCGCGCCCTGCTTCCGACCGGTACCCTGGTCGAGGACAAGACCGGCACACTCGACGGGGTCACGAACGATGTCGGGTTCATCACCATGCCCGACGGGCACCGCGTAGCGGTCGCGGTGTTCGCGCGAGGCGGCCGCGATCGTCAGCCTGGCATCGCCGAGGTCTCCCGCGCGATCTACGACCGCTTTGCGGACAGTGCCCGGAACGCGCTCTCCGTCTTCATGCGGATGCGGTGACCTCAGCCGGTTTGATGCGGTTTTGCGTCGGAAGCTCGGCGGGCAAGCGGCGGGGCTTCCGCCGACCGGGAATGCCACAGCCGCGGCTGGCTCGCGGAGCTGTCCGGGACGAGCGGGATGGCGGAACTGTGCTGAAGGTACCGAACGCGGCCTAATGCCCTTTGCCGCTACGGGCCGGCCGGACGGCATATTTTCGACGTCCGATGGTCCATTTCGCGTTCTCCACGCTCCTTCCGGCTGGCCTCTGTGGGGACGGCCGAGCCGGTAACGGCGCAGGTCAGCCAACCGTCGACCCCAGTGTCGATCGCTCCGACGGCAAGCGCCTTGATCCGCGGCGCAGCATTGGGAACGCGCGCCCATCTGGTGGCATGGGGCGCGGTCTCGAGCGCGCGCGACGCGGGACCGGGAGCGCGCGAGACATACCGGGATCCCTGCACGGGAAGCCTATCGGAAGCGGCTCTCGAGCGTGATCCCATATGGCCGCGGTTCGACGATACCAAAGCACCCAGCCGAGCACCCAATATACCACGACAGGCCGGAATTGGAGCATACCCAAAGCCCGAATTCACATGGATGTCATGGAAATATCACGTTTGTGCGTGCAACTTCCGCCCAACGGCCAAGCCGGGTTGAGCTCGTAAAGAAGCTCGTTTTTGGAGAGTTGCATGAAAGTTCCCAGCGAGTTGCGGTTTGCCCTTTCGACCGCAGCGCTTGTTATTGGCATGCAGGCGACGGGAGCGTCGGCGCAATCGACCCAGCCTGGCGCGGCCGCAGCGAACACAGGCCCGCAGCAACCGCTTGCCACCCCGCCAGCGGGCAACGCTGCGGCGACATCGGGGCCAAATGTCGACGACATCGTCGTCACCGCGCAGAAGCGCAGCCAGAGCTTGCAGAACGTGCCGATCGTGGTGACGACGGTGAACAAGCAGTTGCTGCAGGATTCGGGCGTCAAGGACATCAAGGACCTCGCCTTGCTCGCGCCGGGGCTGCTCGTCACCTCGACCAGCAGCGAAGCCTCGACCACCGCGCGCATCCGCGGGATCGGTACCGTCGGCGACAATCCGGGCCTCGAATCGTCGGTCGGCGTGGTGATCGACGGCGTCTATCGCTCGCGCAACGGCGTCGGCTTCGGCGACCTCGGCGACGTCGAGCGGATCGAAGTGTTGAAGGGCCCGCAGGGGACGTTGTTCGGCAAATCGGCGACCGCGGGCGTGATCAACATCATCACCGCGCTGCCGCAGTTCAAGTTCGGCGCCAATGCCGAATTCACCGCGAGCAATTATGGCGGCTTCGGCGGCGCGGCCGAAGTGACCGGCCCGCTGTCGGACAAGGTCGCCGTCAGCCTCTATTTCGCCGATCGCCAGCGCGACGGCTTCTTCAACGTCGACACCGGTGCCGGCCCGCGTACCGACACGCGCGACACCAACCGCAATTTCTACACCGGCCGCGCGCAGATCCTCTACAAGGCGACCGATGCGCTGACGCTGCGGCTGATCGGCGACGTCTCGCACCGGAGCGAGAATTGCTGCATCGCCGTCATCACCCGCGCGAGCCAGGCGCCCGCGCCGAACCTCGCGCAGAACATCGTCGCGGCGCTCGGCGGCAATGACGGCGACCCCGCCCACCCGTATGACCGCAACGCCTATTCGAACCGGCCCGATCATCAGACGATCGTCGACAAGGGCGTGTCGCTGCAGGCCGATTGGGCGGTCGGCCCGGGCTCGCTCACCTCGATCACGGCGTATCGCGACTGGAAGACGCGCGGCGGCTTCGATGCCGATTTCTCGACCGCGGACCTGGATTACCTGCCCGACGACGACCGCAATTCGTCGCAGTTCCGCACCTTCAGCCAGGAACTGCGCTACGCCGGCACCGCGGGCAAGCTCGACTATCTCGTCGGCGGCTTCTATTCGCACGAGCGGCTGCGGCAGAACACCGCCGTGCTGGTCGGTTCGCAATTCACGCCGTATCTCAGCCTGCTGTTTTCCTCGCTGGTCGAGGGCCATCCCGACCCGACCTTCCTGCGCACCGGGCTCACCTTCCCGTTCGTCGGCGGAGTGAATTACGCGGCGAACAGCGGCGGGGTCGACCGCTATCGCCAGACCGACGACACCTACGCGATCTTCACCGACAATACGCTCCACCTCAGCGACAAATTCTCGCTGCAGGGCGGCGCGCGGCTCAACTTCGACGACAAATCGCTCAACCAGACGAGCACCAACATCGGCGGGGGCGCCGGTTGCGGGGCGGCGAATGCCGCGTTCGGGATCCTCAACGGCGCCAATCCGACCGCGGCGGCGCAGCTCGCCTCGGTCAACGAGACGATGTGCCTGCCTTTCCTCAGCCCGGGCTACAACAATTTCACCAACCAGCAGAAGGAAAGCGAAACCGCGCTGACCGGGACCGTCAAGGCGGTCTACCGCTTCGACCGCAATCTGCTGGTCTATGCCTCCTATGCGCGCGGCTACAAGGCCGGCGGGTTCAATCTCGACCGTGTGCAATGCACCGTCGGCCAGCCGGGCTGCGCGGTGGGCAGCGCGGCGGTGATCACGCCGATCCGCAACACGCAGTTCGGCCGCGAGACCAACAATTCGTTCGAGCTCGGCGAGAAGGCGACGCTGTTCAACCGCAAGCTGCTGTTCAACGTGTCGCTCTTCTATCAGCGCTATGCCGGCTTCCAGCTCAATTCGTTCAACGGGCTGGTGTTCGTGGTCGATTCGATCCCGCACGTCGTAAGCAAGGGCGTCGATACCGATTTCGTGTGGTTCGCGACGCCCAAGCTGAGCTTCCAGGGCGGCCTCACCATTGCCGACACGCGCTACGATCTGACCGCGTCGGAGCTCGCCGGGCTCAAGCTGCGCACCGGTTTCCAGGGCGGGCAATATTCGCGGCTCTCGCTCGCCCCGCTCTACTCGGCGTCGCTGTCGGGGAGCTACACGCAGAATCTGGGCGAAACCTACAAAGCGCGCTTCACGATGGGCGCGAAATATTCGTCACGCTACAATACCGGCTCGGATCTCGATCCGGGCAAGACGCAAAAGGGCTATATCGTCTCCAATGTCCGGCTCGGCATCGGGCCGCGCAACGATCGCTGGAGCCTCGAAGGCTGGGCGGAAAATCTGTTCGACACCAATTACAAGCAGGTGACCTTCGATTCCGGCTTCCAGAACGTGCCGACCAATGCGACCGGTACGCTCGACGCGTTTCTCGGCGCGCCGCGTACCTACGGTTTGACCTTGCGCGTCACATACTGATCCGGCCCCAGAGTTGTCCGTCTGTCCGCGTATCGACGTCCGCAGGCGCTTTCGCTTCGCTGGCAGCGACTTGGCCGTTCGCGACGCAAACGCATCTCGGCGGGTCGTGGGGCGGGGTGGGGCACGCTGTAGATTCGCCGGGATCGCGTAAGGGGCGAGCTCAGGGATCGATTGATCCGGTGTTGATCGCTTAATAGTTAAGTCTCGATATGAGTTAAGTGTCCGATACTCCCGAATGAGGTCGGAGGTTTTGATTGTCGCAATGACTATTCAATCAAATCTGTTGGAAAATAAAAAGCGCCCGCAATGTCTATTGCGGGCGCATAGGTTCGTTAGAGAATTCGCCACTGATAGGTGGCAGGAAAAATGTAGCTTATAGAGCGATGATAGCGAATGAATTAACTGTCATCCTTGGAGGTCTTTGATCGGGGCCCGAGAGATGACGCCATTGAAATACGGCTCCAAAAATATTCCCGGGCCGTATGACGCTCTGACCTGCTAGATTAGGGAATTGGTGTAAAACAGATCGGCTACCGTCCACTTGCCTCTCATCCTTTTCGTCGCGAGGCGGCGAAAAGGATGATCAAAGCGACTAACCGAGCCCGCATCCGGATTCGGTTCCAAGAAGAGACTCTTCAACGTTCGCACCTGATCGTTGTCGCGCCCCTCGCGTCGCCACCCCATGCACCTGTCAGCTTCGCTTCAGCCGCGCTCGCGACAGCCGCCGATCCTCGAGCGAATAGTACAGCCAGATTTCGCCGTCGCGACTGGTGACGGACGCGGCAAAGGCGATGTCGCTCGCCGTCCGGTCGGGGGCTGGCGGCGGCGTGATCAGCGGCTCGATGCAGCGATCCACCACGCGGGTCAGTCCGCGGTCGAACGCCACCCAACCGATCCGCCAGCGCGCATCGTGCGTCGCGCCGTTGTAGAACATCACCGGCATGGCCGGGTCGTCGAGCAGCATCGGGCCCGTCGACAAATGCCAATTGTCCCACCCGTCCTCGCGCGGCATGAACGGCGTCGGCTGCTCCTCCCACGGGCCGTCCACCGCTGGACCGATCGCCAGGCCGACACGACTGGCCTCGTCCGCCGCATATTCGTAGAACAGGCTCCATCGCCCGTCTTTTTCCCGATCGACCGTCGCTTCCTTGGTGTTGCCGAGCGATTTGGTGGACGCCAGCGCGACGCCGGCCTTGACCAGTGTGTCGACGCTCGGCCCGGCGGCGTAGAACATCTCGCCATGCGCCATGTCGGACTCGACGCCGGTATAATAGACGACGTAACTGCCGTCCTCCATCTTCACCACGGTCGGATCTTCCACTCCGCCGGAATCCTTTTCGCCGGGACCGCCCGGCAGGATCGCGGGTTGGTCGAGCATGGCGAAGCGAATGCCGTCGTCGCTCCAGCCCGCCCAGATGATGCCGGTGTCCGTCATCGGCTCGCCGGGCCGGATCACCGCGCGCACCATGATGCCGAAGCGGCCGTCCGGCTCGGTCCAGACGTACGGGCTCATCAGGTCGCGCGCCATCAGCAGTGGGGGGCCCATGAGGTGGATGTCCTCAAGTTGCTGGACGTTGAAATCGACCGACCCCGACGACGGATAGACCAGGACCTTTCGATCGCCGGTCACGCTGTCGGCGGGCAGGCGCGACCGGATGATCGGCACGCCCGGCGCGATCTCCGCCTGGTTCGTCGCGCCCGCGGTCGAAGCAGGCGTTGCGGGTCTGCCACCGATCATGCGCCGAGCGCCTGCATCAGCGACAGGCCACCGTCGATCACGATCCGCGCGCCGGTAATGTAGGACGCCTTGTCCGACGCCAAGAAGACGGCGAGATCGCCCACCTCGTCGGGTCTTCCCGCGCGATCCATCGGAATGTTGCGTTCCAGCGACGTGCGGTACGCCGGATCGGTGCTGGCGCGCGCGTTCATCGGGGTGAGGATCATGCCCGGCTCGATCGCGTTCACGCGGATCCCGTTGGGCGCTTCCTCGATCGCAAGGGTCTCGATCAGATTGGTCAGCCCGCCCTTGGCCGCGCAATAATCCGCGCCGCCGGCCCGTACCGCATAGGCGTGAATCGACGATATGTGGATGATCGCCCCGGGGGTGTTCGCCGGTCGGTCACGGACGAACCGGCGCGAGGTGAGGAACGCGCCGGTCAGGTCGGTGTCGAGCATGCGTTGCCATTGCGGCATCGTCATCTGCCGCACCGGCACACCCGCCATGTTGATCCCGGCGGAGTTGACCAGAACGCTGACCAGCCCGAACGCCTGCTCGGCCGCGTCGAACGCCGCCTCGACCGACGCTTCGTCGCCGACGTCGCACTGGACGGCAATCGCATCGCCGCCCGCCGCCTTGACCTTGGCGACGGTATCACTTCCGTCGTTATGGGCATCGTGGAACAGCACCACCACCTTGTCGCCCAACGCTCCGAACGCGATCGCGCAGGCCGCGCCGATCCCGCTTTCCGCGCCGCTCACCAATACGCACCGACCGTTGACCATTCGTTGCCCTTTCGACTCTCTCCCGATCGTATCGGCGCGAGCTTCGACGCGAGCAATTCTCATCTTTGTCATGTTGTCGCCAGAAACCCGCGCTGGACGGCTGGTCGTGAGTCACTTGGCGGGAAGCGGTCGCCGCTCGCATAGCGGTCGCATCGTCAGGCCCGAGCGCGGGAATATGCGTTCCAACCAGACGCTCGGCAAATCGCCAGAGCGTTCGCGGGCCAGTGGCGAACACCACCTCCGCCAAAGCGGCGCTTGAGCAGGCCGGTTGAGCTTTTTATGCCACCGTCGGCACGCGGGACGGGCGAACCGCAGTCTGCTTGCGCGCGCGGCTCATCTTCGATCGAGGATAGCGAGGATCGGGGCGGGGGAGGCGGTCATTGCACGACGACGAAACGCCGTCCGAAGTTCCGGCCCAGTGGAAACAAAAGGAACGCCTCCTTCCGGCTCGAAGTCGATGTTCAAGGCTTGCGCACGTCCGACGGTTGGCAACGAACGCCACCGTGCGGTGCTCAGCGTTTGTGGGTCGCGCGGGCCTCGGCGATTACCCTATTGATCGCGTCGATCACTCGGTCGGGACTCTCGTCCTGAAGGAAATGATTGCGTCCGGGAACGCATATGGTCGTCCCTCTTGTCGAAAGAGCCGCGAGCGCTTCGCGCGCCGTCCTCCAAATGCCGACCACCGTCTTCGCGTCCTGATCGGATGCGTTGGACGGGGTTTCGTCGCGCGCCATAAGGATTGCCAGCGGCATGTCACCGTACTGGCGAGACGGGTTCCGGATGATGCGAGCGTCGGCTTCGGTGTTTCGATAAAAGCCCGCCCGACTGATCGCGCGCGAAACGGCGCGATCGCGGCGCGCGATTTCCGCGGCAAGGGCAATAGGCTCGAACGGTTGGATCGAATAACAGCCGACCGCCTCCGCGTGAAATGGGTCGGCTTCCGGCTGACGCAGATAGGCCACGCACTCGTCGTTCTTCCGATCGAAAGCGACGGTGTCGACGCGTATCGCGTTCGCATACGCTGGAGTTTGCTTGCGATACATGTCGAACTGGTCGGGAAAGGCCGGCTCGATCAGCACCATGCCGGCGACAGCGGCGGGATGCCGATCCGTGTACAACAGCGATTCACTACTCCCGAGCGAGTGCCCCACCATCACGTACGGGCCCGCGACGCCCGCGGCCGTCAATGTCGCCTCGAGGTCATTGGTGGTATTCAGTACGTCCTGCGCGTCGCTACTGGCGTCGCTGAAGCCGAATCCGGCCCGGTCCCATGCACAGGCTCTGGTGGTGCGCCCGATCCTCGGCTGGATCTTTCGCCAGGTGTCCGACCAGAACCCGTTTCCGGCGGTGAAGATCACCGTGGGGGACCCCTGCCCAACACAGACCAGGTGGATCGACCGGCCACTTGGCAGCCGGATCATTTGCTGAGGCCTCAAATATACATCGTAATCGTGGTCGACCGGTTGCGTAGCGATCGGGGTTCTGGAGGGATGCCGCGTAAAACGTGCAGCCCAACGATAGCCCCCCTCGCTCCAGCGGCCGACGATCGTACGACCTGTACGGTCCAGTCGGCCCTCGAATCTGGCGCCGATCACCGCAAACTCGAACGTGATTCCGGCGCCCGTTTGATCAACCAGCGATGCAGGAATTCCCCAAAAGCCCTTGTCGATCAGGTCAATGCGCAGGCGGTCTTGCCCCTTGCCCGGTTTGACAAGGTGGAACGCGACTCGGGCCGTTCTGCCGTTCCCGAAATCAAACCGTCCGTCCCAGTCGCCTGCGATAGGGGCGGGCGGCATTGCCGGCAGCCGCCCTGCGCGAGCCGAATGAAGCGCGACCGGCGGCGCAAGCGCCGTCACTGCGATCCCGGCAAAGGCGTTCCGAAGCTTTGCTCGCACTATCATTGCCCCTGAACCACCGCCGTGGCGAAGCTAGAGCATCACGCGCGGGGGCGACAAGCGCGATCGACCGCCGGTCTGGCATCGCTGGGGAGCGAACATGTCGAACCGACGCGCCGCGCTCGCGCATCCGACCGATCAGCCCGAGAATGAGTCGCATCACCCCGCCCGAGGCGAGCGCGGCAAGGCGAGGGTGCTGGAGACCCACGCCCATGCCGACCATCTCTCGGCCGCGCCGTTTATCAAGGCGCATACTGGCGCATCGATCGGCA
This sequence comes from Bordetella parapertussis, assembly GCA_943367995.1. Classification (GTDB taxonomy): domain Bacteria; phylum Pseudomonadota; class Alphaproteobacteria; order Sphingomonadales; family Sphingomonadaceae; genus Sphingomonas. The sequence continues at coordinate 1,109,020 of CALRKL020000001.1, read as the reverse complement.
TCGGTGCGCATATCCGTGACGTGCAGCGCATCTTCCGCCCGGTGTTTGCGATGACCAACCTGAAGGCGGATGGCTCGGACTTCGATCGACTGTTCGAGGACGGCGACCACTTTGCGTTCGGCGAGTTGGAGGTGGAGGTGTTGCACGTACCCGGCCACACGCCGGCCGATATTGCCTACCGGATTGGCGATGTGGCCTTCATCGGCGACACGCTGTTCATGCCCGACTACGGCACGGCGCGTGCCGACGTCCCTGGTGGTGATGCGCGTACGCTATACCGTTCGATCCGGCGGCTGCTGTCGCTTCCTGATGAGACCCGCCTGTTCCTGTGCCACGATTACAAGGCGCGCGGGCGCGACGAGTATCGTTGGGAAACGACGGTTGGCGCGCAACGTCGTACCAGCGTCCACGTTCATGACGGCGTGAGCGAGGACGATTTCGTTGCAATGCGGGAGCAGCGCGATGCGGGATTATCCGCGCTCAAGCTGCTTTTGCCCGCGATTCAGGTCAATATTCGGGCCGGCCACTTCGACCAAGCGGAGGCCAACGGCGTCACCTATTTGCGGATCCCGGTCACATGGCGCGATGCGCATGGCGGAGGGGATACAGACACCGTCACACCGGCATGACGCCGCATCCGCTTTGATCGATGCGCCCCCATTGCCGTGCCCGATCATCCCGCGACGTGCCGCATCATCCGTATCTGCACGTGTCGTTGCGAATCGTCTGGAATCATCCCGACGAAACCGCACACAGTGCCGATCATGAACGACGCCGCCATCGATCAGATTCTTGCGGCGCTCACGGTGAACGTGAAGGAGTTCGCGGTCTGCGAGTTCACCGCGACCTCGGCGATCGAGATCAAGCAGCTCGACAAGATCGAAGTGCACTTCGTTCTTGCGGGGACGCTCTATCTTGGCTTCCCCGACGGCGAGCGCATCGCGGCGCCAGCGGGCAGTGTGGTGCTGGTCCCGGCGCATATCGATCAGGTGATCGGCGGCTCGGCCACGCCCTCCAGGATCTTCACCGCGCAGGAGACGTGCAGCAGGCGGCGCGACGGCCTGATGCACTATGACGCGACCATGGGAAGCGGGAGCAGCGTCGTCGTCGCCTGCGGCCAGATCAGAGCCGATATCGGCGGTTCGTTCGGGCCGTTCGAGGGGCTGAAAGCGCCGATCTGTTCGCAGGTCGCCGATGAGCCGATCGTCGGGGTCGCATTCTCGACGATCCTTCGGGAAACGGGCCTCGCGTCGCTGGGAAGCAAGGCGCTGATCGGATCGCTGATGAAGGCGTGCCTGATCCTGGCCTTGCGCCGCTCGGCGCAGGAACGGGGCTCACGGGCCATCCTTCCGGGGCTGTTCGAGCGGCCGTCGCTGGCGCGTGCCGTGGCGTTGGTCGTCGCGGATCCAGCATCACATCACAGCCTGGCGGACCTCGCCCGCGCTGCCGGCATGAGTCGGTCCAAATTCGCCAAGGTCTTTGCGGAGACGGTGGGATCGCCACCCATGGAATTCGTCAGCCGTGCGCGTCTCGACAGGGCGCGGCGCATCCTGCTGTCGACGGAGATGTCGATCTCCGACATCGCCCATCATGTCGGCTTCGCCAGCCGCAGCCATTTCAGCCGCAGCTTCCGCACCGCATTCGGGATAGATCCGACCCGCATGCGCCTGACCGGGGAAAACCCGGATGCGCAATAAGCGAAAGCCGCCCGCGGTCCTGAGCGCACGATGCCCACTCGCACCGGGCCACAGACAGCCACGACTTTTTAAATTCGCCGAGATTGTAACCGCACCGCTGATCTTGGCGAATGACGGGACGTGCAACCCCGCCTTCGCCTTGCGCTTCAACGATCGGCCGGCACTGCGGTCCTGGCCCCTGGGAGCGCGTCGATGAGGGAGACCGCCGACCAATGGGGCGAGTTGATGGCCGCGGCGCAGGCGGGGCACGCCGCCGCCTATCGGCGGTTGCTCGACGAAGTCCGGCATTGGCTGAAGGGCTTCTACGCACGGCGGCTTCCGCCGGCGATGGTGGAGGATGCCGTCCAGGATACGCTGATCGCAATCCATGAGAAGCGCCACACTTATGACCCGGAAAGGCCGTTCAAGCCGTGGCTGATGGCGGTCGCCCGCTACAAGTGGATCGACCGGCTGCGCTCGATGAGTCGTTCCAGGACCGAGGAACTGCCCGAGGAGATCGCCGTCGAGGACCATGAGAGCAGCGTGACCAGCTCGGTGGTTCTGGCGCGCTTGATGACCGAGTTGAAACCCGCCCAGGCCGAGGCGATCCGGCTCGTCAAGATCGAGGGGTTTTCGGTCGAGGAGGCCTCGGAGCGGACCGGCCAGTCGGGATCGCTGATCAAGGTCAACATCCACCGGGGGCTGGCGCGGCTGGCCGCGATTGTTCAGAAGCAAGCCGATGTCGAATAATCCGTTGATCGATGCACTGGTAGGGGATCTTCGCCCGGTCCCCCGGCCGAGGTTCGCCCCCCGGATTGTCCTCCTCGTCCTGTTGGCGGGCGTCGAGCTCGCGGGTTTCCTCGCGCTTGGCACGATGCGGCCCGATATCGGCGCGGCGCTCGGCCGCGCAGCCTTTTGGTGGAAGATGGCCGGGCTCGCGGTGCTGGCGGTCATCGGCGTGGATGTGGCGTTGCGGTCGTTCAGCCCGGAATCGTCGCCACGAAAGGGGCTTCGCCGCTGGGCGCTTGCGCTTGGCGGGATCGTCGTCGCCGGCGTGGTCATCGGCGTCGCCGGTGAGGGCGTGGACGATCTCGCCGCCCGGCTGATGTGGCGGATGGGCGTCGAGTGCCTGATCGTCATGACGCTCCTCTCGGTTCCGCCCGTGATCGCGCTGGGATCGATGATGCGCCGGGGCGCGCCGACCGATCATCAGGCGAGCGCAGCCGCAGTCGGCGTCGCCGCCGCGGCCTGGGGCGCCTTCATCTTCGCATGGCACTGCCCGAGCGACGATCCGTTCTACATCGTGTTCTGGTACGCCCTCGCCTGCGCGGCGATAACGCTGCTCGCGCGCGCCGTCCTGCCCCTGATCTCGCGCTGGTAGCGGCGCCGACGCGCGAAGGGCAGTGGTCGCGAGCGACCGATCGCCCGACGATTGCAATGGCCGGCCAAGCTATTTCGCGCCTTTTCCAAACGCAAAATACCGCCCGACAGCATCATGCCGCCGGACGGTATTGTGCGTAGCTGAGGCTGCTCAGCCGGCCTTCGGGGTGAGGCTGCCGCCCATCTTCGCGCACGACTTGGCCGAGATGTCCTTGAAACCCTGGCCCTTGCAGTCGTTCTGGCCCTTGCAGTCGTGCGTGCCCGACTTGCAGTCCGACTGACCCTTGCACGAATTGACGCCGTAACAGGGCTGCACCTTGCCCGAAGCGTGTGCGCCGGCGGCCTGGGCCGGGCTGACCGAAGCGACGCCGGCGATGGCGAGCATGGCGGCGGCGGAAGCGATGGCGGCGCCGGTCTTGAAGGTCTTCATAGCAAACTCCTGAATAGAGAGATGGTCTTGCCGAGTGGCAGCGATGATTTCGCCGCCGAAAGACTGTCGGTTACAGACCAGGTTTAAATCTAAATGCAGGATCGCGCTGTAACCGCAGCGCGAGTTCAAGCGGATCCGTCGGCATGGTCCGACCCTGTCAGCCTCCCGGACCATCGTGCGGCGCCCCATCCCTCCGGGGCGCCGTACGTGAGGCTGATCCGGAGACTGTACATGACCAACCGAACCACCTCCGCGCTTAGCGCCCTGCTCCTCGCCTCGCTCGCGGCGGGCGCCACCACCGCCGCCCACGCCCAGGCGAGCAAGCCGATGGAGAAATGCTACGGCGTCGCCAAGGCTGGCAAGAACGACTGCAAGGCCGGCGCCGGCACCACCTGCGCGGGCACGTCGAAGGTCAACTATCAGAAGGACGCCTGGAAGCTCGTGCCGGCCGGCACCTGCGCCAAGATCAAGACGCCTGCCGGCTTCGGCTCGCTGACGCCCGGCGCCTGAGCGCGCGTCCGATGATCATGACCGCAGGCCTGGGTTTCAAGCTCGAGCATCTCGATGAAGCGCTGGCGGCGCGAAACCCGGGCCTGTGGTTCGAGGTCCATGCCGAAAACTATATGGTCGATGGCGGGCCGCGGCTGCGCGCGCTGATGGCGCTCGCCGAGCGCTTTGCGATCTCGCTCCATGGCGTCGGCCTCTCGCTCGCGTCGGTGGAGCCGCCGTCAGGCGATCATCTCCGCCGGCTGCGGGTGCTGGCCGACCGGGTTCGTCCGGCTGCCGTTTCGGACCATCTGGCATGGCAGAAGTGGGAGGGGGCGCATCATGCCGATTTCCTCCCTTTCCCGCGAACGCGCCAGGCGCTCGACATGACGGCGGATAACGTGGCGCGCGTGCAGGACGCGCTCGGCCGATCGATCCTGGTCGAAAATCCCTCGCTGTATATCGATCTGCCCGGACATGATTTCGACGAGGCAACCTTCCTCTCGGCGCTGGCGGCGCGCACGGGCTGCGGTCTGCTGGTCGACGTCAACAACATCTTCGTCAGCGCGGCGAACCTGCGCTTTTCGCCCGAAGCCCGGATCGACGCCATCCCGGCCGCGATCATCGGCGAGATCCACCTCGCCGGTCACCGCCCCGATCCCGATCCCGAAAGCGGCCTGCTGATCGACAGCCATGACGCGCCGGTCGCCGACCCGGTCTGGCTGCTCTATCGGCGGCTGATCGACCGCGTCAGCCCGCGTCCGACCCTGATCGAGCGCGATGACGACATTCCACCCTTCCCGGAGCTGATGCTCGAGCGCGACCGCGCGCACCATCTGCTCGAACAGAGGATGCCGATCGATGCTTGATGCCGCCGACTTCCAGCACGCCTTCGGCGCCATGCTCGCCGTCCCGGACTCGTCGAGCGACCCGGCGATGCGGCGCGCGCTTGCGGTCCATCGCAATACCGCAAGCAAGGCGGCGCGTGACGCGCTGTTCGCTAATTACCGGGTGACGGCGGCGATGGTCGGCGACGACGCCTTCGCCGCGTGCGCGACATCCTATGTCGAGGTCGCTCCGCCGCGCGAGCCGCGGCTTTGTCTGTATGGCGACAGGTTCGCACCCTTCCTCGACGCCTGGACGCCGTTTGCCGAAGCGCCGTATCTCGGTGCCGTGGCGGCGCTCGAGCGGACCGTGACCGAGGCGTTGTTTTCCGCAGACCGTCCACCGCTCGACGCCGCGGCGCTCGTCCGCGGGCTCGATCCCGAAGCAGCGTTGCACCGGCATCCCGCAACCCGGATCGCGGCAGCGCCCGTGCCGGCGGCAAGTCTGTGGCTGGCGCATCAGCCGGACGCCGGACCCGAGGCTTTCGACGCGATCGTCTGGGGTGCCGAGATCGCCCTGGTCACGCGGCCGGGCGATGCGGTCGAGGTTCGCCGTATCGATTCGCCGACCCGAGCCTTCCTCGCGGGCGCGACGCTCGCCGAGGCGGCCTCCAATGCGTCCGGCGAAGGCGGAGACGTCGCATCGATCTTCGCACTGCTGCTGTCCGCCGGCGCGTTCGCCGAAGTGCTTCCAAGGGAACACCGACCATGAACCTTTACGCCCGTTTCTGCGCACGGCTCGACCGGCTTCCCGGCTCGATCCTGCTGCTCGTCGCCCGCCTCGGCGTGGCCGCGGTGTTCTTCATGTCGGGGCGGACCAAGGTCGATGGCGTGCTGCACATCACCGACAGCACCTACACGCTGTTCGAAACCGACTATAGGCTGCCGCTGATCCCGCCGCATGTCGCGGCGTATCTGGCGACCTATCAGGAGCATCTGTTCCCGATCCTGCTGGTGCTCGGGCTGTTCAACCGGGTCGCCGCGCTGGGTCTGCTCGGCATGACCACGGTCATCGAGCTGTTCGTCTACCCCGACGCCTGGCCAACGCATCTGAGCTGGGCGGGACTGCTGCTCCCGATCATCTTCCGCGGCGGCGGCAAATTCTCGCTCGATTATCTGCTAGAGCTGGATCCGAGGCGCGAGCGCAGGGCGCGAGTGACCGCACGCAAGTCCTAGCGCACCCGGCGCTTGGTAAAGGGCCGGTAGACCGCTCTCGCCGGGTCTTCATTGATAGGAAAATCGCCATGTCGAACGTCATCATCATCGTCGGTTTCGGGCCGGGCGTTTCGACCGCTGTCGCCGACAAGTTTGGTGCGGAAGGCTTCTCGATCGGGCTGATCGCGCGGGGCGAGGCGCATTTGACGAGCGGTGTCGAAGCTCTGAAAGCCAAAGGCGTCGCCGCGGCCGCATTTGCTGCCGACGCTGGCGACCCCGTTGCCATTCGCGGCGCCATTGCCGAAGCGCGTGCTGCTCTTGGTCGGATCGAGGTGCTGCTCTGGAATGCCTCGAGCGGCCACGGTCTGGGCGATCTGTTGAGCGTGGACCCGAGCAGCGTGAAAGCCGTGTTCGACGTTGCAATCGCAGGGCTGCTCGCTGCGGTGCAAGAGGCGCTCCCGGACCTCAGGACGGCGGGCGACGGGGCCATTCTCGTCACGAATGGTGCGCTCGGCGATCTCGACCCGGCGGTCGATCGCGCCGCCATTGCGGTGAGCGCCGAAGGCATCGGTATCGGCAATGCCGCCAAGGCAAAACTCGTCGGACTGTTGGCGGCACGATTGCAAAACGAAGGCGTCTATGTCGGCGAAGTCACGATTGCCGGTGTGGTCAAGGGAACGCGAGCCGTCATTGCTGGCGTCCCGATGATCGAAGGCGCGGCGGTCGCCGAAGCGTTCTGGGATTTATACAGGAATCGTCGGGATACCCGGGTGCGGATCGGCTGACCGGGCAAGGCGTCGTGTTGGATGGCCGGACTTTGGGATTGGGATGCCGAACAATAGAGGTCTTCGCGGGAGCGGAATAGCGGCGTTCCAGTTCACCGGGACGTGATACGCTCGCGCAGTTTCATCAGCGGGCCGCCCTTGTCCAACATCACCTGGCCATCCGAAGCCGCCTCGATGCCGAGCTCGCCAAACAGCTCGACCAGATCGGTCGTCACGGCCGTAGTCGCGAAGCGGGTGTAGAGCGCGCTGAGCGACCGCGCGCCGATCGCTTCGTCGCCAGCCGCCATCAGCCGTTCGGGCGACCACGTCGCCGTGTTGCCGCCGCTCGTGCGGTTGATGTGTCGAAGCGCGTCGCGGAGCGACCGGGCGCCCTTTGTATCGCGATCGATGCCGATCTCGGCGAGCAGCCAGAACAGCGCGCCGCCCCAATAGAGCCTTCCCCAGGCGCGGGTCTCGTCCATGCCCGCGTCGCCGGCACGCGGATTGCCCTTGGCCATCCCCGCGACGGCCTCCTTCCAGACCTCCACGGGCGCAAGCTGCCCGACAAACGCGCGCGCGATCGGCTCGACATAGGTCGCATTCCCTTCCTGCAGCCAGAGCGCGCGGCGCGGCAGGTCGGGCAGGGCGGTATGAACCATCTCGTGCACCAGCACCCAATCGCGGTCGAACGCGGCGCGGCCGGCATCGATGCCGACATGGATCCGCGTCGCCGAGCCGCCATACCCGAACGTCGTGGCGTGCCCGACGCGATCGCCAGGCTCGGCGATGATCAGCAAGCCGTGATCGCTGACGGGATATTGGCCGAAATAGGCGGTGAGCGCTGCGGCCGCGGTGCGGACCGAGGCGAGAACGGGGTCGCGTGCGAGACCCGGCGCGCCTTCGGCAAAGACGACATTGATCGTCCCGCCGCCGATGGTCAGCTGCCGCCCGGGCTGATCGCGCAGGGCGGCGTACATCGCAGCGGGATCGTCATAGGCGGGCGCCGCGCCAGCTCCTGCGAGCGACGCGCCGCCGATGGCTGCTGCGGTCAGACCCAGAAGGACGGCGCGTCGATCAAACCGCGGCATAGCGCGCCGCGACGCAAGAGCAGCAAAGCCGCTGATCCGATCGGAATCGGTGACCCCGAGCATGCGTCGGATGTCGCGGTTCGAGGGACATGGTTCGACTTCCGCGAGCGAGGAACACCAGCGTATTCGGCCGCAATCGGGTGAAGGTTACGCCCCAGCTCGGCTTAGGGGCTGCGGTCGCTGGCCGCCCGTGCCACGTTCGCGAGCGCATAGGTCGCCGAGGCGGTGACACGCAATCGTCGTTCGGCGTAACCGATTCGCTCCGTGAACCGAATGGAGGAAAGACTCGCGGCGCGGAGGCCCGTCGGACGGGTGATCGACGGAGCATTTCATGAACACCGAAGCGTTGATTGCTGAATTGTCCAGCGGCGTGCGCCCCGTACCCCGGCGCGCGCCGCGGATTCTTCTGCGCAAGGGTCTCGTCACCGGCGCGGTTGTCGCCGGCGTCGCGGTGCTGTTCTGGCCGAGCCTCGGTCCGCGGCCCGACATGGCAAGGGCGGTCATGACCGCGTCGTTCTGGATCAAGCTGCTCTACACCGCGTCGATCGCGTCACTGGGTTTCGTCGCGCTCGACCGGCTGAGCCGGCCCGATGCGGCGAGGCTCCATTGGTCGCGGCTGCTGTGGCCCCCGGTCGCGGCATTGGCGGCGATCGCCGCGATGCGCTGGGCCGCGGCCCCGGCGGGCGATTCCAAGGCGTTCTGGATGGGATCGAGCTGGTGGCAGTGTCCGGCCTATGTCGCGGCGCTCGCGCTGCCGGTGTTCGTCGGGCTGATCTGGGCGATGTCGCGGCTCGCGCCGACCCGGCTGCGCGCGGCAGGCGCGGCGGCGGGCCTCGTCTCCGGCGGCACCGGTGCGACGATCTACGCACTGCACTGCACCGAGAGCTCGCCGGGGTTCGTCCTGCTCTGGTACTCGCTTGGCCTTGGCGCTGCGACATTGCTCGGCATGGTTGCGGGTCCGCGGCTCCTGCGATGGTGAGATTGCCACTGTAACCTTCGACCCCGGGCCATCGAACTTCCCTTCGTGTCGGGTCGGTCTTCCCCCGGAGCGAGCCCGGCACACCATTGGAGACAAGCCGTGCCGCACGTCGAGATCGCACCATTTCAGGGGTTCGGGCTTGGGCTGCGCATCCCGCACTTCCAGACCTTCCTCGCCGAACCCGTCCCTGTCGATTTCGTCGAGATCATCTCGGAGAACTTCATGGTCGCCGGCGGCCGCCCGCTCCACGTGCTCGACCAGGTGCGCGAACGGTGGCCGGTGGCGATGCACGGCGTTTCGATGTCGATCGGGTCGGCCGACGGCGTGCGCACGGACTATCTCGCGCGGCTCAAGGCGCTCGCCGACCGCGCCCGGCCGTTATGGGTGTCCGACCATCTCAGCTGGTCCCGCGTCGAGCATGTCAATTCGCACGACCTGCTGCCGCTGCCGTTCACCGAGGAGGCGCTCGACACGGTCTGCGCCAACATCCGCCATGTCCAGGACGTGCTCGAACGCCCGCTCGTTCTCGAGAACCCGTCGACCTACCTGACCTTCGCCGACGATCAGATGACCGAATGGGCGTTCCTCACCGAGATGACTCGGCGGACCGGCTGCTATCTCCTGCTCGATGTCAACAACATCTATGTGAGCGGCACCAACAGCGGCTTCGACCCCCACGCTTATCTCGCCGGCGTCCCGGCCGATCGCGTCCGCCAGATCCATCTCGCGGGCCATAGCCAGGGGCGCGAGCGCCTGATCGATACGCACGACCAGCCGGTGGCGGACCCGGTCTGGGACCTGTTCAGCCGGATCTACCCGCGGCTGGGTCCGGTCGCAGCGATGATCGAACGCGACGACAATATCCCGCCGCTCGGCGAATTGCTGTCCGAGCTCGACATCGCCCGCCGGATCGCCACCGACGCGATGGCGCTCGCGGCATGAGCCTGCTCGCGCTGCAACGGACGTTCCTGGACTTCCTGCTCGACCAGCCGACCGATCTCCCGGTCGCCGTGAGCGGCAGTGCCGGCCCGGGCCTCGCGGTCTACCACAATGCGTATCGCGCCCAGCTCGTCGCGTGCCTGAAGGACAGTTACGAACGGCTCTGGGCCTGGCTCGGCGACGACGCATTCGAGGCTGCGGCACGGCATCATATCGCGCTCAATACCCCGACGAGCTGGACGCTGGGCGATTACGGGATCGGCGTCGCCGACACGGTCGACGCGCTCTATCCCGAAGACCCGGAGGTCGCCGAGATCGCCGCGCTCGATTGGGCATTACGGCGCGCGTTCGATGGCCCCGATGCGCCCCCGTTCGATCCGGCGCGCCTCGCAGCGATCGATTGGGACGATGCCGTCCTTCACTTCGTTCCGACGCTCGACCTGCTACCGGTGAAAACGAATTGCGGCGCGATCTGGACCGCGATCGCTGCCAGCGACGCTGTCCCCACCGCACAGATGCTGCCCGAACCGGCCTGGGTGCGGGTCTGGCGGGTAGACCTGCAGCCCCATTTCGCAACAATCGAGCGAACCGAAAGGGATGCGATCCGGCTCGCTGCGTCCGGCTTGAGTTTCGCTCGGCTGTGCGATCGGCTCGCGGAAAGGATGAGCGTTGAGGAAGCCGTCCTGGCTGCAGGTCGCTATCTGACGTGCTGGCTGCAAGAGGGGCTCATTACCGACATCCACTGACCGAAACCGCTGACGAGCCGCCACCCCTGTCGGGGGATCGCGCACGACGCCTCGGGCGTTCGTCGGCGACATGGTGCACCACTGTAACCATTCGGCAATCCCGAACGAACACAGCATCATGGCGCAGATTACCCGTCCCGGCTCCCGTCGCGACTTTTTTGCCTTTTGCCGCGCGGGCGCGAGCGATGCCGTTGACGAACGCCGCACGCCGCTCGGGTCATTCCGTCGCCGCCCCAATTTCCCCGAGCTCGCATGCGTGAAAAGGATATCGATATGGCCGAGCGTGAAGCAGTATGTCCCGCAGACCGGAACGCCTTGTACGAGAAGCACGGATATTCCGCCGCGATACGATCGGGCGACCTGTTGTTCGTGTCGGGTCAGGTCGGGAGCCGGGCCGATGGTTCGCCCGAACCCGATTTCGAAGCGCAGGTTGCGCAGGCTTTCGCGAATCTGGAAGCCACGCTCGCCGCGGCGGGATGTACATTCGACGATATTATCGACGTGACGACATTTCACACCGATCCGGAAAAGCAAATGCCCGCGGTCATGGCGGTGAAGACCGCTCAGTTCCCGCAAACGCCTTATCCGAACTGGACCGCGGTCGGGGTCACCTGGCTCTCGGGTTTCGAATTTGAGATCAAGGTCACCGCGCGTATTCCGGCGAGGGCATCAGCGTCGGTGAGCCGTCGCAACCCGCCGACAATGTGGGATATGGCCTCGCTCGGCTACTCGCATATCAGTGTCGCCGAACCGGGTCGGCTCGCCTTCCTGTCCGGCCAGATCGCGGCGGCGCCCGGGGTCGATGACGTGCCCCATGACCTCACCGCCCAGGCCAGGATCGCGACCGCCAGCCTGGCCGCGGCGCTCGACGAGCTCGAGGCGACTGCGCACGACATCGTCATGGTGCGCGTCTACGTGGTGAACGCGACGACCGAAGCGTTCGGGCAGGTCCTCGTCCCCTTGCGCGCCTTGTTCGCAGATGCAAAGCCCAGCATCACGACGATTGGCGTCCAGGCGCTCTATCGGCCCGAGATCAGGGTCGAGATCGAGATGGTGGTGCGCCTTCCCTGAAGGGAATAGGCGCCCCATTTGGCGGCGGCGCGGCGCGCCGCCGCTACTGCTTCGCTTCGCCGACCTCGATGAGGTGACCGTCGGGATCGCGCATATAGCACCGCGTCTCGGCCTCGTGGACCTTCGGCTCGGTGAGGAACTCCGCCCCCAGACCCTTCCAGCGATCGTAGCATTCCGCGATGTTCGCGACGCGGAGGTTCAGGAAGCTGCTGACAGCCTCACCGTCCTTGGGCGGCGCGAGATACACGGCCGGCTTGTCGTCGGTCGGCCCGCCACCGACGTTGATGATGATCCACGTGTTCGCGAGTTGCACGACGTTGGGTTTGCCGTCCTCGCCGTCCATCACGACGGTCCCACCGAGGATGCGCGAATAGAAGTCCACCGATTTCTTGATGTCTGCCGAAACGAGGAAATGCGTGACGGTGAAGCCCGTGCTGGGGAACATTGCGTAGGTGGTATCTGGCATCGTCTTATCCTTTGCGAGGTGTCTTCATGCGCCCATTAACGGAGGCGGTGCGTGCGGGTCAGTCTGGCCGCACGATCCGACCTTACAGTGCGGCCCTCCCGATCGATCCGCCGCCGTCGACACACAGGGTTTGCCCGGTGATGTAACTGGCATCCTCCGAGAGCAGGAAGGCGACGGCCGCCGCGATCTCCTCCGGCTGCCCCACACGCCGCATCGGGATGTTGGCGAGAAACACACGCTCGGCCTCGCTGCCGACGGGCGTATAGCGGCGGAGCAACTCGGTTTCGACGGGCCCGGGCGAGACGGAATTGACCGTGATGCCGGTCTCCGCCAGTTCCAGCGCCCAGGTCCGCGTGAAGCTCGCGAGCGCCGCCTTGCTGGCGGCATAGGCGGTTCGCTTGACCATTCCGAGCGTCGCCAAACTCGTGATGTTGACGATGCGTCCCCAACCCTTCTGCCGCAAGGTCGGGAGGATCGCCTGGACGGCGGTGACCGGCGCGTGGAGATTGAAGCGCATCAGCTCATCGACGGCGGCAAGATCGATCTCGCCCAGGAACTGCTGCTTCCCGACACCGGCATTGTTGACCACACCGTCGAACGAATGGCGCTCTGCGAGCGCGACAAACGCCTCGGCCGAGGCTCTGTCATCGCTCAGATCGACCGAAACGAGGGTTCCGGGAAAGGACGGCAGCGGATCCCGCGCAATGCCGACGACCGCGTGCCCTGCGGCTGACAGACGTTTCGAAATCGCCAGCCCGATGCCCTTGGTGGCGCCGGTCACGAGAAAAGTGCGATGCGCCATGATCGATGATCCTTAGCTTGCTGGCCGACGATTATGTCGGTGCCGGTGGGCGCGGCGATTCATGGGAGCGGGAGACCTTGGCTCGGTCCCTGGAACCACGTAATGTATCGACAACTATAGAACTCTGTCCTAAAGTCAAAGCATGCATTGTGGGTGCGATAAAAATGGCCGCCGAAACGGGAGCAGCGCTTCGGAGCGACCGATGGTGGAAGGTTTCGGCGTCGGGGTCGCGTTCCAGCTCCGATAAACGATTCCCCCGACCGAGCTGCAAAGGGACCCTTATGATTTCTCGTCTCGTCGTCTGCGCCGCTTTCATCGCGGCAACCGCAAGCGCCGCCATGGCGCAAGACCTGCCGCCGGTCCCGGTCTTGACCGAGAGTCCGTGGAATGGCGACTGGGTCCTCAGCCCGGCGCGCAATACCGCAGAGATCAAGGAGGCTGCGGCGGATGGCTATCGTTTTCACCTCCAGCCGGACGGTCGCATCCGCTGGGAAATCCCATCGCTGCACGAGATGGTGGAGGGGCGGGTCGACGGCCAGCCGATGCGCATTCGGCGGCTCGAGCCGACCGCCCTGACTTTGTCGGTCACCGCCGAAGGCGCTCGCGTTCTCGTCTATCACGTGGCGAGAAATGGAAAGCCGGAAGGGGAGGGGCGTATGACGCTGGTGGATCAGGGCAGGGCGTGGGTCGATATCTCGCAGCCCGCCGGACGTCCCGATCTTGCGGGCGCGGTCGTCTACGTGCGCCCCGCTGCGGCGAACCGCTGAACCGCAAAGCGTGCGGGGCGGATCGCTCCGACGCCGCCCCGAACCGGTCTGCCAAGTCTGCGCGATCGCGCTATTGATGCAGGCCATACGCGCAAGGACGCCAGCGTCAGCAACATTCAGCGCCGAAGCGAGGTATCGACACAGCGATATAGGCATATTATGTACCAGTCGTTATGAAATTAAATCTCCTCCTTGCCTCGACTACCCCCCGGCGTCGCCGAATATATCCTGCGCGGCGCGCTGGACGCGCAGACGAGCAGTCATGGCCCCACGGGCTGCCTGGGCGTCATGAGCGCCATCACATGTGGACCGGAAGCCGATTCCATCAAGGCCGACGTCATCCAGCGCCGCCAGTCGTCCCAAGCGGCGTTGATCGAGCGGTTTAGCCAGGCGCAGCGCGACGGCGACCTCTCCGACCAGATCGACCCCGAGGGCTGACCCAGTATCTCTACGCGATCCTCCAGGGGATGGCGGTCCAGGCAGGATCGGGCGCGAGCCGCTCGGATCTCGAGCGCGTGGTCGAGACGAGTTTGATCGTGTGGCCGACCCGCTGACGAGCAGGCACCGACCCTATCCAAAAGAATCAGGGACATCCCGATCTGACAGGCGGGGCGCTCGAAAGCGCTCCCGCGGCTTTTGTGACCGCTATGCATCGGCGGCCGCCAGTGCCGCCAGCCCCCAGACGCTGCGGTCGGTGCAGGCGCAGACAAGTTTCGAAGCGCGGTCTTGGATTTGTGGCCAGCTAAACCGCCAGCTTGCGCGCCGCGACGATCGCGCCGCCCTGGCCCTGCTGCATCAGCACGGCGCTGTTCAGGCCGTGCTCGTTTGCGACCGGTAGCCGAAAGTCGGCTGCCGGCCCGCGCCAGTCGCCAAGCCGCACCAATTCGCGCACGATGTCGCGGTGCGGCAGCGTGCGGCCGCCATTCTCGCCTGCGCTGATCGGAACCTCGCGCGATTTCGGGTCGTAGCGGACGAGCCACACGGTCACCGGAGCCCGCGGCGCGGCGGCAGCGGCGATACGAACGCGACCGTCTGCCTCACTGATCTCCGGGCCGCCCCGCGCCGGTCCCGCGCTGGCGAGAAGCGCGTCGAGCTGCGCGCGATTGCTGCCGACGATGGTCGGTCCGCCATTGACGATCACCTGCGGGGTGGCGACCTGTCCGCGTCCCCCTGCACGGGCGTAGTCCCGCTGGCGCGCCGTCCAGCGCGGCGAACCGAACGTGTCCTTCCAGCCAAGCTGGTCCCAATAGGTGACGGCGAACGACAAAGCGAGCACGTCCGGCCGCTCGGCCAAGGCGTTGAGATTGGCATTGGCGGGCGGGCACGACGAGCAGCCCTGGCTCTGGAACAGCTCGAGCACCACCGGATGCGCGGCGGAGGCGCCCGCGATCGGCTGCGCCGCGCGGGTCGGGGCGGCGGGGGCGCTATCGGCCTGGCCGCACGCGGCGAGCGCGACGGGGACAAGGAGGCTCGTCAGAAAGCGGGGTGACATAAGATCGTTCCTCTTCGCGGTAAGCGCGCGCCGTTGGGCGCCCTAAGCTCATCCGCTCCGCGGGTGTCTCCGGTTACAGGCCGCCGTCCTGCGGCCTGGCGGCGGCGCGTAGCAGAAGCCCGGCTCCCTAAGTCCGGATACTGGCGAAGCATGCCCGCAATTCCGCGCTGAACAGCGCCGGCTGCTCGAACGCAGCGAAATGACCGCCTTTCGCTACCCGGTTCCAGTAGAACAGCTTGGGATAGGTCCGCTCGCCCCAGATGCGGGTGGCCGGTAGATCTCCCCCGGAAAGATGCTGACCCCGACCGGAATATCCACCACCTGCCGCGACGTCTGTTCGCCTGCGTCTTCGGCGTAAAGCCGTGCCGACGAGGCGCCGGTCCCCGTGATCCAGTAAAGCATGATGTCGTCGAGCATCGCGTCGCGCGAGATTTCGGCTTCCGGACTCCGGTTGCTGTCGGTCCAGTCGGTGAACTTTTCGTAGATCCACATCGCTTGTCCGACAGGAGAATCGCTATCAGATAGAATGGCAGGGAAGGGAGGTAGCGTGTTTTCCCAGCGTCCCGCGCTTGCCGACATGCATAACCGAATTGTGCCCGAGCATATTCTATCTTATATAGCGATCGGTATAAAACATGGACAGAAGAAATGGGCCGTCCTCGGGAATTTGAAATTGACGACGCGATCGATAAGGCGACGGCGCTTTTTTGGCGCAATGGCTATGAGGGAACTTCGCTCAGCGATTTGACGAAAACGATCGGGATATCTCCGCCGAGTTTCTACTTCGCTTTCGGGAGCAAGGAAGCCTTGTTCAGAAGGGCGATCGAACGGTACTTCGTCGAGCAGAATACAATTGCCGAGGCGGCTTTTCGGCAGCCAACGGCGCGAGCAGTCGCAACGCATTTTCTTTATGGGTATGCCGACGTGCTTACCGACCCAGGTCATGCGCCGGGTTGCCTCGCAATGAATAGCGCGCTTCCGTCCGCGGCGGGCGCGCCGCTGCGCGAATGGCTGGCTGGATTACGAGAGCAGATGCGCCAGCGGCTCCGGGATCGGTTCGCCGAAGCGCGCGAAGTCGAACGGTTTCCCCCGGGGATGGATGCCGATGCGCTATCGCGGCTCGTGCTGATACTGGCTTGGGGTATGGCCGTCGAAGCCCAATCCGGGGCGACGCGCACGGATTTGCGACGCGCGATCGCACTCGCGTTACCGGTTTGGCCTGATGCCGAACCGGTAACGGGCTCGAGCGCGGTGACCGTGCCGTAGGCCGCGGGTCAAACGATCGCGTCGACCCGCGGGTCTTCCAGGCGTAAACACGGCGGCGCTGCTCGCCCGTTACCTGTGATTCGTGGCCGGTGAAGAACTCCGCCGCGATCTTCCACCGACCGCCAACCCTGATCAACTGCATCGTCTTCCAGCCCCAGATTTCCTCCTTCGCCGTGCTGTTCACGAAGACGAGTGAAACCTGGGCGAGCTCGCCGTCCTGCTCGATATGGATGTTCTGGAAGCGCTGGATGAAGGGCTCGCCTTCGAACACGCCTTTGCGAAAGTCTTCGTATCTGGCGGTATCGACCAGCCCACTTCCGCCTTTCCAGAAACCGGGATGCCAGCGAAGGGGATCGCCGTGTCGAGCAGAAGGGACTCGAACAGCGCTTGATTCTTCGTGGATACAGCCCTGGTGTAGGTCTCGAGCAACGCCTCGATCGCTCGCCGATCGGCGCCGCGACTCTCGAATGTCGCCGGCACGGGTGTACGATAGGACGCCGCTACGAGTGGGGTCGCCGATAGGGTCACCACGGCAGCGGCGAGGAGAGTCTTGATACTCATTCTCCGAATTCTCCGCGTCGGGCGCGGGGCCTGCCTGCGTTTACGTCGGCCGAACAGGTGGCGAGATGCGCTTCCCCTGGGGCGGCGTTAGACAGCCGTCAGGCCGCCGTCGACCGGAAGATCGATACCGGCGACATAGCTGCTCAGATCCGAGGCGAGGAACAGTGCCGCCGACGCGACCTCTTCGGGGCGTCCCGGCCGCCCGAGCGGGATCGTCGCGGTCATCTGCTTCCTGGCTTCGGCCGCGCCTTCCTTGGACGGGAACTGTCGCTCGAACATCGGCGTCTCGATTGGACCGGGGCTCAGCACGTTGGTCCTGATCTGCCGATCCTTGAATTCGCTGGTCCAGGTCCGGGCCAAAGACCGAAGCGCCGCCTTGCTGGCGCTGTAGGTGCTACGGCCGGGCAAACCCATATTCTTGCCCGCGGATGCCACGAGGATGATCGACGCTCCATCATTCAAGTGGGGCAGCGCCTTTTGCACGGTGAAATACGTGCCCCGCGCGTTGGCGTTGAACGTCTCGTCGAAATGCTCGGGCGTCACCGCGTCGGTCAAAACCTTTTCGACAAAGGCCGCCGCGGCAAAAATAACGTCGATCTTGCCCTTCTTCGCCACGGTTTCGTAGAGGCGGTCGAGGTCGTCGAGCCTTGAAATGTCCGCCGTTACGGCGGTGACGTTCCTGCCGATCTCCGCGACGGCCGTGTCGAGCTCGGTCTGGCGGCGACCGACGATGAATACATAGGCGCCCTCTTCGACGAATCTCTTGGCAGTCGCGAGGCCGATGCCGCTGCTGCCGCCCGTGATGACGGCGATTTTGGCATTCAATAGAGACATGGTGTTTTCTTCTTGGTTGGAGGCGGGCCCATGGGGCGCTTCGCCGACGCCGGCGCCGGGTCGGTATGCCGTTCCTTCAGGATTAGCCCTCGTTTGGGCTACTTTGCTTCACAGCCAACCCGGCCGGATTGCTCGTCGTCACCTTGCTGACCTTGTCGCTGGTCTCCAACGGGACACGATTGCCGTTGAGACAGAGCGCCATCAGAACGAAGACCGAGATCGACAGGATGTATTTCCGGGTCAAATCCTCGCCGAATGTCGCGACAAGTTCGGTGAGCGTTTCGTCGGTCAGCGTTTTCGCGCCGGTCAACTCGTCACACGCACGGCAAAGCAGGATATAGTCCGGCCCGACGCCAGTGACCGGCGCGTCCGAGGCGAAGGCAGCGATTTCGTCTTCGCTGAGTCCGACG
This sequence comes from Bordetella parapertussis, assembly GCA_943367995.1. GTDB lineage: Bacteria > Pseudomonadota > Alphaproteobacteria > Sphingomonadales > Sphingomonadaceae > Sphingomonas. The sequence continues at coordinate 1,090,824 of CALRKL020000001.1, read as the reverse complement.
TTGCGGCCGATCGAGGAGTGGATCTGCCACTCATAGGGCGCGTTGCAATCCTTGGCGACGCGCATCATGCACGCCTGGCGGTGTTTCGGGTTGATGCCCTCGGGGCCGAAGATGGCGTTGACCGTATCGATCACGCCCGCGAAGTGAGCGCCCGTTCCGGCGAACATCTTCACCACGTTCAGCGTCGTGTCGGGCTGATAGGCGCCGCCGTAATAGGCCTCGATGACCGGCTTGATGACGGCATCGTCGGGGAGCGGCACGGCCACCGCCGCGGCATAGCTTGTCGGAAAGGTCATTGCCGATGTCCTCGTTTGCATGTGGTTCATCGTGATTCCTCATCCTGGGACTAAATCTCCCGGTCGCTCAGGCCGTCTTTCGCTCGGCACCGAAGACGACCATGAGGATCACGCAAGGGGCGTCCGAACGGTTGTGAAATTCGTGAAAGGCGCCGTTCTGCACGAAGAAGTCGCCTTCTTTTGCGGTGGTCGTGTGGATCTGGCCGTCTTCGCCCGGATAGGCGATGTCCACTTCGCCCTTGAGCACCACTGCGAGATCGATCGTGTCGGTCCGGTGCATCGCACCGCCGTGCTCGCTTTGGGTCATGCCCCCGCCGGTGCCGAAGTCGATCTTGGCCATCAAGGCCCCGAGGTCCGTGTCGCCCGCCTTCTCGGGGGGAACGACCTGGAGATCGACGCGGACCGAGTCTTTCGGCCCGAAGATTCCCAGCCGCTTGTACGCACCTAGCACATGCTCGGGTGTGAGCGGCAATTGGGGAATTGAGTCGAATCCCCAGATATTGGTGACCCGATCGGCGGTGTCGGTATCGAGGAGATCGTCGACCTGCATGACGACGCCAGTCTCGCTCTCGGCGCTTACGATTCGGCGCATCTTCATCTCATCGTCTCCTTAGAAAAATCGCTTGGGGTGCGTCGTGACTTTCGTGGGCTCGATCACCACCGCGCGCGTGGCGCTGGCTTCACGGCCGATCGCCGGAAGGCTTTCTATATCGAGCACTATATAACCATCGACGGTCCGGTCAAGAGTTTTGTATCTATCGCTATATTACGTTGACCTCGGGTAATGTAGCGCGCACTATAGGCCCTGGGGCCCTCGAGCGCCCGGGATCGATCGGCCACGACCCATCCATCGGCCCCGCGGCAGCGGTGCCCGCCCTGAGGTCGGCATTGATAATGAGGAGCTTTTGATAACCGACAGGATGAGCCATCGCGCCCCAGGGCAGGGAAAAGTCCGGCGCGCCGTCGCAGCGCTCGGCGCCTTCCTGAACTCGCTGGAGTATAACAGCTTCGACTATACCCTCGAGCGCCTCGAACTTCTGGAAAAGGAAGTGGGGCGACTGCGGCGAGAGCTCGGGCAAGGCCGGCATATCGATACAGTCGATGCTCTCGGCGCGAGCGCCACTGGGCTCGAACATTAAGGGGTTGGTTGGCGTGTCTGGCACGCTCGCCAACGCGATATCCGTCTCTCAGATCGTCGTCAGCGGACAGTACGCTTGTGCACCGTAACCATATGATTGATCCTATCCGCATCGAAGACCATTCTGACGCTGTCGCCGATCTCAACGAGATCGTCGCCGCAGTCGTCATAGCCTCGACGCTTGATCAGGATCGCGCACTGCGCCTGAGACTTCGTCGGCTCTCGGATTGTCCCGACGACCAGCCCTTGAACCTTGAGCTCTCGGTCGGCTCCGCGGTTCTGCAGCTCCGGCCCGGTGGAACAATCTTTCCGGTGCGGCGCGCAGCGGCTCAAACGGTGACGAACTTCGCCATGTTGCTTTCGCGGAGTCCGGACCTTCGGCGTACGATCGACCTTGCGCGCGCGCGGGTCACCAAGAACGTTCAGGCAGGCATTGTGCCATTCCTTCGGCCTGGCGCACTCCCATCGCGCGAAGAGTATGTCCGGCTCGAGCGGTGGGCGCCTCTGATCGAAGTGCCCGCCTATCGTTTCTGCGCGCGCGCGCTTAGCGAACTCAATTCCTGGCGGAGCTCCGCGCTCGCGGAGGCAACCCACGGCATAAGCCAGAGAGAGACGGTCCTTGAGCGATACTACGCCCTGATCCACACGGTCGGCCATTTCACTTTGTTGTGTAGCGGGCCGGGGACGGCGCCCTGGCTTTCCGACATGGCCAAGGCGTTGGCGTGGGACGTGGCGACTCCATCGTTTCCGCTCCTGCGCGAGCGTACCATGTGGCTCGCCGCGGCCGCGGCGCGCTCGGCAGCGGCGTTTGGCGCCGGCGTGGTCGATCGTTACGCCGATATTCTCGCGCGATCGACCGATGTCATGCAGCGCATCGACGCGCTTTACGGGCTGACCGCGATCGGTCTCTCCGACGGAGCTGTAAGGGAGAGTATCGCGGGTGTCATCGCCGCGGAGGGTAATCTCGCGCGACGCCTAACCGGCACTGAGTTCACCGATGCGGCGTTTCGTTCGGCCATCAGTTGCCTGACGCGCACCGAGGCAGAGCCCGCGGCCGATCTGGATCTTTGCCGTCGTCTATCGTGGCAGCCAGCATCGCTTCGTGGCCTGGCGACGTCTGAGATGTTTCGTCTCGACCCGACTGAGATTGACGAAACGGGCCAGATGATCGGCTTCCGCGCGCTGCCCTACATCCTCCAAGCCAAAATGCCGTTCCATTATCCGTTGCGCGCGCGTGCTCGCGAGCCGCTGTTGCCGACGCTCGACGAGATGCCAGAGCTCTTCTTGCGCGCCTGGGGGGCGCCGAGCCGTGTTTCCAGGACGATGCACTAGATGACTATGTCTCGATCGATCGGAGGCGGGATTCGGTGACGAATGTTGACATCGAGCAGCGTCGCGCGCGGATCTCTATCGCTCCTCTACCAAGTGAACGAGCGACGGACTGCGACGAGGGATCACCTGGAGAACCATGCCAACCATTCTTGCCGCCGTTCAACGTGTGTCGGTGACCGAGGTCGTGAGGACGACCGCGCCGCCGCGATCGATCAACGGCGAGAGCGTCTGGACCGCAAGAACGGGCCCTTGGCGTTGAGGTTGCACATCTCGTCCTAGATGTCTTCGGTCACGTTGGCGAAAGGCGTCGGGATGCTGAACCCGGCGTTGACGAACAGCAGGTCGATAGTGTCGAACGCGCTCTTGACGCGAGCGGAGAGGGCATCGATGTCGGTCAACGACCGCGCATCGCTCGAAACCGCGATGGCGCCCGCCCCAAGCGTCTGCTTCGCGGAATCCGGACCGGCCTGAGATCGTCCCGTCACTAGAACGCGAGCGCCCTCGTCGATCAGCATCGCTGCCGTCGCGAGCCCCATGCCGCTAATGCCGCCGATCATCACCGCCTTTTTATCTTGATATCGTGCCATGTGCGATTGCCTCGCGAGGTCAGGATTGTCTTGCTAATTCTTGACCGGATGGGATGATATTAGGTGTGGTGGTGGATCACGATCGCCGTCACCAAGGCGGTCATCAGGATCGCAGCGCCCGGCAGGTGCCCCCAGTCGCGACTACGGATCAGGGTCGCGAGTGCGACCAGCATGAAGATGGCGCTCCCGATTAAACCGACCTGCGCCGTCACCGGGACGAACAGAAGGAAGCCGAGCACGACTCCGAGACTGCCCGCCACCCGGTGAAAGCCGGGTGGGTAGCCCCACAGCGCGAAGTTCTTCAGCGCCACAGGAGGGCCGGCGAAATTGGCTGCGCCAGATCCGATCATCACGACGCCCAATGCGATCGGAAGCCAGGCGACGATGAGGGTGATCACAGCTATGATATCGTCCTTGCACAGGTGCCTGGCGGCGCGCGGCGTTGTGGCGGTCAGCCCAGCGCGCGCGGACTCGCTTTGGCATCGGCGGCCGTTGCGCCGCGACCGGACACCGCCCGCAACCATTCCGGATGAGACAGATCGACGCCCGAGACAGTGGCGACGGCTTGCCAAGCGGCTTCCTGACTGGCGCCATCGAGGAGGTGTGGTTGGAGCTGGACTTCCAGCGGGCCCGAGAATTTTCCCATCGCCGAGGCGAAGAATTGCCCCGAAACCTCGGTGCCGAAGCCCGACGCCTGGATGTAGCGACCGGCCGCGACCTCGGGCGCCTGATTCATGCCGGGAATGAGGTTCACGATCGGAATCATCAGATATTTCAGCAACGGCCCCGCGTTGCGCGCGATGTTGGTGGCGTTCGACGCCCCCGGCGAGACAGCGTAGACGGCCATGCCCGAGGGTAGTCGGCGCGCCAGCGCCGCGGCCCACCACGCGACCATGAGCTTCGCGTCGGCATACGCCGTGTTGGGGGCGTATTTCACCGTGGGTCCACTGCGGATCAGGGCTTCAGCCGCCGCGGTATAATCGCCTGCAAAGGTGTTTGCCGCGAACGCCGGCAGGTCGGTATATTTGAACATCGGCACGCCCCCGCGGGCGGGCTCCGCGCTGGTGATGATAATCCGCGCGTCGGGGCTCAGCAGGTTGGCGTTGAGCAGCCCAACGGCCAGTTCATGATGGCCGATCAGCGGAGCCTGAGACGCCTCAACGCCTTCCGCAGTGATCACGCGCTGCTTGGTTGGGACCAATCCGGCGTTGAGCAGCAGGAAATCGATCGGCCGACCGCGTTTGATCAGCTCGGCCAGTGCGGACTTGACGCTGGCGGCGGTGTTCAGATCGAGCGCCAGCGGCGTGAACACCCGCTTCTTGGACTCCTGCGCAAGCTCAGCGGCCGTTTCCTTGGTCGTGGCGAGGCTCCGCCCCGTCACGATGACCTCCTGCCATCCCCCGTCGGCAAGCAGGCGGGCGGCGGCGTTACCGAGCCCGGACGTAGCGCCGGTGACGAGCGCGATCGACTGTCTCATATTTGATTCCAGGTTCAAAGACGGTGGGGTTGACGGCCAGGAGACCCACTTGATATTTTTGGACTGCTTTTGTACATATTGAGCCGGATCGATCCGGTCACGGATTATTGGACTAAATGCTGACAAATTCGGCCAGGCCGCGCGGGCGGCCGCGAAACTTCGATGAAGACGAGGCGCTGCATAAAGCGACGCAGATCTTCTGGTCGAAAAGCTACGAGGGGGTCGCGATCGACGATCTCATCACCGGCATGGGTGTCGGACGGCAGAGCCTGTATTCCGTCTTCGGGGACAAGCGGACGCTCTTTCTGCGGGTGCTTCGGGCGTATGCCGAGCGAAAGGGCGCCGGTGCCGCAAAGGCGCTCTTCTCGCCGCCGGCGCTTCGCGACGCGATCGCCGGCTTCCTGAGGCACGCGGTGGAGGCGGCGACCGAGCAAGGGTCCGTTTCGGGATGCCTGATGATATGCGTCGCGCCGCTCGTGGACGACGCTGAGGTCAGGCAGTTTTTGAAGGACGCCGCGGCTGGCGGCCTGGCGCTCGTGGAACGCCGGTTTTCCGACGGGATCGGCGCGGGAGATATCCCGGCGGACTTTCCTGTCACCGCGCGCGCGCGCCAGGTCCTCGACCTTGCCCGCGGTCTGACGATGCATGCGCAGATCGGCGCGCCGCGTAAGACGCTCTTGAAAGATGCCGAAGGAGCGGCCGACTTGGTGCTCCTGTCGCCGAAGATTGTCCGGCCGGAAGTCTGAGGCTGTTGACAGGGAGGTCGATGCTACCGCTCGCAAGGTCGGCGGCACCGTGCGCCGCACTCCTCGCTCGGCTTAGCCACACCGGCTGCGTTCGCCGTCGAGCTCGGAAGGCAACGCGCGGGTGTAAACCCGCCCGTTGCTCCACCCGCGCGCCTGCGTGACAACAACGGTCGGTCGCTGGTTGCTGCCGGGTGAAAAACGGGGGTCACGTCACGCCGTCGCTGCGGCTAGTGGAGGCGTGCGAAAGATGTCGGAGCGGATCAGGGCGGGGGTAGCGCGGCGAATTGCCGCGACCGAAGACGGCCGCGACCCCCATCGCTTGCGGGACGCGCGCCGACCTGGGATGCCGCCGCGATCCACGGTGAAGAAGTCGACGCGCTGCCGCCAGGAATTACTCTGCGCGCGAGAAACGCCGTAACCCGTGTCCAGGCGGCCGAAATCACCCTCGATTGGGGAGCGTTCTGGGGTTGCAGTACCATCCGGGCGGTCACGACCTCGCGAAATCGGGTGTCGATTGAGGGAAACTGCGGTTTTGTGCCGAGGAGCGCGGATTTGGCGGTGGCGCCGCGAGTGACGGGCAACCGCTTCCAGGAAGCCGCTTCTCGTCCCGGGCAACGCTACGAATAGGTCAGCCAGCCCGTGGAGACGTCGATATGCTGTGTGGGTCGCGTGTGGCGCCCCGCAGCCCAATTTGGTCGATCAACCGTCGGCACTCTCGATCGAGGCGCGTCGGCATGTCGCCACCGCTCGTCACCATTCCTGAAGCGGTGCGACGACCGATCGAATCCGCTCAAGCAGGCGCGGCCGTTGCGCCGCAGATTGGATCGCCTTGCACCGCAAGGAAGGCGCTGCTAGCGTCAATTGTCTGAGTTAAAGAATGATGACTATGATCAACGGCGCAATTCTGATCGGCGGCGGCGAGCGTACCATAACGGACACCTTTGCCGCGATCGATCCGTCCAGCAGGGCGACTCTCGCACCGCGGTTCGGCGCAGCGTCACCAGAAGCTGTCGCGCAGGCCTGCGCGCTGGCCGACGATGCCTTCGCCGAGACCAATCTCGAAACCCGCGCGACGTTCCTCGAAAAGATCGCCGAAGATCATCGCGATCGACGACGGGCTGATCGACCGGGCCGTCCAAGAAAGCGGCCTGCCGCGCGGTCGGATCGAAGGCGAGCGTGGCCGGACCGTCGGCCAGCTCCGGCCGTTTGCCGAGGTCGTGCGCGATGGAGAATGGGTGCATGCGATGGTGACCAGACGCTGCCCGAGCGCAATCCGCTGCCGCGGCCCGATCGGCGTCGCCGCCATGTCGCGCTCGTTCAGTTTCGCGCTGCCGATGGCGGGCGCGGCGTTGCCGCCATCGCGACCGCAGATGCGCTTCGAGGACGCGCGGCTGGCGATCGCCGCGGGCAAGCATGTCTTTCTCGAGAAGCCGCCTGGCGCGACGCTGAGCGAAATCAAGATCCTGCGCGAGCTGGCGCGCGAAACGGGCGTGGCGCGCTTCGCAGCTGGCACTCGCGTCATGCCTCGGGGGTCACCGCGGCGCGGACGTGGCTTGCCGACAAGGCGATCGCGTCGGTGCTGATCGAGTGGAAGGAAGATGTCCGCCACTGGCATCCGGGCCAAACGTGGATCTGGGAAGCCGGCGGCATGGGGGTGTTCGATCCTGGCATCAACGCGCTGTCGATCGCTACGGCGATAATGCCGCCGTTCTTCCTCACTGCGGCGACGCTCGAAGTGCCCGCAAATCGCGCGTCGCCGATCGCGGCGGACCTGACCTTTACCGACGCCGCGGGCATGCCGATCAAGGCCGAGTTCGACTGGCGCGAGACCCGCTCGCAGACTTGGGACATTCGCGTCGAAACCGACGCCGGCACGCTGGTGCTGATGAAGGGCGGTAGCGAACTGACCGTCGATGGCGTCGTGCAGTCGCTGCCGCCCGAGGCGGAATATCGCAGGTTGTACGACCGCTTCGCCGCGCTGATCGCGGCGGGCGAGAGCGATATCGATGTCAGCCCGCTGCGACACGTCGCCGACGCCTATCTACGCGGCGAGCGTCGGCAAGTTGAGGCGTTTGAGGATTAAGCCGATGCGGCGCCTCTTGGCGGTGCTGTGCGCCGGGGGTGCGCTCGCTGCGGCAGCGCCGGTGCCGCTGGCCGGGCAGGGGCGCGGGCCGCTGTCGGGGCTGACGACCGCTCCGCCGGCACTCGACGAACACGCGCTCGCGCACGCCGCGTTTGGCAATGATGCGCCTTGGTATGAGGGCAACATCCCGTTCTTCGAAACCGCTGACGCACAGCTTACCAAAATCTATTATTATCGCTGGCAGGTGTATCGTGCGCACCAGCGCGACCTGGGGCCACGCGGCTATATTACCACCGAATTCCTCGACGATGTCGGGTGGCAGCGCCAACCCTATGCCAGTCTCAACGATGCGAGCGGCTTCCACATCGTCGAAGGCCGCTGGCTGCGCGACCGCCGCTATGTCGGTGATTATGTCGATTTTCTCTATGCCGGTGGGGGCAACGATCGCCATTTCAGCGAAGGCATCGCCGACGCTGTGTGGGGACGCTACCTCGTCGAAGGCGACCGCGCCGGTGCGGTGCGGCATCTCGACGCGATGCAGCACATCTACACTCTGTGGGACGACCATTTCGATTTCACCAAGCGGCTCTATTGGATCGAGCCGCTGCTGGACGCGACAGAATATACCATCGCCTCGATCGACTTCTCAGGCGGCAAGGACGGCTTTACCGGCGGCGAGGCGTTCCGGCCGTCGATCAACAGCTATATGTTCGGCAATGCGCGCGCGATCAGCCATATCGCGGCCCTGCAAGGCGATGCAGCGACCGCGGCCACCTATGCAGCGCGGGCGGACGATCTCCGCGCGCATGTCGAGCAGGATCTGTGGAGCGCGCCGCTGACGCACTTCATCGACCGGTACCGCGTGAACAACGACCATGTGAAATACTGGGACCGGATCAGAGGTCGCGAATTGGTCGGTTATCTGCCCTGGACGGTCGGCCTGCCGCGTGACACGGCAGCCTCGGCCGCGGCGTGGAAACACCTGCTGTCGCCGATCGAGCTCGGCGGTACGGCGGGGCTGCGGACGGTCGAGCCGTCCTACCAATATTATCTACGGCAATATCGCTACGACAAGGATACCGGCCGGCGCGAGTGCCAGTGGAACGGGCCCGCCTGGCCGTTCCAGACGACGCAGGCATTGGTCGGCATGGCCAATCTCCTCGAGGACTATCATCAGTCGGTCGTGACGCGATCCGATTATATGCGGCTGCTACGGCAATATGCCGATCTGCACGCGACCGGTGCGACGCCCGATCTGCAGGAGGATTACGACCCCGACACCGGCGCGCCGATCGTCGGCCTGGCGCGCAGCCATCATTACAACCATTCGGGCTTTGTCGACCTGATCATCAGCGGGATGGTCGGCATCCGCCCGCGTGCCGACGATGTGCTCGAGGTTGATCCACTCGTGCCGCACGATCCGTCGGCACCGGGTTTCCAGCGCTGGTTCGCGCTGCAGGACGTGCCGTATCACGGTCGGCGGGTGAGCGTGGTGTTCGATGCGGATGGCAGCCATTATCACCGCGGCGCAGGTCTGTCGGTGCTGGTTGATGGACGGATGGTGGCGCACGCCGTGGGGCTGAGGAGGGTGACGGTGCCGCTGCTGCGCAAGGCGCTCCCTCGGGTGGCGCGACCGACCGATCTGGCGATGAACCTCGTCGCGACGGATTTCCCGACAGCCAGTGCGTCGATCAACGCCGATCCGGTCTCACTGCACCAGGCGCTTGATGGGCGTGTGTGGTTCTTTCCGGAGATGGTCAACGGTTGGTCGACCACGGGCGCGTCCGGCCGTGAGCAATGGTTCGCGGTCGATTTCGGACGGACGACGCGCGTGCAGTCGGCAGAACTCGCCTTCTTCGGCGACGGGAAGGCGATCGCGGCTCCGCTGGCCTATCGGTTGCAAGCTTGGCGCGCCGGTAGCTGGCAGGATCTGCCGGCCGTGGCGCCGCGAGCGGTGGAGAATGGGATAACGCGCCTGAGCTGGCCGACCACGGCTACCAATAAAGTGCGCATCGTCTTGCGCAATACGCCGGGCACTGCAGCGCGATTGGTGGAGTTCAAAGTTTTTTAGCGCAAACCCACCCCAATCACGCCTCCGCGACGGAGTCGGCGCCCAGCAGCTATGGTCGCTGTCCCGAAGCGCCGCGATCGCAATCGACCGCTCTATCCCCGCCCGGCCGTAGGCGGGGACTTCAGACGGAGCCCTTTGGGGCGGGTAGCCGAAGCCACCCGCCTTATTCTCACTTGAGATCGAGCATCACCACCGACTTGGGCGGCAAGGTCACCGTCAGCGTATCGCCCTCGATCCGCGCGCCGGAGAATACCTGCGGCTGCACCGTGTTTGGCTGGTCGAACGTATTGATTGCGTTCATCGCCGGCGCGGTGATGATCCGCCCCGATACGCCAGTCTGACTAAGTCCGGTCAGCTTGGCGGACACCGTCACCGGCTTGTTGGGATCAAGGTTCGATAGCCCGACATGCACCTGACCCGCCTTGTCGCGGACCGCTGAGCCGCTGACCGACGGCATCGTCCATTCGTCCTTATTGTACCACGGCGACTTGAGCTCGAGCGGCAAATTGGTCGCGTCCTGCCACGGCTTGTACATCTGAAAGACGTAATAGGTCGGGGTGCGTACCATCTTCGCGCCGTCGGTCAGGATCATCGCCTGCAGCACGTTCACCATCTGCGCGATCGCGGTCATCTTCACGCGGTCGGCATGACGGGAGAAGATGTCGAGGTTGATCGACGTGACTAAAGCATCGCGGAGGCTGTTCTGCTGGCGCAGGAACCCCGGATTGGTGCCGGGATCCGAATCGTACCAAGTGCCCCATTCGTCGACCACCAGCCAGACGCGCTTGGCCGGGTCGTATTTGTCCATGATCGCCGCATGTTTGGTGATCAATTCGTCCATCTTGAGCGTGTGCGACAAGGTCGATGCCCAGCCAGCCTCGTCGAACTGCGTCGACGATCCCTTGTGCTCCCAGCTGCCAGGGAAGGTGTAATAATGGAGCGTGATCCCGTCGATCTGACTGGCGGCGTCGCGCATCATCACCTCGGTCCAGTGATAATCATCGACATTGGCGCCGGACGCGAACTTCAGAATGCGGGTGCCCGACGGCGCCTTGACGAAGGTCGCGTAGCGCCGCGTCTCGTTGGCGGCGAATTCGGGGGTCATGTTGCCGCCGCATCCCCACAGCTCGTTGCCGATGCCGAAATAAGGCAGCTTCCACGGCGTGGGATGGCCATTGGCGGCGCGTTCCTTGGCGAGCGACGAGCCGGTCGGCGAAGTCATATATTCGACCCACTCCGCCATCTCGCGTGGTGGCGCATCGCCGACATTGCCCGAGACATAGGGTTCCGCGCCGAGCAGATCGACGAAGTCCATAAATTCGTGCGTGCCGAAACTGTTGGGCTCGGTCACGCCGCCCCAATGCGTGTTGACCTTGACCGGGCGGCTGGCGCGCTTGCCCACGCCGTCGCGCCAATGATATTCGTCGGCGAAGCAACCGCCGGGCCAGCGCACCACAGGCACGCTGATCGCACGCAGCGCATCGAGCACATCAGTCCGATAGCCGTGCGTATTAGGGATCTTTGAATTCGGCCCGACCCAGATGCCCTCATAGATGCCATGACCCAGATGCTCGGCAAATTGGGTGAAGATCTGGCGGTTGATATGCGCGCCAGGCTGATCGGCATGGATCGTCGCTTGCGCGGCAGGGGCGGCGGCGGCGGGGCGCGCGTCCTGCGCGATCACGGGCGCGGTCAGCGCAGCGAGACTGGTCACCGTTGCCAAAATGACGCCGCGAAATCTTCTAAACATTCACCCTCCCAGGCTGCTAGTGGCCGTGTCCTACTTGTCGGACAATTTCAGTAAGCAGCGTGGCGTGATTGATCAAGCGGCGCGGTACGATGCTCGACAAGCTATGCACGCGCCGTTCATAGAGAATGGAAGCAACGGAAGGCTACATATGGCGGCAGTGCGGAAGCCCGAGCGGATCAAGCTTCCGTTCGAAACGCAGGGGTCAAAGCGGATTCACGGATCAATCGCGCGTGATCTTGGCGTGGCGATCCTAAGCGGACGCTACGCACCGGGCGAAATCCTGTTCGGTGAAATAGAATCCAGCGAACAGCTCAAGGTGTCGCGCAGCGCGTATCGCGAGGCGATCCGCATTCTCGCGGCCAAGGGGCTGGTCGAAAGCCGCCCGAAGACCGGCACGCGGGTCAGTGACCGCAGCCGTTGGAACGTGCTCGATCCCGAAGTGCTCGCTTGGACCTTCGCCTCGGAGCCGAGCGAATCGCTGATCCGCGAGCTGTTCGAACTGCGGATGATCGTCGAGCCGCCCGCTGCCGCGCTCGCCGCCGAGCGGCGTAACGGCACCGACCTTGCCGCAATGGGCCACGCGCTGGGCGAGATGGCGCGCTTCGGCCTCGCCACTGACGAGGGCCGTGCAGCCGACCAGGCGTTTCACCACGCGGTGCTTGCGGCGGCGCGCAATGCGCCGTTAATCGCGTTGTCGAGCTCGATCGCGGCGGCGGTGACGTGGACGACGATCTTCAAGCAGCGCAAGCGCAAGCTTCCGCGCGATCCGTTGCCCGATCACCGCCGCATCTATGACGCCATCGTCGATGCCGATCCCGAGGCGGCGCGCGCGGCCATGACCGAATTGGTGCGGCTGGCGCTGGAGGATACCAATCTGTCACTGTCCGATTGAGGCAGCTGCCGGACCGTCTCCCACAAAGGCGGGAGAGGACTTCAGCGCTCAGTGATTGCCGCGCGATAGTCGCATCGTCGGCGCGATGCGCTGATATTTCTCAGCACCCTCGATGATCGCGCCGGTGTCGAGCTGCCCTACCACCCCGCGCTGCACTACCTGCCACGGCGTCTGCGAGGCAGGGTAGGAATAGCCGCCCGCGTCCAGCAGCGCGACGCGCCGGTTCGGCGAGTTCGGCCTCGGGGAGGAGCACGTCGGCGGTGCCGCGCCCGAGATCGATCTGCACGTGGTCGCCGGTGCGCAGCAGCGCTAGCCCACCGTTTGCCGCCGCCTCTGGCGAGGCGTTGAGGATCGAGGGCGACGCCGACGTTCCCGACTGGCGCCCGTTGCCGATGCACGGCAGCGCATGCACGCCCTCGCAGATCAGATGCGCAGGCGGTCGCATATTTACCACTTCGGCAGCGCCCGGATAGCCGATCGGTCCGGCGCCGTGCATGAACATCAGCGTGTCGGTGGTGATGTTGAGCGACGGGCCGATCACCGAGGCACAGGCGCTCGCCAACGCCGACGTGATGGTACGGTGCTTCTACCGCATGGCTATAACGTCTTCACCATCGACATCCAATGGTATGAACCCGGCACGACCGGGTTCGACTATCGCAAGAATGCGCCGCTGGTGATGTTCGCGCGCGACGGACTGATCGGCTGGTGCGCCGAAGCGCCCGGCAGCCGCGATCGCTATCTTGCACTCTTCAATACCCGCGATTGCGTCGGGCCCCAGTCGGGAGTGCCGATCGGCGGCGCACTCGACGCGCTCGGTCGCGCGCGCGCGCGTGGGCGCGATCTGTGGAGCGGGGTTGATATCGGGCCGATCTCACGCAATTGGGCGCCGATGATCCCATGACACGGCGCAGGCCTGTATTGCCTCGGCAGCGACTTATCTGTTTCGGCTCGAGTGACCGAAATGCCACAGACACAGCGCCGAGTCACACGATCGTCAAAAACAATTGCATCGCGCATTTCTCGGAGTATTAAATTGTCGGAGTAATAAAGGGCCGGACTGCACGGCACTGCTTCGGAGAGGTTTATGTACACGCATCGCACCGCCATGGCGGTCTCCACGCTCGCGTTGATCGCCGCCGCCGCGCCCGCGTATGCGCAGGATGCGACCAGCACGCCGGCCGGTGCTCCCGGCGCGGCGCAGGTCACCACCCCTCAGGCGCAGGCGCTGCCGGCCGAAGCACAAGTCGACACGGCCGGCCAGGACATCGTCGTCACCGGCGTCCGCGCCAGCCTCGCCTCGGCGCAGGGCATCAAGCGCAATGCCACCGCGATCGTCGATTCGATCGTCGCCGAGGACATTGGAAAATTGCCGGACAATACAGTTTCGGACGCGCTTCAGCGCGTCACCGGCGTGCAGGTCACACGCGGCGCTGGCGAGTCCGGCACCGTGCTGATCCGCGGCCTGCCTAATATCGCCACGCTGCTCAACGGCCGCGAGACATTCACCGGCACCGGGCGCGGAGTTTCGCTGCAGGACATTCCGGTCGAGCTGATCGCCGGCGTCGATGTCTACAAGACGACCACGCCCGATATCGTCGAGGGCGGTCTCAGCGGTACGGTCGACGTCCGCCTGCGCCGTCCGCTCGATTTCAGCGGCCTTCAGATCGCCGGCGGCGGTCGCGCGGTGTACAGTGACCAGTCCGGCAAATGGGGCTATCTCGGCAGCGGGCTGGTTAGCGATCGCTGGACCACCGGGATCGGCGAGATCGGCGCGCTGGTTGGCGTGTCGTACAACAAGCGTGAATATCGCGACGACACTGCATTCGACTTCGTTTCGAACCCGATTACTGCCGCTACGCCCACGCGGCCGGCGTCGCCCGCCATTCCCGATACGGTCGGTGGGACCTATGCCAATGGCGAGCGCACGCGTCTGGCGGTCAACGGGGCGCTGCAGTGGAAGCCGACGGACAATCTCGAACTCTACGCCGACGGTCTCTATACACGCTATCGCAACACGCATGATGTCAGCTTCTTCATCGGCCTGCCCAAGGCGGCCGCCACCACGACGGTCACGAGCACCTATGCGGGCAATCCCGAACTCGCGAGCGGGACGACCTCGACTAACGCCTACACGCTCACCAGCAAGCAGGCGTATCAGGATCAGACCGAGACCTATCAGGCCGATTTCGGCACCAAATGGACGACCGGTACTACGTTGCTGTCGACCGAGGTCACCTATAATTACAGTAAGCTGCCCAACCGCAGCGTGATCGTCGATACGTCGTTCAATGCGCCAGTGCTGAACGTCAATTTCAACAACAACGGTACACCGCTGATCAGTATCCCGGGGGTCGATCTGACCAATCCGGCAAACTTCACCCTACGCACGCTGTTCGACAACCACAGCTTGGCGACCAGCAAGCAATGGGCGTGGCGTGGCGACGTGCAGCATAATTTCGACAGCGGCTTTCTGACCAACTTCAAGTTCGGCGCGCGCTATACCGATCGCCAAGCGGATTCGCAGGCGACCGCCTCCCAGGCGATCGGCATAACCAATCCGGTGCTGGTCAGCGCCGTTCCCGGCTTCGGCACGCTGTCGCCGACCGGTCTCGTTCAGGGGCGGTCGGGGATTGATCAGTTCGTCGACGCCAGCACCAGCTTCCTGCTGAACAACACCAACACGGTGCGCACGCTGTTTTCCCAGCCGACCGGCGAGCGCGCCTACGATCCCAGCCTGGCCTTTTTCGACCATGAGAAGACCTACGCTTTCTACGGGCAGGTCGGCTATGGCCTCGACATCGGCTCGATGCGCCTGACCGGTGTCGGCGGTGTCCGCGTCGTCAACACCGTCGAGCAACTCAATGGCTTCGGTGTTGCGGGCAAGTCGAATTATCTTAGCGCCTTGCCGAGCATCAACGCCAAGCTTGCGCTGACCCCGAAGCTTCAGCTGCGAGCGGCGTTTGCCAAGACGTTGACGCGTCCTGATTTCGCCCAACTCAACCCGTTGGTGAGCTACACCACCACCGGCACCACGGGGAACCAGTCGGTGTTTTACACCGGCGGTGGTGGCAATCCCGGCCTACAGCCGATCAAGACTACGGCGTATGACCTGTCCCTGGAATACTACCCGGCGCGGTCGACTTCGATCACCGCCGCGGGTTTCTACAAGGATTTGACGGGGTATATCCAAACCTACTCTGGGATTGAGACCTACCTCGGTCAGTCGGCACTGGTCAGCCGCCCGCGCAACACCGGCGCCGGTAAGCTCTATGGTGCCGAACTCGCCTATCAGCAGTTCTTTGATTTCCTTCCCGGGGCGCTCAGCGGGTTCGGTGCGCAGCTCAACGGAACCTTCATCATCGGGACCACGCAGGATCCGGTGTTCGGTGGACAGCAGCGCCTGACCAACGTCTCGAAATATTCTTACAACGCCGTGGCGATTTATGAGAAATACGGCATTTCGGCTCGTCTCGCTTACAATTGGCGGTCGAACTTCGTCGACAGCTACAATTCGGGTGGCTCGCAAGCGAGCAGCATCGTCGTGGCGCCGACCGGGCAGCTCGATTTCTCGGGCAGCTATGCGCTGACCAAAAATTTCACGATCACCTTCGATGCTACCAACCTTACGGACCGTGTCTATCACGACCGTTTCGAGGGCGTGAACCAGACGAGCGGAATCTATTCGAGCACGCCGCGCGACACGCGGACTTACGATCGAACCTTTGAAATCGGCGGCCGCTTCCGCTTCTGATCGCCTTTGGCGGCGCCGAAGAATCGGCGCCGCCATTTTTTATGACGGAGCGAACGCCGTGTCCATCCGCACTCTGTTTCTCACCGCAACTGCCAGCGCGCTGATGTTGGGCGGTGTCGCGGCAGCGCAAGCCGGCCCGGCTACCACCGGCCCGATCAACTCGATCATCACCGGCGACATCGTGCCGACGCACGACCCGGTGCTGGTCAAGGAAAAGGGTGTCTATTACGTCTTCGGCACCGGGCTGACGCTCAAGACCTCGCCCGATCTGATTCACTGGACCGCGCAGCCGCCACCGTTCGCCAAGGTTCCCGATTGGGGCCTGAAGGCAGTGCCTGGGACCAAGGACATGTGGGCGCCAGACGTGTCGTTCTTCAGCGGCCGCTGGCATCTCTATTATGCGCTGTCGACGTTCGGGTCGAACCAGTCGGCGATCGGATTGTTCACCAGCCCGACGCTCGATGCCAAGGCGCCAGGCTATGGCTGGAAGGACGAAGGGCTCGTCGTGATGTCGCACCATAGCGACGACTTCAACGCGATCGACGCCAACCACTTCATCGACAGCGACGGCCGTCACTGGCTGACGCTCGGCAGCTTCTGGAGCGGGATCAAGCTGTTCGAGCTCGATCCGAAAACCGGCAAGCTGCGCGACCCCGCTGAAAGGCCGATCGCCCTCGCGCGCCGCCGCGCGCCGGCGGGCGGGCCGGCGCCGATTGAGGCGCCGTTTCTCATACAACGCGGGGGATACCATTACCTGTTTGTCTCGTACGACTATTGCTGCAAGGGCGTAAACAGCACCTATTACACCGTCGTCGGGCGGTCGAAGGACGTGCGCGGGCCCTATGTCGGCAAGGACGGCAGCACGTTATTGGACGGCGAGGGGACGATCGTGCTGCGCGCCGATCTCGAGGAAAAGGATCGCTTCCGCGGCCCCGGCCATCCGGGTTTTCTGCACGATACCGACGGCAAGGATTATATCGTGTATCACGCCTACGATAAGATGAACCACGGTGCGCCGACGCTGCGCATCTCGCCGATCGATTGGACCGCCGATGGCTGGCCGATCGCGATACGCTGAGAGGATGATCATGCTCCCCACTTTGACGCGACGCTCCCTCATCGCCGCGGCGGGCGCGGTCGGCGTCAGCGGCGCGCTGGCGCGGCCGCGGGCTGTCGCGGCAGCACCTGACACCGCCCCGCTCAACCCGCTGGTGCGGCAGCGCGCGGATGCACAGGTGTTCCGCCATAGCGATGGCTTCTATTATCTGACCGGTTCGGTGCCCGAATATGACCGCCTCGTGCTGCGCCGTGCGCGCACGCTCGCCGGGCTGACCACGGCACCCGAGCGCGTACTGTGGCGCCATCTTGCCAGCGGCCCCCTGTCGGGCTTCATCTGGGCGCCCGAACTGCATCTGGTGAACGGTCGCTGGGTGATGTATTTCGCGGCCGGGCCGAGCGGCGGCGGCGAGGACGTGTTCCGCATCCGCACCTGGGCCGTGGTCTGCGACGGGCCCGATCCGATGACTGGAAAATGGTCGCTGCTGGGCCAGTTCCAGGCGCCGTGGGACAGCTTCAATCTCGATTCGACCAGCTTCGTCCATCGCGGCACCCGCTATCTTTGCTGGGCGCAGCGCGAACCCGGGATCGAAACCAACTCGAACCTCTATCTGGCGCCCCTTGCGACCCCATTGACGCTCGCGCGCAAGCCGGTGCGACTGTCGGTGCCGACGCTCGATTGGGAAATTCGCGGCTACAAGGTCAACGAAGCGCCGTCCTTCCTGGCGCGCAACGGCCGCGTTTTCATCAGCTATTCGGCAAGCGCCACCGACGAGCGTTATTGCCTGGGGCTGCTGAGTGCCCGAGCCGATGCCGATCTGATGGCGGAGGCTTCCTGGACCAAATCTCCGGTACCGGTGTTCACCACCTCGGAGGCGACCGGCGTCTATGGCCCGGGGCACAATTCCTTTACCGTTGACGAGCATGGCCGTGATATACTGGTCTATCACGGTCGCGATTATCGCGCGATCAAGGGCGATCCGCTGTTCGATCCCAACCGGCATACGCGGGTGCAGCGGCTGTATTACACCGCCAACGGCATGCCCGATTTCGGCATTCCAGTCGGCAACGGCGTGTTGCCCGATCGGCTGTCACCGCTGGACCGGGCCGACGCGTTCCTGCGCCACACCGGGGAAGCGCTGTCGATCGGGCGCGGCGCGCTGGCAAACAGCCAGTTCCGCCAGCTCGTCGGGGCGGACGGCAGCGTGACGCTGGCACCGATTGCGCTGCCCGAGCATCGGCTGTGCGCCGGGCCCGATGGTACGGTGTCGCTGGTCCGTGCGGACGCGAGCCGTGCTTTTGCGGAACGCAGCCGTTTGCGCCGCGTCGCCGGGTTGTCTGATCCTCGCGGCGTCTCGTTCGTCGCGGCGGGCGGGTATCTGCGCCACGTCGGCACCAAACTCGTGATCGCGCCGATCGCGGCTGGAGACCGCGCGAGCGCGACTTTTCTGCTCTCTTAAAGTCAGATTAGCGCCATCGGGCAGCCTCGAGCGTCCCACCTCGCTCGGTCCGCCGCCGTGTAGGCCGCATTGCTGGATGGCGCCCACCGATCATCTAGCGTTTCCAGAGGTTGCTCGAAGCGCGCCGCTGAATGACCGACTGCGCGGACGAAGCGGGCCGCCTGTGCAGGCGGACGCGCAGCCTGCACAGGCGGTCGCGACGAGCGCGGGTTCTCCAACTCGTCAGACTCACCAGGTTAGTTGCGCACGTTGATGGTGACACGCTCGACCGGCGATGCTCAGCGGACAAAACGCTGGCATCCAAACCCGGCGTTTGATCAACATTAATGGATGGCTCGAATTGGGAACCGCAAGAGGCCGCGCGAATGACCGGATGCGGGTCTTCGACCTTGAATCCGCCGATCCCATAGCGGCCCAAGAGTGGATATACGGATTGCCGTGATCGGCCTTAAGCTTCTCTCGTCTCCATCCGACGAGCTGCCTTACCAATGGCATGGTTTCAGGGGAGCATGTCACCCAAAAACTCTCGCTCAAAGTGGATGAAAAATTAGGGAGGACGTCAACTCAGTCAGTAGGAGACGCTCACCGTCGCGCGGACGGCGCGGCCAAATTCGGGCCGTGCCAGGAAATAGGCAGGTGCGCTCCCGCCGGCGTCGAAAGAGCCCGCGCGCGGGTTGCCTTCGGACAGGCCGAGCGCGTTGGTGAGATTGGTGGCGTGCAGCGCCAGCGTCAGCCGAGGGGTGAGCTTCGCGTTCACATCCAGGTTTATCAGCGAATATGGCGGCAGCCGTTGCGAGTTCGCAATGTCCGCGAACCGCGCAGAATAATGAACGAGTTCGGTATCGAGCCGCAGCTTGCCGTCGAACAGAGTCAGGCTCGGCGTCGCGCGCAGCGACAGCCGCGGCACGCGGATCAACTGATTGCCGGTCGCGTCCCGCATCACGGCCGCCCCGTCGACCAGCTCGCTATAGCGGAAATTGCGATAGCGCGGATCTTGCAAGGTCGCCAACACGTCGAGTTGCAACGGGCCGAACAGGTCGGCATGGCCGGCCAGTTCGATCCCGATCGTGGCGGTGTCGGCTATCGAAGTGCGTTCGACATAACTATAGGACGCGGTGTCGAAACGGTAATCGGTGAAGGGCAGGCGCGAGAAGTGCGTCCTGAAGGCGACCGCCGATAGATTCCACTTCGCATGCTGCAAGAGCGCCCCGGCCTCGAGCATCGTAATCGGAACCGCGGCCTCGTCGGTCCGCCCGGGCGATGCGTTGAACTCGCTCGCGCTCGGCAAGCGTGTCGTGCGCGTTACGCGCGCGAACAGGCCCGCGCTGCGTGTCGGGTGAAAATTCACCCCGACGGTGCCGTTGAACCCCGCGAAGTGCCGGTCGATCGGCTCGATCACGCCATTGCCCGTGAGCACGGCGTCGTCCGCCAGCGTCGCGGGATCGCCGAGGTTCACCGCAACGCCGTCTTCGATGCCGCCCCGGATCTGGGTCCGCTCCCACCGGCCGCCGAGGTCGATCCGCCAGCGCGGCGCGATCTTCCACTCGTCCGCCCAGTAGAGGGCGATGTTCGAAGAGCGCAGCCGGACCGAGTCGAAGATCGAACCGTAGCGGACGAAACCGTTATCGGTCAGCGCGCCGATCTGCCGGCCGGTCCCGTCGACCGCGACGACATCGAGCCGGCGCGCCTGGCCGCGCACGTCGAGCAGCACGGTTCCCATCGTCCGGTCGAAGTCGAGCTGGCTCGAATCGTAGGTCAGGCCCACCGCGAGATCGTGCTGGCCGAACCCGTCGACGCGGTGGGTCACGCGCGCATCGGTGACGAACTCCCGCATCGGCATTCGCACCGAGAGCAAGTTCGCGCCGACGACCAGACCATTGCCATTGCTGCTGGCCGAGAAGGGGGCACCGGTATCGGCGTAGCGGATCCTGGCGCCGGCTGTGCCCGGAAAGGCCGCGATCAATTGTGGAAGCACGCTTGCGCCATAATCGTCCCCGCTCATCGGCCGTCCGACCGGGAACACTCCGTTGCGAAGCGTGCTGCCGGTGCGCAGGCGCGCCTTGATCTCGAGCGCGGTCCGCGCGCCGAGCGCGACCCGCCCGGTCATCGTATAGAAAGTGATGCGGCTCCGTGTGCCCTGCGAGAGGTCGAAGTCCTGCGGACCCGCGGCGGTCTTGAACGGCACATGGACCTCGTCCGGCCCGGCGAGAGTGTCGCGCAACGGATCGAAGCCGGTAATGCCGTGGACGGCGCCTTGCGCGTCGAATTGCAACGGGACGGGCAGATAGAGGATCACTCGGTCATCGAGCCGCTTGACGTTGAACGCCAAGCGGAGGCCGCCCCCGTCATATGCGACGCCCCCGCGAAGCTGGCCGCCGCGATCCGCCGGATAGCCAGGGTTCCGCAGCCCGTCGTCGCGACGATAGAAGCCGCCAAGCGAGACGCCCAGGCGCGGGGTAAGGCGAACGCCGGCAAAGCCTTCGATCCGCTGATAGTCGGAACTCCCGCCAGTCAGCGACACGGTGGCGCCCGGATGGCTCAGCCCGGTGCGCGTGACGAAATTGACGCTGCCGCCCGGCGCATTGGGCGCGAAGATCGCCGATGGCCCGCCGCGCACCGCCTCGACCCGGTCGACGGTCGGGTCGACGCGATAGATTTGATCGGTGTTGAGATAGCCGAGACCCCCGTCATATTGCACCGGCAGGCCGTCCTCGAGCAGCGCGACCGAGGAATAGCCGTCGGTCGGAATGCCGCGCGAGCGGACATTGTTGCTCGCTTCCCCGCCGGTCGATTCGACCCAGAAACCCGGAATCAGCTTGAACAGATCCGCCGTCGACAATGGGCTTTTGCGTGCCAGCGTCGGGCCGTCGAGTTCGGTGAGCGCGTAGCTCAGTTCGGTTTGCGCGAGCGGGGCTTCATTGGCGCGCCCCGTCACGACGATATCGGGCAAGGGTGCGTCAGGTGCGGAAGCCGGCGGCGGTGTCGCGGGCATAGGAACCGGCCTGCGGACGGCGGGGCGCCGCGAGGGCGCCGCGACCGACGCGACCGGCGCCAGTCGCAAGGTCACCACCCGGTCGGTAGCGCGCGCGACCTCCAATCCGGTGCCCCGCAGCAAGCGGTCGAGTGCAGTGCGCAACGGCATCTGCCCGCGGACGCCCCCGGTGCGGCGCGCGGCGGCGATCTGATAGGGATAAAGGATCTGTACGCCCGCCTGGCGCGCCAGCTGGTCGAGCGCACCCGCCAGACCCTGCCCGGCAATGTCGAAGCGCGCGGCCCGCGCTGCCTGCGCCATCGCGGGCGCGGGAAGGATCAAAGCGATGCCGCACATGGCGGCGGCCCCACGCGCGGTCGCTTCACCCGGTCCGCTCAGGATGGCGATAATGCATCGAGTTACCCGCATCGTCTCGCAATGGCGGGGGTACGCGACAGATTCGTGTCACCGCCTGCATAGGGCGGTGAGACTTCAGGGTGCTTTGCGGAATAACAGGATCTGATTGCCCTGCCGGCGATGCGCGACGTCGAAGCTTTCCTGCAAACCGAGCAGGAACGTATCGGGCTCGTCGATCTGGAATTCCCCGCCAAGCCGAATCGCGGCGAGATCGCGCTGCTGCAAAACCATCTTGTCGGGAAGGTAGCGATTGAATTCGGCGACCGCCCGGTCGAGCGTCATGCCGTTGAACACGATCCTGCCGTCCTGCCAGGCCGAGGCGGTGGCGATGGCTTGCGGCGAAAGCCTGGCCATCCGCGCCGCGCCATCCCGCACCGTCAGCGCGGTACCCGCCATGATCGCCGCGCTGCCACCGGCGAAAGCGGCGGATGCGCTTCCCGCCAGCACCAGCAATTCGCCGCCATCGGGGTTCAGCCTGAGGCTGAACTTGCCCCCCGCCAAGCGCGCATCGATCGGGTCGCTATGCAGCCGCAACGGGGAGTCGCTGCGCCGGACCAGCAATGCCGCTTCGCCGCGCTCGACCCAGACCTCGCGCTGCTTCCCGAAATGCCATGCCAGCTGGGTATCGGTGTTGAGCATCGCGTGGCTGCCGTCGGGCAGGCGGATCGTCCGGCGCTCGCCCACCGCGGTCGCGGCGTAGCTGCGGCTCGGCCAGGCGAGGAAGGCGCCGGCGCCGCTCAGCCCCACGAGCGCGGCGATCGCTCCACCGGCGACCGCGCGGCGCGACACTGTCGGCGGCGCTACCTCGAGCGTTTCGTCATGCGGGGAAGCGGCTTTGGCAGGTTGATCGAGCAAGCCCGCGAGGCGTGGGTCGGCGGTGCGGCGCCAGGTTGCCGCGACCTGCGCGAAAGCCGCGGCATGGCGGGGATCGGCGTCGCGCCACGCATCGAACGCACGCATGTCGGCGGTGCCGCAGTCGAGCGCCACCAGCCACGCTATCGCTTCATCGCTCAGGTCCGTTCCTGCCTTCCGTTCGTCCCCCATCTCGCAATTTGCTCCGGCGTCGCCTGTATTTCGTGTCGATCGAGCGTGCGCATCAACAGGCGAAGCGCTTTGATCAGATGTGTCTCGACTGTGGAGACGGAGATATTCATTCTTTCCGCTACTTCGGCCGGCGGCAAGCCCTCAATCCGCCGAAGATGCAAGGCCTCGCGCATGCGCGGCGGCATTTCCTGCATCACCGCCACCACGTGGCGCAGTTCGGACCGGTCGATCGCGACCATGTCGGGCGTCGGTGCCTCGTCCGCCAGATGCAGCGTGTGGAGCATCGCCCCCTCGTCGATACGGACGACGTCCGCGCGGCGGAACCGCTCGATCGCGAGATTGCGCACGATGCGGATGGTGAAGGCGTGCGGGTTGGCGATCGACGCCCAAGTGTCGAGCGCGAACAGCCGCGCATAGGCTTCCTGCACCAGCTCTTCCGCGTCTTCGGGATGCCGCGCCAGGCTGAGCGCGTAGCGGCGCGTCTGCTGGTGAAACGGAAAGACGTGATCGGCAAACCAAATGTCGATGTCGCGTAGCCAGGCCATGTCGTCGCGCTCCACCGGGAAATCGGATGAAGCGTCCGCCTAGAGCGCTGCTGTTACAGTTGGTTGACAGTTCCGGCCGGGCCGGACGCCGCGGCGCCACGCGCGCACCGCGGGACCGAATTTAATTTTTCGCAGCAGTAGCGGAAATCGGCGACCGCTCCGTCTGCCCGGTGAAAGCCAAACACGACCCATCACCGATCATCGATCCGGCGCCATCCGCCGGAGCGGATGGTCGCGCCTTGCCAATCGACTCTGCCCCGGGGGGACTATCATGAAACCGCTTCTGCTCACGTCGTCGCTGATCGCCATCCTGTGCGCATCGAGCGCGCCCGCCTGGGCGCAGGATGCGCAACACCCGCAAGCAGACGCCACGGTCGCACCAACCCAGGGGGGCAGCGGCGACGACATCGTCGTCACTGGTCGCGCCGGCACGGGCACCCGCACCAAGGCCGAGCTGAGCTACTCGGTGACGCGCATCAACGAGGAGGCTTTGCGGCTTCAGGCGCCGACCAGCGTGACCGAAGCGCTCAAGTCGGTTCCCGGCTTCTGGGTCGAATCCTCGGGCGGCGAGGCGAGCGGCAACGTCCGCGCGCGCGGCGTACCGGTCGACGGCTTCGGCTCGATCCAGTTGCTGGAAGACGGCATTCCGGTCCAGCACGATCCCGCGCTCGGCTATCTCAATGCCGACCAGGTCTTCCGTCTCGACGAGACGATCGAGCGGATCGAAGTCGTGCGCGGTGGGCCGGCTTCCTTGTTCTACTCCAACGCCCCGGCAGGCGCGGTCAATTTCATCCCGCGCCGCGTGGGCGACACCGCCGAAGGGCTCGTCAAGTTTACGGGCGGCGCCGACAGCCAATATCGCGTGGATTTCTGGGCCGGCGCGCCGATCGGCGACTGGAAGCTGGCGGTCGGCGGCTTCTACCGCTCCGAGGGGGGCGTGCGCGATCCGGGCTTCACCGCGAACCGCGGCGGGCAGGTCCGTGCGACGCTGTCGCGCGAATGGGAGCGCGCCAAGGTCAGCCTCGACGTCAAGCGGCTCGACGACATTGTCGGCTTCTATACCGGCATCCCGATGCGCACCGGGGCGGATGGCAAGATCCGCGCCGTGCCGGGTTTCGACGGCAATTACGGGACGGTTGCGGGGCCCGAGACCGAACGCGTGAAGATGATCGAGGGCGACGGCAGCACCTACAATTTCGACAACAGCGTCGGCACGCAGGTGAAGCGCACCCAGATCACCGGCAAGTTCGAGTTCGAACCATGGGACGGCTGGAAGATCGCCAACACCACGCGCTACAATGATTCGCGCACGCAGCGGAACGGCGTCTATCCCAATGCGCTGCAGAGCGCCTCAAGCCTGCTGACCCAGAATGCCGCGTTGCTCGGCCAGGCGCCGGGCGCCGCCGCGCTTCAGCTGCGCTACGCGACCACGCCGGGGCAGGTGTTCGACACCGCCAACCAGAACGGCAACGGCCTGGTCATCGTCGGCGGCCTGCGCGGCATCACGATGCCGGTGAAGGAATTCATGAGCGACACGCGCCTGTCGCACCGCTTCGACATGGGGTCGACGACGCACGACATCACCTTCGGTTATTATTTCGCGCATATCGACGAGGATTTCAGCCGCTATTCCTCGACCGCGCTGCTCGACGTCCGCAACAACAGCCGCTTGCTCGACCTCGTCGCGGTCGATGCCGCGGGGAACGTGGTCAAGACCTTCACCGATCACGGCATCTACAAATATGGCTATGAATGGGAGGACGCGCATGGCGAACAGACCACCAATTCGCTGTACCTCTCCGACGAATGGCAGGTGACGCCGAAGCTGCGCATCGACGGCGGCGTGCGCTGGGAGACGATGCGGACGCGCGGCACGGTGGCGCTGAAGAAGACGGTCAATCTGGGGACGGCGGCGACATCGTCGATCCTGACCGGCAGCGGCACCTATGCCAATTATGACGACACGTTCAGCCACGCGACCTGGACGATCGGCGCGGACTATCAATTCACGCGCCGCGCCGGCCTGTTCGCGCGCTTCACCTCGGCCAACCGCCTGCCGAGCCTGGGCAATTACATCACCAGCGCGACCGCAAAGCCGATCGTCCAGACGATGGACCTGGGCGAAATCGGCGTGAAATATGCCAGCCCGCTGGTCGAGCTCTATGCGACGGGCTTCTGGACGAAATATAACAACGTCTCGTTCACCAATTATCGCTTCGACCTGAACACGGGCGCGTCGGTCACCGAAGCCTTGTATGCCGACACCCAGACCTTCGGCCTCGAACTGGAAGGGACGCTGCGGCCGGTGCGCTGGTTCGATCTGTCGGGCACCGCGACGCTCCAGAGCCCGAAATATAAGGGGCTGACCTATGTCGATGCGACCGGCAAGGCGTTCGATTATGACGGGAACCAGCTGATCCGCATCCCGACCGTCAGCCTGCGCATCGTGCCGGGGTTCAACCTGCTGGACGGTCGCGTCCGGTTCCAGGCATCATGGGAATATGAAGGCGCCCGCTTCGTCGACACCGCCAATTCGGTGAGGCTGCCGGCCTATGCCACGGTCAACCTTAGCGCGCGCTTCGATGTTTCGAAGCGTCTGTCGGTCTATGGCTATGTCGACAACCTCAACAACTCGCTCGGGCTGACCGAAGGCAATCCGCGCGCGGGCGAAATCCAGAATGGCGATGCCGGCGCCAACACTTTCATCGCGCGTCCCCTGATCGGGCGGAATTTCCGCGCGGCGCTGATGTACAAGTTCTGATCATGGTATCGCCGCGCAAGTCGCTCCTCTCCGCCATCCTCCTTTGCCTCGCCATCCCTGCGCAAGGGCAGGATGGTCAGGCGGGGGGCGCTCCCCCGCACGCGCCGGTGCAGACGCCCTGGCGCGTGATCAAGGGCGAGCTGACTCGCGCGGCGTTCGAACAGTATACCGAGGTGCCGTTCGACGTGCCGGCGGGCGCGACGCGCGTGACGATCCGCTTCACCTATGACAAGGACCAACATTCCGTCATCGACCTGGGCCTGCGCGATCCGCAGCGCTTTCGCGGGTGGAGCGGCGGGACCCGCGACCATATGACGCTCAGCACCGAGGACGCGACACCGGGCTATCTGCCCGGGCCGCTGCGCCCCGGGCGCTGGAACCTGATCCTCGGCGCGCCCAATATCCGTGATGGGGTTCATGCGCGGTACGAGGCGCAGATCTTCATCGAGCGCGGGCCGAGCATCACCGAATTCGCCGACGCGCCGATCGTCGCGAAGCCCGGCTGGTATCGCGGCGACCTGCACATGCACAGCGGCAACAGCGACGGGAAATGCCGCGCGCAATCGGGCGCGAGCGTGCCCTGTCCGGTTTATCGCACGGTCGAGGCAGCGGCGGCCCGCGGGCTCGATTTCATCGCATTGAGCGACCACAACACCACCGCCCATTACGCTGCGCAGCGCGAACTGCAGGGTGCATTCGACCGGATGCTGCTCGTGCCGGGCCGCGAGGTCACGACCTTCTGGGGCCATAGCAACGTGTTCGGCCCAACCGATTTCCTCGATTTTCGCATGGCCGGGCCGCGTGCCGAGCACGCCGCCAAATGGATCGACGCCGTGCACCGCGAAGGCGGGATCGTCTCGATCAACCATGCCGGGGCGCCGTCGGGCGAAGCGTGCATGGGGTGCGGCTGGCGGGTCGACGACCTGCGCCCCGGGGCGGTCGACGCAGTCGAGGTCGTCAACGGCGGAACGATGCGCGCCACCGGCACGGCCGATGCTGCTTTCCAGGGGTTCGGCTATTGGACCAAGCTTCTCAACGCCGGTTGGCGGGTCACCGGCATCGGCGGCAGCGACAGTCATGAGGCCGACCGGCCGTCCAGTGAGGCCGGGGCGATCGGTAGCCCGACGACGGTCATTTATATGCCGGAGCTTTCGGTGCACGGCTTTCTCGCCGGGGTACGCTCGGGTCGCGCGTTCATCGACGTCGAGGGAACGCGCGACCGGCTGCTCGATCTCTCGGCACGCGCCGGCGGCCGGCAGGCGGTGATGGGCGGGACGCTGCCCGTGCCGACGGGCGAAACCGTACGCTTTTTGGTCGCGCTCAACAGCGTGCCGAGCGGGGTCATCCAATTGGTCATTGACGGCCGGGTCGCGCCCGGTCTCGAAACGAAATTCGATGCCGCCCGTCCGATCGCGCTAGCGCCGTGGCGCAGTGACGGGGAAGCGCACTGGATCCGCGCCGATGTTCGCGACGCCGACGGTCGTCTGCTGCTCGTCGGCAACCCGATCTACATCCTGTCCGCCAAGGGTCTCAAACGCGCGTCCCATTGATCGTGAGGCATTGAGACGGGAGTGGTAAGCCGCGGCGCGTCTGCTATTCGGCGAGCCGGTATTAAAGCGGCTCGTCCGCACCCCACCATCCATCGCCAGTCGGCTACCGGATTGGCGAGCAGAATTTAGCCGTAGGGGCCAGATGAACCGATGTCCGGATCTGTGAAGCGACGAACCTGCGCTTAGTGTCTGGTATTGGGTCGAATTGTTCTTCAGCCACCACAATCGCAACAGACTGACATGAACACCTAATTGTTACCCGTGGCGTTACCCCGCAAGGTAAGTCAGCTCCACCCGGTCGCGCTACTAACGTATTGATTTTATGGTGGACGCACTTGGGCTCGAACCAAGGACCCGCTGATTAAGAGAACGTCATTCTGATAACAATATGAACCACTTAGCTGCATTCGTGTCCGATGATTATAAACAATTACGCGCCTTAAGCGACGGCTGAGACCAACCAACACCGACTCAAAATAGCTCCATCTGAACTGGCCGCTATGAGCTCATTTTGCATCTAGATCGCCGTCTGGGACGACCGGCTTTGGGACATTGCCGCCCTTCGAGCCCGCCGCCCCGAGCGGCCGCGTCAGCCGTAAGCGGTCATCCTTTATAGCATCTGTGGATGGCGATGTACGCGAAGGATTGATGGCTAGGCGACAGGCAGCTTTTGGGGCCGCGATTGCCGAAGCTGCCTTTGAGCAGGTGTCACATTCGGTTGTGACACCGTCAAACTTAAATTTTAAATCCGGACCAGTTGGATGATGGGGACGTTGCCGCTCGCGCTCACTCGCGACGCATGAATATCCAGTACCCGCCTGCACTAGCGGACTGGATGCGCCCCGTTAGCTCCCGGTCGCGATCCTCGAAATCACCGACGTGGCTGAACTCAAGATCAAGCGTTCCTGACTCTCGAGCACGCTCTACGCGGCCGCGAAAGTCAGGATTGTCCATGCACGGCGCGATCTTGCTGAAGAAGTCTAGCCCAAGCCGATCATGATTACCGGAGCCGGACAGGCGTCTTTCAGCCGCGCTATAAAATTCGACTTTTCCGTCGTCATCGAGCCGAATTGCCCCATAGGGCAGCGCATCGACCGCCTCGCTTGGCAGCGCTTCGATTGCCATTGCCAGATCGGGTTCGTTAAAGTCCGGAAGTTCGTCCGCGTCTATCATGGCCGTCTCCCCCCTGGTTCGTGCTCGATGACCACAGCACCGACGATATGATCGACCGCAATGCCATCAGATGAGAATGGCAGCAGAAGCCGTTCGAAGGTTTCCCTATATCCGTCACCCAGATCGATGCGGGCATATTCGTAGGATGGTTTGCCGGTCAGCGCACAGCGGCGATACGCAGCTTCCCGTGACGCAAGACTGTCATTGCCGCTGACGGGCATATCGGTCGTCGCGATGCTGTCCGGTACGGCGTTGAGCAGGGTGTTGCCCACCAGCGTGAAGGTGAAGTGGATAGGGACTTTGCCTAGGTCGATTTTCACCACGACGATCCGGTGCGGCTCACTGCACGCATTGATCGTGAAGGTGTCAAACAGGGGGACGATCGGACCGGTGCGGACGGCGCGCCAATGGTCGAGCAACGATCGTGTGCAATCCGATTTCAGACGAAGTGCAAGTCGATCCATCCGCTCGGTATCGGATGCGCGCTGATCACGCGCGATGAGGATACGCCGCAGCGCATAGTGAAGGACGGCAGGATTGAACGGCTTCTGCACGACCGTCTCGCCTTCGAGAGCGGCTTCGTCTGCTACACCCGTCATGAACAGGCAGGGGATGTCCGGTCCCGATGCGCGCACTTTTGCGACCAGATCGATGCCGGTCATGTCCGGCATATCCACGTCAGTTACGAGCGCGTCGATTGCCCGCGTCCGCAAGAGGTGTAGCGCAGCGAGTGCGTCCGGTGCGACCACGACGTCGAATCCGGCGTCCGACAATCCCTCGGCGATAATAGCGCATAGTTCGGTATCATCATCGACCAGCAGGACCGTTTCGAAGGCGCGCCCTGCTACGTCTACACCCAGCTCATCGCTGCTTTCGACTGTGTCGGAGCGGCCGAGATCGGCCGCTCGGGGCAAATAGATCGAGAAGGTGGTTCCGTGTCCGAGACGGCTTTCGATCCGGAGGGCTCCACCTGATTGCAGTACGAAACGCTGAACCATCGCAAGGCCAAGCCCGGTCCCCTTGCCACGCTCCTTGGTCGTGAAAAACGGTTCGGTAATCCGTTGCAGGGTATGGCTGTTCATGCCCGGACCGTCGTCGGCAACGACGATCAGGATGGTGTCCTGACCGGCTAGTTCCACGGGATAGTCGATCGACGTGGACGCCGGACAATTGGACACAGCAATCTGCAGGTGCCCTCCGCCCTTCATAGCGTCGCTGGCGTTGTTGGCGAGATTGAGCAATGCGGATTGCAGCTGCGTCGGATCAGTCAGCACCGGCCAAAGGTCGTCCGCACAGGTGATCGTAAGGGCAACATTCCCGCGCATGCCGTGCGTGATAAGGTCGGAAATCTCGGCAATCGCAGCCGGCAGATCGACACGTTGCGCGACAACATCCTCCTGACGCGCAAAGGCAAGAAGTTGCCGAACAAGCGCTGCGCCGCGTTCGGCGGCGCGTTGGCCCATTGTCGCAATCTGCTGGATGCGCGGATCGTCATTGCGGTTCTGGATGACCGTAAATCCGCCGATCACCGCGCCCAGAATGTTGTTGAAGTCGTGCGCGATGCCCGAGGTGAGCTGACCGACGGCCTCAAGTTTTTGGCTTTGCAGTTGCGCCGCCTGTACCGCTTCGCGGCGATCTATCTCGGCTGCGAGGCGTTCGTTGGCTAGGTTCAGCGCTGCGGTGCGCGCGCGGACGCGGCGTTCGAGATCGGTAGTTAGGTCGCGAAGCTGCGCTTCACGTTCCGCTAACAGTCGCGCCCAACGCTCGCGTTCGGTGAGATCGTAGAAATAACATACCACGCCATATCGTTCGTCGGGCAGCGTGACGCGTTCGATCCGCCAGTCATAGGCCTCTTGTGCTTTCACGTCGGCGCGCTGCTCGACCGTATTTGGTGCCTCGTAGGGTACTCCGGTGTCGAGGGCATGCCGGAACCGGCCGATTGCCTCGCTGGCAAACGGCTCAGGCCAGATCGCACGAAGAACGTCGGCAAAATCCCGACCGACCAGCGGGCGAATGTTTTCGAACACCTTTTGTGCGCCGCGACTGACCACGCGCAGAGTAAAGTCGGCATCAACGAGGTAAACCCCAAATGGATTATTCGCGATCAATGTCTCGAACGTCGCGACCTGCCGTCGAAGCCGACTGTCCTCAGCCTTTTTGTGCGTGATATCGCGCATCACAGAGACGAAACCGGATAGCTCGCCGCGTTCGTCTCGTGTTGCGAACGTCGAGCGTTGTACGTCTATCACGTCGTTGGTCTTGATGTTGGCAAGCTGCATTTCGCCTGCCCACACCCCGTCGCGCATGGCAGTGGGCACAACCACATCGTCAACTAGGTCACGTTGATCCGGAACGACGTAGTCGGTTAGTCGCATCGGGAAAATATCGGCATCCTCAATACCGATCAGGCGCCGTCCGGCAGGGTTCAGGTAAGCGAGCCTTCCCGTCGCATCGCATAGGCCGATCAGGTCGCCAGTATATTCGGCCATCTGGATGAGCGCGGCGTTTCCGTGGGGCACCGCGTTGATCGAGTCGGCTTTCCGCCCTTTTGGCAGCGGTTCGCCTACTGGACCCGGATCTGCGCTTTTATCTTCCATAAGAAGACCCTTGTTAGCGGCATCGATGCTCACCCGTAACGATAGGCACGTTCGCGCGAATTTACCACTACGCACGGGGTCGCGCCAAGATACAACCACTCCCCATCTGGTGTCGAAACCGGTCAGCTGTGCATCTGCCGCAGCCCACGCATTGTTGCGCGGCGAGAAGTGTCAGCCCTCCCGGTTCGAAATGCCCGCTTTCGAGAGCTGCCGATTTTCTCGCTATGACCGACTTTGGGCGGCTGCCGACCGGCTGCTTCATGACGCGATCGGCAGTTCCTGTCAGATCCGGACGTTCGCGTCTCCATAGGGGAACGGCGATATCTGGTCGACAGCCGCCGGCCGATCAAACGAACTTGGACGACGGCTGATCAAGGTTCGCTTTCAAGAAGCTGCCAGACAGTAATCGGGCAAAAGACAGCATCCGCGTTCGCTCGCTTCTGTGCGGGGGGAGTCCTCGTTGTCACAGTGACCTACCTGATCCGATAAGCTACGGAATACGAGCTTGATTTCGGCGTAAGCTGGCGTAACCTCGAGACACATCGCAGGTGATGCGATGTCGAGGCGTGAGAACCTCGCTTGAGAATCAGATGTCGCGTTATCGCGCGGCCGGTTGGCCTATGCATATGTCCAGGCCGCTTGCGGCTAAAAGCATGGGCGCATGCCCTCAAGCGTGTTCTCAACTACCGGCTCCTGCTGGCTACGCCTCGCACTTCGGGTTCGAGGCGTGGAAATGTTTCTTTGCGGGCAAAGGCGGGGGTCCGGCCGGTCGGGATCATGGTGTTGAGCGCGGGCGCCCGCGGTCGCGCCGCGGCAATCGGGGAGGATGACCCACTTCCGCCGTCCGATCGTGTCATCCATACCGCGACCGATACCTTGTATCGCGAGCAACGCCCCCGATTGCTCCGGTTCCTTCGTCACCGCACTCCCAGTCAGAATGCTGGCGACGTGGTACAGCAGGTTTTCGAGCGGTATTTCGGGCTCGACGATGACCGACGTGCCGCCATTGCCAGTCCGGCCGGCTATCTTCGGCGGATAGCCGCAAACCTTGCTTCGGATCAGGCCAGAAGCGACCTGCGTCAGGCAAAGGGGATGCATATTCCGGTGGAGGAGGGCGACCTGGTCGCGCCCGATCAGGTTGCTGCGCTCGAGGCCCGCGATACTTTGCGACACCTGGAGCAGGCACTGTTATGTCTTAAGCCGCAAACGCGCGAAATCTTTCTCGCGCATCGCATCGACGGCTATTCCTATGTCGAGATCTCGGCAAGAACCGGCCTGAGCGTGAAGGGCGTCGAGAAGCATATGAGTCGTGCGATTGCGCATGTTGATCGGGTTCTGAGCTCGCGATGAGGTCTTATGGAAAGGGGCCATCAGCCGCGGAGGCTGCAGACTGGTTCGCGCGGATGCGCGGGCCCGATGCAGAAGCGGCGAGAAACGCGTTCGAGACCTGGCGGGACACGGACCCGGCAAACGATGCTGCTTATCAGCGATTGCTGCAGCGGTGGGAGCAGTCCGCTTTCCTCACCAACACGGCGCTCGGTCGCAGTCGCGATCTTACGCGCGCGGCAGTCTCGTCGCGCCGCTCGGTTACGCGCTACGCAGCGATCGCTGCCAGTCTGCTGGGTGCCACCGGGATCGGTTTTCTGGCTCTTCACCGCACCGCTTCGCAACCGTCAGTCATCGCGCGGGATTATGCCAGCGGCATCGGGCAGATACGAGACATTGCGCTCAATGACGGATCGCGTCTCACGCTCGACGCAGGTTCGTCGGTGAAGGTTTTCTCTGCTGACGGACAGCGCCATGTTCGCCTTCTCGCAGGGCGTGCGCGTTTTGCCGTAGCTGACGTCCGGAACGGTACTTTCGTCGTCGATGCTGACGGCGGGACGATCACTGCTCAGCCCGGCGAATTCGATGTTGAAGCGTCTCCGAAGATAATCAGGGTCGCGCTCTGGCGCGGTTCGCTCGATGTTGCGCACACCGTGGGCGGGGAGGTGCACCATCTCGCGCCCGGACGCCAGATCGCTTTTTTCCCATCGGGTGATTTCTCGCCGGATGCCCCGGTTCGGCTCGGGGAGCGCGGTTGGACACAGGGTATGCTGTCTTTCGATCGCACGCCGTTGGCCGACGCGGTCGCGATGATCAACCGATATAACCGAAACCGCATCGTCATCGCTTCGCCTGCGATCGGCGGGCTCAGACTGACGGGTGCGTTTCATGCCGCCGACCCGATCGGGTTTGCCCACGCGGTGGCGGCGATGTTTGCCCTCGAGCTGACGCGCTCGCCCGACGGATCGATCATCCTTTCCCCCGAAAAAAAAGCGTAGGGTAAAAGCGGGCAGCCAACGTCCCCCCTTTATCGCCAGGCCGTGCAACGCGGCGGGCACTGAAGGGGAGGCAGTTTTGGTCCATCGACATTTTGCAGCATTGCTTGCGGGCGGCGCCGCGCTTGTTGTCTGCGCATCGCCCGTGGCAGCGCAGTCCAGTGCGCGGCAGACGTTCGACATTCCGGCGCAGGCGCTCGGCGCCAGCCTGCGGACGCTCTCGCTGCAGACAGGCCAGAACATCCTCGCGCCTGCCGATCTGGTCGGCGATAGAAAGGCGCGGAACCTCAAAGGACGTTACACGGTCCGGGAGGCGCTGACGCTGCTGCTGGCAGGTACGGGCCTTCGCCCGCTTTATACCGGCGGCGCGATCGTGATCGAACGCGATCCCGCCGGCGCGGAACAGTCGCCCGATATTATCGTCACGGGTTCGCGTATCCGCAACGCCCCGGTAGCGGCGCCGGTGATCCGGCTTGAACAGCGCACCATCCTCGATCAGGGACAGTCGACGGTGGCCGAGGCAGCGCGCTCGATACCCCAGAATTTCGGAGGCGGTCAGAACCCCGGGATCGGCAATAATGTTCCAGGCGGCAGCGGCGTCAATGTCGGGAGCGCATCGTCGATCAACCTGCGCGGGCTTGGCAGTGATGCAACGCTCACACTGATCAACGGCCACCGCCTGTCGTACAGCGCTTCGCGGCAGGCCGTCGATATCTCGACGATCCCGCTGGGTGCGGTCGACCGGATCGAGGTCGTTCCGGACGGTGCCTCGGCGCTGTACGGCTCCGATGCCGTAGCGGGCGTGGCGAACATCATCCTCAAACGCGACTTCGACGGGGTCGAGACGAGCGCGAGACTCGGTGCCGCGACCGAGGGCGGCGATTTCGAGCAGCGCTACGGGATCACTGCGGGCCGCCGGTGGACGGGTGGCGGTGTGATCGCAACCTATGAATTCGGGCGAACCAGCGCGATTGACGGGCGTGACCGCGCCTACACGCAGGATCGCCCGTCGTTGACGCTGCTGCCGCTGATGCGCAACCACAGCGTGGCCATCAGCGGGCATCAGGACCTGCTGCCCGGCCTGACCCTGTCCCTCGACGCGCTATATAACGATCGTTTCTCGTCGACCTCCTACGCCCTCGATCCGGCCGGCGATATTCGGGTGAGCGGGGGCCATGCCGCCTATAGCTCGCGATCGTTCGTCCTTGCCCCGACGCTCGCGTTCGATCCCGGCGGCGGGTGGCGCAGCTTCCTCACCGGCAGCTATGGACAGGATCATACGCGCTACGATGTTACCAGCTATTCGGCAAGCGCAGCGACGCGCACGCCCGGCAATTGCTACTGCAACGACGCGAAGGCTGTAGAACTCGGCGGGGACGGACCGCTGTTCCGGACGTCGGCAGGGGTGGTCAGGCTGGCGATCGGCGCTGGATACCGTACCAATCATTTCGTGCGCTATAACGGGGCGGGGGCCTCAACCAATGTAGCGCACGATCAGGACAGCTATTATGGCTATGGCGAACTGAGCGTGCCGCTTATCGGCGCCGCGCAAAGCGTGCCGCTGGTGCAGAGCCTGTCGCTGAGCGGTGCCGCGCGCTACGAGCGCTATCCGGGTGAAGGCTCGATCGTGACCCCCAAGGCCGGGCTGATCTGGACTCTGACCGGTGATGTTTCGATCAAGGGCAGCTGGGGTAAATCCTTCCGCGCCCCGACGCTCTACCAGAAATATCAGTCGCGCAACGTGGTGCTGCTCCCACCATCGCTGTTCGGCGGGACCGGCTATGCGGCGGGGGCGACTGCGCTGCTGCTGCAGGGCGGAAATGCCAGTCTCAGACCGGAACGCGCGACGAGCTGGTCGGCGACGCTCGACCTGCATCCGCGCGCGCTCGATGGCGCGAAACTGGAGCTGAGCTATTTCTCGACCCGGTATCGCGATCGCATCGTGACGCCGATCACTTTCCTGAGTCAGGCGCTGAGCAATCCGCTATATGCCAACCGGGTGCTCGCCGGCCCCTCCGCGGCCTTTCTCAGCCAGATCGTCGCCAGCGCGATCTCGTTCGGCAATGCGACCGGCGCACCCTACGATCCGGGCAAGGTCGCGGTGTTCGTTGACAACAGCAATGTGAATGCCGGACGCCAGACCATCCACGGCATCGACGCGCTACTGAGCTGGCGGCGCCCGCTCGGGCCTGCAGACTCGATCGGTCTGACGCTCGACGGCGCGTATCTGGAAAGCGACCAGCAGCTGGGCGCAGGGCTTCCGGTCACGCAGCTGGCTGGTGTCCTTTTCAATCCGCCGCACTTCCGTGCGCGCGGCAGCGGCACCTGGACGCGCGGCGGCCTCGCGCTGACGTTCACAGGTTCGTACATTGGCGGCGTCGACGACACACGGACCCCGACACTGGTTCGCGTCGGCTCGATGACCACGTTCGACCTCGCGGCGCGGTACCGAATGGGGCGGGACAGCGGTGTTCTGGCGCATACCGAACTGATCCTGTCGCTGCAGAATATGTTCGACGTTAAGCCGTCGCCGATCGCGACCTCCATTCTGTACGACGCCCCCTATGACTCGACCAACCAGTCTCCGGTCGGGCGCTTCGTCAGCCTCTCGGTGACCCGGAAATGGTAAGCGTCCGCTGCGCAGCGCTGGCGGTCCTGAGCGGGATTACGCTTTCCATCACAGCAACTCCGGCAAGGGCGGCGTGCGATGCGCCGGTTCCGCCCCCTGAGGTCGGTGCGCCGCTGACCGCCCGCGCGCTGATCGAACTGAGCGAGATCGGCGTGCCCGACGGATCGGTCAGCGATGCTCCCGCGCCCGTAGCCGTGGACCCGTCGGGGACGCGGATCGCCTTTGTGGTCGTGCGTGGCGATCTTGCAACCAACAGCTATTGTCACACGCTGATGGTCATGGATCTGGCCGGCGGGCAGCCCCGTGTCGTCGCGCGCGGCGGGGATTTCGCGCCGCAAAGCGCGGTGGTGCGCGGGCTCTTCGCAAATTTCGGCACGCCGCTGACGACGACCCCGGCCTGGTCCCCCGACGGCCGGCAGATTGCCTGGCTCCTACGCGACGCGGGAACCACCCAGGCATGGGTCGCGGCCGCGAACGGAAGCGGCTCCCATGCCGCGACGCACGCCACCGCCGATGTCGAGGACGTTTCCTGGGAAGCATCGGGGCGCCTGCTTTTTTCGACGCGCCCGGCAAAGGCGCGTGTCAGCGCCGCGATAGATCGGGAAGGGCAGTCGGGCTGGCTGTACGACGACCGGATCACGCCCAACGCCGGCCCGCGACCGCAGATACAGGCCGGGCTGGTTCCGCTGGAGTGGTTCTCGGTAACGCCGGACGGCGGCGCGCCCGAATCTGCTGCGGCACCCACGGCACCGGCGGTCACCAGTCCCACGGGTGAGCAGCTGACAATTTCCCGGCCCAGCGATCTTCCCTATAGCGAAGGCCGGGCGACCCGCACTTCGCCCGGCGGGGTGTCGCAACCCTGTCGCGCGGACAT
This sequence comes from Bordetella parapertussis, assembly GCA_943367995.1. Lineage (GTDB taxonomy): Bacteria > Pseudomonadota > Alphaproteobacteria > Sphingomonadales > Sphingomonadaceae > Sphingomonas. The sequence goes on along the minus strand of CALRKL020000001.1, from coordinate 1,053,300 downwards.
GTGTCGTGGGCACATCCTCGGCCTGTGGTGGCAGCCCGGGTCGCGCATCGCCTGGTATCTGCGTCGCGAAGGCTGGCAACGCGAGACCAGCGCGCTCTATCGCTGGGCTCCCGGCCATGAACCGCAACGCGTGCTGGCGACGACCGACGTGATCAATTTCTGTAAACCCGCGAAGCAGGGGCTGGTTTGCCTGCGCGAGGGCAGCACCATGCCGCGCCGGGTGATGCTGCTCGACTGGCGCACGCACCGGATGCGGACGGTCTATGATCCCAATCCCGGCTTCGACCGTTACCGGCTCGGGACGGTGACGCGTCTGCGCTGGCGCAATGACCGGGGTTATGAGGCGTGGGGCGATCTGGTGCTGCCGCCGAACTACCGCGCAGGCGAAAAACTCCCGCTCATCGTGACGCAATACCACAGCCGGGGATTCCTGCGGGGCGGGACCGGGAATGAATATCCCGTCTTTCTCTTTGCGGCACGCGGGTTCGCGGTGCTGAGTCTGGAAGAGCCGGATTCGGTTGCGCTGCGCACGCCGAACTGGGGCAATGCAAAGGAGGCCAATCGCGTCAATTCGGCGGGCTGGGCCGACCGATGGAGCATCCAGTCGTCGATCGAAACCGGGGTGCGCGCCGCGATTGCGACCGGCGCAATCGATCCTGCCCGGCTTGGAATTACCGGGCTGAGTGACGGCGGCACCGCAGTGCGCTTTGCGCTGATCCATTCGCAGCTGTTCGCAGCCGCGGCGCTCAGCAGCTGCTGTATGGAGCCGGAGACCCCAGGGACGGCAGGACCGGCCTTCGCCAAAATGTATCTCTACTGGGGGGCGCCGGTCTACGGCGCTCCGGGCGATACGTTCTGGAAACCGGTTTCGATCACGCTCAACGCCGACAGCATCAACACGCCGCTGCTGATGCAGCTGTCCGACGACGAATATTCGCTCGCGCTCGGCGCGTTCGAAGCGCTGCGGGTGCGGGGCAAGCCGGTCGAGATGTTCGTGTTTCCCGACGAGCATCACAACAAGGCGCAGCCCCTGCACCGGCAGGCGATCTTCGAGCGCAATATCGACTGGTTCGACTTCTGGCTGCGCGGGCGGGAAGATCCCAACCCCGTCAAACACGCGCAATATGCGCGATGGGAGGCGATGCGGGCGAAGCGCTAGGCGGCGCGGGTCCGGACCCAGATTTCGGCATCGACCAGCTGCATGATCCGCAGGAAGTCGTGGCGCTGGACCGGACCCCGCTCGGCCAGAGCAAGGACCAGCGCCTCGCGGTCGAGCAAGTCGTTTGCCATCAGCAGACCGTCCAACAGCAGGGTGCGGATCAGCGGACGATGATGCCGGTACAGGTCTGCGATGAAGCCATCGGGACCGCCCTTCGACCGGCGCCGGACAATGTCGTCCGGCAGAAGGTTGGCAAAAGCGTCGCGCGCAATCGCGCGATTATGACCCTCGTCAAACCACAGCCAGCTCGGAATGGCGAGGCAGGTCTCGACCACGGGCTGGCTGATCAGCGGTGACAGCAACGGCACGGCATCGAGCGGGTCGAACCCTTCCACCACGCTCTGCGCCGCTGCGATCAGTCCAATATGCGCGGCCTTGCCGGGCAAGGCGCCCGGCGGGCTGTCGAGCCAGCGGTGCTCTGCGGCGTGCCCGGACAGCGCCACCGCCACGGGCGAGAGCAGGCGAAGATCCGGCGGAAACGCAAACCGTGACAGATGGCGCGCGCGGGCCAGTATCGCTCGGCGCAGAACGGTCCACTGGCTGACCTGCGCCAGCATCGCGACCGAGCGCGCCGTGTCGCTCGCGCGTTGCCAGCCGGTGCCTGCGGCCAGCGCATCGATCACCGGCCGGATCGATTGCAGCGAGCAGAACACATTATCCCCGCCGCCGCCATCGACGATCGCCCCTGCGCCGGTTTCGGCGGCGAGGGTGAAGGCGTGTCCCAATGCCGACTGGACGAACGCACGCGCGGTGGGGCGTGGCAGTCTGGCCGCGGCGGAGGCGGTGAGGTCGACCGACCCGATGCGTCGCATCCGTTCCTCCAGCGGGATTTCGAGCATCTCGGCGACGCGCCTTGCGTAGTGCCGTTCATCGCCTGCGGGATCATCGGTCACGAGAGTGAGCGTGACGGTTTCGATGCGCGCTTCGTTGAGCGCTGCCGCCACGATCGAGGAATCGAGCCCGCCCGACAGACGCAGGATGATAGGCTTGTGAGCGTGGCAGATGGCAGCGACGGCGTGCAGAACTGCACCGCGCAGGCGACGCTGCGCCTCGACCGGATCGTCGATCCGGCGATCCGACTTTGCGAAGTCCCAGGGCGACCAGACCTCGACGGTTCGCGCTTGATCATTGACGAGCTCGAGCCGGAGCCCGCCCTGGAGTTCGGTTACGCGGGCCAGACACGTCTCGGCGGTGCGCAGATCGGGGGCGGCGAGGTGGCGCGCCAGCGCCGCATAATCGATCGCAGGTCGGCATCCGGCGAGCTCGAGCAGCGCTACGTCGGAGGCGATGGCGAGACCGTCCGCCCCTTCGGCCAGCAGGCAGGGCAGATCGCCGAGCGGTGCGCGAAGCACCGACACGCTGTCGGCGTCTTCGATCAGGGCGACATAGCCGCCCCAGTGCGCATCTATGAGATACTGACCTTTGCTCGCCCGGATCAGCGCGCCGTCAGCGTCGCTGAGCGAGGGTATCGGGGCCCGGTCTCCGGTACGGAGGATCGTGCCGGCGATCGCGCCGTATGGGAAACCGATGGCGGGCCCGGACACGAACATCACGGAGCGTCGTCCTGACCAGACCTGGGTGAACCCTCCGATCGTTTCCAGAGCGTTCGCTGTGCGACTGGCAGCTTCGGGAGCCAGGCTGCCGCCCGTAGCGACGCGGATCAGGAAGCGCGAGCGTTTCACAGGATGAGGATCGGCGTAAAGGTCCGCACGGTATCGTGACGGTCATTGACGATCAGACCGCGGCACTCGACCCAGCAATGTGCCGCGAACGGCTGGGCGCGTACCCCGACCAGGAGCGTGGGGCTGAGACCAGCATCAAGCACGCTATGCGCAACCGCGATCGAGCGCGGCAGACACTGGTCGAGCGGGGAGGCGAGAAGATTGCAGCGCTCGAACGCGGCTGCGATCCGCGGCAGGGCGTCGACCGGCACGTCGCGGCGGTATGCCGCTGCCTTGCGCGCTTCCAGTCGCCGCAGCGTTGCAACAAGTCCTGTGTGGCGGAGCGATGTTTTCGAAGCGAGGATGCGCGCCATTGCAACCAGCATCGGCGGCTGCAGGTGAGCGCGCTCCGCACGGTCGAGCGCACTCTCGCAGGCTGGCGACGCATGCAGACAGGGTTCGGGGCGTTCCATGCCGCGGGTCTCGACCACAAGACCGGCGCGCGCGAGGGTCGCGATCAGCGCCACGTCCTCCCCGGCGGAGGCCGCGCCAGCGACAATTCTGGCGAAACCCGCATCGGCGTCGCCACCGATCGCACAGTAGCGGTCGCGTCCAATGTCGAGAAAGAAAGTGAAGCCGCCCGTCCGGCAGAACGTGACGTCTTTGTGCAGGGTGAGGCCCATCGTTGCGTTCGGGGCGCGCCACTCCGGAGAGAAGCGCGCCCCTGCGTCCGTCAGGCGTCGTCGTCGGACAGGCCGGGGATGGTCTTGCCCAGCACGTCTTCCGCGATGAGCCCGCCGAAGCCGCGGGTTTCGGCGGTTGCTGCGCCGAGGTCGATCACGTCGTCATTGCGTTCCATGTCTGCTGTCCTTTGCCGCACCATGCGACCGGAGGAGACTATTGATGGTGGAGGGCGTTCCGAATTTTATAGCGATCCGATATTGCGATTGTTGAACGGCGCGCGGCCCGGGGACCGCGCGCCGCCGGCTCAGTCGTCAGACAGGCCCGGCGCATTGCGCATCAGCACCTCGTCGACATAGAGCGTGCCGATCGGGCCCTGGGTTTTCGCCGTTGCTTCGCCGAGATCGACGACCGTGTCTTCGCGTTCCATATTGCTCTCCATCAATGCCGCGGGAGTGCGGCGCGGAGAGGCTAAGCGGCGCGTCCGGCTATCGAAATTTTATACCGATGCTATCCGGCGTTTGTTGGCGCGCGATAGAGCGCCCGCACCACGTCCGCCGCAGCCCGCCGGCGGCGGCGGTGATAGGCGGTGAGCAGCGTGCGCAGACGGGGGCGATCATCAGCCGCAAGGGCCGCCCCGATCGCCATGACCTCATCGGCGTTGTCGGCAAACAGCGCCTGCTCACAGAGGCGGGCGGCGTGCAGCCGGTTACCGAGACCCGCGATCGCGCGGGCGTGCTCGGCGTTGGCAGAAAGCGTGCCGATCTCGGCGAACAGCATTTCCGCGGCGGCTGCCGGCGACGGCAAAGATCCCCGGGCGCGCGGAGCGCGATCAGCCGGCCAGCTGCGGATCGCGAGTGTCAGAAGTTCGATCGACCAGTCGTACAGATCCTGCAGCGCCGGCGCGTCGATCTGCGGCAGATGAAAGCCGTCGCCCGCGCGCGTCTCGACCAGCGCTTCGCCGGTCATCCGGTTGAGCGCGTCGCGGACCGGCGTGACGCTGCTGACAAGGTCAGACGCGAGGCGGGCCGGATCGAGACGCTCACCAGGCCGGAACGCACGCTCACGAACCATCGCTTTCAGCGCATCATAGACCCGGTCGGCGGTCTGCCCCGAATTCAACTGACTCGCTCCTGCTCTTCGAGGAACACGCCGATCATCTGCTGCTGATCGGGACGAAGCGCGTCGATCGCCGCAAGCGGCCGGTCGGTGTCGTCCTGCAGCAGGACCGACGGGCACTGGCCTTCATAGTTGCCGAGATTGGGGCGGTGCTGTCGATAGCCGACCAGCGCGGCGAGCTCCGGGGTGAAGCTGCGGGCAACTGGCGGTGGATAGGCGAGCATCTGATTCTCATAGGGTCTGAGCCATCCGAGCGAATAGCCGACCACCAGCCCGCGGCGGACCTCTGCCGAGCGGTTGGCGCCGGCGCCATGCAGCGTCGAGCCGAGAAACAGCAGGGCGTCGCCCGGCTCCATCTCTGCCGCAATCGCAGAGCCTGGTGGTTCAGCCGCGAGCGCCCGGGGGCCGTGGCTGTCCGGCCAGAGCAAAGTGGCGCCGTTGTCGGCGCGAAACGGCGTGAGCGGCCAGATCACGTTTACCAGATATTCGATCTCGCCCGCCGGACCCCGCCACATGTCCTGGTCGCGATGCGGGAGCTGTGCCGGCGCGCCGGGATGCACCGCGATCGCCTGTGCGACATTGAGCTGGATGCAGTCGCACCACGGCGCGAGCATAGCTTCGGCAACACCCTGCACGACGCCGTGCTGCACCAGCGATGCCATGCGCTCCGAGCGCGCGAGCAGCCGGCCAAAGCGCTTCGTCGTTTCCCCGTAGAATGGCCCCCTGCAGAACGGCGTGGCGGCGAACGCGGGAGCGAGGTCCGCGTCGAGTGCGGCGATTGTGGCGGCGGGGACAGCTGAGCGCAGGATGCACCATCCATTTTCGGCAAGCGCCGTGCTGGTCCTTGCTATCGCGGCCTGCATCATCGGATTGGGGTCCATCATTGTTCTCCAACTGAATCAGGCAGCTTCGCGGCGCGGTTCGGCGAGCAAAGCGGGCAGAGGCATGATGCCTGCTGCCGCGAGGAGGCACGGCGTATCGGCGTCGATCGAAATGCCGAGCGCAGCGAGCATTTTGCCGTCGATCTCGAGCGGCAGTCCGAGCGGCCGGCAGCGCCAGCCAAAGGCGAGGATCTGCTGAAACCAGCCGAGCCCGGCGATCGCGGTGTAGTGGGTGATCCCGACTGTGAGGGCGTGATCGGCCAGTGCGCGAACCAGCGTATCGCGGACACCGCGGCGCTCGCGCGCAGACAAAGACCGGTCGAGACAAAATCGGGTGATCTCGAAGATATCCGGCGCGCGCGGCGGGGCGTTTTCGCACAGGTTGGGATAGAGGCTGTCGAGGATGTGCGGTCGGGTGGTCGGCAGCAGCCGTGCAGACCCGAGGTGGCGGCCGTTGCTATCGGCCAGTACGAGATACTGCGCGAAGGCATCGTCGAACTGATCGACCTCGAAGACTCCGTCGATGACCGGCACGTCCCATTTGAGCAGGTCGACGAACACTGACTTTCGTGCAGCGAACATTGCCCGCAAAACGCTGTCCGGGACCGGCTGCGTGTCGATGCGTGCTATATGCAACATTCCGAATCTCCCTTGTCCGTGGCCGGACAAAGGATCGGTGCAGTCTTAAGCCGCTGATATTACCGGAAAGGGGTATATCCGCGCCAGAAGATGTCGGTGAAGCTGAGCGTTCCGTCGAACAGCGTCCGGATCACCAGCAATGTGCGCTTGCTCACCCCGTATCGTTCGCAGGCCTGCTTGATATGGCGCGCCACCGTCTCCTCGCTGACCCCAAGGATGCGGCTGATTTCCCAGTCACCCTTGCCGCGGGCTACCCACAGCACGCAGTCGCGCTGGCGGTCGGTCAGCACCGGCGGCGGCGTCTGGTCCGCGATCGTTCGTACCGACCAGAGCCGTCGGGCACTCTCGAAGGCGAACAGGCCGGCGAGCTGTGCCATCGGCAGAATTTCCGGATCCAGCGGGCGATCGGCGCCATTGGCGAACGAACAGGACCCCGGTATCTCCCCCGGTACATTGGCCGGCACGGTGAAGCCGTTGACGATGCCCTGCGCGCGGCCGAGGTCGAGCAGACGCCGGTCGCCGGTGGTCAGCGTTATGAAATCCTGCAGTCGCGACCAGGGGAAACCACGGCTGGTGACATGGCTCGCGCGGTGTACCGGGTCGGATACGCCAAGCCCGTTACGCTCGTAAAAGTCCGCCCATTGCGCCGGGTAGTTATGCAACCGGTATATCGTCCCGGCCGCATGCGCCGGGTCGTCATGCTGCCCGAGTGCGTAATACTGGACGCCCAGAACGCTGCACAGGTCGATCATCGCTGCCGCAAGATCGTCGGTACTTTTGACCGCCTCGACCGCGCCGACAAACTGCCACATCGCGTGCATGCCCATCGGGCACCCGCCCGACCGCGGGTGGCTCCCCAAGCTGCCACAGCTCCCGCGATCGTCCTTTCCTCTGTGCTCTGGCCAGGCCGCGGCTTCTCACACCGCGTCGCGGCCGCCCTTCAGAAAACGACGCAGATACAAGCTCCTGGCAAATGTTACAGTCAAGTTTATATTCGAACTATAAAGCTGGTTGGCTGTCACCGGACCCGTTGCGGCCGCCGCGGAGACGTCTGCGGCCATAGGGCAGCCCACGATGACCACCGGTAGCACCGGTCGCCCGGACTGGCGGGACGCGCAATCCTATGTGCGGTTGCGCGGCATCGACCGTGCCGGACTGATGTGGGAGTTCCTGCGCCGCGACCCCGCCTATGTTGCCTGGCACGTTCGGGCGAGTACCGCCACGCGCGGTCCGGCGCCGTTCGCAACCGTACCCGGAGGTGATCCCGTCCGATGGGGAATCCACTTTCGCCGAGCGCACCGAAATTGAAGCGCCCGACGCGCGGATTCTTTGGCGGGCCGATCTCGATCCCGGCACGCTGCGGGTACGGGCGTCGCCGGCCGATGGGCGCCATCCCGACGCTGTCGATGTCACGCGCCTCGCGCCATGGCTGACAATTCTTTCCGGCACCGATGGCGAACATGTCGTACTGTCCGACGGCTGGCACCACATACGGATCGATATCGAGCAGGGCAGTCTCGGTGACGGGCAGGCGGTAATCCTGGAATATGTTCTGGCGGGCGTCCCCTCTGCGGAACAAAAGATTCTGCCCCTCCGACGGTTGCTCGACCTGTATCGTCGCGGGCGTTTTTCGCCCTCGCTCTGGGCGGCCGACCGACGCGTGACGCGCTGGATCCTCGTGCTGCGGGTCCTTGATGCGATCGCGGCGGGCGCCAGTCAGCGTGAGATAGCGCGCGTCCTGTTTGGAGACATTGAAGCCGGCGGGGGTGACGGCAGGCGTTCGGATTCGCTCAGATCGCGGGTGCGCCGTCTCGTCGCCGAGGCGCGCCGTCTCGCCAGCGGCGATTATCGCTGGCTGATGCGGGAGCGCCACTGAAGCAGGCGATCAGGCATCCTGTAGCAGTGCTGTTGCCGTTGCTCGACCCCCGGGCCTGCCTCCCGGCTGCGCCGGTGCCAGCCAGCAGAACATGCCGGCCGGCCGCACAACGTCATCCACGAAGTGCCTCGATCCTGGCAACGTCGAGCAGGTCGAACTCGCCGCGCGTTCCGTTTACCCGAACGCGGGCGCCGACAAGCCGGCGTGCCGCGGCCGGGGCATCGAGTCGCCAGGTCCCCCCGGCATCGCGCCGGAGCTGCAGTTGACCGCCAGAATCCTGCAACCAGCCCGTTTCGTCATGCTTAGAGCCCAGCGGCATCAGACCGGCTTCGCGCCGGGCGTTCCGCATTTGGCAAACTTGCCGTTGGCAGCCTTGCAGCGGGCGGATTGGACAGGCGCCGGAGTTGCGCATTTGATGAATTTGCCTTTGGCGTCGCGGCAGGGCGCCGCCAGAGCCGGTGACGAGAGCAGGGCGATCGAAGCTGCTGCGAACAGGACTTTGCGGATCATGTTTAGTCTCCTGCCGCGGAGTCGGCATGGTTAAGGCTATGACGGCGGGCCGGTGTGGTCGAGCGAAAATCCCTGGATGAAGTCAAAAGGCACCTGTCCGCTTCCGGTCAGATGTACAAGCGCAGCGTCGAGATGTGCCGCCGCGACCGTTTCGCCAAGGCAGTCTGCTGATCGAAGTGATAGCCGGATCAGGTCTGCAAGATCTTCTTTGCTCATTATTTGCGCCACGCTTCCTCCCTGTGCGACCGGCCAAACACAGTCGGGCTTTCCACTGCCTTAACGACAGCTAGAATGATCCGAATGGGACCTGATCGATTTCTGGCGCTCACCAATGAGCAGAAGGATTGCCTCAGGCTGGTTGCGCAGGGCTTCACCTCGAAGCAGATCGCGCGGCAGCTGGGGGTCCATTACCGGACTATTGACCAGCGACTCGATCGGGTGAGAAAGCTCATCAACGAGCCGGACAGACCCGCCGCTGCCCGCGCCTTCTCGCAGCACGAGCAGGAGATGCGGCAATTCTCACCCGGTCTGTATCCACCTGTACCTGCTTCCGAACCCCCGGTTCTTGCCGCCGGTCCGCTGGCGCCCGTGAGCACGGATCCCGCGTTCGCGGCGCTGGCGAATGACGTCGAGGATGCGACGTCCGGTGGCATTGGTAGCGACGACGCGCCCTCGGGCGAACCGACGATCGATGAAGACGTGATGCCTCTGGCATATGACGCCGTCATATATGACACGCGGAGCGTTGCTGTCGGACCAGCGAGGGGTGACGAGGGTGCGGGAACTGCCGGTCGGGTCAGGGAAGCGGGAGCCATTTTCGGGCACTTCCCGCAACTCCGGCCACGCCGGTTCCCGTATCTGCTCCCCTTTGATGGAAGGTGTCCCGATGATGTACCACCGGTCGAGCGGCTAGCGTTCATTCTGCGTCTGAGCGCGTGGGTGCCCATGTCACTGGGGGCCCTGTGGCTGGGGCTTATCCTCCTAATGAAGCTGCTTTGGGGGGCTGGTTTCAACGCACATTATTAGAGCAACCAACAGGCGCGCCGTGCCGGCACGGCGCGGGAGAACCCGCATGTCCAGAGAACTGATTTTCGAACAGGTCAAAACCGTCTCGGCCGCTGTCCTTGCGAGCGAAGGCGAAATCGATGACAGCCTCGCCGCCACGGCACGAATGATCGCGCAGGCGCTCGACGCACATCGCGCCGTAGGCATTCCTGCACATGTTGTGCAGCCGGCGCTGGATCACATGGGCGAGGCGTTTCTCGGTCAGCTGGAATCGCGCAGGCAGATCGCGCTCGCCCATCTGGAGTTTGGCCGTACCGCTGCCCGGCTTGGTGCCACGCCGGAAGCGTATGGAGACTGGTGGCCGTGTCCCCAGTTCCCGTCGAAGCCGGCGACCGATACTGTTCGTCCGCTTGCCGTGGTCGCCTGAAGCTGATTGACGGAAAGGCGCCGCCGATGCTCAATCGTTCCGATGTGGCTCGTCTGCGCCTTTTCCGTTCTTTTTCTGATATCGTCAGCCGTTGCTTTCACGCTCGGCGGCGTGCCCGAACGGCTGGTGGGCCTGATCCTCGTCTTGGCCTCGGTCCTCTCGATCCTGGTGAAACGCCCGCTACAGTCAAACTTCACACAACCCGACATGGCGATGTTGCTTGTCGACTTTGTGGCAACGATCGCGATTGTCAGCGTGGCGCTGCGTGCCAACAGGATCTGGCCGCTCTGGGTTTCCGCACTGATGCTGCAGCAGGTTCTCGGACATGTCCTGAAGATGGCACAGCCCGACCTGTTCCCATGGCTGTACTGGCTGGTCAGCACCTTCTGGGGTTTCCCGGTTCAGACGATCCTGATGATAGCGACGATCTCGCACTGGCGCCGTACGCGGACGCAGGCCGTGAAGCCATGGAGCGACTTTTCGCGCCGTTCGGCGACGCCACAGCCCGCCATTGCGCCGATGCTTTGATCGCCGAATTCGGATCGCTCGGCGCGGCGCTTTCGGGATCTGCCGTTCGCGTGCGCCGAACCCTCGCACGATATCCGGAGGTCGCCGCGTTTCTCCCGGACGTCCGGCATGCGCTGGCCCTCGCGCTGATGCGCGACGCGCTGCAGCACCCGCATCTGCCCAGCGCGCAGGCACTGCTGGACTATCTCCACCTTACGCTTGCGCATCTGAGTTTCGAGCGCGTCCAGATCCTCCATCTCAGCACGCGTCATCGCCTTATCCGGCAGGAAATCGTGAGCAACGGCACGATCGACGAGGCGGCTGTCTATATTCGGGAAGTCATGAGGCGATGCCTCGAACTTGGCAGCGCCTCGATTATCATGGTCCACAATCACCCGGGCGGGGATCCGACGCCCAGCCGGGCTGACATCGATATCACCCGCAGAATGGCAGAGGCGGGCAAGCGCCTCAATGTCGTACTGTACGATCACATCATCATTGGCGAAGGCGGACATTCGAGCCTTCGTGCTCTCGGGTTGCTCTGACAAATACCGCGAGTTGGCGCGGCGTGTAGTCCGGCAGGATTAAAATCGCCCGTCGCACCGTGCCTTCGCACAGCTGATCGAGCTTGCCAGCGATCTCGCTCAACCGTTCCACGCCTGCCGAATATGGGGCCAGCGCCAGCGCGTCGATCCGCCCGGCGACCCGATTGCAGGCACTATCACCGTCCATCCGCCGGATCTGGGGTCGATAAGGCCCAGCGCTCGGCCTCCGCAGTAAGAACTTTTGATCGTGACGCATCACGGTGCAGGTTTTGACGCTGTTGTTCCGGCAACAACCAGCGCAGCATCACGTTGCGTCGTGTCAGTCGAGCTGGCGAATATTGATGGGCATCAGAGTCCCGACGCTTTGCGTAAGCATGTGGCGGTCGGATGGAAAATAGCCCGAACTTCCAAACATCGCACCGTCAAACGGGGCTGCCGGACACTCTTTTGCATGCGCTCGACATCTAGGGGATGCGACCGAGGGGCGGGTGAGTGACCCGCCTCGCACGGGATGACGCCCCCGCGACCGCGCTCTACGGTCCGGGGCTTGCACCCCGCACCGCCGAACCCCGTGCGGGTTTCGGCCTGCCGGTGACGATCGCTGGCGGCGGGCCGCCGTAGTCGGCCCGTTGGTGGAGCGGAGCTGAGGTCGCGCACCGCCGACCGCAAAGGCGATCGGCAGGGCGCGAGAGCCTGATCGCGGCTCCGCAGGCTCGCCGGCTGTGCGCCCGGGCGGCGCGACCGGTTTCGCGAACCGGCGACATGTGCCGCCGGTCGTTCGCGAAGCCCGACCCAGCGCCGCCGATCCGGGCGACGTCGCCGGAGATCCCCTTTTTATGCCCCGGCGACCGACACGTCGCCGGGGCGGCGTGTCTGCGGTCGCCGCTGGCGCGGCGGCGTATGAGTGGCCGGTCCCGGACAAGCGCGGGTGGGCGGCGCTCCCTGCTAGGCCCGCCCGCGTCGCCGGCAAGCCGGTCTCCGTCCGGCTCCTCCACTGCCGTTCCGGCCCGGCGCCACCCCATCGCGCTTGCGCGAAGGGGACCCCGGACTTGGATGCCGCCGCCGCTCACGGCGGGCCTTTCCGGTCGCGTCTTGCCGCCCACCCCCGCTTTTCCGGGGCGGCAATGCGCGATTTTGGACGGGACAGGAGACGAGCGATGCACCCAGCCACCAACCCTGGTCCGCGCGGCGAGCGCCCGACGCGCGCGGCGCGCGCTGCCCGTGACGCGAGGCGATGCAGCCCGGCCGCGAATGCCGCAGACCCCGCCGACGCCAGCAGCAAGGTCGCAGCCGAGCGCGGGCGCGGGGCGGGGGGTAGGGTCGGCCTGAACCAGAGCGATGCTCCGACGCAGGGCGCTCGCGGGCGCAGCGCTGCCCCCGCGCGCGCCAGTCTCTATGACGCGGTGACCGCGCAGATTATCGGCGAGCTCGAAGCGGGCCGCGTGCCGTGGGTCCAGCCCTGGGGCGGCGCGGGCGCTGGCGGCGCCGCGGCGGCGGGGGTCGCCCTGCCGCGCAACGCACTGACCGGGCGGCACTATTCGGGCGTCAACGTGCTGATCCTGTGGGGTGCGGTGATCGCGCAGGGCTATCCGTCGCAAGGCTGGCTGACCTTCAGGCAGGCGTGTGCGGCAGGCGGGTGCGTGCGCAAAGGCGAGCGCGGCACGACCGTGGTCTATGCCGACCGTTTCACCCCCGAGGCCGAGAAAGCCCGCGCGGTCGAAACCGGCGAAGACGCCAGGACCGTCGCCTTCCTCAAACGCTTTACCGTCTTCAACGTCGCGCAGTGCGACGGCTTGCGCACCGACCTTGCGCCCGACCCGGCACCACTCCCCGAGCGCGAAATCGCGCCCGTCGCCGAGGCAATGATCGCGGCAAGCGGCGTCGATTTCCGCATTGGCGGCGCCCACGCCTTTTACGTGCCCGCGCAGGATTTCGTGCAAGTCCCGCCGCAACCGGCCTTCTTCGACCAGATCAACTATTACCGCACCGCGCTGCACGAACTGACGCATGCCACCGGCCACCCGTCGCGGCTCGACCGCAAACTGGTCAGTGCCTTTGGCAGTCGCGATTATGCGCGCGAGGAATTGATCGCCGAACTGGGATCGGCCTTTCTGTGCGCGGCGCTCGGCATCGTTCCGACCGTCCGTCATGCCGATTATCTCGGCAGCTGGCTCGATGTGCTGCGCGAGGACAATCGGGCGATCTTCCGCGCGGTGAGCGCCGCGACGAAGGCGGCGGACTGGCTTTTCGCGCGCCACGCGGACCACGCGCGCGCGCGCGACAGTCTGGCGCAGGCGAGTGCGGCGGCATGAGCGCGCCGCACCGATCCGGGCGCGCAGCGGATCGCTCGCTTATGCCCGCCGGTGGGACGGCGATGCCCCCCGCGCCCGTCGCGCAGGCGCCGTTCGCGGTCGAGCCGACCGCCATCGGGCCGCAATCGCTCGTTCCTGGCGTCGCTCCGATCACGCCGCGCGACCGGCTCGCGGCGCGTGCCGCAGCGCCGCTTGAGCCGAAAAAAGCGCAGCGCCCGTGCGACCTCGGTCTGTTCGATCTTAACGCGCGGCTCCAGCTCGACCTGTTCCAGCCAAAGGATCTGTAATCATGGACTTGCTTACCCCCGAGCTGTGCGCTGCGCTCCGCGCCAATGCCGCAGTGCGCGAGCGCGCGTTGCGCGCTGGAGCCGATGCGCCGGACCCCGCGCCGGTCGTCAAACTCTTCAATCCCATCGGCGCGGCGACTTGGCTGCTGAGCGAACTCGACAGCGACGGCGACACGCTGTTCGGGCTGGCCGATCTGGGGTTTGGCTGCCCGGAACTCGGCAGTTTCAGTTTGCGCGAGATTTCGGCGCTGCGGCTCCCGTTCGGCCTCGGGATCGAGCGCGATGTGTAGTTCGCCAGCCTCATCCCGCTGTCGCGCTGGGCCGACATCGCGCGGCATGTCGGGTCGATTGCGCGCGCCGAAAGCGCGATCGCCGATACCGAAATGCGGCTGCGCGCGGCGCGTGCCGATCGTGCTTCCGACCAGCTTCCGCCGTCCGGGACGGACAGCGGTTGAGGGTTTCCGTCACCGCATCGCGGCGATGAAACCCCGACGCGCGGCGCGTTCCCGCCGCAACCCGAAACCGGCCCCGCCAATCCTGCACGAACGAACGGGACCGGCCCTCACACAGAGTGCCATGATGAAACTCGATTTTATCCCGCTCGACAAGCTGGTCATCAGCAAAGCCAATATGCGTTTCGGCAGAAAGGCCCCCGACGTCTCCGATATCCTGCCGACCGTCCGCAAGCGCGGCATTCTCCAGCCCATCATAGTGCGTCCTACTCTGCTTCCGGAGCGTGTCGAAGGGTGCGCGCCGAACGGCTTCGAGATCGTCGCGGGCTTGCGGCGCTACACCGCCGCCAGCATCGTCGCGGACGAGCGCCGCGAAGCGGGCGACGACGTGGACCTGTTACCGTGCGCGATCCTCGACGAGGGCGACGATGCCGCCGCGATCGAAGCCTCGATGATCGAGAATATGGCGCGGCGCGACGCCGACGAGGTGACGCAGTGGGAAAGCTTCACCCGACTGGTCAAGGAGGGCCAGAGCGTCGCGGATATCGCCGCGACCTTAGGGCTGCCAGACCTCACGATCAGGCGCATCCTCGCGCTCGGCAATCTCCTGCCCCGCATCCGGGCGATGTATGCGAGGGAGCAGATCGATCGGGCTACGGTCCGGCATCTGACGCTCGCCAGCAAGGGCCAGCAAAAGGCGTGGCTGGCGCTCGCCGATGACGAGAACGCCTGTCTGCCGACCGGTCATCAGTTGAAAGCGTGGCTGTTCGGCGGGCAGTCGATTGCGGCGAAGGTCGCTTTGTTCGACGTCGCGGCGAGCGGGCTCGCGACGGTTGCCGACCTGTTCGGCGAGGACGCCTATTTCGCCGAGGCGGAGGCGTTCTGGACCGCGCAGAACGCCGCGATCGAAGCGCGTCGCGCGGGTTTGCTCGCCGACGGCTGGGCCGACGCGATCGTCGTGCCGCCCGCGCAGCATTTTGCGACCTGGGACTATGAGAAAGCGGGCAAGCGCCGGGGCGGACGCGTCTATATCGACGTGCGCGCGAACGGCGAAGTGACCTTCCACGAAGGCTATATCAGCCGCAAGGAAGCCGCCCGCCTCGCCAAGCGAGAGGCGGATGGCGGCGGGGGATCGGACCAGAAGGCGGCGCGGCCCGAGGTCACATCGACACTGCAGACCTATATCGATCTGCACCGGCACGCCGCCGTGCGCGCGGCGCTGCTCGGTCATCCCGCCGTCGCGCTGCGTCTGATGGTCGCCCATGCGATCCTCGGCTCGCACCTCTGGAGCGTGCGGCCCGAGCCGCAATCCACCCGCAACGACGACGTGCGTGACAGCCTCGACAATGCCCCCGCCGAGGCGGCTTTCGACGAACGCCGCCGCGCGGTGCTCGCGGTGCTCGGCTGCGATGCCGACCAGCCGACCGTCACCGGCGGCACTGCCGACGATCACGACATGGTCGCACTGTTCACGCGCCTGCTCGATCTGCCCGACAGCATCGTCCTGGAGGTGATCGCGATCGTCATGGGCGAGACGCTTGCCAGCGGCAGCGCCATGGTCGAGGCGGTCGGGGGCCATATCGGGGTTGCGATGGCGGACTATTGGCAGGCCGATGACGCCTTTTTCGCGCTATTGCGCGACCGGGAAGTCCTCACCCGGATCGTCGCCGAGGTCGCGGGCGAAACCGTCGCCGCTGCCAATGCGGGCGAAAGGACCAGGACGATGAAGGCGATCATCCGCGATCATCTTGAAGGCAACGGGCGTCAGCAGGTATGCGGATGGGTGCCGCGCTGGATGACCTTCCCGCCGTCCGGCTATACTGCGCGTGGCGGCGTCGGGACGGTCGCGGCCCATGCCAAAGCGACGGCGGCGCGCGAGATCGCGCGCGCCGCGCGCCGCGCGGACGACCCGGAAACGACGGTTCCCGCAGCGGTCCCGGCGACGCCCGAGGACGGCCAAGCGGGCGACGCCGACCGGCTCGCTGCGTGAGCGACATCGGGGAGCGACAGGTTGCCGCTCCCCACCTTAAGGTCCGCAAAAATCCGGCGCAAGGATAGGAACCTTTGCTGACGCTGGGTCTATTACCACCCCGATCGGCGGTACTCCGGCCGCAGGACTATGCCCCGATGTGGTCGCTCTGTTCGCGCGAGGGCTGTCCGATCACGCATCGGCAATGCGGGCAGGCCCGGTTGTTGCACCCGGTTGCGGCGAGACGTAATGAGGCCGCGCATGTCTTGATCTGGCCGGTGCCGCGCGCGCCGCCTTGCAGGCGAACCGGGTCCGACCCCGGCCGGAGATCGCCGCCAAAACGTCCTTGCTGCGCCTTCGTCGCGTGTCGGGCAGCGCGCGCGCCCGCGCCGTCGGTTGGCGCGACTGCGGGGGTGTTCGGCACTTTGTTGGCTGGTCCCAATACGTTTGATCTGCGGGATCGGCCGCATAAAGCTGAGGCGTGCGGCCCTGGCATCGCGCCTCTGTCGCTGCGGCGGGGTCGTCGTCCGGTGTCGCCAGTCCGGCCCGTTTCCGGCTCCTTGGGCTTGACCTGGAACGGTCGCCGCCTGTGCAAAACCATCGCCTGTCGGCGTATTTCCCCGCCCGCCACGGCGGGCTCCTCGCGGTCGCTGACGCTCTCAAATACGCCTTTGGCTCCGGTCCTTCGCTGGCGCTACGGCCTCGCGGTTCGCATGGCGGCTGTGACCGTCCCCTGGTCGGCCCATCGCTTCGGAACGGTCCGGGGCGACAGCCAAGGAGACGAACAATGCCCGCAATCGGTTATGTCACCCGCGAAGGCCAGGGCTTCAAGGGTCAGCTCAGGACGCTCTCGATCCGCACCGACATCGAGATCGTGCCCAACGGCCAGAAGTCGGCCGACACCCAGCCCGACTACCGCGTGTCGGCAGGCGGGGTCGAGGTCGGCGCAGGCTGGATCCGGCGCGGCGAAATGAGCGGCAAGGACTATGTGTCGCTGTCGCTCGCCGCCCCCGAATTCGGGCCACGCCGCCTCTACGCCAATCTCGGTCGCGCCGCCGGCCGGGACGATGACGATGCTTTCGCGATCATCTGGAATCCCGCCGACTGAGCAACGCGGCCCCCGCGCCCCATCGGGGCGCGGGCGCTTCGAGCCCCTCCGGCGCGATCGCGCTGCCCGGTGGTCGCGCGGGGTGGCAGGGCGGGGCGGGGGCGGGGGTCGGGATGGGGCGACCGGGGCCGGGCCAGGTTTGGGCTGGCGGCGCGGGGCCGGGGCAGACCGGGGCAGACCGGGGCAGTGGGAGGGGCGGGGAGGGTCGAAATCGGCTATAGCCATTTGCGACCCTGCCGGACCCGGCGCGCGTCATCCAGAAGCAGCGCCATGCGGCGCAATCGGGCGCCGCCTTTGAGCCGGACCCGCTTTATGGACGATACCGCCGAACGCGCGCAGGCCGCGCGCGACACCTGTCCCTATCTGACCTCCAAACAGGCCGCTTACCATCTCGGCATCGCGTACAGCACGCTGCGCGCGCTCCGGCGGGAAGGGCGCGCGCCGCTCGGCCGCCGCCATGGCCGCACCTGGCGCTATCATATCGACGATATCGAGGCGTGGTCGGTCGCGCACAGCGCTGGCGGCGGCCATGACTGAGCGCCGCGACCTGCCGCTGTTCGCATGGGGCGATGCGCTGCGCGCCGCACGCCTGCGGCGTAGCCGGCTGCGCCGCAGCTTCGTCGCTGGCGCCGCCGGGATCGCCCTGCTCTGGGCCACGATCGTGGCACCACCACCGCCGCGTCTGGTGTGGAATGCCAGCGCCAGCGCGCCGCTCGGCCTCTACGCGGTCAGCCCCGGCGCGTCGCTCGCGCGCGGCGACATGATGATCGCCTGGGCACCGCCCGGCCCCCGCCTGCTCGCCGCCCGGCGACACTATCTGCCGGTCAATGTGCCGCTGGTGAAGCGCGTGCGCGGCGTCCCCGGCGACCGCATTTGCGCGCTCGGCGACACGATCCGCATTAATGGCTGGGTAGCGGCCGCGCGCCTGAGGCGCGACACGGCGGGGCGGCCGCTGCCATGGTGGCGTGGCTGCATTACGCTCCGCGACGGCGCGCTGTTGTTGCTGACCGACCCCCCTGCATCGTTCGACGGTCGCTATTTCGGGCCGACCGCGGCGCGCGATGTGATCGGCAAGGCGACTCCGTTATGGGTCCGCTGAGATCGTTGGTGCTGGTCGCCGCCGTGTGCGCAGCGGCGCCCGCGCGCGCGGAATTGGTCGCCGACTGGCAGCCCTATATTGAGGAAGCCTCCCGGCGGTTCGGCGTCCCGGTCGCGTGGATCGCGCGTGTCCTACAGGCTGAAAGCGGCGGTCGCACGACCTGGGCCGGTCGTCCGATCACCAGTCGCGCCGGTGCGATGGGCGTGATGCAGCTGATGCCCGCGACCTGGGCGGCCATGCGAAACGCCAACGGTCTCGGCGCCGATCCGTACGATCCGCGCGACAATATCCTGGCCGGGACCGCCTATCTGCGAGCAATGTACGACCGGTTCGGTTATCCCGGATTGTTCGCCGCCTATAATGCCGGACCCGCGCGCTATACCGATCATCTCGCGACCGGGCGCGCCTTGCCGGGCGAGACGCGCGCCTATCTTGCCAAGGTGACGCGGGGTGCGGTGCCGGGTCGTGCCGCACCAGCGCCTGCAACCGCCGGCCTGTTCGTCGTGCTTGCGACCGCGTCGGCTGTTGCCGGCCGACCCGATGCTGCCGAACCGTCCAGCAGTCTGTTTTTCGGTTTATCCTCTGTCACTCCAAACCGTGGCGCGGGCGCTCGCTAACGCGGGATACCGCCGAAGGATCGCTTCGTGCTGGCGCGCGCTGCGGCCGACCGGGCAGGCTATTCGGCATTGGCGCATGGCAAGAAGCACGCGCTGGCGGGCGGCATGCTCGCTGCGATCGCGTTGGCTCGGGATCTGTGCCCCGCCGCGAACCGAACCGTTCCGACAACCGATGCTGAGCGCGGGTCTGCCCGCGATGGGAAGCGATCGATGGTGCCGCGCCGCGCTGCGATTGCCGTCGGACGCGGACCGCAGGAAGGCGCGCTTCGGAAGCTGCGTGGTCTGATCGATGATGGGTCGAACGGCGGATCCGGGCGCAAAGCCTGCGCGCCGCACGACACGGGAACGTCGTTTGCTGGACCCGGCACCATCCCGAACGCGCGGCGCTGGCGGCTGGTCGTACCCGCTGTGGTACGCCAGGCCTTCCGCAACCTCCGGCGTTCCGCACAAACAGAAAAAAAGCGGCGGTGACGTCCGTGGCGGTCGGCAGCTCCCGCAGGTGAGGGAGGAGGGCTCGTCTCGAATCGTCCGAGCATGGCGGCTGCCGGGACGTCTGTGCAAGGCCGGCGGCCCCTCCAATTTTACGGCGAAACGGAGGCTGCTGCGCAGCCGAGTCTGTTTGTAGCAGCGCCGCAAAATCGGTTCCTCCGCCGCCGCTGGCGCGGTGCCTCCGCTTGCGCTGCGGCAGCCCTGACAGACGCCCCGTCACCCGCCGGACAAGGGCTGTCCTCGATGAGGAGGACGTCAAGGAAGGAGCGTGTCATGACCATGGTTCACCCCATCGCAGCAGCATCGGATCGCGTGCTGGCGACGTTGATCGCCGGACTGGAAATCGAGTTCGGACGGGGCGCGGGAGAAGGCCTGGCGCAGCATTTTCTGAGCGCGGAAGAGGCGGATTTTCGCTGGGACGTGCGCACCGAAGAGCGTTGGCTTGGCGCATACGAAGGCGGCGCGGAGGAGGATTTCTGGCTCGATCGGGTGGCGATTTGCGGGCGGTTCGATGCCAAATGGTTCGCGGCGACGATGATCGTCGATGGCGACGGCAAGGCGCACGGCATGCTCGGATGCCGTGAATTCGGCAGCCGGAAAGCGGCGCGCGACGCGATGGCGACGGCGCACTGATGAGAGACGTATCGCCGGGATCGGGTGTCGTCAGCACCCGCGTCCCGGCGTCTTTTTCTCGCTCTGGCATCGGGCGTGCGGCGAAGGTGAGGAGGAGGTGACGGCGAAAAGGAGAGGCTGCGGGGAGAGAGGCGTAAGGCAAGATAAAGCTGCGGCACTGGTGGTCCGCCAAGCCTTTGTCTGTACATCGTTTTGCTGGGCCAAATTTAGCACTGTCATGGGCGCGCCAGTGCCGTTGCGCGCGAAATCGGCGGAATTGCGCGGCTTTTCTGGCACCGGTTTTCTTATGGTCGGGACAGCGTCATGCTCGCGTCCACACCACCTGACGGACAGGTCAAATGGCCGATCATGACAGGTTCGAGCCGCGGCTCGGGCGCATCCGAAACCAGCGCGGCAAGCAGGCGCGCCGCTATCTCGGCCGTGTGCTCGCCGCTACCAATCTCGCGCGCGGCGGCGCGGCCTCCCCGGCCGGCAAAAGCGGGTTCAGCGGCAGTCGCACCGGGCGCGGCGCCGGCGTCGGCCGAATGCTCGCCAGCCGCGCCGGACACGCCGCCTCCCGGCAGCGCCGCGTCATCATCAAGGCGCGTATCGTCAGGCTTGCCGGAAAAGGGGTGGCGGGGGCTGCGGCCCATTTGCGCTATCTCCAGCGCGACGGGACGACACGCGACGGCGCGCCCGGTGCCTTGTACGGCCCCGAATCTGATACGGTCGATGCAACGGCCTTTCGTGCGCGCGGAAGCGGCGATCGCCACCAGTTCCGCTTCATCGTTTCGCCCGAAGACGGCGCCGACTATGACGATCTCAAACCGCTCACCCGCCGCCTGATGGAGCGGGTGGGACAGGATCTCGGGACCAGGCTCGATTGGGTCGCGGTCGATCACTTCAACACCGGCCATCCCCACACCCACATCATCGTGCGCGGCAAGGACCATCTCGGCGCGGACCTCGTGATCGCGCGCGACTATCTGACCAGCGGTATTCGCGAGCGCGCCGCCGAGCTGGTCGACCTCGACCTCGGTCCCCGTTCGATCGCGGAGATCGAGCAGTCGCTGCGCAACGAAGTCGGGCAGGAGCGACTGACCTCGATCGACCGGGCGTTGCTGCGCGGAATCGGCGACGACCGGATCGTGGATACACGCGGCGCGACGGCGTTCGATCAGTCGCTGCGCGCAGGGCGGCTCGCCAGGCTCGCCCAGCTTGGCCTCGCCGAACCCTTGGGCGCAGGGCGGTGGACGCTTGCCGCTGGCCTTGACGACGTGCTGCGCCGCATGGGCGAGCGCGGCGACATCATCCGCACGATGCAACGCGACTCTACCCGCTTGAGGGTCGATCGTCCCGCAACCGAGCAGGCGATCTACGACCCGGCGGGCAGCGACGCCCGCCCTTTGGTCGGTCGGGTGGTCACGCGCGGGCTCGCCGACGAACATGCCGACCGCCATTATCTCATCGTCGATGCGACCGATGGCCGCAGCCATTATGTCGCGATCGGCAAGGGCGACGCGATCGACGCGCTTGCGACCGGCGCGATCGTGCGGATCGCGCCGCGGCATGCCGACGTGCGGACCGTCGATCGCACCATCGCCGCCGTCGCTGCCGCCAATGACGGACGCTACGATATCGACGCGCACCTTCGGCACGATCCGTCGGCAACCCTGGACTTTGCCGAAGCCCATGTTCGGCGGCTGGAAAGCCTCAAGCGGGCAGGGGTCGGCGTGGCGCGCGATCCGACTGGCGTCTGGAGCGTTGCGTCCGATCATCTCCCGCGCGTTGCCGTGCACGAAACGGCGCAGCTGCGGGACCGGCCGGTCGCGGTCGAGCTGCTGTCGGCGCAGCCGCTCGAAACGCTGGTCGATGTCGACGCCGCGACCTGGCTCGACCGTGAAGCCGTGTCTGACCCGCCGTTGCCCTTACGCGCAGCAGGGTTCGGGCAGGAGGTGCAAGCGGCCCAGGCACGGCGTCGTGCGTGGCTGATCGCGCAAGGGCTGGCCGACGAAGACCGGGGCGTGGTCCGCTACCGCGCCGGGATGATCGCCGCGCTCCAGCGACGCGAACTCTTGCGGGTCGCGGGTCAGCTGTCGGATGAGGTGCATTTGCCGTTCGTCGAAAGTCCGGTCGGTGCGCGGATCGACGGCGTCTATCGGCGACCCGTCGACCTCGTAAGCGGACGCTTCGCGCTGGTCGAAAGGTCGCGCGACTTTACCCTGGTGCCGTGGCGACCCGTGCTCGAGGCGCACATTGGAAAATCGGTGTCGGGCATCGTTCGGGACGGCGGCATCAACTGGACGATCGGCCGGGGGCGCAACGGGCCGAGCATCTCCTAGATCTTTCCCGCGAGACATCCGTGTCGGCGGGTCGAGCGGCTAAAGGTCATCCAGGGGGCAGGTTTAGGCTTTGAGCAGCCACCGACGCCATGCCATCGCCCCGCGTCGCCAAGGCGCGCGCAGCGGCGCGTCGGACAGGGGGGGCAGCCTTCCAGATCGAGGAAGGCAACGAAAGGGTTCTCGGTCGCGAGCCATAGCCCCGCCTGCGCCGCTTCGGGGTGTTGGTGCGCCACTGCCAGCGCCTCGCTCATCGGCCCGTAGACCAGCGTCTGCGCGGCCGCGTCTTCCTCGCTCAGAGGGTACAGGCGAACGGTCGCGGTATTGGACATGGGGCGCATCGCCGCTGGAGGCCGCCGGGCAGCGTTCGCTTCAAGCGCCTAGCGACAGGCGCCCATGCGGTATTGGCGCCAATATCGGTCCCAGCGGACCGCCGCGCCGGCGGCGATCACCGCGCACGACAGCGACCGGCCATCGGCCAGGGTGCAACGCGCCACGACGCGGGCGTAGCTCTGCCCCATCGGCTGGCAGTTGAGCGACTGGTGGAGCACCAGCCGCTCGACGATCTGCCGGCTGCGATCGGCGGCGGCATTGTCGCACGTGTAGCTTGCGCGGCTGGCGTCGTGCCGTCGACACGGCGCGGCATCCTCGAAATCGGGCGCCTGCACGCCCGCGATCCGCACCTTGATGCCGTTCGCGCACCATAGCGGCCCGTCGCCATCATGGACGCGCACGACGGCACAGACGAACGGCGCAGGCGGCAGCGCGTGGACGGGCATCAGTTCGTTTGCCATTCGGCTTCGGCATCATCGATGGCCGCGAAGGCATCACCGTCGGCCTGTTGCTTGCGCAGATGGGCGCGAACGGCCTCGGGGTCGCCATTCTTTGGAAAGGTCCGGTCAGCCCGCGCTGCGTCCGCCAGGCCATCGACCCAATCGCCACGGTCGCGCTGGTCGAGCAGCCAGCGCCCGAAGGCGGGCTTGGTTTCGTCGTCGGGGTGATCAACCATGGATGCCTCTTTCGAATCGATTTTACCGCATCGCACCGAAAGAATGTTCCCGCAATGTTCTTGTCGAAATCGGGCGTTTCGGGCTAGCTGGTCGTCCGCCGCCGACCGGGGGCGATTCGCCATCGATGGAGCTTGGGATGCAGCACGATCTGCAACTGCGTGCGGCCGCGCGCGCGATCTATGACGCCTGTTATCCGAGTGAGGAATGGGCACCGTTCGGCTTCGACGAAGCCGAGCGCTACAAGACGATCCATTACCGCCAGGCGGTGGGCGCGGCGCAGGCGGCGCGCTCGAGCTTCGCGGTTCCCGTCGAGCCGCCGCGCCTGCTGGTGGCGCTGTGATCGGCCGGGGCGCCCGCGCGGATCTACCGGTGCACAGGCTGGGCCAGGCGCGGAGTTTCGCTATGGCTCGGGGCGGCACGATGCAGCCGGGGTGTCGCGTGTCGCACCGAGCGCGCGACGTCTCCGTCGCACGATCGAGACTCCGTCGCGCAGACTGGATCGCATCCTCCGCCGATCGGCCGTTGTTCGCGCAGTGCCGTGGCACGCTACGATAAGGACGGGGGCAGGATCGCGACGACGATCTTCGAAGCGGCGGCGTGGCATTATGCGGTCAAGCCGGTGTGCGGCCGGTGCGCGCATAGCGCGACGTTTCATCCGCACGCCTTGTGGTGGCATTTTCAGCGCAAGGGCTGGGACGACAGGCTGATCGCCGCGCGGTCTCGCTTCTGGTGTCGCGAATGCGGCCACGCGCTGGGGTGTCGGGTGCGGCCGCGAGTGCTGGAGCTGGTGCCCGAGACGGACGCCGACATCTGTCTGACGATGCCGCCCGTGCACGAATGGAAGCGCGCGGTGAACCGGTTCCGCAATTAGTGAAAGGCTCAGGCGACCGACATCAGCTGCGACGGATAGCCCGCCTGCAATTCCAGCACGTCGTCAAACGTCCCGTGGAGCCGTCGGTCATGGTCTTCGCGCAGCAGGATCACCGGCATGGCTTTGGGGTGCTTGGGCGCGACCAGCGGATTGGGTTCGGTCGTGCAGAAGGCATAGACCCGGTCATGATCCTGATCGACCTTCCAGACGCCCGCAAAGCACGGCATCTCCTGGTCTTCGACCGTGAACCACCAGATGGTGTCGCCCGGGCCAGTGCGATCGGCCACCGCCTTCGGCTCGGAGAATTGCGTGAAGGGCACGAGGCAGCGATGCTCGGGCTTGATCAGCGACGGCTTCCACATGTTGTTGCCGAGGTTCCGGCAGTTGGTCCACCAGTCGTAGAGGAACGGCAGTTCGCCCGCCTTTGCCGGGCGCTTGGGCGGTTTGCGGGTCGGGAAGCCCCACTTCATCGTCGAAACGACGCGCTGGCCAGCGTCTTCGCGGATCACATACCCGGGCTTGCCGGGGGCCGAATAGTCCTTCTCGATCGCGAGCGTGTTGCGTGGATCGTCCCCGGCCGCGAAATAGGCCTGATACTCGGCGCGCGATGATCGCAGGCGGTAGAGGTTGGACACGATCAGCTTGCCTCGCTTGGTCGCTATACTGTGATCTGGTTCGACGAAGGACTGCGACATTGTCCGCGACGTGTCGAGTCTGGCGCTAAGGTCTTCCGCTCGCGATGAGAATACGCCATCCTCGCCCGGCCGTGGGGGACGGCGGGGGAGAGCGCATGGGGTTTCGGTTTCGGAAGTCGGTGCGCATCTTACCGGGTGTCCGGCTCAACCTGAGCAAGCGCGGGATCAGCACGAGCCTTGGCGGCAACGGCGCGACCATGAACATCGGGTCACGCGGGACGAGAACCACGCTCGGTGTTCCGGGAACCGGATTATCCTATTCCACTATGAACTCTGCGCCGCGCCCTAAGAACGACGGTGCGCGGTCGAACCGCGGCGGACCTGTCGGCTCGACCGGTGTCAACGGATGCATCGCCTTATTCGGCGGGGCCGGTTTTTAGGCGCTGCTCGCGGCGATCGCGATCCACGCTCCGTCACCATCGCCGTCGCCATCGCCAGCGGATGGGAACGGCATCGTGCCGGTTATGTCGATGTCGACCCCAGTGATCGTTTCTGCCCGCACGCTCACCTGCAGGCAGACGCCCGATCCGCAAGCGACCAGGATCACGCGATACCATCGCGGTGCGCAGGTAACGGTCGTACGCACATCGGGATCGTGGTCCGAAGTCGATCGGGCAAACAGCAAATGCTGGCTGCTGAGCGCGTTTCTCCGCGACGCTAACAATCTCGCCACGCCCGCCGCCGGTCCAGCGCTGGCAGGGGCGCAGGCATTGACGACAGTGGCGGCCGCATCTGGCACGCGCCGCAGCCATCGATCGGCAACACGGTACGCGCGCGGGAGCAGACGCTCCGGCTTCTCTGGCGGCGCGTGCCCCTGCTCGGGCGGAAGCGTGTGCATCGGTCCGCGCGGCGGGCGTTATTGCATCACGAGCGGTGGTAACAAACGCTATGGAGTTTAGGGGATTGGCAAGATCAGCCTGCTTGGCCGCGATGGCGCTCGTGTTCGCGTCGTCGGCCGAAGCCCAGCTGACGTTCCGTCCTGCGCCGCGCGGTGAACCGCGAACCGTGGCGACCGCAGTGATCAAGAAAGCCGGGCACCCTTGCCCTCGGGTCGTGTCGGCAACCCGCCAGAACGATGGTGGAATTACCGCGGCTTGTTCCAACGGGGAATTGTATCTGGTCGCGAGTGTAAAGCAGGTTGGCCCCGTGGCACTCCGATGTTCGGCAGCGAAGCGGCTGCTCAATATCTCTTGCTGAATACCCTAAATCGATGCGCTGATATGCGGATCCGCCGGCATGGCCGACTGCTCGACGCGCGCGGAATTTCGGCATAGCCTGCGAGGCCGACTCAACGGCGGGAGGGTGAACATGATCCGCAACCTGATGCTCGCAGCCGCCTCGATCGCGCTGCTTTCGACCCCGGCACTGGCCGCCCCATGCCGCGACGCCAAAGGCAAGTTCATCAAGTGCGCCACCGCCGCGCCCACCAAAGCCACACGCTGCAAGGGTGCGAACGGCAAGTTCGCCAAGTGCGGGACCCCGGGCGCGAAGCCGATCTAATATCGCACGGACCGCATCACGACGAAACAGGTTGGCTGCTCCACGAGGGCGGACAGCTTTCCGTATCGCGTGATGCGGCGGTCACGTGGAGAGCGGCTGCGCCGCCCGGCGCAAAGCATCTGACCGAGCGTCGAGTTCACGTGGTCGGAAAGCGTGCGAGGTATGATTTGATGAAGGTATCGAAGATTGAAGCTGTTTAGAGCGGCTACTCCTGCGTACCCGCTAAAAGTTGGCCGAGGCATCGCGCGATTGTGGTTTACAGATGAATGACATCCCGATGGTCGGCATCTGCAAGCGCTCTAATCCGGTCGGCGACGTCATCAGCGGCCGCGTCCTCAAAGATGGGATGAAAAGCGATGGCTTCGGCTGCGCGGGTGGCGGGGCGGCCGCGTCGCGAGAGGGGTGGTGGGCGGACGGGCTGCTTTCGGGGTCAATTGGGGTGGAAAGCGGCCAGTCCGCTTTCCGAGGCTAGCTAATCGACTCCGGACTTCCGTTCACGAAGAGCCAGCCGTATTGACCTCGAACAAATATTGAGCCGGCCGAAAGATTTCTTCCGTGGTGGCTTCCCGATCGCGTCGAGGCTTCACATACTAGGTGCCAAGGGATGCAAAGGACGGGGAAGCACCATGAAGAACGCTGCAACGGTTGCCATCGGTTTGGCGACGCTGACGAGCCTGTTTGCGACGCAACCCGGCGCGGCGCAAACGCTGCGGCCGGACCAGCAGGCATTTCGCGCGCTCTACAAGGAAATGGTCGAAACCGACACCAGTATCACGACGGGCAGCTGCACCGCTCTCGCCGGAAAGGTCGCCGAACGCTTCAAGGCGGCAGGGTTCACCGACGCACAGATCACGCCCTTATCGGTCCCCGATCATCCCAAGGAGGGCGGCCTCGTCGTCGTCTATCCGGGTAGCTCCAAGACGGTGAAGCCGATGCTGCTGCTCGGCCATATCGACGTGGTCGTGGCGAAGCGCGAGGATTGGGTGCGCGACCCGTACACGCTGATCGAGGAAAACGGCTATTTCTACGGCCGCGGCACCGCCGACATGAAGGCGCTCGACGCGATCTGGATCGACAGTCTCATCCGCTTCAAGCAGCAGGGGTATCGCCCCAAGCGGACGATCAAGCTTGCGCTGACCTGTGGCGAAGAGACGAGCTGGGCGTTCAACGGCGCCTCCTGGCTCGCGGCGAACAAGCCCGATCTGATCGCCGCCGAATTCGCGCTCAACGAAGGCGGCGGCGGGCGCAGCGATGGGCATGGCAAGCTCGTCATCTCGACGCTGCACGTCGGCGAGAAGACCGCGGTCAACTATCGGATCGAGGCGACCAATCCGGGCGGCCACAGCTCGGCACCGGTCAAGGAAAACGCGATCTACCAACTGTCCGACGCGCTGATCCGGCTGCGCGGCTATGATTTTCCGGTGATGCTGACCGACACGACCAAGGCGTATTTCCGCACTGCCGGTGCCGCGCGCGGGGATGCGATGGGGCGCGCGATGATCACGCTCGCGGCGAACCCCCGCGACACGGCTGCGCTCGCGCTGGTCGATACCGACAAGAGCTATCATTCGATGCTGCGCACGACCTGCGTCGCGACGCTGCTCGATGGCGGCCATGCCAACAATGCGCTGCCACAGCGCGCGGGCGCGAACATCAACTGCCGGATCTTCCCCGGCGTCTCGCCCGACGCGGTGCGCGACCAGCTCGCCGCGGTCATCGCCGATCCGGCGCTGAGCGTGCAGCAGACCGACAGCCGCGGGCCGGTCGCCAAACCGGTGACGCTCGACCCGAAGATCATCGGCCCGGCGCAGACGCTGCTCGCCAAATACTATCCCGGCGTACCGCTGAGCCCGATGATGTCGACCGGCGCGACCGACGGCATTTTCCTCGAGGCGATCGGCATTCCGGTCTACGGTCCGCCGGGCACCTATGGCGACCCCGACGGCAACGGCACGCACGGCCTCAACGAGCGCGCGATCGTCAAGGCGGTCTATTCGGGCCGCGATTATCTATTCGACCTGATCAAGGCCTATGCGGGCTGACCGACGCGATACGCCGAACGATCGTGCTACACGCCGGGGCGATCGGTCCCGGCCACCAGGGACTCTGCCGATGTTGAAAACGCTTTCGATTCTCGCGCTGCTCGCCACCGCGACCCCGGCACTGGCACAAGGCGTCGATACCGTCGCGATCACCAGGAGCGTGCAGGACCTGTCGTCGGGCGCGTTCCAGGGCCGCGCGCCCGGCGGTCCGGGCGAGGAGGTGACGATCGCTTATCTCGTCAAGCGCTTCGCCGCACTGGGGCTCGAGCCCGGCGCTGGCGACGGGACATGGACGCAGACCGTCCCCTTGCTGCGGACCAGGCTCGGCGACACCCCGCGCTTCGGCGTGGCGGTCGGCGGGCACGAGCAACGCTGGACGCGCGGCGGACAAGCCTATGTCTGGTCGCTGCAACCCAAGGACCGGGCGGTGATCGACGCGGCCCCGCTCGTCTTCGTCGGGTACGGCGTCAGCGCGCCCGAGCGCGGCTGGGACGATTTCAAGGGCGTCGATCTCCACGGCAAGGTCGCCGTCGTGCTGGTCAACGATCCCGATTTCGAGGCGGTCAAGGGGGACGACGCGTTCGGCAAGTTCGGCGGCCGGACGATGACCTATTACGGGCGCTGGACCTACAAGTTCGAGGAACTGGCGCGGCGCGGCGCGATCGGCGCGCTGATCGTCCACGATACCGCCGGCGCAGGCTATGGCTGGAACGTCGTGGTCTCGGGCCAGGGCGAAGCGTATGACATCGCGCGAGCGCCCGACGCGATCACCAGCCTGCGGCTGCAGGGCTGGCTCCAGGGCGACGCCGCCACCGCCTTGTTCAAGAGCGCGGGGCTCGATCTCTCGGCGCTGCGCGTGGCCGCGCGGCAGAAGCGCTTCACCCCGGTGGCGCTGAAGGGCGCCAGCTTCTCCGCCGCGATCGCGGTCGAGCATAAGATCGTCGAAAGCCACAACGTGCTCGCGCGCATTCCCGGCACGGCGGCGCCCGACCAGACGGTGATGTTCGGCGCGCATTGGGACGCATACGGCGTCGGTGCGCTCGAGACGGATGGCCAGACGATCCGGCGCGGCGCCAATGACGATGCGCTCGGCGTCGCGGCACTGTTCGAAATCGCGCGGATCCTCAAGGCCGAACCCGCGCCGCGGCGGACGATCGCCTTCGCGGTGTGGACCGCCGAGGAGCGCGGGCTGCTCGGGTCCGAATTTTACGCGACGCATCCGGTCTATCCGCTCGAAAAGACCGCGGCCAATCTGACGATCGACATTCTGCAGAACGCGGGCAAGGCGAAGGACGCGATCCTGGTCGGCGTCGGGCAGGACAGCCTGCAGGACGACATGGCGCGCGTCGCCGCGACGCAGGGGCGTCGGGTGACGCCCGAGGGTCTGCCCGAGCGCGGGCTGTTCTACCGCGCCGATCATTTCAGCCTGGCCAAGCGCGGCGTTCCGGTGCTGCTGCAGATGGGCATCGCCGGCGCCTCCGATCTGGAGCAAGGCGGGGCCGCCGCGGGGCAAGCGTGGATCGATGCCTATACCGGCAAATGCTACCACCAGGCGTGCGATGCCTGGTCGCCCGACTGGAATCTCGCGGGCGCCAAGCAGGATATCGACCTGATGCTGACGATCGGACGCGAGGTGGCCAACGCCTCGACCTGGCCGAGCTGGAAGGCGACCTCCGAGTTCAAGGCGATCCGCGACCAGAGTGCAGCGGCACGCAGATAGGTGGCGCGTGGATCTCCGCGAACGCCGTACTTTGCTGCCGACGGCCGTTCCCGCGCCGCTACGGAGCGCCGCTGCTGCGATCGACCTGCGCGATCAGCGAATGCGCTTCACATCGACCGCGCGTCCATTGCCGATCTTTGCGATGTAATGGCCCAACATCCCCGCCTTGATGGTGACCGTGTCACCCCTGCGGGGATCGAAGGACGAGCGATCGCTGATCGACTGCCAATCGCCTCCCTCGGCAAGGCTGAAGGCCCATAATCCGTAGCCGGCTGGCCGAACCGACGTCACGGTGCTGGTGATTTCGCGGACATCGGAATCGGATTCGGCGCGGGGGTCTTCGGTGCCGGTGCCGAACAGGTTGAGATGCGGCAACGAAAACCCGAACAGCGTGCGTTTGGCGCGCTGGACGGTTTCGCGATCGACGATCCTGATCTCGCGCCGATCACGCGCTGCGACAAGGGCCGCGGTGG
Organism: Bordetella parapertussis; assembly: GCA_943367995.1. Taxonomy (GTDB): domain Bacteria; phylum Pseudomonadota; class Alphaproteobacteria; order Sphingomonadales; family Sphingomonadaceae; genus Sphingomonas. Next base: position 1,022,635 of record CALRKL020000001.1, on the reverse strand, counting down.
CCTTATCGTAACACGCCAGTTGCTGGTCGGGGGCCTTGGTGCGGCAGGCGGTGATCTCCGAGACCAAATGGTCGCCCCGATTTTCAACGGTTTGGCCTGTGGCGGGCAGCGGCGCAAGGGCGAGAAACAGCGTCGTTACTATAGCGCGTTTTGGCATTGGCTATCTGCTCCGATGATCTTTCGGTGGTTATACGCCGTCCGACCCGCGCGGCAATTCGCACCATCCGTTGTAATATGTATCTAAAACGTCACATGCGAAACGATATTGTCTTGTCGGTATATTTGTCCGTTGCGGCCCTACCTTGGAATGCAATAGCCTCTGCGGAACGTCCAGCACGAGCTGGATTGATGAGCGACGGCCATAAATGGCTGAAATGGGGGTTCTATGAAATCGACGACGCGGTCCATTTTGCTTGGCTCGACGCTTTTTGCCAGCGCAGCGCTGGGGTCGGCACCGGTTTTTGCGCAGACGGCGCCCGCCACGCCGCCTGTTGATAGCACGGCGCAGCCGGCCCCCGCCGAAACGAGCGGTTCCGATATCGTCGTGACCGGCACCCTCATCCGGAACCCAAACCTTATCAGTTCGACACCGGTCTCGGTCATCGGCTCGGACGAACTGGCGCTGCGCCAGACCAACACGGCGGAACAGGTCCTGCGCGATCTGCCGGGCGCCGTCGCGAGCATCGGCTCGGCGGTCAATAACGGCAATGGCGGCGCGTCCTATGCCGATCTTCGCGGCCTCGGCAACTTCCGTAATGTCGTGCTGCTCGACGGCAACCGCATCACGCCGTCGAACACGGTGGGCCGCGTCGATCTCAACAACATCCCGCTCGCGCTCGTTCAGCGCGTCGAGACGGTAACCGGCGGCGCTGCCACCACTTATGGTGCCGACGCAGTGTCGGGCGTCATCAATTTCATCACGCGCCAGGATTTTTCGGGGGTCGAGGCGACGGTCTCGAACCAGATCACTGAGCGTGGCGATGGCCATACCTATCGCGCCGATCTGACGATTGGCGCCAATTTCGACGATGGCCGCGGCAATGCGGTACTGTCGGTCGGCTACCAGCACGCCGACCCTGTCTACCAGGGCGCGCGCAATATCGCGGTCAACAACTATACCTCGACTGGCGGCGCGGCCGGCGGTTCGGGTACGACGGTGCCGTCTCGCTTCTCAGTCGCCGGTCTGGGCACGGGTGCTGCACGCGTTTCGGGCAATCGCCAGATCAACCCGACCACGGGTGCGCTGCAGTCGCCGGTGGTGCCGTTCAACTTCAACCCGTACAACATCTTCCAGACGCCATTCCAGCGCTACAACATCTATGGCGCGGCACGATATGACATTTCCGACCATGTGGAAGTATATTCGCGCGGGATGTTCTCCAAGAACAAGGTGAGCACGATCATCGCCCCGTCGGGGAGCTTCGGCTCCTCGCTAGCGATCCCGTTCTCGAACCCGTATCTGCCCTCGGCTGCGCGACAGACCTTCTGCGATAACAACCCAACCTTCACTGCGGCCGGTGTACAGGTCGCGCAGCTGACGGCGGCGCAGTGCGCGGCGGCCGCGACCGCTACCGCGACGACTGATCCGAACTTCCGCTACTTTACCGTCGCGACCAACCGCCGCACGACCGAAGTCGGCCCCCGTCTGTCGGACTTCACCACGACTCTGTTCGATTATCGCGCGGGCGTGAAGATCGGTATCACCGATTCGATCAAGCTCGACATCAACGGTTCTTACGGCGAATCGGAGAATGTCCAATCGATTCAGAACTATGTGCTGACCTCGCGACTCCGCGCAGCAGCGTTTGCAACCAACACGACGACCTGTCTTCCAAATGGCCCGAATGGTGCCGCGAGCATCACGGCGGGGAGCGGGTGCGTTCCGATCAATCTTTTCGGTCCGGAGGGATCGATCACCCCGGGCCAGGTATCGTATCTGACCGCGAATAGCACCACGACCAATCGCGCGTCGCTGGCACAAGCCCGCGCGCTGTTGAATGGGGACATCGGCGTGACGTCGCCCTTCGCTGACACCCCGATCGGCTTTGCGCTGGGTACTGAGTATCGCAAATATACCGCTTCACAGTCGTCCGACACGCTGTCGCAGACGCCGGGCGAACTCGGTGGCGCAGGCGGTGCCGCACCGACCTTCTCGGGCGGATATCACGTGACCGAAGGCTATGGCGAGCTCATCGTCCCGCTGGTCGCCGACAAGCCGTTCTTCAAGAGCCTGACGCTCGAAGGCGGCCTGCGCTATTCGAGCTACAAGGTCGATACCGCGGGTTCGCGCGGGTACGACACCCTGACGTACAAGGGTGGCGCAACGTGGGAACCGACCAGCGGTATCCGGATCCGTGGCACCTATCAGCGGGCGGTCCGCGCGCCGAACATCAACGAACTGTTCGCACCGGTTTCGACCGGCCTGACTAACCTCTCCTACGATGCGTGCGCCGGTGCTGCGCCGACCACGAACGCCAACCTCCGCGCGGTCTGCTTGGCGCAGGGTGCCCCCGCGACCTCGATCGGCAGTATCCAGACGCCGACCGCGGCGCAGGCGAACTTCACCGGCGGCGGCAACCTCGCGCTCCAGCCGGAGAAGTCGGACTCGTACACGCTCGGCGTCGTGTTCCAGCCGCACTATGTTCCGGGCCTCTCGATCTCGGTCGATTACTATAATATCTCGATCAAGAATGCGATTTCGCAGCCGACCGCAGGCGACGCCTACAATTTGTGCTTCGGAAATCGCACGGGTGCCGGAATCACGGCAGCCAGCGCCACGAGCACGGCGTGTACCTCCATCCGGCGCAATCCAGCGACCGGTGCGCTCGACGGCGATCCTGCAACTACCGCTGGCCTGTTCATCGCGCCGAGCAACCTTGGTACGGTGCTCACCGACGGTATCGATCTAACCGTCGATTATCGTCGCAATCTCGGCTTCGCGAAACTGAATCTGGGCTTCCTTGGCAACTGGACGTCGCGATCGAAGTTCCAGGCGACGCCGCTGTCGCTCGTCCGCAGTTGCGTTGGATATTACGGCCAGAACTGCGGTTCGCCCGCTTCGGCAGGTCCGTCGTCGACGGCCGGGTCGCTCCAGCCGCAGATCACCTGGAATCAGCGCACCACGCTCACCTTCAACCGCATCGATTTCTCGGTTAACTGGCGGCACATCAGCTCGATGCGCGTCGAGCCGGGTGTAACGACCTTCACCGGCACCATCGCCACGGGTGCGTTGGCGGGCACGGCCGTGAACTTCGGGAAGATCCCGTCGTACAATTACTTCGATCTGACGACCCGCTTTGCGATCGGCGACCATTTCGACCTGACCTTTACCGTCATGAACCTGTTCGATCGTGATCCGCCGGTTGTTGGTGGCACCGTCGGTTCGACCTCTTTCAACAGCGGCAACACCTATCCGTCGACCTACGACGCGCTGGGCCGTCGCTTCGCAGTGGGTGCCACCGTCAAGTTCTGATCGACAAACGATGCGAAAAGACCGGGGGGGCGGGCCGAAAGGCTCGCCCCTTTTTCGTGGCAAGCAGCGTCTAGTCGCCGCTGCCGAAGCGCTCGACCCATGGCGCGAGGATCGGCAGAACCGGGGCGAGGTGGTCGGCGTAGCGCCGCCATTGGCCGCCGCCATTATAGAGCCCCTTGCGGACCTGCGTCTCGCTTGCGGTGCGGACGCCGCGCGTCTTCGCGGTGCTGGCGAAGCGTGTAAAGCCGTCGGTCCAGGCAATTCCGATGAACGCGGCCAGCGTGCGGACGGTCGGCTCGAAGTCGCCGACTAGTTGATCGTACCGCACGTCATGTGTCGCTATCGGCAACATCTCGCGCGTCACGTCAATGAGCCGCATCAGCGAGTCGTAATGCAGCGCCGCTTCTTCGAGGTCGCTGAACGCCCATGCGCCCGCGCCGGGGGTGAAATTGACGCGGAAGCAGCTCAGCACGACGTCGCGCGGATCCCGCCGCATCACGACGAAGCGCGCCGTCGGGAACAGCCGCGCGAGGATCGGCAGCTTGATCCCGTTGAACGGATTCATGTCGACCAGCACCTTGCCGGCGACCGCGCCCCCGGCAAGCGCCGCGACGCGCGCCCAATAGCGTGTGCGCAGATCGCGCAGCAGCGTGGGATCGAGCGCATCGAGATCGGGCATCGCGCCGTCGTTGCCGAGCAGTGCGGCGTCGATGTCGACCAGCGTGTCGCGTTCCTCGAGCGCGACGACGTCGGGCGCGCTCGCCAGAACGTTCTCGATCAACGTCGTGCCCGAGCGCGGATAGCCGAGCAGGAAGACGTGGGTTGCTGCGGCCCCCGCAACCGGCTCGGCGGCCGGCAGCGTCCCGACCGCTCCGGTGGCGGCAACCTGCGTGCGGATCGCGTCGATAAAGGCGCGGTGCGACGGGCGCTCCGCCGTCGGCGCAAGCAGCGCGCGATACGCCTCACGGAACGTGGCTTTTGCTGCCCGATACGCGTCGAATGCGTCGCGCGCACGATCGAGCCGGTCGAGCGCGTCGCCGAGCAGGGTGAGCGAGCGCGTCCGATCATCGAGCGCAAGGCGAGTTTCGAGCAGCGGGCGCAACAGCGCCTCGGCGCGCGCGCCATCGCGCGCCTCGACCGCGAGCAGCGCCATCGCGAACACGGCCGACGGCTCGTGCGGGTTGAGCGCCAATGCCCGCTGCGCAAAGCCCTGCGCCACGACGGCGTCGCCGCGCCGCGCCGCTGCATCGCTCAGCTTGCCGAGCGCGGGCGACAGCGTCGGGTCGAGCGCAAGCGCGCGCGCGTAGCTGTCAGTCGCCGCGGCGTCGTCGCGTTGCGCGTCGAGCACATAGCCGCGCTCGAGCCACGCCGCAGCATGGCGCGGTTCGGCGGCGACCACCTGGTCGAGCACCGTGAGCGCTTCGCCGAGAAACCCCTGTTTGCGCAGCACCGCGCCGATCGAGCCGAGAATCGCGACGTCGCCGGGGCTGATCGCGAGCGCGCGGGCGAGCAGGGCGTGCGCCGCGGCGAAATCGCCCGCTTCCTCCTTCCGCCAGGCGGCGAGATTGAGCACCAACGGGTCCGGCCGCCCGGCCGCGAGTTCGCGCTCCGCCAGCTGCGCGGCCTGCGCTACGTCGCCCGCCGCAAGCGCTTGATCGATCTGCGATCTTTGCGATCGTGGCGGGGTCGTCGGGCGGCGCTGCGGGATGTTTCGCTTTGACATTGCTCCGCCATAATCCTTATCGTTACGCAGGCACATCGCCATAATCGTTATGCTGGAAGGTCGTGATGATCCTGCTCCTGTTGTCGCTGGCGGCGGCCGATCCGCAGACCCCGCCGACCAGCACGACCAAGCCCGCGGCGAGCGCGCCCGACAAGCCGGTGTGCAAGCAGTTCCCGATCACCGGCTCGCTGGTCGGCAGCAAGAAGGTCTGCAAGACGCGGCGCGAATGGGATGACGAACGCACCCAGGTTCGCGCGAGCGGCACCGGCTTCGATGCCTGCGCCAATGGCGGCGTCGGCGGAAAATGCTGATCGGCTAGCCGACGAGCGGAGCGGGGGCGACCATCGCGATTGCCCTGAGCGCGGCGATCGATTCGGCCCATATCGCAACCTTCTCGATCTCATCGGCGTGGAGTGCGTCGCCGCGCGCAAGCTCGGCGGCGCGATCGGCCGGCGTGAACGCCGCGCCCGATTTCGAATGGGTCGTGAAAGCTGGACCCTGTGCGATCGCGTCCAGCGTCTCGGCGGCGAGCGGGTGTCTGGTCAGCGCGGCAAGGCGCGTCAGCGCTGCGGACGGATCCGCCATCAGCGCCGCGCTGTCGAGCGTCTGCACCCGTGCCGCGCCGAACTGATCGATCAGCCGCGCGAACAGCTGTTGTTGCGCGAGCCATCCGACCGCGGCGATCTGCAGATCGGTCAGGCCGAGATAGTCGCGTGGCGCGAAGCCGAGATCGACCAGCCCGTCGTCGAGCATCCCGATCAGCAACGTCCTCACCCACAACCGTCCGTCCAACCCCTTGCGCGCGATCGAGCCGAGATAGGTGCGCAGCGGGGCATAGAGCAACACCGCGCAGGCATCGCCGCGCAGCGTTAACAGCGCAGGGGCGAGCGCGTTGACCGCGGTCGACGGCTTGACGAACACCGCCTCGCCCGGCGCGAACGGGCGTGCCAGCAGCGTCAGCACATCATCGAGCACCGCCGCCATGTCGGGTCCTTTCCCGCCGCGGCGACGCCAGCCGATGATGTCGTTGAGGATTACCGGCTCCTTCAGCCCCATCGCCCAGCCGGGATGATCGAGCGCGCGGGCGAGCAGCGTCGAGCAGCAGAAGGCCGAATGGAAGAGGAAGTGGAGCGGCGCGGTCGGCGGGGCGGCGGCGATCGCATCCGCGCGGCGCACGACGAGCGGGGTCAGCCCGGCGGGCAGATAGGCGTCGGTCAGGAAGGTCGCGCGGCGATGTCCGGCGCGCGGCAGCGGGAGGAAATGCACCGCGTCGTGACCGGGATCGTAACGATGCGCGAGCCAGGCGGAATCGCGCGCGACATCCGCGATCGATCTCGGCGCGCCCAACGGGCCGCTCGACAAGGGAGCCGACGTCATTGCGCCTGTTTGTGCAGCGGTGCGTGCGTTGTCTAGTCGGTTGCACGCCGATATGCAGTTGGCATGGATGATCCCCAGATTCAGCGGTTGCTTCAGACGGCGGTTCAGGAGCGGCGCGCGGGGCGGGCCGAGGTCGCGGCAGCACTGTTCCGCGACGTCCTGGCGCAAGCCGGCGAGCATCCGCTGGCGCTGAATGCTTTGGGCATGCACGCGCTGGCGCTGGCCAGGCCGGAGGATGCGGCGGGCTATTTCGAGCGCGCGATCGCCGCCGATCCGGGCGCGCCCGAATTGTGGATGAACCTCGCGCGCGCGTGTCGCGAGCAGCACGACGATCCCGGCGAGGCGGCGGCGCTCGACGGCGCGTTGGCGATCGACCAGCGCCACTTCATGGCGCTGGTGCGGATGGCCGAACTGCACGAGCGGCAGGGGGATGCCGCCAACGCCGCCGGCCGCTGGGGCAACGTGCTCGCGATGGAGCCGTCGATCGAGGAGCGCAGCCCCGCGCTCGAATTGATGTTCGACCATGCGCGCGCTTTCGTGGCGGGACAGCGCGCGGCGTTCGGCGATACCATCGATCGCGGCCTTTCCGCAGTGCGCGGCGCGATCCCGGCGGGCGAGCGTCGCCGTGCCGATGCGTGCATCGACCATGCGCTCGGACGGCGCGCGATCTATGCGAACGTCTGTGCCGGCATGCACTTCCCCTTCTTGCCCGCGGAGGAATATTTCGCACGGGATCACTTCCCCTGGCTTGCCGAGATCGAAGCCAAGACCGACCTGATCCGCGCGGAACTCGAGACGATCCTGGCCGCGGATGCGGCGGCGATCCGTCCCTATGTCGCGATGCCGCCGGGCACGCCGCCGAACAAATGGTCGGCGCTCGACCATTCGTTGCAATGGGGCGCGCTGCACCTGTGGAAGGACGGCGCGCGCGACGATGCAGCGTGCGCGCGCGCGCCGTGCACCGCGCAAGCAATCGCAGCGCTCCCCTTGTCCGATCTGCCGGGACGGACGCCGACGGTGTTCTTCTCGCTGCTCCGGCCGGGCGCGCATCTGCCCGCTCATACGGGGGTGAGCAATGTCCGCGCGATCGTCCATCTGCCGTTGATCGTGCCGCCGGGGTGCAGCTTCCGCGTCGGCGGCGAGACCCGCGACTGGCGCGCGGGCGAGGCGTGGGTGTTCGACGACACGATCGAGCATGAAGCGTGGAACCGCTCGGATCAACTGCGCGCGATCCTGATCTTCGACGTTTGGAACCCCTATATCACCGCGACCGAACGCGACGTGCTGCGCCGCTTCTACGCGGTCGCCGCCGATGCGGGGCAATCCGCGATCGGCGTCAGCGACTGAGCGGGGCAGCCGCAAGCGCGGCGTCGGGCGTCGCGGTCGACGCTCTGCGCTCGACCCAGGCCTGCGCCGCGTCGAGCTCGGGCGCGATTGCGGCGGCGACCCGTGCGGCGCGATCGCGTCGCGCGGCATTGTCGAACGCAACGCTCGGATTCTTCGAATAGGTCGAGAAGAGCGGGCCGGCGACGACCGCTTCGAGGGCTTGCGGCGCAAGCGGCACGCCCAGATGCGCGGCCGCCGCCTGCAAGGCCGGCAACGGCGCATCGAACAGCGTTTCGGCATCGAGCGTTCGTGCGTTAGGCAGTGCCGACAGCGCGGCGGTGAAGGCCTCGACCTGCGCCAGCCATAAGGCTGCGCCGCGCTCGGCGTCGGTGAGCGCCGACCAGTCGCCCACATAGGGCGCCAGTTGCGTCGTCACATGGCGCAGCCAGCCGCGATGGTTCTCGTCGCGCAAGATCGCCATCAGATAGGCCCGCAGCGGCAGATAGAGCAGGATCGCGCGCATCTCGGGCTGTGCCACGGCGAGCTGTGGCAGCAGGAAATTGACCGGCACATTGGCCTTCACCAGCGTCGGCGCATCGGCCCGATAGCGTTTGGCGAGCATCGCCAGAACCAGCGGGAGTCGAGCAGGGTCGCGCTCGATAGCAGTCTGCCGCAACGCCAGCGGCTCTCGCAGCACGAGGCTGGCGCCACGCTCATCGAGCGCTCGCGCCAGCAAGGTCGATCCGCAATGCGCCATATGGAAGATCCACGCCGTCGGCGCTGCCGCGGGCACGCGCGGGATCAGATCTGGGATCGGCAGGAGCATCCGCCGTGCGGCGGCCGGGGAAATCCGTTGATCGAGGAAGATCGAGCGGTGATAGGCGGCGCGATCCATCGGCACGAACACCGCATGGTCATGGTCGAACGCCTGGAAAAAATGGTCGGGCGAGCCGAAGAGATCGTCGAAGGTCAAGGCCACGCTTCGTTGTAGCGTCACGGGGCGTTGACGGCTATCCCCGGCCGGTCATGCCCGCTGTACATTTGCCCGCTCTTCACCAACCGTACGTCGTGATCGAAGCGACGGTCGAAACGTCGATCCTCGAGCTCGACAAGACGCTGCTTGTCGATCTCTACAAGACTCACGGCGCGTTGCTGTTGCGTGGCTTCGGCGTCGATGTCGGTCGTTTCGGCGCGTTCGCGAAACAGTTTTGCGCGACCTCGGTGGTCAACGAGAGCCCCGGGCGGCTGGCGGTCGATGCCGCGGCGAACGTCTTTACGGTAGATGGCGGGAATGGCCCATTTGCCCTGCACCCCGAATTGTCACGCGAGCCGTGGAAACCCGATGTCGCCTTTTTCGGTTGCCTGGTCGCGCCGCGAACGGGCGGTCGTACGACGATTTGCGACGGCGTCGCACTGGCGCGCGAGATGCCGGAGCCTATACGACGTGCGCTTGCGGGCCGACGTCTGCTTTATATCAAACCGACATGGCCGGCGCTGCTTGATTTCTGGCTCGGCACGCCCGAACCGAGCGACGGGCAACTCGCATCACCACCCCCTGACTGCCCCTATTATTTTCGACGTTATCCCGACGCGGGAATTCTGCGAGTGTTCAGTCGACCGGCGCTGCATACGCCAATGTTCAGCATCGGTCCGGCGTTCGGCAACTTCCTGCTCTTTTCGCGCTTCAACCTAGGCCGCGCCGATCATCCTGTGCTCGATGACGGCCACCCGGTGCCGGAAGCATGGCTGCAGGCGATCAAGGCGACGGGCGATCGTCTCTGCGCAGAGATCGAATGGGATCCGGGCGATGTGCTGATGCTCGACAATACGCGCTTTCTCCACGGCCGGACCGCGATCGTCGATACTGCCGAACGCGTGATCCTTACGTATTTCGGGTATCTCGACTTCGCGATTCCGGATCGCGAGGAACCCGCGACGGCAATTTGGCGGCGCATCAATTTCGAGCCGCCGCTGCGCCCCGATCACCCACGATATAAACAAGCTGGCTAGCACGCTCCCCCTTTTTCGAGCGTATCCTTTCGGGTGGAAAAGAAGGCCTACTCTCGCTGCCTGTTCACTTGAAACAGTTGTATCAGCCCGGTTCATGCGTGCTTTGCCGAATTCATCCGCTTTGTAGCCTATCAATGACATTTACCTCCCGGAGCCTGCAGTCGCATCGACAATTGAACAAAGCCCGATTGCCAACGAGGTGGTCCCGCCGCATGTATTTTGGAGGCGATGGTTGATGCCAGGTTTTAGAGCACGGTAACTCGGTGCAAGGGTATTTCTATCGTTTTCGAGCCAATTACAGTTCGACGGTAGGAATCGGATCGGACTGCCCGGTTCGCAGACATGTAGTAGGGTCGGCTCGACACCACGCTTATCGTCAACACGCTATCGGCGTTGCTTGGCATGATCATGCCCGTGGGGATGATGCTCGTGTCGAGTGGGCTATCCCGAGGTGCGAGCATTCGTGCGGCCAAAGGTTCGTCTCTCCCGCTGTACCCGATTTTGACGGGGCATATCCCCTCAAACACGCATTTCGACGATGCGCGGGTTTTTGTTGCTTCAAGTTCGACGCATAAGTCACCGCCACTTGACGTATGTAACAGGAATGTCATCTTAACTGAATGCCCGACGTCTTATTGTTATGCGGAGTAAATCAAGATTGGCCAATGGCCGTGGTAGAAGCACTTGGGTCCGCGCCGGCGTTCAGGGTGTTTCGTGCTGAGCAAGCCTGCCACCTCAAACAGAAATCCCGGTTCGATGCATCGATCTTACCGCTCGACGCTCTGGAAGCTATACGAAGTGTGGTCGAGTACGAGCGATTGGGATCAATGCTCGTCGTTGCCGACCGAAACGATGAGCGGGGACGCATTGCTGCGTTTGCATTGGGCGCCGCCGACTGCATCTCGCCGGACATTTCGGGTGCAGAACTTAAGGCGCGCTTAGCGGGCATATTGCGCCGACAGGCGGGGGCGAGCCCTGGTGTACCGCCTGTCAACGATCAAGGTGGCAACTGGTATCTAAATCTTACGCGACATTTTCTGGTCAGTCCGAATGGAGAGCGGATCGAACTAGCCGAGACGTCGTTCCAAGCCTTGTTGGCGCTGGCGTCTCGTCCGCGGCGCGTAGTGTCTCGATCGACCCTTGGGATTGCTCTTGGACGCGCTGAGTGGACCAAGGTCCGTAACGTCGACGTCATCGTAGCGCGTCTGCGGCAAACACTTGGTCGTCACGATCCTTCCGGATCGTCGCTTGTCGTTACAATCCGTAACGAGGGATATCAGTTGGCGCGCGACATTCATCGTGACGAGCACGGCATCATCATCCTAAATGCCTGATTTTGGCCGTCCGAGTAACGAGTTGATCTGACGCTCGCGGGGCGCTTCTTAGCTGGCGAAAATTACGGCGTCCCATCGATCCTGAACGGGCGTGGGCGTTAAGAAAGCGACAAGGGGTCGCAATAGTTCATGTTTGCCCCGAGGCCCGACCGGTTCGGTTGCGCATCGATCGCACCCCGTGACATTCGAAAACGGAGGTGTCAGCTTGTGCAACGCGCTGAAATACGCGAGCCAAGGGGGGGCGTTAGCAACGCTCGTATGACCGGAGTATCAAGGTGAAGTGTCTCCTCTTCTTGCTGACTTGCACGATTCTGTCAGCCAACCCGGTGCGTGCGGCGGACAACCCCTTTGCCAAGCCCAGCAGTTTGCCGTTCCAGGCGCCGCCCTTCGATCGCATCACCGATGCCGATTACCAACCGGACTTCGAGCAGGGCATGGCCGAGCAGATCGCCGAGATGCGGACGATCGCCGATACGCTAGCAACGCCGACCTTCGACAACACGATCGTGGCGATGGAACGCTCGGGCGCGATGCTGCGGCGGGTTTCGGCGGCCTTCGGTGCGGTCAATCAGGCCGACACCAATCCCACGCGCCAAGCTGTGCAGAAGGCGGTGGCGACTAAGCTCGCGGCGCATAACGACGCGATCTATCTCGACTCGAAGCTCTTCGCGCGCGTTCACTCCCTGTACCAGAACCGCGCGCGGCTCGGTCTAAATCCCGATCAGCTTCAGGCGCTGACGATCACGCATCAACGCTTTGTCCGCGCCGGCGTGCAACTGTCCGATGCCGACAAGACGAAATTGCGCAATCTGAACGCGCAGTTATCGACGCTGCAGACCGCATTCGTGCAGAAATTGCTGATCGCCACGAAAGCGGGCGCGCTGGTGGTCGACGATCCCAAGAAGCTCGACGGTATCGGCGAAGGCGGGATCGCTGCCGCGGCGCAGGCGGCCAAGGCACGCGGGCTCGACGGCAAATGGGTCGTGCCGCTCCAGAACACCACGCAGCAGCCGGCGCTCCAGTCGCTCTCCGATCGCGCGGTACGCGAGGACCTGTTCGAGCGCAGCTGGACGCGTAGCGAGAAGGGCGACGCCAACGACGCGCGCGACATCGCCGCAAGCATCGCGCAATTGCGCGCGCAGAAGGCGGCGCTGCTCGGCTTCCCCAACTGGGCGAGCTACGTGCTCGAGGACCAGATGGCCAAGACGCCGCAAACGGCCGAGGCGTTTTTGGCTAAACTCATTCCCGCCACAACCGCGCAGCAGCACCGCGAGGCGGCGGAAATCGATGCGGTAATCAAGCAGCAGGGCGGCGATTTCACGGTCAAGCCGTGGGACTGGGATCATTACGCCGAGCAGGTTCGCAAGGCCAAGTTCGATCTCGATGAGAATGCGGTAAAGCCCTATTTCGAGCTCGACGCGGTGCTGCAGAAGGGGGTGTTCTTCGCTGCCAACCAGCTTTACGGGCTGACCTTCAAGGAACGTCACGATATCCCGGTGTACAATCCGGACGTTCGCGTGTTCGAAGTGTTCGACCACGACGGCAAGCATCTGGCGATCTGGTATTGCGACTATTTCAAGCGCGATAACAAGCAGGGCGGCGCTTGGAACAGCAGCTTCGTCAACCAATCCGGCCTGTTGGGCACGACCCCGGTGATCTACAACGTCGCCAATTTGCCCAAGCCAGCGCCGGGCCAGCCGGCGCTGATCAGCTTCGACGACGTGACGACGATGTTCCACGAATTCGGCCATGCGCTGCACGGTTTCTTCGCGCAGCTGGCATACCCGTCGCTCGGTGCCTCGGCGCGGGACTTCGTCGAGTTCCCGTCGCAGTTCAACGAGCATTGGGCGCTCGACCCCAAGGTGTTCGCCAATTACGCGGTCCACTACAAGACCGGCGCGCCGATGCCGCCTGTGCTGGTCGCCAAGATCAAGCAGGCGGCCAAGTTCAACCAGGGCTATGCGTTGGGCGAATTGGTCGCCGCGGCCGAGCTCGACATGCAATGGCACGCCTTGCCCGCCTCTGCGCCGAAGCAGGACGTCGATACGTTCGAGGCGACCGCCCTGGCAAAGACCGGGCTCGACGTGGCGCACGTGCCGCCGCGCTATCGCACCAGCTATTTCCAGCACATCTGGTCGGGCGGGTATGCGGCGGGCTATTACGGCTATCTATGGACGCAAATGCTCGAGAACGACGCTTTTGCGTGGTTCACCGCGCATGGCGGGCTGACGCGCGCGAACGGCGATCGCTTCCGCGCGCTTGTCCTGTCGCGCGGGCACGCGCAGGATTACGACACGATCTTCCGTAGCTTTTACGGCAAGGACCCCGATATCGGCCCGATGTTGCAGGATCGCGGGTTGGCGCCACCGTCGAAGTGACGGCGAGCCGCGGCACTGAAGACGAGCGTAAACCAACGGCGAGTGTCCGGATGGGGTCGTGTCGCCACTGTCTCGCTACTCGGAGCGCTTGAGCAGGTCGATCAGGTCCGATTTCCAGAAGCGCGCCGCGGTGTGCGTGCCGTGGCCGCGTGTTTCCGCCGTTTCCGCAATAAGCCGGAAGCGCGCGTCATGCATCCGGGCGACAGCCTGCCGCGGATAGTCGAGGTTGCGCGGGTTGATGAAGTCGTCGGCGGAATTGATCCAGCTGGTCGGCGCGGTGATCGCCTCCAATCGTGACCACGGCGCATAGGTGCGCGACGCGTTGATCTGATAGATCAGGTCGTTGGCGTCGATCGCCGCGATCGACGCCGCCACCCGCTCGCGCGCAAAGGCTTCCGCCGCCTCGCGCCGCGGATACTGCGCCTGAAAATACAGCGGGGCCGCCCCCGCCACGAACAACAGGCTAGCAGCGGTGCGCAAGCCCTCGACGGGTGGTGACCGATATTCGCCGGCGGCCCAGGCCGGGTCCGCCTTGATCCCCTCCACGGCAAGTTCGCGCCACATGCGGTTGAGCCCCGCGATCTCGACCGGCTCGCACGCGAGCGGCATCAGCGCGCGGGCGAAATCGGGATGCGTCTCTCCCCACACTAGACTGTGCATGCAACCCATCGACGTGCCCATGATCAGGCGCATGCGCGTGATGCCGAGCGCGTCGTGCAACAGCCGATACTGCGCCTCCACCATGTCGTCATAATCATAGGGGGGGAAGCGCATGTGCCGCCCGTCGGAGGGCTTGGACGATTTGCCGTGGCCGATACCATCGGGGAGGATGATCCAGTAGCGCGTTATGTCGAGCGGCTGGCCCGGGCCATAGAGCTCGTCGGCGAACTGTGGGCTTAGGAACTGGCGGCCGGTGCCGCCGGTGCCGTGGAGAATCATCACCGCATTGTCGATCTCGCCGCGGGCGTTGCGATGCGGTTTCCCGAGCGAGGTGTAGTTGATGCGTAATTGCGGCAGCGTCTCGCCCGATCGAAAGCGGAAGTCGCGCAAGGTGACCTCTGTATCGCGCGCCGGCCATTTTGCGGGCGCTGCGGCGGGTGCGGGCGCGGTCGCGGCTGCAAGGGGCGGGGTTTGCGGCGCGGAGGCTTGGGCAAGGAGCAGAAGCAGAGGTGTCAACATCGTGGCAGTCTGCGTCAGATCGGCTGAAGCTCCAAGTGGCTTGGCGTCGTCGGTGCGATCAAAGATATCCTTCGCTTGATCGGTCCTTGCGGAAATGAGAGACGGGAGGATGGTACCATGGCAGTTCTGGATCGATCGCGGAGGCACCTTCACCGATGTCGTGGCGCGCACGCCCGGCGGCGAAGTCCTGACGGTCAAGCTGCTGTCGGAAGACCCTGAACGCTATGCCGATGCCGCGGTCGAGGCGATTCGGCGATTGACCGGGGGCTCGGACGCGCTGCTCGAATTCCGCATCGGCACGACCGTCGCGACCAATGCGCTGCTCGAACGCAAGGGCGAGCCCACCGTTCTGGCGATCACGCGCGGGTTCGGGGACGCGCTGCTGATAGGACACCAGGAACGGGCGGACATTTTCGCGCGCGACCTGACGCGTCCGCCACCGTTGTTCGCGCATGTCGTGGAGATCGACGAGCGGATCGCGGCAGATGGCGCGGTGGTCACGCGGCTAGACCGCGATGCGGCGCGGACCGGTTTGCAGGCTGCCTTTGCTGCAGGTTTCCGGTCGATCGCCATCGTCCTGATGCACGGCTATCGCTTTGCCGAACATGAGGCGGCACTGGCCGATCTCGCCGCGGCGATCGGCTTCACGCAGATTTCGGTCAGCCACTGCGTCGCACCGCTGATCAAGCTGATCGGCCGCGGCGATACGACAGTGGTCGACGCCTATCTTTCGCCGGTGCTCGATCGCTACGTCGCGGGCCTCCATGCGGCACTCGGCCAGAACGCGCTGTTCATGCAATCGTCGGGTGGCCTCATCGATGGCGCCAGCTTCCGGGGCAAGGATGCGATCCTGTCGGGTCCTGCGGGCGGGATCGTCGGCATGGCAGCGACCGCGCACGCGGCCGGATTCGACCGGATCATCGGTTTCGACATGGGCGGCACCTCGACCGACGTGTCGCATTATGCCGGCAGTTACGAACGCGATACCGAGACATTGATCGCTGGTGCCCGCATCCGCGCGCCGATGTTGCGCATCCATACCGTCGCGGCGGGGGGTGGCTCAATCTGTCGCTTCGACGGGCAACGGCTGCTCGTCGGGCCGGAAAGCGCCGGGGCGGTGCCCGGGCCGGCATGCTACCGTCGCGGTGGCCCGCTGACCGTCACCGATTGCAACGTCATGCTGGGAAAGCTGCGCCCCGAATTCTTTCCCGCGCTGTTCGGCACGCAGGGGGATCAGCCGCTCGACCCAGCGGCGGTGGCGGCGCGCTTCGCAGACCTGTCGCTCGACGCCTATGCTGCCGCCGAAGGCTTCGTGGCGGTCGCCGTCGCGAACATGGCGAATGCGATCCGCAAGATCTCTGTCGCGCGCGGCCATGATGTCACCCGCTACACGCTCGCCTGTTTCGGCGGCGCGGGCGGGCAGCATGCCTGTCTGGTCGCCGATGCGCTGGGCATGGATCAGGTGATGATCCACCCGCTTGCCGGCGTCCTGTCGGCGTATGGCATGGGCCTGGCCGATCGCCGCGTGCTGCGCGAGCGGACGCTGGGCGCGGGGATCACCGAAAGCGCAGCGATCGCTGCCGCTTTCGATGTGCTGGCGGAGGAGGCGTATCGGGCGCTGGTCGCGCAGGGCGTCGCGGGCGAGACCGTCGTCGTCGAACGTCGCGTGCACCTGCGACGCGGTCACACCGAACATACGATCGAGCTCGATTGGGCCGGCACGCTCGAAATGATCGCCGCCTTCGATGCTGCGCATCTCGCCCAGTTCGGCTTCGCAAGCACGCAACCCTTGATCGTCGATCGCATCGTCGCCGAAGCGGTTGCGGCGAGTCCACCGGTCGAGCCGATGCCGGTCGCCCTGCCAGCGGATGCCGCCGAACCCCGCGCGGTCGTGCCGGTCCATATGGCCGGTGAATGGCACGAAACGCCGGTACTGGCCCGCGAGGGTCTCCCCGCCGGGCATGCGGTCGAAGGGCCGGCCTTGATCATCGATCCCATGTCTACCACCGTCGTCGAACCGGGCTGGCGCGCGCGCGTCGACACGATCGGCAATCTGATCCTCGAGCGTGCCGCTGCCAGAAGGGTTGCGAGCATCGGTACCGCGAGTGATCCCGCCCGCCTCGCGATCTTTGCGGGATTGTTCATGAGCATCGCCGAGGAGATGGGCGCCGCGCTGCAACGCTCGGCCGCCTCGGTAAACATTCGCGAGCGGCTCGATTTCTCGTGCGCGCTGTTCGACGCGACCGGCAATCTCGTCGCCAATGCGCCGCATATTCCGGTGCACCTCGGCTCGATGGGCGACAGCATCCGCACGATCATCGCCGCACGCGGGGGCGATGCGGATGGGCGCGGCATCCGGCGGGGCGACGCTTATGCGCTGAATGCGCCGTATCGTGGCGGCACGCACCTGCCCGACATCACCGTCATCATGCCGGTCTTCACCGACGGCGGGACCACGCCCGCTTGGTTCGTCGCGGCGCGCGGTCACCATGCCGATGTCGGCGGCATCACCCCCGGGTCGATGCCGCCCGACAGCGTCTCGGTCGAGCAGGAAGGCGTGTTGCTCGACGATGTGCTGGTGATGGACGAGGGGCGCTTTTGCGAGGCCGACCTGCGCGCGCTGTTTGGCGGCGGGCAATACCCGGCGCGGAATATCGACCAGAACATCGCCGATCTCGCGGCGCAACTGGCCGCCTGCACGCGCGGCGCGGCCGGCCTGGCACGAATCGCGGGCGAATATGGCGTCGATGTCGTCAGCGCCTATATGGAGCACGTCCAGGCCAATGCCGACGCGGCGACACGGCGCCTGATCGCCCGACTCGACGATGGCGCGTTTGCCTATGAAATGGACTACGGCGCGGTCGTCCGAGTGGCGATCCGGGTCAATCGCGCGGCAGAGACCATGACCGTCGATTTCGCCGGGACCAGCGACCAGCTTTTCAACAATTTCAACGCGCCGGTCTCGATCGTCCGGGCCGCGGTGCTGTATGTCCTGCGTGTGTTGCTGGATGAAGCGGTCCCGCTCAACGACGGCTGCCTGCGCAGCGTGACGATCGTGGTGCCGGAAGGGTCGATGCTCAATCCGCGGTTCCCGGCTGCCGTGGTTGCGGGCAATGTCGAAACCAGCCAGGTCGTTACCGATGCCGTGTTCGGCGCGCTGGGGGCGATGGCGGGAAGCCAGGGCACGATGAACAACTTTACCTTCGGCGACGAAACCTACCAATATTACGAGACGATCGCGGGGGGATCGGGCGCCGGGCCGACGCATGACGGCACCGCGGTGATCCAGACGCACATGACCAACAGCCGCCTGACCGACCCGGAGATCCTCGAGACGCGGTTTCCGGTGCTGCTGGAAGCGTTCGCGATCCGCCGGGGTTCGGGCGGGGCAGGGGCCCATAAAGGCGGTGACGGTGGTCTCCGGCGTATTCGGTTCCTCGCCGACATGACGGCGTGCATCCTCGCCAATCGCCGCCGCGTGCCACCATTCGGGTTGGACGGCGGAGTGGCGGGGGCCGTCGGGGCGGCACGTGTCGAGCGCGCCGACGGATCGATCGAGCGCCTGGGGTCGACGGCAAAGGTGGACATGCAGCCGGGGGACGTGTTCGTCATTGAAACGCCCGGGGGCGGTGGATGCGGAGGCGATTGAATGCTTGTTCTGGCCGGTATCGGGGTGATCGTCGCCGGTTTCCTGTTGCGCTTCAATCCGCTGCTGGTCGTCGCGGTTTCGGCACTGGTCACGGGTCTCGCGACGGGGATAGCGCCGCTCGCGATCCTCGCTGCGTTCGGCAAGGCGTTCAACACCAACCGCTATGTCAGCGCGATTTACATCGTGCTGCCCGTCATTGGCCTGCTCGAGCGCCACGGCCTGCAGGAGCGCGCGCGCGGCGCGATCGGAGGTTTGCGGGGGGCGACAGTCGGTCGACTGCTGATCGGCTATCTGCTGTTCCGGCAGATCACGTCCGCGCTCGGTCTGACGTCCGTCGCGGGGCCGGCGCAGAGCGTGCGCCCGCTGGTCGCGCCCATGGCCGAGGCGGCGGCGGAGCGGCAAGGCGTCGCGCCGGGCGGCGACGCGATCCCGGCGCTCGCGGCGGCGACCGACAATGTCGGGCTCTTCTTCGGCGAGGACATCTTCGTCGCGATCGGATCTATCCTGCTGATGAAGGGCGTGTTGGAAGGGTATGGCTTCGTCATCCAGCCGCTGCATCTGTCGCTCTGGGCGATCCCGACCGCGATTGCGGCCTTTCTGATCCATGGCGGACGACTGTGGTGGCTTGATCGCCGGCTGGCGCGCGGCGCATGATCGGTACGAGCTTCATCTACACCGTTGCCGGATTGATGTTCGCGGCGTTCGGGGTGCTCAGCGCGAGTGATCGCGGCAACCCCAAGCGCTTCGGCAATGCCGGTTTCTACGCTTTGTTAAGCCTCAGCTTTCTGTTCGGAGACCGGATCGGCGATCTCGGCAATGGGGTGCTCGTGCTGGGGATCGTCGCAATCGCAGGCACCGGCGCGATGGGGCGCAGCGCACGCGCCAGCACCGGTACCCTAGAGCGCCAGGCCGAGGCGGCGCGGCGCGGCAACCGGCTGTTCCTTCCGGCCCTCCTCATTCCTGTAACCGCTTTGCTCGGCACCCTGGTCTTCAAGGCAGCGCCCGCGTTGGTCGATCCCAAGCAGATAACATTGGTGGCGCTCACCTGTGGCGTCGTGCTTGCGCTGGCGATCGGCTACGCTTGGTTCCGGCCGCGCGCCGTCACGCCCTTTGCCGAGGGTTTGCGAATGATGGACGGTGTCGGCTGGGCCGCGGTGCTGCCGCAGATGCTCGCGAGTCTGGGCGCAGTGTTCGCACTCGCCGGGGTCGGGCAAGTCGTCGGTGGGATCGCGGGAGCGGCAATCCCCGGCGGCAGCCTGATCGGCGCAGTGCTTGTCTATGCGATCGGCATGGCTGCGTTCACGATGGTGATCGGGAACGCCTTTGCGGCCTTCCCGGTGATGTTCGCCGCGGTGGCGATGCCGCTGCTGATCGGGCGCCATCACGGTGACCCTGCGGTGATCGCGGCGATCGGGATGCTCGCCGGGTTTTGCGGAACCTTGATGACGCCGATGGCCGCGAACTTCAATCTGGTGCCCGCCGCCCTGCTCGATCTGAAAGACGAGAGCGCGGTAATCCGGGCGCAGATCCCGACCGCGCTGCCGCTGTTGGCGGTAAATGTCGCGCTGCTCTACTGGCTGGGATTTCGATGATGCTTGATGCCACCACCGCCGAACGGTTCGCTGCGCTGACGTTTGGCCATTTGACGCGCGAATGGCCTTACAAGCTCGACCAAATACTGAACGGCCCGGCCGATCTCGCGCGGCCGGCGACGTTGCATCCGATCTTTCACGGCAGCTTTGACTGGCACAGTTGCGTGCACGGCTGGTGGCAAGTGATGCGGCTCGCTCGCTTGTTTCCCGCCACCAGCGAGACAGGGGCGATCGAAGCACTGGCGGATGAAAGGCTTGTGCCGCACCGCGTGGCGGGCGAAATCGCCTATCTCGAGCGCCCTATGACCGACGGGTTCGAACGCCCCTATGGCTGGGGTTGGCTGCTGGCGCTGCATGACGAGCTCGCGTTGCGATCCGATCGACCGTGGGCCACGGCGCTGGAGCCGCTCGCGCGCGCCTTCGCGGCGCGCTTCGCCGCATATCTGCCGAAGCTTTCCTATCCGGTGCGGAGCGGCAAGCATGACAGCACGGCGTTCGCGCTGATCCACGCGCTCCGCTGGGCGCGGACGCATGACACCGCGCTCGCGAGCGTGATCGAGGAACGATCCTGTCTGTGGTTCGGCGGGGACCGTGATGCGCGCCCGTGGGAGCCGAGCGGCGAGGACTTTTTGTCCGCCACCTTGTGCGAAGCCGTCTTGATGCAGGAAGTGCTGCGGTCGGAGTTTGGTGCGTGGCGCAGCGGTTTCCTGCCGGATCCGTACGGCGCGGCCACCCGCTGTCTTCGAACGCCCGCGATCGTCACCGATCGTTGCGACGGTCGCCTCGCGCATCTCGATGGCTTGAACCTGGCGCGCGCTTGGTGTTGGCGTAGCCTTGCCGACACTCTGCCAGAGCCGGCGCGCGCCCGCGCGATTGCTGAGGCACATCTTCAAGCCGCCCTGCCGCACTTGGCCGATGACTACATGGGTGAGCACTGGCTGGCGACGTTCGCACTTCTCGCGCTGACCGCCTGAACACCGACATCTTAGCTTAGAGCCCGACTCATAATTCGAGCTTGGCAATACTGCGCGTAATTCGCCTGATCGATCAGACGACCATCCAGGCCTCGGACGATGCGATGGAGGCTTCCCAATCCTTGACAAGACGTTGGCATCGGTTGAGCCACGCCAGGGTGCGTTCGACGACCCAGCGCCGGGGTAGAATGACAAAGCCCGTCAGGTCGGAACGTCTGATAATTTCGATCGTCAGCCTATCGATGTGCGCGACTGCCCCTTCAAGCTTCTGTCCGGCATACCCGCCATCGGCGAACAGCCTGGTGAGCGTGGGATACGCGTCGCAGGATCGCTCGATCAGACCGGGCGCTCCGTCGCGGTCCTGAACATCGGCGCCGTGCACCACGCCTTCGAGCATATTGCCCAGCGTGTCCGTCACGATGTGCCGCTTGCAGCCCTTTATCTTCTTGCCGGCGTCGTATCCGCGAGGCCCACCTGCCTCTGTGGTTTTGACCGACTGGCTATCGATGGCGCCCGCGGTCGGCGCCGGCGTGCGATCTTCCAAGACTCGCACCCATGCGACCAGCACCGCGTTGATGACATCGAGCAGGCCGTTGTGGCGCACGCGGTAGAAATGATACTGCACCGTTGTGAAGGGCGGAAAGTCTTTCGGCAGTTGCGCCCACTGACACCCCGTCGATGCGATATACTGGATCGCATCCCACAGGGTCCGCGCCTCGTCCTTGCGCGGGCCTTCCACCCTGAAGGTTCGCCTCAATAATGGCCGGACGACAGCCCATTCCTCATCGGTACAGTCGCTTGCATAGCGCAGCCCGCTTCTGTCATGCTCGCGCCGAGCGGTTTCAGTCCAGCCCATGTGATCCTCGTGGTCTTCGCAAACCCCGGTGAATCACAAGCTACTGAAATCGCTCAACTCAATTTTCGGTTGGGCTCTTAGGCGATACGATGCCAAATTCCGCTGAACGAAAGCTTGAAAGTTCGAAAGCGCAGACCGCTTCGAAAATGGTGCGCTGCGCATCGATAGCAATGGATAGAAAGGTTAGCATAATCGTATCGGGCGATTGTGGCGACAGCCAACGAGACCGTCACGCAGACGTTCCAAGATGCGACGTCCGTTGATCGCCACACTCTGCGTTCCGAATTTAAAACCACGTGAAGCGCGGATTATTCTTATTGCAACGAACCTAAGCCCGGCTGATTGTAAAGCAGCACATGTTTATGCTGGTAGTGTCGAGAGGTATCAGGCGATGAAGATTTTGATCGGACTAGCGATGGCGTTGACGGCGGTCTCGGCGTCGGCCCAGACGACGGTCGCTGGCATAAGCATGAATTCTTCCAACTACAGCACTTTTCAGTCTAGCGTGGCTGGCACGAGCGGCGTTTCAGAAACGCCAACCATGCGGGCGGAGAAGCTAAGACGAGCGGTTGCGTTGCGAACTGAGGTAAGCGCCTTCATGAAGCAAGATGGGGGCAAGCTCAGCCCTGGGCACGAACGGTACGTCAGGAGAAAGGCTTGTCAGATACTTGAGATGCAGAGTTCCACGACAGGAACGCTCGTTCCACCAAGGCGTTGCAGCCTTTAGCTGCGGGACGGCCTGTCAATCAGACAGCCGCAATAGTCGTTCGCGCAGAGAATTGGGTGGAAAGCGGACTGTCCGCTTTCTGGCGAAGAGCGGCATAACCGAACGTTCAGTCATCTAGGTTGCGAGGTATCAAACGGCTGTTGCCAGCGCACGTTCGTTAAGCGCCGCCGCAGTAACGTCTTTCGAAGAGTCCAATCGTATGTTGCGATTGGAGATGCAAATTGCACATTGGCGTTTGCGTGCCTGGATTTCACGCGTGTTCCAAATTTCAACGATCGTAAGTGCGTCAACGCCCGATCCCAATGCGCGCAAGCGCCCGCTGGCGATCGACCCATTGATGCTTCAACGCCCCCGCCACGTGGAGGAGGAGCAGCGCTAGCATGACCCAGCCACCGAAACGGTGGAACGTCGCGATCCGCGCGCGCAACGCGCGCTGCGAAGGCACGCCTTGCGAGGTCCGGCCGATGGCGCTGATCGGCGACAGCAGGGGAAGCGGAACCACCCCCCACACCATTGTCGGACCGCGGAGACGTTGAGCGCGCGCTGCTTCGCCCACAGAATGCTCTGCATTCCATGCCGCTCCCGCTGAACCCGTCGGGGGCTTAGCCGAGACGAGTGCCCATCCGGAAAAGGGGAGGATCAGGATCGCGGCGTAGAGCAGGGCATGGACTCCGTGAGCCGTGCGTCGTTCCCACGCTTGGACCGCCAGCAAGGGCGGCGGGCGATGTGTCAGCCGCCAGAGCAAGCGGGCGACGCTAAGGACCAGGATCGTGATGCCGGCCGAAACATGGAACCGGAAAACCGGCCGCGGCAGGATGTCGTGCAGGAGGCCAGTGGTTAGATTATAGGCGATGAGGAACGCGATCGTCCAATGAAGCACTATTGCGACGGTCGAATAGCGCAGCCGCGAACGGGCGCGCAAAACCGATGAAGCCATCTGTGTCCTCCTCTCCAATCTGCCGCCGGTCCCAGGCCTGACGGCGTGCACCGTCACAACCGAAACCGCATGCTGAATGAGACCGAGCGCGGCGCGCCCGGCGCATAGAAGGTCGAAGATACCAATGGACGCTCGCCGTCGATGACCGGTGCGGCGAAGGGGCGGGCAACGAACCGGCCGGTGCCGTCGAACGCGGTCGCAGCGAGCTGCGCGGCGGTGGCATAGGCCTTGTCGAACAGATTGTTGAGCTGGACGGTAAGGGTGGCGATCCTGGTCACGCGCCATTCGGCACCGACGTTGAAGACCGCATACGGCCGCGTACGACCCGGGCCGAGATAATAGACGCCGTCAGGCACATGGGCGCCATTCTCGTTACCGCGCGCGACCATGCTCGACACCGCGATCATGTCGAGGTCGAGCGACACGCGCTTGGTCGGATCCCAGCCCAGCGCCGCCTTGGCGATCGAGCGCGGGATCAGCGGGATGCGGTCGCCCGTGGCGATGGCGATCGTGCCGTCGAAACCCGGGGCAGGGCCGTCGTTGCTGCTGTTGCCCGATCCGCTCACATGCTCGCTGCTGCGGTACGTCGCGTCGAGCCAGGTGTAATGCCCCGAGAACCTGACCGTGCCGACCGTCGCGGTCGCGTCCAGCTCCACGCCTTGCCGCCGCGTGCGTCCGAAATTGCGGAAATAGCCGAAGCCCGCGGCGTCGTTCACGACGAACAGGATATCCTTGCGGCTGTTAGTGCGGAAGGCGCCGATACGCCAGGTGAGCGACCTGCGTGGGTCTTTGCTTACGCTCCCATGGACGCCCGCCTCGAACGTGGTCGCGCGGACCTGTTCGAGCGGCGGGTCGCCCGCCAACGCATTGGGCAGGCGGCACGGGCTCGCGGGATCGGAACAGCCCAGTTCGATCGCCGAAGGGGCGCGGCTGGTCTGCGCGATCGCGGCATCGAAGCCAACGCGCCGCGACGGCATCCACGCGAGTGCGACCGCAGGATTCAAAGCGGCGAAGACGTGCTCACCGGTGAGCGAGCCCGTCCCGGCAAGCGGCGTGATCCGGTCGCGGTTGCCGACGCGGGTCCGATCGTAGCGCGCCGACAGGTCGACTCGCAGCGTATTGGTCAGCATCAGCGAATCTGTGCCATAAAGCCCGAGATTGGTCGTCCGGCCGTGGAGATCGACCCGCGCGTCGAACGCGTTTTCGGATTGCTGACTCCCATCGGCATAGGCGCCCGGCCCGGTGACGCCGACCACGCCGCGGTCGGCTGTGAGATAGCCGAATTGCGCGGATTGGGCGAAATCCGCCTGGCTGTCCGCAAAGCTCGCGCCGAGCGTCAGCGTATGGTGCAGCCCGGCGATCCGCCCGGTCAGCGTCGCCTCGACGCTCGCGCCCCATTCGCGCTGGTCGGTCGTCGAGCGGTTGATCAGCGCGTTGCATTTCTCGTTGGGTTCGGTGTTGAGCAGCGCCTCGGCGATGCAGCGATAGCGCGGGAAAGGGGTGTTGCCCTGCGTCTCGCCGCTCAGCGGAAAACCGGTGATGCCGGCCGCGGTCAGCGCTGCGCGCTCGGCGGCGTTGGGCTGGTAGAGGCTCTCGCCGAGCGCAGCGTCGTTGACGTCGCCATTGTAGGTGCGGGTCTTGATCCGCCGCCAATAGGCGTTGCCCGACAACGACAGCGCGTCCGACACATTGTGCGTTGCGGTCAGATTGACCAGCCCCGAACGATTCCGCGTCGTGTCGGGCTGGGTATAGACGCTGCGGCGGTCGGCGGCGAGCAGGCGTTGCTCCTGCAGGCCGTTTCCGTTGAGGTCGGTGTCGGCATAGCTGGCCGAAAGCCAGAGATGCGTCGTCGCATCCGACCAGCCCAGCTTGCCGAACCCCTGATACGCGGTCGATTGCGAAACGGCGCGCCAACCGCGTTCGTGGAAGGCGTTGCCGCTGACGAACCAGTCGAATCCGCCGCCGATCAGGCCGCCCGCCTGCGCCTCAAGCGTACGGCGGCCGAAACTGCCGATGCCGGCCTCGAGCAGATAGCCCGGGTCGGAGCTGCCGTCCTTGGTGCGGATCGACAGCGCGCCGCCGAGCGAATTGCGCCCGAACAACGGGTTCGACCCCGGCACCAAGCTGATCGAGCGGATCGCGGACTTGGGGATCAGGTCCCAGCTGACGACATCGCCGAACGGCTGATTGAGCCGAACGCCGTCGAGGAACACCGACAGGCCTTGCGGCGTGCCGAGCAGCGGAGAGGCGGTGAAGCCGCGATAGTTGATGTCGGGCTGGAGCGGGTTGCCCTGCGTCTCGTTGACGAACACGCCGCCGCTCAGCCGCTTGAGATAGTCGGTCAGGTCGCTCGCATGCGCGCGCTGGATCTGTTCGTCGCTCGCGGTCTGCGCCGGATAGCGTAGCGCGCCTTCGCCGACATCGAGCAGCGGCGTGGCGGTGACGATGATGTCCGGACCGACCTGGTCCTGCGCGAAAGCCGCCAGCGGCAGGGTGAGCGTCGCGCTCGCCACGCCTGCCTGCCAAAGCCGTCGGAGTCCGGTCGTCGCGCCGGCTCCGTGTCTCGGAGTTCGGTTCGGCCGGCGCGACGGGGGCGCGTACGGCCGTTCGGCGGTCACGCGGCCGGCCGAGGGATCATCGCGCCGAGCATCGCAGCGGAACGGGCGCGATCTCGGTGAAATTCGCGACATCGCCGAACACCGCCGCCGCCTCGGGCGATGCGAGAGCGGCGTCCAGCGCGGCGCCGTCGCGGAAGTCGAGCACCGCAACCGCGGCATAGGCCGCTACGGTCTCGTCGGGAATGAGCGCCTTTGCCTCGGTGAGTCCGTATCGTGCCCAGCTTTCGCGTACCAACGGCAGATGCTGGCTGAGATAATACCCGACGTCGAACCGCGCTCCCGCGCTGGTCGGATAGGTGACGAGAAACGTGGTCATGTCAGCGCGCCTTTGCCAGATAGGCCGTCATCCGCTTCATCGCGAACGGCGGCAGCTTGACCGCGCGCGCCGCGGCGAGGTTGGCGGACGGGCCGTCGCCCACCTGCACCGCGGCGACCATCCCCATCGAATAATGCGGCGCGCATTTGACGCCGTAGATGCCGGGGGTGGTGACGACGAGATCGAACGCCTTGCCCATCGCGCCCTTGCTCGGCGCGACGCCGGCGGGGAGCATCGTCGGGATGAGTTCGGCATTGTGGGCCGGGCTGGTGGGCACGAACCGCACCGTGTCGCCGGGATTGGCCTTCACGAAGCCGGGCACGAACACCATCACGCCTTCGGGGCCGCTATCCTTCATCTCGACGACGATCGTCTTGGCCGGCGCGGACTTGGCGGCGGCCGGCGCCGCGCCGGCGCCGGTAGCGCCCAATGCCACGGTCAGACACAGAGCGGCGGCGATCGATCTCGACATCATCTTCTCCTCACAGCGTCTCGCAGCGAGCGGGGCTCGGACGGCGGACGTTTCGTTTCAGCGGCAAGCATGGAAGCAGACGAACGGGGCGCAAATAGCCCTTTGGTCCAATGGCGTGATCGCGGGTTTCGGGCACAATTGGCGCCGAAAGCCCGAGCAGGCGCCGGCCACCGGGCTCATATCCAGGAGAGAGACAATGCTGCACCAGGCGCTCGAAGGTTTGAAAGGCAAGGTCGCGATTCGATCGACCTATGACAATTACATCGGTGGCGAGTGGGTCGCGCCGGTGCAGGGTCGCTATTTCGACAATCCCTCGCCGGTAACGGGCCAGACGGTGTGCAAAGTGGCGCGCGGCACGAAGGAGGATATCGACCTCGCGCTCGACGCAGCGCACGCGGCGAAGGACGCCTGGGGCCGCACCTCCTACGCCGAGCGTGCCGTCATCCTCAACAAGATCGCCGACCGGATCGAGGCCAACCTTCCGCTGATCGCGATGGTCGAGACGATCGACAACGGCAAGCCGATCCGCGAGACGACCGCTGCCGACATTCCGCTCGCGGTCGATCATTTCCGCTATTTTGCAGGTTGCATCCGCGCGCTGGAAGGCGGCATTTCCGAGATCGATCACGATACGGTTGCCTACCACTATCACGAGCCGCTGGGCGTCGTCGGGCAGATCATTCCGTGGAACTTCCCGATCCTGATGGCGGTGTGGAAGCTCGCGCCCGCACTGGCTGCGGGCAATTGCATCGTGCTCAAGCCCGCCGAGCAGACGCCGATGTCGATCATGGTGCTGATGGACGTGATCGGCGACCTGCTCCCGCCGGGCGTGCTCAACGTCGTCAACGGCTTCGGCGTCGAGGCGGGCAAGCCGCTCGCGCAGAGCTCGCGGATCGCCAAGATCGCCTTTACCGGCGAGACCACCACCGGCCGCTTGATCATGCAATATGCCACCGAGAACCTGATCCCGGTGACGCTCGAGCTCGGCGGCAAATCGCCCAACATCTTCTTTGCCGACGTTATGGACCACGACGACGACTTCCTCGACAAGGCGCTGGAGGGGTTCGCGATGTTCGCGCTCAATCAGGGCGAGGTGTGCACCTGCCCGAGCCGCGCGCTGGTGCATGAGAGCATCTATGATCGCTTCATGGAAAAGGCGATCGCCCGCGTCGAGAAGATCGTCATGGGCAGTCCGCTCGATCCTGCGTCGATGATCGGTGCGCAGGCGTCGAACGACCAGCTCGAGAAGATCCTGTCCTATTTCGATATCGCCAAGGGGGAGGGGGCCAAGATCCTCACCGGCGGCGAGCGGGCGCAGCATGGCGATGATTTGGACGGCGGCTATTACGTCAAGCCGACGATCATCTCGGGCAACAATAAGATGCGCGTGTTCCAGGAGGAGATCTTCGGTCCGGTGGTCGCCGTCACGCCGTTCAAGGACGATGCCGACGCGCTCGCGATCGCCAACGATTCGCTCTACGGGCTGGGCGCCGGCGTGTGGACGCGTGACGGAACGCGGGCGTATCGCATGGGCCGCGGGATCCAGGCCGGGCGGGTATGGACCAATTGCTACCATCTCTACCCCGCGCACGCGGCGTTCGGTGGCTACAAGCAATCGGGCATCGGACGCGAAAATCACCGCATGATGCTCGACCATTACCAGCAGACCAAGAATCTACTCGTCAGCTACAGCGCGAAGCCGATGGGCTTTTTCTAATCGCGCACGCGAACCCCGGCGGCCTGTCCCATTCGCCGTCGGCGCGCGGCGGGTCTTCGGACCCGCCGCTTTCTGCGTCTCAGGAGCCCCGCGTGACCCCACCCGCCCGCATCCTCGCAACCGACGCCGCGATCGCCTTGATCGATCGGCTGAGGGCGATCCACGGGCCGGTGATGTTCCACCAATCGGGCGGCTGCTGCGATGGGTCGGCGCCGATGTGCTACCCGGCGGACGAGTTCCGGGTGGGTACGCAAGACATTCTGCTCGGGCGCATCGCCGACGCCGTGCCGGTTTGGATCGGCGCCGCGCAGTTTGCGTATTGGCGGCACACGCAAGTGACGATCGACGTTGTGGCAGGGCGGGGCGCCGGGTTTTCGCTCGAGGGGCCCGAGGGCGTTCGCTTCATCATCCGCAGCCGCGTGTTCAGCGATGCCGAGGTCGACGCGCTCGAAGCGGCGGGCCCGCCGGTGCGCGGCGCCGGATGATGCGCGGCAATCGACGCGTCCGTGCAGGCATGACATGATGCCGCTCATGCTCGATGCCCCCCCGCCTGCGCGGCTGCGTTCCCCGGTCCGTACCGCTGCGACGCGACTTGCCGATCCCGATGCCGCAGCGCAGGCGCTGTTTGCTGAGCTCGACCCGACGACGCTCGCCGGGATGCTGATCTTCAGTTCGAGCCGTTATGCGCTCGACGCGCTGGCCGATGCGATCAACCAGCGCAGCGAGGGCCTGTGCGTGGTGGGCTGTACTTCGTCGGGCGAAATCACGCCCGAAGGCACAGCTGAGGGCACGATCACCGCGATTGGTTTTCCGGCAAGTGATTTCACGCTCAACGCCGTCCGCTTCGACCATCTCGATTCGTTCGATGCGAGCCGCGCACAAAGCGTCGTGCGCGCGCTGGTCGCCGAATCGGCCGCTGCATCCGACGCGCTCGGCCCCGTCGTGGCGCGCGCAGCGATCTTCCTGGTCGATGGGCTCTCGCATCGCGAGGAGATGCTGACCGTTACCGTACAGGATGCGCTCGGCGACATACCCTTGATCGGCGGATCGTCGGGCGACGGTCTTGACTTCAAGGAGACGTTCATCTTCCAGGATGGCGCCTTCCGCCGCGACGCAGCGCTCGTCGCGATCCTTTCGTCCGCACGGCCGATGCAGGTGTTCCGCTCGCAACATTATGCGCCGGGGCAGGTCAAGATGGTGATCACCGGGGCCGATCCGATCGGCCGCGTCGTCACCGAGATCAACGCAGAACCGGCGGCCGAGGAATTTGCACGGCTGACCGGGACGACGGTCGACCAGCTTGGCCCGACCGTTTTTGCATCGCACCCGCCGATGGTGCGTGCCGGCGGCGAATATTATGTCCGATCGATCCAGTCGGCCAATCCCGATGGCAGCCTGACCTTCTATTGCGCGATCGATGAGGGCGTCGTGCTGACGCTGGGCGAGGCGCGCAACATTCTCGACGGGTTGGGCAGCCTGTTCGACGGGCTCGACCGCTCGGTCGGCGGGATCGACCGGATCGTCGGGTTCGATTGCGTGCTCAACAAGATCGAGGCCGAGCAGCGGCAATTGACGCGCCAGGTTTCACGCATGTTCGTCGAGCATCGCGTGACCGGTTTCAACACCTATGGCGAGCAGTTCCACGCGCTCCACGTCAACCAGACCTTCAGCGGCCTGGCGATCGGCTGGGGTGACTGATGGCGACGCGCATGGTCATGCCGCACACCGAAGATGCCGCGCGGATCGCCGCGCTCGAGGCCGAGATCGTCAAGCTCAAGCGCATCAACACCGCGCTGATCGACCGGGTCGAGCGCTCGACCGATCTCCAGGGCAACGCCTTCTCGCTGTTCGAGACGGCGATCTCGCTCGAGGGCAAGGTGCGCGAGCGCACCGCCGATCTCGAACAGGCGCTCGATGCACTCGCGCGCAGCAACGCCGCGCTCGGGATCGCCAAGGAGACGGCAGACGACGCCCAGCGCCGTCTGCGCGACGCGATCGAGAGTATCAACGAAGGCTTTGCGATCTTCGACGCCGATGACCGGCTGGTGCTGTGCAACCAGACCTATCTCGGCCTGTGGCCCAAGATCGCCGACCGGATCGTGCCCGGTATCAGCTTCTCCGCGATCACCGACATGATCGGCAAGGACGGCACCACGCTCGGTGCGATGGTCGCGCGCGACCGCTGGGTGTCCGAGCGGATGGCGCAGCGCATGGTGGCGAGCGGCGGCCACGTCCATGCGCTCGCCGACGGGCGCTGGATCCAGATCAACGAACTGCGCACCAGCGAGGGCGGGATCGTCGGCGTCTACACCGACATCACCGAAGTGAAGGCCGAGGATGCGCGGTTGCGCGCGCGCGAACTCGCGCAGAAGAGCGCGATCCTGCAGGCGACGCTCGATACGATCCCGCAGGGCGTGTGCGTCTATGATGCGGAACGTCGGCTGGTGGCGTGGAACGATCCCCTGCTCGCGGTGATCGGCCTGCCCGCCGATGGGATCGCGATCATCGCGACGCATGACGGGCTGGTCGCGGGGTGCGCCGAGCTCAACGGGCCGATGGAGCCCGACAAGCCGCTCGCCTGGCTCGACGAGGGCGTGCACGACGCCGTGTCGCTGCGGCGTCATCAAAGCGGCAAGGTCGTCGAGGTCCACCGCGCGCGGATGCCCGATGGCGGGATGGTGATGAGCTTCGGCGACATTACCGAAAGCCTGCGCGCCGCCGATCGGCTGCGCGAGACCAACGAGACGCTCGAACGCCGCGTCGAGGAACGCACCGCCGACATCAACGCGGTCAATCGCGAACTCAGTCGCGAAAATGCCGAGCGTCTTGCGGTCGAGGCGGCGTTGCGCGACGCCAAGACCGCCGCCGAGCAGGCCAACATCTCCAAGACGCGCTTCCTTGCGGCGGCGAGCCACGATCTGTTGCAGCCGCTCAACGCCGCGCGGCTGTTCGTTGCGGCGCTCGGCGACCGGCGGCTTGCCTTGCCGACCCGCGCACTCGTGCGACAAGCGGGATCGGCGCTCGACTCGGTCGAGGGGTTGCTTGAGTCGCTGCTCGAGATTTCGCGGCTCGATGCCGGCGCGATCGTCGTAGAGCCCGTCGATTTCGCGCTCGACGAAATGCTGCGCAGCATGAAGGCCGAGTTCGCACCGGTTGCGCGCGATCGGCGGCTCGCGCTGCGGATCGACGACGGCGCGTTCTGTGTGCGCTCCGATCCGCGGCTGTTGCGGCGCATCCTGCAGAACCTGATCGGCAATGCGCTGCGCTACACCCAGGCCGGGTCGGTCGATGTGGTGGTCCGCGCCGAGAGCGGGACGCTGCACGTCGAAGTGATCGACACCGGGCCCGGCATCGCACCCGAGCATCACGTCGAAATCTTCGAGGAGTTCCGCCGGGTCGGCGACCATGGCCGCGATCGCGGGATGGGGCTGGGGCTGGCGATCGTCCAGCGCGCGGCGCGGATGCTCGACCACGGTTTGACGGTTAGCTCGGCGCTCGGCGAGGGCTCGCGCTTCGGCGTGAGTGTCCCAGTGGGTACGCCCACGGCGCACGTTACGCACGCCGTCGCCCCGTCACGCAGCGGACCGCTCAACGATCAGGTCGTGCTGGTGATCGACAATGAGACGCTCATCCTCGAGGGCATGTCCGCCTTGCTCGAGGGCTGGGGCTGCACCGTGCTCAGCGCGCGCGACCGTGGCGCGGGGCAAGTGCAGGCGAGCACGCTGCGGCCCAACCTCATTATCGCCGATTATCATCTCGACGACGGGGAGACGGGCGTCGATGCGATCGCCGGGGTGCGCGCCGCGGTGGGCGGGTCGATCCCCGCGATCGTCATCACCGCCGATCGCACCCCCGAACTGCGCGACCGTCTCGCGGCGGCGGGCTTCCACGTCCTGCAGAAGCCGGTCAAGCCCGCGCAGCTGCGCGCCCTGATCACGCGGCTGACGCAATAGCGTCAGGCGTGGGTGCCGAATTTCACCTTGTTGACGAGGATCACCGCCTGCGTGCGGCTGAACACTCTGAGTTTACTGAGGATCGCCGAGACGTGCGCCTTGACCGTCGTCATCGAGACATCAAGCTCGTAGGCGATCTGCTTGTTGAGTTTGCCCGCGATGACGAGCCGCAGCACCACCTTCTGTTGCGGTGTCAGGCTGTCGATGCGGCGCTGGATGTCGGCATCTTCGAGCGTTTCGGCCGCTTCGATCTCGTCCATCTCGGGGGCGTAGAAATTGCCGGCGAGCACGGTCTTGAGCGCGTCGACGATCGCGCTGCGCCGCAGCGACTTGGGGATGAAACCGGCAGCGCCGGCTGCGAGCGCGCTGCGCGCGAGGCCGCGCTCTTGCGCCGCCGAGACGATCACCACGGGGACGGAAGGGAAGCGTTCGCGCAGCGCAATCAGTCCCGAAAAGCCGACCGCGCCGGGCATGTTGAGATCGAGCAGCACCAGGTCGAAATCACCTTCGCGCGCGATCACCGCACTGGCTTCGTCGAGCGAGGAGGCCTCGAACAGCTCGCATTGATCGAACGCCACCGCGATGACGGTGCGCAGGCCGTCGCGCACCATCGGATGGTCGTCGGCGATGAGCACGCGTTCCACGTAATCCAGATCCCCTTGTTGCGCCGTTCCGCCCGCCGAGCGTAGTCCCAAAGCGCGCGAAAGCGAAACGGGGGCGGCAATCGCCACCCCCGCCGCACGGCTCCCGTCGATCGTCGCTGGAGCCGGGCCGCTCACGATTTGGGCAGCTTGAACACCCAGAGCGCACCGCCCTGGTTGATATGCTGCACCGCCTTGGCGACTTCGCCGCCCCACAGCGGTACAGCGCCACCCCAGCCCGACATTACCGCGACATATTGTTCGCCATCGGTCTCCCAGGTGATCGGCGTGCCGACCACGCCAGAGCCAGTGTTGAACTTCCACAATTCCTGGCCGGTCTTGGCGTCGAAGGCCTTGAGATAGCCCTCGGGCGTCCCGGTGAACACGAGGTTGCCCGCGGTGCTCAGCACGCCGCCCCACAAGGGCGCCTTGTTGTTATATTCCCAGGCGATCTTGCCCGTCGCCGGGTCGATCGCGCGGAGCACGCCGATATGATCCTCGTAGAGCGGCTTGATCGTGAAGCCCGCACCGAGGAATGCCGCGCCCTTCTTGTACGCGATCGGCTCGTTCCAGATGTCCATGCCCCATTCGTTGCTGGGTACGTAGAACATGCCCGTCTGCTGGCTGTACGACATCGGCATCCAGTTCTTGGCGCCGAGGAAGGCGGGCGCCGCGAACACCGTCGACCCCTTCTCCGCAGTCGGCGGGCCGGGGCGGTTGGCGTCGACATAATTGGGACGGCCGGTCTTGAGGTTGAAGCCGGTCGCCCAGGTCGTCTTCGAGACGAACGGCGTGGCTTGCAGCATCTTGCCATTGGTACGGTCGAGGATGAAGAAATAGCCGTTGCGATCGGCCTTGGCGCCGAGCTTCATCATCTTGCCGCCGCGCATCGCGTCGAACGGGATCAGCTCGTTGACGCCGTCGAAATCCCAGCCGTCGTGCGGCGTGGTCTGATAGTGCCATTTGATCTGGCCGGTGTCGGGATCGATGCCGAGCGTCGAGGCGGTGTAGAGATTGTCGCCGGGGCGCAGATGGCTGTTCCACGGCGCGGGATTGCCGGTGCCCATATAGATCAGGTTGGTGTCGGGATCGTAGGTCCCGCCCAGCCAAGTCGCGCCGCCGCCCTGCTTGTATTGGTCGCCCTGCCAGCTCGCATTGAGCTTGCCGGTCATCCCGTTTTCCTTGCCGTTGAGGGTGCCCATGTTCCCCTCGATCGTCGGCCGCGTCCAGACCAGCTCACCGGTGTTGACGTCACGCGCCTGGATCTCGCCGATCACGCCGAACTCGCCGCCCGAATTGCCGACGATGATCTTGCCGTGGACGATCATCGGCGCGGCGGTGAAGCTGTAGCCCGCTTTGTAGTCCGCGATCTGCTTGTTCCAGATCACCTTGCCGGTGTGGCGGTTGAGCGCGACGAGCCGCGCGTCGAGCGTGCCGAAGATGATCTTGTCGCCATAGATCGCGGCGCCGCGGTTGACGACATCGCAGCACGGCACGATCGCGTCGGGCAGTCGCGCATCATACTCCCATTTCTCCTCGCCGGTCTTCGCATCGAAGGCGAAGACGCGCGAGTAGGAGCCGGTGACGTAGATCGTCCCATCATAGACCAGCGGCTGCGATTCCTGGCCGCGCTGCTTCTCGCCGCCGAGCGAGGCGGCGAAAGCAGGGACGAGCTTGGCGACGTTGCCGGCGTTGATCGTGGTGATCGAACTGAAGCGCTGCGCGCGCGGCCCCATGCCATAGGTCAGGACGTCGCCCGGGGTATTGGCGTCGTTCATCAGGTCCGCGTCGGTCGGGCCGGCCGCCGTGCCCGGCGCCGCATCGGGCGCGGCAACGAGCGGCGCCGCGAGCAGCGCGCTCCCGATCGCGAAAATCGACGTCTGTCGCAAAATGCGCTTCATCATCTTCTCCCCTGGTTTTGTTTTACGTTCGCCGCACGCTAACACGACGCCCGCGCGCGCCAATTGGACCTTGGACCTAGCCGGTCGCGACCGTAACGGTCGCGACCGTCACGATGCGAGCGGCGCGCGCAGCGTCACGCCGTAGCGCGCGAAGATCGCCGGAACGGTCTTGTCGGCGATCATCTCGGGCAGCAGCGCGTCGAGCCGGTCGCCGAGATCGCGGCTGTCGTCCTTCACGGCCATGCCGATGTCCCAGCCCGGGCTGGTGAGCGCCGGGATCGGGCCCTTGCGCGCGACGAGCGTATCGCCGCCCTTCGACAGCGCATTTTCGACCTGCGCGCGCGTCGCCATCGCCAGGTCGCTCTTGCCGTCGCGAACCGAATCGAGCGCGACCATGCCGCTGGTCATGTGCACGATATTGCTGCGCAGCGCCCCGCCGAACTGGCCGCTCATGTAGAAATCGGGAATGCTGTTGAGCTCGACGGCGATCGTGTGGCCCTTGAACTGGACCGGCGGGTCTTCGCAATCGACCGCGCGGCCGCAGCCGATCGCGAAGCTCTCGCGATAATAGGGCGCGACGATCACGACGCGATCGTTGCGCAGCGCGAATGCGCGGTCGAACGGTGCGTGCATCATGATGTCGGACAGCATGCCGCCGGTGGCGGGGCCCTTCCACACCATGTTGCGCAGGTCGTCGTCGACGTCGTCGCCCGCCAGGAAATCGCGAAACTCCGCCCTCACGCTCAGCTTCTGCGCGATCGCGGTGCCGAGCTCGACGTCGATCCCGCGCAGCGTCCCGCCGTCATCCCACGCCCACGGCGCGAAATCGCGATACACCGCGATGCGCAGAACGCCGGCGGCGCGGATCTTCTCGAGCGACGCCGCACGGAGCGCTCCCGCGGGCAGTACGGTGGCGGCTCCGATCCCGGCGAGGATAGCGCGTCGCGTGAAGCCTGCGCGCATCGTTCAATCCTGATGCTTGGTGTCGAGCCACGAGCGGATCGCCCAGCCGGCCTTCTGCCCGAGAATGTCGCCGAGCGGGGGCATGTAGACTTTGCCGTCGCGCGCCGAGCCATGCTGATAGCGATCGATGAACCACTCGTCGCCCGCCTCCGCGACGTCGAGATACCGCAGGTCGGGCGCGATCCCGCCCGACATCGCTTCCAGGCCGTGGCAGCGTGCACAATTCTGGCCATAGGCGGATTCGCCGATCTTGATCGCGGTGGCATTGCCACGATACGGGTTCTTGATCAGCCAAGCTTCGCCAATGTCGGGCAAGGCGGTGGTGTCGACCGGTTGTGGTAGCACGTTGCCATGCGCGAAGACGGCATTGCCGATCGAAACGGTGGCGAGTCCGGTCGCCGCAAGCAAAGCGAGCATCGACAGGCTGGGGGTTTTCATTGGCTTGCTCTCCACGATCCTTCGCGGTCTTCGCGATTGGGTCGGGATGTACGCGGTCGAACCGGCGCGGCCCTATTGCACTTAGGTACAGCATGCGGCGCCGCACGCTTCGATTAGACACGTCGCATGCGTGGTCATCTTCTCCTGTCGGTCTTGTGTGCCCTAGCGCTCGCCGGGGGTGCCCGCGCGGAGACGGTCTATGTCTCCAACGAAAAGGGGAACACCATCACCGTGATCGACGCGGCGACGCTCAAGGTCGTGGCGACATGGCCGATCGGCCGGCGCCCGCGCGGCATCGTGCTCTCGCGCGACGGCAAGTTTCTCTATGTCTGCGCGAGCGACGACAACGCAGTCCAGGTCATCGATCGCGCGACGGGCAAGGTCGTCGCCGATCTGCCGTCGGGCGAGGACCCCGAACAATTCGCGCTGTCGCCCGACGGGGCCACGCTGTTCGCGGCGAACGAACGCGACGCGGCGGTCACCGCGATCGATGTCGCCAAGCATGTCGTCGCCTGGCAAGTCGATGTCGGGGTCGAGCCCGAGGGGATGGCGGTCAGCCCCGACGGCAAGACGGTCGTTTCGACCTCGGAGACCGATGACTCGGTGCATTGGATTGATCTCGCCAGCCACAAGGACATTGCGCAGACCGCGGTCGGGATGCGGCCGCGCCACGCCGAGTTCACCGCCGATGGCAAGGCGCTGTGGGTCAGTTCGGAAATCGGCGGCGGCGTGCAGATCCTCGACACGACGAGTCATGCCGTGACCAAGACGATCGCCTTCGCGCCGCCGGGCGTGTTCAAGGACAAGATCATGCCGGTCGGCATCCGCTTCAGCCCCGACGGGAAGCAAGCGGTGGTCGCGCTGGGCCGCGCCGACACCCTGGCGATCGTCGATGTCGCCAGCGCAAGCGTGACCGGCTATGTCCCGGTCGGGCGGCGCGTCTGGCACACCGCGATCGATGCCGCGGGGCGCCGCGTCTTTTCGGCCAATGGACTTTCGGACAATGTCTCGGTGGTCGATCTCGCGACCAAGACGGTGATCGCGACGCTGCCCGCGGGCCGCGCGCCGTGGGGCGTCGTCGTCGCGCCCTGATCGGGCGCCGCACACCACGCACCAAAGTCCAATTCCCCGATTGCGGTCGCGGGCCCAGCCTTGGCGCACAGGCACCGCGAAAGGCGGGCCGCCACAAGGGGGAGGATATCCATGAGGGGCACCACGAAATTGCTGCAGGCGGTCTGCGCGGTCGCACTGCTGGCGGGCGCCACGCCCGCTTTCGCGCAGGATGATACGACCAGCGCGCTGCTGCTGCGGCTCAAGGAAAAGGGCATCCTGACACAGGCCGAATATGACGACCTCGTCGCGCGCAAGGCGCCCGCCGCACAGCCCGCCGCGGTTGCGACCAACCCGAGCGCCGAGCCGCAGACCGCGGCTGCCGCGCAGCTCGACGACAAACGTCTGGTGCGGATGACGAGCAGCGGGATCGGCATGGACGTCGGCGGCGTGACGGTGAAGTTCTCGGGCTCGGTCAACGCTTTCTACACGCATGATTCCCCCGACAAGCGCCTGACCGGCACGACGGTCGTCGGCGGTCTGGCCAATACCGGCACGCAGAACAGCTCGGCGATCCGCAACGGGCTGCTGCCGGGCATCTTCGGACTCGACGTGTCGACCAACCAGGGCGGCTGGGACATCGCCGCCCATTTCGGCTTTTATCCTGGCATCAACAGCAATTCTTATGGCGGCAACGGCGCCAACGCCGCCGGCGCGCCGGTCGCGCTGGCGACCGCGGGGATCGATGCCCGCCAGACCTATATGACGATCGGCAAGCCGCATCTCGGCACGTTCAAGCTCGGGCGCGATATCGGCCTGTTCGGGTCGGATGCGATCCTCAACGATATCACCTTGCTGTCGGTCGGCACGCCGGGAAGCAATGCGGGGCCATCGAACACCTCGCTCGGGCGGATCGGGATCGGCTATATCTACACCGACTTCCAGCCGCAGATCACCTACACTACGCCGGTATTCGCCGGCTTCCAGGCATCGGTCGGGATCTTCCAGCCGCTTTCGACGCTGACCGGCGGGGCCGAGATCAACGCCACGCCCGGCTTCCAGGGCAAGCTTAGCTACGACTTCAAGGCCGACA
Organism: Bordetella parapertussis; assembly: GCA_943367995.1. GTDB lineage: Bacteria > Pseudomonadota > Alphaproteobacteria > Sphingomonadales > Sphingomonadaceae > Sphingomonas. The sequence continues at coordinate 983,939 of CALRKL020000001.1, read as the reverse complement.
CATTCACCGGTCACCTATGGGCCTCGGGGATTACGCAGAAGCATGACGGCTTTGCCGGTACGCCGAGCTATACGGGCAGCGGCTTCGATATCGGCGGCAAGTTCGGCTACGGCCCGCTCAGCGTGCTCGGCTATTATTATGGCGGGTCGGGGCTGGGAACGACCGCGCTGTTCGTCTTCTCGACCGATGCGCTCGGGCGCAAGCGCGACAGCAGCGGCTTCTACGGCCAGGCGAGCCTGACCTTCGACAAGGTCACCGTCGCGGGCAGCTATGGGCAGAGCAAACTCGATCTCGCGCGCGGCGAGGTCAACCCGACGCTGCTCGACAAGAACAGCAGCTGGGTCGGCCAGGTGCGCTACGGCCTGACGAGCTGGGTGACGCTGCTCGCCGAATATACCCATACCAAGGCGGAAGCGCAGGGGCCGAACGCGGCTACATCGAACACCGTCTCGGTCGGGTCGATCCTGTTCTTCTGATTCTGCAACCACGCGGTGTCGAGGGCGGTCCGATCGGGCCGCCCCCATGCCGCGCTCTTACCTGAAAGCGCCGGCGCGTCATGCTTCGCTCGTCATTCCTAACGTTGCTGGCGTTGGTCGTGCCTTTGCCCGCGCTCGCGCAGCAAGGCCCCGCACCGCCTGCCGATCCCGCCGACATCGTGGTGCTCGGCCAGCCGCTGCCGCTGCCGCCGGGAATACCGGCCTATGGCTCGGTCACAATCGATCGAGCGCGGCTGACGGGCGACGCGACGGGGCGGGTCGAGGACGTCCTGCTCGACGTCGCGGGGTTCCAACAATTCCGTCGATCGGACAGCCGGTCGGCCAATCCTTCGGCGCAAGGCGTGACGCTGCGTGCCCTCGGCGGAAACGCCTCGAGCCGCGCGCTGGTGCTGCTCGACGGCGTGCCGCTGGCGGATCCGTTCTTCGGCTACATCCCGTTCAACGCGATCTCGGCTGATCGGCTCGCGGGCGTCCGGGTCACGCGTGGCGGTGGTGCGGGGGCGTTCGGCGCTGGCGCGGTTGCGGGCACGATCGAACTGGCGAACGCAACGCGGCACGACGTGCCCCTGCTCGCGGGCGAGGCGTTCATTGGCAGCAACGACGCGCAGGAGGTGTCGGCGAGCGTTTCGCCCAATGTCGGCGGCGGGTTCGTCAGCGTCTCGGGCAAGTTCGAGCGCGGCGACGGCTTCTACACCACGCCCGAGAGCCAGTTCACCGCCGCCACCGTCCGCGCGCGCTATCGCGACTGGTCGGGGGGGATACGCGCGGTCGTGCCGGTCGACGCCGAGACCGAGATCCAGGCGCGCGGCCTGCTCTATCGCGACAACCGCACGCTGCGCTTCGCCGGGGCGGACAGCAGCTCGGAAGCCAATGACGCGAGCGTCCGGCTGATTCACCGCGGGCCGTGGGCGATCGACGCGCTTGCCTATGTCCAGACGCGCAACTTCACTAACCGCGTGATCAGCGCGACCACCGCCAAGCTGACGCTCGACCAGCGCAATACGCCGGCGACCGGGCTCGGCGGCAAGATCGAGCTGCGCCCGCCGGTCGGGCCCGACCATGTGCTGCGCGTGGGCGTCGATGCGCGGCTCGGCAACGGGACGCTGTACGAGGACGCCTACGCCACGTCCGGCCTTATAACGACGCGGCGCACCGCGGGCGGCGCGACGAGCACGCTCGGCGCGTTCGTCGAGGATGACTGGACGCTCGGCAGGCTCGTGCTGACCGCGGGGGTGCGCGGCGATCGCTGGACGATCACCCGGGGCTTCTTCCACGAAACGACGGCCGCAGGTGCCACGACCACCGACGCGCGCTATCCCGATCGTCAGGGGGGCAAGGCAACCGGGCGGGCAGGGGCACTGTTCCATGCAAGCACCGCGCTGGCGCTGCGCGCCGCAGGTTATACCGGCTTCCGCCTACCGACGCTCAACGAGCTGTACCGCCCGTTCGTCGTCTTCCCCGTAACGACGCAGGCCAATGCTGCGCTCGGGCTCGAGCGGTTGCGCGGGGTTGAGGGGGGGCTCGAGCTAACCCCGCGCGCTGGCGTAACGTTCGGCATCACGGGGTTCTACAACCGGTTGGACGGCGCGATCGCCAACGTCACGATCGCGCCCAATCTGCGCCAGCGCCGCAACGTCGATGCGATCGTCGCCAAGGGAATCGAACTCACCGCACACGCCGCACGCGGGGGCTTTTCCTTCGACGGCTCCTACGCCTTCAGCGATAGCAGGGTGCGCGCGTCGGGCACGTCGCGTCAGCTCGACGGCTTCATCCCGGCCCAAAGCCCGCGGCACAGCGCCAGCGCGACATTTGCCTGGGCGTCGCGGCGCAGCTTCGGTGCGTCGCTCACCGCGCGCTACGTCGGCAAGCAGTATGAGGACGATCTGCAGACCGACGTGCTGCCGCCCGCGACGACGCTCGACGGGGTGCTCACGCTGCCCGTCGGCAAGCGCGTTGCGGTCGTCCTGCGCGCCGAAAATCTTTCCGACGAAACGGTGATCACGCGCAATGCGGCCGGATCGATCGACGTCGGCACCCCGCGCACGCTGTGGATCGGCGTGAGCCTGCGATAAGGAAGACTGACGTGACGCCAGATATCTATCCCGTACCCGCAAACTGGGCGGACAGCGCGACCATCACCGCGGAGCGCTATGCGACGGATTATGCCCGCTCGCTCGATGACGCCGATCGCTTCTGGCTCGAGCAAGCGAAAAGGCTCGACTGGTTTACGCTCCCGAGCGTCGCCGATCAGAGCAATTTCCACGAGGCCGATTTCGGCGTGCGTTGGTTCGCCGATGGCGTGCTCAACGTTTCGGTCAACTGCATCGACCGGCATCTCTCGACACGCGGCGATCACGTCGCGGTCGTGTGGGAGCCCGATGCCCCCGATTGCGCACCGCGGCGCATCACCTTTGCCGAACTCCATGCCGAAGTGTGCCGCTTCGCCAACGTGCTCAAGGCGCAGGGAGTGCGCAAGGGCGACCGCGTCACGCTGTATCTGCCGATGATCCCCGAGGCTGCGTTCGCGATGCTGGCATGCGCGCGAATCGGGGCGATCCACTCGATCGTGTTCGGCGGCTTTTCGCCCGAGGCGCTGGCCGGGCGGATCACCGATTGCGACAGCCATATCGTCATTACTGCGGACGAGGGGCGTCGTGGCGGCAAGAGCATTTCGCTCAAGGCGAATGTCGATGCCGCGGCCAAGCTCACCACCTGCCTCGACACGGTGATCGTGGTGCGCGCGACCGGTGGCGCGGTGACGATGCAGGAGGGGCGCGACGTCTGGTATCACGACGCTGCCGCGCAGGTCGGCGCCGACTGCTCGCCCGAGCCGATGAACGCCGAGGATCCGCTGTTCCTGCTCTACACGTCGGGGTCGACGGGAAAGCCCAAGGGCGTGCTGCACACCACCGGCGGCTATCTTCTCTGGGCGGCCTATACCCATGCCTGCGTGTTCGATTGCCGCAACGGGGATACCTATTGGTGCGCCGCCGATGTCGGCTGGGTCACCGGGCACAGCTATATCGTCTATGGTCCGCTTGCCAATGGCATCACGACGTTGATGTATGAGGGCGTGCCCAATTGGCCGACCCCGGCGCGGATCTGGCAGGTGGTCGATCGCCACCAGGTGACGCAGCTCTACACCGCGCCGACCGCGCTGCGCGCGCTGATGCGCGAGGGCGACGGTTTCGTCACTCAGACCAGCCGCGCCTCGCTCCGGCTGCTCGGGTCGGTCGGCGAGCCGATCAATCCCGAGGCGTGGCGCTGGTATCACGAGATCGTCGGCGAAGGCCGCTGCCCGATCGTCGATACATGGTGGCAGACCGAGACGGGCGGCCACATGATCACGCCGCTTCCCGGCGCGACGCCGCTCAAGCCGGGCGCGGCGAGCTCTCCCTTCTTCGGGGTCGAGCCGGCGTTGGTCGATGCGACCGGGGTGGTGCTCGAGGGCGCGGCGGAGGGCAATCTGGTCATCGCGCGGAGCTGGCCGGGGCAGATGCGGACCGTTTGGGGGGATCACGAGCGCTTCTTCCAGACCTATTTTTCGACCTATCCGGGCGCGTATTTCACCGGCGACGGCGCCCGGCGCGATCATGACGGCTATTGGTGGATCACCGGGCGGGTCGACGATGTCATCAACGTCTCTGGCCATCGCATGGGCACCGCCGAGGTCGAGTCGGCGCTCGTGCTGCACCGCGCTGTTGTCGAGGCGGCGGTTGTCGGTGTCCCGCACGAGATCAAGGGGCAGGGGATCTACGCCTATGTCACGCTCAATGCCGGCGAAGTGCCGAGTGCTGCGTTGCGCAAGGATCTGGTGGCGTGGGTGCGCACCGAGATTGGGCCGATCGCGACACCCGATGCGATCCAGTTCACCCCCGGCCTGCCCAAGACGCGGTCGGGCAAAATCATGCGCCGGATCCTGCGCAAGATCGCCGAGGGCGACTTTGCCGCGCTTGGCGATACTAGCACGCTGGCGGACCCGGCGGTGGTCGACGACCTGATCGCCAACCGGGTTTGCTAGGCGTGCAGTGCTAGCCCCGTTTCCCTGAGAAAGCGGGGATCCGGGGCTACGGACATTGCGCCTGCCGCCCTGGGCTCCCGCTTGCGCAGGAGCAGGCCCTTCAGCGTTTTGCGTCGATCCGCGGCAACAGCTCGGCCTCGAGCGCCGGATAGAGATGCGAGACCGAGCGCTGCAGTTCATAGCGCGCGGCCTGGAGCGAGGCGAAACGCGCGGGTATCGCCACGTTGCCGGCCGCGACATTGTCGTCGCCGGCGATGACCGCCGCGCGCAGCGTCGCGGCGAGCCAGTCGAGCCAATCGCGCGTCTGCGCGATCGCGGTCGCAGGCGTGACATCGACCGGGCCATGCCCTGGCACGACCCGCTTGTGATCCAGCGCCTCGAGCGTTTTCAGCGCCGCGTGCCACTGCGCCAGATCGGCATGCGGTGTCGACGGCGCGCGGTCGTGGAAGACGAGGTCACCCGCGATCAGCGTACCGGTCGCTTGGTCGAGGATCGCGAGGTCGGCCGGGCTGTGGCCTGCCAGCGGCAGCAATCGCAGTCGTCGCGAACCGAACGTCTCGTGGTCGGCGCTGAGGATCAACCCCGGCGCGGTGAATTCGGTGCCGCGCATCCAGTCGCCGAGCAGCCGGTACATCCCATCCGAAAAGCCCGCCGCCTCGCGCTTGAGCAGGCTCGCCAGCTGCGGCGTGGCAGCGACGATCCCCGGTGCGAACGCGGCGGCGCCATAGATATGGTCGGGGTGGAGGTGCGTCAGATAGACGCGGATCACGGGCTTGCCGGTCAGCGCCTCGGCTGCCGACTTCAGCGCGGTGCCGTAGCGTAGCGATGGGCCACAATCGACCAGAACGGTGCCCGCCTCGGTCGCGAGGATCGTGATGTTGGCAATCGCCCCGCCATTGCCCATCGCGATCGGCGCATCGACACCGCGCACCACCCACACGTCATCGGTGACCTTTTCGGGCGTGATCCGATAGGCGAGCGGCTGCGCTCGGACCGGCAGCGCGATCGCGCCGAGCAGTCCCGCCAGCGCGATCCGACGATCGATCATCTAGCGCACGGCCGCCAGTGCAGGCGCGGCATCGCGCACCGCGAGCGACCCGTCGTAGCGGATGCCGTTGGTGTCGCTGCCGCGCAGGACGATCGTCTCGCCCGGTGCTGTGTTGGCGATGACCGAGATCGTCGGATCTTCGGCGACCGATGCCTCGATCCGCATCGTTCCGTACGGCTTGCCACCGGCGCCGCTCAGCGAGACCGCGTCGAGATTGTAGGTCGCGATATTGGCGACGAAGCCGGTATCCATCGGATGGCGAAAGGCGAGCCGGATGTGGGTGCCGTCGGCCTCGCGCGCCGCAATCCCGCGGACCTCGCCGAGATGCTCCGCCCAATCGCCCTTGACGCGGCTCGCCGGCGGGGCCGAACAGCCGCCGCCCGCGGCGTCGATCCAGCCACCGCTGACCAGCCAGCTGCCATCCTCGAGCTGCACTGCGCCGCGCACCGGCGTGCGCTGATCGAGCTTGATCCGCGTGCCGAGAAACGCCCGGGCGCCGGCGGGGGTGTAGTCGATCGCGAGCGGAATCGGGTTGAGGTCGGCGAAGAGCAGGATGCGCTTCACACTTTTGATGCCGCGCGCGTCGATCGTCACGGGAAAGCTGCTCTGGTTCTCGGCAATCTCCGGAAAGATCACGCGCACCCGGTCGTCGAAACGCACCGGATCGCTGCCGAACAGTGTCGCGCCCAGGCGGGGCCACATCGGCGAACCGAGCGGATCGGTCGGCAGGTTCGCCAGCGCGGGTGCGGGTGCGAACGCCAAGAGGATGCCCACCACCACGGGCAGGGACTGTGCGACCATGATCTTCTCCCAAAGCACATCTTAGCAGCGTCGCGGGGCGTGCTACCATGCGACTTTGGACCAAGCGGAGGCGCGCGCGATGCGAATGGCGATGATGGTCGCTCTGGCGATGCTGGCCCCCGTCTCGGTCGCGGCGCAGTCCGACATCCGACACGTTGATGATGCGCCGGTGTTCGACCCGGCCACGGGCTATCGGATCAGTCACTATCGCGGCGCGGTCGGGTCGGTCCCTGAAGGCGTCGCGCGCGTCGATGTCGCGCAGGCGCGCGCGCTATGGCGCACGGGTGCAATTTTCATCGACGTCAATCCGGCACCTGGTGCGCTGCGTGACTCCGAGAGCGGGCGATGGACGCTCGCCGAACCGCATGCCTCGATCCCGCGCGCGCATTGGTTTGCCGAGAGCGGGCGGGGTGCACTCCCGCCCGACGTCGAGCGCGCGTTTGTGCTGGGCGTGCGGCGGCTTGCGGCGCGGCATCCCAACCGCCCGATCATCGTGTTCTGCCAAGCGGATTGCTGGATGAGCTGGAACGCCGCGCTGCGGCTGCACCGCGCGGGCTTGCACGACATCCGCTGGTTCGCCGACGGGCTCGACGGTTGGAAAGATGCGGGGTGGGGCGTTAAGCCGGTGGTGCCGGAACGATAAGCTGTTCTTTTTTTTGTAGGACTTCGAAACGACGACGAGGCTCGCAAAAAGATTTGAGGGCTGGTTATCTTTACGCGTCACATCTCTGTGTCGGACGGGTGGACACCGGACTAGCCGCTTTAGAGCCACGATTTACGGTTAGCTGCCGCTCGTTCATCCGGGGCATAGGTCGGTAGGGCTTAGTCCGGGCGGACCCCCGTCTGATCGGGTAGCGTAGAAAGCGGGAGCGACCATTTTGTCGACACATGTGCGAGGAAGTTGACTTTCGCTGGCAAAAAGGTGGGGGCTGACCAATGTAGCCCAGCAACTTCTCATGCTGCGCGTCGGATCGCATCGACGGTTCGTATAATGTCACTACGGAAGCGATTCTATCGGTCCTAGTAAAGCGCAAAAAGCAGAAGTTAGTTCAAAGGCTCACAAGCCGATATTAAACGTCGGAAGCGCTCTCAGAGAACGGCAAGACTGACTTTCAAGGTCGTCGCGAAAACACATTGGGGGATGCATTGCCCTCAGTAAGTCGCTGCTGCCCCCGCGAGGGGGCACGCAACCACTTCCAACCTATCGCTAGTGCCAATAGTTAAAACTTGAACGACACCTCCCCGGCGACGGTGCGCGGCTCGCCCACGATCACGGTGTTAAAGCCGCCTGAGTTCCCCTCGACATACCCAGCCTGATAATAGACGTGGTTCAGGACGTTCTTCGCATAGACGGAAGCCGAGAAACGGCTTCCTCCGATGTCTTCGAGCCCCAAGCGCAGCGCCACGGTCGTGTAGCCCTTCACCTTGGTTCCAGGCGTGATCGAGTTGTTGTTGTTCGAGAAGAAGCTAGACGACTGTGAGAAGGAGTCGGCGCGGAAATGCGCGCGGCCGAGCTTTTCGGAAACCGGCAACGTCAAGTCCGCATAAAGCGATCCCGATACCTTCGGAGCATCAGGATAGGAGTCGAACGGAATGGTGTATCCTGCCACGCCGGTCTGACGCGAGAGATCGACGATGTTTTTAGTGTATTTTGCGTCGGTATAGGCACCCGAGAAGCCGATCTTGAGCCAGTCGACAAGCGAAATGTCGCCATCGACCTCGACGCCCTTCACCTGAGCTTCGGGCACGTTCACCGTGAAGGCTGATGGGGCGCCCGCGACTACCGCATACAGCGAATGCTGAGCGTTGGTGACGATCTGATCATAGAGCGCGATGTTGAAATGCGCGCGCTTGCCGGCAACCTTGCCGTTGAACTTGTACCCCAGTTCGAAATCGTGAGTATATTCGTTCTTGAAGAAGTTCACGAAATTATACGGGACGACCGCGCCGTTGAAATTGCCCGCGCGGAAGCTGCCGCGCTGCGTGAAGTAGAGCTGGTTGTTGGAGTTGAACTGCCACTGCAGGTTGAAATTCCAGCTGGGAGCCGAGAGATCGCGCCGCTCATTTGGAAAATTGGCGGCGAAGACGTGGTCGGCATAGGGCGTCTGCCCGACGGTCTCCCACGTATAGCGCGCGCCCGCCGTGACGCTGAGGCCTTGCACCGCGTCGGACAGATCATAGGTCGCCTGTCCATACAGCGCGCGCGATTCGTCAGTGTTGCGCGTGTGGTACAGCACTTGGCCGAGCGGCACCGCCAGCTCGCCGCCGACGATGACGGGAATGCCTTCCTCGCGGGTCGAATAATTGTAGAACCCACCGATGATGTATTTCAGCCGGCCGCTGCCCAGCTGGCCCTGGATCTGCATTTCGTCGGAAAGGCTGGTGTTGCGGAACAGTTCGCCGCCGGGCGGCCCGCGGAACGCGCCGGTGGTATTGTAGAGGTCGAGCGAAGCGAATGGCGAGCCGCTGAGAATGCCCGGCGTGCGGGCGTAGGATTTCTGATACCCGAAGATGTTTTTGAACGTCGTCGCGCTGTCGAGATTGATCGTCGTAGTGTTCTGCGCGAAGTAATTGTCGGCGTCGTGCGGCAAATTGTACGACAGATAGATGTCGTACGGGTGCGTCCGCTGGTACGCCAGATAGCCGGCGACCGCGCCCGGGAAGGTGCCCTTGCCCGGAGGGCCGTTGCCAACGCCAGGGAAGATGCCGTTGCCATAGACCGTGTCGAGTGTCGTCGTCAGTGCATAGCCGTTATTGGTCGAGCCGAGCTTGTAATAGGAATAGAGCTGGCTCGCCGCTTCGTTGCCGCCGAACTTGCTGTATTGCAGGACGGTGACGTTCTTGATGTCCGACCGCGGCTGGAAAACGATTGTCGCGCGGCCTGACTTGTTGTCGATGTCGCCCAGCGTTCCGCCGGCGAGGCGGTTGCGAACGTAGCCGTCCTGACGCTGATAGTCGCCAGCGATGCGAATTTGCAGCACGTCGGTGATCAACGGGATGTCGATGGCGCCTTGGACCTGCGCAAGATTGCGCATGCCGCCGCGGACCGTCAGATAGCCGCCGAAATCCTTGCCCGGCAACGTCGACGTGTACAGCACCGCGCCGCCCGTCGCGTTGCGGCCAAACAGAGTGCCCTGCGGACCTTTCAGCACCTGCACCGACGAGAAGTCGTAGAAGGAGGTTGCCGAGTTGCCGCCGCCGAACGGCACTTCGTTGAGATAGGTCAGCACCGCCGGGCTAGCTCCCGAGAACGGATCGAGCGTCTGGCCGCGCAGCGTGAAGCTCAGCTGATTCTGGTTCTGGCCGTTCTTGACGACCAAGCCGGGGACGAGCGCGGCGAGATCCTGCTCTTTCGTCACGACGCGCGCGGTCAGCGTGTCCGCGGTCAGCGCGGTGATCGACAGCGGCACCTTGGACAAGGATTCTTCGCGGCGCGTCGCGGTGACGATGATGTCGCCATTGCCCGCGCTGCCCGGCGCGTTCGCGGTTTCGTCACCCGTCGGATTGGTCGTACCCGTCTGCGGCGAAATCGGTGCTGCGGGGGGCGCATCGGGGCTGGTCTGCGCAGATGCCGGCGTCCCGACGAATCCGGCGATCCCCACAGCAGCGCTCAGCACCCAGGTCCGGCGGCTGGGAAGGCCTATCGCCTTGGCAAGCGCGCCGTGATCGGACGATGCGTTGAGCGCGCGTTTGAGGCGTGGGAGTGCATAGCGCTGACTTTTCATGATCCATCTCCTTTGGGTGACAGTGGCTTTTCGCCACGTTCTTTTTGATTTGGCGCCACGTCTGGCGGTGGCGTTCAGGGAAAGGTAAAAAAAGGGCGACCTCGCAAGGTCGCCCATCGTCGCGGTCTCAGGCCGCTTGTGCCTCCATTTGTTTGGGAGCGGGCTTTGCGTCGGGAAGCGAAATCCGCGGTGCGACTTCCTTCGCGGCAAGTTCCAGCGAGTGGAACCAGGGCGAGGGATCGTCATAATAGTCGTGTGCTTCGATCTGCAGCGTGCCCCAGCCGCCGACCTTCTCAAACAGCGTGCTGATCTTGTCGACAACGGTGTCTGGCGAGCCGACGACGAACACGCGGTCGACCAGAAATTCGAGGTCGGCCTTGAGCGGATCGATCCCGGCGTCCTTGGCAAAACCATCCATCATGCCGAACCGGCGCCAGATCGGGATCAGATATTTGTTGAAGCAATAGCCGATCGGACCTTCCATCACTTCCTTCTTGGCCTCGGCATCGGTGTCGCCGACGAACACGGTCTGCGACACGGCATGACGCTGGCGGTCCGGGGTAAAGCCAGCCTTGATGTTGGCTTCCGAATAGATGTCCCAATGCCGCTTGAGCGCTTCCTCGCCCGAAAAGATCGAGACGGGTTTGAAGTTTTTCTCGCCGGCAAGCCGCATCGACGGCGAATTCGCGCTGAACCCGGTGACAGCGAATTCGGGGAAGGAGCCGCCCCATGGCGCGTAATTGGCGAGCTTGTGCTGCTCGTCCTCCTCGGTCAGCGCAACTTCCTCCTCGGGGAAGCCGGCGTCCCAATACTTGCCTTCGTAGAAGAACGGCTCGCGCTTCCAGATCTTCTCCATAATCGCTAGCGATTCCCGGACCATCTCGTTGAGATGCTCCGTGTTCTGATCCTCGCCGCGAATGCCGTGCATGTACGAAGCAAGCGGATAGGCGCCCGCGCCGATCCCCATGAAATACCGACCCTCTAGGATCTGGGACAGCCAGCCGACCATCATCGCCAACTTGGTGGGGTTATGATGCGGCAGGATATGCGCCATCGGTGCAAACTTAATGTTCTTGGTCTGCAACGCCGCAGCGGCGATGATCAGTTCGGGGTTGGGGATGTTTTCCCAAATCTGCGACGCATGCTCGGAGATCATCATCGAATCGAACCCGGCTTTGTCGCACGCGATCGAGCTCTGGACGCCCCATTCGAAAGTCTGCCGCGCAGTGCGACCGGGGCGCATGTACGGGTGGAAGATAAGTCCGGTGTCCATTGCCATGATCGCTCTCCTTGATGTGATGCGGCGACGCTACGTCCGCGGTCCGCACTGGTCGTTTGTCTGCGCTTCAAGGAGAATGGGTCAGTCGGAAACCTAAGTCAACTGTTTGATTTCTTGCTGCGCCGCAGCGAAGCATGAGACGAATGGCTGGCAAATCCGCGTTGCAAATGTCTGGCAAATCGCCCGCAATACGGGCTTTTGTACGTATTATCGACAGGTGCGTGGCCGCGGTATAGACTGGTTAAATTAAAACACGTGTTTCACCGGAGCATACATTGGCTGAACTGCCCGACACCCCCGTCGACGTTGAGGTCGATGGCAAGACCAAGATGATCCTCGTGGCCGAGTCGCTTTTTGCGGAGGGCGGCATCAACGGCGTATCAATGCGAGAAATTGCGTCAAAGGCAGGGCAGGGCAACCACTATGCGGTGCAATATCACTTCGGCTCGCGCGAAGGGTTGGTCGAGGCGATCTTCGACTATCGTATGGATCAGATGGAGCCAGTGCGCGAACGGATGCTGGCGGCGGCAGAGGAAAAGGGCCGGCTGGACGACGCACGCACCCTGCTGGACATGGTCTATCTGCCGCAGCTCGAGCTGCCCGACGGCGACGGCCACCATTCCTATGCTGGCTTCCTTAGCCAATACCTGATGCGCAGCCAGTCGCATCGCTTCGGCGACTTCGGCGGCGGCGCGCATCCGCATCTCGCGCGCGTTTTCGAGCTGCTGCGCAAGCGCTTGGCCTACCTTCCGGAAGATGTCGCACAGCGTCGGCTGGTCACGGCAAGCTTCATGTTCCTTGCAATCCTCGCGCGCTACGAGACGTTCGAGCATTCGGCGCCGAACGAGGAAAGCTTCGAGGCGGCGCTTGACGACACGATCGAGCAGATCGTCTCGTGCGTCTGCGCGCCGCTGCGCTTCCCGGCCGCGGGATGAGCGTGACGCGACCCTTCGCGATCCGCGGGATCGACCATGTTGTGCTGCGCGTCCGCGATGCGCCCGCGCTGATCGCTTTCTACGCCGATACGCTCGGCTGCCCGGTCGAGCGGACGATCGACGGGCTGACGCAGCTGCGTGCGGGTAACGCGCTGATCGACATCGTCGCGCGCGATCCGGACGATGCCACGGGCTCGAATATGGATCATCTGTGCCTGACGCTCGACGCGTTCGATGCCGAAGGGATCGCGGCGTGGCTCGGCGCGTGCGGCGTCGCGATCGGCGAGATCGCGACGCGCTACGGGGCGGGTGGCTATGGCGTCTCGATCTATCTGACCGATCCCGCAGGCAACGGCCTCGAACTGCGCGCCGCTGCCGCCGACTGACTTACTGCGCCATCATCCCGGCATCGACGATATGTTCGGCACCGGTGATGTACGACGCCTCGTCCGACGCGAGGAACAGCACCAGGTTCGACACTTCCTGCGGATCGGCGATGCGGCCGAGCGGGATCAGCGACAGCGCGTCGCCGCCTTCCTCGTTGGTCGCCTCGACCATCATCGGCGTCTGGATGAAACCCGGATGGACCGAATTCACGCGGATGTTGTGCCCGCCATATTCGATCGCGGTCGCCTTGGTCATGCCGCGCACCGCGAACTTGCTCGCGACATAGGCGAGGCTTGGAAAACCGTAATTGGCGCCAATCCCGGCGATCGACGAGATATTGACGATCGAGCCGTGCCCGGCCTTGAGCATCGAGGGCAGCACCGCGCGCATCCCGTAGAACACCGAATGCTGGTTGACCGCGCAGACCGCGAGATACTGGTCCTCGGTCAGATCGGCGGTCTTCGCCATCGCGCCGAGGATGCCGGCATTATTGACCAGCACGTCGACCGGCCCGAACTTCGCCTCGGCCTGTTCGACCACCGCGGTCCATTGCGCGAAGTCGGTCGCGTCATGTTCGACAAACAGCGCGGCCGCGCCGAGTTCCTGCTGCAACGCGTGGCCCGCATCGGCGCGCAAGTCGGTCAGCACGACGCGAGCGCCTTCGTGAACGAAGGTCTTGGCGTGCGATTCGCCCATGCCGCGCGCGGCACCCGTGATAATCGCGATCTTGCCGTCGAGTCTGCCCATCGTTTCTCTCCTGGAAGTGGAATTATTGCCCGTCCGCGATCGGCTGACGGCCGATCACGCTAAGGCCGAAGCCCTCCAGCGCAGTCAGCTTGTCGGTGCTCGATGTCAGCAGGATCATCCGCTGGACGCCGAGATCACGCAGGATCTGCGCGCCGACGCCGTAATCGCGGATCGCGTGCGTCTGGTGATAGGCCTGCCGCCCGCCGTTGATCCGCGCCGAGATCGACACCGGATCGGGGTCCTGCACGAACACTGCGACGGCTGGTCCGTCATGCGCGGCGATCGCCGCCAGCGCGCGCGGAACATAGTTGCGCCGCGCCAGCGACCAGCCGAGCAGGTCCGCCGTCAGATCGACCTGATGGACGCGTACCAGCGTCGGCTCGCCGTCGCGAATATTGCCGCGCACGAGTGCGATATGCTCACCGCCGTCGATGCTGTTGCGATAGACGTGGATCGTGAAGTCGCTGCCGTAGATGCTCTCGAACGGCGCGCTGGCGACTTGCGTGACGATCCGTTCGGAGCGGCGGCGATAGGCAATCAGGTCGGCGATCGTGCCGATCTTGAGGCCGTGCTCCCTACCGAAGCGGATCAGCTCGGGGAGACGCGCCATCGTGCCGTCCTCGTTCATCACTTCGCAGATGACGCCGGCCGGGTTGAGTCCGGCAAGCCGGGCGATATCGACCGCGGCTTCGGTATGCCCGGCACGCACCAGCACGCCGCCCTCGCGCGCGACCAGCGGGAAGACGTGGCCGGGCGATACGATGTCCTGGCGGCCCTTGGTCGGGTCGATCGCGACCGCGATCGAATGCGCGCGGTCAGCAGCGGAGATGCCCGTCGTCACACCTTCCCGCGCTTCGATCGAGACGGTGAAGGCTGTGCCGTGGCCCGACTGGTTGTTGGCCGCCATCATCGGTAGCTCGAGCTTTGCCGCGCGATCGGCCGAGATCGCGAGGCAGATCAGCCCGCGCGCGTGACGCGCCATAAAATTCACCTGACTCGGCGTGGCAAACTGTGCCGGGATGATGATGTCGCCCTCATTTTCGCGGTCGTCGGCGTCGACCAAGATGAAGGGCAGCCCGTCACGCGCGTCATCCAGAATTGCGTCGATCGTTGCAATATCGTCGGTCATGCCGCTGCTCCTGTCGCGAGGAGGCGCTCGGCGCGCTCCTTGAGCAAATTCTTCTGGACCTTGCCGGTGCCGGTCTTGGGCAGTTCCGCGCCGTCGATGAACCAGATGTCACGCGGCATCTTGTAGCGCGGCAGTCGCTCGGCGAGATAGGCGATCACCTCGGCCGCGCTCGGCGCGACCGGGTCGGCGGAGACGAGCCAGGCGCAGCCGCATTCGCCGTAGCGGTCATCCGGCATGCCGATAACATAGGCTTCGCGAATGCCGGCATGCGTCGTGATGACTTCCTCGATCTCCTTTGGGGAGACGAGTTCGCCGCGGCTCTTGAACAGCTCCTTCGTGCGCCCGGTCAGCAGCAGATTGCCATCGTCGCGAAAATAACCGCGGTCGCCGGTGCGCAGCCAGCCGCCCTCGGCGAACAGCGCCGCGGTATCGGCCGGGCGATCGAGATAACCCAAGCTGTTCATCGGCCCGCGCGTCCAGATCTCGCCTGGCGTGCCCGGCGGGCTGTCGGCCCCGGTTTCCGGATCAACGATGCGGAATTCGGCAATGTCGCCACCGCGTTCGGGAATGCCCGCGACGCCGCCCTTGACGACGATGCCCTGCGTTGTCGCAACGACCTCGAGGGGATCGCCGGGCTGCGTGCAGATGATCGTCGCGGTTGCCTCGGTCTGGCCGTAGCTGGTGAAAATCTCGCCGCAGCCGAAGACCGCCTGGATACGCTGCCATACCCAGCTCGGCGTGGGGGCGGCGGCACTGTGGATCGCGGTCAGCGAACTGAGGTCGAAAGGCTCGTGTTCGGCGACTTCGAGCATCGCGACGGTCATCGTCGGCACGCCCATCAGATAGGTCGCGCGGTGGCGCGCGATTCCGGCGAGCATCGCGCGCGGATCGAAGCGCAGCAGCGGCACGATCGAACCCCCGACGACAATGCCGGAGAGCAGACCGACGACCAGTCCGAAGCCGTGATAGAGCGGCAGCGAGAAGATCGCGCGGCGCCCGTCGTCGAACGCTTGGTGATGCGCACCGGCATAAGCAGCGCGGAGCAGATTGTCATGGCTCAGCATCACCCCCTTCGGACTTCCTGTGGTGCCCGACGTGTACATGATCACCGCCGGATGCCGAGTCGGGTCAGCCGTGGTGGCTTCGTCGATCGTGGTCACCGCGTCGATCGCGGCGACAAGGTCCGACGTCTCGGCGGATTGCGCGTCATACAGGAGTAAATCGACGTCGGGGCGCAAGAGCGGAGGGAGCTCGCTCGCGAAATCGCGTTTCTGGAAGCGGGTCATAGCGATGACCAGGCGCGGGAGCGATTGGCCCAGGACGAACCCCAGTTCTTCGGCGCGGTATAGCGTGTTGAGCGGCACGGCGGTCGCCCCGGCGCGCCAGATGCCGAACAACAGCGACACCGCGATCGGATAGTTCGCCATCAGCATCGCGACTCGGTCGCCGGGTTGGACGCCGCGATCGCGAAGCATCTGCGCGATCCGGGTCGCTTCGCGATTGACCTCGGCGTAGCGCTTCGTGACATCGTCGGTCAGGATCAGCAGGCGATCGGCGAACCGCTCGGCCGCCTGCGCGAAATACGTGTCGAGCGTCATCGGCACCCAGGACGGGTGCCGCTGCTCGATCGCTTCGCGCCTCTGCGCTACCCCGTCACCCGCCGGTTTCGTCATCTTCTGATCCTCGTCCTAATTAGCGTTATCCTGCTTCGCCGGTAGATTGGTCAAGAGCTTCCGCTCTTATCGTCTATTTTTCGTGACAAAGCGAAAAGCCCTTGCAGAGCGAGCCTAATCAGCATTAGGTTAGCTCAACGTTGGAAAGCAGGGATTAGGACGATGGACGTCGGGCTTGGCCTCACCTTTCAGAATTTGCGCGATCAGCTGTCCGACAAGGACGTCTATCGCCATCAATTGCAGATGGCGGTCGATACCGAAGCGCTGGGTTTCGACTCGGTGTGGACGCCCGAGCATCACTTTACCAATTACAACATGACGCCGAACGTGCCGCAGTTCCTGTCGTTCATCGCCGGGCAGACCAAGCGCATCAAGCTCGGCACGACGGTCTGCGTGCTGCCGTGGCAGGACCCGGTACGCACCGCCGAGAACTTCATCCTGCTCGATTATTATTCGGAGGGGCGTGCGGTGCTTGGCATAGGGCGTGGTCTGGGCGCGTCAGAATTCGCTGGGTTCAACGTGCCGATGGGCGAATCGCGGGGGCGCTTCACCGAATATGCCGAAGCCGTGCTGACCGCGCTCGAAACCGGCGTGATGGAATATGACGGCAAGTATCTCAAGCAGCCGCGCGTCGAGCTGCGACCGCGCCCTTACGAAAGTTTCCGCGGGCGCGTGTTCGCCTCGGCGATTTCGCCCGAATCGGTCAATCTGATGGCCAAACTCGACGTTGGGCTGATGGTGATCGCGCAAAAGCCGTGGGACAAGGTCGCCGAGGATCTTGAGGGCTATCGGCAGCTTTTCCTCGCGCAGAACCATCGCCCCGCCCCCAAGCCGGTGTTCGCCGTGTTCATCGCCGTCCATGAGGATCGCGCGGTCGCGCAGCAGATGCGCGAGCAGCATATCCAGGCGTACACGCGCTCGACCTCGGACTTTTATCAGTTCGACAATGCCGAATTCGCCCAGATCGACGGCTATGAATATTATGGCGGCCTCGCCAAGAACATCGCAAAGCACGGGCTGCACAAGTTCAACGGCTTTCTCGCCGATCTGCAGGTCTGGGGAACCCCCGACGAGGTCGCCGAGAAGCTCGCTGCGATGGTCGAGGAGTTTGATATCGGCAGCTTCGTGACCTATTTCCAATATGGCGAGATGCCCCAGGAAATGGGCCGCGCAAATTACGAGCTGTTCGCGCGCAAGGTTCTGCCCAAGCTGAAAGATATCGACACCAGCGCCCCGCGCGTGGTGGAACGCGTACGCGCCGTCGCTTGACGACGGCGCGGAGTCGTGACGGACGGCGACGAGACCGTCCGCACGACAGGATGAGGATACCGGATTGGTGAGCGAAGATCGCTACACGTTCCTGCGCTATGAGCTTGCCGACGGGCGGGCGCGGATCACGCTGAACCGCCCCGACAAGCGCAACGCGCTCAACGAGGAGCTGCTGACCGAACTCCACGACGCTTTGTGGGAGGCGGACGAAGACAATCGCGTCCACTGCGTCATTCTGGCTGCGGCCGGACCCGATTTTTCGTCGGGCTATGACCTCCAGCGCTATGATCGCCCGGTGGCGCTCCAGGTCGAGCATCGCCGCGGTCGTGCGAAGTTCGACGATGACGCATGGCATCAGGAGCGGCTGCAGCGGCTGCGCATGGCGCTGTTCGACATGCACAAGCCCGTCATCGCGCAAGTGCAGGGTCGCTGCCTCGCCGGCGGCACCGATCTCGCCTTGCTATGCGACATGATCATCTGCGCCGACGACGCCAGTTTCGGCTTTCCCCCGGCGCGCTCGCAAGGGTCGCTGCCGAGCAACATGTGGCTCTACATGGTCGGACCGCAATGGGCCAAGCGGCTGCTGCTGACTGGCGATCTGATCGGCGGACGCGACGCCGCGACGATCGGGCTGGTGCTCAAATCGGTTCCCGCCGACCGGCTCGTCGCTGAAGTCGAGGAACTGGCGGATCGGCTCGCGCTGATCGACGCCGATCTGCTCAGTGCCAACAAACGGATCGTGAATCTCGGGCTCGAACTGATGGGCGCGCGCACGTTGCAGCGCATGGCCGCCGAGATGGACGCGCGCGGGCACCTTGCCGAAAGCCGCGCCGCGTTCAATCGCACCGTGCTCGAGCAGGGCGTCAAGGAAGCCGTGCGACAGCGCGACGGGCCGTTCGGCAGCGGCCGGGTCGAAGTATAACGATACGAGGGAGAGCGGGATGGACATGGAAGGACCGGGCTGGCGCTGCCTGTGGGAGGCCAAGGCGACGCTCGGCGAGAGCACGCTCTACGACGCGCGCGACAACCGCCTCTATTGGGTCGATGTCGAGAATCCGAGCATCAACTGGATCAATATCGACAGCGAAGAAAAAGGCCGCTGGGTTCCGCCTATGTGGATCTCTGCGCTGGGCCTGCGCGCGAGTGGCGGCTTCATCGCCTCGGCGCGTGACGGCCTCGCTTATGTCGATCCCGCGAGCGAAACCTTCGAACTCTTCGCCGATCCGCGACCCGACGCCGCGATCGCGCGGCTGAACGACGGGGTCGTCGATCCCAAGGGCCGCTACTGGACCGGAAGCTGCGATGTCACCCAGTTCGAGGACAGCACCACGTCCGAGAACAAGGAAGACAGCGTCCGCGATTTCGACAAGCGCAGCACCGGCGAACTGTATCGCATCGACCCGGACGGCAGCATCGCGACGCTCGAGCGCAATGTCGTGACCGCCAATGGGCCCGCCTTCAGCCCTGACGGCAAGACGATGTATTTCAACGATTCGCTGCCGCGTGTCACCTGGGCCTATGATCTGGCCGAGGACGGGTCGGTATCCAACCGCCGTGACTGGCTGACCTACGGTGATGACGACGGCTTTCCCGACGGTATCGCGGTCGATGTCGAAGGCTGTCTGTGGATCGCCTTCTATGAAAGCTGGGTGCTGCGGCGCTATTCGCCCGACGGCGTTGTGCTCGACGAGCGGCGCTTGCCGGTGCGGCAGGGGCTGCGTCCCGGCTTCGGCGGCGCCAATATGGAACGGCTGTTCCTGACCTCGGCCGCGAACGCGCTGAGCGAGCAGGCAAAGGCGGAGCAGCCGCTCGCCGGGAGTGTGTTCGAGATCCTGAAACCCGGCGTTCGGGGTATGCCCAATGTCGCCTTCGCTGGCTGATGGCCCGATCCGATGCGCCGAACCCCGCCCGGTAATGCGTGCGGTCGTGCATCCCTCTTTCCTTGAGGCGGCCAATGCGCGATGCGCTGAGCATGGACGAGATCACTTCGCGCACGCGCATCCTCGACGCGACCGCCGACCTGCTGCGCACCAGCGGGCTGAAGGGCACGAAACTGTCCGAGGTCGCCAAACGCGCGGGGATGCTGGCGCCAAGCCTCTATCATCACTTCACATCGAAGGACGAGCTGATCGAGGAAGTGCTGGTCGAGGGGTGCCACCGCAACACGCGCTACATCATGACCCGCGTCGAGCGGCTGGGCGAGGCGGCGTCGCCGCTCGAACGGATCGAGGCTGCGATCACCGCGCATCTCGAGTTCCTGCTGACGGGCGATCAATATTCGTCGGCTGTATCG
Source organism: Bordetella parapertussis (assembly GCA_943367995.1). Classification (GTDB taxonomy): domain Bacteria; phylum Pseudomonadota; class Alphaproteobacteria; order Sphingomonadales; family Sphingomonadaceae; genus Sphingomonas. The sequence goes on along the minus strand of CALRKL020000001.1, from coordinate 964,135 downwards.
CGGGTGTTCCCAGACCTGCCCGAGCAGATCAAGCGGCGTGTGCTCGCGGCCTATGCCGGGTTCGACAATTACTGGCGCGACCTGATCCTCGCGGCGCGCGCGAGCGGCGATGCGCGCAGCGATCTCGACCCGACAGTGGCGCGCAAGTTGCTCATCAACATGCTCGATTCGGCGGCGGAATGGTATCGCCCTGGCCATCTCGAGATCGCCGAGATCGCGCGGCAGGCGTGCCGGCTGTTCCTGCACGGGTTCGCGCAACCGCGGCCCTGAACCCCGTTTTCCGACACGTCTACGACCTCGGCGATAACCGGGGCGTGGAGCCGTGCGCCTTGCTTCCTAGGAGAGTATGAATGGCTACCGGTCGCGCAACCGTCCTCGTCAGGCCGAACCACCTCGAGACATGGGACGTGCCGATTCCGGAGCCCGAGGCGGGGGGCGCGCTGGTCCGCGTCGTCGTCGGCGGGGTATGCGGCAGCGATCTGCACATCACCACCGGGGAAGCCGGCGTGATGCCGTTCCCGATCATCCTGGGCCACGAAGGCGTCGGCCGGATCGAGAAGCTCGGGCCAGGCGTGTCGACCGATCATGCGGGTATTCCGGTCAAGCTCGGTGACCTCGTTTATTGGTCGCCGATCGCGTTGTGCCATCGCTGCCATTCGTGCACCGTGCTCGAAGAGACGCCATGCGAGAATTCGCAGTTCTTCGAACATGCCGAAAAGCCCAATTGGGGCAGCTATGCCGATTATGCGTGGCTACCCGGCGGTCTTCCGTTCTTTCGCTTGCCCGATGGGGCCGATCCCGAGGCCGTCGCGGCGCTCGGTTGCGCGTTGCCAACGGTGCTGCGCGGGTTCGATCGCTGCGGGCCGATCCGGGTCAACGAAACGGTGGTGGTCCAGGGGGCGGGACCGGTCGGTCTGTCCGCAGTGCTCGTCGCCGCCGTGGCCGGCGCGCGCGAGATTATCGTGATCGACGGTGTCGACAAGAAGCTCGAAACCGCTCGACAGCTTGGCGCCACCGCGACCGTGTCGCTGGCCGATTCTCCGGAGGAGCGGCGGCGGCAAATCTATGATCTGTGCGGGCATAACGGCCCGAACGTCGTGGTCGAGGCGGCGGGCTATCTCCCGGCGTTTCCCGAAGGCGTCGATCTCACCGGCAATCACGGGCGCTACATCGTGCTCGGCCTGTGGGGCGCGATCGGCACGCAGCCGATCAGCCCGCGCGACCTGACGACCAAGAACCTGACGGTCGCCGGCGCGAGCTTCCCAAAGCCCAAGAACTATTATGGCGCGATGCATCTCGCGGCGCGGTTGCAGGGCCGTTTCCCGCTCGCGGCGCTTATCTCGCACCGCTTTGCGATCCGCGATGCAGACAAGGCGCTTGCCGCGGTCAAGGCGGGCGAGGTGATCAAGGCGGTCATCGACCCGACGCTCTAGAGAATTCAGGAGAGGATATTCCCATGGCTGAAGCAGATCCGAAAATCGCCCGCCACCGCACCCCGCGCCCGGCGCACGTCCCCGAACATCTCGAGCGTGACATCGACATGTATGACCCCGACGGGATCGACCAAGGCTATCACGAGGCTTGGCGCGCCTTGCAGCGCCCCGACATGCCCGAACTCGTCTGGACTCCGTTCACCGGCGGGCACTGGGTCGCAACCCGCGCAGATCTGATCAAGGAAATCTACACCGACCCGTCGCGCTTCTCGAGCGAGGTCATCTTTCTGCCGAAAGAGGCGGGTGAGAAATATCTGATGGTGCCGACGCGGATGGATCCGCCCGAGCACACGCCGTATCGCAAGACGCTCGACAAGGGTCTCAACCTTGCCCAGATGCGCCGCGTCGAGACCGACGTGCGCCGCATCTCGGTCGAGCTGATCGAAGGCCTGGTGGCGCAGGGGCATTGCGAGTTTTCCGCCGATTATGCGCGGATCTTTCCGGTCAAGGTGTTCATGGCGCTGTGCGACCTGCCGATGTCGGACGCGCCGATGCTCAGCCGCTTCGCCGAGGACATGACGCGTCCGCCGGGTGCGACGCCCGAGGAAATGGGGGCGGCGCTGTCAGCGGCTCAAGCCGGGTTCGACACGTATGTCGAGCCGATCGTCAACGCGCGTCGTGGCGGGTCGGGGCAGGACCTGATCACCGTGATGGTCAACAACGACATCAACGGCGAGCCGCTCAGCCACGAACGCGCGATCGGACTGATCTCGCTGCTGCTGCTCGGCGGGCTCGATACCGTCGTTAATTTCCTCAGCTTCATGATGCTGCATCTTGCCAAGCACCCCGAGATTGTCGCCGAGCTGCGCGGCGATCCGCTCGTCCTGCAGCGCAGCGTCGAGGAGATGTTCCGCCGCTTCCCGGTGATCGCCGAGGCGCGGATGGTGCACGGCGACCAGGAATATCGCGGCGTGACCTTGAAGCATGGCGACATGATCCTGATCCCGACAGCGATGCACGGGCTCGACGAGACCGAGAATGCCGATGCGATGGAGCTTGATATCCACCGCAAGAAAATCCAGCACATGACCTTCGGCGGTGGTCCGCACCGCTGCGCGGGGATGCATCTCGCGCGGATGGAGGCGATCGTCACGCTGCAGGAATGGCTCGCGCGCATTTCCGAATTCCACGTCGCCCAAGGCGCAACGCCGACGTTCCGCTCGGGGATCATCGCCGCGGTCGACAACATCCAGCTCGAATGGATGCCCGCGCCGGCGGCGGCGAGCTGAGTCGTGGCCGGGGTCACGTTCCATATCGCCGGGCGGGTCGCGTACGTCACGCTCGACCGGCCCGACGCAATGAACGCGATCACGTCGGACATGGAAAAGGCGCTCGCCGCGGCCTGGGCGCAGATCAACGACGATCCCGACATCTGGTGCGCGATCCTCTCCGCCGCCGGGGAGCGCGCCTTCTGTATCGGGGCCGATATGGCGGGCGGCCGATCCGCATCCGAGCATATGGCCTTCGGCGGCGGGCTGACCGGTGTCGGCGGCCCGCTGGTGACGCTCAAGAAACCGCTGATCGCCGCGGTTCAGGGGTTCTGTGTAGGCGGCGGTTTCGAACTGGCGATGTGCGCGGACATCATCGTCGCGGCCGACACCGCCGAATTCGGCCTGCCCGAAACCAAGGTCGGCATCATCGGCGACTGCGGCGTCGTCCACCGCGCGGTGCGACACCTGCCGCACCATGTCGCGATGGCGATGATCCTGACCGGAAAGCGCCTGAGCGCCGCCGATGCCGAGCGCTTCGGGCTGGTCAACGAGATCGTCTCCGCAGTCGAGCTCGGCGATGCCGCGGCGCGTTGGGCGGGGGCGGTCACCAAGGCGTCGCCGCTCGCGAACCAGGCCGCCAAGGCCGCGGCGCTCGGGCGGCTGGGATATCCATTGGAGGAAGCATTGATGACGCGCTTCGAAGCGATCGAACGGTATGCTGACAGCGACGACACCAAGGAGGGTGCGGCAGCGCGTGCGGCGGGCCGCAAGCCGGTCTGGACCGGACGATGACCGCGGCGCCCGCAGGCCAGATCGACGGTGCGAACTTCCGTCACGTCCTCAGCCATTATCCGACCGGCGTCTGCGTCGTCACCGCGATCGAGGCGGACGGGCGCGCGTCGGGAATGGTGGTCGGCTCGTTCACCTCGGTCAGCCTGTCGCCGCCGCTCGTCGCTTTCTTCCCCGACAAGGCGTCGACGAGCTGGCCGAAGATCGAACGGGCCGGGCGGTTCTGCGTCAACGTGCTGGCGAGCGATCAGGGGGAGTTGTGCCGACGCTTCGCCTCGAAGGGCGAGGACAAGTTCGCCGGCGTCGCACACCGCGTCTCGACCAACGGCTCGCCGGTGCTCGACGATGTCGTCGCCTGGATCGACTGCACGCTCGACGCTGTGCACGAGGCGGGCGACCATTTCATCGTGCTCGGGCGCGTCCAGGAACTCGACATCATTCGGCCCGATCAGCCGCTGCTGTTTTTTCGCGGTAAATATGGCGCGTTCAATCCGCTCGACGCGACATGATCCGATACGACGTCGTCATCGTCGGCGCGGGCCATGCCGGAGCGCAGGCGGCGATCACGCTTCGGCAGGGCAAGTTTGCCGGCACGCTCGCGGTGATCGGCGAAGAGCCCGAATTGCCCTATGAACGGCCGCCGCTGTCGAAGGAGTATCTCGCCGGCGAAAAACCGTTCGAGCGGCTGTTGCTGCGCTCCGCCGCCTTTTGGCCGGAGCGCGGCATCACGCTGCGGCCGAGCACGCGCGTGGTGGCCGTCGACCCGGCGGCGCATACGCTCGCCACGGCGAGCGGCGAGACGATCGGATACGGGACGCTGGTGTGGGCAACCGGCGGGGCGGCGCGCAGCATCGCCTGTTCCGGCCACGCGCTCGCTGGCGTGCATACGGTCCGCACCCGCGCCGATGCGGACCGGATGCGCGACGAACTACCGGGCGTGACGCAGGCGGTGGTGATCGGCGGTGGCTATATTGGGCTCGAGGCGGCAGCGGTGCTGACCAAGCTCGGCAAGCAGGTGGTCGTGCTCGAGGCGCTTGCCCGCGTGCTCGCGCGCGTCGCGGGCGAGCCGTTGTCGCGCTTCTATGAAACCGAGCACCGCGCGCAGGGCGTTGATATCCGGCTCGGCGCGATGGTCGCGTGCATCGAGGGTAACGCGCGCGTCACTGGCGTCCGGCTGGCCGACGGCAGCGTCATCCCGGCGCAGCTCGTCATCGTGGGAATCGGGATCGTTCCGGCGGTCGCGCCGTTGCTTGAGGCCGGGGCGGAGGGCGGCAACGGCGTCGCGGTCGACGATCAGTGCCGTACCTCGCTACCGGACATCTTCGCGATCGGCGATTGCGCGCTGCACGCAAATCGCTTTGCGGGCGATCTGCCGATCCGACTCGAATCGGTGCAGAACGCCAACGACCAGGCGACGTTGGTCGCCAAGACGATCATGGGCGACGAGAGCCAAGCCTATGCCGCGGTGCCGTGGTTCTGGTCGAACCAATATGACCTCAAGCTCCAAACGGTCGGGCTGTCGACCGGATACGATTGCGCCGTGCTGCGCGGCTCACCAGCGGAGCGCAGCTTTTCGGTGATCTATCTCAAGCAGGATCAGGTCATCGCGCTGGACTGCGTCAATATGACCCGGGATTATGTGCAGGGTCGCAAACTCGTCGTAGATCGCGCCAGAATCGATCCGGCGCGGCTTGCCGATGTCACCATCCCGCTGAAAGACCTTAGCCAAGCCGACCTCGTGTCGCAGCCGCTTTAAGCATCCCCGTCGCCACGAAAGCTCCGTCATGTCAGCAGCCTATATCGTCGAGATCGTCCGCACGCCGGGAGGCCGCCGGAAGGGCGGGCTTTCCGGGATTCACCCGGCTGACTTAGGCGCCGTCGCGGTCGATGCGCTGGTAACGCGCTCGGGAATCGATCCGGCCGCGGTGGACGATCTGATCTTTGGCTGCGTCAGCCAAATCGGCGAACAATCCACTCAGGTCGCTCGCTCGGTCGTACTGGCGTCGCGGCTGCCGCAATCGGTCCCGGCGGTGACGATCGACCGGCAGTGTGGATCGTCGCAACAGGCGCTTCACTTTGCCGCGCAGGCGGTGATGTCGGGTACGCAGGACATGGTGATCGCCGGCGGGGTCGAACATATGACGCGCGTCGCGATGGGCTCGCCCGTGCGGCTCGCGGCCGACGCCGGCGTATCGACCGGGCCGCTTAGCGACACGATCCGGCAGCGATATGACGTCGCCGAGTTCAGTCAGTTCGTCGGCGCGCAGATGATCGCCGACAAATATGGCTTCTGCCGCGAAGCGCTGGATGCCTTTGCGCTCGAAAGCCACCGCAAGGCAGCGCGCGCGATCGACGCCGGCGCGTTCGATACCGAGATCGCGCCCGTCACGCTGTCAGACGGGAGCATCCTGGCGCACGACGAGGGCGTTCGGCGCGACGCCTCGGCCGAGGCGATCGGGGCGGTCAAGCCGCTGCAGCAGGGCGGTACGATCACCGCGGCGAATGCCAGTCAAATGACCGATGGCGCATCGGCCGCGCTAGTCGTGAACGAGGAGACATTGAGGCGGTTCGGGCTCACGCCGATCGCTCGGATCCATGCGCTCATGGTAACGGCGGGCGATCCCGTCATGATGCTCGAAGAACCCATCGCGGCGACGCGCAAGGTCTTGGAGCGCGCCGGCCTTAGGCTCGACGACATCGACTTGTTCGAGGTCAATGAGGCGTTCGCCGCAATTCCGATGGCTTGGCTCGCAGCGACGCACGCCGATCCAGTGAGGATGAACGTCAACGGTGGCGCGATCGCCCTCGGCCACCCGCTCGGCGCGACCGGGACGAAGCTAATGGCAACATTGGTCCATGCGTTGCGCGCACGCGGCAAGCGATGGGGTCTGCAGACAATGTGCGAGGGCGGCGGCATCGCCAACGCGACCATTATCGAAGCTCTTTAGGAGTCATTTGGATGAACCTCGAAAGCATTGGCGTGATCGTCACCGGTGGCGCCTCCGGCCTTGGCAGCGCAACTGCGGCGCTGCTCGCCAGTAAAGGCGCACGCGTGACGATCGTCGATGTCAGCGCCGACGCCGGCGCGGCTGCTGCCGCAGCGATTGGTGGCGTCTTCGTGGCAGCCGACGTGACGGACGAAGCGAGCGTCGGTGCAGCACTCGACGCGGCGGAAACCGCGCACGGCATCAGCCGTATTCTGGTCAACTGCGCCGGCGTCGCACCCGCTATCAAGACCGTAAGCAAGGACGGGCAGGCCCATCCGCTTGAGGCGTTCCGGCGCGCGGTCGGCATCAACCTGGTCGGGACGTTCAACGTCATCGCACAGTTTGCCGCACGTCTGTCGGCCGCCGACACCATCGGCGAGGAACGTGGGGTGATCATCAACACCGCATCGGTCGCGGCGTATGACGGGCAGATCGGTCAGGCGGCGTATGCGGCCTCCAAAGGCGGCGTTGTCGCTATGACGCTGCCCGTCGCGCGCGACCTCGCGCAGCACCGGATCCGCGTCGTGACAATCGCGCCCGGCATCTTCTTGACCCCGATGCTGATGGGATTGCCGCCGGCCGCGCAGGATTCGCTCGGGCTGCAAGTGCCGCATCCGAGCCGTCTCGGGCGCCCGGAGGAATATGCGATGCTGGTGGAGAGCATCATCGCCAATCCGATGCTCAATGGCGAAGTGATCCGTCTGGACGGAGCTATTCGGATGGCGCCGCGGTAAATGAGGCCTTGGGCTCGAGCGCCGGATTGATACGCGGCCGATCGGGCAGGCTTCAACCGTATAGAAGGTCCCTATTTTCGCTGGTCAATGCGACTAACCAGTCCACGAAGTGGCGGACCTGCGGCAGGTTTCGGGTGTCGCAATGGGTGGCGATCCAGAAGGAGCGCTTGATGTGGATCTGCGGCAGGATCCTGGTGAGCGTCGGATCGGCCGATCCGATGAGGCATGGCAGCACTCCGATCCCCGCCCCCGAGCGAACGAGGCGGTATGGGCATTGATGCTCGACGAGCAAAGCTTTGACTGGAGCCCTGGCGCGACTTCCTCGAGATAATGCATTTCCCGGGCGAAGATGGAGTCGGGGATATCGCCGATCAGGGAGTGGCTTGCGAGATCGACCGGCGTCATGACGGAGGGACGGTCCGCGAGATCCGCGCGCGAGGCGTAGACGCGCAGCCCGTAGTCAGCGAGTTTGCGAGTGACGAGCGGTCCTTTGCGCGGTCGCGCTAAAGTATCGTTACGTCGGTTGCGCGCTTGGAGGGGCTCAGGAAACCACTGCTGGCGACCAAGCCGACCGATACGGCCGGGCGGGCGGCAGACAGGCGACCGAGATGGGCGGCAATGAACTACGTCCCGAACCCTCCTGCGACACTGACGCGCACGAGGCCGGATATTTGACCGGATCTCTCAGGTTGCGGGGCGAGGCGGGTGATCTGATGCTCGATTTCCTCGGCAACCACGAGGTGCTGCTCGCCGCTGGCGGTCAAGCGCTGGCCGCTCGAATGCTGCTCGAACAATATCTCGGCCCGCGCGGTCTCAAGCCGCCGGAGGCGCGGTCGTTACCCTCGTGATCTGACGGTAACATACCATTCCGCGACCGGGTTAGGTTGCCTGTTTTTGAAACCCTAAAGCCGTTCGGCGAACAACCGCGTCACTCGTAATTGGACGTCACTGGATATGTTCATGTTCCCTAACCACGAGTTCGTCCAACTTTTGCCATCCATGAGCGCTTCGGCGGCGGCTTGGCGTTGCGTTCCATCGAGATGAATGGATGTCTGAAGTTGGCGCGCGCGGAAGCTACGCTGTATGTCGCTTTTTGGGTCAACCATGCGTCTGTTCAGAATAGCGCGGGTTGGACCTCAGCTTTCGCCGAGATGGGACAATGGTTTCCGCGACGACGCTGTTCAGTCTCTGCACTAAAGCGGATATCTATGTCACGATCCCTCGCGTAGCCCGCGAGCGTGTCGTCGCCCAGCTCGCGCCATGTCCGCTTCCGGTCGGGGCCAGAAGGCACGCGCGGCAAAAGACCCGGCTGCTCGCTCCATGTGAGCAGTTGCTCCAGTGAAGAAGCATTCAGCATATCGCGTAGGTGATGCGCAGTAACGTAGGCATCCGGCATCGCACGGTGGGCTGGAAGGCCTGTCGCACGATCCAGGCCAGTCGGCATGCGCTCATAGCGCAGACCTTGATTGGAGAAACTGGGGAGGGCGGGCCATAGACGAAGCGCGCACTTCCAGGTGCAAATCCAGCGGGCACCGCCTGAAAGCTTGGGCGAGCAGAAACGCTGCTCGAACGTCGCTCGATGCGCAGCCAATGCGACCGCTCCGCCTGTCGGCCGCAAGACCTGCGGCGCCACATCTTTCCAAAATGGCGCTCCCGCTACGTCTGAGTCAACGATATGGTGGATGGCCATTGTCTGCGTTGAGATCGGCCCGCCGGGGTTGACGAAGCAGGCACCACGCTCGTCGTTGACCTCCCAGCGACCATCGATCTCTTGGACGACGTCTTGCCAGCCGATCTCGCACACGCTGTGCGAGGCGGAGCCAGCCGTCTCTAGATCGATGACTCGAATGCGCATGCGGGTGGAATTCGAAAAAATCGTCATGTCTTGCGACGATATCGCACAGGGCAAGTTCCCACAATGTTCTTCGGCCGCGAGGTCCGAGGGAGGATATCGATTCATCGCTAGACCGATGCCAGCGACCGGGACCGTTCCAGTCGGACAAGCTGACCTTCGGTATGTAGCCAGCGAACGGCCGCTCCGTCCCAAGCCTCGCCCGACCGGGCTGTCCCGCAAAGAGCCGAGCCCGTAATCAGGCAGGAATGCCGTTTTCTGGGTCCTCGCCGCTACGGATGAAAGTTGACGCCTCGGTGCGGCACGGACACGTTGCGCGCGGAAGGAATCCACATTGACTGTTGAAACTACAAATCCTGTCGAGCTCGCCACTGAACTGACGATGGCATGGCTATCGAACCCGAACACTCGCACGACGCCTGAGGATGTGCCCGCGTTCCTGAAGTCGATGCATGACGCTGTGCTTGGCCTCTCGGCCGCGTCAGTTGAAGCTGTCGCCGAGGAAACCCCGGTCGAGTACACCGGCGCTGTCACTGCCCGGAAGTCACTCGCGAACCCAGATTTCATCATCTCGATGATCGACGGGAAGCCCTACAAGACGCTGACGCGCCACCTCACCACAAATGGTCTGACGCCTGGCGAGTACCGAGCGCGCTAGGGTCTGAAGGACGATTACCCGATGACCGCTCCGAACTATTCAGCGATGCGGCGCGAGATGGCACATAGGATTGGGCTTGGTTCGAAGGGGCGCGAGGCAAAGGCTGATGCTGCCGCTTCTGCTAACCCCGTCAAGAAGCGAGGTCGGCCTGCCAAGGTGGCCGAGCCGGAGTAAGCAATAGGCGGCGAGCGTGCCAGTCATGCTCGCTGCCTCAGACCGGTATCTTGCAAGGTCCATAACCGACACCCGTTGCGGGTAATTGAAGCGGCATTCTTCAATCAGGCTCTCCTGAAACGAGCCCGGAGCGGATCAGTTTAACAACCACTTCAATCGCAAAATCGTTTTCGGCCACACGAGCGGCGGGCGCGCTCCTTAAGGAAACATCAGCGGTCCGCCACCGGATCGGGCAAAAGCGACCGCAAAAATCTTGCTGAATAAATGTCTGAAGTTGGGAGGCGGAAACCGGCATCGGAATGGCGACAATTGGGTCTTTGCCAAATACGAATCTCATTCGGTTTCCAATTGTGGATCACTCGTAAAAGCTGCCAGTATCGACGTCTACTTCAGTTATGCCTGCTCCATCATTATTGAGAACACCGCGTACCACGGCAGGGTAAGAGTCAGGCATCGAAACAGAGTCCCGCGAACCGCCGTAATTTAAGGTTATGTAAACGGTGGCAGAGGCCTCAAAGCCATCCGACTGCGCTTTGAGGATGCCCTCCGGCACCACCTCAAGGCTGTCGAAGATTGTGTTGCTAGATAGTTCGGAGACATCATCACCGACTGACAGGCGCTCAAAGTCAGCTGCATCAATTGCAGCCGCCGCCTCTACGATCATGCCGATGACACGCTCGTCCTCGATCAGTTCACTCGGGGCTTCGTTGCTCATTATATCGCTCCAAGGCCGGTTCGGGCGCTATATTGCCAGCGAAGCCTTGCACCCACGCCATCAAGGCCTCCCATGATCATGTGATCATGGACACCCAAGTAGAAAAGCCGCTTGCGAAAGAAACCTCGCATTTCACCGGGAATATCAAATACATTAGAGGGTTGCTCCAAAGGAGCAACCCAAGGGGTATTTGGTTGTGGATGTACGGTAAATAGTCCGCTCTGAAGCGTGATACGACTTGCAACAGCCCGAGGCCACACCGCGCGAACATCTGTTATACCAAAGGGATCTTGACCTGGTCGCATCAGCATACGTGGTGCGACCCGGAGTGCGACCACACGCGCCGAAACGAGGCGGGGGTCGGGTGTTGCAGATATTTCGCGCGTAGACGCTCTTCCCGAGGGGGCAAGATCTCGAACCTTCTTCATTCCCGGCGACGCGGTAACTGCGAAGAAGGCTGCCACTAGTGGGTTTGACGTCCAATCGAGAAGGCGAGTGGGGCACCATGATGCTGGGCAATCGCTAGAAGATCGAGATCCTCTAAGCCAACTCCCAACCCAAATTCAGGAAGTCGCTTTCGAAACAGCTCGAAGATCGCACGCTCATGCGTGGGATCATACCGGTCGGTTCGCCCGACTGTGGGCATAAGCGAGAAGCCGCTATCCCCCAGTCCACGGAACACCCAACGGGAGTCGCTGTGCGCATCGGTCCAGTCGAGGAACGCCTTCCATCTCGTGATCCAAGCCCGCTTTGGCGGGGCGCGCAATAAGCGTGACGATCGTGCAGCCACAGTACCCTTTCCCAGTCTCAACGTCGCTCACGAACCACCCCGAAGGTATAGAGCCGACTTGGCAATGAGACAGCGAAATTTCCGATTAAAGATGCTCACCGGGCCAACCGCGCAAGGCCGATTGACCGGTCGGTGCCGATCCATGCGTACTTTTCAGGCGATCTGCATCACAGATGTCCCCGCATGAACAAAAGTCTGAAGTTGGAAGCCGCGGGTTACTCGCTGAATGTCCGCAACTGGGTCAAGCTGGGCTGGTCAGATCTCGGTCCGTTCTGAGAGTTCCAAGGCGTCTTCTACATCGACGCCAAGGTAGCGAACGGTGCTCTCGATCTTTGCGTGACCGAGCAGGATTTGCACAGCGCGCAAATTCCCCGTCGCCTTGTAGATTATCGATGCCTTGGTACGTCGAAGCGAGTGCGTGCCGTAATCTTCTGCCTGCAGGCCAATGCCGACAATCCACTCGCGCACGAGGCGGGCGTACTGCCTCGTGCTCATATGGCCCATATAGTCATTCCGGCTCGGGAAGACGTAGTTGTTTAACGTGCCGCCACGACGCTCGAGCCAAGCGAACAGTGTCTTTCGGGCAGGCTCAACTAGCTCGAACTGCACCGGTCGTTTGGTTTTTTGCTGCACCACTACGGCACGATCTCGGATGCGCCCGCCGGTCACTATGTCACCGATGCGAACTTTGACCACATCGCAACCCCGCAGCTTACTGTCGATCGCGAAATCGAAGAGTGCGCGGTCTCGGAGCCGTCGATGCTGGTCAAGCCAAAAGCGAATCGCCCAAACTTGCTGCGGCTTGAGCGCGCGCTTCGCGCCAAATACTCGCCCTTCGTTCCAGGGACGAAGCTCGTGGAAAGCGGGATCTAACGACGAGTGCCCCATCGCGCATCTCCACGATGTTAGGTTACTGCACCACGGTACATCCATCGGAGTAAATTAGCCCTTAGCATCTATGGTTGGTGCCGATGTTGCTGAGCGAACGGCCGAGCTCGGAAGGCTGCGTCAACGGTGGCATTCGCACGATGGGGTCGCGTTAGCCAAAGCATAGCAGAGGTTGCCACGGAACGGCTTGTAGGTAGCTCTGCGCTAAACCTTCACTACAAAAATAGAATTTTGCCACCCCACGAACGGACGTCGAGCAAAGCATAAGACGCCGCGCTGGCATATGGCCATGTTCAATCAGCTTTGGTCTGTCGGATCCAGGGTCTATGGACGGTAGCGGGGGGCGCGCCTTGCGGATTGCGATTGTCGATGAAAGTGCCGCGCGGGCGGCCGTGATCGAGGAAGGGCTGCGCGATGCTGGCCTAAGCGACGTCACGATCTTCGTCGATCGCCGCGGCATCGCCGCGCGGCTCGAGGCGCTATCGCCCGATGTCGTGCTGATCAACCTCGCCAATCCGCATCGCGACGAGCTTGAGGAACTGTTCGCTTTGTCGAAGGCGATGGCGCGGCCGGTGGCGATGTTCGTCGACCAGAGCGATGTCGCCGGGATCGAGGCGGCGATCGATGCGGGCGTTTCCGCCTATGTCGTCGACGGGCTCAAGAAGGAGCGCATCCGGCCGATCCTCGAACTCGCGATCCGCCGCTTTCGCGCTTACTCGCGGCTGCGCGCCGAACTCGACGAAGCGCGCTCCGCGCTCGCCGAGCGCAAGGCGATCGACGAGGCTAAGGCGCTGCTGATGAAGAAGCGCGGGATCGACGAGCCTGCTGCCTATGCCGCACTGCGCAAGGCGGCGATGGATAGCGGGCGGCGGATTGGCGACGTCGCCGACGCGATCGTTACCGCCAACCGGCTGATGGGGGACTTATGACGACCACGCCGTTCCGCATCGGTTTCCTGCCGCTGGTCGACGCCGCCTTGCCGATCCTCGCGCGCGAGCTTGGCTTTGCCGAGGCCGAGGGGATCGCGCTCGAGCTCGTGCGCGACATGAGCTGGGCGACGGTCAACGACCGGCTGCTTTATGGCGATAGTGATGCCGCGCATCTGCTCGCGCCGCTGGCGATCGCGACGACGCTCGGGCTGGGGCGGCCGGCGACACCGCTGTCGGTGCCGTTCGTGCTCGGGCTCAACGGCAATGCGATCACGCTGCGGCCCGATCTGGCCACGCAGGTCACTGCGGTGGGCGCGCCGGGAGATGTCGCGGCTATCGGCGCGCGGCTTGCCGAAGTGGCGCAGGCGGCGCGGGAGCGCGGCACGCCGTTGCGCTTTGGCGTGGTGCATCGCTATTCGAGCCACAATTACATGCTGCGCTATTGGCTGATCGGCTGCGGGATCGATCCTGACCGCGATGTTGCGATCGTCACGGTCGCGCCGCCGTTCGCTGCCGACGCGCTCGCCGCGGGTGAGATTGACGGCATCTGCGTCGGTGAGCCGTGGAACAGCGTCGCGGTCGACCGCGGCGTCGGGGTGATCGTCGCGGTAACGTCGCAGATCTGGCTGCGCGGCGTCGAGAAGGTGCTGGCGATGCGCACCGCGCGGATGGAGGAGGATACCGACCTCACGCATCGGCTGCTGCGTGCGCTGTACCGCGCGGGCGTCGCCTTCGTCGATCCGGCGCGGCGCGAGGAGATTGCCGCGATCCTCGCCGGCCCCGACTATCTGGATGGGTCGGCGACGCTGATCGGCCATGCCATTTCGGACCGCATCGTGTTTGCGCAAGGAGCGGCGCCGATCGACGTGCCCGACTTCATGTTCCAGCACCGCGAGGCGGCCAATTTCCCGTGGGTCAGCCAGGCGGCGTGGCTCTATGCGCAGATGTGCATCGCCGGCCACGCGGCACCGAACCCGGCCGATTACGACGCGGCGCAGCGCGTCTTCCGCCCCGACGTCTACCGCGCCGCGCTGCGACCGCTCGGTGTGCCGCTGCCTGGGGCGAGCTCGAAGCTCGAGGGCGGCATCGTCGAAGCGCTCGGGGTCGGTACGACGCAGGGGCGCTTGATCATGGGTGCCGACCGATTCTTCGATGCGCGGAGTTTCGATCCAGCCGACCTCGCAGGCTATTTGGGCGGATTCGAAGCATAATTCGCCGGGCTGCAGAAAATTGTTGCGTTGCGGCGCGAATCGCGGCAGCTTTCGGTTATCGTCGAGACGCTGCAACGGGGTAGCGTCTTCGGCATCACCAACATTCTGGCAAAGTCGCCGTCGCGTCTCGGAAGATCGAGCGTCGCGGCGGCTTTTTTGCGTTTGCTCGAGGGGAATCGGGACGATGACGCAGCTGCAGACAGAGTTTGACGCGGGGCTGGCGGGGACCAGCGCGCGAACCAAGGCGAAGCCGAGCGCAGCGGACGCGACGGGCTTCTGGCAGAGCGGGCACCGCCCGACGCTGATCGCCGCCTTCCTCTATTTCGACCTCGCCTTCATGGTGTGGGTGCTGCTCGGGCCGCTCGCGCCGATCATCGCCAAGGAACTGGCGCTGTCGCCCGCCGAGAAGGGGCTGATGGTCGCCGTGCCGACGCTCGCGGGCGCGGTGCTGCGGCTGGTCAACGGGCTGCTCGTCGACAAGATCGGGCCGAAGAAGACCGGCGCGATCGGGCAGATCATCGTCATCGCCGGCCTGTCGATCGGCTGGCTGTTCGGGGTCAACAGCTTTGCGGGCACGCTCGCGCTCGGCGTCGTGCTCGGTTTTGCGGGGGCAAGCTTCGCGGTCGCGCTGCCCTTGGCCTCGCGCTGGTATCCGGCCGAGCATCAGGGCAAGGCAATGGGGATCGCCGGCATGGGCAATTCGGGCACCGTGCTCGCCTCGCTATTCGCGCCGATGCTCGCCAAGGCGTTCGGGTGGAACGCGGTGCTGGGGCTCGCGGTGATCCCGCTGGCGATCGTGTTCCTGCTCTATATGGCGATGGCGAAGGATTCGCCGAGCCAGCCTGCGCCCAAGCCGTTCGCCGCCTACCTGTCGGTGCTCAAGGAAGCCGACACTTGGTGGTTCATGCTGTTCTATGGCGTCACCTTCGGCGGCTTTGTCGGGCTTGCCGCCAGCCTGCCGGTCTATTTCACTGACCGTTTCGCGCTGACCCCGGTGACGGCGGGCTATTGCACCGCTGCGTGCGTCTTCGCGGGATCGCTGGTGCGGCCGATCGGCGGCGCGGTGGCGGACAGGATCGGCGGGATCAGCACGCTGACCGCGGTCTATCTGCTGGCGGCGCTCGTCCTGATCGCGATCAGCACCGCGCCTGCCTCGCTGACCGTCTCGCTCGGCCTGTTCCTGCTGGTGATGGCGACGCTTGGTTTCGGCAACGGCGCGGTGTTCCAGCTCGTGCCGCAGCGCTTCCGCAGCGAGATCGGCGTGATGACCGGCCTGGTCGGCTTCGGCGGTGGGATCGGCGGCTTCTACCTCGCCTCCTCGCTTGGCTTCGCCAAGCAGTGGACCGGGAGCACCTCGCCCGGCTTCCTGATCTTCGCCGGGCTCGCGGTCGTCGCCTTGCTCGGCATCCTCAAGGTCAAGCGCCACTGGCGCGGCAGCTGGACCTCGGCGAACGGAGCGCGGATCTGATGCGCGCGCTGTCGCTCCTCGCACTGGGAGGGCTGGTGGCGACACCGGCCCTCGCCGACCCGCTCACCTTCACCCCGTTGATCGATGCGCGCCTGCGCTACGAACATGTCGAGCAGGCACCGCTTGCGAAGGACGCCGACGCCGTCACGCTCAGGCTCCGCAGCGGGTTCGAGGCGAAGCTCAGCGATTTCAGCTTCCTCGCCGAATCCGAGGCGACGCTCGCGATCAACCCGGCGTACAATAGCGGTGTTAACGGCAAGACCGCGTACCCGATCGTTTCCGATCCGCAGAATATCGAACTCAACCGGCTGCAGCTGCAATATCGCGGGCTTAAGCAGACCGTCGTCACCGTCGGGCGGCAGGCGATCAACCTTGACGACCAGCGCTTCGTCGGCGCGGTCGCGTGGCGCGACAATGAGCAAACCTTCGATGCGGTGCGCGTCGAATGGTCGGCGATCAAGAACCTCAAGGCCGATGTCACTTATGCAAACAACGTCCGCACGATCTGGGGGATCGACGGCGGCAATCGCTTCGGTCCGGCGCGGTTGGACGAGATCGGCGGTGACAACGTCTTCGCCAACCTGGCCTACAAGAGCAGCCTCGGCACGCTGACGGGCTTTGCCTATCTGGTCGATCAGGACCAGCGGCAGGTGTTCGTCAATTCGAGCCAGAGCTATGGCGGGCGCTTCGCCGGAGCCTATCCGCTGAGCAAGACGCTCAAGCTGAGCTACCTCGCGAGCTTCGCGTCGCAGCGCGACTATCACCGCAACCCCAACCGGTATCATGCAGACTATTATGCGGGTGAACTCGGCATCGCCGCCAAGGCGCTGACGCTGACCGGGGGGTATGAGGTGCTCGGCGCGGACAAAGGCGTTGCGGTCACGAGCTTTCAGACCCCGCTTGCCACGCTCCACAAGTTCAACGGCTGGGCGGACAAGTTCCTCGTCACCCCGCCCAACGGCTTGCGCGATGCCTATGGCTCGGTCGGCTATGGCTGGAAGAAGGTCGCCGGGCTCGACGCGATCGCCCTGGTCGCCGCCTATCACCGCTTCGACAGCGACCGGCTCGGCCAACATTACGGCGACGAGGTCGACGCGCAGCTCAGCGTCAAGCGGGGCCGATACACCGCGCTCCTCAAATATGCCGACTATCGCGCCGATCGCTACGCGACCGACACCAAGAAGCTCTGGCTTTTCCTGGATTGGGCTTTCTCATGACCAAACCGCATCTCATCGTCATCGGCAACGGCATGGCGGGCTGCCGCGCGGTCGAGGAAATCCTCGCGCGCGATGCGGAGCGCTATCGCATCACGATCTTCGGCGCCGAGCCGCACGTGAACTACAACCGCATCATGCTCTCGCCGCTGCTCGCCGGGGACAAGGCGTTCGACGACATCGTAATCAACGACCTCGCCTGGTATGCCGACAATGCGATCGAGCTGGTGGCGAGCGACCCCGTCGTCGCGATCGACCGCAAGATCCAGACCGTCACCGCGCGCTCGGGCCGGGTCGAGAGCTATGACACGCTCATCCTCGCGACCGGCTCGGACCCGTTCATCATCCCGGTGCCGGGGCATGATCTGCAGGGCGTCGTCACCTTCCGCGACATGGACGATGTCGGCGCCATGCTGCGCGCGGCGGATGCCGGCGGCGACGCGGTGGTGATCGGCGGCGGGCTGCTCGGGCTCGAGGCGGCGCACGGCCTGTCGCTGCGCGGGATGAAGGTAACCGTGCTCCACAACATGCCGACGCTGATGGAGCGCCAGCTCGACGAAGCGGCGGGCTGGCTGCTCAAGGCAGCGCTCGAGGCGCGCGGACAGACGATCCTGACCGGCGCCGACACTGCCGAGATCTACGGCCAGGGCAAGGTCGAGGGCGTCCGCCTCAAGGACGGGCGCGACATCCCCGCGGCGCTGGTGGTGATGGCTGTCGGCATCCGCCCCAACGTCAAGCTCGCGCGCGCCGCCGGGCTGGCGATCGGGCGCGGGATCCATGTCGACGATCATCTCGTGACGTCCGACGCCAACGTGCTCGCGGTTGGCGAGTGCGTCGAGCATAACGGCCTCGTCTATGGCCTCGTCGCGCCGCTGTGGGACATGTGCCGCAGCCTCGCCGACGGGCTCGTCGCGACGCCCTCGGGCTATACCGGCTCGGTCACCTCGACCAAATTGAAGGTCTCGGGGATCGACGTCTTCTCGGCGGGCGACTTCTCTGGCGGCGAAGGGTGCGACGACATCGTCATGCGCGATGCGGCGCGCGGCATCTACAAGCGCGTCGTGGTGAAGGACGACCGCGTCATCGGCGCGGTGCTCTATGGCGATACGCAGGACGGCAACTGGTATTTCGACCTGCTCAAGAAGCAGCAGGACGTCGCCGAAATCCGCGACGCGCTGATCTTCGGGCAAGCCTTCGCAGCCGGAGGAGCGGCATCGGCAAACCCTAATGCGGCAGTCGCGGCTTTGGCGGACGACGCCGAGATCTGCGGCTGCAACGGCGTCAGCAAGGGCAGGGTGGTCGGCGCGATCGTGGACGGCGCGTGTACGCTCGACGCGGTGCGCGCGTGCACTAAGGCCTCGGCCTCGTGCGGGTCGTGCACCAATCTGGTCGAAGGGCTGCTCGCGGTCACGCTCGGCGAGGCGTTCGACGGCGAGCGGACCGCGCCGACCGTGTGCAAATGCACCAGCTTCACGCATGAGGACGTCCGCCGCCTGATCCTCGAGAAAGATCTGAAAGCGATCCCGCAGGTGATGCAGGCGCTGCACTGGACGACACCTGATGGCTGTTCGTCGTGCCGCCCCGCGCTCAATTACTATCTGCTCTGCGCCTGGCCGGGCGAGTTCGTCGACGACAACCAGTCGCGCTTCGTCAACGAGCGGATGCACGCCAACATCCAGAAGGACGGCACCTATTCGGTCGTCCCGCGGATGTGGGGCGGGGTCACCAACCCCAAGGAACTGCGCGCGATCGCCGACGTCGCCGAGAAATACGAGGCGCGGATGGTCAAGGTGACCGGCGGCCAGCGGCTCGACATCTTCGGGATCAAGAAGGAGGATCTGCCCGCGGTCTGGGCCGATCTCAACGCGGCCGGAATGGTCAGCGGCCATGCCTATGCCAAGGCGCTCCGCACCGTGAAGACCTGCGTCGGCTCCGAATGGTGCCGCTTCGGCACACAGGATTCGACCGGGCTCGGGATAAAGACCGAGCAGATGACCTGGGGCAGCTTCATGCCGCACAAGTTCAAGATCGCCGTGTCGGGCTGCCCGCGCAATTGCGCCGAGGCGACGATCAAGGATTTCGGCGTGATCTGCGTCGACAGCGGCTACGAGCTCTCGATCGGCGGCAATGGCGGGATCAAGCTGCGCGGCACCGATTTCCTGTGCAAGGTCGCAACCGAGCAGGAGGCGCTCGATCACTGCGCCGCGTTCATCCAGCTGTATCGCGAGGAAGCGCGCTATCTCGATCGCACCGCGCCGTGGGTCGAGCGCGTCGGGCTCGACTATATCAAGCAGCGCATCGTCGAGGATGTGGACGGCCGCGTGGCGCTGACGGCGCGCTTCCACTTTTCGCAGCGCTTCATGCAGGACGATCCTTGGGCGAAGCGCGCGGCGGGGGAGGATTACAAACTCCACCAGCATCTCGCCGAAATCCGCCCGCTCGCCACGCCTGCGTTGGTGGCGGCATGAGCGCGGTCGGCGAATGGCTCGACATCGGTCCGGTCGACCAGCTCCCCGCGCTCGGCGCGCGGACGCTGCCGGTGCGCGGCGGGCGCGAGATCGCGATCTTCCACACCGCCAATGGCGAGGTCTACGCGCTCGCCAACCGGTGCCCGCACAAGCAGGGGCCGCTGAGCCAGGGGATCGTCCACGATACTACGGTGACGTGCCCGCTGCATAACTGGCGGATCTCGCTGGTGACGGGCGAGGCGCTGGGCGAGGACAAGGGGTGCGTGCCGGTGATCCCGGTCAAGATCGACGGCGGGCGGATCCTGATCGGCCGCGCTGAAGCGCTTGCGGGGGTGGCGTGATGGCTCCCCTCCCGCTTGCGGGAGGGGCTGGGGGAGGGGCTGTCAACGCCGCCGATCCGACATGCCCTCCCCTAACCCCTCCCGCGAGCGGGAGGGGAATCAAGACGACCTGCGCGTATTGCGGCGTTGGCTGCGGCGTGCTCGCCACCCCCTCCGGCGACCGCGGCGCGACGATTGCCGGTGACCCCGACCATCCCGCCAATTTCGGCAAGCTGTGCTCAAAAGGCACCCATCTCGGCGAGACGATCGGCCTCGAGGGCCGCTTGCTCCACCCGATGATCGGCACCCGCCAGGCGAGCTGGGACGCTGCGCTCGACCACATCGCCCAGCGCTTCGCCGCGACGATCGCCGAACATGGCCCCGACAGCGTCGCCTTCTACGCCTCGGGCCAGATGCTGACCGAGGACTATTACGTCGCCAACAAGCTGATGAAGGGCTTCATCGGCACCGCCAATATCGACACCAATTCCCGCCTCTGCATGGCGAGTGCAGTGGCGGCGCATGTTCGTGCGTTCGGCGAGGATGTCGTGCCGTGCAGCTATGACGATCTCGACGCCGCCGATTTGATCGTGCTGGTCGGGTCGAACACCGCCTGGTGCCATCCGGTGATCTGGCAGCGGATCGAGGCCGCGCGGGCGGCGCGCGGCACCAGACTGGTGGTGATCGACCCGCGCCGCACCGAGACCGCCGAACGCGCCGATCTCCACCTCGCGATCGCGCCCGACAGTGACGTCGCGCTGTTCAGCGGACTGCTCGCGCACATGCGCTCGAGCTGGCGGCTCGACGGCAAGGCGCTTGCCGAGCGCGTGCACGTCCCCGATGGCTTCTGGAAGTCGCTCCCAAACCCGGACGTTGCGCGGGTGTGCGACATCGCGCCCGCCGATCTGCAAGAGTTCTACGATCTGTTCGCGGATCACCCGCGCACGATCACGCTGTTCAGCCAGGGCGTGAACCAGTCGACCAGCGGAACCGACAAGGCCAACGCGATCATCAACCTCCACCTCGCCACTGGCCGGATCGGCAAGCCAGGAGCAGGTCCGTTCAGCATCACCGGCCAGCCCAATGCAATGGGCGGTCGCGAGGTCGGCGGCCTTGCCTCGACGCTCGCTGCGCATATGGGCTTCTCGGATGCCGAGCGCGACCGCGCGCAACGCTTCTGGCAGTCGCCGACGATCTGCCCCAGCCCCGGGCTCAAGGCGGTCGACATGTTCGAGGCGATGGCCAAGGGCAAGATCAAGGCGGTGTGGATCATGGCGACCAACCCCGCGGTGTCGATGCCCGACGCGCGCATGGCGCGCGTGGCGCTCGCCAATTGCCCGTTCGTGGTGGTGTCGGATTGCATCGCCGAGACCGACACGCTGCGTTTCGCGCAGGTGAAACTTCCCGCGCTCGGCTGGGGCGAGAAGGACGGCACGGTCACCAATTCCGAACGCCGCGTGTCGCGCCAGCGCGGCTTCCTCGCGCCGCCGGGCGAGGCGCGCGCCGACTGGTGGGCGATCGCCGAGGTCGCCCAGCGCATGGGGTTCGCGGGCTTCGCCTATCCGAGCGCCGCCAGCGTCTTTCGCGAGTTCGCCGCGCAGACGGGATTCGAGAATGACGGTACGCGGATGCTCGACATTTCGGGCCAGGCCGACATCACCGACGCAGCCTATGCCGCACTGGCGCCGTTCCAATGGGGCGGCGCCTCGCCCTTCGCCGAGCGCTCCTTCCCGACTCCCGACGGCAAGGCGCGGCTCGTGCCCGTCGTCCACGCGCCGCGCGACGACGCCAGCCGCGCCTATCCTTTCCGGCTCAACACTGGCCGCTATCGCGACCAGTGGCACACGATGACGCGGACCGGCCTGTCGTCCAAGCTGTCGCAGCACCGCCGCGAGCCGCTGGTCGAGGTCCATCCCGACACCGCGCAGCGGATCGGGCTTGCCGAGGGCGGCCTCGCGCGGGTCGAGACGCCGCACGGCACGAGCATCTTCCGCGTCGCGATCACTCCCGATCAGCGCCGCCGCGAGCTGTTCGTGCCGATCCACTGGACCGACCAGACCAGCGCCGGCGGCCGCGCCGGATTGCTCCCCGGCAAGGATCGCGATCCCGTCTCGGGCCAGCCCGGTTTCAAGAACACCCCCGCGCGCGCCGGGTCGTACAAGCCCGACTGGACCGGCTTCCTCGTGTCGCGCGAGCGGCCGAGCGCTCCCGATTGCGCGTATTGGACGCGGATCCGCTCCGCGCTCGGCTGGCTGATCGAACTGGCGGGGGAGGGCGATCCCGCCGCGCTCACCACGCTGCTGCCAGCCGGCGAGCGCGCCGAGATGATCGACGTGCGGCGCGGCGTGGTGCGGGCTGCGGTGGTCGCCGACGGTCAGTTGCAGGCCGCGCTGTTCGTCTCGCGGGCCGCCGGCCTGCCGCCGCGCGACTGGCTGCTCGATCAGTTCGGCGTGCCCGACGCATCGTCGTTCGAAGTGCTCGCCGGTCGCCCGGCCACGCCGGCGCCCGATCGCGGGCCGATCGTCTGCGTGTGTTTCGACGTCGGGCTCAACACCTTGCTCGCCGCGATTTCCGGCGAGCGGCTGGTGAGTGTCGAGGCGGTCGGCGCTGCGCTCAATGCCGGCACCAATTGCGGGGCGTGCCGCCCCGCCATCGCCAAATTGCTGACCGTCCAGGAGAGTGTCCATGTCTGAGCTCATCGCACCCGGCGACGTGTGGCTGGTCGGCGCAGGCCCCGGCGACCCCGATTTGCTGACGCGCAAGGCCGAAAAGCTGATGGGCGCGGCGAGCATCGTCTTCTACGATGCGCTGGTCGGACCGGGCGTGCTCGAGCTGATCCCGCAACACGTTCGGCGCGTTTCGGTCGGCAAGCGCTCGGGGCGGCATTCGAAGACGCAGCCCGCGATCGACGCATTGCTGGTTGCAGCGGCGCGCGCGGGGGAGCGGGTGGTGCGGTTGAAGGGCGGCGATCCGTCGATCTTCGGCCGTTCGACCGAGGAGATCGACGCGCTGACCACGCACGGTTTTCGCGTCCGCATCTGCCCCGGCATCACCGCAGCAAGTGCGGCCGCCGCCAGCGCCGGCGTCTCGCTGACGCTGCGCGGATCGGCCCGCCAATTGCGTTTGGTAACTGCGCACGCGCGGGCTGGCGAGCCGCTGGATCTTGACTGGGCAGCGCTGTCGGATGGCTCGGCGACCGTTGCCTTTTACATGGGACGAGGGGCGGCAGCAGGCATCTCACGCCAGTTGATCGCGAACGGCCTCGACCCGGCGACCCCGGTGCTGATTGCAAGCGACGTCAGCCTTCCGTCGGAATGTCTCGTCCATACGCGACTCGATCTATTAGGCCTGGCGATCGATCGGGCGGCAGGTGCTGGCCCCGCCCTAATCCTGGTTGGAGAAGCAATCCGGGCACAGCCGATGGCGAAGCTCCTGCTCGCGGTGCCTGCGGCGGCATAAGCCGTGTTTTCGTCAATGCAATCCAGGTCAAGCCAGTAGCACGATCAAACAGCTATTTGGACGAAGGACAAATGGCCGCTCGTCATTGCGGAACCTGCCAGCCGTGCAACGGATCTATTGCGTTATGAACGAACGGCGGGTTTCGGGAAACGCTTAGAACGGCTTGCGTGTCGGTTATTGGGTCTTTGTGCCTCGGGTCTGCCGGGCAGAAGCCGTCCTGAAGGAATTGGGCGTTCCAGCAAGTTGCTGGAGTCGAGCGCCGCTGGCCGCCTAGCGTGAAAGCCTCAGCCGCCGCGCGCTTGGTAGGCCAATTTGGAAAACGTTGCGGCGCCTACACCAGAGGCAAACAGCGCCGGCCGGAGGCTCATGAAACCATCGGCCATGTTGTGGTTGTAGCCCGAGACCTCGTACGACACGACCTTGCGCCAGGGCTTCGCGCCCGCACGGACATAGAAGCTTGCCACATTCGCATCGTTGATCAAGCGGAGCGACAGCTTGGGTCCTTCGGCCGGTCCAGGCGGCGGATAGCCCTGTTCTCCGCCGAGCTTATAGGTGTGGAGCCGGTTCGCTTCGGCGCCCAGGCCTGCGAACAGCTTACCGTCGTAGAACAACAGCAGCCCGCCCTGCACATCACCGTCAAGATCGACGTCCAACGTCACCTCGTAAGAGCGATCCCCGGCGATGAAGGCCAGCGGTGACGAGGCGGCAGGGCCGCTACCCTGACCCTGAAGCGTGAGGGCGCCATCGGCGAAGTGGGCACGCTCCAGGTAGCGCGCGCCAGGCGCAAAGAATGCCAGCCGCGCGCCAAGATCGCTGGCGCGGAACGGGCCCGACAACTCGATCCCGGCGCCTCGGTCGCGTCCGCCGTGCGGCATGGGCAGCGGTGTGGACAGGTCACCCCCTGTCATCCGCGGCCATCCGTCGGAATCCCACACGAACGGCTCCAGCAGCATCTGCCGCCCGAGCGTCCGGAAGCCGTTCTCGTAGCCATGATAGGCCAGCCACCAGTTGCCCGTTAGGTCCTGGACGGGCGTGCCGTGACCGCGCGACCACCAGGGCTCAGCCGCGCTGGCGGTGTGTACGATCGGGTTGTGGGGGCAGTTCTGCCACGGGCCGTGGATTGAGCGCGACCGGGCGACGATCACCATGTGGCTAGTCGGCGGCCCCGCCGTCCCGCCTTGGCCCGAAAAGAGGTAGAACCAACCATCGCGCGCCAACACTTTGGGGCCTTCCAGCGCAGGCGCTTCAACCACCCAATCGGCCGGGATGGGCCAGCCGCCATACACCTGCTCCACCGGCCCATCCGTCCGAAGCCCGTCGTCGCTAATCCGGACGCGCGCGCCGCCGTTCAAGAACAGGTAGCGCCTGCCGTCTTCGCCGACTGCATGACCCGGATCAATATAGCCCTTGATCCCCATGTCCACGGGCTCGCTCCACGGACCGTGCATGCTGTCGGCGTGGACGACGAAGATCTTGCAAGGGATCATCGGACCGGCCCGGAAGTCTGGATCGGTCGCGTTGAAGACGGGAATGTAAATGAAGTAGCGGCCATCATGCTTGGCGATGTCGAGCGCCCAGACCGAGCCCAAGGGTTTCGTCAGCGCAGGCCCGACTGGCGTCCAGTTCACTAGATCGTTCGAGTGCCAGACGACCACAGCTGGATAGTAATCGAAGGACGAGAAGGTGGCCCAATAATCCGCGCCATCCTTGAGAATATTGGGATCGGGCCGATCACCCGACAGCACGGGGTTGCGATATCGTCCGTCTCCTAGGTCGGCCCGGCGCTGGCCATCGGCGCCGGAACGCCACCTGACGAGATTAGCTGGCTCGGCGGCAGGTAGAGTTGCCAAGGCAGCACCAGGCAGGCCGGCGGCAACCGACACGCCGAGGGCAAGCGCACCGCGCCTAGTATGGGTCATCGTGTATCCTGAACCGGTCGCGTCTACCGTCGTGCGCTAAGGACATTCGGACCTACGCGCCAGCGGCAACCGCTATAAGCTCGTTCAACTCCGCCCATTGCATTGCCATCATTGGCGGCTCGAACGCCGTACGGATGAAGTTTGACTTGCGGCAGCAAGCGTCTCTACCGATCGCTCACGGTTGGGCCGGCCAGATATTCGGCGTCGGTCACCTTGTCCAACCAGACGACGTTCTTGCCATCGAGCGCTTCCTGAATGGCAATGTGGGTCATCGCCGTGGTTGGCGATGCGCCATGCCAGTGCTTGTGTCCGGGTGGACACCAGATCGTATCCCCCGCGCGGATTTCGACGATCGCTTCGCCCTCGCACTGCGTCCACCCGCAGCCGGCGGTGACGACCAGGATCTGACTAAGCGGATGGGTATGCCAAGCCGAGCGCGCGCCGGGTTCGAATGTCACGGCTGCACAGGACACGGTTGCTGGAGCGCTGGCGGTCGCAAGCGGATCAATCCGCACCACCCCGGTAAAATACTCTTCGGGCCCCTTCATGGAAGGCTGCGATCCCGCGCGCATGAGCTTCATCTTAAATTCCTTGGTCTGGATAGGGGGAGGGTTAGACGCCTGCATCCGCAAAAGCGGTCTTGACGATCGGCAGCGCAGTCATCGCCGGGGGCCAGCCCGCGTAGAACGCGATCTGGGTGATCGCCTCGACGATCTCGTCTTTGGTCACGCCATTCTCGATCGCCTTGCTGATATGAAAGGGCATCTCGTTGCCCCGGTACAGTGCGATCAGACAGGTGATCGTCACCAGGCTTCGATCGTGTGGCGAAAGCGCTGCGTTCTCCCACACATTACCGAACAGGACCTTGTCGGTGATCTCGGCGAGGTGCGGCGCGACGTCGCCGAAGGAGGTGCGAGCATTCGTGGGTTCTGGTGGCATGGGTATTGGTCCTGCATAATGTGAGAAGGGGCGCCAGTGTCAGTGCGCCGTGAAGCCGCCGTCGATCGGCAGTGCAACGCCGAGCACAAAGCTTGCGCCGGGACTGCACAGCCACAGCACCGCGGCTGCGATCTCCTCGGGGGTTCCGGCGCGCCCAATCGGCTGCTCGGCCAGGAAGGCCTTCATCGACGCTGGATCGACGCCGTCACCCATCGGGGTATCGATGCAACCAGGACAGATTGCATTGACGCGAATCCCCTCGGCAGCGACATCCATGGCGGCGCTCTTGGTCAGGCCGATCACGCCGTGCTTGGTCGCGTGATAAGCCGCGCGGCCCGGCAGGCCGACCAGCCCACCAAGCGACGAACAGTTGACGATCGCGCCGCTTCCCTGTTTCTTCATCTGGACCAACTCATGCTTCATGAAGGTCCAGATGCCGCGCAGGTTGACCGCGTTGACGGCGTCATAGCCCTCACCGGTTTCCTCGGTCATCGGGCACATCGGCCCCAGGATGCCGGCATTGTTATAGGCCATGTCGAGCCTGCCATAGTCCGCGACGGCACGCTCGACGGCGAATTTGGCAACGTCCTCGTCCGACACGTCGCCAACGATAGTGATCGCCCTGCCACCTCTCGCCGCGATCGCATCGGCGGTCGTCTGCAAGCCGCCACCATCGCGATCGACCAGGACAAGTGCGGCACCGGCTTCCGCGAAAGCTTCTGCAGTCGCCCGCCCCATACCGGAGGCGGCGCCGGTTATCAGGGCGACCTGGCCCGAAAAGTCGTAGGTGGGATTCATGGCTTACCTCGTCAATTTCGACGCGCCAGCCGTGAGGTGCGTCATTGCCGTAAAATTAGGCGTGGGGTGTGGAAGCGATAAGTCGCTATAATTGGCATGGTCCTATAAGGTGAGCTTCTGGAACCAAGTGGGGTTGGAATGGCGCGCGAGAGCATCGACGACTTGGAGGTTCTGCTTGCGGTCGCTCGCGAAGGGAGCTTCACGCGGGCTGCCGCTAAGCTCGGCGTCTCGCAATCGGCGTTGAGCCAGACGGTACGAGCCCTGGAGGAGCGGATCGGCCTCCGATTGCTGGATCGAACGACACGCAGCGTCTCACCGACTGCTGCGGGCGCACGATTGCTCGAGAGTGTGGGCCCGCGGATCGAAGAAATCCGTGTGGAGATCGCGGCGCTTGGCGCCTTGCGAGACACGCCATCGGGAAGTGTCCGCATCACGGCGGATGATTACGCGGCAAGATCGACGTTGTGGCCCAAGCTGGTTGGCATACTCGCCAGATACCCAGACATCACGATAGAGATAATCATCGACTATGGCCTGACCGACATCGTCGCGGAACGATATGACGCCGGTGTGCGGCTCGGCGAGGTTGTCGCCAAGGATATGATCGCGGTGCCGATTGGGCCGGAGCAACGGATGATCGTTGTGGGGTCTCCTTCATATATCGCAGCGGCCGGCATTCCGCACGCGCCGCAAGAGCTGGTCGAGCACCGCTGCATCAACTTGAGGCTCCCTACGCGCGGGGGGCTCTATGCCTGGGAGTTCGAGAAGGATGGACGCGAGGTCAACGTCCGTGTCGACGGCCAGTGCATCTTCAACGGCCTCGGCCTGATGGTCGATGCGGCACTCGCTGGATTTGGGTTTACCTTCGTTCCGCAAGGCGAGGTTGAGCCGCACATGGCACGCGGCGCCCTTGTCCCGGTTCTGGAGGACTGGTGTCCTTCATACCCCGGCTATCACCTCTTTTATCCTAGTCGGCGCCAACCGTCGGCCGCTTTCACAGCAATAATCGAAGGGTTGCGGTTCAGGCGCTGATTGCGACGCCCCTTGCGGCCGGGATGAACCTATGTCCGTTTCCGAGGAGTGCTCAATCCGTTTTGAACGGCGATGTTTGGGTCTTCCTGACGACGGCGCGAGCGGCCGATCTCGACCAGCTCAAGGCGTTCAGCGTCGTCAATGTGAGCGGCGGCTCTTGCTGAAACCCGCCATTCCTGTCGCGCAAACCAGCCGGTCGCCTCTGCGCCCTAATTTCGGTCTTTCGAAGCGCCGTCGATTGACCTTAAAAGCCGTCGTTCACTCATAAGGCGCCCGACGGTTTCCCGTCGGGCGCCCGTCTACGCGTCAGTTCGGCTTACTTCGCCGCTTTGCTGACCTCACCTTCACCCATTGCCGACACCAGCAAATTGCCCTGGCCGCTGAAATTCGTGGCCGGCAGCGTGGCGAGCTTGTCGCCGACTTTCATGCTAATCGTTTCGATCCGGCCGCGGGCATCCGTCGCGACCGAGCGGACGCGGCCGATCACATTGCCGGCGGTGTCGCGCACCTTCATGCCCTTCGTGACGGTGAAGCCGCCCGATCCGCTCGCCGCGCCGTCGCCCGCGAGCCCGAAATCGCCCGCGCCGCCGTTTGCGCTGCCCGAGCCGCTGCCGTCCGCCGAGCCATTCGTGGCGCCCGTCGCGCCCGAGGTGAGACCCGCTGCGCGATCGCGCAGCGTGCCTGCCGCGCCGGTGGCGCGGTCCCGCACGGTGCCGACCGTTCCGGTCGTGCGGTCGCGAGCAGTGCCAACCGCGTTACTGGCCGCACTGCGGACCGCATCGGTTCCGATAAGTTGCGCGCTGCCGCTGCCCGATGCCGAGCCGCCGGCATTGCCCGACGCAGATCCGGTCGCGTTGGAGACGCTCGAACCGATCGTTCCGTCGACCGAACGGCTTGCCGCCACGCTGCCATTGCGGCGATCGACCTTGGTCGAGCCGCTGGTCGAGGCGGCATTTTCGAGCGTGCCCTGCGTGGTCGAGGGGATGCCGCGCGTGATCGTCGAACTGCCGTTTAGTGTGCCGCCGAGCGTGCCGGTGCCGCTGCCGGCGATGCCGCCCAGACCGCCGCCAAGATTGCCGCCGAGGCCGCCGCCACCGCCAAGCAACTGCGCCGATGCGGGGGCCGCGCCGAGCGCGAGGGCGATGGCAGCGGTGCTGATGAAAAATGCTTTCATGAGGTCTTCCTTCCGTCGATCTTGCGGGCGTCAACCGCGCCCTCGATGGAAGAACGGAAGGGCTCGGGCGTTTAATCCCGGGCGCGCAAAAATTATTTTGCAGGGGTCCGGCAGCTTTCGCATAGCACGCCCCGGCCATAGCGGCTGGCGGGATTGGCCTTCCGTGCTTCCGCATCGGCCGCTTTCAGGGTCGAAGCGCGGCCGCTCGAGGCAAGGCGCGCGATCCGGGCCGCGACGAGCGGCGCGGCGAAAGAGGTGCCTCGCACTGCGACGGCGCGGCTGTTCGCATTCGCCGCCAGCATGTCCGCACCCGGCGCGGCATAGTCGAGATGCAGCGCGCGACCTGCCTCGATCAGCGCCCGCCCGCGTGCGTCGACGCCGGTGACGGCGATCACGCCCGGATAGGATGCGGGATAGGCAGGCGGTGCCGCCGGCCCGTCATTGCCGACGGCGGCGACGACGATCATCCCGCGCGCCTGCACCGCGCTCGTCACGCGCGCGAGCAGTGGATTGCTCGGTCCGACTAAGCTGATGACCGTCACCGGCACGCGCGCATTGCTGAGCCAGGCGAGCGCCTTGGCGATAGCGAGCGCGTTCCCACCCGCCGGATCGTTGCCATAGACATCGGCGGCATAGAGACGTGCCCCGGCCGCCGCACCGCGCACGCCGCTGCCGCCGATCAGCAGCGACGCGACCGCCGCGCCGTGATTGCTGGCCGCAGGCGCTCCGGTCGCGAAGCCGCGCTGCTCGACCGCCGCCGTTGCGGTACCGACCCCGCCGTCGATCATCCCGATCGTGACAGCGGCAGAGTTCGCTTCGGAGGCCGGTGCGGCGGCACTCACGCGGCCGATGTTCCCGCTGCTGAAGTGAAGCTGGTCGGCGGATACGTCGCGCCCGCCCGCAATCTTTCGCATCGTCCTTATAGCATCGGGCAGCCGCTTCCCGCCGGGCGCATCGAAGCGCGCGTAGCCGATCCCGAGCCCCTCGATCTCGCCGCGTTCGGCCAGCCGGAACCCGGCCTTCGTCGCCGCCGCGATCAAGGCGTCGTCGGGATCGCTGACGATCACCGTGCTCGTACGAGCGGGGTCGCCGTGGTCGTCGCGCGCCACTTCTTCGCGGTGATCACGCAGCAACGCGGTGATCCGGTCTAGCCTTTCCTGCGCCAGCGCCGCGACCTGCGAGGGAAGCTCGGGTGCGCCGCGAGCGACGTCGGTCATGTCGCGCAACGCGCCGTTGACGACACCGGGCAATTGCGCGGGCACCAGTTGTGCCGCCGCCGGAAAGGGCCAAAGCAACAGGCAGGGAATGGTGACGCGCCTCATCATGGTGCGTGCAGACATAGGCCGGGGAGAAAAATCTGTCATGTCGTGGATGAAACGGCCGGCAGCATCCGTTTCATCCACAAGCAAGGTTGAGGGGCAGGCATCACGTGGGTTTTGAAGGCGAGCTGGTCGAGTTGCTGCCGCGATTGCGGCGCTTCGCCCGTGCGCTCGCGCATGCGCCCGCCGATGCTGACGATCTTTGTCAGGCTGCCGTCGAGCGGGCGCTGAAGGCGCGCGATCAGTGGGAGCCGGGAACGCGACTGGATAGCTGGATGTACCGGATTATGCGTAACGCCTGGATCGACACTGCCCGCGCCACACGGCGGCGCGGCGAGACCTTCGTGGAGGAGGAGGCTGGCGCGCACGTCGGCGATGCGGGTGACCGCGCGATCGAGGCGCGTGTCGAACTCGGCCATGTCGGTCGTGCGATGGCGCGCCTGCCGGTCGAACAGCGCGAAGCCGTCGCGCTCGTGCTGGTCGAGGGGCTGGCGTACAAGGAGGCCGCCGCCGTGCTCGACATCCCGATGGGGACGCTCACCTCGCGGCTGGTGCGCGGGCGCGAGGCTTTAATGAAAACGCTGGGAGAAGCGGCATGACCGACGGAATCGATGCCGAGACGCTGATGGCCTATACCGATGGCGAGCTCGATCCGATTGCAACACGCCGTGTAGAACGTGCGCTGGCTGACGATCCCGAGGCCGCCGCCGAGGTCGAGCGTCACCGTGCGCTGCGCCGGACACTGGCTGGCGCATTCGATCCTGTCGCCGCAGAGCCGGTGCCGGAGGCGCTGCGTAGGATGCTTGCCGCGCCCACCGTCGTCGATTTCGCGGCGGCGCGGAAGGCTCGCGAAAAACCTCGCCCCGCACACCGCCTGCGTTGGGCGATCGGCGGTGCGATCGCCGCGACCCTTACGCTTGGCGTGCTGGTCGGCCAGCAGTTTGGCAGCGGCGCGCTGGTTGCGGGCGGCGGTAGTACGCCAATCGCATCGGACGGGTTGCAACATGCCCTGAATACGCAACTCGCCTCCACGCAGCGCGATGGTGTTTCAACGCGGGTATTGCTGACGTTTCGCGACAAGTCCGGTGCCATCTGCCGAACCTTTTCGTCTGCGCAACTGGCCGGCATCGCCTGTCGTGATCGCGACGCCTGGCTCCTGCGAACCACGCACCGGCAGGATGCGGGGTCGTCTCACGAATATCGTCAGGCGGCGTCGCTGGACGCGGCGCTCATGGCAGAAGCGGAGCGCATGATGGCCGGCGACCCGTTCGACGCCGCCGCCGAAGCGCAGGCTAAGCGAGACGATTGGAAAGAACCGAAGTAAGATCGCTAACTTTTGCGGATTGGGCTTCGGCGACAATGCGCCCTACCCGTGCATGATGCGGTTGCTCCAATTTCCTGACGACGAGCATTTCGACAGCCGCGTTTAACGCGCGAGTGAGATCATAGCCGAGCGCTTCTCGCATCGGGTGCCCGGTGTGAGCACCAGTATAAAAGCAGGCGCATTCGCCGAGTGATGCCCTCCGTGGGAAACTCAGCAAGCGTGGTCTCGCAGACCACAATGTCTGTTTTGGCAATTCGGTCGCCCGAAACCAGCCTGACCGTTAGCGGCCCAGCTTCAGTCGGAACGCCGCGCCGAAAGCATAAGCGCTGAACGTCGGCATTCGACAGGAGCTGACGCTCGACCTGCGACATCGGAACGACGGGTTTGTCCCGATTCTCGTCGTTCTAGCGTCGCTGCAAGGCGATGACGCACAGCTGAATGAACGTCGGAAGTCGGGGAGGCGAATAGGCGCCGGGAATGGCGGGGATTGGGTCTGACCAGCCGCGAGAGCGGCCTCCGCATATCCGCGAGGTGCGCCAAGAGATTGGACCGGTTCTGATAAGCCGGCTTGCGGTCAGCGCTTCCGTCAGGAAGAGTCCGATGATGAAGCGTCGTCAGTCCTTTTCCTTTATTACCGCATTTGCCATGCTTTCAGCCTGCGGCAGGGGCGGTCCGCCCGTTTCCACACCCGTCGGTGACGGCGCGCCGGGATCGTTGATCCACACGGAGGCTCCTGACGATCAATCGCGCCGCATCGTCACGGCAGCGCAGGAATTTCTGAGCAGCCTCGATGCGTCGCAGCGAAAGGCCGTGCTGTTTCCGTTTTCGGATGGGGCGCAGCGAGTAAAATGGTCCAACTTTCCAACTGGCTTCGTGCCACGTGCGGGCACGCCCTGGGGCAAGTTGACGGCACAGCAGCGCGGCCGCCTGACTGCGCTGCTGCGGGCGGTGCTGAGTCCGCAAGGCATGGAGATGGTCATCGAGCAGATGCAAGCCGACGACATCCTTGCTCGCAAAGAGCCCGCGATGTTCGGAGCAGATCGCTACTTCGTCAGCATAGTTGGCATGCCGTCGCTCGACCGTGTCTGGACGCTCCAGTTCGGAGGACATCACCTGGCGATCAACGCTACCGTGGCGGGGCCGCACGTCACGTTGTCGCCTAGCCTCACCGGCGGTGAACCGCTGAAGTTCATCCGCAACGGCAAGCGCATCTACATCGTCGAGAACGAGGTCCTCCAGGCGCAGGCGCTGATGCGGGCATTGACGCCCGGTCAGGCAAAATTGGCAGTCCGCTCAACGCAAAAAATCGATCTCGTGCTTGGTCCTGGTCATGATGGCCAGGTACTCCAGCCCGAAGGCCTGCCGGGCAGTGCGATGACCCCGAGGCAGAAGCAGCAATTCCTTCGGCTGATCGAAGCGCGGCTCGACTTCCTCAACGCGGACGACTTGGCTCCGCAGGTGGCTGCAATACGCGCGACGCTGGACCAGACCTATTTCGGTTGGTGGGGAGCGACATCGCCGCTCGGTGCTGCCTACTACCGCATCACAGGTCCGCGCGTGCTGATCGAATTCTCGCCGCAGGACATGGACGGCGACGCCACCAATCACGCGCACAACATGTTCCGCGATCCGACAAATGAATATGGCTCGGCATGGACGAAGCTACGTTGAAGGCGCTCCGAACGACGCTGGCGCTGACAGCGGCAATTGTGACTGGTGCGGTCTCTGCCCACCCGGTGCACGAGGTAGTGCAGAACACCTATCTGACCTTATCGCCGGGTACGGTCGGGTTAGAGCTGGAGTTGACGGCTGGACCGCAGGTCGCCGGCCGGCTTATCCGCGCGCTCGACCGCAATGGCGATAAGCAGATCAGCCCCGCCGAGGCACACGCCTTCGCCGGCCGCGTGCTCGCGCAATCCAGGCTTACGATCGACCGCCGCCCGCTCGTGATCCGGGCCTTGTCCGTCCATGTGCCCTCCTACGCCGCGCTGCTTGGCGCGCATGGCATGATCCGGATCGTCGCCGTTGCGGCGCGGCCAGCTCAGCGCGGGGGAGCGACGCTGGCGTATCGGAATGGCTACACCCCGGCGGAAAGCCGCTGCGATGCCAATATCTTCGTCAAGCCGGGGAGGCGGGTGGCCGATCGCATAGAGGGTCAGGACCATAGTCCGGACGGACGAGCTTTGATCGTCCGCTACGTGAATGCGACCCGCTAAAGGCGGCGGCCGAACCTTCGGCCATCAGCAGCTGTGGCCAACCCCTTGTCTGTGACCAGAGCCTGCGTTCCGACGCCGTTCGACCTGCGAGCAGTGCTTTCAGAACGTCGCTGGATCGGCATCCTGCATATTTCGCGAGCGGGCCTACCCAGCCGTTCCATCACGCATCATATCCGAGACCTTCGACGTCAGCGCCTGGATTGTAAACGGCTTGGTCAGCAGTTCCATGCCCGGCTCAAGATGGCCATTTCCGACCGCCGCGTTCTCTGCGTAGCCGGTGATGAAGAGGACCTTGAGTCCTGGTCGCAGCGCGCGCGCCGCATCAGCGACCTGCCGGCCGTTCATCCCGTTGGGCAAGCCGACGTCGGTGATCAGCAACTCGATCTTCGCCCCCGACTGCAGCACCTTGAGCCCGGCAGCGCCGTCCGCCGCACCGATCACGGTGTAGCCCTCCTCGTCGAGCACTTCGTCGATCAGGTGGCGGATAGTGGCTTCGTCATCGACTACGAGGATCGTCTCGCCCGCAGCGGCGGCGGCGCTGGCGATCGCCGCCTCTTCTTCCAGCAACAGGGCATCGCCCGAGTAACGGGGCAGATAGATGCAGATCGTTGTGCCTTGATTGATCTCGGAGTAGATTCGTACCTGTCCATGCGACTGGCGAGCGAAGCCGTAGATCATCGACAGGCCAAGACCTGTGCCCTGCCCGATCGGCTTGGTCGTGAAGAACGGCTCGAACGCCCGGTCGATCGTCTCCGCGGTCATGCCGGTCCCCGTGTCTGACACGCAGATGGAGATATACTGTCCCGGCGGCAGATCGCGCTCACGCGCCGCCCGCTGGTCCAGCCACTTGTTCGCCGTCTCGATTGTGATCCGTCCGCCACTCGGCATCGCGTCTCGCGCGTTGATGCACAAATTTAGGATCGCGCTTTCCAGCTGCGTCCCATCGATCATCGCCGGCCAAAGTCCCGCGGCGCCCACCGTCTCGACGTCGGTCAGCGGACCGACCGTGCGACGGAGAAGATCCTCCATGCCGAGGATCAGCCTGTTCACATCCGTTGGACGAGGATCAAGGGTCTGCCGCCTTGAGAAGGCGAGAAGGCGCTGCGTCAATGCGGCGGCGCGCCGGCCGGCCCCCTGTGCCGCGACAATGAAGCGTTCGGCGTCGTCGAGCTTGCCGCGGGTGAGCCGCATCTGGAGCAGCTCGAGGTTGCCCATCACGCCGGTGAGGAGATTGTTGAAGTCGTGTGCAAGACCCCCGGTCAACTGACCGACCGCTTCCATCTTCTGCGCCTGGCGCAGCTGCGCTTCGGTCGCGACGAGCGCGTCAGCGGCAGCCTTCTCTTCGGTCGCGTCGCGTCCGACCGCGATGATCTGGCCGTCGCCCGGGCCCGCGTTCCAGACGATATCTCGGTAGCTGCCGTCCTTGTGTCGATAACGGTTCTCGAACCGGGCAAAGGCTTCGCCGGACGCGATGCCAGCTGCACCGGAGACCGTGTGGTCAAGGTCGTCCGGATGGATCAGGGAGAAGAGGGGGCGACCGACGAGCTCGCTTTCCGACCACCCCAGGATCCTCGTCCAGGCCGGGTTCACCGCTTGGATACTGCCGTCGAAGCCGGCGATCAGCATGAGGTCGGAACTGAGCTGCCACAGGCGATTACGGTCCTCGGTCCGCTCGGTCACCTGTTGTTCGAGGTTGGCGTTCAGCCGCTCGAGGTCCCTCTGCGCCTGCCAACGGGCAGTTTCGTTGCGGGCGATCTTGATGAAACCGCGTTCCTGTCCCTGCGCGTCGACGGGAAGGGGGTGGACCGACCCGTTCAGGAATACACGCGTCCCGTCCTTCCTCAGATGCCAGCGCTCATCGTCGGCGCACCCTTCACGCGCCGCATTGGCGATCTCGCGGATGTCCGCACCCTCGGCACGGTCCTCGTCAGTGAAGATCATCGAGGCGGGCCGGCCGATCGCGTCTTCCGCGGTCCAGCCCAGGACCGCCTCGGCACCGGCGGACCAGGTGTTGATGACGCCGCCGGCATCGGTCGTGAAGATGACGTGGTCGCGCGCACCTTCGACGACCAGGCGCAGGCGTTCCTCGCTGCCCCGCAGAGCCGCATCCGCCAGAACGCGCTCGGTCGTCTCGTTCGTCAGGATGAAGAGCCCGGCAATCTCGCCGCGCGCGTCCAGAACGCGTGAATAGGAAAAGGTGAACCAGGTGTTCGCCTGCCCTCGGTCCGTGTCGAGCGTCCAAGGTAAATCCGTGAACCGCTGACTGCGACCAGCGAAGGCATCGTCGATGATCGGCTTGGCCTGTGCCCAGGCATCCGCCCAGACAACCTGGAACGGCGCGCCCATCGCCCAGGACAGGCGGGGTCCAAGAAGTGGGAAGTACGTCTCGTTGAAGAAAAAAGTGAGCTCGTCAACGCCCCACGCCAGAATCATGGACTCAGGCGAATTCAGAATGGTGCTCAAATTCGATTTAAGGATGTCCGGCCAGGTTGCCGGCTGTCCTAGCAGATGAGTCGACCAATCACGCTCCACGATCAGGCGCGTCGCTTCGCCGCCGCCGGCAAGGAAGCGAAGCTCGGCTGGTAGCGAGGACGGGTCACGAAAAGCGTCGGAAATCATGGTCCTCAATTGTTTGTTCGTTTTCGCCGAGGGCGTTTATTCCGCTTTGAGGGGCAATTGCAATTACGCGGGTATCTGATCAATTGAACCCGTATTCTGCTCGCCGATGCCGTTTTCACGATGGCGAAACGCGCTCAGCGCCCGGTATACCTGCAGGCGGGCACGCATCACGCCGCCGAGCGGACGGTGCGCGGCGAGGCTGTGCGCTGGCCGGAAGGTCATCACCTCGTCGAAGTAGCGCACCCGGTCTGCGCCATAGGCATCCTGCCGCGGCAGCCGGATGGTAGACGGTGTTGCCCCAGTCATTCTCGACCTGGTGGATGTCGGAGTGGCAGACGCCGCAGTAGAGCACGTCGATTTGAACCTCGTTGGCCTTGGGCGCCGGCCGCTCGAACTCGAGCGGCTTCAAGCGGCTGAAGGAATGCTTGGCTGCGTAACCGAGAGCCTTGGTCATACTAGTTCCTATGCAGGGAGCTTCAGGCGTGGGCGGGCGAGGGTTCGTGGTAGGGGCAGCCGTTTACGCGCGCGCGGAAGTCGGCCGAGTGACGATAGGTCTCGTTACGTGCCCGGTTGATGTTGCCGAGCGGCTGATGCGCGGCGAGCCCGGTCCAGATGCTGAACCGGGTCTCCTCGTCGATCTCGCGCACCTGTGCCGGGTTCCAGCTGTCCTGCGCCGGCACCCTCAGCACGGCGACGCGCTGGAACGGCGAAATCCCCTGATCCCACTCGACGGTGGGGTCCTCGATCGGCTGCTTGTCCAGGTCGCGGCAGAGCTGGACCTGGAACTCCCACTCGGCGTCCAGACGCTCCATCTCGACCCGCACGTCCTCGCGGATTGCGTCGGGACGATCCGCCGCTTCGACGATGCGGCCGGTAAGCGCGACTTGGTCGGGTGCGACCGGCACCAGACGGTACTTGGCGATATAGTCGCCCCATCGATACGGCGTCACTGAGTTGTAGGTCTCGCCGAGCGGATCGACACTGGGCGTGCCGCCGAGCGTATCGACTTTGGGGCTCGACGCGCCCACCGCTTCCAGCGCGTTGTGCACGCCGCGCAACGCCGCGGACAGCACCTCCTTGGTGCCTTCCAGCCGATCGGTCGTCTTCGCGAGCATCTTGACGTTGCCAAGGAAGGTCTTCGCGTCTTTCGCGACGAACACCTTACCGTTGTTGGTGACGAAATCCTGCGCGGTTCCGTCGGCACCTTGCAAGCGTTTGCCCGCCACGTCGAGAACCTTGATCGCCAGTCCGCGGGGCAGGCTGATTGCATCGGGCAGGATGTCGCCCGCGTTGGTCGAGATACGAACGAGGGCCTGATGCGTCCCGGGCGTGGCGAACAGACCCTGCGCCAGTTCTGGCGGCAGAACATCGTCGATCTTCAGCTCACCTTTCAGGACGCCGTGCGCCTTTGCGTGTACGGAGCGTACCGCGCGGCCGTAATCCGTGGCGGTGCGCTCCAGGATGACATCAAATGCGTCGTTGAGTTGCTGGATCGTCTCGGCTTCGTCGGACTGCTTCTGCTCGACGTCGGGAGAGAAGCGAATGGGTTCTTTAGTCATTCGAGAACCTCGAGTTCGATGACGGTAGTGGAGTGCGGTAAGCGCCGCACTCCGGCTCGGTCAGCGCGCGAGCGCCGGCTTCAGTCGCGCAACCGCGAGGTCATTGGCCTGCTTGGCGCCGCTCACGACCTTGGCCATGCCGAAGAACTCGTGGGTGACACCGGGGAAGGTCTTCTGCTCGACCTTGTCGCCGGCCGCGCGCATCGCCGCCGCCAGCGTTTCGCCATCCGAACGCAGCGGATCGATCTGCGCATTGATGATCGTCGTCGGCGGCAGACCGCGCAGGTTCGCCGCGACCAGGTTCAGGCGCGGGTCCTGCGCGTCCGCCTTGTTGGTCTGATAGTAATAGCCGAACCACGGCAGCATCGCGCCGTTCAGCGGCTTGGCATTGGCCGAGTCCCGGCGCGAGGGAAGCGTCATGTTGCTGTTGGCGATTGGATAGACAGAGACGATGTGACGCGGTGCGGTCAGGCCGTTGTCACGCGCGTATATCGCGGTCGCGACTGCAAGGTTGCCGCCCGCGCTCTCGCCGACCGTGGCGATCCGGGCGGGGTCACCGCCCCAACTCGCCGCGTTCTGGAGCGTCCAGCGATAGGCCGCGGCCGCATCGTCGTGCTGCGCCGGAAACTTGAACTCGGGTGCGTGGCGGTATTCAACGGAGACGACGATCGCGTTCAGCGCCTTCGCCATCGCACGCGGAGCAGCGTCATACGTATCGACGTCGGCGACCACCCAGCCGCCGCCATGATAGTAGACGACCACGGGCATCGGCTTGCCGCCCGCTGACGCGTTCGCCGGCTTGTAGATGCGTGCGAACTGCTTGGGATCGCTGCCATAGGGTATGTCCTGCGTCGTCACCGCAGGATCGGGGGCAGTCGACATACCCTTCTTCTGCATGACCGCCTTGGCACCATCGGCCGCCGACGGCTGCATCCGCGCTTCGGCAGGAGTCAGCGTCTCGATCGGCTTGCCCCCGAGCGACGCGAGCGCATCGAGAACCGCCTGCATGTCGGACGCAGCCTTAGCGGGCTGGGTAGCCGTCGCGGGCGGCGGCGGGGGAGGAGGCGCCGTGATCGAGCGCGTAGATTGAGCGGCTGCGGGGAAGATAGCGATCGCCGCAGATGCGGCGATCAGCATCGAAATGGTCTTGCGCAATGATCCCTCCTGTTTGTGTTTGATCATTAACACCAGACGAGACCCGGCGTTTCGGTACGAAAGTAGACCAAAGTTTGGGCAGCAAGGCTTGAGATTGTAGGCAGCCGCATGGAGGATCACATTTTGGACGCAGAAGATGCCGGCTGGTCGCAGGCGAGCCGGATAAAAGACAACGCCCTGTTGCGC
The DNA here is from genome assembly GCA_943367995.1 of Bordetella parapertussis. GTDB lineage: Bacteria > Pseudomonadota > Alphaproteobacteria > Sphingomonadales > Sphingomonadaceae > Sphingomonas. Next base: position 924,535 of record CALRKL020000001.1, on the reverse strand, counting down.
ATCCTAAGCGAGGCTGATCGCGCCGCGCTGGTGCCACATCTTGAGATGGTGCCCTTCCGCAATGGCGACATGATAGCGCGGGCTGGCGATCCGGCGGATAACATCTGCTTCCCGCTGAGCGGTATCGCTGCAGTGCTTGACTCACTGGAGGGTAATCGACGCTACGCTGTCGCGCTAGTCGGGAATGAGGGGTTCATCGGTTGGCCGCTGTTGCTCGGAGACGGCCGATGGCCACATGACGTGGTGATGCGGGCCGAGCACGGCGTGGCGCTGAAGCTCTCGGCTGAAGCACTGCAAGGAACATCGGCTGAGCACCCGGAGATCCCTACCGTGCTGCTCCGCTTCGTCGGCGTGTTGATGACTCAGATGAGCAGGACGATCGTATCGTCGCTCGCGCACTCGATAGAACGGCGGATGGCACGTTGGATCCTGCTCTATCACGATCGAGTTTGCGAGGACGACATATGCATGACCCACGAGGAGTTCAGGCTCATGCTTGGCGTTCGGCGCAGCAGCGTCACGGATGCACTGCACAAACTTGAGGAGAATGAGGCAATCCGGTCTCTTCGGGGCCGAGTGATCGTGCGCGACCGGGAACGTCTCTTGCGCCTAGCAGGCGATACGTACGGCTTTGCCGAAGCGGAGTACCGGCGCCTGCTACTCGGGTAACAACAGCGGCGAAGCGCCAGAAATCTTGAGGCCGGCAAGTTTCAGCCGCCCTATGTACGGTGCCGACCGGCTCTTTCAAGAAGGGAGCAGTTCGTCGAGACGTTCTGAGGTCGAGGCCATGCCACCTTTTAAGCCATCTCGATCGCCTCCCAGTGAACGTCCGCTTCCGCGAAGACTTGCCGTACAGTGCCCGCTGCTTTTACGGCCGCTTCGTCCCAACTTAGGCCGCTCCGAGCGCCGGGGTGAAGCGATCAAAGCGGTCGATCCGGGTACATGAACGAGTGACTGCTTTTGGGAAGCTGCAAGAGCAGCGTGAGTGACGGGGAATGGGTCGTCGCTACCGCGGCAGCTGTTGATTAACTCAAGCCATTCTTCTGCGCGCGTAAATTGCCGCTTCCGCAGGAACCCGCCACCTCTGTGAGCAAACAATTTCCTCCTGCAGCGAGTGCTATGTCGGCCCGATTGATGTAGCCGAAGCGGTAGCGATGTCGGAGGGCGCAACACTTTATGAATCTGTTTTCGCGTCCAAAAGGCAAAGTGACGCTGTGCCTTGGATGCGCCCGGCTTTCATGAGTGCTTTAAATGGTACGAGCTATTCCGCGCGTCGATCGCGGCTTGCCAGACCCGCAGCACATTGCCGCTCCACAATGCCTCGATCTGAGGTGGCGTGTAGCCGCGCTTGCGCAATTCGGCGGTGACGGCGCCGATCTCGCCGACATTCGACCAGCCGATGACGCCGCCGCCATGGTTGAAATCCGAGGAGATTGCGACATGCCCGATGCCGATCCGCTTCACAGCATAGTCGATCGCATCGACGAGATCTGCCACTGACGCGTGCACCTCGGGTGCCGCAGTCGAGGTCGAGGTCGCGACGGCCGGCGGCTTGCGGAGATAGTGGCTGAACGCGTTGATCGCGATAACCCCGCCTCTGCCTTTTAACGCATCGAGCTGCGCGTCGGTAAGGTTGCGATCATTTGGCACGAGCGAGCGAATATCCGAATGGCTGGCGATCACCGGGGCGCGGCTGAGCGCAAGGTCCTGGTCGAATGCGGCGTCGGACAGCTGCGACACGTCGATCAGCACGCCGAGATCATTCAGCCGTGTGACCGCTTTTTTGCCGAGTGAGCTGAGCCCGCCATTCTGGTCGGCGCGATCGCCGCGCTTGAACGCGGGGCGCGAGGAATCGGCCCATTGATTGTTGCCGGCATGGACGAAGCCAAGGATGCGCACCCCGCGCCCAAACCAATGGTCGAGTGCATCGAGATCGTCGCCGAGCGGCCAAGCGTTGAGCAAACTCTCAACGATCGAGAAACGATGCGTCGCGATATTACGCCGCACGTCGGCAGGCGACAGCGCGCGCGCGGCGATCGTCGGGTTGCGCTCGTAGATCGCGTGGATCGCCGCGTCGCGTGCGACGAGCTCGTGTTGCGCCTGGACAAGCGACGCCGCGTCGCGCGGACCTTGCACTACGAACAGCGCGACGGCCGCTGCCGAGAGACCGCCGGTGCGCGCACGGTCGAGGTCGAATTGCGAGCTCGGATCGCTCTTGCCATTCCACCCCGGACTGAGCGCGTCGGTGGGAAGATCGAGGTGCGGATCGAAAGTGATTTGTGCAGCGAGCGGCGCGGTGCTCAGGCTCGCGGCAAGCGCGAGGAAAACGTGGCGCTGTTTCATTGGCAATGTCCTGTCGGGAAGGGAGCGAGGCTTGGGGGTCGGCGGCGAAGAGGGCGCGGCCTGCTCAGGTCCACTGCGCCAACCAGTCCGCAAGGGCCTGGGGCGTCATGTGCCGGGCGTCGCGCAGTGCCAAAGTGGGCCTGCGTTGACCAGACGATTGCGCTTTGGATCGATGACCAGCACCGCTGGCGCGCCGCGATCGTAATGCGCCCCATAACGATCAGCGATATCGAGATTCTTGTCGTAGCGGCCGATATCGACCTCGACGATAACGAAATGGCGCTCGAGAAACGGCCGCACATCGGGCAGCGAGAAGATGCCAGCAAGCACCCGGCAATCTGGACACCAATTGCCGCCCATGTCGATCAGGACGCGTTTGTGCTCCTGCTTCGCGCGCTTGATCGCAGCCGTAAGATCGGCGCGGGCGTCGGCCTTCTCGTCATATGGCAGTGGCAATGGCTTCGCCAAAGCGTCGATCGTGGTGGCAGCAACATGTGGCGTTCGTGCGGTGGCCATCGCACCGGTCGCACCAAGCGTAGCGAGAGCGAAGAACCCGTATTTGATCATGCGATGTTCCTCAACTGGATCGATTTCATGGGTCGGCGCCGCAACGTCAGCGTCAGTCGCCGGCTGTCCGCGGGCGAATGACGGGTACCGGCGCTTCAACTACGCTGTCAGGCGGAACATCGCTGCGGAGCCAGACATTGCCGGCAATGCGCGCGCCGGTGCCGATCGTGATCGGCCCGAGTAACACCGCCCCTGCAAAGATGACGACATCGTCGCCGATCGCAGGATGACGCCGCGCCTCGCCCCGCGGTACGTCCGTATAGGCTGCGCCTGCCAGCAATGGCTCGCCGCCGAGCGTCACGCCTTGATACAGCCGCACCCGGTTTCCGATCGTTGCGGTCTCGCCGATCACGATGCCGGTCCCGTGATCGATGAAAAAGCTGCGTCCGATCCGTGCGCCAGGGTGGATGTCGATCCCCGTGTCGGTGTGCGCGATCTCGGCAATGACCCGTGCGACCAAAGCTGCGCCCAGTTGGTAGAGACGGTGCGCCAGGCGATGGTGGATGATCGCTGCGAGCGACGGGTAGGACAGCAACACTTCGTCGACGCTGCGCGCGGCAGGATCGTTGGCATAGCCCGCTTCGACATCGCCATCGAGCGAGCGGCGGATGTCGGGCAGGCTCGCGGCGAACGTGCCGAGGATCCGATCGACTTCCAGTGCTTCGGCTATGCTGTCGATGTGGGGACGCACGACGCGCAGCTCGATCGCGATCTGTGCGCCGAGTTGCGCCAGGGTGGATTCGAGCGTTGCCTCGACCCAGGCGTTTTCGTTGCCGGCGGTGAGTTCGGGCGGCCCGAGCCTCAGCGGAAACAGCGCAGTACCGAGTTCCCGGAGGATCCGCCGGAGCGCCTGCTTCGAGGGAAACTGGATGCCGCGCTCGGCATGGCGCGCATGGCCCGCGCGCCAGTCGAGACGCGCCTGTTTCAGCCCCGTGACGACAATGCCCAACTCGCTGGGGAATGCGATCGTATCGGGGGGAGCGGTTTCGGTCATCTTGCTTCCCGATGTGTAAGGACCGTCAGCACGCGATCGCTCGCCCGCCCGTCCGTGAGGATCGACAATAGGTCCTGGCCGTCTTCCCAGGCTCCAAGGCCGGAGGCTGCGTTGATGTGCCCGAGCTCCCCGACATCGACGAGCTGGGCGCCCCAGCGTTCGGCCATGGCGCAGGAGCGCTCGAACGACGCGTACGGGTCGTCGCGGCTGGCCACCAGCAGCGTCGGCGAGCGCGCGGCGAAGTTCGGAGTCGGGGCGAAGCGCCGCAAGCGTTCATCGACATTGGGTCGCTCGACATCCGGGGGTGCCACCAGCAAGGCTCCGCGGACTCGAGCGAGCAGAGGGGTGCTCGCGGTCGCCAGCCACCACGCGACTGCAAAACATCCCAGGCTGTGCGCGGCGAAAACGATCGGGCCCCGGGTGGTGCCTACCGCGGCGTCGAGACCGTCGCGCCACGCTCGCAGATGCGGATCGCTCCAGCGCCCGAGCTCGGCGCGCATGCAATCGGTCCGCGTTGTCTCCCACAATGTCTGCCAATGCCCAGGGCCGGACCCGTCGAGCCCGGGAACGATTAAGCACGTGACATCGGTGGCGCGTTCAGTCCATCGGTCTCGATCGCATCGGTGGAAATCGTGATGTTTCATAAAGCTACGGACTCGGATCGCCCCGGAAGGCCCTTGCATTTAATTTCCTCTGAATTGATAGGAGTTTCAATGCTGCGAAACCCTTAGCGGAGCCAAGAATTGCTTCATCGCCCAAGCGAGCTGCGCGGCAAACGCGCGCTTGGCCTTACGATAGCGATCGTGAGTGGCGGCCTTGCCAGCGTCGTGACAGGGGGTGCCGTCAGAAACCCGAGTTACCATGATTGATCTCGCCATACCGTCCGAACCTTTGATCGCGCTGAACGACGTCCGCAAAAGCTTTGCCGGCACCGGCGGGGTAGCGCTCGACGGCGTCTCGCTCTCGGTCGATCGCGGCGAGATTTTCGGCGTGATCGGCGCGTCGGGAGCCGGCAAGTCAACCCTGATCCGGTTGATCAATGCGCTCGAGAGCCCGAGCTCCGGCCGCGTGATGGTCGAGAGCGCAGATGTCGCGCATTTGCCGGCGGCTGAGCTGCGCGACATGCGGCGGCGTATCGGTATGATCTTTCAGAACTTCGGCCTCCTCTCCGCGCGTACCGTTGCCGGCAATGTCGCTTTTCCTTTGAAGCTGGCCGGCGTCCCTCGCGCGGAACGGGACGCGAAGGTCGCGGCGCTGCTGGAGCGCGTCGGCCTCGCCGAGCATGCCGCCAAATATCCCGCTCAACTCTCTGGCGGGCAGAAGCAGCGCGTCGGCATCGCCCGTGCGCTTGCGACCGACCCGGACATCTTGCTGTGCGACGAGGCGACCAGCGCGCTCGACCCGGAAACGACCCGAAGTGTTCTGGCGCTGCTGCGAACGCTGAACCAGGAACTGGGGCTTACGATCGTGCTGATCACCCACGAGATGGATGTTGTCCGCGCGGTCTGCGACCGGGTCGCCGTGATCGAGCGCGGGCGGATCGTCGAAACTGGACCGGTCTCGCAGATATTTGCCGCTGCGCGCCATCCCGCGACTCAGCGCCTGCTCGCCGGACTCTCGGCATGAGCAGCTGGTTTTCAAATATCGACTGGTCCGACATCGGGCGTGCCTGTCTCGACACGCTGGCTATGCTCGGCGGGTCGCTGGCGCTGACCATCCTGCTTGGGCTGCCGCTCGGCGTGCTGCTGTATTTGACCGCGGAACGGCAGATTTCTCAGAACCGTCTCGTCAACGCCGTGCTGGGCGTCGTGGTCAACATCCTGCGCTCGGTGCCGTTCGTCATCCTGCTGATCGTGATGATTCCGCTGACCGTGGCGCTGGTCGGGACGTCGCTCGGTGTCATCGGGGCAATCCCGCCGCTCGTCGTCGGGGCCGCGCCGTTCTACGCGCGCCTTGTCGAAGGCGCGCTGCGCGATGTCGATCGCACCACGATCGAGGCGACGCAAGCGATGGGCGCGACGACCCGGCAGATCGTCACCGGCGCGCTGCTTCCCGAAGCGTTGCCAGGGCTTATCTCCGGCGCGACCGTCACCGCGGTGGCGTTGGTATCGTTCACTGCGATGGCCGGCGTGGTCGGGGCCGGGGGCCTCGGCGACCTCGCGATCCGCTTCGGCTATCAGCGTTTCCAGACCGACGTGATGGTCGTGACCGTCACGCTTTTGGTCCTCCTCGTCCAGGTGATCCAGTTTGTAGGCGATCGCCTGACGCGCCATTTTACCCGCCGCTAAGATCAGGATGTTTTGATGCAACGCCGTCTGCTTCTCGCCGCCTTGCCGCTCCTCGCGATCGCCGCCTGCTCGCGCGGCGGCGGTGCTGGCGACGACAAGGTTCTGACCGTCGCGGCGACGGCGGTGCCTCATGCGGAAATCCTTGAATCGGTGAAGCCACTGTTAGCGAAGGAAGGCGTTGATCTGCAGATCCGCGTGTTCAACGATTATGTGCAGCCCAATCTGCAAGTCGACCAAAAGCAGATCGATGCGAACTATTTCGAGACCAAGCCCTATCTCGAACAATTCAACACGTCGCGTGGCACCAAATTGATCGCCTTCGCCGGCGTCCATGTCGAACCGCTCGGCGGCTATTCACGCAAGGTAAAAAGCCTAATGGCGTTGCCGCAGGGTGCGACGGTGGCCATTCCGAACGAGCCGAGCAACGGTGGGCGCTCGCTCTTGCTGCTGCAGAAGGCGGGGTTGATCAGGCTGCGCGATCCCGCCAACCCGATGTCGACGCTGCGCGACGTGGTTTCCAATCCCAAGGATCTTCAATTTAAGGAGCTCGAGGCGGCCACGCTGCCGCGCGTGCTCGATCAAGTCGATCTGGCGCTGATCAACACCAATTACGCGCTGGACGCCAAGCTCAATCCCGTCCGTGATGCGCTGCTGATCGAGGATGCGAAATCGCCTTACGTCAACTTTCTCGTCGGCCGCCCGGGCGGCGACAAGGATCCGCGCATCGTCAAGCTGATCGCCGCATTGCGCAGCCCGGCGACCCGAAGCTTCATAACGAACCACTATCACGGAGCCGTGCTGCCCGCATTCTGAACCGTTCGCAGGGATTGCGGACAGAGGTTTGTTGTCCTCGACAGCGTTCGCCATTGGGCCGCGTCGCGGCGGTACGGGACTTGGTGCGAGATGGTCTCCGTTTTTGAAGAGGGATCGCGCCAAAGATGGAATGTCGCGTGACTCGTCGATGTGCCATCGGTCGGCTTGTCGACACCCTGTACCCTGAGCGTGCGTTGGCCCGTTGCGCAGTGAATTGATGGGAGATGAGGTCTTGAACATCGGGAATCCCGGGGGCGAAGGGTTGGTCCGCGCCATCGGCCGGTGGGGGCTGACGGCGCTGACGATCAATTGCGTCGTCGGCGCGGGCATCCTGGGACTTCCGGGCAAGGTCTTCGCGCTCGCGGGCGGCGCGACAGGCTGGGTCGTGGCCGCAGCCGCACTGCTTGCGCTGGCCGCGGCGCTCTGCCTCGCCGAACTCGGCAGCCGCATGGAGGGCAGTGGTGGGACGGTCGAATATTGCACCGCGGCCTTTGGCCCGGTCGCCGGGTTCGCGGCAGGATGGCTTTCCTGGGCGGCGACGGTCCTGGCCGCGGCGTCGCTGCTCAACCTCTTCGCGACGTTGCTGGCGCCCGGGATGCACCAGATCGCGGTGATCGGCACCGGACTGGCTCTGACCGCGCTGGCCTGCGCTGGCATGGGGCGCTCGGCCTTCGCAAATGGGGCGCTGACGGTCCTGAAACTCGGTCTTCTGGCGGGCGTGGCCATCGTTGGACTCGCGGCACCGGCCGCACGCGCAGCGGCACCGATGGAGGCCGCGCAACCCGTATCAGCGCTGATCCTCATGTTCTTCGCGTTCGTCGGGTTCGAGCGACCGACCGCGGTTGCGGGCGAAGTGATCAACGCTCGCCGCGCCGTTCCGTTTGCGCTGATCGCGGGGATGGTGGTCGTGACGGCGCTTTACGCGGGGGTCATTGCCGCCTGCTGGCGCGGCGTCCCTGACCTCGCGATAAGCGAGCACCCGGTTGGCGATCTGCTCGCTCGCCTGTATGGGATTGGTGTGGCACGGACCGCGGAAATGGCCGCGGCGGTCATCGTACTCGGTACGCTGGTCAGCCAATGGATAACGGCGCCGCGCCTCATTCTGGCGCTGTCGGAGGGCGGACAACTGCCCACCCTGTTTGCACCTCTCGCGCCGCGCCGACGCACGCCCGACATCGCGATCCTGACGACCGGCGCGGTTGCGATCGCGCTCGCGTTGGGCGGGGATTTCGTCACCACGATCGCTGCGTCGAGCGCTTCGCGCCTGCTGATCTTCATGGGCTGCGCGGCGGCGTTACTGCGTCTGCGACGCCAGCGCGATGCGCCGGACGCGCGCTTTCGCTTGCCGCTGGGCATCGGCATCGCCACCTGCGTGATCGCGGCATGCGGTGCACTGCTGGTTGCTGCTACGGCCGAGCTCGCCCGGCTCGGTGTGCTGATTGTCGTTGGAGGATTGCTGTGGCTGATATCGAACGGGAAACACGGGTTTCGGCGACCGCGATAGCTGCCGTCGGTCTATCCGTCGCGCCGTGCGGCCCTGTGCTGGGCGCGGAGGTCGCCGGGTTGCGCATCGACGGAGCGATCGCGGAAGACGTAGCGGCGGCGCTGCGCGCGCTGCTTCTACGGCACAAGGTCCTGTTCTTTCGCGACCTCTATCTCGATCACGACCAGCATCTTGCGCTGGCTCGCGTTTGGGGAGACCTAGAAGGGCATCCGGTCATCAAGCATGTGCCGGGCTATCCCGAAATTCTCGACATCCAAGGATCGGAGGGTCGCGTCGAGGACAGCGCGGGCAACCATCGGTTCCAGACGCTCGACAAGTGGCATGCCGATGTGACGTTCCGCGCGGCGCCCTCGATGGGGGCGGTGTTGCGGGCGCGCGACATTCCGGCGATCGGTGGCGACACGCTCTGGGCCGATGCCGCCGCGGTCTATGCCGGGCTACCCGATGCGGTGAAGGCGAAGATCGAGGGGCGCACCGCGACGCACGATCTGTTGTTCGACTTCGGCGACCGCGTCGCGCCCGATCGACGCGCCGCGATCGCCGCCGAGTTTCCGCCGCAGCACCATCCCATTGTGCGCATGCATCCCGAAACGGGCGAGCGGGTGCTGTTCGTCAATGCGAGCTTCACCAGCCGGATCGACGGTATGGACGACGCCGAGAGCGCGGAGCTGCTCGCGGATCTGCTCGAGCGGTTCAAGGTGCCGGAATATCAGGTTCGGTTCCGGTGGACGCCCAACGCGGTCGCCATCTGGGACAATCGGGCGACGCAGCATTATCCGGTCGCGGATTACTGGCCGGCCCGCCGACGGATGGAACGGGTCACGATACGCGGGGATGTACCTTTTGGTCCGATCAACGCTCACGGGCAGCGCGACGGCGGGGCATTCTGAACGAAAGGGCAAGAGCGGGAGCCAGAGATGGCTTTATCAGGGCTAAATACGGTCGGGTCGTGATAGGCGATCCGACCGGACGCGGAACGCGCCCTGCAATCCGACAGGAGCCGCGCCGCCCAATCAAAGCAGCGTTCCATGCTCAAAGATCCGATCCGCTGTAGCCTTGACGTCGCGATGATCCCCGCCGACGATTCCAAAACGATCGATGGGCTCAATATGACGCTCCGCGACATCGTCGAGAGGATTCATGAGGACGTCGTGCACGCCCTTTGAGCGCGGACGCAGGTCATAATGCGACAAGGGGAGGCGATTGCGCCAGCGTGTGGCGTTCCGAGAGGCGCGCCTCCTGGAGTTGGCTTCACTCGTGAGCGCCACCGACTGAGTCCCCGCATGGAATCATATGATCACCTCGGTCGCTGAGGCGGACTCAATTTGCTCCAGAGGCGGCACAGTTCTCACAAGATCGTCTCAACCTTATTTCGATTCAGTACTTTGCCCTAAGCGTCACACCATAGCGGGCAGGCTGGTTGTAGTTGACGGTCCGGCCGAGGTAGGCCGTCACGCCGGCGCCCGATGGCGCCGCGAGCAGGGCTTGCGAGATGATGTTGCGCTCGTTCGTCGCATTGTTCGCATAGACCGAGATGTCATATTGCCCGTCCTTCAGCCGCAACCCGGCACGCAGGTTGAGATTGAATTGGTTCGGGACCAGTGTGTAGATCGATTGGGTCACGCCCGTTCCATACGAGGTCGTGTAGGAATATTGCGCATAACTGTAGAGTTCGGAGCGTTGCCCGATCTTGAAGTCCCAGGACGGTGTCACCGATAGGGCCCATTCGGGCGAATAGGGCGCGCGCTGTCCCGTGGCGTCGATCGTCGCAATGCCATTGTAGCTCAATTCAGCTGGGGCAGGGAGTGAGGGCGCCCGGGTGTAGATCGCATCATTATAATTGCCATCGAAGGTCAACCGGATCCCCGACCCCAGATTTGCGGCCACGCTCCATTCGAAGCCGCGCGCGCGGATGTCCCCTACGTTGGTCGCGCCTCTTTGCGCGGTGCCGTTGGGCAAGGTGTACGAGATCGAGGTCTGAAACCCCTCGAGCTTCTCCTGATAGGCGGCGAGCGCCAGCGTCAGGCGCCGGTCGAATATAGCCGCCTTGATGCCTGCTTCGATGTTTTTGGTCTTGGTCGGCTGGACGTTCGGGGCCGTCGGATCGAGCGCACGGTTGTTGAGATCGAGCCCGCCAGCCTGAAAGCCAGTCGCATAGGTGACATAGGCCGTGACATTGGGGGTGATCTTGTACGACAGGCTGGCCGTTCCCGACAAATTGTCGTTCGAGGTCCTCCTGCCAAGCGTATAGCCGGCACCGGTGACAGCGGTTGGATAGCCGGGCAGCGTATAGGCCACGCCCGAATTTCGCTGAACCGCGTCGATCGCATTATAGAAAGCGGTGAGCTGAGCCGTGGTCACCCCGGCCGGTAACACGGTCGGCAACTGGCTGGTGTCGACGGGGCTCGCGCCGTTTTTGCGATCGTACGTATATCGCAGCCCTCCGGTCAGATCCAATGCCTTCGTGATGTGCCAGGTGCCCTGACCGTACGCCGCCGCATTCCTGTTCTCGACGGTGGTGTCTTCGATGATCTGCACACCGGTGAGTTGCGATCGGAAGGAGAGCGGGATGGGCGTGAACGCCGGGTTGGCCAGACTGTTATAGGCGTTGTACCAAGGGATTACGTCGGCGCCGAACTGATGGATGACATAGTGATCCTTCAGCTTCGAATAGTATAAGAACGCCCCGACCTGCCATTCGATCGGGCCGCGGCGCTTGGAGGCCAGTCGAAATTCCTGGCTGAACTGGTTGCTCTTGCTGATCGCCACATTCTGATAAATGTCGAGCGGCGATGTGTCGCTGTCCTGCGGCGGATTGAACGACCAGCGCCGCCACGCGGAGATCGAGGTCAGCGTCGCCCAGCTAAAGTCATAGTCGATTGTGGCGGAAAGACCCGCGTTCGTGGTTTTCGTCTGGTTGTAATTGTTGGTGATATTCGTTCGGGGGTCGACGGTCAGATTCCAATTCTGCACGCCGCCGAAATTGGTGAGCTGGCTCAGCGCGGTGCGGGCGGTCGTCACTCTCGCCTGCTGCGCCGCCGTCGTGTTGATGCCCCAATTCCCCGGGCCGAAGATTTCGCTGATGCCGCCGCCGGAGCTGAAACCCGACGAGCTGTCATTCTCCACGTTGATGTCGCCGGCAAGGTTGACCTTCAGGTCGCCGGCATTGATCAGGAATTGCTGGCGAATACCCCAGCGCCCGGTGCCCGCGGTCGTGCTGTCGCCGGTCGCGGTCGGGGCGTAGATGTTTTTCTGTTGCGCCGCATCGCGAAACGCCGGCCTGAAAGGCGTGGCGATCCAACCATCGGACCGCGTGCCGTACGCCACCGTGCGAAACGCGATCGTATCGCTTAGCGGGCCGGTGACGATCGCCTTGGCCTGCGCGAAATTATAGCGGCCGTATGAGATCTCATATGTCTGGCTGGGGGTGAAACTCGGCTTGTTGAAGGTGATGTTCAGCGCGCCCGCCGCCGCATTGCGGCCGAACAGCGTGCCTTGCGGTCCACGCAGCACTTCGAAACTCTGGACGTCGATCAGATCCTGCAGGACCTGGCCCGGCCGTGCCTGATAGACGCCATCGAAATAGACGCCGATCGCATTGTCGAGGCCGTCCGCCGCCGTCGGCGCATAGCCGATGCCGCGGATCGTGACCGAGAAATTGCGCGGGTTCCCGCCGGTCGAATTCAGTCCGGGGGTCTGGTCGATCAGGCTCTGGAGATCGATCGTGCCTTTGCGCTGCAGCGTTTCACCGCTGATCGCCTGCACCGAAATCGGAACGTCCTTGATGTTTTCGGCGCGACGACGCGCGGTCACCACCACGTCGGTCTGATCATCGCTGGCGTCGGGGGCGTTGCGCTCGCCAGCGGCGCTCTGCTCGTCTTTCGCCCACGCGAGCGAGGGCAGCGCGAGCACGGATACGGTCGTCAACAGTACGCGGATCGAACCAAAACGGCTCATGCACTTATCCCCCAATTCAATTCCTATCGAATCGGTAGGATTGTGCGGCCCGATAATTCCCATTGGACAGGTAGGAAATGTGGCTGCGCGCGTAGTTTTTCTAAATCGCAGCTGGCCGGACAGCGATCCAAGATGGGGCAACACGGAAAAGGAGACGCGACTTGGCTGTGATCGGAAAGCTACACGTAAGCCCGCAGGGCTTTGGCGCGATGGGCCTTTCGCATGTCTATGGTCAGGCCGACGAGGCGGAGTCGGTTCGCACACTCCAGCGCGCAATCGACCTTGGCGTTACCTTCTTCGATACCGCCACGGGGTATGGCAACGGCCATAACGAGGAGTTGCTCGGCCGCGCGATCGCCGGTCGGCGCGACGGTTTGGTCATCGCGAGCAAGTTTACTCATCGTCAGCGCGGCACGGGCCATCGCGTTTCGGCGCGCGATGCAGTCGAAGCCAGTCTGCGCCGACTGAAGGTCGAGCAGATCGATCTCTATTACCTGCACCGTGCCGATCCCGAGACGCCGATCGAGGAGTCGGTCGGGGAACTCGGCCAGCTCCGTGACGAGGGCAAGGTCGGCGGGGTAGGGGTCTCCGAAGCCACTGCCGCGCAGCTTCGCTCAGCGCATGCCGTCACCCCGCTTACTTCGCTGCAGAGTGAATATTCGCTCTGGACCCGCGACGTCGAGGTTGAGATCCTTCCGACTGCGCGTGAACTCGGCATCGGCTTTGTTGCCTACAGTCCGCTTGGACGTGGGTTTCTGGCAGGTGCCGGTCCGGTCGAGGGGAACGACCGCCGCAATATCCACCCGCGTTTTGCGTCGGACGCAGTCGCCGCCAATAGTTGCCGCCGCCGTACAATCGAGGATGTGGCAGAGCGGCTCCGGGTCACCCCGGCGCAAGTGAGCCTTGCTTGGGTGCTCTCAAAGGATGTCGTGCCGATCCCGGGCACGCGGCATATCCGCCATCTCGAAGAGAATTGGGCCGCTGGCGACATCCGCTTCGACGAAGGAACAATCGAGGAGCTCGAGGCCGCGTTCCCGCGCGGCGCCACCATCGGAAATCGCTACCCGGCCGATCAGATGAAGCTGATACCGGCGGAACCCGCACTGGCGTGACGGCCCGCGCTGCCTCTCGTTGGCCCAAAGGGTCCACAGCGCTCGCGACATTCGTGGTCGTGTCGATCGCGCTGCTCTTCGTCTTCGCGCCGGCGCGCCGGGCGGCGGGGGCTAAAACGGCCGTTTCGTTCGCCATGCCGCTGCCTGATCGCGTCCCGCCCGGTGTCGTGCTGCGCGTCGGCGATCCGGTCACGCGTTGGGTGTTCGAGCATAATGGCTGGGACAAGAAACTGCCGTTCCGCATCGAATGGGCGGAAATTACCGGCGGGCCGGATGTGACCGAGGCCTTCCATGCCGGCGTGCTCGATGTCGGCTTCGGCGCGAGCGTTCCCCCGATTCACGCGGTATGGATGGGTATCCCGGTGCGCATCGTGGGCTTTCGCGAATATGCCGATCGCGAGCGCCGTCAGGCCTATGTGTTCGGCATCGCCCCGAAAGCGAACATAACGACCTTGGCGGATCTACGCGGCAAGCGGATCGCGTTCAGCCCGAGCCAGGTCCAGGCGCAGGTCGTCCTCGAGACGCTCAAGGCGGTCGGCATCCGCCGCGACGAGGTAACGCTTGTCGAGCTTCCGTCGAGCATCGGTGGCGACGTCTATTCCAACGCACTCGCGTCCGGCGCGATCGATGCCGCGCCAATCCGGGCCGATCTCGTCGCACAACACTATCTCCGCGATTTCGGGGCGCGGGGCGCGCGCATCCTCAAGCACCCAGCCTTCCGTGACGACGGCGGCAGCATCTATGTGCCCGAGATGGTGCTCGCGGATGCGGGGAAGACGGCGGCGCTGCGCGTCTTCGTGCGGTATTGGGGGCTCGCTCAGGCGTGGATCAGCTCACACCCGGAAGACCTTGCGCGCGGATATTTCGCCGGGAAGCGCGGGCTTCCGGTCGCCGACGCGCGGGTGATGGCGAGCTATACCGGCAACCTTTCCGTACCGCGCAGCTGGGACGGAGCGATCGCCTATCAGCAGGCCGCCGTCGATACGCTCGGCCCCGAGACGAAGCACCCCCGACTTGACGCGGCGACGCTCTTCGACCGCCGCTTCGAGAGTATCGCCGGAGACGCCGCCGCATCCGCACAGGGACGTCAGCCATGAACGCGTATTCGCAAGAACTCCATGCACCGCTGGTCAAGACAGAGCCGCCGACGGCGGACGCAGCGCACCAGCGTCGCCAGCCCAGTCAGCGGCTCAGCCTTGGCAAGCCTGCTCGACACGGTGTCCTGTTAGGACCAGCCTTACTGTTACTCTATTGGTCCGTCCTGTCGGTGACGGGGTGGCTCGATCCGCGCGTCCTACCGCCGCCCTGGACCGCGGTCATTACCGCGATCGACCTGATTCGCGAGGGGCGGCTGCAAGAGAATCTCGCAATTTCGACCTGGCGGGCGATGACCGGCCTTGGCTTTGGTGTCGCGGTGGGCGTTGCGCTCGCCCTGCTTTCCGGCCTGTCGCTGCTCGGTGGCTACGTCATCGACGGACTGGTCCAGATCAAACGCGGCGTCCCGATTCTCGCGCTGATCCCCTTCATGATCCTGTGGCTCGGGATCGGCGAGACGATGAAGATCACGCTGATCGCCACCGCCGTCTTCTTCCCGGTCTATATCAACACGCACAACGCGCTGCGTGCGATCGACATCCGCTTCGTCGAACTGGCTGAAACCGTGCGGCTGACCCGCTGGCAGTTCCTGCGCTACGTCGTCGTGCCGGGCGCGCTGCCGGGATTTCTCACCGGTCTGCGCTTCGCGGTCACGTCGTCTTGGCTCGCGCTGGTCGTGGTCGAGCAGCTCAATGCCACCAGCGGCATCGGCTATATGGTCACGCTCGCCCGCAATTATGCGCAGACCGATGTGATGTTGGTCGGGCTCGTCGTCTACGCGTTGCTCGGCTTTGGCTCGGATGCGGCGGTGCGGCAGGTCGAACGGCGCCTGCTCAGCTGGCGCAGGACGTTTGGCCGATGAGCGCGCGCGCCGATGTGCCGGCGGTCCGGATTCGCGACCTTGTGCGCACCTTCACCAGCAAGGGCGTGCTCAACGGAATCGATCTCGACATTGCGCCGGGCGAATTCGTCGCGCTGCTCGGCCGAAGCGGATCGGGCAAGAGCACGCTGCTGCGCGCGCTTGCCGAGATCGATCATGAAGCCGAAGGGGCAGGCGAAATCGATTTGCCCGAGCGCCTGTCGGTCATCTTTCAAGATGCGCGGCTGCTGCCGTGGATGCGTGTTCTGGACAATGTCCTGCTGGGCGTTTCGGGGCGCGAGCAGCGCGAGAAAGGGCGCGCCGCGCTCGCCGAAGTCGGCCTTGCCAGGCGCGAGCGGGCTTGGCCGCATGAACTGTCGGGCGGCGAGCAACAACGCGTGGCGCTGGCGCGGGCATTGGTTCGCGAACCCGATCTCTTGCTGGCGGACGAGCCGTTCGGCGCGCTCGACGCGCTGACCCGTATCCAGATGCATGCGCTGCTGCGGCGGCTTTCCGATGTGTACGATCCCGCGGTCCTGCTGGTCACGCACGACATCGACGAAGCGATCCTGCTCGCTGACCGGATCATCCTGCTCGGCGGCGGACGGCTTGTCGCCGATTTGCCGGTAGATCTGCCGGAAAGCGGCATCGCGCGGCGCGAGCGCATCGCCGAGTTGCGCGCGCTGCTCCACCGTCTGCTCGGCGTCGCCGAAGCGCCCGCGGACTATCACGAAGACCGGCATCCGCTTGCTACGCAAGTCGGAATTCCCAAGCTCGAAAGCGAGAAGGCTGCATGAGCAATTCGGAACTGGCATATCCGCAGACCGACGAAGGCGAACGTCTCGGCGCGTTGCTGTATGATCGCTATCGCGATGCGCTCGACCTGGACGTTGCGTGGAACGCAACGCTCGACACACTGCTCGCGCATCGCTCGGTGAGGGCTTATACGGCGGAAGCGGTGCCGGATGGCGCGATCGAGCTCGCGGTCGCCGCGGCGCAGTCCGCTGCGAGTTCCTCAAACCTCCAGCCATGGAGTGTGGTCGCGGTCGCGGATCCTGCGCGCAAGGCGCGGCTCGCCGCACTTGCGGGCAACCAGAAGCAAATCCTCCAAGCACCGCTGTTTCTCCTCTGGATCGTCGATCACAACCGCCTGACCCGGATCGGCGAGCACGTCGGCACGCCGGCGGCGGCGCTGCACTATCTCGAAAGTTTCCTGCTCGGCGCGGTCGATACCTCGCTCGCGGCGCAGAACGCGGTCGTGGCGCTTGAATCGATCGGGCTTGGCACCTGCTATATCGGGGGCATCCGCAACAAACCCGCTGAGGTCGCGGCCGAACTCGGCCTGCCGCCACAGTCCTTCGCGCTGTTCGGTCTGACGGTCGGTGTCCCCGATCCTGCCGCGCCTGCATCGGTGAAACCACGCCTTCCGCAGGAGGCAGTGCTGTTCCGCGAAACCTATGGCCAGGCGGACGCGCCAGCGGCGGTCACGGCCTATGATCGCCGCCTGCGCAGCTTCCAGCGCGAACAGGCCA
Organism: Bordetella parapertussis; assembly: GCA_943367995.1. Lineage (GTDB taxonomy): Bacteria > Pseudomonadota > Alphaproteobacteria > Sphingomonadales > Sphingomonadaceae > Sphingomonas. Next base: position 907,471 of record CALRKL020000001.1, on the reverse strand, counting down.
TGCCGGAGCGCGACTGGACCGAGCAGGCATCGCAGCGCGTGCGCGGCGCGGAGTCGCTCGCCGGTCGCGACGTGCTGCGCGACGTCCTAACCCGCCTCGGCTTCGCACTGAAATAGCCTCGGCTGCCCACGCCTTTTGCGCACTCTCGTCTCGGAGTTCCCATGTCAAACGCTTCCGAATTTCTGTGGTACATCCCCAATCAAGTCGAGGGCGGTCATCGCGGCGACGCGAGCGACGCGAATTCCTGGAGCCTGGCGACGCTTTCCCAGCACGCAGAGGCGCTTGAGCAGCATGGCTGGGGCGGCGCTTTGATCGGGACAGGCTGGGGGCGGCCCGACACGTTTACGGTCGCCGCCGCGCTGACCGCGCGTACCACAACCTTTGAGCCGCTGATCGCAATCCGGCCCGGCTATTGGCGACCGGCCAATTTCGCGTCCGCCGCCGCGACGTTGGATGAGCTTTCCGGCGGGCGGGTCCGCATCAACATAGTATCGGGTCAGGACAATCTTGCCGCGTATGGCGACAGTGAGGGCGATCAGGCGCATCGATATGCCCGCACCAAGGAGTTCATGCGGCTCGTCCGGCGGCTATGGACGCAAGAGGATGTCACGTTCGACGGTGCGCATTTCCAGGTGACGGGGTCGACCGTGGTGCCACGCATCACGCCCCGTGGCGGACGGCTGCATCCCCGGCTGTATTTCGGTGGCGCGTCGGAAGCCGCCGAGCGGGTCGCGGCGACCGATGCGGATGTACAGCTCTTCTGGGGCGAACCGCTCGACGGCGTCGGCGATCGGATCGCACGGCTGAAGCGCCTGAGCCGCGACCTCGATCGCGACCTGCCACCGCTTGAGTTCGGGCTGCGCATCACCACGCTCGTCCGCGACACGACCGAGCAGGCTTGGGCCGACGCTGAGGCGAAGGTCGATGAGATGGCGGCGAAACATGGCCAGTTGGATCAGCATCGCCGCTCGCCTGCAGTCGGCCAGCAACGCCTGCTCGATCTCCACACCCGCGGCGAAGTCCTGGACGACAATCTTTACACCGCGCCCGGGCGCTATGGCGGTGGCGGTGCGGGAACGACGTGGCTCGTCGGATCGGCGGAAGATGTGGCGAATTCGCTGCGCAAATATCGCGAGCTTGGCATCACGCACTTCGTTCTGTCCGATACACCCTATCTCTCCGAAATCCGGCGGCAGGGCGATCAGCTGCTCCCGCTCCTGCAAGACGCCCCTGCTGCGCTGGCGGAGCACCGGCATGCGCCTGAACGCGTCGCTTGAGGTGCCGGATTGATCGATGGGCGAGGCGAGCGTTGCGAGCAGGACGGTGATGTGAGTCGAGATGACGGCGAACGCGAAGAGCGCGTCGCGCGAGGTGGCTTGCTGCATCGCCGCGCTCTGCTCGGTGCTGGTGCGGTGGCAGCGGGGGGCTTTGCTGCGACGGGGCTTGCATCCGTAACCGGCGTGCGGTCCCCCCTGTCGATGCGCCAGCCGGGTGGTCCGCTATCGGAGCGGGGCGCGCGCGCGCCCTTCAACACGGGTATCCAGCGCATCGTGGCGGACGTTCCCTTTGCGGGGACGGGATCGTCGCGGACGCCGCTTCAGCTGCTGGGTGGCACAATTACCCCGAACGGCCTCCATTTCGAGCGGCACCATAACGGCATTCCGGAGATCAACCCAGCAACGCACGAGCTGCTCGTTCACGGACTCGTTCGGCGACCCTTGCTGTTCCGCTACGAGGATCTGCTGCGCTATCCGCGCGAGAGCCAGATCCTGTTCATCGAATGCTCCGGCAATAGCGGCACGATCGGTGCCGCCGAACCGGTGCAGGCCAGTGCGGGCGAGCTCAACGGGCTGGTCTCCTGCGCCGAATGGACCGGGGTGCGGCTCGCGACGCTGCTCGATGAAGCCGGTATCGATCCGCAGGCGCGATGGGTGCAGGCGGAGGGTGCTGATGCAGCCGGGATGACACGCAGCATACCGCTGTCGATTTGCCGCGATGATGCGATGGTGGCGCTGTTCCAGAATGGGGAGCCGTTGCGGCCCGAGCAGGGCTTTCCGATGCGCCTGCTCTTGCCAGGGATCGAGGGGAACGCTTCGGTGAAATGGCTCCGTCGGCTGAAGGTGATGGCTACACCGGCATTTTCGCGCGAGGAAACGTCGAAATATTCCGATCTGATGCTGGATGGACGGGCCGAGCTCTTCTCGCTGCGCATGGGGGTGAAATCGATTATCCTGCATCCCTCGTTCGGCTTCGATCTGAAACGCCGCGGCGTGCACGAGATTAGCGGGCTCGCCTGGTCAGGACGCGGCCGTGTCCGCAGCGTCGACGTTTCCGCCGATGGCGGTGCCACTTGGGCCGCGGCGACGCTCGGCGAACCGATACTGTCCAAGGCGCTGACACGCTTCCGGATCCCGTGGCTCTGGAATGGCGGACCGCAGACGCTGATGAGCCGCGCCACCGACGAAACCGGCGCGGTGCAACCGCGCCGGGCCGATTGGGTGGCAAAATATGCCGCCGGTCAGGGGTATCACAGCAACGCGATCCAAAGCTGGCATGTCGATGCGCGAGGACAGGTGCGTCATGTCTACGCGTAAGGTGATCTTTGCCGCATGCTGCATGGTGTTGTGTTCCGCCTGGTCCTGTCAGTCGCGCGACGGCGGTGTCGAACCCACCCGGCTCGGCCGACCCGCGTCGCCGGAAGTGATCGCCCGGATGGACCTCACGATCGCGCCGGACGGGGTCGGACTGCCCGTCGGATCAGGCTCGGTCGAAGAGGGCAGGGCAACCTTCGTTGCTAAATGTGCGGCGTGCCACGGCACCGCTGGAAGCGGCGGGATTGCGGGGCCGCTGACGGGCGGGGTGGGCTCGCTTACCTCGGCCAAGCCGGTCAAGACCGTCGCCAGCTATTGGCCCTATGCGACAACCATCTTCGATTATGTGCGCCGGGCGATGCCGCTCACCCAACCGCAGTCGCTCACGAACCCCGAAGTCTATGGACTGGTCGCGTATCTCCTATCGGTCGATGGGATTGTGCCGCCCGGCACACGGCTTGATGCGCTAAGCGTTCCACAACTGAAAATGCCAAATCGCGATGGTTTCGTGAGCCTCGAACCCGATCGGTTCGACGGGAATGTCGAGCGAATTCGAAACACCCCTAGTTCGGCCGCGCTGCGGGAAAGCGCCGGCGCATCAGGAGAAACGCAGTGAAGACGGCAATCGTAACGGGCGCGACCTCGGGCATCGGGAAAGCAACAACACGCGCGCTCGCCACGGCCGGGTGGCAAATCATCGTCACTGGGCGTCGCGCCGAGCGGCTCGACGCGCTCGTCGAGGAATTCGGTGACCGCGTTTATCCCGCGGTGTTCGACGTGCGCGATACGGCAGCGCTTGAAGCAGCGCTCGACGCGCTGCCCGAGCGGTTCCGCGGGATTGACCTTCTGGTGAATAATGCGGGCCTCGCGCTTGGTACTGCGCCCGCGCAGCGCGCCGATCTGGAGCAATGGCGCACGATGATCGACACCAACGTCACCGCGCTCGTGGCTGTGACCCACCGCCTCCTGCCGGGCTTGATCGAACGGCGCGGCGGTATCATCAACATCGCATCGGTGGCGGGAACCTATCCGTATCTCGGCGGCAACGTGTACGGTGGGACGAAAGCGTTCGTGCAACAGTTCACGCTGGCGCTTCGCTCCGATCTCCACGGCACCGGCGTCAGGGTCAGTGCGATCGATCCGGGGATGGTCGAAACAGAATTCACGCTCGTGCGGACAGGTGGCGATCAAGACGCGTCGGACACGCTCTACAGCGGCGCGGACCCGATGACCGCAGAGGATATTGCCGCAACGATTCTCTGGATCGCAACCCTACCGCCGCATCTCAACATCAATCGGATCGAACTGATGCCGGTCAACCAGTCCTTCGCTGGTTTTCAGGTCGCCCGCACGCCTGCGGGTTGACCCCAGCCAGGCCCCCATACGGAGCATTCCATGACACTCGACTATCGCTATCTCGGCCGGTCCGGCCTCAAGGTCTCGCGTCTCGCGCTGGGCACGATGATGTTCGGCGGCCAGACCGACGAGCGCACCTCGCACCGCATCATCGATACCGCGTTTGAGCAGGGCATCAATTTTATCGATACCGCCGATGTCTACAACGGGGGTGAGTCCGAAGTGGTGGTCGGCAGGGGAATCAAGGCGCGGCGCGACGATTGGGTGTTGGCGACGAAATTCTCGAACCCGGTGGCGCCAGGGCCGAATGGCGGCGGACAATCGCGCAAATGGATCATCCGAAGCGTCGAAGACAGTCTGCGCCGGCTTGGCACCGACTATATCGACCTCCTGTATTTTCACCGCGCGGTCTTCGATGCGCCGCTGGGGGAGGCAGTCCGCGCGATCAGCGATCTGATCGGCCAGGGCAAGCTGCGCTATTTCGGGGTATCCAATTTCCGCGCCTGGCGGATCGCGGAGGTCGCGCATCTCGCCGATCAGTTCGGCATCGACCGGCCGATCGCCAGCCAGCCGCTCTACAACATCTTCAATCGCGTGGCCGAGGTCGAGCAACTTCCGGCAGCCGATTTCTACGGCCTCGGCACCGTTTCCTACAGCCCATTGGCGCGCGGAGTCCTCACCGGCAAATACCGTTCGAACCAACCTCCGCCCACCGATACGCGCGCCGGGCGTGGCGACAAGCGAATCCTGGAAACCGAATGGCGACCGGAATCGGTCGCGCTCGCCGCCACGATAGCGGAACACGCCCGAGCGCGCGGGATCGAGCCGACTGCTTTCGCAATCGCCTGGGTGCTGAACAACGAACTGGTCACGAGTACGATTACAGGTCCACGTACCGAAGCGCATTGGGAAAGCTACATCCGTGCGCTCGACGTGAAACTCTCGACAGAAGACGAAGCGCTGATCAATGCGCTGGTCACAACAGGCCACGCTTCGACGCACGGATTCAACGATCCGGGCCATCCGGTTGAAGGGCGCCAGGTGTGAGACAGATCGGCGAAGTCGGTTGATCGTGCTCGGACCGGATTGGGCGGCTCCATCTGGCTCGCTGCGGCTTTTGACTTTCACTGAACGAAGCCCTGCTTCGTCGCCTCGGTTTCTACAATAACTGCTGCTCAATCTGTGACTCTGAAACAGCAGCACCGTTCCGGTTTTTGTCCTTCCGGGAACGCTATGCAGGATCGCAAAACTGATGAATGAATGTCCAAAGTTGGGAAGCGTAAGTTGGGCGCTGAGCGTCCGTGATTGGGTCTAATCCGCTATAAAGATGGCGGGGCATACAGTTTCAATCTAGCGCAAAGCCCCATCGGGAGGCAAGTACTCGCGATTGGTTCCCAAACTGCGGCGGCATTTGGGTGGGGCACAGACTTCAGCACAGCGGATCTTTCTCGGTCTAGCCTTGCCTACCCGTGGGTTAGGTGCTGGAGGGAATTGGCCGGGGGGATCATCGTCATCCGTGGATCCCGATCAATCTCGATGCACGCTAAGAACACGGCTTGTATCGCTACGCTGTAGGATCAGCGATAACGCGGGGCGGCAGCGCCCGCGGGGCAGATATCAGCAGGCACCTACTCGAATGAATATAAATGGCTTCGAAAAAAGGCGAGAGCGGCCGTGCCGCCCTCGCCAAAGGGTCCCGAGGAGGGATCAGAAGCTGCCGCGAAGCCCGACCAGTACCTGCCGACCCGGCTTGTACTGAGTGAAGGTGTCGTTGCTGAACTGGAAGTAGGACCGCAGCGTCGCGTCGGTGAAGTTCGCGACGTTGATCGTCAGCTGCGGCAGATGCTCGATCCCGAAAATCTTGTCGAGATCGAATGCCGAAGAGAAATCGTACGAGGTATAGGTCGTGCCGAACAGCGCCGCTGCGGGAATGCCGTTCTGCGCCGCGCCGCTGTTCTGCGACCCTTCGCTCGACGTCGTCGACACGCGCAGCATGACGCCATGCTTTTCGTAATAGGCCGTGACGTTGTACGAGAATGGCGCCACGCCATACGCGATCGCCGCGCCCTTGCTCGTCTGATCGACGATCGTCGCATTGGCGTTGAAGCCGAAGCCCGTCACGCCGATGTGCTTGGTCAGGAAATCGAGCGGCTGGACCCACTGAAATTCGAGGCCGTTGATCGTCAATTTGTCGGGCACGTTGGTCTGCGACGTCAGCTGCACCTGCGCCGCGGTCGGTCCGCCGCGCGAATTGAGCGCGATCTGCTGCGTTGGATTCAGCGTGTCGTAGGTGATGCCGTATTGCGAGAGGAAGCTGAACGGCACGGTCGTGATGTTGGTGGTAGTGAAGCCGGTGATCGATTTGCGGAAGGCGTTGAAGCTGATCACGCCTTCGCGACCGGTATAATATTCGAAGCCGAGATCCAGGTTGGTCGAGAGATAGGGCTTGAGCGCGGGGTTGCCGATCGTCGCTTGATCGGCCGACGGTGCGCCGAAATTGACGCCGGGCAACTGCGCCGAAGGATCGGGCCGCGTCATCGTGCGCGACCCCGCCACACGAACCACCGCATGCTCGCCCAGATCATAAGCGAAGGTCGCGGCGGGCAACCAGTTGGTATATTCGTTGCGCGTCGTCACCGTGGTCGAGATATTGGGATACCGGCTGCCATCGGGCAAAGTGCCGCCGCCCGCAGGCGCGTTGCGCGGATCAGGCAGCGAGACCGTCCCCGAAATCGTTTGGATCGTGTCGACGAAGCGCAAGCCGGCGTTGAAGCGCAACGTATTGCCGCCGACCTCCTGCGCGCCGTTGATCGTCGCGAAGCCCGATTTCACGACTTCGCGGATGAAGCCGCCGCTCGCACCGGTATTTGCCGCGCCGACCAGCGGTGCGTTGTCGTGGAACGACTGATAATTCGTCGCATCGGCGAACTTGGGGAAGTTCACCGTGACAAAGCCGGCCGGCCCCGGCACCAGATAGCTCGGGAAGGCCGAGTTGGGGACGAGCGAGCCGCCATAGGTGACCGGCCCCGTCTTACCAGCCGTTGAGCCGGTGCCGTAACCGGGATAGGTCGGATAGCCGGCGGGCGCCGCGCCCGGGGCGTTGAGCCCCTCGCACGGCGGCTGACCATTGGGCGAGGCAACGAACACGCTCGGGTTGTTGCCGCACGCGGCGTTCTGCCATGCTTGGCTGTTGTCGAAGCCCTGGATCAGGCGCGACACGTCGTCATAGGCGCCGCCGACCTTGAGGTTGAGCTTGGTGCTGCCCCAGGTCAGGTCGGCACGCCCGCCCTTGGTCTCGTTGGTGCGGCGCTCGTCCTGGATGTTCAGACGCGAGCCGGCATACCAGCCGAAGTTCGCCGGGTTGTTCAAATCGAAGTTTGGCGTAATCACCGGGCCGCTGCCGGTATTGGTATAGGATACCGTGTTGCCAACGCCGAGCGGCGTTGTCGCGCCGACCGTCGGGCTCTCGCGGTGGAAGGTCGAGCGCGAATAATTGCCCTGCGCGGTAAGCTTCAGATTATTCGAGATTTCCCATTCGCCGCCGGGATTGACGCTGAACAGCTTTGTCGTCTCGATATACGGGCGGAATTCGTCAAAGTATTGAGCGTTCGCGAAGGTGCCGCCCGTTACCGAACAGCCCGCGCTGCAATCGCTCTTGTCAAATGTTTCGTTGAGCGGGATGATCGCGCTGTTGCGTACGATCCACGCCATATCCTCGCGGATCAAATCGTTATGCTTATAGCCATAAAGGCTATCGACGTAGAAATGGAGCGTATCGGTCGGGCGCCATTCGACGCTGACGATCGCGTTGATGCGGTCGCGCGAGCCGCGTTCGTCCGATGTCCGCCCGAGGCGTGGGAGCAGAGCATTGTCGATTTGCTGGATCGTGGCACCGGGGTTATGCGCCAGCAAGAACGCCTTATCGATGACCGTACCCGGAACCAGGCCACCGCCTGCACCGACCGGCACGACCGCAGGAATCGTCCAGTTGCCGCCACCCGTCGTGTTGCAGCCGCTCGCCGCGCCGCACTGCGCGGCGGTGAGCGCCGGGTTGGTATAGCCGATCGTCTCGAAGCCGCGCGTGTCAGTGAACGAGCGCTGGCCCGACACACCGGCCAGGATGCCGATCGTGTCATTGTGCCAGCTGCCGATCATCGATCCGCGCACGCCGATCCGGTTGGCGTTGCCCTGCTGCGACCCCTGCACGTTGTACGTCAGATAATTTTTCGAGCGGTCGAACGGGCGGGCGGAACGCAGATCGACGTTGCCGGCCGCGCCGCCCTCGAGCAGATCGGCGGTGTAGCTCTTGTTGACCGTCAGCTTGGTGAACAGGTCGGTCGGGAAGAAGCTTAAATCGACCGAGCGATCGGTGCCCTGCGCGTCGGTCGCGCCCGAGGAGGCGACGGCAATCGGCGATCCGTTGAGCGTCACGTTGGTGAAGTTGGAGCCGAGACCGCGGATCGCGACGTTGGTGCCTTCGCCGGTAATGTCGCGCGTGATCGTGATGCCGGAAATGCGGTTGAACGATTCGGCGATGTTGGTGTCGGGGAACTTGCCGATGTCCTCGGCGAAGATCGAATCGGTGAAGCCGGTCGAAGCGCGCTTGGCATTGGTCGAGAGCGCCAGGCTGTTGCGATACCCCGTGACCACGATATCCGGCGCGGTCGCGGTGTCGGGTTGACCGGCGGCGAGCGTACCCTGCTGCGCGGCGGCAGTGTCGCCCGGCCCGGTGCCCTGGGTCGCAGTGGTTGCGGTCGGGGAGGCGGGGGCTCCGGAGAGTGGCGGGACGGGCGTGGACTGCGCGAATGCGGCTTGCGCGGCGAGACCCGAAAGTATCGTGGCCCCGAGGAGCGCACCTCGTGTCAGCCGTGCAGCACCGGTGAGAAAGCTCATGTCAGATCCCCTTCCTAAATATCCACGCGCCACGTTTTCCAGCGCTATGATTGCGCTACCATCTGACCGGATAGGCAGCGTCTGTCAAACACAAAAGAGTGAACCTGTAAGGCCAATGTGTTCAGACAATTGCGCTGTAAGCTTTGCTGCGGCATGCTGCGCTCGCAGGGCTCGACGCCCGTTTTGCGGGCGTGCCGCGCAAGTTAGGGCGACTGGAAAGATTGTGGGGACTTTGAAGACCGTACGCCTCTACGCGGAGATCGCGCGCCAAATCGGCGGGCAGATTCTGGCCGACCATTACCCGATGGGTACCCGGCTTCCTTCGGAGCGCGAGCTCTCGGAGACGTTCGACGTGTCGCGCCCGACGATTCGCGAAGCGCTGATCGCGCTCGAGGTGGACGGGCTCGTCGACATCCGCATGGGATCGGGCGTGTACGTCGCTGCGAAGACGCCGCGTGGCGGCAAGTTCTCGGCGATCGGCGTCGGCCCGTTCGAACTGCTGGAGGCGCGCCGCGCGATCGAGGGCGAGGCCTGCGCGATCGCAGCGGGGCGGATCGATGCGAATGACATCGCCGAACTCCGGACGCTGTTCGACAATCTCGTCGCCGCGGGCGAGGATGTCGAGAAGGCCGAGGCGTTCGACCACCAATTCCATATCAGCATCGCCAGAGCGACCCGCAACAGTGCGATTTCCAGCGCGGTCGAGGCACTGTGGCAGGCGCGGCTGCGCTCACCGCAGGAGAAAGCGATGTCGCAAAAGGCGCATCGGGCGGGGGTCGGCCCCCGGATCGACGAGCATTTCGCGATCTTCGAGGCGCTCGCGGCGCGCGATCCGGATCGCGCGCGCGGGGCGATGCGGGCGCATCTCGACAAGGTGCTCGGCGCGCTGATCCAAGCCACCGAGGTCCAGGAAATCGCCGAGCTGGACGCGACTCTCACCGCGCGGCGACAGCGCTTCGGGCTGGCCTAGACGTGGCCTGCGCCGCCTAGTCGCGGCGGCTCAATGTCCCGGCGCGAACGGCACGTCGATCGCGCGGTAGAAGGCCAGCGGATGCGCGGGCGCCAGCGAGCCCGCGGGCAACGGGCGATGGTTGAGCGACTGATACCAGGAAACGTTCGCGTTGCGCCACCATTGCGCATCGCGCTGCTGGATGGCGAGGAAGGCCCGCGTCTTGGCGAAGCGTTCGGCATCGACATAGGGCGCGAGCGTTTGCCAGGTGCGTTGCATCGCCCCGACCGTGGCGACGCCGTGGTCGTAGCGGGTGACGAGTTCGTCCCATAGCGTGCGGCCCGACGCCATCCGGCGATCCCAGGGCACGTGATGGAACCACAGCAGGTCGCGCTCGGGCGTGGTGTCCGGATCGGCGAGCCGCGCGGCGAGCGCCGGTGCGTATTGCGCGATCGCGCCGCTGCCGGCAGCGGTGCGGTCGAACCCGATGCCCTTGGCGTCGGCGCGCGCGTAATAGGTCGGATTCCACTCGGGCCGCGCAAGGTCGCTCACCCACGGCCCCGGGCCGTAATGGTGCCCGGTCGCCATCTGGTGCGCGAGGCCGAGCGGGGTCATGTAATCGACCACCGCCTCGCGGGATCCCATCATCATCGCGACCGTCGGCGCGACGAACCGCGGATCCGGCGTGAACGTCATCCGCGCCCATTCGTCGGCGAACGCCTTGGCGTCGCCGTCGGGATCCCAGGCGAAGCGACCGAAGGCGAACCAGTTCGCCTGGTTGAAGGTCGACCCCGACCAATCGCGATCGACCCCGATATTGGCGACCCCCGCCATGCCGGTGAGGCGGTACGGACCGACCTTGCCTTCGAGTACGCGCGCGACGGTCGAGCCCGGCCCGTGCGCGAAGGTGTCGCTTTCGAGCGTCTCCTCGAACAGCGGTCCGAGATAGGCGAGGTGCGTCGCCTGACCCAGATACTCCTTGGTGATCTGGAACTCCATCATCAGCGGCGTCTTCGGCATCGCGCCGAACAGCGGATGGAAGGGTTCGCGCGGCTGGAAGTCGATCGCGCCGTTCTTGACCTGGACGATGACATTGTCGGCGAAGCGGCCGTCGAGCGGCTTGAAATCGTCATACGCCTGGCGCGCGCGGTCGGCGGCGTTGTGCTCGCTATAGACGAAGGCGCGGTACATCACGACGCCGCCATGCGGGCGGACCGCAGCGGCGAGGACGTTCGCGCCATCGGCGTGGGTGCGGTGATAGTCCTGCGGGCCGGGCTGGCCTTCCGAATTGGCCTTGACCAGGAAGCCGCCGAAATCGGGGATCGCGCTGTAGATCTCGTCGGCCTTGGCCGCCCACCACGCCTTGACCGCGGGATCTAGCGGGTCGGCGGTTTTCAACCCGCCAAGCTCGATCGGCGCCGAGAAGCGCGCCGACAGATACACCTTGATGCCGTACGGCCGGAACACGTCGGCGAGCGCCGCCGCCTTGGCGATGTAGCGCGCGGTGAGGCTTTCCTTCACCGCATTGACGTTGTTGAGCACAGCACCGTTGATGCCGATCGAGGCGTTGGCGCGGGCATAGTCGGTGTAGCGCGGGCCGGTGTAATCGGGCAGCGTCCACCAGTCCCAGATCGACTGGCCGGCATAGCCGCGCTCGACGCTGCGATCGAGATTGTCCCAATGGTCGAGCACGCGCAGCTGCAGCTTGGGGGCACTGCGCAGGTCGAGCTTGGCGAGTGACGCACCTTGTTCGGCGAGTTCGAGCAGGCGGAAGCTGCCGTAGAGCAGGCCGATATCGGTGTTGGCGCGGATCGCGATCACGGGCTTGCCGTGCGCGCTGGTGGCGTGGAGCCAGAACCCTTCGGTGCCCAGATCGGCGAGCGACGCGTCGCCGAGCCCGAGCGTCCGCGTCTGGGCGGGCGTCGCCAGCACGATCGCGCCGTTTGCCGCAACCGCGGCGCGCGCGACCGGGCGTCCGGTCATGCCGCCGAACCCGCGCTGGAGTTCGGCCACCGCCGCAGCGACCGTCGGTGAGCTTCCCCGCGCGATGATCGTGGTGGCATGGGCGGCGGCGTCGGCCTGCGCGCGCCCGGCGAGCGGATGATAGCGCAGCCACAGATCGTATCCGTCCTCGGCAAACGCCGGAGTCGCGGCGAGGCCGCAACAGAGCACCACCAGCGATACGATCCGAGCAGCGGCCTTCATCATTCGATCTCTCCCATGGCGGCGGCGTAATTCGCGCGTCCATCCGAACCTGCCTGACACAAGTCGTTGACAAGAACACCCAGCCCCTATCATGGTAGCGCTATCGTTGAAAGGGCGCCGAAGAGCGACCGACCGGCTCGCCACGAGTCCGCTTGAGGAAGGATGCCATGATGGAAACCCCCGCCTCGCGCGCCACGCCGCGCCGCTTCGACCCGACGCCAGCGCGGCCGCGCCGCGCGCGCGCCTGATCTGCGCCGCCACCCCATTCCTCCCCGAGCCCACGGAAAGACTCCATGCCCAAGATTATCGATGCCAAGGTGATCGTCACTTGCCCAGGCCGCAACTTCGTCACGTTCAAGATCGAGACCGAGGACGGCGTTTACGGGCTCGGCGACGCGACGCTCAACGGGCGCGAGCTGTCGGTCGCGAGCTATCTCACCGACCATGTCATCCCGCTGCTGATCGGCCGCGACGCGCACCGGATCGAGGATATCTGGCAGTCTCTTTACAAGGGCGCCTATTGGCGGCGCGGGCCGGTGACGATGAGCGCGATCGCCGCGGTCGACACGGCCTTGTGGGACATCAAGGGCAAGATCGCCGGATTGCCGCTCTATCAGTTGCTCGGCGGCGCAAGCCGGGACGGTGTGATGGTCTATGGCCATGCCAACGGCGTCTCGATCGACGAGACGGTCGAGGTGGCGCGCGACTATCAGCAGCAGGGCTACAAGGCGATTCGGCTGCAGTGCGGCGTGCCGGGGCTGCCGTCGACCTATGGCGTGTCGAAGGACAAGATGTTCTACGAACCCGCCGACGCCGATCTGCCGACCGAGAACCTCTGGTCGACCGAGAAATATCGCCGCGTCGTGCCCGAGCTGTTCAAGGCGGCACGCGACGCGCTCGGCTGGGACGTCCATCTGCTCCACGACATCCACCACCGCCTCACCCCGATCGAGGCGGGCCGGCTCGGCAAGGATCTCGAGCCGTATCGCCCGTTCTGGCTCGAGGATGCAACGCCCGCCGAGAATCAGGACGCGTTCCGCCTGATCCGCCAGCACACCACGACGCCGCTCGCGGTCGGCGAGATCTTCAATTCGATCTGGGACGCCAAGCACCTGATCGAGAACCAGCTGATCGACTATATCCGCGCGACCGTCGTGCATGCCGGCGGGATCACGCATCTGCGCCGGATCGCCGCGCTCGCCGATCTCTACCAGATCCGCACCGGCTGCCACGGCGCGACCGACCTGTCGCCGGTGTGCATGGCGGCGGCGCTCCATTTCGATCTGTCGGTGCCCAATTTCGGGGTACAGGAATATATGCGCCACACCCCCGAGACCGATGCGGTCTTCCCGCACGCCTACAGCTTCGAGCGGGGGATGATGCATCCGGGCGAGAAACCCGGACTGGGCGTCGAGCTCGACGAGGTGCTCGCGGCGGACTATCCCTACAAACGCGCGTATCTGCCGGTGAACCGTCTCGAAGACGGCACGATGTACAATTGGTGAGCAGCGCCGAGCGTCCGCGCGGCAACGTCCGCTGGGTGATTTGCGCGCTGCTGTTCGCCGCCGTGGTGCTCAGCTACGTCGATCGCCTCGTGCTGCCGGTGCTCAAGCCCAGCCTGCAGGCGCACTATGGCTGGAGCGAGCAGGGCTATGCCGATCTCGCGATCTGGTTCCAGGGCGCTTACGGGCTCGCCTATGTCCTGTTCGGGCGGCTGGTCGACCGCGTCGGTGCGCGGATCGGCTATGCGCTGGCGGTGACGTTGTGGACGATCGGCCATGTCGCGCACGTGCTGTTCACCAGCACGCTCGGTATGGCGTTTGCGCGCGTTCCGCTCGCGATCGGCGAGGCGGGTGCGTTCCCGGCGGCGCTCGCCGCGACGGGCGAGTGGTTCCCCAAGTCGGAACGCGCGCTGGCGATCGGCATCTTCAACGCCGGGTCGAACGTCGGCGCGATCGTCACGCCGCTGATCGTGCCGGTGATTGCGGTGACCTTCGGCTGGCGGATGGCGTTCATCGCGACCGGCGCGCTGACGATCGTGTGGCTGATCGCCTGGCTCGGTTTCTATCGCCGCCCGCGGGAGCATCCCGCGGTCTCGCCGGAAGAACTCGCCTGGATCGAAAGCGAGCCCGCCGAGCGCGCGCGGCCGATCGCGTGGCGCAAGCTGCTCTCGCTGCGCCAGACCTGGGCCTACATGCTCGGGCGCTTCCTGATCGATCCGGTATGGTGGACCTTCCTGTTCTGGCTGCCCGATTTCTTCAACCGGCAATACCATGTTAAGATGCTCGATTTCGGCCCACCGCTGGTCGCGGTGTACCTGCTCGCCGATGTCGGATCGATCGGCGGCGGCTGGCTGTCGTCGCGGCTGTTGTCGCGCGGTTGGCAGACGGGCCGCGCGCGCAAGACCGCGATGTTCGCCTGCGCGCTGTTCGCGCTGCCGATCGCGTTTGCCGCGCATGCGCCCAATCTGTGGACCGCGGTGCTGCTGATCGGGCTCGCCTGCGCGGCGCATCAGGGTTTCTCCGCCAATGTCTATGCGCTGCCCGGCGACCTGTTCCCGCGCGGGCGCGCCGGGTCGGTGATCGGGCTGGGCGGCCTGTCGGGCGCGGTCGGCGGGATGATCATGGCGAAATTCGCCGGCACGATCCTCGCCACGCTCGGCAGCTATCAGCCGATCTTTCTCGTTGCCGCGTGCGCCTATCTGGTGGCGCTCGGAGTGATCCACCTGCTCGTTCCGCACTATGCCCCGGTTACGGGGGAGCAGATCGCATGACGCGGCGCCGCGTCCCTTTGTCTGGAGATTGCCGATGATCGTCCGTTCCCTCGCCGCGATCCTGGCGCTCGCCAGCCCCGCGTTCGCGAGCGCCGCGCCAGGCGCGCGGTGCGCGACACAATGGAGCGCGAGCTGGGCGTCTTCGCAAAAGGACCCCGACCAGGCCGACACCGGTATCGCCGCCAAGCTGCGCGACGCGACGCTGCGCCAGACGATCCGCCTTTCACGGGGCGGCAAGCGCCTGCGCATCCACCTCTCGAATCTCGTCGGCACCGCGCCGCTGACGATCGACTCGACGCATGTCGCGCTGGCGGAGGCGAGCGGATCCGCCGGCATTCGCGCCGGCAGCGATCACGTCGTGGCGTTCGGCGGTCGAGCGCAGGTGACGATCCCCGCCGGCGCCGAATATGTATCGGATCCGATCGCCTTCGCGGTGCCCGATCGCGCGACGCTGTCGCTCAGTCTCCACCTGCCGGAGGCGCCCGCCGGGGTGACCAGCCACCCCGGCTCGCGCACCGGCAGCTTCATCGCGGCGGGCAGTCACGGCGGCGATGCGACTGTCGCGAGCGAGCGCGTCGAGCATTGGTATTTCGCCTCGGGCGTCGATGTCGCCGGGTGCGGCGCGACGATCGTCGCGCTGGGCGATTCGATCACCGACGGGCATGGCGCCACCACCGACGCCGACGATCGCTGGACCGACGTGCTCGCCGCGCGGCTCCCCGCCGGCTCCGGGCTGTCGCTCGTCAACCAGGGGATCGGCGGCAATCGCGTGCTGCGCGACGGGCTCGGCCCCAACGCGCTCGCACGCTTAGATCGCGACGTGCTCGCGCAGCCCGGCGTGCGCTTCCTGATCGTGCTCGAGGGAGTCAACGATCTCGGCGTGCTGACGCGCGATCATCTTGTCGCGGCGAGCGAGCATGCCGCGCTCGTCGGCGATCTCGAACAGGGCTATCGCCAGATGGTCGAGCGCGCGCACGATCGCAGGATCGCGGTCATCGGCGCCACCATCCTGCCTTATGGCGGATCGGCCTATTACCACCCCGATGCGCAGAACGAGGCCGATCGCGTCGCGCTCAACCGCTGGATCCGGACCTCGGGGACGTTCGACGCGGTGGTCGATTTCGACGCGCTGATGCGCGATCCCGCGCGGCCCGAACGCCTGGCGCGCGCATATGATTCGGGCGACGGGCTGCACCCTTCGCCGGCGGGCTATGCGCGGATGGGCAAAGCGGTTCCGATCGCGCTGTTCCGATGAGACGAGACATTCGGAGAGTGGGATGAGCGACTATTCGATGCCGGCGCTGTCGCGGCGGACCTTGCTGACCAGTGCGGCATGGGGGATCGCGATCAGCGCCTTCGAGCCCGCGATCGCATCGCCTGCGCGCGAGCCGAGGCCTGATCCCCGTACTGCCTTCCCCCTGATATCGGGCGGCACGCCCGCGACGGTGTTCGTCGACGCCGCCGCCGACAGCGCCGCCCGACGTGTCGCCGCGAGCTTCGCGGACGATCTCGCGCGGGTCAGCGGCGTTCGTCCTGCGCTGGTCGAGGGGCGCATCGCCGACGTCCAGGGGGCCGTCGTGATCATCGGGGTGCTGGGGCAGAGCGTCGTGATCGACCAGCTCGTCCATGCGGGCCGGATCGACGCCGCCGATCTCCGCGGCGAGTGGGAGGCGTTCCGCCAGATCGTCGTCGATGATCCGCTGCCCGGGGTCGCGCGCGCGCTGGTGATCGTCGGTTCGGACCGGCGCGGCGCGGTGTTCGGCACCTACGATCTTTCCGCGCGGATCGGCGTGTCGCCATGGCATTGGTTCGCCGACGTCCCGGTGGCGCGCCAGCGCGACATTCTCCTTCCGGCGGGCAGCCGCCGCGACCAGCCCAAGGTCAAGTATCGCGGCTTCTTCATCAACGACGAAGACCCATGCCTGTCGGGCTGGGCGATCAAGGCCTTCGGCGGCGTGAATGCGGCGATGTACGCGCATGTGTTCGAGCTGCTGCTGCGCATGAAGGGCAATTATTTGTGGCCCGCAATGTGGGGCAAGGCCTTCGCCGACGACGATCCCGCCAGCATGGTGCTTGCCGATGCGATGGGCGTGGTGATGGGCAATTCGCACCACGAGCCGATGCTCCGCGCGCAGGCCGAATGGCACCGCCATCAGGATCAGGGCATTACCGGCGGCCCGTGGGATTATACCAAGAACGGCGATCATCTGCGTGCTTTCTGGCGCGGCGGCATCGCGCGGATGATGGCGAAAGGGGACGGCAAGGCCTATGAATCGGTCGTCACCGTCGGGATGCGCGGCGATGGCGACGAGGCGATGGCCGAGGGCACCGCGACGGGTCTGCTCGAGCATGTCGTCGCCGACCAGCGTCGGATCATCGTCGAGGTCACCGGCAAGCCCGCCAATGAGACGCCACAAGTGTGGGCGCTCTACAAGGAAGTACAGGACTATTACGACCACGGCATGAAGGTGCCCGACGACGTGACGCTGCTGTTTTCCGACGACAATTGGGGGCAGCTCCGCCGGCTTCCCGATCCCGCGGCACCCCCGCGAGCGGGTGGATACGGCATCTATTATCACTTCGATTACGTCGGTGGCCCGCGCAACTACAAGTGGATCAACACCAACCAGATCGAGAAGGTCTGGCAGCAGATGGACCTTGCGTACCGGCACGGCGTCCGCACGATCTGGATCGTCAATGTCGGCGATATCAAGCCGATGGAGTATCCGCTCGGCTTCTTCCTCGAACAGGCATGGAATCCGGAGGCGATGACGCCTGCGGCATTGGCCGCCTACCCACGGGCCTGGGCGGGCGCGACCTTCGGCGCCGAACAGGCCGCACCGATTGGCGAAATGATCACGGCGTACAGCCAATATTGCGCCCGCCGGAAACCCGAGCTGATCGACCAGTCGATTTTTCCGCTCGGCGGCGTGACCCCGGGCGGGCTCGACGGCGGCGAGTTCGGTGCGATGGTCGCCGAGTGGGACGCGCTCGAGGCACGCATGCTCGCGGTCCGCGCGCGGCTCCGCGCCGACCAGCGCGACGCCTATTATCAGCTGATCGAATATCCGATCGCCGCGATGGCGAACCTCTATCGGCTGTATTACGGCACCGCCTGGAACCGTCTGCTCGCGGCGAAGAACGACGCGCGCGCGAACTATTTCGCCGATCAGGTCGAAACGGCGTTCCGGCGCGACGGCGAACTGGTGCAGCGCTACCACAGCATCAACGGCGGCAAATGGGCCGGGATGATGGCGCAGGTGCATATGAGCTATGTGATCTGGAACGATCCGACCCAGCAAACGATGCCCAGCATCATGCGCGTCGGCGCAGATACGCCGAAGGATCGCCAGCAGCCGCACCCCACATTCGTCGCTCGCGCGCCCGCGCCGCCGGGAATCATCGCGATCGAAGCGCCGGCGTTCAGCCGCGCGCGCGACGGCAAGGGGCTGCACTGGGTTCCGGTCGGGCATATTGGCCGCACGCGCGGGGCGATGCTCGCGCTCCCGCAGGGACGCCCCGCGACGAGCCTGCAGGATGCGGTCTCGCTCGAATATGATATCGTGGTCCGCCAGGCGGGGCCGGCGACGCTCACGCTGTATCTGGCGCCTACGCTCGATGTGTCAGGCCACGGGAGCGCCGGGATCGGCGTTTCGATCGACAATCGACCGGTGCAGGTCCTGAAGGCGGCGCTCGAGGCGACGGGTGGCGATCAAAAGTCGGAAGCGATGAAAAATTGGGACGACGCGGTCTGCAATAATGTCGTGCGGCTCTCGACCGGTCTCGGAGACGTGGCGGCTGGTCGCCACACGATCAAGCTCTGGCGGCTCGCCGACAATATGGTCGTCCAGAAGCTGGTGCTGGCGACGACGGGTGAGCCTCATTCTTATCTTTGATGTGATAATTTTCGAATCTAGGGGTCGCATCTTGTAAAAATGCAGTAAGGTCGGCGAAGCCTAAAGCTCGACTTGTACCGGAATCGCGCGCATTTACCACTTAAGACATATCCGATCTCGTGAGGTGTAGAAGGAGCTAAGTCCGCAATTAAGTCTAGCTTCGACGACAACCATTTATATTGGCGATAAGGCCGAATTAGAGTGCCGCGGAATGAGGAGTGTGCTGTATTGGTCCCGCTGTCCTGAAACCTGCAAGTCAGCACATGGTCAAACCGGCTCGCTCGAAAACCGGGTGTCGAAATATCCTGAGTGTCTGCTTCTGTTCGAAGCCCACCGTAACTCTTAGGCCCGAACGACGGCTTCGCTCCGTTTTTCGCCTATCCGCGCGCCCATGTCCGGAAGAGTGGAGAACCCTGAACCCCTATGAACCGACGTCCGCTGTTGGGGGGGCGAAAACAGGTAGCGAGTGACCGGGATTGGGTCTTGGCTGCCGCAAGGCTGCCGGACGGCTCGCGACCAAAGTTGGTCGTTAGAGGGCCGAAGGCCACAATCCTGATTGCAGACGTTCGCGGGAAATTAGAGTATGCGGGTATGAAAGCTCTTCTGCCGATATGTCTTCTCGCTGTCGGTGCCGCTCCGGTCGACCATCCGCAAACCTACCTTGCGTCGATCGTCGATACGCCTCTGAAAATCAATGAAAGCATCGAGAGGTTTTCGTTATCTACATGGGGCGTAGACGTCAAAGCGATCTGTCGTGTCCCCGGTGGTTGGAGGATTACGGATGGGCGAGATTCCACCCTGGAGGGTGAAATTACGGGCCAAGGGCAGCACCGGCACGACTTGGTATCGTGAGAGTAGCCCAAGGCAGCTTAAGAACTTTGTCCTCGTGACACTCTATGGGCCGGTTCAACGGCACCGCATTGGCGCGGTGCCGGCGACGTTTAGCGGCGAGGCCCTGATTTCAGACTTGGACGACGAGCATAAGGTCGCTCTGCCCTACCGAAATATAAGGCTCGTTCGTGCAAATCGGGGTCCTGATTGCCTTTAACGGCAGGTTGGGCTCGTCGCTGCCGTGGCAGGTGTCGACCAGCTTACGCCATTCTGATGCTTCCATGAAAATGTCGGCTCGCGCCGGAACCGGCCATTCAAAGTTTCTATAGATTCTACATAGCTACGCCCCAAAATATCGCTCGTTCGGTCCCAATCGTAGACACTCCAAATGCAGCTGTCCATTCGACCAGTGTAAATTGGCTACCTTGGCCAATAGGGGACAAGTTCTGCGGGTCTCGAGGGCCCGCAGAACGATAATCGTAGGATTTTCAGGCTTTCGGTCCTCTCAGCCAGCGGAAGAGCCGTTCCGTCCATCCGGAAACAGCGGGAAGGACTTCGGGGTTTGTGGTCGTTGGTGCGGCTTCAGTGCCTTCGGGAGCTTCTAGTCCAAAGTGCGCTGCCTTCGCCCTGCGGTCGCGGCGTCGCTCCGCAGCGACCTCCGCGTCCGACCAAGGCGGCGCCTCAATCACTCGGTTGCGCCGGATTACGTAGTGCGAGCGACACGGAAGCGTCCAGCTACCGACCGACGGGTGCAGCGTGACGGTCTCACCATCGTAGGTGATGTTCCAGTCGGTCGGCGTGAGCGGCGTCACGACCTCTTCGCCGCAGCCGCAGCAGCAGCTGTGCGCAACGCTTCCATATTCGAACGAAACGTAGAGCACGCCTGGCGCGAGGACCTTGGGGAAGCTTTCGACAAACCGGTGCTCCAAGATTTGGTCGCGCATCAAGCCTGATCCTCGTTGAGCAGCATGTTGCCGTCGAGCGTGTAGGTCGAGTGATGCTCCCGCTCGAGGTCGCAGTAGAAACCGCAGAGCTTCTTCCACTTGATCACCGCCATCACCGCGTTGAGCGCATTGAGGTCGGCGACCTGTATGTTCGAGGCGTAGACGTCCTTCGCGCCGCCGCCGGCCAGCGGGATGCGCGCGTGCGCGCCGACCGTATCGCGCGTGGCGGGCGTGCTCGTCGTCACCCGCAGGATGCCGTTGAGGCCATGGTCGCCGAGCTCGAGGCCCATACCGATGTCGACGAAGGCCACGCCGCGCTCGTGCAGCCGCACGACCAGCGCCGCCTTCGCCTCGCCCGCGTCGAGGCTCAGGAAGGCGAAGTCGATGCTGTCGAGAAGGCCGAGGTTGTCGGCCGTGACGGCTTCGGGGATCGCTGTGATCCCCCGATGCATGCGGGCGTAGATCGCCTTGAAGTGGTCGACCTTTAGCGGCGCCTCGCGCAGCTCCTCCAGGCTCGGCGCTCCCGGCGCTCGGAAGGCATTGTGCTGGAGGAACTCGTCGGCGTCGAGGATCCGGATCTCGGCGACCGGGGTCTTGGCGACCATGTCGAGGATGTAGCTTCCTGACCCCCCGAGTCCGATGATCGCCACACGGTGCCCCGCGAGCTTCGCGGTGAGCGCGCCTATGCCGACCCGGTCCGACGCCGTCTCGACGTAGTTGAACACGCTTTCGGCGTCCTCCTCCTCGTCGAGCGCGCGGTAGGGGCGAGGGGTGGCGGTCGGATCGAGCACCGCCGCCGGTCCCGCCAGGATTGAGGCGTAGGTCGTCATCTTGTGGTGGTAGTCGCGGTAGCCCCCTTCCGGCTTGCTCGAGAAGGCGTGCTCCGCCGTCAGCCCGTGGCCGAGGACAAAGTGCGTCGTCTGAAGTGCGATTGCCGCGATGCGGGTTCCGTCGGCGAGGCAGGGATAGTCGCCGTCGAAGTGAATGACGTGCGTGTCGGGCGGGCGGGTCTGGTCTCCCGCCAGCGCCAGGCTCGAGATGAGGGTGCCTCGGCGGACCTTGCGGTCCGCGTCGACGTAGGGGACCTCGCGCATGACGAGGAACCCGCCTACCACCTGGACGAAGTAGCCTTCCTCGCGGAGCTTCGCGAGGTCGGCGTTACGACTGAACAGTGCGCGTGACATTGAAGACAGTCCCCTGCTTGATGGTGACGACGCCGTGGGCGCCCAGTTCGCCCGCGTGCGGTGTCGCGGCCGCCTTGCGGTAGGTCATCGAAAAGACGACGTTCGACTCGTGCGGGCCCGGGAAGGCCAGCTCGACGATCTGCTCGAAGGTCACCGTCGGCCCGCGCACCAGGCGCGCGCGGGTGTTGACGACGATCTCGATGTCGATCCGCGGGCGCGGGGCGGTGAAGAAGCGCTCGACCCCCGGCGCGCCGAGGTCGATCAGCATCTCTGGCTCGACGAGGACGTCGGTGCCGCCGCGCACCTCGAGGAAGACCGCCTCGTCCGGGCCGGGCTTGGCCAGCGCCGCTAGCATCTGGCCGCTGATGACGGGCTTGCCCCAGCGCTCCTCGTGCGAGTTCACCTCGAACTTGAAGTCGCGGTCGGTGAGGAACGCGACGAAGCGCTCGGCGCCTGCGCCGCGCAGGTCGAACGGCTCGTCGAGCCGCACGTCCTCGAAGTCGCCGTTGCCGACGATCGCGAACAGGCTGTAGCCGCGCTCGGGCTCGAGCCCTGCGGCCTCCAGAATCTGGCGGCCGAGGGGGATGGGATCGGTGATCGCGAGGGGGTGAAAGTCGACGTTCTCGAGCGCGAACAGGATGCGGTAGGCGTTGGCCGGGCGCAGCCCGCGGCCCTCGCGGATAGCATCGCCGACGTCGTCAAATTCGTGGGTTTCCATGGGTTATTTCCTTCTCGTTGGGCCGGATCGTTCCCGGCTACGGAAGGACAATCGGTGCGTCGGCGACCGACCGGAAAGGCGTCAGAACTCTTTTCTCAGCGTGCCGGCGGGGACGGGGCCGCAGACGAAGAAGGCGGGGCAGCGCGGGCAGACGCGCTGGGTGGGATCGGTCGGGAAGTCGCCGGCGCGGACCTGTCCGATGGCCACCTGCAGCGCTTCGCGGCGACGGCCGAGGACCAGGGGCGTCATGGCGAGCGGCGATACCCTTCCGTCCGTCAGGTGCACGACCTCGGCGGCGGAGCCCGGCGCGTTGTCGGCGATAGCGAGCAGCGCCGCCGCGACCGACAGGTCCTCGGTGTCCGACTTGCGGTAGACGCCCGTGCGGACACGGCGGTGGACGAGGTTGCCCTGCGCGTCGGTGAGCACGTCGTCGGCTCCGTAGCGGACCTCGTCTCCGTCGAAGCGCAGTACCAGCGTCCCGGGGGTGCGGGGCGTGTGCGGCCGGCGCGTGCGGACGAACGTGGCGACGAGCGCGACGGCGGCGGCGCGGAGCTCGGCGAACGTCCCGGAACTCTCGAGGCCATGATCGTCGCACGCCAGCCCGACGGCGGCGGCGAGGCGGGCGTCGTCTGCGACGTTGAGGCCGTCGCGGACGATCGCGCGCACGACGGAGCGCGCCGCCTCGTGCATGCGCATATAGTCGGTCTCGGTCCGGCGGCCGCCGATGCCCAGCACGTAGGTGTAGAAGAAGCGCCTTCTGCACTTCTCCTTGTCGAGCATGGCGATCTGCGAGTCCCGCAGACGGACGGGCCCGTCGATCTCGAGCGGGATCGGCTCGGCCTCCGGCGCGGGCGGGAGCGCCCGGACGAGGTTGGGGGTGCTCTTGACCAACCCCGGCCCCAGGCGCTGCAGGAAGTCGGACAGCGCCCGGCTCTTCCCGTCCGAGTTCTGGGTCGCTGCATACATCACGAGACGGTCGCGCGCGCGGGAGGTCGCGACATAGAAGAGACACTCGCGCTCCTCGGCGTCGCCGGCGCGCAGCGCCTCCTTCACGTCGCCGGTCATGCCGGCGATGACGCCTTCCGGCGGCAGGCACTGGGGCGACTTCGCGGGGCTGGGAAGGGTGTCCTGGTTGAGGCCAGGAAGATGGACACAGGCGAACTCGAGGCCCTTCGCGCCGTGGATTGTCATCAGGCGGACGGCGTCGATGCCCTGGGCGGCGGCCGGCAGCTGGCGCAGGTCCCGGTCGTCGCCGATCGCGACCAGCCTGCGAATGCGCTCCAAGAGCCTCGGAACGGCGCGGCCCTGCGCGCGGGGCTGCACGCGGAGGAAGTTCATCAGCTGCCAGATCGCGATCCCCCGGCTCCGCTCGGCGACCGATCCGGTTTGGCCAATCCGCGCGGCGATGCGCGTGCGGTCTAGGACGATGGTCGCCAGCGTCCGCCAAGGCGGCGAGTCCGCGTCGAAGCCGTCGAGGACGCTGACGAGGCTGTCGAGCGCGAGGCGTCCGGCCGAGGAAATCGGCAGGGTTGCACGCTCCGCCAGCCATTCCAGCGGCTCGCGCTCCTCGTCCCGAAGAGATTCCAGCACCGTGCCGACGTCGCCAAGCGTCATCTCGAAGCCAGGCAGGCAGCCGGTCCGGACCAGTCCCATCGCGCGGCGGTCGGCGAGCAGCGAGAGGAGGGCGAGAAGGTCCTTGACCTCGCCGCGCTCGAAGAGGCTGCCAAGGAAGAGCACCGGGATGCCCATGAGCTCAAGGTCCCGCGCGATTTCGCCCAGCCGCTCGTTCCCGGTGCAGAGCACGGCCTGGTCGCGGTAGGCGATGCCCGAACGGAGCATCTCGTCGATGCCGTCGGCGATCAGCACCGGCTGCTCGTCCTTGCTCGTGCGCAGGCGAAGTTCGATTGGATGGCCGTTCGAGCCGCGTTCCGCGCGCAGCGCGGCGTCCTCGCCGCCGGCCGTCATGCGGACGGCGAACGCGGAGTAGGCGTTCACGACCTCCTCGACGGAGCGGTAGTTCACCTCGAGCCTGCCCGGCGTGGCGCCGGGGAAGTCCTTCGAGGCGAACCGGGACATGCTGATCGGGGAGGCGCCTCGGAAGCGGTAGATCGACTGGCGCGCGTCGCCCACCACCTACAGGTTGCCGCCCGTCGGGCGCAGCGCCTTCAGGAGCCGCACGCTGGCGCGGTTCACGTCCTGGTATTCGTCGACGAGGACGTGGTCGTAGAGCCCGCCGACCTGGGCCGCGATGTCGGGCCGGGCCTCGAGCAGCTCGACCGGGAGCGAAACCAGGTCGCCGAAGTCGATCGCCCGGCGGTCGCGCTTGAGCCGCTCGTAGACAGCGTATATCTGCGCGACCTCGGCTGCCTTGAGCGCATTCGTGCGTCGCGGCTCGTCCGCGCCTGCGGCGACCCGCATCTCCTCGGCGCGCAGAGCGTAGCCCTCCGGACCGACGACCTCGTCCTTCGCGCGGGAGATGGCGGCCAAGATGTCGCCGATGAGCCGGGTCGGGTCGTAGAGATCCAGGTAGTGCTCGAGCGCGAGCCGGGGGAACTCGGCCTCGAGCAGCTCGACCGCCTCGACGCGGTCCATTAGCCTGGGGTCGCCGGACAGCGAGAACTCCGGGCCGAGCCGGCGGATCAGGTCGAGGCCGAACGCATGGAACGTCCCGATCCACATGGCTGCCGCCTGCCCGGGCCGCTTGTCGGCGATCCGCTCGGCCATCTCTCCGGCCGCCTTGTTCGAGTAGGTGAGGACGAGGAGCCTTCGGGGATCCACGCCCTCGTCGATCAGCTGGACGACGCGGGCGGTGAGCGTCTGCGTCTTCCCCGTTCCGGGGCCAGCCTCGAGGATGTATGGGCCGCCCCGGTGCGCGGCGGCGACGGCCTGCGCGGCGTTGAGCGGTTTGTCCGCCCGCACACTATCGTCGGTCTCGATCACTGGGAGCAGGAGAGCGTCGAACAGCTGTTGCGCGACCGTATCGAACGGTGCTTTCATCCGTTCCGCGATCGCGGAGGCGGTCATGCCCTCCTCGAGGTGGAGGCGCCGCACCAACGCCCGTGGGATGAGCAGCTCGCGGCCGAACAGGTCCATCTGGACCTCGCGGCGCTGGCGCCGGCCGTAGTCGACCACGCGGTCGATGCCGGTCGGCGACGGTTCGGACGGGCGTGCCGGATCGGCTTCGATCACGGTCGCCGGCGCAGTCGCGTCGCCGAGCTCGTGGTGGCCGATCTCGTGCGCGACGAGGAAAGCCTGTTCGAACGGCGAGCCGACGTTCTCGTGGACGATGAGGTCGTCCTCGGGAATGAGCGTCGCCCGGCCGTTGTCGAGGACCGCTGCGCCCGGATTGGCCGTGTCGACGCCGAGTCCGCGATCCTTCGCGATCGCGACCGCGAAAGCATAGGGATTCGTGGGATCGAGCCCGCGCGCCACTGCGGTGGCGTGCAGGTCGGCGGCGCGCCGACGTCCGAGCTCGATCGCTTCCACGGCTCAGTCGCCGTCGGCGAGAAGGCGCGCGCGGTCGGCCTCGGAGACGTCCGCGTCGATCAGCACCTGCTCGAAGGAGACCTGTCCCTCCGCGCCGGGCTTGCCGTCGGACTTGAAGCTCCTTCGCGAGGCGGTCGGCGGCGGCTGACGCATCGCCGCGATCAAATGCGCCTCCGGGATCGCGAGGGCATTTCCTAGCATCCGCAGTATCGGTCGCGGCGTCCTCGCGGGATCGACCTTGCGCTCCCTGAGGCATGTGGCGACCTGGCGCGGCACGCCGAGCGTCGCCGCGAGTGCCTTGCCCCGTTCGCCGACGAGCGCGTCGAGCGGGTTGGCGCCCTCCGGAAACTCCGGTCCGGCCGCCTTGTGGACGATCCAGGCCGCGTCGACGCGCGACTTCTCTAGAGCGGACAGGGGCTCCTCGTCGGCGGCCTCGGGCGTGGCCAGCAGCCTCGACAGATCGATGAGCTGCAGCGCGAACTGCGGATGCGCCTCCACGTAGCGGGCGAGGACCTCGCCGTCGTGGAACTCCTCCATCTGGAAGAGGTCGAGCACGTCGTCGAGGGCGGTTGGCGTAGGGCGGGTGGTCATTGGTCGTCCCCAGGATTGAACAAGGCGGCGAGCGTCTTGAGCGCCCGCGCCCGGTGATTGCGAACCGACCGGTCCGAGCAGCCCAGCGCCTTGGCGATCGTCATGACCGCTGGGTCGTTCGAATGGATCGGCCATCCGACCAGGAGGAGGTGCACGGTTCTGCTTTGTTCCGGTGGCAGATCGTCAATCGCGAGATATACGCGATCCCGGAAAAGCGGGTCGGAAAAAATGCTCGCCTTTAACGGATCGGCCGCCGTGGCGGCCACGGCGTCGGCCTCGGTCTCGTCGGAGTCCTGGTCCAGCGCGTCGCTGCGGTTGTCTTCGCGCCAGGCTTTCTCTTGCGCGTCCAGGCGCAGGCGCTTGACGGCGAGATCGAACCGGACCTCGAAGAAGTCCAGCTTGTCGTCGGGCTGCCTGCGGTCCTTCGAAAGCAACTCGACGAAGCGGTCGAACACCGCGTTGCGGATGCTCTCGTTGACAATCGAGGCGGTGTTCCCCCCACCTTCCGCGCGCGGGACCGCGCGAAGGACCCGCTCGACGAGGAGCTTGTAGAGCCGCTCGAACCAAGCGTCAGAGTTATCTAGGCGGCTCGCCCTGACGAAGTGGAGAAGGCATTCGCTGGGAACGTAGCCCGGATGCTTGCGGTCGCGGATGCCGGCGCGCTCCATAAGCGCGTCGCGCGGAAGGCCCGCCAGCGCAGGTAGGAGCGCTTCGATGTTGTCAGGGCGCAGATATGGCGTGCCGTCCTTTCTGCGTTTCGTGAGCGGATCGATCAACTTCTTCCCCCTGTTCGGAGCGTCAGCATAAGTGCGTTGTTGGGGTAATCGCCATGGCAAATCGAGCCGGAACGACGCGATCGAATAATTCGTTTTAGGTCGACCCTTGAATGTCCGCATTTGCTAAAGTGCGTCGTTGGCAATAGGACCCGCGAACAGCGCCCTTGTCCCACAAGGCGGCATCGCCTCTCGACTAGACCTCAATTCACGTCGGTCGCGCTAGACGTCCGTTCCTAACAGAAACCGCCGTCCGTTGGGTCGATAGCCATGTTCGGGCTCTCAGCTGAAACCGTAATGACCTGTCGCCGGCTCTTTCTC
This sequence comes from Bordetella parapertussis, assembly GCA_943367995.1. Taxonomy (GTDB): domain Bacteria; phylum Pseudomonadota; class Alphaproteobacteria; order Sphingomonadales; family Sphingomonadaceae; genus Sphingomonas. The sequence continues at coordinate 879,960 of CALRKL020000001.1, read as the reverse complement.
GGGCGACGGCCGGATGGGGTGTCTGGAAACTGGGCCAAAATCGGGATCGTGGCCGAAATGGTAAATAGCCATGGAGATCGGGGTCAGGCGGAGCGTTTCGGGTAAGCCCTTCGGCAAAGGGCCGGTTTCCGAAGCGATTGTCATGTGGGGTCGGAAACCCGAACCTGAATAAGCGCGGCATCCGCTTTTCGCGAACGAGGCGCATAGATGGTGGAGAGCGATCATTTCCGCATGGCCCTCGCAATCCGGATCGGATTCGTACCAAAGAAGGCCAGGGGCTGGCGAGCGCGGCCCACGCACGACGAGTGCTTGCGGCAATGCAGTGTTCGCCAGCGCAGATTGGACAGCTGGGCTGGCATCGGCGTCGAACCGCGGCATCAAGGTGACGTGCGGGCGAAAGCGCCGCGCCGGTCCCGACAACAAAGGTGCGAGCGGCATCGCGGCGCAATCAAATCTTCTATAGCCTCGCCGAGGCTCGGGTGTTGATCGAAGCGTGGCGGCGTCATTACAATACCGTCCGCCCGCACAGTAGCCTTGGCTATCGCCCACCGGCCCCGGAAGCCGTTCCATCGCCAGTGCCGCCCTCCAGTTCCGCTTCGCTCCGCCTCCGGGCGACACTGGCGATGGAGGTGACAATGCGCTAACAATCAGTACGGACCACTCAGTGGGGGGCTGGTCAGTCTGCCGGAGGCACGATACTCGACCTCGCTGATCTACACTTGGCGGAGCGGGCTGCGGCAGCCCGGCAAGATCGTCGGCGATGTGGCGGACCTGCCTTGAACGCAGGGTCAGTGTAGGGTGACGGTGTCCCCGAAAGGCATCGTCCCGACGACTTCGCCGGTTTCGCCGATGATATCGATACGCCAACCTATCGGGATATTTCCGCTTTTCGCTTCTGTCGCGATGGTGTCACGCGCGATCCTGATAGCGCGAAAGCAGGCGGTCTCCAGATCGGGAAGCTCGACGCCCTCCGTATCATGGAGGGTGTTGCCGTGGGTGATGATGTTAAATCTGTAAAGCATTCATATGAGCTACGGGCCTGCCGCAAGATAGACGCGAGAGCTTACCACGCCAGGTAGAGCGCTGCCTCTGCGGCACGTCGAGTAAAAATCCGATTTATTTGCGATCTAGAGCCTCGATCATCGCCAGAACTTCGCCGAGAATATCGCCGAGATCACGGCTGGAAGCCTCCACAGAGGCTACACCCCTACACCTTTTTTGCTTCAGCATGCGCCCTGAAGTCTTGACCTCGCGGATCAAATCCCACGCCGACTTCGAATAATACACCCCCCGCCCTCCTCGCGCTATATACGAAGGGCTGGTGGGGCGTGTGGTTCGGCCCTTACTGACATCGGTCGGAGAGGAGGACACGGCGCTTGATCCTTCCCCCAGCGCCTCAACGTGGGAAACCTTTCCGAAAGGATCAGAATGCGGCGGCTTGTCGCCCAAGATGAAGATAACTGTCGCTGAATTGGGCCACGCGAATCAATTCTTCCCAATCTGGAAAGCGGATGGCCCGCTTGTAGCGTTCTACCAAACCCTCGCCCTCAAGCACTTTAAGCGATCGGTTGACATGCACCGGTGTCAGTCCGGTCGCATCGGCGATCTGCTTCTGCGTAATCGGAAATCCAAGATCATTGCCCTCAAGCAAGTTCCGGTCTTTCATACGCGCCACAATCTCGCAGAGTAGGTGCGCGACACGCGTTTGCGCACTCCGGCGTCCGATGTTCATGAGCCACTCGCGTAAAATCGAAGCCTCGATCAGATTACTAATTTCGAATGCATCCGCGACGTTTGATCTATCCAACGCCAACTGCCGCAGCACACCTCGCGGGATCATCGCAACCACCACCTTTGTAATTGCCTGAACACTGTGGTCCGCATAATCAAGTAATAGTTGCTGAAGATTTAGATAATCACCCGGAATATGAAGTGAAACAATTTGCTTCGTTCCGTCTTCGGTCAATTTTTGTCGGCACGCAAAGCCGTCTAACAGGACTACACACTCACCTGATCCCTGTCCTTCCCGAATTATGTAAGAGTCTGCACGCATCTCGCGGACACGATACGGGAGGGCCGCAAGTGCGTCCTTATCGTCGCTGTCGAGCGCGACGTGACCGTCCAATTTACGGATTAACATATCGGTAGACGTTTCTATCTTGTGCCACCTTTAATGAATTCCGTGCAGACCGGAGCTTGTTTTCGGTGACCGCTCGACCGGCCCGACGCCTGATCAACCGTCTCACCGGTGCTTCCCCAAACCGCTCGCCTTCGCCATCCCAGACCGTCGCGCGTTGTATTCAGCGGAGATCATCGCGTAGGATGCGGGAAGCGACCATTTCCCGCGATACTCGTCAGCGGTCAGGTCATGCGATGCAAGATGCTTACGAAGGGTTTTGAACCGCTGCCCGCATTCGAGACAGCCGATTGAATCGGGTTTAACGCTCACCCGGATCGTCATGGCAGGCGTCGGCGTTTTCTCGACCGCAGCCGTGCTGCCCAGCCCCGTAAGGCGTTCATAGATGGCTTTAATTAAATGCGGGACATCCTGCGACGCGACCGAGTTAGATGAGACGTATGCGGCCACGATAAAAGCGACGTAGGTCGATAATCTTGAGTCTGCCATTTGAGGTAATTACAGCATTTCTCGCGTAAAGGAACCGACTGGACTGAAACGCAGTATCGGCATTCTCATGAGCATGCTGGCGACCATCATCGCGCCAGTGTCCCGGATCAAAAGCTGACAAAAAGGGCAGCGAGGATACCTCCAGGCCGCCGAACCTGGCCTTCCACGCGTAATAGGTCGCGCTCGACATACTGTGCCGCCGGCGCAGATCTGAGGGTCCCCTGTTTTTTTGCTCCAGTTTGAGCGAAGTTTTCCTGCCCTTTAGAGCCTGCGGGCGAGGAGCTGGATATTAAGAAGTCGAAGTATACGGACGAGCAGATTGCGTTTGCGCTGAGGCAGGCGGAGACGGGTACGCCGGTGGCGGAGGTGATCCGGCGGATGGGGATTTCGGAGCAGACTTTTTACCGTTGGAAGAAGGTCTATGGCGAGCTCGGCGTGGGCGAGTTGCGGCGCCTGAAGTTGCTCGAGGAGGAGAACCGCAAGCTCAAGCAACTGGTCGCGGACCTCAGCCTCGACAAGCATATCCTGCAGGACGTTTTGTCAAAAAAGCTCTGACGCCTGGGCGGCGGCGCGAGATCGTCGCGCACGTCCAGGCGTCTCATGGTGTCAGCGAGCGGCGCAGTTGCCTGGCGCTCGGCGTCGATCGGTCGTCGGTGCGATACCGGTCGCACCGGCCCGATCAGGCACCGCTGCTGCTGCGCATCCGTGATCTTGCAGCGACGCGGACGCGGTACGGCTACTTCAGGATCTACATCCTGCTGCGCAGGGAAGGTTGGTTTGTGAACCACAAACGTGTCTACCGGCTTACCGGGACGATGGTCTGAGCCTTCGGCTCAAGCGACCCCGGCGCAACGTCAGCGCTGCCAACCGCGAGCGACAACCCGCGGCCTTGGCGGCGAACGAGGTGTGGTCGATGGACTTTGTCTCGGACGCGCTGTTCGACGGACGTCGGCTGCGCGCTCTGACGGTGGTGGACGCCTTCACGCGCGAGGCGCTGGCGATCGACGTCGATCAGGGCATTAAAGGCGAGCAGGTGGTGGAGGCGATGACGCGCATCACGCTTTCGCGTGGTGCGCCCAGGACCATCCGGGTGGACAATGGTCCTGAGTTCATCTCGAAAGCGCTCGATCGCTGGGCGTATGAGAACGGCGTCACGCTCGACTTCAGCCGTCCGGGCAAGCCGACGGAAAATGCGTTCGTGGAATCGTTCATTGGCCGCCTGCGCGACGAGTGCCTCAACACGCACTGGTTTTTATCGCTGGAAGACGCACGAGCCAAGATCGACGCCTGGCGGCGGGATTATAACGAGAGCCGTCCTCACACATCGCTTGGCTGGCTTACGCCGATCGAATACGCTGCTGCCGTTGCCAAGATTGCGGCCGAATGAACGCCGGAAACTCACCTTCGAACTGGATGAGAAACCGGGTGACCCTCAGCGGAATGGCCGCAACTAAGTTATAGTGGTCCTCGCCGCCAAGCCGTGCAATCAGGCCTCGGATAGCTGCCAACTGCTACAGCTGCGCTTGTCGCTATGCTTTCCAAGCTCGGGCTCGCCGTCGATGCCGCACTCAGATGGCAGTTACCGCAACCATATTTGACCGGCATCTTGGGCTGTTAAGCGTGCCGCTTCCCCGGCCTTCTACCTCCGCGAATTAAAGCAACTCGTCGATCTGGCTTCCGCATAAGGTCGGCGATGTGCATTTCCCATCCAGAAGCGGGGCGCCGCATGAGCGGCATTTTGCAGCGGTAATCAATTAAAATTCCTCACATATCCAAATAGAGCGGACGGTGTGCAAATGATGTCGAGCCGTGTTGGTTGCGTCAGAACGTGGTTAACCTCGTACGGTGTCTCGCTGATCCGAGCTCGCTCGATGCGTAGGATGGTCTTCGGTTCGGCGAAGGCGAGCTGGCGCCAACACGTGCGGGTTCAATAAGAAAGCTTACGAAGGTTCGGCCAAGCGGAGTTTGTGGGCGCGGCAATATGCCAGGCGATGCAGCGCGGCGAACTCGTACGGGCCAGTAACGCTATGGGGCGAGATCTCATTGGCGCAAAGGTTGCCCCGCGCCGTATGTGCCGCACAGCGAGGCGATCTGTCGTACTCCCGCCAGGCTTCTAGCTGGTCCAAAGATACACCCAGTTGCGTCGCTACGAAATTTTTTGGATCCTCTACAAACGCCGCAGCTGCACTGGGCGTCAGGCTGATCTGCGAACCGCCACCATACGCGCTTGGCAAGCTGATCATTACAGCGGCGCCGGCCTGCTGTAAGGCATAAACCGCTTGAGCGATCATCGTGCTATCCATTCATCGATCTTCCTAATCGGCCTTGTTGATTGCTCAACGCACGACTCGCCGTCCAGCCCACTTTTCGCCAGGCTCACAGCGAAGTCGACGTCCCGTTGGCCACGTTTACTGTCGGGTCGAGCGCAGATCACTCACAGCTTGTCGATAGGGTCGGCGCAGCTGTCGAGGTGCCCTGCTGGCTGATGGGCGAGGCAGTTATCTTTCTCATTCCTAACCGTGGGCTATCCGCAACCCGCCGGCGCTTCATCAGCGCCGCAATCGGTCGCTGGCGGGACGGGCGACCGCAAGGCTGTGATCAATTCTTATGCGGCTGTGTACGATGCCCAATCGATTATGAAGCAACAGCGTCTTCTAGGACGCGTATGACGAGGCTTGAATGTAGCCTTATGGGTCAGCCCCGCGGCGACGCTGGCGGCCGCTTTTGTGGAAAAGCTGCCGGCATAGAGCTGCCGATTAGCTGCCTGCTTCATCTAAGGAATGGCCCATACCGCGGCCACAAACCATCGCCACTTCAGTTCGCCGCGATGCGCTACAAAATACAAAGAGTCCAGAACGGACATAGCGTCTATCTCGTCGATTTAAATTGATTTCGACGAGATGGGGTGTCGACTTGGTAAATGAATTTTTAGGTTATCTGACGTTTTAATACTATGAAAGTGAACAGTCTTATGATGAAATGTAAATGCTCATCTGCCTGCAGGTTGCGAGGCAACAGCATCGGAGCGTGTATCTGTGGGGCCATTTTTTAATGTGCTGCTCGTCGAGGACGACCGATCGATTCGCGCTATCTCCGAGATAGCCTTGAAGATAGATCCTTTCGTCAGGGTGCAGTCGGTAGACTGCGGTTGCGACGCGATCGGCGTAGCTTCGCAAGGGTCTGTCATCTTCGATGCTGTTCTGCTCGATGTTTGTTTGCCAGATATGTCGGGGGTCGACGTAATGATGACCCTCGATCAAACCATGCGCTGTAACCGCCCGCCGATCATCATATTTACAGGTTTTGTACGGCCTCAACTCTTGGAGCGTTACGCAGACGCTGGTGCCGCCGCTGTGATCCCGAAGCCGTTCGATCCGATCACGTTAGCCCAACATCTTCGTCATTGTGTTTTGGACCGACATCAAGCTTGCGATCGGTGGTGGAGGACTCAGTTGTATCCAAAAGGGTCTGCAAACTTTCGATCTTAACTGCGATTTCGTTCCAACTCCTGGCGGCAGATGAATCAAGCTCCTCGGCCGCTTGCGCCTGTCGGGAGGCTACCGACAGTGCGTCTCCGCGGAAGTGTTCAATCAGAGAACGGGCTACTTGCTCAATCAGCCGAGTGCGCGCGCGCGGCAAGTTGGGATGTTTGTGCATCATCTCTCGCCCTGCGAAGCTGCTTCGATCACGTTTGAACGTCAAATCTGCATATCGCAGATTGTCCCTGCGGCTGACAAGCCAGCATTAATATATGCCTTGAATAACGAACAGAAGGCCGTCGCAACCTGTCGCATGGTCAGGGCACGGATGCTACGTAGTCTTCTGCCGCTTTTCGCCGTTCCGCGTCATCAATAGGTCGCTTGCGGCGAGTGGATCAACTTACATGAATGAACGGCCGAAGCTGGGAAGCGAGCAGGGCAGCCTAAACGTCCACCTGTGGGTCAGAAGGCCTGCTGCGGTCAGCTGCGGAAAGCAGGCTTCGCTCAGCGCCATGAAGGGCGATCACAAATGACGTTTATTCGATCGCGTCGTCACGGGCGGCACGAAGGCTAATTAGCCGTCTTTTTCTGCACGCTTGCGATCAGCCTTTTTCGTGCGACGGATGGCGGCAGCATGCTGACGCGCACGTTTCTCCGAGGGCTTTTCGTAGTGTTTCCGGAGCTTCAGTTCGCGATAGATCCCTTCGCGCTGCAGCTTCTTTTTGAGGACGCGGAGTGCTTGATCCACGTTGTTGTCGCGTACGATGATCTGCATGCTGGTTTTCTCGAGATGTCGCTTTTCGCCGAAGACGCAGTCCGCTCTAGGGTCCAGGGCGCTTCAAGCCAAGACCTGATGCGCCGGATCCGTGCCTATGATTAAAGTGGATCTGTGACATGAACAAATGTCTGAAATTGGGATCGCAAAAGGACCGTCTGACGTCGCTTTCTGGGTCGTCGTCGCGGTATTTGGCGACCGCCCACACCCACGTTTTGGCGAACAAGAATGTCACTCGGTCAGAGCGAAGCGGCGGCTATGTTCGAGATATCCAACTTCATGCGCTCCTGCCATGCTGACGATGGATTGCCATAACCATGACGGTGCGTTGAGGTCACCATCGCGCGCGGTCAGTGTGTCACACCATGCCAATCTAGCGCGGTCACTCAATTGGCGGGCGTGCGCCTTACCAACGACGAACGAAAGATATGACGCAGCGACGATCGCTTCCTTGCGGCTGAACTGATCTACCTCGATCTTTAAATCTTGCGGTGCCAGTTCGCGGAGAATGACGGACTTGCCCAGAAGTCTTGCCGCGATCATCCGCTGCCCGAGATTGGGCGACAGGGCCGTAGCGCCCGCAAGTACGCGCTCAGCGGCGTCCTGTGGCATAGTAGCGTCCGAGGCGGTCGGTACGACTGAAGGAATGGCCTCCTTGATGTCGACCAGCGCAAAGCGTTCTTCCTTGGCCTTACCGTCCGATACGCCGATGAGGACGGCGAAGCGAAGGCGTCCAAGCGAGCTGCAGCCCTTGCGCCAATATGCGGCATCGACAACGCGAAGCCGTCCCTTGCCTGCTACATCCGCCAGTTCGAGACTCCGGGCGCGGACCGTATCGTCGTTGAACAACGCGATAATGGCGTCTTTTTCGGCACGATCGAGTTTCCAGAAGCGCTTGTTGTAGGGAATGCTCGGTTCGACATCCTCAAGTCGATCTTTGGCAAGGTGCCGCCACCGCCGGCCGATTGCCTTACGCCGCACCGAGCGCACGACGTCGGGTTCGCGCGGATCGTCATCGACGCTCGGAGTCAACGCCCGGTGATATCCGTCGATCATCGCTTCAACCATTTTTGCGGTGGTGACGCCCGGCAAATCGGAGCTGCGCGCCGCGGTTTCGAGCGATAGGCCCAACCTGATCAAATCGTAGGCGGGATTGGCAATCACGGTCTGATCCAAATCGCGTATCTGAATATCAACACGATAATCGGCATCGGCCACCGGCCCCAAATTCCCGAGGTGGCAATCGCCGCAAATCCATACCGCCGGCCCATTCGGAATGCTCCCAGCGACGGGCGATGCGTCGAGCCATTCGTAAAACTGTGCCGTGTTACCGCGAACGTAGGCGTGGACAGACCGCGCCATCTTGAGGGTACGGGTTCGCGTTAGGACGGCCGAGCGTTCGTCGGGAGCCACAGTCATTGTCGATGTTTCCAAGGGAGAGGGGATTGGCGTCAATTTTAGCCTGCAGTTTCTGCCAATTACGAGAAGCACGATGCGCAGGCAATCGCCTCAGACGTCACATCCGTCAAACGGTACGACAGCCTGCAGTTTTATAGGCGCCAAACCACGTGATGATGCATGGATGTCTGCTTCAGGACGTCGCCGGTTTGGCCGTGAGTGACCAAGCTTGGGTCCTAATCACCGCTAAGCTGGCAAAAGCGGTGTGGGTGCCGACCTTCGTCGGGCACGGTATTTAGGGACCCTGAGCGCCCCTTTTATCACTGAAGGGATTGCGGTCTCGTAGGCATCTACCCCGCTCAATTCGATAACTGGCAGTATCGCCTGTACTCAGCGTGGCAAAAGTGACGCGGCTTCTCGTTTGCATTCCAATACTGATCCGAATTCGTACCCTCAACCTACGACTCGTCGACGAGCCACGGGGTGGTCGCGACGCGCAGTTTCCCATCGAGATCGGCTTGGCGGAGATACAGGCGCAGATCGCGCGACAGGCGACCGATCTCGCTTCCGCGACGATGCATCGCCGTGCCGTTGACGCGCTCGACCAGCGCCAACAGGCGCGTTGCGGCCTGCTCGATGGCCTCGCGCGCGACTAACGTCGTTGCAACCGCGTCCGCTTGTGGCCCGGCCGTCGTCTCCACCGCGATGCAGGCGGAGCGAGCCCATAATGCGGCGCCCATCGCCTCCATCGCGAGATGCCCTAGCCGATGCGCGGCCAGAGGGTCGCTACGGGTGCCGGTCGCGCCTATCTGGCGCGCGGTCAGACGCGCCAACCGCTCCATCGCACCAGCATAGCACGCGCACAACCGCCACACGCCGCCATTGAAATCGGGTTCGATGAACAGCGCATCGACCGCGCCGAGGCGCTCGGCCGGACCCGCCGGGAGCCCCGTACAATCAAAGTGGCCCGACCGGCTGCCGACCATGCCATCGACGTCCCAGGCGGAGATTTCACCGCGCGTGGCATCGGTCGCGTCGATCGTCACCATCTGCAGCCCATCCGGGACCCTCGCGGTGACGATGGCGAGCGTCACATCGCCGAGCCCGGAAGCGAACGTCTTGACCCCCGCGAGCAACCCATCGGCATCGATCGTGACCGGCCGATCGCGCTCGGCGCCCCACACGCCGAGCACCGCGCCGGCGGCAACCGCCGCGCAGACACGCGCCTGTTGATCCTGATCCCCGTGGCGGAGGACAAGCTTGATTGCGTTGACGTGGCCTTCGTAGATCCGCGCAAGTGGCAGACTGGCGCCGCCCAGCGTCGCCAACAGCGCGAGCATCGGCTCGGCTCCCGCCGCGCTTGTTCCCCAACCCCGGCCACCGCGATCCCCTGGCAACGGCGCCGACAGCAATCCGGCGTCGGAAAACAGCGCAAGTTCGATACCCGGTCCGCGCAAACCGCGGTCAAGCGCGTCGTCCCCCGCGCGGATCGCGGCCAACAGATCATCGGGCAAGATCGGGTCAGGCATTCGAGGCTATCCAGTCGCGCAAGCGGTCGATTTCGGCAGGGAGGTCCGCAGGCCCCAGCCGGGGGGCAACATGGAATTTACGCGCGGCTGCCGCCCACACGCTGCCAAAGCTCGTGTTGGCCGTCACACCGGTTTGCCACGCGGCGCGCGCGGCTTGGCGCGCGCGCCACAGAGCGACCAGCGCGTCGGCGGGCACGAGGCGATCGTCGCACAAATAGCCGGGGTCCAGCCGCTCGCGCAGCGCGTCCGCCATGCCGCCGCCGGCGCGTCCTACCAGCCGCGCCGATGCGGTGACGTGCGGCGCGCGATCGTGGCGGATGCGCCCGTCGACCTGCTCAACCGCGGCGAGCAGCGCGCGGTCCTCGCCGGTCGCTAGCGCGGGCACCCCGCCGACCCGCTCCAGCATCAAGCGGGTTATGCCGAGATTGGCGCCGCAACGTTGCGCATGGCGGGGGGCGGGGTCGTGCGCGACGGGATCGAACAGCGGTTCGGCTTCGGCGATCAAGCCGAGATAGGTCCATTCGAGCTCGCCGATCCGCAGCGCCGCTTCGGGGTGTAGGCGCAACTCGGACCAATCCGCGCTGACCCGCCCAGCTACCGCATCGGCGCCGCGCGCGAAGGCGGCGCGGTGCGCGCGGACCCAGTCGCGATCGGCGACGCAGTCGGCGTCGGTGGTCAGCACGATCGCGCCGTGCTGCGCCGCCTGCGTCATCGCCATGCGCCGCGCGGCACCCGCGCCGCGTTCGTGTTCGGCGAAGCTGTGTTCGATGACATCGACGCGGATCGCGCGCGGCGCGCGGGCGATCGCAGCGGTCGCATCGCTGCAATTGTTGGCGACGACTATCGCGATGATCGGCCCGGGATCATTCTGCGCGGCGAGCGAATCGAGACATCGTCCGATCCGGTCGGCTTCATCGTACGCTGGTACCGCGATCGCGACGACTGCGCTGCTCATGTCCGGGCCATCACGTCGATCCGCAGACGATCGGTGCGGTTGGCATGGATCCGCGTCCAGCCAGGGAGATGTGCGATCGCGATTTCTGCGGCCATCTCTCCGGTGACGACGGTGTTGGTCTCGCCAAGATAGCTGGCCAGCAGGATGCGAGCATCGGGCGTCGCCGACCGCTCGATCGCGGCAATCAGCGCGACGATGCCGTCGAGGCCGAGATAGTACAGCATGTCGCTGGCAACGATCAGGTCAAAGCGCGCGTCGGGCATGTCCTGCGGCATCGTGCGCTGCTCAAGCACGACGTCGGCACGCGCGCCGAGGCGATCGCGCGCGGCGCTCAGCGCGGCGCGCGACGTGTCGGTCGCGAGCAACCGGTCGCACAGCGGCGCAAGCTGCTCGGTCAGTGCACCGTTCGCGCAGCCCAATTCGAGCGCCGAGCGATAGCGGCGGTCGGCCAGTGCTGCGACCGTGCGCTGGAAGCGATCGCGCTCATAAGGTTCGCTGTCGTAACGCCAAGGGTCGGGCGAATTGGTGAAAAGCGAGTCGAAGTGCGTCGCAGGGGTCGCTTCATTGGTTCGGTCAAGGCGATCATAGGCGGTTCGGACATATTCGATCGTGGTGAACGAGTTGCAAATGTTGGGGGCAAGCGAAAATCCCGCGACCGGGTCGAGCTGGCTCGCATGACAGGCGAGAGCGGCACGCTTGCGCACAGCAAAGTCTCCGACCGCGATGGCGTCAAAGCCGGTCGGATCGAACAGGCGATCAACCCGCTGGCTTACCGGCATCACTTGCAGCAGCAAGCCTATCCCCGCCCCGACGATGCGGCTGGCGAGGCCGAACGCCGCCTTGTGATCGGGATGCCCGTCGGCCGGGTCGGTGACGAGCACCGTATCCGGTGCAGCCTGGGCGCAAAATGCCCAGAGCGCCGCCACCCGGGATCGGGGGATCGCGTTGCTCGACAGACCGCCATCGGGTTGGTCGAGGAACAGCAGCGCGGGGACATATCCCAGCATCCGCTCGAGCCCGGCGCGGCACTCGTCGCGTCGCATGCCCGCCAGCACCGTGGCGTCGCGCCCCGGGTCGGACGCCGCGCCATTGGTTGCCACGACGATGGCGACGCGCGCACCGGCCTGCGCCGCGCGCGCCATGATCGCACCTGCACCGAGGATCTCGTCGTCTGCATGCGGCGCTATGACGAGCAGCGATGCGGTCATGCCAGCCCCGCCACGATTACCTCAAGCCGGACCCGCGTAGCGTGCGTCAGAGAAATGTCGGTCGCGACGACGGGGCGCTGCGGCAAAGACGCAAACGCGATGCCAATGTTACCGAGGTCGATCGGGACCGGCGCGGGGGCTATCCCGGGACGCCATTCGGCGATCGTCTGCCACAAGGCATTTCGATCTTCCCTGCGCCGAATGCTTGAATAGCCCGTCGCCATCGCTGCAGTCAGGCTGTCGGGTTGTTCGTATTTGTCGAGCAGGACGTCGTCGATAAACCAGATATGCGCGCCCGCCATCAGCGCGCGATTCCGCAGGTCGCGGTCCTCCTCGACGCTTTCCGCATAGCCGCCGATCCTGGCAAACAGATCGCGGCGGAACAGCCCGCTGTTGATCAGCACCCAGTCGCCAGGCGGTCCCGCGGAGAATTGCAGATTGGGGAAGAAATCCTCGACCAGCGAGAGCGTGCGGGCGATGCGCGCAACACGACCATCAGCGGAAACGAAGCGATGCGCGGTGAGCACCAGATCGAGCTCGGCCGGCGAATCCGAAATTTGGCCTCGACCCGCAAGGTGCCAGGGCGCGCAATCGGCCGCCACGAGACCTGACCGCGCGAGCGTGCGCTGTTGCCGGAGCAGTTTGTCGATATGGGGGATGTCGTCTGAATCGTGGAAGGTGATGGCATCGAACCCAAGGAGCGCGAGCGCGACGTTCTTGGCACACGCCGTCCCCAAGTTGCGTTCGAGCTTGATATACCCGAAGCGAGGATGACCGAACCAGCGTGAACATGCGGCTTGCGTGTTATCGGTCGACCCATCGTCGATCACGACGACGCGGACGTCATGCTGCGACTGCGCCAGCGCCGCTTCGACCGCGCGGACGACTTGATGCGCGCGCTGGTAGGTCGGTATCGCTATGAGACTTTGCATGGGCTACCTGACGCCGGCAAACCCTGACCGGTTTGAAAGATCCAAACGCGCCTGATTTCGCTGATCTCGCTTCGCCAACCACTTTGCGGTATCCTGCGTTCGTTGTGCATGTTTAACCTCCATATCAACGCTGAACGCGTGTCGCGCGGTTTCGGCGCCTTTGACGGCGAGCGCAGGACGATGGCATCCGTCGAAATACCGGCGGGTATTTGCCCGCAATTCGAACGCGGATGTTCTGCTAATCACCATTGTCAGTCGTCCGGGCACAACGATCGATCAGCATCGCCGCCTTCTCCTTCGAGCTTTGCCGGTGGCCTAGGGTGAACGCGCCGCTTCGCCAATTCCTAGCGGGCCATTGGTGTCGGGAATTATTTGTCAAATGGTCGACGTAGCCAGAACCCTGCAGATGCTTTCTGCGGCTGCCCGCTCAAGCCCGATCTGCTCATAAGCCAAGAGATAGCGAGGTTTGCCTCCGGGTGCGGAGCCTTCGTCGCGTGACCGCGTTGCCGAGTCATGTGTTGGAGACAAAAGATGGCAGGCACCGAAGACGGCGTTTCACGGCGCGCGGCGATGGCGTCGCTAGGGCTCGGCGCGCTCGGCATAGGGGGAGTGGCGCTCGCGCAAGACGCAAGCCGGCCACCTGTCGATCTGGGCACCGTACGGGACGGCAAGGTCTTGTTCCCACCCCCGCAGGCGAATAGCGAGACGCAGCCCGCGTCGCCGCCGAACGCCGATGCGCCGGCCGATAGAGTCGGTTTCGCGATTGTCGGGCTGGGCAAACTGGCCCTCGAGCAGGTGCTCCCTGCCTTCGCCCAGGCCAAACACGTCCGTCCCGTCGCGCTGGTCAGCGGATCGCCCGTCAAGATGGCAGCGGTCGCTAAGCAGTACGGCATCGCGCCCGACAGTTGCTATCCCTATTCCGACATGGCCCGCTTGCGGGACAATCCTGCGGTGCAAGTCGTCTATGTGATTACGCCGAACGCCCTACACCGCCAGCATGTGATCGCGGCGGCCGGAGCGGGAAAGCATGTGCTCTGCGAAAAGCCGATGGCGCCCTCGTCGTCCGACTGCCACGCGATGGTCGAGGCGTGTCACTCGGCCAGTGTGAAGCTGATGATCGCGTACCGAATGCAATATCAGCCGCACGCGCGCGAGGCGATTCGCCTCGCGCGAAGCGGCGCGCTCGGGTCGGTGACGTTGATGGATATGATCAACAATCAGAATCAGGGTGACCCAGCACAATGGCGGCAGATCAAGGCGCTTGCGGGTGGTGGTTCGTTGCCCGATGTCGGGCTCTATTGCCTTAACACCGCGCGGGCGGTGTTGGGCGAGGAACCAGTCGAAGTCAGCGCACAGATTTGGTCGCCCGCCGGCGATCCACGCTTTCGCGAGGTGGAGGACAATGTCACCTTCACGCTACGATTTCCCTCCGGTGCGATCGCAAACTGCATGTCGAGCTACAGCACCCACCGGATATCGCGACTGAAGCTGATTGGCAGCGATGCATGGGCCGAGATGGAGCATGCCTTCGATTATCAGGGGCAAAACCTGCGCGTTACGCGGCTTGTCGACGGCAAGGATCAAACTGCTGAGACTAGCATCGAAGTCAAGAACCAGTTCGCGCTGGAGCTCGACCATATGGCGCAATGCGTCCGCCGGAACGTCTTGCCCCGCACCCCTGGGGAGGAGGGGGCGCAGGATCAGCGGATCATTGAGGCGATCTACGAGGCGGCCCGCAGAGGACAGACGGTGCGGCTGGCGGAGGTGTCAGGTCACGACCGTTTTCGCGGACCTGAGCCGCTTCCGGCGTAGCGCACATAAAGTTCGCAGGACGAACATACCGATCCAGAACGTCCAAAATCGCCCGAGTTCACGTGCATTGGCCATATTAACAAATGTCCACTTCTGGCGAGCCGTGATGCCCTAACGAATGTCGTCTATTGGGTCGAAACCGACATCTCCCCTACGCAGCGAATGATGGCTTGCCCTTTCGGACGAACACCGCAAGAATCTCTAAGTGCGCACCGACATAGACCATCTGCCTCCGACCCAGAAAAGTGAGCTGGAGCGGGTGACGCAACTCCTAATGGACGAGTTCGCTGAAGCAATTTCGCGCTCGACCTCCGCACCTCGGAAAAACGGCAAAATTTATAAGATTATCCTGTTTGGCAGTTATGCCCGGGATGATTGGATCGATGAGCCAGAGAATGGCTACCAGTCCGATTTCGACCTGCTCGTCGTCGTTAGCCATCGCGATCTGGCAGACGTGGAGCATTATTGGTACGTTGCCGAAGACAAGATTCTTCGCGACGGGGCGATCGGTCGGCCGGTCAACATTATCGTCCATTCACTAGACGAGGTGAACGCCGCGCTCGGGCGTGGTGAGTATTTTTGGGCCGACATCGCGCGCGATGGGATCGCACTGTACGATCTGCCTTGTCATCCGCTCGCAATGCCAATGCCAATGACCCCCGTAGATGCTTATGAGATGGCAAAGGGCTATTTTGAAGACTGGCTATCTAAGCTCAATCGATCGATCCGAACTGTCGAGTTGCAATTGGCCGAAGGCGGCGATGACCGGGGTTGGCACAAAGATGCGGCCTTTATGCTGCATCAAGCCACTGAGCGCGCTTACATTTGTTTTTTGCTGGTGCGGACGCTTTATTTCCCCCGATCTCATAACGTCAAATTCCTGCGTTCGTTGTCCGAGGACAAGGAGCCGCGCCTTATCGCCGCGTGGCCACGCGAGACCCGGATAGAGCGTCGGCGCTTTGAGATGCTCAAGCGCGCCTATGTCGAGGCCCGATATTCAGCGAGCTATGAGATCGGCGTCGAAGATTTGACTGCGATCACTGCCTCGGTCCGGGTGCTGCGCGACATCGTCGAAGCGGTATCGCGGGAACGACTGGCTGAACTTCGTACTGCGGCGGGAGTATGATCCACCGAGTAGACCGATAAGTCAGGGCGGGGTTAGCCCGAACAGATCGAACGTGAAGGCATAGCGCTCAGTCGAGGGAAATGCCGCGAATGCAGTGATCTGTCGGTCCTCGTAACGGAAGTGCCAGGTCTGCTCGATCACTGGCGTAGAGGCGGTGAACGCTCCTGGGTCGAGCAGCGCAATGTTGGCGCGGTGCTCCGGATCGCGCACCGATGCATAGCGGATCGCCTGCGCATCGATGCTCCGCGCGCGTGCCGCAAAATCCTGGCAAGCAGCATAGTCCTCAGCATTCATCCAAAGCGCCATATTTGTGGCGAAAGGCGTTCCTGTTAGGTCCAGCGCGCGATCGACCGCGACCGGTGCGGTAAACGCCGAATGCTCGACGACCGCGGTCGGCGGTACGAAGCCGGGCGACCGCGAGAAGAACAGCAAGCGCCAATAGGCGGTTTCGGCGACCGCCGTTGCGACATACTCGGCCGCGTAGAAAATACCAGGCCGCTCATGCGCGCGTCGGAAGCGGGAGGCTTTGGCATAACCATAGCGAAAGGGCGTACCGATCAGATAGTGCAGCCCGCGCGCCGCGCCGGGCATCAACGGCTTCACCTCCTCGACGAGACTTTCCAGCAGGGCCTGGTCCTCGGCGCTCGCGGCGAGCCGGTTGGTCGAGATGCGGTGCTGCGCCTCGACCAGACGCCACACCCGACCGGCATAGAGCCGAAAGTCGGCCGGGGTCGGAACCGGGTCAGATCTGGGCGCGATGGTCATCGACGTAATTCATGACGGCGCCGAGCCCGCGGATCGAGCGGATCAAGTCGATCGGTTTGCCGTCGAGATCAAGATTGGGGCTGCGCAGCCACGACATCGACGCATCGTCATCACTGCCCATCAGCGCATCCAGGCCACGGAACAGCCGGACGAGATACTGGCCAAGCTCGAACGCCTTGCTCGACCGGTCCAGTTCGAATGTCCCGGATTTCAACCGCGACGCCGTGGCCGGCGAGATCCCGAGCACTGCGCCCAGCTGCTCATTGGTGAGCTTCCAACAGGACGCCACCCGCGAAACGGCGGCTGTGAGCACCCGATTCTCGTCGCTCTGAATGGTCGGTTGCGCGGTTGCCATATCCGTTCCTTAGAATGAAATAGCCTCTGTCCACTTATAGGAACGGTTGGCGCGTTACGCAAGATCGAGAGCTTGCCCCGGCCGATCGTCAAATCTGGCGCAAGTTGGCGCATTTTCACCCAATAGCACCATTCTGTTTTGCTCTGTGGTCTGGGATTTTTTGCGGACGCCGGACCGATGCTCGATCCGGCGGGGAAACCGCCCACATGACTCCCACCAAATTGCTGATCGGTCAGATCCTTATCGTCTTTGCAATCGTTCTCGCGGGCGTTTGGGCGGCGACGCAGTGGGCCGCGGCGATGCTCGCCTACCAGCCCGAACTTGGGTCGCCTTGGGCGATCGTCGGTGGCGTCCCACTTTATCGCCCCTGGGTCTTGTTCGCCTGGTGGTATCATTTCGGCGCCTATGCCGAGCCGATCTTCGACCGGGCAGGCATGCTGGCTGGCGCAAGCGGTTTCCTCGGCTGCGGTGCGGCGATAGCGGGGTCGCTCTGGCGTGCGCGGCAGTCCAGCAATGTTACGACCTATGGGTCGGCGCGCTGGGCGAATGCCCGGGAAGTCGAGGCCGCTGGCCTGCACCGCGATGCCGGCGTCCTGCTTGGCAGCCTGGGTGCACGCTATCTGCGGCATGACGGCCCCGAGCATGTCATGGCGTTCGCGCCGACACGCTCGGGCAAGGGCGTCGGCTTGGTCGTTCCGACCTTGCTGTCCTGGACCGGCTCGACCGTCGTCCACGACATCAAGGGCGAGAACTGGACACTGACCGCAGGCTGGCGATCGCGCTTTTCGCATTGCCTGCTGTTCAACCCGACCGACGTGCGCTCGGCGCGCTACAATCCGCTGCTCGAAGTCCGCCGCGGTGCCGACGAAGTGCGCGACGTCCAGAACATCGCCGATATTCTGGTCGATCCCGAAGGTGCGCTCGAACGCCGCAATCACTGGGAGAAGACCAGCCATTCGCTGCTGGTCGGCGCGATCCTGCACGTTCTTTATGCCGAGGAAGACAAGACACTGGCGCGTGTCGCGACCTTCCTGTCCGACCCGCAGCGCAGCTTCGCCGCGACCCTCGGGCGGATGATGGAAACCAACCATCTCGGCGACCGCGACCACCCTCGCGTCCATCCCGTCGTCGCGTCCGCCGCACGCGAGTTGCTCAACAAGAGCGAGAACGAACGCTCCGGCGTGCTGTCGACCGCGATGTCGTTCCTCGGCCTGTACCGCGATCCGACCGTCGCCGAGGTGACCTCGCGCTGCGACTGGCAAATCGCCGACCTCGTCGAGGGCGATCGGCCGGTCTCGCTTTATCTCGTCATCCCGCCCTCCGACATCAGCCGTACCAAACCGCTCGTCCGGCTCGTGCTCAATCAGATCGGCCGACGGCTGACCGAAAAGCTCGACCAGCCAGGCGAGCCGGCGCGCAAGCAGCAGCTGCTGATGATGCTCGACGAGTTCCCGGCGCTCGGGCGCCTCGACTTTTTCGAGACGAGTATCGCCTTCATGGCTGGCTACGGCATCCGGGCTTTCCTGATCGCGCAGAGTCTCAACCAGATCGAGAAAGCCTATGGCGAGTATAATTCGATCCTCGACAACTGCCATGTCCGGGTCGCGTTTGCGACCAATGACGAACGCACCGCCAAGCGGATCTCCGATGCCCTTGGAACAGCCACCGAGCAGCGCGCTATGCGCAACTATGCCGGGCACCGGCTCGCACCGTGGCTCGCGCATGTCATGGTCTCGCGGCAGGAGACTGCGCGCGCGCTGCTGACCCCAGGTGAGGTAATGCAGCTGCCGGCGAGCGACGAACTCGTGCTGATCTCGGGGCTGGCACCGATCCGTGCCCAAAAGTTGCGCTATTATGCCGACGCCAATTTCACGGCACGCATCGCGCCCGCACCGG
The DNA here is from genome assembly GCA_943367995.1 of Bordetella parapertussis. Lineage (GTDB taxonomy): Bacteria > Pseudomonadota > Alphaproteobacteria > Sphingomonadales > Sphingomonadaceae > Sphingomonas. Next base: position 861,104 of record CALRKL020000001.1, on the reverse strand, counting down.
CGCTCGGTGACGGCGCCTATCTCGATCGACCGAAGCCCCGCTCGAACGATTGGGGTCACTTCGCACTCACCACCGACATGCGGCTTAAGCAGGCTGCGGTTGCCGCGCGGAGCGACGAGGACGGCGGAATGCAGCAGCAGCGCCATCCGGGGCTAGCAGAAGAAGCGCGCCCAAAAACGGTCGAGCAGGACCAGGCGCCGCTCGAGCCTGCGATCGATGAGGATGGCGACGGTGCAGCCGAAAAACGCGCGATGGATCAGGCCCGCAAGCTGACCCCGGCGGCGCGCGCTTATGGTCTCGACCAAGGTGCGCACCAGAATATGCTCGGGTTGTGAGGCGGCCATGAAAGTCCGCCAGAACCTCTACATCGATCGTGCGATCAGCGACGCGCTGGAAGCGCTTGCTGCTGCGCCCGGTGGCACCAAGAGCCGCCTCGTCAACGCCGCGCTCGCCGACTGGCTCGCCCGGCGCGGCAGCAAGGAAATCGACGCGCTGTTCAAGGTGCGGCTCGACCGCCTGTCGCGCGAGAACCAGCTCATACGCCGCGATGTCGGCGTCGTGCTCGAAAGCCTGGCGCTGTTCATTCGCTATCAGCTGAACGTCACGGCACCGCTTCCCGCGGCCGACGAAGTCGCGCGCGCGCTCGGGCGCGCGCGGTTCGAAGAATTCGTGCGGCTGGTGTCGGAACAGCTGGCGACCGGCAAGCCCACGCTCGGCGCCTTGTCTGACGGCCGCCCGTCATGACCGGCATAGCATCCGACAGCATCTCCGATGGCCGTCGCCGCGCGATGCTGCGCACCGCCATGGGACCGGCGATCGCCGCCGCCCTGGCCGATCCACTGGTGGTCGAGGTGATGATCAATCCCGATGGCCTGCTGCGGCTCGACCGGCTGGGCGAGGGTTGTAGCGTCACAGCCGTCCGCTACGATCCGGCGCAAGTCGAACGCATCATCCGGCTCGTCGCCAGCCACAGCCGCACCGAAGTGCATGCCGGATCGCCGATTGTCTCGGCCGAACTGCCGCCGCACGGCGATGGGGCAGGGGAGCGCTTCGAGGGCGTGCTGCCGCCGGTCGCGCTCGCTCCGTGCTTCTCGATCCGCAAGCCGGCGACGCGCGTCTACACCTTGCTCGACTATGTGAACGACGGGATCATGGCGGCCGACACCGCCCGTATGCTGTCGCTCGCCGTGGTCGAGCGCCGCAACATCCTGGTCGCTGGCGGCACAAGCTCGGGAAAGACGACGCTTGCCAACGCTCTCCTCGCCGAGATGGCGCATCTGGATGAGCGCGTCATCCTGATCGAGGATACGCGCGAGCTGCAATCGCCCGCCGCCGATACCGTCGCGCTCCGCACGCGCGCCGGGGCGGTCACGATGGCCGATCTCGTTCGCTCGACCCTGCGTCTGCGGCCCGACCGGATCATTGTCGGCGAGGTTCGAGGCGGTGAAGCGCTGGATATGCTGAAAGCCTGGAACACCGGCCATCCCGGTGGGATCGCAACGGTCCACGCCAACAGTGCTGCCTCCGCGCTCTATCGGATCGAACAGCTCGTCCAGGAAGCCGTCGTCACGGTGCCGCGGCGGCTGATCGCCGAGGCAATCGACCTGATCGTGTTCATCGCCGGGCGCGGCAGCGCGCGCCGCATCGACACGCTTGCGCGTGTCGCCGGGCTCGATCCCGACGGCGAGTACGCCGTCATCCCGCTTTCCCCCGATGCTTTTTCCCAAGGAGACTGACCATGCCCGTACTTCGTTCCTTTACCCGCCATTCCACGTCGCTCGTCGCCCTGACGATCGGCGCCTCGGCTCTGCTCTCCGCCAGTGCCTGGGCCGCCGGTTCCGGCATGCCGTGGGAAGAACCGCTGCAGAAAGTGCTCGAGTCGGTTCAGGGGCCGGTCGCCAAGATCGTCGCGGTGATGATTATCATCGTCACCGGTCTGACGCTCGCGTTCGGCGAGACTGCCGGGGGTTTCCGCAAGCTCATCCAGATCGTGTTTGGCCTGTCGATCGCGTTTGCCGCGTCGTCCTTCTTCCTGTCCTTCTTCAGCTTTGGCGGCGGGGCGCTGGTCGCATGAGCACCGTTCACGCCGGATCAGGCGAGCATATCGCGGGCTTCGAAGCGCCGATCCATACCAGCCTCGGTTCGCCGATCCTGCTCGCCGGTGCCCCGCGCGGCCTCGCGATCGTCAACGGGACGATCGCCGCCGCTATCGGCCTCGGGCTTCAGCAATGGCTGATCGGTCTAATCCTGTGGGCAGTCGGCCACAGCGTCGCGGTCTTCGCGGCGCGCCGCGATCCGGATTTTGCGCCGGTGCTGCTGCGCCATCTCCGCCAGAAGGGATATTGGGGATGCTGAACCTCGCCGAATATCGCCGCCGCGCCGACCGCCTCGCCGACCATTTGCCCTGGGCTGCTTTGGTCGCGCCCGGCGTCGTGCTCAACAAGGATGGCAGCTTCCTCTCGGTGCTCGCGTTTCGCGGTCCCGATCTCGAAAGCGCGACCGAGGCTGAGCTGGTCTCGGGCTGTGCGCGGGCGAACAATGTGCTCAAACGCTTCGGCAGCGGCTGGGCATTGTTCTTCGAGGCCGAGCGCCGGGCGGCGATCGGCTATCCGATAAGCGATTTCCCCGATGCAGCGTCCTGGCTGGTTGATGCAGAACGCCGCGCCGGGTTCGAGGCCGAAGGCCAGCATTACGAGAGCCGTTTCCACCTGACGCTGACCTGGCTGCCCCCAGCCGACAGCAGTGATGCAGCCGGGCGGTCGCTGGTCGAACGACCCGATGATGGTGACGGACCGGCGAGGGGGCGCGACTGGACCGCGGCGCTCGCCGCGTTTGTCGCGGAGTCCGCGCGCGTGCTCGACCTGTTTTCAGGGTTCATGCCGGAAATCCACAGGCTCGGCTCGGCTGAAGTCCTGACCTATCTGCACGATACGGTGTCGACCCGGCGTCATCCCGTCGCGGTACCCGACACCCCGATGTATCTTGACGGTCTGCTCGCCGACACGCCGTTGACCGGCGGTCTCGAGCCGATGCTGGGCGGCCTCCATCTGCGCACGCTAACGATGCTCGGCTTCCCCAATCTGAGCCGCCCCGGCATCTTCGATGCACTCAACACCTGCGATTTCGGCTATCGCTGGGTCACGCGCTTCATCGCGCTCGACAAGACCGACGCCACCAAACAACTGATCCGCATCCGGCGGCAATGGTTCAACAAGCGCAAGTCGATCACCGCGCTGTTGCGCGAGGTGATGTACAATCAGCCGGCCCAGCTCCTCGACAGCGATGCCGACAATAAGGTCATCGATGCCGATGCCGCGCTGCAGGCACTCGGTGGCGACCATGTCGCCTTCGGCTATCTGACGACGACGATCACGATTGCCGATACCAGTCGCGCGAGCGTCGAAGACAAGGTCCGTGCGGTCGAGCGCATCGTCAACGGTCTCGGTTTCACCGCCAAGCGCGAAGGGATCAATGCGGTCGAGGCGTGGCTGTCATCACTGCCCGGCCACGCTTATGCCAACGTCCGGGCACCGTTGGTCCACACGCTGAACCTTGCCCATCTCATGCCGTTATCGTCGGTCTGGGCCGGTCCCGCGAACAACCGGCATCTGGCCGGGCCACCCTTATTCTGTGCGCAGACCGGGGGATCGACCCCGTTCCGCGTGTCGACCCATGTCGGCGACGTTGGACATATGCTGGTCGTCGGTCCGACCGGAGCGGGCAAGTCCGTGTTGCTGGCGCTGATCGCGCTGCAGTTCCGACGCTATACGGATTCGCAAATCTATATCTTCGACAAGGGCTTTTCCGCGCGCGCAGCCGTGCTGGCGATGGGCGGCGCGCATCACGCGCTTGGATTTGGCGCGGACGGCGATGACGGTCTAGCCTTCCAGCCGCTGCGCGACATCGACGGGTCTGCGGAATGCGCTTGGGCACACGACTGGATCCTGGCCCTCTTGGCGCATGAAAAAGTCCTTGTCACGCCCGAGATCAAGGAGGCCGTGTGGTCGGCGCTTGGCAGTCTCGCCTCGGCCCCGCCCGAAGAACGCACGCTGACCGGTCTGGCGTTGCTGCTCCAGTCGAATGTGCTGCGCACCGCGCTCACCGCCTATACGCTCGAGGGCCCCTATGGCCGCTTGCTCGATGCCGCCGAGCAAGGCCTCGCTTTTGCGGACGTGCACTGTTTCGAAACCGAAGCGTTGATGGGGCAAGCGGGCGTCGTTGCCCCGGTCCTCACCTATCTCTTCCACCGGCTCGAGGAGCGCTTCGATGGGCGGCCGACGCTGCTGATCCTTGATGAAGCGTGGATCTTCCTCGACCATCCGCTGTTTGCCGCTCGGATCCGCGAATGGCTGAAGACGCTGCGGAAAAAGAATGTCGCGGTCCTGTTCGCGACACAGAGCCTTGCCGATATCGCCGATAGCAGCATAGCCCCTGCCATTATCGAAAGCTGCCCGCAGCGGATTCTGCTCCCGAATGATCGCGCGATCGAGCCGCAGTCACGCGCGGCATATACGCGCTTCGGACTCAACGAGCGGCAGATCGAGCTGATCGCGCGCGCGACCCCGAAACGGCATTATTACCTGCAAAGCGTGCGCGGCAACCGGCTGTTCGAGCTTGGGCTCGGCCCCGTCGCACTTGCCTTGTGCGGCACGTCCGATTCGGCGTCGCAGGTCCGCATCGACGCGCTGCTTGCCGATCATGGGCGCGCCCGGTTCGCGTCGCGCTTCCTTGAAGACCTGGGTCTCGACTGGGCCGCTGCACTGCTCGCCGATTTCTCCGGCCCCAACCCTGTTTCCACGCATCTAGAAAAGGAGTGACCGCCATGCCTGCCTGTCGCCGTTTGTCCCGAACCCAGATCCGCAAACATCTGATCTTTTCCGTGCTGGCGCTGGCGGCGTCCGGGTCGCTCTGCATGGCACTGACCGTGACGCCCGCGCGGGCGCAATTCACCGTGTTCGATCCAACCAATTATGCGCAGAATCTGCTGACCGCGGCGCGCGCGCTGAACCAGATCAACAACCAGATCCAGTCGCTCCAGAATCAGGCGACCATGCTGACCAACATGGCGAAAAACCTGACCCGGATCGACTTTCCGGAGCTGCAACAGCTCAACCAGACATTGCAGCAGATCGACCGGTTGATGGCGCAGGCACAGGGAATCGATTTCAGGGTCGATGGCCTCGACGCGCAGTTTCAGCGCCTGTTCCCGCAGACCTACAACCAGGCGATGAGCGGTAACCAGCGCGTCATCGAATCGCGCACCCGTCTCGACGCGGCGATGGCAGCGTTTCGTCAGACGATGAGCGTGCAAGCGCAAGTCGTCGGCAACGTCCAGGCCGATGCCCAGGCGTTATCCGCCATCGCTGCCAAGAGCCAGAGTGCCGAGGGCGCGCTGCAGGTCGGCCAGGCCACCAACCAGTTGTTGGCCCTGGCGGCCAAGCAGCAGTTCCAGGTCCAGAATCTGATGGCTGCGCAATACCGCGCCGAGGCCGTCGAACAGGCGCGCCGCGTCCAGGCCGAGGCTGATGCGCAAGCTGCCACCACCAGGTTTCTCGGTTCCGGCTCGGCCTACACGCCCCAATAGGGCGGGTCGGATGCGCGGGCGAGGGCGGGCCGCGTCCCGCCCTGGCCGCCGCGGGGTCCGGTCCCGCTCCCTCGACCGGGCCCCGCGGCAATTGTGATCCTCGAGCAAGCTGATCTCGCCATGAACGATCTCAACGTCATCGACCGCTTCCTGCAGGCCTTCATCCGCTACATCGATAGCGGGTTCGGGCTGTTGGGCGGGGATGTCGGCTTCCTGACCGCGACGCTGATCGGGATCGATATCACGCTTGCCGGTCTGTTCTGGGCGATGGGTGGCGAGCAGGACGTCATCGGCCGCTTCGTCAAGAAGATCCTCTATGTGGGTGCGTTCGCCTTCATCCTGAACCGCTTTTCGACGCTCGCCGATATCATTTTCCACTCCTTCGCTGCCGCTGGCCTGACCGCGGGCGGCGGCGCCTTGTCGGCCGACGATTTGCTCAAGCCCGGTCGGCTTGCTGGAACCGGATTCTCCGCTGCCTGGCCGCTGCTCGATCAGGTGTCGAAACTGATGGGGTTCACCACCTTCTTCGACAATTTCCTGACGGTCGCGGTGCTGCTGTTCGCCTGGGCGCTGGTCATCCTCGCCTTCTTCATCCTCGCCGTGCAGATGTTCGTGACCATCATCGAGTTCAAGCTGACGACGCTCGCCGGCTTCGTGCTCGTCCCCTTTGCGCTGTGGAACCGCACCAGTTTCCTCGCCGAACGTGTACTCGGCAATGTCGTGTCGTCGGGGGTCAAGGTGATGGTGCTGGCGGTCATCGTCGGCATCGGCTCGAAATTCTTCGCCGAATTCACCACAGCGTTGCAGGGCCACGAACCCGATATCGGTCAGGCGCTGAGCCTCGTGCTCGCCTCCCTGACGCTGTTCGGCCTTGGCATTTTCGGTCCGGGGATCGCATCGGGACTTGTTTCAGGCGCACCGCAGCTTGGCGCTGGCGCCGCGCTTGGTACCGCCGTCGGCGCAGCGGGCGTGACGGCGCTGGCCGGTGGTGCGGCGATCGGTACGGCAAGCGCTGTCGGTGGGGTGGCGCTCGGCGCCGTGCGCGCTGGTACTGCGATGGGGTCGGCTGCTTCTGCCTCCTATCAGCTCGGCCAGTCGGCGGCGGGATCGTCGAGTGTCCGTGCCGGCCTTCACGGCATGACGCAAGCGGCCGGAAATACGCTGCGCCAGAAAGCATCGAGCGCGCTTGGCCTATCTGACGCCGCCAAAGGCGGACGCGATGCCGCGTGGTCGGCGCTCAACGGCGGTCCGTCCGCCGAACCACCCTCAGCTGGCGCGAGCGGCGGTACGCCCGAATGGGCGCAGGCCCTGCGCCGACAACAGGACTCCCGTCATCACCGCCAGGCCGCGCTCCACGCCATTCGTGAAGGCGACCGCGGCGGCGCGTCCGCCACTCCCGACATCAAGGAAAAGGAAGACTGAGCATGGCTTTCGCAATCTTCAAACGTAGCGTCCAGCGTTACGGCCAGACCCCCGAACCCTCGACGCCTTATCAGCGCGCTGGACAGCTCTGGGACGAGCGGATCGGCACCGCCCGTATCCAGGCGCGCAACTGGCGGCTGATGGCGTTCGGCGGGCTGGCTTTGTCCACCGCGATGGCGGCGGCATTGATCTGGCAGTCGCTGCAAAGCCGTGTTGTTCCCTACGTCGTCGAAGTCGATCGGCTCGGCGAAGCCCGAGCGGTGAGCGAAGCCGAACAACCTTATCGCGCGACCGACCCGCAGATCGCCTGGCATCTGGCGAAATTCATCGAGAGTGTCCGCAGCGTCTCGCTCGATCCGGTGCTGATGCGCCGCGACTGGCTGTCGGCCTATGATTTCGCGACCCGGCGCGGCGCGCAGTTCCTTGGCGATTATGCCCGGACGGCAAATCCCTTTGCCGATCTCGGCGCCCGCACGGTGTCGGTGCAGGTCACGAGCGTCGTGCGCGCGTCCGACTCATCGTTCCAGGTCAAATGGACCGAAACCGCGTTCGAGCGCGGTGTTCAGAGCGGCATCACGCACTGGACCGGCATCCTGACCGTCGTGACGCGGGTGCCGACGTCGGCCGAAACGCTCCGCAAGAATCCGCTCGGCCTCTATGTCGATGCGATCGACTGGAGCCGCGAACTCGAGCCGACAGCCGCGCGCACGCTCGCGCCGATCACGCCATCGCCGCCAGCGACCATGCCACTTGGGTCGCCGCTCGATCCAAACCGCGCATCCCAGTCTGCCGCCCCCTCAGCCCAGGAGACTCAGCCATGAACCGTGTCTTTTCCATCCCTGCTCTGTCCGCAGTCGCTTTCGCGTCGATCGCCGCCGACCGGTCGCCAGCGCCACAGCCGGCGATCCCGACACCGATCCAGCCGCCGGCGAAGACAGCGCCCCTGGTGCGACCGACCGCTCGCCCCGCGCGGGCAAAGCACGCCGTTGCCCATCGACGCGCTCCCGCGGCCTTGGTCGGGGTGGCAGCCGCCAACCGCTCGGCGACCCTTGAGCCGGCGAACCACGGCTTCGTCAACGCCGTGCAGATCTATCCCTATGCCGATGGTCTGCTGTTCCATGTCTATACCGCGCCGGGCCGCGTGACCGACATCGCGTTGCAGCCCGGCGAAGCACTCGTTGCGGTCGCCAGCGGGGACACGGTCCGGTGGGTGATCGGCGACACCACCAGCGGCACCGGCCCCGATAAGCGCACGCATGTCCTGGTGAAGCCGTTCAGCTCAGGTCTTGCGACCAATATCGTCATCACGACCGACCGGCGCAGCTACCATCTGGCGCTGGTCAGCACCGCCGGCCCGGCGATGGCGGCACTGTCCTGGACCTATCCGCAGGACGCGTTGATCGCCTTGAAGCGCGCAGAATCCGAGGCGGCGGCGGCAGCGCCCGTTGCCTCGGGGCTTGGCGTGGATCAGCTCCGCTTCGACTATGTCATTTCCGGGGACAAACCGGCGTGGCGCCCGCTGCGCGCGTTCGATGACGGTCGCCAGACCTTTATCGAATTCCCAGCGACGCTCGCCGTCGGCGAAGCACCGCCGCTGTTCCTGATCGATCGCAAAGGCGAGGCCCAGCTCGTCAACTACCGCCTGCGCGGGCGCTATTATGTCGTCGATCGGTTATTCGAGGCCGCCGAACTTCGGCTCGGCACCAAGCATCAGGACGTCGTACGTGTCACCCGTATCAATGCCGGGCACGATCGGATGGCGTCATGAGCGCGTCGGTCGAAACCGTTGAAGGTGTCGAGGAGACACCAGTCCAGACCAAGGTCGATCCCGAGACCCTGGAGCTCCGGGCGAAGCCTCAGCGTGCAATCCGGTTCAAGCGCGGGGTGATCGTCGCGCTCGCTGCGATAACCTTGGTGAGCATCGCAGCGACGGCTTGGGTCGCGCTGCGCCCGACCACCTTTCATCTCGTCGGGCAGAAGGACGATCGCAACGATGTCGGGCAGGCGCCGGCCGACGCGTTGAGCGGCTTGCCGGCAGGCTATGGCGACGTGCCGAAACTCGGACCGCCATTGCCGGGCGACCTTGGCCGTCCGATTCTCGAGCAGCAGCGGTCGATGGCAATCGAGGCGGGTGTCGGCAAGAACCTAAATCAACAGGCCGAGCAGGCGGCGGCTGCCGAACGCGAACGCCACTTGGCCGAACTCAAAGCCGCGCGCGAGTCCGGTCTGATCGTGAAATCGAGCGCGGGCGTCGTCGAGCCGGTCGCGGCGTCGGCCGGCGTCGGCACGCCCGCTGCCCCGAGCGAACCCGCAAAACCCGCGCTCGACGCCGATCGCGATCCGAACGCGCAAGCGCGCAAACTCGATTTTGTCGCAGCGTCCGATCGTGCCGGGCCCGTCAATCCCCACGCGCTTACGCACCCGCTGTCGCCGAACACGCTGGCCGCTGGAAGCGTCATCGCCGCCAGCCTCATCACGGGACTACGCTCCGATCTGCCAGGCCTTGTGACGGCGCAGGTCACCGAGCGCGTCTATGACAGCGCGACCGGACGCATCCTGCTCATCCCCCAGGGGGCTCGGCTGATCGGCAGTTATGACAGCGTCGTTGCGTTCGGCCAGCGTCGCGCGTTGGTGGTATGGCAACGGATCGTCTTGCCGGATGGCAGTTCGCTGGCGATCGACAATGTGCCCGCAACGGATCCGGGAGGATATGCCGGCCTCGCCGACAAGGTCGATTTCCACACCTGGTCGCTGCTCAAAGGTGTCGCCCTGTCGACGTTGCTCGGCGTTGGATCGAGCCTCACCTTCACCGGGGAGAGCGATCTGGTCCAGGCGATCCGGGAATCCACGCAGCAGAACGTGTCGCGTGCTGGGGACCAGCTGACGTCGAAGAATCTCCAGATTCAACCCACGATCACGATCCGCCCCGGCGCACCGGTGCGGCTCGTCGTGAACCGTGACCTCATCCTCGCCCCCTGGCTTTCGTAGGAACGATCATGTCCGATCTGAAGCTGGCGAAACTGCCCGATCGAACCCCCGTGAAGCTGACCTTCGCCGTACTGCCCGACTTGCATGCGCGCCTTGAAGCTTACGGCCGGGCCTATGCGGAAATCTATGGCAGCGCAGAGCCGATCGCAGAACTGATCCCCGCGATGCTCGCCGCATTTCTCGAAAGCGATCGTGCCTTCGCCAAAATGCTGCGAACGCCTCCGCCGCCGCGGCCGTGACGACCCGTGGACCTTCTGACGCTCATCGAGGCGGCTGCCTTCCTCAAGGTTCATCCAAACACGGTGCGGAAGCTCGTGAAAGAGGGCCGCATCCCCGGAGCCAAAATCGGACGCGGCTGGCGCTTCATCGAGGCTGATCTTGCCGCTGCGACTCGCGAGGGCTATTCTGCGGCCGCACGAATGCAGCCGGGTGCCTTTCAAGAGGAGGCAATATGGCACTCTGGAACCGTGCAGGAATATATTACATCAAGCTCACAGCACCTGACGGAACGCACATTAGACGCTCTACTGGAACGTCCGACAGGCTCCAGGCCGAGGAATATCACGACAAGCTGAAGGCCGAGCTGTGGGATCTTGCCAGACTCAAGATCAAGCCCAAACGGACTTGGGATGAGGCAGCGCTCAGGTGGCTGCAGGAGAAGAAGCACAAGAAGTCCTATCGGGACGATGTGTCGCGGATCCGGTGGTTCACCAGGCACCTGCGTGGCAAGACATTGGACCAGGTGAGCAGAGACATGATCGACGGGATCATTTCTCGACACCATGCTCGCTCGAGCAGTCGCACGAAGGACCTTTACGTGGCGCTGATCCGCGCCATTTTCCGGATGGCGCACCGCGAGTGGGAATGGATCGAGCACGTCCCGGCGTTCAGAACCTACACGAGGAACGGGAAAGTTCGCGTGCGCTGGCTGACCCGCGCACAGGCCGACCGCCTCCTGCAGGAACTTCCGCCTCACCAGCAGGACCTGATGCTGTTCGCGCTCGCCACGGGCTTGCGACAGGGGAATATCAAAAGTCTGACCTGGGACCAGGTCGATTTTCCCCGTCGCATCGTCACGATCGAGCACGGGGATACCAAGAATAACGAGGCGCTGGGCGTTCCGCTCAACGATCTCGCGATTTCGGTCCTTGAGCGGCAGAGGGGCAAGCAGTGCGAGCACGTGTTCACCTATGCCGGGCGACCGATCGGGCAAGTGAACACGAAACATTGGCGAGCTGCGCTCAAGCGAGCGGGGATCACCGATTTTCGCTGGCACGACCTGCGGCATACCTGGGCAAGCTGGCTCCGGCAGAATGACGTACCGACCTGGGTGCTGCAGGAGCTGGGGGGCTGGAAATCCGAAACGATGGTGCGCCGCTACGCGCACATGTCGGTGAAGCATTTGCAGCCTTACGCAGACCAGCTGATTTTTGAGGGCAAATCAGGTCACACTGGACCCTCGGAAGACACGCCTGCTCAGGGGTCCAAAAGTGGTCACAGTCCGGGCCCGTCCAGGCTCAGACTCGTGGCCGGGACCGACCTAAGCAACTGAAGTAGAATGAAAGAAATGGTGGACGCACTTGGGCTCGAACCAAGGACCCGCTGATTAAGAGTCAGCTGCTCTACCAACTGAGCTATGCGTCCAGACCCGGCGATTTCAAGGGCGCTTGGTGGCGCCGCCGCTGCGGGAGGCGGTCGATTAGCAGCGTCGCCGCGCGATGCAAACCCTTTTTGTGCGCAGCGGCAAAATAATCACCAACGCACCGGCGACTGGCGGTTGGTGCGGTCGATCGACATGAGAATCCCGAGGCACAGCATGAAGGTCATCTGGCTCGACCCGCCATTGCTGATCAGCGGCAGCGGTACGCCGACCACCGGCGCCATGCCCATCACCATCGCCATGTTGATCGACACGTAATAGAAGATCGTCGCCGCCAGCCCCGCCGCGGTGAGCTTGGCGAAGCGCGATTGCGCCTGCAGCGCGGCCGACAGCCCCCATTGCACGATCACCAGGAAGGCAATGATCAGCAGCACGCCGCCGAGCAAACCCCATTCCTCCATCATCGTCGCCAGCGCGAAATCGGTGTGCCCTTCGGGCAGATAATCGAGATGGCTCTGCGTGCCGTTGAGGAAGCCCTTGCCGAAGATCCCGCCCGAGCCGATCGCGATCTTCGACTGGCTGATGTGATAGCCGATGCCGAGCGGGTCGCTCTCGGGGTCGAGGAAGACGAGGATGCGGTTGCGCTGGTAACCGCGTAGCACGAAATTGAGCGCAAGCGGTACCGCTGCGCCGAGCGCGAGCGCGCCGCCGATGAACAGGCGGAGCGGTACGCCCGCGAGGAACATCACGGTAACGCCGCCGATCATGATCATCAGCGCGGTGCCGAGATCGGGCTGCTTCATCACCAGCGCCGCCGGCACCAGGATCAGCAATGCCGCCGGCCAGATCGCGCCGAACCGCCGCGTCTCGTTGGGCGGGAGCATGTCGTAGAATTTGGCGCAGGTCAGCACGATGCACGGCTTCATCAGCTCGGACGGCTGGAGCCGGAAGCCGATCCCGAGATCGAGCCAGCGCTGGCCGCCGCCGCGGATCGCGCCGACCAATTCGACCAGGACCAGCATGACGCACAGCACGCCATACGCCGGCAGCGCCATTTTGCTCCAGATGCGTTCGGGGATCCGCGACAGCACCAACGCGCCACCGAGGAAGACGAAGAAGCGGATGCCCTGCGACAGCGCCCAGGGCCGGATACTGCCGCCCGCCGCCGAATAGAGCACCAGCGAGTCGAAGCAGCCGATCGCGACGACCAGCAGCAAGATCTTCCAGGGGAGCTGCGCCAGCGGGGCGGGGACGAAGCTGAGGCCGCTCATGGCACGTCGCGTTCGGTCGTGCCGTCCTCGGCGACGGTGTTGCCGTGCGCCGCGGTATTGGCGAGTTCTTCCGCGGCAGCGACGTCGGCGGCAGCCGCGGCGCGCACCGCGGGCGCGTCGGTCGGTGCGCTGGCATCGAATTCGGTCTGCGCGCCGACCGCGATCGGCGGGGCGTTGGCGGCGGCGCGATAGGCGGCGGTCTCGGCCGCCATCCGCGTGCGGATGTCGCCGCCCCAGGTCTTCTCGCCTTCGAGCAAAGAGGCCATCGCGCGGTCGCGGTCGAACAGATAGGTCATCACGTCGCGCGCGATCGCCGGGGTATCGAGATTGTGGACGGTGTGGCCACCATGTTCGAGCACCACCGCGATCGCATAGCGCGGCTTGTCGTGCGGCGCGAAGCCCTGGAACAGCGCGTGGTCGCGCATCTTAAAGGGCAGCGCGCCGTTCTTGAGCACGCCCCCGGCGCGCTCGGCCATGGTGATGCGGCGGACCTGCGCGGTGCCGGTCTTGCCGGCGAGCGCGACCCCCGGGATCAGCATCCGTGCCGCGCCGCCGGTGCCGCCGCCATTGACCACGCCCCACATCGCCTCGTGGACGGTCTGGAGATGCTCGGGCGAGAACGGCAGGAGCGGGGCGTCGTGGCGCACGTCGGCGGCGAGGATGCTCGGCTGGAGCGCGCGGCCCGAGGCGAGCCGCGACGCCATCACCGCGAGCTGGAGCGGGTTGGTCAGCACATAGCCCTGGCCGATCGAGGCATTGAGCGAATCGGCGACGGTCCAGGCCTGCTTGTAGCGGCGCAGCTTCCACGCCGTGTCGGGGACGGTGCCGTAGCGCTGGCTGTTGAACGGCAGCACGAACTTCTGCCCCAGCCCGAGCGTCCGCGCGACCGGCGCGACGTGATCGTAGCCAAGCCGCCGGACCATCTCGTAGAAATAGATGTCGCAGCTTTGCATGATCGCGTTCTTGAGATCGAGCGCGCCGTGCCCGCTCTTCTTGTGGCAGTGGAAGATGCCGGTGCCGACGCGCAACGCGCCCGAACAGACCACGCGGTCGGATGCGGGGACGCCGGCGCCGAGCAAGGCGAGGCCGTTCATCGGCTTGACCGTCGAGCCCGGCGGATAGAGCCCCTGCAGCACCTTGTTCATCAACGGGACGTGGTCATTCTCCGACAGCATCTTCCATTCGAGATGGCTGATCCCGTCGGAGAAATTGTTGGGGTCGTACGCCGGCATCGACACCATCGCGAGCATCTCGCCGGTCAGGCAGTCGATCACCACGACCGAACCCGACTGCGTGCCGAGCCGGCGCGCGGCATAATCCTGCAGGCCCGCGTCGATCGTCAGCCGGGCGTTGGCGCCGGGCTGGTCCGGCCGTGTCGCGAGCTCGGCGACGAGCTTGCCGCGCGCGGTGACCTCGACGCGCTTCTGCCCGGCGACGCCGCGCAACTGCTTTTCGAGCGTCTTTTCCAACCCGTCCTTGCCGAGCTTGAAACCGGGCGTAACCATCAGCTGGTCGTGCGTCTGCTTATACTGTTCGGCCGACGCCGCGCCGACATATCCGGTGATATGCGCGACCGCGGCGCCGGCGGGATAGCTGCGCGAGAAGCCGCGCGTCGGCGCGACGCCGGGCAATTCGGGTAGCCGCACGCTGACTGCGGCGAAGCGCTCCCAGTCGAGATTCTCGGCGACCTGCACCGGCTGGAAACCCGCCGCATGCTCGAGATCGGCGACGAGCCGGTCCATCTCCTCGGGCGGCAGCTTGAGCAGATCGCGCAGCAGCGCAAGGACGTGGTCCTTGTTCTCGAGCCGGTCGGGAATGATGTCGACGCGGAAATCGGTGCGGTTGTTGGCGATCGGCGCGCCGTGGCGATCGACGATCCAGCCGCGGCGCGGCGGCACCAGCGTCATGTTGACGCGGTTGCTCTCGGATTTGAGCGTATATTGCTCGTTCTCGACCACCGCGAGCCAGGTCATCCGGCCGGCGAGCGCCAGCCCGAACACGCCCTGCGCCGCGCCGAGCATCACCGTCCGGCGCGAGAAGCTGTAGCTTTGCGCGGCCTCGGTCGCGGCGCGTCCGCTCGGGCGGAAGGCCGCGCCGCTCATGTCTCTTCCTCATCGTCGCTGAGCAGCGTGCAGACGCGCACCACCAGCGGGAAGAGCAGGATCGACACCGCGATCTGGAGCATCAGCGCGGTGTCGACATGCGCGCCGATCGGCGACGCGACGAACCGCCCGAGGATCAGGCAGAAGGCGATCGCGCCCCCGGCGATCAGCCAGTCCTGCCAGAAATCGCGATAGACGATGCGCTGGTCGATCAAGTCGATCATGAACAGGCACAGCGTCCAGAACAGCATCGCATTGCCGAGCGGCTGCCCGCTGACGAGATCGTCGAAGAAGCCGAGCGGGAGCGGCGCCCAGATGCGCAGGCTGTCGGGCTTGGTCAGCCGCCAGCCGAGCAGCATCAGCAGCCCGAACGGCGGCAGGATAGGGAAGCTCGCCACCATCGGCCACAGCGTTAGCGCCGAGCCGATCGCGACGGTGATCGCGGGCACGAAGCGCCGGAAGCTCTGGTCGGGGACCTCGTCGAACGGGCCGCGGGCTTGCCTCATCGCCGGCTCACGGCTTCTTTTTCGGCGGGCGCGGCGCGGCGACCGGCTTGGGCGCGGGGACCGGCACCGGGATCGGCGGGGCAGGGGGCATGAAGGCGCGCTGGACGAGCGCGTAATCGACCGTGTCCGCCTGGGTGAAGGCGCGCGAGATCGACGTATCGCGGCCGCGCCGCAACACGCGCGCAACGGGCACGTCGGGCGGATAGATGCCGCCGATCCCCGAGGTCACGAACACGTCGCCCGGGGCGAAGTCGGTCGCGGCGGTCGCGACCGACTTGACGTCGATCAGCCCGTCGCCGCGTCCCGTGGCGAGCGCGGGAACGCCGTCGCGCGTCCGCCGCACCGGCACGACGCTTTCGGGATCGGTCAGCAGCAGCACGCGCGCGCTGTTCGGGCCGGTTTCGAGCACGCGGCCGATCAGCCCCTCGGGGCCACGGACCGGCTGGCCGCTGGCGACGCCCTGCCACGATCCGGCGTTGAGCACCGCGACGCGGCGCGTGCTCGAGGCCGACGAACTGACGAGGCGCGCGGTGACGACGGGCTCGGAGATCCGCTCGCGGACCTGGAGCAACGCGAGCAGGCGACGGTTCTCATAGGAGAGCGAGCGCGCGCGCAGGAACAAGGCATACTGTGCGGCGAGTTGCTTGCGCAAAGCCGCGTTCTGATCATGCACGGCGAAATAGTCGCCGATCCCGCCCGGCACCGACCCGATCCCGCGCCCGATCGCCGACAGTCCCGAGGACAGCGGGGTGCTCACTTCGGCGACGCTCGCGCGCAGCGCGGCAAAGGCGACGGGGTCCAAAGTCGACAAGGCAAGCAGCACCGCCCCGACGAGCGACCCCGCTACGGCGACGACATATCCTGCAAAAAGGCTGTATTGCGCCCGCCGCGAAAACCCCGGACGCCGATTGCGAGGCGGCGCCATCATACCCCCATCAAAAAGCCCTAGGGCCAGTAAAACCTTGGATCGCCTTACGCCAAGCGCTGCGGCGTGAGTAGGGTCAATCCCTCGACCCGGGCCGCGTCAGCGCTCGCTTCGTCGCGTCACGCGCTGTGCAGCACGCCGCGATAGACCGGATCCTCAAGCGCGCGGCCGGTGCCGAGCGCGACGCAGGTGAGCGGGTCGTCGGCGATCGTGACGGGCAGGCCGGTCTCGTCGCGCAGCACTTCGTCGATCCCCTTGAGCAGCGCGCCGCCGCCGGTGAGCACGATGCCCTGGTCGACGATATCGGCGGCGAGCTCAGGCGCGGTGTTCTCGAGCGCGATGCGGACGCCCTCGACGATCTGGCCGACCGGCTCGCTGAGCGCCTCGGCGATCTGGCCCTGGTTGATCTGGATCTCCTTGGGCACGCCGTTGACGAGATCGCGCCCCTTGACGTGGATCGTGAGGCCGATGCCGTCCGCCGGCGGCTTGGCGACGCCGACTTCCTGCTTGATCCGCTCGGCGGTCGCATCGCCGATCAGCAGATTGTGGTTGCGGCGGACATAGGAGACGATCGCCTCGTCCATCTTGTCGCCGCCGACGCGCACGCTCGTGGTGTAGGCGAGACCGCGCAGCGAGAGCACCGCGACTTCGGTCGTGCCGCCGCCGATATCGACGACCATCGAGCCGATCGGCTCGGTGACGGGCATGTCGGCGCCGATTGCGGCGGCCATCGGTTCCTCGATCAGCCACACCTGCGACGCGCCGGCGTTCGACGCGGCATCGCGGATCGCGCGGCGTTCGACCGAGGTCGACCCCGACGGCACGCAGATCACGATCTGCGGCCAGCGCATGAAGCGGCGTTGGCCGCCATGCACCTTGTGGATGAAGTGCTTGATCATCTGCTCGGCGACGTCGATGTCGGCGATGACGCCATCGCGCAATGGGCGGATCGCCTGGATGCTGTCGGGGGTCTTGCCCATCATCAGCTTGGCGTCGTCGCCGACCGCCTTGACGCGCTTGACGCCATTGAGCGTCTCGACCGCGACGACCGACGGTTCGTTGAGCACGATGCCCTTGCCGCGCAGATAGACCACCGTGTTGGCGGTTCCCAGATCGATCGCCATGTCATGGGAGGAAAAGCGGAAGAGATTCGAGAAAAAGCCCATGGATCGTTCCGTTTCACGCCGGACTGAGTATCTGCCGACAGGTCGCACAAGGTCAGGACGCCGCTTGCAACCGGGGCTTTCAGAGCGATGCGCTTTGCTCTGAAGATGGGTTGAATGCGGGTCGCGGGAGGGCGTCGATTGGGCTAGACGATTGTGCATGTCAATACGCCGCCTGCCCGAACATCTCGTCAATCGTATCGCTGCCGGTGAAGTGGTCGAAAGGCCCGCCAGCGCGTTGAAGGAACTGGTCGAAAACGCGGTCGATGCAGGGGCCACGCGGATCGCGGTACGCCTGGGCGGCGGGGGCACCGACCTGGTCGAAGTGACCGACGACGGCTGTGGGATGGCACCCGCCGACATGGCGCTCGCGCTCGAGCGGCACGCCACCTCGAAGCTTCCCGATGAGGCGATCGAAAACGTCAGCACGCTCGGCTTTCGCGGCGAGGCGTTGCCGTCGATCGCCAGCGTCGCGCGGATGACGCTCGAAAGCCGGGTGCGCGGGAGCGAGGGCTGGGCGCGCGTGGTCGATAACGGTGTGGTCGTATCGGAAGGCCCCGCCGCGATTCCCCCAGGGACGCGGGTGCGGGTCGAGGCTTTGTTCGAGCGCGTGCCCGCGCGCCGCAAGTTCCTGCGCTCGGCCCGCAGCGAATTCGCCGCCTGCCTCGATGTCGTCAAGCGGCTCGCAATGGCGCGGCCCGATATCGGCTTCTCGCTCGAGCATGACGGGCGGCGCTCGCTCGGCGTTACCGGCGGCGAGACGCTGCCCGACCGGGTGGCGGCGCTGACCGACCGCGGGCTGGTCGACAATGGCGTCGGGATCGACTTCGTCCGCGAAGGGATCGGGCTTGGCGGGATCGCCGGCCTGCCGACCTTCAATCGCGGCGTGGCGGATCATCAATATTTGTTCGTCAACGGTCGGCCGGTGAAGGACCGGCTGCTGATCGGCGCGATTCGCGGCGCCTATGCCGAGATGATGCCGCGCGAACGGCATGCCGTGGTCGCGCTGTTCCTCGACGTCCCGCCCGATGCGGTCGACGTCAATGTCCATCCCGCGAAGACCGAAGTGCGCTTTCGCGATCCGGCGATGGTGCGCGGGCTGATCGTCAGCGGCTTGCGGCGGGCTTTGGACGAAGCGGGGCATCGCAGCCAATCGGCGCCCGAAAGTTCGCTGGCGGCGTGGACGCAAGAGCAAAGCCCCTCCCCTTCAGGGGAGGGGTTGGGGTGGGGCCGTGTGCCACAAGACGAGGCGCCGGCTTTCTGGTCGGCCGTCCCCACCCCCAACCCCTCCCCTGAAGGGGAGGGGCTTTCAGGGGATCAGCGCTCGTACGCGCTCAACGACCGCCGCACCTTCTTCACCCCGCCGCCACAGGCGCGCGCCGAACCAGCCTACGCGTCCCCGCCCGAAACGATCGACTTCCCGCTCGGCGTCGCGCGCGGCCAGGTCGCCAAGACCTATATCGTCGCCGAAAGCCCCGACGGCCTGATCCTCGTCGACCAGCACGCCGCGCACGAACGGCTGGTGCTCGAACGGATGCGCAAGGCGATGGCGAGCGGCGGTGTCGCTTCGCAGGCGCTGCTGCTCCCCGAAGTGATCGAACTCGATGAACCCGCCTGCGACCGGCTCGAGGCGCGCGCTGCCGAGCTGAGCGAGTTCGGCCTCGACCTCGACCGCTTCGGCCCGCACGCGATGCTGGTGCGCGGCGTTCCGGCGATGCTCGGGCAAAGCGATGTCGTCGGCCTCGTCACCGATCTCGCCGACGAGCTTGCCGCGTTCGACGAGGCGCTCTCGCTCAAGGAGCGCCTCGACCATGTCGCCGCGACGATGGCGTGCCACGGCTCGGTCCGCGCGGGCCGGATCCTGTCGGTCGCCGAAATGAACGCGCTGCTGCGCGAGATGGAGGTCACCCCGCATTCGGGGCAGTGCAACCATGGCCGGCCGACCTGGGTGAAGCTCGCCCACGGCGATATCGAGCGGCTGTTCGGGCGAAAATAGCGTCGGGGGCGGGGGCCACGCCGCTCCGACCGGAAGGCTGGACGCGTCCGCGGTCTTCGCCGTACGTTCGATCGCGAACGAACGAAGGGGATCGGTCATGCTACAGCTCAGCCACGCGGTGAGCGGCTTTGTCGGCGCAGCGGCGATGGCGGGGGTGCTTCTGCTGAGCGGCGCGACCGGCAAACCCGTGTCGATCGACACGATCGACACGCAGCGCGTCAACATCCGCGAGCCCGACGGCACGTTGCGGATGGTGCTCTCCGGCGCAGCGACCGAACCCGGCATCATCGTCGGCGGGCGGGAACAGCCGCACCCCAATCGCCGCTCGGCCGGGATCCTGTTCTACAATGACGAGGGCACCGAGAATGGCGGGCTGATTTTCGACGGCCGGCGCGCGCGCGATGGCGTTCCGCATTCGAGCGGCAGCCTGACGTTCGACCGCTACCAGCAGGATCAGGCCGTTCAGCTCGAAGCGAGCGAGGATGGGCGCGATCGCCACGCCGGGCTCGTCGTCAACGATCATCCCGACGCGCCGCTCGATTTCGCGGCGATCGAGCGCGCGCGCGGTTTGGCGCCGGCCGCGCAGGCGGCGGCGCTGCGATCCGCGAACGCGGTGACGATCCGGCGCGCGTTCGTCGGCCGCGGGGCCGATGGGTCCGCTGAAATCCAGCTGCGCGACGCGAGCGGCGCCAATCGCCTCGTCATGCGAGTCGCGCCATCGGGAGACGGCACGATCGCCTTTCTGGCACGCGACGGACACGTCCTGCGTACGATCGCCCCGTAACGCCACGCCGAAGGTGGCGACGCGTCCACCGCGGAAAAGCTTTCAGAAAGCTGAACCTTTCGCGCAGTCGCGCATTTTATCGGCAACGCCCCACACTATTCAGCAAAGCGATTGCCCGATGGCCAAAGTCCTTCCCGTCGTATTCGCCCTGATCCCGTTCGCCGCCATGGTCGGCGCTTGCGCAGTCACGGGCTGACCGGCGCACTTCCCGATCCCGTCCGCTCGGGCGGACGCCATACCAAAAGGGCCGCCCGGATACATCCGGACGGCCCTTTCTGTATGCGGTAGAACCGAAGCTTATGCCTGGGCAGGCGCTTCCGGCTCGTCGTTCGAAACTTCGGCGGTCGCACCGGGCTCGGCGTTGGGATCGTAATCCTCGACGAAACCGGCCTCGTCCTTCTCGAACATCGCTTCCATGACGTTGACGCCATCGGCCTGCATCTTCGCCTCTTCGGGCGAGCGGGCGATGTTGACCTTGATCGTCACCGACACTTCCGGGTGGAGCGAAACCTTGACTTCATAGAGGCCGATCGCCTTGATCGGCTTGTTGAGCACGATCGCCGACTTCGGCACCTTGTGGCCTTCGGCCTCGAGCCCGTCGATCAGATCGCGCACCGCGACCGAACCGTAGAGCTGACCGGTGTTCGACGACTGACGGATCAGCGTCAGCGTGATGCCGTCGATCGTCTTGGCTTCGACCTCGGCCTCCGAGCGCTTCGCCGCGTTGTCGGCCACGATCTTCTCGCGGTTCTTCTCGAAGACCTTGCGGTTGGCTTCGTTCGAACGGAGCGCCTTCTTGTTCGGCAGCAGGAAGTTGCGGGCGAACCCGTCCTTCACCTTGACGACGTCGCCGATGTTGCCGAGCTTCTCGACGCGTTCCAGCAGGATGATATCCATCTGTTGGGCCCCTTACTTAACGATGTAGGGCAGCAGGCCCAGATGGCGCGAACGCTTGATCGCCTGGGCGAGCTCACGCTGCTTCTTGCCGCTCACCGAAGTGATGCGGCTGGGAACGATCTTGCCCCGCTCGGACACGAAGCCCTGGAGCAACCGGACGTCCTTATAGTCGATCCGGGGGGCATCCTTGGCCGAGAACGGGCAGGACTTGCGGCGGCGGAAAAATGGGCGTGCCATTGTCTATACCTTCCTTATTCGCCGTCGAAGCTGCGGCGGGGGCGATCTTCACGATCACCACGGTCCGGGCGATCGCCACGGCCTTCACGGCCGCCTTCGCGATCGCCACGACGCTCACGGTCGCGGTCCGACTTGCGCATCATGACGCTGGGGCCTTCCTCGGCCGCATCGATCTTGACGGTCATGTAGCGGATGATGTCTTCGTTGATCTGCGTCTGGCGCTCCAGCTCGGCGATCACGTTGCCCGGGGCATCGATCTCGAGCATGACATAATGCGCCTTGCGGTTCTTCGCGATCTTGTACGCGAGGCTACGCAAACCCCAGCTCTCGGTCTTGATGACCCGGCCTTCGTTGTCGTTCACGATCTTGGTGGCGATTTCCGCCAGAGCGTCCACCTGCGCCTGTGCCAGATCCTGGCGCGCAAGGAACACGTGCTCGTATAGAGCCATGTCGCTGTCTTTCATTCTTGGCCGATCGCTGACGCCCGCACCATGCGAGACGCCCCTCCGGCTATCGTCGTCATTCAATAGCAACCGGGGCGGAAAGCTGTGCTCTCCACCCCGGTCGGTGTGCCATAGCGAGATCGGCGCGGAAGGCAAGCCTCCTGTCATCCTCCCCCTGGCGGGGGAGGATAGCCGGTCGTCTTAGTTGAACGCGCCGCCGAGCACCGCGCCGATCAGGCCACCGCTGAGCGCGACGAGCACCGCGTCGTTACCCGAGCGCACCCAGTGATAGCCGCGCGGCGGGGCGTAAAGGCGACGGCCGCGATACTGCTGCCAATTGCCGATTTCCTGATAGTTGCTGGCGTAGCGGCGATCGAAACGCTGGCCACGCGCCCAGCGGCGACCCGCCGGCGGACGCACGACGGTACGATTGGTGACGACGGTGCGGCCGTTGGGCTGCTCGCGGATCACCGTGGTGCGGCGTTCGTCGCGCTGCTGCGCCGATGCGCCGCTCGCCGCGAGCGGGCTCAGGATCGACGATGCCGCCAATGCGGCGATGATGAACTTGTTCATGATGAAACTCCTGTTTCTGACGGCGCCTTAACTCCCGGCGTCGAACCCGATTTAGGAAGCGTTTGTCGCGCATCCGTGACGATCAGAACCCGAAACGGTCGCAAAGTGTCCCGGCCGGACCGGCCTCGTTCAGCTGCGCGCGGCCGCGCCGTTCTTGACGCGGGTTTGACCGAGCGCCTAACCGCGCGGGCAAAGGAGTATCATGATGCGCGCGTTTATCTTCCCGGGGCAGGGCAGCCAGTCGGTCGGCATGGGCAAGGCGCTCGCCGAGGCGAGCGCGGTCGCCCGCGCGGTGTTCCAGGAGGTCGACGACGCGCTCGGCCAGCATCTGTTCCGGCTGATGGCCGACGGCCCCGAGGACCAGTTGCAGCTGACCGAGAATGCGCAGCCCGCGATCATGGCCAATGCGATCGCGACTCTCCGCGTGCTCGAGGAGGAGGGCGGTGTCCGCCTCGCCGACAAGGCCGATTATGTCGCGGGGCATTCGCTCGGCGAATATAGCGCGCTGTGCGCGGCGGGCGCGATCGACCTCGCGACGACGGCCAAGCTGCTCAAGCTGCGCGGCCAGGCGATGCAGGCGGCAGTGCCGGTCGGCATCGGCGCGATGGCGGCGCTGCTCGGCGCGGACGTCGACAAAGCGCGCGCGATCGCCGAGGCGGCCGCCGAGGGTGAGGTGTGCACCGTCGCCAACGACAATGACCCGTCGCAAGTGGTGATCTCGGGGCATCGCGGCGCGATCGAGCGCGCGGTAGGCCTCGCCAAGGAGATGGGCGCCAAGCGCGCGGTGTTGCTGCCGGTGTCGGCGCCGTTCCACTGCCCGCTGATGCAGCCCGCCGCCGATGCGATGGAGAAGGCGCTCGCCGAGGCGCGAATCGAGGCGCCGCTGGTTCCGCTGTTCGCCAACGTTACCGCAGCGGCGGTCGGCGACGCCGACACGATCCGGCGGCTGCTGGTCGAGCAGGTCACCGGCATGGTGCGCTGGCGCGAATCGGTGCTGGCGTTGCAGGCGGCGGGGGTCGAGCGGTTCGTCGAGTTCGGCGGCAAGGTGCTGACGCCGATGGTCAAGCGGATCGCGGGCGATGTCGAGGCGGTCAGCGTGGTGACGATGGACGATGTCGAGGCTTTGGTTAAGGTGCTTTAAGAAGAAGGTTTGTTCGCGCAGAGGCGCGGAGGACGCGGAGAAGAAGTGAGGGACATCGACGAGATCAGCGGTGACGTGCTGAACGTTGCGGTGCGCTTGCATCGCGATCTCGGCCCCGGGCTTATGGAAAGCGTCTACGAGGCTCTGATGGCAGGCCGGCTGGCCAAGATGGGATATTCGGTCGCGCGCCAACAGCCGATCGATATTGATTTCGACGGCATGCGGTTCGCAGGCGCTTTCAAAATCGACTTGATCGTCGATCAGCGATTGGTCGTGGAAATTAAATCGATAGAGCGATTGCTGCCTGTCCACGCGAAGCAACTGCTGACCTATCTGAGACTTATGAAGCAGCCCGTTGGGCTGCTTATTAATTTCGGCGGAGATACGCTCAAGGAGGGAATACGCAGATTGGTGAACAACCACATCTCTGCGTCCTCTGCGCCTCTGCGCGAACCAATCAAACCTGGAGATTAAGAGATGTTCGACCTTACAGGCATGACCGCCCTCGTCACCGGAGCCTCCGGCGGGATCGGCTCCGCGATCGCGCAGGCGCTCGCGGCGCAGGGCGCGCGGCTGGCGGTTTCAGGGTCCAATGTGGCCAAGCTCGAGGCGTTTCGCGACAGCCTCGGCGGCGATCACGTCGCGCTGCCGTGCGATCTGTCCGACGGCGCGGCGGTCGATGCGCTCGTGCCCGCCGCGGTCGAGGCGCTCGGCGGCAAGCTCGATATCCTCGTCAACAATGGCGGCATCACGCGCGACAATCTCGTCATGCGGATGAAGGACGACGAATGGGACCAGGTGATTCGGGTCAACCTCGAGGCCGCCTTCCGCCTTGCCCGCGCCTCGGCCCGTCCGATGATGAAGGCGCGCTTCGGCCGAATCGTGTCGATCACTTCGGTCGTCGGGACGACCGGAAATCCGGGCCAAGCGAATTACGCCGCGTCGAAGGGCGCGCTCACCGCGATGTCGAAGGCGCTCGCGCAGGAACTCGCCAGCCGCGGCATCACCGTCAACTGCGTCGCGCCCGGATTCATCGCCTCGCCGATGACCGAAACCCTGCCGGATGCACAGAAAGACGCGCTCAACGCCCGCATTCCCATGGGAAAAATGGGCGCAGGGGCAGACATCGGCGCCGCGGTCGTCTATCTCTCCAGCCGCGAGGCGGGCTATGTCACCGGGCAGACGCTGCACGTCAACGGCGGCATGGCCATGATCTAATGGGGAACTGAGTGTCCCTACTTGCAAGCCTCCGACGCGCGTTCTACGTGCGTTCAGGAATACCAACACCCCCATCGATAGAGGGACGATACACATGAGCGAGACCGCAGACCGCGTTAAGAAAATCGTCGTCGAGCATCTCGGCGTCGAAGCCGACAAGGTGACCGAAGACGCGAGCTTCATCGACGATCTGGGCGCGGACAGCCTCGACATCGTCGAGCTCGTCATGGCCTTCGAAGAAGAATTCGAAGTCGAGATTCCCGATGACGCCGCCGAGAAGATCACGACCGTCAAGGACGCGATCACCTTCATCGACGAGCATAAGAGCTGAGCCTAGCGCTTTAAGCGCGGCCGCACGGCTGATGTTACAGGAACGGCTCCCCGTCCCAGGGCAATGACCGGGGGCTGGGGGCCGTTCCCATTTACGAAGATCAAGATTTTTTGACGGAGATGGCCATGCGGCGTGTTGTCGTAACCGGACTGGGGCTCGTGACGCCGCTTGGCGCCGATGTCGAAACCGCCTGGGCGAATATCCTCGCGGCGAAATCGGGCGCGGCGACGATCACGCGCTTCGATGCGACGGACTACGCCTGCACCATCGCATGCGAGGTCAAGCCCGCCGACCATCCCTATGGCTTCGACCCCAATCTGCGCGTCGACCACAAGGTCCAGCGTCAGGTCGATCCGTTCATCATCTACGGCATCGATGCCGCCGGCCAGGCGCTCGAGGATGCCGGCCTGCTCGACATGACGCTCGAACAGAAATATCGCGCGGGCTGCTCGATCGGTGCGGGCATCGGCGGCTTGCCGGGGATCGCCAGCGAATCGATCGTGTTGCACGAAAAGGGCCCGCGTCGCGTCAGCCCGCACTTCGTCCACGGTCGCCTGATCAATCTCATCACCGGCCAGGTGCAGATCAAATACGGCCTGATGGGCCCCAACCACGCCGTGGTCACCGCCTGCTCGACCGGCGCGCATTCGATCGGCGACGCCGCGCGGATGATCGCGATGGACGATGCCGACGTGATGCTCGCAGGCGGCGCCGAGGGCGCGATCTGCCCGCTGGGGATC
Organism: Bordetella parapertussis; assembly: GCA_943367995.1. Taxonomy (GTDB): domain Bacteria; phylum Pseudomonadota; class Alphaproteobacteria; order Sphingomonadales; family Sphingomonadaceae; genus Sphingomonas. The sequence continues at coordinate 835,183 of CALRKL020000001.1, read as the reverse complement.
GCCGGCTTCTCGCAAGCGCGCGCGCTGTCGACGCATTTCAACGACACGCCCGAGCGCGGCAGCCGCCCGTACGACAAGGATCGCGACGGCTTCGTAATGGGCGAAGGCGCGGGCGTCGTCTGCCTCGAGGAATATGAGCACGCCGTGGCGCGTGGTGCGAAGATCTATGCCGAGGTGATCGGCTACGGCCTGTCGGGCGACGCCTATCACGTGACCGCGCCGCATCCCGAAGGCTCGGGCGCGTTCCGCTCGATGGAAATGGCGATGAAGAAATCGGGGCTGCAGCTCTCCGACATCGACTATATCAACGCGCACGGCACCTCGACCCCGCTCGGCGACGAGCTCGAGCTCAACGCGGTGCGCCGGCTGTTCGGCGACAATATCAAGACGATGTCGATGAGTTCGACCAAGTCGGCGATCGGGCATCTGCTCGGCGGCGCGGGCGCGGTCGAGAGCATCTTCTGCATCCTCGCGATGCGCGACCAGATCGTACCGCCGACGCTCAACCTCGACAATCCGAGCGACAATTGCGTCGGCGTCGACCTCGTGCCGCATGTCGCCAAGAAACGTTCGGTCAAGGCGGTGCTCAACAATTCGTTCGGCTTCGGCGGGACGAACGCCAGCCTCGTCATGCGCGCGATGTGATCGCGGGCCGTGCGCCAACCCAAAAATGGTGCACGGCGCCCGGCGCGCCGCGCCGTCCGCAGAAAGGATAGCGGCATGCGCAGGGTCGGGTGCATCGGACTGCTGCTCGGCCTCGCCGCGATCGTGGCGCTGTTCGGCGTCGTCCAGATGTGGGGTGGCCGCGGCCCGCTCGGGCGGCCGATCAGCGTGCAGATCGCACCGGGTACCAGCCTGGCGGGCGCCTCGGTCGTGCTCGAGAAATCGGGCGCGATCGCCTCGGCCAGCCGTTTTCGGATGTTCGCCAAGGCCTTCGGGTCGGACGCCCCGATCAAGGCGGGTGAATATCGCATCCCGGCGCATCTCAGTCAGGCCGATATCCTCAAGGTGTTGCAGGGCACCAAGACGATCCAGCGCTTCGTGACGATCCCCGAAGGCTGGCCATCGGTGATGGTCAAGGACGCGCTCGACCGCGCGACCGAGCTCAAGGGCAGCATCGACGTGCCGCCCGAGGGCAGCGTGCTGCCCGACAGCTATGCGTTCCAGCGCGGCGACGAGCGCAGTTTCATCCTCAAGCGCATGCAGAGCGTGCGCAAACGCTACCTCGCCGCCGCCTGGGCAAAGCGCGCGCCGGGGCTCGCGGTGACCACTCCCGAACAGGCGCTGATCCTCGCCTCGATTGTCGAGAAGGAAACCGGCAAGCCGAGCGAGCGCGCGATGGTCGCGGCGGTCTATTCGAACCGGCTGAAGCGCGGGATGATGCTGCAGGCCGATCCGACGATCATCTATCCGATCACCAAGGGCCGACCGCTCGGGCGCAAGATTTTGCTGTCTGAGGTGCACGCGGTGAATGCCTACAACACCTATGCGATGGTCGGACTGCCGGTCGGGCCGATCTGCAACCCGGGGCGCGCATCGATCGATGCGGTGCTCAACCCGGCCAAGTCGAACGCGCTCTATTTCGTGGCCGATGGGTCGGGCGGGCATGTCTTTGCCGACACGCTCGAACAGCATAACGCCAATGTGGTGAAGTGGCGGGCATATCGCGCGGCGCACGGGATCTAGCGGAGCCTTGCCTTCGGCCGTCGTCCGCAGTCGGGACTAAGCAGCTCCTTATTCCGGTCATCCCGGCCAAGGCTTGGGTCGCTCGACTTGGGCGGGTGTCCACCTCTCATGGAGATCGCAGCTTCCGCCGGTAGGACGATGACGGGGCGAGGGGGCCCGCCTCCTTCCGTCACCCCAGTGAAAGCTGGGGTGTTTTGGAAAGAGGCGGGGGAAGGGGGAAGACTATTACCCGCGCAACCGGCTCGCCGCGCGCGCGATCGCCTCGACTTCGGCCATCGTCGCGCCCTTGGGCGTGACCCAGCTGCCGCCGACGCAGAGCACCGGCTTGAAGCTCAGCCACTCGGGCGCGCTCGCCTCGGTGATGCCGCCGGTCGGGCAGAAGCTGCACTGATAGAACGGCGCGGCGAGCGCCTTGAGCGCCTTGAGGCCGCCATTCGCCTCGGCTGGAAAGAACTTGAAGTTCGTCAGGCCGAGATCGAGCCCCGTCATGATGTCGGCGGCGTTGGCAATGCCGGGCAGGAATGGCACGCCGCTCGGGATGATGGTCTTGCCGAGCCGCTCGGTCAGGCCCGGCGAGACGATGAACTCGGCGCCGGCGTCGACCGCCTGCTGGAACTGCTCGGGGTTGACGACCGTGCCGGCGCCGACGATCGCGCCGGGCACCGTCTTCATCTCGGCGATCGCCTCGAGCGCGGCGGGGGTGCGCAGCGTGACCTCGAGCACCTTGAGACCGCCCGCGACGAGCGCCTCGGCGAGCGGTCGCGCCGTCGCGGCGTCGTCGATCACCAGGACGGGGATGACCGCGCTGGTGCGCATGATGTCGGTGATGGAAGTCATCGCGTGTGCTCCTGGGCAAAGGCGGCCGCGGCGCCGAACAGGCCGGGCTGGGGATAGGTGATCAGTTTGACCGGGATCGCCGCCATGCGGCCCTGGAAACGGCCCTTGGCGGCGAAGCGTTCGGCAAAGCCCGACTGGCGGATATGGTCCTTGAGCCGCAGCCCGAGCCCGCCCGCGATGACGACGCCGTTCGAGCCATGCGCCAGCGCGAGATCACCGGCGACCGAACCGAGGCTCATGCAAAAGCGGTCGAGCGCGGCGACCGCGAGGCTGTCGCCCTCGTCGAGCGCGGCGGCCCAGATCGCCTTGTCGTCGAGCCGCGGCACGGTGCGGTGTTCGAGGTCGGCGAGCGTCTCGTAGATCGCGACGATGCCGGGCCCCGACACGACGCGCTCGGCCGAGACGCGCGTGTAATTGGTCCGCAGCCGCTTGGTGAGGCGATCCTCGATCGCGTCGAGCGGCGCGAAATCGACATGGCCGCCCTCGGTCTCGAGCACGTGATAGCGCTCCGCCGTACGCAGCACCTGCGCCACGCCGAGCCCGGTGCCGGGGCCACACACGGTGATCACGCCATGCTCGGGGAAGGGCATGTCGGGGCCGCACAGATGCAGGAAATCGCCGTGATCGACCTGCGCGACCGCCTGGCCGACCGCGCCGAAATCGTTGATCAAAACGAACTCGTCGACGTGCAGCCGTTCCTTGATCAGCGGCGGGCGGATCACCCAGGGGTTGTTGGTCAGCTTGATCACGTCGCCGCTGATCGGCGAGGCGACCGCGATCGCCGCGGCGCGCGGCAGCGGGCGGCCGATCTGCTGGCCGAACGCCTCCCAGGCGGTCTGGAAACCGGCATATTCGGCGGTCTTGAGCGTGACCGGCTCGCCGAGCGTGACGACGCGGCCCTTGTCGAGCTCCGCGATCGCGAAGCGCGCATGCGTGCCGCCGATATCGACCGAAACGACTTCCATTCTATCTCTCTCCGTCATGGTTCGCGCGACCGGCGACCAGGGTAAGCCCCTCCCCTTCAGGAGCGGCGGGTGAACAGCGCCCCGCGCTGTTCAGGCCATGCCGGGGGCATGGCCGACCCGACGCTGGGTTGGGGGTGGGGACGTGCCTCAAACCTTTTGTCCGTTTTCGCGGAACGGCCCCACCCCAACCCCTCCCCTGAAGAGGAGGGGCTTGCGCGATTTGCAGGCGCTTACCATCCCATGCCGGTCAGCAACGGCGATGCCCCGCGCTCGGCTTCGTTCGCATTGGCGCGGAACAGGCCGAACAGTTCGCGGCCCATGCCATCGCCTTCGGGCGGCGCAGTCGCTGGCACACGCGCGGCCCACTCGGCCGGATCGACCAAAGCCTCGAGCACGCCGGCTTCGGCATCGAGCCGGATCACGTCGCCGTCCCGCACGCGCGACAGCGGGCCGTCGCCGAGCGCTTCGGGCGAGCAATGGATCGCCGCGGGCACCTTGCCGCTCGCGCCCGACATGCGCCCGTCGGTGACGAGCGCGACACGGAAGCCGCGATTCTGCAACACGCCGAGCGCTGGCGTCAGCTTGTGCAGTTCGGGCATGCCGTTGGCCCGCGGACCCTGGAAACGCATCACCACGACGACGTCGCGCGTCAGCTCGCCCGCCTGGAAGGCGGCGAGCACCGCCGCCTGATCGTGGAACACCGCTGCCGGCGCCTCGATCGTCCAGCGATCGCGCTCGACCGCCGAGACCTTGATGCAGGCGCGGCCGAGATTGCCGGTGAGGATGCGGAAGCCGCCCTCGGGCGCGAAGGGCGCGGCGGGGGTGCGCACGATCGTCTCGTCGCCGCTCGGGCCGGGATCGACCCAGCTGAGCGTGCCCGCATCGTCGAGCTGCGGCTTGCGGCCGTAATCGGTCATGTCCGCGCCCGCGACGGTCATCAGGTCGCGGTGGAGCAGACCGGCATCGGCGAGTTCGCGGATGACATAGGGCATGCCGCCGGCATCCTCGAAGCCGTTCACGTCGGCCGCGCCATTGGGATAGACGCGCGCGACGAGCGGGACGGCCTTCGACAGGCGGTCGAAATCCTCCCAGTCGATCACGATGCCAGCGCACGCGGCGATCGCGGGCAGATGCAGCAGGTGGTTGGTCGAGCCGCCGGTCGCGAGCAGGCCGATCGCCGCGTTGACGATCGCCTTCTCGTCGACGCACAGGCCGATCGGGCGATAGCTGTCGCCGTGCCAGCCGATCTGCGTGACGCGGTGGACCGCGGCGCGGGTCAATTCCTGGCGGAGCTTGGTGCCGGGGTTGATGAAGGCGGCGCCGGGCATGTGCAGGCCCATCATCTCCATCATCATCTGGTTCGAATTGGCGGTACCGAAGAAGGTGCAGGTGCCCTTCGAATGGTAGGCGCCGATCTCGGCTTCGAGCAGCGCCTCGCGGCCGACCTTGCCCTCGGCATAGGCTTCGCGAACCTCGACCTTGGCCTTGTTGGGAAGGCCTGAAGGCATCGGCCCTGCCGGGATCAGCACTATCGGCAGATGGCCGAAGCGCAAAGCCCCCATCAGCAGGCCCGGCACAATCTTGTCGCAGATGCCGAGCAGCGCCGCGCCCTCGAACATGCCGTGGCTGAGCGCGATCGCGGTCGACAGCGCGATCGTGTCGCGGCTGAACAGCGACAGCTCCATGCCGGCATAGCCTTGCGTCACCCCGTCGCACATCGCCGGCACGCCGCCGGCGACCTGCGCGGTCGCCCCCGCTTCGCGCGCCCAGACCTTCATCTGCTCGGGGTAGCGATAGTAAGGCGCATGCGCCGAGAGCATGTCGTTATACGAGGTGACGATGCCGATGTTCATCGCCTTGGCGGCGGTGAGCGCGGGGCGATCCTCCTCGGTGCCGGCATAGGCATGCGCGGCGTTGGCGCAGCCCATTGCGGGCCGCTCGATATGCGTGTCGCGCGCCCGGCCGATCAGCGCGAGATAGGCCTCGCGCGTCGGCTTGGAGCGGGTAATGATGCGGTCGGTGACCGCGGCGATTTCGGAATGGAGGGTCACGACAATCTTCCCGGGGAGGGGTTGGAGATCATTCGGCGGCCCAGTGAATATCCACCGGCAGCTCGGCATCGGCAAGCACGCGCCCGATCGGATATTTCGACGACGGACCCTGCTTGATCGCGTCCTCGATCACTTTCTTCTTCGCGTCGCCAGTCACCGCGATGAGCAGCGCGCGCGCTGAGACGATCGCCGCGCGGCTGAGCGTGACGCGCGGGACGGGGGCTTCCTTGGGGAGCGGATCGGGCATCACGCCGAGCGCGCGACGTTCGGTCGGGCCCGACAAGGCTTCGTCGTAATCGGGGCCGGGGAAGATCGAGCCGGTATGGCCGTCGGCGCCGACGCCGAGCAGGCACAGATCGAGCGGCCAGTGCAGATCCTGCATCAGCGCATCGGCCGAACGGCCGGCGGCCTTGTAGTCGGCGGTCGCGGTCGGCACGATCGGCATGACGCGCGCGCCCTTGGGGAGGAACGCCTTGGCGATCATCGTGACGTTCGACAGCGGATCGCCGAGCGGCACGATGCGTTCGTCGACGGGGACGATCGTCACGCGCTTCCAGTCGTGCTTGGCGGCGGCGAGCTTGGCGTAGATCGGGATCGGCGTCTTGCCGCCCGACAGCGCGATCACCGCCGCGCCGCGCGCGTCGATCGCGCTGTCGATGATGAAGCCGATATCGCCGGCGACGGCGGCGGCCATTTCCTCGGCGTCTTCATAGTCCCACCATTCGATTTCGTGGTCGTCGCTCATGTGTCTTCCTTTCTTCTCCCTCTCCCGCTTGCGGGAGTTCGGGGTCGGCCATGCCCCCGGCATGGCCTAAACTTTACGGGGTAAAGTTTACCCCGAACTGGTCGGGGAGAGGGGCGTGCCGCACGAACCGACGTCCGCGTTGCTGCCCTCTCCCGCGCTTCGCTGCGCTCGCTTGCCCTCTCCCGCAAGCGGGAGAGGGAGATTGTTACTCGTCCAGCCAGGTGACCCCATCGCGCTCGGTCAGCGCGATCGCGGCGCTCGGGCCCCAGCTGCCCGAGGCATAGCTCTTGGGCTTCATGTCGTTCGCCACCCAGCCGGCGCGGATCGCGTCGATCCAGGTCCATTGCGCCTCGACCTCATCGCGGCGCACGAACAGCGTCTGGTCGCCCTCGATCAGGTCGAGCAGCAGCCGCTCGTAGGCTATGCGCCGACGCGTGCCGGCGAATTCGGAATCAAGGCTGAGGTTGAGCGGCACTTCGCGCAGCCGGATACCGTCGCGGTCGAGCCCCGGCTCCTTCGCCATCACCAGCAACTGGACATATTCCTCGGGCTGCAGCCGGATCACCAGCACGTTCGGCTGGAGCAACCCGCCACGGTTCGAGAACATCGAATGCGGGACCGGCTTGAACTGGATCGCGATCTCGGAGCGCCGCGTCGGCATGCGCTTGCCGGTGCGCAGGTAGAAGGGCACGCCCTGCCAGCGCCAATTGTCGACATGCGCCTTGATCGCGACGAAGGTCTCGGTGGTCGACGGCTTGCCGAGCTCGTCGCCATAGCCCTTGACGATCTCGCCGCCGCTCGCGCCCGCGCCATATTGGCCGGTCACGGTGTCGCGCGGCGCTTCCTCGGGCGCGATCGTGCGCAGCGAGCGGAACACCTTGGCCTTTTCGTCGCGGATCGCATTGCCGTCGAAGCGGGCAGGGGGCTCCATCGCGATCAGCGCAAGCAGTTGCAGCATGTGGTTGGCGACCATGTCGCGCAGCGCGCCCGCGCCGTCATAATAGGCCGCGCGCTCCTCGAGCCCGACGGTCTCCGAGATCGTGATCTGGACGTTGTCGATCCCGCGCGCATTCCACACCGGCTCGAAGAACGAATTGCCGAAGCGCAGCGCGAGGATGTTCTGCACCGTCTCCTTGCCGAGATAGTGATCGATCCGGAAGGTGCGCTCTTCGGGGAAGGCGGTCGCGACGGTGTCGTTGATCTCGCGGCTCGAGGCGAGGTCGTAGCCGAGCGGCTTTTCCAGCCCGATGCGGACGGTCTCGCCGGCGAGACCCGCCGATTCGAGCCCGCGAATCACCGCCTCGAACAGCGACGGCGCGGTCGACAGGAAGATCGCGAGACCGCCCGCCACGTCGCCGACCTTGGCCGACAGCTCCTTGTAATGCGCCATGTCGGTCGCATCGAGCGCCTGGTATTGGACGCGCTCGAGGAACGACTTGATCGCCTTGCCGTCCATCCGGTCCTTGGGGACGAACTTCTCGAGCGCCTCCTTGGCGAACTTGCGATAGCTTTCGTCGCTGTTGTCGGAGCGCGCCGTGCCGGTGATCGTCAGCCCCTCGGGCAACAGGCCATCGGCGTGCAGGCCATAGAGCGAGGGCAGCAACATGCGCTGCGCGAGATCGCCGGTCGCGCCGAACAGAAGGAGTTTGCTGACGGGCGTACGGTTGGCCATGCGAATTCGAGCTCCTGGGGGAAGGCTTCACCTAGGGAAGGCCGCGCCCCCCGCCAAGATGAAACCGTAGGTTACACGCTCAGACCGGCGAGCGGATCGAGACCGGCCATGATGTTCAGATTCTGCACCGCGGCCCCCGCCGCCCCCTTGCCGAGATTGTCGAGCGTCGCGATGAGCCGCGCCTGGCCGATGTCGCTATTGCCGCAGACGCGCAGCGTCAGCCGGTCGGTCCCGGCGTCGTCCTCGATCAGGACCGCATCGACGTCACCCGTGGCGATCCGGATCAGCCCGCCCTCGGGATAGGCCTCGCGCAGCGCCGCCTCGCAGGCGGCGAGCGACGGCCGCCGCGGGAAGCGATACAGCGCGAGCGGCACCTCGACGATCATGCCGCGATACGTATTGGCAACCGCGGGCGTGAAGATGGGCGGATGTTCGAGGCGGGCATGCTTCTGCATCTCGGGCACATGCTTGTGCGCGAGCCCGAGCGCATAGGCGCGCGACGCCGATGGCGGGTCGGCGCCCTCATAGGCCGCGATCATCGCCTTGCCGCCGCCCGAATAGCCCGACACGGCGTTGACGCTGATCCCCCAATCGACCGGCACCAGCCCGGCGCGGACCAGCGGGCGGAGCAAAGCGAGGAAGCCGGTCGGGTAACAGCCGGGATTGGAAACGCGCTTCGCCTCGGCGATCGCATTCGCCTGGCCGGGTTCGACCTCGGCGAAACCATAGGTCCAGCCGTCGGCGACGCGAAACGCGGTCGACGCGTCGATCACGCGCGTGCGATCATTGGCGATCAGCGAGACCGCCTCGCGCGCGGCATCGTCGGGCAGGCACAGGATGACGAAGTCGCTGTCGTTGAGCGCCTCGGCGCGCGCGGCGGGGTCCTTGCGCCGCGCTTCGTCGAGCAGCACGATCGCGATATCGCTGCGATTCGCCAGCCGCTCGCGGATCTCGAGCCCGGTCGTGCCGGCCGCGCCATCGATGAAGACCGAGACGCTCATGCGCTCGGCCAGGAGAGCGTATCGGCATCGACATAGCCGACCAGCCCGGCCGCGGGAGCGAGCCCCCAGGCGCGGCCTTTGACGAACTCGAGCACTTCGAACACGTCGCCCGTCTTGAGATCGGTCAGCACGGCAGACTCCGGATCAGCGCCTTCGCGAAGGCCCGTAGCGCTGATCACGACGCGTTGCACGCAGGAAGCGTAATGTGGCGCGAAGACACGGTCGGCGAGGCGGATGTCGGCGAGGTCGCGCCGCACCGCGTGCGTCCGCGGATCGAGCGCAACCGACTGGCCGGAAAGCGCGAAGCTCCTACGCGGCGGCGTGCCGGACGATCCGCTGGCGCGCGGGCTGGGGCGTGGTGTCGCCGATAAATTGGCCGAAATCGTCAAGAAAACTTGCCCCCTCGGACGTTCGCGCAACAAAGATGTTGCGCTTGTCATTGTCGTCCCGTTGGCGGCGCAGATAGCCCAGGGTGCCAAGCCTGTTCAAGGCGCGCGTGACGACCGGCTTGGAGACGTTGAGCATCGCCGCCAATCCGCGCACGGTATGCGGGCCCGGTTTGAGATACACTACCAGCAGCAGCGCCATCTGGCGATTGGTCAGATCAGGTTCACCCGACCGGACGTAATCGACCAACGTATGCATCCAGTCGGCGAGCGCATGATCTGTCTGTATTGCCACAGCTAGTGTCCGCAAATTACTCGGTAACCCCCACCAGCGGGGATATTCCTGGTCCACTAACGTTCCGGGAAGCCACAGGTTTCAGTTCGATGGCGAAATGTGACAGGAAGGGCGCGACGACAGTCGTTGCGCGCCCGGTTGATCGCGCGGCCTGTCTCGCCTATGTGCCCGGCTTCGCTGTCAAAGCGCCCCCAAGGAATCAGCCCGCTTCATGTTTCTGTTCCAGTTTCTCCTCGTGGTCCATTTCGTCATCGCCCTCGGGCTGGTGACGGTCGTCCTGATGCAGCGCTCGGAGGGCGGCGGGCTCGGCATGGGCGGCAGCCCGGCAGGGCTGATGTCGGCGCGCGGCGCGGCGGACTTTCTTACGCGGGCGACCTCGATCCTCGGCGGGCTGTTCATCGCGCTCAGCATCCTGCTCGCGGTGCTCGCGGCACAGGGCAAGTCGGTCAAGGTCGACGCCAGCGCCAAGCCCGCCGCGGTCACCGCGCCGGTGCAGGCGCCGGTCGCGCCGGGTGATCCGAACGTGCCGTTCGCCTCGGGGGCGCGCAGCGCGCTCCAGACGGCGCCGAACAGCGCAGCGCCGGCGAGCAACAGCGCGGTTCCGCTCGCCCAGTAACGGCTTCGGCCGGATCGCGCGCGACTCTTCCGGTCGTGCATAACCCTCCTTTCACGGAGTCGCGCGCTTGCCGCGCCACCCGTTTTGACGCTAGGCCTTTTCTCCCATGGCGCGGTTCATCTTTATCACCGGCGGCGTGGTCTCCTCGCTCGGCAAGGGTCTCATGGCGGCGAGCCTCGCGGCTCTGCTGCAGGCGCGCGGCTATCGCGTGCGGATTCGCAAGTTCGATCCCTATCTCAACGTCGATCCCGGGACGATGTCGCCCTACCAGCATGGCGAGGTCTATGTGACCGACGACGGGGCGGAGACCGATCTCGATCTCGGCCATTATGAACGCTTTACCGGCGTTGCGTCGCGCCAGTCGGACAACATCACGTCCGGGCGGATCTATCAGCAAATCATCACGCGCGAACGGCGCGGCGACTATCTCGGCGCGACCGTCCAGGTCATCCCGCACGTCACCGACGCGATCAAGGAATTCGCGCAGAACGCGGTCGAGGATGTCGATTTCGTACTGTGCGAGATCGGCGGCACCGTCGGCGACATCGAGTCGCTGCCGTTCATCGAAGCGATCCGTCAGCTGCGCAACGATCTCGGGCGCGGCAATTCGGTCAGCATCCACGTCACGCTGGTGCCCTATATCGCGGCGGCGGGCGAGCTGAAGACCAAGCCGACGCAGCATTCGGTGCGTGAACTCGCCGCATTGGGCGTCCAGCCCGACGTGCTGGTGTGCCGCTGCGAGCAGCCGCTGCCCGAGAGCGACCGCGCCAAGATCGCCTTGTTCTGCAACGTCCCCAAGGAAGCCGTGATCCCGGCGCTCGACGCCAAGAGCATCTATGCGGTGCCGGTGCAGTATCACGAGGAAGGCCTCGACGACGCCGTGCTCAACGCGTTCGGTATCCTGCCCGGCAGCGCGCCCGACCTGTCGCGCTGGACCGACATCATGGACCGCGTGACCAATCCCGAGGGCGAAGTCACCGTCGGCGTGGTCGGCAAATATGTCGGCCTGCAGGACGCGTACAAGTCGCTCGGCGAGGCGCTGGTGCATGGCGGCATCGCCAACCGCGTCAAGGTCAATGTCGAGTGGATCGACGCCGAGCTGTTCGAAGCCGACGACGCCGACATCACCGCCCGGCTCGAGCCGCTCCACGCGATCCTCGTTCCCGGCGCGTTCGGGTCGCGCGGCGCCGAGGGCAAGATCGCCAGCGTCCGCTTCGCGCGCGAGCGCGAAATCCCGTATTTCGGCATCTGCTTCGGCATGCAGATGGCGTGCGTCGAAGGCGCGCGCGATCTCGCCGGGATCCCCGATGCGAGCTCGACCGAATTCGGCCCGACCGACGAGCCCGTGGTCGGCATGATCACCGAATGGATGAGCGCCGCCGGCATCGAGAAGCGCGAGCATGGCGGCGATCTGGGCGGGACGATGCGGCTCGGCGCCTATCCGGCCAAGCTCGACGGCAACAGCGTGGTGTCGAGCATCTATGGCGAAAGCGACATTTCGGAACGCCATCGTCATCGCTACGAAGTCAACACGGCGTATCGCGAGCGGCTCGAAAAGGGCGGGCTGGTGTTCAGCGGCATGTCGCCCGACGGCACGCTGCCCGAGATCGTCGAGCGGCCCGATCATCCCTGGTTCGTCGGCGTGCAGTTCCACCCCGAACTCAAGAGCAAGCCGTTCGACCCGCATCCGCTGTTCAAGAGCTTCATCGCGGCGGCGGTCAAGCAGTCGCGACTGGTGTGACCCTGGAGTGCTTCCAATAAGAAAGGCGCCCGGATCGCTCCGGGCGCCTTTTTTGTTCGGCTAGGGCGCTAGGTCTTACGCCGCCTGCGCCTTGTCCTCGACCGCGACCAGCGGGGCGCCGGTCTTGATCGCGATGCTCTTGGGCTTCATCGCTTCGGGAACTTCGCGGAGCAGGTCGATCACCAGCAGGCCGTCGTTGAGCCGGGCATCCTCGACCCGCACGAAATCGGCGAGTTCGAAGCGACGCTCGAAGCTGCGGTTGGCGATGCCGATGTGGAGGAATGCCGCAGAGGCGTCATCCTGCGCTTCCTTGCGGCCCTTCACCTGCAGCAGATTCTGCTGCGCGGTGATCTCGATGTCGTCGCGGCCGAAGCCGGCGACGGCGAGCGTGATGCGATAGCGGTCGCCATCGAGTCGCTCGAGGTTGAAGGGCGGGTAATTGTCCGCGCTCGCCTGGCGCGCATTGGCCTCGAGCATGTCGAACAGCCGGTCGAAGCCGACGGTCGAACGGCGATAAGGGGTGAGATCGAACGTACGCATGGGATAAACTCCTTCGATAAAGCGAGTGTCGTCCAGATCGAGCCGGGTCCGCTGCTGCGCGACCCGCCCGGTGCAGCCTCGCAATCGAGCGCCGCACGCTCCGAATCTGGTTGAGATCGTGGCGCGTTCAAGAGGCGCGCGACGCTTTTTTGCGCGCGTCTAAAGCAGACCTATCGGCGCCCCAAGAACGAGCGCGAGTGATACTCCACGCATTTGATGGGCATATACCTCCGACTCGGGAACAACCCGAAACAGGGGACCTTCATGCTCGCTTCCTTTCCGGCCTTGCTGCTCGCTTCGTCCGCGCTGGGAGGCCCCGCCGTCGTCGCCGATCCGCCCGCGGCACCGCAGGCAGCGAAACCGGCCGAAAGCGAAAGCAACGGCGACATCCTCGTCACCGCGCGCCGCCGCGCCGAGACGCAGCAGACCGTGCCGATCGCGCTGTCGGTGCTGACCGGCAAGGCGCTTGCCGAGGTCGGCGCGTTCAACGTCAACCGCCTCCAGCAGCAAGTCCCCTCGCTGCAATTCTATTCGAGCAACCCGCGCAATTCGGCGATCAACATCCGCGGGCTCGGCGCGCCGTTCGGGCTGACCAATGACGGGATCGAGCAGGGCGTCGGCTTCTATATCGACGGCGTCTATATCGGCCGCGTGGGGGCGGCGACCTTCGACTTCATCGACGTCGACCGGGTCGAGGTGCTGCGCGGTCCGCAGGGGACGCTCTATGGCAAGAACACCACCGCGGGCGCGCTCAACATCACCACGCGCGCGCCGAGCTTCACCCCGGAGGTCCGCGCCGAAGTGAGCGTCGGCAACTACAATTTCGGCCAGTTCAAGACCTCGGTGTCGGGCCCGATCACCGATAGGCTCGCGGTGCGGCTGTCGACATCGGCGACGACGCGCGACGGCACGATCTATGACGTCACGAGAAAGACCGACCTTCACCGCCAGCGCAATATCGGCTTTCGCGGCCAGGCGCTGTACAAGCCGACCGACACGCTCAGCCTGACGCTGTCGGGCGATTTCAACGTCCAGAACCCGCTGTGCTGCGCGCAATATTACGCGCGCGTCGGCACCACGCAGCGTGCGGCGAACCGGCAATATGCCGCGCTCGCCGCGGCGTTCGGCTATGCCCCGCCGAGCACCAATCCGTTCGACCGCGTCACCGATCTCGATGCCGACATCAATTCGCGCCAGGAGGTGGGCGGCGTATCGCTCGTCGCGAACTGGGATCTCGGGCCCGCGACGCTGACCTCGGTCAGCGCGTGGCGCTATTGGGACTGGCAGCCCGCCAACGACCGCGACTTCATCGGCCTGCCGATCACCACCGTCTCGCAGAACCCGTCGCAGCAGAAGCAATATTCACAGGAAATCCGCCTCGCCTCGAACGGCAAGAACACGCTCGATTACACCGTCGGTGCATTCTTCTTCAACCAGACGATCGATACCCAGGGATCGCAGGTGCAGGGATCGGCGGCGAGCCGCTTCCTGCTGTCGGGCGCCGATGCGACCAACCCCAAGGTGCTCGACGGGCTGACCTCGACCAACACGATCGCGTTCGACAACACCAGCTTCGCGGTGTTCGGCAAGCTCAACTGGGCGGCGACCGAAAAATTCCACATCCAGCCCGGGCTGCGCGTCAATTACGACAAGAAATCGGGCTCGTACGTCTCGGTCGTCAGCATCCACAACAGCCAGTACGATTTCGTCGCGACCGCCGACACGGTCGCCGGCCAGCTGGCGGCTGCGCGCGCGAAGAGCGCTGCGGCTGGGACGACCTTCCAGAACCAGATCAACACGCTCGCCCCGCAGAGCTACAGCCCCAGGTTCAGCGCGTGGAACGTGTCGGGCGATCTCACGCTGTCGTACGATTTCGCCTCCGACGTCCACGGCTATGCGACCTATGCGCGCAGCTTCAAGTCGGGCGGGATCAACCTTTCGGGGCTGCCGCTCAATTCGACCAGCACCGGCGTCGATCTGACGACGCAGACGGTCAAGCCCGAAAAGGTCAACGCCTATGAGATCGGGCTCAAAACGCAGTTCCTCGACCGCCGGCTGACGCTCAACCTCGCGGGCTTCTGGACCGACATCAAGGACTACCAGGCGACCGTGAACAACAATGCGATCAACGTGATCCGCGGCTATCTCGCCAATGCCGGGAAGGTGCGCTCGCGCGGGTTCGAGTTCGACACGACCTATCGCCCGACGCCGCGTTTCAATCTCTATTTCAACGGCGCCTATACCGACGCCAAATATATCGACTTCAAGAACGCGCCGTGCCCGCCCGAGCTGACCGGCGGCACCGCCGCCAGCGCGACCAGCGCCGCGACCGCAGCGGGCGTTGCGGGTGGCGTCAGCCCGGCGGCGTGCGACATTTCCGGCCAGCGGCTGCCCGGCATCTCGAAATGGTCGCTGTCGTACGGCGCGGAATACAACGTCCTGGTCGGTTCCTCGGGCGGGCAGGTCTATCTCGGCTATGACGGCACTTATCGCACGCGCTTCTCGTCGAACCCGTCGCCTTCGGCCTATACCTATATCGCTGGCTATTCGCTCTCGAACTTCCGGCTCGGCTATCGCAAGAAGGATTTCAACGTCTACGCCTGGGTGCGCAACGCGTTCGACCGGAATTACTTCGAGCTGCTGTCGACGCAATCGGGCAGCACTGGGCTGATCGTCGGGCAGCCGGGGGATCCGCGGACCTTCGGGGTGACGAGTGAAGGAAAGCGCCGGTCGGCAAAGCCGCCGTCGGACGGGTTCGCCACAGGGGCGACCCGCCGGCCGGGCGAGGCGATGCTCCGCTTCGCTGCGCACCGACGGCGAGCATCGCCGCCTTCGCCTTCGCCCAAACGCAAACGTCCGGGCCGTTTCCGACCCGGACGCCTGCGTGACGATCGCTCGTCAGCCCCCATTTCGGCCTTCGCTGCCAGCCCTGCGGCGGCGCTGAAGGCCAGTCCCCGAACCACGGCCATTGCCTGTGTGTCAGTGACAAAAGCGTTACGAGCGCGTCGGGTGCTTGTCATCGGGAATGTGGCCGGGGCGTACCGATTGCAACGCTGCTGTGGCGCTTGCGCAACAGGGGGTAACAGTTGCCAGCAGGGGAGGTCGGCCGTAGAGCGTGCGGCATGATCCTCTCCCGCTACGAACGCATGATCGCCCGGCGCTATTTGCTGCCCGGCAAGGGCGAGGGGTTCATCTTCCTCGTCGCCGGTATCAGTCTGGTCGCCGTGATGCTTGGCGTCGCCGCGCTCGTCATCGTGATGAGCGTGATGAACGGCTTCCGCGCCGAACTGTTCGACAAGATCGTCGGGCTCAACGGCCATGCCGTCGTCCAGGCTTACGGCGGCCAGATGCGCGACTGGCGTCAAGTCGTCGGCCTCGCCGAGACGACCAAGGGCGTGACGAGCGCCACTCCGCTGATCGAGCAGCCGCTGATGGCGACGTATAACGGCCGCGTCGAAGGCGTGCTCGTCCGCGGGATGCGGATCTCCGACATCCGTTCGAACAAGACAATCGGCAGCAAGGTCGTGATGGGTTCGCTGTCGACGCTGATGCCCGGCAGCGGCCAGATCGCGATCGGCTCGGGCCTCGCCGATCAATTGGGCGCGGTCGTCGGCAGCCAGATCGCGCTGATCAGCCCGCAGGGGCAAACCACGCCGTTCGGCACCGTGCCGCGGATCGTGCAATATACCGTCGGTGCGATCTTCACGATCGGCGTCTATGACTTTGATAAAGCCTATGTCGTCATGCCGATGGCGGATGCGCAGACGCTCCTGATGCTCGGCGACTCGGTCAACATGGTCGAGCTGCAGACGAGGGATGCCGATCAGGTCGGGCCGATCCTCGCGCCGCTCGCCAACAAGGTCGGCAAGATGGGGGTGATCCAGGACTGGCGGCAGATGAACGCGCAATTGTTCGAGGCGCTCGCGGTCGAGCGCGTCGCGATGTTCACCGTGCTGTCGATTATTATCCTCGTCGCGGTGTTCAACATCCTCTCGTCGCTGATCATGCTGGTCCGCGCCAAGACGCGCGACATCGCGATCCTGCGGACGATGGGGGCGAGCAGGGGGGGCATGATCCGCATCTTCATGACGGTCGGCACGACGATCGGCGCGCTGGGCGTCGTCGCCGGGCTGATCCTCGGCTTCATCTTCCTTTATTTCCGCCAGAGCGTGGTCGATTTCGTCCAGCTCGTGACGGGGCAGAATTTGTGGGACCCCTCGATCCGCTTCCTGAGCGAGCTTCCGTCGAAGACCGACCCGATCGAAGTCACCGTCATCGCGCTGATGGCGCTGCTGTTCAGCTTCCTCGCCACGCTCTACCCCGCGCTGAAGGCGGCGAGCACCGACCCGGTCCAGGTTCTGCGCTATGAATAATCCGGTTCTCGGCGTCACCGGGCTGACACGCAGCTTCGAACAGGGTGGCCAGACGATCGAAGTCCTGCGCGGCGTCGACCTCCAGGTCGGCGCGGGCGAGATCGTCGCGTTGCTCGGGCCGTCGGGCTCGGGCAAGTCGACCTTGCTTCAGGCGGTCGGGCTGCTCGAAGGCGGTTTCGGCGGCTCGATCCTGATCGACGGCGAGGAGACCGCGCGGCTCAACGCCGACGGGCGCACGCGCGTCCGGCGCGACAAGCTCGGCTTCGTCTACCAATTCCACCATTTGCTGCCCGATTTCAACGCGACCGAGAATGTCGTCCTGCCGCAGATGATCCGCGACAAGACGCGCGCCGAGGCGAATGATCGCGCGACGTCGCTGCTCACCGCGCTCGGCCTCGGCCACCGCCTGACGCACCGTCCGAGCCAGCTTTCGGGCGGCGAGCAGCAGCGCGTCGCGGTCGCGCGCGCGTTGGCCAACCAGCCCGCGCTGGTGTTGGCGGACGAGCCGACCGGCAATCTCGACGAGGCGACCGCCGACGTGGTGCTTGCCGAATTCCTGCGGCTGGTGCGCGGCGAGGGCACCGCGGCGCTGGTCGCGACGCACAACGAGCGGATGGCGCTCAAGATGGACCGCGTCGTGCGGCTGCACGAGGGACGGCTGGCGTGAGCTGGACTGACGCGCCGACGATGGTCGGGCGGCACGTCACGCTGCGCCCGACCGTGCCCGAGGATCGCGATGCGATCGTCGCGGCGGCGGCGGATGGGAATATCAGCGAGCTGTTCTTCACCAACGTCTCGACGCTGACCGATCCCGATGCCTTCATGGCGGCCTTGTTCAAGGAACGCGACTTCGGGCGGGCGATGCCGTTCACCGTCTGCACGCCCGACGGGCGCGTCGTCGGCCTGACGCGCTACATGCGGGTGAGCGCGGGGCACAAGCGGCTCGAGGTCGGGGGCACGTTCTACGCCAAGTCGGTTCAGCGCAGCGGGGTCAATACCGAGGCCAAGCTGCTGCTGCTGCGCCATGCCTTCGAGGTGCTCGGCTGCAACGTCGTGCAGATCCGCACCGACTGGTTCAACACGCGCTCGCAGGCGGCGATCGAGCGGCTCGGCGCCAAGCGCGACGGGGTGTTGCGCAACCATCAGGTGATGGATGGCCGGGTGCGCGATCTGGTGGTCTATTCGATCATTGCCAGCGAATGGGCGGGCGTCGAGCGCAATTTGCGCTTCCTGCTCGCGCGCAACGAAGGAAAATCCGCATGACCGCGATCACCGACCTGACCGTCAAGGCCGCCGATGGTTCGCCCGTCGATCTCTCCGCTTATGCCGGCAAGGTGCTGCTGATCGTCAACACCGCCTCGAAATGCGGCTTCACGCCGCAATATGAGGGGCTCGAGGCGCTGCACCGCAAGTTTGCCGGTCAGCCGTTCGAGGTGCTCGGCTTTCCATGCAACCAGTTCGGCGCGCAGGAGCCGGGCGACGCCGCCGAGATCGCCAATTTCTGCTCGCTGACCTATGATGTAACCTTCCCGGTGTTCGCCAAGGTCGACGTCAACGGAGCGAACGCGGATCCGCTGTTCGTCGAGCTCAAGAAGCAGGCGCCGGGGCTGCTCGGCCTGCAGGGCATCAAGTGGAACTTCACCAAGTTCCTCGTCGGCAAGGACGGCCACGTCGTCGGGCGCTATGCGCCGACGACCAAGCCCGCCGATATCGAAGCGGACATCGCGAAGCTGCTTTAGAATTTGGTTCGCGCAGAGGCGCAGAGGCGCAGAGAGAATGTGCGGCGCGCGTAGCGCCCTCATCCAAGCGTTCGAGTGTCTCCCGAACGCTGCCTCCGGGGATATCCTCTCTGCGCCTCCGCGCCTCTGCGCGAACAAAATCTTCTTAATCTCCTTCGAACGATATCCACCGCATTTTGCGAGTCACCGCCTTCCCTGAATCCGGCGCACCCCCCATAGTCATGTCCATGTCGCATTCCGGTTTCGTCCCCCTTCGTATCTTTTCCTCGTTCACCATGCTCGACGGCGCGATCGAGCCGAAAGCCATCGCCAAGCGCGCGCAGGAACTGGGTTTCCCCGCCGCCGCGCTGACCGATCGCAACGGGCTCTATGCCGCGATGGCCTATTCCGACGCGGCGCGCGCCGCCGGCGTCCAGCCGATCATCGGCGCGATGCTCGGCGTGTGCCGCCCGGGGATGCCCGAGGGCATGACCCCGGTGCTCGACTGGATCGCGCTCTATGCGCAGGACGAAGTCGGCTATCAGAACCTCTGCGTGCTCGTTTCGCAAGCGCATCTCGACCGCCCGCTCGAACTCGCCGCGCATGTCGATTTTGCGGCGCTCGAGGGGCGCACCGAGGGGCTGATCGCGCTCACCGCAGGCCGCGAGGGCGCGCTCGCGCGGCTGTTCGCCGAGGATCAGCCCGATCGCGCGCTCGCCTATTGCGACAGGCTTCAGGCGCTGTTCCCCGACCGGTTGTATATCGAGCTGACCCGCCGGCTCGACGAGATCGAAGGCAAGGCCGAAGGCGCGCTGCTCGATCTGGCCTATGCGCGCGACCTGCCGATCGTCGCGACCAATCCGTGCTGCTTTGCCGAGCCCGCCTTCAGCGAGGCGCACGACATCCTGCTGTGCATCGCCAGTTCGAGCTATATCGCCAGTGAAGACCGCGTGCGGAGCTCGCCCGACGCGTGGATGAAGCCCGCCAAGGACATGCGCGAGCTGTTCGCCGATCTGCCCGAGGCGATCGCCAACACGCTGGTGGTGGCGCAACGCTGTGGTGTCGCGGCGCCCAAGCGCAAGCCGATCCTGCCGAGTTTGGCGGGCGACCCGACGGCCGAGGCGGCGAAGCTGCGCGCTGATGCGCATGCGGGGTTAGAACGGCGGCTCGACCGAATTGCCGAGCTAGCCGTTTCTGCTCCCCTCCCGCTTGCGGGAGGGGCTGGGGGTGGGCACCCGACCTCCTCGAGCGCTACGACAGCCGGAGAGCGCGAGCCCACCCCCAACCCCTCCCGCAAGCGGGAGGGGGGTGAAGAAGAGGGTAGCGACTGGCGCGCCGCCTATCGCACCCGCCTCGATTTCGAGCTCGACGTCATCATCCAGATGGGCTTCCCCGGCTATTTCCTGATCGTCGCCGATTTCATAAAATGGGCGAAGAATCACGACATCCCGGTCGGTCCGGGCCGTGGTTCGGGCGCAGGCTCGGTCGTCGCCTGGGCGCTGACGATCACCGATCTCGATCCGATCAAGCTGGGGCTGCTGTTCGAACGCTTCCTCAACCCGGAACGCGTGTCGATGCCCGACTTCGACATCGACTTCTGCGAAACCCGCCGCGGCGAGGTGATCCGCTACGTCCAGGAGAAATACGGCCGCGACCAGGTCGCGCAGATCATCACCTTCGGGCGATTGAAGGCGCGCGCGGTGCTCAAGGACACCGGCCGCGTGCTGCAGATGGGCTATGGCCAGATCGACCGGCTCGCCAAGCTGATCCCCAATCTACCCGCCGACCCGTGGACGCTCAAGCGCGCGATCGACGGCGTGGTCGAGCTCCATGCCGAGTACAAATCGGACAGCAACGTCCGCCATCTGCTCGACCTGGCGATGCAGCTCGAAGGCCTGCCGCGCCACAGCTCGACGCACGCCGCGGGCGTGGTGATCGGCGACCGGCCGCTCGCCGATCTCGTGCCGCTCTACCGCGATCCGCGCTCGGACATGCCCGTCACCCAGTTCGACATGAAATATGTCGAGGGTGCCGGCCTGGTGAAGTTCGACTTCCTGGGCCTCAAGACGCTCTCCGTGCTCAAGAGGGCGATCGACCTGCTCGCCGCGCGCGGGGTGGTGCTCGATCTCGATGCGCTCGAATGGGATGACGAGGGCGTCTACAAACTGCTGCAGAAGGGCGACACGGTCGGCGTGTTCCAGCTCGAATCGGAGGGGATGCGGCGCACGCTGTCGGCGGTGCGGCCGTCGAACTTCGGCGACATCATCGCGCTCGTCTCGCTCTATCGCCCGGGCCCGATGGACAACATCCCGATGTTCGGGCGGCGCAAGAACGGGCTTGAGCCGATCGAATATCCGCATCCGCTGCTCGAGGGCATCCTGTCCGAGACCTACGGCATCTTCGTCTACCAGGAACAGGTGATGCAGGCCGCGCAGATCCTCGCGGGCTATTCGCTGGGCCAGGCTGACATGCTGCGCCGCGCGATGGGCAAGAAGAACCAGGCCGAGATGGACGCGCAAAGAGCCCATTTCGCCGAAGGGTGCCTGACGATCAACGGCATCCCGGCGGCCAAGGCGAACGAGCTGTTCGACTTGATCGACAAGTTCGCCGGCTACGGCTTCAACAAGTCGCACGCCGCCGCCTATGCCTTGCTGTCGTACCAGACGGCTTGGCTCAAGGCGCATCACCCGCACGAATTCTTCGCCGCTTCGATGTGCTTCGACATCACGCTGACCGACAAGCTCAGCATCTTCGTCGACGACATGCGACGGCTTGGCGTCAAGCTGCTGCCGCCGTGCATCCTGCGCAGCGAGGCCGACTTCACGGTCGAGGACAGCGGCGACGGGTTGGCCGTCCGCTACGCGCTCGCTGCGCTGAAATCGGTCGGCGAGGGGGCGATGGAGAAGGTCGTCGCCGAGCGCGATGCGAACGGCCGGTTCGAATCGATCGACGACATCGCGCGCCGGATCGATCCGCGCGTGATGAACAAGCGCCAGCTCGAGACGCTCGCCGCGGCGGGCGCGTTCGACGGGCTCAACGACAATCGCGCCGGGATCCTCGCCTGCGCCGAGACGATCCTCGCCACCGCGGCGCGGATCCACGAGCAGAAGACCAGCGGGCAGGGCGGTTTGTTCGGCACCGCCGAGGCGTCCGAGCCGCCGATCAAGCTCCCGCTGTCGGCGCGCTGGACGCTCGCGCAGCGGATGGACCAGGAACGCGAGGCGTTCGGCTTCTATTTCTCGGCGCATCCGGTCGACCGGCACGGCCACCTCGCCAAGATGCACGGCGCGCGCAGCTTCGCGACGCTGGGCGAGCTCAACATCCCCGACGACGGCACGCGCACCGGTGCGACGATGGCGGCTTTGGTCGAGGATGCGCGCTGGCGCACCTCGGCGCGCGGGAAGCGCTATCTGATGGCGACGCTGTCGGATCCGTCGGGGCAGTTCGTCGCGACCTGTTTCGACGATGCGGTCGCCGCCGATCTCGAGGAAGCCGCGCGCAACGGCGGGTGCGGGCTGGTGACGGTCGAGCTCGACCGCCGACCCGGCGAGGAGACGCCGCGCGTTTCGGTCAAGCGGATTCAGCCGTTCGAGGCGCTCGCCAACGATGCGCGCTTCAGCCTCGAGCTGACGATCGACACGCCCGCCGGCATGGCGTCGCTCGCCGCGCTGCTCGGCGATGCGCGCGGCGCGCGCGGCGAAGTGTGGGCGACGGTCGCGGTTCCGGGCGGCAATACCGCGCGCGTGCTGCTCGGCCGCGACTTCCTGCTCGACGGCGAGCTTGTCGGGCGGATCGAAGCGCTGCAGGATGTCGGCAGCGTGGTGCTGCGCACCGGCGGCGCGCAGCTGTCGCTGGTGGGGTAGGCTGACCTAGTCCCCCTCCCGCTCGCGGGAGGGGTTAGGGGAGGGGAGTGTGGAGAGCGGGCATGAACAGGCCCTCCCCCAACCCCTCCCGCAAGCGGGAGGGGAGTAAGCGTATGCTCGGTGGAATGCAGGATTTCGAATTGCGGGTGCCGCGGCTGCTCGATCACGCCGCGCGTGAGCACGGCGCGCGCGAGATCGTCACGCGCTGGGCCGACGGTAGCGAGACCCGCAGCAGCTGGGCGGGCGTGGCGCACGATGCCAAGCGCCTCGCGCAAGCGCTCGACCGCCTCGGCATCGCCCCCGGCGACCGCGTCGCGACGCTCGGCATGAACCATGCCGCGCACCTGATCGCCTGGTACGGCACGATCGGGATGGGCGGGGTGGTCCATACGATCAACCCGCGGCTGTTCGACGAACAGCTCGTCTACATCGCCAACCACGCCGAGGACCGCGTGCTGCTCTACGACAAGCAGTTCCAGCCGCTGGTCGATCGATTGAAGCCGCTATGGACCAGCATCGAGCAGTATATCTGCTTCGACGACGGCGCCTTCGACGCGCTGCTCGACGCCGAGACCGGCGCCTATGCCTGGGTCGAAGGCGGCGAGCGCGAGCCGTGCATGCTCTGCTACACCAGCGGCACGACGGGCAACCCCAAGGGCGTGCTCTACACGCACCGCTCGACGCTGCTCCACGCGATGCACGCCGCCTCTCCCGCGGTGATGACGCTCAGCGCGCGCGAAACCGTGCTGCCGATCGTGCCGCTGTTCCACGCCGCGGCCTGGGGCCTGTGCTTCGCCGCGCCGCTTGCGGGCACCAAGCTCGTCTTCTCGGCGGTCAACGACGCCGCGGTGCTGTGCGGCCTGATGAACCGCGAGCGCGTGACGCTGGCGGGTGGGGTGCCGACCGTGTGGCTGGCGCTGTTCCAGCATATCGACGCGACCGGCGAGCGGCCGCTTACGCTCGAGGCGATCACCGTCGGCGGCTCGGCCGCACCGCGCGCGATGATCGCGCGCTTTCTCGATATGGGGATCAAGGTGATCCATCTGTGGGGGATGACAGAGACGTCCCCCGTCGCCACCGCCGCCGCGCCGCCGGCCAATTGGGACGAGCTGTCGCGCGACGACCAGCTCGACCTGCTCCAGAAACAGGGCAGCATCCCATTCGGGATCGAGCTGCGCGTGCTCGACGACGACGACCGGGAGCAGCCGCGCGACGGCGTTTCCTCAGGCCGACTGCAAGTCCGCGGACCGTGGATCGTCCAGCGCTATTTCGGTGCGGAGGAGGACGCGGTCGATGCCGAAAACTGGTTCGATACGGGCGATGTCGCGGTGCTCCACCCCGACGGCACGATGCAGATCACCGATCGCGCGAAGGACGTGATCAAGTCGGGCGGCGAGTGGATCTCGTCGGTCGATCTCGAGAATGCCGCGGTCGGCTGCCCCGGTGTCGCGGAAGCCGCGGCGATCGGCATCTATCATCCGAAATGGGACGAACGCCCGCTGCTGGTGGTGGTGCGCAAGCTCGACAGCACGGTCGAGGCGGCCGAGATCCGCGCGCATCTCGGCGCGCACGTCGCGAAATGGTGGCTCCCCGACGAGATCGTCTTCGTCGACGACCTGCCGCACACGGCGACGGGCAAGATCCTCAAGACCGCGCTGCGCGCCCGCTTCAAGGATCATGTGCTGGCGAAGTAGCGGGGAGCCTATTTCCATAGCGCTTCCCCGGCGAAGGAGAGAAAAGGGGGAGGGCGGTTCTCGCTATCGCGCGACCAGCACCACCTTGTCGCGCGCGGTCGCGCCTCGCACCAGCATCAGCGCCGACTTGGGGCAGCCGAGCGCTTCGGCGAGCAGCCCGAGGATCGCCTCATTCGCCTTGCCGTCCTCGGGCGTGACCGTCGTCCGCACCGCAAGCACGCGCGCCGCCCCCTCGGCAGGCAGCGCCACCGCGTCCGCGCTCGCATTGGGCGTCGCGCGAACCGCGATCTGCCCGCGCGCGTCGATCAAAGCGCGCACCGCAGCGCGGTCGGGCAGGCGATGTTTGACCCGGCTCATCCGAACAGATCCCCCTGCGGCCCCGCCGGCGGGCGGAACAGGTCGCTGCGTAGCGCAATCCGCTCCACATTCATCCCATGTTTGCGACACGCGATCTGGAAGCGCGTGCGCAGCAGCTCGGCCCACGGTCCGCTGCCGCGCATTCGCGTGAAGAAGCCGGGGTCGTTCTCGCGGCCCTCGCGGATCGAGCCGATGATCGCCATCACCTTGCCCGCGCGGTCGGGGAAATGCGCGTCGAGCCACGCCTTGAACAGCGGCGCCACTTCCCACGGCAGCCGCACCGGAATGAACGACACCGAGCGCGCGCCCGCCTCGGCCGCACGCTCGATCAGATGTTCGATCTCGTGATCGGTGATCGCCGGGATCACCGGCGCGATCGAGACGTGCGTCGGGATCCCCGCCGCGACCAGCGCGCGCACCGCCGCCAGCCGCCGCATCGGGGCGGGTGCGCGCGGCTCGAGCGTCATCGCGATCTGCGGGTCGAGCGACGTGATCGACATCGCCACCGCCGCCAGCCCCTTCGCCGCCATCGGCGCGAGCAGGTCGATATCGCGCACGACGCGGTCGGATTTGGTGGTGATCGTCAGCGGATGGTTGGTCTCGGCCAGCACTTCGAGACAGGCGCGGGTGATGCGCCAATCGGTCTCGATCGGCTGATAGGGATCGGTATTGGTGCCGAACGCGATCGGCTGCGCGACATAGCCGCGCTTCCCCAGTTCGGCGCGGAGCAACGCGGCGGCATCGGGCTTGGCGAACAGCTTGCTCTCGAAATCGAGCCCGGGCGAGAGATCGTGAAAGGCGTGGGTCGGCCGCGCGAAGCAATAGATGCAGCCATGCTCGCACCCGCGATACGGGTTGATCGAGCGATCGAAGCCGATGTCGGGCGAGCTGTTGCGGCTGATGATCGTCCGTGCGCGCTCGACCGTCACCGTCGTGCGCAGCCGCGGCGGCGCACCGTCGAGCCCCTCGCGGTCGTCGAGCCAGTCGCCATCCATCGCGCGTTCGCGCAGGTTGAACCGCGCGCTCGCGCGATTGAGCGTGGCGCCGCGCTGGGGGCGTTTGTCGGCCATTGACAGCGTGTAGCGCGCATATCAGAACGTAACAAGAACATTAAAGGGGACGGGTCATGGCGCGATTGAACTATCTCGAACTGCCGGTGCGCGACACCGCGACGGCCAAGGCCTTCTATTCGGCGGCGTTCGGCTGGCAGTTCAGCGATTTCGGGCCAAGCTATGCCGCGACGACGACCGGCGATACCGAGATCGGTTTCCAGGCTGATCCGATCGAGGCGACGGCCGCCGCGCTCGCCGTGATCCAGGTCGACGATCTCGAAGCGACCGAAGCCGCAGTCCGCGCGGCCGGCGGCGCCATCACCCGCGCCGCCTTCGCTTTCCCGGGAGGCCGCCGCTTTCACTTCCGCGACACTGCCGGGCACGAACTGGCGGCGGCGACGTACGACGCCTAAGCTATTGGAATGATGCCGCGATTCGCTCACCCGCATTGGCGCGCCGTGTTCGCCACCGAACAGACGGCGATACCGTCGCGCGCCGTGGCGATCGGGATCGTCGGCGTCGCGGTACCGGTGCTGATCGGCTGGTGGATCGGGCATACCCAAGTCGGGCTTGGTATCGGGCTCGGCGCGATGCTGCTCGGCGGCGGCACGCGGGAGGCGCGCGGCATGGTCGAGGCACTCGGCCTGTCGCTGGCGGCGGTCGGCGCGGCTTTGCTCTTCGCGCGTGTGGCCTGGGGCGACGCGGCGCAGATCGTCCTCGCCGGCGTGGCGGCACTTGCCGGCGGCTATAGCCGGCGGCTGGCGGTCGCCAGCGTGCAGTTCTGCGTCTATCTCGTGTTGTGCCTCAGCGTGTTCGAAGGCGCGCGCGATCTCGCCTTGGCCGCGGCGGCCTTCGCGCTCGGCGCGGTGTGGAACATCGTCTTGCGGCGCATGATCGTCGGCCGGGTCGCCGGCGACCCGCCGTCGCCGTATAGCCGCAGGCAGCGGATCGCGGCGTTTCGCAAGCGACTGCGCGGCTGGAACGCGTGGCAGTATGGCGTACGGCTGACCGCAGGTCTGGCTGCCGCCAGCATCGCCCGCCATGTCTGGAACGCGCATCACGGCGCCTGGCTGCTGATCACCGTCGTCCTGCTCACCGGCCGGAGCTTCGAACGCTTTCCGGTCAAGCTGACGCAGCGCACCTTGGGGGTGACGCTGGGCGTGCTGCTGACCTGGGCGATCCTTGCGGTGACGCAGACGCTGGCGGCGACCGTCGTCGCGATCGCCGCGCTGGCCAGCGCAATGCCGGTGCTGCGCGCGCGCAGCTATCTGCTCTATTCCGCGGCGATGACGCCGCTGATCCTGCTGGTGCTCGACTTCGGCCGCCCCCGCGCCGAAGGGCTGCTGCTCGACCGCCTGATCGCGACGCTGGCGGGCAGCGCGATCGTGCTGCTCGTCAATCTCGCGATGGATCGGGTGCTGGCGCGAGCGGCGCAGCGCGGGGCCGTGGGGACCTAGCGCTCGCGCAGGCGCGGCATCAGTTCGACGAAATTGCAGGGCTTGTGCCGGCTGTCGAGCTGGCTCGCGAGGATCCCGTCCCAGCCGTCCTTCACCGCGCCGGTCGAACCCGGCAGCGCGAAGATGTAGGTCCCGCGCGTCACGCACGCGCAAGCGCGCGACTGGACGGTCGAGGTGCCGATCGTCTTGAAACTCAGCCAGCGGAACAGCTCGCCGAACCCCGGGATCAGCTTGTCGGCGACGCGCTCGACCGCCTCGGGCGTAACGTCGCGCCCGGTCACGCCGGTGCCGCCGGTCGAGATGATGCAGTCGATCGCGGGATCATCGATCCAGCGATGGAACGTCGCTACGAGCAGATCGGCATCGTCCTTGACGATCTCGCGCGCCGCAAGGACGTGGCCCGCCTCGGTCAGCCGCGCGACGAGCGTGTCGCCCGAGCGATCGTCGGCAAGTCCGCGCGTGTCGGAAACGGTGAGGACGGCAATCCGGACGGGAAAAAACGTCGCGCCTTCGTCAATTGGCACTGGCGACCGCCTGGCTGGGGAGGCTCGCCGAGGCGCGGTACGACGCGTTCGACGTCCGCCGCACCGCGGTCGCGCCGGGCAGGCCCGGGAAGCGCGGCCACATGCCCTGCGCCAGCGCGGAACGGCTGACCGACGCCGCCTTGCCGGTCTGCGCCTCATACACCCAATAATTGCGCAGCACCGTCGTCACATAGCCGCGCGTCTCCCAATAGGGGATCGATTCGATGTAGAGCAGCGGATCGCCGCCATCGCGGACCTGCGCGTTCCACAATTCGACCGGGCCGGGGCCGGCATTGTAGGCGGCGATCACCTTGGGCAGCAGGCCCTCGGTGCAATGCTGGTCGCGTAATTGCTCGAGATAGCTCTGGCCGACCTCGAAATTGGTGCCGGGGCGCGACAGCGCGCTGCGGTCGAAGCTGCGGCCCTGCTTGCGCGCGATATCGGTCGCGGCGCGCGGCATCACCTGCATCAGGCCGTAGGCGCCCGCCGGGCTCACCACGTCGGTACGGAAGCGCGATTCCTGCAGCGTGTGCGCGAACACCAGCGCCTTGTCGACGCGCCAGCCGCCATCGGGCGCCCAGTTCGGCGCGGGGAAGCGCGCCTCGAGCGGCGGCGTCGCGCCGACCGGGCCGTTATGCGACAGCCACACCTGCGTCGCGGGAAGGTCGAGCGCGGCGGTCAGCCGGACGAGCGCGGGATATTCCGAAGGATCGCCGATCCGCGCCTGCTGGCGGATCACGGCGTCGGCGAGGCCGTTCTCGCCGATCTCGACCAGCGCCGCCGCGACGCGGACGTTGGGACGCCGACCGAGCGTCTGCCAGTCGCTCGCCGACGACAGGGTCGCCGCGCGGTTCGGGGCTTCCTTGATGCCGAGCGCCTGCCGCGCGAGCAGGCCGTAGAAGGTCTCGCGATATTGCGCGGCGTTCTTGAGGCGGTTCTCGATCCGGTCGGGCCGGCCGCACTGCATGTCGGCGCGCGCGGTCCAATAGAGGCCGGCGGCGCGCAGCTCGATGTCGCTCGCGCGCGCAGCGACGTTCTGGAACAGATCGCCCGCCGCGGCGCAGTCGTGCTGCCGCCACGCGGCGAGCGCGCCGACCCACACCGCCTCGACCGCGAAATCGCCGTAGCCGCTGCCGGCCCGCGCCGCCATCGTGCGGGCATTGGCGTCGTCCCCCGCGAGATAATACATCCAGGCGATCTTGCGCTGCCATTCGGTGATCGAATCCGACGACAGGCCGGGAGTCGATTCGAGCAACTGCTGCGCCTCGAACCCGCGATCGTCCTTGATCAGCGGCTGCATCTTGAGCGCGAGCTCGACCGCGACCATGTCGCCATTGCCGAAGCTCTTCGCGCGCTTGCGCGCCGGCGCGCCGTCGATCCAGCGCAGCGCGCGCGCCTCGGGCAGCGGCGGCAGGCCGACCCCGCCGCGCGACGCCGCCATCGTCAGGATCTTCTGCGCCTGCGGCAGTTCGGGCGCATCGGCGAGCAGCTTCATCAACGGGTCGAGCTCGGCCTTGGGCGATCCCTTGGCGGTGAGCAGCTCGGCCTCGGCGATCGCGTGGAGCGGCCCCGGCTTCATCGAACTGAGCAGCAGCTGCGCGTCCTGCCACTTCTGGTCGCGGATATTCGCGAACACCGCGCGATAGCCGTCGCGCTGTTCGGGATCGAGCTGTGGCGGGACGATGCTGCGCTGCGTCGTCTGGGTCGCGCCCATCGGCGGCTCCCCCGCCGCCGCCTGCGCCACGCCCGGCACTGCGAGGCCCAGCGAAACCAGGAAAGCCAGTCTTGCGCTCATGCGCCCAACCCTGCGATCAACATCTGTAAATCCTTCCACGCCCGCGCCTTGTCGGCCGGGCGTTCGAGCAAGAGCCGCGGATGGAAGCTGGCCACCACGTCGACCGTGATGGCCGGCATGCCATCCGCGAGGTTAATGGCGTGTAAACTAGCGCGGGCATGCGCCACGTCCATCCCCGTCAGCGCACGACTCGGCGCATTGCCGAGCGCGAGCACGCGCTTCGGGCGGACGAGCGCGACGTGATGCCGCGCGACTTCGACGAGCCGCGCCTCGATCTCGGGCGCGATTCGGCCCGCCATCGGGCGCTTGCTGCACATCGGGACGAGATAGACCGATTCGCGGGTCAGCCCGATCGCGGCGAGCATCCGGTCGAACAGCGTCCCGACCGGGCCGCTGAACAGGCTGCCCGATTCGCCATCCTCGCGATCTGGCAGATCGGTCAGGATAAGAATTTCCGCGGAAGGATCGCCCGATGCGGCGATCGCGCCGCCGCGCCATTCGGCTTCGGGCGCATCGCCGCCGGCCCGCCACGTCAGGAAATCGTCGAGCGTCCGCGGGAGCGGCCGCACCGCGGGTTCCGCTACGGCGGCAACGCGAGCCCGCTGTTGCGGGGCGGCGGCGCTAGGGTCGGTCGCCGGGGGCGGGGCGGCGGTCCAATCGCGCGGCGCCTCGTCGACCAGCGCATCGATGCCGGCGTCGCGCCACCATTCGAGCGCGCTCGCCGCGGCCATCCGCCAGTCGATATTTTGGTCAGCCCCCATAGAGGTCTATAGCTACGATGTTGACGCGAAGGTCAATTCGCTGGCACGCGCAGCAGGACAGGAAGTGCCGCGCGCGCGACGAGACCGGCGTGACGGCGCCCCGGATGGAGAAATACCGTGAGTGAAGGCGAAAACCATCGCGAGTCCATGCCGTACGATGTGGTCATCGTCGGCGCCGGCCCCTCGGGCCTGTCGGCTGCGATCCGGTTGAAACAGGTGGCGGCCGAGAAGGGCGCCGAGCTGTCGGTCTGCGTGCTCGAAAAGGGCTCGGAGGTCGGCGCACACATCCTCTCGGGCGCGGTGATCGATCCCAAGAGCCTCGACGAATTGCTGCCCAACTGGCGCGACGACGGCTGCCCGCTCGCCGAGGTGCCCGTCACCGAGAACCATCACTGGATTCTGAGCAAAGGCGGCAAGCGCAACCTGCCGCACTTCCTCACGCCTTCCTTCCTGCACAACAAGGGCACCTATACCGGCAGCCTCGGCAATCTGTGCCGCTGGCTCGCCGGCAAGGCGGAAGAGCTCGGCGTCGAGATCTTCCCCGGCTTCGCGGCCGCCGAGATCCTCTACAATGACGATGGCTCGGTGAAGGGCGTCGCGACCGGCGACATGGGCGTCGCACGTGATGGCAGCCACAAGGGCGATTATACGCCGGGGCTCGAGCTCCACGCGAAATACACCTTCTTCTCCGAGGGTTGCCGCGGACACCTCACGAAGCAACTGATCCGCAGCTTCGATCTGGCGAAGGACAGCGACCCGCAGGTCTACGGCCTCGGCGTGAAGGAACTGTGGGACATCGACCCCGCGCTCCACGTCCCCGGCCGCGTGATCCACACGCAAGGCTGGCCGCTCAGCGAGACGCACGGCTCGAACGGCGGCGGCTGGATCTACCACCAGGCCAATGGCCAGGTGTCGATCGGCTTCGTGACGTGGCTCAATTACACCAATCCGTATCTCTCGCCGTTCCAGGAGATGCAGCGCTGGAAGACGCATCCCGAGATCGCCGCGCTGCTCAAGGGCGCCAAGCGCGTGAGCTATGGCGCGCGCGCGATCAGCGATGGCGGGCTGCAGTCGATCCCCAAGCTGGTGATGCCCGGCGCGGCGCTGATCGGCGACAGCGCTGGCTTCCTCAACGTGCCGCGGATCAAGGGCACGCATACCGCGATGAAATCGGGCATGCTCGCCGCCGAGGCGGCCGCCGATGCGATCCTCAGCCAGCGCGAGCATGACGAGCTTGTCGCTTACCCTGCGGCGTTCGAGCAGAGCTGGGTGAAGAAGGAATTGTCGGTCGTTCGCAACGTCGTGCCGCTCGTCAAGAAGTTCGGCGATTTCGTCGGCTCGGGGCTCGCCGGCGTGACGATGTGGCTCGAGCATTGGGGGCTCAAGGTGCCGTTCACGCTGCACCATCACCCCGATCACGAGAGCCTGTGGCGCAAGGACCAAGTCCAGCCGATCGTCTATCCCAAGGCCGACGGTGTGCTGACGTTCGACCGGCTGTCCTCGGTGTTCATCTCGAACACCAATCACGAGGAGGACCAGCCGGTCCATCTGACGCTCAAGGACCCCGATGTGCCGGTCAAATACGATCTGCCGCTGTATGACGAGCCGGCGCAGCGTTATTGCCCGGCGGGCGTGTACGAGATCGTCGGCGAGGATGTCGGCGATCCCAAGTTCGTGATCAATGCGCAGAACTGCGTCCACTGCAAGACGTGCGACATCAAGGACCCGACGCAGAACATCAACTGGGTCGTGCCGGAAGGGGGCGGGGGGCCCAATTATCCGAATATGTGACACCGTCATGCCGGACTTGATCCGGCATCCATGCGAGCCGATAGCGCCGGGCGCGTTGCCAGCGGCTCGCATGGACCCCGGATCAAGTCCGGGGTGACGAAGGAAAGCATGCAGGCCCGATGATCACCCAAACCGCCCCCGCCAAGATCAACCTCGCGCTTCACATCCGCGCGCGGCGGGCCGATGGCTATCACGAACTCGAGACGCTGTTCGCCTTCGTGACCGATGGTGACACCGTCACCCTCGCGCCGGGGCCGCTGTCGCTCGCGATCACCGGGCCGTTCTCGGACGGCTTGAGCGGCGAGGGCGACAATCTCGTCCTGCGCGCCGCCCGCGCGTTTGCCGCGGCGTTTGGTCTCCCGGAAGGCGGCGCCTTCACGCTCGTCAAGCATCTGCCGGTCGCTTCCGGGATCGGCGGCGGTTCGGCCGACGCGGCGGCGGCGCTGCGCGCGCTCGCCCGCGCCAACGCGATCGCGAGCGACGACCCGAAACTGTTCGACATCGCCGCCGCGCTCGGGTCCGACGTCCCGGCCTGCCTGCTCGGCCGGACGGCTTTGGGGCGCGGGCGC
The DNA here is from genome assembly GCA_943367995.1 of Bordetella parapertussis. Classification (GTDB taxonomy): domain Bacteria; phylum Pseudomonadota; class Alphaproteobacteria; order Sphingomonadales; family Sphingomonadaceae; genus Sphingomonas. The sequence continues at coordinate 802,694 of CALRKL020000001.1, read as the reverse complement.
GGGGAGCGGCTCGACCCGCTCGACGGGCCGAGCGGGATGCCGGTGCTGCTCGTCAATCCCGGCGTGGCGGTCTCGACCGCCGCGGTGTTCAAGGCCTGGGACGGACTCGATCTCGGGCCGATGCCCCAGGGCGACGTGCTCCACGTCGCGCTCGGCGCGCGCAACGATCTCGAACCGCCGGCGCGCCGGCTCGCGCCAGAGATCGATGCGGTGCTCGCCCTGCTGAGCGAGGACACGCCGTTGCTCGCGCGCATGTCGGGTTCGGGCGCGACCTGCTTCGCGCTCTACGCGACCGTGGCGGACCGCGCCGCCGCCGCCGAGCGGATCCGCACGGCGCAGCCCGGCTATTGGTGTCTCGAAACGGCACTCGCGTGACACAGAACCGCATCGTTCCGGGACAGTGCTGCCCCCGCCGCGCCGCGGAATGGCGGAAAACCGCGAGTGGCCCATGGCTTGCTGTGATAGGGAAAGATGGGTCCGCCGCGCTGCGCGGAGCGCCCGTCGATGGTCCATGGCCCAGCCCTGCGCCATTCCCCGGCCGGGGCGGTGATACCCAGTTCACCGCCCCGGTCGTGTCCGCATGACCGCGCATCTCCCCCGCAGCATTCCGGGCGAGCCCGGCGGCATCCTGCTGATCTGCGATCACGCCTCGAACGCCGTGCCCGCCGGGATCGACCTCGGCGTGCCCGCTGACCTGCTCGACAAGCATATCGCGATCGATATCGGCAGCGCCGCGTTGACCGAGGCGCTCGCCGCCGCGCTCGGCGCGCCGGCGTTGCTCGCGAAAGTTTCGCGGCTGGTGATCGACCTCAACCGTTCGACCGAGCAACCCGGGCTTATCCCGCAGACCAGCGACGGCCACGCGATTCCCGGCAACGCCACAGTCGACCCCGCCGAGCGAATCGCGCGCTTCCATGCGCCGTATCACGATGCGCTCGCGGCGCTGATCGTCGCCACGCGTCCCGTGCTGATCGCGGCGATCCACAGCTTCACGCCGCGGCTCGAGCAGAGCGACGGTGCGACCCGGCCGTGGGAGATCGGCATCCTGTCGAACACCGATCGCCGCGCCGCCGACCTCGCGCTGCCGCTGCTGGCGGCGCGCGGCCTCGTTACCGGCGACAATGAACCCTATTCGGGCCAGTCGCTCAACGCGACGCTCGATCGGCATGGCGAGGGGAACGGCATTGCCAGCCTGTCGATCGAAATCCGTAACGATCTCATCGCCGATCCGGCAGGCGTCGATCGCTGGACCGCAATCCTCGCGCCGATTTTGCGCGATATCAGCAACAGACTTGCGTCGGCCAACCATCCTACGCAATAGGCTGTCGCATGACTCGCACCTTCGACAAATCCAAGCTCCCCAGCCGCCACGTCTCGGTCGGCCCCGAGCGCGCCCCGCACCGCAGCTACTATTACGCGATGGGAATCGCCGAGGAGGATATCGCCAAGCCGTTCGTCGCGCTTGCCTCCGCCGGCAACAACTCCGCGCCGTGCAACACCACGCTCGACGCGCAGGCCGACGCCGCGCAGGCGGGCGTCATCTCGGGCGGTGGGATGCCGCGGCGCTTCAACACGATCACCGTCACCGACGGCATCGCGATGGGGCATCAGGGGATGAAATCCTCGCTCGTCAGCCGCGAAGTGATCGCCGATTCGGTCGAACTGTCGGTCCGCGGGCATTGCTACGACGCGCTGGTCGGCTTTGCCGGCTGCGACAAATCGCTCCCCGGTATGATGATGGCGATGCTCCGCCTCAATATCCCGAGCATTTTCGTCTATGGCGGCTCGATCCTGCCGGGCAGCTATCACGGCAAGGACGTCACCGTCGTCGACGTGTTCGAGGCGGTCGGTCAGTTCGCCGCGGGCTCGTGCCCGCTGCAGGAACTGATCGAACTCGAAAAGGTCGCGTGCCCCGGCCACGGCGCCTGCGGCGGGCAGTTCACGGCGAACACGATGGCCTGCGTCGGCGAGGCGATCGGCCTGTCGCTGCCCAATTCGAACATGATGCCCGCGCCCTATCGCGGCCGTGACGAGATCGCACGCGCCGCTGGTGACCAGGTGATGGAGCTCGTCGCGCGGGGCATCCGCCCGCGCGACATCTGCACGCGCGAGGCGTTCATCAACGCCGCCCGCGTCGTCGCGGCGACCGGCGGCTCGACCAACGCCGCGCTGCATCTGCCCGCGATGGCGAACGAGGCGGGGATCGAGTTCGACCTGTTCGACGTCGCGGAAGCTTTCAAATCAACGCCGTACATCGCCGACCTCAAGCCCGGTGGTAAGTATGTCGCCAAGGACATGTACGAGGCCGGCGGCGTCTACATGCTGATGAAGACGATGCTCGCGGGCGGGTTCCTCGACGGCAATTGCCTGACCGTCACCGGCAAGACGCTCGGCGAGAATATCGATCAGGTCACCTGGAACCCCGACCAGAAGGTGATCTACGACGTCAAGGCGCCGCTCTCGGCGACCGGCGGCGTGGTCGGCTTGCGCGGTTCGCTCGCCCCCGATGGCGCGATCGTCAAGGTCGCGGGGATGCACCGCCTCCAGTTCACCGGCCCGGCGCGTGTGTTCGATTGCGAAGAGGATTGCTTCGCCGCGGTCGAGGCGCGTTCGATCAACGAGGGTGAAGTGCTCGTGATCCGCTACGAAGGCCCCAAGGGCGGCCCCGGCATGCGCGAGATGCTCTCCACCACCGCCGCGCTCTATGGCCTCGGCATGGGTGAGAAGGTCGCGCTGATCACCGACGGCCGCTTCTCGGGCGGCACGCGCGGTTTCTGCATCGGCCATGTCGGCCCCGAAGCCGCCGAGGGCGGCCCGATCGCGCTGATCGAGGATGGCGACTCGATCCGGATCGACGCCGAGGCGGGCATGATCGACCTCGACGTCCCGGCCGATGTGCTCGCTACCCGTAAGGCGGCGTGGCAGGCGCGGGTCAACGATTATCAATCGGGCGTGCTGTGGCGCTATGCCAAGACCGTCGGCCCGGCTTATAGGGGCGCGGTCACGCACCCAGGAGCCAGTGCCGAAACCCATGTCTATGCGGATATCTAGCGGAGCACTGCTGCTGCTCGTTGCGCTCGCCGGCTGCGGCGAGCCCAGGACCGACAAGGCGACGCTCGCTAAGGCCGAAGCCGAGCAGCGCGCGCGCGCCGACGACAGCGGCAACATCGTCTGCGCTGAGCGTGGCTCGAACGATTTCGCGCGCGTCTGCACGGTCGATCGCACGCAGAGCGCTGACGGCCTGGTCCTGACGCTGCGCCATCCCGACGGCGCGTTCCACCGCCTGCTGGTGACGCGCGACGGGCGCGGCGTGATCGCCGCCGATGGCGCCGAAAAGGCCGTGGTCAGCGTGATCGGCAGCGGCGAGATCGAAGTCGCGCTCGGCGGCGATCGCTATCGTCTGCCGGCAACGGTCAAGGGCAAGGCCGCTACGGCGTCATGATCCCGATCGAAGGGCAGCCGATCGTCGGCGCGGCGGCGATGCGCGCTGTCGAGCAGCGTGAGATCGATGCCGGCACCAGCGTCGCAGCACTGATGGAGCGTGCCGGCGCGGCCGTCGCCGAAACGGTGCGGCGGCTTGCGGGCGCCGCGCCTGTGCTGATGCTGTGCGGACCGGGCAATAACGGCGGCGACGGTTATGTCGCGGCGCGTCTGCTCAAGGCGAACGGGCGCGACGTCCGCCTGGCCGCGCTGAGCGATCCAAAGACCGAAGCGGCAAAGGCCGCGCGCGACGGCTGGGATGGCCCGATCGCGGATTTCGCGACGCTCGCCGCCAGCGCCAGCCACGGCGCGGTGCTGGTCGATGCGCTGTTCGGCACCGGCCTCACGCGCCCGCTCGCGGCGGAGACGGCGGCGCTGCTCGCCACGCTGACCCGCCACGCGCATCTCGCGATCACCATCGATGTGCCGAGCGGGGTCGATACCGACACCGGCGCGATACTCGGGGAAGCGGAGCTTGCGCCCTACGCGTTGACGCTCGCACTCGGTGCGCTGAAACCCGCGCATGTCCTTCAACCCGCAGCGGGTTTTTGCGGCGCAGTCCGCCTGCTCGATATCGGGCTCGACGCGACCGCGAGCCACGACTGGACGCTGGCCCGGCCCAAGCTCGCGCCGCCGACCCCGGCGATGCACAAATATTCGCGCGGGCTGGTCGTCGTGATCGGCGGCGCGATGCCCGGCGCCGCCGCGCTCGCGGCAAGCGCGGCGATGCATGTCGGCGCGGGCTACACCACGCTGCTCGGCGCAGCGCCCGACATGCCGCACGCGCTCGTGCAACGCGTCTGGTCACCCGAGACCTTGGCCGCAACGCTCGACGGCAAGACGCACGAGAGCACGGCGATCATCGTCGGCCCCGGGCTTGGCAAAGGCGCGGACGCCGCCGAAAAGCTCGAGCACGCGCTGGCGAGCGGCTATGGCATCGTGATCGACGGCGACGCGCTCCACCTGTTGAACGACGCGATGTTCGACCGGATCAAGGCGCGCGCCGCCAACGCCCCCGTCGTGCTCACCCCGCATGCCGGCGAGTTCAAGGCCGTGTTCGGCGAGTACGGCGGCAGCAAGATCGACGCCGCGCGCGCCGCCGCCGCGCGCTCGGGCGCGATCGTCGTGTTCAAGGGCCCCGATACCGTGATCGCCCATCCCGACGGCCGCACCCGCACCGCGACCAACGCCAATCCGTGGCTCTCGACCGCCGGCACCGGCGACGTCCTCGCCGGGACGATCGGCGCGATGCTCGCCAGCGCCGCGCCGCGCCCGGTCGAGGCGGGCGTCTGGCTCCATGCCGAGGCCGCGCGGCGGCTCGGCGCGGCCTTCCTCGCCGACGATCTGGCGGTCGAACTTTCCAACGTAAGGGACGCCCTGTGAGCGACGTCATCGTTCGAGTCGCCGCGCGCGGCGACGGGATCACTGCCGATGGCCGCCACGCGGCCTATGCCGCGCCGGGCGACACGCTCGCGCCCGACGGCGCGGTCATCCCCGGGCCGCATCACCAGGTGCCGCCATGCGGGCATTTCCCGGCTTGCGGCGGCTGCCAGCTGCAGCATCTCGACGATGCGAGCTATGCCGCCTTCCTCACCGACCGCATCGCCGGGGCGCTCGCCGCGCAAGGGCTGACCGCCCCGATCCGCCCGCCCGCGCTATCCCCCGCGCACACCCGCCGCCGCGCGACGCTCCATGCCGAAGCGAAGGGCGGGGGGCTCCAACTCGGCTTCAGCGAGCAAGCGAGCCACGCGATCGTCGATCTGCGCGAATGCTGGATCCTGACGCCGCGGCTATTCGCGCTCGTCGCCCCCTTGCGCAAACTGCTCGCGCGCGCGCTGAAGGGCCGCGCGCGCGTCCATCTGACCGAGCTCGATCAGGGCGTCGACGTGCTGATCGAAGGGACGATCGCCGACGGCCTCGCGATCGCCGAGGCGATCACCGCGTTCTGCGGCGCGAACGGCGTCGCGCGGTTCGCGATCGACGACGGGATCGGCCCCGAGACGCGTTGGGAACCCGAGGCGGTGACGATCACGCTGGGCGGCGTCGCGATTCCCTTCCCGGCAGGCAGCTTCCTTCAGGCGACGCAGGAGGGCGAGGCGGCGCTGGTCGCGGCGATACGCGAAGCGATCGGCGATGCCAGGCTCAGCGCCGATCTGTTCGCCGGGCTCGGGACGTTCGCTTTGTCGCTGTCGGGCAAGGTCTATGCCGCAGAAGCCGGGCGCGACGCGATCCTCGCGCTCAAGGCCGGCGCCGCGCACGCCGGGCGCGCGGTGTTCGCCGAGCATCGCGACCTGTTCCGCCGTCCGCTCACCACCGCCGAATCCGACCGTTTCGCCGCGATCGTGCTCGATCCGCCGCGTGCCGGCGCGAAGGAGCAGGTTGCGCAGCTCGCTCCATCCAAGGTGCCGGTGATCGGCTATGTCTCGTGCAATCCCAGCAGCTTCGCGCGCGATGCCGAGATTCTGTCGAAAGGTGGCTATACGCTCGACTGGGTCCAGCCGGTCGGCCAGTTCCGCTGGTCGACGCATGTCGAGCTCGCCGCGCGGTTCAGCCGTCAGGGTCCGACGTCTGCAGGGTAATCCGCGCGCAGGAAATAGAGCCCATCGGGCGGCGCATTGAGCCCGAGCCGGGTGCGGTCGCGCGCCGCGAGCGCGGCGGCCATGTCGTCGGGCGACCATTTGCCCAGCCCGACGAGCGATAGGCTCCCGACCATCGAGCGGACCTGATGGTGCAGGAACGAGCGCGCCGAGGCGAACACGCTGATCCGCTCACCCTGCGCGACGACGTCGAGCCGATCGAGCGTGCGGACCGGGCTGTCGGCCTGGCAATGCGCTGCGCGGAAGGTGGTGAAGTCATGCCGCCCGACCAGCCGCGCCGCGGCCGCCGCCATCGCCGCTGCATCGAGCGGTGCGGGAACGCGCCACGCCAGCCCGCGCTCGACCGTCAGCGGCGCGCGCCGCGTGACGATGCGGAATTCGTAATGCCGCTTGATGCACGAAAAGCGCGCGTGCCAGTCGTCGGGCACGACCTCGCAATCGACGATCGCGATCGGGTCGGGACGGACCAGCGCATTGAGCGCTTCCATCAGCCGGAACGGCGTGATCGCGCGCGCAATATCGACGTGCGCCCGCATCCCTAGCGCATGAACGCCCGCATCGGTCCGCCCCGCCGCCTGGACCGCGACGGTCTCGCCGGTGACGGCGTGGACGGCGCGCTCGATCGACGCCTGAACGCTCGCGCCATTGTCCTGCCGTTGCCAGCCGACGAAGGGGCGCCCGTCATATTCGACCGTCAATGCAAACCGGGTCAAAGCCGTGTGCCGGGTGGGATCGGGAAGCCTCGGAGAAGTTCTGTCGTTGTCATGACGCCACGTCCCGCACGCTGGAGCAGGGTTGGACGTATTGCGCCTTCCCCGCAGCCTATCGCAAGTTGATCGCCTATAACGACCCCGGGTTCGGTTCGAAAACTCACACGATATTCCGCCGAATCGTCCGACAATATGCGGGCTTCAAGTACTTTAAGTCGCTCTCCATTGTACTCGAACCACGCGCCTGGAGACGGGTTAAAGGCAAGCACTTGTCGAAAAACCTGCAAAGATCCAACCGACCAAACGATCCGAGCTTCCGATTTTTCGATCTTCTTTGCATATGTAATGCCCTCAGCGGGTTGAGGGACGGGCCGGTATTTTTCGAGTTGGCTGACGACACCAACCAGTAAATCTGCGCCCATTAACGAGAGTTTTTGGGTCAAAATTCCGGTAGTGTCATATTGTCCGATGGGCGTCCGTCGTTCGAGCAGCACCGGCCCGGTATCGAGCCCGGCCTCCATCTGCATGATGCACACCCCCGTCGCGGCATCGCCGGCGAGGATCGCCCGCTGGATCGGCGCCGCGCCGCGCCAGCGCGGCAGCAGCGAGGCATGGACGTTGAGGCAGCCGCGCGTTGGCGCATCGAGCACCGCGCGCGGGAGGATCAGCCCGTAGGCGGCGACCACCGCGACATCGGCGCCGAAGCCGGCGAACTCCGCCTGCGCCGCGGCATCGCGCAGCGACACCGGCGTCCGCACCGGAATCCCCAGCGTCTCGGCGCGCGCCTGGACGGGGGAGGGGGTCAGCGCCTTGCCGCGCCCGGCGCGGCGCGGCGGCTGGCTGTACGACGCGACGACGTCGTGCCCGGCATCGACCAGCGCCTGCAGCACCGGCACCGAGAAATCGGGGGTTCCCATGAAAATGATCCGCATGGCCGCATGCTCTGGCCGCTTGCGCAGGCGCAAGGCAACCCCCTATCTGTTCTGCATGGCCTCTCCCGAAATCGAAGCATTGACGCAGGCGCTGTCCAAGCTGCCCGGCCTCGGCCCGCGCTCGGCGCGGCGTGCGGTGCTGCATCTGCTCAAGAAGCGCGAGGCGGCGCTCGCGCCGCTGCTCAATGCTTTGATGGCCGTCGAGGAGAACCTTTCGACTTGCTCGATCTGCGGCAATATCGATACCACCAACCCGTGCGCGGTGTGCGCCGATCCGCGCCGTGATGCGCGCGCGCTGTGCGTCGTCGAGGAAGTCGCCGATCTGTGGGCGCTCGATCGCTCGCGGCTGTTCCCCGGGCGCTTCCACGTGCTCGGCGGGCGGCTGTCCGCGCTCGAAGGGGTGCGGCCCGAGGATCTCGCGATCGAATCGCTGGTGCGGCGGATCGGCGAGGGCGGAATCGACGAGGTCGTGCTGGCGATGAACGCCACGCTCGAGGGGCAGACCACCGCGCATTACATCGCCGAGCGGATCGAGCGCTTCCCGATCCGCATCACCCAGCTCGCGCACGGGCTGCCGGTCGGGGGCGAGCTTGATTATCTCGACGAGGGGACTTTGGCGCAGGCCCTCCGAGCGCGGCGACCGGTTTCCTAAGAAGATTTTGTTCGCGCGGAGGCGCGGAGGCGCGGAGAGAAGAAGGCATAATTGAATCACGCGAAGACGCGAAGGCGCGACGGTGCGAAGCAGGTGTGCTCGCCGCGCAGCGGCCCTCAAGACCGGCAGCCACGCGAACACTGCTTCCCGCTTCGCGGGCGATCTCCAAGCGGCTGACCGCTCTGCGCCTCTGCGCCTCCGCGCGAACAAAATCTTTTTCCTTTCTCCGCGTCTCCGCGTCTCCGCGTGAGTCGACCCTCGTTCTGAACCTTGACGCGCCCCCCGACCTTTCCTAGCTCGCGGGGATGGCTGTCCTAGAAATCCTCGAAGTCCCGCACCCCGGCCTCCGCGCCGTCGCCAAGCCCGTCGATGCGGTGGACGATTCCGTCCGCAAGATCGTCGCCGACATGTTCGACACGATGTACGACGCCCGCGGCATCGGCCTCGCCGCGACGCAGGTCGGCATCGAACAGCGCATCGTCGTGATCGATCTGCAGGAAACGGAAGGCGAGGGCGAAGACGCCAAGCCGGTGCGGAAACCGCTCGTCTACATCAACCCCGAATTGGTCTCGGTGAGCGAGGAAACCTCGTTCTACAACGAAGGCTGCCTCTCGATCCCCGAGCAATATGCCGAGGTCGAGCGTCCGACCAGCTGCCGCGCGCGCTGGCTCGACGAGCAGGGCGCTGCGCAGGAGGGCGATTTCGACGGCCTGCTCGCGACCGCGCTGCAGCACGAGATCGACCATCTCAACGGCGTGCTGTTCATCGACCACATCTCGAAGCTCAAGCGCGACATGCTGCTCAAGAAACTGACCAAGATGCGCAAGGCGGCCTAAACCCTTCTCCCTCTCACGCTTGCGGGAGAGGGTCGGGGAGAGGGCAGTGCCGAGAACGTCCGCGTTAGTGCCCTCTCCCGACCTCGCTGCGTTCGGCCACCCTCTCCCGCAAAGCGGGAGAGGGAGAAGGTCAGAACAGCCCCTCGATCTCACCCTCGGGCCCGAACCGGATCCCCTCGGCCGCCGGCACGCGCGGCAGCCCCGGCATCGTCATGATCTCCCCGCAGATCGCGACAACGAACCCCGCGCCCGCACTCAACCGAACCTCGCGCACCGGCACGACATGCCCCGTCGGCGCGCCGAGCTTGGCCGGATCGGTCGAGAAGCTGTACTGCGTCTTGGCCATGCACACCGGCAAATGCCCGAACCCCGCCGCCTCGAACCGCGCGAGCTGCGCCAGCACCGAAGGCTCGGCGACCGCCTCCTCGGCGCGGTAGATGCGTGTCGCGACGGTGTTGATCTTGTCGAACAGCGACAGATCATCGGCATAGAGCGGCGCGAACTGCGACGGATGCTCGGCCAGCGCCGCGACCTTGTCGGCGAGCTCGACCGCGCCCGCGCCACCCTCGGCCCAATGCGAGCACAGCACCGCCTCGCAGCCCTGATGCTCGGCGATCTCGTGGATCACCGCGACTTCCTCGGGCGTATCGCCGTCGAAGCGGTTGATCGCCACCACCACGGGCACGCCGAACGCGCGGACATTCTCGATATGCCGCGTCAGGTTGACGCCACCGCGTCGCACCGCCGCGGCATCGGGCGCGCCGAGATCGGCCTTGGCGATCCCCCCGTTCATCTTCAGCGCGCGCACCGTCGCGACGATCACCGCCGCCGCTGGCTTGAGCCCCGCCTGACGGCACTTGATGTCGAAGAACTTCTCCGCGCCCAGATCGGCGCCGAACCCCGCCTCGGTCACGACATAATCCGCCAGCCCCAAGGCCGCGCGCGTGGCGATCACCGAATTGCAGCCATGGGCGATATTGGCGAACGGCCCGCCATGGACGAACGCCGGCGTGCCTTCGAGCGTCTGGACGAGGTTGGGCTTGATCGCTTGCGCGAGCAGCACCGCCATCGCGCCATCGGCCTTGAGATCGCGCGCCGTCACCGGCTGTCGCCCACGCGTATAGGCGACGACGATCCGCCCGAGCCGCGTCTCGAGATCGTGCAGGTCGGTCGCGAGGCACAGGATCGCCATCACCTCCGACGCGACGGTGATGTCGAACCCGCTTTCGCGTGGGAATCCGTTGGCCGGACCGCCGAGCGACTGCGCGATGTCGCGCAGCGCGCGGTCGTTCATGTCGAGCACGCGCCGCCATACGATCCGGCGAACGTCGATATCGAGCGCATTGCCCCAATGGACATGGTTGTCGATCATCGCCGCGAGCAGATTGTGCGCGCTGGTAATCGCATGGAAATCGCCGGTGAAATGGAGGTTGATGTCCTCCATCGGCACGACCTGCGCATAGCCGCCGCCAGTCGCGCCGCCCTTGGTGCCGAAGCACGGCCCGAGCGAGGGCTCGCGCAGCGCAAGCATCGCCTTGCGCCCGGTGCGGTTCAGCGCGTCGGCGAGCCCGACCGAGGTGGTCGACTTGCCTTCGCCCGCCGGCGTCGGGTTGATCGCGGTGACGAGGATCAGTCGGCCCTGCTTGGCCGGCGCGGGGAGGGCGGCGAGATCGATCTTCGCCTTGTGATGGCCATAGGGCTCGACCGCTTGCGGCGGGATCCCGGCTGCGGCGGCGATCGCGGCGATGGGTTGCAGAGTGGCGGCGCGCGAGATCGCGATGTCGGTGAGCATGCGACGCCCTACCAAATCCCGCGCAAAAGGGGAGATGGAGAATGACGGGCGGCGGGTGTGCTCGAGCGGCGCCACTCGGTCCGTCGCGCAAGCATTTACCATCCCGCCCGCGCGGGCTACGAGTTCGCAGAATGTTCCAGCGAGACGCACGATGACCGGATTGACGATAGCCCTGGTGGCGATAGCCGCGCTTCTGATCGGGCTCGCGCTCGGCTGGGTGCTCGGCAGCAAGCCGGTCGCCGCCGCGCGCGCCGATTCGGCCGCGCGCGAGGCCGATTTCAAGCGCGCGATCGTCGATCTCGCGAGCGCCGAGGAGCGCGCCCGCGCCGCCGACCAGCTCCGCGCCGAGCTCGCCAAGATCCGCGACGAGCGTGATGTCGCGCGGCTCGAGAATACCGCGCTCAAGACGCACACCGCCGCGTTCGAAAGCCGCCTCGCCGACATGCACGCGACCGCCGAGGCGCGCCAGCGCGCCGAACGCGACACGTATGAGGGCCGCATCGCCGATATCCGCCAGGTCACCGCGGCGCGCGAGAAGATGATCACCGACACGCATGCGACGCGCATCGCCGAGCTGCTCCACGCCAAGGAGTTGCTCGCGACGCAATTCGCCGAGGTCTCGAACAAGCTGCTCGCCGATGCGCAGAACGCCTTCCTCAAGCGCGCCGACGAACGCTTCCGCCAGTCCGAGGAAACCGCGGGCGCCAACCTCAAGTCGATGCTCCAGCCGGTCAGCGACCGCCTGCTGCGCTACGAGGAGGCGGTGACCAAGGTCGAGCTCGACCGCGTCAGCGCATTCGACCAGCTGAAGGGGCAGATCGAGGGCCTCCGCGTCGGCCAGGAGAAGGTCTCGAGCGAGGCCGCCAAGCTCGTCAATTCGCTGCGCAACGCGCCCAAGTCGCGCGGCCGCTGGGGCGAGCAGCAGCTCAAGAACGTGCTCGAAACCTGTGGCCTGTCCGAGCACACCGATTTCCAGACCGAAGTCTCGGTCGCGAGCGGCGATGCCGACGAGCGGGCAGGGGGCCGGCTTCGCCCCGACGCGATCGTCAAGGTCCCGGGCGGCCGCGCGCTGGTGATCGACGCCAAGGTGTCGCTCAACGCCTATCAAGACGCGTTCGGCGCGGTCGACGAGGAGGAGCGCGCGAAGGGCCTCGCACTTCATGCCGCGGCGATGCGCGCGCACGTCAACGGGCTCGGCAACAAGGCCTATTGGAGCCAGTTCGCCGACGCGCCCGATTACGTGATCATGTTCGTGCCGGGCGAGCATTTCCTCTCCGCCGCGCTCGAACAGGACCCGACGCTGTGGGACTTCGCGTTCGAGAAGCGCGTGTTGCTCGCCACGCCGACCAATCTGATCGCGATCGCCCGCACCGTCGCGGCGGTATGGCGTCAGGAGCGGCTGGCGAAAGAGGCGGCCGAGATCGGCAAGCTCGGCAAGGAGATGCACGACCGCCTCGCCAAGGTTGCCGACGATCTGCGCAAGGTCGGCGCGGGGCTCAACAGCGCGGTCAACAATTTCAACAGCTTCTCGAATTCGTTCAACGGCCGCCTGATGGTGACCGGGCGCAAGTTCCGCGATCTCAACATCGAGACCGGCGCACGCGAGCTCGAGGATGTCTCCCCGGTCGAGGCGCTCGCGCGCTATGACGAGACGCCGAAACTGTTGCCGCAATCCGAAGAAAGCGTGGCAGACTAGCGCCTGGTGGGGATCGAGTCGGGGGACGGGACATGCGGCGCGGCGTTGGGATGGCAGTCGCCTTGGCCTTGGCCGCAAGCCCCGCGACAGCGGCACCCGATGATCCCGCCACGACGCAAAAGGCCGGCCTCGACGCGGCGTCGACCGCCTTGCTCAAAGGGCAACCGCAGGCCGCGCTCGACACGGTCGGCCCGGTGATCGCGGCGTTCGAAAAGGCCCAGGCCGGCGAAAAGCGGCGTCTGTTCTGCGGGATGTCGACCGCCCAGACGATCGCCTATATGGGGTTGGCGGCGAGCCAGAAGCAGAACGCGGTCGCGCTCGCGCCCGATTATTGCGACGCGCTGTTCGTCAAGGGCTATGCGCTGGTCGATCTCGGCCGCTTGCCCGAGGCGCGTGCGACCTACGAACGTCTCGTCGAACTTGCCCCGATGCACGCGCATTTCCTCGCCGAGCTCGGCCAATCCTACCGGCCCGAGCGCAATTGGGCCAAGATGCTCGAGCTGTGCGACCGCGCCTCGGGCTATGCCGATCTGTCGGCGCCCGAGCGCGTGAAGCAGGAACACGGCCTGGCGTGGCGCTGCATGGGCTATGCGCTGGTCGAACAGGGCAAGTTCGACGAGGCCGAGGCGCTGTATCGCCAATGCCTCGAGCTCGATCCGACCGACGCCAAGGCGAAGGGCGAACTGACCTATATCGCCGATCAGCGCCGCAAGAAGACCTGACGCAGCGCGTCAGCCGCTTCGCGCCTGCTGCCCCAGCACCTCATACGCCATCACCGCGGTCGCCACCGCGGCGTTGAGGCTGTCGGCCTTGCCGAGCATCGGGATCTTGACGAGCAGGTCGCATTCGGCGGCGTAGGTATCGGGCATGCCCTGCGCTTCGTTGCCGGTGAGCAGGAAGGTCGGCGCGTCATACCGCGCCGAGCGGTAATCGACGCTGGTGTCGAGGCTCAGCCCGACCAATCGCCCCGGCCCGCTGCGCAGCCATGGCACGAACGCGTCCCATTCGCATTGCACCACCGGCACGGTGAACAGCGCCCCCATGCTCGCGCGCACCGCCTCGACCGAGAAGGGATCGACGCATTCGCCGATCAGGATCAGCCCGCCCGCGCCGACCGCGTCGCCGGTGCGCAGGATCGTCCCGAGATTGCCGGGGTCGCGCAACCGTTCGGCGACCAGCCAGATCGCCGCTGCGCTGCGATCGAGCCGATCGAGCGTGTGGGCGAATTCGGCGAACACGCCGACCACGGCCTGCGGATTGTCCTTGCCCGAGAGCTTGGAGAGGATGTCGGGAACGGTCTCGATCGCCTCGCCGCCCGCCGCCTCGACTGCTTCGACCAAAGCGAGCACCAGCGGATGCGCAGCGCTGTCGCGCGCGAAGAACAGATAATGCGGGATGCGCCCGGCTTCGCGCGCTTCGGTCAGGATGCGCAGGCCTTCCGCCAGGAACAGGCCTTCCTCGCGGCGATGGCGCTTTTCGCGCAAGCTGCGGATGCGCTTGATCAGCGGGTTGGAATAAGCGGTGATTTCGCGGGGCATTGTCTTCTTCTTGCTCCCCTCCCGCAAGCGGGAGGGGGGAAGAAGGCGGATCAATCCTCGCCGAACTTCGCCTCGACCAGCTCGCACAAAGCGCCGACCGCGCTTTCGGCATGCTCGCCCTCGGCCGAGATCGAGATCGTGTCACCCATCGCCGCGCCGAGCATCATCAGCCCCATGATCGACGTGCCGGTGACCGACCCGGCGCCATCCTTTTCGACCTGCAGTTCGCACGGCTGCGCGGCGGCGAGCGTGACGAACTTGGCGCTGGCCCGGGCATGCAGCCCGCGCTTGTTGGTGATCAGCACCGACCGCGACACCGCCATCAGGCCGCCGCCTCGCCCAGCACCTCGGAGGCGACCGAAATATATTTCCGCCCGGCCTCGCGCGCGGCCGCGACGGCATCGACGATCTTCATCTTCTTGCGCGCCGATTCGAGCCGGATCAGCATCGGGAGATTGATCCCGGCGATCACCTCGATCCGCCCGCGCTCCATCAGCGAGATCGCGAGGTTCGACGGCGTGCCCCCGAACAGGTCGGTCAGCAGGATCACCCCGCGCCCGGTATCGACTCGTCCGATCGCCGCGGCGATGTCGTTGCGGCGCGCCTCCATGTCGTCGTCGGGGCCGATATTGACGGTGGCGACATGCTCCTGCTTGCCGACCACATGCTCCATCGCCGTGACGAACTCATCGGCCAGCCGGCCGTGGGTCACGAGAACCAGTCCGATCATCGTCCCACCCACTTCATGCAACACGCGCCCCATCGTCCTTAATCTCGTCGGGCGTCCCGCCGCGCGCACCCTCGAGCGAGTCTTGCGGTGCAGCGGCGAGATCGCGGTGCGCGACCGTGGGCGAAAATCCCGCGGCGCGCAACCGCGCGCCGATCCGCTCGGCGACATGAACCGAGCGGTGTCTCCCGCCGGTACAGCCAAGCGCGATCGTGACGTACGATTTTCCCTCGGCGCGGTAGCGCGGCAGCAACAGGAGCAGCAGATCCTCGATCTGCGCGAGTGCGGCGTCATACGCCGGATCCTGCGCGATATAGGCCGAGACGTCGGCGTCGAGCCCGGTCCCGGGCCGCAGCTGCGGCACCCAATGCGGATTGCGCAGGAAGCGCATGTCGAACACCAGGTCGGCGTTGCGCGGCAGCCCGCGCGCAAAGCCGAACGACATCACCGACAGCGTCGGCTCGCCGAGCCGCTCGCCAAGCTGCTCGCCCGAGAAGGTCGCGCGCACTTGCTGCGCGAGTTCGTTGGCGGTGAGGCTCGTCGTGTCGATCAGCCGGTTCGCCCAGCCGCGCAGCGGCGCGAGCAGCTCGCGTTCGCGCGCGATGCCGTCCGATGCGGGTCGGTCGAGCGCGAGCGGATGGCGTCGCCGCGTCTCGGAATAGCGCCGCTCGAGCTCGCCGCCGGCGCAATCGAGGAACAGGATACCGATGTCGTAGCCATGCGCCTCGCGCAATTGCTTGATTCGCTCGACGATCCGTTCGGGATCGAAGTCACGCGTCCGCGCGCCGATGCCGAGCGCGAGCGGCTGCGCCGAGCGCTCGACCCCCTCGGGCAAGGGCGCGTTGAGCAGACGATCGAGCAACAGCAGCGGGAGATTGTCGACCACCTCCCAGCCGAGATCCTCGAGCGTGCGCAGCACGGTCGATTTGCCCGCGCCCGACATGCCGGTGACGAGCAGGATATCCTTGGGATCGCGTTTCATAGCGTCTCTCTAACGCCCTCGAGCGCCAATTCCACCTTGATCGGCGCGGAGGCCTCGAAAGCGTTCAGCGCGACCAGCGGCACCGCGACCCCGGCCATGAGCATCGACTCGCCCGGCTCGGGCATGCGCGCGGCCGCCCCGCCTAGCCGTATCACGAGTGCGACCACAATGTCGGTGATATACGGCATCGTCCGGATGCCGAGCCCGCGCACCTCGATCTTGCCCGCGATCGTGGCGGGCGGCGCGACATGCACCCCGTCGGCGGCGGCGCGCACTTCGCTATAGTCATCGCTGACCAGCCGCGCGCCACGATCGATCAGCCGCAGCGCAAGGTCCGACTTGCCGCTTCCCGACGGCCCGATCAGCATGACGCCGTGGGAGCCGACCGCGACCGTCGTGGCGTGGACCCGCAGGTTCATGGCGTGAGGTTCGCCGCGGGCAGGCGGATGACGAAGCGCGCCCCGCTCGCGTCGTCGTCGCGCTGCGTCGCGACGATGCTACCCTGATGCGCATCGACGATCGTCCGCGCGATCGCGAGGCCCAACCCCGAATGCTTGCCGAACGCCTCGCCCGCGGGGCGCAGCGACTGGAAGCGCTGGAACACCTGTTCGCGCGCCTCGGCGGGCACGCCCGGCCCCTCGTCCTCGATCGCGACGGAGACGACGTCTCCGTCGTGGCGCGCGAAGATCGTGATGCGGCCGGAATCGGGCGAGAAGGAAATCGCATTCTCGATGACATTCTCGAGCACGCGCTCGAGCCGGGCGCCTTCGCCGAGTACGACGAGCGGGTCGGCGGCGCGCCGATCGAAGTGCAGGCGGATGCCGCGTTCGACGCCGCGCGCCTCGCGGCTGCCGATCAGCGCGGCGATCATCGCGCCGAGATCGACCGGTTCGAACTTCGCGCGACTGAGCTGCGCGTCGAGCCGCGACGCCTCGGCGATATCGGTGATCAGCCGGTCGAGCCGGTGCACGTCGTCGCGCACGATCGCGAGCAGCCGCTCCTGCAGCGCCGGGTCCTTGACCATCGCCAGCCCCTCGACCGCCGACCGCAAGGAGGCGAGGGGGTTCTTCATCTCGTGCGTCACGTCGGCGGCGAACGCCTCGATCGCGTCGATCCGCGCACGGAGGGCGAGGCTCATGTCGGACAAAGCGCGCGCGAGCATGCCGATCTCGTCGCGCCGCTCGGGCAGCCGCGGCACAACGACTTCGCGCGCGCGACCCAGCCGCACGCGCACCGCCGACCAGGCCAGCCGCCTGAGCGGCCGTACGATCGTGCGCGCGAGGAACAGCGACAGCAGCACCGAGACGATCGCCACGACGAACAGCACGATGCTGAGGCGGAAGCGCTCGAACCGCACCGTCTGGGTGATGTCGCGCGCATTGAAGGTCGTCATCACCACGCTGCCGCCGGGCATCGGCGAGGCGGCGGTGATCACCGGCGTGCGGTCGGGCGCGCGCCACACCGTCGCGGCGACGGTCGGCGCCGAGCGCACGGTGCGGACATCGGGCCAGGCGAGCCCGTTGCTGCGCTCGCGATACAGCGGCGCGCGCGGCGTGCCGACGACGGTGTCGATCCCGGCGTCGAGGAAGCGCGCGGCGGCCTGCCGCCAGTCCTGCTTGTCGGGGTCCTGCAGCACGAAATTGCGCAAGCCCAATGCGCGCGTGTCGATGATCAGTCTGGCGTCGGCGTCGTAGATCCGGATCCAGCTCCCCATGTCGCGTGCGAGCTTGACCGCGAGATCGGGGCGCTGCGCGGTCGGCACCGCAACCACCGCCTCGGCGATCAGCCGCGCCTCGCGGATCGATTGCGTCACGCGCCCGTCGACGATCCGGCTGCGATACGAATCTAGATAGAAGAATCCGCCCGCGAGCATCGCCAGCGCGAAGACGTTGACGAACAGGATGCGCGGCGTGAGCGAGACGCGCGCCGACCACCGCAGTGACAGCGCGCGCGCATCCGCATCGCCTTGCTCGAGACGCGCCGGCATCGCCGCGGCGGCCGGGTCAGTCCTCGGAAAAACGATAGCCTGCTCCATACAGCGTCTCGATCGCGTCGAATTCGGGATCGACCTGGCGGAATTTCCGCCGCACGCGCTTGATATGGCTGTCGATCGTGCGGTCGTCGACATAGATGTCGTCGTGATACGCCGCATCCATCAACTGGTTGCGCGTCTTGACGATGCCGGGGCGCTGCGCGAGCGTCTCGAGGATCAGGAATTCGGTGACGGTCAGCACGACCGTCTCGCCGCCCCAGGTGACGCGGTGCCGCGCGGTGTCCATCGCAAGGCGCCCGCGCACCAGCGCGGTTTCCGCCGCGGGTTCGTCGCCCGGCGCGCCGCCCTGCGACACCTCGGTGCGCCGCAGGATCGCGCGAATCCGCGCGATCAGCAGCCGCTGCGAGAAGGGCTTGGCGATATAATCGTCGGCGCCCATCGCGAGCCCCAGCGCCTCGTCGAGCTCGTCATCCTTCGAGGTGAGGAAGATCACCGGGATCATGCTCTTCTCGCGCAGCCGGCGGAGCAGCTCGAGCCCGTCCATCCGCGGCATCTTGATATCGAGGATCGCGATGTCGGGCGGATTGTCGATCAGCGCCTTCAGCGCGGTCTCGCCATCGGAATAGAGCCGCGTGACGAACCCCTCGGCCTGCAACGCGATCGAAACCGAGGTGAGGATGTTGCGGTCGTCATCGACCAGCGCGATCGTAGCCGTCATCGGCGGGGGCATTCCTTGATCATTCTGCAGGCGGTCTAACCCATTAGGGCGCCAGCCTCAACGCAAGCTGAACGGCGCGATTTGACCGCCGCGCGGCGCCTCGATATGCGCCGACAGCAGAAACGCGAGGTCAAAATGACCCGCATGGGACAGTAGGAGACCCACATCGTGAGCAATCGCATTCCCGCCGCCGGCCTCGAATCGCAAGGCATCGAGACGCGCGCCAATCTGCACTGGAACCTCGTCACCGCCCGGCTGATCCAGTCGGCGATCGCGCGCGGGGAGGGGAAACTCTCCGCCGACGGTCCGCTGGTGGTCGAGACCGGCGCGCATACCGGCCGCTCGGCGCAGGACAAGTTCATCGTCCGCGACGCCGAAACCGAGAGCACGGTGTGGTGGGGCAAGAGCAACAAGGCGATGAGCCCTGAGCATTTCGCTGTCCTCAAGGCCGATTTCCTGTCCGCGCTGCAGGACAAAGAGGATCTGTTCGTCCAGGACCTGTTCGGCGGCTCGCAGCCCGAGCACCGCGTGCAAGTGCGCGTGATCAACGAGCTCGCCTGGCACAACAGCTTCATCCGCACGATGCTCGTCCGCCCCGAGGAAGACCAGCTCCGCGACTTCGTCCCCGATTACACGATCATCGACCTGCCGAGCTTCCGCGCCTCGCCCGAGCGCCACGGCTGCCGCAGCGAGACGGTGATCGCGGTCAATTTCACCGACAAGCTCATCCTGATCGGCGGCACGCGCTATGCCGGCGAGATGAAGAAGTCGGTGTTCAGCCTGCTCAACTACCTCCTCCCGCCCACTGGGGTGATGCCGATGCACTGCTCGGCGAACATGGGCCCCGACGGCGACACCGCGGTGTTCTTCGGTCTGTCGGGGACCGGCAAGACGACGCTCAGCGCCGACGCCAGCCGCACGCTGATCGGCGACGACGAGCATGGCTGGTCGGACACCGCGGTGTTCAATTTCGAGGGCGGTTGCTACGCCAAGATGATCCGCCTCTCGGCCGATGCGGAACCGGAAATCTTCGCGACGACAAAGCGTTTCGGCACGATCCTCGAAAACGTCGTGATCGATCCCGTCACGCGCCAGCTCGACCTCGACGACGCCAGCCTCGCCGAGAACAGCCGCGGCGCCTATCCGATCGACTTCATCCCCAATGCGTCGGAAAAGAACATGGGGCCGGTGCCGCGCAACATCGTGATGCTGACCGCCGACGCCTATGGCATCCTGCCGCCGATCGCCAAGCTCACCCCCGAACAGGCGATGTACCACTTCCTCTCAGGCTACACCGCGCGCGTCGCCGGCACCGAGATCGGCGTGACCGAGCCCGACGCGACCTTTTCGACCTGCTTCGGCGCGCCGTTCATGGCGCGGCACCCCTCGGTCTATGGCAATCTGCTGAAGAGCCGGATCGCCAAGGGTGGGGTCGATTGCTGGCTGGTCAACACCGGCTGGACCGGCGGCAAATACGGTACCGGCAGCCGGATGCCGATCAAGGCGACGCGCGCGCTGCTCAACGCAGCGCTCGACGGGTCGCTCAACGACGCCGAATTCCGCACCGATCCCAATTTCGGCTTCAAGGTGCCGGTCGCGGTGCCCGGCGTCGACAGCGCGATCCTCGACCCGCGCGCGACCTGGGCCGACAAGCAAGCGTATGACGCCACGGCGGCAAAGCTCGTCGATCTGTTCGTGGAAAACTTCGCGCAATTCGCCGAGCATGTCGACGAAGGCGTGCGCCAATCCGCACCGAAAGTCGCCGCGACCGCCTGACCTGCCCGCCTCCCCGGATCGGGCGCCGCTTGGAGCCCGATCCGATGATTGATCCACCCTTTCGCCCCTTTCCCGACGATGCCGCGATCCGGCGCATCGGGGAGGGGCTGCTCGCCCGCAGCCTGCCGCGCGCCGACTGGACGCACGAGGCGCATCTCGCCGCGACGATTTGGCTCGTCCGCGACCGGCCCGACATCGACCTCGACGCGCCGATCGCGACGATCATCTCGCGCTACAACGCCGCGGTCGGCGGGGTGAACGACGACAGCCAGGGCTATCACGACACGATCACGCGCGCCTATCTCGCCGGCGTGCGCGCGCATCTCGGCGCGCGCGACCCGGCCGAGCCGCTGGTCGACAGCGTCAACGCGCTGCTCGCCAGCCCCGCCGGGCGGCGCGACTGGCCGCTGCGCTTCTACAGCCGCGAGCGGCTCTTTGCGGTCGCCGCCAGGCGCGGCTTCATCGCGCCCGATCTCGCGCCGCTGCCCACACCATGCTAGGATCGGCGTCGACCGTGTCCACGAAAGGAATGCCCATGGGTTTGCTCGACGGATTGCTTAGCCAGGTTTCGGACAATGCCGAGATCAAGAACCTCGCCGCCAAGGTCGGCCTTTCGCCCGAGCAGGTGCTGTCGGCGGTCCAGGCGCTCGGCGTCGCGCATCCCGCGCCCGGCGACACCGTCGAAACCGCCGCGCAAAGCACGGGCCTGTCGCCCGCGATCCTGCAGCAGATCGTCGAGCATATCGGCGGCGAAGGCGCGCTCGGCGGGTTCGCGAGCCAGCTCGCACAGCAGGGCGGCGTGCTGGGGCAGCTGGGTGGGCTGGCCGAGGGGTTCTTCGGGAAGAAGTGAACCGAGCCGGGTCGGTCGCGGCGCGACCGCCCGCCTCGCGCGGGGGGTGTGATCGATGCGCTCACCGCGCGACGATCGAAGGTCTCAGCGGGGCGACCGCGGCGTCCCTGACGCCGATGGCAGATCGCGATCGACCCCGTCCGCCGTCACTCTCGCGCAAGCGAGGGTCCCGCTTCTGCTCGGCGCGCCGAATAGGAGCGGGATTCCCGCTTTCGCGGGAATGACGGAGGGTGCGGGGCGGGCCACCCGGTACCCGCCCGCCAAGACGCCGCTGCAAGAAGAAGGATGGTTCGCGCAGAGGCGCAGAGGCGCAGAGCGGCCCGCTTGCTCTTCTGTTTCTCTTAGCGTCTTCGCGTCTTCGCGAGAATAAACCTTCTTGTTCACGCGAAGACGCGAAGGCGCGGAGCAGAAGGCCTAGCCGAACCGGACCGGCCCAAAGGCGAACGACCGGACGACCGCGTCCCCCGTCACCCTCGCGAAAGCGAAGGCCCCGCTTCTACTCGACGCCAAATAGGAGCAGGATCCCCGCTTTCGCGGGGATGACAAATGGGTGAGGGGATGCCGATCCCCCGCGCATCCCCTCAGCGCCTCTGCGCCTCTGCGCGAACCACCCTTCCTCTCGCGACGACCCGCAGCACCCGACCGCGCCTCACCCCAATTCGACCCGCAACACGCTCCCGTCCGCCCCGACGATCCGCACGCTGGCGCCGACCGCCGCATCCGGCCCGATCGCGGTCCAGGCGCCATCGCCGACCGTCACGCGGCCCTCGCCATCGACGATCGCCTCGCACACCAGCACGCGCCGCCCAACCAGCCGCGCCGCGCGATCGTTGAGCGCCGGCTCCGCCGCGGTCGTCGCCAGCCCGCGATACCAGCGCCACCCGATCGCCACCGCGCCCGCGGTCAGCCCGGCAAAGACCAGCGCCTGCAGCACGATCGGCACCCCCGGCGCGATCAGCACCAGCAACCCCGTCACCGCCGCGCCCGCGCCGAGGAACACCAGGAAGAAGCCGGGCGCGAGCATCTCGGCGATGACCAGCGCGAGCGCCGCCGCCAGCCACAGCGCCCCCAAGCTCCACGCGATCCCGAACAGCATCACGCCGCAGGCTCCTCGAACGGCCCGCGCCGCCGCGGCTCGACCACCGGCGCCGCTGCGGCGGTTGCCGCCGGCGACCCCGAGATCGCCTCGCGCGCCAGCTCGCCGATCCCGCCGAGCGTCCCCATCAATTGCGTCGCCTCGACCGGGAACAGGATCGTCTTGGCATTGGGCGAGGTCGCGAACTTGCCGATCGCCTCGACATATTTCTGCGCGATGAAATAGTTGATCGCCTGGACGCTGCCGCCTTCGATCGCGTCGGAGACCGCCTTGGTCGCGCTCGCCTCGGCCTGTGCCGCGCGCTCGCGCGCCTCGGCGTCGCGGAACGCCGATTCGCGGCGCCCCTCGGCCTCGAGGATCTGCGACTGTTTCTGCCCCTCGGCACGGTTGATCGCATTCTGGCGGGCCGCTTCCGACTCGAGGATCGTCGCGCGCTTCTCGCGCTCGGCCTTCATCTGGCGGGTCATCGCGTTGACGATGTCGGCGGGCGGGCGGATGTCCTTCAGCTCGACGCGCGTGATCTTGACGCCCCAGCTCTCGGTCGCGTGATCGACCACCATCAGGAGGCGCGTGTTGATCTCGTCGCGCTTCGACAGCGTCTCGTCGAGGTCCATCGAGCCCATCACGGTGCGTAAGTTTGTCGTCGCGAGCTGCATGATCGCGAGATACAGGTCGCTCACCTCATACGCCGCCTTGGCCGCATCGAGCACCTGGAAGAACACCACGCCGTCGACCGCGACCATCGCATTGTCCTTGGTGATGATCTCCTGGCCCGGAATGTCGAGCACCTGCTCCATCATGTTCACTTTCCGACCGACCCGGTCGAACAAAGGCACGATGAAGGTCAGCCCGGGCTTGGCGACCGCAGTGAACTTGCCGAAGCGTTCGATCGTGTACTGATAGCCTTGGCGGACGACCTTCATGCCGAGCATGAGGTAGAGCAGGACGACCGCGACGAGCAGGCCGGCGATGATGAGTGCCATGGGGTTCCCCTTGCGCGACCGCGGAGGGGCGGGCGCGATTACAGGGTTTTAGCAGATTGGGGGGTGGGGGGTAGGGGTGCGACACCATATTAAAGGCCCGACTTAACGTGATTAAGATCGTCGCAACTCGATTATAGATAGTGAGCAAAAATGCGGGCAGCGTAAGGAAATCCGCCCTTATCGGGATATTTAACTTGGGTCTGGAACCGTATCCCAATGTAGCGTCGCGCGATAGCGATGAACATTACAGGGCAATCGGAAAAATGGTAACAAATTGGGCTGCGCTGGAAGCAATTGTCACCAGTGCTATCTGGCAGGCAGCGGAAATGCCTGACGTTTACGGGGCGTGTGTAACGTCTCAGATTTTCACGTTCGACGGAAAGATCAAGGCGCTCGTGGCCATCCTTCATGCTCGCGGGGAATTCGAAGCCCAAATAGCTGCGCTCAATAAATTCCAGGACGAAGCGAGGGGGACGTTAAGCTTCAGAAACAGGATTGTTCACGATGCCCTCCATTTCGACGCAACGACCGGCGCCCCGCAGAGGCTCGAAATCACCGCCAACAAGAAGCCTGTGTTAGCTTTCACTGATGGACCCACGTCGAATGTGCTCGCGCGATCCCGGAAAGCAGTTGAACTTCTCGAAAAGTTTCAAGGAATAATGGCTCCAGTATTCGAACGCGTCCGGCCGCTGTTTTTGAACGGGGGACCATTACGCTGAAAATCGGACGTAGCATCTGGACACACATTCGAACGCATATTCCACTGTCCTACATACGATGTTTTTGATATGTTCTTTCCTGCTCTTTGATCAGTCTGGCTCCTATTCGTTGCGGACGTGCTACACCCGTCGCGCGCCTAGTTAGCTCGTGCGCGTTCGAACGCTAGGGAACAGGGGGAGGGCAAGCGTCTACCATTAGCGCAGAAACGGAAACGATCGGAAAAGTAGATATCACGTCTTGGGGGCAATCGAGTCAACCGAAGCACGGTTTGTCACGCACAAATCGCATTCGTCTTCTTGCCCCTCCCCTTCAGGGGAGGGGTAGGGGGTGGGGCCTCCCCGCGAATCCGACGCCGCGTAACAGGCACGGCCCCACCCCAACCCCTCCCCTAAAGGGGAGGGGCTAGCGCCAAGTCCCAAACGCGCGCCGCCCCCTAGCGCCCCGCGCGCCCGTTGTTTACATGGACCGCCACGACTCGCACCCACCCGACCTCCCCGGGCCAGCAGGAAACGGCATTTTCATGGACATTCGCCTCGGCCTCACCTTCGACGATGTCCTGCTCGTCCCCGCCGAATCCGACATCGTGCCGAGCCAGACCAACACCGCGACGCGCGTCACCCGCGGCATCTCGCTCGACATCCCGATCCTCTCCTCGGCGATGGACACCGTGACCGAGGCCGACATGGCGATCGTCATGGCGCAATTGGGCGGCATCGGCGTGCTCCACCGCAACATGGAGATCCCCGAGCAGGTCGCCGCGGTCCGTGCGGTCAAGCGCTTCGAGAGCGGCATGGTCGTCAACCCGATCACGATCGCCCCCTCGGCGACGCTCGCCGAGGCGCAGGCGCTGATGGCGCGCCACAAGATCAGCGGCATCCCGGTGGTCGAGGCCGACGGCACGCTCGTCGGCATTCTCACCAACCGCGACACGCGCTTCGCCGAGAACG
Source organism: Bordetella parapertussis (assembly GCA_943367995.1). Lineage (GTDB taxonomy): Bacteria > Pseudomonadota > Alphaproteobacteria > Sphingomonadales > Sphingomonadaceae > Sphingomonas. The sequence continues at coordinate 777,669 of CALRKL020000001.1, read as the reverse complement.
CGCAACAGCCCGTCTCCGAGCTGATGACGCACGAGAATCTCGCGACCGTCTCGACCGGCGTCGGCAAGGAAGAGGCGCGCCGTCTGCTTCACCAGCGCCGGATCGAGAAGCTCATCGTCGTCGACGACAAATATCGCTGCGTCGGCCTGATCACCGTCAAGGATATCGAGAAGGCGGTCACCTATCCCAACGCGACCAAGGACGATGCCGGCCGGCTGCGCGTGGCGGCGGCGACCACGGTCGGCGACAAGGGCTTCGCGCGGACCGAGGCTTTGGTCGATGCCGAGCTCGACCTGGTGGTGATCGACACCGCGCACGGCCACAATCGCGACGTCGCGCGCGCGGTCGAGCGGGTGAAGAAGCTCAGCAATTCGGTCCAAGTCATCGCCGGCAACGTCGCAACCGCCGAGGCCACGCGCGCGCTGATCGACGCCGGTGCCGACGGCATCAAGGTCGGCATCGGCCCGGGCTCGATCTGCACCACGCGCGTCGTCGCCGGCGTCGGCGTGCCGCAGTTGACCGCGGTGATGGACTGCGCCGAGATCGGCCAGAAGGCGGGCGTGCCAGTGATCGCCGACGGGGGCCTGCGCACCTCAGGCGATCTCGCCAAGGCGCTCGCAGCGGGCGCATCGGCGTGCATGATCGGCTCGCTGCTCGCCGGCACCGAGGAAGCGCCGGGCGAGACCTTCCTGTTCCAGGGGCGCGCGTACAAATCGTATCGCGGCATGGGCTCGGTCGGCGCGATGGGCCGGGGTTCCGCCGACCGCTATTTCCAGGGCGACATCAAGGACCAGATGAAGCTCGTCCCCGAGGGGATCGAAGGTCAGGTCGCCTTCAAGGGGCCGGCCAAGGACGTGATTCACCAGCTCGTCGGCGGCATCCGCGCGGCGATGGGCTATACCGGCTCGGCGACGCTCGAGGATCTGCAGGCGCGCGCGCGCTTCGTCCAGATCACCGGCGCCGGCCTCAAGGAAAGCCACGTCCACGACGTCGACATCACGCGCGAAGCCCCGAACTACCCGACACGCTAAGGCCGGCTTCGCGCGCTACGTAGTATCAACGAGAGACCGACCGCTCGCGCGCCGGCATAGCGCCGGTCTCGCGATGCCGCCGCGGCGTCGCGCCGTTGCGAAAGGTCGATCCGATGCGCGCGCCAAGCCAGTTGCTCACCACCCGGGGCGGCTTCCGCTTCCACGTCCGACCGGCCTGTCCCGAGGACGACGGCACGGTCGCCGAATTCTTCACGCACGTGACGCGCGAGGATCTCCGGTTCCGCTTCCTGACCGGGCTCAACACGGTCGGCCCGCCGCAGGTCCGCACGCTGACCCATGTCGACCATCGCCGGACCGAAGATTTTCTCGCCTTTACCGAGGACGGGTCGATGATGATCGCCACCGCGATGCTCGCCTGCGACGCGAGCTTCGACCGCGGCGAGGTCGCGATCACGATCCGCAAGGATTTCAAGCAGCATGGAATCGGCTGGGCGCTGCTCGCCTATGTCGCGCACTGTGCCGAGGCAAAGGGCGTCCGGGTGCTCGAATCGATCGAGAGCCGCGATAATCATGCGGCGATCGAGGTCGAGCGCGACCTGGGGTTCACGGTCGACGCCTATCCCGGCGACGCGACGTTGCTGCGCGTGAGCCGTACGCTCGGATAGGAAACGCGCGAGCGAGACCAACCCCGGCGGGCGGCCGGCGCACCGATGACCAAGCCGACGCTTGGTTGAACATCGGCTTTTCGACTGCTAGCGGTAGTCGGACTAATCGCTGCTGAGAACCGCTTCGCTGGCGGCCGCTGGCACGCGACGTTCAATCCGCTGCCGGCGTGCGGCGTAGCTGGGAGAGGCCGTTTCCATGAGCGTATCGCTCGTTCAATTCCGCGCCGCGGATGGCGCCCGCGGTGTCGCCGCACTCGACGCGACTGGCGCTGCACGGATCGTCAAGGGCGCGACCACCGTCCTCGCGCTCGCGCGCACGGCGCTGGCCGATGGCGTCAGCCTCGCCGATGCGGTGACACGCGCCGGGTCGGGCGATGTGCTCGATCTGGCGAGCGTGACGCTGCTCGCGCCCGTCGATCATGCCGATCCGGCGCATCTGTTGCTCACCGGCACCGGCCTCACGCATCTCGGCTCGGCCGAGGGGCGCGACAAGATGCACCGCGCCGCGGTCGAGAACCCCGCGCCGACCGATTCGATGAAGATGTTCCTGATGGGGGTCGAGGGCGGCAAGCCGTCCGAGCCCGGGCAGGGCGTCCAGCCCGAATGGTTCTATAAGGGCGATGGCTCGCAACTGGTCGCGCCGGGCGAGGCGCTGCGCTCCCCGGCGTTCGCACTCGATGCGGGCGAGGAGCCGGAGATCGCGGGGATCTATCTGATCGATGACGACGGCACGCCGGTGCGGCTCGGCTTTGCGCTCGCCAACGAGTTTTCGGACCATGTGACCGAGCGCGGTAATTATCTGTGGCTCGCGCATTCGAAGCTGCGCAACGCCGCGCTCGGCCCAGAACTGCTGCTCGGCGCCTTGCCGGCGGACGTTCGGGGCACCAGCCGGATCGTCCGCGACGGCGCGACCGTGTGGGAAAAGCCGTTCGTCTCGGGCGAGGCGAACATGTCGCATTCGATCGAGAATCTCGAGCATCACCATTTCAAATATGCGCTGTTTCGCCGCCCTGGTGACGTGCACGTCCATTTCTTCGGCACCGCGACCTTGTCGTTCAGCGACGGCGTGCAGACCGCGGAGGGCGATGTGTTCGAGATCAGCGCGGCGCCGTTCCATTTGCCGGTGCGCAACCCGATCGCGATCGATGCGCCGGCCTCCGTCAGCGTAAAGGTTCTCTGAGATGGTCATCCGCATCGGCATCGTCGGCGTCGGCAAGATCGCGCGCGATCAGCATATCCCGGTGCTCGACGCCTCGCCCGATTTCGAACTCGTCACCGCCGCGAGCCGGCACGGCCGGATCGACCGTGGCGTCACGCACACCACGATCGAGGAGATGCTCGCCGCCGAGGAGATTGACGCGGTCGCCTTGTGTCAGCCGCCGCAGGTGCGCTTCGAGGCGGCGCGGCGCGCGATCGCCGCGGGCAAGCACGTCTTTCTCGAGAAGCCGCCCGGCGCGACGCTGTCCGAAGTCGAACTGCTGCGCGACCTGGCGCGCGCCAAGGGTGTTACGCTCTTCGCGAGCTGGCATTCGCGCTACGCGGCAGGCGTTGCGACCGCGCGCGAGTGGCTCGCTGGCAAGACGCTGCGCTCGGTCAAGATCGAGTGGAAGGAAGACGTCCGGCACTGGCATCCAGGGCAGGCGTGGATCTGGGAAGCCGGCGGGATGGGGGTGTTCGACCCCGGCATCAACGCGCTGTCGATCGCGACGGCGATCCTGCCGGGGTTCTTCCTGACCGAGGGCGTGCTCGAGATCCCGGCAAACCGCGCGTCGCCGATCGCGGCGACGCTCGATTTCACCGACGCGGCCGGCACGCCGATCCGCGCCGAGTTCGACTGGCGCCAGACCGGCCCGCAGACCTGGGACATCCGCGTCGAGACCGATGCGGGCGCGCTGCTGCTATCGAAGGGCGGCAGCGAATTGCACATCGACGGCGTCGAACAGACGCTGTCGCCCGAGGCGGAATATCGCGGGCTGTACGATCGCTTCGCGGCATTGGTCGCGGCAGGCGAAAGCGATGTCGATGTCGCGCCACTGCGGCATGTCGCCGACGCCTATCTGCGCGCCGAACGACGGCAAGTCGAGGCGTTCGAGGACTGAGCTAGCGCGCATTACCGCGCACGCACGGAGAGGGGACGGCGGTAGTAACCGCCGTCCCTGTTTCGTATCGGCTTAGTGGCTGTCGCGCGGCAGGCCCATCGTCTGGGCGATCCGCTGATACTTCTCGGCGCCTTCGAGGATCGCCCCGGTATTGAGCTGGCCGACGACCGCGCGCTGCATTTCCTGCCATGGCGTCTGCGAGGCGGGGTATTGATACCCGCCCGCCGCCATCAGCGCCGCGCGACGCGCTGCGAGTTCCCCGTCCGAGATCAGCACGTCGGCGGTGCCACGACCGAGATCGATCCGCACGCGATCGCCCGTCCTGAGCAACGCCAGCCCGCCATTCGCGGCGGCTTCGGGCGAGGCATTGAGGATCGAAGGCGAGGCGGAGGTGCCCGACTGGCGACCGTCGCCGATGCACGGCAACGCGTGCACGCCTTCGCGGATCAGATAAGCCGGCGCGCGCATGTTCACGACTTCGGCCGCACCGGGATAGCCGATCGGGCCAGCGCCGCGCATGAACATCAGCGTTTCGCGCGTGATGCCGAGTGCGGGATCGTCGATCTTGTGATGATAATCCTCAGGGCCGTCGAACACGATCGCGGGCCCTTCGAACGCCTCGGGATCCTCCGGGTTCGACAGGTAATGTGCGCGGAATTCGGCACTGATCACGCTCGTTTTCATGATTGCGGCGTCGAACAGATTGCCCTTGAGCACGACGAAGCCGGCTTCCTCGACCAACGGCGTCTCGAAGGTGCGGATCACGCGCGTGTCCTCGATCGTCGCCGCGCGGCAATTGTCGCCGATCGTCTTGCCATTGACGGTCAGCGCGCCTTCCTGGATCAGATCGTGGCGCATCAGTTCGGCAACCACCGCGGGGACGCCGCCTGCGTGATAATAATCCTCGCCGAGATATTCGCCGGCGGGCTGCAGGTTGACCAGCAGCGGGACCTTGTGGCCGTGCGTCTGCCAGTCGTTCAGCTCGAGTTCGGCACCGACATGGCGCGCGATCGCGGAGAGGTGGATCGGCGCGTTGGTCGAACCGCCGATCGCCGAATTGACCACGATCGCGTTGAGGAAGGCGTCGCGCGTCATGATGTCCGAGGGCTTGAGATCCTCGCGGACCATCTCGACGATGCGCTTGCCGGTGAGATAGGCGACTTCCTGGCGATCGCGATACGGCGCGGGGATCGCGGCCGAGCCCGGTAGCATCATGCCGAGCGCCTCGGCGAGCGAGTTCATCGTCGTCGCGGTGCCCATCGTGTTACAATAGCCGGTCGACGGCGCCGACGAGGCGACGAGCTTGATGAAGCCGGCATTGTCGATCTCGCCCTTGGCGAGCATCTCGCGCGCCTTCCACACGATCGTGCCCGAGCCGGTGCGCTCGCCCTTGTGCCAGCCGTTGAGCATCGGCCCGACCGATAGCGCGATCGCCGGGATGTTGACCGTGGCGGCCGCCATCAGGCAGGCGGGCGTCGTCTTGTCGCAGCCGATCGTCAGCACGACGCCGTCGAGCGGATAGCCGTAGAGCGTCTCGACGAGCCCCAAATAGGCAAGGTTGCGGTCGAGCCCGGCGGTCGGGCGCTTGCCGGTTTCCTGGATCGGATGGACCGGGAATTCGATCGCGATGCCGCCCATCTCACGGATGCCCTCGCGGACGCGCTCGGCGAGGACGAGATGGTGTCGGTTGCACGGCGACAGGTCGCTGCCGGTCTGCGCGATGCCGATGATCGGCCGACCCGAACGCAATTCCTCGAGGCTCAGCCCGAAGTTGAGATAGCGCTCGAGATAGAGCGCGGTCATGTCGATATTGTCGGGATTGTCGAACCACGCGCGCGAGCGCAGGCGGGCGAGGGGCGTCGAGGGGGCGTTGGGCGTGTCGGTCATGCAGGATCGTCCGGACTGGGTCAGCAGCAGCAACGCAACCTCCCGAGGCAGAGACGGGAGCGTGACATTCCCGCACCACGCACTCCGGTCGCCGAGGCTATCTGTTGACGAGATAACGCTTCGCTTATACTCGGACAAATAACGAGAAGGCAATCCGCCCCGCGCGGTATCGCCAGATAGAGGATATACCGCATGGCCGCACCCGTCATCGCCGCGCCCGCTCCGGTCGGAAGCAGCGATTCGCCCGATGGCGGACGCTATCGCTCGGCGCTGACGCTGCTCGCGAGCCTGTTCTTCATGTGGGGCTTCATCACCGTCATCAACAATACGCTGCTGCCGCATCTGCGCAGCGTGTTCGACCTGAGCTATACCCAGACCACGCTGATCGAGAGCGTGTGGTTCATCGCCTATTTCGTCGCGTCGATCCCGTCGGCCAAGCTGATCGAGCGGATCGGCTATCAGCGTTCGCTGGTGGTCGGGCTCGCCATCATGGCGGTGGGTGCGCTGGGCATGATCGTCGCGGCGCGGATCCCGTCTTACGGCGTCACGCTGTTCGCGCTGTTCGTGATCGCGAGCGGGATCACGCTGCTGCAGGTTGCGGCCAACCCGTATGTTGCTGTGGTCGGCAAGCCCGAAACCGCGTCGTCGCGGCTCAACCTGGTGCAGGCGTTCAACTCGCTCGGCGCGACGCTCGCGCCGTTGTTCGGCGGGTATCTGATCCTCGGCCGCTCGACCTCGGGCACCGCGGCGGCGGGTGCCGCCGCGTTGACCCCGGCGCAGCGGCTTGCCGATGCGCAATCGGTCCAGCTGCCGTATTTGATCGTCGCGGTCGTCCTGGTCCTGCTCGCGATCGTCATCGCGCGTTCGCCGCTGCCGGCGATGGGGGCTGCCACCAAGCGCAACGCCAAGGCCGAGCGCGCCAACCATTCGCTCTGGTCGCACCGCAACCTGATCTTCGGCATCCCGGCGATCTTCATCTACCTCATCGCCGAGATCGGCGTCGGCAACCTCTTCATCAACTTCATCAGCCAGCCCGAGATCGGCAACACGACGCACGAGCAGGCGTCGCATTATCTCTTCCTGCTGTGGGGCGGGATGATGGTCGGCCGCTTCGTCGGCAGCTGGCTGATGCAGCGCATTCCGGCCGAGCGCGTGCTTGCGGCGGCGAGCATCGGGGCGTGCATCGTCATGCTGATCGCGACCTTCACGACGGGCCATGTCGCGATGTGGGCGCTGATCTCGGTCGGGCTGTTCCACTCGATCATGTTCCCGACGATCTTCACGCTCGGCATCCGTGGCCTCGGGCCGCTGACCGAGGAAGGGTCGGGGCTGCTGATCATGGCGATCGCCGGCGGCGCGCTGGTGATCGTGCAGGGCAAGCTTGCTGATATGTACGGGCTGCAGAACTCGTTCCTGCTGACGGCGGCGTGCGAATTGTATGTGCTGTTCTATGCGGTGTGGGGCTGCCGGGTGACCGGCGATGTTAAGGCGCAGGGAGCTGCATAGTATCGGGGTTGCTTTGCTTGACTCGATTGACCCCCAGACGCGCCATGTTCAATTTCGATCGTTTCCATTTTTGTGGTAATACAGACGTTCGGGTTCGACGATGTCAAAGAGCATTTTGGTTTATACCACAGGTTCGGGGATGTAGGACAGCGCCTCGTCGGCGCTTTAACCCAAAGGGTGGCGGCCGGTAGGGCGGTCTCCCTAGGCCAACGGCAAATCGCGCGCTTCCTGCGGGGTTACGTAGCCGTCCTTGACGAGCGATTCGCGCAATGCGGCTGGGTAGCCCGCAGGCTCGTGCCGATAGTGCGCGAGCATGACTCGCCACGCTGACGATAGTTGCCCGAGCCGGGCGGCGTCGGCCACGAAGGCGGCACAATTGCCATTCCGCTCTGTCTCGTCGGAGACACACACGCGACGGCGTGCGGGCAGGTCGCGTGCGAAGAGCGGGCGGACGGCAGGGTCGCCCGAGATATTGGCGCTATGCCCGTGGCGAATGGTCAATATCAGCGGTATGCCGCCAGTGCAGGCGGTGCACTCGCTCGAAAAGTTGAAGCCAGGCGTCTGCAACACGAAAGCGGGGCGCGCGTCTTTAGACAGCTCGCGAGGAAGCATGCTAACCTCGCCGAACAAATCGGTGCGTCCATGGTAAGTCAGTGGAATCGCCTGGAAGCCGCTGGCCATCGGCTCGATCACCGTTACGGCGGTGATGCCGGCGGACCCACCCCACTGATTGTCGACCACCACGCCGGCCCGCCCTGACGCGAAGGGTACGATGGCAACCCGCACGAACGAGGCCTGGACGTCGCTTGTCATGCGAAACGTCGGCAAACCCCGGCGGCTGACCGACACGACGGCTTGATTGCTCACGCCTTCAAAGCTGCATCCCCAATTATGTGCCGGCTTCTGACACGGACTGGCGGCGACTTTCACTGTCAGGCCGGCTCCAACGAGGGAGAGGGGCACGATGGGGTGGACCCCCCAAATCCGGAATTTCCCCAGTGGAACCGTATTGGACGGCTGTGGCCCCGCTCCGAGCAACAGCGCGGGGATAAGGCGGGCAAGCAGCCGCATCGTCGATTCGCTCCACCAATGATCGCATGAAGTAAACGACTGGGAAGGCGGACATACAAGCTGCTGTTTGCTGTACTTACCGACCGAAGCGAGCGCTGCGAGCGTCGATGCGAAGGGCTGCCGTCGGCTCGCTATTTCGACCGGACGTGGCGCGATAGCGCCGCAGCACGGGCGCGTCTTGTACGCGAATTCGGGTAACTAAGTCTTCGCTCGCCGCGCAACCAAAACCGGGACCGCGATGGCGTCATCGCGGTCCCGTCTAAAGCGATCCAATCAAAGATCGTAACAGCGCGCGCCGCCCTCGCAGCGCGCGTCTTACCCCTCCATCGCTTCGAGCGACTTGCCCTTGGTCTCGACGATGAACTTCTGCACCAGGAAGAAGCTGATCACCGCGCACACCGCGTAGAACGAATAGCTCTTCGCGAGCCCGATCGTGCCGAGCATGATCGGGAAGGATTGCGCGACGAGGTAGTTGGCGAACCATTGCGCGAAGCCGCACACCGCGAGCGCCGAGCCGCGGATCTGGTTGGGGAACATCTCGCCGAGCATCACCCACATCACCGGGCCCCAGCTGATGTTGAACGCGACCGAATAAGCGAGCGCGGCGCCGACCGCGAGCTGCCCCATATGCCCCGGCAGCGTGAGCTTGTCGGCGACGAGCGTGCCGGTCGAGAAGGCATAGACCATCGCGAACAGCGTGATCGCCATGCCGGCCGAGCCGATCAGCAGCAGCGGCTTGCGGCCGATCTTGTCGACCAGCCCGATCGTGATGAAGCAGGCGACGATCGAGAGCGAACCCGAGATGATGTTGGTCATCAGCGCCTGCGATTCGGAGAAGCCCGCCGCCTGCCACAGCGTCGCGCCGTAATAGAAGATCACGTTGATGCCGACGAGCTGCTGGAACACCGCCAGCAACAGCCCCGCCCAGACCACCGAGCGCAAGCCGAGGAAGCCGCGACCACCCGGCGGGGTCAGCACGTCGGACAGCCGCGGGCGATGGTCCTTCGAGAAGCTCGCCTCGATCTCACCGAGCGTCTGCTGCCCCTGCGCGCTGCCGAACAGGCTGGTGAGGACGCCGAGCGCCTCGGCATTGCGGCGCTTCGCCACGAGGAAGCGCGGGCTCTCGGGGATGAAGAACAAAGCGATGAAGAAGATCACCGCGGGGACTGCCTGAAGCAGGTACATCCAGCGCCATGCCGCGATGCCGAACCACAGGGGATTGAGCGATGCGACGTCATTGGGCGCGGCGGGATTGGCAGCGGCGGCAGCGAGATAGTAATTGGCGAAGAAGGCGGCGGTCAGACCGGTGATGATCATGATCTGCTGCACCGTGGTCATGCGACCGCGCAGCGCCGGGGGCGCGACTTCGGAGATATAGGCGGGCGACAGCACGCTCGCCGCGCCGACCGCGATCCCGCCGCAGATGCGCGCGATGACGAACAGCGTATGGTCGTGCGCGAGGCCCTGGACGAGCGCGCCGACGAGGAACAGCAAGGCGGCATAGCGCATCACGTTGCGCCGCCCGATCGCATCGGCGAGCGTGCCGGCGGAGAAGGCGCCGACCACGCAGCCGATCAGCAGCGAGCCGACGGTGAAACCGAGCCCGGCATCGTCGAGCGCGAACGCCGCCTTGAGCCCGGGCTGCGTCCCGTTCACCGCGCCGCTGTCATAACCGAACAACAGTCCGCCGATCGTGGCCACCGCCACGATCGCCGCAATGAACCCTAGATTGCCCCTTTGGGTGTCGGGCTGGGTGGTTGCCATATCGCTTTTCCGCTCCTGAGATCGTTTATAGTTTTGCTGGATAGACTGGCAGGCCGCACACGCCCGCGTCGAACGCGAAAAGATTGCCGGCTAGCGGCTGCGCGTGCAAATCCTGCTCGCTCAAGCCTTTGCGCGCGGTCGTGGCATACGCGGTGCGCAGATCGGGCCCGCCGAAGGCGATCTTGGTGACGTTGGCGACGGGGAAGGCCACCGTCTCGATCAGCGTGCCCGCCGGATCGTAGCGGCGCACGCCCCAGCCGCCGAACAGCGCGACCCAGACACAACCTTCGGCATCGATCGTCGAACCGTCGGGATGGCCTTCGCCGGGCGCGATCTCGCAGAACAGCGTCGGCGCGGCGAGCGTGCCGTCGTCGTTGAGCACGACGCGCCACACGCTCCGGCCGAGCGTATCGGTGTGGTACAGCGTGCCGCCATCGGGCGCGATCGCGGGGCCGTTGGTGATGACGACGGGGGCGAGGCCGCTGTCGGCGCCGCCATGGGCGTCAGCGCGGTAGAGGCGGCCGGTCGCTTCCTGCTCGGCATTGTCCATGCTGCCGAACCAGATGCGGCCCTGCGCATCGGTGGTCGCATCGTTGAGACGGTTGCCGGGCAGGTGCGGTTCGGGGTCGAACAGATGGGCGAAGTGCCCGCTCACCCGGTCGAAACTGTGAAGACCCGAGGCGAGCCCCACGATCATTCCGCCGGTGGCGTGCGGCAGGACCCAGCCGACCTCGCCGGGCGCGTCCCATTCGCGCAGCGCGCTATCCGCAGGGTCGAAACGATAGATCCGCTGGCGCTTTATATCGACGAACCACAGCGCCGCCGCGTGCCACACCGGCCCCTCGCCGAGCACCGCGCCGATCGGCGCGACCGAGCGGACCGCGTGCGCCATCAGCGCCAGCCCGCATCCACGAAATAGTCGTGGCCGGTGCACATGCGGGCGTCGTCCGAGGCGAGGAAGAGCGCGAGCGACGCGACGTCGGAGGGCTGGATGCGGCCATCGAGGCATTGCGCGGCGACGATCTCGGCTTCGCCTTCGGGCGTATACCAGCGCTCCTGCCGCGGGGTCTGGATGTTGCCGGGGATGATCGTCGTCACGCGGATGTTGTCGCGCCCGAGATCGCGCGCGAGGCTGCGCGTCAAGCCTTCGATCGCGGCCTTGGCGGTCTGGTAGAGGACGAGGTCGGGCAGCCCGAGATGCCAGCTGATCGACCCGAAATTGATGATGACGCCGCGCCCCGCGGCCTTCATGCCGGGGACGACGGCTTGGGCGGCAAAGAACAGGTGGCGCAGATTGGTCGCCATCCGCTCGTCCCAGTAGGCCGGGGTGACCTCTTCGATCGTGTGGCGATCGTCGCGCGCGGCGTTGTTGACGAGAATGTCGATCCCGCCGAGCGCGCCCGAGATCCTCGCGATCGTGGCCGCCAGCGCATCGAGATCGCGCAGGTCGCAGTGGTAGAAACCACCGGGCGCGACTTTTGCGGCCGTCGCTTCGCCCGCCGCCTGGTCGTTGTCGATGAAGGCGACATGCGCCTGTTGCGCGGCGAACGCTTCGACCAGCGCGGCGCCGATGCCGCTGCCCCCGCCCGTCACCAGCACGCGTTTGCCGACCAGGCTCGGATAGATGGCGCCGCTCACTTGGTTGCTCCCAGCAGGCCGCGCTCGGCCAGATTTGCGAAAAACGCGCCGATGCCGATTTCCCAGGGCGGGGCATCGCGCGAGGTGGTGACGCGGTTGACCAGCCGACCGAGCTTGGCACTCTCGATCGCGACGCTGTCGCCGATCTTGTGGGTGAAGCCGCGGCCGGGCTCGTCGCGATCCTGCACGGGCGCGAACAGCGTGCCGAGGAACAGCACGAAGCCATCGGGATAGTGATGCTCGCTGAGCGTCTGCTTGACGAGATCGAGCGGATCGCGGCTGATTTCGGCCATGTTGCTCGCGCCGTCGAGGACATAGCCGTCCTCGCCTTCGATGCGGAGGCGCAATTCGGCCGAGCGGACGTCGTCGATGCCGAAGCTGTCGTCGAACAGCCGCACCATCGGCCCGAGCGAGCAGGAGGCGTTGTTGTCCTTGGCCTTGCCGAGCAGCAGCGCCGAACGCCCCTCGAAATCGCGCAGATTGACGTCGTTGCCGAGCGTCGCGCCGACCACTTGGCCGCGGCTGTCGACTAGCAGCGCGATTTCGGGCTCGGGGTTGTTCCAGGTCGAATCCGAACGGATCCCGATCGCGGCATCGCCGCCGACGGTCGAGAGCACCGGCGCCTTGGTGAACACCTCGGCATCGGGTCCGATCGCGACCTCGAGATATTGCGACCACATCGCGTCGTCGATCAGCGCCTGTTTGAGATCGGCGGCTTCGGGCGACCCCGGAACCACCGCGCGGATCGAGCCGCCGACGCGCGCCTCGAGCCGTTCGCGAATTTCTGCCGCCGCGCTCGAATCCCCCCGCGCGCGTTCCTCGATCACGCGCTCGATCGCCGAGATCGCGAAGGTCACGCCGCACGCCTTGACGCATTGCAGATCGATCGGGCTGAGCAGCGTCACCGCGGCGGGATCATAGGCGCCGAGCGACCGGCCGCCGGTCGCGGTGAAGTCACCGGCCTCGACCAGCGCCGCGACAGTCGGCGCGACCGCCGCCATGTCGAACAGTTCGCCATGCGTCAGGATGATCGGGCTCGGCCCCTCGGGAGACGCGATGCGCCCGATGAAGGTCCCGCTTTGCCAGTCCGCGGCCAGCGCGGACGGTTGTGGCTCGACGCTAACCGCCATAATCCGCTCCAGATACGATCTTATAATTGATAGCGCTACCAACACGACGCGCCGCAGGGTGTCAAGAGTGTCCGGGACGCTGCCGCCAAGGCTCCCGGCGTAGGGGACGCGGGACCGAGGGCAGATGCCCTCGGTCCCGCGCGTGCCTCAGCGCGGCGACGCCTCGCGAACGCCCTCGACCCGCCGTGCGACGTGCCACGGATTCGCCGGCGCGATCGCATGCGGCAACAGCTCGGTGGGCAGGTTCTGGAAACAGACCGGGCGCAGGAAGCGGTAGATCGCCAGCGTCCCGACCGAGGTCGTGCGGCCGTCGCTGGTCGCGGGGAAGGGGCCGCCATGCACCATCGCGTGGCTGACCTCGACGCCGGTCGGCCAGCCGTTGGCGAGGATGCGACCGACGCGGTCGGCGAGGACCGGGAGGAGTTTGGCAGCGTCGGCATGATCGGCCGGGTCGATCTGCAGCGTCGCGGTCAGCTGGCCCTCGAGCTGCGCGACGACGCGCGTCAGCTCGGCGGTGTCCTTGCAGCGTACGACGACAGCGGACGAGCCGAACACTTCATGCCCGAGCGCGCTGTCGGCGAGGAAGGCGGCAGCGTCGGTGTCGAACAGCGCACCGACCGCCTGGTTGGCGCCCGTGCTCGCGCAACCGCGCGCGACGGTCCGGACCGAACCGTGTTGCGCTAGCGCGGCAACGCCCTTTTCGAAGCTGTCATGGATGCCGGGCGACAGCATCGTCGCGGGCTGGCTGCCGCCCAAGGCGACCCCGGCCGCATCGATGAAGGCATCGAGCTCAGGACCATCGATCGCGAGCACCAGCCCGGGATTGGTGCAGAACTGCCCCGCGCCCATCGTCAGCGACTGGACGAACGCCGTGGCGAGCGCGTCGCCGCGGGCTGCGAGCGCCGCCGGGAACAGGATCACCGGGTTGATGCTCGACATCTCGGCATAGACCGGGATCGGCTCGGCGCGCTCTGCCGCGATCTTGACCAACGCCAGACCACCACCGCGCGAACCGGTGAAGCCGACCGCCTTGATCCGCGGATCTGCGACCAGCGCGCCGCCGAGAGCGTTGGTGTCACCTGGAAGATAGGAGAAGGTGCCGGCGGGCAGGCCGCACTTCGCGACCGCGCTGGCGATCGCACGCGCGACGAGTTCGCCGGTGCCGGGATGCGCCGGGTGACCCTTGACGATCACCGGGCAACCCGCGGCGAGCGCCGAAGCGGTGTCGCCACCAGCCACCGAGAAAGCGAGCGGGAAGTTCGAAGCGCCGAACACTGCGACGGGGCCGAGCGGCAGATTGACGCGGCGGAGGTCGGGCCGCGGCAGCGGCGCGCGGTCGGGCAGCGCGGCGTCGATCGTCGCATCGAGCCAGTCGCCCTGGCGGACGACGGTCGCGAACAGGCGCAGCTGGCCGACCGTGCGGCCGCGTTCGCCTTCGATGCGCGGGCGGGGGAGGCCGCTTTCCTGCACGGCGCGGTCGATCAGTTCGTCGCCGATCGCGACGATCGCGTCGGCGATCGCTTCGAGGAAGGTCGCGCGCGTTTCGGGATCGGTCGCGGCGTAATCGACGAACGCGGCCTCAGCGAGTGCGGCGGCGTCGGCGACGGCATCCTTGCCGGCCGAGGAGAAATCGGGCGTGAGCGTCGCACCGCTCGAAGGGTCGATCCCCGAGAATCGCGTCGTCGCCTGCCGTTGCTCGGCACCGACCAGAATTGCTCCGTCGATCATAGAAAGCCTTCCTTGAATTAGTCCGACATAATAGAAGTCGCCGGCGCAGAGTACAAGGTCATCGGCCCGTCCGGATGCAACGGACGGGCCGATCAGCGCGGCAGTCGGTTTCAGATGAAGCGGTTGATCAGATTCTCGATCCGCTCCTGCCGGCCCGAGCGCGGCTGCGGGTCGATGTCCTGCTCGACCGCGAGATCGGCGATACCGGCCAGATCGAGCGACCCGACCTTCTGGCCGAAATCGGCGTCCCAACCGGCATATCGCTCGGTCTTGAACGCATCGATCCGCCCGTCCTCGATCAGCGCTGCCGCGTTGAGCAGGCCTTTCGCGACGACGTCGATCGCGCCGACATGGCCGTGGAACAGATCGACCGCGTCCATCGACTGGCGGCGCACCTTGGCGTCGAAATTGAACCCGCCGGTGGTGAAGCCGCCAGCCCGGATGATCTCGAGATTGGCGAGCGTCAGTTCCTCGACCGAATTGGGGAACTGGTCGGTATCCCAGCCATTTTGCGGGTCGCCGCGGTTGGCGTCGATCGAGCCGAAGATACCGAGCGCCGCCGCCGTCGCGATCTCATGCTCGAAGGTGTGGCTGGCGAGCGTCGCGTGGTTCGCCTCGATGTTCACCTTCACTTCGTTCTCGAGGCCGTAGCGTTTGAGGAAGCCGTACACCGTCGCGGTGTCGAAATCATATTGATGCTTGGTCGGCTCGAACGGCTTGGGTTCGATCAGGATCGTGCCGGTGAAGCCGATCTTGTGCTTGTGCTCGACGACGAGCGACAGGAAGCGGCCGAGATTGTCGAGCTCGCGCTTGAGATCGGTGTTGAGCAGCGTCTCATAGCCTTCGCGACCGCCCCACAGCACGTAGTTCGCTCCGCCCAGACGATGCGTCGCCTCGAGCGCGTCGCGCACCTGCATCGCGCCGAACGCGAACACTTCCGGGTCCGGGTTGGTCGCGCCACCGGCGGCGAAGCGCGGGTGGCTGAACAGGTTCGCGGTGCCCCACAGCAGCTTGCGGCCCGACGACGCCTGGAGCTTTTCGAGATGATCGACCGCTTCGGCGAAGTTGCGGCGATGCTCGGTGATGTTGGCGGCATCGGCCATCACGTCGACGTCGTGGAAGGCGTAGAACGGGATATCGAGCTTGGTGAAGAAGTCGAACGCGACTTCACGCTTCTGCGCGGCGGCCGCCGCATCGTTCGCGCCCGCATGCCACGGGCGGTCGAAGGTGCCGCCGCCGAACACGTCCGAACCCGGCCAGCAGAAGGTGTGCCAGAAGCAGGCAGCGAAGCGCAGATGGTCTTCCATCCGCTTGCCCATGACGACGCGGTCCTTGTCGTAATAGCGATAGGCGAGCTCGTCGTCGGTCTCGGGGCCCTTGAAGGCGATCTGCGGAATGTCGGCGAAGAAATCGGTGGCCATCGGGGCGCTCCTTGGGGTGTCAGTTGGACGCGGTGAGGGGGGCGATGCGCGAATAGGCTGCCTTGAACGTCGCCTTTTTGGGGGCGAGCCGACGGACCAGTTCGGCATCGGGGGCGATGCGGTGCGAGACGGGCGGGGCGACGCAGACCTCGGCGGGCGTGCCGCCATCGACCGCGATCTGCGCAAGGCGGGCGGCGCCGAGCGCGGGGCCGACCTCGCCGCCCTGGAGGTACACCAGCGGCACCTCCATCGCGGCGGCGAGCGTCTCGCCCCAATAATGCGAGCGCGCGCCGCCGCCGATCACCGCCAGCTCGGCGACCTCGGTCCCGGCTTCGCGCAGCACGTCGAGCCCGTCGGCGAGCGCGAACGCGACGCCCTCGAGCACGGCCTGGGCGAGCCGATTGCGGTCAGTGTCGTTGTCGAGCCCGACGAATGCGCCGCGGACCTGCGCGTCGTTGTGCGGAGTGCGTTCGCCCGAGAGATAGGGGAGGAAAATCTCGGGACCGTTGGCAACACCCGCCGCCTCGGCGCGCTGGAACAGTTCGGCGGCGCCGCTCGCACCCGTCAGCCGCGCGACCCAGTCGATGCAAGAGGCCGCGCTGAGGTGGACCGACATCTGGTGCCACATGTCGGGCAGGCAGTGGCAGAAGGCGTGCACCGCGCGCGCCGGGTTCGGCCGGAACGCGTCGTTGGCGACGAAGATGACGCCCGAGGTGCCGAGCGACAGCAACGCCTTGCCATCGGTGACGACGCCGACGCCCGCCGCGCCACCGGCATTGTCGCCAGCCCCGCCCGCGACCGGGACCTGCGCCATGCCCCACGCTTCGGCGGTGTCGGCGCGCAGCAGCCCGGCGACATCGGTGCCTTCGACCAGTCGCGGCATCTGCGTTTCGGTCAGCCCGCAGGCGGCGAGCAGCGTGTCGCTCCAGCGGCGGCCGGCGACGTCGAGCCACAGCGTGCCTGCCGAATCCGACATGTCGGACGCCTTCTCGCCGGTCATCCGCAGCCGGACATAGTCCTTGGGGAGGAGCACGGTCGCGACCTGCGCGAAGATCGCGGGTTCATGCCGCCGGACCCATTCGAGCTTGGGCGCGGTGAAGCCCGGCATGACGATATTGCCGCCGACCGTGCGGAATTCGGGCGTGGTCGCCTCGAGCGCCGCGCATTCGGCGAACGAACGCCCGTCGTTCCACAGGATCGCGGGGCGCAGCGGCCGGTCGTCGGCGCCGAGCAGCGTCGCGCCGTGCATCTGCCCGGCGAGCCCGATCCCGCGCACCGACCGCCGCACCTCGGGGTCGATCGCGAGCACTGCGGCGCTCGTCGCCTGCCACCAATCCTCGGGGTCCTGCTCGGACCATAAGGGATGGGGGCGCTGGACGGTGAGTGTCGCGACGCCCTGGCCGACGAGCGCGCCATGCGTGTTGAGTACGACGGCCTTGACGCCCGACGTGCCGATATCGATTCCGAGAAACATTCGGCTGCCTTATTTGACCAGCGGATCGATCGTCCGAATCGTCCCATCCGCGTTGAAGGTGAGTTCGGTCAGCTTGACGTTGCGCAGGTGGTTCTTCCCGCTGAGCTGCGTGTCGGCGTAGAACAGCCACCACTTTCCGCCGGTCTCGATGATCGAGTGATGCGTCGTCCAGCCCTGTACCGGCAGCAGGAAATGCCCGCGATAGGTGAACGGGCCGTACGGGCTGGTGCCGGTCGCATAATTGAGGAAATGCGTGTCGCCGGTCGAGTAGGTGTAATAATAGCGCCCGCCGCGCTTGAACATCCACGACGCCTCGAAGAAGCGCTTGTCGTGATCGCCGCCGAGCACGGGCTTGCCGGCTTGGTCGAGGATCACCGCGTCGTGCGGCGTCTCGGCGAGGCTCTTCATGTCGGGGTTCAGCCGCGCGACCTTGCCGGTCAGCGCGGGTCGATCGTCCTGCTTGAGATCGGTGTCGCTGCCGTTGGGATCGAAACGGCCGTTGCTCCAGCGCTGGAGCTGGCCGCCCCAGATCCCACCGAAATACAGATAGCTCTTGCCGTCGGTGTCGGTGAACACCGCCGGATCCATCGAGAAGGCGCCCGCGATCGGCTTCGGCTCGGCGGTGAACGGGCCCATCGGGCTCTTCGACGTCGCGACGCCGATCATGAACTTGCCGAGGCCGTTCTTGTCGCGCGTCGTATCGCGCGCCGGGAAGTACAGATAATAGGTGCCGTCTCGATACGCCGCATCGGGCGCCCACATTTGCTGCGACGCCCACGGCACTTGCTTCACGTCGAGCGCGACGGGCCCGATCGTGACCGGCGCGCCGATCCGGTCCATCCGCAGCACCCGGTAATCGTGCATCGCATATTGGTTGCCGAGATCGTCGTCGGGAATGTCGGTCGGGACGTCGTGGCTCGGATAGACGTAGATCTTGCCGTCGAAGACGTGCGCCGACGGATCGGCGGTGTAGATCGCGCTGACCAGCGGCTGCGACAGATATTTGGTGCTGTCCGGCACGCGCTCCTGCGCCACGGCCAGCGAAGCCGCGCCACACGCCGCCACCGCGCCCACGATACGATAGGCCATCGATCCTCTCCCCCGATGCGCATTCCTGCGCTATCGGCGACGGGTAGCGCTACCATTAAGCCGCCGCAAGCCCTTTGGAGGATCCGCCGCCGCGATTGTCGATGCGATGCGGGAATTTGCGGGGCGCGCCGACCTCAGCCGGCCATCGCGCTCTGCGTGTCTTCGAGCGCCAGATCGACGAGCTGCCGCATTGCCGCGCGGGCAGCCTCGGCGTCGCCCGCGACGATCGCTTCGCAGACCAGGGCGTGATCGGGGATTGCGTTGCGCGGCAGCGTGCGCATGCGCTGCTTGAAATGCGTCGTCCAGCTCACCGCCGCGCCGATCGAGGCGCTGAGCACGGTCAGCGCGTCGTTGCGCGTGGCGCGCAGGATCGCGTCGTGGAACTGCCGGTCGGCGGCGCGGCCGAGTTCGGTCGCGAGCGAATGGCGGCGCATCGCGGCGAGCGCGTCGCGCATCCGCTTGATATCGTCGCGGTCGCGCCTGGTCGCGGCGATCGCCGCCGCCGCGGGCTCGATGACCGCGCGCAGTTCGAACAGGCTGCGCACCAATTGCGGATCGGGCTCGCCCGCGAATGCCCAGCCGAGTACGTCCGGGTCGAGCAGGTTCCAGCGATCGCGCGGCAGCACGCGCGTTCCCGTCTTGGGGCGGCTCTCGACCAGCCCCTTGGCGATCAGCACCTGGATCGCCTCGCGATAGGCGCTGCGCGAGACGTCGAGCGTTTCGGCGAAGACGACTTCGCTCGACAGCGTCTCGCCCGGGGCGAATTCGCCAGAGACGATCGCGACGCCCAATTTGTGCGCGATCGCGCCGCGCAGGCGACGACCCTTGCCGCGCGGCTGGCGGGTGATCGGGTCGGCGGCGGGCGTTTCCGCAGGGAGCGTTTCTGGTTCCACACGACGACCGTAGCAGCAGCGGCGTGCGACGGAAACTCCGCGATTACTCGGACTGGTGGCGTCCGGGGAAGGGGTGGTGGCGGAGAGAGTGGGATTCGAACCCACGGTGAGCTTGCACCCACGGCGGTTTTCAAGACCGCTGCCTTAAACCACTCGGCCATCTCTCCGCGCTGCCCTTCGCATAACCATCCCCCGCCGCTTCGTGCAAGGGCCACTGCGTGCCGGCTTTGTGACGGGGCGCGGGCCTTTGGGGGTTCATGTGCGCGATCGGCTGTGCCAAAGTTGCGCAATGCGGGACAAACACACATTACGCGCTCGGATCGTTCAGGGCGCGGCGGCGATCGCGCTGTGCCTCGGGCTCGGCGGACCGGCCGGGGCGCAGGACGATGCGGGATTCCAGACCTATCTGACGACGCTGCGCGCCAAGGCCGAGGCCAAGGGCGTGAGCCGTGCGACGCTCGACGCGGTGATCCCGACGCTGACGCTCAATCCGCGCGTGATCGAACTCGACCGCGCGCAGCCCGGCGCCAATCCCAATGCCGGCGTGCCCGATTTCGCGCCG
Source organism: Bordetella parapertussis (assembly GCA_943367995.1). Classification (GTDB taxonomy): domain Bacteria; phylum Pseudomonadota; class Alphaproteobacteria; order Sphingomonadales; family Sphingomonadaceae; genus Sphingomonas. Next base: position 757,750 of record CALRKL020000001.1, on the reverse strand, counting down.
TACCAGGCGCAGCATCTAAGCAGCGCGATCATCGCCAACGGCCGCAGCGCCTATCAGGCCGAGCGCTGGCGGCTGCGGCGGATCGAGCAGCAGACCGGGGTCCCCGAATCGATCATGGTCGCGATCTGGGGCCACGAGACGAGCTATGGCCGCGTGATGGGCGGGTTCGACCTGCCGCGCGCGCTGGCGACGCTCGCCTATGAAGGGCGGCGACGCGACCTGTTCGCCGACGAATTCATCGCGTCGCTGCAAATGATGGACCGCGGCGTGACGCGTTCGCAATTGGTCGGCAGCTGGGCGGGCGCGACCGGCGGGCCGCAATTCCTGCCGTCGATCTATCTGCGCCTGGCGCGCGACGGCGATGGCGACGGGCGCGCCGACATCTGGTCGAGCCACGCCGATACGCTCGCCTCGATCGGCAATTATTTCGCCAATGCCGGCTGGCGTCCTGGCCAACCGTGGGGGCTTGCGGTGTCGGTGCCGCCGAGCTTCGACCGCAGCCAGATCGCCAATCGCCTCCTGTCGCCGCGCTGCCTCCGCGTGTTCGCGCGCCACAGCGGGTGGAAGACGATGGCCGAATGGCGCGCGCTGGGGATCGCGCCCGTTTCGCGCGCCTGGCCGGGCGATGCGGTGCTCGCGACGCTGATCGAGCCCGATGGCGTCGGGCGCACCGCCTATCTGCTGACCGGGAATTACCGCGTGATCCTCGATTACAATTGCTCTAATTTCTACGCGCTGTCGGTGGGCTTGCTCGCCGACGCGGTCGAGCAATAAGCGCGTGGCGCTGTTGCTTGGGCTGGCGCTGCTTGGCGTCACGGCGTCGCCGGGCACCGCCACGGCACAACGCGATCTGCGCGACCCGACCTTGCCGTCGGATAGCGCCGCGGCTTCGCAGGACGTACCGCCCGAGGTCGCGCAAGGGAGCGGACCGCGCGGAACCTCGGGGGAGGTCCATGAGGACGGCGTCGGCTATGCCGCGCTGCTCGGGGCGCCGCCGGAAGGCCGCTGGGCGGCTGTCACGATCGGCGTCGGCCATCCGACGCTCGCGCCCGGGACGCCGGTCGAACTGACCGCGCTCGAGACCGGACGGACGATCATCGCCTTGGTCGTCGCATCGAGCGATGGCGCCGTGGTCGCTCTTTCACCGGGCGCCGCGCAGGCTTTGGGCGTGGGCGAGCATGCCGGGGTTCGCGTCCGCACCGTCGTCACTTCGCCGCAGGATCTGCGCGCGTTGCAGGCGGGCCAATCGGCCTCACCGCGCCTCGACGCGCCGCCGACCTTGCTCGTGGCGCTTCGTCACAGGCTTCCCAACCGCACCGTCACCGCCGCGCCGCGTCCGTCGGCGCGGCTGCCGCTCGCGGCGGCGCGACCGGCCCCGGTTCCGCCGCGGCCCGCAGCGGCAAAGCCGCGCGCCGTGCCCGAGGTACCGCCACCCGCGCGCGCCAAGCCGGCGCCGCCGCCGATTCCGGCGCGCGGCGGGCTGATGGTCCAGGTCGCTGCGCTCTCGTCGGCCGAGCGCGCCGCGGGGCTGGCCAAGCAACTCGGCGGGCGCGTCGTCCCGCTCGGCAAGCTCTACCGCGTCCAGCTCGGGCCGTTCGCCGATTCCGCCGCGGCGCAGCGCGCACGTGACGGCGCCGCGCGACGCGGCTATGCTGACGCACGCATTTTCCACACCGACTGAAAAACGAGACCGAACCGCATGTCCTCGCGCCAGAAACTGCTAGCCGCCGCTATCGTCGCCTTCGCCGCAACGTGCCCGGCGCTCGCCGCTCCCGATTTCCAGACCCCGGCGCCGGTCGCCTATCTGCAGGATCTGTCGTCGGGCGCGATCCTGTATCAGAAGGATGCCGACCGCCGCATGCCGCCCGCCTCGATGGCGAAGATGATGACGGTCTATGTCGCGTTCGAGATGATCAAGTCGGGCGAGCTGAAGCTCGACCAGAAATTCCCCGTTCGCCCCGAAACGTGGCGCGCGTGGCATTCGCAGGGGTCGACGATGTTCCTATCGTCGGGCGAGGAAGTCAGCGTCGAGGATCTGCTCAAGGGCATCGTCACGCTGTCGGGCAACGACGCTTGCGTCGTGCTCGCCGAGGGGATCTCGGGCACCGAAAGCGCGTTCACCGAGCGGATGAACCGAGCGGCGACCAAGCTCGGCCTGTCGAACAGCCATTTCGGCACCGCCAATGGCTGGCCCGATAACGGCGTCACCTATGTGACGGCGCGCGATCTCGCCAAGCTCGCCTCGGCGACGATCAAGGACTATCCCGATCTCTACAAGCGCTTCTATTCGCTGCGCAGCTTCACCTGGGGCAAGACGCTCGGCGGCGAGAAGCCGATCGACCAAGCCAATCGCGATCCGTTGCTCGGCCGCGTGTCGGGCGCCGACGGCCTGAAGACCGGTCATACCGACGAAGCCGGTTATGGCTTCACCGGCTCGGCGATGCAGAACGGCCGCCGCCTCGTGCTCGTCATGGCGGGTCTCGGCACCTCGGGCCAGCGCGCCGAGGAATCGGTCAAGTTCATGGAATGGGGCTTCCGCGCGTGGCAGGCCAAGCCGATCCTCGCCAAGGGCAAGCAGATCGAGACCGCCGAGGTCCAGCTCGGCAACGCGCGCACCGTCGGCCTCGTCGCCGCCAACGACCTCAGCGCGACCGTCCCGGCCGGCACCGCCGGCGAGATGAAGCTCAGCGTGCAATATGACGGCCCGGTCAAGGCGCCGATCAAGGCCGGCCAGCATATCGCCGATCTCGTCGTGGTGACGCCCGGCATGCCCGCCGAGCGCCTGCCGCTGGTGGCGGCGAACGACGTCAGCGAGGCCGGCTTCTTCGGGCGCGCCTGGGCGGGTCTGATGAGCCTGTTCGGCGGGTGATCGGCCGCTTCATCTCGCTCGAGGGTGGGGAGGGGGCGGGCAAGTCGACGCAAGCGAAATGCCTTGCCGCCGCGCTCGCCGAGCGTGGTGTCGATGCGCTCGTCACGCGCGAACCCGGCGGGAGCGAAGGGGCCGAAGCGATCCGCGCGCTGCTGATGCAGGGCGCGGTGTCGCGCTGGAGCCCGCATAGCGAGGCCTTGCTGTTCGCCGCCGCCCGCGCCGACCATGTCGAAAAGACGATCCGGCCGGCGCTCGGGGCCGGACGCTGGGTGATCTGCGACCGTTTCCTCGACAGCAGCCGTGCCTATCAGGGCGTCGCGGGCGGGATCGACGACGCCGCGGTGCTGGCGTTGCACGGCTTCGGCGCGCGCGGGCTGCTGCCCGATCGCACGCTCGTGCTCGAGCTCTCGCCCGAGCAGGGGCGCGCGCGGGCGGCGCAGCGTGACGGCGCCGCCGCCGATCGCTTCGCGGCGCGGAGCGCGGCGTTTCATGCCGATGTCGCCTCCGCTTTCCAGCGTTTCGCGATCGCGGAGCCCGACCGCTTCCGAATGATCGACGCCGCGGCCGGCATCGACCATGTCGCCGCGGCGATCCTCGCTGCGTTGGCGGATCTTCTGCCGTGAGCCTCCCGCTCGGCAACGACGCGGCGCACCAGGCCTTTGCCGCCGCAATGGCGAGCGGGGCGCTGCACCATGCTTGGCTGTTCGCCGGTGCCGAGGGGATCGGCAAGGCGACCTTCGCGCGCGCCGCGGCGCTCAGGCTGCTCGCGCAAGGCGCCGGCGCCGATGTGCCGCCCGGCTTCGACGTTCCCGAGAGCGACCCGCAGCGCAAGCTGATCGCCGCCGGATCGCACCCCGATTATCGCGAACTGACGCGCCAGCCCAAGGAAGGCGACAAGACCGGGCTCGAGCTCGCGCGCAGCATCCCGATCGCGCAGGTCCGTGCGCTCGGTCCGATGTTCGCGACGCGGCCGTCGATGTCCGACCGGCGCGTGGTGATCATCGATTCGGTCGACGATCTCGAGCGGCCGGGCGCGTCGAACGCGCTGCTCAAGAATCTCGAGGAGCCGCCGCAGGGAACGATCTTTCTGCTGATCAGCCATGCGCCGGGGCGGCTGCTGCCGACGATCCGCTCGCGCTGCCGCCAGTTGCGCTTCGATCCGTTGAACGATGCGACCATGACATCGGTGCTCGGGCACCTGCTGCCCAGCGTCGACGATGCCGAACTTGCTGCCCTGGTCGGCGTCGCACACGGGTCGCCCGGCCGCGCGCTCGGCTTTGCCGGGCTCGATCTCGCCGCGCTCGACCAGGCGCTCGCGGTGATCGCGCGCGAGGGCGACCCGGGCAATGGCCGCCGCGTCCGGCTCGCCAAGTCGCTCGCGCTCAAGGCGGCGCAGAAACGCTATGAAGCGTTTCTCGACCGCGCGCCGGCATTCATCGCGTCGCACGCCGCCGGGCGGCAAGGCGAGCGGCTGCGGATCGCGCTCGACGGCTATGACGCCGCGCGCACGCTTGCGGCGACGGCGCGCGCGCTGACGCTCGACGCGCAGGCGACGGTGTACGAGATGGCGGGGATCGTCGCGCGGCTCGCCGCCTGAACCGCACCCGCGCCAAGGCTTCAATAACCCCGAGCGATGTTCTAGGAGGCGGGCATGACCGACCCCTATTACATCACCACCGCGATCAGCTATCCCAACGGCCGCCCGCATATCGGGCACGCCTATGAGGCGATCGCGACCGATGCGATCGCGCGCTACCAGCGGCAATTGGGCCGCGAGGTGCGCTTTCAGACCGGCACCGACGAACATGGTCTGAAGATGGTCCAGGAAGCGCGCAAGCGCGACCTCACGCCGCGCGCGCTCGCAGATGAAATGAGCGGGTATTTCAAGGCAATGGCCGACGCTCTTGATATCTCGTACGATCGTTTCATTCGCACGAGCGACGAGGATCATTATCGCGCGAGCCAGGCAATCTGGCGCGCGATGGAGGCAGCGGGCGATCTGTATCTCGATCGCTACGAAGGCTGGTATTCGGTCCGCGACGAGGCGTTCTACGACGAGAAGGAACTGGTCGAAGGCGAGGGCGGCGCCAAGCTCTCGCCGCAAGGCACGCCGGTCGAATGGACCGCCGAGGAGACCTGGTTCTTCAGGCTCTCGAAATATCAGCAGCCGCTGCTCGATTATTACGCCGCGAACCCCGACTTCATCCGCCCCGAAGCGCGGCGCAACGAGATCCTGCGCTTCGTCGAGGGCGGGCTGTCCGATTTGTCGGTGTCGCGCACCAGCTTCGACTGGGGCGTGCCCGTTCCCGGCAGCCCGGGGCATGTGATGTACGTCTGGGTCGACGCGCTGACCAACTATCTGACCGGCGTCGGCTATCCCGACGATGTCGAGCTGTACGAGACCTTCTGGCCCGCGCATCTCCATATCATCGGCAAGGATATCGTGCGATTCCATGCCGTTTATTGGCCGGCCTTCCTGATGAGCGCGAATATCCCGCTGCCCGGCGGGGTGTTCGGGCACGGCTTTCTGCTCAACCGCGGGGAGAAGATGTCGAAGTCGGTCGGCAACGTCACCGACCCGATGGAACTCGCCGAGCGCTTCGGCGTCGATGCGTTGCGCTATTTCCTGCTGCGCGAAGTGAGCTTCGGCCAGGATGGCAGCTATTCGGAGGAAGCGATCGTAACGCGCTGCAATGCCGACCTCGCCAACAATCTCGGCAACCTTGCGCAGCGTTGCCTGTCGATCATCGCCAAGGCGTGCGGCGGCGTCGTGCCGGCGATCGGGGCACGGACGGCAGCGGAGGATGCCCTGATCGCCAGCGTCGACGCGGCCGAGACCGGCCTGCATACCGCGATGACCGATCTCGCCTTGCATAGCGCGCTCGAGGCGATCTGGTCGGCGGCGCGCGACGCCAACCAATATTTTGCCGACCAGGCGCCGTGGAGCGTGCGCAAGACCGATCCGGAACGCGCCGACACGATCCTGTACCACGCCGCGGACGCCATCCGCCGGATCGCGATCCTTGCGCGCTGGGCGATCCCGGGCGGCGCCGACACATTGCTCGATCTGCTCGCGCAAGCCCCCGCTGCGCGCAGCTTCGAAGCGCTCGGACATCCGCTCGCGCCGGGCCTGGCGCTGCCGGCACCGGCAGGCGTCTTCCCGCGGCTCGAAGCCCCGACGGTGGAGGCCTGATGTTCGCCGACAGCCATTGCCACCTCAACTATAAGGGTCTGGTCGAAGGACAGCAGGACGTGCTCGCGCGCGCGCGCGCGCGCGGCGTCCATGCGATGCTCAACATCGCGACGCGCGAGAGCGAATGGGACGCGGTGATCGCGACCGCCGAGCGCGAAAGCGACGTCTGGGCGACCGTCGGCATCCATCCGCACGAGGCCGACCAGCATCCCGATATCGGCACCGCGCGGCTGGTCGAGCGCGCGCAGCATCCCCGCGTCGTCGGGATCGGCGAGAGCGGACTCGACTATTTCTACGATCACAGCGACCGCGACCGCCAGCGCGCGAGCTTCCGCGCGCATATCGCCGCGGCGCGCGAGACCCAGCTTCCGCTCGTCGTCCATACCCGCGATGCCGAGGACGACACGGCCGAGATCATGCGCGAGGAAATGGGGAAGGGGGCCTATCCCGCCGTCATCCACTGCTTCACCGCGAGTGGCGCCTTTGCCGACATTGCGCTCGAACTCGGCTGTTATATCTCGATTTCGGGGATCGTGACTTTCAAGAACGCCAAGGACCTGCAGGAAACCGCGGCGCGATTACCGCTCGAGCGGTTGCTGATCGAGACCGACGCGCCGTTTCTCGCGCCGGTGCCGCATCGCGGGAAGACGGGCGAGCCGGCGTTCGTCGCCGATACCGCGGCGTTCCTGGCACAGCTTCGCGGCGAGCCACTCGCGACCCTCGCCGCCGCGACCGCCGCGAACTTTCACGCTTTGTTCACCAAGACGCGCCTATGAAGGTGCGCATCCTCGGTTCCGGAACGTCATCGGGCGTGCCGCGGATCGGCAACGACTGGGGCGCGTGTGACCCCTCGGACCCGCGCAATCGGCGGCTGCGCGCCGCGATCCTGATCGAGACGGCAACGACGCGGATCCTCGTCGATACCGGTCCCGACATGCGCGAGCAGTTGCTGGCGGCCGGAATCGCCACGCTCGACGCGGTGATCTGGACGCACGACCACGCCGATCATACGCATGGCATCGATGACCTTCGCCAGGTGTTCCACGCGATGGGGCGCCCGGTCCGCGGGCTCGCCCGCCCGGATCTCAAGGCGATGCTCGAACGCCGCTTTGGATACGTCTTTCGCGGGCACGACGGCTATCCGCCGACGGTGGCGATCGAGGCGCTGCCCGATACGATCACGATCGGCGACATAACCGTGCAGACGGTCGAACAGCCCCATGGTCCGTTCGTTTCGGCCGGTCTGCGGTTCGAGCACGCGGCGCGCTCGGTCGGATATGCCACCGATTTCAGTGCCATGACACCGGATATGGAGAAGCTCTATCAGGGACTCGACCTATGGGTGGTCGATGCGCTGCGGCGGCGACCGCATCCGTCGCATGCCGATTTGCCGAGCGTGCTCAAATGGGTCGAAGCCTTGCGGCCGGCGCACGTCGTCCTGACGCACATGGACCAGTCGATGGATTATGCGACGCTCGTCGCCGAACTTCCACCGGGGATCGAACCCGGATACGACGGGCTGGAACTGTTCGTGTGATCGATGCGACGATGACGATCGTGCTCTATGCGCTCGTACTGATCCTGCCGCTCAGCGCGCTGGTGGCGCGCCGGCTGGCGATCGGCGATGCGGTCAAGCTGGCTTTGGCCTGGATCGCGATCTTCGGCGTTCTGTTTATCGTCGTGACGCTTTGGCAGGGTGGATGGTCGAACGGCTGATCTGCGGTCCGACCACCCGCAGGTAGCTGTTCAATTTTACATAATGTATATTATCGGACTTGTCGAGATTGGCAGCCGATCTCTCATCGGCCTTACCATTTGGTCGCCAATGCGCTCCGGTGAATCAGTATTCTGCGTCGCCCATGATGATCCCTCGCTTCATCCGGCGCCGCACTGCCCAATAGTTCGCCACGGGATGGCGCTGCGTCGCGCGATCTTCCTCGGCGCGACCGCGTTCGGGCTTGACCGATCGCGCGACTGATCCTCGAGCATCATGCACCGGTCGAGCCGATGCGTCGGCAGCGCCGCCGCGTCCGCTTCGCCCGAATCCTGCATGGCGATGCGCCGGACGCTCCGCGCCTTGACGTCATCGTGCAGCCCAACACGCCGCAGCGCGGCGCGACGATACGGGTACGCGCACCCCCAAAGCCGAGCTTTAGCAGCGCGAAGAAAGCCACGGTGGAAGTAAGCCGCGGGATGCGAGATCATCCCCCAGCACAATGATGGGAATTGAGCATGTCACACCCGCTCGCTACCAAACCGTCGCGATCTGCGCTGTGCCGCGGGGCCGCGGCATGATCGCGCCGGTCTTCCTTACCGTCCCCGGTTTGCTCGGCTCGGGGGTTGCGCATTGGCAGACGCGCTGGGAACGCGAGCGCAGCGATACGCGACGGGTCGAGCTGGGCGATTGGGAGAATCCGAACCGCACCGTCTGGATGAGCCGGATCGACCAGGCGGTCGCCGCGGCGCGCGGTCCGGTCGTGCTGGTCGCGCACAGCCTCGGCTGTCAGGCGGTGACGTGGTGGGCGAACGCGTCGGGCCCGAGTGGCGCGTCCTCGGTGCTCGGTGCACTGCTGGTCGCCCCGCCCGCGACCGACCGCGCCGCGCTCGATCCGCGCATCGCACGCTTCGGCAACGACCCACGCCGCGCGCTCCCTTTCGTCTCGTTGCTGATCGCGAGCGAAGACGATCCGTACGCGACACTTGCCGAGTCGCAAGCACTCGCGCGGAAGTGGGGCGCGGGGTTGGTCGATATGGGCTGCGCTGGGCACATCAACGCGCGCTCGGGTCTCGGTAGCTGGCCGCAGGGTCAGGCCGCCGCCGAACTGCTCCGCGATGCAAGGACGGGGAATGTCCGTCAGCTCGCCGAGCACGCGCAAGCGCTGTTGCTCGACCCCGATGCGACCCCAGCGCCGTCGCAGCCGGTGACGTCCGGCCGCACATCGCTCGGCGGATCGGCCCCGCACCGCTGAGCACGCTCGGCCGATGAACGCCGCGTCCGGCGATCCGGGAATCGCCTCGGCGCGCGCTTTGCGCTAGGCGACGGCGTAATGGCCGAACGAGCACGAGATCCGATGGACACGCCCTTTCCTTCCCCCACCCAAGCGGCCCGCCGATGATCGGTCGCCTCGTCACCATCATGGCGCGCTTGCGCGATCCCGAGACCGGGTGCGAATGGGACGTCGCGCAGGATTTCGCGAGCATCGCGCCGTATACGATCGAGGAAGCCTATGAAGTCGCCGACGCGATCGCGCGGGGCGACATGGCCGATCTCAAGGACGAGCTTGGCGATCTCCTCCTTCAAGTCGTGTTCCACAGCCGGATTGCCGAGGAGGCCGGATATTTCGCGTTGCCCGATGTGGTCGCGGCGATCAGCGACAAGATGGAGCGCCGGCATCCGCATATCTTCGGCGACGCCGACACTGGCGGGCATCAGCGCTGGGAACAGATCAAGGCCGAGGAACGCGCGGCAAAGGGCGCCGGCGGCGCGCTCGATGGTGTCGCTGCCGGCCTGCCCGCTTTGCTCCGCGCCGAAAAGCTGCAGAAGCGCGCCGCGCGCACCGGGTTCGACTGGCCCGATGCCGCCGGATCGCGCGCCAAGATCCACGAGGAGATCGCCGAAGTCGACGCCGCGGCGACGCAAGCGGAGCGCGAGGACGAGATCGGCGACCTGCTCTTCTCGGTGGTCAACTGGGCGCGCAAGCTCGGCGTCGATCCCGAGGCGGCGTTGCGTCGCGGCAACGCCAAGTTCGAACGGCGCTTCACCGCGATGGAAGCCGCTGCGGGTGACGGTTTCGCCGCGCTGTCGCTCGAGGACAAGGAAGCCCTGTGGCAGGCGATCAAGGCGCCGATGGGCTAAGCGCGCTCGCCTGGGCCCTCACGCCCCAGCCGAGCCCGGTCTAGCCCGGTCTAGAAGGCCCTTCCCTGGCCAGTCGCGACGGGGATTTCGCGCGGTGTATCAGAGCCCCGCTCGCCGCGGAGCGCGGCCATTATCGCATGGTCGCGCCGCGGCGCCGATGATCCGGGGCTGGTGCGGATTCCGTCATAGCCGCGCCTGCCGGCGGTCTCGACCGCATGGCCGCGGGGAGCGAGCGTTCGATCGGCCGCGACGATCGTGCTGGCGATCACGCCGTTCGCCGCCACGACCAGCTGGATATGGCCCGGCCGCCGCCCGAACCGCTGAGCCTTCGGGCGACAACCGCATCGGGCGCGCTAATCAGACCTGTGGCCGCTCGATCGTACGGGCGAGCATGGCGCCCTTCGCCTGGGCGCTCGCGGAGGTATCGCGATCCTATTCGACCTCGCGCCGTGGAGCGATCCGCCAGCCGCCATGGTCTGCGATCGGACTCGCCACCCCGCGCGCTATCGGGCGCGCCGCGACCTAGCCTGGATGGGGATCGGTGCCGATCCCCTCAGCGCTGGGCAAAGCGCTCATAGTCGCGCTCGGCCATGCGAACGTCGTAGATCGCCTGCTCGCCCTCGACGCTCTGGCTGAGCACGTCGCCATGCGCATGCAGCCATGCCGCACCGGCGCCATCGCCCGCATCGAGCAGGATCGTGTAGCGGCGATGGCTCGCGGTGAGCAGGCCGGCGACGGTGTCGAGCAGGCCAGCCACCCCTTCCCCGCTCAGCGCCGAGATCGCCACGACATCGTCGCGCCGCGCCGCCTCGCCGAGCCACTCGGCGCGCTCGTCTTCGTCGAGCAAATCGAGCTTGTTCCACGCCTCGATCCGTGGGACCGAGGTGTCGACGCCGATGTCGCGCAGCACGGTCTCGACATCGTCGCGCTGAACCAAAGTATCGGGATGCGCGATGTCGCGGACATGGATCAGCAGGTCGGCCGAGACGACTTCCTCGAGCGTCGCCTTGAACGCCGCGACGAGCTGCGTCGGCAATTCGGAGACGAACCCAACCGTGTCCGACAGGATCGCCTTGTCGATTCCCGGCAGCGCGATCTGGCGCAGCGTCGGGTCGAGCGTGGCGAAGAGCAGATCCTCCGCCATGACGTCGGCGCCGGTCATCCGGTTGAAAAGCGTCGATTTCCCGGCGTTGGTATAGCCGACGAGCGCGATCACCGGCCACGGCGCGCGCTGGCGCCGGTCGCGATGCAAGCCGCGAGTGCGCGAGACTTGCTCGAGTTCCTTCTTCAAGCGCGCCATGCGGTCGCGGATCAAGCGCCGGTCGGCCTCGATCTGCGTCTCGCCCGGGCCGCCGAGGAAGCCGAAGCCGCCGCGCTGGCGTTCCAAGTGGGTCCAGCTGCGGACCAGCCGGCCCGCCTGGTAATCGAGATGCGCGAGCTCGACCTGCAGCCGCCCCTCGGCGGTCGCGGCGCGCTCGCCGAAGATTTCGAGGATCAGCCCGGTGCGGTCGATCACCTTGGCCGACAGCGCCTTTTCGAGGTTGCGCTGCTGGACCGGCGTCAGGCTCGCGTCGAACACGACGAGTTCGGCCTCGCCCATCCGCACCGTGGCGGCGAGCGCCTCGAGCTGACCCTTGCCGATCAGCGTCGAGGGCTGGAGCGTGCGCACCTTGATCGCGACGCGGTCGACCACTTCGACATGGATCGCCATGGCGAGGCCGGCGGTTTCCGCGAGTCTCGCCTCGGCATCGCGGGTCGAGACGCCGGTGTCGGGATACACGACGACGGCCTTGGCACCGCGCGCTACGTCGTCGCGGTCACGTTCGAAACCTGTGGTCAATCTTCGTCCGAACCTGCTGTTTCATCAGCCAAATTGAGGGGGTGCGCGGGCTGGATCGTCGAGACCGCATGCTTGTAGACGAGCTGCGCCATGCCGTCGCGCTGGAGCAGCATGCAGAACAGGTCGAACGCGGCGATCTGGCCCTGGAGCATCACGCCGTTGACGAGGAACATCGTGACGTTGTCCTCGGACTTGCGCACCGCGTTGAGGAAGATTTCCTGGAGCAGCGGCTGCTTGCGCTGGGCTTCGCCGACGGCGTTGACGATCGCGTCGATGTCGACGCTGCTCGACGGCATGATCGTCGAAATGGCGTGCTTGTAGATCAGCTGCGACTGGCCGTCGCGGCGGAGCAGCACCGAGAAATTGTCGAACCAGGTGACGATGCCCTGGAGCTTGACGCCCTTGACGAGGAACATCGTGATCGGCGTCTTGGTGCGGCGGAGCGCATTGAGGAACAGGTCTTGCAGCGAAGTGTGCTTGTCGGCCATCGGTCGATCCTATGTTTTTGGCGGGTGGTTCCCGCGGTGCGCCGGTTCCGGCGTCGAGATGCGCCTGATTGACGCTGAGGGTGATTTAGGGTGCCGGGGGCGGTTCGTCCAGCGGCGGGTGAGAAAGGCTACGCCGGAGACGGTGGAGTCTCCGGTTCGCACCGCTGGAGGAGCCCGCTGGACCTATTCGCGGGGGTAGCGCTCGACGCCCCTGCGTCGACAGCCCCTTCAATGTGCGAGGTGCTGCCGCGCCGCGATCGAGCGCCCGGCTATTTGTGGCCGACGATCGTTCCGACCGTCGCTCGGCCATCGGGCGCGCTTCCGGCGAAGACTGCACCGACTTCCTGCGCGGCCGGACCGAAGAACCAGCCGTTGAGCGTGCCGGTGAAGGCCCCGGAATCGTTGAAATTGAAAGTTCCCGCGTAACCGTTCGCGCCGGACGTCAGCTTGCCCGACGACGAAAACGCCTCGCTCGCTCCATAATTGACCACCCCGGGCACCGTTCCCGTCATCGTGTAGGCGCCGCCGGCGAAATCGAAATTGGCGGTGCCCGTGCCGACATAGGTCGAGCCGATCGCGTGCGAACCGCTCGTGCCGAGCGGGCCGGTTATCTGATACCCGGTGATGTCCAACTGGTACGACGCGGTGCCGGTGGTGGGGATGGCGTTCGCTGCGGTCGTCGCGCCGAACACCGCGACGTTCATCGTTCGTGCCGTATCGCCGCCCGAAGCGACTTCGTTGTGCCAGTTCGCAAAGCTGACATAGGTGTATTGAAAACCGAGCGAATTCGCGCCCTGGACACCGCGCCGCGAGATCGATCCGTTCGCCGAGCCGGAAACGGTGCACGGCGTCGTATAGCAGTAATCGGTGCCGGTCGTGACGAGGTTCATCTGTTCGGGCGTGGTACCGTTCGGGGTCGATCCCACGCTGGTGAATTGGTAGGTATTGGTGGTGGCGTCGAACGTGATCTTCGAGCCTGTGCCTTCCAGCATCGCGGTAGCGTTCTTGGCGCCGGTCGGCGTCTCGGTTCCCGTCATGCGCGCCGAAAGATTGTTGAACGTTTCGCTCTTCAGCGGCGCGGCGAAGCTGGCGTTGACCGGTGTCGCTGGCGGCGCGGGTGCATTGGCGACCGTCTGCGCCGCCGGCGGCGTGGGCGTGACGGCGATGCCGGTTCCGTCCCCACCGCAGCCCGACACCAGGATCGAAAGGCCGACACTGGCGAGGACCGCGGCTCGACGATGCAATACAGCCATATTCAAATCCTTTCGAAAGATCGATTAAAACGCCGAAGTAATTCCAACTTCGCCCGCCAGGCGCCTGAAGTCGTAGATCCCCACCGTCGAGCGGTTCCGTTCCGCCCGTACCCGGGTGAACGGCGCAAGGCCATGATATTGCAGTCTACGCCACGTCACGCTGACATTGGCGGCAAAACGATCGTCGACCCGGCGCGAAGGATAGAGGAAGAGCCTCGCATCGCCTTCGAGCCTGCTATAGCTCAAGCCCAGCACGACCGTTGCCTTGGCCAACTCGCGGTACGCATAGGCGTTGGCGCCGCCTGTCACGTCGCCATAGCCGGGATCGCGCGCTGCGGTGCGCACCGCGGAAAGCTGCAAGCCACCCCCCGCACGCTCGGAAAAGGCGCGATCGACCCCGACCGCGGCCGAGAAAATATCGCCGTCCTGCAACGTATTGCGGCGATTATCGACATGGCCGATGCCGCCATCGACCCGTAGCAACGACCGCTTGCTGAGCGGATGTTGCCAATTGCTGGTCAGGCCGACGGTCAGACTGTAGGGCTGTTGCCCGTACCAGCGCCACGCGGTTCCGATCGCAAGGTTGATGCGGTCCTTGCCCGAGATAAGCTCGGGGCCGGCTTGCAGCGCCAGCGCGATATCGTCGAATTGCGACCGGCGATAGAGATCGGCGCTGGTCGATAGCCGTACGAGCAAGTTGCTGTGAGCGTCGATCGCGGTTCGGCCATAGGTCTGACCGCGCAGCGACAGGCCGAGCCCCGATCGCGCGCGGGCGCTGCGGTCGAGCGTGAAGTCGCCGATCACGGTGCCCAAGGTGCTCGCCCGCGTCGCACGGTTGATGTTGCTGTCGGGCGCGAGCGCGAGTTCCACGGACCCGCCATAGGCCTTTCGTGCATCGAGCGCGCTGGCATAGAAACGCACCAACCGTTGGACGTCGGCGGGCAAGCCGCTTGCCTGGGCGCTGCGCAGCTCGCGCTCGGCCGCCCCGACATTGCCGAGCGCCGCGTCCATCCGGGCCAGTTCGAGGCGGACACGCGCGGCGTGCGGACGTTCGTCGAGGACGGCGCGAAACTCGATCGCGGCATCGCGGTAGCGGTGCAAGCTATCGGCGAGCATCAGGCCCAGTCGAAAGCGCGCCTCGCAGCGCACGTCGATGTCGGGGTTGGTCGCGACCGCGCGATAGGCGGCCTCGGCAGCCTGGAGGTGCCCAGCATCCCGCTCCGCGTCGGCGAGCTGGATCATTTGGGTCGGGGTGAGCGAAACCGATCTGGTCGGTCGGTCAGCCGCAGGTGCCGCGGTTGGACGACAGGAAACCGCGGGCAAGGACGTGATGCTCGCCCGGTCGGAAAGCCGTGACGCCGCGTTCGTCGCGCAATCCAGATCCCCCCACATCATCGAGACTTAGCTATGGGATGGGGATAAATAGAGGTCAATCCAAAAGCGCGCTTGTAGCCTGCCGCTCGTCATCGCCCGCCATACCCGAGACACCGTCTTGCCCGCGAGCGGAGCGCCGCATTCGCGGCCCGCTGGATCAATCCTCGCGAACCTCGGTGATCCCCAGCAGCTTCAGCTTGCGATGCAGCGCCGAGCGCTCCATCCCGATGAAATTCGCCGTCCGCGAGATATTCCCCGAAAAGCGCCGGATCTGCACGCGCAGATATTCGCGCTCGAAGGTCTCGCGCGCCTCGCGCAGCGGCGAGCCCATGATCGCGGTCCCGCCCCCGCCGAGCTCGCCAGGATCGCCGAGGATGTCGGCAGGCAGCATGTCGAGGTCGATCCGCCCGATCCGGTCGCCCGGCGCCATGATGATCGTGCGCTCGACGATGTTGCGCAGCTGGCGGACGTTGCCCGGCCATTCGTACGATTGCAGCGCGACCATCGCGTCGGGCGCAACTTCGGGCGTAGGCACCCGGCGCTCCGCGGCGTAATGCGCCATGAAATGGTCGATCAGCGCGGGGATGTCCTCGCGCCGCTCGGCAAGACCAGGGATCGCGACGGGGACGACGTTCAAGCGATAATAGAGATCCTCGCGAAAGCGCCCCTCGGCGATCTCGTGCGTCAGGTCGCGCGCAGTCGCCGAGACGACCCGGACGTCGACCTTGACGATGCGCTGCCCGCCGACGCGGCTGAAGCTCTGGTCGGTGAGCACGCGCAGGATGCGGCCTTGCGTGGCGAGCGGCATGTCGGCGATCTCATCGAGGAACAGCGTCCCGCCATGCGCCTGTTCGAGCAGGCCCGAGCGGACGAGCTGCCCCGCCTCCTCGGCGCCGAACAGTTCCTCCTCGACGCGCTCGGGCGTCATCCTTGCTGCATTGACGATGACGAACGGCGCGTTGGCGCGCTGGCTCCAGCCGTGGAGCAGTCGCGCGGCGACTTCCTTGCCGACGCCGGCCGAGCCCATGATCAGCACGCGGCTGCCCGTCGCGGCGACGCGCTTCAACGTTGCGCGCACGCCGTTGATCGCGGCGGAATTTCCGGTCAGGTCATTATTCTGCCCGACCGATTCGCGCAGCGATGCGATCTCGCGGCGGAGACTCTCGGTCTCGGTCGCGCGCGCGACCATCAGCAGCAGGCGTTCGGCCTCGAACGGCTTTTCGATGAAATCGGCGGCGCCGCGGCGGATCGCGGCGACGGCGGTATCGAGATTGCCGTGACCCGAGATCATCAGCACCGGGATCGACGGATCGCGCCGCTTGATCTCGTCGAGCAGTTCGAGCCCGTCGAGTCGCGAGCCGTGCAGCCACACGTCGAGCAGCACGAGCGACGGGCGGCGCACCGAGATCGCCTCGAGCGCGGAGTCGCTGTCGGCGGCGACGCGCGCGCCATAGCCTTCGTCCTCGAGCACGCCGGCTACGAGGTCTCGGATGTCGCGTTCGTCATCGACGACGAGGATGTCGAGGGGCATGGCTCAGGTCCGGTTCTGCAAAAGGGCGGGTGCGGGCGCGTCGGCGATGCCCCCATCGCCTCCATCGCCCTGGTCTAGCGTGGCGAGCATCGCCGTGTCGAAGCGCACGGTGACGATCGTGCCCCCCCCGGGGCGGTCATCGAAGGCGATCGTGCCGCAATGTTCCTCGACGATCTTCTTGACGATCGCGAGCCCGAGCCCGGTGCCGCGCGCGCGCGTCGTGACATAGGGCTCGACGATGCGGTCGCGATTGGCGGGCAGACCGATGCCGGTGTCGGCGAGCGTCAGCGTCGCATGCCCCTCGCCTTCGCTGACCGTCATCGCGATTTCGGCCGCAGGGGCGTCGGTATGCGCCTCGACCGCCTCGACCGCGTTCTTGACGATATTGGTCAGCGCCTGGCCAATCTGGCGGCGGTCGCACACCAGCATCGGGCCGGGATCGTCATGCGTCAGCGTGAAGACGATGCCGGGATGCGCGACTTCGTGGAGGAACATCGTCTGGCGCGCGAGATCGACCAGCGATTCGGCGCGGAACACGGGCTTGGGCATCCGCGCGAAGGAGGAGAATTCGTCGACCATCCGCCGCAGATCGCCGACCTGGCGGATGATCGTCTCGGTGAGGCGCGCGAAGGTCGTATCCTCGGGGTCGATCTGCTTGCCGTAGCGGCGCTGGAGACGCTCGGCGGCGAGCTGGATCGGGGTCAGTGGGTTCTTGATCTCGTGCGCGATGCGCCGCGCGACGTCGGACCAGGCGGCGCGGCGCTGGTCGAGCAATTGCCCGGTGATGTCGTCGAAGGTCAGGATCGGGCCTTCCGCCGCGCGCGTCACCTTGACCGCGAGCGTGCGCGCCTCGCCGCCGCCCGCGCCGAGTTCGACGATCGCCTCGCGCTCCTGCCCTTCGACCAACGCGGCGAGCTCGGGCGATATCGCGCTGAGCGGCCGGCCCGCCGGAGTCTCGTCGACGCTCTCGAGCAAGGTCACCGCCGAGCGGTTGATGAGGCGGATCGTCCCGTCGGGCGCGACCGAGATAACGCCCGCAGTGACGCCCGACATCACCGCCTCGATCAATGCGCGGCGGCTTTCGAGCGCGCTGTTCTGCGTCTGGAGGCGGCTGGTCATGCCGTTGAACGCATTGGCGAGCGTGCCGACTTCGTCGTCGGTGGTCGGCGCAGGCACACGCGCGCCGAGGTCGCCCGCCGCGACGCGGTGCGCCGCCGCGACGAGCTCGCCGACCGGGCGGACCAGCCGATCGGCGACCGCGAGCGCGATCCACACCGCGATCGCGACGATCAGCAGCGAGATCGCGAGCAAGGCGGCGTTGAACTTGAGCTGGAGCGAGCGCGCCTTGACCAGCAGGTCGCGGTAGGTCGCGAGCACCTCGGCGCTGCGCCGCGACTGCTCCTCCATCACCTTGACGTCGGAAATCGCGACGCTGAGGAAATATTCGTCCGCCGTGCCCGGGATCGCGGTGAGCGTCTTGATGCGGTTGCCCGCGACCGTGGTCACGCTCGGCGCCCCGGCGCGCACCTGGTTGAGGTCGGTTATGGTGACCTCGTTACGCAGATCGAGCTTGTCGGGGTTGATCGCATAGAGCTGCTGGACGTCGTTCTTCGGCGAGGCCGAGAAGATGAAGCCGTCGGACAGGCTGCGGAAATAGATCTGCAGGAAGAAGTTCTTTTCGAACTCGGGCGATTTCGCCCGGAAGTCGGGATAGCCCGAGATGTCGCCCGCCGCGGTTACGGTCGCTTGCTGCCAGCGCTTGAGCATCTGTTTGTACGACGTGGTGGCGACGCCAGTGGCGTTCTCGATCATGTCGCGCGCCTGGTCCGAATACCAGAATTGCACGCCGTACTGGAACAGTAGCGAGGCGAAGATCACGACGAGCAAGGTCGGCACCGCCGCGATCATCGAGAAGATCGCGACGAGTCGGACGTGAAGCCGCCCGCGTCCGCCGATCGGCGAGCGCGCCGCGCGCCGCATCGCGACGCGCCGGCCGAGCAGGACGAGCAAGGCGACGCCGGGCAGCAAGTTCGAGACGAGCAGCAAGGCGACCACGCCGGGGCTGAGCAAACTCTGCGACGCCGCCCCGCTCGCGATGACGAAATAGCTCGCGACGGCGATGGCGATCGCCCCGGCGACCACCGACAGCTCGAGCGCCGGCGTCACGCTGATCCACGACCGCGCGGCCGGGAGAGGCACAGAAGAGGCCGAAGCGTCGCTCATCGTGACATTGCTACAACGCTTGCGTTGCAAGGAAAACACACAAATCGGGTATCTGTCGTATCTCGCTACCGATCGGACGCCCCGCCGCGCCGATCAGGGAGCGATTCCGAGCAGGTCGAGCCGCTTTCGCAGCGTGTTGCGGTTGATCCCGAGCGCGCGTGCGGCGCGCAGCTGATTCTGCCCGTGGCGCGCGAGCAACGCCTCGATCAGCGGACGTTCGACCTCGGCGATGATCCGGTCGTAGAGCGTGCCGTCGTCGAGCGCTGCCGGCTCCTCGATCGCGAGTCGCGCGATCCGCGCGCGGATCGCGGCGTCGATACCGGCGTCGCCGATCGCGGCGACCGTCGGCGTCGCGCCGCCGAGCATCGCGCGGACCTCGTCGGCATCGATCCGCTCGTCGCGCGCGAGCACCGCGACGCGGCGCATCATGTTCTCGAGCTCGCGGACGTTGCCGGGCCAGTCATAGGCTTCGAGCACCGCGATCGCATCCGAGTCGAGCTGCTTGCGCGGCAGGCCGTCCTCGGCGGCGCTGTCGAGGAAGTGCCGCGCGAGCAGCGCGATGTCCTGGCGCCGCGCGCGGAGCGCAGGAAGCGTCACCGGTACGACGTTGAGGCGGTAGAACAGATCTTCGCGAAACTGCCCGGTCGCGACGAGCTGGCCGAGTTCGCGATTGGTCGCCGCGACGATGCGCACGTCGGCGCGGATCGTCCGCGCGCCGCCGACGGTGGTGAACTCGCCCGACTGGAGCACGCGCAGCAGCCGCGTCTGCGCCTCCATCGGCATGTCGCCAATTTCGTCGAGGAATAGCGTGCCGCCCGCGGCCTGCTCGAAGCGCCCGGCCGAGCGCGCCTGCGCACCGGTGAAGGCGCCGCGTTCGTGGCCGAACAGTTCGGCCTCGATCAGCTCGCGCGGGATCGCCGCCATGTTGAGCGCGAGGAACGGCGAGCGGCGGCGCGGGCCGAGGTCATGGATCGCGCGGGCGACCAATTCCTTGCCGGTGCCCGATTCGCCCGAGACGAGCACGGTAAGGTCGTTTGACACGACGCGCGCGATGATGCGGTAGACGTCCTGCATCGCTGGCGAGCGGCCGATCAGCGGGAGCGCGCGGTCCTCGGCCTCGATCGGTTCGGCGACCCCGCCCGATCCGCGCGCGAGCGCGCTCTGCACGGTGCGCGACAGCGCATCGAGATCGAACGGCTTGGGCAGGTAATCGAACGCGCCGACCTCGGTCGAACGCACCGCCGTCGTCAGCGTGTTCTGCGCCGACAGCACGATGACGGGCAGCCCGGGATGCGCGCGCACGACGCGGTCGACCAGATCGAGCCCGTTGCCGTCGGGCAGCTTGACGTCGCTGATCAGCACGTCGGGCAGCGTGGCGGCGAGTTGCACCTCGGCTTCCGCGATCGTCGCGGCGGTGAGCACGCGGTGCCCGTCTCGCTTCAACGCCTGGCCGACGACGGTGCGGATCGCAGCGTCGTCGTCGAGCACGAGGATGCGGCCGGTGCGGGTCATGAGTCGCCGCGCGGGAGCAGGATGCGGAACACGGTCATCGGCGGCGCCCCCTCGCGCGCGAACTGGATGATCCCGCCCATGTCGCGGACGAGCTTGTCGACGAGCGCGAGGCCGAGCCCCTGCCCTTCGGGCTTGCCCGAGATGAACGGGTCGAAGAGGTGCTCGGCAATGTCGGCGGGCGGCCCCGGGCCATTGTCGCTCACGCAGATCTCGATCGGCAGCGGCCGACGCGGCTTGCCCGGTGCGGGCGCGACCGCCATGCCGTGGCGATACGCCGTGGCGAGCGTGATCCGTGCATCGGCCTGTTCGCGGGTCGCTTCGCTGGCGTTCTTGAGCAGGTTGAGCACCACCTGCAGCGTCGCATCGCGGTCGATCTGGACGCTCGGCAGCGACGGATCGAAGCGCTCCTCGATCGTGACGTGGCGCCCGAAGCCGGCCAGCGCCACGCGCCGGGCGTGGCCGAGCAGCGGATAGATGTTCTCGGGTGCGAGCTTCAGCGGGCGCGTATCGGTGAAATCCTGCATCCGGTCGATCAGCGCGGCGATGCGGTCGACTTCGGTGGTGATCAGCGTGGTGAGCTCCTCCGCCCCCTTGCCCTTCGACAGCAATTGCGCCGCGCCGCGAATCCCCGAGAGCGGGTTCTTGATCTCGTGCGCGAGCATCGCCGCGGCGCCGATCGCGGCACGCGCGGCGGCCGCGCGGTCGGCGCTGTGGCCCATCCGGCGCGAGGTGGCGGCATGGTGGAGCGTGATGGTGTGCCACCCCGGATGGTCGGCGACCCGCGTTTCGATGTAATCGACGCGGATCTTGCCGCCGCGCTTGAGGGCGATCTCGGTGTCGAACGCGGCCAGGCCGTGATTGTCGCGCGCATTGGGCTGGCTCGGCGGGGTCATCACCGCGACGAGTGGCTGCCCCAGCATCGCGCGCTCCGACAGGTTGAGCAAAGTCTCGCATTCGGCATTGGCGAAGACGATGCAGCCCGCATCATCGACGACGAGCACCGCTACCGGAAGCGCTGCGAACAGCTCGGCGAAGTCGGGTCCCCCGATCGCCTTCACGCGGCGGCGCGGCTGCACCAGGGGGCGTAGAATTCGGCGAGCATCGCCTGCACGACCTTGGGGTCGGGGATCTGATTCACCTTGTTGCGGAATTCCGCCGAACCGTGGAGCCCGCGGGTGTACCAGCCGATGTGCTTACGCGCCATATTGACGCCGGTCTCGTTGCCGTAATGGCTGAGCATCGCCTCGTAATGCTCTGCGATCACCCGATATTGCTCTTCGATCGACGGGTCGGACACGCGCCGGCCGGTGGCGAACCATTCCATCACCTGGCCGAGCAGCCACGGGCGACCGTACGATCCGCGCCCGATCATGATACCGTCGGCGCCCGACTGTTCGAGCGCCGCCTCGGCATCCTCGATCGAGTTGATGTCGCCATTGGCGATCACCGGAATGCTGACCGCGTCCTTGACCGAGCGGATGAACGCCCAGTCGGCATTGCCCTTGTACATCTGGTTGCGCGTGCGGCCGTGGACGGTGACGAGCTTGACGCCGAGGTCCTGCGCGATCTGCGCGAGCTCGGGCGCGTTGAGGCTCGCATGGTCCCAGCCCATCCGCATCTTGAGCGTGACGGGGACGCTGACCGCGTCGACGACGCCCTTGATGATCGCACCCGCGGTGGCGAGATCGCGCATCAGCGCCGAGCCGGCATCGCCGTTGGTGACCTTGCGCACCGGGCAGCCCATGTTGATGTCGATGATCGCCGCGCCGCGATCTTCGCTGAGCTTGGCCGCCTCGCCCATCTCGTACGGCGTGCAGCCGACCAACTGCATCGACACCGGGTCCTCGATCGGCGCCCAGGCGGCCTTTTGCAGCGACTGGCGCGTCTCGCGGATCGCCGCCTGGCTCGCCACCATCTCGGTGACGTTGAGCCCCGACCCGTAGCGCCGCACCAGCGTGCGGAACGGCATGTCGGTGACGCCGGTCATCGGCGCGAGGATCACCGGCGAGGCGATCGTCACGGGGCCAATCTGGAGCGGGGCGAGGCGCGAAGTCACGGGAATAGCTCTGCCTGAAAAACGGGCAGCCTATAGGGGAAAGCGGGCCGAGCGGCAAGCATGCGTGCCCGGGCTGGCGGGGCGCGCGCGCTTGGGCTAGGCGCTCATCGCATGAACACCCCTCGTACCGCTGCGTTGATCGTCGCCGCCGGCACCGGCGTGCGCTCGGGCAGCAAGATTCCCAAGCAATATGCGCCGCTCGGCGGCAAGGCCGTGCTGGCGCACTCCTATGCAGCACTGGCGGCGCACCCGGCGATCGATCGGGTGATCGTGGTGATCGGCGCCGGGCAGGAAGCGGCGTTGCGCGAAGCCGTCGGCGAGGTCGACTATGTGATCGGCGGCGCTTCGCGGCGGCTGTCGGTGCTCGCGGGGCTCGAGGCGCTGAGCCAGGATCGTCGCCCCGGCGGAGGCCGGGGCCGCCTCGTTTCAGCGGACGACGCGAGCAACGCAGCGGCCCCGGCCTCCGCCGGGGCGACGGGTGGGGTGGAGCGCGTGCTTATCCACGACGCCGCCCGGCCGTTCCTCGGCGCCGCCGTCATCGACCGCCTGCTCGCCGCACTCGACGATCATGACGGCGCCGTCCCCGCCCTCCCCGTCGCCGATACGCTCGCCAAGGGCGACACCGAACTCGGCGAGACCGCCCCGCGCGACTCGCTGCACCGCATCCAGACGCCGCAAGCCTTTGCCTTTTCCACCGCCCTCGCCGCGCATCGCGGCTGGCCAGATGACGGATCGGGCGGCGAACCGACCGACGACGCGCAGATGGTGCGCGCCGCCGGCGGCCGCGTCGCCTTGGTCGCAGGAGACCCCATGCTCGAGAAGATCACCCACCCCGCCGATTTCGCCGCCGCCGAGGAACGTCTCGCCACCACGCTGCGCACCCGCATGGCGACCGGCTTCGACGTCCACCGACTCGAGGTCGGCGAGGAGCTGTGGCTCGGCGGCGTCAAGATCCCGCACGACAAGGGCCTGTCGGGGCATAGCGACGCCGACGTCGCGCTTCATGCGATCACCGATGCGCTGCTCGGCACGATCGCGGCGGGCGATATCGGCACGCATTTCCCGCCGAGCGACCCGCAATGGCGCGGCGCCGATTCGGCGCAATTCCTCCAGCATGCCGCTTCGCTGATCACCGAGCGCGGCGGGATCATCGATTTCGTCGATCTCACGCTGATGTGCGAGGAGCCCAAGATCGGCCCGCACCGCGCCGCAATGCGCGCCCGGATCGCAGACCTCTTGCAGCTCGACGCGGATCAGGTCAGCATCAAGGCGACGACGACCGAGAAGCTCGGCTTCACCGGCCGCGGCGAGGGCATCGCCGCGCAGGCGGCGGCGACCGTTCGGGTTCCGGGGGGCAAGCGATGAAGCGGCTGACGACGTTTGCGGCACTCTGGCTCGGGGCGACCGCCACGGTCGCCGCGCAGGCCGCGCAGGCCGCGCCCGCCGACCTGCCGTGCCTGACCGAGCAGGAGAGCCAGTCGCTCGTGCTCGTCGCGCTGCCCGACGTGCTCGACGCGGTCGGCAAGGCGTGCGCCGCCGCGCTCCCGCCGCAGGCCACGTTGCGCGCCGGACTGCCTGCGCTGGTCGCGCGCTACCGCGTCGACGGCGATGCGGCCTGGACCGCGGCGAAGCCCGCAATCAGCAAGCTTGGCGGCGATCAATTCCGCGGGATGGACCCCGACGTGATCCGCCCGATGGTCACGACCTTGCTTGGCCCGTTGGTGGTGAAAAATCTCAAGCCCGGCGATTGCCCGCGGATCGACCGGATCACCGGCCTGCTCGCCCCGCTGCCGGTCGCCAATACCGCGGCGCTCGTGGTGCAGCTGTTCCAGCTCGGCAGCGACTATTCGAAGAAGCGCGTGCCTTTCACGATCTGCCCGACCCATGGATAACCGCGACACCATCCTCCCGGCCGAACTGGTCGAAGCCGCGCGCAAGGTGGTCGCGGCGAACCTCGCCGCCGGACGCCGCGTCACGCTCGCCGAGAGCTGCACCGGTGGCCTCGTCGCGGCGGCGCTGACCGAGATTCCGGGGTCCTCCGACATGTTCGAGAGCGGTTTCGTCACCTATTCGAACGACGCCAAGCTCGAGATGCTGAACGTCAGCGCCGACGTGCTCGAGACGTTCGGCGCGGTGTCGGTGGCGACCGCGTGGAGCATGGCGCAAGGCGCGCTCGAGGCGAGCGGCGCCGACATCGCAGTGGCGATCACCGGCGTCGCGGGGCCGGGCGGCGGGACCGAGAAGAAACCGGTCGGCACGGTCGTCTTCGCCCGCGCCGAGCGTGGCGCCGATCCGGGGCATGTCGTTGCCGATCGCAAGGATTTCGGCGATCTCGGCCGCGGTGGCGTGCGGCTTCAGGCGGCGCTGTGCGCGCTCGAACTGCTGCTGCCGCCCGAGGGCGCGGGCGAGGCATAAAGCACCGCCGCGCGCTCCTCGAATGCGCCGATCATCTTGCGCAAAGCGGTGCCGAACACCTGCCCCGCGAGCATCTCGAACACGCGGTTCTTGAACGCGAAGTCGACCGTGAAATCGACCGCGCAGCCCGTCCCGTCCGGACGGAACACCCAGTCGTTGCGCAGATATTTGAGCGGCCCGTCGAGATATTCGACGTGAATGCGGTTGGGACGTTCCTTGTCGACCTTCGAGGTGAAGGTCTCGCGCAGGCCCTTGAAGCCGACGATCATGTCGGCGGTCAGTTCGGTCGCGCTGTTGGAGCGGATGCGGATCGCCGAGACCCACGGCAGGAACTCGGCATAGCGGCCGACATCGGCGACCAGATCGAACATCTGCTCGGGGCTATAGGGCAGTCGCCGGGTTTCGGAGTGACGGGGCATCCGCGCTACTCCTTCGCCCCGGCGGAGGCCGGGGCCGTCAGCAGGTGCGCGGACCGGTTGCCCCAAACGCACCGGCCCCGGCCTGCGCCGGGGCGACGGGATGATCCGACCTTCACCGCGCCAGCTTTTCCGCGCGCGCCGCGCGCAGGCGGGCGAAATCGTCGCCGGCGTGATAGCTCGAGCGCGTCAGTGGCGAGCTCGCGACGAGCAGGAAGCCCTTCGCGCGGGCGATTGCGGCATAGGCGTCGAACGCCGCCGGTGTGACGAAATCGAGCACCTTGGCGTGGCGTGGCGTCGGCTGGAGATATTGCCCCATCGTCAGGAAATCGATCTCGGCGCTGCGCATGTCGTCCATCACCTGATGAACCTCCAACCGCTCTTCGCCCAGCCCCAACATCACGCCCGACTTGGTGAAGATCCGCGGATCGTGGCGCTTGACGCTCTCGAGCAGCCGAAGCGAGGCGTAATAGCGCGCGCCGGGACGGATCGTCGGATAGAGCCGCGGCACCGTCTCGAGATTGTGGTTGTACACGTCCGGGCCGGCTTCGATGATCGACTCGACCGCGGCCTGCGTCTTGTTGCGGAAGTCGGGGGTGAGGATCTCGATCGTCGTAGTGGGCGTCGTGGCGCGAAGCGCCTGGATGACCTTGACGAACTGCGAGGCGCCGCCATCGGGCAGGTCGTCGCGATCGACCGAGGTCACGACGATATGCTGCAGGCCCATCTGCGCCGCCGCATCGGCGACGTTCTGCGGCTCGAGCTTATCGACCGCGCGCGGCATCCCCGTCTTGACGTTGCAGAACGCGCAGGCGCGCGTGCAGGTGTCGCCGAGGATCATCACCGTCGCGTGCTTCTTGCTCCAGCACTCGCCGATATTGGGGCAGGCCGCTTCCTCGCACACGGTCGTGAGGCTCTTCGCGCGCATCAGTTCGCGGGTTGCGGCGAAGCCGGCCGAGGTCGGCGCCTTAACGCGCAGCCAGTCGGGCTTGCGTTCGCGGGGCGGGCGGGCGAGCGGGGACATCTCGTTCATGCTCGTGCAGATAGCGATTGCGGTCGCGGCTTGCCACCCCCTGTTCGTCTCCAGTAAAAGCTTCGCATGACCGATTTCAGCGATCTCGTCGGCGGCTATCACCGCTTCCGTTCCACCGACTATGTCCGCCAGCACGACCGCTGGGCGGAACTGGCCGAAGGGCAGAGCCCCAAGGTGATGGTGATCGCCTGTTCGGACAGCCGAGTCGATCCAGCGCAGGTGTTCGACACCTCGCCGGGCGAGATCTTCGTCGTCCGCAACGTCGCCAATCTGGTGCCGCCGTTCGAAAGCGACGGGTCGCGGCACGGCGTTTCGGCCGCGCTCGAATTCGCGGTCAATCAACTGGAGGTCGGCGAGATCGTCGTCATGGGCCACGGCTCGTGCGGCGGCGTCAACGCCGCGCTGACGCGCGCGTTCGAAGGCAAGGCGCCGGGCGAAGGCGGTTTCATCGCGCACTGGATCGACATGCTCGATTCGGCGCGTGACCGGATCGTTGCCGAACATGGCACGGGGCCGGCCGCGACTCGGGAGATGGAGCTCGAGACGGTCCGCGTCAGCCTCGCCAACCTCCGCACCTTCCCCAACATCCGCGACGCCGAGGCGGCGGGCAAGCTGCGGCTGCGCGGCGCCTATTTCGCGATCGCCGACGGCGTGCTGCATGTGATGGACGAAGCGGGCAATTTCGCCGCCGCGTGACGCTGCGCGATTGCCCGAGTCGCGGGCTTCGCCTAGCCTGGCGCGATGAGACCCAACACGCTGCGGACGCTGCGCCGCTACCATCACTATCTCGGCCTGTTCTTCGCGCCGATGATCCTGTTGTTCTCGGTCAGCGGCGCGCTGCAGACCTTCCGGTTGCAGGAAGCGCGCGGCTATGGCGGTACGCCGCCGAACTGGATCGTCTGGCTGGCGAGCGTCCACAAGGATCAGGGACCGCCGCGCGCGCCGCGCGCGGACAAGCCGAAGGCCGCGGGCGAGGCCGCCAAGCCCCGCAGCGAGGGCGAGCGCGCCGGGCCGAAGCGGCCATCGCCACTCCCGCTCAAGATCTTCGTCGTCGCGCTGGCGATCGCGCTCGCTTTCTCGACGATCACCGGCGTGGTGATCGCGCTGTCGATCCGCTCGATGCGGCGCGTCTCGATCGCGTTGCTGGTCGCCGGCGCTGTGGTGCCGATCGCCCTGCTCTGGCTCTGAACCGCCGCCGCGCGCGGCGGGGCTAGCCGCCCAGCGCCTTGCGCGCGATCGCCTCGATCTTGGGGTCGAGTTCGGGCGGCGTCATGTCGACATGCGCTTCGAGGCGCTCGGCGATCGCGGTGAGCGCCGCGATCCGGCCGGCCTTCTTGTCGTTGCCGTCGATCGCGACCCACGGCGCCCAGCGCGAATCGGTGCGTTTGAACATGTCGTGCATCGCCTCGAGATATTCCGGGCGCTTGGCGCGATTGCGATAATCCTCCTCGCCGGTCTTCCAGCGCTTCCACGGATGATCGAGTCGGCTTGCCAGGCGCTTGTCCTGTTCCTTGGGCGAAACGTGGACGAACAGCTTGACGATGGTCGTCCCAGAATCGGCCTGTTGCGCTTCGAACTCGTTGATCTCGTCGAAGCCGCGCTTCCACTCGGCTTCCTTGGCATAGCCTTCGACGCGCTCGACCAGCACGCGGCCGTACCAGCTGCGATCGAACACCGAGATGTCGCCGCACGCCGGCAGCTTCTGCCAGAAGCGCCACAGGAAATGATGGTCGAGTTCGTCCTGGGTCGGCGCCTTGATCGGGAACACCTCGAAATTGCGCGGGTCCCAGTCGGCGCACAGCCGCTGGATGATGCCGCCCTTGCCGGCCGCATCCCAGCCTTCGAGCAGCACGATCGCGCGCTTCTTGTGGACGATGTGCGCGACCTGAATGTGCGACAGGCGCTTCTGGAGCGTCTTGAGCTCGGCGTCGTAATCGCCGTCGAAGGGTTTGCCCGATTCGTAGTCGGAGAGGTCGATCGTCATGCCATTACCCGTCATGCCGGACGTGTTCCGGCATCCACCGTGCCGCCAGTCCTGAAGCCGCAAATGTGCGGCACGGTGGACCCCGGCACAAGGCCGGGGTGACGATCGAGGCTTATTGCGGCCGGACCGCTTCGTCAGCCGCTTTGGCCGTCGCGACACCCGCGGTCGAGCGCAGGTTGAGTTCCTTGAGCTGCTTGGGCGTCGCGAAGTTGGGCGCGCCCATCATCAGGTCCTCGGCCTTCTGCGTCATCGGGAAGGTGATGACCTCGCGGATGTTGGGCTCGTCCGCCAGCAGCATCACGATGCGGTCGACGCCCGGCGCCGAGCCGCCGTGCGGCGGGGCGCCGAACTTGAAGGCGTTGATCATCCCTGCGAAGTTCGTATCGACATCCGCCTGGGTGTAGCCGGCGATCTCGAACGCCTTGTACATGATCTCGGGGCGATGGTTACGGATCGCGCCCGACGACAGCTCGATGCCGTTGCAGACGATGTCGTACTGGTAGGCGAGGATGTCGAGCGGGTCCTTGGTCTCGAGCGCTTCCATCTCGCCCTGCGGCATCGAGAAGGGGTTGTGGCTGAAGTCGACCTTCTTGGCGTCCTCGTCATATTCGAACATCGGGAAA
The DNA here is from genome assembly GCA_943367995.1 of Bordetella parapertussis. Classification (GTDB taxonomy): domain Bacteria; phylum Pseudomonadota; class Alphaproteobacteria; order Sphingomonadales; family Sphingomonadaceae; genus Sphingomonas. Next base: position 729,084 of record CALRKL020000001.1, on the reverse strand, counting down.
TCGACGATCCAGCAGAATTCGAAGCGCTTGTCGTCGATCAGGCCGAGCTGGTCGGCGACGCGCGTGCGCGCGAGACCGGCGAGCTTGGCGGCATGCGCCGCCTTGCCGGCCGCGAAGAAGATGCCGTCGTTCGGGCCGAGGCCGAGCGCCTCGGCGATCGCCTTCATGCCGTCCTGGCCGTGATTGTTGGCGATCGGGCCGCCGAACACGCCGTCCTTCTGCGTCGCATAGCCGAGGCCGGGGAAACCTTCGCCCTGCGCCCAGCTGTTCATTTCGTCGAAGAATTTGCGGCTCTTTTCGTGCGTGTTCGGCGCGGCGATCGCGCGGACGACGTCGCCGCCCTCGACCATCGACGCGAAGCGCCCGAAGCCCGAGCCCTTGAAGTGCTCCGACACGTCGGTGATGATCAGCGGGTTGCGGAGATCGGGCTTGTCGTTGCCGTACTTCAGCATCGATTCGCGGTACGGGATGCGCTTGAACGGGAGTGCCGAGACGGTGCGGCCCTTGCCCTGCCAGTCGGCGAATTCCTCGAACACGCCGTGGAGCACGGGCTCGATCGCGGCGAAGACGTCGTCCTGCGTGACGTAGCTCATCTCGAAATCGAGCTGGTAGAATTCGCCCGGCGAACGGTCGGCGCGCGCATCCTCGTCGCGGAAGCACGGCGCGATTTGGAAATAGCGGTCGAAGCCGGCGACCATCAGCAGCTGCTTGAACATCTGCGGTGCCTGCGGGAGCGCGTAGAACTTGCCGGGGTGAACACGGCTCGGGACGAGATAGTCGCGCGCGCCTTCGGGGCTCGACGCGGTGAGGATCGGGGTCTGGAATTCGGTGAACCCCTGCCCGATCATCCGCTGGCGCAGCGACGAGATGACGTTCGAGCGCAGCAGCACGTTGGCGTGGAGGCGCTCGCGGCGGAGATCGAGATAGCGATATTTGAGGCGGATTTCCTCGGGATATTCGGCCTCGCCGAACACCGGCATCGGCAGTTCCTGCGCCGACGACTGGATCACCACGTCGCGCGCGCGGATCTCGATCTCGCCCGAGGGCAGGTTGGCGTTCACCGTTTCCGCCGAACGCGCGACGACTTCGCCCGTCACGGTCACGACCGACTCGGCGCGCAATTTGTCGAGCACCGCGTGCGCCGGACTGTCGCTGTCGGTGACGATTTGGGTGATGCCGTAATGGTCGCGCAGATCGACGAACAGCAGATTGCCGTGATCGCGCTTGCGATGGACCCAGCCCGACAGCTTGACCGTGGTGCCGACGTCCGCGGCGCGGAGCTGGGCGCAAGTATGGGTGCGATAGGCGTGCATGGATCTCGTCTCACTCTTTCCGACCTCCCCGCAAAAGCGGGGATCCCGCTTCCCTTCGCGCAGCATGCGGCGCGGCGCGGGCGGCAGAAGCGGGATCCCCGCTGGCGCGGGGATGACGGTTGAAAATATGGTCCCGCGCTTTCCCGTCACACAGCGCTTTGTCAAGGCGCGCGACCCTCGCTATGGGGTGGAGATGCATATCCATCCCCTGATCACCGATAGCGCCACCCTCGCCAATCTCTGCGCCCGAATGTCGCAAGCCGATTTCGTCTGCATCGACACCGAGTTCATGCGCGAAAACACCTTCTGGCCGGAACTCTGCCTGATCCAGATCGCCGACGTGAACGAGGCGGCGGCGATCGACCCGCTGGCGCCGGGGCTCGATATGAGCCCGCTGCTCCAGCTGATGGTCAACAACGAGGACGTGCTCAAGGTCTTCCACGCTGGCGGGCAGGATCTCGAAATCGTCTACAATCTCACCGGCACGACGCCGCATCCGCTGTTCGACACGCAGGTCGCGGCGATGGCGCTGGGGCAAGGCGAGCAGGTCGGCTATTCGAACCTGGTCGATGCGTGGCTCGGCATCACGGTCGACAAGGGCGCGCGCTTCACCGACTGGAGCCGCCGTCCGCTCGACGCGCGGCAGATCGAATATGCGATCGGCGACGTGACGCATCTCGCCAGGATTTTCCCGAAGATGCTCGAGCGTTTGCGCCGGACGGGCCGCGGCGCGTGGCTCGACCAGGAGATGGAGCGGCTCGGCGATCCCAAGAATTACGCCAACGATCCCGAGGAGGCGTGGCGCCGGATCAAGGTGCCGAGCCGCAAGCCCGAAGTGCTCGGTCGGCTCAAGGCGCTGGCCCGCTGGCGCGAGATCGAGGCGCGCGGCAAGGATCTGCCGCGCGGGCGGATCGTCAAGGACGAGACGATCGCCGATCTCGCGGGCCATGCGCCCAAGCGCCAGGCCGATCTCGCCAAGGTGCGCGGGTTGTCTGCAACCTGGGCGCAGAACGATATCGGGGCGCGACTGATGGCGGCGCTCGAACATGCCGAGCCGATGTCGGCCGACGAGCTGCCGTCGCGCGATGATCGCAAGCCGGGGATGGGCAAGGACGGCGCGCTTGTTGCCGATCTGCTCAAGCTGCTCCTGAAAATCCGTTCGAAGGAGATCGACGTCGCCGCGCGGTTGCTGGCGCGGACCGACGATCTCGATGCGCTCGCCGCAGGGCAGCGCGAGGGGCTGTCGATCCTGCAGGGCTGGCGGTTCGAGCAGTTCGGGCGCGATGCGCTCGATCTGGTCGAGGGGCGGCTGGCGTTCGCGGTGGTGAACGGCAAGCTCAAGATGACGCGGACCGAGGATATCGCGGTTTAGACGACGTTCCACGGGCTTAACCCCGTCCGTCACCCCGGCCTTGTGCCGGGGCCCACCGTGTCGCGCGTCCTGCGCGTGCTGTGCGCGCATTCCGGTGGACCCCGGCACGAGGCCGGGGTGACGGAGGGGCCTATTCGACGATGATCGCCTTCCGGCCCAGCGCGGCCGCCAGCGACGCGTGGCGCCGCTCGACCGTCTCGCTGTACAGCGCGATATCGCTGTTTTTCACGCGCAGCGTCACCGTCTCGCCATCGTCGGCGAGCGACGAGCGCTGCAGCGGCCCGGCAAGCCCCCCGCTCATCCGCTGCCCGAGCCGCATCGCCAGCCCCCAATGCACCGCGCGCTTCAGATCGAGCGGATCGGCGAGCACGGCAAGCGGGGCCGGCGTGTTCACCCCGCCCCCCAAACTCGTGTGGAGCGCCTGCGCGATCAGCGCGCGACCACGCGCATCGACCGCGACCCAATTCCCGTGCAGCGCGACCTCGACGCCGCGTTCGGCGCGAAACTCGGGATTCGCGCGCCAGCCGACATCGGCGAGCAGGCACGCCGCCAGCCGCAGCCGCGCCATCTCGGGCCGGTCGCGCGTGAACAGCGGCGCGATCCAGCCGTCGAGCAGATCGCCATGCTCGGCGAAGCGGCCATGCCGCCGTCCCTCGTCGCGCGTCGCGACGATCAGCGGGTCCTGTGCCTGCACCTCGGCGTCGAGCGCACCGTAGAGCAGCCCTTCGCGCAGCCCGAATGCCGAGACGATCGTGGTGTCGCTGCCGATATGCTTGAGCAAGCAAACGAGCAGCGCTGTCGCATCGCTCAACGTCGCCGCGCGCGCGGCGGACAGGCCGGGGATCGCGCGCAGCCAGCTCTTGTTGACGTGACTGATCGTGCGCCCCATCCGCGCGATCGCCTCGGCAGGCATGGCATATTCGTGGATCACGGGGAGCGGATAGCTCGCCAGGTGCATGTCGAGCCGCGCCAGCGCGCGCCACGATCCGCCGACGAGATAGAGCGGCAGCCCCACCCCCTTCCCCGTCCAGCCCGACCGATCGAGCGCGCGCGCGACCTCGCGCTGCAACACGCCCGGCCCCTTGTCGCGGATCGCGCCGATGCGCAGCACGCCGAGCGGGAAGGACACGCGCTCGCCGACCTTGCCGCCGCGAATGCGGATCAGTTCGAGGCTGCCGCCGCCGAGGTCGCCGACGATACCGTCGGCCTGCGGGATTGCGGACAGCACGCCGTACCCCGCGCCCGTCGCTTCCTGCTCGCCGCTGAGCAACTCGACCTCGAGCCCGAGATCCTTCGCCGCTTCGAGCAGGACCTTGCCGTTCGAAGCATCGCGGACTGCCGCGGTCGCGACGGTGCGGAGCTGCGTGACCTCCATCTCGCGCGCGACGGCGGCGAAACGCGCCAGCGCATCCTTGGCGACCGCGATGCCCGATTCGGCGATCGCGCCAGTCTCCGCCATGCCGCGGCCGAGCCCGGCCATCACCTTCTCGTTGAACAAGGTCGCCGGCAGGCGCTCGGGGCCCTGATAAACGACCAGGCGGATCGAGTTGGACCCGATATCGATGATCGCGGTACGCGGCTCGGCCGGGTCCTGCTCGCGCGTTACGACCTTTTTGCTTGAGACAGCGGTGTCAGACTGAGCGGGCGAAACGGGGAAACGAAACGGCGTGGTCATCGGCTCAGCGCCGGTTTCTAAGCGACAGCTTGGGCACCGAACCGCTCGCCGCGAGCGAGGCGCCGCGCCCCGACAGCGAGGGATTGGTCATGAAGTAGCGATGCAGGTTGAACGGCCGGTCGCCCGGCTGGGTGCGAACATACGATCCGTCGCCCTGCAGCTCCCAGCTCTGCTCGTTGTCGATCAGATTGGCGACCATCACCTGATCGAGGATCTGCTGATGGACGGTCTTGTTCTCGATCGGCAGCATATATTCGATCCGGCGATCGAAGTTGCGCTGCATCCAGTCGGCCGAGGAGATGAACACCTGAGCGCCGTCATTGGGCAGCATCCCGCCATTGCCGAAGCACCAGATGCGGCTGTGCTCGAGGAAGCGGCCGATCACCGATTTCACGCGGATGTTCTCGGAAAGACCCGGAACGCCGGGCTTGAGGCAGCAGATGCCCCGAATGATGAGGTCAATCTGCACGCCGGCATCGCTGGCCTCGTAGAGCTTGTCGATCACCGCCGGGTCGACCACCGAGTTCATCTTGGCCCAGATCGCGGCGGGGCGGCCGGCCTTGGCGTTGGCGATCTCGGTATCGATCAGCCGCATCAGCCGGGGTCGCAGGTCGCGCGGCGAAAGGCTGATCAGCGCCATGTTCTCGGGTTCGACATAGCCGGTGATGTAATTGAACATCTGCGCCGCATCGAGCCCGAGCCGCGGGTCGGCGGTAAAGAAGCTGAGGTCGGTATACACCTTCGCGGTGATCGGATGGTAATTGCCCGTGCCGAAATGGCAGTAGGTGCGGTATTGTCCGCTCTCGCGGCGCACCACCATCGAGACCTTGGCGTGGGTCTTCCAGTCGATGAAGCCATAGACGACCTGGACGCCCGCGCGTTCGAGCGCCGAGGCCCAGAGCAGATTCTGCTCCTCGTCGAAACGCGCCTTCAACTCGACCACCGCGGTGACCGACTTGCCCGCCTCGGCTGCAGCGATCAGCGCGTTGATGACCGCGGGCTGCTTGCCCGCGCGGTACAGCGTCTGCTTGATCGCGACGACGTCGGGGTCGGCGGCGGCCTGTTTGAGGAAGGCGAGCACCACGTCGAACGTCTCGTACGGGTGATGGACGACGATGTCCTTCGCCTTGATCGCGGCGAAACAGTCGCCGCCATATTCGCGGATCCGCTCGGGGAAGCGCGGCGAGAAGGGCGGGAATTTTAGGTCGGGGCGGTCCTCGTCGACGATCGCATCGAGATCGCCGACGCCGAGGAAGGCGCCGCTCTCGGTGACGAAGCAATCCACCCCGCCGAGCTCGTCGCGCAGCACCGAGCCGAGCCGCTTGGGCATCCCGCTCTCGAGCTCGAGCCGGATGACGCGGCCACGCCGGCGCCGCTTGATCGCGTTGGCGAAGTAGCGGACGAGATCCTCGGCCTCTTCCTCGATCTCGAGATCGCTGTCACGCAGCACGCGGAACTCCGCGCCGCCGATCACGCGGTAGCCCGGGAAGACCAGCGAGGCGAAGCGCTTCACCAGCGATTCGACCGCGATGTAGCGCGCCTTCTCGCCCGGCAAGCGGAGAAAGCGCGGCATCGGCGCGGGGATCATGACGAGCTCGCGGATCGGCTGGTCGTCGGAAATGCGGACGAGATCGAACATCACCGCCAGCCCCTTATTGGGGATGAACGGGAAGGGATGCGCCGGGTCGAGCGCCTGCGGGGTCAGGATCGGGAAGAGCTGTTCGCGGAACTGCGTTTCGAGCCAGGCGAGATCCTCGCCCGACAGCGCCTCGTCGATCGTCCGCGAGCTGAGCACCGCGATGCCCGTTTCGGCGAGCTGACGGCGCAGGTCGCGCCACACGTCGCGCTGGCTCGTCACCAGCGCATCGGCCTCGGCGACGATCGCGGCGAGCTGCTGGCCCGAGGTCAGCCCGTCGTTCGACAGCCGCGCGACGTCCTGCAGCTGCTGGCCCTTGAGGCCGGCCACGCGGACCATGAAGAATTCGTCGAGGTTCGACCCCGAGATCGACAGGAAGCGGACGCGCTCGAGCAGCGGATGCGCGGTGTTGCACGCTTCCTCGAGCACGCGGCGGTTGAACGCGAGCCACGAGAGCTCACGATTGAAATAGCGGTCGCTCCCCTCGCTTCCGGCGAACGGGTCGTCGTCATGGTCCAGGCTCGCGAGGTGGGCGGGTCGGGTCATCGGGTTTCCGTCGGTTCGGGGAACAAATCGGGCGCCGCGCCCGGGATCAGTCCGGCTTCGATCAACGTGGCCCGCGCGAGCGGGATCGACAGGCGCTTGTGGCGCGCCAGCAGCGCCTGGTCGAGCAGATCGACCGTGCGCAGCAAGGTTATGTGGGTGCGTTCCACCCGCAGGACGAGCCATTGAATCACCTCCGGCCGCGCGTCGATACCACGCCTGAGGAACTGACGCTCGAAGATTGCGCGCATCAGCTCCTCGTCCGGGTCGCCGATCCGCACCGTCGGGCTCGCGGCGAGGCGCGAGCGCAGGTCGGGCAGCTTGATCGCCCATTCGGGCGGCGGCGCGTCGGCGACGATCACGACCGGGCGGCGATCCTCCTGCGCCCGGTTCCACGCGTGGAAGATGCTCGTCTCGTTCTGCCGCTCGGCATCGTCGATCAGCCCGCCGCCGGTCTTGGCGGCGAAGATCCGCGCGAGCAGGCTGCGGCCCGACTTGCGCGGACCGGTGACGACCACCGCCATGACGGGCCAGGTGCTCCAATGCTCGAGCTGCTGCACCGCCCGCGCGTTCGAATCCCCGATCAGGAATTCGTCGTCACGCGGGTCGGCTGGCCAATCGAGCGGAAGCGCCATTTGTGCCGGGAGCATCAGATCACCCCGTCGGCGAATCAGTGGGTGCGGGTTGGCCGGACGGGCCCGAGCGGCGGATGCGGAAAGTCGTGCCGCTCGCGCTGACGCTCCAGCCGCGCGATTCGAGCGCAGCGCGCAGGACGGCTGGGTCGGCGTCATAGGTGACGCGCAGCACCGAGACGCCGCCGATCGCAAGGCTGGTGGTGATCGCCGAGCGGACGCCGGGGATCGCCTGGAGCGCGCTTTCGGTGCCCGTGACCGAGCCGGCATTGGGGGTATCGGCCTGGATCGTGATCGTCGCGCCGCTCCGGGTCGCCGCCGGGCCCGGCAGACCGTCGATCCCGAGATCGATCGGCACGACGTCGGTCGGCGTCGCGGTCGGGGTCGGCGTGGCGACGGGGGGGACATAGGCCAGCCCGGAATCGCCGCTCAGCCCGCCGCCACGCAACGCCGCCTGATACGCTTCGTCGATCCGCTTGACGCCGGCGTCGAGCAGCACCGGCAGCGCGTCGGCGCGGTCGACGCGCAGCGTGAACTGCGCGACGATGTGGTTGTCGGGCCCATGTCGCGCCTCGAATGCACCGATGATCGGGCCGCCGGGCCATTCGCGGCGTAGCGTCACCTTGGGCACGAGCACGTCGGTCGCGCCATATTGATCGAGCACCACCCGCCACCAGCCGCGCCCGGGCCGCTCGGTCTGGCCGAGCGTGAGCAGCAACGCATCGGCGCCGGTGCCGGTCGGCCGCACATAATCGACCAGGCTGCTGCCGGTGCGATAGCGGCTCCACGCCTCCTGCCACGCGGTCTTCTGTTCGAGCCCCGTCGCGACGCCGCCGCTGACCTCGATCGGGATCGTCAGCATCGGCGACGAGCGCGCGGCCTCGGCCGAAACGCCGAGGATCGACCCTGCGCGAGCGCGGCTGAACAGCACGCCCAGTTTCGCGACGTAGCGATTGGGGCCGATCTGCTCGTTCTCGACGACGATCCCCGACACCATCGCGTCGAGCGTCCCGTCGGACAGCGTGCCCCCGCTCCCGCCCATTCGCCGCGACAGCATGTCCCAGCCCTTGCGCTGCGCGATCCGCCAGCCGGCGTAGCGCGCGGCCTCGGCGCTCTTGGCGGTGACGTCGACCGAGATGCCGCTCACCTCGTAGCTGCCCGAGCTGTCGGCGGGCGCGACGCCCTGGTCGGGATCGTCGACTTGCGCGAGCACCAGCCCGCCCGTCGCGGTAAGAGCGAGCGCCGCGGCGAACTTTATGGGCGTGGAAAGGCGGCGGATCGTCATGTCGGCGCCCTTTTGGCGAAGGAGGCGTGGAAATCCAAGCAGGATATGGCTAGGCGGACACGATGAGCGACACGAACCCCGACACCGAGTCCTACACTTATGCCCAAGCGGGCGTCTCGATTGCCGCCGGCAATGCGCTGGTGCGCGCGATCGCACCGCTCGCCAAGGCGACGCGCCGGCCCGGCGCCGATGCCGAGCTCGGCGGCTTTGGCGGACTGTTCGATCTCAAGGCGGCAGGGTTCGTCGATCCGCTGCTCGTTGCGGCGAACGACGGCGTCGGGACCAAGCTCAAGCTCGCGATCGAGCATAATGCGCATGACGGGGTCGGGATCGATCTCGTCGCGATGTGCGCCAACGATCTCATCGTGCAGGGCGCCGAGCCGCTGTTCTTCCTCGATTATTATGCGACCGCGAAGATTGACCCTGCGGTTGCCGAGCGTGTGATCGCCTCGATCGCCGAGGGGTGTCGCCAGGCGGGCTGCGCGCTGATCGGCGGCGAGACCGCCGAGATGCCGGGGATGTATGCCGCCGACGATTACGATCTCGCAGGCTTCTGCGTCGGGGCGGTCGAGCGCGACCGCGTGCTGACCGGGGCGACGATCGCGCCCGGAGACGTGGTGCTCGGTCTCGCCTCGGCTGGGGTGCATTCCAACGGATTTTCGCTGGTGCGCCGGCTCGCCGCCGACAAGGGGTGGAAGCTCGACCGGCCCGCGCTGTTCGATGCCGACGTGCTGCTGATCGACGCGCTGATGGCGCCGACGCGGATCTACGTGAAGGCGCTGCTGCCGTTGCTCGCTGAGAAGCGGATCAAGGGGCTGGCGCATATCACCGGCGGCGGCTTGCTCGAGAACATCCCGCGCGTTTTGCCCGACGGCACGCATGCGAAGATCGATGCCGATGCCTGGGCCCAGCCGCGGCTGATGGCGTTCCTCCAGGCGCAGGGCAATATCGAGCCCGAGGAAATGGCGCGGACCTTCAATTGCGGGATCGGCATGGTCGCGGTGGTCGCGGCGGACGAGGTCGCGGCGGTGACCGCGGGGCTCGAGGCGGCGGGCGAGACGGTGTTCGCGATCGGGACGATTGAGGCTGGTGCCCGCGGGTGCACGGTGGCGGGCTCGGTCGAGACCTGGGGCGGCCGCGCCGACTGGACCGCGACGCATAATCATGGGTGAGCCCCTTCTTCCCCCCTCCCGCTTGCGGGAGGGGTCGGGGGAGGGCCTGTCCCCGATCGCAACCGTCGGCAGGTGCGGCACGCCCCTCCCCCAACCCCTCCCGCAAGCGGGAGGGGAGCAGTGAAGAGCAGGGTCGGCATTCTGCTGTCGGGGCGCGGCTCGAACATGATGGCGCTGGTCGAGGCGGCGCACGACTATGACGTCGCGCTCGTCGCATCGGACAAGCCCGAAGCCGCTGGCATCGCCTGGGCGCGCGAGCGTGGCCTCGCCACCTTCACGCAGTCCCCCAAGGGCATGCCGAAGCCCCAGTATGAAGCCGCGATCGACGCCGCGCTCGTCGAAGCCGGCGTCGAGGTGATCGCGCTGGCCGGCTATATGCGCCTGCTCTCCGACGCCTTCGTCGCGCGCTGGGCGGGCCGGATCATCAACATCCACCCCTCGCTGCTGCCCAAATACAAGGGCCTCGACACCCACGCCCGCGCGATCGCAGCGGGCGATGCGGTCGCGGGCTGCTCGGTCCATATCGTCACCGAGGAGCTCGACGGCGGCGCCGTGCTCGGCCAGGCCGAGGTCGCGATCCTGCCCGGCGACACGCCCGACAGCCTTGCCGCGCGCGTGCTCGAGGCCGAGCATCGCCTTTACCCACACATCCTGGCGGAGTTTGTAAGACGATGAGCCCCGATCCCGCAGCCGTCCTCGCCAAGGTGCGCGACCTTGCTCTGGCACTCCCCGAAACGACCGAGCGCGAATCGCATGGCGCGCCCGGCTTTCTGATCGAAGACGGCAAGTTCTTCGCCTATTTCTGGCATGATCATCATGGCGACGGCGAGACCGTCGTGATCGTCAATACCACCGGCGCCGACGAACAGGCGATGTTGATCGAAGCCGATCCCGAGACCTGTTTCAGCCCGGCCTATCTCGGCGCCTCTGGCTGGGTCGCGCTGCGGCTCGATCGTGACGACACGGATTGGGACCGCGTCGGCGACCGCATCGCGATCAGCTGGGAACTTGCCGCGCCACGCCGCCTGCTCGAGGCGGGCGGACGATGAGCGAGCAACCGCGCGATCCAGCGCTGCAGGTCGCCGCGACCGAGGCGGTCGCCAAGGCCGAGGCGGCGGCGACGCGGCGGCGCTGGATCAACCTCGGCGAATTCATCGCGGTCGCCGGCCTGCTCATCGCGGGCGGCAGCCTGTATCTCAACTGGGCCGATCACCGCGCCGACGAGGCCGACAAGCAGGTCGCCTCGGTCAAGGCTGCGCGCGAGCAATCGCGCTTCGACGTGCGCGCCGTTCCGGCGTCGAACGGCAGCGCGCTGCAACTGCAGCATGACGATCGCCACGCGATCCGCGATGCGACCATCACCTTCCCAACCGCGCTCGGGGTCGGGACCAAGGATACCGTCGCCGACACGATCGACCGCAACTGGTTCGACCATGCCTTGCTCAAGGCGACCGACGACGCGCCAGACAAGAAGGCCGGACGCCTGCCGGTGCTGATCGCGCTGACCTATTGGGACGGCGACACGCCGCGCACGACGCACGGGATCTACGATATCGGGTGGAAGGCCGAGGGCGGGTTTCCGTTCGGGCGCTCGGTCAAGCTGGAGAGTTTGCGGCTGCACGAACTGGGTGGGTCGCAAAAGCGCGTGGATGCGATCTGGGCGGGGCAGCAGCCGAAGTCGAAGGACTGAGCGATCGGCCGGCTAGCGCGCGTTCAAAGGTCGCGCGCGTACACCGGATCGACATGCACCTCGCCGCCGACGACGAACTCGCGGCTGCCGATGACGGTGAAACCGTTGCGTTCGTAAAAGGCGCGGGCGCGGCCATTCTGGTCCCACACGCCGAGCAACAGCCGCTTGCCGCCGAGCAACACCGCGTCGGCGGTCGCCTGCGCCAGCAGTGCGGCGCCGATGCCGCTGCCATAGGCCTGGCGCAGCGTATAGATCCGGCGCAGCTCGATATCGCCGGGCTGCAGGTCGATCGGAAAGTCGGGCGCGGTCAGCACGGCATAGCCGATCGGCGCGAGCCCGGGCTCGATCTCCGCGACGGTCACGACCGTCGCGGGATCGGCGAGCCATTTGGCGAACACCGCCGCGTTATTGTTCTTGAGGCAATGCGCGACGAGATCGGCGCCGGCGAGCGACGGCGCATAGGTATCGAGGAACGCCGCATTGGCGACGAGCGACAGCAGGTCGGCATCCGCCGGCCCTGCCCGTCGCACGCGCCATCGCAGCATCAGCCCCGGACCTTAACCGACGATTTCTTCGGGCTTGAAGAAATAGGCGATTTCGATCTCGGCATTCTCGTCCGAGTCCGAGCCGTGCACGGTGTTGGCTTCGATCGACTCGGCGAGCTCCTTGCGGATCGTGCCGGGCTCGGCGTTCGCCGGGTTGGTCGCGCCCATGATGTCGCGGTTGCGCTGCATCGCGTTCTCGCCCTCGAGCACCTGCACGACGACCGGACCCGAGATCATGAAGCTGACGAGCTCGCCGAAGAACGGGCGCTCCTTGTGGACCGCGTAGAAGCCCTCGGCCTGCTCGCGGGTCATCTGGATGCGCTTCGAGGCGACGACGCGGAGACCCGCTTCCTCGAGCATCTTGGTGACGGCACCGGTGATGTTGCGACGCGTGGCGTCGGGCTTGATGATCGAAAACGTGCGGTTCGCGGCCATGACCGTGAAGCTCCTGTGGTTTGAATGACGATTGGGAAAGTCGCGGTTCCCTAGTCGGGAGCCGGGGGGGATGCAAGTCTCGGGGTCGGCCTCAGGCGGCCTGCTCCCAGCGGCCGGCGTCGCTCTGTTTCCAGTAGCGGCGCTCGATCCCGGCGCGGTCGGCGAGCGCTTTCCACGCGGCGCGCGCCTGACTGATGCGCTCTTCGTCGAAGAAATGGAAGGCGCGCTCGAAGCCGAGCGCTTCGTCGCGCCACACGCCATCGGCGAGCGCGATGTTGCGCGCGGCGTTGCGCGGCTCGGGCTGCTCGGCGATCAGGATCGGCTGGGCGGCGTCGCCTTCGCCATCGGCCTGCGCGTGCGGGAGGAAGCTGTCGGGGGCGTAGGTCCATAGCAAGCGGTCGAGCGCGCCGCGCTGGTCGGAGGTCTCCGCGACGATCAGCAGGCGCCCGCCGGTCTCGACGACGCGCTCGGCGATGCGCGGGAGGACGCGCTCGAGCGGTTGCGCGGTGAGGTGGTAGAAGTCGACTTGCATGTTTCTCCTCCTCTCCCTTCTCTCACGCTTCTTCTTACCCCCCTCCCGCTTGCGAGGTCGAGGTCGGTCATGCCCCCGGCATGACCTAAACGATGCGGGGCATCGTTTACCTCGACCTGGGTTGGGGGAGGGGCGTGCCACAAGCGGACCGCAGGGGATCCAGGTCGTTCCCTCCCCTAGCCCCTCCCGCAAGCGGGAGGGGGATTTTGTGGCTTACGCTTCAAAGTTGTCCGCGACGAACCGGTCGAGCAAACGCACGCCGTAACCGGTCGCGCCCTTGTCGTAATTCGGGCCAGCCTTGTCCGCCCAGACCATCCCGGCAATGTCGAGATGCGCCCATTTCACGCCCGGATCGACGAAGCGCTGGATGAATTGCGCCGCGGTGATCGACCCGGCGCCGCGCGGCCCGACATTCTTCATGTCGGCGATCGGGCTGTCGATCAGCTTGTTGTACGCATCGCCCAGCGGGAAGCGCCACAGCAGGTCGCCCGACGCCTTGCCCGCGGCGAGCATCTGGTCGGCGAGCGAATCGTCATTGGCGAAGATGCCGCCATGTTCGTGGCCGAGGCTGATGATCATCGCGCCGGTCAGCGTTGCGAGATCGACGATCGTCTTGGGACGATGCGTGCGCTGGACCCAGGTGACCGCGTCGCACAGCACGAGACGCCCCTCGGCATCGGTGTTGAGGATCTCGATCGTCTGCCCCGACATCGAGGTGAGCACGTCGCCGGGACGGATCGCGTCACCATCGGGCATGTTTTCGACGAGGCCGCACACGCCGATCACGTTGGCCTTCGCCTTGCGCCCGGCGATCGCCTTCATCGCGCCGACGACTGCGCCAGCACCACCCATGTCCCACTTCATGTCTTCCATGCCGGGCCCGGGCTTGAGCGAGATGCCGCCGGTGTCGAAGGTCACGCCCTTGCCGACCAGCGCCAGCTCGGGATCGCCCGCCCCTGCTCCGCTCCACTTCAGCGCGAGCAGCCGCGCATCCTTGGCCGAGCCCTGCGACACGCCGAGCAGCGCGCCCATGCCGAGCTCGCGCATCTCGTCCTCGCCGAGCACGGTGACCTCGAGCCCGAGCCCCTCGACCTCGGCGAGCACCTTGGCGACGAAGGTCTCGGGATAGATCTTGTTCGGCGGCTCGGCGACGAGCGTGCGCGTCAGTTCGAGCCCCTCGGTCAGCGCCTTCTGCTTGCTCCAGGCGGCGTCGGTGCCGTCGGGCGCGCCGTGGAGCACGATCGTCGCCAGCGTCGGCTTCGACTTTTCGGGAAGCTTGGTGCGATAGACGTCATGCCGCCAGCCGCGCTGCGCGGCAGCCCCGGCGAAGCGCGCAACGGCGTTCGGCGCGACGTTGGCGCCGGTGAAATCCACGCTCGCGCTCGTAACCCCCGAGGTCAGTAGACGCGCGGTCAGGGCGCCGCCGGCGCGCTCATAGTCGGGCTCGCTCCCGGCACCGGTGCCGAGCAGCAGCACGCGGCGGACACCACCCGCGCCATCCGCGACGAAGGTCTCCACTACGCTCGCCGCCTCGCCGTCGAAGCGGCTCGCGCGCGCCGCCGCCTTGACCAGATCGAGCGCGGCGGCGTCGATCAGCGTCGTTGCGAGCCGGGCGAGGCCGTCCTTCTCGACGGGGAAGGCGATGGCCGCGGCGGACGCCGGCGCGGCGCTGGAAAAGTCGATCTGCATGGAAGCCTCGATTTGGGTCTGGTCTGCACGTGAGTCGGTGTCTCTAGGACAGCGGAACGCGGCTGGCAAAGGATCGACCCGAGAATTCGCCGCAGCACGATTGCAGCAAGGCAAGGTCGATGCGATAGGGCGGGATCGACCAGCGGCATCCGGCGACAGATCGGGCGCCTTCTCGCATCAGGGTGTTAGTTCCGACGTGAAGCGTGCCTTCTTCCTCGCCACTTGTGTGTGCCCGTTCGTCTGGGCGGCCGCGCCCGCCTCCGCGCAGGATCTGCAGACCCGCACCGTGCCCCCGCCGCCCCCCGCGACGACGCCGAGCACGAACGACGATCAGGTCCAGTTCAACGCCACCACGCTCGAATACGACAACAAGGCCGACATCGTCACTGCCACGGGCGACGTGCGAATGTACCGCGCGGGCAATCGCTTGCGTGCCGATACGGTGGTGTGGAACCGCAAGACCGGCAAGGTCCGCGCGAGCGGCAACGTCGCGGTGGTCAATCCCGGCGGCGATACCGCTTATGGCGATTCGATCGACCTGACCGATGCGCTCAAGGACGGCATGGTCGACAACATGCTGCTCGTGCTCGAAAAGGGCGGGCGGTTGGCGGCGCGCAAGGGGACGCGGTCGCTCGACGAGAGCGTCGTGCTCGAGGACGCCGCCTATACCCCGTGCGGCGTGACCGATTCGGACAATTGCCCGAAGGAACCCTCGTGGAAGATCACCGCGGTGCGCGTGCTCTATCGGCCCGACCGCAAGCGGATCTATTACAAGGGCGCGCGGATCAATTTGTTCGGCCTGCCGACGCTGCCGCTGCCGGCCTTCTCCAATTCGATCGGCGACGGCAACGACAACGGCCTGCTCGCCCCCGATTTCCGCTACAGCCGGACCAACGGCTTCGAATTCGCGCAGCCCTATCATTTCGCGCTCGGCCCCAATCAGGGGCTGACCGTCACGCCGCGGATCTTCAGCGCGGTGCTGCCGATGCTCAAGGCCGAATATAGCGCGCTCAACACGCTCGGCGCGTATCGCATCGCGGGCTATGTCACCGCGAGCCCGCGCAGCACCGATCTGCTGACCCCGACCCCGGCGGGCACGCCCGATTCGTTTCGCGGCTATCTCGACGGCGTCGCACGCTTCCAGCTCAGCCCGAACTGGACGCTGAGCGGGTCGCTGCGCCTCACCACCGACCCGACCTTCCTGCGCCGCTACGACATCTCGACCGACGACCGGCTGCGCAGCACCGCCAAACTCGAGCATATCGACCAGAGCAGCTATTTCTCGGTCGCCGCCTGGTACGTCCAGACGCTGCGCGTCGGCGACCGTCAGGCGCTGCAGCCGATCGCGCTGCCCGAGATCGATTACCGCAAGCGCATCCCCGACAGCCTGCTCGGCGGAGTCTTCACCTTCCAAGTCAACAGCCTCGGGATCGAGCGCCCGGCGGGTCAGGACACGCAGCGCGCCTTCGCCAGCGCGCAGTGGGAATTGCGCAAGCTGACGCCATGGGGCCAGGAAGTGACCTTCACCGCGCTCGGCCGCGGCGATATCTATCACACGAGCGATATCCTCGCGACGAGCGTGGCGAGCTATCGCGGCGAATCCGGCGTCACCGGCCGGATCATCGGCGCCTTCGCGGTCGACGTGAAATGGCCGTTCATCGGCACCTTCCTCGGCGGGACGCAGCGGCTGACCCCGCGCGTGCAGCTCGTCGCCTCGCCGCAGGCGGGGACGCTGACCGTGCCGAACGAGGATTCGCGCTCGGTCGATCTTGAGGACACCAATTTGTTCTCGCTCAACCGTTTCCCCGGTTACGACCGCTTCGAGGATTCGGCGCGCGTGACCTATGGGCTCGACTGGGCGGTCGATCTGCCGGGCTTTTCCTTCACCACCAATATCGGCCAGAGCTATCGCCTCAACAGCCGCCCGTCGCTGTTTCCCGACGGCACCGGCCTGTCGGGGCGCGTGTCGGACATCGTCGGTCGGACCGAGATCCGCTTCCACGACTGGATCTCGGTGATCCACCGCTACCGGCTCGACCAGGGCGATTTCGCGGTGCGGCGCAACGAGCTCGACGCGACGGTCGGGTCGCGCAGCACCTATGTGCTGGTCGGCTATTTGCGGCTCAACCGTAATATCGATCAGACGCTCGAGGATCTGCGCGACCGCGAGGAATTGCGGCTCGGCTCGCGCGTGCAGATCTCGCGCTTCTGGTCGGTGTTCGGCTCGACCGTGATCGATTTGACCAACCGCGACGAGGATCCGCTGTCGCTCGCCGACGGGTTCGATCCGGTGCGGCATCGGCTCGGCGTCCAGTATGAGGACGATTGCCTGCGGCTCGGGATGACCTGGAAGCGCGATTATCAGACGACCGGCGACGTCAAGGCGGGCAACGGCTTCCTGTTGACGCTGGCGTTCAAAAACCTTGGCCGCTAAGCACTGGTTCAGACGGACCGGCGCAGTGCAGCGTCTAACGGTTCGGGTCCGACCGGGCTCGAGGTTGTGGGCTGTTCGGGGCACGCCGTGCGGGATGGGATTTTGATTACGTGAAGACTGATACTGCAAAGCCGACCCGCCTGGGTCGCAGCTTCGGATTTGGCGCCGCGATCATCGCCTTGCTGGCCACGAGCGGTGGCTCGATCGCACAGACCGCGCCCGACGCTGCGGGCCAGGATCCCGCGGCGGCCGAATCGCCGGGCGTGGCGGCGCTCGATCTGCCGAAGAACCCGACGATCTTCGGCAAGGTCGATCCGACGATCCGCAAGCCGACCGCGATCGTCAACGGCGCGGTGATCACCGGCACCGATATCGACCAGCGCGTCGCTTTGCTCCTCGCCGCGCGCGACCTCAAGCTGTCGGCGCAGGAAATGGCGCAGTACAAGCTCGTCATCGTCCGCCAGCTGATCGACGAGACGCTCGAGATCCAGCAAGCCAAGTCCGCCGACGTCAAGATCGGCCCGGACGAGATCAACAAGAGCTACGACACCGTCGCGCGCAACTTCGGCAAGACGCCGGCAGAGATGCGCGCGTATCTGCGCTCGATCGGCTCGGCGGACCGCTCGCTCAAGCGCCAGATCGAGGCCGAGCTGTCGTGGAACCGCTATCTGCGCCGCAAGGTCGACGTCAATGTCGGTGACGAAGAGGTCAATGCGATCATCGACAAGATCAAGAAGCAGCAGGGCTCGACCGAATATCACGTCCGCGAAATCTATCTGAAGGCCGATGCCGACCGTGCGCCCGAAGTGTTCGCGCAGGCGCAGCAGATGATGCAGTCGATCCAGAAGCGCGACAAGGGCGAGGATACGTTCGGCTATTACGCCCGCCTGTCCGACGCCACGACGCGCGCGACCGGCGGCGATCTCGACTGGTTGAGCGAGCAGCAATTGTCGCAGCTTCCGGCGTCGCTGGTCGAGGCGATCAAGTCGATGACGCCCGAGCATCTCGCCGGGCCGATCGAGGTGCCGGGCGGCTTCTCGATCATCTATCTGGTCGATACGCGCAAGATCGGCGTCGCCGATCCGCTCGACGCACGCCTGACGCTCAAGCAGGTCAGCGAACGCTTTCCCGAGGGGATCACGCAGGAGCAGGCCAACGCGCGGGTCGCCGAGTTCGCGAAGCTCAGCGCGACGATCAAGGGTTGCGGCGAAGTCGCCAAGGTCGCGGCGACGCTCGGCGCCGACGTGGTCGACAACGATTCGGTGCGGATCAAGGATCTGCCGGTCGCGCTGCGCGAGATCATGCTCAAGCTGCAGGTCGGCGAATCGACGCCGCCGTTCGGCTCGGCCAAGGACGGCATCCGCTCGCTCGTGCTGTGCGGTCGCGACGAAGCGGTTGCGAACATTCCGGGTATGGAACAAGTTCGCAGCACGATGGAAAATCAGCGTGTTAACCTGCGCGCCAACCAGCTGCTCCGCGATCTGCGGCGTGATGCGATCATCGAATATCGCTGACCGGGGAGGAACTACGATGGTCGCGCCGCTCGCCATATCGATGGGAGACCCGGCGGGCATCGGTCCCGAGGTGATCGCCAAGGCCTGGGCGCGGCGCGTCGAGGCCGGTCTCCCGCCGTTCTTCACGACGGGCGACGCGCGGGCGATCGCCGCTGTGTGGGACGGTCCGATCACGACGATCGCGCATCCCGATGCGGCGAACGGCGTGTTCGACACCGCGCTGCCGGTGCTGACGGTCGAGGATGGCGGCGAGATCGTGCCGGGTGCTCCCGACGTCGAAGGCGCGCGGTGCGCGCTGCGCGCACTCGAGCTGGCGGCTGGGCTCGTCCGTTCGGGTGCGGCCCGCGCGCTCGTCACCGGTCCAGTGTCGAAGAACCAGCTCTACCAGATCGGGTTCAATTATCCCGGCCAGACCGAATTCGTCGCCGAACGTTGCGGCATCGCGGGAGAGAATGCGGTGATGATGCTCGCCGGCCCCGATCTGCGTGTCGTGCCGATCACCACGCATGTCCCACTCGCGGCGGTCAGCGGGCTGCTGTCGATCGAGTTGATCGTCGCCAAGGGCCGCGCGACCGCGCGTGGCCTCGCGCGCAACTTCGGCATCCTCAACCCGCGGATCGCCTTTGCCGGGTTCAACCCTCATGCCGGCGAAAGCGGCGCGATCGGGCGCGAGGAGATCGAGCTGATCGCGCCCGCGGTCGCGCTGCTGCGTGACGAAGGGATCGATGCGATCGGACCGTTCGCCGCCGACACGCTGTTCCATCCGCGCGCGCGCGCCGGGTACGATGCGGTGCTGTGTTGCTATCACGATCAGGCGCTGGTGCCGATCAAGACGCTGTATTTCGACGAGGGCGTCAACATCACGCTCGGCCTGCCGATCGTGCGGACCTCGCCCGACCATGGCACCGCGTTCGACATCGCCGGCAAGGACCGCGCCGAGCCCGGCGCGACGATCGCGGCGATCCGGCTCGCCGGCGAAGCCGCCGACCGCCGCGCTGCCGCCGACGCGTGACCTCTTCCGATTTGCCGCCGCTGCGCGAGGTGATCGCGCGCCATGGCCTCAACGCGAGCAAGGCGTTGGGGCAGAACTTCCTGCTCGACGCGCAACTGCTCGCGCGGATCGCGCGCATTCCGGGGGATCTGACCGATGCGGAGGTGCTCGAGATCGGCCCCGGGCCCGGCGGATTGACGCGCGCGCTGCTCGGCGCCGGGGCGCGCGTGACCGCGATCGAGCGCGACCGGCGTTGCATCCCGGCCTTGGCAGAGTTGAGCGAGGCGTTTCCCGGCAAGCTGCGCGTGATCGAAGGCGACGCGCTAGAGATCGACGGCGCCGCGCTGTTCGAGGGCAAGCCGCATATCGCCTCGAACCTGCCCTACAATATCGGCACCGCCTTGCTGGTGCGCTGGCTGTCGGCCGATTGGGCGCCGTGGTGGCAGAGCTTGACGCTGATGTTCCAGCGCGAGGTCGCCGAACGGATCGTCGCGCCGACCGATGGCGAGGCCTATGGCCGGCTCGCCGTGCTCGCGCAGTGGCGCAGCAAGGCGACACTCGCGATGCCGGTGCATCGCTCGGCCTTTACGCCGCCGCCCAAGGTGATGTCGGCGGTGGTGCATATCGTGCCGACGGAGGCGCCTGAGGGCGTACGGTTCGCCAGCCTCGAGCGGCTCACCGCCGCGGCGTTCGGACAGCGACGCAAGATGTTGCGGCAGAGCCTGAAGGGCGTTGCCGGAGCGCTCGATTCGCTCGACGCGGTCGGGATCGAGTCTACGCGGCGCGCGGAGACGGTGAGCGTCGCGGAGTTCGTCGCTTTGGCGCGCGCCCTGTCCTGAGCCCGTCGCCCCGGCGGAGGCCGGGGCCGCTATGCGGCGGGCGTGACGCGAACAGCCTGGCGGCCCCGGCCTCCGCCGGGGCGACGGATCAGTCCTTCTTCGGCAGCGCGGCCGGCGGCGTCGCGGACGCCGTCACGATCGGCGGCCCCTTGGCGATCGATGCCGTCAGCGTGGCGACCTCGGGGCAGGCGCGCTTGGCGCAGACGAGCTTCACCTTCGCGAGATTCTCCCGCGCGCGCGTGACGGCCCCCTTGGCGACGAGCGCCTCGCCCTGCCCGCTCAGCGCCGCGACATCGTTGGGATCGAGCGACAGCGCCTCGCGGTAGAGCCGGATCGCCTTGCCCGGCAGGCCGCGCGTCCGCGCGACTTCGGCGAGGCTGACGAAGGCGTCGCGATTGCGCGGATCGACCGCGACCGCGCTCTCGAACAGGTCGGTCGCGGTGTCGAAATTGCCCGCCGCCTGCTGCGCGCGGCCCTTGGCGAGCAAGGCGAGCGAACGCGCGTCGACGCCGTCCGCGGGCCGCTGCCCCTGCACCGCGGTCGCGACGGTAACCAGCGTCAGCGCGGCAGCGATGGCGACGGACGTGTAACGCATGAGATACTCCAGCTTCGACACGGGGCGAGAGCTATCACGGCGCGACGAGGCGCGCGACAAAAAAGCCGTCGGTGGCGTCATGCGCCGGCGTCAGGCGGACGCCGGGGCCGTGGCGACGGCCCGCGGGCAGGCTGAGCGGCTGCGCCTTCCAGCCGGGATTGGCGGCGAGGAAGTCGGCGACTTGCCCCGCGCCCTCCTCGTCGAGCAGCGAGCAGACGATATAGACCAGCGCCCCGCCCGGCTTGACCAGGTTGGCGCCGACCTCGAGCACGTGCTTCTGCATCGCCACCAGCCGCTCGATCCGGTCGGGGGTCAGCCGCCAGCGCGCCTCGGGGTTGCGGCGCCAGGTGCCGGTGCCCGAGCACGGCGCGTCGATCAGCACGCAATCGGCGGCGTGCAGCCAATCGTCGAGCATCTCGACTTCGCGGCCCGGGTTGAGCAGGCGCGTTTCGATGATCCCCGAGCGCGCGCGCTCGGCGCGCGGCGCCATGCGCGAGAGCCGCATCCGGTCGGTATCGGTCGCGAGCACCTCGCCCTGCCCCTCCATCACCGCGGCGAGCGCGAGCGTCTTGCCGCCGGCGCCGGCGCACAGATCGACGATCCGCTGGCCGGGCTTGGCCTTGGCGGCGAGCGTAACGAACTGGCTGCCGGCGTCCTGCACCTCGATCGCGCCGTGATTGTAGGCGGGGAGGTTTTCGACTTGCGTTCCGGAGGGGAGACGCAGGCCGTCGGGGA
This sequence comes from Bordetella parapertussis, assembly GCA_943367995.1. Classification (GTDB taxonomy): domain Bacteria; phylum Pseudomonadota; class Alphaproteobacteria; order Sphingomonadales; family Sphingomonadaceae; genus Sphingomonas. The sequence continues at coordinate 707,457 of CALRKL020000001.1, read as the reverse complement.
GGCCGGCGATCGGTTCCGCGCCGTCGATATCGATCTCCTCGACGATCATCCGGTTGATGCGGACGTCGAGCGGGGCGCGGTCGATCAGCGCGGCAAATTCTTCGTCATCGATGTCGGAGGCGCGGAGCCGGTCGATAATCCACACCGGTGCGACACCCGAGGGGGCCGCGGTCTCGTGCTTGCCAATCGGCGCGGGTCCGTGGCCGACGCCGTCGAAGGTGGCGGCGACTTCGGGGTCGGCTTGCGCGACGGCGAGCATCGCGGCGCGGCCGCTCGCAGGGCGTTCGCCGGCTGCGCGGATCGCGGCATAGACGAGCTCGCGGACGGCGCGGCGGTCCTTGCTGCCGGCATAGCGGCGCGTCGCGAAATAGCGCGCGATCAGCGTGTCGGCGGCGGCGCCGCTGTCGCGCGCGCCGGCGATGATCTGGTCGAGCAATTCGATCGCGGCTTGCGTGCGGGCGGATGGGGTCATGGTCGTCTTTCTCGTCTCTGGCGGCGGCAGCGGGTGCCGCAGCGTATCCCCCGGATGGTCCGCGGGGCGGCCGAACAGCACGCGCGCCCGGAAGGGCGCGACGCGAAGCGGCACGTCGAGCCGCGGCAGTGCCGCAACCGGCGCCGAAAGTCACGGCCTGTCGTGTGCGGCGATCCGCGGCTGGCTGGGGCAACCCCGCGCGGAGCTGAAAGCGCAGAAGAGAGGACAGCCGCCGCCGTGCGCATCCGCCTTGCGCCGATCGCACGGCCCGCTACGCTCGCCCCGTCTCCGGTCAAGGATCCCTGCATGCGCGCTGTCCGTATTCTCCTGCTTTCTGCCTCGATCCTGACCAGCGCTGCTTCCGCCGCTCCAACCACCTCGGCTCCGACGGCTTCGGCCGACCACGCGCTCGATCTCGCCAAAAAGGCGATCGCGTTGCGCTCGGTCAAGGGCCCCGGCAACCAGACCCCGCAAGTCGCCGCGCTCTACAAGGCGGCGCTCGTCGCGGGCGGCTTTGCCGAGAGCGACGTCGAGATCGTGCCCGTCGACGACACCGCCTATCTGATCGGCACCTGGCGCGGCAGCGATCCGGCGCTCAAGCCGCTGGTGATTTCGGGCCATATGGACGTGGTCGAGGCCAAGCCCGCCGACTGGCAGCGCGATCCGTTCACGCCGGTGGTCGAGAATGGCTATCTCTACGGCCGCGGCGCGACCGACATGAAGCTCGACGGGACAATCGCGATCACCGCGCTCACCGATCTGCGGCGGAGCGGCTACAAACCGCGCCGCACGATCATCATCGAATTCTCGGGCGACGAGGAAACCGCGATGAAGACCTCGGCGCTGATCGCCGAGCGCCTGAAGACCGCCGACATCGTGCTCAACATCGACGGCGGCGGCGGCGTGCTCGACGAGGCGAGCGGCAAGCCCAAATATTGGACGTGGAACGGCGCGGAGAAGACCTATGCCGATTTCCGGCTGACGGTCACCAATCCCGGGGGCCATTCGTCGATGCCGCGGCCGGTCAACGCGATCGTCGAACTGTCGAAGGCGATCGAGAAGGTCGGCGCATACCGCTTCAAGCCCGAACTCAGCCCGCTGACGCGCGAGGCGCTCGCCAAGGCCGCCCCGTTCGAGGAACCCGCGATCGGTGCCGCCCTCAAGGCATTCGTCGCCAACCCGAGCGATCCTGCGGCGATCGCGACGCTCACCGCCAACCCCGCGACGGTCGGCAAGATCGGGACGACCTGCGTGCCCACGCTGATCGCCGGCGGCCATGCCGAGAACGCGCTGCCGCAGCGCGCCACCGCCAACGTCAACTGCCGGATCTTCCCCGGACACAAGCCCGCCGATATCATGGCTGAGCTCGGCCGCGCGATCGGCGACCCCGCGGTCAAGCTCGAAGACGTTAGCGAGGGCTCGATCGCCAACGACGCATCGCCGATGCGCCCCGATTTCATCGCCGCGATCGACCATGCGATGGGGAAGATCTATCCCGGCGTGCCCGTCTTCCCGGCGATGGCGTCGGGCGCGAGCGACAGCATGTGGTTCCGCTCGCACCATGTCGCGAGCTATGGCGCGAGCCCGACCTTCATCAAGCCATCGGAAGATTTCAGCCACGGCCTCAACGAACGCACGCCGATCGCGACGATCGCCCCGGGGATCGCCTATTACCGGCTGCTGTTCACCGATCTGTCGAAATAGCGAGCCCGCTAGCGGGCGCACGCGCGCGGCATCGCGTCTCCAAGCAACGCTGCGCGCTGCATCCGCAAATCCGCCTGCCCGCGTACACTTGGCTGCGGCCCCGAGCCGAGCCCGCGCCACAGCGCCGCGTTGAACGCCTCGGTATCGAGATGATCCTCGGTACGGAAATCTTGCCCCTGCATCGCCGCTGCCCAATAGCGCGCGTCGTGGGCGGCGCAGGCGATCCCTGCGTGCGCCGTGCCGAAACGGTCGGCTGCGATCGGCAATTGCGTCGTCCGCAGCACGTCGGCGGCCACCGCGCGATAGCTCCAGTCCGTCACCGCGGGATCGAACACATCGGCCATCGGCAGTGCGAGCGAATCGTTTAAGCCGAGCGGGGCAAGCCCCAACACCGCTTCGATCGTCCGTAACAGGCTGATGGTGGTATAGCGCGTCGAGACCAGCGCATGCCGGCGCACCATCGGCCCGACGATGAAGGCGACGCTGCGGCGCGCATCGACATGGTCGGCGCCGTTCTGCGCATCGTCCTCGATCACGAAAACCAGCGTCGAATCACGCGACCGGCTTTGCGCGATCGTCTCGATCACCTGCCCCAAGGCATAGTCATTGTCCGCCATCTGCGTCTCGACGGTATTGACCCCGTCGATCGCGTCCTTGAAGTCGCCGAAATGATCGTGGCTGAGCCGCAGCAGCGTCAGCGCGGGGACCTGGCCCTTCGCATCGGCGGCGGTGAATTCGCGCCGCCATTCGAGCATCCGCCAGTAATCCGGCATCTTCTGGTCGAACCCGCGAAAATACGGGTCGCTGCGCGGCGCGAGCAGCCGATCGCCCGGCGTATAGATCCGCGTCCCCGTCGCCGCCGGTTCGCGCACCAGCGGCACGAAGCCGGGCTTGCCGAGGTCGTAGATCGACGCATCGGAAAAGCCGTAGTTGCGCACGCTCAGCCCCGCGCGGATCGCGGCATTCCACAGAAAGCCTTGCCCCGTCTCGTCGTCGCGGTCGCCATCGGGGGCGGTGAGCAGCGCCGGCCCCGGCAGAAGATCGGGATCGCGCGACAAGGCGGGGTTGGTCGCGTGGCGTTCGGCTGGCGTCTGGGCGGGATAGAGGAAGCGGTCGGCCTCTTCGGCCTCATAGGCGAGCCCGCGTCCGGCGTAATTGACCGGCGCGGTCTTCTCGAGCAGGTCGGGCACGCGCGCCGCGGTCGACCAGGTCCAGCCGGTGCTCGATTGCTCGCCGCTGTCGTAGAAATTGTCGAGCGTGACGAAATCGCGCGCGAGGGCGTGGTGATTGGGCGACAGCCGCTCGCCGAGAATTGCGAGATGCGGGTCGCCATTGCCGACTACGAGATCGCCGAGCACCTGATCGTAGGTGCGGTTTTCCTTGATGATGAAGACGACGTGCTTGATCCGCGCGCGCACCGCCGCCATTGCCGCCTCCGCCTTGGCGCGTGCTTGCGTCGCGGTCAGCCCGATATTGTCGGCGACCTGCAGCGTCGTGCGTACCAGACTTGCCCGCTTGGGCAGCGCGAACTGCAGCAGCCCGGCCTTCTCGAGCTGGAAGATATATTGGTTGGCGGCCCCGCATGCATCGGGCTGGCCGCGATAGATGGCGAGCTTCGGCGCACAGCCGAGCGGATTGGGCCCCGGCGGGCTCTTGCGGTTGACGACGAACACGCGTCCGCCATCACGGCTCGTCGCGACCGCGCTCGGATACCAGCCGGTCGGGACGAGCCCCTCGAGCGTAGCGTCATCACCGTGCGGCGCGACCAGCGCGACCGCGTTGATCCCGCCCATCGTCACGAGCAGGCGATGATCGGGCAGCAGCGCGAGCGCATTGGCGTTGAGCCCCTTGCCGACCGGCGCCGCGCCGAACGCATCGGGCAGGACGAGCCGCGGCTCGCCAGCCAGCCGTCCCGTCGCCAGATCGACGACCGCGAGCCGATCGGCATTGTCCTCGGTCGCGTAGAGCCGCGCGGCGCGCGGATCGACCAGCAGCGCGGTCGGCGCGCCGAGCGTCGCAACGCGGCCGGTCACGCGAAGACGATCGGCGCGCAGCTCGAGCGCGACGAGCTGGCGATCGCGCGGTGCCGAGACCCAGGCATGCGTCGCATCGGTCCACAGGATCGCGAACGGATTCTCGCCGCCGGGAACCCCCGACTGTGCCGGATCGATCTTGCCGGGGCGAAGATCCTGTTCGGCGATCACCGTGCCCGCCGCGAGATCGATCAGGCTGACCGAATCGTTGTAATAATTGGCGACCAGCGCGCGTCGCCCATCGGGACTGACCGCGATGCCGGCGGCCTGCGGCTTGACCTCGGCGCCGTTGCCGGCGGCGTGCCCGAGCGCGATCGGCGCGCGTTTCTCGGCGAAGCCTGCACCGTTCGCATCGAAGCGATGGACGACGTCATCGACCCCGCCCCCTACGACGAAGCCGCGGCCATCGGGCAGCCAGGCGATCCCGGAATAGCTGTTCGGCACGGTCAGCGTCTGGAGCAGCCGGCTGCCGCGCGCATCGATCGCGTAGCGGAAGACGTATTGCATCGATTGCGCGGGGAGCCGCTTGCCGTCGGCGCCATTGAAGAGATTGAAGCCGCTGGTCAGCACGAGCATCTCGCGCCCGTCGGGGCTGACCGCAATCGCCGCGGCGCCGTCGGCGACATAGTCGGGGTGCGGGCCGACCTGCGTCACCAGCGGCGCGAACCGCGCGCCCGGCGCCGCCAAGGGGGTCAAGCGCTGCCCGGTCGGCAGCGCCACGCCCGGCGCGGGCGGCTGCTGTGCCTGCACCGTCGGCGCGATCGCGAGCATGCCGGCGAACAGAAACGCTCTGTACATAATATCCATCCCCAAACCGTATCGCCATCGTACGACATTTTGACGACGCGGCCAGGCCCGGTCGTGCGCGCTGCGGCGGCTGCGGCTCGCCACGCGCGACCCCGCGGTATCCTACGGGAAAACCCCAATATCTGGCGCGACGCGAATTGGGTTGAAGCCAAAGGACCGCTGCGTTCGCGGCGCTGAAGGGGAAAGACCATGGATCCGGGTGTCGTCGATCTGTCGCGGCTGCAATTCGCACTCACCGCGCTGTATCACTTCCTGTTCGTGCCGCTGACGCTCGGGCTGAGCTTCATGCTGGTCATCATGGAAGCGGTGTATGTGATGACCGACCGCCCGATCTGGCGCGTCATCACGCGCTTCTGGGGCAAATTGTTCGCGATCAACTTCGTGCTCGGCGTCGCCACCGGGCTGACGATGGAGTTCGAGTTCGGCACCAACTGGTCGTATTTCTCGCATTATGTCGGCGACATCTTCGGCGCGCCGCTCGCGATCGAAGGGCTGATGGCGTTCTTCCTCGAGGCGACCTTTGTCGGGCTGATGGTGTTCGGCTGGAGCAAGCTGTCGAAGCTCGCGCATCTCGGCGTCACCTTCATGGTCGCGCTCGGCACCAATCTGTCGGCGCTGTGGATCCTGATCGCCAACGGCTGGATGCAGAACCCGGCCGGCGCGACCTTCAATCCGGAAACGATGCGGATGGAGGTCACCAACTTCGGCGCAGTGCTGTTCAACCCGATCGCACAGGCCAAGTTCGTCCACACCGTCAGCGCGGGTTATGTCTGCGCCTCGGTCTTCGTGCTCGGCATCTCGGCGCTGTATCTGCTGCGCGGAAAATATGTCGGCGTGGCCAAGCGGTCGATGGCGGTCGCCGCCGCGTTCGGGCTCGCCTCGTCGCTGTCGGTCGTCGTGCTCGGCGACGAGAGCGGCTATGCGCTGACCGACAACCAGAAGATGAAGCTCGCCGCGATCGAGGCCGCGTGGCACACCGCCCCCGCCCCCGCCGGCATCACGCTGATCGGCATTCCCGACGTCGCTGCGCGCACCACGCATTATGCGGTCGAGGTGCCGTGGGTGCTCGGGCTGATCGCGACGCGCAGCCTCGACAAGGAAGTCACCGGCATGTCCGAGCTGGTGCTGAAGGCGCAGGAGCGGATCAGCTCGGGTGTCGTCGCGTATGACGCGGTGCAGAAGCTCAAGATCAACCCGAACAACCTCACCGAACGCGCGCGGTTCGAGGCGCACAAGCGCGACCTCGGTTATGCCCTGCTGCTCAAGGCGCACGTCGCCGATCCGCGTCAGGCGAGCCCCAAGCTGATCGCCGCGACCGCGTGGGACGTCGTCCCCAACGTGCCGCTGATGTTCTGGAGCTTCCGGGTGATGGCGTTCATCGGCTTCTACATGATCGCGCTGTTCGCCACCGCCTTCGTGCTGGCGAGCCTGCGCCGGCATGACAGCACGCGCTGGTTCCTGCGGCTCGCGCTCTATTCGATCCCGCTGCCGTGGGTCGCGATCGAGCTCGGCTGGATGCTCGCCGAGATCGGCCGCCAGCCCTGGGCGATCGACGGCGTGCTGCCGACCTTCCTCGCCACCTCGACGCTGAGCAGTGCGGCGCTGTGGACGACGATTATCGGCTTCACGCTGCTCTACGGCGCGCTCGCGGTGATCGAGGTCCGCCTGATGATCGCGGCGATCCGCAAGGGGCCGATCGAGCATGTCGACGATCCGGCGCCCGAATTCGCCCCCGAATCCGCTGTCGCCGCTCCGCTCCCCGTCGCCGCCTGAACCGAAAGGATCGACCATGTTCGACTATGAAATCCTGCGGCTGATCTGGTGGACGCTGATGGGCGTGCTGCTGATCGGCTTTGCGGTCACCGACGGCTTCGATCTCGGTGTCGCCACGCTGCTGCCTTTCGTGGCGCGGAGCGATGCCGAGCGCCGGATGGTGATCAACTCGGTCGGCCCGACCTGGGAGGGCAACCAAGTGTGGTTCATCACCGGCGGCGGCGCGATCTTCGCGGCTTGGCCGTTCGTCTATGCGGTGAGCTTCTCGGGCTTCTATCTCGCGATGTTCCTGCTGCTCGCCGCACTCATCCTGCGCCCGGTCGGCTTCAAATATCGCTCGAAGCGCCCGGACGCGGCATGGCGCAGCCGGTGGGACTGGGCGCTGTTCGTCGGCGGGTTCGTTCCCGCGCTCGTGTTCGGCGTCGCGGTCGGCAATGTCCTGCTCGGCGCGCCGTTCCGGCTCGATAGCGACCTGCGCTCGTTCTACGAGGGCGGCTTGCTCGGGCTGTTCACGCCGTTCAGCTTGCTCTGCGGGCTGCTGTCGGTCGCGATGCTGGTGCTTCACGGCGCGACCTGGCTCACCTTCAAGACCGAGCGGGACAGCCCGGTCCACCGGCGCGCGTGCGGCTTCGGCGCGATCGCCGCGATCGCGACGGTCATCCTGTTCATCGCCGGCGGCGCCTATGTCGCGTTCGGGGATATCGGCTATCACATGGTGTCCGCGGCCGATCCGCTCGGCCAGTCCAACCCGCTGCGCACTACGACGGAACAGGTCGCGGGCGGCTGGCTCGGCAATTACCGGCTCTATCCGTGGATGGTGATCGCGCCGGTGCTCGGGATCAGCGGGGCGGTGGCCGCGTTGCTCGGCATCACGCTGGGTGCGGAGAAGAGTTCGTTCGGCGGATCGGCGCTGGCGATCACCGGCATCATCGCGACGGTCGGGCTGGCGATGTTCCCCTATATCCTGCCGTCGAGCGTGGACGCGCATTCGAGCCTGACGGTGTGGAACGCCTCGTCGACCCCGACGACGCTCGGGATCATGCTGTTCGTGACGGTCGTCTTCCTGCCGATCGTGCTCGCCTACACCAGCTGGGCGTTCCACGTGATGTGGGGCCGCGTGACCGCCGCAGACGTCGCCACCAACCCCGATTTCTATTGATCCCGAAAGGACCGAACGATGTGGTATTTCACCTGGGTTCTTGGCCTCGGCCTCGCCGTCGGCTTCGGCATCCTCAACGGCATGTGGCACGAATTCCATTCGGCCGCCGACGAAGACGACGGTCCGCCGCTCGCGTGACGCACGCGCACACCCGCTCCCCCCGCTGCCGATCACACCGATCGGCAGCGGGTTCGTTTATCGGGCAGGCAATAGGGTCACGGGTCGCGGCGCCGATCGCGCAGCGCATCGTCGATCGCGACCAGCGCGACGACCAAGATGAACAGCACGGCAGCGGCAACTGCCAGCAACAGGAATGCGGACTGGTCCATTACGTCTCTCCCTTCGGTTGTGTGGCGCAGACGATGCGCCCGGCCCCCGGGATGCGCTTTGACGCCCGTCAAACCGCGCAACGGCAATGACAGCGCTCTGCGCCGATTGCGCGGTGCGCGACGCCGCTCTGTGCAGCAGCTTGGCCGAGGATCAGCTCGACCGCTTGCGCCAGCTCGGGCGACGCCAGCGGATACCGCGCGGCGCGACGCTGCTGTGGGCCGGGGCCGACAGCCAGGTCTGCGCGACCTTGCTGTCGGGGGTGCTCAAGCTCGGCGCGACGACGCGCGACGGGCGCGAGCAGATCGTCGGGCTGCACTTTGCGGGCGACTTCATCGGCCGCCCCTATGCCGAGACGATCGCCTTCACCGTCTCCGCGCTGAGCGACGCCGAGCTGTGCGTCGTCCCGCGCGATCGCTTCGAAGCGGTGCTCGCCGAGAATGGCGCGATGGAGCGCCTGTTGCTGCAGCGGACCTTCGCCGCACTCGACGCTACGCGCGCGCAGTTGCTGATCCTGTCGCGCAACAGCGCGAGCGAGAAGGTCGCGGGGTTCATCCTTGCGATGGCCGAGCGGGCGCGCGGGATCAGCGATTTTCGGGCGATCCCCGGCGGCCCGGCGACCTTCGATCTGCCGCTGACGCGCGGGCAGATCGCCGACCTGCTCGGGCTGACGATCGAAACCGTCAGCCGTCAGCTGACCAAGCTCAAGGTCGCCGGCGTGCTCGCGCTGCCGGGGGTGCGCAGCGTGACGATCCGCGACCGGGCGGCGCTGCACGCGTGCGCGGGGCTCGACTAGCTGCAGCTCGCGGCGAGGCGCTGCGTCAGCATCGCGCGCGCGACCGGCGTTAGGCGCGCATCGCCGAGCGTCAGCAGCGCCACTTCCTCGAACGCCATCGCCTGGCGGAACCCCTGGAAGAAGCCTCGCAACATAAAGCCCAACGCTTCCGCGCAGAGCGGCGTGCTGCTCTCGGGGTTCAGCGCGGCGACGATGTCCTCGGCCTGCGCGAGGCTGGCGGAATGCCGCGCGGTGACATGATCGAGCAGCGCGTGGCACAGTGGCTGCGCGCGCGAGGCGGCGAACAGCCGCGCGAACAGGCGCTCCTTGCGCACGACATGCCGGCCGAGCGCGACGCGCAGCTTCGTGCGAAGCGCATCGCTCTCGCGCGGCGACGGTCGCTGCGGCAGCCGATCGGCATGGTGTTCGAGCCGATCGCACAATCGGTCGAGCGCGGCGTGATCGGAGACGAATCCGACCACGTCGATCTCGTCGATGACATGCCAACCCGCGGTGCGTACGGGATGATCCAAGTGCGGCATCTTCGCTTCCGTCATCGCACGCTCCGCGCTTACAGCCGCAGCCCGAGCCCGACCCCGAACACCAGCGGATCGATGCTGGTATCGACGCGGCTGACCAACGCGCCGGTGGTGAGCCGCGCCTTGGTGTCGATATCAATATATTTGACGTCGAGATTGGCGAAGACGCGCCTGGTGATATCGAAATCGAGCCCCGCCTGAAGCGCATAGCCGAAGCTGTTCTTGAGATGGACGTCGGTATCGCCGATCGCCGCTTTGAGCGCGCCGCTCGCCTTGCTCGAATAGAAGATCGTGTAATTGACCCCGGCGCCGACATAGGGGCGGATCTTGGCGTGCGGCAGGAAGTGATATTGCAGCGTCAGCGTCGGCGGCAGCACCCAGGTGCTCGCGACCTGGTCGATCCCCGCCAGCGCGGCGCGGCCCTGGAGCTGATGCTTGGTCGTCGCGAGGATCAGCTCGGTGCCGATATGGTCGCTGAGCATATAGGTGAAATCGAGCTCGGGGGCGTAGCTGTCGCTCACGCCGATCCGCGCCGCGGGAAAGCTCGGCTGGACCCCGCTTGAGCTTTCGTTGGGCGACACCATGATCGCGCGGACGCGGACGAGCACGTCGCCCTTTTCCTGCGCGAGCGCCGGCGCGGCGCCGGACACTGCGGCAAGCGCGAGCAGCGGGGCGGCGAAGGAAGCGATGCGCATCTGGGTTCTCCTGGGTGAAGCACTGCGCCTCCCCTAGGCCCGTCGCGCAGCGCCACCTTTGATCCCGCGCAAACTCGGTCGGGTCAGGACAGTGCGGCGCTTATCGGCCGAGCATCCACACCGCGCGGCGTCACGTCCGGCTGCTCACGCGATCGCGCCCGGCATCCTTCGCGCCGTACAGCGCAGCGTCGGCGCGGCGCATCGCCGGCGCCAGCGAGGCGTAGTCGCGGACGATCGCCAGCCCGCACGAGAAAGTAAGCGCAGCGCCGTCGCTTCGGCCGATCGCGGTGCGATGTAGCGAAGCGCGCAGGCGTTCGACGATCTCGGTCGCCTCGTCGAGCGTCGTGTCGGGGAGCAGGATCGCGAATTCCTCGCCGCCCCAGCGCGCGGGAAGATCGGACCGGCGCATTTCGGTCCGCAGCCGTTCGGCGAATTCGATCAAAACGCGGTCGCCCTCGTCATGCCCATAGCGATCGTTGATCGCCTTGAAATGGTCGAGATCGATCATCGCCACGACCGAATTGCGATCTTCGCGCAGCAGCGGCGCGATCGCATCCATGAAGCCGCGACGGTTGCGCAGGCCGGTCAGCACGTCCTTCTCGGCAGCCTCCGCCAACCGTGCGACGCGCGCGCGGGTTTCGGCGGAAGCGCGGGCGACCGAGGTCAGCAAGTCGCCGACGAGATCGTCGCCGCCCGTCGGCACCGGCGGAACCGGTTCACCCCACTGCAGCGCCTGCAGCAGGCTGGTCGCGTGCGACACCGGCGCGAGGAGGCCGCGCAAGGCGCCGATCGCCGATCCCGTTCCGACCAGCGTCGCCACGAGCAACGGCACGAACAGGCGCCAGTCCCAGCGCGCCAACGCCAGTTCGGTCACGCAGAACACGACGATCGGCAGATGGACCGCGCCGAAGCAGATGCTGAACATCCGCAGCTGGTAATTGCGCGGAAACAGGAACCGCGTCGCTTGATAGAACCGCATGCCTGCCCTTCGGCAAGCTCACCCGATATCGGCGCTCTTGGGTGACACTTGCTTAAACGTTTACACGGCGCCCGACCCGGTCGGACGAACGCCGGGCGAGGGTCTAACCGTGTTGTTCCCGGGGCGAAAGGCCCAAGTTGATCAATAGACGACCACGCTGCGGATGCTTTCGCCGGCGTGCATCAGATCGAAGCCGGTGTTGATCTCCTCGAGGCTGAGGACATGCGTGATCATCGGGTCGATCTCGATCTTGCCGTTCATGTACCAGTCGACGATCTTGGGGACGTCGGTGCGCCCCTTAGCGCCGCCGAACGCGGTGCCGCGCCAGTTGCGCCCGGTAACGAGCTGGAACGGGCGCGTGCTGATTTCCTTGCCCGCCTCCGCCACGCCGATGATGATCGAGGTGCCCCAGCCGCGGTGGCACGCCTCGAGCGCCTGACGCATCACCGTCGTGTTGCCGGTGCAATCGAACGTATAGTCCGCCCCGCCATCGGTCAGCGCGACGAGATGCGCGACGAGATCGCCGACATCCTTCGGGTTGACGAAATGCGTCATGCCGAACCGGCGGCCCCATTCCTCGCGGTCGGGGTTGATGTCGACGCCGACGATCATGGTCGCGCCCGCCATCCGCGCGCCCTGCAGCACGTTGAGCCCGATCCCGCCGAGGCCGAAGACGATGACCGTGTCGCCAACCTGGACCTTGGCGGTATTGACCACCGCGCCGACACCCGTCGTCACGCCGCAGCCGATATAGCAGCTCGTCTTGAACGGCGCGTCCTCGCGGATCTTCGCGACCGCGATCTCGGGCAGCACGGTGAAGTTCGAGAAGGTCGAGCAGCCCATGTAGTGGAAGATCGTCTCGCCCTTGTACGAGAAGCGCGAGGTGCCGTCGGGCATCAGCCCTTTGCCCTGCGTCGCGCGGATCGCGGTGCACAGATTGGTCTTGCCGCTGAGGCACGACTTACACTGGCGGCATTCGGGGGTGTAGAGCGGGATGACATGGTCACCCGGCTTGACCGAGGTCACGCCCGGCCCGACCTCGCGCACGATGCCTGCCCCCTCATGCCCCAGCACGCTCGGGAACAGCCCCTCGCTGTCGAGCCCGTCGAGCGTATAGGCGTCGGTGTGGCAGATGCCGGTCGCCATGATCTCGACCAGCACTTCGCCCGCCTGCGGGCCCTCGAGATCGAGCTCGACGATCTCGAGCGGCTGCTTGGCGGCGAAGGCGACGGCGGCGCGGGTCTTCATGGGGCTCTCCTCGAAACGGTCGGCAATCCCTTACGGCGGCGCCTTCGCGCGTCAACCATGCTGCCGGTTCAGGCGGTGTCGCGCCGCGGCATTCCGCGCAACAGCCAAGCGATCCCCAAGGTCGCCACCCCCAGCATCGCGATCACGCCGGGCACATCGCTGCCGAGCGCGATCATCGCGGTTGCGACCAGCACTACCAGCACGGTGACGAGCGAATTGGCGATATTGTTGGCGGCGATCACGCGCGAGCGCTCGGCCGCGGGGGTCGCGGTCGAGAGGATCGCGTAGAGCGGCACGATGAACATCCCGCCCGCGAACGAAATGCCGGCGAGACCGATCAGGATATGCCAGCTGACCGCCGCGGCGACGAAATGCGCGATGTCGAGCCCCGCCGCGCGCATCGCGAAGCCGTGCGTCGAGGCCCATAGGTCGATCATGCACGCGCCCATCAACGCCGCGGACAGCGGAACGTAGCGCGCCGACACTTCGCCGCGCAGCAGCCAGTTGACGCTCAGCGACCCGATCGCGATCGACACCGAGAAGACCAGCAGGAACAGCGTCACCACCGCCTTCGACCCGCCGAGCGTCCCGCTCACCAGCGGCGCGAACTCCGACACGAGCACCGCCCCCGCCGCGAAGAACCAGCTGATCCCGAGGATCGCGAGGACGACGGCGCGGTCGCGGCTCGCGGTCCGCACGATGTCGGCGGTGCCCTTGAGGACGTTCCAGTCGATCCGGTGCTGCGTGCCGGTCGGCGGCGCGGGCGCGATCGCGAGGCTCGCGACGAACCCGACACACGCGAGCGCGGTCGCCGCCACTCCCGCCTCCCACGGCGCGAGCACGCCCGCGAGCAATTGCCCGCCGAGGATCGCGAGGAACGTCCCCGCCTCGATCAGCCCGGTCGCTCCCATCATCTCGTGATGCCCGAGCTGCTGCGGCAGGATCGAATATTTGACCGGGCCGAAGATCGTCGAATGCAGGCCCATCAGGAACAGGCAGACGAGCAGGATCGGGATCGACCCGATCGCGAAGCCGAGCAACGCGACCGCCATCACCGCGATCTCGACGCCCTTCACCCAGCGGATCAACACCGCCTTGTCGATCGCGTCGGCCGCCTGCCCGCCGATCGCCGAGAACAGGAAATAGGGCAGGATGAAGATACCGGTCGAGATCGTCGCGAGCAGCTCGCCGCTCAGCCCGCCGCGCTGCGCGCCGAAGTTGGCGAGGAACAGCAGCGCGAACTTGAGCACATTGTCGTTGAACGCGCCGAGGAACTGGACGACGAACAGCGGGGCGAAGCGGCGCTTGGTGAGCAAGCGGAAATCGGGCGAGGCCATCGCCCCCTTGTCGCCGTGACGCGCGGCGGGCGCAAGGAAAACCCCCGCCCCGCCGCCGCAGCGCTCAGAAGAACAGCTTGCGCACCGAGAGCCTCACGGTCCGCCCGAGCGGGTTGAGATAGTCGGGCTGATACGCCACCGGCGTCGTGCCGCTGGCATCGGTCACGCGCTGGCGCGCGTCGAACAGATTGTCGACCGCGACCGCGACGCGCATCCCGCGCATCCACGGATGCCGCTTGATCAGCTCGATCCGCTGCCCGAGATCGCCGAACAGCCGCACGCCGAGCGTGCCGAGCGCCGAGAAATGCAGGTTCTGCGGGCTGCCGAGCGTCCCGCCATTGACGTCGGTCGCGCTTTGCCAATTCGCCGAGAGCCGCACGCCGAGGCCGTTATTGTTATACCCCGCCTGCCCCTCGAGCTCGTGCCGCGGCTGTCCGCCGCTCGTTCCGATCGCATCGCCGTTGAGCAGGTCGAGCGAGGGACCGCCGCGCTGGACGAGCACGCGATCGGTGAAGTGCCATGTGTGGTAGAGCGCGAACTGCAGCCGTCCGCCACCGCCACCACGCCCGCCACCGCCGAAGCCGCCAAAGCCGCCGCGGCCGCCACCCGGTCCGCCGCCCGGTCCAGCACCGCGTCCGCCCGGGCCACCGGCGCCGGGTCCACCGCCACCCGGTCCGTCGGGAGCGCCCCCGCCGCGCGCCGCGCGCGCCGCGGCGATCTGGCGCTGTACGCTGTCGGGGATCTTGAGCCCGGCGAACGGGTTCGGCCCGGTCCCGGCGCGCCACGCCTCGATCTGCTTCTGCAGCTTCGACTTGAGCGCCATCGAGAAATTGATCCCCCAGCGCAGCTCGGAGCGGCTGCTCTGCGCGAAATTGATCGGCCGCGTATCGAGCTGCGTCAGCACCAGATCGCCATTCGCATCGCGCACGCGCGTGAAGCGCGACGGGAAGGCGGTCTCGATCGCCGCAGTCCCGGTCGGGAAGGCGACGATCGGATTTTCGATCCGCGCGTCGATATAGGTCGCGGTCAGCGACAGATCCTTGGTGCTCCACGGCTTGACCGACGCGCTCAGCTTGTAGGTGTGGCTGGTGCTCGCGATCAGATTGGGGTTGCCGCCCGAGATCGTCGTCACGCTCGCATTCTGGCCGAGCACATAGTCGAACACCGGCACGTTGGGCGTCACGATCTGCGGATTGCCGAGCTGCGTCGCGCTCGGCGCGGTGTCCTGCGTCGTCGCCGAGGCGATGATCCTCAGCGGCACGATCGGCGACCAGCTGAGGCCGTAGCCGAGCGTCGTCAGCGTGCCGAAATCGGAAAGATGGTTCACCGCGACATTGCCGTTGACCGAAAGCGTGCCGATCGCGGCGAGCACGTCCTTGGCGCGGCTGGTCAGCGGCACGTCGACGTTGAGCTGGCCGTTGACGATGTCGCGCGACACCGCGCCGGTCGCGGTCAGGCCGTTGCGATACGAGCGGCTGTCGAAGCTGCTGATGTCGCCGCCGAGATGAACGCTGGTCGAGATGTCGCCCGCAGGCAGCTTGAACACCGAGCCGGTGAACAGCGCGTCGATCTTGCCTTCGTCCGAGGTCGAGTAGGCGCGATTCGTCGCGCGCGTGCCGATCTGCCCGGCGCCGAGCGCGCCGAACGGGTTGGCGGTCGGGTCGTTGGCGGCGAGCCGCGCGTTGAACGCGGTCGCGTCGAGCCCGGCATCGGTGAAGGTCTTCGACTCGGAATGGTCGTAGGTGCCCGTCAGCGACCATTGCCACGCCTTGCTGATCGCGCCGTTGAAGGTCGTGCCGAGGTGCGCCGCGATCGTCGAATTGCGTTGCTTGAGCGGCGAGAAATCGCCGTCGAGCGTCCGGCTGACCGTGGCGGCGTTGGCCGAGAAGGGATTGCCCGCCGGAACGTTGAGCGTCGTCGTGGGCAGACCGAGCAGGCCGATCGTGTCGCTCGCCGACAGCGTGCCGTTGAGCGTGCCCGAAACGTCGCCGAAGCTGCGCGCGTAGGTCGTGTTGGCGTTGAAGGTCCGGCCCGAGGGGAGCAGCGTGCGATACGGCCGCTGATCGGTCGGGTCGGTCGCGACGGTGGTCGCCGCAATGGCCCCCGGGGCCGTGCTCCGCACCGTCGGGAGAATCCCGCGCTCGCTCTCGGTCAGCGCCTCGACCGGCAGATATTCGAGGTGGAGATTGACGCGCCCCTTGTTGGCGATCTGGAGCAGGTCGAGTTCGCCCTGCGGCGCGTTGCGCCCGCCTTCGGTGGCGAGCTTGTCGGACAGCTCGACCGTCGCTGCACGGAAACGCCGGCGCAGGACGATGTTCACGACCTTCTGCTCGGCGGTATAGCCGTATTTGAGCGCGACTTCCTCGGGCAGGATCTCGACTCGCGCGATCGCCTCGGTCGGCAGATCGCGGATCTCGGAAAAGCCCGAGATGCGCTTGCCGTCGAGCAACACCACCGGCGCGCCGCCGCTGCCGCGATCGCTGCGGATCTGCGGCGCGAGTTCGGTCAGCAATTCGGTGATCGAACTGACGCCATACGACCGGACGTCGGCCGGGCTCAAAGTCTGTTCGGGCGGAATGTCGCCGATCACCGATCCGGGCTGCTTGGTGCCACGAACGATGATGTCGGGCCCGTCCTCGCCGTCGTCGGCGATGGGCGCGGGCGCGCTCTTCGCCTTCGCGACCCGGCTCGACGATGTCTTCGCCGGCGTCGTCGGCGGTGTCGCCGGTTGCGTTGCCTGTTGCGCGGCCGCGAAGGCCGGCGTCGCCGCGAGCGCAAGCGTCAACAATCTGGTCGAGCGGATCATCGGTTCCCCATTTTCTCTTTGCCGCCCGCTAGCGCGCTTATGTCGCAAGAGTATGCCGAAGTCGGACGTGCTGGAACTCGGACCGGACGTGCCCTAGAAGCGGCGCCATGAGTGAAGAACGATTCGAGCGGCATCGGCAGCCCTGGACTACCGACGAGATCCAGAAGCTCCACACGCTCGCGAAAAAGGGCATGGCGCTCAAGGCGATTTCGAAGGCGCTGAAACGCAGCGAGGAATCGACCAAGGACCGCGCCAAGGCCGACGGATTGACAATCGCCAAGTTGCGCTGATCCGCCCCGCGGCGCAGTTTTGCGAAATGCGGCCGGACCGAGACAGTTGATATGCGACCGGAACAACCGCTACTAGGCCGCGTTTGGCGTCGGTAGCGTAGGGTATCCACCGTGCGCGAACAGCCTTGAAAGCGGTGGACACAGATGGCGGTTGAGTTTTCTTCCCTGCGCGCGGTGATGGTCGTCGGCACGGCGGCGCTTCTGCTGGGTGGCTGTGGGACCGCGAAGCAGGACAAGGGCGGCCGCGGCGCCGCCAAAGGCCCGCCCGAAGTCGGCTATATCGTGATCCAGCCGAGCAGCGTCCCGCTCGTCACCGAACTCGCCGGCCGCACCGCGGCCTATCAAAGCTCGGAAGTCCGCCCGCAGGTGACCGGCCTGATCAAGCGTCGCTTCTTCACCGAGGGCGCGCTGGTGCGCGAAGGCCAGCCGCTCTATCAGATCGACCCGAGCCTCTATCGCGCCTCGGCCAATCAGGCCAACGCCAATGTCGCGAGCGCGGTCGCCAACGCCGAGGCCACCCGCGTCAAGGCCGATCGCTACAAGCCGCTCGCCGACATGCAGGCGGTCGCGAAGCAGGATTATACCGACGCCGCCGCCGCCGCGCGCCAGGCGGCCGCCTCCGTGTCGCAGAGCAGGGCCGCGCTCGACACCGCCAAGATCAACTTGCGCTTCACCACGGTTCCGGCGCCGATCACCGGACGGATCGGGCGCTCGCTCTACACCGTCGGCGCGCTGGTGACGGCGAGCCAGACCGATCCGCTCACGACGATCCAGAAGCTCGACCCGATCTATGTCGACATCCAGCAGGCGAGCGCCGATCTGCTGCGGCTGCGGCGTTCGCTCGCGTCGGGCGGCGCGGTCGCGACGCGCGCCACCGTCCAGCTCAAGCTCGAGGATGGCTCGGACTATGGCCTGACCGGCGACGTCGAATTTTCCGAGGTGGTCGTCGATGCGGCGACCGGGACGGTGACGCTGCGCGCGCGCTTCCCCAATCCCAAGGGCATCCTGCTCCCCGGAATGTTCGTCCGCACCCGCTTCGCGCAATCGATCGATCCCAATGCCTTCCTCGTGCCGCAACAGGCCGTCTCGCGCAGCCCCAAGGGCGAGGCGACGGTGTTCGTCGTCGGCCCCGACGGCAAGGGCGGGTATAAGGCGGTGCAGCGCGCGATCACCGCGACGACGACGCAGGGCACCGACTGGATCGTCACCGCCGGCCTCAAACCCGGCGACAAGATCATCACCCAGGGCGTCGGCAAGGTGAAGGTCAACCAGACGATCAAGCCCGTCGCCGCCAACGCGCCACAGACGATCAAGGCGCCCAAGCCGGACGCCGCGTCCGCCAAGACGAACTGAGCCCGCACCCGTGATTTCGCGCATCTTCATCGATCGGCCGATCTTCGCCTGGGTCGTCGCCATCATCATCATGCTCGGCGGGATCGGGGCGATCTACACGCTCCCGGTCGAGCAGTTCCCCGACATCGCACCGCCGCAGGTCAACATCCGCGCGACCTATCCCGGCGCCTCGGCGACGACGCTCGAAAACTCGGTCGCGCAGGTGATCGAGCAGCAGCTGACCGGGATCGACGGACTGCTCTATTTCGCGACGAGTTCCTCGTCGAAGGGCCAGGTGACGATCACCGCGACCTTCGACAAGGGCACCAACCCCGACATCGCGCAGGTGCAGGTCCAGAACAAGGTCCAGCAAGCGCTGTCGCGCCTCCCGCAGCAGGTGCAGCAGCAGGGCCTGACCGTCACCAAGTCGAACCCCGACTTCCTGCTGATCGCGGCGATCTACGACACGACCGACCGGACGACCAATCAGGACGTGTCGGACTATCTCGTCTCGAACCTGCAGGACACGATCGGCCGTATCAAGGGCGTCGGCGACATCAACGTGTTCGGCGCGCAATATGCGATGCGCATCTGGCTCGATCCCAACAAGCTCGCCAGCTACAGCCTGATCCCGAGCGACATCACCACCGCGATCACCGCGCAGAATGCCGAAGTCGCGGCGGGCGAGATCGGCGGCGTACCCAACACGCCGCAGCAAGTGCTCGACGCGACCGTGACCGCGCAGTCGCGCCTGTCGACCCCCGAACAGTTCCGCGCGATCGTCCTCAAGACGCAGCCCGACGGATCAGCGGTGCATCTGTCCGACGTCGCCCGCGTCGAGCTCGGCGCCGAAAGCTATGCGGTGACCAGCCGCGTCAACGGACATCCGGGCGCCGGTATCGCCGTCAGCCTTGCGCCGGGCGCCGACGCGCTGAGCACGGCGGAACTGGTCAAGGCCGAGATCGAGCGGTCGGCCAAGGCCTTCCCGACGGGCTATGCCTATAGCTTCCCGCAGGACTCGACCTCGTTCATCAAGCTGTCGGTCGAAGAAGTCGAGAAGACGCTGTTCGAGGCCATCATTCTCGTCGTCATCGTGATGTTCGTGTTCCTGCAGAATTGGCGCGCGACGCTGATCCCGACGATCGCGGTGCCGGTCGTGCTGCTCGGCACCTTCGGCATCTTCTCGCTCGCCGGCTTCTCGATCAACACGCTGACGCTGTTCGGCCTTGTCCTCGCGATCGGCCTGCTCGTCGACGATGCGATCGTCGTGGTCGAGAACGTCGAGCGTCTGATGGAAGAAAATCCCGATTTGTCGCCGCGCGACGCGACGATCGAATCGATGAACGAGATCACCGTCGCGCTGATCGCGATCGCGCTGGTGCTGTCCGCAGTGTTCCTGCCGATGGCCTTCTTCGGCGGGTCGACCGGCGTGATCTACCGCCAGTTCTCGGTGACGATCGTCTCGGCGATGGTGCTGTCGGTCGTCGTCGCGCTGGTGCTGACCCCCGCGCTCACCGCGACGCTGCTGAAGCGCAAGCAGGACATGAAGCAAGACGGCTGGATCGCGCGCAAGACGCAGCCCGCCAAGGACTGGTTCAACAATGGCTTCGACAAGACGATCAATCGCTACGGCAATGCCGTCGCCAGGGTGATCGATCGCAAATGGCTGTTCGTGCTGATCTACGCCGGCGTGATCGCCATTCTGGCGATCCTGTTCCTGCGCCTGCCCACCGGCTTCCTGCCCAATGAGGATCAGGGGATCGCGCAGATCCAGTACAATCTGGCCCCCGGCGCGACGCTCAATTCGACGCGCAAGGCACAGCTCGAGATCGAGAAATATTTCGCCGGTCCCGAAGGCAAGAACGTCGATGGGTATCTGACCGTCGCCGGCGGTGGTAGCGGCGCGGGCGGGCAGAACGCCGGCCGCGGCTTTATCGCGTTCAAGGATTGGGCCGATCGCAAGGGTACCGAGAACGGCGCCGACGCGATCACCGCGCGCGCGACCAAGGCGCTGGGCGGTTTGCGCGACGTCGAATTCTACGCGACCGTGCCCTCCCCCGTGCGCGGGCTTGGTCAGTCGACCGGCTTCACGATGGAGCTGCTCAACTCGGGCGGTCTGAGCCGCGATGACTTCAAGGCGGCGCGCGACAAATTGCTGGCGGCGGCGCGTGCGGACAAGACGCTCGCCGCGGTTCGCCCGACCGATCTCGACGATCAGCCGACACTGCAGGTCAATCTCGACGCGCAGAAGCTGAGCACGCTCGGGTTGACGCAAGCGAACGTCAATTCGACGCTGTCCACCGCCTGGGGCGGCACCTATGTCAACGACTTCAACGATCGCGGACGCGTCAAGCGCGTCTATGTCCAGGGCGATGCGCCGTATCGCTCTTCGCCCGACGATCTCGCGCAATGGTATGTCCGCGGTACGACCGGGGCGATGACGCCCTTCTCGGCCTTCGCGACGACCGGCTGGAGCACGGCCGCGCCATCGCTCGCCCGTTTCCAGGGGATTTCGTCGTACGAATTCTCCGGGCAGGCGGCGCCTGGGCAGAGCTCGGGCACGGCGATGGAGAAGATGACCGAACTCGCCGCGAAATATCCCGGCACGAGCGTCGCGTGGAGCGGCCTGTCGTATCAGGAGCGACTCTCCTCGGGCCAGGCGCCGTTCCTCTACGGCATCTCGCTGCTCGTCGTCTTCCTGTGCCTTGCCGCACTCTACGAGAGCTGGTCGATCCCGATCGCGGTGCTGCTGATCATTCCGCTCGGCCTTGTCGGCGCGGTGTTCGCGGTGACGCTGCGCGGGCTGCAGAACGACGTCTACCTTCAGATCGGGCTGCTGACGACGATGGGCCTCGCCGCCAAGAACGCGATCCTGATGATCGAATTCGCCGAGCAAGCCGAGAAATCGGGCAAGAGCGTCATCGATTCGGCGCTCGAGGCGGCGCGGATTCGACTGCGGCCGATCCTGATGACGAGCTTCGCCTTCATCTTCGGCGTGTTGCCGCTGGCGATCTCGACCGGCGCCGGCGCCAACAGCCGCGTCGCGATCGGCACCGCGGTGATCGGCGGGATGCTGACCGCGACGATCCTCGCGATCTTCTACATCCCGTTGTTCTTCGTGCTGATCCGAAGCGGCGCGCGCGGGCTTTCGAAGAAGCTGCACCACGGGAAGGTCCCGGGTGAGGAACCGCCGCCATCGCATCCGGCAGGCCAAGGCGAGGCGACCGCATGATCCGCAAGACCGTCTCGCTCGTCTCGCTCGCCGCTTTGTCGGCCTGTTCGCTCGCGCCGAAATACGTTCGGCCCGATTTGCCGGTGCCGCCGAGCTGGCCGGTCGGCGATGCCTATCTCGCGCAGAACGAGGCGACGCTGCCGAGCGTCAGCTACCGCGATATCTTCCGCGATCCGCGGCTGCAGCGCGTGATCGAGCAGGCGCTCGTCAACAATCGCGATTTGCGCGTCGCGGCCGCCAATATCACGGTCGCGCGCGCGCAGTACCGCATCCAGCGCGCCGAGCTGCTGCCCGAGATCGCGGGTTCGGCGAGCTATACCCACCGCGACAGTGGAACGCGTGGGGCGACGACGACCGGAACCGGGACCGGGACGGGCGTCGGCAACACCGGCACGGTGACGACCAGCGGCGGCGCGACCAACAGCTTCTCGACCAGCCTCGGCATCACCGCCTTCGAGGTCGATCTGTTCGGCCGCGTTCGGTCGCTCACGACCGCCGCACAGAACCGGTATTTCGAGAGCGAGGCGACCGCGCGCGCTACGCGACTGACGCTGGTCGGGGATATCGCGACGGCGTGGCTGACCTATGCCTCCGACACCAGCCTGTTGAAGATCGCGCGCGAGACCGCCCAGCTCGCGGCGCGCAGCGTGTCGCTGACCAAGCTGCGCGTCGACGGCGGGATTGCGCCGCGCACCGATCTCGACCAGGCGCGGATCATCGAGCAAACCGCTCTGTCCGACCTGGCGACCCAGACCACCCTGGTCGCGCAGGACGTCAACGGATTGCAACTCCTGGTCGGCGCGCCGGTCGATCCGACCTTGCTCCCCACTTCGATCGAACAGGCTGCGCCGACCATCGCCGAGCTCCCGGCGGGGCTCAATTCGAGCGTGCTGCTACGGCGACCCGATGTGGTGCAGGCCGAGTATGAGTTGCGCGCGGCGAACGCCGAGATCGGGGCGGCCCGCGCGGCGCTGTTCCCGACGATCTCGCTGACGGCGCTCGCCGGGCTCGCGAGCAGCTCGCTCGGCAGTCTCTTCACCGGCGGCGCGTTCAACTATTCGGTCGCGCCGAGCGCAAGCTACCCGATCTTCCGCGCGGGCGCCGGGCGCGCGGGGGTCGTGCAGTCGCGCGCGCAACGCGATGCGGCGCTGGCGACCTATGAGAAAGCGATCCAGACCGCGTTCAGCGAAGTCGCCGATGCGCTCGCGCGGCGCGGCACGATCACGGCGCAGCTCAACGCGCAGCGCGCGCTGACCGCGGCTTCGGCGGACAATTATCGCCTGTCGGATGCGCGCTATCGCGGCGGGATCGACACCTTCCTGCAAAGCCTGACCGCGCAGCAGTCGCTCTATTCGTCGCAGCGCAGCCTGATCTCGGCGCAGCTCACACAGGCGAGCAATCTCGTCACGCTCTATCGCACGCTGGGGGGCGATTCGACGCTCGAAGTCACTGCGGCGGGGCCGAAATCGGCGCAGCCGTGACGATCGCGGCGGGCGATCCAAGGAGTGCGTGACAAGCCGCGTCGCGCGTGGCAGCGTCACGGCATGCCACGCTGATCCAGCCGTGGCCGGGCGCGCCGGGGAGTGATCGGACGATGGGCTATCACATCCGGCGGTTCGAGCCCAAGGACGAGCGCGCGATGCTCGCCTTCGCCGAGACGCTGCCCGAACATGATCTGCTGTTCCTCGGGCGCGATCTGCGCCACCCGCGGGTGATCGCCGCCTGGGTCGCGGCGATCGCCGAGGGCAATATCGACAGTCTCGTCGCCGAGGACGGCGGCGCGTTCGTCGGAACCGCCGCCTTGGTCCGCGATCCGCTCGGCTGGAGCGCGCATGTCGGCGAGATCCGTTTGCTCGTCGCGCCGACCAAGCGCGGCGCTGGGCTCGGGCGCGACTTGCTCGAGGGGCTCTATTCGATCGCGCTCGAGCGTCGGCTCGAGAAGCTGAGCGCGCAGATGACCCCCGACCAGATCGGATCGGTGATGCTGTTCGAAAGCCTCGGCTTCCGTGCCGAAGCCCTGCTCAAGAACCATGTCCGCGACCGTGCGGGGAACACGCACGATGTCGCGGTGCTGAGCCACGACATCGTGCGGAGCGCCGATCCCGCGCGCTGATCCGGCGACGCGGGGTCCGCGACTATTTCTCGCCGCGCACCGCGCCGACCGCATCGCGGCCGAATTGCAGGATCACCTCGCCCATCTCGCGCGCCTGGCTCATGCTGCGCTGGCTCTGTTCGCGCAGGAAATCGCCCTGGATCTTCATCACTTCGGAGAGGTCCTTCGCCCCCGCGGCGGCGCGCATCGCGGCGAACGCCTCGCGCGCGTTCGCCTCGGCCTGGTCGAGCATCTTGATCCCGATCGCCGAACTGCTTTCGGCCATCTTGCCGCCGGCGTCGCGCAGCGCCTCGCCGGCTTTGCGGGCGGGGTCGGCGACGTTTTCGGTAAAGGCGTCCCGGATCTTGTCGGTCATGATGTTGCGTCCTTTCCACACTGGGGGCGACCGGAGCGATCGGCACCGCGCGATGCGCAGCCCCGGTGACCGACGCATCCGCGCGTGGCCGCCACGGGCGCTGCTGGCAGGGTACGGCATCCGACTCTCCTCTGCCGCGGCTTCGCCCGCTGACAGAAAGCGAGCTTAGGCCCGCGCCGCACCGATCGCAAATCACCTGGCGGCCCGCCTTAACCCGACTGCAACCCGGCAGACCGTATCCCGCTGCGATGCCTCGCCCTGCCCCGCCTTTGGCCCCGCCGAGCCCGGCGGCGTTGTTGCTGCTTCCGCTCAGCGTGCTGGCGGATGGCGCGCTGTTCTGGCCGGCGGCGTGTCTCGTCGCGATCGAGGCGGCGGTTGCGCGACGTCCCGACGCGATGCTGATCTGGTACGGGCTGGCGGTGGGCTTCGACGTGAATGCGCTGGTGCTCGCGCCGTTCGTGGTCGCGCTCTGCGTCCGTCTGCAGGCGCGATGGCAGACGGCGTCGCTGGCACCCGCTTCAGCGCTCGCGATGCTGCTCGCGCGATCGCACGGCGTGCCGCTCGACGACCTGCCGCAGGGCCTCGCGCTGACCAACGGCGCGCCCACGGTCTGGACGATCGCGCAAGCACTTCCCTCGATCGGCACGCTTCCGCTGACCGGGTTGGCGCTGACCAGCGCGCTCGGCGCGTCGGTGGCGTATGCCGCCTGGACCACGCAATGCCGGCTAGACCGCGGCGATCTGCTCGATGCGGCATTGCTGGCCGCAATGCTCCCGATCCTTTGGCCGGCGATCGCGCCGCACGCCTTCCTCCTCGCCGTAGTGCTCGCCTTGCTCCTCGCGGTGCGCGACCCGAGGGAGCGGCGGGTGCAGGTCGCCGGGCTCGTCGCCGCGGGCACGATGGTCGCATGGCTCGCGGGCCCATCTGTCGCGCCGCTCGCCGCGGTCGCACTGGTCGCCGCGACGCTGCTCCACGCGCGCGCGATGCTCAAGCCCGCGGCGAACGATAATCCGCGGTTCGCCGCACAGCCAGGGTCGCCCCCCCTGCCGTCGCGCCCCGAGACGTGCTAGCGCATCGCCGAGTCGGGTAGTTCGGGGGCGAAAAGCAGTGGCGATCTTTACGGGTAAGGCGCGCGACGGCAGCGACGGCGCGACCGGGCATCCGCTGTCGGCAGCGGGCGCAAAGCGTGGCCAATTCTCGGTGATCAGCGCCGACGTGGTGATCGCGGGCAATATCACCGCGAGCGCCGATCTGCATGTCGAAGGTCGGATCGAGGGCGACGTTTCGTGCGCGACGCTGATCCAGGGGCAGGACAGCCGGATCGCCGGCGCCGTGATCGCGGAGACCGCGCGGCTCGGCGGCGCGATCGAGGGATCGGTCGCGGTGCGGCACCTGACGATCGAGCGATCGGCGCGGATCGTCGGCGACGTTCAGTATGAATCGATCGCGATCGAGGTCGGCGCGTCGATCGACGGGCGGCTCAAGCACCAGGCGGCCGAGAGCGAGAGCCGCAGTTTCGATCGTACGACGCCGGTCGCACCGCTGCGTCAGATCGAACCGATCCGGCAGATCGAGCGCGGGGTCGATACCGGCATGAGCCTGATCGCGGAATGATCCCGCGGCGCCGCGTCTCCCCCGTCGCGGTGTATCAGCGGAGCATTGCGGCGTAGGAGGTCGCGGGCGCCGGGAGAACCAGGCGCGCGACCATCGCCGGGACGATCGCCAGCGCGAGCACCATCGCCGTGCCCGCCAGCGCGCGTCGCGACCAGCGCGCTTCCGCGGACAGGACGATCGTCGCCAGTGCGGTCGCCACCATCGGCCAGAGATGGTAGCGCAGGTCGGAGGCGATGCTGAGCACGCCGAAGCTCGCTTCGAGCACGATCGCCGACCCGAGCAGCGCCAGCGCGAAATCGCGCGGCGGCGCGGAAGCGCGGCGCAGCGCGACGACGAGCGCGCAGAGCGCCAGCGCGACCCATGCGATCGGCCAGCCGAGCGGCGTCTCGGCATTGATTCGGGCGAGCGCCTGCCAGCGCTGCGCCGCGGCCCCCGGGCTGCGCAGCCCGACCGGATTGGCCTCGGTCGCCCCAGGAGGCACAGCGCTCGGCCAGCCGGCGGGCACGAGCCAGCGCTCGGTCGAATTGAGATGCGCGAGGCGATGCGTCGCATAGGCGAGCGGGTGCCGCACGATCGCTTCACCGAGCAGGCGGTACAGAGGACCGGCGGTCAGCCCGTGCAACCGCTCGAGCGTCGGGCCACAGCGATCGGGCGTGCCGAGCGGATCCCAGAAAAAGGGTTTGGCGCAGTGCAACGCGACCACCGCGCGCGCCTCGGCGCGGGTCAGGCCGACGGGATGCGTCGGGTCCTGCGCCGCGACCGCCGCGAGATCGTAGAACGCCTCGGTCCGCTCCACCCCGCTCGCGCCGGCGCCGAGCACATGGTGGTTGATCGCCTGCGCGAGCGCGAGCACCGCGACGATCCCGCCGAGCGTCAGCAGGGCGCGTGCCCACCACCGCTTCGGGCCGAACAGCAGCACGACGAGGGGAACAGTGGCAAACACCGCGTTCGAGCGCACCAGGGTCGCATAGGCCAGCAGCACCAGCACCGCGATCAACGCTGCGAGCGGTAGCCGCGCGCCGCGCAGCCGCCACCAGGCGATGATTCCCGATGCGGCGAGCATCGCGCCGAGCATCTGCGTATCCTTGAGCACGACGCCCTGCCAACCGACGAACAGCGGCAGGATCGCGACGAGCAATACGACGATCGCGGCCCGGCGTCGCGCGTCGCGTGCAAGCGTCGCCGCGATCAGCCCGAACCCTGCCCAATAGAACACCATTTGCAGCACGAGCAGCGGTTCGGCGCCGCCGCCGAACAGGCCGTGCAGCCCGTGCCACAGGCGCGCCATGATCGGCGGATGCCAATCCTCGAACTCCCCGGACAGCGCCTGCTGGAACTGCGCGATGCCGTCGTACGTGACGATCCCCGGCCAAAACAGCGCGAGCGATCCGAGCAGGAGCAGCAGCGTCGCCCCGCCGATCCGCGCCGCCGCGACGCGATCGGTGCGGGTCGGCGTGGCCCGTGGCTCGGTTGCGCGCGTCATGCGCGAGGCATGACGCGGCGCAGCATGCGTGTAAAGCGCCGATTAGCGGGCGTTTTCGGTGGAGCCGATCCTCCCCTTCCGCTGCGCGCCACCTCTGGCGACGGGCCGGTCTTCGCGCGCGCCGGATATGCGCGCC
This sequence comes from Bordetella parapertussis, assembly GCA_943367995.1. Lineage (GTDB taxonomy): Bacteria > Pseudomonadota > Alphaproteobacteria > Sphingomonadales > Sphingomonadaceae > Sphingomonas. The sequence goes on along the minus strand of CALRKL020000001.1, from coordinate 680,248 downwards.
ACGGGCGGGACGTCGCCACGCTCCAGCCGAACGGACTTCGCGCCGTCGCCGTGGGCGGCAGAACCGCCGGTAATCCGCTGATCGAGGAGCGGCCGACGGTGCGGGGCGGTTCGAATACCGCCCAGCCCCGTCGGTAGCGTCGGGTGCTTAGATATGCAGAGCCCGGCCGTAAGCGCCGAGCACGCTCTCGTGCATCATTTCGCTCAGCGTCGGATGCGCGAACACCGTCTCCATCAGCTCGGCTTCGGTCGTCTCGAGCTGGCGCGCGACGACATAGCCCTGGATCAGCTCGGTCACCTCGGCGCCGACCATGTGCGCGCCGAGCAGCTCGCCGGTCTTGGCGTCGAACACCGTCTTGACGAAGCCCTCGGCCTCGCCGAGCGCGATCGCCTTGCCGTTGCCGATGAAGGGGAATTTGCCGACCTTCAATTCGTATCCGGCTTCCTTGGCCTTGGCCTCGGTCAGCCCGACGCTCGCGACCTGCGGACGCGAATAGGTGCAGCCCGGGATGTTCCACTTTTCGAACGGGTGGGGTTTCAAGCCTGCAATTGCCTCGACGCAGACCACGCCCTCGTGGCTCGCCTTGTGCGCGAGCCACGGCGCGCCGGTCACGTCGCCGATCGCGTAGATGCCCTCGACATTGGTGCGCGCATAGCCGTCGACGTCGATATGCCCGCGATCCGTCTTCACGCCGAGCGCTTCGAGCCCGATATTCTCGGTATTGGGGACGATGCCGATCGCGACGATCGCATGGCTGAACTCTTCGGTCGTGACCGTGCCGTCCTTGCCCTTGATCTTCGCCGTAACGCCCTTGGCGTTCGGCGTCAGCGCCTCGAGCCCAGTGCCGACGAGCAGCTTGATCCCCTGCTTGGTCAGCGCCTTGTCCATGAACGCGCTGACCTCCTCGTCCTCGACGGGGAGAATGCGCGGCAGCATCTCGACGATCGTCACGTCGGCGCCCATGTCGTTGTAGAAGCTCGCGAACTCGACGCCGATCGCGCCCGAGCCGATCACCAGCAGCTTGGTCGGCATTTCGGGCGGCACCATCGCGTGGCGATAGGTCCAGATCCGCTCGCCGTCGGCCTTGGCGAAGGGCAGGTCGCGCGCGCGCGCGCCGGTGCCGATGATGATGTGTTTGGCCTCGAGCTCGACCGTCTTGTCGCCCTGCTTGACGCTCAGCTTGCCCTTGCCGGTCAGCGCGCCGAAGCCCTCATAGACCGTGACCTTGTTTTTCTTCATCAGGCCTTTGACGCCGGCGTTGAGCTGCCCCGCGACCTTGCGGCTGCGCTCGACGACCTTGTTGAGATCGAACGAGACGTTGTCGGCCTTGAGCCCGTAGCTCTCGGCATTCTGCATGTAATGATAGATTTCAGAGGTGCGCAGCAGCGCCTTGGTCGGGATGCAGCCCCAGTTGAGGCAGATCCCGCCCAGCCGCTCGCGCTCGACGATCGCGGTCCTGAGCCCGAGCTGCGCCGCGCGGATCGCCGCGACATAGCCGCCGGGGCCCGAACCGAGGATGATGAGGTCGAATTGGTCAGCCAAGGGAGGATTCCTCTATCACTAAAGGGCGCGGCCGGTCGTCCTCGCCCATCGAAACAAGAATATAGGTGCCGCGGGCGGCGCGTTCGATGCCTTCGCCGTGGCGGTCGCGCCGCCAGACGTCGACCGCGACGGTCATCGAACTGCGCCCGGTCTTGACGATCGCGGCATGGAACGAGACTTCGTCGCCGATCTCGACGGGTGCCGTGAAGCTGAACCCGTCGGCCGCGACGACCGGCGCGCGCCCGCCGCAATGGCGCGACGCGACCGATCCGGCCGCCAGCGCCATCTGGCCCATCAGCCAGCCGACGAAGATCTTGCCGTACGGGTTGGCGTCGCACGCCATCGCGGTCGCGCGGATCGCGGGCGAAGTGCTCGGGGGCAGGTCGCTCATGCCGAACGCGTCAGCCGCGCCGTGCCCGGTCCGCGCGCCACGCCAGGCGCAGCGACGGAAGCCCCATCAGCACAATCACGATCATCATGCCGAACGCCACTTCCCAGATCGGGCTCGCGGCGTGCGGCAGCGACCAGACCGCGCCATAGGCGATCACTGCCGCCCCGATCACGCCGGCGGCGATATGCAGCAGCTCGATCAGGGTGCGGCGGCCGATCATCAGGCGAGCATCGACAGCGGGGATTCGACCAGCGTCTTGAAGGCCTGCATCAGCGCGGCCCCATCGGCCCCGTCGATCGCGCGGTGATCGAAGCTGCCCGTTGCCGACATCACCGTCGCCACGCCGAGCGCGTCGTCGATGATATAGGGGCGCTTCTCGCCCGCGCCGATCGCCATGATCATGCCCTGCGGCGGATTGATCACCGCCTCGAACTGCTTGATGCCGTACATGCCCATGTTGCTGAGCGACGCCGTGCCGCCCTGATATTCCTCGGGCTTGAGCTTGTTGTCCCGCGCCCGCGCGGCGAGGTCCTTCATCTCGGTCGAGATCGTCGCGACGCCCTTGGTGTCGGCGCCCGCGATGATCGGCGTGATCAGCCCCGACGGGGTCGACACCGCGACCGAGATGTCGGCGCGGCTGAAGCTGATCAGCTGGTCGGGGGTGAACATCACGTTGCACTTGGGCACCTGGATCAGGCTGGCGGCGAGCGCCTTGATCAGCAGGTCGTTGACCGACAGCTTGACGCCGCGGCCCTCGAGGCCCTTGTTCATCTCGCCGCGCAGCTTGAGCAGCGCGTCGAGCCGGATGTCGACCGTCAGATAGATATGCGGAACGGTCTGCTTCGATTCGGTCAGGCGGCGCGCGATCGTCTTGCGGACGTTGCTGAGCTTTTCCGTGGTGTGTGGGATGTCGGGGATCGCGGCGGGCTTGGCCGCCGCGGCGGGCGCCGGGGCTGCGCTGGCAACGTCTGCGCTTGCCGCTGCAGCCGGGGCTGCTGCCGAAGCCTTCGCGCCTTCGAGATCGGCGCGAACGATCCGGCCGTTCGGGCCGGAGCCCTGCAGCGTGGCGAGGTCGATGCTCTTCTCCGCCGCGATCCGGCGCGCGAGCGGGCTCGCCTTGACGCGCTCGCCGTCCTGGCGGGCGACGGGGGCAGCGGCTGCCGACTTCGGCGCGGCGCCGCCTGCGGGGTTGCCGTGATCCTCGGCCTGCTCGGGCGTGCGCTCGACCGGTTTGGCTTCGCTGCCGGTCTTGTTGGGGTCGGCCGGCGACGGCTTGGGCTCGGACTCCTTCGCGGCAGGCGCGGGCGTCGTATCGCCGGCGCTCTCGCCCTCGGCGAGCAGCGTCGCGATGACGGTGCCGACCTTCACATTGTCGGTGCCCTCGGCGACGAGGATCTTGCCGATCGTGCCCTCGTCGACCGCCTCGAATTCCATCGTCGCCTTGTCGGTTTCGATCTCGGCCATCAGGTCGCCCGATTTGACGGTGTCGCCTTCCTTGACCAGCCATTTCGCCAGCGTGCCTTCCTCCATCGTGGGAGAAAGAGCGGGCATCTTGATTTCGACCGGCATCAACGCGTCCTCATCTGTCCGAATCCGTAGGGGTCGTCTCTCGCGCCCGACGCGCGGCGGGTCAAGGCCATGGCTTGCACGAAGCCGTGCTTGGCCCCACCTATCGTCCACAATATCGCTGTTGGGGGAGAGCGAACGCCATGCGGACCTATCTGGTCGTCATCGACGAGACACAAGAGAGCAGCATCGCGCTGCGCTTCGCCGCGCGGCGCGCGGTCAAGACCGGGGGCAGCGTCGAAATCCTCACCTTGATCCCGCCGACCGAATTCACCGCCTTCGCCGGCATCCAGGCGACGATCGAGGAAGAAGCGCGCCAGCATGCCGAGGGGCTCGTCGCCGCGGCGGCGGGCACGTTGTTGCAGGAATCGGGGCTCAAGCCGGCGTTGACCGTGCGCCAGGGCGAAGGCCCCAAGGTGATCCGCGACGTGATCGCCGGCAATCCCGACATCGCCGCGCTCGTGCTCGCCGCGGCGCCGAGTGGCGTGCCGGGGCCGTTGGTCGCGCATTTCGCGGGCGCGGATGCGGCGCTGCCGATCCCGCTGATGATCATCCCGGGCTCGCTCGACCGCGAGGCGATCGATCGGCTGAGCTGAGCGCTGCTCCCCTGGGCTTCTCCTCCCCTCCCTGAAAGGGAGGGGTCGGGGGTGGATCGGCCCGTCGTGGCGCGCCACCTCCGCCGCGGGCCGCCCCACCCCCAGCCCCTCCCTTTCAGGGAGGGGAGGCAACTTGCGTCGCGCCTTGTATCACGCCACGATGTCGCCATGCGCACCCTTCCCACCGCCGCCGCGATGCTCGCGATCCTCGCCACCCCCGCTTTCGCAAGCGACGCAGCCCAGCCCACGCCCGATCCGGCGCGGCTAAAGGCCACTGTCGAGAAGCTCGTCAGTTTCGGGACGCGCCACACCCTCTCCTCCCCCGACGATCCCGTCCGCGGGATCGGCGCGGCGCGGACCTGGGTCGGCGGGGAGATGACGCGGATCGCCGATGCGTGCGACGGCTGCATCACCGTCGCCAATGTCGCGCGCAGCTTCACCAACGCGCGCGCGCCCGACGGCGTCAACGTGGTCGACGTGCTCGGCTTCCAGCAGGGGCTCGACCCCAAGCGCGTGATCATCGTCGGCGCGCATATCGACAGCCGCATCAGCAACGAAATGGATGCGACGCACGACGCGCCCGGCGCAAACGACGACGGATCTGGCGTCGCCCTGGTGCTCGAGGCGGCGCGAATCCTGTCGAAACAGAAATTCCGCGCGACGATCGTCTATGCGGTGTTCTCGGGCGAGGAGCAGGGGCTGTTCGGCGGGACGCTGCTCGCCGAGACCGCCAAGGCGCGCGGCTGGACGGTCTCGGCGATGCTCAACAACGATATCGTCGGCAATACGATGGGGCAGAACGGCGTCCGCGTCGCCGACCGCGTCCGCGTCTTTTCGGAAGGAATCCGCGCGGTCGAGGAGCTTCCCGCCCAAATGGCGCGGCGGGGCAATGGCGGCGAGGACGATGGCCCCTCGCGCAGCCTCGCCAAGACGATCGACGGCGTCGCGGCGACGATCCCAGGCGGGCTCGACGTGTTCGTCGACCGTCGGCCCGATCGCTTCGGGCGCGGCGGCGATCACGAGCCATTCCTCAAGCTCGGTTATCCGGCGGTGCGCTTCTCGGTCGGCGCGGAGAATTGGACGCAGCAGCATCAGGACGTACGCGTGGAAAACGGCATCCCCTATGGCGACACGATCGACAAGATGGACTTCCCCTATCTCGCCAAGGTCACCGCGATCAACGTCGCGACGATCCGCCGTCTCGCCGCCGCCCCCGCCGCGCCCGACGGCGTGACGGTCGCAGGCGCGCTGAGTTTCGACACGACGGTGAAGTGGGAGCCGGTACCGGGCGCCACGGGCTACCGCATCCATTGGCGTCGAAACGACACGCAGGACTGGCAGAAATCGCGCGATGTCCCCGGCACCGCGACGAGCACAATGCTCAAGGACATCAGCGTCGACGATCATTTCGTCGGGGTGAGCGCCGTCGCCGCGGACGGGTCGGAAAGCCTGGTGAGCTTTGCCGGACCCGAGCCGCGGCGCAAATGATGCGCGTTTAGCTCCCGAGCACCGGCTGCTCGACCGGACGGCAGATCGGCTTGCGCCGCACCGGACGGTAATAGCGCTTGCGCGGCGCGCGGTAGACCTGCCGCTCGCGCACCGTCTCGACATATTCGGTCGTGGTGGTCGTCACGACCGGCGCCGACTGGATCGTCACCACCGTGGTGGTCGCGCCGGGATAAGCGTAGCCATAGCCCCCGCCATAGCCCGAACTCGTCGAATAGGTCGTCACCCCGCCATTCTGGACGATCGGCGGCAGCGGCGCAGGATACGGCTGCGGCGGATAGGCCCGGCCATAGCCGCCGGCCTGATCATAGCCGCCGGGGCCGTAGCCGCGATCGTCATAGGCGCCGTCCCAATCGAGCCCGTCGACCGAATCGTACACGCGACCGCGCTGATCGAGCAGCACGGCATCGTCGTAATAGCGATACCAGCCATAGCCCGCTGGCGGCGTCGACAGGCCGTAGCCCGAATAGTCTCCAATGAAGAAGTTGGGCGAGAACCAATAGCCCGGCATGCGATAGCCGCGCGACGGGCGGTGATAGGCGTTCCAGCCGCCCGGCGCGTTGAGGCCGCCCTGCCACCGCCCGCCGACCGAACCACCCCAGCGATGCCGATCGGGTTGATTGACCGGACGCGGGCCCGGATAGGGCCGGCCGGGGCCGTTCACCGGCGGGCGCTGCAACTGCGGTGCCGGCGCGGGCATCGTATTGCCCGGCACGGGATAGGGCGCGCCGGGACCCGACCCGCCGCCGCGATAGCGCTGCGCATCGGCCTGCCCCGCGCCGAGCGCAGTGACCAGCGTCAGAGTGGCCAAGAACAAAGGTCGCATCGTCAAGCCTCCGGAACGGCACCGCACACAAAGGGTGTACGTAGCGTTAACCCCTCAGCTACCATTTCGATCGCTGCGATTCTAGATTAACGGCTGTCCCGTTTCGGATCAGCCGGCGATGCGGGGCGCGAGCAGCGCCATCAGAGCTTCACAGCCCTTCGCGTCGGCGGCGTCGAAGCGCGCGGCGGTCGGGCTGTCGAGGTCGAGCACGCCGATCAGCCGGCCGCCGTGGACGATCGGCACGACCAGTTCCGAGCGGCTCGCGGCATCGCACGCGATATGGCCGGGGAAGGCGTGGACATCCTCGACCAACTGCGTTTCCCGAGTCTTCGCCGCCGCGCCGCATACCCCGTCGCCGATCGCGATGCGGATGCAGGCGGGCTTGCCGAGGAAGGGCCCGACGACGAGCGTATCGCCGATCAGCCGGTAAAAGCCCGCCCAATTGAGATCGGGCAGATATTGCCAGATCAACGCGGCGGCATTGGCCATGTTGGCGATGGGGTCCTGCTCGCCATCGGTCAGCGCGTCGAGCGCGGCATGGAGGTCGCGGTACAGCTCGGTCTTCGAGCTCTGGTCGATCGTGAAGTCGTACATGCCGCTCCCCTACTGCGTTCGGCCGCGCGGCGAAAGCGTTCGCCTGCGTGATCGACCGCGGCGCGCAGATCTTTTAGGGATGCGCGATGGCCGCCATCCCGATCACCCGCTCGATCAGCATCGACAGCGACGAACTGCAGGAATCGTTCACCCGCGCCGGCGGCCCGGGAGGCCAGCACGTCAACACCACCGACAGCGCGGTGCTGCTGCGCTTCGACGTCGGCGCCTCGCCATCCTTGCCCGATGCGGTGAAGAACCGGCTGGCGGTGCTCGCCGGATCGCGGCTGACGCGCGACGGCGTGCTGGTGCTGCGCAGCGAAGGCGCGCGCTCGCAATTGCTCAACCGGCAGGAGGTGCGCGAACGCCTGGTCGAGCTGATCCGCGAAGCGACGATCGTCCCCAAGCGCCGCCGCCCGACCAAGCCCTCCAAGGCCGCCAAGGCGAAGCGGCTCGACGGCAAGACCAAACGGTCGAGCGTCAAGTCGCTGCGCGGCCGGGTGACCGACTAGAGATCGCGCAAGGCGCTCGCCGGCCGCGCGCGGAGCGCGGGAAGGCTGCCTGCTAGCCCGGTCCCGAGCGTCAGCGCGACGCCCGCGCCGAGCGTCAGCGCGACCACGTCCCAGCGCGGCGCGAAGCCGATCTTGAACACCTGCGTGACGACGTACCACCCCGCCGCCGACCCCATCGCCAAGGCCACCGCGACGAGCACCAGCGACAGGATCGCATATTCGAGCGCCTGCGCGCCGAGCACCTGGCGGCGGCTGCCGCCGAGCAGCTTGAGGATCACCGCATCGTAGCGCCGCGTCGCGCCCGACGCGGCGACCGCGCCGATCAGCACCGCGATCCCCGCGGCGACCGTCACCGCCGCCGCGGCGCGGATCGCCAGCGCGATCTGATCGAGCATCGCGCCGACCTGCCCGATGACGTCGCCGACGCGGATCAGCGTCACCGAGGGCAAGGCCGCCGCGACCTGTCGCGCGATCGCGCCATCGCGCGCGGGGGCGGCATAGACGCTGGCGAGCAGGCCGTGCGGCGCTTCCTCGATATAGCCGGGCGAGAAGACGATCGCGAAGTTGAGCCCCAAACCGCCCCAGTCGATCTTGCGCAAGGCGGCGATCCGCGCCGGCACGTCGACGCCGAGGACCGACACGGTGATCAGGTCGCCGACATGCAGCCCGAGCGCGGCGGCGGCTTTGTCCTCGAGCGACACCAGCGGCGGCCCGTGATAGGTGGCGGGCCACCAGCGTCCGGCAACGACGGCGTTGCGCGGCGGCAGCTGCGCCGACCAGGTGATCGTCCGGTCGCCGCGCAGCACCCAGGCATCGGCCGGCAGCGTCTTGATCGCGCCGACCGGCACGCCGCGCAGCGCGACGATCGATCCGCGCAGCGAAGGGAGCGCCTCGATCTTCGCGGTCGGCGCGGCGCTGCGCACGGCGCGCGCGAAGGTGGCGGCGTCGTCGGGCTGGAGATCGATCGCGAAGAAGCGCGGCGCCTTGGCGGGCGCGGCATTGTCGAGTTCGGCGCCGAGGCTCGAGTCGATCACCGCCAGCGCGACGAACAGCGAAAACCCGAGTCCGAGCGCGACGACGAGTCGATCGGTCTGCGCCCCCGGCCGATGCAGGTTGGCGACCGCAAGCCGCAGCAACGGACGGCGCGACCGCGGCAGCCGCGCCGCGATCGCGCGGATCGCCACGCCGCAGCCCCACAACAGCGCGATCAAGGCGAGGATCGCGCCGACGAAGCCGGAGGCGAGCACCCGGTCGGAGGCGGTCCCCACTGCGAGCGCGATCAGCGCGACGATCAACGCCGCCATACCGCCGAGCACGCCACCGCTCGGCCATCGCCGTGCCGCCAGCGTATCGCGCAGCAGCGTCGCGGCAGGGATCGACCGCGCCCGCGCCAGCGCGGGCAAGGCGAACAGCAGAGCGACGAGCACCGCGAGCCCCGCCGCCGTCGCCAGCGGCAGCGGATACAGCGCGAGCCGTGGCGGTACGGGCAACGCGGCGCCGGCAAGCGCGGTGACGATCCACGGCAGGGCCGCGCCGACGACGAGTCCTGCGCCGATCCCGACCGCAGCAACTACACCCAGTTGCGCGAGGAAGATCGCCGCGATCGTTCCCGAGCGCGCGCCGAGCACCTTGAGCGTCGCGATGATCTTGGCCTTGCCAGCCAGGTAGGCGGCGACCCCGCTGCCGACCCCGACCCCGGCGATCGCCAGCGCGGCGAGCCCCACGAGCAGCAGGAACTGCCCGAGCTGCGCGATGCCGCGCCGAACGCCGCCCGCCGATTCGCCGCTCGATTTCGCCGACCAACCCGCGCCGCGGAATTTCCGCAGGATCGCGTCGCGTGCGGCGCTCGCCGTTTCCGGATGCGCGAGCACGACGCGGTAATGGCTCTCGTACAGGCTGCCCGGCTGCACCAGCGCGGTCGCGTCGAGCCCGGCGAGATCGACCAGCACCGGCGGGCCGAGCGCGAATCCGGCTCCCAGCCGGTCGGGCTCGTAGCCGATCAGGCCGATGATGCGAAGCCGGGCCTGGCCGAGCGTCAGCGTGTCGCCGGGTTTGACGCCCAGCCGATCGGCCAGCGCCGGGGCGATGGCAATCTCGCGCCCGGTCGGCCGCGTCGCGAGCGCACCCGGGGCGAGGCGAAAGCGACCGACCATCGGCCAGGCGGCATCGGTGGCGCGCAGGTCGACCAGCGCCGGTGCGCCGCCCGCGCTCGCCATGCCGCGCAAGGACACCGTCTCCGACACGCGCCCGATCCGCGCGAAGGCGGCAAGCTCGTCGACCGTGGCACGCCGCTGCGAGACGCTGAATTCGACATCCCCGCCGAGGATCTGCCGGGCATCGATATCGAGCGCAGCGATCATGCTCGCGGCCAGGCTGCCGATCCCGGCGAGGCCCGCCGTCCCGAGAAACAGGCAGATCGCGAGCAGCGCCAGCCCCCGCCCGCCGCGCCGCAGGTCGCGCAGCGCCAGCCGCCACACGATCGTCATGCGCCGCGTCGCTCCGCGACGATCCGGCCGTCGCCGAGTTCGATCACCCGCGCGCAGCGGGCGGCCAGCCCGGGATCATGCGTGATGATGAACAGCGTCGTCGCACTCGCCTGGTGCCGTGCGAAGAGCAGGTCCATGATCGCCGCGCCCGTGCTCGTGTCGAGATTGCCGGTCGGCTCGTCGGCGAAGATCAGCGCGGGGCGGCCGACCAGCGCGCGCGCGATCGCGACGCGCTGCTGCTCGCCGCCCGAGAGTTGCGCCGGGTAATGGCCGAGCCGGTGGCCGAGCCCGACCGCCGCGAGTTCAGCGGCGGCGCGCGCGAAGGCATCGCCCTCCCCCGCGAGTTCGAGCGGCACCGCAACATTCTCGAGCGCTGTCATCGTCGGGAGCAGATGGAACGCCTGCAGCACGATCCCGATCCGGCCGCGCCGCGCGACCGCGAGCGCATCCTCGTCGAGCGTGGTAAAGTCGAGCCCGGCGACGGACACGCTCCCGCCGCTCGGCCGCTCGAGCCCGGCGAGCACCGCCATCAGCGACGATTTCCCCGATCCCGACGGGCCGAGCAAGGCGACGCTGTCGCCCGCGTCGACCGCAAGGTCGATCCCGCGCAGGATCTCGACGCGGGCGGGCGCGCGCCCCAGGGCAAGCGAAACGTTGCGCGCGACGATCAGCGCGCTATCGACGGGGGATGGCTTCATCTTTCTTCCTTGGGCGATATCGCTGGCGACGGCAAATCGCCGCCGCCGGGCTTGCGCTGGCCTGCGCCGTCGCACCGACCGGTGTGACCGCATCGCCGCAGGCACCGTTGATCTGGGCGTTCGGCGACAGCCTCAGCGCGGGCTACGGCCTGCCGCCCGAGGCGGGCTTCACCACCAAGCTGCAGGCCGCGTTGCGCCGCGCAGGGGTTGCGGCGACGGTCCGCAACGGCGGCGTTGCCGGCGACACCGCCGCGCAAGCCCGCGCACGGCTGCGCTGGGGGTTGCGCGGGCTCGGCGCGACGCCCGATCTGGTGATCGTCGAGCTCGGCGCGAACGACATGTTGCGTGGGCTCCCCGTCGCGCAGGCCGAGGCGAACCTCGACGCAATCCTCAGCGAATTGCAGGCGCGGCATATCCGCGTGCTGCTCGCCGGTATGCGCGCCGCGCCGAACCTCGGCCGTGACTATGGCCGCGCCTTCGACGGCGTATATCCCGCGCTTGCGAAAGCCCATGCGATCCCGCGCTATCCCTTCTTCCTCGACGGCGTGGCGGGCGATCGCGCGTTGCTCCAGGCCGACGGGATGCATCCCAATGCGCGCGGGGTCGATATCGTGGTCGCGCGGATCCTGCCGAGCGTCCGCAGCGCGTTGAAAGCGAGCGGACCGCGATGAAGCTCGAAGACCAGTTCCTGCGCTATTTCGGCAGCAGCGATCTCGCCGCGGTGACGCCGGCCGCGCTCGACGCCGGGATCGAGCATATGCGCGTCGATTTCGGGCTCGAGCGCGACCGCGAGCGGCGCTTCGGGCTGTGGACGTTGCTCCACATGCTCGGCGCCGCCCCCGATCTCGACGTTGCTTTCCCGGCGGCGTCGGATCAAGCCGCGGCGCGGCGCTTCATCGAGCTGACCGAGCGGCACGAAGACTGACCTGCGCCGCCCCGGCAACTTGGATCAGTCGGCCACGTCGATCGCATGCGTGACGATGATCTCGGGCCGCGCGGTCGCGAGGTCGCGTGCGGCGACGCCGAGCGCCTTGAAATGGTCGGACGCCATGTGCTGCTGGACCGCGGCGTCATCGGCATAGAGCTCGTTGAAGACGAAGCGCTGCGCACCCTCGGTTTCGCGCCACAATTCATAGTGCAGCACGCCCGCCTCGGCGCGCGAGGCGGCGACGCAGATGCGCGCGGCGGCGATGAAGGCATCCTCCGCACCCGGCTTGACGGTGACGAACGCGACGATCTTGACGGCCATGGTGCACTCCTCTGAAGAGCCCGCGAAGTGGGGGTTCATGGCGGGCAAAACAAGCCGGTCGCGCCGGGCGGCGCCTCCCCGTCGGAACTCGCGCCGGTCCGGTTCATTCAAGCGTCGCACCCCGCTGCTGTCGGTGCAGGGAGTGTATCATGCGCCGTTCCGCCTTGCCGCTTTTGCTGATTGCGGGGTCTGCCTCGCCCGCCATCGGCCAGTCGGCGGCGACGCCCCTTCCCGCCATCCGACCGCTCGGCGCCGATCTCGAGCGATTCGCCTACCCGTTCCCGGTGCAATGGTACGAGACGCGCTCGCAGGGCGGATCGGTGCGGATGGCCTATCTCGACGTCGGGCCGCGCGGCGCGGCGAATGGGCAGACGGTCGTCCTGCTCCACGGGAAGAATTTTTGCGCGGCGACGTGGCAGGACACGATCGCCGATCTAGCCGCGCACGGCTATCGCGTCATCGCTCCCGACCAGATCGGCTTCTGCAAATCGTCGAAGCCCGCGGGTTATCAATACAGCGTGGCCGCGCTCGCGACGCTGACGCGCGGGCTGCTCGATCAGGCCGGGGTCACGGGCAAGGTGCAGCTGGTCGGCCATTCGACCGGCGGGGTGATCGCGCTCCGGTTCGCCTTGCTCTACCCGCAGCGGGTCGAACGGCTGGTGCTGGTCAACCCGCTCGGGCTCAACGACACGCTGGCGCAAGGCGTGCCCTATACCGAGTTCGGCGCGCTGCGGCAGGAAGAGGCTAAAACCGACGCAGCGTCGATCAAGGCGTATCAGCTGCGCAATTACTACCACGGCGAATGGCGCCCGGCGTACGACCGCTGGGTCGCGATGCTCGCCGGGCAATATGCCAGCCCCGATGGCGACCGCGTCCGCGACGCGCAGGCGCGCCTCTCCGACATGCTCGAGACCCAACCCGTCGCCGCCGAGCTCGAACGGGTAAGCGTGCCGGTGTCGCTGATCATCGGCCAGCGCGATCTGACCGCGTTCCGCGCGAACACCGCGCCCACGACGGTGCGCGCCCAGGTCCAGACGGTGCCGCAGGCGGCAGAGGTCGCGGTCCACCGCTTCCGCGACGCGCGGCTCGTCCGCATCCCCGGCGCGGGCCATGCCCCGCAAGTCGAGGATCCGGTCGGCTTCCAGCGGCTGCTGCGCGGCGAGCTCGAGCGACGATGATGCCGGATAGGGCCGAAGCGTGAAGATTATTTCACGCGACACCCAACCCGCCGCGCGGCAAGACGTGCGGCCCTAGTTCCACTGTAAGGACCTCGACATATGCGTATCGTCTCCCTGCTCGCCGTTTCCGCCGCGCTTGCTTCGGCCTCGCCCGTGCTCGCCAAGGGCTGCATCCGTGGTGCCGCCGCGGGCGGTGTCGCCGGGCATTTCGTCGGCAAGGGCCATGCCGTGATGGGCGCCGTCGCCGGCTGCGCGATCGCGCATCACCATTATGCCAAGCAGGCGCGCGCGCAGAAGGCCGCCGCGCGCGCGCAGCACTGAGCGACCATCCCACCACCCCCGACGGGCGCTATTTCGTGGTGCGCGGGCGGCTGTGGCGCACGAGCAATCCTGCGCTCGACCCGGCGCAGCGCTCGCAGCTCGTCGCCGCCCTGATGAACGCGCGCCGCGCCGTCGGGGCGGCGCTGCGTCAGCAGGACAAGGCTGGCGAGGCAACCGCGCGCGCCGCGGTGGATGCCGCCAAGCACGCGCTCGGCGAGCGCGGCCCGGTGTGGTGGGATGACGGCGCGCCCGACTATAACCGGCATATGGCGCGCAACACGCCCTATGCCGCGTGGTTCGACGCGCTCGGCTAGCGTTTGCGCTTGGGCTTGGGCGTATCGGCGAGCTCGATCCACACCGGCGCGTGATCGCTCGTCTTGTCCCAGCCCCGCACGCCGCGATCGACCTGCGCGTCCACCAGTCGCCCGGCGAGCGCGGGACTGAGCAACAGATGGTCGATCCGCAGGCCGGCGTCGCGCGCATAGGCGTTCCGGAAATAGTCCCAGAAGGTGTAGATCGTCGCGTCGGGATGCAGCGTCCGCAGCGCGTCGGTCCAGCCCTGCCCCGCAAGCCGCGCGAACGCGGCGCGGATCTCGGGCGCGAACAGCGCGTCGTCGATCCAGCGCTCGGGCTTGTAGACGTCGCGCTCGGTCGGCATTACGTTGAAATCGCCCGCGAGCAGCACCGGCAGCCCGGACTCGAGCAGATCCGCGGCATGCGCGATGAGCGCGTCGAACCAGCGCAGCTTATAGTCGAATTTCGGGCCGGGCCGCGGGTTGCCGTTGGGCAGATACAGGCCACCGATCAGCACGCCGTTGACCGCCGCCTCGATATAGCGGCTCTGGGCGGGATCGGGGTCGTTGGGCAGACCGCGGCGCGTTTCCTGGATCTCGCCGACCCGGCTGAGCAGAGCGACGCCGTTCCAACTCTTCTGCCCGTGCCAGATCGCGTCATAGCCGAGGTCTCGGATCGCGGCTTCGGGGAATTTGTCCTGCGGCGCCTTGAGCTCCTGCAGCACGACCACGTCGGGCGCCGACTCGTCCAGCCAGCGCAGCAGCACGGGCAACCGCCCGTTGACGCCGTTGACGTTGTAAGTCGCGATCTTCACGCGGCTTGGCTGCTCGCCTCGTCGGCCCCGCTCGCGAGCGCGCGCACGACCATCGCATGGACATCGACGCGCGCCTTGAGCCGCGCGGCGAGCAAGGCGGTGCCGCTGATCTTGCGCTGGACGAACAGCGTGTCGATCGGGGGGATGTGCCAGGTGTCGCGATCCTCCGCCATCGTCATGCCCTGCTCGCGCAAGACGCCGACAAAGGCGCGATCGCCGAAATCGAACGGCCCCGTGCGGGTGAGCTCGGCCAGGATCACATCGATCATCCGATCGACCAGCGCGCCATGCCGCGCGACCGCCGCCGCGCCGAGGAAGCCAGCCGCGACCGCCGCCGCGCGCACCGCCGCGCGGTCTCCCGCGAGCCCGGCTTCGAGCAGCCGCCGATAGCCCTGCGCCGTTTCGGCCGCGACCGCGCGCGTCGCTCCGAAATCGAGCAGGACGAGCTTTCCCGTCGCCGGCTGGTAGCGATAATTGGCGAAGTTCGGGTCGGTCTGCATCAGGCCGAATTCGAACAGCTCGCGCAACACCAGCGCGATCAGCGATTCCACCGCGGCATCGCGGACAGTTTGGTCGGCATCGACCAGCGATTCGATCGCCACCCCCTCGACGAAACTCATCGCGAGCACGTCGGAGCCGCTGAATTCGCGGTCGAGCGTCGGGACGACATAGCCGGGACTATCGGCCAGCAACGCGCCGAAGCGCGCGAGCTGCTCGCCCTCACGGACATAATCCGCTTCCTCGTGGAGCTGGCGTTTGGCCTCGGCGAGCAGAGGCGCGATATCGATCGTCTTTGTCAGCGCGCCCGAAACCCGGAGCAGCGTCGCGACATTGTCGACATCGGCATCGATGCTGTCGCGCACCCCGGGATATTGCACCTTGATCGCGAGATCGCGCCCGTCCGGGGTCCGCGCGCGATGAACCTGTCCGATCGACGCGGCGGCGAGCGGCCCGGCGTCGAAGCGCGCGAAGCGGCGGCGCCAGTCCTTGCCCCAATGCTGCGCGAGCACCTGCTGGAGCTGCGCGGGCGGCATGTGATGCGCGTTGTTGCGCAGCCGCGCGAGGATCTGCGCCAGTTCGGGCGGCAGGAAATCGCCCGAATCCATCGAGATCATCTGCCCGAGCTTCATCGCCGCGCCGCGCAGGTGCGAGAGCTGGTCGGCGACGCGGCCGACATTGGCGGGGGTCAGCAGCAAGTCGCGCATCTGTGGCCGCTGCCCGTCGGCGATCCGCCGCGCGCCCTCGGCGAGCACGCCGCCCGCGACACCGCCCGCCAAGCGCCCGAACACGCCGAGCCGCGCCATCCTTCCGCTCGGCACAGCTTTCCCGCGGGAGGGTCGATCCTCGGTCATCGCGAAACCCTTACCAAAATCTGCTGCCGGGCACGCCCTTGAACGGGCCGGCGAAGGCGGAGGTAATCCAGCCGCCGTAAAAACCGCCCGGCTGCGGCACGACCGTCTCGCCATCGACGCTACACCGATCGAACGGCGCCGCGTAAAAGGCGATATGATCCTGGAGCATCACGAACGCGCGGGTCGGGCTCGGATAGCTCCATCCGACGCCCGGCAAGACGTCGCCGTCGATCACGACGTCCCAATAGCTCGCATTGCCCTTCCATTCGCAGAACGAACTGCCCGATCCGCGGCGGAGCGTGCTCTCGCGGATATCGTCGCGCGGGATGTAATAGCTCGGCGGATGGCTCGTCTCGAGCGTGCGGATGCTCGCGCGCGTATCGGCGAGGATCACGCCGCGATGTTCGATCACGACATGCGCGCCACTGCGCTCGGCGATCGCCGGGCGCGGGAACGCCCAGACGCTTTCCTGCCCTGGTTTTGGTGGGATCGGCTCGGGCTTCATCGGCGCTCCAGTCGCAGGGCGAGACGTTGCAGGCGCGGTCGCACTCGCAGGAACCGCCGATAGCCGAATTCGAGCGCCGACAGGACCACCGGATTGCGCGCGACCAGCCCGAGCGGCCGCAGCAGCGGGATCGCGCGCCACATCGCCGCAAACGCTGCGGCGCCCGACAGCAGGCGATCGCCTTCGCGCGCATGGAAGCGGGCGAGCAGATCGGCGCGGTCGATCGGGCACGCCGCGGGACCGTCACCCGAGACATCGACGAACGCGATCCGCCGCGCATGGTCGAGCCGGCGCACCCAGGCGATCTCGCGCACGCACAGGGGGCATGCCCCGTCGTACCAGACGGTGACGGCTTTCGATCGTGGCGCGGCTGGACTCGTCATTCGGGGGGCTGAACGCAGGACCGCAGCGGTCGGGCGCACGCCATCGTTCCCCGGTCTCCGAAAGTGCTCGAATCGTGCATCGCGTTACGCCCCCAGGCTTGATTCAAATCTAGGAGAAAAACCGCCGTTGCAAGGGCACTCCCCCGTGGACCGTTGGTTGGACCGGCAAGGAGATTTGCCGTGACCGAGACTACGCGCCGACAGATGCTGACCGCCGCAACCTTGGGAGCGGCGGCCGTCGCCGGCGCGGCCCCAGCCATCGCCGCCGAAGCACAGCCCGCCCGCCCAAAGCAGAACCCGCGCGACAAATATCCCAAGCCGCCGTTCGAGGCGCAGCATCAGCCGTGGCCCGGCCTCGCCGGCCGGATGACGCCGCGCCCCGATCACGGCGAGACGAGCTATGTCGGGAGCGGTCGGCTGCGTGGCCGCAAGGCGCTGATCACCGGCGGCGATTCGGGGATGGGCCGCGCCGCCGCGATCGCCTTCGCGCGCGAGGGCGCCGACGTCGCGATCAACTATCTCCCGGCCGAGGAAGCCGACGCGCGCGAGGTGGTCGAGCTGATCCACCGCGCCGGCCAGAAGGCGGTGCCGCTCCCAGGCGACCTGCGCTCGGCGCCGTTCTGCCGGCAGTTGGTCGATCGTGCAGTGAGCGCGCTCGGCGGCCTCGACATCCTGGTGTGCAACGCCGCGCGTCAGCAGTCGATCGCCTCGATCCTCGACGTCACCGACGAGGAATTCGACACGACGATGAAGACCAACATCTATGCGCCGTTCTGGATGATCAAGGCCGCGGTGCCGCACATGGAGCCGGGCTCGGTGATCATCGGCACCACCTCCGAACAGGCCTATGACCCCTCGCCCGATCTCTACGCCTATGCACAGACCAAGGCGGCGACGATGAATTACGTCAAGTCGCTCGCCAAGCAGCTCGGCGCCAAGGGCATCCGTGTCAACGGCGTCGCGCCTGGACCGATCTGGACGCCGCTGCAGGTCTCGGGCGGGGCGTCGCAGGGCAAATTGGTGACCTTCGGCGCGACCACGCCGCTCGGCCGGCCTGGGCAGCCCGCCGAACTCGCCGGCATCTATGTCCGGCTGGCCGAGGACGATGGCAGCTTCACGACCGGCAATATCTATGGCGCCGGTGGCGGACAGGGGCAGCCATGACCGGCGCGACGACGATGCTCCGGAGTGGGCGGAACGCGCTGATCGCCACTCTCGTCGGCGCGGCGATGCTAGGCCCGGCACTGGCCCAGGCGCCGGGATCGCGCCAGACCCGCGACTTCGTCGAGACATTGGCGCACGCCGATGCCTTCGAGATCCTCGAAGCGCAGTCGGTGCTTGCGCAGACCCGGGCGCCCGCCGTCCGCGCCTTCGCCGAGACCATGCTCGCCGACCATCGAGCGCTCGACCGCGCGCTCATCGACGCGGCGGCCAAGGCGGGGCTGCAGCCGCCCGCCAGCGGCGTCGGTGCCGATCAGGCAGCGCTGTTGAACAGCCTGCAGGGCCTGACCGGTACCGCGTTCGACCAGACCTATCTCGAGCATCAGCGGTTGGCGCACCGCTCCGCGCTGGTCGAGGCGCAGGCCTATGCCGCATCGGGCGACGATCCCGCGATCCGGACACTCGCCGCAACCGCGGCGTCGACCATCAGCGCGCACCGCGCGATGCTCGCCCAGATGCCCGTCCAGCCTTCGCCGTCCTGACTTGCCCGTCTCGCGACGCGGGTGTGGCGCAATCAACCCTGGCGGATCGCGCGCGCATCGTGCCGGAACGACGACGGTCATATCCCGGCGAATTTTGCACTATGTACAAGACGAGTGTAAACGACACTCCATGCTTATCTGCTTCAGGTTTTACTATCAGGTTATAGTTTAGGTCTGCTGTGACGAAATAAATAGTCGTTACATTTGCACCCAATATGCTACTATCGGACCATGAAGGTTTGCACTGCTCTCTCCCGAATGATTGCGGCTGGCTCCATTACACCATGGCAAACAGATAAGTATTTGTATTCGGTCGATTTATTCCCGCCAAACGGGCCACGCCGCATGACCGGTCGCCGCGACGACGGCGGCCGGCGTTCCGTGCGGCCTGATCACACCCTCGGCGACATACGCGCGGGGGGCCGCGCGCCCGGTACGCCATGCGCACCGCACGGCCGAACTCGGCGAATTTGAGGCGCCCGGCGTGTCAGACGATCGCAACCTCACACGCGAATTGACGGTTTGCGACCGCGAACCGATCACGCGGCTCGACCAGATCCAGAGCTTCGCCTTTCTGATCGCCATGACGAACGACTGGACGATCGTCCGCGCCTCCGAGAACGTCCAGTCCTTCCTCCAAGTCACGCCGCCGCAATTGCTCGGCTCGCGCTTCGACGTATGGATCAGCAAGGCGGCGCTGCATGCAATCCGGACGCATCTGGCGACATTGGCCTCGACCGGGAGCGAGCGGCTGTTCGATATCGCGCTGGTCGAGGGCGCGCCGCCGCTCGATCTCGCGATGCACTTCCAGAATGATCTGCTGATCATCGAGGGCGAGGTGTCGCAGCCCGCCGCCGATTTCGATATTGCTCCGATGATCCGGGCGATGGTGGCGCGGCTTGCCAAGGCGCCGAGCCTCGAGCGATTCCATACCGACGCCGCGCGCCAAGTGCTCGCGGTCACCGGCTTCGACCGCGTCATGATTTACCGATTCGACGACAGCGGCGCCGGCGCGGTCATCGCCGAATTGACTCGCGCGGGTATCGAGAGCTTTCTCGGGCTGCATTATCCGGCGACCGACATCCCGCAACAGGCGCGCGCGCTGTATTTGCTCAATCCCTTCCGCATCATCGCCGACGTCGCAGCGCCGCCGGTCGCCTTGCTGCCGCCGATCGACGCGGTCACGCCGCCGCTCGACCTGTCGATGGCGGTCAGCCGTTCGGTCTCGCCGATCCACCTCGAATATCTCGTCAACATGGGGGTCGGCGCGTCGTTGTCGATCTCGATCGTCGTCGACGGTGAGCTTTGGGGGCTTATCGCCTGCCACACGACCGAACCGCGGCTGCCAAGTTTCGCCGTGCGGACCGGGGTCGAGCTGTTTGGCGCAATGTATTCGCTGAAACTCGAAAGCCGGCTCCGCCGCCGCACCGTGGAGGAGGAGCAAAAGGGGCGTGCGCTCGCCGATCGCTTGATCGCGATGATCGCCGGCGACGAGTCGCTGATGCACAATGCGCTGTGGCTGCAGGACATGACGCGCGACATCATCGATTGCGACGGCGTCGCGATCTATCGCGAGGGAACCGCCTATCTCCACGGTTCCACCCCCCCCGAGGCGCAGGTCGCGATGCTGGCGCATCACATGAATGCGGCGTCGCCCAGCCGCGTCTTCGTCATCGACTGCCTCGCCGCGATCCATCCGCCGTGCGCGCTGAGCGCCGACCGCGCTGCCGGCATGATGTCGATCCCGATCTCGCGCGTGCCGCGCGACTATATCATGCTGTTCCGCCGCGAACGGCTCGAACAGATCCGCTGGGGCGGCAATCCCGCGAAAGAGGTGACACTCGACGGCGAAGCGCGCATTTCGCCGCGCAAGAGTTTCGCGGCGTTCGTGCAGGACATACGCGGCCACGCGCTCGGTTTCTCCGATCGCGAAATCCGCATGGGCGAGGCGATCCGTCAGGCGCTCATCGAAGTGATCCTGCGCTATTCGGGCGATGCTGCCGTCGAACGGCGGCAGGCTGCCGAACGGCAGGAACTGCTCATCGCCGAACTCAACCACCGCGTGCGCAACATCCTCGCGTTGGTCCGCAGCCTGATCACGAAAACGGGCGAAGCGACCCCGGACGTCGCCAGCTATGTCGAGGCATTGAGCGGCCGCGTGCAGGCGCTCGCGCGCGCGCATGATCGGATCACGCGGCAGGACTGGGGCCCGGCGCCGCTCGCCGGCGTGTTCGAGGACGAGATCGCGGCGCACCGAGGTACGCACGAACGGCTCCGCTTGATCGGCCCACAGGTACAGCTCCAGCCGCGCGCGATCTCGACGATGGCGCTCGTCGTCCACGAGCTCGTCACCAATTCGTGCAAATACGGTGCGCTCTCGACGACCGGGCGAATCGAGGTCACGACGCGAGTGGTCGAGGGCGAAGGCGTCTATCTGCAGTGGAAGGAGATCGGCGGCCCGGCGGTGACGGCGCCGACACGACGCGGCTTTGGTTCGACGATCCTCGAACGCTCCGTGCCGTTCGACCTTCAGGGCACCGCCGATCTCCGTTTCCACCTCGGCGGTCTCGAGGCCGACTTCTTCATCCCCCAGCACGCTGTCTATCTCCCGCCCGACAGGCTCGCGTCCGAGCCGCCGACGGTGTCTCCGGCCCCTCGAGCGAACGAGGGGGCGCATGGGGTCGAGTGCGAGCAGCTCCTGCGCGGGGCGCTCGTCCTGCTGCTCGAGGACAATCTGCTGATCGCGCTCGAAGCCGAGGACATGCTGGGCGCGCTCGGTGCGGACGACGTGCTCGTCGCCGCGACGCTGAGCGACGCCGAGCATCTCCTCGCCTCGCATACGTTCCAGTTCGCGATGCTCGACATCAATGTCGGCGACGGCACCAGCTTCGACCTTGCGACCAAGATCAAAGGCCGCGGCACGCCCTTCATCTTCGCCTCGGGCTATGGTGAAGAACTCGCGCTCGAGCGGCGCGAGGGGAGCGAGATCGTGCTTCAGAAGCCCTATGAGCGCCGGCATCTGGAGCGCGCGATCGAACAGGTGCTGCACCCCGCCGGCGCCTGACCCCACCACGGAACCGAGACGTCGAAAGCGCGTGACTTGCGCTTGATCGACGAGAACGGCATGGGCTGGCGATGACGATCCGCCGTACCGCAACGCTAGCGCTGCTCCGCCGCTGCGCCCCCCTGCTTCTGCCGCTTGCCGCCATGCCTGGCGTCGCGGCCGCGCAGGAGCCCGCGCAAGGCGATCCGGCGCAAGGCACCGGCCCGCTTCCCGCCAATGTCGCGCCGACCCCGACGCCGATCTGCACCGATCGTCCGACGCGCGCGAGCGTCGCCTGCACCGTTCCCGCCGGCGCGTTCCAGCTCGAGACCGACCTGATCGACTGGACTCGGCAGACGCTCGACGGAGTCCGCACCGACACGATCCTCTACACCAACCCGACGCTCAAATATGGCGTCGGGCGGCACACCGATGTCGAGGTCAACATCGCGCCGTACGAAACGGTGCGGACTCGCAATGCCGATGGCAGCGTGACGACCGACGGCGGCGTTGGCGACCTGTTCGTGCGGGTGAAGCAGAAGCTGACCGTCGACCGGTCGAAGACGCAAGTCTCGATCATCGGATCGGTCAAGGCGCCGACCGCGGGGTCGGTGGTCGGCAACGGCCAGTGGGAGGGCAGCCTCGCACTCCCGGTCAACATTCCGCTGCCCGCGAAATTCACGCTGACGACCAGCCCCGAACTCGACATTTCGGCGAACCAGGGCGATGTCGACGGGTATCACCTGGAACTCGTCAATCTCGTCAACCTGTCGCACCCGGTCGGCAAGAACGCCACCGTCTATGCCGAATTCTGGACCAAGGAGAGTTTCGAGCCGCGCCAGAACGGGCAGCAATATTCCGCCGATCTCGCCGCCTCGTACCAGCTGACCAAGACGCTGCAGCTCGACGCCGCGGCCTATTTCGGGCTCAACCGCGAGACGCCGGGGCTGCAGCTCTACACCGGCGTGTCGGCGCGCTTCTAGCGCGCCAGCGTCGCTAGGCTGCGGAACAGTTCGTCGCGGCGGAACGGCTTGGTCAGCCGCGGCAGATCGGGTGCGATCCCTTCGCTCTCGGCATAGCCCGAGATCACCAGCACCGGCAGGCTGGGGCGTTGGCGGCGCAAGGCGCGAGCGAGATCGGATCCGGTCATGCCCGGCATCAGATGATCGGTGACGACCAGATCGGGCGTCACGCCCGACGTCACCAGCGACAGCGCCGCCTCGGCCGATTCGGCCTCGACCACGTCGTAACCGATCTCGGCGAGCATCGCGGCGGTGCTCAATCGCACGAACTCCTCGTCGTCGACGAGCAGCGCCGTACCACGCGCCGTCTCCAGGACCTCGGGCGCAGCGGCCGGCATCGGCGCGCTGGCGGCGCGGCCCTGCGGCAGCCACAGCTCGGCCTGCGTCCCCGCCCCCGGCGCGCTGCGCAACCGCAGCGCGCCGCCGAGCTGCGACGCGAGCCCGTGCACCATCGACAGACCGAGCCCGGTGCCCTTCCCGACGCCCTTGGTCGAGAAGAACGGCTCGATCGCACGCGCCATCGTCTCGGCGCTCATCCCGGTTCCGGTATCGCTGACCGACAGGCAGATATAGCTGCCCGCGGCGAGATCGGCATCCTGCTCGATCGTCGCCGCAGCCGCGTGGATCCGCAGCGTGCCGCCATCGGGCATCGCATCGCGCGCGTTCACCGCGAGATTGAGCAAGGCCATTTCGAGCTGGTTGGGGTCGGCGTTGGCGCTCGGAAGATCCACCGGCGCCTCGATCAGCACGCGGATCTGCGGCCCGGTCGTGCTCGCGACGAGATCGCCCATCCCGCGTACGAGCGCGGCGACGTCGACCGCGACCGCCTGCAACGGCTGACGACGCGCGAAGGCGAGCAGGCGCTGGACCAGCGTGCGCGCGCGTTCCGCCGAAAGCGCCGCGCCTTCGATCAATCGCTGCTCGCGCTCGCCGCCGACCCCTTTTCGCTGCAACAGATCGAGCGCGCCGACGATCGGCGTCAGCAAATTGTTGAAATCGTGCGCCACGCCGCCGGTCAATTGCCCCATCGCGTCCATCTTCTGCGCCTGGCGAAGCGCCTCCTGCGCCGCGGCAAGCTCGGCCTGCGCACGCAGCCGCGCGGTCACGTCGCGCGCATGGTGGAACGCCCCGACGATCCGCCCCTCCCCGTCGCGCAGCGGCGAATATTGGATTTCCCAGGAGGGCGCGTCGATCTCGGGATTGCCGAATTCGGCCTCGACGGTGAAGCTCTCGCCCTGCAGTGCGCGCGTCATCAGGCTGTGCATCGCGCCGCGCTGCTCGGGAACGAACAGTTCGTGGAAGACGTCGCCCAAGCGCGTGTAGAAACCATTGGCGCGGAAGAACGCATCGTTATGCGCCTGGTTGAAGGCGATCAGGCGATAGTCGGTATCGAACGCGCAGATCGCGGTCCTGTCCGACTGGATGATGTTCTCGTGCAGCAACAGCGCCTGCGTGCGCTCGACCACGGTCGCTTCGAGCGTCGCGTTGAGCTTCGCCAACGCATCGCGATCGGCGCGGCGTTCGGTCACGTCCTGGACGACGCCGAGCAATCGCACGGGCGTGCCGGCGGCATCATTTTCGACTTCGGCGCGGCGTTCGATCCAGCGGATTTCCCCGGTGTCGGCGCGGCGCACGCGATATTCGATCTGCAACGCGGCCAGGCGCGCGGCGCGGAGCTCGGCGGCCGAACCGATCGCGGCATCCTCGGGCAGGATGAGCGCCTCGATCCGCGATGCTTCGACCGTGCCTTCATCGGGGAGGCCGAACAGATGGAAGAATTCCGCCGACGCGCTCACCGCGTCGGTCGCGAGATCGACCGCGAACACGCCGATATGCCCGGCTTCTTCGGCGCGGCGCAGGCTCTGTTCGGCGTGCGCCAGCGCCACGTCGAGGTGTCGCTTCGACTCGGCCTGGACGACGTTGGCCGTCGTCTCGTTGGTAAGGCACAGCACCCCGCTGATCGCGCCGAGATCGTCGAACACGGGCGAGAAGGAGAAGGTCCACCACGTCTCCTCGGGTTCGCCCCAGCGCGCCATCGGCACCGGATGGTCGACCACGCGGAACGCCTCGCCCTGCAACGCGCCGAGGAACATCGGCGCGACCGCGGGATAGGCATCGGCCCACAGCGTTCGGAAATGCGCGCCCATCGCGCCGGAAATGCGCGGGCCGAGGATCGGCGCATAAGCGTCGTTGAAGAAGAAGGTCTGGCTATCGCCCCACACCAGATACATCGATTCGGGCGAGGACAGCAGGAAATGGAGCATCGTCGTCAGCGCGACCGGCCACTGCGCGCGGGGGCCGAGCGCATGCGACGCCCAGTCGACCTCCGCCAGCAACGCCGCCGCCGAGCGCGGTACGGCGTTGGTGCTGTCGACCGACGAGCTGTCTTGGGTTGCGCGTACCAACCATGCCTCCGACCTTAGTCATGCACCGGCATGTCATGGGCGACCACGGTTACCGTCGTCCCGCCTCGCACCGCAACCATTGTTCGCGGCCACGCTGCGGAAAATGGACACATTTCGCGCGCCCGTCACGTCGGCCGTCGCACCGGATCGTCTCGCAAGGCGGAATGCTTGAGCGCCTCGGCCGCTGCCAGATAGGCCAGCACGAGCAAGGCGAGCACACCGCAGAGCGCGGCACTGGGCGCGGCGAAGCCGAGCATGCCGGCCCAGCCGACGAACGGCAGGATCGTCGCGACCCCGAGGCCCGCGAGCGACGTCGCGACGAGCATCGCCTGCGGTCGGCTGCGCCAGGCGGCGCGGCGCGTGCGGATGACGAACACCACGAGGATCTGCGTCGCCATCGATTCGACGAACCACGCTGCGCGAAAGGTCGCCACATCGACCTGATAGAGCCAGCGCAACAGCACGAAGGTCGCTACGTCGAACACCGACGAAAGCGGCCCCATGATCGCGGTGAAGCGGAGCAGCGCTGGCATGTTCCAACCGTGCGGGCGGGCGAGATCGGCGTCGTCGGCGCGGTCGAACGGAATGCCGATCTGCGAGCAATCGTAGATCAGATTGTTGAGCAGCACCTGCACCGCGGTCAGCGGCAGGAACGGCAGCACCAGCGAGGCGAGCGCCATGGTCAGCATGTTGCCGAAGTTCGAGCTCGTCCCCATCCGGATATATTTGAGGATATTGGCATAGGTCCGCCGCCCTTCGGCGACGCCATCGGCGAGCACGTCGAGATCGGGCGCGAGCAGGATCATGTCGGCCGCCTCGCGCGCGACATCGGTCGCGCCGTCGACCGACAGGCCGATATCGGCGGCGCGGATCGCGGGCGCATCGTTGATCCCGTCGCCGAGGAAGCCGACGGTATGCCCCGCGGCCTTCAGCGCGCGGACGATGCGCGTCTTCTGGTCGGGCGTGACGCGGGCGAAGACATCGACGTTCGCCACCCGCGCGGCGAGCGCCGTATCGGACAGGTCGGCGATCGCCTCGCCGGTCAGCACGCCCGCGATCGGCACCCCGAGCGCCGCGACGAGATGTTCGACCACGGCGGCGGCATCGCCCGAGATCACCTTGATCCGGATTCCCGCCGCCTCGAGCCGCGCGATCGCGGCGGCGGCGCTCGGCTTGGGCGGATCGACGAACAGGCAATAGCCGAGGAACACCAGGCCCGCCTCGTCGCGCGCGGCGATCCGCTCCTGGCCGGGTGCCGGCTTCTATGCCACGCCCAACGCGCGCAGCCCCTGCGTCGCCTGATCGGCCTGCATCGCCGCCAATCGCGTGCGTAGGGTCGCGTCGAGCGGCACGAGCGCGCCGCTGCGATCCTGCGCTTGCGTGCACAGCGCGAGCAGTGTCTCGGGCGCGCCCTTGACGATCTCGATCCGCGCGCCCGCTTGCTCGGCCAGCACCGAGACGCGGCGGCGCTCGAAATCGAACGGGCATTCGTCGAGCTTGCGCCAACCCGCGATCCGCTCGGGCGTCGCATGGCGCAGCAAGGCGGTGTCGAGCGGGCTCTTCAACCCGGTCTCGAACGCGGCATTGACCGCGGCGAGTTCGACGACGCGTTCGTCGTCGGCCCCGTCGATCCCGGGATGCCCGACCAGGCTGATCGAGGCTTCGGTCAGCGTTCCGGTCTTGTCGGTGCACAGAATGTCCATCTGGCCGAGATCGTGGATCGCCGACAGCCGCTTCACGATCACCTTGCGCGCCGCCATGCGCTGCGCGCCGCGCGCGAGCGAGACGGTCATGATCATCGGCAGCAATTCCGGCGTCAGGCCGACCGCGAGCGCGATCGCGAACAGAAACGACTGCAGCGGCGGGCGTCCGAGCGCGAGATGCGCGAGCAGCACGAACAGCACGAGGAAGATCGTCAGCCGCGCGATCAGCAGGCCGAGCTGGTGGATGCCGCGTTCGAACGCGGTCGGCGGCTCGGCGCCGCCAAGCGACGCCGCGATCGCGCCGAACCGCGTCCGCGCGCCCGTCGCGACGACGAGCATCGTCGCGGTCCCGCCAATCAGCGAGGTGCCGTGGAACAGCGCGTTGCGCGCATCGGCCGGGGTCGTGGCATCGGGCACGGGCGCGACCTGCTTCTCGACCGGATAGGGTTCGCCGGTGAGCAACGCCTCGTCGACCTGCGCGGCGTTGACCGCGAGCACCACGCCGTCCGCCGGAACCAGATCGCCCGCGCTGAGCAGCACCACGTCGCCCGCGACGATCTCGCTCGCCGGCCGCTCCGCCGCGACGCCGTCGCGCAGCACGTTGGCGTGGAGCGCGATCGAGCGTTTCAGCGCGGCGGCGGTCGCCTCGGCGCGATGTTCCTGCACCATGTCGAGCGCGGTCGAGACGATCACCACCGTGACGATGATCGCGAAGCTCACCGCGTCCCCGGTCGCACCGGCAACCGCCGCAGCGACCAGCAGGATCGCGATCAACGGGTTGGCGAGCTTGCGGAGCAGGCCGCGCAGCACGCCGCTCCGCGCGGCGGCGCCCAGTTCGTTGCGGCCATCGCGCTCGAGCCGGCTGGCGGCGTCGAGACTGCCGAGCCCGGTGCGGCTGCTCTGCAGGCGCGCGAGCACCGCGTCGGGCGGATCGCGCCAGAAGGGCGGCGCTGCGACGACGGAGGCGATCCCTGGCTTCAGGCCCATTGGCTCGAGTCCTTGCGGTCCGGCCGGCGCGATCATGCGGTGCGCGGACATTGCCGAGGCTATGCGGCGGATCCGGGCGAAGCGCGCTACGGGTTAGCCCGTATAGCGACGCCGCCCGCAAACCGCGACGAGCGCTAGGCCGGTCGCCGGATTGCGCGCGCTTCCGCGCGGCGCCGCCGCATCGGCAGCCGGCCCTCCCCCGCGGCCGCCCGGAGACGCGCATGTCCGATCCCCTCTCCAGCGACCAGGTCGCAGCGCTCGACGCCTATTGGCGCGCGGCGAATTATCTCTCGGTCGGGCAGATCTACCTGCGCGACAATCCCCTGCTCGAGCGGCCGCTCAGCCGCGCCGACATCAAGCCGCGGCTGCTCGGCCATTGGGGTACGACGCCCGGGCTCAATTTCGTCTACGCGCATCTCAACCGGCTGATCGTCGCGAACGATCTCGACATGATCTACATCATCGGGCCGGGGCATGGCGGGCCGGGGCTCGTCGCCAACGCCTATCTCGAAGGCTCCTACACCGAGCATTATCCCGCGATCGAGCGCAGCCGCAGCGGGATGGAGCGGCTGTTCCGGCAATTCTCCTGGCCGGGCGGCATCCCGAGCCACGTCTCGCCCGAATGCCCGGGCTCGATCCACGAGGGCGGCGAACTCGGCTATTCGCTCGCGCATGCCTACGGCGCAGCGTTCGACAATCCCGATCTGATCGTCGCCTGCGTCGTCGGCGACGGCGAGGCCGAGACCGGGCCGCTCGCGGCGAGCTGGCACAGCAACAAGTTCCTCAACCCGGCGCGCG
Source organism: Bordetella parapertussis (assembly GCA_943367995.1). Classification (GTDB taxonomy): domain Bacteria; phylum Pseudomonadota; class Alphaproteobacteria; order Sphingomonadales; family Sphingomonadaceae; genus Sphingomonas. The sequence goes on along the minus strand of CALRKL020000001.1, from coordinate 651,777 downwards.
ACGGCGCGGTGCTGCCGATCCTCCATCTCAACGGCTTCAAGATTGCCAATCCGACGATCCTCGCGCGGATCGGGCGCGACGAGCTGACCGATCTGCTCCGCGGCTATGGCCACGAGCCGTATTTCGTCGAGGGCAACGATCCCGCGCTGCTCCATCAGCAGATGGCGGCGACGCTCGATACGGTGCTCCACGCGATCGAGGCGATCCAGGCCGACGCCCGCGCCGCGCCCGCCGCCCCGCCCGCGCGTCCGCGCTGGCCGATGATCGTGCTCAAGACGCCGAAAGGCTGGACCGGGCCCAAGATCGTCGATGGCCTGCCGGTCGAAGGCACGTGGCGCGCGCACCAGGTCCCGATCGCCGATTTCAAGAAGCCCGAGCATCTCGCGCAGCTCGATGCGTGGATGCGCAGCTATCGCCCGACCGAGCTGTTCGACGCGAGCGGCAAGGTCCGTCCGGAAATCTCGGAACTCGCGCCGACCGGGCATCGCCGGATGAGCTCGAACCCGCATGCCAATGGCGGCGCGCTGCTCGAGCCGCTGTCGCTCCCCGACTTCCGTGATTTCGCGATCGCGTTCGATACGCCCGGCGCGGTCGAGGCCGAGGCGACGCGCGTGCTCGGCCACTATCTGCGCGACGTGATGCGGCTCAACCTGGCTTCCAGGAATTTCCGCCTGTTCGGTCCCGACGAGACCGCCTCGAACCGGCTCGATGCAGTCTACAACGTTTCGGGCAAGGCATGGATGGCCGAGGTCGAGCCGGTCGATATCAACCTAAGCCCAGACGGGCGCGTGATGGAGGTGCTGAGCGAGCATCTCTGCCAGGGCTGGCTCGAGGGCTATCTGCTCACCGGGCGGCACGGCTTCTTCTCATGCTACGAGGCGTTTGCGCACATCGTCGATTCGATGCTCAACCAGCACGCCAAATGGTTGAAGGTCAGCCGTAAGATCGCGTGGCGCCGGCCGATCGCCTCGCTCAACTATCTGCTGACCTCGCACGTCTGGCGGCAGGACCATAACGGCCTGTCGCACCAGGATCCGGGCTTCATCGACCAGGTCGCCAACAAGACCTCCGACATCGCGCGGATCTATCTCCCACCCGACGCCAATTGCCTGTTGTCGGTCGCCGATCATTGCTTGCGCAGCCGCGACTACGTCAATCTGATCGTCGCGGGGAAACAGCCCGAATGGCAATGGCTCGGGATCGACGAGGCGGTGCGGCATTGCACCGCGGGCGCCGGGATCTGGCACTGGGCGGGGGTCGACGACGCGCATCCCGACGTCGTGATGGCCTGCGCCGGCGACGTCCCGACGCTCGAGGCGCTTGCCGCGGTGATGCTGTTGCGCGAGCAGGTCCCCGACATCCGCATCCGCTTCGTCAACGTCGTCGATCTGATGGTGCTCGAGCCGAGCAGCGAACATCCGCACGGGCTCGACGACCGCGCCTTCGATGCGCTGTTCACCACCGACACGCCGGTGATCTTCGCCTTTCACGGCTTCCCCGCGACGATCCACACGCTGACCTATCGCCGCACCAACCATCCCAACATCCACGTCCGCGGCTTCAAGCAGGAAGGCACGACGACCACGCCGTTCGACATGGTCGTGCTCAACGATCTCGACCGCTACCGCCTCGCGCTCGACGCGATCGAGCGGATCCCGCGGCTCCACGCCCAGGTCCCCGCGGCGCGCGATCGCTATTGGGCGGCGATCGAGCGGCACAAGCTGTACATCGCCGAGCAGGGCGAGGATCTGCCCGAGATCCGCGACTGGCGCTGGTCGGCATGAGCGCCGCGCGCATGCCCGCCGCGGCGACGATCCTGACCTTCAACGGCGGATCGTCCTCGCTGAAGTTCGGGCTGTTCGAGGTTGGCGACGCCACCGCGACCCCGCTGCTGACGGGCGAGATCGAGATCGCAGGCGGCGGCGCGGTCCGGCTCCATGCCGCCGACACCGCCGGTCGCACGCACATCGACCATTCGCTCGGCACCGCGCCGCCGGACAGCTGGACCGGCCATGTCGTCGATCTGCTCGACCGGGCGGCGCTGCCCCCACCCACGGCGATCGGGCATCGGCTGGTGCATGGCGGACCCGATCTGCTCGCGCCGGTGCGCATCGATGCCGCGGTGCTCGGCCAGCTCGGGGCGGTGGCGAGCTTCGCACCGCTGCACATCCCCGCGGCGCTCGCGACGATCCGCGCGACGCAGCAGCATTACCCGAACCGCCCGCAGATCGCCTGTTTCGATACCGGCTTCCACGCGACGATGCCCGCGGTGGCGAGCACGCTCCCGCTCCCTGCCGCGCTGCGCGCGCAAGGGCTCAGGCGCTACGGCTTCCATGGTCTCTCATGCGAGTCGATCGTACGGCAGCTCGGGCGGGACGTGCCCGAACGGCTGATCATTGCGCATCTCGGCAACGGTGCAAGCGTCAGCGCGGTGCGCGCCGGCCGCTCGATCGACACGAGCATGGGGCTAACCCCGACCGGCGGGCTGATCATGGGGCGGCGAACGGGCGATCTCGATCCGGGCGTGCTGCTCCATCTGCTGCGCAACTGCGGCTATACCGCGGACACGCTCGCGACGCTGGTCGATCGCGAAAGCGGGATGCTCGGCGTGTCGGGGATCGACGGCGACCTGCGCCGGCTCAACGCCGCTGCGGCAACCCAGCCCGCCGCCGCGCTAGCGATCGCGATGTTCTGCCATGCGCTGGTCAAGATGCTTGCCGCGATGGCGGGGGCGCTCGGCGGGGTCGACATGGTCGTCTTCACCGGCGGGATCGGCGAACACGATCCGAGCGTGCGGGCCACCGTGTGCAGCGCGCTCGGCTGGATCGGCGTGGCGCTCGATCCGGCGCGCAACGACGCTCACGCCGTGACGATCAGCAGCGACACCGCGCGGGTCGCGGTCCGCGTGCTACCGTCTCGGGAAGATGCGCAGATCGCGCTCCACAGCGCTGCGGTGCTGGAGGCGGCATAGCCCCTGCACCGCTCATTCGTCGGCGGCGACGAGCGGCTGCTTCGCCTCGAGCGCCCGGACCATCGCGCGCGCCTGGCCATGAACCTCGTCGAGATGGCGGCGGCCCCAGGCTGGCTCCATGTCGGGGGTGATGTGCCCGAAATGCACATGCTGCGACGGCAACATCGCGAACGCCCGCTCGATATAATGGTCGAACGCCTGTGTCAGCGCGCGCAGCTGGCCCATTTCGTCGAGCCAGATCTCCTTTAGCCCCGACGTCGTCAGGCTGAGCATCTGCTTGCCCGCGAGCACGCCCTTGGCGGTCCCGTCATAGACTTGCTGCGGCACGACGCCGCTGCCGAGCACACGCTCGACATAGCCCTTGAGCATCGCCGGCGGCCCGCCAAACCAGATCGGATAGACGAGGACGAAGACATCGGCGTCCTGCAGCACGGCGAGCTCGTCGGCGACATCGGCGAACAGGCGCTCCCCCGGGCCGGGCCGCTCGGCCGATTTCAGCACGGGATGGAACCCCATCGCGTAAAGGTCGCGGACGATCACCGCATGGCCATGCTCGCGCACGGTCGCGCTATACGCGGCGGCGATCGCCGCGTTGAAACTGTCTTGTTCGGGGTGGCACAGGATGACGACGTGGCGGGGCGGCGTAAGGCGGGGGCTGGCGGACATGAACGATCTCCTTGCTCCAGCCCTACGCCTGCCCCCGCGGCGGCGCGCTCCGTAGTTCTACGGACGGCGCCAATCCTCAGTGGCTCAGCACCAGCGGCACCGCGCAGTTGGCGAGCATCCGCTTCGTCACCCCGCCAAAGGTTTCGAGCAGGCGGCCATGGGTATAGCCGCCCATCACGATATAATCGGCGTTGAAGCGCGCGCATTCGGCCTCGATCAACCGATCGGGTGCGGTCAGCCCGTCGTCGATCGTCCGCACGCTCGCATGGATGCCGTGGCGCGAGAGATATTCGGCGGCGTCGGCGGCGTCGGTGCGTTCGCCACCGTCGCGCGCCATGAAGATCTCGACCGCGCCTGCGAGCGCCAGCAGCGGCACGCAGGCGCGCAGCGTCGCGGCCGCCGATGCCTGCCCGTCCCAGGCGACGAGCGCGCGATCGAGCGCGAAGCGCGTGAGCGTGTCGGGGACCGCGACGATCGGGGTATGCGCGTGCATCAGCACGCGGCTCGCGACGTCGCGCATATCGGGGTCGCGATCGTCGCTGAGCTTGCGGCTGAGCACGATCAAATCGGCCAGCGACGCCGCATCGAGGATCGCATCGCTCAGCGTCCCGGTCGTATCGTGCCAATCCCAGCGGACGTCCTCGCGCGCCAGCCGCGCGACCAATTCGGTCTTGTTGTCGGCTTCGCGCGTCCGCTCGTCCTCGAGCAACGCGACCGCAGCGATGCCGTAATAATCGCCGTTGATCGACGCGGGGACCGCGACATCGAGGCACGACAGATGCCCGTCGAGGGCGCGAGTCAGATCGAGCGCCGCCTGCAGGCGCGATTCCTGTCCGGTATCGTCATGGACGAGCAAAAGAACGTTCTTCATCACGGCCTCCATTCGACAGTGACCGCACGCTATCCGGGGAGCGCCATGCGCGATATCGGGGATGATACGGATAAGAGGGAAGCGTCTGCGCGGTCGCCGTCGGTGGCGCAGCTTTCCGCATCATCCCTATGATCGAAGCCGGTCACCGACCAGGAGGGCGATGCCGCATCGACCGTCACCTGCTGCTCGCACAAGGCGGCAAGCGCCGGGCGGTGGCTGACGAGCAACAGCCCCTGCCCGGTCGCCGCGAGCCGATCGGCCAGCCGGGTGACGATCAGGCGTTCGGTCGCGGCGTCGAGCCCTTCGCTCGGCTCGTCGAGCAGCAGCCACGGCGCCGGGCGGAGATAGGCCCGGGCGAGCGCGAGCCGGCGTCGCTCGCCGCCCGACAGCCGCGCGCCATTCTCGCCGATCCAGCTATCGAGCCCGTCGGGAAGCGCGCGGACGCGCAGGTCGAGCGCGGCATCGTGGAGCGCGCGCCAGAGCAGCGGCGCGTCCGCCGTCGGGCAGGCGAGCAGCAGATTGTCGCGCACCGTTCCCGCGAGCAAGGCGGCATCCTGCGGTGCCCAGGCGAAAAGGTCGCGCCGCTGGCTTGGCGTAATCGCGGCAAGGTCGTGGCGATCGAGCCAGATCTGGCCCGGCTCGCCCGCGCGCAGCCCGAGCAGCGTCTCGAGCAGCCGGGTCTTGCCCGCGCCCGAGCGACCCGCGATCCGCACGCGCGCCCCGGGACGCAGCGCAAGGCCCCGCACCTGGACGAACGCGATCGCGGGCCGGACGAGGTCAGCGACGGGCGCGTCGCGCGCAGCCGCATGATCGAGCAGCGCGTCGAGCCGGGCCGTCGCCTCGCGCACCGCGCCGCGCTGCGCCATCCGCCGGACCCAGGGCGCGGCACCGTCGAGCGTCATGATCGCGGCAAGCGCGCCGAGCGCGACGATCGGCGCGGCATGCCCACGCGCGACGATCAGCACGCCCGCTGCGGCCGCCGCGAGCGCGAGCGCCTGCGCAAATTCGAACCAGCCCAGCACCGTCGCCTGCGCGACCACCGCGTCCCCGAGCGCATCGCCGCGCGCGGCGATGCGCGCCGCCGCCCAGGGTTCGAGGCCGTAACAGCGCAGCTCGGCGACCGCACCGGCATGCTCGGCAAGCTCGTCCTTCAGCGCGCCGGCGGCGCGTTGCACCGCGCGGCCGGGCGCCGCCAGCGCGCTCGCCAGCCGGTCGGCGACCAGCAGCAACGCGACGAGGCAGCCGAGCGTCACCAGCGTGGCACCCGCTCCGCCGATCGCGGTCAGCGCCGCGCCGCTGATGACCGCGGCGGCGAGGCCCCAGCCCGCCGAGTTCATCGCGAAGCGCGTCTCGATCACCGCGACGTCCTGGACCACACGCGCGGTCGCCTCGCCGGTCGAGAAAGCGAGCGCGCGCGCCACCGGCGCCGCGGCGATCGCGCGGAATAGCGCGGGGCGAACCCGGGCGAGCGCGCCGAAAGCGGCCTCGTGACTGGCCAGCCGCTCGCTGTAGCGCGCGCCGGTCCGGACGATCGCGAGCAGACGGATCGCGGCGCTCGGCAGCATGTAGTTGAAACCTTGCGCGACGAGCGGACCGGCGATCCCGGCGGCGGCGGCCGCGGTGATGAACCACCCCGACAGGCCGAGCAACGCGACCGACGCCGCCGCGACCAGCGCGGCATAGCCGCCGGCGCGCAGCAACAGCGGGGCCTGGCGTCTGCGCTGTTCGCCGAGCAGGCGTTCGAGCGCGGTCACGCCGGCGGGCCCAGCCGGACGATCTGCTCGGCGATTGCGGCGAGCGCGGCGCTGTGCGTCGCGATCAGCGTCGTGCGGCCCCGCGCAATCTCACGGATCGTCGCGATCAGCGCCGCCTCGGCAGCTGGATCGAGATGCGCGGTCGGCTCGTCGAGCAGCAGGATCGTGCTCGGCTTGAGGATCGCGCGGGCGAGCGCGATCCGCCGGATCTCGCCGCCCGACACTCCGCCGCCGCGCGCATCGATCGGCGCAGCGAGCCCGCGCGCCGCGAGCATCGGCCCCAGCCCGGCACGGTCGGCGGCAGCTTCGATGTTGCGCCGTGTCGCGGCGGGCCACGCCAACGCGATATTGTCGGACAGCGTCCCCGCGACGATCAACGGCGTTTGACCGACCCAGGCGGCGCTCGCTGCGATCGCCCCGCCATCGGACCGCGCATCCGGTTCCAGCGGGGTGCCGTCGATCAGGACTCGCCCGCCGTCGAGCGGGGCAAGCCCGAGCAACAGGTGCAGCAGGCTGCTCTTGCCGCTCCCCGACGGCCCGACCAGCGCAGCGATCGCGCCCGGCGCGAGATCGAGCGAGAAATGTTGCACTGCGGCGCGCTCGCTCGCATCATAGCGGATCGCGACGTCGTCGAACCGGATTGCGGGCGCGTGCTCGAACCGACGCGCCACGGCATGGGCGCGCGGCGGCGCGAAGACGCTTTCGGGCAACCGCTCGACCGCGGTCTGCGCGGCTTGCTTGTCGTGGTACGCCGCGGCGAGACGCCGCATCGGCAGATAGAATTCGGGGGCGAGCGCCAGCACGAAGAACCCTTGCGCGAGATCGAGTTTTTCGGGGACCGGAAACGGCAACAGGCCGAGCAGATTGAACCCGGCGTAGACCGCGACCAGCGCGACCGACAGCGCCGCGAAGAATTCGAGCGCGCCCGACGACACGAAGGCGACGCGCAGGACGCGCATCGTCCGCCGCGCGAGCTCGTCCGCGGCGCTGCCGAGCCGCTCGGCCTCGCGCGCTTCGCCGCCGAAGGCGAGCAGGATCGGCAGCGCGCGGATGCGGTCGGCGAACATCCCCGACAGTCGCGACAGCGCGACGAACTGGCGTCGCGATTGTTCGGCCGCCGCGCCGCCCGCGAGGATCATCGCGGCGACGAAGGGGATCAGCGTGGCGATCAGAATTCCCGCCGCGATCGGGCTGGCAAGCGCGGTCGCCGCGATCACCAGGATCGGCGCCAGCGCCGCCGCCGCGCGCGCGGGGAGGAAGCGCGCGACATAGCCATCGAGCGCCTCGACCTCGTCGACCGCGGTCGCGAGCAGCGTCCCCGTCGTCGCCTGCCCCCCCGGCGCCTGGCGCAGGAGATGGTCGATCACCGAGATCCGCACGGCGCGCTTGGTGCGTCGCGCGGCGGACGCGCCGCTGCGCGCCGCGAGCAATCCGCAAAGGCCCCGCAGAAAACCAGCCGCGAGGAGCCATGCGAGCCACGGCGCCGCCGCCGCCATGCCGACCGGCAGGTGTACGACCGATTCGGCGAGCCCGGCCGCGAACGCGATCCCGGCGAGCGTATCGCCGAGCAGCAGGACGGTGGTCGACCGTAACCGAACGTCGGCGGGAAGGACATGCCTGAGGCGTTGTGCCGCGATACGCGGATCGGGAGCGGCAGCGAGTAAGGCCATCGGCGCGGCCTAGGCAGCCACGCGCCCGCAACGAATACGCAATATCCCCTAGCGGCCGGGTTCGAGCGGATCCGTAACACTCCGGATAGCGGCGCGGCGGCCAAGCGCGCAACGCTCGCCCGGGTAAAGGATTATCGCATGGCAGACGCTCCACCGCTCCAAGCCCGCAATCACGCGGACCGATCATGATCGCCATCCCCAGCGCCGACCCCGCCGCCATCCGGCACGTCGTCATCCTCGGAACGCCGAGCGCGACGAGCTTCACGCATGCGATCGCCGAGACCTATCGCGACGCGGTGCGCGATTGCGGCCAGCAGGCGAGCGTCCGCGATCTCTATGCGATGCGCTTCAACCCGCTGCTCGGGCCGACCGAACGGCCGACCGAAGCGGGCTATGCGCTGCTCCCCGACGTCGCCGCCGAACTCGCCCTGATCGAGGGCGCCGCCGTGCTGACCTTCGTCTATCCGCTGTGGGTCGGCATGCCCCCGGCGATCATCAAGGGGTATATCGACCGCGTCCTCGGTGCGGGGTTTCGCGAGCCCGATCTGGTATCGGGGACGCAGGCCTCGCTGCTGCGCGGGAAGCGTCTGCTCTGCTTCAGCGCCTCGGCCTCGACTCGCCCGTGGCTCGAGGAACAGGGTCAATGGGCGTCGATCCGCCAGGGCATCGACAGCTATCTCGCCTCGGTCTTCGGCCTGGTCGACGGCGGGCATGTCCATTTCGACTCGATCGTCGAGGGCGTCGCCGAGTCTTATGTCCGCGAATGCCTGGCCGCGGTTCGCGAGACCGCGCGGCGCACCTGCGCGGCGGCCCTGAGCGAGCGGCATGCGCGCCGCAACGACGCGCGACGCTTGCTGCTCGCCCAGTGACCCCGCCACTCCGCGCCGCCCGCCTCGATCGCGACCAACGCGCTTGTAAAAGTCGGCGATTCGCGGCACGTCCCGATGATAGCGCGCGTCGTACCCATCCGGCGTCTCAGACGCGCGGACCGACGCGCCCCGCCGAGGCGCTTCATGCCAGTGCCCGAGACCGTCACGGAGTCGAATCGATGGCCGAACCGAGACTTGTCCACATCATCGACGACGAGGAGGCGATCCGCCGCTCGGCGAGCTTCATGCTCAAGACCTCCGGCTTCCGTGTCGAAGCCTGGACGTCGGGGGTCGAGTTTCTGAAGGCTGGACGCCATGTCGAGATGGGATGCGTCCTGCTCGACGTGCGCATGCCCGAGATGGATGGTCTCGAGATCCAGCAGGCGATGGCCGAGCGCGGCCTCGCCATGCCGGTCGTGGTGATGACCGGTCACGGCGATATCTCGATCGCGGTCCGCGCGATGAAGGCCGGCGCGGTCGATTTCATCGAAAAGCCGTTCAGCAAGGCGCTGCTGCTCGAGGCGCTCGCCAGCGCCTTCGAACGGATCGACCGGGCGGAAAGCGACGCCGTGCGCGCCGCGGGGGCCGCGGTCGCGATCGGCGGGCTGACGGTGCGCGAACGCGAGGTGCTTGCCGGCCTGGCGCAAGGGCTGCCCAACAAGACGATCGCCTATGATTTCGGGATCTCGCCGCGCACGGTCGAGGTTCACCGCGCCAATATCATGACCAAGCTCCACGCGCGCAGCCTGTCCGAAGCGCTGCGGATCGCGTTCGCCGCCGGTATGGGTGGCACGCCGGCCTAAGCGCCACGCCGCGCGCTACGAGCCCGCTTGGTCGCGGCGCTTGTAGACCGTGATCCGTTCATGCCCCATCGGCCGCACCGCCACGACGCGATAGCCGCGTGCCATCGCGTCGCTCACCAGCTGCCGGATATCGGACCGTTCGCCCGAGAACGGCGGCCGCATCACCACGACCGCGGGGCGCAGCGCGAGAATGCGCCGGACTTCGGCCATTTGATCGACTCCGGTCGCGCCGCTTTCGCGCGCGCGGTTGAGATGCGCCGGGACGACATAGCGCGACACGCGGCAGCGGCCGGTATCGGCATAGAGCATCGTCGTCCCCGAATAGACGTAGAGGCAGCCCTGCCCGCGCCCGACCGCGCGGCTCAGCGCGGCGAAGCCGGTCGCGTCGCCGCGCGCATGCAGATTGACCAGCACCACGATCTGGCCGGCGAGCGCGACGAGCAGCACGATCGCCGGGCCGAGCCGCCGAGCGAAGCGGGGATTCGCGAAGAATCCCGCGGCGCAGGCGCAGCCCGGGACGAGCACCGGCAGCCCATAATGGTCGAACCACGTGCCGAACACGACGACGCCGAGCACCGCGACCGCAAACCAGCAAAACAGGAAGCGCCGGGCCCCGCCGTGCTCTTCGAGCATATCGCGACCTGTCGCCCCGCGCGCGCCGAACGCCATCGCGACGAGCGGCGACAGCAGCAGGATCAGCGTGCCGCCGTTGCGGAGCAATTCGGCCGCCGGATCGGCATTGCGATACGCGATCGAGAGGAAATTGGCGAAGACGAAGGCATTCGCCTGCCCGATCATCGTATAATAGCCGAGCGCCGCCGCCGTCGGCGCCAGCGCCAGCGCGACCAGCCCCGCACCATAGCCCAGCAGCGCGAGCGGGCTGCGCCGGGCGCGCCACTCCTGCGCGAGCAGCCACAGCCCGAAGAAGATCCCCTCGAATACCGCCGAATATTTGATCTGCAGCGCAACCCCGACGAGCGCCATCGCGCCGCAGCCGAGCGCACGGCGCCGCCGCGCGTTTCCGGCAGCGAGGATCACCGCTGCCGCCGCCGCCATCGGCAGATTGTAGAAGATCGGCGACTGTCCCCCGACGCCGTTGAGCAGATCGGGCCAGAGCACATAAGCGAGCGCCGCCGCCAGCGCCCCGGCCCGCCACCCCGCGCGCCGCGCGAGATGCGCGACGGTCAGCGCGGTCAGGATCAGCGAAAGCGTGGCCAGCGCCTGACAGGCGAGCACACCCCATTTCAGCGGCAGCCAGGCGGCGGGCATGTAAAGCAGGAACAGGCCGATCGGCTTGCGGTCCCATATGTCGACATAGGGCAAAGCACCGTGCCACATCGCGTGCGCGGTGACGTAATAGAATTCCTCGTCGACCTGGATCACCGGATCGCCAAAGGTCAGCATCCGCGCGAGCAGCGCGACGAGCGTGACGATCACGACCAGGCCCGGCCCCGACGTGATCGTCGTAACCGAGCCCCAGGCAAATCGGCGTGGCGTGGATGAAACGGGCGAAACCGGCATGCCGCGCGCCGTAGAGCGGCGGCCGGGCTTTGTCACCGCCTTGCGCCGCCCGGCGCATACGGGGTTGCGGCCGCCGGGCTTCAGCTCCATTGTCGCCATACGCCAAGGGCATAGGCCACGGCATCCACAAATCGGGCCTTGCACACCGTGTTGCGTTTCCTCCCCTTCGCCGGCCTGCTCGCTGCCCTGCTCGCTCCAACCGCCGTCGGGGCGGCGGCGTCCTCGTTCGACTTGGTCGGGCCGCGGCTCGATGTCACGGTGGTGCGCGACGGGGTCTCGCTGCCGCTCGAGCGCGTGCCGAATCTGGCGGAGGGCGATCATATCGCGATCAAGCTCGCCGCCCTTCCCGGGCATGACGAGCATTATCGCCTGATCGCGGTGTTCCTGCGCGGCGCGGTCGATCGCCCGGGCAAGGACTGGTTCCGCGAGGCGGAAAGCTGGCGGACGACCGATTCGACGCTGTCGCTGGTCGTTCCCAAGGATGCGCAGCAAATGGCGCTGTTCCTCGTCCCCGAGCGCGGCGGCGGCGCGGGCGCAGTGGTCAGCGCGGTGCGCAAGCAGCCCGGCGCCTTCGTCCGCGCCGCGCAGGAGCTCAACCAGGCGTCGCTCGACCGTGCCCGGCTCGACACCTTTCTGCTCGAGATGCAGCGCGCCGAGCGCAAGGCCCCGGAAAGCCTCGCGACCGTCTCCCCGGTCCTGACGCGCAGCCTCGCGGTCAAGCTCAAGAGCGAGTGCCTGCAGCAGCCGACCGAAGTCCAGTCCGCCTGCCTGACCGGCGACCGCGAGACCTTGCTGCTCGCCGACACGCACAGCTCGGCGCTGGCCGATACGCTGGCGGGCGCGCCGACCGACCTCGCTTTCCAGCTCAGCGCGACGCCACAAGCCGGCTATGGTTCGTACAGTTCGTATATCGGCGTGGTGCGCGACGTGTTCCGCCTGTTCGGCGCGTTCCAGTCGACCCAGCTGCAGTTCATTCCCGCGCTCGCGCAACAGCGCGACGGGCATGTCACGGTACTGCTCAACACGCCGGTCTCGTTCGCCAAGCCGACCTCGGTGATGGTCGTCGCGCTGCCCGCGATCGAGGCGCCCAAGCCCCCACCGCTGCGCCAGCCGATTCCCAATACGATGCTCTGCGCGAGCCCCGGGCTGGTTTTGCCGGTCGAGGGCGCGCCGCTGGTCTACGCCACCGGCTATGCGCACGACATGGTTCTGCGGCTCAAGCGGCTCGACGGAACGCAGGCCGAACTTCCGGTGCGCGCCGACCCAAGTCTTGGCGGCTTCGTCGCGACCGGCGAGATTCCGTTCGGCCCGTTCGGATCGGTCATCTCGGCGCAGCTCCACGGTGCCTGGGGGTTCGCGTCGTTCGATGGCCCGAGCTATGTCCTGACCAAGCCCGGCGACGGAACGTGGAAGGCGACCGATCGCACCGCATTGGTGGTCGGCCGTTCGAACGAGCTCCAGCTGACCGGCGGCAGCGCCGGCTGCATCAGCAAGATCGGGCTGCGGCGCGGCGACGGGCCGATCGAGCCACTGACCTGGAAACAGGCGGACGCGCACGGCGTGGTCGCGACCGTCCCGCTCGAACAGGCCGAACCGGGTACGGTCTCGATCGTGATCGAGCAAAAGGGCGTCGCGACGCCGACCGAACTGCCGCTGCGCACGCTGCAGCAAGCGGGGAGCGTCGATGATCTGAGCTTCCACGCCGGCGACGACCAGGCGACGCTGACCGGAACGCGGCTCGATCAGGTGGTCGGCGTAACGCTGGGCTCGCTGGGCTTCCAACCCGGCGCGCTCACCCGCGTCGGCAAACAGGATCGCGTCGCGTTACAGGCGAGCAACCCGGCCGCCGCGATGGCGCTAGCGGTGGGCACCACGCTTCCCGCCGAGATCAGTTACGCCGGCGGCCGGCACAAGACGCTCAGCGTCACGGTCGCGCCGCATCGCGTCGGCGCGACGCTGGTGCGCGTGACGGCGCGCGCGCCGGTGCGCGACGGCGTGCTGCCGATCACCCTGCCCGGCCCCGCGGTGTTCGCGCAGGACGCGCGGCTGAGCTTCGCCTTCCATCTCGACGATCCGACACCGCTGACCGGCCGTGAAAGCATCGAGATCAGCACGCTCGACGGGCGATCGAGCACCATGGTCGCCGCGGGCAAGGGGTACGATCTGCAGGATGCCAAGACCGGGATCGTCTCGATCAATCCGGCCGAAGCGCTCGGGCCCACCGCTTATGGCCCGCTGCGCTTCCGCATCGCGAGCGACGGCGCCGGTTCGTCCTGGACGCCGCTCGCGACCGTCGTGCGGCTCCCCGAAATCCACGCGATCACTTGCGCGGCGCGCAAGACGTGCAAGCTGACGGGCAATCGCTTCTTCCTAATCGAGGCGGTCGGCACCAATGCCGAGCTGCAACCGAGCCAGACGATCCCCGACGGCTTCGTCGCGACCGAGATCGCGACGCGCGCCAGCGCCGACGGCCGGATCTTTCTCCGGCTGCGCGACGCACCGCAGGAGATCGCCACGGTCTCGGCGCCGTAACCCGACGGCTCGGCGCCACAGCATACCGGGAGGCATGGCGCGGAATCGTTAGCAGATCCGCTGCCTGTAAATCATAAGCATACACATTATCTGCTTGCATGGCATCGCCAGAGGCGGCAAAGCGCCTCGGCAGTCGCCTTGGGCGGCGCACGCCCGACTCCTGTAGTCCGCAAACCCGCCGTTTCGAGAGCAGCGATTTATGAGCTTGGAAGATTCGCCAGGCCGTCCGGCCGATTACCCGACCCTCGAAGACTCGACGCCGATCGTCGAGCCTGCCCCCACGGTCGCGTCCGTGGATCGGCAACCGCGCGCGCGGCGTCGGCTGCGAACGCCGTTGCTGCTGCTCGCGCCGATCGTCGCGGTGATCGCGATCCTGTATTTCTACCTCGGCGGCGGGCGCTACGAAGCGACCGACAATGGCTATATCCAGTCGGGGCTCGTCTCGGTCAGCGCCAATGTCAGCGGCCCGGTGGTCGCGATCGCGGTCCACAACAATCAGCGGGTCAAGGCGGGCGACGTGCTGTTCCGGATCGACCCGGCGCCCTATCAGGCGGCGGTCGACGAGGCCGAGGCGGAACTGGCCAGCGCGCGCACCCAGGTCGCCTCGGTCCGTGCGAGCTACCGCGAAGGCGAGGCCACGCTCCAGGCCGGTCGCGACAAGCTCGCTTACGCCGTGCGCGAGGCGGCCCGCCAGAAGGCGCTGCTCGCCGAGGGGATTTCGTCGCAGGCCCAATATGACCAAGCAGTGCTTGCCGCACAGACCGCACGCCAGCAGATCCAGACCTCGGTCCAGCAGAATGCCGGCGTCGCCGCGACGCTGACCGGCAGCGTCTCCGCGCCGACCGAGCGCCAGCCGTCGGTGCAGCGCGCGCAGGCTGCGCTCGAACGCGCGCGGCTCAACCTCGGCTACACCGTCGTCCGCGCGGCGCAGGCTGGGATCGTCACCAAGGTCGATCAGCTCCAGCTCGGCAGCTATGTCTCGGCGGCGAAGCCGGTGTTCACGCTCGCGGGCACGCGCCTGTGGGTCGAGGGCAATTTCAAGGAAAACCAGCTCGACCATATGCGCGTCGGCCAGCGCGCGACCTTCAAGATCGACGCCTTTCCCGATCTCAAGCTGACCGGCCGCGTCGCGAGCTTCAGCCCCGGCACGGGCAACAGCTTCGCCTTGCTTCCGCCCGAAAACGCGACGGGCAATTGGGTCAAGGTGGTCCAGCGCCTGCCGATCGAGTTCAGCATCGACCAATTGCCGCGCGATATTCCGCTGCACGCCGGGCTGAGCGTCGAGGTGACCGTCGATACCGGCTATCAGCGCCACCTGTTCGGCCCGGCGACGACGGTGCAATGACCGGCAGCTATCCGGCCCCGGCCGTCCGCAATCTGATCACCGCGTCGGTGATGGCGGCGACCGTGATGAACTCGCTCGACAGCACGATCGCCAACGTCGCGCTCCCGCATATCCAGGGCAGCGTTTCGGCGTCGAGCGAGGAGATCACCTGGGTCCTGACCTCCTATATCGTCGCCGCGGCGATCATGACGCCACTGACCGGCTGGCTCGCCGGGCGTTTCGGGCGCAAGACGTTGATGCTGTGGTCGATCGTCGGTTTCACCGTCGTGTCGGGGCTGTGCGGCCTTGCCAACAGCCTCGGCGAGCTCGTCGGCTTCCGTCTGCTGCAAGGCGTGTTCGGCGCGGCGCTGGTGCCGATGAGCCAGGCGATCCTGCTCGACATCAATCCGCCCGAGCGCCACGGCCCCGCGATGGCGGTGTGGGGCATGGGCGCGATCCTCGGGCCGATCATCGGCCCGGCGCTCGGCGGCTGGCTGACCGACAATCTCACCTGGCGCTGGGTGTTCTATATCAACCTGCCGATCGGGATTCTCGCCTTTGTCGGCCTGTCGGGCTTCCTCACCGAGACCAAGGACGCGGCGCGGCCGAAGCTCGACGCGTTCGGCTTCGCGATGCTCGCGCTGGCGATCGGCGCGTTCCAGCTGATGCTCGATCGCGGGCAGACCAAGGACTGGTTCAGCTCGCTCGAAATCTGCATCGAGGCGGGCCTGGCGGCGTTCTTCGGCTATCTCTTCGTCGTCCATACGCTGACTGCGAAGAAGCCGTTCATCGATGTCGGGATGTTCAAGGACCGCAACTTCCTGACGGGTTCGATCTTCGGCTTCTTCCTCGGCACCGTGCTGTTCGGCGTGCTCGCCTTGCTTCCGACGATGCTCGAGACGCTGATGGGCTATCCGGTCGTGCTGACCGGGCTCGTCACCGCGCCGCGCGGGATCGGCACGCTGATCTCGATGATCATCGTCGGGCGGATCATCAAGCGCGTCGATGCGCGGCTGCTGATCTTCATCGGCTTCGGGCTGGCGGCGGTGTCGCTCTACATCATGGCGGGCTTCTCGCTGCAGATGAGCGAACGGCTGGTGATCGTCTCGGGCTTCGTCCAGGGGCTCGGCACCGGGCTGGTCTTCGTGCCGCTGACGACGATCGCGTTCGCCACCCTCGACGTAAAGTATCGCAACGAAGGCGCGGCGATGTTCACGCTGACGCGCAACATCGGCTCGGCGGTCGGCATCTCCGTCCTGCAAGCGTTGACGATCCGCAACGCCGCGGCGGTCCATTCGCGGCTGACCGAAGGCGTCCGGCCCGACAGCGCCGCGCTGCCGCAAGGCTTCGACTTCGATCTGCCGAGCGCGGTCGCCGCGATGAACGCGCAGATCACTCGGCAAGCATCGATGGTCTCCTATATCGATGCCTTCTGGCTGCTGTTCGTGCTCACGCTCGCGGTGATCCCGCTGCTGCTGCTGATGCGCGGCCCGCGCAAGGGCGCGGCCGACGGCCCAACGCTCCATATGGACTGATGCCAATGCGCTTGCTCCCGCTTCTCCTCGCCGCGACCGCGCTCGCCGGTTGCACCGTCGGCCCCGATTTCGCGCGCCCGCAAGCGCCGTCGGCGACCGGCTATTCGCCACCGAGCGAGCAGCGCGCGTCGGTCCGCGGCGCACCGGCGGTGACGCTCGGCGCGGGCCCGGCGCAGCGCTGGTGGACTGCGTTCGGCTCGCCCGAAATGGACGCGCTGGTCGATCGCGCGATCGCCAACAATCACAGCCTCGCCGCCAGCAACGCAACGCTCGCCGCGGCGCGCGACGAACTGCGCGCGGTCGCCGGCAAACGGTTGCCGCAGATCGATGCGAATGCGCGCGTCGATCAGGAACAGGTCAACCTCGCCGGCTTCGGCTTCTCGGGCAGCAATCCGCTCGCGTCCGGCGGCAATCCCGAATTCCATCTCTATTCGGTCGGCGGCGGGATCAGCTACGATCTCGACCTGTTCGGCGGCCTGCGCCGCCAGATCGAGCAAAGCGCCGCGCAAGTCGAGGCGCAGCAGCGCCAGACCGAAGCGGCGCATCTCGCGATCGCCGGGCAGGTGGTCAACCAAGTGCTCACCGTCGCCGCGATCCGCGCTCAGATCGCCACCGCCAACGCCTTGCTCGCCGAGGACCTGCGCAACGTCGACCTGACACAGAAGCGCCGTCAGGGCGGCGAAGGCACGCTCGTCGAGGTGCTCAACGCGCAGAGCCAATATACCGCGGACCGTGGCGACATCCCGCAGCTCGAGCAGCAGCTCGCCGAGGCGCGGCATCTGCTCGCGACGCTCGTCGGCATCGCACCGTCGGAGCTTGGGGCGACCGAGTTCGATATCGCGAGACTGACGCTTCCCGCCACGATCCCGGTCGCGCTGCCGTCCGAACTCGTCCATCGCCGCCCCGACATCCTGCAGGCGGAGGCCGATCTGCACGCCGCGGCGGCCGGCATCGGCGTCGCGACCGCGCGGCTCTATCCCGACATCACGCTCGGCGCGACGGTGACGCAAGGCGCGCCGGGGATCGGCGACCTCGTCAAGAATGCATTCCGCGGTTACGACATTTTCGCCGGCGTCACCGCGCCGATCTTCCACGGCGGCACGCTCAAGGCACAGCGCGCCGCGGCGATCAACCGCGCCAAGGCGAGCGAGGCGACCTATCAGCAGACCGTGCTGACCGCGTTCAACCAAGTCGCCGACCTGCTCTCGGCGATCCAGAGCGATGCGCGCTCGGTGGTCAACCAGCGCGAGTCGGTGTCGGTCGCCGAACGCTCGCGGCATTTGTCGCAGCGCAGTTATCAGGTCGGCAATTCGGGCATCCTGCAGGTGCTCGAAACCGAGCGGCTGTATCAGCGCGCCAGCAACGGCCTGGTGCTGGCGCGGACCCGCCAGTTCCTCAACGTCGCGCGCTTGTATGTGGCGACGGCGGGCGGTTGGACCGGCCCCGCCGCGGACGCACCGATCGCCTCATAGGCCTGCGTCGACCGCCCCCCTCCAAGAAAAAGGCCGATGCATCGAACCGGCCTTTTTGCGGGTTGGCAACGGGAGACCCCGTCGCCGCGCCTTAACGATCAATCGCAGACGTCCTGATATCGCTGGGTTTCGGGCACCCATACCATGTCGCAGCCGGTGCGATCATCGACATAGCTGTCGTCATACGCATAGTCGCCGCCATAGCCATAGCTGCCGAACGCGTAGCCGAGCGGAACGCCGTAATAGCCACCGTAGCCATAACCATAACCGGGGTAGTAGCCGCCATAGCCGCGATAACCGCCGCCACGCGCATATTGCCCACCACGATAACCGCCACGGAACCCCCCGTCCCGTCCGCCGCCATTATGGAAGCTGCCGCCCGCCATCGGCCGGCCGCCGAACGAACCGCCACCACCACGGCCGCCGAACGCGCCCCCGCCGCCAAAGCCGCCGCCATGGCCACCCCCGCCGCCGCCCATATGCGCGCCACCGCCGCCATGCGAACCGCCACCGCCACCGCCATGCCCGCCGCCACCGCCGCGCTGGGCGATCGCGGGCGATGCCGCCAGCAGCGCAATGCCGGCGATCGAACTCAATACTGTGCTGGAAATCTTCATCGACTTGTCCTCGGGCTGAGCCCCTCGCTCCTGATATAGGGAGCCGGAGGTCCCGTTGTGAGGGGCGTCGTCGATGCCGCGGCCCAGCCCGCGCAATCGTTCAGGCCGGATCGTCGAGCGAGAACAGGTCGCCATCATCGTCGAACGCGAACAGTTCGGCATAGCGCCCCCATTCGGTCACCGTGCGCAACGTGGTCGCCGCAAAATCGGGCGACATATGATCTTCGAGCTCGTCGCGGAAACGCCGCGCCGGCGCCTGGTGACTGGGGCGGTCGTCGAGCACGATGCGGATATGGCGGGCGAGCCGGACATGCGTCTCGAGCGTACGGCGGAAATTGGCCTTGCGCTGATCGACATCCTGCTGCGCGAACGCCGCCCCCTGCTTGGTAAGGACGGCGTCACCATCGGCGATATCGACGAACTGCAGCATCTGCAGCGTCTCGACGATCGGGAACAGATCGTCGATTTCGAGCTGCAGCGTATCGGCAAGCGTGGCGAGCGGGGCGCGACCCTCGAACGGCGCGGCCTCGATCTCTTCGATCAGACCGGCCAGGCTGTTGATCGAAACATCGGGCAACGGCCGGTCGAGCCCATGTTCGGGCGGCGCCCCCGGAAGCGCGACGGGCGCGACCGCGCGCTGCGTCATGCGCGCGTAGATCTGCTCGACCAGTTCGCGGAATTCTGGGTCGAGCCGGTCGCGCGGCTGCGGCAGGTCGACGGTGAATTCGGCCGCGATCCGCCCCGGGTTGGACGACAATACGAGGATCCGGTCGCACATCAGCACCGCCTCCTCGATATTGTGCGTGACGATCAGCACCGAGGCGATGCCGAGCTTGCCCTCGCCCCACAGGTCGAGCAGGTCGGTGCGCAGCGTCTCGGCGGTGAGCACGTCGAGCGCCGAGAAGGGCTCGTCCATCAGCAGCAGCGACGGCTCGACGACGAGCGCGCGGGCGAGGCCGACGCGCTGCCGCATCCCGCCCGACAATTCCTTCGGAAAGGCGTTTTCGAAGCCGTCGAGGCCGATCAGATCGATCGCCGCGAGCGCGCGCGTGCGCCGCTCCTCGGCCGGGACGCGCTGCGCCTCGAGCCCGAGCTCGACGTTCTGCAACACCGTCAGCCACGGGAACAGCGCGAACGACTGGAACACCATCGACACCGAGCGCGGCGCGCCCTCGGCATCGGGGACGAAGCGCAGCTCGCCGCGCGACGGTCGAACGAGTCCGGCGATCGAGCGCAACAGTGTCGACTTGCCCGACCCCGAGCGGCCGAGCAGCCCGACGATCTCGCCCTCGCGCACCGCCAGCGCGACGTCCTCGAGGATCGGCGGACCGCCTTGATCGCCGCCATAGCTATGGCTGACATGCTCGAGCGTGACGACGGGGCGGGCGTTGTGCGTGATCATGATCGAGGTCCTCAGGACAGGCGCAGACGGCGTTCGGACAGGCGATAGAGCGGGCGGAACAGCAAGCGGTTGATTGCGATAACGAACACCGACATCACCATGATGCCGAGCAGCACGCGCGCGCCGTCGCCGGCGGTGGTGGCATCGGCAATATAGCTGCCGAGCCCCTGCGCGCGCAGCCGGGTACTCCCCCAGGAGACGGCTTCGGCGACGATGCTGGCGTTCCACGATCCGCCCGAGGCAGTCAGCGCACCGGTGACGTAATAGGGGAAGATCCCCGGCAGGATCAGCCGCCGCCACCATTGCCAGCCGCGCACGCCGAACATCTTCGCGGCCTCGCGCATGTCGCTCGGGATCGCGCTCGCGCCGGCGATGACGTTGAACAGGATGTACCATTGCGTGCCGAGCACCATCAGCGGCGAGAGCCAGACATCGGGATCGGCACGGAAATGGACGATCGCGACGACCGCGATCGGGAAGAGCACGTTGGCCGGAAACGCCGCGAGGAATTGCGCGACCGGCTGGATCCGCGAGGTCCAGCGCGGCCGCAGCCCGACCCAGACCCCGATCGGCACCCAGACGAAGCTCGCCAGGATGATCAGCACGATGACGCGCAGCAGCGTGATCAGGCCGAAGCGCAATGCCGTCCATGCGTCGCCGAGCGACAAGGTCTGGTGGAGGAAGTCGATCGCATAGCCCGCCGCGCCGAGCGCGCTCAACGCGACCACCGCCGCCCAGATCCGCATCCCGCGCGCCGCCGGGGCAACCGCCTTGGTAGCGAACTGCCGCTGCTGCGCGATCGGACGGCGCGCGGGTTCGAGCAGATAGACCAGCTGCCCGAACCCGCGCAGCGGTGCCGTGACCGCCGGGAGCAGCCGCGCGCGGCGGAACAGGTCGAACAGCCACGAACGCGGCGGGGCGACGCTCGCGGTCTGCTCGACGCGGAAGCGATCGGCCCAGGCGATCACCGGGCGGAAGACGAGCTGGTCGTAGAGCAGGATGACGACCGCCATCGCGCCGACCGCGAGCGCGACCGCGCTGAGATTGCGCTGCTCGATCGCGATCGCCAGCCACGAGCCGATCCCCGGCAGCATGATCTGGGTATGCCCGACGCTGATCGCCTCCGACGCGACGACGAAGAACCAGCCGCCCGACATCGACATCATCGCGTTCCACACCAGCCCGGGCGCGGCGAACGGCAGCTCCAACCGGATCAGCTTGCGCAGCGGCGACAGGCCGAACCCGCGCGCGACTTCGTCGAGATCGGCCGGGACCTGGCGCAGCGACTGGTACAGGCTGAACGCCATGTTCCACGCCTGGCTGGTGAAGATCGCGAAGATCGCCGCGCATTCCACGCCCACGCGGCTGCCCGGGAACAGCCCCATGAACGCGGTCACGGTAAACGTCATGAAACCGAGCACCGGCACCGACTGGAGAATGTCGAGCGCCGGGATGATCACCAGTTCGGCGCGGCGGCTCTTGGCGGCGGCGGTCGCCGCGATCAGCGTGAACACGAACGACGCCGCCAGCGCCGCGAACAGCCGCAGCGTGGTCAGCAAAGCGTAGCGCGGCAATTGCCACCAATCGAGCACGACCGGCTCGAGCCGCAGCTGCGCGAGCGGCTGCGTCGCGTCGCTGACCCCCGCCGCGATCGCGACCCCGGCCGCGACGAGGATCGCGAACAAGGCGGCGTCGGGCCAGTCGAGCCGCAACTGCAGGCGACGCGGCGAGAAACCGAGAAAACCGGGCGTTTGCATGTCAGAACGCTCCATGCAGCCGCAGCGCGGCGATATTGGCCGGCCCGCGCTCGCGATTGTAACCGGGGTTGGCGATATGCTGCGCATCGAGCGTGGCATCGACCCCGCGCAGCACGTGCACGTCGTAATAGAGTTCGGCGATCTGCTCGTTCCCGGCATCGGGCAGGCGACCGTCGCCGACCAGGACGCCAATGCCTCCAGCGGCGAGGTAGCGGCGGTGCTCCGCCGAAATGCCGTTGACGACGAGCGCCAACCCGACCCGGTCCGACGGGCGTCCCCAGCCCTTGCCCGCCAGCACCGCGCCGACCTGCGCAGTGCGGTCGATATCGGTGAAGTCGTACGGCTCGATCGCGCCATCCGACCAGCCGAGGCGACCGAACACGCCGAGCGTCGCCGTCACTTCCTGCTCGACATTGGCATAGCCGCCGATCCGCGTGCTCCGGCGGCGGACCAGCGCGGTATCCGCCGGATCGCCCGTCACCGCGCCGAGCGCGAGTGCTTGATCGAACCGCCCGAACTGCCCGCGGTTGCGAAACAGCCCGAGCCGGACCGCGCCCGCACGCGCGCCGATCGTGTGGCGATGCTCGATTTCGGCGTCGAGCTGATATTGGCCGAAGCCGCGCTCGAGCGTCTCGCCATTGGGCACGCGCGACAGGTTGAACGCACCGAAACGCGCGGTCCAGGCGCCGCGATAGGCTTCGAGCGCGGCGCCGGTCGAATAGCCCCAGGCGTCGGCGGCATAATCGAAACTGCCGGCGTCGACGACCGACCAGTTGAGGAAATCCGCGCGCGGATCGTGCGCATAGCGGTTGGTGTCGAACACGTCGCCGACACCGATCTTGCCGATGGTCAGCACCAGCCGATCGACCGGGCGCGATGCACCGAGCTGGTTCGAGGTTGCCACCACGGCTTCCCGCGCGCTGCCGAGCCCGATCGTCTGGCGGAAGAACAGGCGCTGCAGGCGGAAATAGGGATCGGTCTTGCCGACTTTATACGCCTCGGCACTCGGGAAGCCGGCGGCGCCGAGCGTGTTCGACAGGCCGAAGCCCTGGTCGATCTCGGGATTGGCCCAAAGCTCGGCGCCCTCCCATGGACGCGCGCCGATATAGGCGGTGACGTCGGCGGTCTCCTTCACCTGCCGCGGCGCGAGGCTGTTCGGCCCCGAATAGGGTGAGGAAAAGCCCCCTACCCCCTGCACCACGAAAGTCGCCTGGCCGTGCAGCGCGAAATTCTGGGCTTCGAGCGTCTGCGTGTCGCTCGGCTGGGTATCGCGGGTCTGCGCTGCAACGGGGGCGGCGGCATAGAGCGCGAGCCAGCCGATCGCCGCGATCGAACGGTGTGCCGTACGCGACACGAAGCGCGTCTCAGCGAAACGCATGAGCAAACAGAATGCGCGCCGGGGCGCGAAGCGGGATCATGAGCGAAATCCTTCGGTCTCGTGGTTCGAGCCCGCCGGATATCGCCTCAGACGCGCATTGCGCCGCCTGCGACGGCCCGGTCGGGCCCAGGATACCGGTTATCGAGACAGCAAAAGCCGAGGCTGCTACTGTCGCCGTCTCCGGACAAGGGGCTAGATCGGGGCATCGGGTTCCTGTGTCGTCAAAAGGCGCTGAAGCAGGGGCGGTCGCGAATCGTGTGACCGACCCCGCTTTCGGGCGCCGCCTAGCAGCTTGCCCGTCGCGCGGACAGGGGCTGATTTCGGGATCGTGGCAGGACCGATGCCGCGCCGGACTCGCGTCCGGGCACAGCGCGAAGCGGCGGCGGGTTACGAGACCGGCGCCGCCCCCAGAATGTCTTCCATCGCGCGCGCGACGTTCTCGATCGTATAGGGCTTCTGCACGACCATCCGGTCGCGATGGCTGTCGGGCAATTTCGCCTGTTCGCCATAGCCGGTGGCGAACAGGAACGGGATGCCGAGCGCGAGCAGCCGGTCGGCGATCGCGAAGCTGTTGCGGTCGCCGAGGTTGATGTCGAGCATCGCCACCGCCGGCCGACTGTGCGCGATCGCGTCGAGCGCGCCATCGACGGTCGCCGCAGTGGTGACGCTTTCGGCCCCCAGCCGCGTGATGATGTCCTCGGCGTCGAGCGCGATGATCAGGCTGTCCTCGACCAGCAGCACGTCGCGCCCGTCGAGCATGCGCTCGGGCGCCGCCGGCGGGGCCGACGCGCTGGGCCGCGCGGGGCAGACCGGCGGCGTCGCGCGCGCCGTAGCGGGCGCTTCGGACACATGCCGCGCGGGAATGCGGAAGCGCGCCTCGACCCCGTCGGGGCGATAGTCGACATCCGCGGTCCCGCCGAGATCATAGGGCACCGAGCGATGGATGATCGTCGTCCCGAATCCCTTGCGGGTCGGCAAGGCGACGGTCGGTCCGCCGGCCTCACGCCACGAGAACAGCAGGTCTTCCGCCGCGTTGCGGTGCCAACGGATCGCCACGCGCCCGTCGGGCACCGACAGGCTGCCATATTTGGTCGAGTTGGTGACGAGTTCGTGCAGCACCAGCGCCATCGTCGAATAGGCCTGCGGATTGAGCAGCACCGGCGCGCCCTCGGACACGATCTTGTCGTCGTCGGCGACGAACGCCGCAGCCTCGGCGTCGATCAGCGCCTGCATCGGCGCCGGGCCCCAATGATCGTCGGTGATCTGGTTGTGCGCGCGCGCGAGCGCATGGATCCGCCCGTCGACCACCTTGACGAAATCCTGGACGACGTCCTCCGCCGGCTGCGACTGGCGGATCAGCCCGCGGATCACGCCGAGCACGTTGCGGACGCGGTGGTTGAGCTCGGCGATCAGCAGCTCCTGCCGCGCATTGGCGTGTTGACGCTCGGCCGATGCCTCGTCGGCCAGGCGTAGCACCACCTCGATCAATGTCGCGCGCAGCGTCTCGGCGACGCGGATTTCGGACGCGGTGAAGGGCTGCGAGCGGCCCTGGACCAATTCCTTCCACTCGGCGAAGCTTTCGCGCGGCGACAGGCGTGGTCCGTTGGCGCCATATTCGACCGGCTTGTGCGGATCGCCCGCCCAGCGCACCGAGCGGACCAACTCGGAGCGGAACAGGACGACATAGTCGCGCGGCGAGCGCGAGATCGGGATTGCGAGCAGCCCCGCCGACTCGGCGGCGAACTCCTCGGCCTCCGGCACGATCGACGCGATCCGGTCGGTCGCGAACACCTTCCCCGCAGTCGTACTGTTGAGCGCGCGCACGATCCGTCGAAAGGCGTCGGCGGAGGGGGTGACCCCCGAAAAGGCATGGTTGCCGCCGATCCACACGCCGACGCCATCGGCCTTGATCGCGCGCGTCAGGACTTCGCCGAGCCAGTCGGGATCCTTGAGCAACGTATCGTCCGACGCGACCGCGCCGAGCAGCTGATCCGCGATGTCGCGCGCGCCGCGTTCGAACTCGACGGTCGCCTGGCGTTCGCGGCTCTCGAGCCGCATCGCGAACATCTGCGCGAACAGTTCGCTGACCGAGCGCCGCTCGAAGGTCGGGCAGCGCGCCGCGTAATGATGGCAGGCGAACAGCCCCCACAGCTTACCGTCGACCAAGATCGAGATCGACAGCGAGGCCTGCACCCCCATGTTCTTGAGGTATTCGATATGGATCGGCGACACCGAACGGAGCACCGACAGCGAAAGATCGAGCGGCCGGCCTTCGGCGTCGCGCGGCGGAACGATCGCCACGGGTTGCTGGTCGACGTCGGCGATCAGGCGCAGCAGATTGCGCTTGTACAGCATCCGCGCCTGAACCGGAATGTCGCTGGCGGGATAGCGCAGGCCGAGGAATTTGCCGATCCCGGGCTTTACCGCCTCGGCCACGACCTCGCCCGAATCGTCGGCGGCGAAGCGATAGACCATCACGCGATCGAAGCCGATCAGCGCGCGGACCTGGCGCGCGCCCTCGCGATAGAAGCTCTCCATATCGGCGCATTGGTCGAGCCGCGCGATCATCGAGCGGACCATGCCGCTGGCATCGCCATATTCGCCCGACGCCGGTTCGGCTTCGATCACGACCTGGTCGCCCGAGATATGCAACGCGACATCGAACGCCGGGCCATCCGGGAGCAAGACGATGTCGAACATGCGCTCGACCGAATCGACGCCGCGCAACATCGCGGCCCGGTTGCGCAGATCGTGGATGACAGCGCCCGGAAAAACCTCGGCGAGCGGCAGCCCGAGCAAGTGCTCCGGAGCAAGCCCGATATAGTCGGCGACATTCGCCGACACGCGCGCGACGAGCCAGTCGGCGGTCAGCGCGAGCAGGAACCCGATCGGCTGGATCGCCCCCAGGATATGGATCGGTTCGCGATCACAATTCGTCAGATCGACCGTTCCGAAGTCGTCAGCCAAGGGTTCCGGTCCTCACATGTCGCTGCCCGCTGGTCTCGAACAACTCAAATACGGCACACGCCGCGGCCACCGCGGCGGTCCGCTTTAGCGCAGTATCGAGACGCGCGTCGAGCATCTGAAGCAAGCTGCGCCAAGCGCCCGAATCGACGCCGCCGAGAAAGCGCGTCGGGAAATCGGACGGCACCGATCGCTTGAGCATCGTCCCGCCGAGCCGCGATCCCTCGAGCACGTAGAGGCCGCCCAGCAGCGCCGCTTCGCCCGCGAAGGCGATCGTACCGGCCGGCTCGGGCACGTCGAGGCCAAGCGTCGCCAGATCGGCGCGAACCAGATCGGCGCGCTGGCGCGTTTCCCAATCGGGGACGATCGCCGCGATGCCGCCTTCCGCGAGCGCGCGCTCGACCGGGATGTGCGCCGCCGCCTGCGCGCCGAGAAAGTCGCCATATTCGAGCCGGTGATCGAGCCGGACGTGCGAGAACAAGCGGTCGACCCGCTCGTGCTGGTCGAGCGTCGCGGCGCGCAACGCCGCGCGCGCGGTGGTTTGATGCGTCATCGTACGCTTGTACCGGATATCGTTGGGAATGTAACCGTGTCCAAGCGGCCTTCCGGGTGTGACGTGAGGCGCGGCGTCACGCCCGCTTGCTCAAATAGCCCGATCCGGCGAGGCAGAAGCGCCACGGCGTCGCCGCCGCCTTGCTGATCCCGATTCGCGGCCCCGCGACGATCGGTGGCGCGGCCTCCGGCGCCGTCATCGCGAACGGCGGCTGGTCGAGCGCGGCGCCGTTCAACGCCGCATCCACCCCGAGCGCCTGCGCCAGACGCCCCGGCCCGCTGCACAACAGCCGTTCGGCGACGCCGCCGCGGCGCGCGTGCATGACCGCGAGACCGGCCAGGGGTTCGATCGCGCGGATCAGGACCGCGCTGCCAGGTCGCTCGGCCGCGCAGACCATGTTGAGGCACCAGTGCAGCCCATAGCTGCGATACACATAAGCGCGGCCGACGGGCCCGAACATCGCGGCGTTGCGCGGCGTGATCCCGGCAAAGCTGTGCGAGGCAGGATCCGCCGCGTCATACGCCTCGGTCTCGACGATCCGCCCACCGACGCCATCGACGAGCAGCGTCACGCCGATCAGGCCCTGCGCCACGGCTGCCGCCTCCTGCCGGAAGAAATCCTCGCTCAGCGCCACGCGAAACGCCCTGCATCGGCCGATTCGGCGTCAGCGTCCTCGGTCGTCTTTCGCGATAGCGGCGGGAAAGTTTGGCGTGGCATGGCAGAGCGCGGCTTGTATGGCACCCGCAGCACGGATCAACCCCGCGCACGATCTGGAGAGGCTGCCGAATCCCGCGTCGCGGCAGGTCGCGACGATCAAGGAGCCTGTCATGTCCGCCCCCTTCCCGGCATCCGCACGCGCGGCGCAATCGCCGCCTGTCGGCCTCGTCCATGCGGCGCTCGCGGTCGGCGGCTTCGCGATCGGCACGACCGAGTTCGCGACGATGAGCCTGCTCCCGTATTTCGCGCGCGACCTGCATATCAGCGAGCCGACGGCCGGGCATGTCATCAGCGCCTATGCGCTCGGCGTCGTCGTCGGCGCGCCGCTGATCGCGATCCTGTCGGCGAAGCTTTCGCGGCGCACGCTGCTGATCGGCCTGATGACGGTGTTCGCGCTCACCAATGCGCTCTCGGCGCTCGCGCAATCCTATGACATGCTGCTGTTCGTCCGCTTTCTCAGCGGCTTGCCGCATGGCGCCTATTTCGGCGTGGCCTCGCTCGTCGCCGCGTCGCTCGTCCCGCCCGAGCGCCGCACGCAAGCCGTCGGCCGGGTGATGCTCGGGCTGACGGTCGCGACGATCATCGGCGTGCCGGTGGCGACCTGGCTCGGCCAGGCGTTCGGCTGGCGCTTCGGGTTCGCGATCGTCGCCGTGCTCGCGCTGATCACCGCGGGCCTCGCGATCGCGATCGTGCCGCACGACCGTCCGCAACCCGGAGCGAGCCCGTTGCGCGAGCTCGCCGCGCTGCGGCGCGCGCAAGTGTGGCTGACGCTCGCGATCGGCGCGATCGGCTTTGGCGGGCTGTTCGCGGTCTATACCTATCTCACCGCGACGCTCAGCGCAGTGACGCGCGTGCCGGCCGCTTTGATCCCGGTCGTCCTGACGGTGTTCGGGATCGGGATGACGGTCGGCAATCTCGTCATCCCGCGCTTCGCCGACAAGCGCTTGATGCCGACCGGCGGCGCCTTGCTGCTGTTCATGGCGGTGGTGCTCGCGCTCTATACGCTCGCCGCGCACAGCTTCCTCGCGGTGACGCTCGACGTGTTCGCGATCGGGCTCGGCGGTGCGCTCGGCACGGTGCTGCAGACGCGGCTGATGGACGTGGCGGGCGACGCGCAGACGCTGGCGGCGGCGCTCAACCATTCGGCCTTCAACGTCGCCAACGCGCTCGGGCCGTGGCTCGGCGGCATGGCGATCGCGGCCGGGTTCGGCTGGACGTCGACCGGCTGGGTCGGCTGCGGGTTGGCGCTTGGCGGCTTCGCGGTGTGGTGCGTCGCGGTGGTGCTCGAGGCGCGCACGCGACGCACCGGCTGACGCGGCGGATCAATCCGCCGCGATCGGCCCCTGCGGCGGCGACGCCTTGCGCGTCGCCCAGACGATTGCGGTCAAGCCGACGCACAGCCAGGCCGAAACCCGGAAGAGATCGGTCGAAGCGAGCAGATACGCCTGCCCGACCATCTGCCGCGTGATCGCGCCCGCCGCCTGGGCATCGCTCAGGCCAAGCCGACCGAGGCCGCCGGCCGCCGCCTGATAGGCGCTCCCCTGCGATACCGCTTCGGACAGCCGGCTCTGGTGGAGCGCCTCGCGGCGGTCCCACATCGTCGTGACGATCGAAGCGGCGAAGCTGCCCGCGGTGATCCGCGCGAAGTTCGACACGCCGGTCGCCGAGGGCAACCGCTCGGGTGGAATGCGATCGAGCGAGATCGTCAGCATGGCGAGGAAGAAGGTCGCCATCGCCACGCCCTGCACCATCATCGGCAGCATCAGGTCGTAGAAGCTCGCGGTCGTGGTGTAGCCCGAGCGCAGATAATAGGAATAACCGAACGCCGCGAACGACACCGTCGCCAGCACGCGCGCATCGACCTTGCCCGCGAGCCGCGCGACGAACGGCGTGAGGATCACCGCCACCGCGCCCGACGGCGCCGCGACCAGCCCGGCCCAAGTCGCGGTATAGCCCATCTGCGTCTGCAGCCACAGCGGCAGCAGCAGCGTATTGGCGAAGAACACCGCATAGCCGAGGCAGAAAGCGAGCGTCCCGATCGCGAAGTTGCGGTTCTTGAACTGGGTGAGGTTGACCGCGGGATTGGCGTCGGTGAGTTCCCAGATCAGCCACACGACGAAGCCGATCGCCGCGACGATCGTGGCGATGACGATCCGGTCCGACGAGAACCAATCGTCGTTCTTGCCGAGATCGAGCACGATCTGCAAAGCCCCGACCCACAGCACGAGCAGGATCAGCCCGACCCCGTCGATCGGGAGTTTGCGCGTCGGCGTGTCGCGCTTGCCGAGCATCCGCCAGCAGATCAGCCCGGTGAACAGCCCGAACGGCACGTTGATCAGGAAGATCCAGCTCCAGTGATAATTGTCCGAGATATAGCCGCCGAGGATCGGCCCCATGATCGGCGCGACGAGCGTCGTCATCGACCAGATCGCCAGCGCGGTGCCGCGCTTGTGGGGCGGGAAGATCGCGATCAGCAGCGCCTGGCTGCCCGGGATCATCGGCCCCGACACTGCGCCCTGCAGCACGCGGAAGCCGATCAGCGACGGGAGACTCCACGCGATCCCGCACAGGAACGACGCGATGGTGAACAGCATCACCGACATGCAGAAGGTCTTGACCACACCGAACCGGCCCATCAGCCAACCGGTGAGCGGCACCGCGACCCCGTTGGCGACCGCAAAGGCGGTGACCACCCAGGTCGAATTGTCGCTCGACACGCCGAGATTGCCCGCAATCGTCGGGAGCGAGACGTTGGCGATCGTGGTGTCGAGCACCTGCATGAAGGTACCCATCGCCAGCGCGAACGCGGTCAGCGCGAGCGGGAGGCCGGTGAGCGGCGCCGGGCCGGCGGTGGCTGGGGCGGACATCAGCGGAGGCCCTCGTGCGATGCCACGAACTGGCGACCCACCCACGCCGTCACCCCGGCCCTGTGCCGGGGCCCACCATCCCGCGCGAACTGCCGCCTATGCGCTCGCGGCACGGTGGACCCCGGCACAAGGCCGGGGTGACGGAAAAGATATAGCAGGCGGCCGCGTGACATCACCGGTTGGCCGCGATGATCTGCTGGATCTTCGCCTCGACCTGCGACCCGCCGGCATCGCTGGCGATGCCCTTATAGGCGGCGGTCGCAGGCGCGCCGACCATCGTGCCCGACTGATCGGCGGTATCGACCACGGTCGCGACCGACAGCCCGACCCGCAACGGGTTGCGCTGCAATTCGCGAGGATCGAGCGCGATCCGGACCGGCACGCGCTGCGTAATCTTGATCCAGTTGCCGCTCGCATTCTGCGGCGGGAGCAGCGCGAAGGCGTTGCCGCTTCCCGCGCCGAGCCCGACGACCTTGCCATGGAACACCAGGCTCTTGCCGTACATGTCGGCGGTCACCGTCGCCGGCTGGCCGACGCGCAGGTCGCGCAGCTGCGTCTCGCGGAAATTGGCGTCGACCCAGACGCGGTCGAGCGGCACCACCGCCATCAGCGGCATTCCCGCGGCGACCTGTTGCCCGAGCTGAACGGTGCGCTGCGCGATCACGCCGTCGATCGGCGCGATGACATGCATGTGGCTGCGCGTGATCGCGGCCTTCCGGTACGCGGCGATCGCGGCGAGCACGGCGGGGTTATTCGCCACCGTCGTGCCCGCGACGCCGTTGCGCGACTGCGCCTGCTGGCTGCGCGCGAGCGCGAGCGTCGCCGCGGCGACCTTGACCTGATCGGCGGCGTGGCTGAGCTCCTCGCCCGAAATCGCGCCCTGCGCGGCGGCGCCGCGGCGGCGCGCGAGATCGTTCTGCGCGCGCGCCAGTTCGGCTTGCGCCTGAACCACCGCGGCGCCGGTTTCGCCGAGCTTGGAGAAATCCGATCGCGTCGCGCGAACCGCGCGCGCGAGTTCGGCCTCGGCCGAGGCGAGACCGACATCGGCGGTCGCCGCATCCAGGTCGATCAGCGGCTGCCCGGTCTTCACCGTCTGGGTATTGTCGGCGTGGATCGCCAGCACCGTGCCAGCGTCGCGCGCGGTGATCGAGACGACGTCGCCCGCGACATAGGCGTCGTCAGTTTCCTGTTCGGGCTTGGCGAGCAGGAAATGCAACACGCCCCAGACGAGCGCCGCCAGCACGACCAACACCGCGACGATCGTCAGCCCGCGGCGTCGCGCCTTCGGGTTGCCGGCGGGCGGCGCCGCGGGTGTCGGCGTCGGATCGGGCGCGGGTTGCGGGGCGGCGGCTTCGGGCGTGGCCGCACCCTTTGGCGCGACGGGGGTGAGCGTGTCGGTCATTGGGTCGAGCCCTGTGCAGGAGCGGGAGAAGGAGTGGTGAAACCGCCGCCGAGCGCGAGCACCAGCGCCACGCGCTGGAGCGCGGCGTCGGCGGCGAGATCGGCCGCGGCGGTCTGCGCGTCAAGCACGCGGATATCGTTGTCGACCAGCCCGAGCTTGCTATCGAGCCCGCTCGCCACGCGGATCGCGTTGAGCCGTCCGGTCTCGGCAAAGCCGCGGACGATCTCGGCCTGGCGCGCGCGATCGGCCTGGAGGCTGCCGATCCGCGCGATCGCGTCGGCCGCCTCGCGCACCGCGCCGATGACGCGTGCATTGTAATCCGCGGTCGCCAGATCGAGCGCGGCGGTCGCGCCGGCGAGATCGGCTTTCAGTCGGCCATTGTCGAAGATCGGCAAATGCACCGCGGGCCCAACCCCGACCGTTCCGGCATCGAGCGAGAACAGATTGCCGAGCCCGATCGCCTGGAACCCGCCCAGCGCGGCGAGATTGACGTTGGGGTAGAAGGCCTTGCGCGCCACCTGTCGCCCCGCCGCCGCCGCACCGATGCGCGCCTGCGCCGCGGCGATATCGGCGCGGCGCGCGATCAGGTCGGCCGGCACCGCGTTCGGCAGCGGCAAGGCCGCATCGAGCGTCAGCGCGCTGGCGTGGATGCCGACCGCGTAATTTGGTCCACGACCGGCGAGCGCGGCGAGCGCGTTCTTCGCCAGCACCTGCGCCGCCTCGGCGCGGAGCAGCGCTTGCTGCGCCTGCGCGACGAGCGTGATCGCCCCCTGCGCATCGAGCGCGCTGGCGAGCTTGTTGCGGATCCGGACGTTGACCAGCCGCAGCGAATCCTGCCGCGTCGCGATCGTGCGGCGCGCGATCGCCGCCTGCGTCTCGGCGCGCGACAGGTTGATATAGGTCTGGACGACCGACCCCGCCAAGGCGAGCCGCGCCGCGGCGACGTCGAGCCCGGCCGCGAGCGTCGAGGCACGCGCGCTGTCGATCGCGGCCTTCTGACGCCCGAACAGATCGAGATTCCAATTGAGGTTGAGCTGGGTCGTCCCGACCGCGCGCACCGTCCCGGCATAAGGCGGCGGGATGGTGTAGATGCCGCTCAACCGCGCGACCTGCTCCTGCGAATCGAGCGCGAGGTCGGGCCCGTTGTTCGCCCGCTGGGTCGAAAGGACCGCGTCCGCCTGGCGCACGCGCGCCAGCGCCGCGTCGAGCGTGGGGTTGCCCGTGACCGCGTCGGCAACGAGGCGATCGAGCTGCGGATCGCTGAAGCTGCGCCACCAGTCGGTCGCGATCATCGGCGCCGCGCTATCCGACAGCCCCAAGGCTGCCGCCGGCACCGGCGCGAGCATCGGCTTGGATGCCGGGATCGCGCACCCCGCCAGCAGCGCGGCGACGGCGACCGTGGCCGCGTTGCGAACGCGGCTCATGAACAGACGCCTTCGCTGGTCTTGATCAGCAAGGTGTCGCGCAGCTTCTGCATCATCGCGATCATCGTTTCGACTTCACCTTCGTCCCAATCGGCCAACCATGCATTCCAGCAATCGATCACCCGCAACCGCACGCGCAGCGTAAGTGCCTCACCCTCTTGCGTGAGCGCGAGCTTCACCGCGCGCCGATCCTCGGTGCAGCGTTCCCGGGTTATCCAGCCATTCGCCTCGAGCGTATCGACCAGGCGCGTCATCGCCCCCTTGTCGTGCGCCATGTCCCGCGCGAGCGCAGCGCTCGTCGCCCCGCACCGAAACGAGAGCTGCGCGAGCGCCGACCATTGCGGGCCGGTCAGCCCCTCGCTGGCGAAGACCGGCTCGAGCGCGACCGAGCCGATTTGATGCACGCGGCGGGCGAGATAGCCGAGCGAGCAATCCGGCTCGAAATATTGGGGGGTGTAGACGACCATAAAGGTTGCCATGGCAACGATTGCCGAGGCAGTCAATCGATTCGATAGGATCAAGGAACTTTGGGTCGGCCCTTCGATCGCCGACTCCCACATGTCTTCGACAAGCGCCGCAGACCCCCGTAAGAAGCGCCATGACTCCCGCCTCAAACCGCCGCATCCTCCTCGCCAGCCTGATCGGCACCTCGGTCGAATTCTACGATTTCTACGTTTATGCGACCGCCGCCGCGCTGGTGTTCGGCCCGCTCTTCTTCCCGGCGAGCGACCCCAACGTCCGGACGATCGCCTCGTATGCGAGCTTTGGCCTGGCCTTCCTGGCGCGCCCGCTTGGCGCAGCGCTGTTCGGCCATTTCGGCGACCGGTTGGGGCGCAAATCGACGCTCGTCGCCTCGCTGATGCTGATGGGCGGATCGACCGTCGCGATCGCCTTCCTGCCGACCTATGCCGAGATCGGCTGGATCGCGCCGCTGCTGCTGTGCGTATTGCGCTTCGGGCAGGGGCTCGGCCTCGGCGGAGAGTGGGGCGGTGCTTCGTTGCTCGCGGTGGAGAATGCGCCCACGGGCCACGAGAATCGCTGGGGGATGTTCCCGCCGCTCGGCGCGCCGGTCGGTTTCGTTGCGGCGAACGGCTTTTTCCTGCTGCTCGGTGCGACGCTTACGCCCGCACAGTTCACCGCCTGGGGCTGGCGCCTGCCCTTCCTGGCCAGCGCGGTGCTCGTCGTGCTGGGCCTCTGGGTGCGGCTCAAGCTCAGCGAGACGCCCGCGTTTCGCGAAGCCGCGGCGCACGACGCCCTCCCCCCGGTGCCGATCGCCGAACTCCTCCGCCACCATCTGCGCCCGACGCTCGCCGGCACTGGCGCGGTGATCGCCTGTTTCGCGCTGTTCTATCTGACGACCGCGTTCGCGCTGAGCTATGGCACGACGACGCTCGGCCATGATCGGCAGGCGTTCCTCGGGGTCGAGATCGCCGCGATCCTGTTCCTCGCGCTCGGCGTGATCGTGTCGTGCACGCTCGCCGACCGCGTCGGCGCGCGGCCGATGCTGCGCTGGGGGTTCGTCGGCTGCGCGCTGTCGGGGCTGCTGATGGGGCCGATGCTCGGCGCGGCGTCGCTGTGGATCGTGTTCGCCTGGCTCGCGCTGTCGCTGTTCGCGATGGGCTTCGCTTATGGTCCGCTCGGCGGCTGGTTGCCGTCACTGTTCGAGGCCGGCGTGCGCTATACCGGCGTGTCGATCGCCTTCAACCTCGGCGGCATCCTCGGCGGCGCGCTCGCCCCGATCGCGGCGCAGAAGCTCGCGCAAACCGGCGGCCTGTCACTCGTCGGCGTCTATCTGGTCGGCGCGGCGGTGCTCAGCTTCGGCGGGCTCGCCCTGCTCAAACCGGCACGCTGAGCGCGATATCGGCGCAACGCCCGCCCGCAACTGGGCGCGCGAAACGATCGTTGGGTCGGAAGCGCGCTTGACCGCCGACGCGGCGGCACTCACGGAGTCGCCAAAGCCTGCGCCGCGAGGATTTCGCGGCGGCCAGACCACGCAAACAGTATCGAGACCTATCATGTGGCCGGCGCGGCTCTTCACTTTCTCTTCCAACGACATGGCAATCGACCTCGGCACGGTGAACACCCTCGTCTATCTGCGCGACAAGGGGATCGTGCTCGACGAACCCTCGGTCGTCGCGCTCGAGACGATCGACGGCGTGACCAAGCTGCGGGCGGTCGGCACCGACGCCAAGCTGATGATGGGCAAGACGCCCGAGGAAATCCGCACGATCCGCCCGATGCGCGACGGCGTGATCGCCGACATCGATGTCGCCGAACAGATGATCAAGCATTTCATGGACAAGGCGCTCGGCGGCGCGAGCCGCATGCCGCGGCGCCACAAGGTCGTGATTTGCGTGCCGTCGAGCTCGACGCAGGTCGAACGCCGCGCGATCCGCCAGGCGGCGACCAATGCCGGCGCGGCCAACGTCCTGCTGATCGAGGAACCGCTCGCCGCCGCGATCGGCGCCGGCATGCCGGTGACCGAGCCGATCGGCAGCATGGTCGTCGATATCGGCGGCGGGACGACCGAAGTCGCGATCCTGTCGCTCCGCGGGCTTGCCTACAGCACCTCGGTGCGCGTCGGCGGCGACAAGATGGACGATGCGATCGCCTCCTACATCCGTCGCAAATACAATCTGATGATCGGCGAGGCGACCGCCGAGCGCGTGAAGATGACGATCGGCATGGCGCGCAAGCCCGAGGACGGCGTCGGGCTGACGATGCACGTCCGCGGCCGCGGGCTGGTCGGCGGCATCCCGACCGAGATCGAGATCAGCCAGGCCGAGGTCGCCGAAGCGCTCGGCGAGCTCGTCGCGCAGATCGTCGAGGCGGTGATGAACGCGCTCGAGCAGACCCAGCCCGAGCTTGCCGCCGACATCGTCGACCACGGCATCGTCATGACCGGCGGCGGATCGCTGCTGCGCGAGCTCGACACGGTGCTCGCCGACGCGACCGGGCTGCCCGTCGTGGTTTCGGAAAACGCGCTGACCTGCGTCGTCACCGGCGCTGGGCGCGCGCTCGAGGACGCGATGTTCGGCGGGGTGCTCAGCGAAAACTGAAACCGCGCGGAACCTCCGGCAGCGGCTTGCGCTTGATCAGCCGCGCGGGCACAGCGCCCGTTTCCCCGATTTGGAGCATTCCGCATGGCCGCCGACAAGATGGATATTCTGCACTCGAGCCTGCTCGACAATGACGACGAGCGCGTCGTCGAATTCATGGGCGAGGTCGATGGCGAGGAATATCAGTTCGCGGTGCAATATGCCGTGCTCGAGGCGCTGAGCGGCGACGCACCCGAGGACGACGCGATTGAGCAGTTCAACCGCTTCGAGGATTCGATTGCCGAAGCCGGCCTCGTCGCACTCGCGCGCAACAGCGACCAGGCGATGATCGTGATCAGCGAGAACGATCTCGAATAGGCCGTAGCGCCATGCCGGGTTCGTCCGGCATGGCGCGCGCCATGGTCGGTGGCTTGCAGGACGTGTCTTAGCTTCGTAAACCACGGGCTTCCTCGTGGAGTTTCCGTCCGATGCGCGCTCGCCTGCTCTTGTCCACTGCAGCCTGGCTGCTCGCTTTCTCCGCGACGGCGCACGCCGAGACCCCGATCACCCCCGACCCGGCGGCACCGAAGGGCAAGCTTCCCGACACCGCACGACCGACAGCGTACCGCCTGTCGTTCATCATCGATCCCGACCAGCCGCGCTTCAGCGGCGAGGACGAGATCGACATCACGGTCAAGGCACCGACTTCGGTGCTCTACCTCCACGGCCGCGATCTCAACGTTGCCGGCGTCCTCGCCAAGGTCGGCGGCAAGGTCATCGCCGCGCGCTATACCCAAGTCGACAAGACCGGCGTCGTCCGGCTCGATTTCGCCTCGCCGCTGCCTGCCGGCGCCGCGACGCTGAGCTTCTCCTATGACGGCGCATTCGGCGATGGCGCGTCCGGCCTCTACCGGGTCAAGGTCGCGGACAAATGGTATAGCTGGACGCAGTTCGAATCGATCGACGCGCGCGCCGCATTCCCGAGCTTCGACGAACCCGGCTTCAAGACACCCTTCACGCTACACGTCATGACCAAGGTCGGCGATCGGGTGACGGGTAACGCGCCCGAGACCGAGGTCCGGCGGATCAAGGTCGATCCCGAGTCCGGCGCGGCAAAATTCCTGCGCGCCGCGGGCAAGCCCGTCCCCGCGGCGATGGAAGAGCATGTCTTCGCCCCCACCCGCCCGCTGCCGACCTATCTTGTCGCGGTCCATACCGGGCCGTTCGTCCGCGTCGACGGCACCGTCGCGCCCGACGCGGAGCGCAGCACCCCGCTCCCGCTCGGCGCGGTCGCGACGCAGGCGCAGAAGGACAAGATGGGCTATGTCATGGCCGAAAGCCCGCGCATCGTGCAGCTGCTCGAAAAGTATTTCGGCGAGCCCTTCCCCTTCCCCAAGCTCGACCAGATCGGCTCGCCGATCATGCCCGGGGCGATGGAGAATGCCGGCGCCGATACCTATGGCGACGGCATCATCTACCTTCCGGCCAACGCCTCGACCGGCAACAAGCAGGAATTCGGGATGGTGGTGGCGCACGAGCTCGCGCACCAATGGTTCGGCGATCTCGTCACGCCGGCCTGGTGGGACGACATCTGGCTCAACGAGAGCTTCGCCAACTGGATGGGCTATCGCATCGGCAACGAATGGCGGCCCGAACTCAACATCGGCGTCGGCGGGCTCGCCGAGGGCTTTTCAGCTATGAACACCGACGCACTCGAGGTCGGCCGCCCGATCCACCAGGCGATCGCCACCAACAGCGACATCGACAGCGCGTTCGATTCGATCACGTACGGCAAGGGCGGCCAGGTGCTCGCGATGATCGCGGCCTATCTCGGCGACGAGAAGTTCCGCGACGGTGTGCGTCTCCATCTCAAGCGCCACGCTTATGGCAATGCCACGTCGGAGCAATTCTTCCAGAGCCTTGCCGACAGCGCGCAGGACCCGCGCGTGCTCGCCGCATTGAAGAGCTTCGTCGATCAGCCGGGGGTGCCGGTGGTCGACCTCACGCGCAACGGCACGCAATTGACCGCGACGCAGTCGCGCTATGCCTTCCTCGGATCGGCCCCGCGCGCCGAGCAGTGGACCATTCCCTTCTGCTACCGCCCGATCGACGGTGCGCGCGCCTGCACGCTGATCGACCGGCCGAGCGTGACCATTGCTGCACCGGTCGGCGCGTTCGTGCCCAATGCCGGCGGCACGGGCTATTATCGCTTCAACCTCGCGCCCGCCGACTGGCAGGCGCTGATCGCGCGATCGGCCGTCCTCACCTCGGGCGAAGCATTGGCCGTGCAGGACAGCCTGTGGGCGGCGTTCCGCGCGGGCAAGGTGCCCGCCGGATTGTTGGTGACGGCGGCGAAGGCGATGGCGGCGAACCCGGACTCGAACGCCGCCGTCAACGGTGGCGCGCGCCTGTCGGGTCTGCGCGAACGCGGCCTGATCGCCGACGCGCAGCTCCCCGCGTATCGCCGGCTGATCGGATCGCTCTATGCGCCGATGCTCGCCAGGATGGGGTTCGATCCAACCGCCGGGGCGCATGCCGGCGACACGCCCGATCGCCAGAAGCTGCGCCAGTCGCTGGCGTCGCTCGTCGCCGAAGAGGCTGCGGACCGAACGATCGACGATCGGCTCGCCGCAGCGGCGACGCGCTATATCGGCGGCGAGCAGCAGGCGCTCGACCCGGCGTTTATCGGCCTGGGCTTTACCGCTTATGCCAAGCATGGCGGCCTGCCTGCCGCGCGCAAGCTGGTCGAGCTCGCCTTGGCGAGCGAGGATTCCGACGTTCGCGCCTCAGCGCTTGTCGCGGCGGGATCGACCGGACAGCGCGACGTTGAGGATTATCTGCTCGCGCTCAAAGACCCGCGGCTGCGCGGCTTCGACCGGTTGATGGTGATCCAATCGCTCACCGGTACGCCGGGCACGGTCGAGAGCGCGGGCGATTGGCTGCTCGCGCATTATGACGAGCTGCGCGCCGGCGGAAACGGCGTGTTCATCACCAGCCGCCTGCCGGGCGCGCTCAGCGCGCAATGCGGGGTCGATCGTGCCGCGAAGATCGAAAGCGTCCTCGGCCCCAAGGTTCGCGCGGCCGGCGCCGGCGTGCTCGATTTCGAACGCGTGGTCGAATCGATCCGCCACTGCGGCGCTTTGCGCGACGCCAAGGCGGGCGAGATCGCGGCGGCGATCGCGGCGAGCTGACGCAAAAAACGCTTCCCCGGCGATGGCCGGGGAAGCGTCTTTCAGAGCGCCGATACCGAAGCGCCGCGATCAGGTCCGGCTCGCCAGCTCCTTGTTGAGCCACAGCGCCAGCAGCGTCGCCAAAGCACCCGACAGCAGATACGCGCCGCCGGCGACCAGACCGAAGTGCGACGACAGGAACAGCGCGACCAGCGGCGCGAAACCCGCACCGACCAGCCAGGCGATGTCCGAGGTCAAGGCCGCACCGGTGTAGCGCGATTCGCCCGCGAATTCGGAAGCGACCACGCCCGACGACTGACCGAACGAAATGCCGAGCAGGGCGAAGCCGAGCACCATGAAGATCACTTCGCCGAGCGGCCCGGCGCCGAGCAGCTGCGGCGCGAAGCCCGAGAACACCGCGATCGCCGCGGCCGAGGCGCCGAGCAGCGTGCGCCGGCCGATCCGATCGGCGAGATAGCCCGAGGCGACGATCGCGACGACGCCGATCGCCGCGCCGATCACTTCGATCCCGAGAAACTGCTCGGGGTTGCTCTTGGTGTAGAGGAACACCCACGACAGCGGGAACACCGTGACCATGTGGAACAGGGCGAAGCTCGCGAGCGGAGCGAACGCGCCGAGCGCGATCGTGCGGCCCTGCTTGCGGACGGTTTCGATCACCGGCGCGGGCACCAGGTCGCGGCTCTCGAACATGTCCTGATAGTCCGACGTGCTGACGATCCGCAGCCGTGCGAACAGCGCCACGACGTTGATCGCGAACGCCACGAAGAACGGATAGCGCCAGCCCCAGTCGAGGAAATCGGTCGCCGACAGCGT
This sequence comes from Bordetella parapertussis, assembly GCA_943367995.1. Lineage (GTDB taxonomy): Bacteria > Pseudomonadota > Alphaproteobacteria > Sphingomonadales > Sphingomonadaceae > Sphingomonas. The sequence continues at coordinate 611,666 of CALRKL020000001.1, read as the reverse complement.
CGCGGTGAAATAGGCGAACAGGCCGGCGGCGACCATCAGGCCGAGCGGTGCGCCGAGCTGCGGGATCATCGCATACCAGCCGCGCTTGCTCTGCGGAGCATTGAGCGCGAGCAGCGACGACAAACCGTCCCAGCTTCCGCCGAGCGCGAGCCCCTGACAGATGCGCAGGAAGGCGAGGATGATCGCGGCATAGCCGCCGACCTCGGCATGGCCCGGCAGGAAGCCGACCGCCACGGTCGAGCCGCCGAGCAGGAACAGCGCGATCGTCAGCTTGGTGCCGCGGCCATACATATGGTCGATCGCGAGGAAGATCATCGAGCCGATCGGCCGCGCGACGAAGGCCAGCGCGAACAGCCCGAACGAATAGAGCGTGCCGGTCAGGCGATCGACATAGGGGAAGATCATCGTCGGGAAGACGAGCACCGAGGCGATCGCATAGACGAAGAAGTCGAAGAATTCCGAGGTGCGCCCGATCACCACGCCGATCGCGATCTCGCCCGAGGAGACGTGCTCCTGGTTGATCCGGCTGGCATCGGCCTCGATCGCGCGCGACGTCGGGGTGTGGGTGGCTTGCATCGGTGTTCGAACTCCCGGCCATGATCGCCGTTTATCGGCTTCCCCTACGCTTGCTGCAGCGCAGCGAGGATTGGACAAAATGTCCAATGGGAGGCGCTCGTTTTGGGGCCTAGCTGCGCGTCATGATCCGACCTCCCTCGCTCCTCCGCCCCGCAATAGCGAGCCTCGCGCTCCTCGCGCCCGCCTTGCTCGGCGGGTGCAGCACTGTCGTTCTGTCCCCCGCCGGGGATGTTGCGCAGCAGCAGGGCGACTTGGTTGTCATCGCTACGTTGTTGATGTTGATCATCATCGTCCCAGTGATGTCGCTGATCGCGATCTTTGCATGGCGCTATCGCCAGACCAACACCGCAGCGCCGTACAATCCCGAATGGCACCATTCGACCGCGCTCGAGCTGGTCATCTGGGCGGTCCCGCTGCTGATCATCATCTGCCTCGGCGCGGTGACCTGGACGAGCACGCATCTGCTCGACCCGTATCGCCCGATCGGCCGGATCGACGCTGCCCGCCAGGTCGCGCTCGACGCCAAGCCGCTGCGCGTGCAGGTCGTCGCGCTCGACTGGAAATGGCTGTTCATCTATCCCGATTACGGGATCGCCACGGTCAACCAGCTGGCAGCGCCGGTCGATCAGCCGATCGAGTTCGACCTGACCTCGTCGGATGTGATGAACGCTTTCTACATCCCCAACCTCGCCGGCATGATCTATGCGATGCCCAGCATGACGACCAAGCTCAACGCGGTGGCCAACAAGCCCGGCAACTATGCCGGCTTCTCGTCCAACTTCAGCGGCGACGGCTTCTCGTACATGAAGTTCCGTTTCCTCGCCGGGTCGCAGGGTGACTTCGACGCTTGGGTCGCGCGCGTCCGCGCAAGCGGCACGATGCTCGACCGCGCGACTTATCTCAAGGTCGCTAAGCCGAGCATGAACCATGCGCCGACCTTCTTCGCGGGCGTTGCGCCCGGCCTGTTCAACGCCGCCGCTAACAATTGCGTCGCGCCGGGCCAGGTCTGCATGGACGCGATGATGCGCGCCGACGCCGGGCCGCACGATGGCGAGCATGGCGAGGGCCATGCCAAGAACGACGATGCGATGAAGATGTCGGCGATGCCGATGCCCGACTCCGCCATGGCGGCCAAGCCGGCCGAGGTCGGCAAGACCACCGCCAAGAATTCAGCCCAAAGCACAGCGCGCCTTGCCGGCGCGGGTCTGCCGATGCCCGGCGACCGGAGGACCTTCTGACATGATGCCCCCGATGAACGACGTACACCCCGTGGTCAGCCCGCTTCTCGGGCGCCTGACGCTCGACGCGCTGCCGCTGCATGAACTGCCCGTGCTGCTCGCCTTTGGCGGCGTTTCGGTCGGCGGCCTCGCGCTGCTCGCGATCATCACCTATTTCAAGGCGTGGGGCTGGCTGTGGCGCGACTGGTTCACCTCGGTGGACCATAAGAAGATCGGCATCATGTATGTCATCCTCGCGCTGATCATGTTCCTGCGCGGCTTCTCCGACGCGTTGATGATGCGCGCGCAACAGGCGATGTCGTTCGGCAGCAATTCCGGCTATCTCCCGCCCGACCACTATAACCAGATCTTCACCGCGCACGGCGTGATCATGATCTTCTTCGTGGCTATGCCGCTGGTGGTCGGCCTGATGAACTTCGTCGTGCCGCTGCAGATCGGCGCGCGCGACGTGTCGTTCCCCTATCTCAACAATTTCAGCTTCTGGCTGACCGCGTCGGGTGCGATCATCACGATGATCTCGCTGTTCGTCGGCAACTATGCGCGCACCGGCTGGCTCGCGATGCCGCCATTGTCGGGGATCGAGGCGAGCCCCGACGTGGGTGTCGACTATTACATATGGGGGCTGCAGATCGCAGGGCTTGGGACGCTGCTCTCGGGCGTCAACCTGCTCGCGACGATCGTTAAGATGCGTGCGCCCGGCATGACGTTGTTCAAGATGCCGATCTTCGTGTGGACCGCGCTGTGCACCAACACGCTGATCGTCGCGGCCTTCCCGGTGCTGACCGCCGTGCTCGCGATCCTGTCGCTCGACCGTCTGCTCGGGATGCAGTTCTTCACCAACGGCCTCGGCGGCAACCCGATGATGTACGTCAACCTCATCTGGATCTGGGGTCACCCGGAAGTCTACATCCTGGTCCTGCCGGCGTTCGGCATCTATTCCGAGATCGTCGCGACCTTCTCGCGCAAGCGGCTCTTCGGCTACACCTCGATGGTCTATGCGACGATCGTCATCACGATCCTCGCCTATCTCGTCTGGCTCCATCACTTCTTCACGATGGGCTCGGGCGCGAGCGTCAACTCGTTCTTCGCGATCACCACGATGATCATCTCGATCCCGACGGGCGCGAAGATCTTCAACTGGCTGTTCACGATGTATCACGGCCGCATTCGCTACGAGCTGCCGATGATGTGGACGGTCGCCTTCATGCTGACCTTCACGGTCGGCGGGATGACCGGCGTGCTGCTCGCGGTGCCGCCCGCCGACTTCGTGCTGCACAATTCGCTGTTCCTGGTGGCGCATTTCCACAACGTCATCATCGGCGGCACGCTGTTCGGCATGTTTGCGGGGATCAACTTCTGGTGGCCCAAGGCGTTCGGCTTCAAGCTCGACCGGGTGTGGGGCAAGCGCTCGTTCTGGCTGTGGGTGGTCGGTTTCTGGACCGCCTTCGCACCGCTCTACGTGCTCGGCCTGATGGGCGTGACGCGTCGCTTGAGCCACTTCGACGATACGGCGTACCAGCCTTACTTCATCGTCGCCGCGCTGGGCGCGGGGCTGATCGCTCTGGGTATCGCGTGCATGGCGATGCAGTTCTTCGTCAGCATCCGCGATCGGAACAGCACGCGCCTGCTCGACCTCACCGGCGATCCGTGGGATGGCCGCACGCTCGAATGGTCGACCTCGTCGCCGCCGCCGGACTACAACTTCGCCTTCACCCCGATCGTCTATGACAACGATGCGTTCTGGGACATGAAGACGCGCGGCTTCGAGCGTCCGACGAGCGGCTTCAAGGCGATCCATATGCCCAAGAACGCCGCGGCCGGCGTCATCATCGGCCTGATCAGCGTCGGCTTCGGCTTTGCGATGATCTGGTACATCTGGTGGCTGGCGATCGCCTCGCTGCTGGCGATGGTCGGCGTGTCGATCTGGCATTCGTTCAACTACAAGCGCGATTTCCACATCCCGGTCGAGGAGGTGATCGCCACCGAGGACGAGCGCACGCGTCTCCTCGCAGCGCAGAAGGTGGTGGCATGAGCGCCGAACTGACCTACGAGCCGACCGCCGACGGCGCGAAGCCGGTGTTCTTCGAGCTCGACGAGCACGATCATCCCGAAGGCGGCAGCACGATGCTGGGCTTCTGGATGTACCTGATGAGCGATTGCCTCATTTTCGCGGTGCTGTTCGCCTGCTACGGCGTGCTCGGCCACGGCTATGGCGGCGGCAAGGGGCCGAAGGAGCTGTTCGAGCTCCCGCTCGTCGCGTTCAACACCGCGATGCTGCTGTTCTCGTCGCTGACCTACGGCATCGCGATGCTGACGATGGAGAAGGGCAGCGTTCGCCAGGTGCAGTTCTGGCTGGTCGTCACCGGCCTGTTCGGCCTGACCTTCCTCGGCGTCGAGATGTACGAGTTCAGCAACCTGATCGCGGAGGGCAATGGCCCGTCGCGCAGCGCGTTCCTCTCGGCCTTCTTCACGCTCGTCGGCACGCACGGCTTCCACGTCACCTGCGGCCTGATCTGGCTGACCACGCTCGTCATTCAGATCGGCACGCATGGCCTCGGCCAGGCCAATCGCCGTCGCCTTCAGTGCCTCAGCATGTTCTGGCACTTTCTCGACGTCATCTGGATCGGCGTCTTCACCATCGTCTATCTCATGGGAGTGCTCGGATGAGCGCCGATACGCATGCCGCACACGCTCACGACCATCACGACGATGGCGCCCCGCACGGCTCGATGCGCGATTACATTATCGGCTTCGTGCTCTCGGTCATCCTGACCGCGATCCCGTTCGCGCTGGTGATGACGGGCGCGCTCGATCACACCTGGACCGCGATCCTTGTGCTCGGCTCGGCGCTGGTGCAGGTTTTCGTCCACATGATCTACTTCCTGCACATGAAGACGGGTAACGAAGGCGGCTGGTCGTTCCTCGCGCTGTTGTTCACGCTGATCGTGATCGTCATCACGCTGTCGGGATCGATCTGGGTGATGTACCACATGAACGCCAACATGATGCCGATGAGCCCGACCATGGCATCCGAGACGATGCGCCAGCAATGAGGCGATCCCCCGCGACACTGGCCGCGCTGCTGGTCGTCGCGGGGGTGTTGTGTGCCGCCCTGATCGGGCTCGGCATCTGGCAGGTCGAGCGGCTGCAGTGGAAGGTCGCGCTGATCGCGACGGTCGGGCAGCGCGTCCATGCCGCGCCGGTCGCTGCGCCGGGCCCCGATCGCTGGCGCGGGATCACCACCGAAAGCGACGGGTATCGCCATATCCGGGTCGCCGGCCGGTATCGCGACGACGCGACGGTGTTCGTCCAGGCGGTGACCGAACGCGGCCCGGGGTTCTGGGCGATGACCCCGATCGTGTCCGATCGCGCCTTCACCGTACTCGTCAACCGCGGCTTCGTCCCCGAGCGCCATGCGCCACCCGCAGGCGGCGCGAGCGTGACCGGGCTGCTCCGCCCGAGCGAACCCGGCGGCGGCTTCCTGCGCCGCAATGATCCCGCCGCAGATCGCTGGTTCTCGCGCGACGTCGCAGCGATCGCCGCGGCGCGACGGCTGGGTCCGGTCGCGCCCTATTTCATCGATGCCGATGCCGGCCCCGCGGGCGCCACGCCTGTCGGCGGGCTGACCGTGATCCGGTTCTCGAACAACCATCTCGTCTATGCGATCACCTGGTTCGCGCTCGCGGCGATGGTCGCCGGCGCGGCGGCGATGCTGGTCCGTAGCCAGTCGCGGGGCGCGGCATGACCGCCCCGCTCCCCCCGCTCGACACGACCGGGCGCGACAATCTTCGCCAGTTGATCAACCTGCGCTGGCTTGCGGTTGGAGGGCAGTTCGCGACGATCCTCGTCGCGCAGTTCCTGATGGGCCTCACGCTGCCGCTGATCCCGATGCTGCTCGTCGTCGGCGGGCTGGTCCTGCTCAACGTGATCAGCCTGTCGCAACTGCCGCGCCGCGTCGCGATCACCAATGGCGAGCTGTTCGCCAGCCTGTTGCTCGACGTCGGCGCGCTGACCGCGTTGCTCTATCAGAGCGGCGGCGCGACCAATCCGTTCATCGCGCTCTATCTCGTCCAGATCGTGCTCGGCGCGATCCTGCTCGAGGCGTGGTCGAGCTGGGCGCTGGTCGCGGTGACGATCGCCGCCTTCGCGCTGCTCGCCGAGGTGCATATGCCGCTGCTGCTGCCACAGCGTTTCTCCTACGACTGGAGCGACCTGTACGTGCTCGGCTCGCTGATCTGCTTCGTGCTGATCGCGGTGCTGATCGTCGGCTTCGTCACGCGGATCAACCGCAACCTCAGCATGCGCGACGCACGCCTCGCGACGATGCGCCAGCAAGCCGCCGAGGAGGACCATATCGTCCGCATGGGCCTGCTCGCGACCGGCGCGGCGCACGAGCTCGGCACTCCGCTCGCCTCGCTGTCGGTGATCGTCAACGATTGGGGGCATTCGCCCGCGCTCCGCGCGCAGCCGGGCCTCGCCGAGGAGATCGAGGACATGCGCGTCGCGCTGACGCGCTGCAAGACGATCGTCACCGGCATCCTGATGGCGGCGGGCGAAGCGCGCGGCGAGCATCCGACGATCACCAGCGTGCACAATTTCTGCGACGAGGTCGTCGCGGAATGGCGCGTGCAGAATTCGGAGGAGGCGATCGTCTTCCGCAACCGCTTCGGCACCGATCGCGCGATCGTCGCCGATACCGCGGTCAAGCAGATGATCTGGAACCTGCTCGACAATGCCAAGGAAGCCTCGGGGCAACCGATCACGCTCGAAGTCGCGCGCGACGGGCCCTCGCTGCTGCTCGCGGTGAGCGACACCGGGCCGGGGTTCACCCCCGAAATGCTCGCCAATCTCGGCAAGCCGTATCATTCGACACGCGCGCGACTCGGCAGCGGGCTCGGGCTGTTCCTCGTCGTCAACGCGATGCGCAAGCTCGGCGGCAGCGTCGAGGCGCGCAACCGCGCGGGCGGCGGCGCAGTGGTGACCCTGACGCTGCCGCTGTCGGCTTTGGAGTGGAACGGGACATGAGCGACAAGCACCTGTTGATCGTCGAGGACGACGCCGCTTTCGCCAAGACCTTGCGTCGCTCGTTCGAGCGTCGCGGCTATATCGTCGAGATCGCCGCCGACCAAGCGGCGGTGACCGCCGCGCTGGCCGAACGCACGCCCGACTTCGCCGTGGTCGATCTCAAGCTCGGCGCGACCTCGGGGCTGGCTTGCGTCCAGGCGATCCATGCGCATGACGCCGCGACGCGGATCGTCGTGCTGACCGGCTATGCCAGCATCGCGACCGCGGTCGAGGCGATCAAGCTCGGCGCGACCAACTATCTCGCCAAGCCGTCGAATACCGACGACATCGAGGCCGCCTTCGGGCAGACCGACGGCGCCGCCGCGGGCAATGTCGACGCGCCGCTGACCAACCGCCCGACCTCGATCAAGACGCTCGAATGGGAGCACATCCACCAGACGCTGGCGGCGAACAATTTCAACATTTCGGAGACGGCGCGCCAGCTCGGCATGCATCGCCGCACGCTCGCACGAAAGCTCGAGAAGCAGACCGTCAAATAAACCCGAACTTCGCTCCGAACGTGCGTCGAAACGCGCGGTCGTGCGTTGCAGCGACGTCTAAGGGGAGACGTTCATGCCGGGCCCAAAACTGTTCGAGCCGATCGAGGTCGGCACGCTGACGCTGCGCAATCGCATCGTGATCGCGCCGATGTGCCAATATTCGGCGGTCGATGGGAAGGTGGCCGACTGGCATCTGATCCATCTCGGCCATCTCGCTCTGTCGGGCGCCGCGCTGCTGACGATCGAAGCGACCGCCGTCCTGCCCGAGGGGCGGATCAGCTATGGCGATGTCGGGCTGTACGATGATGCGACCGAGGCTGCGCTCGGCACGGTGATCGAGAGCGTCCGTCGTCATTCCGACATGCCGATCGCGATCCAGCTGTCGCATGCCGGCCGCAAGGCCTCGACCGCACTGCCGTGGCGCGGCGGCAAGCAGATCGCACCGAGCGCGCCCAATGGCTGGCAGACCGAAGCCCCGTCCGCCGCCGCTTTCGCCGAGGGTGAGAATGCTCCGGTCGCGCTCGATCGCGCCGGGCTGGCGCGGATCCGCGATGCCTTCGCCGCCGCCGCCGCCCGCGCGGCCCGGCTCGGGATCGATCTCGTCCAGCTTCACGCCGCGCACGGCTATCTGCTCCACCAATTCCTCTCGCCTTTGTCGAACCGCCGCGACGACGAATACGGCGGCAGCCTCGAGAACCGCATGCGCTTCCCGCTCGAAGTGTTCGACGCGGTTCGCGCCGCCTTCCCCGCCGACCGACCGGTGACGATGCGCGTCTCGGGGACCGACTGGGTCGACGGCGGCTGGGACATCGACGGCACCGTGGCGTTCGTCCAAGCGCTCGAAGCGCGCGGGTGCGCCGCGATCCACGTTTCGAGCGGCGGGCTCGATCCGCGCCAGGCGATCCCGGTCGGTCCGAGCTATCAGGTTCCGCTCGCCCGCGCGGTCAAGCAGGCGGTCGCGATCCCGGTGGTCGCGGTCGGTCTGATCACCGACTATGAGCAGGCCGAGGCGATCGTCGGTACCGGCGACGCCGACCTGATCGCGCTTGCCCGCACGATTCTCTACGATCCGCGTTGGCCATGGCATGCCGCCGCGCATCTCGGTGCGCATGTCGCCGCGCCTGCGCAATATCTGCGCTCGCAGCCACGCCAATACAACACGCTGTTCGATCTCACCAAAGCCTGATCGCCAAGTCTCCGATCCACACGCCCGTCTCACCACGACTATCAAGGATGTCCCGATGAAGACGCTTTCATGGACGGCGACGGCGCTCGGCCTGACGCTGGCGCCGTTCGCCGCGCACGCCCAGTCGCTGCCCGCGTCACCCGCTTCCTCGACCGAGAAACCGGGCAAGGAAGAGACCGCCCCGAAGAAAGACGAAACCGGGCTGATCGTCACCGCTTCGAGCCGGCTGCGGTACGAAACCGTCGATGGCCGCCCCCGTCCCGGCTATGCCACCGCCGAGGATGCGCTCGAGCTGCGCACCGGCGTCGCGGTCGAATATGGCCCCGGCCCGCTCGCGATCGGCGGCGAGATCGTCGACAGCCGCGCCTATCTTACCGGCAAGCAGACGCAGATCGGACGCGACGACGTCAATGCGGTCGAGCTGCCGCAAGCCTATTTCAAGCTGCGGCTCGGCGATGCGCTGCGGCACGGCACCGCGGTCAGCGTCGAGGGCGGGCGGTTCCTGATGAACCTCGGGTCGGGGCGGCTGATCGCGACCGACGAATATCGCAACACCGTCAACGGCTTCACTGGCCTGCGCGGCGATCTCAAGGCGGGCGACCGGATCGAGGCGACGCTGTTCTACGTCCTGCCGCAGGAGCGCCTGCCCGACGCCGTCGACGCGATCCGCGCCAACAAGGTCGTGTTCGATCGCGAGAGCTTCAACGACGTGCTGTTCGGCGGCTATATCCATCGCAAGAAGGCGCTCGGCGAAGCGCAGGTCGAATTCGCCTATTACCGTCTCGCCGAGCATGATTCGCCGGGCCGCAGCACCGCCGACCGCCGGCTGCACACGGTCGACGCCCGCCTCTTCCGCGAGCCCAAGGCCAGCAAGGTCGATTACGATGTCGAGGCGGCGTATCAGTTCGGCCGCGCCAGTTCCTCGACGCTCGCGACCGCGACCTCGGCGCGGGTATCGGCAGGCTTCACCCATGCCGCGATCGGCTATACCTTCGATTCGCCGCTCAAGCCGCGGATCGGCCTGTTCTACGATTATGCCAGCGGCGACGGGCGGGGCGGCACCTTCAACCGCTTCGACACGCTGTTCGGCAGCCGGCGCGAGGATCTCGGGCCGTCGGGCACCTATGCCGGCCTCGCGCGCGAGAATATCAGCGCGCCGGGGATCCGCTTCGAGGCCAAGCCCGGCAAGCGCGTCGAAGGGCTGCTCAGCTATCGCGGCATCTGGCTCGCCTCCCGCTACGACCGCTTCTACAACGTCACCGATGCGACAGGCCGATCGGGCGATTTCGGCGGGCAGCAGGTCGAAGGGCGACTGCGCTATTGGCTGGTCCCGCAGCATCTGCGGCTCGAGAGCAATTTCGCCCTGCTCTATAAGGGCGATTTCCTGAAGAACGCGCCGACCGCGTTGGCGAGCGACAAGGGCGTGGTCCGGTTCCTCGAATTCAATATCCAGGCGAGTTTCTAGCGCTGCGAGCCGGGCGCTCCGGGACCCCGCGCGACCGCGATTGTGACAAGTCTGGACGTTTCGCGCGGGAACCCTATATACCGAACGGTATGAATAGCGCTTGCTCCATCTCGCCCCCGAAAGGGAGGCCTCGCGAGTTCGATATCGACGAGGCGCTGAGCCAGGCTTTGCTGGTGTTCTGGCGCAACGGCTATGAAGCCGCGTCGATGACCGAACTGACCAGCGCGATGGGCATCACCAAGCCCAGCCTGTACGCCGCATTCGGCAACAAGGAGCAGTTGTTCCACAAGGCGCTCGACCTCTACGAGCGCGAGAAGCTCGCTTACATGACCTCGGCGCTCGAAGCGCCGACCGCGCGCGGCGTCGCCGAGCGCTTGCTGCGCGGCTCGCTCGAAATGCAGATGAGCACGTGCGACCCGAAGGGCTGCCTCGGCGTGATCAGCGCCGCAACCTGCGGCGCCGAGGCCGAACCGATCAAGGCCGAGGTCGTCAAACGGCGGGCGTCGTCGGAGGCCGCGCTGATCAAGCGCTTCGCCGCGGCGCAAGCCGCCGGGGAGTTTCCCGAGGGCATGACCCCCGAGGCACTCACGCGTTTTCTCTACGCGATCCTGCAGGGCCTTGCGATTCAGGGCGGATCGGGCGCGACCTGCGCCGAGCTGTCGCAACTCGTCGAGACCAGCATGGCGGTTTGGCCGACCCAATAAAAACTTGTCGATAAATATTCGGACCGGTACAGAATGCGGTTGACGCACTGCACAAGCGCTTTATATACCGACTGGTATTGAAGCTGGATCCTGACCCGGACCCGGTACCGGCAAAAGGGTCGACGCCCATGACCACCGAGATCACCTGACCCATCGGCCCGTCGGCGATACCGTCGGGCCTGCTCTTTACATTTCGAAGGTCGATCCGCGGGGAACCTGTTCCTCGCAGCGATCGGTCACGCCCATCGGCGGCACCGCGGACGACACTCGTCCGTGATCGGTGCCGCTCGTCCGACCGCCAAGCCCAAAAGGGGGATTTTTCATGGCTTATCTGGACCTCGACAATTTCGCCGCGCCCGTCGGTAGCCGCAGCCAATCGACGGCAGGCACCAAGGCCGCGAGCTTCTCGGCGCTCGAATGGAGCGTCATCGCGCTCGCCCAGCGCGATACGCTTGGCAGCCTCACCACCCCGGGACGGCTGTCGCGCGCGCTCGGCGGGCTGTTCGGCCGCGGCACCGCCTCGCGGCTCGCCGACCCCAAGCTCGAGGCGCTGCGCCGCGCCGCGGTCCATGCGCGGCATCGTGGTTTCGCGCTGCCCTCGTCCGAGATCGCCAATTTCCATTCGGTCGGCTTCAGCGAAGCGCAGCTCGAAACCCTCATCACCAGCGTTACCGGAATGCGTGTCGGCCGAACCGACCGGAGGATCTTTGCATGAACGTGATCACCCCCATCGAGGCGCGGTCGGACCTTCGCGATACGTCCGACGAGCCGCGTACAAGACACCGGGCGCGCTGGCAAAAGCGCGCCCTGATCCTCGTCCCGATCGCGATCGCCGGTGTCGTCGGCGTCAAGCTGTTCGACCATTCGGATGCGGTCGCGGCGCTCCCGCCCCCTGCCCCGGTAACGATCGCGACGCCGCTGGTGCGCGAGATCAGCGAATGGGACGATTATGTCGGTCGCTTCGCGCCGAGCCGCAGCGTCGAGGTCCGTCCGCGCGTTGCGGGCGAGGTCACCGGCGTGCATTTCCATGACGGCGACGTCGTCAAGCAGGGGCAATTGCTCTTCACGATCGATGCGCGCCCGTTCGCCGCCGCGCTCGCCGAAGCGCGCGCCAACGAAGCCAGTGCGCAGAGCGCGCTGGTGCTCGCCCGCACCGATCTCGGCCGGGCGACGCGCCTGATCGCCGACGATGCGGTCTCGGCCGGCGAGATCGACGCCTTGCGCGGCAAGCTCCAGGCAGCGCAGGCCGGCTTGGCGGCGGCGCAGGCGCGCGTTCGCGCGGGCGCGCTCGACGTGTCGTTCACGCAGATCCGTGCGCCGATCGGCGGCCGCATCTCGGATCGTCGCGTCGATGCCGGCAATCAGGTCGCGGGCGGCGAAGGCACCGGCGGCACGGTGCTGACGACGATCAACGCGCTCGACCCGATCTACTTCACCTTCGACGGGTCGGAGGCGCTGTTCCTCAAGACACAACGCAATCGCCAGCCCGGCGCCGCGGCGCCGGCAGTCGAGATCCAGCTGCAGGACGAGACCAGCCACCGCTGGAAGGGCAAGCTCGACTTCACCGACAACGGGCTCGACACGCATTCGGGCACGATCCGTGGCCGCGCGGTGCTCGCCAATCCGGGGCTGTTCCTGACGCCGGGGATGTTCGGCAACATGCGGCTTGCCAGCGCCGGGACCAAGCCCGCATTGCTCGTCCCCGACGATGCGGTGCAGACCGACCAGGCGCGGAAGATCCTGCTGACGGTCGGTGCCGACAATGTCGTCACCGCCAAGCCGGTCGTGCTCGGCGCGGTGGTCGACGGGATGCGCGTGGTGCGTTCGGGCGTCGGCCCGAAGGACCGGATCATCATCACCGGCACGCAGATGGCGATGCCGGGCGCCAAGGTCGCGCCGACGCTGGGCAAGATCGCGGTGTCGGCGGATGCGTCTGCGCCCATCGCGCAGCCGATCGCGGGCGAAGCGACGCTGAGCCGGTAACGCCCCCGCCCCCGTCATCCCCGCGAAAGCGGGGATCCCGCTTCTTCTCCGACGACGGGGCCAGGCAGCGGGATCCCCGCTTCCGCGGGGATGACGGGGGGTGGCGTTTGCCGGCACCCGATAGCCGATCGATTTATCACTGCCGTTCGTCGCTCCGGCGTCCGCTCCTGGACGCCGACCGGTGGCGTGCGCGCCTTTTCGAGGGACCTTGTCCATGCGCTTCTCGCGCTTCTTCATCACCCGGCCGATCTTCGCCGGGGTCATCGCGGTGGTCATCACCATCGTCGGGCTGATCGCCTATTTCAGCCTGCCGATCTCGCAATATCCCGACATCGTGCCGCCGACCGTGACGGTCAGCGCGACCTATCCGGGCGCGTCGGCTGAGACCGTCGCCGAAACCGTCGCCGCGCCGATCGAGCAGGAAATCAACGGCGTCGACAACATGCTGTATCAGTCGTCGCAATCGACCGGTGACGGCAAGGTGACGATCACCGTCACCTTCAAGATCGGCACCAATCTCGATGCCGCGCAGGTGCTGGTGCAGAACCGCGTCGCGGTCGCGGTGCCGCGACTGCCCGAGGACGTGCAGCGGCTCGGCGTCGTCACGCGCAAGACCAGCCCCGACTTCCTGATGGTCGTCAATCTGATCTCGCCCGACAATTCGCTCGATCGCGGCTATATCTCGAACTACGCGCTGACCCAGGTGCGTGACCGGTTGAGCCGCATCGACGGCGTCGGCGACGTCCAGCTCTTCGGCAGCCGCGACTATTCGATGCGCGTGTGGATCGACCCCGGCCGCGCCGCCGCGCTCGATCTGACCGCAGGCGAGATCGTCGCTGCTCTGCGCGCGCAGAACGTCCAGGTCGCGGCGGGCACGCTCGGCCAGCCGCCTTACGCCACCGGCAACGCCTTCCAGCTCAACGTCGAGACGCAGGGCCGCCTGACCGATCCCAAGCAGTTCGCCGACGTGGTGATCCGCACCGACAAGGACGGCCGCCAGGTCAAGGTGTCCGACGTCGCCCGCGTCGAGCTCGGCGCGCAGGATTATGGCGCCAATACCTATCTGAGCGGCAAACCGACGGTCATCGCCGCGGTCTTCCAGCGTCCCGGATCGAACGCGCTCGCCGCCGCGCAAGCGGTGTCGGCCGAGATGGAGACGATGTCGAAGAAGTTCCCCAAGGGGCTCGCCTATCGCGTCATCTACAACCCGACCGAGTTCATCTCGCAGTCGATCGACGCGGTGAAGCATACGCTGCTCGAGGCGATGATCCTCGTCGTGCTGGTCATCCTCGTCTTCCTCCAGAAATGGCGCGCGGCGATCATCCCGATCGTCGCGATCCCGGTCTCGCTGATCGGCACCTTCGCGGTGCTGGCGGCGGTGGGATACTCGCTCAACAACCTCTCGCTGTTCGGTCTGGTGCTCGCGATCGGCATCGTCGTCGACGACGCGATCGTCGTGGTCGAGAATGTCGAGCGCAACCTCGAGCACGGGCTTTCCCCGCTCGAGGCGGCGCGCAAGTCGATGGACGAAGTGTCGGGTGCGCTCGTCGCGATCGTGCTCGTGCTCTGCGCGGTGTTCATCCCGACCGTCTTCCTCACCGGCCTGTCGGGCGCGTTCTACCGTCAGTTCGCGGTGACGATCTCGACCGCGACGATCATCTCGCTGCTGCTCTCGCTGACGCTGTCCCCGGCGCTCGCCGCCATGCTGCTCAAGCCGCATGCCCCGGCAGGCTCGGGCAGCCGTGCCGCACAATTGGTGCGGCGTGCGGGCGACGCCTTCAACCGTGGGTTCGAGCGGATGAGCAACGGCTATGCGCGGCTGACGCTGCGCCTCGTCAGCGCACCGCGGAAGATGATGCTGGCGTACGGCGCGTTGATTGCGCTGACCGCGGTGGTCTTCACGGTCACGCCGTCGGGCTTCGTCCCCGCACAGGATCAGGGCTACTTCCTGACGATCATCCAGCTGCCGCCGGGCTCGGCGGTCGATCGCACCGATGCGGTGATGCAGAAGGTCGCAAAACGCATCCTGCCGCTCGCCGGGGTCAAGGGCGCGGTGATGCTCGCGGGCTTCGACGGCCCGTCGCAGACGCTCGCGCCCAACAGCGCGGCGGCCTACATTCCGCTCAAGAGCTTCGAGGAACGCGCGAAGCTCGGCGTCACGCTCGCCTCGATCATGGGCGAGGCGCGCAAGGCTACCGCCGACATCAACGAGGCGCGGTTGCTGATCGTGCCCCCACCGCTGATCCAGGGGATCGGCTCGGCCGGCGGCTATCGCATGATGGTGCAGGACACCGGCGGCCACGGCTATCAGGAGATGGGCAAGACCGCCTATGGCCTGATCGGGCAGGCGAACCAGACCAAGGGCTTGGCACAGGTCTACACCTTCTTCGACACCGCCACCCCGCGCATCTTCGCCGATGTCGATCGCACCAAGGCGAACATGCTCGGTGTCCCGCCGGAGCGCGTGTTCGAGGCGTTGCAGGTCTATCTCGGCTCGGCGTTCGTCAACGACTTCAATCTGCTCGGCCGCACCTACCGCGTCACCGCTCAGGCCGATGCGCCGTTCCGCAACACCACCGCCGATATCGCCAATCTCAAGACGCGCTCGAACACCGGCGAGATGGTGCCGATCGGCGCGGTCTCGACCTTCCGCGACAAGACCGGACCGTATCGCGTCGTGCGCTACAATCTGTTCCCGGCAGTCGAAGTCGATGGCGACACCGCCAAGGGGTCGTCGTCGGGCCAGTCGCTCGTCGCGATGGAGAAGCTCGCCGATACCGCGCTCCCGACGGGCTATGCGCATGAATGGACCGGGATCGCCTATCAGCAGAAGTCGGCCGGCAGTACGGCCGGGCTCGTCTTCGGGATGGCGGTGCTGTTCGTCTTCCTCGTGCTCGCCGCGCAATATGAGAGCCTGACGCTGCCGCTCGCGATCATCCTGATCGTCCCGATGTGCCTGCTCGCGGCGATGACCGGGGTAAATTTGCGCGGGATGGATAATAACGTCCTGACGCAGATCGGGCTGGTCGTGCTGATCGCGCTTGCGGCGAAGAACGCGATCCTCGTGGTCGAGTTCGCCAAGCAGGCCGAGGAGGAAGACGGTCTGTCGCCGGTCGAGGCGGCGGTGCGGGCGGCGAAGGACCGCTTGCGGCCGATCCTGATGACGAGCTTCGCCTTCATCCTCGGCGCGGTCCCGCTGGTGATCGCCGAAGGGGCTGGCGCCGAACTCCGCCAGGCGCTCGGCACGGCGGTGTTCTTCGGGATGATCGGCGTGACCGGCTTCGGGCTGCTCTTCACCCCCACCTTCTACGTCGTCGCGCGCGCGCTGGCGAAGCGGCTCGAACGCCGCCGTCCGGACGCGCACACGACGCATGGCCCCGCTGCCGCCCCCACGCTGCAGCCAGCCGAATAGGAACGACCCATGAAAACCGTCCTGCTCACCAGCCTCTCCGCGCTCGCGCTCTCCGCTTGCGCCGCCGGGCCAAACTACGTCGCCCCCACGCCTCCACCGGCCGCCGCCGCGCCGTTCGTCACCACCAACCCGGCGACGGTCACCGCCGACGCCGACCCGCATTGGTGGCGGATGTACCGTGATCCAGTGCTCGACGGGCTCGTCGCCGATGCGCTGGCGGCGAACACCGACTTGCGCGTCGCGGTCGCGCGGCTCGATGCGGCGCGAGCCTCGCTGCGCGGCGCCAAGACCGACCGCGAGCCGCAGGTCAATCTCGGCGCGAGCGGCAATTACGCGCGGGCATCGGAACTGCAGAGCCTGCCCGGCTACGCCCGCGAGCGCGCGACCTACGACGTCGGCCTCGACGTGAGCTACGAACTCGACCTGTCGGGCCGCGTTCGCCGTAATGTCGAGGCGGCGCGCGGCGATGTCGGCGCGGCGCAGGCCGATGCCGACGCGGTGCGGGTGTCGATCGTCGCCGCGACCACGCGCGCCTATGTCGACGCCGCGTCTTCGGCGGAACGCCTCGCCGTCGCGCGGCGGATCGTCGATCTGCTTGAGAAATCGACCACGCTCACCGGCAAGCGCGTCGAAGCCGGCCGCGCGACCAAGCTCGATCAGGCGCGGATCGCCGCGTTGCGCGACCAGCGCGCCGCGCTCGTCCCGCAGATCGAGGCCGAGCGGCAGGCGGCGCTGTTCCGGCTGGCGACGCTCACCGGCCGAACCCCGCGCGACCTCCCGGTGACGGCGGGCGCGCGCAGCACGACGCCGCGGCTCGACCAGCCGATCCCGATCGGCGACGGCGCGGCCCTGCTCTCGCGCCGTCCCGACGTCCGCGCCGCCGAACGCCGCCTCGCCGCCTCGACCGCGCGGATCGGGGTGCAGACCTCGCAGCTCTATCCGCAGATCTCGCTCGGCGGCTCGATCGGGTCGACCGCGACCACCGTCGGCGACATCTTCACCGGCGGGCCGGTGCGTTGGCTGCTCGGGCCGTTGCTCAACTGGTCGCTCAACCAGTCGGCGGCACGCGCGAAGATCGCGGGCGCCAAGGCCGATACGCGCGGCGCGCTCGCGAGCTTCGACGGCAGCGTGCTGACCGCGCTCGAGGAGACCGAGACCGCGCTGTCGAGCTACGCCCGCGAACTCGATCGGCGCACGCAGCTGCAATCGGCGCGCGACAATGCCGCGACCGCCGCGCGGATCACCCGCGCCCGCCAGCGCGAGGGTACGATCGATTTCCTCGAAGTGCTCGATGCCGAACGCACCTTCGCCGATAGCGACGCCGAACTGGCCGCCGCCGACGCGCGGATCGCCGACGCCCAGATCGATCTGTTCCGCGCGCTCGGAGGTGGCTGGCAGAGCGTGCCCGCCTGATCGCGGGGGCTCGATCTAGTCCACCCTAGGGCCATCGTCGCCGGGCGGGCGACCCCCTCGCCTCGCGGCGCGGTTTAACCGCAGCCGTCCGGGAAAATCGAGGGCCGGCGCTCGGCCGGGCTGCCTCGAAAATTGCGTCCGCCGTGGACCCAAAACCGATATCGTTTCGTTGGCGTCGCATTCCATCCTTTTGGACTTGCGATTACGCCATGCATCATTACTTAGCACGCTAATGATGTCCGAACGATCTCTCGCCGAAGCGGCCTATGCCCGTACCTTGCTGCCGCTCGCCCGGATGTGGCGGCAGTCGGCGGACCGCGCGCTCAGCGGCTTCGGCCTGTCGGCGTCGGGCGGGTGGACGATCGTTCAGGTCGGCCGGCTCGGCGACGACGTGCGGCAGACCGACCTTGCCGCCGAGCTCGACGTCTCGGCCGCCTCGCTGGTTCGCGTGATCGACCAGCTGGTCAGCGCCGGGCTGGTCGATCGCCAGCGCGACGAAGTCGATGCGCGCGTCAGCCGCGTGCGCCTGACCGAGCGCGGACGCGCCTTGGTCGAGAAGATCGAGGTTGCGTTCGAGGCCTTGCGGCGCGAGATGCTCGCCGACGTCCCCGACGCCGAACTCGCCACTGCACTGCGCGTCGCCGAGCAGCTCGAGGCGCGCTTCACCCGTAAGCGCAACCGATGACGCGCGATCGCTTCGGCTGGAAGGAGGCGCTGTTCTCGGTCAAATGCCTGATCGCGGCCATGCTGGCCTATTATATCGCGCTGCAGATCGGCCTCACGCGTCCGTATTGGGCAGTGACGACCTCCTACATCGTCGCCCAACCGCTCGCCGGCGCCGCGCTGTCGAAAGCGGCGTTCCGCGTGATGGGAACGATCCTCGGCGCCGCCGCCGCGGTCGTGCTCGTCCCCAATCTGGTCAACGCGCCCGAATTGCTGTCGCTCGGGCTCGCGCTGTGGCTCGGCGTCTGCCTCTATATCTCGCTGCTCGACCGCACGCCGCGCGCCTATGTCTTCCTGCTCGCCGGCTATACCGCGAGCATCATCGGCTTCCCCTCGGTCGAAGCGCCGGGCGCGATCTTCACCACCGCGATCCTGCGGGTCGAGGAGATCACGATCGGCATCCTGTGCGGCGCGCTGGTCCATGGCTTCGTCTTCCCGCAGACCGTGACCGCGACGCTCTTGTCGCGCGTCAATGCGATCCTCGCCGACGCCGAGCGCTGGTCGCGCGACTCGTTGGCAGGGCTGGCCGATAGCCGCCTCGATCGCGACCGGCGGCGACTCGCGCTCGATATCAACGAGTTGCACCAGCTCTCGATCCATCTCCCGTTCGACACCGCGCGGCTCCAGCCACGCGTGCGCACGCTGCGCGCACTGCAGGCCGAGCTGTCGATGCTGCTCCCGCTCGCCAGCGCGGTCGACGACCGAATCCGCGAATTGCTCCGTGGCGCCGACGCGCCGCGTCCCGAGGCGCTCACGCTGATCGAGGATGTGCGCGATTGGTTGGCCACCCCCCTTCCGATCGCCGAGCGCAACGCCGCCGCAGACGTCCTCATCGCCCGCGCGCGCGCGCTCGAGCCGCCCGTCGTCGAGCCCTTGCTATGGCGCGACGCGCTGCGGTTGAGCTTGCTGGCGCGGCTCGGCGAGCTGATCGACGCGCACCGCAATGCGCGCGACCTGCTCGATCAAATGCGCTCCCCCTCGCGCGCACCGCTCAACCCCGGGGTCGCGCGGCTGTTGGCGCGAACCGCCCGCCGCCCGCTCCACCGCGACCGCGGGATCGCGCTGCGCGCGGCGGCGGGAACCGTCGCGACGATCCTGCTCGGCTGTATCTTCTGGATCGGCACCGGCTGGGCCGACGGCGCGGGTGCGGTGCTCATCGCGGGGGTATGCTGCGCCTTGTTCGGCAATAGCGACGATCCGGCGCCGGCTATCATGGCGTTCTTCTACGGCACGATCCTCGGCCTGATCATCGCCGCGATCTATGCCTTCGCGATCCTGCCGCGCGTGACCGACTTTCCGACGCTGATCGCGGTGCTGGCCCCGGCCTTGCTCGTCGGCGGGGTGTTCCTGGCCCGGCCGCGCACGACCCTGATCACGCTCGGCGCGCTGCTCGGCGGGATCAACACCGTCGGGCTCAACGATCGCTATGGCGCAAGCTTCGACACCTTCGTCAACGGCGGCGTCTCGCAGCTGATCGGGACGATCTTCGCGGTCGTCACCGTCGGGCTGTTCCAGACGATCGGCGCCGACACCGCCGCCCGCCGCCTGATCCGCGCCGGGTGGCGCGAGCTGGCGCAGCGTAGCAACGCGACAGGCGCGCCCGATGCCGCCGGCTGGGTCGCGCGGATGCTCGACCGGATCGGCCTGCTCGCGCCGCGGCTCGCGCTGCAGGACAAGGATCCGGGCAAGCCGCTGCTCGATGCGCTGAGCGATCTGCGCGTCGGCGTCGCGATCGGCGAATTGCGCCAGTTGCGGATCGACGGCACGCCCGACGATGCGGCGCGCATCACCCCGGTGCTGCAGGGTGTCGGCGCACACTATCGCGCGCTGCGGCCCGATCGCCCCGCCCCGCCCGAGCGAGTCCTGCTCGCCGATCTCGATAGCGCGATCGATTCGATGGCGGGCGAGGCCGAGCCGGCGCGCGCGCGCGCCGGCGTGCTCGCGCTGACGTCGCTGCGCCGCAACCTGTTCCCCGCAGCGCCGGCCTATGGAGTCGCGGCATGATCGGCGAAGTCGCGCTCGGCGGGGTGTTCGTACCGACGATCCTGTTGCTGGCGATGGCTGCACTCATGCTGACGGGCGCCGCGACCCGGCTCCTCTCGGCGTTCGGCGCCTATCGTTTCGTCGCCTATCGGCCGCTGGTCGATTTCGCGCTCTTCTTCCTCATCCTCGGACTCTTGTCCTTGCTGACCGGACCCTCGCTATGAAATCGCTGCTCGCCCCGCTCGGCCGCTCCGCCGTGACGATCATCATCGTATTGCTCGCGATCCTCGTCGCGGTGTGGCTGTGGCGCCGCTACGAGACCGATCCGTGGACGCGCGACGGGCATATCCGCGCCGATGTCGTGCGGATCACCCCCGATGTCGGTGGGCTGATCACCCAGGTCGCGGTGCACGACAATCAGCGCGTCAAGGCCGGCGACGTGCTGTTCGTGGTCGATCGCCCGCGCTTCGAGCTGACGCTCGCGCAGAACGACGCCGCGATCCAGAGTGCGCGCGCGACCTTGCTCCAGGCACGGCGCGAGGCGCAGCGTGATCTCGCGCTCGGCGATCTCGTCGCCAAGGAAACGCACGAGCAAAATGTCGCGCGCGTCGCGACCGCGAGCGCGGCGCTCGCACAGGCGCAGAGCGCGCGCTCGACCGCCGCGCTCAACCTGTCACGGACGACGGTGCGCGCGAGCGTCAACGGCACGGTGACCAATCTCGACCTCCATCCCGGCGATTATATCGCGGCGGGAGCACAGGCGATGGCGCTGGTCGACGCCGATTCGATCCGCGTCGAGGGCTATTTCGAGGAAACCAAGCTCGGCAGCATCCATATCGGCGATCCGGTGACGGTCCATCTGATGGGCGAGCCGCGCGCGTTGAAGGGGCGGGTCGACAGCATCGCGGCGGGCATCAGCGACAATGAGCGTAGCGTCAGCGCCAACCAATTGCCGACCGTGAACCCGACCTTCACATGGGTCCGCCTCGCGCAGCGCATCCCCGTGCGCGTCAAGTTGGTCGAGGTTCCAGCCGGCGTCGCGCTGATCGTCGGGCGCAGCGCGACGGTGACGGTGGTGCCGCAAGGCCCGCAGGTGCACGCATGACGCGCGGTTGGATGACGGGCGTCGCCGGCCTGCTGCTGGCGGGCTGCACCACCGTCGGCCCGAACTACACGCTGCCGGACCACGCGGTGGTCAACCGGCCGAGCGCGCTCGGCGCGTTCGACAGCGGCAGGGAGAAGCGCTTCGCCGACGTACCGCTGCCCGATCATTGGTGGCAGCTGTACGGCGATGCGCGGCTCGACGGCTTCGTCGCGGAAGGGCTCGCGGCCAATGCCGACCTGCGCCTCGCCGACGCCAATCTGCGCCGTGCCGATGCGGTCGTCGCAGAGGTCGCAGCGGGGCGGACCGTGTCGACGACGCTCGGCGGTGGGGCTTCGCTGTCGCGGCCGTACGGCACTGGCGGGTCGCTGCCGGGGACGGTGGGCTATGATGTCGGCTTGTCGCTCGCTTATCCGCTCGATCTGTCGGGCCGGATCCGTCGCGGGATCGAGGCGGCGCAGGGCGATGCCGAGGCCGTCGCCGCGGCGCGCGACAATGTCCGCGTGACCGTCGCCGCCGAGATCGCGCGCAGCTATGCCGCGGCGTGCACCGCCAACATGGTGCTCGCCGCCAACAACCGCGTGCTCGCGCTCCAGCGCCAGACACTCGGCGTCACCCAGCGCCTGCAGCGCGGCGGGCGCGGCACCGCGTTCGACGTGACGCGCGCACAGAGCGCGGTGGATCAGAGTGCCGCGCTCGTCCCCGCGACGATCGCGACGCGCACCGCAGCGCTCTACCGGCTCGCCACGCTGATGGGGCGAGCACCTGCAGATTATCCCAAGGACGTGGCAAGCTGCGCGACCGCGCCGACGATGCGCAAACCGCTGCCGATCGGCGACGGCGCCGGCCTGATTGCGCGGCGTCCCGACATCCGCGCCGCCGAGCGCTCGCTCGCCGCCGCGACCGCGCGGATCGGGGTGGCGACCGCGAACCTGTATCCGCAGGTCAGCCTCGGCGGCTCGGTCGGGCTGACCGGGCCGCTTTCGGCGTTCGGGTCTGGAGACGCCTTCCATGTCGGGCTGGGGCCGTTGATCAGCTGGAGCTTCCCCAACCGGCCGATCGTCCGCGCGCAGATCGCGCAGGCGGGCGCCGCCGCCGACAGCGCGCTCGCGCAATTCGATTCGACGACGCTGGAAGCCTTGCGCCAGACCGAGACGGCGCTCTCGGCCTACGCCCGCGAGGCCGACCGCAACGCAGCACTCGCCCGCGCGCAATCGAGCGCCGCCACCGCCGCGAACCAGGCGGGCACGCTCTATCGCTTCGGCCGCACCGATTTCCTCTCGCTGCTCAGCGCACAGGCGGCGCTGACCACGGCGCAGGCGAACCTTGCCGCTTCAAACGCGTTGTTGGTCGATCGGCAAGTCGATGTGTTCAAGGCCCTGGGCGGGGGCTGGCAGTCCTGACGCGGCCGCAGGAGCGACAGATGAAGCAAGTTACCCTTCCCGATGGCACGAGCGTGCCCGCGCTTGGCCAGGGCACGTGGATGATGGGCGAGGACCGCGCGAAACGCAGCGCCGAGATCGCGGCGCTGCGCGAGGGCATCGCGCTCGGAATGACGCTGATCGACACCGCCGAAATGTATGGCGAGGGCGAGTCCGAAGCCTTGGTCGGCGAAGCGATCTCCGGGCTTCGCGACGAGGTGTTCCTCGTCAGCAAGGCCTATCCGCAGAATGCCGGGCGTGCGCGGCTGCGCGCGTCGTGCGAGGCGAGCCTCGAGCGACTCGGGACCGACCGACTCGATCTCTATCTGCTTCACTGGCGCGGCTCGGTGCCGTTGGCGGAGACGGTCGAGGCGATGGAAGCATTGCGCGACGCCGGCCTGATCGCGCGCTGGGGCGTCAGCAACCTCGACACCGACGATATGGAAGAGCTGATCGAAGCGGGTGGCGAAGGCTGCGCCACCGACCAGATCCTCTACAACCTCACGCGGCGCGGGCCCGAGCATGACTTGCTGCCATGGCTCGCGGCACGGCGCATGCCGATCATGGCGTACAGCCCGGTCGAGCAAGGGCGCCTGCTCGGACACGGCGCGCTGGCGACGATCGCTGCGGAGCGCGACGCGACCCCGGCGCAGCTCGCGCTGGCCTGGACGATGCGGCGTGACGACGTGATCGCGATCCCCAAGGCCGGCAGCGTCGCACACGTCCGCGACAATCGCGCCGCACTCGATCTCGAACTCGACGCGGAAACGCTGGCGGCGCTCGACGCAGCCTTCCCGCCGCCCCGGTCGCGCACGCCGCTCGCGATGCTCTGATCAGCCGATCGCGGCGAGCAGCGTCTGTTCCGAAACGATCCGGATCGGCTTGCCCGCGCGGCGCAGCGCTTCGGCCTTGCCGTACGCCGGGCTCGTGAACGTCGCGCGCGTGAAGCGATCGCCCCCCGCGACGACCAGCACATGCGTGCTCGTTCCGACCGAGGTCATCACCTTGGCACCGAGCGCAGCCAGCCGATGCGCCAACGGCCCGTCGCGCGGCTCGCCGACGATCGCGACGCGTTCGCCGAGCAGCGGCCCCGCTTCGGCTGCGGTGGGCGGCGGCCCGGGCTTGCGCGGCGGCGCGAGCCATTCCGCGAGCGCGATGCCGGTCTGCTCGATCGCCTTGACGATCACCCACCCCGCCGCGCGCGCATCGCTCAGCGCGTCGTGATGGCGATGCTCGATCCCGAGATAGCGCGCGAGCCCGCCGAGCTTGTGGTTTTCGAGATCGGGCCAGGCGCGCTTGGCGACGCGGACGCTGTCGAGCCAGGTCGTCTCGATCATCCGCCGATCATGCTGGCGACACGCCGCGGCGAGCGCGCTCTTGTCGAAGAACGAATGCGCGACCGTGGTGCGCCCGGCGAGGTGGCGTTCGACGACTTCGTGCACATCGCCGAATTGCGGCTGCCCGACGACGTGGTGCGCGGCGATCCCGTGGATCCGCGTGTTGAAGATGTTGAACTCGTCGCACGGATCGAGCAGCGTTTCATACTCGAAGATTTCGCGCCCATCCCGAAACCCGACGATGCCGATCTGACAGATGCTGCTCGCGCGCGAGCAGGCAGTCTCGACGTCGATCACGACGAAATCGGGCGGCGGGGTTTCGAATGCGGCGGACGACACGATGCTTCGCATAGCAGTATTCGGTCGGGTATTGTCCACCGGCTTAGCGATTACCGGCCGCTATCAGCGCCCTGCCCTTGTCCGACAGGCTGCGAAAGGTGATCGACCAGCGCGGCGCCTCCATCTCGGCGATGCTGTGCTCCCATTGATGCCGCGCCGCGCCGCTGAGATGATACGCGCCGCGCGCGGTCAGCGGCGCAGCAGCGCGCTCAAACCGATCGCCGGCCCGACGACGGAAGCGCAGCGTTGCCGGAGCACCCAACGAGATACCGACGACATGCTCGAAATGCGGTCGGTCACGGTGCCAGCCAATTCCTGCCCCGATATCGTAGCGGATCACCAGCGCCTGGACGAGCGCCCCCCCCGCCAACCCCGCCATCGTCTCGGCGCGGCGGCGCAGCGGGTCGAGCCAATCGGGGATCGGCGCCGCCTCGCCCATCCCGCCGGTGTCGAAATCATAATGCCAGCCGAAACTGTGCGTCAGGCGCTTGCCGAGCCAGCCCTGGAAGCGGAACGGCGTAAGCTCGACCGCGTCAATCGCCGCGATCAGCGCGGCCGCTTCGTCCGCGCTCACGAAATCCTCGACCGCGGTCAGGCCGGGGAGGATCGGGGTGTCGAACAGATCGCGCATCATCCATCCACAGACAAAAGGCCGCCCCTTGCGGGACGGCCTTTCCATTGTCGGCCTCGAGCCGGCAAAATCTTCAGGCGAGACCGCCCTCAACGAGGAAGTCCGAACCCAGAACCTGTGCCGACTGCGGCGTGAGACAATGAGACATTCGACCACCTCCTTTCCATTGTTGAACGATGACAAGGAGATGGTGACGTCTCGGGGGATTGCAAGATCCCCCGATGTCGGATGCGATCAGAAGCTGAAGCGTCCGCCGAGCGACAGCACGACGGCATGCGCGTTCTGCAGCAGGCCCTTGGTCAGGATCACCGTCTGTGCGGCAGTCCCGGCATAAGCCGCGGTCGCACGATCGATCGTCGTGTCCTTGAAGTCGACATAGCTCGCCGCCGCATCGATCGTCATGTGGGTGTTCATCCGGTAGCTGCCGCCCGCCGAATAGGTCCAGCGGTTCGAATCGGGCACGCGCGCGTCGCGCAGGCCGTCCTGCGTCGGGGTCACCGCCCGCTGCACGCCAGCGCGAATCGTCGCCTTGTGGTTGAGCGCGTAATCGAAGCCGCCGGCGAGGCTCCAGCTGTCGCGATAGTTCTCGGGCAGCGCGACGTTGAGCGGCGCGCCGAGGCGGATCGCATCGAACTTGCTCCAGTTATACGCGACGACCTGCGCGTTGAGCGTCAGCGCTTCGGTCGCGCGCAAGCGGCCACCGACGATCACCTGGCCCGGCGTATTGAACTGCGCGGTCACGCCCGAGAGCGAGCGGTTCTGCGCCGCGAGCGGGCCGACCAGCCCGGCAACGGTGAGATCACCGGTCAACGTGTGCTTGATGCTCGACTTGTAGCTGATTCCGACGGTGACGAGCTTGTTGTGGAGCTGGACGCCCGCGGTCCAGCCGAAGTCCCAGCCGTTCCCGCGCAGCGTCTGGCTACCGTCGGGGAGCGCTGCCGAGAGATTGGGCAACGCGTTGCTGAGATAGGCGTCGGTATATTCGACGTTGAGCGCGCCGCCGACGCGCAGCCAGTCGGTCAGCGCCACGCCGATCGACGGCTGGATGTCGATCGTGCGCAGCCGCGTCTTGTCGGCGCTGTAGCGCGTCCAGCTATTGGCGTCGTAATCGGTGGTGAAGCTGAACGGCGAGGTCACCGCGAGGCCGACCGCGATCCGGTCATTGATCGGATAGGCGAACGATCCGCTCGGCAGCACGCCGTTGTTGATCGGGTCGCGCGAGCGGGTCTGGCCGCCGATCGCGGTGAAGGGCTGGCCAGGGCGCGAGATCAGCGTGCCGTTGTCGACGACGTCGCCCTTGGGCAGGATCGCGGTGGCGCTGACCTGGACTTCGGCATCGGTGATCCCGGCGATCGCCGCGGGGTTCCACCACAGCGACGACGGCCCGGTGTCGGCGACTTCGCCCGAGAACGACCGGCCTGCGCCGACCGTGGTCTGCGACTGGAGGTAGAACGCATCGGCATGCGCGACGCCGGCGAAGCCGACGGTCGAGACGAGGGCGGACGCGGCCAGCAGCGGGGCCTTGCAACGAAGTGCCATGGTATATTCCTGATTTTTTACGGTTCGGGGGGAAAGAAAGCGAGACGGATCAGCGCACGCGCGTCCAGGTCTGGGTCTTGCACAGCGGGAAGAAGACGCAGCCGCGCAGTTTGAGCTGGTTGTCGCCGAGCGGCGTGATGCGGCCGCTATAGGTGTGGCCGTCCTCGGCGTTGTAGACTTGGCCGTTGGCCCAGACGCCGTCCTTATCGGGCGCGAAGCCGCTCAGCATCAGCATTCCCTGAACAGGGCGCGTGCGCAGCTTCGCGTCGGAATTCTTGGTGTCCTTGAGCGCAGGATTGACGCGAATTGCGTCGGAGGTGACGATCTTGCCGCAGATCGACGATCCGCAATGGCTGATCTCGACGATGGCGTTGAGCGTCTCGGTCTTCC
This sequence comes from Bordetella parapertussis, assembly GCA_943367995.1. Lineage (GTDB taxonomy): Bacteria > Pseudomonadota > Alphaproteobacteria > Sphingomonadales > Sphingomonadaceae > Sphingomonas. The sequence continues at coordinate 584,660 of CALRKL020000001.1, read as the reverse complement.
AGCGACCGATCACGGTGTCGGCGGTGGCGGGCGCGCCGGCGAGCAAGGCGCCGATAAGCAACAGGGACATAATCTTCCTCTCCAAGCCGCACCACTGTCACGGTGCAATCCTATTTCGCCATGTTTCGGGACAGGCCCGCACGGTCGGTTCTTGCCGTCGCACCGTTTCGGCCCTAATCGCGAGCGCGTTGACGTATGCGGCAGTTCACGCCGCAGTAGGTTCGTCTGCGGACAAGTCAAGCACTTGTCGGGATGACCCCCCGGGGCGTCGCGCGCATTTGCGGGAAACGACGGCTAGGCCAAGATCGCGCTTCCGCAATGCGACGAAATCCGCAACACTCGCGACAAGACGTTGATCGGCCCGCATTCCACACAGGAGCGGGTCCGTCGCTCGCCGGGAGGCCGGAGAGGATCCGCGTCATTGGATTGAGGATATGAATGACCGAGCCGTCGCAGGAGCTGACCGGGATCAACCAAGTCGCGCGGATGCTCGACATCACGCCGCGCACGCTGCGCTTCTATGAAGACAAGGGGCTGATCACGCCGTGCCGGGTCGGCGCGATCCGCGTCTACACCCGGCGCGAGATCGCCCGCATGCGGCTGATCCTGCGCGGCAAGCGACTGGGTTTCACGCTGCGCGACATCGTCGAATTCCTCGATCTCTACGATGCCGATCCGCAGCATGTCGAACAGATGCGCGCGCTGGCCGAGCGGTGCCGCCAGCGGATCGATCGGCTCGCCGCGCAGCAGGAGGCGATCGCCGAGACGCTCGAAGAGCTCGAGAAGATCGAACGCGAGGCGCTGGCGCGCGTTGCCAAGCCGGTGCGGCGGCGCGCGGTCGCCGCGGCGGCGGCACCGCCGGGCGAGCTATAGGCCGCGCCGCATCACGCGGCTTCGTGCCCCTTTGCGATCAAGGCGAGCACGTCGGCGATGATCTGCTGCATCGCGCGATGCGCCGCCGCGCCGTCGCGCGCCGCGATCGCGACCAGCACCGCCTCATGCGCCGCGAGATCGGCACTGCGCCCCTGAAAGCGATTGGTGAAGCGGATCGACGAGTGCAGCGCGGTCGTGACGACGGTCTCGAACTGCGCGAAGAACGGATTGCCCGTCGCGCGCAGGATCGCCGCGTGGAAGGCGATATCGGCATCGAGCGCATCGTCCTCGCCCGCTTCGGCTGCGACCATCCGCGCGAAACCGGCGTGGATCGCCGCGCGTCCGGCATCGTCGGCGGTATGCGCGGCAAGCTGCGCGGCGGCAGGCTCGATCGCGATCCGCAACTCGTTGAACTGCCGCAGCAGGCCGAGCGAGAATTTGCGTTCGAGCAGCCAGCCGAGCACATCCGGATCGAACAGGTTCCACGCCTCGGGCGGCTCGACGATCGTGCCCTGCCGCGGCCGTGCCGACAGCAGGCCCTTGGCGGTCAGCATCTTGACCGCCTCGCGCGTCACCGAGCGGCTGACGCCGTGCTGCAGCGTCAGATCGGCCTCGGTCGGAAAGCGCTTGCCCGTATAGGCGCCCGTAACGATCGCGCGCCCCAGCGCGTCGAGCATCCCGTGCGTGAGGTTGCGGCCGAGCGTGCTGCGCACGTCGTGCGGGGGCGATCGCGTCATCACCGCAGTCTCGCGCATTGCATCCCCCCTCACAAGACCGTGCGCGTCGCCTGCCACGCCGCGAGCAGCGCGGCCGCCTTGGCGCCGACGCGAGCGGCATCGTCCCCCGGCCGGTAGAGCGCTCCGCCGACGCCGATCCCCTCGGCCCCAGCGGCGAGCCATTCGGCGAAATTCTCCGCACCCGTCCCGCCTACGCCCCACACCGAGACGTCGCGCGGCAGCACTTCGCGGATCGCCTTGAGATAGGTCGGCCCGAGCGCGACCGCCGGGAACAGCTTGATCCGCCGCGCACCGGCGGCGATCGCGCGGAACGCCTCGCTCGGCGTGACGAAGCCCGGCATCGGCTCGAGCCCGAGCGCGACCGCGCGCGCGATCAGGGCGGGATCGGTATTGGGGGTGACCATCAGCGTCGCGCCGGTCGCGGCGAGCGCCTCGACCCCGGCCAAATCGAGCACGGTGCCGGCCCCGATCGCGGCGGTATCGCCGAACGCCTGCTGGATCGCGGTGATGCTGGCGAACGGATCGGGCGAGTTGAGCGGTACTTCGATCATCCGCACCCCCGCGGCGACGAGCGCCTCGGCGACCGCGAGCGCCTCGTCGGGACGGATGCCGCGCAGGATCGCGACGACCGGCGGAGCGCCGGCAGCGAGCAGATCATCGATCCTCATCGTTCAGTCTCCCAGAGCGCAAGTCCGGCGAGCGCACAGGCATCACCGTCGAGCAAATGTGTAGCGATCCCCCCCGCAGCGAGCGCGCTGGCATAGCGGGCAGCGAGCGCGGGATCGCCGATCAGGCCGACGCTTTCCCCCGCGTCCGGCGCGATCTCGGCGATTTCGCGGCCGATCAGCAAACCGGACAAATAGCCGAGCGCCCAATCGGGCGAGCGACCGTCGATCAGCTGCGCGCTGCGCGCCTCGAACAGCGCACCGAGCAGCAGGTTGCCGGCGCGCGCGCGCGCGAGGCCATGCGCGAAGCCGCGCTGTTCGGCGGCGGGGTCGGTGTCGCCCGCCCCCGCCGCGCGCAACAGGGTCGACCGATCGCGCAGCAGCGCGAACAGCTCACCGGTGAAGAAGGTCTGGAAACCGATGATCCGGCCGTCCTCGATCGTCGCCCATTTGCTGTGCGTCCCCGGTAGTGCCAAGCGATGCCGTCCTTCGCGCAACGCCGGATCGCGCGCGATCGCGCCGAACAGCTGGGTTTCCTCGCCGCGCATCACATCGGGCCCGCCCGACGGTGCGGTGCAAGCGAGGCCCGCCATGATCGTGACCGGCACGCCGTCGAGCGCCACCCGCCCCGCCCCGGCCAGCCAGCCCGGCACATCGGCGGAACACGCCGCATAGGGCACTTCGATCCAGCCGTTGCGCGACCCGACCATGCCGCATAGCGTGATCGATGCGGGTTCGTGCTCGGCGCGCCACGGCGCGATCGCCGCGCGCAATTCCGCCTCGGCGGTCTGCTCGAGCGCGCCGATCCCCGCGCCAGCGGCGCGCGCGACGATCTCCCCCTGTTCGATCCGGAACAGCCGCAAGCGGCTCGTTCCCCAATCGCCGACGATGCGGTACGTCATACGCCGATCCGCACCGCGGGAAGCGGCAGCCCCGGCGCGGGCGCATCGAACGCGAACAGCGCGCCGGCCAGCGGCTGCTTGGCCAGGTCTTCGTCAGACAGGCCGGCACGCGCCGTAGTGATATAGCCGGTGCGCAGATCGGGCCCACCGAAGGCGACCTTGGTGACATTGCCGCACGGCACCGCGATCCGCTCGAGCAAAGTGCCGTCGGGGGCGTAGCGCCGCGCTTCCCAGCCGCCCCACAGTCCAACCCAGACGCAGCCCTCGGCATCGACCGTCACGCCATCGGGATTGCCGTGCGCGGGGTCGATCGTCGCGAACAGCGTGCCGTCGCGGAGCGTCGCGTCGCCTGCGATGTCGAATCGATGGATCGTCCCGGCGAGCGTGTCGACATGGTAGAGCAGCCGCCCATCGGGGCTGATCGCGGGACCGTTGGTGATGGTGCATTCGCCACCGACCGCGACGATTTCGACGCCGTCGAACAGATGCACCGCGCCGCTCGGCCGGGCCTCCTCGTCGTCCATCGTGCCGAACCACAGCCGCCCCGTGGCATCGACCGTCGCGTCGTTGGTGCGGTTGTGCGCGGGCATCGCCACGGTGGCGATCGGCGGGTGGAGCGTGGCGCCATCGAAGCGCTGCAGGTCGCGGCCGTTGCCGATGAGCAAGCCGCCTTCGGCGGTCGGCACGATGAAGCTCGGCGCCCCCCCGACGGCGTAGCTGTCGCGCGCGTCGGATGCGGGATCGTAGCGGTGGATCATCCCGCCCTTGATGTCGACGAACCACAGCGCGGCGTCGATCCAGGCCGGCCCCTCGCCCAACGTCGCCGCCACCGGCCAGACCAAACGACTTTGCGTCACCACTTCCACACTCTTCCCATCATGCCGCACGATATCTGATCGATCATATAAATAACCGACCGAGTTCGGGCAATCGTCGATCGGCGGATGGCACGCGCATCGCGGCCCGCTGCCCGACATTCCGGCGCGTTCCCAAAGCGCAGCCGTGCGCCCGATCGGAACGTCTTCGAAAAGCTGTGGCTGCGTGATCCGATCCACACGTTTTGCGCGATCTGCGCTGGCGTTACGCCCGATAATCGGGCACCTGCGCCGGCATGACCGGCTTGCCCCATGTTCGAACGCCGACAATCAGCCTGATCATTCCTGCCTATAACGAGGAGGATTACCTCCCGGCGTGCCTCGACGCGGTGATGCGCAACGTTGCGGGCAAGGCGTTCGAGATCATCGTCGTCGACAACAACAGCACCGACGGGACCCGCGCCGTGGTCGAACGCTACCCCACGGTCAAATATGTGTTCGAACCGAACAAGGGCATCACGCGCGCGCGTCAGCGTGGCTTTACCGAATCGACCGGGGATATCCTCGCTTATGTCGATGCCGACACGCATCCGCCTGCGGGCTGGATCGAGCAGATCTGGGAGCAGTTCGGCGCAAATCGCGATCTCGCCTGCCTGTCTGGTCCGTACAGTTTCTACGATCTCAGCGGGCTGCGCAACCGCGTGTCGACTGCGTGGTTCGTCGCGGCGCGATCGATCTACGGGATCACCGGCTATCTGATGGTCGGCGGCAATTTCGCGATCCCGCGGCATGTGCTCGAAAAGATGGGCGGCTTCGACAGTTCGATCGAATTCTACGGCGAGGATGTCGACATCGCCAAGCGCGCCAAGAAGCAGGGCAAGGTGCTGTTCTCGCCGCGCTTCGTCATGCCGACCTCGGGTCGGCGGATGCAGAAGCAGGGTTTCGCCAAGATCGCCGGGATCTATCTCGCCAATTACGCCTCGATCGTCCTGCGCGGGCGGCCCGCGACCAAGGGCTATGAGGATATTCGCTGACGGCCCCGCCGCCAGCGCGACCACTCCGTAAAATCCCTTACTGCGCCGCCGGCCGGACTCGCCTTTGATCGCGCGGTGAATCTCCTGCTCGAACTCCTGGTCGCGACCGCGATGGTCGTGCTGACGGTCGGCGTCCATTTGGTCGGCATCGCCGGGTTGCTCACCCTGCTGCGGCACCACCGCGCGCGCAGCGGTCTCGCGAGCGGCGTGATCGGCGACGGCATCGGGATCGTCCGCGCCGCGACTGGTCTGTTCGTGCTGCATTCGATCGAGATCTGGAGCTATGCCGCGCTCTACTACGCGATCCGCGCGCTGCCCGATTTCGAGACCGCGCTCTATTTTTCGACATCGACCTATGCGACAATCGGCTATGGCGACGTCGTGCTGGCCCGCGCCTGGCGGATCCTGGGCGCGATCGAGGGCGCCAATGGCGTCATCCTGCTCGGCTGGTCGACCGCCTTCTTCGTCGCCGTGGTCGGCCGGATCCGGTTCGTCGAAAGGGAGATAGGCTCATTCCGCTAATCGCGACCGACCCGCTCGCCGACGCCTTTGCGCTGTTCGTCAACAGCACGACCGATCGCGCGCAATTCCTGCTCGACCCCGCCGGGCTGGTGACAAGCTGGAACCGCGGTGCCGAGATTCTCACCGACTGGAGAGCCGAAGCGATCATCGGCCGCTCGTTCGCCTTGTTCTACCCGCCAGTCGATGCCGAGCGCGGCGTGCCCGCGGCCGACCTCGCCCGGGCGCGGCAGGACGTCACGACGCGCAAGGAGGCGTGGCGGATCCGGCGCGACGGGTCCGAATTCCTCGCCGATTCGACGCTCGTCGCCTTGCGCAATGCCGACGGCGCGCTGCTCGGCTATGGCCAGAGCGTCTACGACGTGACCGCGCGGCGCGCGGCCGAGGCGGCGCTCGCCGATAGCGAGCAGCACGTCCGCTCGATCCTCGAGACGATCCCCGATGCGATGATCGTGATCGACGAACGCGGCCGGATCCTGTCGTTCAGCGCCGCCGCCGAACGCCTGTTCGGCTATGCCGAGGCAGAGCTGGTCGGCCGCAACGTCAGTATGCTGATGCCCGGCCCCGATCGCGACCGCCACGACAGCTATCTCAGCCACTACCTCACGACCGGCGAACGTCGGATCATCGGCATCGGCCGGGTCGTGGTCGGCAAGCGGCGCGACGGCAGCGCCTTTCGGATGGAGCTCGCGGTCGGCGAGGCGAGCAGCGCCGGGCACCGCATCTTCACCGGCTTCATCCGCGATCTGACCGAGCAGCAGCGCAGCGAATTGCGGATGAAGGAACTGCAGTCCGAGCTGATCCACGTCTCGCGGCTCAGCGCGATGGGGACGATGGCATCGACGCTCGCGCACGAGCTCAACCAGCCGCTCACCGCGATCGCCAATTACATGGAGGCGAGCCGCGACCTGCTCGCGACGCCCGACGACGACACGTTCGGCCTGTTGCGCGAAGCGGTCGATCAGTCCGCCAAGGAGACGCTGCGCGCGGGCGACATCGTCCGCGCGCTGCGCGACTTCGTCAGCCGACGCGAGGTCGACAGGCGAGTCGTCGCGCTGCGCCCGCTGATCGAGGAAGCCAGTGCGCTGGCGCTGATCGGCGCGCGCGAGCGCGGGGTGCGCGCCTTTTTCGACTTCGCCGATGCGACGCCGCACGCGCTCGTCGACCGCGTCCAGATCCAGCAGGTCGTCGTCAATCTGGTGCGCAACGCGGTCGAGGCGGTCGAGCGGTCGCAAGTCCGCGACGTGACGATCGCGGTCCGCGCAGCGCCCGCCGACATGCTCGAGGTGAGCGTCGCCGACACCGGGCCCGGGATCGATCCCGCGCTCGAGCCGCGCCTGTTCCAGGCCTTCGCCACCAGCAAGCAGAACGGCATGGGGCTCGGCCTGTCGATCTGCCGAACGATCGTGGAGACGCATGGCGGGCGGATCTGGATCGTGCCCAGGCCGCACGGCGGAACGGCGTTCCATTTCACCGTACCGCGCGCATCGAGCGACGCCGACACCCGGACGATTACGTAAAGACGCGGTGGATTGCGAACGGCAAGACGGTCGCTCCTTTCCTGCGGGTGCCCATGACCGATCTTGCCGCCGCCGATCCGCCGCGCCGCTCCCGCCGGATCGTCCTGATCGACGCCGACGAGAGCGTTCGACGCGCGCTGCAATTGCTGCTGCAGTGGCATGGGTACGATGTTCGCTCGTTCGGCACCGCGGCTCCGGTGCTGAAGCATGGCTATGCCGACGCCACCGACATCCTGATCACCGATCACGCCCCGCCTGACGGCAGCGGCATCGCCGTGCTGCGCATCCTGCGCAGCCGCGGCTGGGACGGGCTGGCGGTGCTGACGACTGCAAGCCCGTCACACGACCAGGAGCGCTGCGCGCGCGCCTCGGGCTTTGCGGCGGTCCTGCACAAGCCGCTGCATCATCCCGAAGTGATCGCCGCGATCGCGACCGGGTGACAGCCGGGGCCGGGTTGCGGGCGCCACCGCACTGCGCCGAAGGCCTGCAATCGCGGCGCTTCGACGATGATGACAGCCGGCCTGCAGCCTGCGGCGCGCGTCGGCCAAGCGCTCCAGCGGGGCTGCTCCCGCTGCGGCTAAGTCGATTGCCTGGTGACGCCGCCCCTCCGGGTCAGACACCAAGCGGCCAGCGCGCCATAGACCAGCACCGCGATCGCCAGCAGCGCGACGTCGCCGCGCACGTCGTCCAGGCGCGCACCCATCTGGTTGAGCGGCACGAAGACATGCACCGCGAGCGTCGACGGCGCGAGATGCGCGAACGTGGCGAGCCAGCGCGGCATCTGTTCGAGCGGCCAGGCCGAGCCGGTCAGAAAGAACAGCGGGACCGAGGTCGGGACGAGCACCGCCATCGCGCGCTCCGAGCGATCGAACAGCCCGCCAAGCAACAGCGCGAGCGCCGCCACCGCCGCGGCGAACAGCGGCACCGTGACAAGCAGCGCCGGGATATTCCCGCCGCGCGGGACGTCCTGCAGCCAGAAGATGAAGCCGAAATAGAAAAGCGCCGCGAACACGCCGAGCAGCGTCATCGCCGCCCATGCGCCGAAGAACGCCGCGCATGTCATCGCCGGGGCGCCCTGCTCGCGCCGCCCGGCGACGAAGGTCGCCACGCCGAACAGCAGCGTCTGCTGGAGGATCACGCTCGCGACCGCGGGGAAGACATAGTCCTTATAGCCCGCGCTGGTGTTGAACAGCGGCTCCTGGATCACGCGGACCGGCGTCCGCAGCCCGAGCGCGCGCGCGGCACTCCCCAGCCGATGCTCGGCCGCCCCTGCGAGCGCGGCGCTGACCCCCTCGCCGATTGCGCTCGCGCGCAGCAGATACGCCGCCTTGACCCACACGCCGACCCCGCCGCCCGGCGCGCCGGTGAGCAGGGATCGCGTCACCCCGCGCGACAGCAGGATGATGCCGTCGGCCTCGCCAGCGCGCATCCGCGCGGTCGCGCTGCGCATGTCGGCGACCGAGTCGACGATCCGCACCTCGCGTGTCGCTGACAGATTGCGCAGGACCTCGCGCGTGAGGCCACTATCCTCCTGGTCGACCACCAGCACGGGAAGGCGTTGCGCGGTTTCGTGCGCATACGGCGCGGGATAGTAAAAGGCGTAGAGCACGACCGCGAGCAGCATCGTGCTGACCAGCGTCCGCGAGGTCAGCACCGTGCGCCACGTCTCCTCGAAACCGGCGCGAAAGCTCATGCCGCGCTCCGCCCGCTGTGCTGGATCAGGACGATCGCGCCACCGCCGGCGATCACGACATAGCCGCACAGCGCGAGCATCGGGCCGAGCGCCGTGCCCGGCGCATCGCCGACGAACTGCCCCATTTGCAAGGCGAGATAATGCGTCAGCGGCAGGATCGCGCTGACGATCCGCGCGAAGCCGCTGCCGCCGTCGAGCGGCAAGGTCGCGCCCGAAAACGCCAGCGCCGAGCCGGCATAGACCGCGCTCGCCGAAAGCCCCGTCGCGGTCTCGCGCGTCACCGCGACGAGCAGCGCCGAGATGCCGGCGGTGGCGAGATAGAACAGCGTCTGCCCCGCGACGATCAGCACGATGCTCCCCTCGACCCGCCAGCCGCGCGCAAGCGTGAGATAGAGCAGCCAGATCACGCCCCACAGGCTGATCGCCGCGACATAAGGCAGCATCTTGCCGATCAACGCCGGCGCGACGCCCCCGCTCGCCCGCGCCCAGGCGGCGAGCGACTTGTCGCGCAGCTCGCGGCCGAGCGCCATCACGCAGACGCAGGCGGTGAGCAGATGCAGCACGGCGGGGTCGATCAGCGCGAGCAGATACCATTCGAAGCTCGTCGCGGCGTTGTAGAGCGCGGTGACCTGGACACTGAGCGGCGTCAGCCGCGGGATCGGCAGCGCGTGCGCGCTCAACTCGCCGGCGACGAGCTCGGCGCTCGCCGCAGTGACCGCGCTCGATATGCCGCGCAACGCTTGCGTGCCCGTCGACAGGAAGCTCGCCTGATAGCGGATATGGATCGCGGGCGCGGTGCCGCGGGCAAGGCCGCTGCCGACGCCGCGCGGGATCTCGACGATCGCCCACGCCTGCTCGCGCCGGACGAGCGTGAGTGCGCCCGGCAGGTCATCCCCGATCGACGCAATCCGCACCGCCGGCGACGCATCGATCGCGCGGATGATCGCACGGCTGGCGCTGGTCGCGTCATGATCGACCACGGCGATCGGCAGATCGCGCGCGACACCGCCGAACAGCATCGCCCCCATCGCCAGCAGCAAGGCGGCGGGCATCAGCGTCAGCATCGCGAGATCCCAGCGGCAGTGGCGCAGATGCGTCAGCTCCGCCGACAGCGCGCGGGCGAACGCGCTCATTGCGGCCAGTCGAACAACACGCTCATGCCCGGCCGCAAATCGGCGATCGCGCGGACCGGGCGCAGCTTCACCTCGAACGAGCGCACGTCATAGCCCGACGATTGCCGCGTCGCGCGCCAGGTCGCGAAATCGCCGCGCGGCGCGATGCTGTAGACGCGGAACGCGGCGCGCGTGCCGAGCGCGGGGATCGAGCCGGTCAGTACCTTGCCCATCGCGATGCCGCGATATTGGTCCTCGCGGACCGTCATCGACACCCAGGGATGCGCGACGTCGATCACCTGATAGGCGGGGACGATCGGGCTGACGACTTCGCCCGGCTGGACGAGCTTGCGCGACACCTCGCCCGCGATCGGCGAAACGAGGCGCGTCTCGCCGCCGAGCGCCGTCGCGGTGCGCAACGCGGCGCGCGCGATATCGACTTGCGCCGCGGCGACCGCCTTGTTCTGCGGTCGCGCCCCGGCGAGCGTCTTGAGATATTGCTGGCGCGCCGCCTCGGCCTGCCGCGCGCTGCCGTCGCGCGCGGCGACGGCTTCGTCGCGGCGCTGCGCCGCGATCACGCCCTCGGCATACAGCGTCTCGGCGCGCCTGCTGCTGACCTGCGCGAGCGTGGCCGCCGCCTGCGCCGCCTGCCACACCGCCTTGACGCTGGCGATATCCTCCGCCCGCGCGCCCTGTTCGGTTTCGGATTGCACCGCCTGCGCGCTTTGCAGCGCGCCCTTGGCCTGTGCTTGGCCGCCGGCGATTTCCGGGCTCGACAGTTCGGCGAGCACCTGGCCCGCGCGGACCCGGGCGCCCTCGTCGACGAGCAGCCGATCGACCCGCGCGAGCGCCTTGGTCGCGACATTGACCTCGTCGGCGTCGACCATCCCCTGCAATTGCTCGGGCGCCGGCCGGCTCGCGAGCCACAGGCCGACCGCGAGCAGGATCGCGACGAGGATCAGCGCGGCATAGAAAAGCGGCCGAAGATTGCGCCGGGTGCGCGGTGTATCGGTCATGGCGTCACGGGCCCCAGGCGATGGTCGGCGCGCGCGAGATAGCCGCCGAACGAGTCGAGCTGATGGCTGGCGACGAGCAGCCCCGCCAGCGCGAGATCATATTCGTAGGCAGCCGCGATGCGCTGCGTGCGAACGGTGGCGATCGCCGCCTGCGCGTCGATCACCGCGGCCGACGTCGCCTCGCCCTCGCGGAACGACAGTTCCTGGACACGCAGATTCTCCTCGGCGGCGGCGACGCTGCTGTCGAGCGAGAGGAAGGTGCGCCGCGCGGTCTCGGTCAGGTCATAGGCGCGCACCGTCTGCGTCGCGATCGTCTTGCGGATCTCGGCGGCGCTGTCGGCGGCGGCGCGTTCGCGTTCGTGCGCCGCATCGAGCGTGCGGCGGCGGTCGACGTTCGACAGCAAGGTCATCCGCACCGCGACGCCGGCGATCCAGTCGGGTTCGGTCGGCAGCGCATCGTTGCGGTTGAGATTGTATTCGCCGAACGCGAACGCCTGCGGCCGATAGCGCGAGCGCGCCAGATCGACCCCCGCCGCCGCGACCGCGCGCGCCGCATCGGCGCCGCGCGCCTGCGGGTGATCGGTCGCGGCGAGGAACTCGGCCTTGGGCGGCAGCGGCTGGGCGTTGACGAACAGGGCAGTCGTCGGCTGCACCCCGCCCTCGGCATCGAGCAGCCGCGCCAGCGTGTCGCGCGCCGTCGCCGCCTCGAGATCGGCGCGCAGATGGGCGCGGTCGGCGGCGTCGCGCGCGACCTGGACCTCGAGCACGCGCGCATGCGACAGCACGCCTTGCTGCTCGAGCTTGCGCGCGTCGGACAGGTGCCGGTCGAACCCGTCGCGCGTCGCGCGGGTCGAGGCGGCGAGCTGTTCGGCGACCTGCTGCCCAAAATAGGTCCGCACCAGATTGAGCTGCGACAGATCCTGCCCCTGCGCCTGCGTCGCCTCGGCGATCGCCACCCCGGCCTCCGCGCCGCGCTGGATCGCCGGGATCGCACCGCCGGTATAGAGCGGCAGCGCGGCGGTCACCGTCGGACGGAACGCCGAATCGCGCGTCTGGAAGCGCAGCGTGTCGGGGATCGCCGACAACAGCCCCGGCAGCGCCGCGCCGACGCGCTGCGTCACCTGTGCGACGACGTCCTGGAAACCGGGCGGGAATTGCCCGGGAAGCCCGGCGAGGAAATCGGTCGTCGCGCCGGTGAGGTCGCTCTTGGTGCCCGACAGGTCGATCGCCAGCGTCTTCTGATATTCGACGAAGCTCGCCGAGGCCGAGACGACCGGACGCCGCAGCGCCTTGAGCGCATCCGCCGTCGCCCGCGCGGCGCGCACCTCATGGTCCGCCGCGCCGAGCGCGCGCGAGCCCTTGTTCAAGACCTGCGACGCCGCCTCGAAGCTCATCGCGACGGGCGGCGCAGCCTCCTGCGCCGCGACCGGTAGCGCGAGCAGAAGACCGACACCTACGGCACCGAAGGAAAGCACATGCGCCATCGCCAAGCCATGCCTCGACTTCGGGCCCGCATGCAACCGCAGCGTGATTGATCCCGACGCTGCGGCGCGATGTCGCTTTTTCCGATCAGTCGTGGCCCCCCGGGGGCGCGATCGCGTCGAGCGTCGCGAGCGCGCCCGATGGCAGCACGAGCGTGGCGGCAGCGAGATTCTCGGCGAGATGCGTCCGCGACGATGTCCCGGGGATCAGCAGGATGTTGGGCGAGCGTTGGAGCAACCAGGCGAGCGCAACCTGCATCGGCGTGGCGCCGAGCTCGCGCGCCACCGTATCGAGCGCGGTCGATTGCAGCGGGGTGAAGCCGCCGAGCGGGAAGAACGGAACATAGGCGATCCCGTCGGCTGCGAGCGCGTCGATCAGCGCATCGTCATCGCGGTGCGCGAGATTGTACTGGTTCTGAACGCAGACGATATCGGCGATCCGGCGCCCCTCGGCGATCTGCGCGGCGGTCGCGTTGCTGAGGCCGATATGGCGGACCAGTCCCTGCTGCTGCAGGCCGGCCAGGACCGACAGCGGCGCTTCGAGCGAGCCCTCGGCGGGACCATGCCCGTCGCCGAACATCAACCGAAGGTTGACCACGTCGAGCACGTCGACCGCCAGGTTGCGCAGATTGTCGTGCACCGCCTGGGTCAACTCGGCTTCGGAAAAGGCCGGGTTCCACGAAGCATCGTCGCCGCGCCGCGCGCCGATCTTGGTGACGATCGTCAGGTCGTTCCGATATGGCGACAGCGCCTCGCGGATCAGCTGATTGGTGACATGCGGCCCGTAGAAATCGCTGGTGTCGATATGATCGACCCCCGCCTCGACCGCAGCGCGCAACACCGCAATCGCTTCAACGCGGTCCCTGGGCGGGCCGAACACGCCCGGGCCCGCCAATTGCATTGCGCCATAGCCGAGCCGCGTCACGCTGCGCTCGCCGAGTCGATAGGTTCTTTCTGTTTCGACGGTCATGCCACGCTCCTTGGTCATTGGTGATCGGCATGTAGCGACCCCGCACCTGCACGATTAGCCGGGACAATCGGCACGCCCCGTGCGAAAGTTTGCACAATGGCCAATCTCGAAGATCTCTCCGCCTTTCTCGCCGTCGCACGCGCAGGCGGCTTTCGCGACGCCGCGCGGGTCGGCGGCGGCAGCGCTTCGGGACTGAGCGAGGCGGTCCGCCGCGTCGAAGCGAGCCTCGGCGTGCGCCTGTTGCATCGCACGACGCGCAGCGTGCTGCCGACCGAGGCCGGCGCGCAGCTGATCGGTCGCCTCGCCCCGGCGTTCGGCGAGATCGCGGCCGCGCTCGACACCGTCAACGGATTTCGCGATTCGCCGACGGGAACGCTGCGGCTCAACGTGCCGATCAGCGCCTCGCGGATGTTCCTGCCCGCGATCGTCCCCGCCTTTCTCGCCGCCTATCCCGACATCCGGCTCGAGATCACCGCCGAGGACGGCTTCGTCGACATCGTCGAGGGCGGCTATGACGCCGGCATCCGCTATGGCGAACGGCTCGAGCAGGACATGATCGCAGTGCCGATCGGTCCGCGCGAGCAACGCTTCGCCGCAGCCGCCGCCCCGGCCTATCTGGCGCAGTACGGGATCCCCGAACACCCGCGCGATCTGCTCGCCCACGCGTGTCTTAGCGGCCGCCAGACGGGCGGACGCGTCGGCGCATGGGAATTCGAACGTGTGGGCGAGATCGTGCTGGTCGAGCCGAACGGCCCGCTCACGGTGGTTCATGCCGGCACCGATCTGGCGGTCGCGGCGGCGGTCGCCGGGACCGGCGTCATCTTTCTGTTCGAGGACTGGTTGCGGCCGCATTTCACCAGCGGCGCGCTGGTCCCCGTGCTCGAGACGTGGTGGCAGGCCTTTCCGGGACCCTTCCTATACTATTCGGGCCGCCGCAATCCGCCCGCCCCGCTGCGCGCCTTCATCGACTTCACGCGGGCGCACGGCGCGTCCTAGTCAGGCGAATTCGAGCGTCCGGTCGGTCAGCCGCGCGAACGCCGCATCGTCGAGCGGCTCGCCGAACTGGCAACCCGCCTGATATTCGTCGGCCCAGACGATCGTCGCGATGATCTGGCCGATCTTGGGCAGGGTCAGCCAGATCCTGGCGCCCTTGCTCATCGGCGAATAGGTGTGGATCCGGGCGCCGTGGAGCGAGATGTCGGTCACCTTGCACAAGGCGCGGTCGAGCCCGCCGCGACCCATCTTGGCGTCGAGCGACAGCGGCGAACGCGGGCTCCGGCGGCGTTCGGTCTTGACGGCGGGTTCGAATTCGGCGGCGATCATCGGCGGTTCCTTCCCGCGTCCGTCGCGAGAGAGCTCAACCTATGCCGCTATCGTTAAGGCGCGGTTAGCGATGCTGCGCCGGGCGCATTTTCCAGTGCCCCAACGCAGAACCGGCCCGCCCCCGGGTGGGAACGAGCCGGCTCGATACGCGCGGCGCCCAGGGGCGCCATCGCCAAAAGCTTACTTCTTGCCGATCGACGACATCGCGCCGAAACGCTTGTTGAAGCGCGCGACTTGGCCGCCTGCGTCGAGCATCGTGCCGCGCCCGCCGGTCCATGCCGGATGCGCCAGCGGATCGATGTCGAGCGTCATCAGATCGCCTTCCTTGCCCCAGGTGGTGCGGGTCTGGAACTGCGTGCCGTCGGTCATCTGCACCGTGATGGTGTGATAATCGGGGTGAATGCCTTTTTTCACGTCTTGAATCTCCGAAAGGCCGCTGGTTACCGACCAGCAGCGAAGTCGCGGCCCCTAGCAGGGCGCGGCGCGTTTTGCAAACTCAACCGCGCCGCAATCCCCACCAGCGGCGCAGCGCGATCAGCGACCAGATCGCCTCGACCCCGCCGAACGGCCAGGCGCCCTGCAGGAAGCCGTAGGTCGAGCCGAGGACGCATGATCCAGAGAAGCCTAAGACCCACCAGTGCGAGCGTTGCTCGAACGCGTAGCAAACCAGCATCGCCGATACGGCACACAGGCCGAACCAGGTCAGCGCGTCCATTACGCCTTGGGCGGATCGGCGATCATCGCGGTGAAATTGGCCTCCGCGGCGAGTTGCCCGTCGATCGTCGCGCGCCCTGCGAACTTGCACACGCTCGAGCGCTTCTGGACGAACTCCACCTCGAGCTTGAGCAGCACGCCCGGCTCGACCGGCTTGCGGAATTTCGCGCCGTCGATCGCCATGAAATAGACGAGCTTGCCCGAGCCGGCGAGCCCGAGCGATTCGACCGCGAGGATCCCGGCGGCCTGCGCCATCGCCTCGACGATCAGCACGCCGGGCATGATCGGACGCCCGGGGAAATGCCCCTGGAAGAACTGCTCGTTGATCGTCACCGCCTTGATCGCCGTGATCGACCGGTCGAGGATCAATTCCTCGACACGATCGACCAGCAGCATCGGGTAGCGGTGCGGCAGCGCCGCCATGACCCGCCCGATATCGAGCGGGCCAAGCGGGCCCCGGCTTTCGCTATCGCTCATCTGGCTCAGCGGCCCGACGGCGCCTTGGTGCCGGCAGCAGGCGCTGCGGCTGCACCACCGGCCTGCTGCGCCTGCGCACGGCGGACGGCCGAGAGATAGACGAGCTGCTGGAACTGCTGCTGCAGCTGCACCGTCTGCTGGCTCGGCTGCCAATTGGCGGGCGGCGTGATCGACACGGTCGGCGTCGCGGCATCGAGCGCTGCCTTGATCTCGTCGGTCATGTCGACGGCGGGCGAGCTGTACTGGACCGAATTGGCCGAGAGCAGCAGGCTGATCTTCTTCGAATCGACGACGCTCTTCACGGCGGCCGAATACTTCTGCGAGATCTGCTCGATCGCCCAGGCCTGGGCGCGCGTCGCGGGTGCGCTCAGGCGCGCCGACTCGGCCTGCGCTGCCTTCTGCGCGGCTTCCATCTTGGCGAGGATCGGGCTGCGCGCGGTCTGCGCGGCGGCGATTTCCTCGTCGGACAAACGCTTGTCCTTGTTGGTGTCGAGCGGCGCGCCGAGCGTCGCCATCTCGGTCTGGAGCGCCTGCTGGCGTGCGCTCGCCTGGTCGAGCTGCGCCTTGTAGGTCGTGCTGATCGACTGGTTGGCGGCGTCGAGCGCCTTGGCGGTGAGGATCACCGTCTCGGGATCGGAGATCGCCACGCCATTGGCCTGCGCCTGTGCCGAATTGGCCATCGCGAGCGCCGGCAGAATCGCCGCGCAACCCAGCATGAGCTTCTGGTACGTCTTCATCAGAACTGTGTCCCTACGTTGAAAGTAACGAGTTTCGAATCGTCGCTCTTATCCTTGAGCAACGCATAAGCAAGATCGATCCGCAGCGGACCGAAGGGCGAGTTCCAGTTGACGCCCGCGCCGACCGAAATCCGCGGCCGCGGCGAATCGCCCCCGAAGGTTTCCTTGAACGGCGCGGTCGAGCTGGTCGAGGCGGTGTTGACCGAGGTCCCCGAGCAAGCGCCGCCGATCGTCGACGAATAGCCGACCGCGCAGGTCGTCGCCGACCCCGGATTGGTCGCATCGGTCGTCGGCACGACGTAGAGCGGATTGCCGTTCGTGGCGTAATTCTGCGTGATCAGCGGAAGGTAGGTCACGCGACCGGTAACCGGATCGATCTGCGTCGGGAACTGGCTGCCCTGCAGCACCGGCGAGGTGATGCCGAACAAGGCGCCCGCCTGGACGTAGATCGACGGCCGCAGGCCGAGTTCGCGCGCACCCGCGCCGAGCGGGATCTCGAGCTCGAGCTTGCCGAGGTAATACGCCCGACCGCCGAGCGCGTCGTCGGCGAGCAACTGCGTCCGATCGGTGACGAGCGTCTGGTTGCCGGCCGAATCGGTCGTGTAGCTCTGGCGCTGGACGCGCGGACCGACGCCGCGGATGTCGAAGCCACGGAAATCAGGCTCGCCGAGATAGAAGCGGTCGGTGATGCGAACATTGTCGATGCCGACGCCGCGGCTCTTCTCAAGCGACTTGATATAGCCGCCCTCGAGATTGGCCGAGGCGATGAAGCCGCTGCCGATATTGAAGAACTTCGACCCTTCGAACTTGGTGCGGATGTACTTCACGTCGCCGCCAAGCCCGGCGAAGTCCTGGCTGAAGATCAGGCGATGCCCGGCGGTCGGCCGCAGGCGGCTGTTGAGGCTGTCGTAGATCAGCGAATAGCCGACCGACGAGGTCCAGCGATTGCCGATCGCGTCGCACAGATAGCGGCCGGCCTGCAGCGGGTCGCACGCGTCGTTCGCCGAGTTACCGCGAATGCCGTCGAAATTGCTGTCGGTATAATAGGTCGACTTGTCGAGCCCGACCTGATCGTACGACAGGCCATAGCGCCCGGCGAGCTGCCAATATTCGGTCAGCGGCACGCCCGCGCGAACCTGGAAACCGGTCGAGACCTGGGTGTAGGTGGTCTGCCGCTGGTTATCGATCGTATAGTTGAACGCGTTGTAATCGCGGCGGAAGATGTCGCCGCCGAGCGCGATGTTCTTGTTGAACAAATACGGTTCGGTAAAGCCCAGCTCGACCGACTTGGAATAGGTCGAATAATTGACGCTGGCGCGCAATTCCTGGCCCTTGCCGCGGAAGTTGCGCTGGCGGATCGAGGCCTGGATAATGAAGCGCTCGAGGCTCGAATAGCCAGCCGACAGCGACAGTTCGCCGGTCGACTTCTCCTCGAGGTTCGCGGTCAGCACGACGCGGTCGGGCGAGGACCCTTGCGTCTGCTTGATCTCGAACTTGTCCTGGAAATAGCCGAGCGAGTTGATGCGGTCCTGCGAGCGCTTGACCTGGAAGCTGTTGAACGCGTCGCCTTCGGACAGACGAATCTCGCGCCGGATCACCTTGTCCTGCGTCTGCGTGTTGCCGTTGATGTCGATCCGCTCGACATAGGTGCGCTTGGCCTCGGCGATGTGGAAGTTGATCCCCATCGTCAGCGTGTCCTTGTCACGCGCGTAATCGGGGTTCACTTCGGTGAAGGCGTAGCCGAACAGGCCGGCCGCTTCGCTCAGCGAATCGATCGCGGTTTCGACCTTCTTCGCGTTGTACCAATCGCCCTTGTTGATGCCGAGGTTGGCGGCGAGCTTCTTGTTGTCGAAGTCGCGAATGTCGCTGTCGACGGTGATGTCGCCGAACTTGTAGCGTTTGCCCTCCTCCACCACGTAGGTGATGATGAAGTCCTTCTTGTCGGGCGTCAGCTCGGCCACCGCCGAGGTCACCTTGAAGTCGGCATAGCCCTCGGTCAGGTAGAATTGCCGCAGCTTCTGCTGGTCGTAGGCCAGGCGATCCTGGTCGTAGCTCGTGTTCGAGCTGAGCAGCGTGGTCAGGCGCGCCTGCTTGGTCGCCATCTGCTCGCGCAGCTTGCTGTCGGAATAGACCTCGTTGCCGAGGATGTTGATCTGGCGGACCTTGGACTTCGGACCTTCCGAAACCTCGAAGATCACGTCGACGCGGTTTTGGTCGAGCGACACCATCTTGGGATCGACCACGGCGGCGAAGCGGCCCTGACGGCGATACAGTTCGATGATCCGCGCGACATCCTGGCGGACCGCGGTGCGCGTGAAGATCTGGCGGGGGGCGAGTTTCACCTCCTTCTTGATCTTGTCTTCCTTCAAGCGCTTGTTGCCCTCGAAGATGACGCGGTTGATCACCGGATTCTCGCGCACGCGGAGCACCAGCTCGCCCGTATCGGCGCCGGCGATCACCACGTCGGCGAACAGCTCGCTCGCGTAGAGATCCTTGATCGCCTGATCGAGCGTTTCGTTGGTGAAGGCCTGGCCGGTGCGCAGCTTGGTATAGGACAGCACCGTCTCGGGCTCGAGTCGCTGCGCACCCTCGACGCGGATCGACTTGATCGTGCGCGAAACGGCAGGCGTGGCGGCGACGGCCGTCGGCGGCGCGACCTGCGCCGGCGCGGCGGGCTGGCCGGTGGTCTGCGCCGCTGCCACGGCGGGCACGGCCGTCAGCATCGTGCCGGCGAGCAACACGGCGGTGGCCCGTGCGCCGAAATTGGAAACCTTGATCGCTGTCACATCCCACCCCAAATCGGAGAAAATTCCGCGTGGCCGATAAATCGTCGACCCGCCCTGCCTTACCTGCGTCAACCGATCAAGCCGGTCAGCGACTTCCACAGGCCGAAAGCGCCGAGATCGTTGATCGTTACCATGATCATCAGCGCGAGAATCGCCGCCAGCCCGCCTCGGAACGCCCATTCCTGGATCGCCGGCGTCACGGGCCGGCGCCGGATCGCCTCGATTGCGTAAAAGAACAAGTGACCGCCATCGAGCAGCGGGACTGGCAACAAATTGATGAATCCGAGATTAATCGACACGCCCGCGATCAGAAAGATCAGGTCGGGCCAGCCGAGCGCGAGCTGCTCGCCCGAGACCTTGGCGATCCTGAGCGGCCCGCCGAGCTCGTCGACCGAGCGGCGTCCGGTGATGATCTGCCCGAGCCCGTCGAGCGTCGTGCGCAGGATCTTGCCCGTCATCACAACGCCGAAAGCGGGCGCCTCGAGCAAGCCGACCGGGCGCGCGACCGGTGTGGTCGGGCCGATCCCGAGCAAGCCCTTTTTGTATTCGTTCCCGAAGCGATCGCGCTCGGTCGCAGTGCCGAGCACGGCCTCGCGCTCGATTTTCGCGCCGCCGCGCGTGAAATCGACCGCGATATGCTCGCCCGGGCGCAGCACCGCGAATTGCGCGACATCGTTGAAGGTCTCGACCGAGCGTCCGCCGAGCGCGGTGATGCGATCGCCCGGCTGGAGGCCGATCGCCGCGGCGGCGCTGCCCGGACTGACCAAGCCGACGACCGAGGGCGTGCGATCGACCCCGAAGGTCATCGCAAAGCCAGAAAGGATGATGATCGCGACTATGAAATTGGTCACAGGGCCCGCCGCGACGACGATCGCGCGCTGCCACACGGGTCGCGCCTGCAAGGTGCGGGCGCGCTCCTCGGGCGGCAGTTCGAGCCATGCTCGATCGGGCACGCTCGCCGCATTGAGGTCACCGGCGAATTTGACATAGCCGCCGAGCGGCAAGGCGCTGACCTTCCAGCGCGTGCCGCGTCGATCGGTCCAGCCGAAGATCTCATGGCCGAAGCCGATCGAGAAGGCATCGATCTTCACGCCGAACAGCCGCCCGGCGAGATAGTGTCCCAATTCGTGCAGGAAAACGAGCGGCCCGATGACGAGCGCGAAAGCCAGGATGGTAAGCAACAGACCCGGGGAGTGGCTCAAACCGAGATATCCTTCACGTTCGCCCCTCTCGCCGCGCCGCTGCGCGATCCGACATGCCGGCGCGCCATCCTGCGCGCTTCGGCATCGACCACGAGCACGTCTTCCAACGTCGCCGGTGCGGCGGGATCATAGGCCTCGAGCGTATCGCCGACGATTGCGGCAATTTCGAGGAAGCCGATCTCGCGGGCGAGAAAAGCCGCGACCGCGATCTCATTGGCGGCGTTCAGAATTGCCGGCCTTGCGCCGCCCGCATCGAGCGCATCGCGCGTCAGCCGCAGCGCCGGGAAGCGCACCGGATCGGGCGCGGTGAAATCGAGCCGGCCGATCGCGACAAGGTCGAGCGGCGCCATCGGCGTCGCCATCCGGTCGGGCCAGGCGAGGCACGAGGCGATCGGCACGCGCATGTCGGGCGGCCCCATCTGCGCGAGCACCGAGCCGTCGACATAATCGACCAGCGAGTGGATCACCGACTGCGGGTGGATGACGATCTCGATCGCATCGTGCGGGACCGGGAACAGCCGCGCCGCCTCGATCAGTTCGAGTCCCTTGTTGAACAGCGTGGCCGAATCGACCGAGATCTTCGCGCCCATCGACCAGTTCGGGTGCGCGACCGCCTGTTCGGGCGTCACATCGCGCATCTGCTCGGTCGACCATTCGCGGAACGGCCCGCCGCTGCAGGTCAGGATGATCCGCCGCACGCGCTCGGGGCGCGCCGCGTCGAAGCATTGGAAGATCGCATTATGCTCGGAATCGGCCGGCAGTAGCGTCGCGCCCGATCGCGCGGCGGCGGCGAGCACCACTTCGCCCGCCGAGACCAGCGGTTCCTTGTTGGCGAGGATCACCGTCTTGCCGCCGGCGATCGCCGCCATGACGGGCTCGAGCCCGGTGCAGCCGACGATCGCGCCCATCGTGATGTCGGCGCCCATCGCCGCCGCTTCGATGATCGCGGCGCGTCCGCCCGCGCAGCCGATATTGGTCCCGGCGAGCGCGGCGCGCAGTTCGGGCAGGCAGCTCTCGTCGGCGACTACCGCCAGTTTGGCCCCGGTCCGGATCGCCGCCGCGGCGAGCCGCGCGACATCGCAATTGGCGGTCAGCGCGAGCACTTCGAAACGCTCGGGCTCGCGCTCGATCAGATCGAGCGTCGACGTGCCGATCGAGCCGGTCGCGCCGAGAATGGAAATCGTCTTCACCACCAATAGACTTTCGGTAACAGGATCAGCAGCGCCGCGACGGGCGCGACGGGCACCAGCCCGTCGAGCCGATCGAGCACGCCGCCATGGCCGGGGAGCAGCGTCCCGCTATCTTTGACGCCGGCCTGGCGCTTGAGCCAGCTTTCGTAGAGATCGCCAGCTTGCGCGAGTATGGCGAGCGCGGGCGTCGCGAGCGTCAATCGCAGCGGTAGGCCATATTCGACGTGCATCAGCGCGCCGAACGCACTCGCCGCCGCGACACCGCCGGCAAGCCCGGCCCAGGTCTTGTTCGGGCTGATCGCCGGCGCGAGCTTCGGCCCGCCGAGGAAGCGGCCAGCGGCATAGGCGCCGATGTCGCATGCCCAGACCAGCGCGAGCGCCCACAGCGTCAGGACGATGCCCTCGCGCTGATGCCGGATCAGCAGCAGCGCCATGATCGGCAGGCCGACATACAGGATGCCGCGCGCGAGCCCCGGCAGCCGCGTGACGATCACCACGAAGAATGCCGCGCCGACCAGCAGGCCGAGCGCAAGAAACCCCGCTCCCGCCCCGATCACCGGCATCATGATCGCGAGCGGCACCGACAGCGCATATTGCGCGAGCCGCTTGGTGTGCGGCGGCACGCCCTGCAGATCGGACCATTCGGCCATCATGAACAGGCCGAGCACGACGCAGAGCAGCCAGAAGGCGATGCTTCCGAGCACGATCCCGGCGAGCGCGACCGCGATCAGCGCGAGCCCGACGACGATCCGGAGCGTGAGATTCGACGGGCCCGCCGTCTTGGGGGCAGCGCTCACAGTCCGCCGAACCGCCGCTGGCGCTGCCCAAAGGTCGCGACCGCATGCGCCAGCGTCTCGCCGTCGAATTCGGGCCACAGCGTGTCGACGAACAGCAATTCGGCATAGGCCGCCTGCCACAGCAGGAAATTCGACAGCCGGACCTCGCCCGAGGTGCGAATCAGCAGGTCGAGCGGCGGCAGGTCACGCGTCTCGAGCTCGTCTTCGAACATCGCTGCGTCGATCGTCGCGGGATCGAGCGTGCCGGCGCGTGCGCGCTCGGCCATCCGCCGCGCGACATCGACGATTTCGGCCTGCGCGCCGTAATTGAGCGCGATCACCAGGATCGGCCCGCTATTGACCGCGGTCCGCGCGATCGCGGTGTCGATCAGTTCGACCAGATCGGGGGTGAAGCGGCGATAATCGCCGATGATGCGCAGCCGCACATTGTCTCGCACCATTTCGTCGAGGTCGCTCTTGATGAAGACGCGCAGCAGACCCATCAGATCGCTGACCTCTTCCTCAGGACGCCGCCAATTCTCGCTCGAGAAAGCGTAGAGCGTCAGCGCCTCGATCCCCATCGCCCGCGCCGCGCGCGCGACGCGGCGCACCGCCTCGACCCCGGCGCGATGCCCGGCGAGCCGCGGCAGATGCCGCTTCTTGGCCCAGCGGCCATTGCCGTCCATGATGATCGCGACGTGGCGCGGGAGCACCCCGGCCACGGTCGCAGGATCGGCAGCCCGGGCGGCGAACGGCCTCACTTGCCCAGGATTTCCTTTTCCTTGGCCGATGCCGCGGCATCGATGTCGGCGATCGTCTTGTCGGTCAGCTTCTGGACTTCGGTCTCGAGCTTCTTGCGATCGTCCTCGCCGAACAGGCCCTTCTTCTCGTCGAGCTTGAGCGAATCCATGCCGTCGCGGCGCACGTTGCGCGCGGCGATGCGCGCGTCCTCGGCGTACTTGCCGGCGAGCTTGGCGAGCTCCTTGCGGCGCTCCTCGGTCAGATCGGGGATCGGCAGACGCAGCGTGGTGCCGTCGACGATCGGGTTGAGACCGAGCCCGGCCGAACGGATCGCCTTGTCGCACGGGCCGACATTCATCTTGTCCCACACCTGGACCGAGA
Source organism: Bordetella parapertussis (assembly GCA_943367995.1). Classification (GTDB taxonomy): domain Bacteria; phylum Pseudomonadota; class Alphaproteobacteria; order Sphingomonadales; family Sphingomonadaceae; genus Sphingomonas. Next base: position 560,996 of record CALRKL020000001.1, on the reverse strand, counting down.
TCATCCGCGGCTCGGGCACCGAGACGGTCGCGACCTGGTTGAGCGGCATTTGCGCGCCATACACTTCGACCGTCACCGGATCGAGCAGCGAGGTCGAGGCGCGACCGGTGCGCAAGCCGCTGAGATCGCCCTTGAGCGATTCGACGCTGCCGGCCATGCGGCGTTCGAGATCGGCCTTGTCGTAAGCGGCCATGATTCAGTCTCCCTTGATATGCTGAACGGTCGTCGAAACGCCTTCGCCGCGCAGTACCGCGGCAAGATTGCCCGACTGACGAATGTTGAAGACGACGATCGGAATATTGTTGTCACGGCACAGCGCGATCGCGCTGGCGTCCATGACCTTGAGATCCTGTGCGAGCACAGTGCCGTAGCTGACGGTGTCGTAGCGCTTGGCGGTCGGCACGAGCTTCGGGTCGGCGTCATAGACGCCGTCGACCGAAGTGCCCTTGAACAGCGCATCGCACTTCATCTCGGCGGCGCGCAAGGCAGCGCCGCTGTCGGTGGTGAAGAACGGGCTGCCGACGCCGGCGGCGAAGATCACGATGCGCCCCTTTTCGAGGTGGCGCTCGGCGCGGCGGCGGATGAAGGGCTCGCACACCGAAGCCATCGGGATCGCCGATTGGACGCGCGTCTCGACGCCGATCTGCTCGAGCGCGTTCTGGACGGCGAGCGCGTTCATCACGGTCGCGAGCATGCCCATGTAATCGCCGGTCGCGCGGTCCATGCCGCGCGCGGCGCCCGAGATGCCGCGGAAGATGTTGCCGCCGCCGACGACGACGCAGAGTTCATAGCCCTGGTGCTTCACGTCGGCGATTTCGGCGGCGACGCGGGCGATGACATCGGGATCGATCGACAGGCCCGCGGAGCCCATCAGGACTTCGCCCGACAATTTCAACAGGATGCGTTTGTGGGCGGTGGTCACGGTATTCCAGACTGCAATGGGCTTGATCCGCCAGCGGGCGGTGCGGCGCGGACCTTATCGGCGACGCCGGATGATTGGAAGCGGGGAAACCGTGCAGGGCGCTCGGGTGGGCACGGATGGCCGGTCTTGCCTCCGCTTCCGTCACCCTCGCGAAAGCGAGGGTCCCGCTCCTTCTACTCGGCGCGGGCCAAGCAGCGGGATCCCCGCTTTCGCGGCGATGACGGTCGGCTGACACGACAAGGGCCGCGCCATCAGGCGCGGCCCCTGCCCTTTATCGCGTCACCCGCAGGCGCAAGCGAATCGCTTAGGCGGCCGGCTGCTGCGGAACGCCCGACGCGGCGGCGACCTCTGCCGCGAAGTCGCTCGACTCCTTCTCGATGCCTTCGCCGAGCTGGAAGCGGACATAGTCCTTGAGCGCGATCGGCGTGCCGGCGGCCTTGGCGGCGTTGGCGACGACGTCCGAGATCTTGGTCTTGCCGTCCATCACCAGCAGCTGGCTGACGAGCGCGTTTTCCTTGCAATATTTCGCGATCGCACCGTCGACCATCTTGGCGACGATGTCGGCGGGCTTGCCGCTCTCCGACGCCTTTTCGGTCGCGATCGCACGCTCGCGCGCGACGATCTCGGGGTCGAGGCCGTCCTCGTTGAGCGCGAGCGGGAAGGCGGCTGCAATGTGCATCGCGATCTGCTTGCCGAGCGGGAGGAGCACGTCTTCACCCGCTTCGCTCTCGAGCGCGACGAGCACGCCGATCTTGCCGAGGCCGGGCGCCGCCGCGTTGTGGATGTACGGCACGACTGCGCCCGCGGTCACTTCGAGGCGCTTGGCGCGACGCAGGTTCTGGTTCTCGCCGATCGTGGCGATGTTGCTGGTCAGCGTCTCTTCGACGGTCTTTTCGCCGATCGAGGCCTGCTTGATCGTCTCGATATCGTCGCCGAGCGCCAGCGCGACCGCGGTGACGTCACGCACGAAGGTCTGGAACTGGTCGTTCTTCGCGACGAAATCGGTCTCCGAATTTACTTCGACAGCCGCACCCTTGGTGCCGTTGACCTCGACGCCGATCAGGCCTTCCGCCGCGGTGCGGCTCGACTTCTTGGCGGCGGCCGCGAGGCCCTTCGCGCGCAGCCAATCCATCGCCGCGGTCATGTCGCCAGCCGCTTCGGTCAGCGCCTTCTTGCAGTCCATCATGCCCGCGCCGCTCTTTTCGCGCAGGTCCTTAACCGCTGCTGCAGTGATCTCGGCCATGTGAAAATCCTCTTGTCTGTAGATACGAGTATAGGCGGAGCGGGGCTGCTGCCCTACCCCGCCCATAGGTCAGTTCAATGACGCTTACGCGTCGATCTGGCGCTCGGCTTCCGCAACCATTTCGGCCTGCAGCGCAGCGTCCGACGCCGGCGTGATTTCGGCGGCGGGAGCTGCCTCCGGTGTCACGCTCAGCGCTTCCTCGGCGGGCGGCGCTTCCATCGAACCGATGTCCTGACGGCGCGACAGCTGCTCGTTGCCACCGCGCGTCGCGGCGATCGCGATCGCTTCGCAATACAGGCGGATCGCACGGCTGGCGTCGTCGTTCGCCGGAACCGGGAAGGCGATGCCGTCGGGCGAGACGTTCGAATCGAGAATCGCGACGACGGGGATGCCGAGCGTGTTGGCTTCCTTGATCGCCAGCTCTTCCTTGTTCGCGTCGATCACGAACATCACGTCGGGGATGCCGCCCATGTCGCGGATGCCGCCGAGCGAAAGCTCGAGCTTGTCGCGTTCGCGCGTCAGCTGGAGGACTTCCTTCTTGGTGAGGCCGACGGTGTCGCCCGAGAGCTGCTCTTCGAGCGTCTTGAGGCGCTTGATCGAACCCGAGATGGTCTTCCAGTTGGTGAGCATGCCGCCCAGCCAGCGATGGTTGACGAAGTGCTGGCCCGAACGGCGCGCGGCGTCAGCGACGGGCTCCTGCGCCTGGCGCTTGGTGCCGACGAACAGGACCTTGCCGCCAGCGGCGGTCGACGCCGAGACGAACTCGAGCGCGCGCGCGAAGAGCGGAACGGTCTGCGACAGATCGAGGATGTGGACGCCGTTGCGGTCGCCGAAGATGTAAGGCTTCATCTTCGGGTTCCAGCGATGCGTCTGGTGGCCGAAGTGCGCGCCCGTTTCGAGCAATTGCTGCATGGAGACGACTGGTGCCGCCATAAGGTAGGTCCTTTCCGGTTGTGCCTCTGGGAAGCGAGTAATCCGTTGATCCTGGGTAAAACCCCGGACGGACACCGGCAATATGTGCTTCCCATGCGGTGTGAAGGCGGCCCCGTTAGCCGAACCCATCATACAAATCAAGCGCGACGCCCGCTTGACAAGCGGAACGTAAATGGAACATATCATGTTCACGAGCGGAACGGGGAACCGACTTGCTCGAAAGATGTTGCTGGTTTGTGACGTCACACCGTGATGGACGGAGTTGAACGATGGCTGTTGTCGGTTTCCTGGTTTTCGCGAGCGCGTTTGCGGCGAGTGTTTCGGTGTTCTGGTTCACGCTTGCGCCAGCGTTGCCGCGGATCATCGCCTTGCTGCGCGACGGCGTCGACCCGATGGCGGCGCGCGCGCCGGCCTGGATCGTCAGCGAGCCGCGTCTTCGGGCGCGGGTACGGACGGTGTCGGCTGTGGCCCGGCCGAAGCTGCGCGCTGCCGCTTGATCCGCGCATAGGCGGCGATGCTGAACGGCACCGTCGCCAGATACGCCGCGCACAGGAAGGTCAGCGTGTGCCATGGCGCGGAAATCAACGCCGCGCCGAGCATCACCACCACCGCGATCGCCTCGAAGCGGATATTGGTGCGCAGCTTGAGCGACGACCAGCTGAAGGTCGCGACGCTCGACACCATCAGCAGCGCCATTAGCGCGACCCACGGCCCGACGATGAACGGCGAGCGCCAGATGTCGAGCCCGGTCCAGAACCACAGATAGAGCGGCAGCATCGCCAGCCCGGCACCGACCGGCGCGGGTGCGCCGGTCAGGAAGCCGGCCGATTTGTGCGGCTGCTCGGCGACGTCGATCCCGGCATTGAAGCGCGCCAAGCGCAGCGCACAGAACACCGCGAACACCAAGGCGACGAGCCAGCCGAAGCGTGGCACTTCCTTGAGCGACCAGAGATAGAGGATCAGCGCCGGCGAAACGCCGAACGAAATCGCATCAGAGAGCGAATCGAGTTCGGCGCCGAACCGGCTTTCGCCGCGCACCATCCGGGCGATGCGCCCGTCGATCCCGTCGAGCACGCTCGCGATCATCACCATCAGGACCGCGGTTTCCCATTGGCCGGAGATGGCGAACCGGATGCCGGTCAGCCCCGAGCACAGCGCAAGCGCGGTGACGGCATTGGGCGCGACCGCCCGGAGCGGCAGGCCGCGCGCGGCGGTGCGGCGAAGCGGCGCTCTCATCGTGCGACACTCCCGCGCAGCACGCGCGCGGCATCGAGACCAGCGCGACGTCCAATCTTCCGTGCGGGCTGAGCGGGTCGACGCCAGGTGCCCAGCGGGGGAGCGGCTCGAACCGCCGTGCCGCGTCCTGCGATCACCTTATTGCGCATGGTGATCGGATGCAGGGTCGGTAACAACAACACTTTCAGGATCACTGCGCGATCCCGCTCGCGACCGTGCCGCCGACGCGGCCGAGGACCGTCTCGCCCGCAACGCTGCGCTGCCCCAGCACGACCTGGCACGCGCAATCGTCGGGCAGGAACACGTCGAGCCGGCTGCCGAAGCGGATCAGCCCGATCCGCTGCCCCGCCGCGACCATGTCGCCGGGCTTGACGAACGGCACGATTCGCCGCGCGAGCAGGCCGGCGATCTGCGTGAAGCCGATCCGCCGCCCGTCGCGACCTTCGACGACGAGATGCTGGCGCTCATTGTCCTCGCTCGCCTTGTCGAGCTCGGCGTTCACGAACTTGCCCGAGATATAGACGACCTGCTTGACCGTTCCCGCGATCGGCGTGCGGTTGATGTGGACGTCGAACACCGACATGAACACCGACACACGGATAAGCGGCGCATCGCCCAGCCCGTTCGGCCCGGCAAGCTCGCGCGGGACGGGAACGCGCTGGATCATCGAGACGAGGCCATCCGCCGGCGAGATGATCAGCCCGTCGCCGACCGGCGTCACGCGTACCGGATCGCGGAAGAACAAGGCGACCCACAGCGTCACCCCGATCAGCGGCCAGGTCAGGATCGGCACGAAGATCCACGCCAGCAGCACGATCGCCGCGGCGATCGCGACATATTTGCGGCCTTCGGGGTGCAGATCGGGCACCCGCCATTTGACGGCTTCGGCGGGCGGATTGGGCTTGTCATAGGGTATCATGCGGAAAACTGTAGCCGACCCCCTCCCCCGCGACAATCGCCAACCCAAAGCGGGCGTTTCCCCGCGCGGCGCGGGTTGATCCCCGTGCGCCTTGCTCCTAGACGCTCCCCCAAACCTCCCTTTCAGGAAAGAGCGGAAATGGCGAAGATCAAGGTAAAAACGCCCGTCGTGGAAATCGACGGCGACGAGATGACTCGGATCATCTGGCAGTGGATCCGCGAACGCCTGATCCTCCCCTATCTCGACATCGATCTCGAATATTACGACCTCGGCATGATGAGCCGCGACAATACCGACGACAAGATCACCGTCGACAGCGCCAAGGCGATCCAAAAGTACGGCGTCGGCGTGAAGTGCGCGACGATCACTCCCGACGAGCAGCGCGTCGAGGAATTCGGCCTCAAGAAGATGTGGAAATCGCCCAACGGCACAATCCGCAACATCCTCGGCGGCACGATCTTCCGCGAGCCGATCGTGATCAAGAACGTCCCCCGCCTGATCCCGGGCTGGACGCACCCGATCGTCGTCGGGCGCCATGCCTTCGGCGATCAGTATCGCGCGACCGATTTCCTCGTCCCCGGCCCGGGCAAGCTGCGGATGGTGTTCGAGGGCGACGACGGCAAGGTCATCGACCAGGAAGTCTTCCAGTTCCCGAGCCCCGGCGTCGCGATGGCGATGTACAACCTCGACGATTCGATCCGCGATTTCGCGCGCGCCTCGATGCACTATGGCCTCAACCTCAAATGGCCGGTGTACCTGTCGACCAAGAACACGATCCTCAAGGCCTATGACGGCCGCTTCAAGGACCTCTTCGCCGAGGTGTTCGAGGCCGAGTTCAAGGACAAGTTCAAGGAAGCGGGCATCGTTTACGAGCACCGCCTGATCGATGACATGGTCGCGTCGGCGCTGAAGTGGCACGGCGAATTCGTCTGGGCGTGCAAGAACTATGACGGCGACGTCCAGTCGGACCAGGTTGCGCAGGGCTTCGGCTCGCTCGGCCTGATGACCTCGGTGCTGCTGACACCCGACGGCAAGACGGTCGAGGCGGAAGCGGCACACGGCACCGTCACGCGCCACTTCCGCCAGCACGAGCAGGGCAAGGCGACCTCGACCAACCCGATCGCGTCGATCTTCGCCTGGACCGGCGGCCTCAAGTATCGCGGCAAGTTCGACGGCACGCCCGAGGTTACCAAGTTCGCCGAGACGCTCGAACGCGTCTGCATCAAGACGGTCGAGGATGGTCACATGACCAAGGATCTCGCGCTGCTGATCGGCCCCGAGCAGCCGTGGATGACGACCGAGCAGTTCTTCGAGCAGGTCCGCGTCAACCTCGAAGCCAAGATGGGCGAGATCACCGGCTGAGGCGTATTCGGGGCCTCTTAGGAGGCCCCGAATGTTTCACGCAGGAAATCCAGGGTGCGCGTGTCGCTGAGGCGGCACGCGGCATGCTGATTTGCAAAGATACCCTTGAAGGTCTTCGCATCGTCCAGCGCAAATGTCGTGCGCCAATCGACCAGCGCGACATATTCGGACAAATCTGGATCGTCGCGATGCTCCCCCATCTGCGGCGCGTCCAGCGGCATGGCCAGCAGCGCCTGGTTATCGATCACGACGTCCTTCGCCATCACCGCGGCCGCCGTGACCGTCCCGTACCCGACATACCCCTTTCCCTTTTGATAGGCCCAAACGGGGTCTCCCGGCGAAAGCCTACGCATGTCGTCGGCGAATGTCTTGCCGTGCCCCGCCGAGACGAATCCATAGCGCCGCATATCTACCCAACGGCGATGCAGCCCCTCACCGACATTGACGTAATAGTCGCCGCTCCAGGGCGCACGAACGCGGCGCTCGGTGCGCTCGACGACTTCGGCTTGATCCATCAGCCAATCGGCGGCGAGCAGGCGCCGATCGCCATCTCGGAACACCGAGAAAAAGGCCGTATTGATCCCGACGCCGTGTCGTTCCGAAAGATATTCGACGATCCGCTTCGACGCGGCATCGAGGCTGCTCGCGACTATGACGATCTGATGGGTCGCGTTCAGCCGCTCGGGCACAGCGATATTGAAGCGTCGGACGAATTCTTCGGAAAATGACGTTCCGCGCGCACGCCAATACGAGTCGGCGATCGCATAAATCGATGGCGCGTCCAAGCCTGCGACCCAGCTCGCATAATCGAGTGCTTGAGCGATCACGTCGCGGGGGGTGCGATCTCGCTTGAGTTCGATCATCGATAAATCGCCGTCCTCGTCGATCGCGAGGACATCGATCCGCCCACCGTGACCCGTCGGCACCTCGCGTCCGATAACCAACAGGCGGGTATCCAGCAGACCGATGTCGTTCTCGAGCCAGTCCTGCAGCTGACGCTCGCTCTTCAGCGTCTCGGGAGCGATGCGGTGGAGCACAGTCCCATCGATATTCCAGACTTGCATCCGACTCCGTCCCTGCTCGCGTGTCTAATGGTAGCGGATCTAGCCATAAGCTGATTTAAGAATAGCATGGCATCTCCCCTTCTCACGTCCGGTTTCAGCGACGCGCTCGTCATTCTCGGCGCGGCGGGATTGGTCATTCCGGCCTTTGCCCGCGCGAAAATCAGCCCCGTCATCGGTTTCATCCTGGTCGGCCTGCTCGTCGGGCCGTTCGGGCTCGGCGCGCTCGTCAAGAGCTATCCCTGGCTCTATCACATCACGATCTCCGATCCGCACGCGATCGAACCGTTCGCCGAATTCGGCATCGTGCTCCTGCTTTTCTCGATCGGGCTCGAACTGTCGTTCAAGCGGCTCTGGTCGATGCGGCAATTGGTGTTCGGCACCGGGGCGGCGCAGCTGATCGCTTCGGGGCTCATCCTCGGCACGGGGCTCCACCTGCTGACGGGGTTGGCATGGACCGGGTCGATGGCGCTCGGCATCGCGCTCGCTTTATCATCGACCGCATTGGTGTTGCCGATCGCGGGCACGGCGAGCCCGGTCGGGCGGACCGCGTTCGCGATGCTGCTGTTCGAGGATCTCGCGCTCGTGCCGATCATCTTCGTGCTCGGCGCGCTCGGGCCGATGGCGGCGGCCGGCGGCTGGGCGGGGTTCGCCAAGGTCGGCGGGCTCGCGGTGCTGACCGTCGCGATCCTGTTCATTGGCGGGCGCTTCCTGCTCCCGCGGCTGTTCGCGCAGGCGGCGCGGACCAAGAGCCCCGAACTGTTCCTCGCCGCCTCGCTGATCGTGGTGATCGCGGCGAGCCTGGCGACGACCGCGGCGGGCCTGTCGCCGATCGTCGGTGCGCTGATCGCCGGGCTGCTGATCGCCGAGACCGATTACCACAGCGAAGTCGAAGTGATGACCGCGCCCTTCAAGGGGCTTGCGCTCGGCGTCTTCCTGATCACCGTCGGGATGAGCGTCGATATCGGTGCGATCCTCGCCGATTGGGGCAGCTATCTGCTCGGCATTGCCGCGGTTGTCGCGATCAAGGCGGTCGTGACCTTCGGCCTGCTACGGCTTTCGGGACTTCGCGGCGGGGTCGCCGCTGAGACCGGCGTGCTGATGGGCAGCCCGTCCGAGACGACGCTGATCGTGCTCGGCGCGGCGGGCCAGGCGCAATTGCTCGCGCCGGGGCTCGCCAGCTTCTGGCAGACCGTCACCGCGATCGGCCTGACGATCACGCCGCTGCTGGCGATGCTAGGGAAACGCGCGGCGAAGCGGATAGAGCAGCGCGCCGATACGCTGCCCGAGGCCGAGATCTCGCCCGAGGGACCGGGCACCGTGGTGATCGGCTTCGGCCGCGTCGGGCGGATGGTATGCGACATGCTCGCGGTCCACGGCCAGCCCTATGTCGCGGTCGAGGCCGATATCGACGCGGTGACGGCTGCTCGGGCGGAAGGCTATCCGGTGATCTTCGGCGACGTGGTGCGCCCCGAGCTGGTCGACCGGCTCAACCTCGGACGCGCCAAGGCGCTGATCCTGACGATGAACGACCCCGTGCTGAGCATTTCGATGACGCGGCGCGTGCGCGGCTGGGTGCCCGACCTGCCGATCATCGTGCGCGCCCGCGACACGGCGCATGCCGCGTTGCTCTACAAGGCGGGCGCGAGCGATGCGGTGCCCGAGACGCTCGAAAGCTCGCTGCAACTCGCCGAGGCGGTGCTGACCGATCTCGGCGTCGCGGTCGGGCCGGTGATCGCCTCGATCCACGAGAAGCGCGACGAACTGCGCCGCGAGATCAAGGCCGCCGCTGAGATGGAAGTCTTGCCGCGGCTCAAGCGCGTCCGCGGCGTCATCCGGACCGAAGGCAGCAGCGTCTAAGACGAGACATGCGATTTGATCCGAAATGCAGCGTCGTATCCTGCGAAGTGGCTACTCCGAGTGCGAAGTAGTTCTTACTGATTACAGGCGCCTAGGCCGCGTTCTTACGACGCATTGCAAACAATTGCTGGGATAATGCGGCGATCTGCCAGCGGGGTCGATCCGGAACTGCCGCAACCGACTTTGACGGACCCGGACCCAAATGCGACCAAGAGCGGCGCCGACGGTCGCACTGCCGAGACCTTCCCATCGAACAAAGCCGAAGGCGCATAGTGTAGCGCCTGTGCGGTTCTTTCGGGGCCTTCCGCCAGCCCGCCACCCCGCGCCTGTGATCGCGTCATCGCATCATCACCGCTCAGGAGGGGGTAAACATGGCTTGTGGCTGCTGCATCATTCCGGACGACGTCTTGCTCCGGTTCGCATCCGATCCCGAACTTTCCGACGAATCGCGCACCGCGCTGCATCACACCGCGGCGCTCAGCGGGCAGATCCGCGCGCTGCGCCAGCAGAACGCCGCCCTGTCATTGACCGCGATCCAGCTTCCGCTCCCGAAAAGCCCGATCCCGTTCCCGCTCCCGCACCTGCTTCCCGCCGCGCACGTCTTCGATTGTCATCATACGACGACGCTGCCGGGGGTGCAGGTGGCCAATCCGGACTCGTCGCCCGACGGCTCAATCAAGCGCGCCTATGTCGAATCCGAGAATGTCGCCAAATTCTATTGGGACATCTTCAAGCGCGATTCGATCGACGGCAATCACATGACGTTGGTCTCCTCGGTCCATTACGGCGTGAAATATAATAACGCCTTCTGGAACGGCGCGCAGATGACCTACGGCGATGGCGACGGCCAGATCTTCCTCGACTTCACGCTCGGCGACGACGTGATCGGGCACGAGCTCACCCACGGCGTCACCCAATACAGCCTCGGCCTCGCGTATTCGGGCGAAGCGGGCGGGCTTAATGAAAGCATGTCCGACGTGTTCGGCTCGATGTTCCGGCAGTGGGAAAAGCAGCAGGACGTCACCCATGCCGACTGGCTGATCGGCGCCGACATCATGGGCCCGCTCGCGCATCAGAAGGGCTTCACCTGCCTGCGCGATATGGCCACGCCCAAAAGCACGCATGCGATGGCGCCGCAGCCGGATCATTATTATCCCGGCATCGGCAATCTCGATCCGCATTATTCGAGCGGACCGCCCAATCTCGCTTTCTACAAGGCGGCCAAGGCGATCGGCGGCCATTCCTGGGAGAAAGCAGGCAAGGTATGGTACAAGGCGCTGACCACCGCGCCGCCGATGCCCAACATGACGATGGCGCAATTCGCCGCGCGCACCCGGGCCTTCTCGACGAGCTTGTTCCCCAATGACCCTGCGATCCATACTGCTGTCAACAACGCTTGGACTGCTGTCGGCCTGTGATCCGGGCGCGTCGGCGGTCCTGCCAGCCAAGGCTGTCGCTATGCACGAGATCACGATCGAGGCGTTTGGCGGATTCGTCGGCGCGGGTGGGCCTGGGAGCCATGTCCACCAACGCGGAACGCTGCCTTGGTCGGCTCTGTCGGCGGCGGATCAGGCGGCGCTCGAGCGGCTGTTCGCCACCCGGGCGCCGGTCAACGCCAATCTCTATTATCGGCTGACGCGGACCGGGCCGAGCGGGACCGAGACGGTCGATGCGCTGCCCGACCAGATCCCCGCGGCCCTGCTGGCAAGCGTGCAGACCGCGCTCGACTGACGCGCGGCGCAGGCGGCGGCGTCAGGCCGTCACCAGCGCCGCCTTGACTGCGTCGATCGCCGCGGCGCCCTTCGCGCCGTCGGGCCCGCCGCCTTGCGCCATGTCGGGCCGTCCGCCCCCGCCCTGTCCGCCGAGCGTAGCGACCGCGATCTTGAGCAGATCGACCGCGCTGCGCGTCGCGACGAGATCGGCGGTGACGCCGACCGCGACCGAGGCGCGGCCGTCGTTGACCGCGACGATCATCGCCACGCCCGAGCCGAGGCGTTGCTTCATCTCGTCGACCGTGCCGCGCAGGCCCTTGGGGTCGAGCCCGTCAACCACTTGGCCGAGGAACGCGACATCGCCGATCGTCTCGGGGCCAGCCGGGGCCGCCCCCGCGCCGCCGCCCAGCGCGAGCGCCTTCTTGGCTTCGGCGAGCTCGCGTTCCAAGCGGCGCCGGTCCTCGACCAAGGCGGCGACGCGCGCGGGAACTTCGTCGGGCGAGGATTTCAGCGCAGTCGCCGCCTCGCGAAGTTTCTCGTCGCGGCCGGTGAAATAGGCGCGCGCCGCCTCGCCGGTGAGCGCCTCGACGCGGCGAATGCCCGAGGACACCGCGCCCTCGCCGATCACCGCGAACAGCCCGATATCGCCGAGCGCGCGGACGTGCGTGCCGCCGCACAATTCGAGCGAATAGGTCTTGTCGCCTTCGGTCCCCATCGACACGACGCGGACTTCATCGCCGTATTTCTCGCCGAACAGCGCCATCGCGCCTTCCTCGATCGCTTCGTCGGGCGTCATCAGCCGGGTCGCGACGGCGCTGTTGGCGCGGATATGGTGGTTCACATCGGCCTCGACCTGCGCGAGCGCTTGGGGGTCGATCGCGCTCGGCTGCGAGAAATCGAAGCGCAGGCGTTCGGGCGCGACGAGGCTGCCCTTCTGCGCGACGTGGAGGCCGAGCCGCTGGCGCAGCGCCTCGTGGAGCAGATGCGTCGCGCTGTGATTGGCGCGGATACGGTCGCGGCGCGTGCGGTCGATCGTCAAATGGAGCGCGTCGCCAATCGCGATCTCGCCCTCGGCGATCGTGGTGGCGTGCGCGAACAGGCGGCCGAGATATTTCCGCGTGTCCTCGACCTGGCCGAGCACGCCCGGCGCGGTGAGCGTGCCGGTGTCGCCGACCTGCCCGCCGCTCTCGGCATAGAAGGGCGTCTGGTTGAACAGGATCTCGACGCTTTCGCCCGCACCGGCGCGCTCGACGCGCGCGCCGTCCTTGACGATCGCGACGACCTGTCCCTCGCCTTCCTCGGCGGTGTAGCCGATGAACTCGGTGCTGCCGGTCGCCTCGGCGATGTCGAACCATACGTCGTCGGAGGCGCGCTGGCCCGAGCCCTTCCAAGCGGCGCGCGCGGCGCGCTTCTGCTCGGCCATCGCAGTGTCGAAGCCGGCGCGGTCGATGCCGAAGCCCTGCGCCCGCAGCGCGTCCTCGGTCAGATCGTAGGGGAAGCCGAACGTGTCGTAGAGCTTGAACGCGGTCTCACCCGGAAGCGTCGCGCCCGGCGCCATGCTGGCGGTCGCCTCGTCGAGCAGGCGCAGCCCGTTGACGAGCGTGCGGCGGAACTGCGTTTCCTCCTGCAGCAGCGTCGATTCGATCGACGCCTGCGCGCGGACGAGCTCGGGGTACGCCGCACCCATTTCGGCGACCAGCGCGGGGACGAGCCGGTGCATCAACGGCTCCTTCGCGCCGAGCAGATGCGCATGGCGCATCGCGCGGCGCATGATCCGGCGCAGCACATAGCCGCGCCCCTCGTTCGAGGGCAGCACGCCATCGGCGACGAGGAAGCCCGACGAGCGGAGATGATCGGCGATCACGCGGTGGCTCGCCTGCGTCGCCGGGGTCAACGCCGCGCCCGACTGCGCGACCGAGGCGGCGATCAGCGCCTTGAACGTGTCGGTGTCGTAATTGTCGTGGACGCCCTGCAGCACCGCGGCGACGCGCTCGAGCCCCATGCCGGTGTCGATCGACGGCTTGGGCAGCGCGGTGCGCGCGCCGTTGGCCGATTGCTCGAACTGCATGAAGACAAGGTTCCAGATCTCGACGAAGCGATCGCCATCCTCGTCGGGGCTGCCGGGAGGGCCGCCGGGGATGTGATCGCCATGATCGAAGAAGATCTCCGAGCACGGCCCACACGGCCCGGTGTCGCCCATCGACCAGAAATTGTCGTTGGTGGCGATGCGGATGATGCGCTTTTCGGGGAGCCCTGCGATCTTGCGCCACAGGTCGAACGCCTCGTCGTCGGTGTGATAGACGGTGACGGTCAGCCGGTTGGGGTCGATCCCCCATTCCTTCGTCAGCAGATTCCAGGCGAGCGTGATCGCACGCTCCTTGAAATAATCGCCGAACGAGAAATTGCCGAGCATCTCGAAGAAAGTGTGGTGGCGCGCGGTGTAACCGACATTGTCGAGGTCGTTATGCTTGCCGCCGGCGCGGACGCATTTCTGCGACGAGGTGGCGGTGACGTACGGCCGCGATTCGAGCCCGGTGAAGACGTTCTTGAACGGCACCATCCCGGCATTGACGAACATCAGCGTCGGATCGTTCTGCGGCACGAGCGGCGCGGAGGCGACCTTGGCGTGGCCGTTGTCCGCGAAATAGTCGAGGAAGCTGCGACGGATGTCGTTGGTCGAGACGGGCGTCGAGATCGAAGGCTTGGTCATGCGCGTGGGCTTAGGCGAGCGCGCGGCTTAGCTCAAGCGGGGGGCGGCTTGGCGTGCGATTGCGACCGTGATGATCCGACGGTGGCGATTTCCGGTGTCCGGCGGCGAAATCACTTACATCTTCCAACACGCTTGCAATCATTCGAACCTCCGCTGTTTCCGTTCCTCATTTCCGTTTCATGTTGATCGCTACCCCAGCGAGCCAACCACTAATGCTGCCGCCGATGCCACACGCAGACATCACGGCGAGGATCATTGCGGAGAAGGCGTATGGAATTGGATCATCACGCAGCGCCTTCGCCGCACGCTTGGCGTAGCGTGCCGCCTCCGTAGCGAGCCCTTCATTGACGTTGTCAAATAGCTTGCCGTCATCTGCAGCGGCGACCAGCGCGCCTAGCGCGGCATGCAGTGCACGAAGTTGTTCAATCGCCTCTTTTGTTCCGTCGAGCGGGGGTGCGCCATTGTGATTTGGCGCTTCCAGCGAAGCGAGCAGTTGTTCGATCGCAAGCAACGTGACCGGTATAAGAGTTTTGACGGCCCTGATCCGTTCAGCCGGTTTCGATGCGCCAGTCCACGCCGTGGAGTCATAGCCCGGCGGCACCGGATCGTTGGCCACGAACAATTCGGCTCGCTCCGCGATCTCTAACGCAGGTTCGAATTGTTTCCGTACCTCGACGCGCCTTGGTGCCCACTGGGAGTCAAAGCTTTTGAAGGCAGGCCATAAGCTAGCCAAATCACGATGACGGCGGACGAAAGGTGGTACGGCCTCTTTGTAAGTCGGATCTTCCAGCAACAGTCTACGCAGCAACTGAAATTCGTAATTCAGTGCGTCGTCGCGCGCGCCCTCTGCCGCCTTAAGTAGGACGTCCTGGAAACGCAGCAGGGCGTCGAGGTCATTCTCGAATGCGGTGTCGGTCAGATCGAGGGGCATTACACACAACATAGCCAAATACGCGCGCGATGGAACTGCTCGCATCTAGCGTTCCACAGTCGAGCTCCGCTTTACCCAAGCGGCGCGTCGAGCGTGGTTGGCGGCACGCTGAACCATTTCGGGCCTGCCGCGGTCATGTGGAAGCAATCCTCGATCCTGACGCCGAACTTGCCCGGCAGATAGAGGCCTGGTTCGTCGGAGAAGCACATTCCCTCGGCGAGCCGGGTCGTCTCGCCATGGACCAGGTTGACCGGCTCGTGCCCGTCGAGCCCGATGCCGTGGCCGGTGCGGTGCGACAGGCCGGGGAGCGCGTAGCGCGGGCCGTAGCCGAGTGAGGTGTAATAAGCGCGGACCGCATCATCGACCGCGCCCGCCGGCGTGCCGAGCTGGGCGGCGACGAAGGCCTTGGCCTGGCCGGTGCGGACCTGGTCCCACACCGTGCGCTGCGCCTTGCTCGCCGCGCCGTAGACGAAGGTGCGCGAGACGTCGGATTGATAGCCCTGCACGGTGCAGCCGCAATCCATCAGGACGATCTGCCCGTCGGCGACGATCTGCGGGTCGCGGCTGCCGTGCGGGAAGGCGGCGGCGGGGCCGATCAGGACGATCGCGAATTCGGGGGCGCCGCCGAGCTGGATGGTCGCCGCGTTCATCAACGCGGCTACGTCGGCGGGCTTCATGCCCTTTTCGACGCGCGGCCAGGTCCAGCGATAGGCGGCGATCGTAACGTCGGTGGCAGCCTGCATCAGCGCGATCTCGGCCGCGGTCTTGCGCATCCGCACGCCGCGCACGACCGGATTGGCGCTGACGATCTTCGCGCCCGGCAGCGCATGCGCGAGCCCGTCGACCGCGAAATAGCGCACCGTCTCCTCGATCCCGATCGGGCGGCCGGCAAGCTTGCGGTCACGCAGGAAACCGGCGACGAGCTTGGCGGGATCCTCGTCCTCCTGCCACACGCGGACTTCCGCAGGGACGCCGAGCGTCTGGCGAACCGAGGGCTCCTCGAAGAACGGCGTGACGATGCACGGTTCGCCCTCGACCGGCAGGATCGCCGCAGTGAGGCGTTCGCTGCGATGCCAGGTGACGCCGGTGAAATAGACCAGGCTCGAGCCCGATTCGATCAGCACCGCGCCGATGCCGGTGGCACGCATCAGCGCCTGGGCGCGCTCGATGCGGGCGCGACGCTCGGCCGGGCCGATTGGCGTGGTGGCGGTGGTCAGCGGGCGGAGACCCGAAAGGTCGGGCGCGGCGGCGCGGACCACCGCGGACGACAAAGCCGGGATCGCGACCGCCGCGCCGACGAGCGCGCGCCGCGTGATCGCTCCGGCTGGCGCCAATGCGGTTCGGTTGTGATCAGCCATGCTCGCACTCTCCCATTCGAGCACCGCTCTGCCAGCCGAGCGCTCGACCCGCAACGCCCCGGCCGGTCCCCACTGGCCCCCACTGGCCCCGATTGACGGTGTGCGCTTGACCGCGCGGACAATCTCCCCTTGATGACGCCACAGACGAAACTGGGGCGACACGTGGCGAAACGGCTGACTAGCTATATCCTGATCGGGCTGGTGCTCGGGTTGATCGTCGGTTGGGCGATCAACCACCAGATCGCCGACGGAACGCCTGCGGCGACCGCGCGGCTGAAGGAGATCGGCGCGGGCTTCTCGATCGTCACGACGATCTTCCTGCGGCTGATCAAGATGATCATCGCCCCGCTGGTGTTCTCGACGCTCGTCGTCGGGATCGCGCATATGGGCGACATCACCGCGCTCGGTCGCGTCGGTGGCCGCACGATGGCGTGGTTCGTCACCGCGTCGCTCGTCTCGCTCGCGCTCGGGTTGCTGTTGTTCCACGGGATCGAGGCGGTGATCGACCTGGTCGCGCCGGGCACGGGCTTCGGCTTCAAGCTGCCGCCGCCCGCCGCCTCGGTCGGGCTCGACGAGAAGGCGTTCAACCTCTCCAATTTCATTACGCATATCGTGCCGTCGTCGATCGTCGAGGCGATGGCGACCAACGAGATCATCCAGATCGTCCTGTTCTCGGTGTTCGCCGGCGTCGCGCTGACCGCGATCGGCGAGAAGGGCGAGCCGATTGTGCGCGGCGCCGAGGCGCTCGCAGCGATGATGCTGCAGATCACCGATTACGTGATGCGGGTCGCGCCGTTCGCGGTGTTCGCGGCGATCACCGCGACGATCGCGGTCAACGGGCTCGGCATCTTGTGGTCGCTCGGGCTGTTCGTCGGCGGCTTCTATCTCGGGCTGGCGACGCTGTGGCTGCTGCTGTTCGGCGCGGCGTTCGTGTTCGTCGGGCCGCGCGCGTTTGGCCTCGCACGGTATATCCGTGAGCCGATCCTGCTCGCTTTCTCGACCGCCTCGTCCGAGGCCGCGTATCCGCGCACGCTCGAGGCGCTTGACCGGTTCGGCGTACCGCGCCGGATCTCGAGCTTCGTGTTGCCGCTCGGCTATTCGTTCAATCTCGACGGGTCGATGATGTACATGACCTTCGCGACGCTGTTCATCGCGCGGGTCTACGGGATCGACCTGCCGCTCGGCACGCAGATCGTGATGCTGCTCGTGCTGATGATCACCTCGAAGGGGATCGCCGGCGTGCCGCGCGCGTCGCTCGTCGTCATCGCGGCGGTGATGGGGCAGTTCGGCATTCCCGAGGCGGGGCTGCTGCTGATCCTGCCGGTCGACCAGTTCCTCGACATGGGGCGCTCGGCGACCAACGTCGTCGGCAATGCGGTGGCGACGACGGTGGTAGCGAAATGGGAGGGCGCGCTCGGCGAGCCGCAAGCGGCGGAGATCGAACCGCCGCACGCGCCGCACCGCGCTTAGTCTAGGCGCCGACATACCTCTCACCCGTCACCCCGGCCTTGTGCCGGGGTCTACCGGGCCGCGCGTGCTAAGACGACAGGAGCGGGATCACGGTGGACCCCGGGACCAGCCCGGGGTGACGGATAACGAGGCGAGCCCGCTCGATCACGCGTAAGCGTAGGGCCCGCCCTTTTCGAGCGCAGCTTGATACGCCGGCCGCGCATGGATCTTGTCGAGCCACGCGATCGTCGCCGGGCGGCTCGCGTCGAGCCCGGCGCGGCTCTTGGCGGCTTCGAGCGGGAAGCTCATCATGATGTCGGCCCCGGTCAGGTGCTCGCCGGCGAACCACGGGCGTTTTGCGAGTTCGGATTCGACATAGTCGAGATGGACCTCGATCATCGGCTGGACGCGCTTCGCGGCGGATGCGCCGATCACCGGGATCCGGTTGAGCACGAGCAGCAACAGCAAGGGCGGCATCACCGACCCTTCGGCATAGTGCAGGAACTGGCGATAGCGCAGCACGTCGTCGCGGTGCGCCGGTGGCCCGAGCCGGCCGTCGGCATATTCGACCAGATAGTCGATGATCGCGCCGGTCTCGACCAATGTCTGCCCGGCGGCGGTATCCTCGAGGATCGGCGACTTGCCGAGCGGGTGGACGCGCTTCAGTTCGGGCGGGGCGAGCATCGTCTTGGCGTCGCGCTGGTAGCGCTTGATCTCATAGGCGAGGCCAAGCTCCTCGAGCATCCACAGGATGCGCTGCGAGCGCGAATTGTTGAGATGGTGGACGATGAGGGTCATGCGCGCGCTCCGGTGGGTCGATCGCCTGGATCGTAGCGCGGAACGCGGTAGCACGCACTAGAGTCGCATTGTGAGGGGCTCGCCGCGTCGCGACGATGCCAGGACGCGACCGTCATAGGTGCAGCCCGACCTCGGAGGCAGCTCGCGCAGAGCGGTGGACCCCGGCACAAGGCCGGGGTGACGGCAAGGTTGGACGACCTCACCACTCGCCACACCGCCACTGACGAGCTTGTCACCGACGAGCCACCACTGACCCGCCCATTACTGGCGAGCCCGTTACTGGCGAGCCCGTCACTCGCCAGCCCGTCATATGAAAGGCCCGCCATTGCTGGCGGGCCTTCCCGGTTTTGCGACGGCGTGGTGATGCCGCCTGTAGAAAGAGCGCGGCCGAGCCCTGCCGTCGCTCCCTGCTCCGGACCAACCGGCCCGGAGCGAACTCACATCTCGGGTTCGTCCCCGTCGTCGGGCTCGCCGCCGACCATCATCTCCTCGGCGACCTTGTCGGTGCGCGCGCGGATCGAGGCTTCGAGCCGGTCGGACATTTCGGGATGCTCTTTCAGGAACGTCTTCGAATTCTCGCGGCCCTGGCCGATGCGGACGCTGTCATAGGAGAACCACGCGCCCGACTTCTCGACCAGCCCGGCCTTGACGCCGAGATCGAGGATCTCGCCGATCTTCGACACGCCTTGCCCGTACATGATGTCGAACTCGACCTGCTTGAACGGCGGCGCGACCTTGTTCTTCACGACCTTCACGCGCGTCGTGTTGCCGATGATCTCGTCGCGATCCTTGATCTGCCCGGTGCGGCGGATGTCGAGCCGGACCGAAGCGTAGAATTTGAGCGCGTTGCCGCCGGTCGTCGTCTCGGGATTGCCGTACATCACGCCGATCTTCATGCGCAGCTGGTTGATGAAGATCACCATGCAGCGCGAGCGGCTGATCGAACCGGTGAGCTTGCGCAGCGACTGCGACATCAGGCGGGCCTGCAGGCCGACATGGCTGTCGCCCATCTCGCCCTCGATTTCGGCGCGCGGCACGAGCGCCGCGACCGAATCGACCACCAGCACGTCGATCGCGTTCGAACGCACCAGCGTGTCGACGATCTCAAGCGCCTGCTCGCCGGTGTCGGGCTGCGAGACGATCAGCTCGTCGATATTGACGCCGAGCTTCTTGGCGTAGACCGGATCGAGCGCGTGCTCGGCATCAACGAACGCCGCGGTGCCGCCGGTTTTCTGCGCCTCGGCGATCACGTGGAGCGCCAGCGTCGTCTTGCCCGACGATTCAGGGCCGTAAATCTCGATCACGCGGCCGCGCGGCAGGCCGCCAACGCCGAGCGCGATGTCGAGCCCGAGCGAGCCGGTCGAGATCACCTCGACCTGCATCGTCTGCTTCGAGCCGAGCTTCATCGCCGAGCCCTTGCCGAATGCGCGATCGATCTGCGCGAGTGCGGCTTCGAGCGCCTTCGAACGCTCGTCCTTGGCCTTTTCGGCGGCCTTGTCCGTGGATGCTGCCATTTTGCTGTCGATGACCTTCAAAGATACCGCCATTGGTAGCTCCCGTCGCTAGACCGAACGCCCGTCGCGTTCAATGCGTGACGACGATGTATCGCATTTGTTCTGCGAGAACAAGTGCGGAACGACGGGCGTTTTCCGAAGGTCGCAGGACAGGTTAGCGACGCAGGTTACGGAAGCCCGCCACCACCCATTGCGCCATAGACCTGGCCGGTGGTGAAGCTCGCATCATTCTCGGCGAGCGCGACATAGATGTTGGCGAGCTCGCCCGGCTGGCCGGGACGGCCGAGCGGGGTCTGGCTGCCGAACTGTTCGAGCTTCTCCATCGTCGCGCCGCCCGAGACTTGCAACGGGGTCCACACCGGCCCCGGCGCGACGCCGTTGACGCGGATGCCCTTCTCGGCGAGCTGCGCGGCGAGGCTGCGGACGTAGCTCGTCGTCGCCGCCTTGGTCATCGCATAATCGTACAGGTCCTTCGACGGCATCGTCGCCTGTTCCGAGGTCGTCCCGATGATCGACGAGCCCGGCTTGAGATGCGGCAGCGCGGCCTTGATGATCCAGAACGGCGCATAGATGTTGGTCTTGATCGTCGCGTCGAAATCCTCGCTGCTGAGATCGAGGATCGACGCGCGCGTCTGCTGGCGCGCGGCGTTGCTGACCAGGATGTCGAGCCCGCCGAGTTGCTCGACCGCGGTCGCGACCAGCGTCTCGCAGAACGCCTCGTCGCGCAAATCGCCGGGGATCGCGACGCCCTTGCGCCCGGCCTGCTCGATCAGCGCGATCACTTCGCGCGCGTCTTCCTCCTCGTTGGGGAGATAGTTGATCGCGATATCGGCGCCCTCGCGCGCATAGGCGATCGCGGCAGCACGCCCCATGCCCGAATCGCCGCCGGTGATCAGCGCCTTGCGGCCCTCGAGCCGGCCCGAGCCGCGATAGCTGTCCTCGCCGTGATCGGGCCTGGGAGTCATCTTGCTGGCGAGCCCCGGCCAGTCCTGCGTCTGCTTTTCGAACGGAGGCTTTGGCCCCTGCCGCGGATCCTTCAATGTCGCCATGTCGCACTCCAGTCGCAAAAGCTTGGTTGGTCAGAACCAATCAGCCGGCAACGGGTTCAGAAATGCGCGAAAAAAGCGGCTATCAGCCGAGCGCGTCGAGCGCCTTCGACACACCGTCCATCGTGAACGGCTTGGGGAGAGTCGGACGGTCGCGATATGCCTCGGCGACGGTATCGTGCGATCCGCCGGTCGCGAAAACGAACGGGATACCCTTCTCCGCCAACGCGTCGGCGATCGGAAAGCTCTTCTCGCCGCCCCGCAGGTTGACGTCGAGGATCGCCGCGTCCACCCCGCCCTGAGCGATCACCGCGAGCGCCGCATCGACCGTATCGGCGGTGCCGGCGACCGCTTTGCCCAGCACGTCGAGGAAATCCTCGATCATCATCGCGATCAGGGGTTCGTCCTCGACGATCAGAATGCTGTACACGCTCATCGTGCGCCTTTAGCGCTACCCGGCGCGATCCGCCAAGTCATTTCGCGCGCAGCGCCTCGCGGGTCGCTTCGGCAAGCTGCTGGACGGTGAAAGGCTTGGCAAGAAAGGCAACATTGTCGAGATCGATCGACTTGCGGAGCGTTTCCTCGGCATAGCCCGACATGAACAGGATCGGCAGATCGGGATAGCGCGTACGCACCTGGCGGACCATCGTCGGCCCGTCCATCAGCGGCATCATGACGTCGGAAATCAGCAGATCGGGCTTGTCGCACGATTCGAGCAGCTCGAGCGCGGCCTCGCCATGCTCGGCGGTGAGCACGGTGTAGCCCTGCCGCGCCAGCGCACGCTCGGCGACCGCGCGGACCATGTCCTCGTCCTCGACCAGCAGGATCGTGCCCGTCCCCCACAGATCGGCGGGCTTCTCGCGCGGGAGCGCCTTGGCGGGCGCCGCATCGACCAGCGCGCCGGCGGTATGGACGGGGAGGTAGATCGTGAACACCGCCCCTGCCCCGCCCTGCGGCCCCGCCTTGACGCTATCGGCGAAGATCCAGCCGCCCGATTGCTTGACGATGCCGTACACGGTCGAGAGGCCGAGCCCGGTGCCCTTGCCGACTTCCTTGGTGGTGAAGAACGGTTCGAAGATCTTGGGCAAAATGTCGGGCGGGATGCCGCCGCCGGTGTCCGATACCTCGAGCACGACATAGTCGGCCGGCGGCAGGATGTCGGAGCCGAGCTTGCGCACCTGCGCCGCGGTGACCGCATAGGTCTGGATCGTCAGCGTGCCGACCCCACGCGGATCCTTTGCCATCATCGCATCGCGCGCATTGACCGCGAGATTGACGACGACCTGTTCGAGCTGCCCCGGGTCGGCGCGGACCGGGCTGAGGTTGCGACCGTGCTTGACGTTGAGCGTCACCGTCTCGCCGAGCAGCCGCTTGAGCAGGTTCGAGACTTCGGAGATCACGTCGGGCAATTGCAAAATCTGCGGACGCAGCGTCTGTTGGCGCGAGAAAGCGAGCAATTGCCGTGTCAGGCTCGCCGCGCGGTTCGAATTGGCGCGGATCTGCTGGATGTCGTCATAGTCGCTGTCGCCAGGCGAATGGCGCATCAGCATCAGGTCGCAATGGCCGATGATGGCGGTCAGGATGTTGTTGAAATCGTGCGCGACGCCGCCGGCGAGCTGGCCGACCGCCTGCATCTTGGTCGCCTGCGCGACCTCGCGCTTGAGCCGCGTCTCCTCGCTATTGTCCTTGAGGCTGAGCAGCACCGCCGAATCGCCCAGGCCGCGCGCGCCCGCGATCGACAACGCGACGGGCTCGTCGGGATGGTCCTTGAGGCGCACCGCAAGATCGGTCGAATGCGTCGCTCCCCCGGCGAAGCGGCGGATCGCGTCGGCGACCACGCCCTTGTCCTCGCGCACCAGCAGGTCGCCGGGATAGATTGGCGGGCTCGCCGGATCGACTGCGGCGGCGCGGGCGAAGGCGTCGTTCATCTGCAGGAAACGGCCATCGCCGCCGATCAGCGCGACGCCGAACGGCATCAGCGCGACGAGGCTCTTGATATGCGCGCTCGCGCTTTCGCCGATCGCGGGGTGCCCCTCCTCTTCATCGATCAGCGCGACCAGCATCGGCGCATCGTCGCCGTCGAGGAACGGGATCTGCAGCACGCGCAGCGGGTTCTGCGTCAGCCCCTCGCGCTCGAAGCGCGCCATGCCTTGCGCGTCGGTGATCAGGAAGCGGGCGAAGTCGCGGCCGATGATCGCGCCCTCCTCCTGCCCCATCGCACGCGCGCGCAGCACGCGGTTGGCGGCGCGGATCCGGCCGTCGGGGTTGATCAGTGCGGCCATGATGCCGGCGCTGCCGAGCCGGTCGCCGGTCCCGCCGGCGATCAGATTTTCCATCGTCTGCGCAAGATCGAGCCCTTGCGGCGCGAAGAACCGCCAGACGAGCAGATTCTCGTCCTCGCCGGCGCGAGTCACTTCGGCGGCAAGCTTGGTGCCCTTGAGCATCACCCGGTCGAGCGCCGCCCGGCCATCGCGCCACGCGGCGCGACCGGCGCTGCCGAGCCGATCGACTTCGCCCGGTTCGAGCGGAAGGCCCGGCGGCGTCGGGAAACCGCCGAACACGGCTTCGTAGCGATCGTTGGCGCAGACCAGACGGCCGGCGCGGTCGGTCACCGCGATCGCGTCGGGGCTGCTCGCGGCGAGCGCGCGGGCGACGCTCCAATCGGGTTCTGGCGCGGTGCCGGCGCTCGACGGGAAGAACCGTCGCGCGGCGACCAGGCCGCCGGTGAGAACGAGCGATGCGGCAAGAAACGTCGCGGCGAGCGCGACGTTATGGAGCAGCAGCAGGATCACGAGCGCAGCGGCCACCCCGCAGCCGATCGCGATTACGGCGGGGCTGCGCGGAGCGGGCGTGGAAGGGGGCGCGGGGAGCGTGGCCATCGCCTCATGCTGTGGGCGCTGCGCCGCGCGCGTCAAGACTTAAGCGGCGGAGTGCCGCGGATCGCCTATGGCTCGGCGACGAAGCCGGCGGATCAAAGCGGTCGGGTCCCCGCGCCGGACGCGGGGACCCGAGGGGCTTACCAGACCTTCACGCGCTCGGCGGGGGCAAGGTACATCTTGTCGCCCGGCTTGACGCCGAACGCGGCGTACCAGGCATCGACGTTGCGCACCTCGGCGGTACGGAACGGACCCGGCGAATGCGGGTCGCTCAGCAGCTGCGAGCGCAGCGCGGGCTCGCGGAACTTGATCCGCCAGACCTGCGCGTAGCCGAGGTAGAAGCGCTGGTCGCCGGTCAGCCCGTCGATCACCGGCGCGGGCTTGCCGCCGAGCGAGCGGTGATAGGCGTCGTAGGCGAGCGCGAGACCGGCGAGATCGGCCATGTTCTCGCCGAGCGTCAGGCCGCCCTTGATGTGCTGGCCGGGGATCGGCTCGTACGCGTCATACTGCTTGACCAACTGATCGGTCATCGCGGTGAAGCGCGCGACGTCCTGCGGCGTCCACCATTCCTTGAGCGCGCCGGTCGGATCGAACTTGCGGCCCTGATCGTCGAAGTGATGGCTGAGCTCGTGGCCGATGACGACGCCGATGCCGCCATAATTGACCGCCGGATCGGCCTTCGCGTCGAAGAACGGCGGCTGCAGGATCGCCGCCGGAAAGACGATCTCGTTCATCGGCGGGTTGGCATAGGCGTTCACCGTCATCGGGGTCATGCCCCATTCGGTGCGGTCGATCGGCTGGCCGAGCTTCTTCAGATCGCGCTGATACTCGAACTGGTTGCCCGCGGCGACGTTGCCGACGAGATCGTCGCGCTTGACCTGCAGCGCGCTATAGTCGCGCCACTTGGTCGGATAGCCGATCTTGGGCGTGAAGGCGGCGAGCTTGGCGTGCGCCTTGACCTTGGTCTCGGGCGCCATCCAGGTCAGCTTGTCGATCCGCGTGCCCATCGCCGAAATGATGTTCTTGACGAGCTGATCGGCCGACGCCTTCGATTCGGGGGGGAAATAGGCCGCGACATATTGCTGGCCGACATCCTCGCCGAGCGCGCCAGACACCGTCGCGACGCCGCGCTTCCAGCGCACCGGCTGCTGCGGTGCGCCGCTCAGCACGGTGCCGTAGAAGGCGAAATTGGCGTCGTTGATCGGCTTCGACAGATAGCCGGCGTACGAGCGCAACGTACGCAGGATCATGTAATCCTGGAGCACCTGTACCGGCGCATCGGCGAAGGCCTTGGCTTCGCCCGCGACCGCGCTCGGCATCCCGACGATATAGCCCGACTGGCCGGCGGTGCCGGTTGCTTGGAGATAGGCCGCCCAGGGGAAGCCCGCTGCCTTGGCGTCGAAATCGGCGGCGAGATATTTGTTGTAGGTCAGATCGGCGTTGCGCGACTTGACGCGGTCCCAATGCGCCTCGGCGAGCGTCTTCTCGAAGGCGAACACCGCGGCGGCACGCTGCGCGGCATTGTCCTGCCCGGCAAGGCCGAGCATCGTCGCCTGATACGCCTGGTACTTGGTGCGCGTGTCGGCGAGCTTGGGATCGTCCTTCAGATAATAATCGCGATCGGGCAGACCGAGACCGCCCTGATAGACATGGACGATGTAATTCTCGGGAGCCTTGTCGTCCTGGCCGACGCCGACGCCGAACAGGCCGCCGACGCCGCGCTGCTGGAGCTTGGCCATTTCTGTGACGAGCGCAGTCTTGTCCTTGGCGGCCTTGATCTCGGAGATCCACGGCTGGATCGGCGCGATGCCCTTCGCATTGACCGCGGCTTCATCCATGAAGCTCGCGTAGAAGTCGCCGATCTTGTTGCCCGGCGTCTGCGTCGCCTTGTCGAGGATGATCCGCGTCCGCTCGAGCGAACGATCGGCGAGGACGTTGAACATCCCGTAGGTCGCCTTGTCGTCGGGGATCTGCGTCTTGGCTTCCCATGCGCCGCCGGCATATTTGCCGAAATCGTCACCCGGCTTGATCGCGCGATCCATCCCCGCGAGGTCGAGCCCGAAGCTCCCGATCTCGGCGCCAGTCGCGGCGCTCGGCGCGGCGGCGGGCTTGGCTTTGGTCGTCTGGGGCTTGCTGCTCTGGGCGTAGGTGACGCCCCCGACCGCGGCCGACGCCAGCAGCGAGAGCGTGAGGAGCGAGAACCGCATGTAAAATGTATCCTTCCTGAACGATATTGTTGCGTTTTGTACCGCTAGGACACAATCCGTCAAATCGTTCTTGTCGAACCGGCGCCGTGGGCCCGCGCGCGCCATTTGCGCGCGATCCGCAGCCGCCAGACGAGGCTCGTCACGCCATAGCCGGCGATCGACAGGCCGATCGCCAGGATCACCAGACCGACGATCGTCGCGGGGCCGCCGTGCGACACCAGCCAGTGCAGCCAGCTCGCATTCGCCTGGACGTTGCTGGCGATCGGCGCACCGGGAACATCGCGGTCGAGCCGCAAGACCCAATGGCCGATCTCGTACGCGCTCCAGAACAGCGGCACGGTGGTGATCGGATTGTGCAGCAGCGTCGTCCCGACCGCGACCGGGACGTTGGCGCGCACCGGCAGCGCGCTCACCGCGGCGAGCGGCATGTGCGCGAAGGGAAACAGGATCCCGGTGAACAGCCCGAGCGCGACGCCGCGCGGGACCGAACGGCGCGTGAAGCGCCACAGCGAAGGCGCGAGGATGCGGTGCGCGACAGGCCGCAGAAAGCGATTCGCCTCGATCTTCTCGCGCGTCGGGACATGGCTGCGCGCCCAGCCCGCCGCACGGGCGACGCGACCGGGGCGCGCCATGCGCTCAGCCACGGTCGCGCATGATCCGGCCCTGCTCGCGCTTCCAGTCGCGTTCCTTGATCGAGTCGCGCTTGTCGTGATCCTTCTTGCCCTTGGCGAGCGCGAGCTCGATCTTGGCGCGGCCCTTCGAGTTGAAATAGACCATCAGCGGCACGAGCGTCATGCCCTCGCGGTTGACCGCGCCGTGCATCTTGTTGATCTCGCGCTCTTTCAGCAGCAGTTTGCGCACGCGCTTGGGCTCGTGATTGTAGCGGTTGCCGTGGCTGAACTCGGGCACGTTCGAATTGATCAGCCAGACCTCGCCGTCCTTGACCTCGGCATAGCTCTCGGCGATCGAGCCGGTGCCGCTGCGCAGCGACTTCACCTCAGTGCCGGTCAGCGCGATGCCCGCTTCATACACCGTCTCGATGTAATAATCGTACCGCGCGCGCCGGTTCTCGGCGACGATCTTGGTCTTTTCGAACAGGGGAGGTTTGGGACGCGCCATGGGACGCGCGATGTAGGCGTTGCCGCGCGGAAACAAAAGCCATGCAGCAAATTTAGCGACGCCGGGCGCGTAAAGCGCGGGTTGACCTCCTATCTAGGATCAAGGTGCAATGTCCGCTCGCGCCGTTGCCCGTTCCAGTGTAGAGTAAAAGCATGTCCGATTTCGCCGCTCCAAAATTCGCAAGTCACAATTTTGCGATCGCCATCGATGCGGCCGACATCGATTTCATGGGGCACGTCAACAATGCCTCCTATCTCAAGTGGGTGCAGGACGCGGTGGTCAGCCACTGGCAGCGCTTCGCGCCGAGCGAGGCGCTGGCGACGCACGCCTGGGTCGCGCTCAAGCACGAGATCACCTATCGCAAGCCGACCTTCCTCGACGACGAGGTGATCGCCACCGTGCTGCTCGAAAAGGTGCAGGGCGCGCGGGCGTTCTACGAGACGGTGATCAAGCGCGGCGAGGACGTGCTCGCCGAGGTCAAGTCGAGCTGGTGCTGCCTCAATGTCGAGACGAAGCGGCCGGCACGGCTCGCGCAGGGCGTGATCGACCGGTTCTTCGCCAAGGATTGAGGGTTCGCTTTCGGGCCCAAGCGCGAAACCAGCCCCCCCCACCGTCACCCCGGCCTTGTGCCGGGGTCCACCGGGCCAGATGTCATGCCGGTAGCGGCTCTAGACCGAACTCAACTGCAAGATCATTCCAAGCAGGGTTGTCACCTTCGATAAGGTTGCGCTTCCAGTCGCGACGGTAGCGCTTGAGTTGCTTTTCGCGGACGATCGCCGCTTCCATGCTGTCCGCGACCTCGAAATAGACCAAGCGGAGGATCCGGAACTTCTTCGTGTGGCCGTCAAAGGTACCGTTGCGATGCTGCAGCACGCGGCCGATCAAATTCGACGTCACGCCGACATAAACCGACCCGTTGTACCGGGATGCCAGAATATAGACGCAGGGTGTCCGCTCGATCGTCATGCGACAATATTTGCCGCACGGTGGACCCCGGCACAAGGCCGGGGTGACGATTATAGGTACAAGCTCTTTACAACAAACCCGCCTCCACCAGCCCCGCATCGACCGCGCGCTGGCTCGCTTCGCTCGGCCAGGTCATCGGCAGGCGGAGCGCCTTGGGGAAGTCCGGGCGGACCTTGTTGACGGCGTACTTCACCGGGCCGGGCGAGGCATCGGTGAACAGCGACACATGCAGCGCGAACAGCTTATCGTGCAACGCAAGCGCCGCCGCATAATCCCCCGCCGCGCACGCCGCCTGGAACTGCGCACACAACCGCGGCGCGACGTTCGCCGTTACCGAGATGCAGCCGATCCCGCCGGTCGCATTGAACGCCAGCGCCATGTCGTCATTTCCCGACAGCTGCTCGAACCCTTCGGGGCACGCCGCGCGCTGCGCCGAGACGCGCTGGATCACGCCGGTCGCGTCCTTGATGCCGATCACGCTTGGCAAGGCGTGCGCGATCCGCGCGACGGTCTCGACCGCGATGTCGGTCACGGTGCGGCCGGGCACGTTGTAGAGCACGATCGGCAGATCGCACGACTGCGCGACCGCCTCGAAATGGCGGAAGATGCCCTCCTGGTTGGGACGGTTATAGTATGGCGGCACCATCAGCGCCGCGTCGGCGCCTGCCGCCTTGGCCGCGCGGATATTGTGGATCGCGACGCGCGTGTCGTTCGACCCCGCCCCCGCGAGTACCGGCACGCGACCGCGCGCCTGGTCGACGCACACCGCGACGATCGCGAAATGCTCCTCGGCCGACAGCGTTGCCGCCTCGCCGGTCGTCCCGCACGGCACCAGACCGGCCGACCCTTCCGCGATCTGCCACTCGACGAACTCGCGATAGGCGCGCTCGTCGAAGCTGCCGTCAGCGGCGAACGGCGTGACCAACGCCGGGATCGATCCCGAAAACATACGAATTGCTCCTGCAGACGGAATTCCGTCGCATTTCTGGTTTATTGATCGGGACAAATACGGACCGGAGGCATAGTCTGTCCACATGATTGCATGGCTCATCAAATCCGGCGTTTTCCTCGCGGGCGTCTCGACCCTCGCCTTCACGTCCGGCGATGCGCAGGATCAGCTCGGCTGGGGCCGCGCGACGCAGGTGCTGACCGGCACCACCGCCGCCAACACCGCGCTCGCCGCGTCGATCGCCGAGTGGAAATCGCTCCAGCAATCGTCGAGCTACAGCTTCGACAGCTATGCCAGATTTCTGCTCGCGCACCCCGGCTGGCCCGCCGAGACCGCGATGCGGCGGATGGCGGAGAAGGCGCTCGACAGCGGCGGCTGGTCGCCGTCAACCGTGGTCGCTTTCTTCCGCCGCTTCCCCGCGCTGACGGGGGCCGGCAAGACGCGCTTCGCCGAGGCGCTCGCCGCGACGGGGCAGCAGAGCGAAGCGGCGAGCGCGGCGCGCACCGCCTGGATTTCGGGAACGCTGTCGAGCCTCGACGAGAGCAAGATCCTCACCAATTTCGCGAGCGCGCTGTCGCCCGCCGACCACGATACGCGGATGGACATGCTGCTGTGGCAGGGGGCGACCGCCTCGGCGCAGCGCCAGCTGATGCTGACCAGCCCCGCCCGCCAGAGCGTGTTCGCCGCGCGGCTCGCCTTCCGCACCAGCGCGCCCGACGCCGGCGACCGGCTGATCGCGACCCAGGCGTACGGCGCGAGCGATCCCGGCTGGATCGCCGACCGCGCGACCTGGTATCGCAACACCGGCGCATCGTTCAGCGCGCGCAACGCGCTCGCGCAGCGTCCCGCGCTCGCGGTCGTGCCGGGCAGCGCCGAGCAATGGTTCGAGGTGCTGCTGACCAACGCGCGGGCGGCGGCGAATGACGGGCAGAACTCGCTCGCCTACGATATCGCACGCCAGCTTGGCGACGCCTATCCGGCCGGCACCGACGTCAGCACGCGCCCGTACGGCGAGCGCGACGATTATACGAGCCTCGCCTGGCTCGCCGGGCGCACCGCGCTAAAGCAGCTCGGCCGCCCCGGCGACGCTGTGCCGCTGTTCGTGAACTACGCCGCCGCCTCGAAGACCCCGACGACGCAATCGAAAGGCTTCTATTGGGCCGGCCGCGCCGCCGAGGCCGCCGGGCGCCGCGACGAAGCCAATGGGTATTACGCGCGCGCCGCTGCGTTCCACGATCTGTTCTATGGCCAGCTCGCAGCCGAGCGGATCGGCCAGCCTCTGGTCGCGCCCGGCGACCCGATCCTGCGGCCGGTCGATCCCGCGGCCCGCGCGGCTTTCTACGCGCGCGAAACGGTGCGCGCGGCGCAATATCTCGGCACGGTCGGCAATTGGGAGGATCAGACCGCGTTCGTCCGCCAGATCGCGCTCGACGCCAAGACCGACAGCGATCATGTCCTCGCGACCGAGCTCTCGCGCACGCTGGGCCGCCCCGATCTCGGCGTGATGGTCGGGCGCAGCGCGCTGCAGAACGGCCTGAGCGAATATTCGACCGTCGGCTTCCCCAATGTCCGCGTCCCGGTGGCGAGCCAGGACGACTGGACGATGATCCACGCAATCGCGCGCCAGGAAAGCCAGTTCGATCGCGCCGCGATCAGCCATGCCGGCGCGCGTGGGCTGATGCAGCTGATGCCCGGCACCGCGCGCGACCAGTCGACCAAGCTCGGCCTCGCCTACAATGCCGCGGCGCTGACCACCGACACCGACTACAACATCATGGTCGGCTCGACCTATTTCCGACACATCTACGAGCTCTATGGCAGCTATCCGCTCGCGGTCGCGGCGTACAATGCGGGCCCGGGCAATGTGAACAAATGGCTCCGCGCCAATGGCGACCCGCGCACCCCTGGCGTCGACATGCTCGACTGGATCGAGGCGATCCCGATCTACGAGACGCGCAACTACGTCCAGCGCGTGCTTGAGAATGCAGTGGTCTACGATCTGATGAACCCGGCGCGCTCGCGCTCTTCGGGGAAGAACCGGATCAGCTGGTATCTCGGCAAGGGCATTCCTGGCTGAGGCGTAGCCGCCAAGCGGTCCCCAGATGTCGGCAGTGCTGCCGTACGCGAATCGCCCCAGGCAGAAGAGCGCGCTTCCTCCCCTCCCTGGAAGGGAGGGGTTGGGGGTGGGTCGCTCTCCGGATCACGCGCCCTCACCCAACGGGCCGACCCACCACTACCCCTCCCTTCCAGGGAGGGGAGGCGCCCGTGGCGAGTGTTGCACGCCATTGTCATGCCGCGCGCCACCCCGAAGGAGTGGCGCACCATCGCCCCCCCCTTTCTTCGCTTAGTCCTTCGCCCCTTCGCCCGACGTCGCCGAGTCCAGTTTCGGCTCGCGCAGGGATGACAGCTGGCGCCGCATATCGGTAGATAGCGCGATGACCGACCGCCCCAATTACATAACCCCCGCGGGCTACGCCGTGCTCAGCGCCGAGTACCGCCAGTTGCTTGGCGAGGAGCGGCCCAAACTGGTTGACGTCATCTCCTGGGCGGCGGGCAATGGCGACCGTTCGGAGAATGGCGATTACATCTACGGCCGCAAGCGGCTGCGCGAGATCGACCGACGCTTGGGCTTCCTTGCGCGGCGGATGAAGGCCGCCAAGGTGATCGATCCCGCCGCGCAGCCCGATCGCAGCCGCGTGTGGTTCGGTGCGACGGTGACGATCGGCGACGCCAACGATTTCGGGGACGACCGCGAGCGCGTCCTCACCCTTGTCGGCGACGACGAGACCGACGCCGCGGCGGGCAAGATCGGCTGGCACGCGCCGATCGCGCGCGCATTGCGCGGGGCGGCGGTCGGCGACCTTCGCCGCGTGCTGCTGCCGGCGGGCGAGCGCGACTATGAGGTGATCGCGATCACCTACCCGGCACCGAACACCCACGAATAGCTGACCGGTACCAAGGTCCGCGGAGCGCTCCGCGGATGCGACGAATATCGCGGGCGATGCGATCGATGCCCGTGCGTTGCCCGATCGACCTGGCTATAGCGCGCGCTCGGCGCGCCCTCGGGCGCCGAGTTCGGGAGCAAGACAATACGATGACGATGCAGCGAGTGTTCGTGAGTGGAAAGGTGCAGCGGACGGGGTATCGCGATTGGGCGGTCCGCAAGGCGCAGGAATTGGGCGTCACCGGTTGGGTCCGCAACCTCGGCGACGGTCGCGTCGAATTGCTCGTCGTCGGTGAAGACAGCGCGGTCGTGGCGATGGCGGAGGCGTGTCGCCAGGGCTCCCAACATTCGCGCGTCGAGCATGTCGAGACGCAGGCGGCCGACGAGCGCGCGCCCAAGGGCTTCACCAAACGCTTCACGGCATAGCGACACGCGCCGAAACGGTGCCAATTTCGCACCTGCGCTTAACCTATAGCAGTGTTATTCTCGCGGCATGAGCGATGTGCCGCCCCTCAATACCGCACCGCTGCCGGTCCGGCTGCGGTCGGCGGATTATCTGCTGCTTCAGCAATCAGGAGCTTTCGCCGCCTACACTCGCACCGAGTTGATCGACGGGGGGGTGTATTTCGTGAACGCACAGCATCGACCGCACGCGCTCGCCAAGATCGAATTGTACGATGCGATCCGCGTGGCGCTGCGGGCGATCGGCTCGCCGCTGCGCCCGCTGGTCGAGGCGAGCATCGCGCTGTCGGGGCACGACGTGCCCGAGCCCGATATCGTGCTGACGAGCGAGCCGCGCGGCGAAGGCTTCGTCCCGCTGCATTCGGTGCATCTCGTCATCGAAGTGTCCGACACGACGATGCGCAGCGACATCCGGCGCAAGGTCGCGAGCTATGCGCGCGCGGCGATGCCCGAATATTGGGTGGTCGATATCAAGGCGCGCACGATCCACCAGATGTGGTCGCCCACTGGCGACCTCTACGCCGAGCGCTGTGCTGTTGCGTTCGGCGATATCATCGGAGCGGCGACGATCGTGGGCTTGAGCGTCGATACGGCGAGCCTGTAAGGCCCGCCGTATCGAGCGTGCCAATCAGCGCGTCAGTTTCTTGTAGGCCAGCCGCGTCGGACGATCCGCCGCATCGCCGAGGCGACGGCGCTTGTCTTCCTCGTACGATTCGAAATTGCCCTCGAACCATTCGACATGGCTGTCGCCCTCGAACGCGAGGATGTGCGTCGCGAGGCGATCGAGGAAGAAGCGATCGTGGCTGATCACCACCGCGCAACCCGCGAAGCTCTCGAGCGCTTCCTCGAGTGCGCGCAGCGTCTCTACGTCGAGATCGTTGGTCGGCTCGTCGAGCAGCAGGACGTTGCCACCCTCCTTGAGCATCTTCGCCAGATGGACGCGGTTGCGCTCACCGCCCGACAGCTGGCCGACCTTCTTCTGCTGGTCCTGGCCCTTGAAGTTGAACGCGCCGACATAGGCGCGCGTGCCGAGCTCCTGCTTGCCGAAGCGGAACACTTCGAGCTTGTCGGAGACTTCCTCCCACACCGTGTTCGACGGCGTCAGATCATCGCGCGACTGGTCGACATAGCCGAGCTTGACGGTCTGGCCGACTTCGATCGAACCGCCATCGGGCTGCTCCTGGCCGGTGATCAGCTTGAACAGCGTCGACTTGCCCGCGCCGTTCGGCCCGATCACGCCGACGATCCCGCCGGGCGGCAGCACGAAGTCGAGATTGTCGAACAGCAGCTTGTCGCCATACGCCTTGGTCAGGCCCTTGGCCTCGATCACCTTGCCGCCGAGACGCTCGGGCAGCTGGATCAGGATCTGTGCCTTGCCGACGCTGCGGTTCTCCTGCTTCTCCATCAGCTCGTCGAACGCGCGGATACGCGCCTTGGACTTGGTCTGGCGCGCCTTGGGGGTCTGGCGCATCCAAGCGAGCTCGTCCGAGATCGCCTTGGCCTTGCCCTGCTCCTCGCGATCTTCCTGCTCGAGCCGCTTGACCTTCTTCTCCAGGTAACCGGAGTAGTTGGACTCATAGGTGTAATAGCGCCCGCGATCGAGCTCGAGCACCCAGTTCACCACGTTGTCGAGGAAGTAGCGATCGTGGGTGACGAGGATCACGTTGCCGACATAGTCGCGCAGGTAATTCTCGAGCCAGGCGACGCTCTCGGCATCGAGATGGTTGGTCGGCTCGTCGAGCAGCAGGATGTTGGGCTTTTCGAGCAGCAGCTTGCACAAAGCGACGCGACGCTTCTCACCACCCGAGAGGTTGGTCACGGGGCTGTCGCCCGGCGGGCAGCGCAGCGCTTCCATCGCGATCTCGAGCTGGTTGTCGAGGCTCCAGCCGTCGACCGCGTCGATCTTTTCCTGCAGGTCGCCCATCTCGGCGAGCAGGCCATCGAAATCGCAATCCTCGGGCGGATCGCCCATGATCGCGACGATCTCGTTATAGCGGTCGACCATTCCGCCGATCGGGCCGGCGCCGGCGCGCACGTTGCCGATCACGTCCTTGGTCTCGTCCAGCTTGGGCTCCTGCGGCAGATAGCCGACCTTGATGCCCTCGGCGGCCCAGGCCTCGCCGGTGAATTCGGGGTCGATCCCGCCCATGATCTTCATCAGCGTCGACTTGCCCGAGCCGTTCGGCCCGATGATCGCGATCTTCGCGTCGGGGAGGAACTGGAGCGAGATGTTGTTGAGCACCGGCTTGGGGGCGCCGGGGAAGGTCTTGGTCAGGCCCTTCATCACATAGCTGTACTGCACGGCCATCGGCTGCGGACTCCGGGGGTAAAGATGGTGGATTGTTGGCGTGGCAGATAGCGATGCGCGGGGGCGTTGGCAACGTGGGCGGTCTGCGGTAGCTTCTTGGAATGGAACGGATCGACATCACTGACGGGCGGCGTGTCGCGGATCTGGTCGAAGCGGTCGAGCGCGGCGACGAGGTCGTGATCGTGCGCGATGGCGTGGTCGTGGCGACGGTTGCGGCGCCTACGTCTGCGCCAGCCGCCGTCGAACCGAGGACCTTCGACATAGCTGGGCTTGAGCGTTTCCACTCGCAATACCCGATGCCGCAGTTCGAACAGAGTTGGGGCAACCTCGTCAGCGAGATGCGTGACGAGGACGATCGTTGAGCCACTATTGCGACGCCAGCGTGATCGGCACGCTGGTGTTTCGCGATACCGACTGGATCGGCGTGCGCCACTGGATCGAGACGACGAAGCCCAGCCTTACGTATAGCGACTTCGGCTTTGGGGAGCTTGCCTCGGCGGTCGGCCGGCGGGTCCGAATGGAGCAGCTGGATGCCACCACCGCGCAGACGCTGCTGCGCGGTTTTCCCACGCGTCTTTCCGATTGGGCTCACATCACGATCGAGCCATCGGATATTGCCGTTGCCACGGACCATATGCTGCGCTTCGAACTTGGGCTGCGCTTCCCAGACGCGATTCATATTGCGGTCGCGCGGCGTCTCGGGCTTACACTCGTTTCGACCGACATCCGCCAGGTCCGCGCCGCCGCCTCGCTCGGTGTCGCCGCGATCAACCCCCTGCAACCAGACGGGACTCCTTCTTGACCAAGCTTCGCGCCCTCGCCCCTTCGTTGCTGCTCGCCTCGACCCTGCTCGCCGGCCCCGCTTTCGCGCAGCGCGCCGCCCCATTGGTCGATCCCGCGGTCGCGTCGCTACGCGACAAGGCGCTGAACGACGATGTCGCCTATGATATCGTCGAAGGCCTCACCACCGAGGTCGGCCCGCGCCCCGACGGCTCGCCCAAGGAAGAGCGTGCGCGGCAATGGGCGGTCGTGAAGCTGAAGAGCCTCGGCTTCAAGAACGTACGGATCGAACCGTACGAGTTGAAGAACGTCTGGGTCCGCGGCGCCGAAACCGCCGAGGTCGTCGCGCCGTTCGAGCAGCCGCTGCGGCTCACCGCGCTCGGCAATTCGGGCGCGACGCCGGCCGCGGGGCTGACGCTACCGGTCGTGTTCTTCCCCTCGCTTGCCGATCTGCGCGCAGCATCCGATGGCAGCCTGACCGGCAAGATCGCGTTCGTCTCGAACGCGATGCAGGCCAATCAGGACGGTTCGGCCTATGGCCCCGAAGGCCA
Source organism: Bordetella parapertussis (assembly GCA_943367995.1). Taxonomy (GTDB): domain Bacteria; phylum Pseudomonadota; class Alphaproteobacteria; order Sphingomonadales; family Sphingomonadaceae; genus Sphingomonas. The sequence continues at coordinate 524,780 of CALRKL020000001.1, read as the reverse complement.
GGCGCGGCGCGCGGGCCCGAGCATCGCCGCGAGCAAGGGCGCGAGCGCGATCGTGATCCGCTCGATCGGCTCGGACCACGGCCGTGGCCCGCATGCCGGCGTCACCAATTTCGCGCCGGGCGTCGCGCCGATCCCCGCAGCGGCGCTGTCGGTTTCCGACGCCGACAATCTCGAACGCATGATCAAGCGCGGCAAGCCTGTTACGCTCCACCTCACGCTTACCCCCAATTTCGTCCCCAGCCGCATGTCGGGCAACGTAATCGCCGAAGTCCCCGGGACCGATCCCAAGGCGGGCACGATCCTGATCGGCGGGCATCTCGACAGCTGGGATCTCGGCACCGGCGCGATCGATGACGCATCGGGCGTCGCAATCACCACCGCCGCCGCCAAGCGGCTGATGGACGCCGGCCGGCATCGCCGCACGATCCGCGTCGTCTGGTTCGGCGACGAGGAGACCGGGGGCTTCGGCGGCGCGGCTTATGCCAAGGCGCACGCCGGCGAAACGCATGCCATGGCGGCTGAATCCGATTTCGGGGCGGACCGCGTCTGGCGCTTCGAGACCAATCTCCCCGACAGCGCCAGGCCGGTCGGCGACCGCCTGGCCGCGGCGCTCGCCCCGCTCGGCATCGTCCACGGCAGCGGCATCGCCGGCGATGGCACCGATGTCGGGCCAACGCTCGCGACCGGCGTTGCGGCGGTCGACCTGAACCAGGACGGCACGCGCTATTTCGATTACCACCACACGCCCGAAGACACGCTCGAGCGGATCGACCCGCAACAATTGCGCCAGAATGTAGCGGCTTGGACGACGATGCTGGCAATCGTAGCGGATGCTCCTGAGTCGATAGGCCAGGTTACACCCAAGAAATAACACCGCTCGACTCGTCGCAAATATGGCCGAAAGGTGGCAGAAGCGCCAGCCAATGGCCGATTTGCGATTGACGCACCGCAGCGGGACGCTATGCCTCCGGTCTTCGCGGCGGCATAGGGCCGGTTGCGAAACGCTTATTTGCTTGGGAGCAATTGCATGAAGAAGATCGCCCTTGTTCTCGTCGCCGCCGGCCTGGTCTCGCTCGCCGCTTGCAACAAGAACCCTGAAGCTGCTGCAATCGAAAACAACGCCGACGTCATCGCTGACGGCATCGACAACAATGCCTCGATGATCGACGACATGGCTTCGAACACCTCGAACGCTGTTGCTTCGGACGTCCTGGCGAACAAGGCCGACGAACTGCACGACGCTGCCGACAACGTCCGCGATGCGGGCGATGCCAAGGCCGACAACGTCGCCAAGGCTGCCAAGTAAGATCCTTTCGGGCTTCGGCCCGGGTCTGACGAATTGGGGCGTCTTCCTGCTGGAAGGCGCCCTTTTCATGCCCCGCTCACTTGCGTCGCGCGAGCACCATGTCGAGCGTGGCAAGTTGCAGCGCGATCGTGCGGCGATACGACGCGCCGAGCGGCGCGAGCGCGAGCGCACGCACCCAATAGGGCCGCGCCGCGCGATAGTCGCCGGTAGCCGCATAAGCGAGCCCCTCGAAATATGGCGGCGCAGGATGATCGGGGGCGAGCCGGGTCGCTTGGTCGAACGCGAGCCGCGCCGCGGGCGACACCGCGGCGTCGTGCTGCGTCAACGCCGTTCCGAGCCCGGTCCACAAGGTCAGACTGCGCGGATAATGATTGAGCCCGAGCAGGACGACGTTGGTGCCGGTTCTGCGGCTGCCCGCACGCATCAGCGCGTCGGACGCAACGAGATAGGCCCCGTCTCCGGTGAAGCGCCCGAGCATCGCATCGCGCAGCGCGACCATTTCGGGCGCGACCGTCACCGCGACCGTGTCGGCGGCGGCCGGACGTTCGCCAAGCCCGGCGTGCTGCTGCAGCGCATAGCCCGCGGCCCCGAGCATGAACGCAGCGCCGACCAGCGTCCACAACCGCCGCGCGACCCCGCTCAGCCACAAGGCTGAAGCGGCGGCGACGCCGATCGACGCCAAGCCTATCCAGCCACTCATTGCGTGCGCATTTCCGTCATCGCGCCGCTGTAGGGGATTTTTGCGCGAGGTCTAAGCGCAAGTGACGCGCGGCCCGCAAACCGCGCGGCCGCCCACCCCTCAGCCGCGGCCGATCAGCCGCTGCGCGATCGTGTCGGCGACGTCGGAGATCGGCGCGCCGGTGCGCTCGGCCTCGTCCCACACCTGGACGAGCCGGTCGGGGATACGCTTGATCCGCGTCTCGACCTCGTCGCGGTCGCCCTGCCCGAGATATTCGAGCGCGACGTTGATGATGCCGCCGGCGTTGATCACGTAATCGGGCGCATACAGGATGCCGCGCGCCTGGAGCGCAGCGCCCTCGGCCTTGGTCTCGAGCTGATTGTTCGCGCCGCCCGCGACGATCGTGGTGCGCAGCGCCGCAATCGATGCCGGAGTGAGGATCGCGCCGAGCGCGTTCGGGCTGACGATATCGGCCTCGACGCCGAGGATTTCGTCCGCCGCCGCAGTCTGCGCGCCGAGCTCTTCGGCCAGCGCCTTCGCGCGATCGGCGTTGACGTCGGCGAGCGTCAGCACGGCGCCGTCCTTGGCAAGCAGCCGGGCGAGCCCGCCGCCGACGCTGCCGACACCCTGGATCGCGACGCGCACGCCCTTCATGTCGGTCGCGCCGAGGCCGCGCTGGGCGGCCGCCTTGACGCCGAGATAGACGCCCATCGCGGTGTACGGCCCGGGGTCGCCGCCAGCGCTGCCGGCCGCGACGGGGAGGCCCGAGACGTGCTTGGTCTTGGTCGCGATCGTCTTCATGCTCGCTTCGGACATGCCGACGTCCTCGGCCGTCACATAGCGACCACCGAGCGACTCGACCGCGTTGCCGAACGCCTCGAGCTGCGCGAGGCTGATCGTCTCGCCCGGCTTCGCCGCGAGCACGACGCCCTTGCCGCCGCCCATCGGAAGGTCGGCCATCGCGTTCTTGTAGCTCATCCCGCGCGACAGGCGCAGCGCATCGGTGATCGCGCGGTCGTGATCGGCATAATGCCAGAAGCGCACGCCGCCCGCCGCCGGGCCGAGCTTGGTCGAATGGATCGCGATGACCGCGCGGAGACCCGACGCCGGATCGGTGAAGAGGTGCACGCCCTCATGATCGTCGAAATCGGGGAAGCCCCAGCCGGTGGTCACGGACAAATTCCTGGCTGCTGAAAAGAATGGGGCGACCGACGGGACTTGAACCCGCAACATCCGGCATCACAAGCCGACGCTCTAACCAATTGAACTACGATCGCCGCAGAGGAAGCGCCCCTAGCGGGGTCGAGGGGCCAGCGTCAAGAATGGATCGATCAGAATTTACCGTCGATCGTCAGGCGATGCCCCGCCGGGCTCGGCTGGAAGCCGCTCGCCTCGAGTTTCTGCGCCGCCGCGGCGTCGACCGGCTTGACGTTCAGATCGGCGCGAAAGCGGCCCGGCAGCCACAGCCGGAGCGCGATCTGCTCGGTGCCCGCCTGGCTGGCGAGCGGCAGCAGCAACGCGCCGGCGTCGCACCGCGCGCTCCCGGCGAGCCCCTGCCCCAGACTGATGCCGGCGATGTCGGCGCCGAGCGTCGCCTTGACGCGGCCTGCAGCGGTTTCGCACTTGCCGTCGACGAAATGGACGGTGACCGCGTCGAGATCGACCCCGCTGATCGGCAACGGCGCGAACACCGCGCCGGCAGGCACGCTTGCCGTCATGTCGTCGAGCCCGACGCCGTGCCGCGAGACGCTGACCGCGCCATGGATGGCGCGAGTCGCGTCGGCTTCCGTGGTGGGGCTGGCGAGATCGACGCGCGCTTTGCCCGCGAGCAACCCCCATGGGGAGAGCGCGGCATGGAGATCGCCTAGCGCGATGCTGCCGACCTGCGCCTCGCGCAACGCGCCGAACCACACGCTGCCGTTCGCCTCGCGCGCCGCGACCGGCGAAGCGTCGAGCTCGAACCAGCCGAGCACGAAGCGCAGCGGCAGCAGGATCAGCAACGCTGCGAAGAACACCGCGCCGAACAGCGCGACCGGTCCGGTCTTCAACCGAAAGCGCGTCATTGGCCCTTCGCCTTCAACGTCATCTGCACCGCGACGCCATGGTCGCCGGTATCGGTGGTGGTGAGCCGATCGACCAGGATGCCGGCCGCTTCGAGCTCGGCGATCCAGCCGACCAGCGCGCCGGGCCGCGCCGCGGCGATCGCGATCTGTACGCGGTCGCTGCCCTGCGGCGTCACCGAAGCGAGCGCGAAGCCGGCATCGTTGGCGCGCGCGCGGATCACCGATTCGAGCGGGGCGTCGAGCGGCGCGACGCGCTGCATCTGTGCCGCCTTGACGGCATCGACGCGGACTTGCGTCTCGCCGAGCGAAATCACCGCATCGGCATGCCGCGCCTTGGCCGAATCGAGCGCGTCGCCGAGCGGCACGACGAGGAAATAGCACAGCACCAGGACCGCGATGACGCCGGCGGCAAGCACGAGATACTGTTCGCGCTGCGTGCGAGCGCGATACCAGAGGAGCAGCCGCTCGGTCATCGTGGCTTCACCATCAGATCTCCCGAGAGGCGCCCGTTGATCGCCTGGAACTGGCCGCGCTGGGTGGCGGCAAAACCGCTCGATTCGAGCCGGCGCTGCAAATCGAGGATCTGCCCCTCGTTCTGCACGCCGATGCTCACCCGCAACGTCCCGTCGGAGTCGAAGCCGAGCGTATGCGCTTCGCTTCCCGGCGTCGCCCGGATCGCCGCGAACACCGCCGCCGCCGTGCGGCTGAAGCCCAGGCCGCCGCCGCGCAGCCGCTCGAGCCGCGCGGTCAATTGGCGATCGGCATCGCTCACCGCCTCGCCGCGCGCGAGCCCGGTGCGCGCGAGCAGATCGGCGCGGCGTTCGAGATCGTCGGCGGCGGTCGAATATTTGATCAGCTGGACCAGTGTGATGAGCAGCGTCACGCCGACGATCGCCGCGCTCAGCCATCCGAGCCGGCGCACCAGCGCCCAGTCGATCCCGCGCCGGCTCTTCCGCGCGAACGCCCCTTGTCGCAAGTCGAGCGACGGCGCCGCAACCGCGGCGACGATCGCGGCCTCGAGTGCGTCGCGCGCAAGAATCGTGGGAGCGACCCCGCCGGTGACCAGGTCGGTCAGTCGCGCCTCGTCGGCGAAACCGCTGGTCGGCCCGCGTACGACCCCCTCGCCTCCGAGATCGGCGCGCAAATATCCCTGCTCGGGCCGCGGCAGCAGCAACGGCGCAGGCAGTATCGCGGTGGGGTCGACGCCATTTTCGGCGAGCTGATCGAGCCAGGCGCGCATCTGCGCCGCCGCGACCACGCCGATCGGGCGCTCGACATTCGCGCCCTCGCGCCCGACCGCGACGTGAAGCTCACCGATCGGGCTCGCGCTGGCATCGGCCGCAAGCAAACGCGCGGCGCTGACCGCCTGCGCGATCGAACGATCGGGCAGTTCGGCCCAGTGGAGCGTCACCGCATCGGCCGGGGCGACCGCGACGTGCGTCGCGGGCGAATCGGCGGCGAGCAGCGGGAAGCCCTCGCCGCGCGTCGTCACGGCGTCGCCCGCGATGCGCAGCCAGCGCCACGGCAGATCGGGCGCGGGAAGGAAGAGGACGAGCGTTTCGGTCATGATGGCTCGCCCCATTGCCGCGATACGAGCCGCGCGGGAAGCACCGTCGCGTCGATCAGTCCGGTTTGTTCCAGCGTGGCCCCGCCCAGCGCGACATGCACGGTGAGCGAGAACCATGTCGTCTTGATGTCGGTCTGTCCCGGAGCGTCGTCGCCGGTGCTGCTGCGCACCGCGCTTTGCGCCCAGAACGCCGTGGTCGTCGCGAAGCCCGCCGCCGGTCGCTGCAACAGCACCTGCCGCACCGCCTCGGGGGACAGCCCGATCCGCAGCATCGCGATCAGTGGCGCCTGTTCGGGCAGCACCGTGTTGACGTTGATCTTGGCGGGCGCGGCGACCGGCAATGTACAGAGCCACGGGCGTAGCTTCTCGTAATCGCTACGCGTCACGCCGCGGACCGCGCGCAGTTCGCTCGGATCGGCCATCAGCGTGTTGGCGGTGCGATAGGATTGCGCCCCGCCGCGATAGTCGCGGTCTTCGGCGCCGCCGGTGAGTGGCGCATCGTCGCTGTCGATCCAGTCGGCGGCGGCGGCGGCGATCGCATCGGGCGAACCGGCCGACGGATCGACCAGCCGGATCAGCCGCGCGAACTGCAATTGCGACGGCGAATACGCAAAATATCTGCCGCTCCTCGCCGGCGTCTCGGTGACCAGGCTGTTGAGGTTGAAGCAATTGCCGCCATCGACGACGGTCGCGGTCGCGGTGCCGTTGGGGATCGGCAGCGGGAACGGCGTGCCGCTCCAGCCGCCCTGCAGCGTGACCTTGTCGGGGCTCTTGCGCAGCAGATCGCTGACCCTGACCACCGCGAGCGTCTCGGTCGCGAACGAATAGGCGCGCGCCTGGTCGAGCGCGACGGCATTGCCGCCGAGCCGCGTCGCGAGCCGCAGCCGTTCGAGCGCGGTCGCGGCGAGCACCGCGATCACCGCGACGAGCAGCAACACCGTCAGCAAGGCGGCGCCGCGCTCGGCGGGTTTGCGATCACCCGACACGGTCATCGACGCGCCTTCCATAGCCGGTGCCGACGAGAAACAGCTGGCGCGAGGCGACACCATTGTCACGCAGCACGCGCAGTTCGAGCGCATCGGGCAGCGGCGTCTGCGGCGTGCCGGTCCAGCGATCGCTCCACGCGCTCTTGATCCGGTAGCGCAGCGTGACCTGGCGGACGTGCGTCAGCAGCGGGGTCGGCGGCAGCGCCGCCGCACCGTCGAGCATCGGATAGGCGGTGCGCGCAAGCGCGCCGTCGAGGACACCATATTCGACCTTCTGCACGCTCGCGCGCGGCGCACCGTCGAGGTTGCTCCAGCCGCTGCGGACGAGCCGCAACATCGGCGCCGCGCTCGCCCCCGCTTCGCCGGTGAAGGCCGGGAGCACGCGCCCGTCCAGGTCGCGCGTCGTGCGAGTCGTCGCTTCGGCGAGATCGGCGGTGAGGATCGAGGCCAGCCGGTTCATTGCCGAGACGTCGTCGAGCTTCAGTCCGGTCGCGGTCTGCGCGCGCACCGAGAAGGACAACAGCGCCACCCCCGCCGCCGCCAGCAGGCCGAAGATCAGCAACGAGATCATCACCTCGACCAGCGTGAAGCCGTCCTCGGCGGGGCGGCGCGTCACGACGCGCGCGTCCCGTCGCGAACGACGGTGAGATGGCCGGCGTTTCGCCCCGCCGGATCGCGCACGGTGACATCGATCCGCAGCACGCGGACGTTGCCCGTGGGTTGCACCGTCCGCGTCCAGCTCCACACACGGCCGCCATTCTGCTCGACCCCGCTGGCCGCGCCGATCGTCGGGGGGCGCGCATCGGTCATCGCCTCGACCGCGACATTGCGCGCGACGGTCTGCGCGAGCAGCGTGGTGTCGAGCGTCGCCGCGCCGCGGATCGTCGCGCCTTCGAGCCGGATCAGGGCGAGCGCCGCGAGGCTGAACACCGCGAGCGCGACCATCATTTCGATCAGCGTGAAGCCGCGCGCCTTAGCCACCGACCCGCACCTTGCCATCGCTGCCGATATGCACCGTGAGCCGTTCGGCATCGCGCTCGAGCGTCACGTCGAGCGGGCGGTCGGTGCTGCCGACCGAATCGAACAACACGCGGTCGCGCGATCCGCTCACCGGGACGGCGTGCGTGCCCTTGCCCCAATGCGTCACGCGCAGCGGCTTTTCGGCCATCGCCACCCAATCGCCATCGACACGTTCGTCGAAACCGTAGCCGCCTTCGGAGACCCACACGCTGATCGGCTTGGCGCCGACCACCGCGAGATCGCGCGCGGCGCTGGCGCGCGCGGCGAAATGCGCCGCTTCGTCGGCGAGGCGGCCGCGCGGATCGGGCAGCGCGAACACGACCCCGGCGCTGGCGAGGCCGATGATCGTGACGACGACCAGCAGCTCGATCAGCGTGAAGCCGCGCTCGCCCTTGCGGGGTTTACTGCCAGCTGCCGATATCGGCATTGACGCCCTCGCCGCCTTCCTTCTTGTCCGCGCCGAGCGTCCAGACATCGGCCTCGCCGTGTGCGCCGGGCGAAGCATAGAGATACGGCTTGCCCCACGGATCGAGCGGCAGCTTCTTGATATAGCCGCCGCGTTGATATTTCGAGGCATCGGCATCGGCCGGAGCCGAGACCAAAGCCTGCAGGCCATCGGTGGTCGACGGGTACGAATCGTTCTGCAGCTTGTAGAGATCGAGCGCGCCCTCGATCGTCGAAATGTCGGCCTTGGCTTTCACGATCTTGCCTTTGTCGCCAAGCGGCAGGACGTTGTAGGTGACGATCGCGGCAAGCAGGCCGATGATGACGATCACCACCATCAGCTCGATCAGCGTGAATCCCCGCTCCCCGTCATGCCGGACTTGATCCGGCATCCATGCGGAACGCCCGGCCGCGGGCGCGAGGTCGGCGGTCTCGCCTGGACCCCGGATCAAGTCCGGGGTGACGGGGGTTTGGGAAACATCAGACATAACAGACCTCATTGTCCGGCAAGCGTGTTGAGCTGCAGGATCGGCAGCAGGATCGATAGCACGATCGTCGCGACGACGCCCCCCATCACGACGATGATGATCGGCTCGAGCAGCGACAGCGCGGTGGTGGTGAAGCGATCGAACTCGCGCTCGAGATATTCCGCCGCGCGCTCGAGCATGTCGTCGAGCTGGCCCGCGGTCTCGCCCGATGCAGCCAGATACGTCAGCAGCGGCGGAAAGACGCCCGCACGGCGCATCGCCGCCGACAGGCTGCCGCCGCCGCGGATCGATTCGATGATCTCGTCCGACGCCTGCTTGAGCCGGAGGTTGTGGATCGTGCTGCCGGTCAGCGTCAGGCCCTCCAGCAGCGGCAAGCGGCTGGCGACCATCGTTGCGAGCGTGCGCGCCATGCGCGCGGCGTGGAGGTCGCGGAACAGGCGGCCGAGCAGCGGCAGTTTGAGCAGCCAGGTGTCGAAGCCGAGCTTGATCCGCGGGTTCTTCAGCGCGCGCCACGATCCGAAGCCGGCGAGCAGGACGACGAGCAGGATCGCCCACCAATAGCCGACCATGAAGTTCGACAGCCCCATCACGACACGCGTGAGAAACGGGAGCTGCTGCCCGACGGTATCGAACTGCTCGACCACCTGCGGCACGACGAACACCATCAGCGCGGTCACCACCGCCATCGCCACCACCGCGAGCACCGCGGGGTAAGCGAGCGTGGTGATGATCTTGCCGTTGATCTCGGCCTGGCGCTCGAGCAGCACCGAGAGGCGTTCGAGGATCACCGGGAGCGAGCCCGAGCTCTCGCCCGCCGACACCATCGCGCGATAGAGCGAGGGGAAGCTCTTGCCCTCGCGCGCCATCGCCTCGTGGAGGCGGCGGCCTTCGACGACGCCGGCATGGACCGATTCGACGATCGCGCGGACATGCGGCTGCTCGGTCTGGCGCGAGATCGTGCGGAGCGATTCCTCGAGCGGCGAGACGCGGTTGAGCGTGGCGAGCTGGCGGGTGAAGAGGGTGAGCTGCTTGGTGCTCATCTTCTTTGAGCCCAGGCGCAGGTCGGAGAGAAGCGGCTTGCCCTTTGGGAAGCGGCCGGAGCCGGGTTCGACCTTGACGACGTAGAGCCGCCGCCGGTCGAGCAACACGCGGGCGGCGTCGAGCGACGGCGCGGCGATCGCCCCGCGGGTTTCGCGGCCCTTGGTGTCGATCGCGAGGTAATCGAAGTCAGGCACAGGTACTCCCCTCCCTGGAAGGGAGGGGTTGGGGGTGGGTCGGCCTAATGCTGGCGTCGACGTCCCCACGGGCGGGCGAAACCACGCCTATGCAGGCGTAGCCCGCGCCACGGGCCGACCCACCCCCGGCCCCTCCCTTCCAGGGAGGGGAGGAAGAAGGGAGGTCATGCATCCCCCACCTCCGGCACTACCATCGGCGCCTCGGCATCGGCCATGTCTCGCCTGGAAACGCGCACCGCCTCCTCCGCCGTCGTCACCCCGTCGCGCACCAACTGCCGCGCCGCGACGCCCAACGTCGGCGCATGAAGGAACGCATGCCGCGCGATCAGCGCCTCGTCGCCGCCGTCGTTGATCAGCCGCCGCACCGTCTCGTCGATGCGGATCGCCTCGTACACGCCGACGCGGCCCTTATAACCCGTCCCCTGGCACTGCTCGCAGCCGACCGCCTGATAGACGATCGCACCCGGCTCGAAGCCGAGCAACGCCGCGACCGAGCCATCCGCCGCCACCGGTCGCCGGCAGACCTCGCACAACCGCCGCACCAGCCGCTGCGCGATCACCGCGCGCAGCGTCGAGGCGAGGAGGAACGGCTCGACCTTCATGTCGCGCATCCGCGTGATCGCGCCGACCGCGTCGTTGGTGTGCACCGTCGACAGCACGAGATGCCCGGTCAGCGAGGCCTGCACCGCGATCTCAGCGGTTTCGCGGTCGCGGATTTCGCCGACCATCACGACGTCGGGATCCTGCCGCAGGATCGCGCGCAGACCGGCGGCGAAGGTCAGCCCGACCTTGGCGTTGACCTGCGTCTGGCCGACGCCCTCCATCGCATATTCGACCGGGTCCTCGACCGTCAGGATGTTGCGGCTGCCGTCGTTGAGCAGCCGCATCGAGGCGTAAAGCGTCGTCGTCTTGCCCGAGCCGGTCGGCCCAGTGACGAGGATGATCCCGTTGGGCTCGGTGATCGCGTCCTTGAGCAACTGGTTGATCGCGGCCGTCATGCCGAGGACATCGAGTGTGATCCCGGCATTCTCCTTGTCGAGGATACGCAGCACCACGCGTTCGCCCGCGCGGCTCGGCAACGTCGAGACGCGGACATCGAGCAGCTTGCCGCCGAGCGTCAGACCGATACGCCCGTCCTGCGGCACGCGCCGCTCGGCGATGTCGAGCCGTGCCATCACCTTCACGCGGCTGACGACGACGGGCGCGACATGCGGCGGCATGCGCAGCGTCTCGCGCAGCACGCCGTCGATCCGCATGCGCACGACGAGGCCGGTTTCGTACGGCTCGATATGGATGTCGGACACGCCGTTACGCGCGGCGTCGGCGATGATGCCGTTGATCAGCCGGATCGCGGGGGCGTCGTCGGCGGTGTCGAGCAGGTCGTCGGCGGTGGGGAGATGGTCGGCGAGCAGATCGAGCTCGTCGCCGAGGCCGAGCGTGCCCGCCGCCATCGCGGCGGCCTGGCCGTCCATGGCATAGGCTTCGGAGAGCAGGCGGTCGAACTCTGGGGCGGCGGCGAAGGTCACGTCGAACGGCCGCGCGAGGTGGCGGCGGAGTTCGAGCAGGACCTTGGGGTCGGAGCCTTCGCGCATCGCGACGGTGAGCTGGTCGTGGGTGGCGTCGAGTACCACGCCGAAGCGGCGGGCGAAGGCATAGGGGATGCTATTTGCTCCCCTCGCGCTTGCGGGAGGGGCACCACTTTCTCCCCTCCCGCTTGCGGGAGGGGTTGGGGGAGGGTCTGTCAGCACGGGCGACGGCATGATGGAGGCACGCCCCTCCCCTAACCCCTCCCGCAAGCGGGAGGGGGATAAGGAGAAGGAAGCGACAGGCCCCTCCCCCGCCATCACCGGTCCCGCTTCGTATGGATCACCGTGCTCGAGCTCCGCTGCACCGGCACCATGATCCGCGGGTCGTCGACATTGCCGAGCACCGGCGCGCTCGGGATCGGTGGCGCCGCGCCCATGTAATCGCGCACCAACTGGTCGATCGACGGCTCGTCATTGGGCATCGCCAGCCCCTGCTGGAGCCGCAAATAGCCATAGCGCTGCTCGGTCAGCTTGCGGCTGTCCTCGGCGGTGCGCAGGATCGTCGGGCGGATGAAGATCATCAAATTGGTCTTGGTCCGCGACTTGGCCTTCGAGCGGAACAGGTTGCCGAGGCCCGGAATGTCGCCGAGCAATGGGATCTTCTCGATCGTGCGCCGCTCGTTATCGTCGAGCAGCCCGCTGATCACCGCGATATCGCCGTCGTCGACGGTGCGGATCGTCTCGACCTCGCGCTTGTTGAGGATCAGGTCGCTGTTGGTGGTCGACACCGGCCCCGCGATCGAGCTGACCTCGAGCCGCAAATTGAGCTTCACCGTTCCAGAGGAATTGACCTGCGGCCGCACGGTCAGCTCGATTCCGACGTTTTCCCGTTGCGTCGTCTGGAAGGCATTGTCGAAATTGGTCGACAGCGCCTTGCCGGTGGTGATCGGAATTTCCTGCCCGACCAGGCTGTGCGCTTCCTGATTGTCGAGCATCACCAGATGCGGGACCTGCAGCAGGTTCGAGGTGGTGTCGCTCTTCACCGCGTTGATGATCGAGCTGAACACCGTGTCGCCGATCTTGCCCGCCCAGCCGCCGAAGCCGCCGCTCGCGCCGAGCACCGAGCTGATCGCGCTTTGCGTCAGCGAATCGCTCGCCGCGCTGTTGGTGCTGGTCGTGACGGTCGAGCCGTTGATCGTCGTCGTCGTCGTCGCGAGCTGCCGCGCGCCGACCGCGCCGGCGATCGTCAGCAAGCTCGGCGCCGAATTCTGGAAGCTCGACGCGGCGAACACCCCGCCCTTCAGATTGGCGATCGCGAATTGCGCGCCGAGCGAGCTTGCGGTCTGGTCCGACACTTCGGCGACGATCGCCTCGACGAGCACCTGTTCGCGCCGCGTGTCGAGCTGCTGGACGACCTCGGCGAGCTGGCGCTGGACCTCGGCGGGGGCGGCGATGACGATCGCGTTGGCGCCGACGAAGCGCGTCACCACCGAAGCGGTGCGGCCGCCCGAGGTGATCGCGGTCTGCGTCGGGGCGTTGCCGGTGTTGGTCGTATCCTGCTGTTGCACCGCAGGCGTATTGGCGGGGCGCGAGCTGGCGTTGGTGCCCGTGCTGCCGGTCGACTGGCTATTGCTGCCGAAATTGGAGGCGGAGAGCTGCTGGTTGGTGATCGGCGACGGGGTCTGGCCGACGAGTTGCTGCAGGACGGGCAGCAATTGCTCGGCATCGGCATTCTCGAGGAAGATCACCTTGATCTCGGTGCCGTTCTTGGCGCGGCGATCGAGATCCTCGGCGACCGCGGCGAGCCGTGCGACCGAGGTCGCATCGCCGCGAATCGCGACCGAATTCGAGCTGTTGACGGCAACGACGCTGACTGAGCTTCCCGCCGCAGCCGGCGCCGCGCCGCCCGCCCCGGCCCCGCCCGCGCTCTGTCCCGCCAGCGCCTGCAATGCGGTGGCGATCTCGCGCGCGCCGGCGTTCTTGAGCGCAATGATCCGAGTCGAGGCATTATCGGTGTCGATCCGCCGCAGCACTTCGCGCACGCGGCGGACGTTGTCGGCGAAATCGACGATGACGAGGCTGTTGCCGCCGCGGTTGGCGCTGACCGAGCCTTGCGGCGAGATCAACGAGCGCACCGTGTCGACCGCCGACTGCGCGTCGATCGAGCGCAATCGGACGATCTCGGTGATATAGCTGTTGCTGGTCGCGCCACGCGCGCCGACGCGGCTCGGCTGCGAGGCGGCACTGTCGGTCGGCTGGATACGGAACGCGCCATTGGTGGTCGGCACTGCGACCAGGCCATTGGCGCGCAACGTCGAGAGAAAGATCTCGAAATATTGCGACTTGCTCACCGGATGATCGGTGACGACGGTCACCTTCCCCTGGACGCGCGCGTCGATGATGAAGGTCCGCCCGGTCACGCGCGCGGCATCGGCAATGAAGGCGCGGATGTCGGCGTCGCGCACGTTCATCGTCTGTTGCGCCTGCGCGGCGGCAACGAGCGTCATCGCAAGAATCGGCGTCAGGATCAGTTTCTTCATTGCCCCGCAATCGTAATGACGAGTGGTACCGTGTCTTTGCCGCGCTCGACCGTGACGCTCAGCGTTCCGCCCTTGGCATATTGCGCGCCGAGACGCTCCATGTCTTCGCTGCCGCCGACCGGTTTGCCGGCGATTTGCGTTATGACGTCACCGTCGCGCAAGCCCGCCGCGCGAAACCCGGCGCCGCTCCCCTGCTGTCGTACGGTCAGACCGCTTACCCGACCGCCGTCGATCCGCGGGATGAAGCCGACATCGCGGCGCAATTGCGCGAAATTGACGCCTTGTGGTCCGATCGCGACGGGGGGTGGCCCGCCAAGCGGTGGCGCCGCGGCGCCCGGCGGAACGCTGCCACTGAGCAGCGGCGGGCCGCTCGGCATGGCGGGTGCGATCGGCGCCTGCTCGGTCTGTGGCAGATAGAGGTCCTCGGCCGCGCCGCCACGGTCGATCGTGACATGGTCGAACGCGACCGCCTTGAGCCGCACACCGGGCATGATCTCCTGACCGACGCCGACGCTCTGCTGGACGCCGTCGGGCCCGGCAATGATCGCCGAGCCGCCGCCCTGTGCTTCGTCGATCCGCACCCCGAACAGCGTCAGCTGGAGATTGGTGACGACCGAGGGTCCCGCGGCGTCGCCGCCACTCGCGCGATAGAAGGGATCGAAGCCGCGCAGAATCGCCTCGGGCGAGCCCGGCGCGGCACCGTGTTCGGGCCGCCAGATCCCGACCGGGCCGACCGGGGTCAGCACCGCCCAGACCAGCCGCGCGCTCTGGATCGCCAGCAGCGCGATCAGCGCCAGCTCGAGCGTCGAATAGACCGTCGTAACCGGAAGGCGGCGCAGCAAAGCCCGCGCGCGCGCATCCAAAACCAAGCGCATGTGGACCTTATCCCCGATCGCGACGTCCCGTCGGCACCCGTGTTACCGCCACGCGGCGCCGCTGTGAACCGTGTACGTGGCAGAGCGTCGCTCGGACGCGCCGCTATCCTCTGGAATTGTCGCGAGAGCTTTGGCAAGGCTTGCGCGGTGACCGATGCTTCCGCCTCGCCAGCCGCCGCGCGCTTCGGCTCGGGCCTCGATTCCGCGGCGATGACCGCGCATCTCGCGCGCCAGCCTGGCGTCCAGCGCGTGCCCTCGCCCAAGCTCACCCTGTTCGTCCGCCGTGGGTTTCTCGATGCCGACGCCTGCGCAGGCTTGCGCGTCGCGGTCGATGCCACGCGCCGCCCCTCGACGGTGTCCGATTTCAACGGCGACCGCGCGTTCCGCACCAGCGAGACGGGCGATCTCGATCCGCTCGATCCGGTGACGATCGCGCTCGACGCGAGGATCGCGGCGTTCACCGGGCTCGATCCGGCGCATGGCGAGCCGATCCAGGGGCAGCGCTATGCGGTCGGCCAAGAGTTCAAGCCGCACACCGATTATTTCGATCCGCTCGGGGTCGACTTCGATCGCTATTGCCGGATCGCGGGCAATCGCACCTGGACCGTGATGGTCTATCTCAACGAGCCCGAAGCGGGCGGCGCGACGCGCTTCAAGGCGATCGACAAGATCATCCAGCCCGAGACCGGCAAGCTGCTCGCCTGGAACAACCGACGCCCGGACGGGTCGCCCAATCCGGCGACGCTCCACCACGGCATGAAGGTGCGCGCGGGAAGCAAATACGTCATCACCAAATGGTTTCGCGAACGACCCTGGCGCTGACCGCGCATACAGGAAAGCCGCCAGACCCTCGCGGGTCCGGCGGCTCCTAAATGGTGGGCGCGGCAAGGATTGAACTTGCGACCCCACCCGTGTGAAGGGTGTGCTCTACCACTGAGCTACGCGCCCGTTGCCCCTGTCCCGCGCGATGCGGCGGGGCGAAACGGATAAGGGCGGCCCGACGCCGCCCTGATGCCAGCCTCTTAAAACGAGCCGACGCGGTTTGTCCAGCGTCGATGCCCGGAAATTCGGATCAGCCGATCAGTTGACCGAGTCCTTGAGACCCTTGCCGGCCTTAAACTTGGGCTGCGACGACGCCTTGATGGTCATCGGCTCGCCAGTGCGCGGGTTGCGGCCGGTCGAAGCCTTGCGCTTGCTGACCGAGAACGTCCCGAAGCCGACGAGACGCACTTCATCACCCTTCTTGAGCGCGGCCGACACCGCATCGAACACGGCTTCGACGGCCTTGCTTGCATCACCCTTGGTCAGACCCGACGTGTCGGCCACCGTCGCGATCAGTTCCTGTTTGTTCATGGCCACGAAACCCCCGTTTATAAAAAAGATAAAGAAATGATTCCCAGGCGAAAGCCGGTGGCGCAGTAAGGCGGCTTGGATCGGGGCTGTCAAAGCAAAAACACCCCCGCCGTCGGTGAAAACGGCGAGGATGCAACAATATACGGTAATCCGAGCTTAATGGTGGAGTTCACCCCCGATTGCCGGCACCCCGACGGGGGGCTGCGCGGCGAGATCGTCGGCCTCGGTCCAGTCGATCGCGGTGAGCGGCCCCGTCAATGCGAGCCGCAGAACCTCGTCGACATGCGCCACCGGGATGATCTTCAGACCGTCGCGGATGTTGGCAGGGATGTCGGCCAGATCCTTCTCGTTCTCGTGCGGGATCAGCACCGTGGTGATGCCGCCGCGCAAGGCCGCGAGCAGCTTCTCCTTGAGCCCACCGATCGGCAGCACACGACCGCGGAGCGTCACCTCGCCGGTCATCGCGATGTCGCGGCGCACCGGCACGCCGGTCAGCGTCGAGACGATCGCGGTGACGATGCCGATCCCCGCGGACGGACCGTCCTTGGGTACCGCGCCCTCGGGCAGATGGATGTGGATATCCTTCCGCGCGAAGATGCTCGGCTTGATCCCGTATGAGGGCGAGCGCGCCTTGATGAAGCTGAACGCGGTCTCGATCGATTCCTTCATCACGTCGCCGAGCTTGCCGGTGATCTTGGCCTGGCCGCGCCCGGGCACGGTGACGCTTTCGATCGTCAGCAACTCGCCGCCGACCTCGGTCCAGGCGAGCCCAGTGACCGCGCCGATCTGATTCTCTTCTTCGCCGAGGCCGTGACGATACTTCTTCACGCCGGCGAATTCGGACAGATTGTCGGGCGTCACGGTGACGCTCGTCGTCTTGCCCTCGAGGATCTGGCGCAGCGCCTTGCGCGCCAGCTTGGCGATCTCGCGCTCGAGCGTGCGGACGCCCGCTTCCCGCGTATAGTATTGGATCAACGCGCGCAGCCCTTCGGTGGTGAGCGCGAACTCGCCCTCCTTCAAGCCGTGCGCCTCGATCTGCTTCTCGATCAGATGCCGCTCGGCGATCTCGACCTTCTCGTCCTCGGTATAGCCCTCGAGCCGGATGATCTCCATGCGGTCGAGCAGCGCCTGTGGCAGGTTGAGCGTGTTCGCGGTCGTCACGAACATCACGTCCGACAGATCGACGTCGATCTCGAGATAGTGATCCTGGAACTTGGCGTTCTGTTCGGGATCGAGCACCTCGAGCAGCGCCGACGCCGGATCGCCGCGGAAATCCTGGCCGAGCTTGTCGATCTCGTCGAGCAGGAACAGCGGGTTGCTGGTGCCGGCCTTCTTGAGATTCGTCACGATCTTGCCCGGCAGCGAGCCGATATAGGTGCGGCGATGCCCGCGAATCTCGGCTTCGTCACGCACGCCGCCCAAGGACTGGCGGATGAACTCGCGGCCGGTCGCCTTGGCGATCGACTTGCCGAGCGAGGTCTTGCCGACGCCGGGAGGCCCGACGAGGCACAGGATCGGCCCCTTCAGCTTGTTGGTGCGCGCCTGCACCGCGAGATATTCGATGATCCGGTCCTTGACCTTCTCGAGCGCATAATGGTCCTCGTCGAGCACCGCCTGCGCCGCCGAGATATCCTTGCGGATCTTCGACTTCTTGCCCCACGGCAGGCCGAGCAGCACGTCGAGATAGTTGCGCACGACGGTCGCCTCGGCGCTCATCGGCGCCATCGTCTTGAGCTTCTTGAGTTCGGCGGTCGCCTTGGTGCGCGCCTCCTTCGAGAGCTTCATCGTCGCGATCTTCTGCGTCAGCTCGGCGATCTCGTCGCCTTCGCCGTCATCGCCCTCGTTGCCGAGTTCGCGCTGGATCGCCTTCAACTGCTCGTTGAGATAATATTCGCGCTGGGTCTTCTCCATCTGGCGCTTGACCCGCGATTTGATCTTCTTCTCGACCTGCAGGACGCCGAGCTCGCCTTCCATGAAGGCGAACACCATCTCGAGCCGCTTGGCCGGATCGCGCTCGATCAGCAGCGCCTGCTTGTCGCTGACCTTGACCTGGATGTTGGCGGCGACCGCGTCGGCGAGCTTCGAGGGGTCCTCGATCTCGCCGAGCTGAACGGCGGTCTCTGCGGGCAACTTGCGGTTGAGCTTGGCGTAATTTTCGAACTGGTCGATCACCGAGCGCATCAGCGCCTTGAGATCGGGGCTGAGATCGTCGGGGGTCAAATTGCCGACGCGCTCGGCCAGTTCGGTGTCCGCCGCTTCGAGCTCGGTCGAGCCCGCCTCGCCTTCGAGCATCTCGACTTCGGCCGAGAGATAGCCGTCATTCTGCATGAGCGACGTCAGCGCCGCGCGGCGTTTGCCCTCGACCAAGACGCGTAC
Organism: Bordetella parapertussis; assembly: GCA_943367995.1. Lineage (GTDB taxonomy): Bacteria > Pseudomonadota > Alphaproteobacteria > Sphingomonadales > Sphingomonadaceae > Sphingomonas. The sequence continues at coordinate 506,322 of CALRKL020000001.1, read as the reverse complement.
GGTGCCGTCGGGCAGCTTCAGCAATTGCAGCACGACCGCGGTGACGCCGATCTCGTACAGATCGTCGCGATCGGGATCGTCCTCGCTCGGATCGAGCTGCGCGACGAGGAAAATCTCTTTGTCGGCGGCCATCGCGGCTTCCAGGGCAGCGACCGACTTGTCGCGCCCGACGAACAGCGGCACGATCATGTTCGGGAAGACAACGATGTCGCGCAGCGGCAGGACGGGATAGGCCTGAGTGGACGGGGTGGAAGAAACTTGGGTCATGGATACTCCGAGGTCGCGACACAGCCGCGGGCTTGACCCCTTATATGGGGGGAGTTGCCGATCCATCAATCGCCGCGCGTTGTTGGGCGGAACGATCGCGCTTGCAGCGTTGCCCGAGAGGCGTAGTGCGCCACTGGGGAGCGACGGCGACACGCTCGCCCGCGCCTTCGCCGCCGCGGGCGGTCGCGAGCGGCTTGCGCGGGTCCGTGCCTTCGCCTGGACCGGCACCGCCCGGATGATGCTCGGCGCGGTGCCGGTGGATCTTCAGGTCGAGAGCCGGATCGAGCCGTTCGCGCGCGCGCGCGCCGACAGCTGGCTGACGAGCGAGACGCGCGACGCGGCGCGCACCGTGATGATCGAGCGCGACGGCGGCTTCGTCGTGCAGAACGGCGCGCAGACCGCGCTTCCCCCGGCGCAGGCGCGCTTCGAGCGACAGCGGCTTGGCGCCTTTGCCTATCTCTTGCTCGCCCCGGCGTTCGTCTCGGTGGCGGGTCGCAACCGGCTCAATGCGGCGCGCGAGGGCTATCCCCCGATCGCGTTGACGCTCGCTGGCGACGGCCGCATCGCTTCGGCCGATTATGTTCTGACCGCGCCCGAGCCCGGCGCGCCCGCGATCCGCCAGCGCTACAGCTTTGCCGGCAGCGTGCGTTCACAAGGCGTCCGCTTCCCGCGCATCACGACGATGCTGCAGGATGGGCGGCCATCGCTGCGCCTGACGATCACCGATTTCTCCGTGGAATTGAGCCCCGCATGACCCCGCTTCGTATCGCCCTGTTGGGCTGCTGCCTCTTCTTGCCCGCCGCCGCGCCCACCAAGGGCGAGCCGCCGCTCACCGCGCAGACGCAGAAGTCGGGCGGGCCGACCGACCCCGACCAGGCCAAGCTCGGTTTCGACGCGGCCGACCTCGCCTTCGAGGTATTGCCCGAGACCGAGACGCTGCGCGGCGTCGCGACGCTGCGCTTCGCCGCCAAGGCGCCGCTGACCCGGCTCGTGCTCGATCTCGACCGCAACCTGCCGGTCGATACAGTCGCGATCGACGGCGCGGCGCTCGCGCCATCGGCGTGGCGCAATCCCGAGGGCCAGCTCGTCATCACGCTGCCGCGCACGGTCGCGACGGGCGGCCACGTCACCGCCAGGCTGAGCTATGGCGGCACGCCGCACGTTGCGGTCAACGCGCCATGGGACCCTGGCGTCGTGTGGGCGAAGACCCCGAGCGGCGCGCCGTGGTTCGGCACCACTGCGGAGGGCGCCGGGTGCGATCTGTTCTGGCCGTGCCTCGATTTCCCGACGGGCGAGCCGGGCATCGTCACGCTGCACATCACCGTCCCCAAGGGGCTCAAGGCCCCGTCGAACGGCGTGCTGCTCGGCGTCGATACGCTCGCCGACGGGCGCACGACGTGGAACTGGCGCGTCAAGCGACCCAACACCTACGGCGTCGCGCTGACGGTCGGGCCGTTCGAGGAGATTTCGGGCAGTTACAAGAGCCGCTATGGCAACACGATCCCGCTGGCCTATTGGTATCTCCCCGGCGAGGAGGCCAAGGCCAAGGCGCTGTTCGCCGAGTTCGCGCCGACGCTCGATTTCTTCGAAAGCGAGGTCGGCCCCTATCCGTTCGGCGACGAGAAGCTCGGCGTGGTCGAGACGCCGTACAAGGGCATGGAGCACCAGACGATCAACGCCTATGGCAACGGCTACGCCAAGGCGCCCGAAGGCTTCGACTGGCTGTTCCAGCACGAATTCGCGCACGAATTCTTCGGCAACCAGATGACCGCCGCCAATTGGGACGATTATTGGCTGCACGAAGGCTATGGCAGCTACATGCAGCCGCTCTACGGCCGCTGGCGCGAGGGCGAGGCGCGCTATGCGACGATGCTGTCCGATCAGCGGAACAAGATCGCCAATCTCCGCCCCGTCGTCTCCGGCAAGGTGCGCACCGAGGAAGAGGTCTACGAGATCGCCAAGGGCGGGCCGGGGCAGGACATCTATTACAAGGGCTCGTGGATGCTCCACAGCCTGCGCACGCTGATCGGCGACCGCGCGTTTCGCGATGCCACGCGGCTGATCGTCTATGGCCGGCTCGATCCGCGGCCGGGCAATTTCACGCCGCGCTACGCCTCGACCGCCGAGTATGAGCGGATCGTGCGGCGCGTGACGGGCCGCGATTACGGCTGGTTCTTCGACGTCTATCTCCGCCAGGCGGCGCTTCCCGAGCTGATCGAGACGCGCAGCGCGACGCGCCTCACCTTGCACTGGCAGGCGCCCGGCGGCGGGCGCTTCCCGATGCCGGTCGAAGTGCAGGTCGGCGGCCGGATCGTCCGGCTCGCGATGACGGGCGGGTTCGGCAGCCTTGCGGTGCCGCGCCGGGCACATGTCGTGATCGATCCCGACGCCAAGCTGTTGCGCCGTTCGGTCGCGATCGAAGACTATCAGGCGTGGCGCGACGCCGCCGCGAAAGCCGCCAAAGCGGCCAGTTGACAGCAGGGTGTGCTAGTTCAATAGTACAGCGCTTCAGGTGAGGGACCCGCTATGAACTTCGTTCCGTTGGATCCGGTCGGATTGCCCGGCCTTGCCGCATTCGCGCTCGGCCTCCTCGCCGGGCTCGTCGTCCTGCTCCTCGCCCGCGCACGTGGCCGCAAGGCTCCGGCAAGCCCCGATTCGGCCCGCCGCAACGCCTCGATCGTGTGGATCGTCGTCCAGGGCCTGGGGATCGGCAGTGTCGGGATCGGGCGGATCAACCTCGCGCTCAATCCGCTCTCGACCAAGGCGCTGGTCGAGGCGGCGGCCGTGCTCGCGCTGATGCTGGTTGCCGTCTGGCTGTTCGATTCGGCGTCGCGCGCGATGGGGCGCAACTGGGCGCTGGTCGCTCGCACGCGCGGCGACGGTCATCTGGTCGAGACCGGCCCGTTCGCGCGGATCCGCAATCCGATCTACGTCTCGTTGGCGCTACTGATGGTGGCGATGGCGATCGCCTATGGCCATATGACGAGCTTGATCGTGGGTGCGCCGCTGTTCGCGCTCGGCACGTGGATGCGCGTCCGCCACGAGGAGGTCGTGCTGCGCGCAGCGTTCGGGCCCGCGTTCGATGCCTATGCGGCGCGCGTGAAGCGCTTCGTGCCAGGCGTGCTATGATCCCGCGGGGCGGCGCATCGACCAGAAGCGCGGGCCGCCTTTGGGGACGGTCCACTCGGCCGTGACGTCGAACCCGAGCGCGCGGTAGAAGGCCAGGTTCTTCTCGGTCGCGGTTTCGAGATAGGTCGGCAGCCCGCTTCCGGCGATTCGATCGAGCCCGGCGCGAACCGCCGCTGCGCCGAACCCGCGGCCCTGCGCCACCGGGTCGCATCCGGCGATATGGAGATACCAGGCCGCCTCGCCCGGAAAGTGCGCGGCAATCGCGTTGGAGACCGCCAACGCCCGCCCGATCGCCCCGCCGAGCGCGCGCCACATCGGCCAGGCGTGAAGCAGCATCGCGAGCAATCCGTCCGACGCGCGCCCCGGCGCGCGCCACAGCGTCGCCGCCTCGCCGCCCGCAGTCACGAGCCGATGACCGCTGAGCGCCTCCGTGTCGAACAGCAAGCCGAACAGCCGCGGCAAGCGGAGCGCGCGTTCGGCGGGATCGGGAAAAATGAAGCACATCGCCGGGTCTTCGGCGAAGGCACGCGACAGCAGCGCGACGATACGGGCGCGATCGGCTTGACCCGCAACGCGGACCCCGGCGACCGGATCGAGCGCCCGGCCGGGCGGAGCCGCCGGTGCGCCCGAATCCGTCATGCGAAGGAACGGCACGACCAGCGCTCCGCCCCGCTGACGGGACGGAGGCTGCTAGCTTCAGGCCGCGCCGGCGCCGGCCTTTTCCTTCTTGCCATAGACGCGGATCGGCTCCTTGCGGCCCTCGATCACGTCCTTGTCGATCATCACTTCCTCGACGCTGTCCATGCCGGGCAGGTCGAACATCGTGTCGAGCAGGATACCCTCGAGGATCGAGCGCAGCCCGCGCGCGCCGGTCTTGCGGTCGATCGCCTTCTTCGCGACCGAAACCAAAGCCTCGTCGGTGAAGCCGAGCTTGACCGCCTCCATGTCGAACAGCTTCTGGTACTGCTTGACCAAAGCGTTCTTCGGCTCGGTCAGGATCGTCACCAGCGCCGGGACGTCGAGATCCTCGAGCGTCGCGATGACCGGCAGACGGCCGACGAATTCGGGGATCAGGCCAAACTTCAAAAGATCCTCGGGCTCGACCGCCTTGAGCGTCTCGCCGGTGCGGCGTTCCTCAGGCGATGCGACGTAAGCGCCGAAGCCGATCGACTTGCCCTGCAGGCGGTCGCCGATGATCTTCTCGAGACCCGAGAAGGCGCCGCCGCAAATGAAAAGGATGTTGGTCGTGTCGACCTGCAGGAACTCCTGCTGCGGATGCTTGCGGCCACCCTGCGGCGGAACGCTCGCGGTGGTGCCTTCCATCAGCTTGAGCAGCGCCTGCTGCACGCCCTCGCCCGAAACGTCGCGCGTGATCGACGGGTTCTCCGCCTTGCGGCTGATCTTGTCGATCTCGTCGATATAGACGATTCCGCGCTGCGCCCGCTCGACGTTATAGTCCGAGGCCTGGAGCAGCTTGAGGATGATGTTCTCGACATCCTCGCCGACATAGCCGGCTTCGGTCAGCGTCGTCGCATCGGCCATGGTGAACGGGACGTCGAGGATGCGCGCGAGCGTCTGCGCGAGCAGCGTCTTGCCGCAGCCGGTCGGCCCGACGAGCAGGATGTTCGACTTGGCGAGCTCGACATCGGCGCCCTTCTGGCCGTGGTTGAGGCGCTTGTAATGGTTGTGCACCGCCACCGACAGCACGCGCTTGGCGCGCTTCTGGCCGATCACGTAATCGTCGAGCACGTCGCAGATTTCCTGCGGCGTGGGCACGCCGCCGTCCTTCTTCGAGACGAGCGCCGACTTGGTCTCCTCGCGGATGATGTCGTTGCACAGTTCGACGCATTCATCGCAGATGAACACGGTCGGCCCGGCAATGAGCTTGCGCACCTCATGCTGCGACTTGCCGCAGAAGGAGCAATAAAGCGTGCTCTTCGAGTCGCCGCCGCTGAGCTTTGTCATTCTAACCATCCTTCGCGCCGCCACAGGGCGCGCATATGCGGAGCGTCCATCCTAGACCGCCCCCGCGCAATCCGACAATCACCAAAATCGCCGGGTGCGTTCGGCACCGGGACGCGACCATGGCGCCCCGATCCCGAACAGAGTCTGAACCCGCAAGCCTTACGCCGAGGTCAGCGCCGGCGGCGTGCTCGAATCATCGGGCAATGCCGGGCGCTTGTCGAACACCTGGTCGACCAGTCCGAACTCCTTGGCTTCGTTCGCCTCGAGGAACGTATCGCGATCCATCGCACGCTCGATTTCCTCGAGCGGCTTGCCGGTATATTGCGCGTAGAGCGAATTCATCCGGTTCTTGATACGCTGGATTTCCTTGGCCTGGATCTGGATGTCCGAAGCCATGCCCTGCGCCCCGCCCGAGGGCTGGTGGATCATGATCCGAGCATTGGTCAGCGCGACGCGCATCCCCGGCTCGCCGGCGGCGAGCAGGAACGAGCCCATCGACGCGGCCTGCCCCATGCACACCGTGCCGACGCGCGGCCGGATGTACTGCATGGTGTCATGGATCGCCATGCCCGCCGTGACGACGCCGCCCGGCGAGTTGATGTACATGAAGATGTCCTTCTTGGGGTTCTCGGACTCCAGGAAGAGCAACTGAGCGGAGATGACCGAGGCCATATGGTCCTCGACCCCGCCGGTCACGAAAATGATGCGTTCGCGCAGCAGCCGCGAATAAATGTCGAAGCTGCGCTCGCCGCGGTTGGATTGCTCGATGACGATCGGAACGAGGCCGTCATTGATCGGGGCCAGAAAATCGCCTGTGTCGAACGGATTGCGCATGATGAGCCTTTAAGTCCTTTATGCCCCTAGAAGCGCATACATCGGCGCTGCACGAAACGAGTTCAAGCCCCGACGGCGTCCGACCGTCTGTCGTCGCCGCCCGGCGCGCGGTGGCTGAGATAAGCGAGCCGCCGGACTTCGCGCCGGCCGCGCACCACTGTGTCGAGGATCAGGCCGGTGAAGATGTTGAGCGCGGCGAGGATCGCCAAGCCGACGACCAGCACCGCGGTGGGCAGGCGCGGCACCAGATGCGTGTGCATGTAGGTGACGATCAGCGGGATCCCGAGCGCGAGCACGCCGAGCGACAGCAGCGCCGCAATCGCCCCGAAGAACAGCAACGGCCGCTCGATCCGGTAGAGCGTGACGATCGTTCGCGCGATACGGAAGCCGTCGCGATAGGTGCTGAGCTTCGATTCGGACCCCTCGGGGCGCGCGAAATAGGCGGTCTCGATCTCGCCGGTCGGCATCTTGAGTTCGAGCGCGTGGACGCTGATCTCGGTTTCGATCTCGAACCCCGCCGAAAGCACCGGGAAACTTTTGACGAAGCGGCGCGAGAACACGCGGTAGCCCGAGAAGATGTCGGTGAAACTGCGTCCGAAGAGCTGCGCGAGCATCCCCGTCATCGCCTTGTTGCCGAGCACATGGCCGCGGCGATAGGCGGCGGTGACCTGGGTCACGCGGCTGCCGACCACCATGTCGAGCTGCTCGTCGAGCAGGCGCGCGACGAGCGCGGGCGCGGCGGCGGCGTCATAGGTCGCGTCGCCGTCGGCCATGACGTAGATGTCGGCGTCGACGTCGGCGAACATGCGGCGGACGACATTGCCCTTGCCCTGCATCCGCTCGGTGCGGACGATCGCGCCCGCCGCGCGCGCGACCGCGACGGTGTCGTCGCGGCTGTTGTTGTCATAGACGTAGATCGTCGCATCGGGCAGCGCGGCACGGAAGCCCGCGACGGTCTGAGCGATGGCGGTGCTCTCGTTGTAGCAGGGCAGCAGGACGGCGATACGTGGGGTCATGGCCGAGCCTTAGGGCGTTATCGTGACGGGTTCGACTGTTTTGTGCTGTCGGATTGGTGATGCCAGTCAGGGGCACAGCGTTTGCAGCCGACCGCGCGGACCACAAACGCCGTCACCCCGGCATCGTGCCGGGGTCCACCGCGCCCCAGTCGACACGTCGAGCAGCGCGGTGGACCCCGGCACGATGCCGGGGTGACGGAGGATTGGGTCAGGCGGGCGCGTCCGAGCCTTATTCGGCCTTGTCGGCAGCCGCCTTCTTCTTGGCAGCGGGCTTCTTTACGGGAGCAGCAGCCTCCTCAGCCGGAACAGCTTCGGCGTCGTCGGCAGCAGCTACGGCCTTCTTGGCCGGCGCCTTCTTGGCCGCAGCCTTCTTCACCGGCTCGGCTTCGACGAGATCGTCGCCAGGCGCTGCCGGCTCGATGTCGGCGGCTTCCATTTCCTTGGCGTCGTCTTCGCCAGCAGGCTTGGCCTTCTTGGTCGAAGCCTTCTTCGCCTTGGGCTTGTGATTGTCGTGATCGTGCGTGTGCGTGCCGCTCGAGAAGCCTTCCTCGCTCTCGATCGCCGCTTCGAGCTCTTCGCGCGTCACTTCGCGGTCAGAGATCTCGGCCTTCTCGAACAGGAAGTCGACGACCTTGTCCTCGTACAGCGGCGCGCGGAGCTGCGCGGCCGCCATCGGCTCCTGCTGGATGTACTGCAGGAAGCGCTGGCGGTCCTCGTTGTTGTAGTTCTGCGCGGCCTGCGCGATCAGGCGGTTCATTTCCTGCTGGCTGACTTCGACGCCATTGGCCTGGCCGATCTCGGACAGGAGCAGGCCGAGGCGCACGCGGCGCTCGGCGATCTTGCGGTAATCCTCGCGCTCGGATTCCATCTCGGCGAGCGCTGCCGCCGGATCTTCCTCATGCGTGGCTTCGTGCTGGAGCTGCTGCCAGATCTGGTCGAATTCGGCTTCGACCATCGACGGCGGCACTTCGAAATCGTGACCTTCCGCGAGCTGGTCGAGCAGCTTGCGCTTCATGTGGGTGCGCGTCAGGCCATTGAGCTCCTGCTCGATCTGGCCCTTGAGCAGGCCGGTGAGCTGCTCGAGGCTCTCGAGCCCGAGCGAGGTCGCGAGGCTGTCGTCGATCACGCTCTCGCCGGCGGTCTTCACCGCGGTGATGCTGAGGTCGAAGGTCGCGGGCTTGCCGGCGAGTTCCTTCGCCTGGTAATCCTCGGGGAAGGTCACGGTGATCTGGCGCTCGTCGCCGACCTTGACGCCGACGACCTGCTCTTCGAAGCCCGGGATCAGGCGGCCAGTGCCGAGCTCGACCGACATGTCGGAGCCGGTGCCGCCCTCGAACGCGACGTCGCCGACCTTGCCGACGAAGTCCATCACGACCAGGTCGCCCATCTGTGCTTCGTGGCCCTCGGCGGCATCGTCCCACTTCTTCTGCTGGTCGGCGAACTTCTGGAGCTGCGCCTGGACGGTCGCCTCGTCGGCCGGGACGGTGAGGCGCTCGAGCTTGAGCGCGTCGATCGCCGGGGTCGGCACATCGGGGAGCACTTCGAGCGTGACGGTGATCTGCGCATCGTCACCCAGCTTGAAGCCGTCGGCGAGCTCGACCGAGGGCTGCAGCGCGGGGCGCAGCTTCTGTTCGGCGATAAGCTCCTGGATGCCCTGCTGGATCGAGCTGTTGAGCGCGTCCTGCATCAGCGCGTCGCCGTGCATCTTGCGCACGAGGTTCGCAGGCACCTTGCCGGGGCGGAAGCCGGGCATCTTCACCGTCGGCGCGACGCGCTTGAGCTCGGCATCGACTCGCGAATCGATATCCTTCGCGGTGATCGTCAGCGTGTAGGCGCGCTTGAGGCCTTCGTTCAACGTCTCGACAGTCTGCATTTCGATCTCACGCCTTAATCAGGGATAGTGTGTCGCAGCCTCCATGCACAAACGCATGAGAGACTGGTGCGGGCGAAGGGACTCGAACCCCCACATCTTGCGATGGCAGGACCTAAACCTGCTGCGTCTACCAGTTCCGCCACGCCCGCAAGGACACCGCCGGTGTGGGGGGCGTCTATACCAGCCATGCGCCCGGGGGCAAGCGGGCAAACCACGGATGCCTTTTCGCCCGCGCAACCGGTAGGTCGGTGGCGCGTTGACATCATCTGAAGGAGAGACGTTATGGCCAGCACGCCCCCAACCGAACTGCCGCCGATCCCGAGCGAACCCGGCCAGCCCGATTCGATGCCGACCGAGCTGCCGAGCCCGACGCCCGACATTGTCGTGCCCGATCCCGCAGGCGACCCCAGCGGCGAACCGATCGCGCCGACCGACACCGGCATGACGGGAGATTTCGCATGAGCGATCCGCATCCCGACAGCTTGCCCGAGAACGACAATGACGATCGCAGCGACATCGAACAGGCGGTCGAAGCGCGCAAGGACGCGGTCGAACGTGGCGAAGGCGGACGCGAGCCCGACGCCTTCACCTCGCAAGGCATGGAAGACGGCGTCGGCGGGACGGGCGGCGTTGTGAAGAATCAGGACGACGACGCGCAATAGCGCGGGCTTCGCCTGGGCAAAACACAGCGAGAAAGGGCCTGCTTTGCGGGCCCTTTTTTGTGCCTTCGTGTCGCGGCGGATTTGGCGAAGGCGCGCCGTCTAGGAATTGACGGAATGTTTACCGTCATGCCTTGGGGGGCGCCATCCATGTCGTTCGCAGATGTTTCTGCCGCTACACCCGCGTCAGCGGCCACGCCGACCTTCGGCGCGTCCCTCAGTCGCCTCGCCGCGCCCGCAATGTCGATCGCGATCCTCGCCGCCGCGATGTTCGAGCTCCACGCGATGGACTGGCACGCGGTGCTCGCCATGGTTCCCGCCAATCCGCTGTTCTGGCTGGCGTTCGTGCTGTTCTACAGCACGCCGATCGTGGCCGAATGGGCGATCTATCGCCGCATCTGGGGCATTCCACCGTCCGCGATCGGCACGATGGCGCGCAAGACGGTGAGCAACGATCTGCTGTTCGGCTATGTCGGCGAGACCTATCTCTACGGGTGGGCGCGGCGTGCGGGCAAGGCGCCTGGCGCTGCGTTCGGGACGGTCAAGGACGTGGCGCTGCTGTCGGCGGCGGTCGGCAACAGCGCGACGATCCTGGTCGCGCTGTTCACCGCGCCGTTGCTCGGGCGGCTGCATATCGCAATGCCGACCTGGGGGATCGCTCTGGCCGTACTGGCGGTGGCGGCGCCGCCGATGGTTGCGATCTTCGGGCGCAAGTCGGTGTTCCACCTGCCCGGCCGCGTCCTTCGCGAAATCACGGCGATCCACATCGTCCGCGCGACCAGCGGGATCGTGCTGACCGCGGTGCTATGGCACCTGGCCCTGCCGGAGATCGCGCTGAGCTGGTGGATCGCCTTTTCCGCGCTGAAGCTCGTGCTGTCGCGGCTGCCGTTCGTCTCGAACAAGGATCTGGTGTTCGCCGGCGCTACCGCATTGCTGTTCGGCCATCACGGCACTGTCGCCACGCTGATGGCGATGATGGCGAGCCTGTCGGTCGCCGCGCACATCGCCACCGGCCTCGCAGCCTCGACCAGCGGACTGGTCGGGAGCGTTACCGGGCGGCTGCGCCACCTCGGCGCGCCACGCGACACGCAGGTCGCGTGACGCGCGTCGGGGTTAGCCGAGCATTTTCTTGAGCACGTCGTTGACGACGCCCGGGTTGGCCTTGCCGTCCATCGCCTTCATCGTCTGGCCGACGAAGAAGCCGAACAATTTGTCCTTGCCGCCGCGATAGTCGGCGACCTTGTCCGCGTTCGCCGCCATCACCTCGGCGATGACGCGCTCGATCTCGCCGGTGTCGCTGGTCTGCTTGAGCCCGCGCTCCTCGACGATTTCGGCAGCGCCCTGCCCGGTCTCGAGCATGATTTCGAACACCTGCTTGGCGAGCGTGCCCGACAGCGTGCCGTCGGCAATCAGGCCGAGCAGTTCGGCGGCCTGGGCGGGGCTGACCGGCGAATGCTCGATATCCTTGCCGGTGCGGTTGAGCGCGCCGAACAGTTCCGAGGTTGTCCAATTCGCGGCAGCAACCGGCGCCACGCCCGTGCCGAGCAACGCATCGAACCAGCGCGCCGCCTCGACCTCGGCGGTCATCACCGCGGCGGCGTAAGGGGTGATGCCGAGCGCCTCGTAGCGGCGGCGCTTGGTGTCGGGCAGTTCGGGGAGCGACGCGCGGCATTCCGCGAGGAACGCATCGTCGAGTTCGAGCGGAAGCAAATCGGGATCGGGGAAGTAGCGGTAGTCGTGCGCGTCTTCCTTCGAGCGCATCGAGCGCGTCTCGTTGCGATCGGGATCGTAGAGCCGCGTTTCCTGGACGATCCGGCCGCCGCTCTCGAGCACGTCGATCTGGCGCTTGGCCTCCTGCTCGACCACCGCCATCACGAAGCGGACCGAATTGACGTTCTTGGTCTCGGTGCGGGTGCCGAGCTCGTCGCCGGCCTTGCGCACGCTGACATTGACGTCGGCGCGCATCGAACCTTCTTCCATATTGCCGTCGCACGATCCGACATAGCGCAGGATCGATCTGAGCTTCCTTAGGTAAGCCCCAGCTTCGGCGGGAGAAGCCATGTCGGGCTTCGACACGATTTCCATCAGCGCGACACCCGAGCGATTGAGATCGACGTACGAGCGCGTCGGATGCTGGTCGTGCATCAGCTTGCCGGCATCCTGCTCGACATGGATCCGCTCGACGCCGATCCGCTTGCCCGCGGCATCGGGGTTCTTGTCGTCGAGGCTGATGTCGATCGCACCCTCGCCGACGAGCGGGTGGTAGAGCTGGCTGATCTGATAGCCCTGCGGCAGATCGGCGTAGAAATAGTTCTTGCGGTCGAAGCGCGACCATGTGTTGATTTGCGCGTCGATCGCCATGCCGGTGCGCACCGCCTGGCGAATGCACTCGCGATTGGGGACGGGCAGCATGCCGGGCATCGCGGCGTCGACCAGCGACACCTGCGTGTTGGGCTCGGCACCGAACGCGGTCGCCGCGCCCGAGAAGAGCTTGGCGTTCGAGGTCACCTGCGCGTGGACTTCGAGGCCGACCACGACCTCCCAGTCGCCGGTTTCGCCGCGGATGGTGTAAGTGGAGGCGTCGGTCATGCGTCGGTCTCGGGTGTGATGAGGGTCAGGTCGGAGAAATAGCGGCGGTACAGGCGCGGGTCGCGGGTTAGCAATGGGCAGCCGAGGATCGTTGCGTGCGCGCCGATGAAAAAGTCCGGCAGCACGCGGGAGGGTACATCGGAACCCCGCGAACGGCGATACTCGAGAAAACGGTGTCCCGCCAGAAACGCCGCAGCTTCGTCGAAGGTGCGTATCGACACATCGAGCGTTCCGAGCTCCTGCCTGAGGGCCTCGAGCGAAACATAGCCTCGACTGAGCTCAGCAACCACGACCGGGTTGATGGCTGCGGTACCGTCAGCATCGTTCAACCGTGCGATAGACCAATCGGCCCAATCCCGATCGTCCGTAAGCACATCGATCAGGACGTTCGTATCCACCAATATCACAGCGGATCTAGACGATGCGGGCGGATGAAATCCATATATTCGTCGGTCGAGGCGAAACCAAAATCCACCGTTCCCCGAACGGCGTCGAGCGCAGCGCGGATACGCGCCCGACGCTCCTCCGGCGTTTCGGCGTGTTCCCCCGGCAGCACGACGACTTGCCCGTCACCGTTCAACGCGACGCGCACCGGACCGTTTGGCACGAGCCCGGCGATATCCCGCATGGCCTTGGGAATCAGCACCTGGCCCTTGCTGGTCATGTTCATATCGACGGGATCGATCGGGGCGTGAGCGTTCATGGCGTCTCCAGTGTTACCCGAGGTAACACTGCAGTCGGCCAAAAGCTACCACCACGCCTCGGCGCGGGCCGTGAACCCGGAGCGCTGCTCCAACGCCAGCCCGGCGTTCAACACGCCTTGCTCGTCGAGCGGCTTGCCGATGATCTGCAGGCCGAGCGGCAGCCCGGCGCCGTCGAGGCCGCCCGGCACCGACATCGCCGGCAGGCCCGCCAGCGAGGACGGCACGGTGAAGACGTCGTTCAGATACATCGCGATCGGATCCGCCGACTTCTCGCCCAGCGCGAACGCCGACGACGGCGCCGTCGGGGTGAGCAGCAGGTCGCACTTGCCCCAGGCCAGCTCGAAATCGCGCGCGATCAGCGTGCGGACCTTCGAAGCCTGTGTGAAGTACGCGTCGTAAAAGCCTGCCGACAGGACGTAAGTGCCGATCATGATGCGGCGCTTGACCTCGTCGCCGAACCCGTCGGCGCGCGTCGCGGCGTACATGTCCTGCAGCCCTGCTCCCTCGGGCAGGTCGCGCAGGCCGTAGCGCACGCCGTCATAGCGCGCGAGGTTGGACGACGCCTCTGCCGGCGCGATGATGTAATAGGCCGGCAGCGCATATTTGGTGTGCGGGAGCGAGACCTCGACGATCTCGGCGCCGGCATCCTTGAGCCAGTCGATCCCCTGCTGCCACAGCGCATCGATCTCGGCGGGCATGTTGTCGACGCGATATTCCTTGGGAATACCGATCCGCTTGCCCTTGAGATCGCCCGACAATCCGGCCTCCCATGCGGGCACTGGCAGATCGAGCGAAGTCGTGTCCTTCGGATCGAAGCCGCTCATCGCCTCGAGCAGGATCGCGCAGTCACGCACGTCGCGCGCCATCGGTCCGGCCTGGTCCAACGAAGAGGCGAACGCGATCGTCCCCCAGCGCGAGCAGCGGCCATAGGTCGGCTTGATCCCGCTGATGCCGGTGAAGGCGGCGGGCTGGCGGATCGAGCCGCCGGTATCGGTGCCGGTCGCCGCCGGGCACAGCCGTGCCGCGACCGCAGTCGACGACCCGCCCGACGAGCCGCCGGGCGCGAGCGGGGCATTGCCGCCATCGCTGCGCCGCCACGGCGAGATCACGTTGCCGAACGCCGAGGTTTCGTTCGACGAGCCCATCGCGAACTGATCCATGTTGAGCTTGCCGAGCATCCCCGCGCCGGCATCCCACAGATTGGCCGACACCGTCGATTCGTACGGCGGGACGAAGCTTTCGAGGATCAGGCTCGCCGCGGTGGTCGGCACGCCCTTGGTGCAGAACAAATCCTTTATGCCGATCGGCACGCCGGCAAGCGGCTTGAGCGTCTCGCCAGCGGCGCGCGCCGCGTCGGCGGCATCGGCGGCGGTGAGCGCGTGGTCGGGGGTCTCGACCAGGAAGGCGTTGAGCGCCTTGGCCTTCGACACGTTGGCGATGAACCCTTCGGCGACTTCGCGCGCGGAGAAGCTGCCGGCGCGGACGCCGTCGCGAATGGCGGCTACGCCGAGATCGGTCAGGTCGGTCATTATTCGATCACCTTGGGCACGGTGAAGAAGCCGTGCTCGGCCTGGGGGGCGTTGGCCAGCACGGCATCGCGGATGCCGCCGCCGGTCAGCGGGTCGGCATTGACGACGTCGTCGCGCAGCCGGAGGTGGTTGGGGATCACCGCGGTCATCGGCGCGACGCCGGTGGTGTCGACCTCTCCCAATTGCTCGATCCAACCCATGATGTTGTCGAGCTCGGGCGCGATGCGCGCGGCTTGTTCCTCGGTGATCGCGATGCGGGCTAGGCTCGCGATCTTGCTGACGGTGGCGATGGTGACTGGCATGGTCTCGCGGCTAGCAGAGCGCCCGAGCCTTGCGCAACCTATTCGAACGGATCGCCGAGCGGAACGCCCCCGACGAACACGCGCCGCGCGGGCACGGCGCGGATCTCGACCTTGCCATCCTTCGCGCCCGCCTCGAGCGCAGCGCGCTCCGCAGCCGTCAGCGGGGCATGCGCGTTTTCCCCGATCCGAGCCCAGCTTTCGCCGGTCCGCTGATAGCGCGACACGCCGCACCCCGATCGCAACCCGATCACCGGCGCGGCAGACGCCCCTTCGGGCTGCGGGTCGCGCACCAGCTCGTCGATACAGTTTTGCGAAAGCGAGACCGCTTCGCTCGCACCGGGCGTGTAGAGCAAGGTGCATGTGTTCTGGCGATCGGTGCGGCAGCCCTGCCAATCGGTGAGCACGCTGCGCAGCGCGAGCGGCACGGGCACCGCGACGGGCAGCACGCGCAGGCGTTTGACGAGCAGATCTTCTTCGCGCGGGGCGTGGTCGACCGTCACGATCGGCGGAATCTCCCAGCGATTGGTCTTGGTCGCGGTCTCGCGGGCGCGCGCCGCGATCGCCGGCGTCTTCGACTGCATGAGCCGACGCAGCGCCGCCTTGCCGGGATCGCCGAGGTCGAACGCCAGGACCGCCCAGTCGAACTTCGCGGGCGCGACGCGCCCGGATTCGAGCCGCGCGACCTGATCCGCGACCGACAGCGCATTGAAGCGCGTGATCGGCGTGGCGAGCACCAGTCCCACGCCTGCGACGAGGAAGGCGAGCCGCAAATTGCTCGGCCGCGCATAGGCGCCCCACCCCGCGCGGCCGCGCAGCACCGCGACGAGATACGCGACGCCGTAGACGCACGCGAGCGCGACGAACACCACTGCCCACAGGCGATCCGGGGTCAGGCCATATTGCCCGATCCGCAACCCCGTCGCGATCGCCGCGATCGCCGCCAGCGGCAAGACCGCGAGCGCCAGCGCGATCGCGCCGAGCCGCAGCACCGGATTGGTCGCTTCGTCGCCTGCGCCATTGCCGATCACCGCATTGGCGAGGATCAGCGCGCCGATCACGCAGCTCAGCAGGATCGGCGTGGTCGATTTGGTCGCCTCCCAAAGGGCGTGGAGCCCGGTGAACGGCAACGACAGCAGGAACACGAGCAGTCCCGCGCCGAGCACCGGCGCCAACACGCCGAGGACGGCGGTCACGACGCGCTGGAGCAGCCGCAACACGCCGTCGCGTTCGCGCAGCAGCCCGAGCGACCCGCCGAAACTCGCGCCGAGCAGCGCGGCGTCGAACCATCCGTGCTGCAGCAGGTCGCGCAGGAAGTGCAGCCCGATCAGGTCGAACAACGCCGCCAGCAGCCATGCGAGCGCGAACGTCACCCCGGTGAACAGCCAGCACGCGCCCCACAGCACGACGTTGGTCCAGGCGTCGCCATGGACATCGGCGTAGGGAAAGCGCCAGGCACCCTGATCGCGCGCGGTCTGGAACAGCGGGACGGCGATCGCGATCGCGAGGTACAGGCTCGCGCGCGGCCAAGCGTACCACGCCCCCACGCTGCCGCCGTTCCAATAGACGATCAGCCCCGCGACCAATGCGATGCCCAGTCCGAACGCGACCGACCACCACCACCGCCGCCGCTCGAGCGCGAACCCGAAGCTCAACGCACCCGCGGTGATCGCGGTCGTCAAGGCGATTCGCCACATGATCGGCCGGATCGCGGACAGCAATACCCAGGTGTCACCGGCGACATGGTGCACCGCGAGCGCGGCGAGCGCGCCGAAAAGCGCGAGCAAGGCCGGGCGCAGCGGCCAGCCCGGCCTATCCTGCTCGAAACTCGTCGCTTCTTCCATCGCTCGGTCCCCTGCCCAGCGCATACCGAACGCCAGCGCCAAGAGGATTGCAAGCGCCGCGATCCTGCGGCACGGAAACAGACGGGACGATCTGCCCGGCGGAACCGCGCCGTGGCCGCACGAGGTGGACCGGTTTGGCGCGTAAATTTCTCTACATGTTCGCGGCGCTGATCGTGCTCGTGATTGCCTGCGCCTTTGCCTATGCGCTGTGGGGGAGCGCGCTGATCAAGCTGGCGATGGTGCCGCACGCCGAGTTCGTCGCCCAGCCGCGCGAGCGCGCCGCCAGCTATCGCCGCGCAGAGATGTGGCTCGCGCGACCCGACATCGCGGGGAACCCCGCTTTGTGGCTTCCCCCCGGTTACGCCGCCACCAAGGCCCAGCGGGCCGCGGTGTTCTTCATCCACCCCACGTCGTTCCTCGACCGGTCGCGCTGGAACGCGCCGCTCGACAATGCCGAGGCCAATGCCCGTGCCGCGCTGTTCCTGCGCGCGCAGGCGAGCGCGTTCAACGACGTCGGCGCGATCTGGGCGCCGCGCTATCGCCAGGCGACCTTCGGCGCATTCCTCACCGACCAGGCAGCTGCCGCCAAGGCGCTCGACCTGGCCTATGGCGACGTCGCCGCGGCGTTCGACGCGTTCGTCGCAGAGGCCGGGGATCGGCCGATCATCTTGGCCGCGCACAGCCAGGGCGCGCTCCACTTGCTGCGGCTGCTGCGCGAGAAGGTCGCGGGGACGCCGCTCCAGAAGCGGATCGTTGCGGCCTATGTCATCGGCTGGCCGGTGTCGCGCAGCGTCGATCTTCCCATGCTCGGCCTGCCCGAATGCCGCAGCGCCGATCAGGCGGGATGCCTGCTGTCGTGGCAGAGCTTCGCCGAGCCCGCCGATCCGTCGCTCGTGCTCGACGCCTATGACGCGAGCAGCGGCGTGGACGGGAAACCGCGCCGCGGCACCCCGATGGTCTGCACCAATCCGCTGACCGGAACCCCCGACGCCGCCGCGCCCGCCAGCGCCAATCGCGGGACACTGGTGCCCGCGGCCGATCTCTCGAGCGCGACGCTGGTCGCGGGGCAAGTGCCCGCGCGCTGCGATCCACGCGGGTTGCTGCTGATCGGCGCGCCGCCCGCGCTCGGCGGATACGTGCTGCCAGGCAACAATTATCACGTCTACGACTACAGCCTGTTCTGGGCGAACGTCCGTGCCGACGCGGCGCGACGGCTGGCGCGCTTTGCCAAATGATCACCACCGATCGCCTCGAATTCCGCGCCGCGCTTCCGGCGGGCGGCCGCCTGATCGGGCTCGATGTCGGCACCAAGACGATCGGCACCGCGCTGTGCGACGCGGGGTGGAGCTTCGCCTCGCCGGCGGTGCTGATCCGCCGCACCAAATTCCAGAAGGACAAGGCGGCGCTCGCCGAATTGATCGGCGCGCAGCAGGTCAGGGGCATCGTCATCGGCCTGCCGCTCAACCTCAATGACGGCAGCGAGAGCCCGCGCAGCCAGTCGAGCCGCGCGTTCGCGCGCAACATGGCCGATCTCGACCTGCCGATCTTCCTGCAGGACGAGCGCTGGTCGACCGTCGCGGTGACGCGCACGCTGATCGAGCAGGACGCAAGCCGCGCCAAGCGCGCCGAGCTGGTCGACAAGATGGCGGCCGCCTATATCCTGCAAGGCGCGATCGACGCGCTGGTGGCGGTCTAGCGACAACGGTCCGTCACTTGCGATCGAAGGCCTGTCGCAGCGGTTAAAGCCCTTCGGCCACCCAATGCGCGTTCGAGAAACGGCGCGCGAGCGTCCATGCCTGGGTGCGAATATCGGGCACCGCGACGATCTCCCAGAACGCGCCGCGCGTCATCGGGCCGATCGCGCAGATCCGGTCGTTCGCCGCGCCATCGGCGGCGAGCGTGCGCATCTGGTCGTCGACGTCGATGCCGAGCCGCGCCGAATCGGGGCGGATCACGCCGCGCTCGACCAGCGCCCGCAGCACGGGCTCGCCGGTCCGCGACAGATCGCCCTGCGGGCCGGTGCAATTGATGATGCGCTGGACGACGCGCTGCTCGAGCGTATCGCCCCCGCGCGGACGCCACCGCACCGCGACGCCGTCGTCGCACGACGCGGTCGCGGTGATCTTGCCCGCGACGATCTCGAGCCGTCCGCTCGTGCGCAAGGCTGCGATTCGCGCAGCGACGGCGGGCGCGAGGCGATGGCGGTGAATGTCCCACCACGGCCGCGCATGCCGCACGAAGCGCGCGCGCTCCGTTGGCGACGCCGCGCGCCAGATGTCTTGCGTGAACGGGCGCAATTCGTCGATCGCGGCGCGCCAGCCGATCGTGGCGGCACGCGCGCGCACTCCGTGCATCAGCGCGGAGAGGATCGGCGCGGGTCGATCCTTGATCGCGACGAACGGTGCGCCCGGCGCCGCATGCGCGTGCGGCAGCAGACCGCGGCGCGACACGGCGACGATCCGGCCGGCGAAGCCCTTCGCTTCGAACAGCAAGGCGGTATCGACCATCGTCAGTCCGGTGCCGAGCACCAGCACCGTGTCGCCCGCGCCAAGCCCTTCGGTCGCCGCCGGATCCCAGCAATCGCCGGCGTAGCGCGCCGCGGGCAAAGCCTCGGGCGCGATCCCCGGCGGGGCGTGCGGCGGCAGATTGCCGACCGCGAGCACCGCGGCGTCGGCGGCGATCGCGCGCCCGTCGGCGAGGACGACGCGCACGCCGTCACGCTCGACGAGATCGACCACCTCGCCGCGGACCACTCGCAGCCGATCGGGGTGGTCCGACGCGGCCTGATCGAGCAGGTCGCGCAGATACGCCCCATAGACCAGCCGCGGAACGAAGGTCTGCGGCCCCGCATCCGCGCCGCGCGCCGCGAGCCAGCGGACGAAATGCCCCGGATCGTCGGGAAACGCGCTCATGTTCGCCGCGCGCACGTTGAGCAGATGCGTGGCGTGCGCCGCACCGTACGCCAGGCCCGTCCCGGGATCGGCCTGCCGGTCGATCAGCGTCGCGCGCGGGCCGTCGTGGCGCACGAGGTTGATCGCGGCGAGCGACCCCGAAAAACCCCCGCCGATGATCGCGACATGTTCGATCACGCCCGACCTCCGGCGCTGCGTCGCTGATAGTTCGGTCTCATGATCGCTCCCGTGTCGCGCGATAGAACGCGGAAATCGTCCGATCGCGGCCGTCGGATCGCGCGCTGAACCCGCGCAAAGCACAGCTTAGCCCGTCGATAGTTTTGAAGTGCTTCAATTCCCATCGCATCGGTGGATTATAACGGCATAGTTGGAGAACGCCAATGCAGCCTGCGCTTGGAGACGTGCTTTCCCCTCCGCCAGACAGCGCCGCGCCGCCGCCGCGCAAAGCTGCGCTCGAGCTGCCGACGCTGCTGCTCGCCGCTGCAATCTACGGTGGCTGGCTCGCGGCGACCTTCTACCATGCGTCGATCCCGACCCCGGCGCTGCTGCTGATCGGCGGATGGCTGATCGCCTGGCACGGCTCGCTCCAGCACGAGACGATCCACGGCCATCCCACCCGCTGGCGCTGGCTCAACGACGCGATCGGCTTTCCGCCGCTGGCGCTGTGGCTGCCCTATCCGCTCTATCGGCGCAGCCATGTCGCGCATCACCGCAGCCCGTCGATCACCGATCCGCTCCGCGATCCCGAATCGCGCTACGTCGCCGATGACCGCGGTTTCGCCGCGATCGGCGCACGCATGCAG
Organism: Bordetella parapertussis; assembly: GCA_943367995.1. Lineage (GTDB taxonomy): Bacteria > Pseudomonadota > Alphaproteobacteria > Sphingomonadales > Sphingomonadaceae > Sphingomonas. The sequence goes on along the minus strand of CALRKL020000001.1, from coordinate 485,899 downwards.
GCAACCTTGCTCGGTCGATTGCTGCTCGGGCCGCCGCTGGCGATCGCCAGCTTGCTCGGCGACGAGGCGCGGCGCGCGCGGCGCAGCCCCGCCGCCGTGCTGCGCGATTGGCTGCCGCATCTCGTCGGGGTGGCCGCGATCGTCGCGTGGTTGGCGTGGACGCAATTCCCGCTCGTCCAGTACCTGCTGCTGTTCGTCTATCCCGGACTGGCGCTGACCTTGCTGCGCTCGTTCGCCGAACATCGCGCGGAAAGCGGGGTTCCGGGACGCGCCGCCAGCGTCGAGCGCGGCGGGCTGCTCGGGCTGCTCTATCTCAACAACAACCTCCATGCCGCGCACCACGACCGCCCCGAGCTCGCCTGGTATCGGCTCCCCGCGCATCACCGCGACCATCACGCGCGGCTGACCGCCGCCGGCGCACCGATCTATCCCAGCTACGGCGCGATCCTTCGCCGCTTCGCGCTGCGGCGCCACGACGTGCTGGTCCATCCGGCGCACCAGGGGCGGCAGGCATGAAACGCGGGGTCGCATCGCTCGGCATGTACGATCATCCGGCGCAACGCGCGGCGAACGATCGGTTGTGGGCGAATGTCGCATGGCGGCTGCGGGCGCGCGGAATCGCCGCGCCGGAAAGGCTCGATCGCACCCGCCCGGTCGAGACGCTGTGGCGCGATCCGGCGCTGTTGCTGGGCCAGGCGTGCGGCTATCCGCTGGTCAGCGACCCCGCGCTGCGGCTGCGAGTGGTCGGCGTGCCGGTCTATGCCGCGCCCGATTGCGCCGACGGCGCGCATCGCAGCTACCTGATCGGGCGCGCCAGCGACGGCGACGTCGGGCTCGCGGCCTATCGCGGCCGGCGCGCGGCGTTCAATGCGCGGCACTCGAACAGCGGCTACAATCTGTTCCGCGCGGCGATCGCACCGCACGCGATCGACGGCGCGTTTTTCGCCACGGTGATCGAGACTGGATCGCATCGCGCGAGCCTCGCCGCGGTGCGCGACGAGCGCGCCGATCTCGCCGCGATCGACGCGCTGAGCTATGCTGCGGTGCGCCGGTTCGAGCCGGAGGCGACCTCCGGGTTGCGCATTGTCGGCACCACCGCGGCCTCCCCCGCTTTGCCCCTCGTCACCGCCGCCACGACAAGCATCGCGACGCTCGCCGCGCTGCGCGTCGCGCTCGCCGAAGCGATCGCCGATCCTGCGCTCGCCGCCGCGTGCGACGCGCTGTTCCTGCGCGGAATCCTCCCGGGTGGAGTCGAGCGCTACGCCGCGATCCGCGATCTCGAGATCGCCGCCATCATCGCCGGCTATCCGGTAATCGCGTGACGCGCGGGGCGTGCGGGGCGTGCGGGGCGTGCGGGGCGTGCGGGGCGCGCCGTCGGCCGTCTGCGCGGTCCACACCATGGCTCGGCCCGGCGCTTGCCAAGCGCTGCCCGACGCTTCGACCATTGCCGCCCGTTACGATCGGCATAAGCTTTTGTCAGGAGCACGATCCGACTCGACGCTGGCAACGCCGGCGGGATTGACGCTTCTGCAGGAGGAGAGCCGTCATGACGCACGCGCCTGATGCCCCGAACGATCTTGCCGCACCGATCGTGGTGACGGTGCGCGGCGATTCCGGATCGGATACGCTGCTGCCGCGGGTCACGCTCGACCTCGCTAAATTCCCCGCCGGCCGCTGGGCGCTACAGCTCGACAAGGTCTTTGCGCAGCGCGAGACCCCGGTCGTCATCATCGCGCACGGCCTTGCCTGTCGCGCGGTCGCATGGTGGGCGCAGCTGTCACCGCGCAGCTACGTCCGCGCCGTGACCGGCGCGCTGTTCCACGCCCCGCTGCAGGCGCGCGACGATCAGCAGGCGGCGGTGGCCGCAATGCAGAACGGCCCGTGCAACCGCCTCCCGTTCGCCTCGGTCGTGCTCGGCGATGCGTGGTTCGCGATCGCGGAGACCCTCGCGCTGGCCGATAGCTGGGGGAGCCGCTTCGTCGCGACCGGATCGCACCCACACCGGCCGAGCAACCGCCATGCGCCGCTCGGGCCGGCCGAACGGCCGCTGCTCGCCTATCTGGACCGGTTCGATGACGGCATGGCGATCCCAGCGGCGCCGGCTCCGGTCGCGACCTTGCCGAGCGCAGCGCGCGACTGAACGACCACTCGCGGTCGCGGCGAGCTTGCAGCATCACGGCTTCTCGCGCTCGGTCGGAAACTTACCGGCCGGCGGCGGGTTACAGCGTCACCGTCGCTCAGCACGTGGTTCGAGCGACATATCAGGCGCAGCGCGGCATTTCCGCCGACCGAGACGCTGCCGGGCGCACGCCATCCGATCGTGGATCGCGCCGACCGGTCTTACGGGAGTCGAGCAATGGACATGCAGGATCTGACCGGCAAGGTCGCGGTCATCACGGGCGCCTCGAGCGGCATCGGCGAAGCGACCGCGCGCCTGCTCGCAAAGGAAGGCGTCTCGGTCGTATTGGTCGCGCGGCGGAAGGACCGGATCGACGCGCTCGCCGCCGAGCTCGGCGAGAGCGCGCTGGCGATCGCCACCGACGTCGCCGATCTCGCCGCGGTCCAGGCGATGATCGCCCAGGTCGAGGCGCGTTTCGGCGGGATCGACCTGCTGTTCAACAATGCCGGAATGGGGATCAACGGCCCCTTCGCCGCGACCGACCCGGCCGATTGGAAGACGCAGATCGACGCCAATCTCTACGGCGTGCTCAATTGCACCCATACCGCGCTGCCGCTGATGCAGGGCCGCACCGGTGCGATGATGTGGATCGTATCGAGCGCCGCGGGCGTTACGGCATCGCCGGCTGGTCGGTCTACAACGCGACCAAGTTCGCCGTGGTTGGCTTTGCCGATGCGCTGCGCAAGGAAATCGGCGAACAGGGCATCCGCGTCTCGCTGATCGAACCCGGCTCGGTATGGACCGAATGGGGGCACAACGTGCCCGAGGAGACGATGCGGCAGCGCCGCGAATCGCTCAACGCGCTCCAGGCCGAGGATATCGCACAGGCATTGGTCTATGCCTTCGCGCAGCCGCCGCGCGTCCTGGTCGAGGAAATCCTCGTGCGTCCGGTCCGCCAGATCACGCCATGAGCCGCCCCTTCCCGCTTCCTGCCACGACCGCGCTGCACCATGAGGACGAGATCCGATGAAAGCCATGATCCTGCAGGCCCCGATCGGCCTCGACACGCTGACGCTGACCGAGCAAGCCGATCCGGGACAACCGGGTCCCGGCGAAATCCGGGTCGCGCTGCACGGCAGCACGCTCAATTTCCACGATCTCGGCGTCGCGACCGGCCGGATGGGGGCAGCGCCGGGCCGTATCCCGCTCGCCGATGGCGCGGGCACGATCGAGGCGATCGGCGCGGGCGTCACCGAGTTTGCGGTCGGCGACCTGGTCGTCTCGTGCTTCTTCCCCGTGTGGCAGGACGGCACCGCGACGATCGGCGATTTCGCGGGCACGCCCGGCGACGGGATCGACGGCTTCGCACGCGAGACCGTCGTGCTCCCCGCGACCGCCTTCACGCTGGCGCCGAAGGGATATGACGCCGTGGAGGCAGCCGCGATCACCACCGCCGGCCTGACGGCATGGCGCGCGCTGGTCGGCGACGGCGCCCTCAAGCCGGGCGACACGGTGTTGCTGCTCGGCACCGGCGGCGTCTCGATCTGGGCGCTGCAGATCGCCAAGCTGATCGGCGCGCGCGTGGCGATCACCTCCTCGTCCGACGCAAAGCTCGAGCGGGCGCGCTCGCTCGGCGCCGATTTCACGGTCAATTACAAGCAAACGCAGGACTGGGGCCGCGCGGTGCGCGACTGGACCGGCGGCGGCGGGGTCGATCATGTCGTCGAAGTCGGTGGTCCGGCGACGCTCGTCCAGTCGATCGAGGCGGTACGCGTCGGCGGGCATATCTCGCTGATCGGCGTGCTCACCGGCGGCAGCGGCGACGTCCCCACCGCGGCCTTGATGGCCAAGCAGGCGCGGCTCCAGGGGCTGATCGTCGGCAGCCGGCGCCAACAGCGCGACTTCGTCCAGGCGCTCGACGCGAGCGGCATCCGCCCCGTGATCGACCGGCGCTTCCCGCTCGAACAGCTCGCCGACGCGTTCCGCTACGAAACCGGCGCGAGCCATTTCGGCAAGATCGGGATCGAATGGTAGGGTCGCTCCGCGCACCCGCCGTCAGCCGCGAAGTCTAAGCCTCGACAAGGATAGTAAGATGCAAACCCGCAAACTCGGCCGGCAGGGCCTCGAAGTTTCGGCGCTCGGCCTCGGCTGCATGGGCATGTCCGATTTCTACGGCAGTCGTGACGAAGCCGAGTCGGTCGCGACGATCGATCGCGCGCTCGATCTCGGCGTCACCTTCCTCGACACCGCCGACATGTACGGTCTCGGCGCGAACGAGGAACTGGTCGGGCGCGTCGTGCGGGCGCGGCGCGAGTGGGTCGTCGTCGCGACCAAGTTCGGCTTTGTCCGCGGGCCGGATGGTAGCCCGCGCGGGGTGAACGGGCATCCCGATTATGTCCGCCAGGCGTGCGATGCGAGCCTCAAGCGGCTCGGGCTCGACGTGATCGACCTCTATTACCAGCACCGCGTCGATCCCGCGGTGCCGATCGAGGACACGGTCGGCGCGATGGCCGAGCTCGTGCGCGCCGGCAAGGTCCGCTATCTCGGCCTGTCCGAGGCGGCGCCCGAGACGATCCGGCGCGCGCATGCGGTCCACCCGATCTCGGCGGTGCAGACCGAATATTCGCTGTGGAGCCGCGACGTCGAGGCCGAGATCCTGCCGACGGTGCGCGAGCTCGGGATCGGCTTCGTCCCCTACAGCCCGCTCGGCCGCGGCTTCCTGACCGGGCAGTTCGGCAAGCCCGAGGATCTGGCGGAAGGCGACACCCGTCGGCTCCATCCGCGCTTCCAGGGCGCGGCGTTCGCCAAGAACCTCGAGCTCGTCGCGGCGGTCAAGGCGCTCGCCGACGCCAAGGGCTGCACGCCCGCACAGCTCGCGCTCGCCTGGGTGCTGGCGCAAGGCTACGACGTCGTGCCGATCCCCGGCACCAAGCGGCGCGCCTATCTCGAGGACAATCTCGGGGCGCTCGATGTCGTGCTGGGCGCCGACGATCTCGCGCGGATCGATGCCGTGCTGCCGCCGGGCAGCGCCGCGGGCATGCGCTATCCCGAAGCCTCGATGGCGGCGGTGAACCGGTGAGCGCGGCGTCGTTCGCGGCGATCGCGCCGGGCAATCTGGCGGTCGTCACCGGCGCGGCGGGCGGGATCGGCCTCGCCGCCGCGCGCGCCTTCGCGGCCGCGGGGATGCGCGTCGCGCTGATCGACCGCTCCGGCGAAGCGCTCGACGCCGCCGCGGGCGGGATCGACACTGCTGTCGCTTATACCGTGGACGTGGCGGATCGCGCGGCGATGCAGGCGCTCGCCGGCCAGATCGTCGCGCAGCACGGCCCCGTCTCGGTGCTGATGAACAATGCCGGGATCGGTGCAGGCGGCGATGTTTTCGCCGATGCGGACATTTGGGACGCGGTGCTCGGGGTCAATCTGCTTGGCGTGCTCAACGGCGTCCAGAGCTTCGTTCCCGCGATGCTCGATCACGATCGCCCGGCGCTGGTGATCAACACCGGCTCGAAACAGGGCATCACTCAGCCCCCCGGCAACACCGCCTACAACGTCAGCAAGGCGGGGGTGAAGGCGTTGAGCGAAGGCCTCGCGTACACCTTGCGCGAGCGCAGCGGCGACCGGGTCAGCGCGCATCTGCTGATCCCGGGCTTCACCTTCACCGGCATGACGCGCCCGGGGATCACCGAGAAGCCGGCGGGGGCGTGGACACCCGAACAGGTCGTCGCGCTGCTGCTCGAGCGGCTCGCGGCGGGCGATTTCTACATCGTCTGCCCCGACAACGAAACGACGCCCGCGCAGGACGCCAAGCGGATCGCCTGGGCGGCGGGCGACATCACCGAGAACCGACCCGCGCTGTCGCGCTGGCACCCCGACTGGAAGGACGCGTTCGCCGCCTATATGCAAAGCTGAGCTCCCCGCACGACGCCCCTTGCGCGCCGCGCGGCGGACGGTCACCTTGCCGCGGGGAAACACGAGACAAGGGTGGCGACGATGCGGCGGACGATATTGGCCTGTAGCGCGGCGCTGCTCGGTTCACCGGTCGCGGCGGAGACGCCCCCGCAGATCCCGCACGTCGCCAAGCGCCCTTTCCAGGTCAATTCGCCCAACGGGCCGCGCGCGGACGACTATTACTGGCTGCGCGACGATACGCGCAAGGATCCGGCGATGCTCGCCTATCTCGCGGCGGAGAATGGCTATGCCGACGCGCGGCTCGCGCCGCTCAAGCCGCTCCAGGCGAAGCTCTATGCCGAGACCGTCGCGCACATCAAACAGGACGACAGCTCGGTTCCCTATGCCAAGCGTGGCTATTACTACGCCTCGCGATTCGCCACCGGCGCCGACTATCCGCTGGTCGAACGCCACAAGGGCGCCGCGACCGCGCCGGCCGAGACGATGTTCGACGAGCCCGCGATGGCGAAGGGCCACAGCTTCTTCGCGCTGAGTGACTGGACGGTGAGCCCCGACAATGCTCAGGTCGCCTGGGCTGAGGATACCGTCGGGCGGCGGCAATATGTCGTCAAGGTCAAGGATCTCGCGACCGGCGCTTTGCGCAGCGACACGATCGGCAATGTCGAGCCGAACGTCGTCTGGGCCGACGACAATCGCACCCTGCTCTATGTCGCCAAGGACCCGGTGACGCTGCGCGGCTATCGCGTGATGGCGCATGTGCTCGGCACCGCGCCCGCGGCCGACACGCTGCTCTACGAGGAGAAGGACGACACCTTCCAGATGGGCATCGCCCGCACCGCCGACGATCGCTTCGTTTGCATTACGGTCGCGAGCACGGTGAGCGACGAGCAACGCTGCGCGCCGGCGGCCAACCCGACGCGCTTCACGGTGCTCGCCCCGCGCGCGCGCGAATTCCGCTACGAGGCCGATCATCAGGGCGGCCGCTGGATCATCCGCACCAACCGCGCGGCGAAGAACTACAAGCTTGTGACGGTCGCCGACGCCGATGTCGCCACGGGCGTCGGCGCTTGGCGCGACCTCACCCCCGCGAGCGACAGCGTGTTCATCGAAAGCTTCAAGCCGTTCGCCGGCTTCGTCGCGATCGACCAGCGCGAAGGCGGCAACCGCATGATCCGCTTGCTCACCGATGCCGGCCGATCGATCCCGGTCAAGGCCGACGAACCCGCGTACCGGATGGCGCTCGACGTCAATGCGGAGACCGCGACGCCGTGGGTGCGCTACACCTATGGCTCGCTCGTCACGCCGACGACGACCTATGAGGTCAACGTCCAGAGCGGCGCGCGGCGCGTGCTCAAGGTCGCGCCGGTGCCGGGCTACGACCCCGCCAATTACGTCACCGAGCGGCTGTGGGCGACCGCACGCGACGGGACGCGCGTGCCGGTGTCGATCGTCTATCGCAAGGGCGTCAAGCGTGACGGCACCGCGCCGTTGTTCCAATATGCCTATGGCAGCTACGGCATCTCGACCGATCCCGGCGTCGACGCCGGCCGGATCGGGATGCTCGATCGCGGGGTGGTCTATGCCATCGCGCATATCCGCGGCGGGCAGGAGATGGGCCGCGGCTGGTACGACGACGGGCATCTGCTCCACAAGCGCAACAGCTTCACCGATTTCATCGACGTCACGCGTTTCCTCGTCGCGCAGAAATATGTCGCGAAGGACCGCGTCGCCGCGATGGGCGGCAGCGCCGGCGGGCTGCTGATGGGCGCGGTCGCCAACTTGGCGCCGCAGGATTACAAGGTGATCGTGGCGCAAGTGCCGTTCGTCGATGTCGTGACGACGATGCTCGACGCCTCGATCCCGCTCACCACCTTCGAATATGACGAATGGGGCAATCCCGCGCAAAAGGCCTATTACGACTACATGCTGAGCTATTCGCCGTACGACAATGTCGCGGCGAAGGCGTATCCGGCGCTGTATGTCGGCACCGGGCTGTGGGACAGCCAGGTGCAATATTACGAGCCGACCAAATGGGTCGCCAAGCTGCGCGAACTCAAGACCGACGCCAATCCTTTGGTGTTCCGCGTCAATATGGAGGCGGGCCATGGCGGCAAATCGGGGCGCTTCGAACGCTTCCGGCAGAATGCCGAGTGGCAAGCGTTCGTGCTCGACCAATTGGGCGTTGCCGGCGGCGCGTCCTGACCGTCACACAGGATCACCGATGACCAACGCCCACCCCCCGCTGTGCGTCGGGATCGGCACCTATCGCGGTGGCGGCGGTGCCGGGATCGAAACACTGTGCCTCGGCGCGGATGGATCATGGCGTTGCGGCCAGCCTTATGCCGCCGCCCCCAACGCGTCGTTCAGCGTGCATTCCCCGCGCCACGGGCTGCACTACATCGTCGATGAGGCGGACGACGGCAGCATCGGCCTCCATCGCTACACTGAACGGGGCTGGGAAACGCTTGCGACGATCGCGGTGGAGGGCGCCGCGCCGTGCCACATCGCGCTCGACCCGAGCGAAACCCGGCTCGCGGTCGCCAATTATGCGAGCGGCAGCGTCACGCTGCTGCGGCTCGAGCCGCGAACCGGTCTGCCCGTGGGGCCGGTCCAGGTTCGCACGAACCACGGGTCCGGTCCCAACGCGGCGCGACAGGCGACGCCGCACGCGCATTGGGTCGGCTTCAGCCCCGACGGGCACTGGCTCTACCAGACCGATCTCGGAACCGACGAAATCCTCGCTTTCCCGGTCGATGCCACCGGTACGTTGGGTACGGCGCAGCGGGCCTATCGCGCACGTGCCGGCTCGGGGCCACGTCACCTGCTGCTCCACCCGCGACTTCCGCAGCGCGCCTATCTGATCGGCGAGCTCGACAGTACGCTGAGCGTGCTCGATCGCCGCGATGGCGCCTTCGCGCATCACATGACGGTATCGACTCTCCCGCCCGATTGGCGCGGCGACTCGATCGTCGCACACATCGCGGTCAATCGCGCGGGCGACCGGCTGTATGTCTCCAATCGCGGCCATGACAGCATCGCGGTGTTCGCGCTCGATGCGTCCGGCAACCCGACCCTGCTCGAGCACGCCGCGACCGGCGGCGAATATCCACGCTTCTTCGCGCTGCTCGAGGACGCGCGGCTGGTCGTCGTCGCGCACGAGAAATCGCAGACCGTGACGACGCTCTCGATCGGAGCCGATGGCCGACTGACTGCAACCGGCGCCGCGATCCCGCTTGCGGGCGCAGCCTCGGTCATTATCCCCGATCCGGAGGCGCGCTAGAACCGTCGCCGAAGGCCGGGGATGACGGGTTTATCATCTCGCCTTCACCAGATACTTAGCTGAAACATAACATCTTTCTGCGCGGGCGGATGGGGGGCGAGATGTACCAGACTCTACAGCTATGGCGGCAGTCGACACCGCGCGCGGATGTTGGATCACATCGAGCCGCGCCGCGGATCGGCCGGGCGCCGCTCGGCTTGACCGCACTTGCCGCCGCATTGCTATGCGCCGGCGCACCCGCAGCGGCCGAGGAACCCGCTCCTGCCTTGCCGGACTCGTTCTCGATCACCCCCGCCCCCGGCTGGGTCACGCGCCACGCGATCCCCGCCGACACCGGCACCGCCGCGGCCGGCGGCGTCACGATGCTGCTGCGCGACAATCAGGCCGCGTTCGACGCCGACGGCGCGACGACGATCGCGTGGGACGACGCGACCAAGGTGGTGGCCCCGGATGGCCTGTCCAAGGCGGCCAATCTCGCGATCGCGTGGAACCCCGAGACCGAACGGCTCGCCATCCACCGCGTGCTGATCCTGCGCGGCACGCAGACGATCGACGTCCTCGCGACGCAGCGATTCACGATCCTGCACGGCGAAACCAATCTCGAACGCGCGGCGATCGACGGACGGCTGACCGCATCGTTGCAGATTGCAGGGCTGCAGATCGGCGACATCGTCGAGGTCGCGGGTTCGCGCCGGCACCTCGATCCCGCGATGGCGGGACATCACGAGGCGCAGTTCCTCTTCTATCCGACCGCGCGCGACGCCGGGCTCGACGCGCACTGGCCGGCCGCTGCGGCGCTGCGCTGGCGCGCGATGCCGGGTCTGCCCGCGCCCGCGCAAAGCACCGCGGGCGGGGTTGCGCGCCTGTCGCTGCATGTCCCCAACCTGCGTGAACCTCGGCTGCCGAAGGGCGCACCGCCGCGCTTTCGCCAGGCCGACGTGCTGCAATTCTCCGACTGGGCCGACTGGGCCGAGCTCTCGTCGGTGATCGGTCGCTTGTTCGATCGCGCCGCGACCCCGCTCGCGGGCGGCCCGGTCGCTGCCGAAGCCGCGCGGATCGCCGCAGCGAGCCCCGATCCCGTGCTTCGCGCGCAGGCCGCCTTGCGGCTCGTCGAGGATCAGGTGCGCTATCTGTTCGTCGGGCTGAACGACGGCGGCTACGTTCCCGCCGCCGCCGACGAGACGTGGCGGCGGCGCTATGGCGACTGTAAGGGCAAGACCGTCTTGCTGCTCGCATTGCTCAAGGCGCTCGGGATCAGAGCGCAGCCGGTGCTGGTCAATACCACCGGTTTCGGCGATGCGATCCCGCGCTATCTGCCTTCCGCCGGGCTGTTCAACCATGTCCTGGTCCGCGCGACGATCGCGGGGCGCAGCTATTGGCTCGACGGGACGAGACTCGGGGATCGGCGGCTCGCGGACCTCCAGACCCCGCCGTTCCGCTGGGGTCTGCCGCTGCAGGCACGAGGCGCGGCGCTGGTCGCGATGATGCCCGATGCGCCGACACAGCCGCTGTCCACGACGTCGCTCAGGCTCGATGCGTCGGGCGGCGTCGATCGTCCGGTGCCGGCGCACGCCGAATTCGTCGCGCACGGCGATGGCGCGCTCGGCCTCGCGCGCAGCCTCGGCACGCTGACGCCCGAGATCCGCGAGCGCATGCTGCGCGCGGTGTGGCGCAAGGAGTATGATTTCGTCACGCCGAGCGCCGTCTCGGCGCGGTTCGATCCCGCAACCGGCACCGAGACCTTCGTGCTCGACGGCATCGCGACGCTCGACTGGCAGGATGGCGCGTTCGAGCTGACGAACATCCAGCTCGGCGGATCGGTCGACTACACGCGCGACCCGGGCCTCGATTCCGACGCGCCCTTCGCCGTCGCCTTTCCATCCTATTCGGAATATCGCGAGACGATCGTGCTGCCCGATCGCGGGCGCGGCTTCACGCTCGATCCCGTCGCATTCGACGGGACCATCGCCGGCGTCGCGCTGCACCGTGCCGGATCGATCGACGACGGGATCGTCACGCTCCTGACGAGCCGCCGGTCGCTCGCCCCCGAATTCCCCGCCGCGCAGGCCGCGGACGCGCAGCAGACGCTCCGCAGATTGCAGCACCAGCACAGCTATCTGCGGCGAACGACGGAGGCGAAGCCCTGATCCAGCGGCCGGGAACATCGGCAAGCGACGATCCGCGATCGCGGGTTGACTTCATTGCCCTCGCCGTCGATCCGACCGCCATATCTTTGGGAGCGCGCCATGCTGCATTTCGACCTGATCCAGTCGATCAGCCTCGCCGGCAATGCCGCCGCCGCCAATGACGATCGCGCCGGCGCCGCCGCAAGGCGCGCCTGGGTGATCGACGGCGCGACCGATCTCGGGCCGCCGGGGCTCGTCGGTGCGCAGGGCGGCGCCGCCTGGATCGCGGCGGTCGCCGATCACGCCTTCTCCGCGGCTCCCGCGGGCCGGCTCTCGGCCGTCGTACCGCGTATCTTTGCCGCACTCGCAGACGCGTATCGCGGGGCGCGCCACCGCGATCCGGTGGGGCGATGGGAGCTGCCTAGCGCCGCGTTCCTGTGCGTCGCGCTCGAGGAGCAGAGCATGGCGATCGCATGGCTCGCCGATTGCGCTTGCCTCCACCTGCGCGGTGACTCGGTCAGCCGCCTGGGGCCGCAGCCGAGCCTCGCCGAGACGCAGGAGGCCGAGGCGATCCGGAGCGCCGGGCTCGATCTGCTACCGGCGCGCAGCGCGCCGACGCGCGATCGGCTGCGCGCCACTCGCGCGCGCGCCGAACGGCGCGCGCTGGGGGTCGAGCCCAGCCATGCCGATGCCGTCCATTACGATCTGGTCGACGTCGCGCCCGGCGACGAGCTGGTGCTGATGACCGATGGCCTTGCGGCGCTGATCGACGATTATGGCGTGCCCGTCGGCGACTTCGCGCCACTGTTGCGGGCCGAGGGGTTGCACGGCCTCGCCACTCGGCTCCGCGCGATCGAAGCGGACGACGGGGATTGCGGGCGCTTCGCGCGGTTCAAGCCGTCGGATGACGCCACGGGCCTGTGGCTGCGCATTGCGGGTGCGGCCTAAGCGCGCGTCTTCACGCCGCTCGCCGGCCGATCGGCAAATTTAGTCCCCCGCCGCCGTTATCACCGCCTCCCCCACCGCCGGCCGCAGCGCGAAGATGCCGCTGTCGCGGTGCCGCGTCGGATGGACGCGATTGGTGAGCAGCGTCCAGGCGAGCCCGCGTTCGAGATCGATCCACAGCCCGGTGCCGGTGAAGCCGGTATGGCCGATCGTCGCCGCCGCGCAAAGCTGACCGCCCGACCAGTCGGCGTGGCGCACCTCCCAGCCGCAGGTGCGCGGTCCGTTGATCGGCGTCGCGATCGCCGCCAGCGCCGCGGGCGACACGCCGCTGCTGTCGAGCACGCCGCGCGCGAAGCCGAGCACCCCCGCGACGGTGCCGAACAGGCCGGCATGCCCGGTCGCGCCGCCCATCGCGGCGCAATTCTCGTCATGGACTTCGCCCTTCAGCACGCGTCCGCGCCAGGCGCAGCGCTCGGTCGCGACCGCCGGCCCGGGCGGCGGGCCGAAGGAGATGTCCGGGCCCAGCGGCCAGTCGCGCAGCGAGGCGCCGGTGATCCGCTCGATCGCGATGCCGAGCAGGATGAAGTTGATGTCGGAATAGACCGGCGGCCCGTGCCGCCACTCGCGCTGCAGCACGAAGGCGCGCAGGCGCGCCGGATCGTCGCCATAGGTATAGATCGGCTCGACCGCAGGGAGGAAGGTGCGATGCGCGAGACAGTCGCGAAACGTCAGGCGCCGTTCGGGCGCGTTCGCAACGTCATACTGGCGCAAATCCGGGATCGCGTCGGTCAGCGGCCGGTCGAGGTCGATCCGCCCCTGATCGGCGAGCGCGAGCACCATGCTGGTCGTCGCGATCACCTTGGAGACCGAGGCGAGGTCGAACCAATGCTCGGCGGTGAGCGGCTCGACGACCGGCTCGCGCTGCGCCAGGCCGATCGTCCGCGCCGCACTCCACCCGTCGCGGGTGACCACACCCAGCGTCGCGCCCGGCACCTGTCCCGCGGCGACGGCCGCGGCGGCGGGGGCGAAGGCGGCGTCGATGTCGATCATACGGTCTCCTCTTCGCGCGCGCGGATGCCCGCGATGAACGGCAGGAACAGGATCGCCGCCAGACTGAGCGTGCCCGACAGCCAGAAGAAGCCGTCATAGCCGATGCTCTTGACGATCTCGCCCCCCGCCCCCTGCAGCAGCCGCGGCAGCAGGAAGGCGAAGCCCGAGAGGAAGGCATATTGCGCGCCGGCATAGCGCGGGTTCACCAGCAGCGAGAGATAGACGACGAAGACCGCCCCCTCCATGCCGTGCGCGAACTGATCGACCGCGGTGGCGGTGTAGATCGCCAGCCCGTTCGGCGGGACATGCCACAGCCACACGAAGATCCAGTTGCCGAGCGCCGACCCGATCGCGCCAAGCGCGAGCGCGCGACTCATCCGCAACCGCACGGCAAGCGTCGCGCCGACGACGACGCCCGCCATGCTCGACGGCGTGGTGACAAACCCATCGGCGATGCCCATCGTGGTGAGGTCGTAATGCGCGGCGATCTCGAGCGGCTTCACGCCCCACAAGGTGAGCACGTCGCCCATCCGGTAGAAAGTGACGAAGCCGAGCAGCGGCAGCACGCGGTAGCCGAACCGCCAGAAGATGTTGACGTACGGCCCGAGCCAGGTCGAACGCCGCGCCCAGGCGGTCGCCGGAAGCCGGACGATCCACGGCAGCGCAAGGCCCATCAGCACGAACGGCACCAGGCACAGCACCAGCACCGCGACGGTCGCATTGCTCTTCGCGCTGATCCCGGCGGCGATGGCGAGTTGGAGCGCGATCCAGCCGAAAGCGCCGAAGAAGGCGAGCGCGCCGCCGAGGAGCACCGCGACCGCGAGCAGGCCCGTCAGCAACGCGGTCGTCCGCCGGCCAACGCCGCGCGCGGCCGGGGCGAGGCTCACGAGGATCGGCAGCGGCACCGCGGCGAGCAAGGCGACGGCGAGATAGCCCCACACCCATCCCGCGCGATCCGCGACCGTCAGCGCGACCAGCGACGAGGCCGCCATCGCGGTGCGATATCCCCACAGATTGGCGGCGGTGAGCGGCCCCTGCCCGCCTGCCGTCGGTGCGAGCTCGACGCGCCAGCCGTCGGCGGCGACCTCGAGCGTCGTCGTCCAGAAGGCGAGCAGCACCGCGAGCAAGGCGACCAGCGGCAGATTGGTGTCGGCCGAGGTATAGGCCATCGCCACCATCGCGGTGACGATCCCGATCTGTGCGGTGACGATCCAGCTCATCCGCTTGCCGAACACGCGCGACAGGCCCGGCACCGAAAAGGCGTCGAGCAGCGGCGCCCAGAGGAATTTGAAGGTCGGCAGCAACGCGACCCAGCCGAAAAAGCCGATCAGCACGATGTCGAGGCCATGCTTCGCCAGCCGCGCCGACAGCACGGTCGAGAACATGTAGAACGGTAATCCCGCCGAGAAGCCGAGCAGGACGAACAGCGTCATCAGCCGCAGACTGGGGCGCCCCGCCCGCGGCGACGACGGCGTGACGCCGGAAGCGGTCACCACCGTCTGTCGCCGAGGAGTGCGGGCCTGGGCCGCGCGCGCGACGATTTGTCGATCATGAAATCAGGTCCACTATCCGTTGAAGCGGTGTTCGGCAGCGCACGCCGTTCGCGGCGATCGGTCAAGCCGCGCTCTTATTTCGCGCTGCGATCGGTGGCGTCGTCCGCCGGCAGATCCGTCATCGACGCAGCGACCGCCGCGGCGCGCTCCATCACGCGCAGGATGTTGCCGTTGGTCAGCTTGGCGAGATCGCCGTCGCTCCACCCGCGCCGCGCCAGTTCGGCGATCACCTTGGGATAGCCGTCGACGCCGTTCATCCCCTCGGGCGCGGTATTGTCGATCCCGTCGAAATCGCCGCCGAGGCCGACATGGTCGTGCCCCGCGATCTTCGCGACATGCTCGATATGATCGGCGACCGTCGCGACGGTGACGCGCGGCATCGGGTGCGCGCGGTCCCATTCGACGAGCGGAGCCGCCGCACGCGGACCGTAGACGTCGCCGGGCACCGCGAGCGACTTGGCATAAGCGGTGCGCGCGACGTCCCATTGCTTCCACGCATCGGACAGGAAAGCGGGATAGAAATTGACCATGACGATCCCGCCATTCGCGCCGATCGCGGCGAGCAGGTCGTCGGGAATGTTGCGCGGCGCCGCCGCCAGCGCGCGCGCCGAGGAGTGCGAGGCGATCACCGGCGCCTTCGATACGGCGAGCGCCGCACGCATCGTCGAATCGGCGATATGGCTGACATCGACCAGCATCCCGATCCGGTTCATCTCGGCGACCACGCGCTTGCCGAACGGCGAGAGGCCGCCGGCCACCGCCTCGTCGGTCGACGAATCCGCCCAGGCGAGGCTGTGCGTATGCGTCAGCGTCATATAGCCGACGCCGAGCGCGCGATATTGGCGCAGGACCGAAAGGCGTCCGTCGATCTGGTGGCCGCCTTCGACGCCGATCAGGCTCGCGGTGCGGCCGCTCGCCATGATCCGGCGGATGTCCGCCGCCGTCGTCGCCAACGCAAGCGCGTCCGGATTGGCGGCAACGAGCCGACGCACCACGTCGATCTGCTCTAGCGTCATCTCGACCGCCTTGGGGCCGGTGACGTCCGCGGGAATCCACACCGACCAGAATTGCCCGCCGACATGCCCCGCCTTCAACCGGACGAGATCGGTCTGCAGCGGGCGCGGCAGATCCGCCCCATCGTTGCGCGCGACCGCGACGTTGCCGCCCTGATAGTGGCCGATCTCCCAGGCGAGATCGTTATGCCCATCGACCACCGGCGCGCGCGCGAGCACGCGCTCGGCGCGCGCCGTATCCGCTGGGCTCGGCGCGGTCTGCGCCAAAGCCGGCCCGGCCAGCGCGACCGCAAGGGTTAGCGATACGAAATGCCTCACCGCGTCTGCACGCGGATGCCGAAGCGGAACGCGCGGCCGAGCAGGTCCGAATAGGTGCTGTTCGCGGCCAGACCCGTCTCGGGCACGAGCAGCGGCTCGCGGTTGAACAGGTTGGTCACGTTGACGAAGAACTGCGCCGTTCCCTTGCTGCCGAAATGCACGTTCTGCGTCAGGTTGAGGTCGGCGTAGAACAGCCCCGAGACCCGGTTGTTGTCATAGGTCGGATAGGTCGTCGTCGAGAGCGGGCAGTTGGTCTGGCACTCGATGCCGGTCGCCGTGTAGCGGCCCGCGCTGATCCCGCGACCGACCGCGGTGATCGACGTGCTCGGCAGATCGAGCGTCACGCTCCCGCGGAAGATCCAGTTTGGCGTCGTCGCCTGGCCGCCGTTCACTCCGACCGAATTGACGGGCACCGTGCCCGGCACCCCGGTGTCGAGGATGTTGTCGAGGTAGCGCGTCGCCTCGCCGCGCAGCGTCAGCGCGGTCTGGCCGGAAAGCTGCGTGCGATAGCTGGTGTCGAAGTCGATGCCGCGCGTGAGCTGGCTCGCCGCGTTGAACGGCTGCGAGCGGATCAACAGATACGGCTGGCCCGGCACCGACCGTGCCGGGTCGGTGGTGATCGCGTCGCAGAATTGCTGCTGCCCGAGGCTGCACAGGTTTTCGATATCCTGCGCGGCGAAGCTGGTGATGCCCTGCTTGATGTTGATCCGCCAGTAATCGATCGAGGCGTTGAAGCCCTTCAGGAAGCGCGGCGACAGGACGGCGCCGACCGTCCACGAATTGGCGACTTCGGGACGCAGGTTCGGATTGCCCGTCGCGATCCCGGAATAATTATACGTTGCCGGGCCGTTCTTGCCATCGGCGGTGAACAGCGGATTGCGCACCGAATCGCTGTTCGCCGAGCCCGCCTGATACAATTCGTTCAAATTGGGCGCGCGGATGTCGCGCGAGCGCACCACGCGGAAGCGGATGTCGGGGATCGGCGCCCAGGTTCCGCCGAGTTTCCAGGTCACCACGCCGCCCGAGGTCGAATAATCGGTCCCGCGCACCGCGCCGTTGAACTCGAGCCCGAGGCCGAGCGGCACGACCGTCTCGAGATAGGCTTCCTTGACGTTGTAGCTGCCGTTGGTGGGAAGGTAGTTGCCGACCGACCAAGTGTTGGTGACGGTCGGGCGGCCTTGCGCGTTGACCGTCGAGATCGGCTGGAACTGCTGCGGCACATAGCCGCGGATGCTTTCCTCGCGCCACTCGCCGCCGATCGCGACGCTGACGTCGCCCGCCCAGGTGCGGAACGGCGAGGCGCGGAAGTTCACCCCGGCGGTCTTCTGCTCGGTCACCTCGTCACGATACGGCGCGCCGAGCACATAGGCGATCGCGGCGGGATCGGCGACGCCGACGCCGAGCCGGTTGAGCGGGACGCACGCCGCATCGTTGTTGGTGGCGATCGCGTCGACGTTGATCGCGCATTGGATCGAGCCCGCGGCATAGCCGCCGGTGTTGTTGGCCGGCGCCACCGCCGCGGCGGTCGCGTTGGCGATCCGCGTGATGTTCTGGACGTTGCGCAGCTGCTCGCGCAAATCGGCGCGGCCGTATTGGCCGTAGACGTCGAACGACACGGTCTTGCCGAACAGGTCGAACTTGCCATCGCTGCCGATCTGGTAGCGCTGCACCTTCCGCTTGTTGTCGACGACGCGGTACGGCAGATCGACCGAGGTGGTCGCGAGCGTCACGCTGCTGATCCCGGCCAGCCGCGCGGAGCCGAGCGCCGCCACCAGATAGGGGTTGTTCGCGGCGATCGTGATGCCCGTCTGCAGGTTCGGCCCGGCGTTGAACAGGATGTGCTGCCGGTTGAACGACCCTTCGGCATAGAGCTCGATGCGATCGGTCACGTCGAAACTCGCGCGACCGAACACGCCGTAGCGATCGTCCTGCGGATCGAGCCCGATATTGCGGCCCGAATCGTTGACCTGCCAGCTGCCGCCCTGCGTCAACGTCGGCGCCGCGCTGCCGGTCGGCGACGGGAAGGTGAGCGCGCCATATTGGAATTGCTGCGGCTGGCCGCCGCTGCCGAAATAAACGCCGCGCAGGCTATTGGCGGCAACACCGCTATTCGCCACCGCGGTGCTGCCGGTGATCAGGCCGCCCGGCGTCGAGTTGGCCGCGCCGATCTGGCGCTTGGTGGTGATGAACTGCGGCGTCGTGCTGGTCGCGGTCCAGTTCGGGTCCTGGATGCGGACATAGCCCGTCGCGTTCCACGCGCGATCGACCTGGAAGATGCCGTCGCGGTGCGCAACCTCGCCCTCGACCTCGATATGACCACGGCCGTCAGCGAAGGACGTGCCCGCGGTCAGCGTCGCCGAATAATTGTGGCCGTCGCCATATTGCGTGATGCCATTGTCTGCGGTGAGGCGAAGCCCCTGAAACTTCTTGTCAAGGATGAAGTTAACGACGCCCGCGACGGCGTCCGATCCATAGGCGGCGGACGCGCCGCCGGTGACCACCTCGACGCTCTTCACCAGCCCTTGCGGGATCGTGTTGATGTCGACCAGCCCGGTGATCGTCGATCCGACCGAGCGATGCCCGTCGACCAGCACCAGCGTGCGAACCTCGCCGAGGTTGCGCAGGTTGAGCGCATTGATGCCGGCCTGGCCGCTCGACAGATTGAGGCGCGAATTGGCGGGCTTGGTCGATCCGGCGAGCGCGGGCTGCTGGTTGACGAAATCGGCGAGGTTGTTCGACGGCGACTGGTTCTGGATCTCGGTCTGGCTCAACACCGTCAGCGGCGTCGGCGCCTGGAAACCGCTGCGCGCGACGCGCGAGCCCGTCACGACGACATCGGGCCCGTCTTCATCGCCCGGCGCGGCGGATTGCGCCTGCTGCAGGGCGGCACGCTCGGCGGGGCCCCCCCCCGGCGCGGCGGCATCCGCTGCGGGCGGCGCAACCGCCTGCGCGGCCTGTGCCGAGGCAGGCCCCGCGAGCACGCCAGCCAGCGTCAGCGCCGCGACGCTGCATCCGAGCATCATCGCTACCCGGCCCCGGGCCTGATCCGAATTCGTCATCATTGTCCTTCCCTGACCGGATTTGCAGATGCGGCGCGCTTTTTCTCGCGTTTTCCATCGTCTGCAACCTGCGGCTGTTGTACCCCGACCTCTCTGGGCCGGTTCCCCCTGCTGCACTTCGAGACGTTGCGCGGACTGGTAGGAGGGCGTCAAGTGCCCGATATTCGCTCTCCCATAGCCTGTCTCTATGGGACGGCGCCCATAACTCTCCGCTATGGCCCGGACCGCGCTCGATATGGGTCCGCATCGCACCACGCCGCTAGCCTTCCGGCTCCGCGCCAGCCATGAAAGCTCGACCATGCTCAATCGCCGATCCTTTCTGTTGCGCTCGGCCGCCGCAGCGGCGCTGACGACGGGCCCGGCCTGTCGCGCAGCCGCGGGCCCGCAGGAGCGAACGACGCGCGTCGGCGGATCGACGGCTCCGATCGAGATCCTCGACGACGTCTACGGCATCCCCCATATCCGCGCGCAATCGATCCCCGACGCGTTCTTCGGCCAGGGCTATGTCGTCGCGCGCGATCGGCTGTTCCAGATCGATTTCGAGCATCGCCGCGAACTTGGGCGGATGGCCGAGGCGTTCGGCGCGGAGTTCGTGCGCCACGACGCGCAGGCGCGGCTGTTCCAGTATCGCGGCGATCTCGACGCCGAGCTCGCCCGCGTCCCAGCCGACGTGCTCGCCTGCGCCCGCGCTTACATCGCCGGGATCAATGCACGGATCGACGAAGTCACTGCCGATCCGACGCTGCTGCCGCTCGAATACCGCATCCTCGGCGTCGCCCCGATCCGCTGGGACCTTCGCGACCTGGTGCTCGCGCGCGGCGCGGCGGCGGGCAATACCGACGACGAGATCCGCCGCGCGCGGCTCGCGGCGCTCGGCCTGCTCGAACTCGACGCGGTGATCGCGCCGCTCATGCCGGCGCATCCGCTGACCGTCCCGGACGGCCTCGATGTGTCGAAAGTGTCGGACGACGATCTCGGCGTGCTGACGATCGGACGGCTGCCGTTCGGGCCCAACACCCCCGTGGTCGACCCCGACGAGCGCTCGGGTCGGCTCGAGCGCGCCAATGCCGGCAGCAACGCCTGGACGATCGCGGCGGCGCGCTCGGCGACCGGCCGGCCGATCCTCGCCAACGATCCGCATCTCGGGATCGGCGGCTTCGGCCCGCGCCATGTCGCGCATCTCTCGGCGCCGGGGCTCGACGTGATCGGCGGCGGTGCTCCAGGGCTGCCCGGCATCATGCAGGGCCATACCGACCGCTTCGCCTTCGGCCGGACCAATTTCCACATCGACCAGGAAGATCTGTTCGTCCTCGACCTGCATCCGCGCGACCCCGAGCGCTACCGCCACGCGGGCGGCTGGAAGCGCTTCACGCGGGTCGAGATCGCGATACCGGTCAAGGGCGGCGCGCCGCACACCGAAGTGCTGCGCTACTCGGTCCAGGGACCGGTCGTGTCGCACGATCCGGCCAAGGCGCGCGCGACCGCGATCGCGTCGATCGCGATGCAGCCGGGCGGTGGCGGGTCGTTCGCGATGATAGCGATCAACCTCGCGCGCGACTGGGCGGGTTTGCAGGCGGCGTTCAAGCTCCACCCCTCCCCGACCAATTTGCATTACGCCGATGTCGCGGGCAACACCGGCTGGCAGGCGATCGGCTTCGCGCCCGTGCGCAAGCGCGGCGCGGGACTGCTGCCGGTGCCGGGCGACGGCCGCTACGACTGGAGCGGGATGCGCGACCATCGCGCGCTGCCGAGCGACTATAACCCGGCGAAGGGCTGGTTCGCCTCGGCCAATCAGGACAATTTGCCGGCCGACTGGCCAGCCGACCACATCCCCGCCTTCGATTTCCGCGATCCCTATCGCTACGAACGGATCGCCGACGTCCTTTCCCATCAGACCCACCACACGCTCGCCGACAGCGTCGCGCTGCAGCACGACACGCTCTCGACCCCCGCGCGCCAGCTCGTCGCGCTCCTCCCGACGGCTTCCTCCGCGGCGGCCCGCCCCGCGGTTGCGCTGCTGCGCGGCTGGGATTGCCGGCTCGACGCGGCGAGCGGGGCGGCGGCCCTGTTCGAGATCCTGTGGCGCGAACTCGGCCACCGCATGCTCGCCGCGATCGTCCCCGAGCGCGCCAGGACGATCGTCACCTCGATCGGCCCGTCGGTGCTGCTCGGTCTCCTCGCGCACCCCGATGCGCGGGTCGGCCAGGATCCGATCGCCGCGCGCGATGCGCTGTTCGACGCGGCGCTGGTCGCCGCCTGGGCGAGCGCGACGGCACAACTCGGTCCCCGTCCCGTAGAGTGGCGCTGGGGGGCGCTGCATCGCCTGCGCATCCAGCACCCACTCGCGCGCATTCCGGCGATCGCCGCCGCCTTCCCGCCGATCGAAGTAGGCCCGACCGGCGGCGACAGCTATACCGTGCAGGCGCGCTGGCTTGGCAATGGCCCCGGCTGGTCGGCGGGCGGCGGCGCGAGCTATCTGCAGGTGATCGACGTCGGCGCGTGGGACAATGCGCTGGTGCTCAACTTACCCGGCCAATCGAACGATCCGCGCTCGCCACATTACCAGGACCAGGTCGCGAGCTGGAGCGTGGGGCAGCTGCAGCCGCTGCTCTACAGCCGCGCCGCGGTCGAGGCGCACGCCATCGCGCGGCTTACCCTCACGCCTACAGGAACCCGGCCATGACCCGCCTGCCCGTCCTCGCCGCCCTGCTGGTCGTTGGCGCCGCCCCCGCCCCCACGACGTCCGCCAAGGTCGACGTCGTGATCCGCGGGGGGACGATCTATACCGGCGCGGAAAGCCCGCCGATCACCGGCGACGTCGAGCTCGCCGGCGACCGCATCGTCTATGTCGGCCCGTCGCGCCACACCGCCGCGGCGAGCGTGATCAATGCGACCGGGCAGATCGTCGCGCCCGGGCTGATCGATGCGCATACGCATCCCGACACCTACATCCGCTCGCCCGACGCCACGGCGCGGTTGAACCTGCCATGGCTCGCGCAAGGCGTCTCGACGATCGTCACCGGCGTCGATGGCGGCGGCACGCCCGACGTGGCGGCGGACGCGCGGAAACTGCAAGCGAGCGCGATCGGCACCAACGTCGTCCCGTTCGTCGGCTTCGGCGCGATCCGCCAGCGTGTGCTCGGCGAAGCCAATCGCGCGCCGACCGCGGCCGAACTCGCGCAGGAAAAGGCGCTCGCGGCCAAGGCGATGTGCGAGGGCGCGATCGGCCTGTCGACCGGCCTGTTCTACGCGCCCCAGAGCTTCGCCACCACCGACGAAGTCGCCGCCGTCGCCGCGGAGGCGGGCAGCCGCGGCGGGATGTACGATACGCATCAGCGCGACGAATCGGATTATACGATCGGCCTGATCGCCAGCACCAAGGAGGCGATCGAGATCGGCCGGCGCGCGCACATGCCGGTGCATTTCGCGCACCTCAAGGCGCTCGGGGTCGATCTGCAGGGCCATGCGCCCGAGCTGATCGCGACGATCGAGGCGGCGCGCCGCGCGGGGCAGGACGTCACCGCCGACCAATATCCCTGGCTCGCCTCGGGCTCGAGCGTCGATGCCTCGCTCGTGCCGCGCTGGGCGGTCGACGGCGGCTACAAGGCGATGCTCGCGCGCTTCGCCGAACCGGCGACGCTCGCACGCATCAAGACCGAGATGACCGAGAATCTGCGGCGCCGCGGCGGGGCGGAGTCGCTACTGCTGACCTCCGACGGCCAGCCATGGACCGGCAAGACGCTCGCGCAGATGGCGACGCAGTGGGGCGTCTCGCCGATCGACGCCGCGCTCCGGATCCTGAAGACGCCCGATGCCGCGGGCACCGGCCCCGCCGGAGTCGGCGTCGCGAGCTTCAACATGATCGACCGCGACGTCGACCTCATCATGCAGCAGCCCTGGGTGGTGACCAGTTCGGACGGCTCGGACGGCCACCCGCGCCAATATGCGACGATGCCGCAGAAATACCGCGTCTATGTCGAACAGCGCAAAGTCCTTTCGCTCGCCGATTTCATCCGCCGCTCGAGCGGGCTGACCGCGGACATCTACAAGATCGACCATCGCGGGTATTTGCGTCCCGGCTATTATGCCGACGTGGTGGTGCTCGACCCGAAGCGCTTTGCGCCGCGCGCCGATTACATCCATCCGCGCGTCCCCAGCGTCGGCGTGAGCGCGCTGTTCGTCAACGGCCGGCTCGCGCTCCGCAACGGCGCCGCCACCGGCGTGGCGGCCGGGCGCGTGCTGCTGCGTCCGCGACCGGCGGGTTGCGGGGCATAGCCCGGGGTTATGGTTCGCCGCGCGACGAATAGTGGGCGGATCGCCGGCGATCTGTACATCGGACTCTCCCCCTTTCGTTCCGCGTAGGACTGCGATGATCCCCGGCCCTTTCCTCCTCTATCTTGGCCATTCCGACGACGATGTCGGCATCAAGACCTCGCGCGGGCTCGCCGCCTTCCGGCGCGACGACTGTGTCGGCGAATGGCGCCACGACGATTGCCCGCTGACGCTCGGCCTGCCGCGGATGGACGCCGCCGCCGCGCGCGCGGCCGGCGCGCGGACGCTGGTGCTCGGCATCGCCAACGCCGGTGGTCGGTTGGGCGAGGCGCTCGTCCAGGATGCGCTGGAGGCGATCGCACAGCGCATGAACGTCGCCTCGGGTCTCCACCAGCGGCTGCGCGACGATCCGCGTCTTGCCGGTGCCGCGGCAGCGGCCGGGGTGCAGCTCTTCGATGTGCGCGATCCGCGGCCGGATATCCCGATCGGCACCGGCAAGCGCCGCGCCGGCAACCGCCTGCTGACCGTCGGCACCGATTGCTCGGTCGGCAAGATGTATGCGACGCTGGCGCTGCGCGACACGCTGCAGCGCCGTGGTATCGTCGCCGATTTCCGTGCCACCGGGCAGACCGGCATCCTGATCGCGGGCGACGGCGTGCCGCTCGACGCGGTCGTCGCCGATTTCATCTCGGGCGCGATCGAGGCGCTGACGCCGGCGCGCGGCGACGACGGCTGGGATCTGATCGAGGGCCAGGGCTCGCTGTTCCACCCGTCCTTCGCCGGTGTGTCGACCGGCCTGCTCCACGGCGCTCAGCCGGCGGCGCTCGTGCTGTGCCACGATCCGTCCCGCGCGCACATGCGCGGCTTGCCGCATTACCAGCTTCCCGATCTGGCGGAGTGCCTCGCCGCCAACATCCAGGTTGCGCGGCTGACCAGCCCGTACGTGTGCGCCGTCGGCGTCGCGCTCAACACGGTCAAGCTGGACGAGGCGGCCGCGCGGCGGCTGTGTGCCGCGACCAGCGACGCGCTCGGGCTGCCGTGCACCGATCCTTACCGCTTCGGCGCCGATCCGATCGCCGACTGGCTGCTGCAATGCTACGCACCCTCGACGCCCGCCACCAGCGCTTCGGCCTGAACGCGCCCTTCCGCATCGCGCGGGGGGTGAAGACGGCGGCCGACGTCGTCACCGTCTCCGTGCGCCAGGGTGCTGTCGAAGGGCGCGGCGAAGGCGTGCCCTATCCGCGCTACGGCGAGACCATCGACCAGGCGCTCGCGCAGATCATGCAAGCCGGCGCGAAGATCGAGGCCGGCGCGAGCCGCGATGACCTGCGCGAACTGCTGCCGCCCGGCGCCGCGCGCAACGCGGTCGATTGCGCTTTGTACGACCTCGAGGCGCGGCTCGCCGGCACCAGCGTCGCGGCGCTTGCCAATGTCGCGCCCGCCGCGCCGGTCGCTTCGGCGATCACCATCGCGATCGACACGCCCGACGCGATGGCCGCCGTCGCCGCGCGCGCCGCACATGTGCCGTTGCTCAAGGTCAAGGTCGACCGTACGGGTGCGGCGATGCAGATCGCCGCCGTCCGTGCCGCAGCGCCCGCCCCGCGCATGATCGTCGATCCCAACGAAAGCTGGACGATCGCCGAGCTCGGGCGCTGGCAGGATCTGCTGGTCGAACACCGCGTCGATCTGCTCGAGCAGCCGCTGCCGGCCGGCGAAGACGGGGTGCTGGAGGGCTTCGCCAGCCGGGTCCCGCTGTGCGCCGACGAATCGCTCCATACCAGCGCCGATCTCGATGCGCTCGCCGGGCGCTATCAGTACGTCAACATCAAGCTCGACAAGACCGGCGGCCTCACCGAGGCGCTCGCGCTCGCCGAAGCCGCCAAGGCGCGCGGCTTCGGGCTGATGGTCGGCTGCATGGTGTGTTCCTCGCTCGGCATCGCGCCGGCGATGCTGCTGGCGCGCGAGGCGGCGTTCGTCGATCTCGACGGGCCGCTCTGGCTGGCCGAGGATCGTCCCGGCGGCGTGATCGACCGGGACGGCGTGCTAGTCCCGCCGGAACCCGGCTTCTGGGGGGCCGCGGCGTGAGCCTCGCGCGACGCTGGTTCGCGGTGCCGCTGTGGCAGCGGGTGATCGGCGGCCTCGTGATCGGCGCGATCCTCGGCGCGGCATGGCCCGCTGGCGCGAACGCGATCGCGATCCTCGGCGATCTGTTCGTGCGGCTGATCCGGATGCTCGTCGTGCCCGTCGTGCTGGTGACAATCGCCGCAGGCATCGCCGCGCTCGGCGATCCGCGCCGGCTCGGCGCGATCGGCGGGCGCACGGTGTTCCTTTTCGCGTTCACCACGGTCGTCGCGGTGACGATCGGGATGGCGACCGGGCTGATTCTCCGCCCCGGCGCCGGGATCGTGCTCGGCGGCGTCGCGCCGCATGCGCTCGGGCCCGCCGTCTCGCCGACCGATCAACTGCTCGGGATCGTCCCCGTCAACATCATCGACGCGCTCGCCAAGGGCGACATGCTCGCGATCATCTTCACCGCGGTGCTGCTCGGCGTCGGCATGGTGGCTGCGGGTGAGGCGGGACGGCCGGTGGTCAAGCTGTTCGAGGGGCTCGCCGCGGTGCTGCTCCAGATCGTGCGGATCGTGATGGAGGTGACGCCGCTCGGCGTGCTCGCGCTGATCGCGCGCGCGGTGGCGACCAGCGGGGCGGCGGTGTTCGTCAATATCGGCGCGCTCGCGCTGTGCGTGGTGATCGCCTCGCTCGTGCAGATGCTGTTCCATGGCGCGCTGATCGCCTGGGTCGCGCGGCTGCCGGCGCTGCGCTTCTTCCGCGGCATCCTCGATGCGCTCGTCGTCGGCTTCTCGACCGCGTCCTCGTCGGCAACCTTGCCCGTCGGCCTGCGCGTGGCCGAGGACAATCTCGGCATCGCGCCCGCGGTGGCGGGCACCGTGCTGCCGCTCGGCGCGAGCATCGGCAAGGACGGGACGGCGATGTATGTCGGCCTGATGGGCCAGTTCGCGCTCCAGGCGCTCGGCATCACGCCCGATCCCGGCATGCTGCTCGTCATGCTGCTGACCGGCGCGCTCGCCGCGTTCGGCACGGCGCCGGTGCCATCGGCCTCGCTGTTCATGCTCGCGGCGATGCTCTCGGCGGTCGGCGTCGCGCCCGAGCAGACCGCGCTGATCGTCGGGCTCGTGCTGCCGTTCGACCGATTGCTCGACATGACGCGCACCACGCCGTCGGTCTCCGCCAATCTGACGGTCGCGACGCTGGTCGCGCGCCGCACCGGCGCGCTCGACACGGCGGTGTTCTGCGGCGCCGCATCGGGCTAGGGTGGCGCGCTTATGAACCTGCGCCATATCGAGATCTTCCACGCCGTCTACGTCAACGGCTCGGTCAGCGCGGCGGCCCGCGCGCTCAACATCTCGCAGCCTTCGGTATCGAAGACGCTGCGCCATGCCGAATCGCTGCTCGGCTTCGAGCTGTTCCAGCGCAACGCCGGGCGGATGGTGCCGACCGAGGACGCCCATGCGATGTTCGGCGACGTCGCCGAGATCCAGGAACGCGTCCGCGCGCTGCGCGAGGCGGGGCGCAACCTGCGGACCGGCGGCGGCGCGACGCTGCGCATCTCCGCGCTGCCGAGCCTCGCGCTGAGCGCGCTGCCGACCGCCGTCGCGCGCTTCCTCAAGACGCATCCCGACGTGCGTTTCGATCTGCAGACGACGCATCACGACGACGTGCTGCGCAAGCTGTATGAGCGCGAGACCGAGATCGCGATCGGCTATCAGGCGCCGCGCGGCGCGCCGCTCGGACAGATCTGGCTCGGCGAGGGCGAACTGGTGATGCTCTATCGCGAGGCCGAAATGCCCGACGCGCCCGCACGGCTCGAACTGAACCAGCTCGCCGGCCACCCCTTCATCTCGCTCGCCGCAAGCGGGCCGATCGGAAACCTGTTCACCACCGAAGTCGAACGGCTCGGGCTCGAGCTGAACGAGATCGTCTCGGCGCGCACCTTCTACATCGCCGCGGCGCTGGTGCGCGCCGGCGTCGGGCAGACGGTGGTCGATAATCTGACCGCCGAGGCGTGTCTCGCGCCCGGCCTGTCGATGCGGCCGCTCAAGCCCTCTTTGACCTTCGACATCCACGCGATGCACTTGCTCGACCGTCCGCCCAGCGCGCTGGCGAGCGATTTCCTGGCGGTGCTCGGCACCGTGATCGAGGCGCCATGACACCCTTCCTGCTCGGCCTGCTGCTCGCCACCGCCGCTCCCGAGGGATCGCCGACCGACGCGGTCGCCAGCGCCCTCGCGCAAGCCGGGCCGGGCACGCGGATCGGCCTGGTGGTGGTCGACGAGCAAGGCCGCGAGATCGTCGCGATCCGCCCCGACGAGCGCTTCGTCCCCGCGTCGAACACCAAGATCTTCACCACCGCCGCCGCATTCGCAACGCTCGACATGACCGCGCCGGATGGCGGCGGCGGGGCGGAGGTGCGGCTCGAAGGGCGGGACGTGGTGCTCGTCGGACACGGCGACGCGCGATTGTCGAGCGCGCCCGGTTGCCGCGTCGATTGCCTCGCCGAGCTCGCCCGCACGGTCGCCGTGCGCACGCGCGTGGTGCACGACGTGATCGGCGACGACAGCGCCTTTCCCGACGAACGCTGGCCGCAGGGGATGAGCTGGAACAACCAGGCCGGGCGCTACGGCACCGCGGTCTCGGCCCTGACGATCGACGACAATGTCGCCGAACTGGCGGTCGCGCCGGGCGCGATCGGCGCACCGCCGGTGATCGGCGGCGATGGCTATTACCGGGTCGAGAATGCCGCGACCACCGTTGCCGGCACGCGATCATCGCTCGAGGTGACGCGCCAGCCGGGCAGCGACGTGCTCCGGATCAGCGGGACGCTCGGCAGCGGCGCAGCGCCGCGACCGCTGCTGGTGGGGCTCGACGATCCGGCGCATCGCGCCGCTTGGCGACTGGTCCGCTTGCTGCGCGAGGCCGGCGTGCGCGTGACGGGAAGCGTGAGCGTGCGGCACCGACCGCTGTCACCTTCGGACGATCCGCTGCTCCGCGCAGGCGCACCGGCACCGCATCCCCCCACCCCGCCCGCCGCGCTCGCCCGACTTGCCCCGCCGCCGCTCGGCGAGGACGCTCGCCTTACCAACAAGGTCAGCCAGAACCTCCACGCCGAGCTGTTCCTGCGCCGCGTCGCCGCCGCCACCGGTAGCGGATCGGTTGCCGACGGGCGCGCGGCCGTCGTCCGCATGCTCGGCGGGATCGGCGTTCCGCGTTGGCAATACGATTTCGCCGACGGGTCGGGCATGTCGAGCTACAATCGCGTCACGCCGCGCGCGACGGTCGCGCTGCTACGCTGGATCGCCACGCAGCCATGGAGCGCGGCGTGGCGCGCCACGCTGCCGGTCGGGGGAGTGGACGGCACTTTGGCTTCGCGCTTCCACGGCACGGCGCTCGACGGACGGCTGTTCGCCAAGACCGGCTCGCTCAACGCGACCAGCGCGGTATCGGGCTATTTCATCGCCGCGAGCGGCCATGTGCTGACCTTCGCCGCCTTCGCCAACGATATCCCGGGCGACGCCTCCGCCACCGGCGCGATCGACCGGGCGCTGCTCGCCGTGGCGGCGGCCAACTGAAGTGCGCGTGCTCCGCCACCTGTCGTCACGCCCGCAAACCTGAAGTCATCTGCCTGTCGTCACCCCAGCGAAGGCTGGGGTCTCCAGGTGGCGGGCGCTTCGCCTAACAACGGGGAGACCCCAGCTTTCGCTGGGGTGCCGTGTTGGTTGGGGGCGCAGCGACGACGCCGCGCCTAGATATCCGCCAGCGGCGTCACGATCTCGTAGCGGTCGCCGCGATACACCGAGCGGGTGAATTCGACGAACCGCCCATCGCGAAGCCGCGTGAGCCGCTCGATCCGCAGCACCTCCGAATTCTGCCGCACGCTGAGGATGCCGGCCTCGGTCGGCGTCGCGAGCGCGGCGCGGACGCGTTGTGTGCCGGCGGTCGGGCGGAAGCCGTGCGCCTCGAGCGCCTGGTAGAGCGAATCGCCGAGCCGCTCGAGATCGGGCAGGAATTCGGCCGGGATGATCGCATGCTCGATCGCGAGCGGCTCGCCACCGGCAAGCCGCACCCGGCCGAGCCGCGCGACGCGCGTGGTCGGGCCGATCTGCAGCGCCGCGGCTTCCTCCTCGGTCGGCTGGGCATAGCTCTTGGTGATCCACACCACGCCCGGCGCTTCGCCGCGCGCGCGGGTTTCGTCGCTGAAGCTGCTGAGCGTGCTCCCGGGGGTCGCGATCCGCGGCGCGACGAAGGTCCCCGAGCCGTGCTTGCGCAACAGCACGCCTTCGCCAACGAGCTGCTCGATTCCCTTGCGCACGGTGACGCGCGACAGGCCCGCCATCTCGCTCAGATCGCGTTCGGACGGCAGCGCGCCGCCCGGATCGATCGCGCCGCTGCGGATATGCTCGCGCAGGCTGCGCGCGAGCTGCAGATAGAGCGGTGTGCCTTCCTCGCTCGATGCCCAGGCGATGTCCCGCATCGTCAGTCCCGCGCTTCCAGCCGCTCGAATGCGCGGCGCAAATCGCCGCCGCTCGCATCGAGCAGCTGGCGGCCCTCGGCGAGCGACATGCCGCGCGCGACGAGCACGCCGAGCCGGATGTCGTTCTGCGCCGCCTCGAGCGCACGCGCCGCGGTGTCGGCATCGACCCCGGCGATCTCCGCGACCATCGTCCGCCCGCGCTGCAGCAGCTTGGCGTTCGAGATCCGCATCGCCACCATCCGGCCGTCATAGACCAGCCCGCGCCGCAGCATGATCGCGGTCGACAGCAGGTTGAGGATCGCTTTCTGCGCGGTGCCAGCCTTCATCCGCGTCGATCCCGCGAGCACCTCGCTCCCCGTCACCGCGCAGATCGGATGCTCGGCCGAGTCGAGCAGCACCGAGCCGGGAGTGTTGGCGATCGCGATCGTCAGCGCGCCCGCAGCCCGCGCCGCCTCGAGCGCGGCGAGCGTGTAGGGCGTCCGGCCGCTGGCCGCGACACCGATCACAACGTCGTGCGTGGCGATGCCGGCAGCGGCGATCTCATCGCGCGCCGCGCCTGTGTCGTCCTCGGCGCCTTCATAGGCTTGCGTCAGCGCACCGCTGCCGCCCGCCATCAGGAACACCAGCCGGTCCATCGGCCAACCGAAGGTCGGGTGGAGCTCGGCGCCGTCCTGCACCGCCAACCGGCCCGAGGTGCCCGCGCCGACGAAGACCAGCCGGCCGTCGTCGCCGAGCCGCCCCGCTGCCGCCTCGGCGGCGCCCGCGATCGCGCGCGTCTGCGACTGGATCGCGGCGATCGCGGCCATCTGGCCCTCGAGCATCGCTTCGACCGCGACCTCGGTCGGCCAGCGATCGAACGCGCGATACCGCGGGTCGAGCGCTTCGGTGCTCGTGCGGTATCCGGGAGCGAGGGGGGCTGACGCGGCGACGCCTCCTGCGATGGCGCTAACCGGCGTGATCGCTTGCGGGCCTTGAGCCACCGATTTTCGTTGATTTGCCATGGTTCCCGGTCGTTTCGTCAGCCTACGCGTGTACGCAGTCCATTCAGGTCGGCGAGTTCGCACGCCGTATATGACCAACAAATGGGAACCTTGCAATAATAGGTATCTCTTTGGTATGCGCACCCGCGATAGTCGTGGGTTATGCCCTTCCCATCTTTCAGACCACTTGCCGCTCTTGGCCGTGATTGGTATTATCGGATCATGCCAGATCCCAGCCCCCGCTTCACCAGGATGGCCGAGGAAGCGCTCGAAGCCCCAGCCAGGGCCGCCGAGCAACTCCGGCGCAACGCCGCGCTCGTCCGCGCGGCGGGGCAGCGGCTGCGCGACCTCGCACCGCCGTTCGCCGCAACGCTCGCGCGCGGAAGCTCGGATCAGGCGGCGGCGTTCGCCAAGTTCGTGTTCGAAACGCATGGCGCGATGCCGACGCTGAGCCACGCCCCGTCGATCGGCTCGCTCTACCACGCGACCTCGCCGCGCTTCGCCGGCGTTCCGCTGATCGCGATTTCGCAATCGGGCCGTAGCCCCGACCTGCTCGCGGCCGCCGAGGATGCGCGGCGCCAGGGTGCGGTCGTGATCGCGGCGGTCAACGATACCGCGTCGCCGCTCGCCGACCTCGCCGAGATCGTCATTCCGGTCCATGCCGGGCCCGAGACGAGCGTCGCGGCGACCAAGAGCTTCGTCTGCACGCTCGTCGCCCTCGCCCATCTCGCCGCCGAGTGGAGCGGCGACGCGGCGTTGCTCGCCGCGCTCGAAACGACCGGCACGGTGCTCGAACAGGCGGCCGCCGCCGACTGGACGGCGGCCGTCCCGCTGTTGCGCGAGGCGCAGACGATGCTGGTCCTGGGCCGCGGGCCGACGCTGCCGATCGCGGGCGAGGCGGCGCTCAAGTTCAAGGAAACCTCGGGGTTGCATGCCGAGGCGTTCAGCAGCGCCGAAGTCGCGCATGGTCCGATGCGGCTGGTCGGTGCTGGCGATCCGGTGCTGGTGCTCGCGCCGCTCGACGTGGCGCGCGCTGGGCTTGCCGAACGGCTCGCCGATTTCGCCGAACGCGGCGCGACGCTGATCGTCGCCGGAATGCCCGAGGGCGCGCCGCCGGGCGCGACCATCCTGCCCGTCCGCAGCGACCTGCACCCGCTGCTCGGCGCGATCGCACAGATCCAGAGTTTCTATGGCCTCGCCGAGGCGCTCGCGCTGGCGCGCGGGCTCGATCCCGATCGCCCGCCGCATCTCAACAAGGTGACGCGCACGCTATGATCAGGGTGGCGCTCACCGGCGCGCGCATCGTGCTCGCCGATCGCATCGTCGCGGAGCAGGCGCTGATCCTCGACGGAGCGCGGATCGTCGGGCTGTCCGCGACCGTTCCCGACGATTGCGCGCGGCAGGAGCTCGGCGGTGGCTGGCTGCTGCCCGGCTTCATCGACACGCAGGTCAATGGCGGCGGCGACGTGCTGTTCAACGATTCGCCGACGGTCGACGCGATCCGCACGATCGCCGAGGCGCATCGCCGCTACGGTACGACCGGCCTGCTCCCGACGCTGATCAGCGACCGCGCGCCGATCGTCGCGACGGCGATCGCAGCGGGCGAGGACGCGCTCGCGGCGGGCGTACCCGGCGTGCTCGGCGTCCATATCGAGGGGCCGCACCTCAACCCGGACAAGAAGGGCATCCACGATGCCGCGCGCTTCAGCGTGATCGACCCGGACGCGCTCGCCCGCCTGACCGCGCCGTCGCGCGGGCGCCGCGTCGTCACGCTCGCGCCCGAGCTCGCGCCGGCGGGGGCCGTGCGAGCGCTGGCCGACGCGGGGATCCTGGTCTGTGCCGGCCATTCGCTCGCGGATTACGACCAGACGCGTGCCGCGCTGAGCGAGGGGCTGGCCGGGTTCACGCACCTGTTCAACGCGATGACGCAGTTCCTCAGCCGCGATCCCGGCATGGTCGGCGCGGCGCTCGAGGACCGCGCCAGCCATTTCGGGCTGATCGCCGACGGGCTGCACGTCCATCCCGCGGCGCTGCGCGTCGCTCTGCGCGCGCGCGGCGTCGAAGGCGTCATGCTGGTGACCGACGCGATGCCGCCCGTCGGCGGCGAGCGCGATCGTTTCACGCTGATGGGGCAGGATATCGCGGTCGTCGACGGCACGTGCCGCGGGCCCGACGGCACGCTGGCCGGGTCGGCGCTGACGATGGCGCAGGCGTTCCGCAATGCGATCGACCTGATGGGGTGCGACATGGTCGCCGCCTCGCGGATGGCGAGCGGCAATCCCGCCGCTTTCCTGCGGCTCGAGCAGGAGACCGGCACGATCGCCCCGGGACTGCGCGCCGATCTCGTCCATCTCGACGATGCGCGCCGCGTCACCGCCACCTGGATCGCCGGCGCCCGCGCCGATCACGCCGAATGAGCCCGCAGTTCCGCGCGCTCGTCGGTTGGCGCGATGGCACAGCTTCGATCACCGCCGAAGCAGACCAGGTTCAGCGAGACGCCAGGCGATGGTTCGCACGACCGGGCAAGGGAGATGGCGCATGACCTATTACCTCGGCATCGACGCCGGCGGCAGCAATTGCCGCGCCCGGCTGATCGACTCGGCCGGCGCGGTGATCGGCGAGGGCCGCGCGGGCGCCGCCAATGCGCGCGTCGGGATCGACGCGCTGTCCACGATCCTCGCGGACACCGCCGACCAGGCGATCGCCCAGGCCGGCCTGACGCGGGCGCAACGCGCGACGATTCATGCCGGCATGGGCATCGCCGGGATCAGCCGCCCCGGCGTGCTCGATGCGCTCGGCGGGCTCGACTTCGGGTTCGCCAGCGTCGCCTATGCCACCGATGCGCAAATCGCCAACCTCGGCGCGCACGCCGGGCAGGACGGCTCGATCCTGATCATCGGCACCGGCAGCGTGGCGCAGCTCCGCGTCGACGGGCGCGATTTCACGATCGGCGGCTATGGCTTCCCGATCTCGGACGAAGGCAGCGGCGCCGCGCTCGGCCTGTCGGCGATGCGGCACGCGCTGCGCGCGCTCGATGGCCGCACGCGCAAGACGCCGTTGAGCGCGGCGGTGACCGAGCGCTTCGCCCATGACACCGCCGCGGCGATCGCCTGGATGGATCAGGCGACACCGCGCGACTATGGCCTGCTCGCACCGCTGGTGATGGACTATGCCGAGGCCGACGACACGATCGCGCGGTCGATCGTCGAGCATGCCGCAAACCATATCGAGCGCTTCATCGAGACGATTTTCGAACGCGGCGCGACGCGCTGCACGCTCGTCGGCGGGCTGGCCCCGCGGATGCGCCCGTGGCTGCGCGCGCGTACCGTCGCGCGGCTGAGCGAAGCGCTGGGGGATTCGCTCGACGGTGCGGTGCGGCTCGCCGGGTATCGGCCCCACCGCGCGCGCTGAGCAAGCCGCCGCGATACGCCGTTCCGCAGCGCTTCCGACCCGTCACCGCTATCGCCAGTGCGAGCGCTTCGAGGTTTGCCCCACGCCGGGATTGAAGCTGTTGGTGGGGTCGAGCGCGCGATAATGCTCCGTCAGCGCGGGCTTGGCGCGGTAGAGATGGCCGACATTGTGCTCGGCCGGATATTCCGCGCCGCGTCGGTCGAGCAGCGCCCACATCGCATGCTCGATCGCGATCGGATCGTGCCCCGCGCGGATCACGTAATCCTGATGGAAGACGTGGCAGAAGAAGTGTCCGTAATAGAATTTGTGGACGATCGCCGCCTCGAGCTCGGCGGGGAGCGTCTCGAACCAATCCGGATCGTTGCGACGCAGTGCCACGTCGAGCGCGACGATATCCGCGACGTCGCGCGCATGCACGGTGCGATAGCGCACCGCCGCGCCCGCCGCCGCGAAGCGATGCGTGAAGGCCGCGTCGCCCTCTTGCTGCGTGCAGCGGAAAAATCCGCCCTCGCCTGCCCCCAGCACTTGCGCGAGCAAGCGCTCGGTCTCAGCCGCATCGCTTGCGGCCACCCGCAGCATGAGGTGATGCTCGAATCGATCGCGATAGTCGGTCAGGCGAGTGGGGAGGTGGCTGGCGCCCCAGCGCGAGGCCGCCTGCAAGCCCTTGTCGGTGACGCCCAGCAGCCCGAGCCGCCGGAACCAGCCATCGATGCGATCCTTCCACTTGAACAGCGTCGGCAAACGCGCCGTGCCGAGGTAGCGGATCGCGAGAAACGTATCGCGGCCATATCGCTCGGTCAGCGTAAAGGCGTCGCGGTGGATATACTCGCCCGCGATCGGCAGCGGGAGTTCGCTGCCCAGCATCGTTCGCCGCAAGCGCGTGAGGTCGGCGGTATCGTTCGAGCCGATATAGAAGACCGTGGTGCCGGCTTCCTTGACGAACGTGTCGAGCCGCACCGCGAACACGACCACGTGTCCCGCCGATCCCGACGCCTCGAACAGCCGCTTGGGATCGGCGTTGAAGCGCGCGGGCGTGTCGGCAGCGGTGTCGCGGACATGCGTCGCATAATCGTGGTCGGATGCACGCGCAGCGGTGTCGTGGACGTCCGCTTCGGAAAAGCCGCCGCGCTCGACGCGGGCGAGGATCTGCTCGGGCGTATCGCCGAGATCGATGCCGAGGTGGTTGACCAGTTCGAGCAATCCGTCGCCAGCGACCCGCGCATAGAGCGCCAGTTCGGTGAACGCCGGCCCGCGCCGCACCAGCGCGCCGCCCGAAGAATTGCACACGCCGCCGAGCACCGACGCGCCGATGCACGACGAGCCGATCACCGAATGCGGCTCGCGGCCGAGCGGCGCCAGCGTCCGCTCGAGCGCGTTGAGCGTCGCGCCGGGCAGGCACACGACCTGTGCGCCCCCCTGCACCAGATGCACCCCCGCAATCCGCAGCATCGAGACCAGCACGACCGGCCGGTCGTAGCCCGCCCCATCGGGCGTCGATCCGCCGGTGAGGCCGGTGTTGCTTGCTTGCGGGATGAGGATTGCGCCAGCCTCGACCACCGCCTGCGTCACCCGCCACAGTTCGATCAACGATCCCGGCCGGACCACCGCTGCAACCGGTCCGGTCCCAAAGCGATAGCCGGTGCGGAAGCGGTGCGTCTCGGCCGCGCCGGTCAGGACATGCCGCGCGCCGACCGCCGCTCGCAAGGCGGCGAGCAAGCCGACATGCGCCGCAGCATCGCTCGCGCCGGCGATCGCGGCAT
The DNA here is from genome assembly GCA_943367995.1 of Bordetella parapertussis. Classification (GTDB taxonomy): domain Bacteria; phylum Pseudomonadota; class Alphaproteobacteria; order Sphingomonadales; family Sphingomonadaceae; genus Sphingomonas. The sequence goes on along the minus strand of CALRKL020000001.1, from coordinate 449,558 downwards.
GAGGGCTGGTCGGCGGGATCGTCATGCTGCTGCGTCCCTGCGAAAAAGGAGGGAGTGGTGGGCCCGGCAGGACTTGAACCCGCAACCTAGCCGTTATGAGCGGCCAGCTCTAACCAGTTGAGCTACAGGCCCCCGGCCCGCTCGTTAGCGCCATGCCGGCTGAGCTGGCAAGCCCGCACCGACGATCAGTTGGTCGAGCGACGCCGCCACCACGCCGCGCCGCGCGAGATCGTCGAGCACCGCGTCCCACCAGCCGTGGAAGCGCGCGAGATCGGCGGCATCGCGGACATACGGGGTATGGCCGGGCGCCAAAGAGGGCGAGTGGAAGGCGAAGTTGAGCAAGCGCAGCCCCTCGCCCACCGCGACGGCAATCGCCTCGAGCGCATCGCGCAGCGGCATGTCCTCCGGCGTCAGCGCGACGCGCGACAGCAGCCCGCTGCGCGCGAAGAGTCCGCGGCCGCGCGGCAACGCCCCCAGCGCGCGGTACAGCCTCGTTCCGCCGTGGCGCAGTCGCCCGGTATGGATCGTCGTCAGCGGCACTTCGAGCAGCGCGCCATCAGGCCCGGCACGGAAGGCATGGTTGCCGATCTCGGTGAAATCGGGGCCGCCGTCGCCGGCATAGCTGTAGCGCGACCGCATCGAACTCTCGACGCGATAGCCGCGCTCGGCGAGCAGCCGCAGCGTGTTGGGTCCGATCCCGTAGCGCCCGGCACGATAGGCGACCGGCCGCACGCCGATCGCGCGCGTGATGGCATCGGTCAGCACGTCGAGCTTGGCCGCCTCGATCGCCTCGGGGAGATTGCCGGCATAGCTGTTCGCCGGCGTCAGCGCCTCGTCGAACGGCGGGTTGACCCACGGGTGCAATTGCGTCCCGACCGCGGAAACGCCGTCTTCGAGCAGCGCCGTCAGCACCGCGCTGGCGCGAGCGTCGATCGCGATCGGATAATCGATTATATAGGTCAGCGGCACGCCGCGCTCGGCGAAGCGGTGATGCGCGGCGGGCAACGCCGCCATCGCCGACACGCCGTGCGCGCCGCGCGACAGCGGCGCGTTCCAGTCGAACTCCTCCTCGGTGTCGACGAGCACGGTGAAGCGCGTGCCGAACGCGTCGGGCCACGCCACCAGCGCTTCCGGGGCGGGCGCGCGCGGGCGATAACCGGGGGGTGGCACGTCCGCAGCCACGATCAGGTGCGCGATGCCTGCTCCATATCGGCAGAAAAGGCCCCGGGCAGCCGCAAAGTCAAGCTCTTGTCGCCAAGCACGAGGCTCCCGCGCAACTCGGCCGCGAGATTGCGCGCGAGCCGCAGCGCGAAGCCGGTGCCGAGCAGCGGCCCCCCGCCCCTATCGTCGGCGCGCTCGGCCTCGGATTCGGCGTCGATCGTCAGCACGCTTTCCTCGCCATAGGCGGCGAGCGCCATGGGGCGATCGAACACGATCGCGACGGCGCCGTCGTCGCGGGTCGCCGCCACGCCGAGCCGTTCGCCCGCGCCGCCCGCCGCGACCAGCGTCGCGAGCAAACGCCCGATCAGCCGCTCGACCGCACGATCGTCGGCGCGAATGGCCAACAGCGGATCGGCGACGACGCAATCGAGCGTCGTGCCGCGGAGCGTCGTCAGCGGCGCCAGATCCTCGGCGATCCGCGCAAGCAAGGGCGCGAGCGGGACGTCGTCGGCGCGCAGGTCGAGCGCATGCGTCTCGATCCGCGCGGCCATGTCGATGTCGTCGATCGCGCTCAGCAAACCGCTGGTCTGGCTGCGGATCACTCCGGCCTGCGCGCGATACGGCGCGGGCACGGGCCCGAGCATCTGCGCTTCGATCATCTCGGCAAAGCCGGCGATCGCATTGGTCGGCGTGCGCAATTCGTGCGCGAGCTGGCGCAGCGCGTCGGCGGCGGCCGAATGCGCGGGGCGGATCGGCGCGGCGCTTTCCTCGGCGCGCGGTCGCCGTGCTGTGCCGCGATAGCCGGTGAAGCGGCCGGTCGTGCGATCGAACAACGGGATCGCGCTGATCCGCCACTGCCCGGCCGCATCCGAGATGCCATCGACGACGAGCCGCGCATCGCTGAACCCCGCCCGCCGCCGGAACGCGCCCGCGGCAACGCCGTCGACCGGCGAGCCGAGCGCCCCGTGATCGAGCGTCAGGCCGATCAGCGCGGCGCGCGACGCGCCCTCGACCCAGCGCAGCACGCCGCCAGCGTCGGTTTCGAAGCGGAAGGTGTCGGCCGGTCGGGCGGGACCATCGAACCCGTCGGAGGGCGGCGCCGGGGCCGCTACGGCAGGCGGCGTGGGCGATTCGGCGCGCTGGCGCTGATAGGCGTCGATCCGCGCGACGAGCTCGGCGATCGGAAAGGTGCCGGACGGGCGCGTCGCGTCGCCGCTCGGCGCATCGGCGGGCGGCGCCTGCTCGATGCGGCGACGCGCCTCGGCGACGAGCGGGAGCTTTGCGGCGACCGTTGCGATCGACAGGAAGGGCGACGCTGCGGCGATCGTCTCGGGATAAGGGATCGGCGCGACCGCAACGACCGGCTCGGCGATCGCCTCGACCGGCGATGCGGCCTGTGCCGGGATCGCGCTTTCCGGCGGCGGCGCGATCGGCGTCGGCTCGGGCTCGAGCTGCGGCTCGGGCGCGCCGAGCACGAAGTCGACGCTGCCGAAGCTTTCCAGCGCGCGCTGCACGTCGCGCGCCAGATCGCGGCGGTGCCGCAGGATCGAGCGCGCGGCGGGCGACAGGCCGGGCAGGATCGCGCTCCACTCCTCGACCGATAGCTGCGCGCTGCGCAGCACGGGCCCAGCTATCGCCAGTTCGTCCTGCGCGAAGAAGGCGACGAGCGCCGCCGGCGCCGCAGCGGTTGCAAGCGCGCGCGCGCTCGCGGCGCGGATCGGCGGCGGCACGTCGCGCCGGATCGCGGCGAGCCGCGCGATCGCCGCCTCGCTGGCGATCACGCGCCCGCGCCCGAGCAGATCGACGAGTTGCCGCCACGTCGCCTGCGCACCGAACGGCGTCGACATGTCTGCCGAGAGAACCGTGCCCAAGCTGTCGTCGAAGCGCACGTTCGCGTCGTCCTTCCGCGGTCGCCAAGCGCGCCGTCAAGTTTTTCTTAACCGGGCGCAGGACTCGGCGGAAGCCCAAGATTTCGACACGTCGCATTGTGGGACAATTGCGTTCTCCCGCAATTATCTTATGCTAGCCATCGAGCGCGCGATGCGAAAAGTCGTACCGCCGGGGAGTTTACGTAATGAGCTTTGATTCGATCGACCGGCGTATCCTGGAGCTGCTTCAGGACGACGGACGGATGACCAATGTCGAACTGGCCGAGCGCGTCGGTCTGACCGCGCCGCCCTGCCTGCGGCGCGTCCGCGCGCTCGAGGAAGCCGGTGCGATCCGCGGCTACCACGCCGAGATCGACGCGGCAACGATGGGGTTTCCGATCACGGTGTTCGCGATGGTCTCGCTGCGCAGCCAGGCCGAGCACGATCTCGCCGCCTTCGAGGAGCATGTCGCGACGATCCCCGAGGTCCGCGAATGCCACATGCTCAACGGCGAGATCGACTTCATCCTCAAGATCGTCGCAAGCGATCTCAAGAGTTTTCAGGAGATCCTGATGACGCACCTGACGCCCGCGCCGAACGTCGCGAGCGTCAAGACCTCGCTGACGATCCGCACCGCCAAGGCGCTGCCCGGGATTCCGATCCGCACCGCCTGAGCGTCCGATCCGGTCCGCACCGGCACGGCGCCACGCCAGCAAAAAAAGGGGCGACCCGCGGGCCGCCCCTTTCGTCGTTCGAGGAATCGACCTCACGCCGTCGGCGGGGCATCCACGAACACCGTCCACAGCCGCGCGATCGCCTTGTTGGGCTCGGCCGCAACCTTGGCGAGCGTCGTCTTGGCGGCGGCGCGATCGCCCGACAGCGCGAGCGCCATGCCGAGGTGCAGGTTGTTGCGGTCGGCGTCGGGCGCGCCCTTGGTCTCGCACAAGCGATACATCTCGATCGCCTTGGCGTAGTTGCGCGTGCCGAAATAGGCGTCGCCCGCCTGTTGCGCGAGATCGCCCTTCGGCGCGCCCATCGCGTTCTTTTCCTTGATCGCGAGCGACGAGCTCCCGGCGATGCCGGTCTTGGCGCGCGTCAGCAGCTCGGTCGCGGTGACGTTGCCCTTGGGGATCGCGCCCGAGGCGAGCCCCTCGTCGATCACCGTCTTGGCTTCGTTCGGCAGACCGATCGTCAGCGCGGCATCGGCATAATCGATATATTCGCGCTGCCCGGCCTGGCTCTTGGTCGCCCACAGCAGGCGGAACAGATCGATCCGGTTCTTGCTGTACTTGACCGCCGCCGGGCCTTGGAAACCGAAGGTGTAGATCGCGCCGCGCCAATTGGGGGCGGTACCATATTCGGTCAGCCACGCCGCGGTCCAGGCATCGGCCTGCTCGGTGAGGCCGGCCTTGGTCAGGCGCGTGAAGGCGTATTTGTACCAGGCTTCGGGCGCCTTGCGACCGGCGGCCTTCTCGGCCTTGACCGCGGCTTCGAGATCGGCGGCGCCGCCTGCGACGTCACCCGCCTCGACCTTCGAGCGCGCGATGTTGAGCTGCAGGTCGTCGTTGGTGAAACCGAGGTCGCGCGCCTTGGTGTAATCCTGCACCGCGAGCTTATAGTCCTTGGTCGCGTAGGCGAAGCCGGCGCGCTCTTCGTAGCGGATGCCGAGTTCGGTCTTCGGGGTCGCCGGGTTGGCGATGATAGCGTCGAGCGGGGGGGTCAGTGCGGCGACGCGCTGCGTCTCGGGCTGGCCGGCGGTCTGGGCGTTGACGAGCGAGAGGCGCAAGCCCGCGGCAAGGTACTTCTCATAGTCGCTCTTGGCGGCGGCATCGAGCGCGTCGACCGCGGCGGCAGCCTTGGTCAGATCCTTCGGCGTCGCGCCGAGCGCGGTCTGCGCATCGACCGCGGCCGCGCGCGCTTCCTTCGAGATCGTCGGCGCTGCGGGGCCGTCGGCCTTTTCCTTCTTGGCGGCGACGGCGGGGGCGACGAGCGCGGCGCCGTTCATGCCGACGACGAGCGTGGCAGCCAATGCGATTTTCGAGACCATCTTCATTGTCGAACTCTCCTATTGTCGCGCGGCCCCGCGCGGCGGATTGCTGCCGCCGCTCTAACGCCACGCATCACACCGTCAAGCGACGGCGATAGCGTCACCGCGACTGAACACCGCTTGAACCCGATATATCCCTGGCGCGAGACTCTTTGACGCATTCGCGGCGGGAGCTTATCGGCAAGCGCGATGATCGCCTTGCTCTCCCCCGCCAAGACGCTCGATTACGAGAGTCCGCTTCCCGCCCTGACGCCGACCACGCCGCGCTTCGCGGCCGAGGCCGAAAGCCTCGCGAAATCGGCGGCGAACCTGTCGCAGAAGCGGCTGTCCGAGCTGATGCACATCTCGCCCAAGCTGGCGAAGCTCAACGCCGACCGCTTCGCCGGTTTCGCCGACGCGCCCGAGCGGCCCGCTTTGTTCGCCTTTGCCGGTGACGTCTATACCGGCTTCGAGGCGCAGACGCTCGACGAACCCGCGATCGCCTTCGCGCAGGATCATGTGCGGATGCTGTCGGGGCTGTACGGCCTGCTCCGCCCGCTCGACGCGATGAAGCCGTATCGCCTCGAGATGGGCACGCGCTGGGCGCCACGGCGTCACAGCCTGTACGAATGGTGGGGCGACCGCATCGCCGCCGCGGTGCGCGAGGACGTCGCCGACGAGGGATCGGGCGTCGTGCTCAACCTCGCCAGCCAGGAATATTTCGGCGCGGTGCTCGGCAAATTGGACGGCGTGCGCGTGATCGACGTCGATTTCCGCGAGCCCGGCCCCGATGGCCCGCGCTTCGTCAGCTTTCACGCCAAGAAGGCGCGCGGGTTGGTCGCGCGGTGGCTGTGCGAGCATCGCATCACCAAGATCGAGGACATGCAGGGCTTCGACACCGACGGCTATCGCTTCGACAAAGCCGAGAGCGAGCCCGATCGCTGGCGGTTCACGCGGTCATGAGCGGCGCGGCGGTCGTCATCGGCGCGTCTGGCGGGATCGGGGCGGCGTTCGAGGCGGCGCTGGTCGAGGAAGGCGCGTACGACGTCGTCCACGGTTTCGCCCGGTCGCGCACCGGCGCGCAGCATCTCGACCTGACCGACGAGGCGAGCATCGCCGCGGCGGCAGCTTATGTCGCCAAGGGACCCGCCCCAACACTGGTGATCGTCGCGACCGGCCTCTTGCATGATGGCGAGCATGGCCCCGAAAAGGCGCTGCGCGAGCTCGACCCCGTCTGGCTGGCGCGCGTCCATGCGATCAACGCGATCGGCCCCGCACTCGTCGCCAAGCATTTCCTGCCGATCACGCCCAAGACCGGCCGCAACGTCTTCGCCGCTTTGTCGGCGCGCGTCGGCAGCATTTCCGACAACAAGATGGGCGGCTGGCACGGCTATCGCGCGTCGAAGGCCGCGCTCAACATGTTGGTGCGCACGATCGCGATCGAGGAGAAGCGCCGCAACGACCGCGCGATCGTCGTCGCGCTGCATCCCGGTACGGTCGATACTGCGCTGTCCAAGCCGTTCCAGGGCAACGTCCAGCCCGGGCGGCTGTTCGACACCGAACGCGCCGCATTGCAATTGCTCGACGTGATCGAGGACCTCAAGGCCCCCGACTCCGGCAAGCTATTTGATTTCGAGGGCAAGGAAGTGCCTTTCTAATCCCGGCTCGGTGACGAACTTGTCATGATCGGAGGATTGATATGGTCGCAAATCGGCCGCATCCTCCCCGCCATCGCGCATCAAACGCGAGGATTTTTGAGGGGATTGTCATGATCAGACACGCATTCGCCGCCATCGTCCTGCTGTCCGGCACCGCCGCGATCGCGCAGGCGCCGGTCGCGACCAAGACGACGACCAAGACCACGGTCGCCAAGCCGATGGCTGCTCCCACCACCAAGACCATGACGACGACGACCAAGACGACGCCGCCGGCGACGGCGGTCAAGGCGACCACGGTGGCGCATTCGCGGACGACCAAGACGACCAGCACCGGCGGCCGCATGGTCCAGGCCAAGCTCGCCAACGGCAAGACCGTTACCTACAATTGCTCGCTGCCGGGCAACAAGACCAAGACCGCCTGCAAATAACCCGCTTCCCCGCCCCTGCGTGCGCCATCGGGACATGCGCGGGGGTGGCATTTGCCGCCGCGCCGGGCTAGGGTTGTCACGACCCCGTAACACAGCCGAAGGCACCGCACATTGACCGACGAGACCGTCCTCGCCGACCCTTCCGATATTGCGCCGATCTCGATCGTCGACGAAATGAAGTCGAGCTATCTCGACTATGCGATGAGCGTGATCGTCGCGCGCGCGCTGCCCGACGTTCGTGACGGCCTGAAGCCGGTCCATCGCCGCATCCTGTGGTCGGCGAGCGAAAGCGGCTTCGTCTACAACCGCCCGTATCGCAAATGCGCGCGCATCGTCGGTGATGCGATGGGTAAATATCACCCGCACGGCGACAGCTCGATCTACGACGCCTTGGTCCGCATGGCGCAGGACTGGTCGATGCGCGTGCCCTTGATCGACGGCCAGGGCAATTTCGGCTCGATGGACCCCGACAAGGCCGCGGCGATGCGCTACACCGAGGCGCGGCTCGCCAAGGTGACGGGCGCGCTGATCGAGGACATCGACAAGGACACCGTCGATTTCACGCCCAACTATGACGGCTCGGAGCGCGAGCCTTCGGTGCTCCCGGCACGCTTCCCCAATCTGCTCGTCAACGGCGCGGGCGGCATCGCGGTCGGCATGGCGACCAATATCCCACCGCACAATCTCGGCGAAGTGATCGACGCGACGCTCGCGATGCTCGACGCCAAGACCGGCGCGCGCGAGGCGCTCACCACCGAGGAACTGCTCGAGATCGTCCCCGGTCCCGATTTCCCGACCGGCGCGATCATCCTTGGCCGCTCGGGCGCACGCTCGGCCTATGAGACTGGCCGCGGCTCGGTGATCATCCGCTCGCGCTACGTCGTCGAGGAAGGCCGCGGCGACCGCCGCTCGATCGTGCTGACCGAAATCCCCTACCAGACCGGCAAGAACGGCCTGGTCGAGAAGATCGCCGAAGCCGCCAAGGACAAGCGCATCGAAGGCGTCAGCGACATCCGCGACGAATCGAGCCGCATGGGCGTGCGCATCGTCATCGACCTCAAGCGCGATGCGACCCCCGACGTCGTGCTCAACCAGTTGTGGCGCCACACCCCGGCGCAGTCGAGCTTCCCGGCGAACATGCTGGCGATCCGCGGCGGCCGCCCCGAACTGCTCAATTTGCGCGACATCCTCGAGGCGTTCGTCGGCTTCCGCGAGGAAGTCATCACGCGGCGCTCGAAGTTCGAGCTCGCCAAGGCGCGCGAGCGCGCGCATCTGTTGCTCGGTCTCGTCATCGCGGTCAGCAGCCTCGACGAGGTCGTCAAGATCATCCGCGGCTCGTCGAGCCCCGCCGCGGCGCGCGAAGCGCTGCTGTCGCGCGACTGGCCGATCGCCGACATCGCGCCCTATATCCGGCTGGTCGAGGCGGTCGATACCGAGGTGACGGGCGATAGCTATCGCCTGTCCGAGTTGCAGGTCCGCGCGATCCTCGACCTGCGCCTGCATCGCCTGACGGCGCTCGGGCGCGACGAGATCGGCAATGAACTCCAGGGCCTCGCCGACTCGATCGCCGAACTGCTCGAGATCCTCGCCAACCGCGCGAAGCTCTACGCCGTGATGCGCGAAGAGCTGGTCGCGGTCCGCGCCGAATTCGCCACGCCGCGCAAGACCGAGATCGCCGCTGCCGCCGACGGCATCGACGACGAGGACCTGATCGAGCGCGAGGACATGGTCGTCACCGTGACGATGCAGGGTTACATCAAGCGCACCACGCTCGACACGTTCCGGGCCCAGGCGCGCGGCGGCAAGGGCCGCGCTGGCATGGCGACCAAGGACGAGGATGCGATCACGAATCTGTTCGTGACGTCGACCCACACCCCTGTCCTGTTCTTCTCGACGCTCGGCAAGGTCTACCGGATGAAGGTGTGGAAGCTGCCCGAGGGCGGCGCCGCGACGCGCGGCCGGCCGATGATCAACCTGCTTCCGCTGGCCGAGGGCGAGGTCATCTCGACCGTGCTCGCACTGCCCGAGGACGAGGCCGAATGGGCCAAGCTCCACGTGATGTTCGCGACCGCCAACGGCAGCGTGCGGCGCAACGCGATGGACTCGTTCGCCAACATCCCGACCGCGGGCAAGATCGCGATGAAGTTCGAGGGGATCGACGAAGACGATCGCCTGATCGGCGTCGCATTGCTCAGCGAAGAGGACGACGTCCTGCTCGCGACGCGCGCCGGCAAGGCGATCCGCTTCGCCGCCCACGAGGTCCGCGAGTTCCAGAGCCGCAATTCGACCGGCGTGCGCGGCATGGCGCTCAAGGGTGACGACAAGGTCATCTCGCTGTCGATCCTCCACCGCGTGGGGGCGACCCCCGACGAACGCGAGGATTACCTCCGCTTCGCCCCGTGGAAGGGCGAAAAGGACGGCGAGCCGTCGATGGAGGCCGCACGCTATCAGGAATTGATGGAGCGCGAGCAGTTCATCCTGACGGTCTGCGCCAACGGCTATGGCAAGCTGTCCTCGGCCTATGACTATCGCCGCACCGGCCGCGGTGGCCAGGGCATCACCAATATCGACAACATCCCGCGCAACGGCCCCGTCGTCGCGAGCTTCGCCGCGACCAAGGGCCACCAGCTGATGCTCGTTACCGACCAGGCGAAGGTGATCCGCACCACGCTCGGCTCGATGCGCGTGATCGGCCGCAATTCGGCGGGCGTGAAGCTGTTCGACGTCGGCAAGAACGAGCATGTCGTCTCGGCCGCGCGGATCGAAGAGTCCGAAGGCGATGCCGAGGCCGACGTCCGCGACCTGACCGCGGTCGAGCTCGCGCCCGACGACACCGCCGATACCGGTGATGACCTCGCCGCTGGCCCGGAGAATGGCGAATGAGCGACCTGCCGCTGACCGCGTACAAAGTGCTCACCGCCGAGCAGATGGCGACGCTGGAGACCGAGGAATCCTTCGCCGGCGCGCCGGTCGATCTCGCCGACGGCTATATCCACCTCTCCACCGCCGATCAGCTGACCGAAACGGTCGACAAGCATTTCGCCGGCCAGAGCGACCTGCATGTCGCCGCGGTCGATCTCGGATCGTTCGGTGCTGGCCTGAAATGGGAAGAGTCGCGCGGTGGCCAGCTCTTCCCGCATCTGTATGGCGGTCCGCTGCTGCTCGAGACCGTGATCGCCTATGGCCCGCTCGAACGCGACGCCGCTGGCAAGGTGAAGCTGCCGGTCGCCGGCTGACCAGCGGTCAGCCGCGCATCGCCACCGCTTTGGTGAGCGTGTTGAGGTTGGGCAGATGGGGATTGCTGCGCACGACGGCGAGCGGCGCGATCGTCCTGTGGAAGTTGATGCCGCACGACGCGCCGTCGCTCCACACCACCGTTCCAACCACTTCGAGGTCTTCCGCAAGCAGAACGATCTCGTCTCCGCGTTTGGGCAAATCGGCGCCGCGCACACAGGCCCCGACGCACGAAATGTCGGCGATCTCGACCGAAAGCGCCTTACGGTCGATGATCACGGTGCCGGCAAAGCGCGCAGCATAACGCTGTTCCCGCCGCGCGTTTTCCGGCTCCTCGATCCGATGTGTACCCACAATCCTATCTGTCCGATCATTGGCCACGAAAGGATAACATATCCAACGTTGCTTCGTTCCTGCAATTGATCCCTAGCAAAGGGTTACCCGGGGTTATGCGTACAGATCGATAACGTCGGCATCGGCTGCTTCGGCATCGAGCAGCAGCGTGCGATGGCAATGCCGCGGGTCGCGTTCGAAGCACAGCAAAGCGCTCGGCTTCTCCGCCGCAAGCGCGCGCATCCGCGCCGCTTGCGCCTGCGCCTCGGGCAGGACGAGCTGCTCGGCATAGACCGCCTCGAGCGTAGCGACGTCCCCTTTCTTCGCCGCGTCGCGTCCGCGCTTGGGGGTGCCGAGCGCCTTGAGATGCACATAGTCGATCCCGGCCTCGGCGAGCGAAGCCGCGAGCGATGTCTTCGAAAACCCCGGTCGACGCGACAGCGGCAGCGCGCGCACGTCGATCACGCGCTCGACCCCGGCGCCGGTCAGCGCCGCGATGAACGCTTCCATCGTCGTGGCTTCATAACCGATCGTATAGATCTTCATTGCAACTCCTCGCGCGCTTCTGCGCGCTCAACGCGCGAACGCGCGTTTTGCCCGAAACGGGCGGTGCCCCCGGCGACGCAGGATCATGGCCATTTCGCACGCCCTTTGCCACCTCGCCGCGCGCCCGCTATCAGCCGGGGCATGACACACGACGTACACATTATCGGCGGGGGCCTGGCGGGCTCCGAAGCCGCCTGGCAGATCGCCGAGGCCGGATACACGGTGAGGCTCTCGGAGATGCGCGGATCGGGCGAGATGACCCCGGCGCACCAGACCGACGGCCTTGCCGAACTGGTCTGTTCGAACAGCTTCCGTTCGGACGACGCGACGAGCAACGCGGTCGGGTTGATCCACCAGGAGATGCGCACGCTCGGCTCGCTCATCCTGCGCGAAGCCGACGTCCACAAGGTTCCCGCCGGATCGGCGCTCGCGGTCGATCGCGACCGTTTCTCCGATGGCGTCACCGCGGCGCTGAGCGCGCATCCCAACATCACGATCGTCCGCGAACGCGTCGACGTCCTGCCCGAGACCGGGCTCACGATCGTCGCGACCGGCCCGCTCACCGCGCCGGCGCTCGCCTCGAGCATCGGCGGCGCGACCGGCAAGGACGCACTCGCCTTCTTCGACGCGATCGCACCGATCGTCCATTTCGACAGCATCGACATGGAAACCGCCTGGATGGCGTCGCGGTGGGACAAGGGTGATACGAAGGATTACATCAACTGCCCGATGACGAAGGACGAATATCTCGCCTTCCACACCGGCCTGATCGAGGGCGAGAAGACCGAGTTCAAGGAATGGGAGAACGTCCCCTATTTCGAGGGCTGCATGCCGATCGAGGTGGCGGCGGCGCGCGGCGTCGATACGCTGCGCTACGGACCGATGAAGCCGGTCGGGCTCGACGATCCGCGCACCGGGCGCTGGCCCTATGCCGTCGTCCAGTTGCGGCAGGACAACGCCTCGGCCACGCTGTGGAACATCGTCGGCTTCCAGACCAAGCTCAAGCATAGCGAGCAGGTCCGGCTGTTCCGCACGATTCCCGGCCTTCAGAATGCCGAGTTCGCGCGGCTCGGCGGGCTGCACCGCAACACCTTCATCCGCTCGCCCGAATTGCTCGATCCGACCTTGCGGCTGAAGGCGCGGCCCAATATCCGCTTCGCCGGGCAGATCACCGGCTGCGAGGGCTATGTCGAAAGCTCGGCGATCGGGTTGCTCGCCGGCCGCTTTGCGATCGCCGAACTGGGCGGGGCGCCGATGACGCCGCCGCCGGTGGCGACCGCGCTCGGCGCCTTGCTGCATCACATCACCGGGGCGGCGGTCGCCGAGACCTATCAGCCGATGAACGTCAATTTCGGCCTGTTCCCGCCGATCGAGGGCCGTACCAAGAAGGCCGACCGCAAGAAGATGTACACCGATCGCGCGCGCGAGGCGCTCGGGGCATGGCTCGCCGCCTGAGCAACGCGCCGCCGCGGCTCAGCTCTCCTCGCCGTTCGCCGGCGCCTCATCCTTGGCCGCCGGCGGACAGTCGCGCCGCACGCGCGGCGGCTTGCGCTTGACCGCGGTCCGGGCGAACTCGACCGGCGTCATCGCGCCCGATTTGTCGCCGTCGGCGGCCGCGAACTTGCCCTCGGCCTTCACCGCCCATTCGTCGAACGACAGCATGCCGTCATGGTTGACGTCGAGCTTGGCGAACGCCTTGCGCCGCGCCGCGAGATATTCCTCGCGCGTCACCTTGCCGTCGCGGTCCTTGTCGTAGCGGTCGAAGCGCTTCTGCTCGCGCGTCTTGTCGCTCGCTTCGGGAACGGTCGCGGGGAGCGGCGCTGGCGCCCCGGCCTGGGCCGGCGCCGCGGGGGAAAGCGGCAGTGCCGCGACCGAGCGCGCATTGCGATTGAGCAGCAGCATCCCCGCCGCCGCCAGCGCCAATGCCGCCAGCCCGCCCACTAGGTAGCGCCACATATCGTCCCCCCACGATTGTCGCGGCAAGGATACCCCATTCCATCGCCCGGCGAAAGTCTATCGCCCCGTCAGCCGGAACAGCGCCAACCGCGCGACGCGCCGCGGTGCGCCGCGCGCGATCGGGGCGTCGAGCGGCACCGCGAGATCCATCCGGGCGAGCTGCGCCAGCGCGCCGCGCGGCCGTCCGGCGCGACTCCCGCGCGGTGCGGTCGCGGCGGCGATCGACGCCCGCGCCAGCGAAGCCGCCCGCTCCGCCACCGCGCGGTCCCGGACGTGGCGCATCAGGTCGGCCAGCGCCCACCCCGTCCCCGCCGCCGCCACCGGGTCGCTGCGCGGACAGCCGAGCAGTGTCGCCGCCGCGGCGAACAGCGCGCCGCCGCGCGCGACGCCATGCCGCTCGATCGTCGCCGCGTCGAGCTCTTCGGCATCGAGCAGCGCCTCCCAGCCGTCGATCATCCCGGCGAGCTGCGCCCCCGTCACCCCGAGCGGGAGCACGCCGAGCGCGAGCGCGGCGAGCACGGGCTGCGCGGGCGGCGGCGCGGTGTCGAGCGCGCTCAGCGCACCGTGCCACCAGGTCAGCCGCATCTGCCCGACCAGCGGCTCGCGCGTCGTCCGCAGGATCTGCCCGAGCGTATCGTCGAGCGCGAACAGCGCGGCGAGCGGCGCTGCGCGATCGGGCATCGCATAGGACAAAGCGAGCTGGCGCTCCTGATCAGCGGCCATTGTTTGCCCGCCGCCACGCGATAGAGATTTTCAAAGTTTTAACCCCGCCCGTGCAAGAAGCGTCCAAATCCGGGGTTCAACGATGCACATCAAGGCCAGTCTCACTTTTGCGCGGCGGATTCTGTGCAAGCCCAGGCTTGCGCGCGACAGCCGGGGTACGACGCTGGTCGAGTTCGCTTTCGTCGTCGGCCCCCTCCTCGCGCTGTTGCTCGCCGTCGTCCAGACGAGCCTGGTGTTTTTTACGCAGCAGATCCTCGAAACGGTCGCCGAAAAGTCGGTGCGCCAACTGCTCACCGGCGCGGCGCAGAATAACAACATGACGCAAGCGCAGTTCAAAGCGCTCGTCTGCTCGAAGCTGCCGGCCTATCTCAAATGCGCAAACGTGATGATCGACGTGCGCACCGCCAACACGTTTTCGTCCGCCGATACCGGCAGTCCGACCCTGACCTATGACAATCAGGGCAACCCGACGAACAGCTGGGTGTACAATCCCGGCGCGCCCGGCGAAATCACCGTCGCGCGGATCATGTATATCTGGAACACCCAGAAGACGCCGCTCGGTTTCGACCTCTCGACGATGTCGAACAATCGCCGCCTGCTCATCTCGACCTCGGTGTTCAAGACGGAGCCCTATTCGTCATGAGCCACGCCGCCTCTTCGCAACCTCGGCGCAAGATCGTCGATAACGTCCATGGTGCCGCGCTGATCGAGTTCGCGATGGTGCTTCCGTTCCTGGTGCTGCTGTTCGTCGGCGGTTTCCAGTTGATGGATGCGATCTCCGCCTATCGCAAGGTCGGCTCGACCGCGCGCGCGCTGGCGGATCTGACGACGCAGAACACGACGATGTCGGACACCCAGGCCGATGAAATTCTCAACGCCTCGCGTCAGATCATGGTGCCCTATTCGCCCGGCAACGCCGTGCTGCGAATCAGCCAGATCCAGATCAACAGCCAGCGGCAGGCGGTCGTGAGCTGGAGCCGGTCGCTCAACGGGACGGCGCTGAACGCCGGGGACATCATCACGATACCGACGACGCTTGCGACGCCGAACAGTTATTATGTGCTCAGCGAGATCAGTTACCTGTATCGGCCCAATGTCGGGGCGACCTTGATCGGATCGATCCCCTTTTCGCAAAGCATGTTCATGTCGCCGCGCAATTCCTCTTTCATCGTCTACAATTGATGCCGTTACGCTGGAGATATCCCGTTATGCTTGGCGTGATCAGGACTTTACGCACGTGCCTCGCCAAGCTTCGGCCGAGCGAACACGGCAACGTCATCATGATCTGTGCCTTCGCGCTGATCCCGATCACCTTTGCGACCGGGATGACGATCGATTATGCGCGCGCGGCCCGCATCCAGACGCGCATCAACGCCGTCACCGACGCGGCCGCATTGTCGGGCGTGACGCCGGGCATGCTGTCGCAAACCCGCGCGCAATCCGCGGCGATGGCGATCAAGATGTGGTACGGGCAGATGGGGGTAACGCAGTGCCAGGGCGGCACCGTCAACCTCGTCATCTATAACCCGTGCAGCCAGTCCTCGAGCGACAATGGATCGGTCTGGACCGGCACGGACGGCACCATCACCGTGACGGTGACCGACACCAACACCGTCGGCCTGAGCCGCGTGATCGCGATGAGCTACAACGCGCGCTCGGTGAATATCTTCGGAAGCGTGCTGCGGTCGCCGTCGATCGCCATTTCGGGCACGACAAGCACCAACGCCAAGATCGCACCCAATATCGATTTCTACGTGATGCTCGATACGTCGGGATCGATGGCGTTTCCCTCGACATCGGCGGGCATCACGCTGCTGCGCAGCAAGGCGAACGGCTGCGCTTTCGCCTGCCATTCGACCAACGACGCGACCGCGCGCGACGCCAACAACAAGGTTACCGATTATTACGGCGTCGCGACGTCGTACAGCATCCCGCTGCGAGTCGACGAGGCGAAGACGGCGATCAAAAATATGATGTCGCTCGCAGTGACGACCGGCAAAAACAACAACGCGACCTATCAGGCGGCGCTGACGTCGTTTGCCGCATCTGACACGCGCGCCAACAACAGCTTCCAAACGCTGCAGGGCCTTACCAACGATCTGCCAAGCGTTGGCACGGCAGCTGGAAAGGCTGCGACCTCGCTCTATTACTCGAACGGCAATCCCACCAAGACGTTCAACAACAACGATCAGGACACAGCATCGAGCGACGCTTTCAACAAGATCAATCTTATCATGCCTAATCCCGGAAACGGCACCAAGGTCCAAGGCGACAAACCCCAGGAAATCTTGTTCATCGTGACCGACGGGATGCGCGATGAATTTCGACCGAACGGCCGGCCCGAGGTCGCGTTCGATTCGACCTGGTGCACGACGATCAAGGCACGCGGCATCCGCATCGCGATCCTGTATACCGAGTATCTGCAAAGCTCGATGGATGGCGACAGCTGGTCGCAGACCAACGTCGTGCCTTATCTCTACAAGATCGAACCAGCCCTGACCGACTGCGCGACGCCCGGCCTGATCTACAAGGTCACGACCGACGACGATATTTCGAGCGCGCTCAACCGGCTGTTTCTTGCCGCGGTATCGAACGCCCACATCACCCAATAAGAGAAAGGCGCCGCGTGCCGGAGCACGCGGCGCCTTTGCTCAGCGGTAGGTCACCTGCTTGACCGCCGCGACGATCTTGTCGGCGTTGACCAGCATCAGCTTCTCGAGGTTCGCAGCATAGGGCATCGGCACGTCCTCGTTGGTGACGCGCAGCACCGGTGCATCGAGGTCGTCGAAGCCCTGCTCCATGCAGATCGCCTGGATTTCCGACGCGATCGAGCAGGTCGGCCAGCCTTCTTCCGCCACGACGAGGCGGTTGGTCTTCTTGAGGCTCTTGAGCACCGACTCGGTGTCGAGCGGGCGCAGCGTGCGCAGGTCGAGCACTTCGGCGTCGATGCCTTCGGCGGCAAGCTTCTCGGCGGCTTCGAGTGCCAAGCCCACGCCGATCGAGTAACTGACGATCGTCACGTCCTTGCCCTCGCGCATGATCCGCGCCTTGCCGATCGGCAGGACGTAGTCATCGAGCTTCGGCACATCGAAGGTACGGCCGTAGAGCAACTCGTTCTCGAGGAACACAACGGGATCCTCGGTGCGGATCGCCGCCTTGAGCAGGCCCTTGGCGTCGGCGGCGTCATACGGCGCGATCACGATCAGGCCGGGGACGCTCGCATACCACGGCGCATAGTTCTGCGAATGCTGCGCACCGACGCGGCTTGCCGCCGCGTTGGGGCCGCGGAACACGATCGGGCAGCGCATCTGGCCGCCCGACATGTAGTTGGTCTTGGCGGCCGAGTTCACGATGTGGTCGATCGCCTGCATCGCGAAGTTGAAGGTCATGAACTCGACGATCGGACGAAGCCCGCCCATCGCCGCGCCCGTGCCGATGCCGGCAAAGCCATATTCGGTGATCGGCGTGTCGATCACGCGCTTGTCGCCGAATTCCTCGAGCAACCCCTGCGTCACCTTGTACGCGCCCTGATACTGCGCGACCTCTTCGCCCATCACGAAGATGCGCTTATCGGCGCGCATTTCCTCGGCCATCGCGTCGCGCAGCGCTTCGCGCAGCGTCAGCTTGACCATCTCGGTCCCCTCGGGGATCGCGGGATCGCTTACCTCGGCCTTGTGCTCGGCGGCCTTCTCAAGCTGGTGCGTGCCGGTATCGACCGCCTTGGCCGCGGGCTCTGGCGTCGCCTCGGCCTTCTGCTCGGCGGGCTGATCGGGCGCAGGCGCTGCGGCTTCGGACTTGCCTTCGCCGGCCGCGGCGGGCTCTTCGCCCTCGGCGGTCAGCGTCGCGATGACGGTGCCGACCTTCACATTGTCGGTGCCCTCGGCGACGAGGATCTGTCCGATCGTCCCTTCGTCGACGGCTTCGAATTCCATCGTCGCCTTGTCGGTCTCGATCTCGGCCATGATGTCGCCGGATTTGACGACATCGCCTTCCTTGACGAGCCATTTGGCGAGCGTGCCCTCCTCCATCGTCGGGGAAAGCGCGGGCATCTTGATTTCGACGGGCATCAGTATGTTTCCACCAGAATGTCGGTGTAGAGTTCGGCGGCCTCGGGTTCGGGCGCCTGCTCGGCAAAGTCGGCGGCTTCGTTGACGATCTTGCGGATCTCCTGGTCGACCGTCTTCAAGTCGGCCTCGGTCACGCCCTGCGCGTCGAGCAGCTTCTTGACGTGATCGATCGGATCCGACTTGTCGCGCACCGCCTGGACTTCGTCGCGTGAGCGATACTTGGCCGGATCGGACATCGAATGGCCGCGATAGCGATAGGTCTTCATCTCGAGGATGATCGGCCCCTTGCCCGCACGGACCCAGGCGAGCGCTTCCTCGGCGGCGCCGCGGCACGCCAGCACGTCCATGCCGTCGACCTGGATGCCCGGGATGCGGAACGACTCACCG
Organism: Bordetella parapertussis; assembly: GCA_943367995.1. Taxonomy (GTDB): domain Bacteria; phylum Pseudomonadota; class Alphaproteobacteria; order Sphingomonadales; family Sphingomonadaceae; genus Sphingomonas. The sequence goes on along the minus strand of CALRKL020000001.1, from coordinate 431,171 downwards.
CGACGGAACAGCTGGTCCTCGGCCGACGAGCGGTTGACGCTCGTGCCCATCGCGTATTCATTGTTCTCGATCACATAGATGATCGGCAGCTTCCACAGCTCGGCCATGTTGAAGCTTTCGTACACCTGACCCTGGTTCGACGCACCGTCGCCGAAATAGGCCATGGCGACGCCGCCATCCTCGTTATATTTGTGCGCGAAGGCGAGGCCGGTGCCGAGCGACACCTGCGCGCCGACGATGCCGTGCCCGCCGTAGAACTTCTTCTCGGTCGAGAACATGTGCATCGAGCCGCCCTTGCCGCGGCTGATGCCAGCACCACGCCCGGTCAGCTCGGCCATGATCACCTTTGGATCGATGCCGTAGGCAAGCATGTGGCCATGGTCGCGATACCCGGTGATGACCGAGTCCTTGTCGCCATCGAGGCCCGACTGCAGGCCGACCGCGACGGCCTCCTGGCCGATATAGAGATGGCAGAAGCCGCCGATCAGGCCGAGGCCGTAAAGCTGCCCGGCCTTTTCCTCGAAGCGGCGGATCAGCAGCATCTGCTTGTAGAATTCGAGCAGCTCTTCCTTCGAGGCCTCGTACAGTTTGGGCTCGTCGGGGCGCTCGCGGTTCGGCACCGGGGGTTGTGCCTTTACGGCAGCGGGGGCTTTTGCCACGTCTGTAAGACCTCATGACCTGGGGAGAGGGACGCGAGCCTATAGGCCCGATCTTGCGGCGATATCAATCGCCCCCGTCAAAACGATGCGCGGGGGCGATGTATCCGCCCGTCATGCCTGACCTGATCCGGCATCCATGCGAGCGGCTGCCGGCCGCACGACGGTCGTGGTGTGGGCGCGCGCATGGATCCCGGATCAAGTCCGGGATGATGCAGCAACAGCGCAAGTTTCTGCGCGCCAAGCATATCGTCGATTGCCGCGCCGCCCACGCTCCGATTAAGGCAGCATAAAATGACAGCTGCCCCCCACCCGCTCCGCATCGCGCAATTCCGCTCCTATTGGGCGGCGCGCTTCGCGATGACGATCGCGCAAAATGCGATGATCATCGTGATCGGCTGGCAGACCTACACCATCGCCCGCACCACCATGTCACCCGCTGGCGCTGCGGCGCAGCTCGGCCTGATCGGGCTGCTGCAGTTCGTGCCGCTGTTCGTCACGACGCCGATCACCGGCTGGGTCGCCGACCGATTCGACCGGCGGGTGATCACGCGCTGCACGCTCGCGCTGCAGGTGCTGTGCGCGCTGATCCTCGCGCTCGTCACCTATTCGGAGGGGATGACGCTGCCCGTGCTGTTCTCGGTCGCGGTGCTGCTCGGGCTCGGCCGCGCCTTTGCCGGGCCGGCGTTCGGCGCGCTCGCGCCCAATCTGGTGCCGCGCGAGGTCCTGCCGACCGCGATCGCGCTGAGCTCGATCTCGTGGCAGGTCGGCACGATCATCGGCCCGGCGCTCGGTGGCTTCGCCTATGCCGCGGCACCATGGGGGGCCTATGCGCTGGCCACCGGATTGTTCGCGGTCGCGCTCGCAGCGATGCTGACGATCCCGCCAGTGCCGCGCTCGATCGCCGCGCATCGGGGCAATCCGCTGCGCCAGATCGTCGACGGGCTCGCCTATGTCGGCCAGAACAAGCTCGTGCTCGGCGCGATCACGCTCGATCTGTTCGCCGTGTTCCTGGCAGGAACCAGCGCGTTGCTGCCGATCTACGCGCACGACATTCTGAAGGTCGGCCCGCAGGGGCTGAGCCTGCTCGCCGCCGCGCCCGCCGTCGGCGCCGCGGTGGTCGCGCTGTTCTTCTCGTTCCGCCCGATCAAGAGCAATGTCGGACCCAAGATGCTCGGCGCGGTGCTGGTCTATGGCGTCGCCACGGTGGTGTTCGGCCTGTCGCAGATCATGGCGCTGAGCCTCGCTGCGCTCGCCGTCGCGGGGGCGGCGGACATGTTCTCGGTCTATATCCGCCAGTCGCTGATCACGCTGCACACCCCCGATGACAAGCGCGGGCGCGTCGGCGCGGTGTCGCAGCTCACCATTTCGGCGTCGAACGAGCTCGGCGAGGCCGAGTCGGGCTTCCTCGCCGCCGCGCTCGGGCCGGTCGGAGCGGTGCTGGTCGGCGGCGGCGGGGCGATTGTCGTGACGATCCTGTGGACCTATCTCTTCCCCAGCATCCGCAATGCCAAGACTTTCGATCCGCCCAAAAGCGCGCAAGATTCCCGCGATCTCGAACTGGAGGCCACGCCATGAAAGCCAACACGATCCTCGACACGATCGGCAACACCCCGCACGTCCGCGTCCAGAAGCTGTTCCCCGGCGCCGAAGTGTGGATCAAGTCCGAGCGCTCGAACCCCGGCGGCTCGATCAAGGACCGCATCGCGCTGGCGATGATCGAGGCGGCCGAGCGCGACGGCCATCTCCAGCCCGGCGGCACGATCATCGAGCCGACCTCGGGCAATACCGGCGTAGGCCTGGCGATGGTCGCCGCGGTCAAGGGCTACAAGCTCGTGCTCGTCATGCCGGAAAGCATGTCGCTCGAACGCCGCCGCCTGATGCTCGCCTATGGCGCGACCTTCGACCTCACCCCGCGCGAGAAGGGCATGAAGGGCGCGATCGAACGTGCGCTCGAACTGGTCGAGCAGACCCCCGGCGCTTGGATGCCGCAGCAATTCGAGAATCCGGCGAACATCGACGTGCACGTCCGCACGACCGCGCTTGAGATCCTCAACGACTTCCGCGATTCGCCGATCGACGTGATCATCACCGGCGTCGGCACCGGCGGGCACATCACCGGCGTCGCCGAGCGGCTCAAGCAGGACTGGCCCAACCTCAAGGTCTATGCGGTCGAGCCCGCCGCCTCGCCGGTGATCTCGGGCGGATCGCCCGGCCCGCATCCGATCCAGGGCATTGGCGCAGGGTTCGTTCCGGCGAACCTCCACACCCAGGCGATCGACGGCGCGATCAAGGTCGATGCGACGATCGCCAAGGACATGGCGCGGCGCTCGGCGGCGGAAGAAGGCATGCTCGTCGGGATCAGCTCGGGCGCGACGCTCGCCGCGATCCTGCAGAAGCTGCCCGATCTGCCCGATGGGGTGCGCGTGCTCGGTTTCAACTACGACACCGGTGAGCGCTATCTGTCGGTGCCGGACTTCCTGCCCGAGAGCTGAGTCGCCGTCGCCACGACATTTGCCCACGGTGTAACGCGGTGATGGTACCGAATCGGCCCGGCGAGCATTTCGCTTTCCGGGACGGATGCGCTAGACGCGCCCGCCATCCCGACCAGGAGCATTTCGTGTCCGTACTTCTGCGCAGTCCTTGCCGATGACCATCGATCGCCGTTCGCCCCCCAGTGCGACGCTGCAGGCGATCGTCGCGGCGATCGCGCTGCTCGCGATCTTCGCGCCGGTGCTGCTGATCCGCTTTGCGCCGCCGCTGGTTCGCCACCATGTCGCGCGCAGCGCTCCGCCGCGGGTCGTTCCCGCCGCCGAGGTGCCGGCGGTCGAGCCCGTCGCGTTCCAGGATCTCGATCCCAGCGACGCGCGGAGCTTCAACGCGAGCGTACCCTTCGTCGATGGTCCCAACCCGGCAGCGCGCCCGTTCAAGCTCGACGGCGACGAGCTCCAGCGCCGCCGCGCGATCGACTGCATGGCCGCCGCTGTGTTGTACGAGGCCGGCGACGACCCGACCGGCCAGCGCGCCGTCGCGCAGGTCGTGATCAACCGCGTCCGCCATCCCGCCTTCCCCAAGACGATCTGCGGCGTGGTGTTCCAGGGGTCCGAACGCGCCACCGGCTGCCAGTTCACTTTCACCTGCGACGGCGCTTTGGTGCGCAATCACTGGCGCGACGTGCAATGGACCCGCGCCCGCGAAACCGCGACCGCCGCGCTGACCGGCGCGGTCTTCAAGCCGGTCGGCTATGCGACGCATTACCACACCGACTGGGTCGTCCCGTATTGGCAGTCGAGCCTCGACAAGATCGCCGCGGTCGGGACGCACCTGTTCTTCCGCTGGACCGGCTGGTGGGGCACGCCGCCGGCGTTCAACCGCCACGTCTCGAGCGACGAACCCGCGATCGCGCAGCTCGCGGCCTATTCGGACGCGCATCGCGGTGGCGTCGAGATGGCGTTCGGGCAAGTCGAAGGCGCGCTGTTCGACGCGGCTGCGGCAAAGGCCGTGCTGCCGCCGCCCGTCGCGGGCGACGGCAACAGCTTCCTGATCACGCTCGACGACGATGCGCTTTCGCCCGACGGCTTCGCGGTATTGGCGCAGCGCACCTGTGGCGACCGCGCCTATTGCAAGGTGATGGGCTGGACCGATGCGGCGAAGACCGCGACCAAGCTGCCGCTCAAGCCGGTGCAGATCGCGGCGCTGTCGTTCAGCTATTTGCGCGATCGCCAGCACGGCTATGACAAGCCGCTGTGGAACTGCCGCGAGTTCCGCCGCCCGAGCCCGGCGCAATGCATGAAGGCGCAGACCTTCGTCGAAACGCCGAAACCGATCGACGATGAGGACGCGGTCGATATCGGCCCGCGGGATTCGACCGGGACACCGGCCGCATCGGCGCTCCCCGCTGCACAGGGGCTCGCGGGTGTTCGGCGCAAGGGCGATCCGGCGGGCGAGCCAGTGGCGCCCAACACCCGTTCGTCGCTGGCGCAGAAGCCGGTCACGACCTTCGACGTGCGTTGAGCGCCGCCGGGGTCGGCGGGGTCGCTGCCGACCCCGCTTTCCCGGTGGTTTTACGCTATCGGCGACGTGCGATCACGCCGCTGCGAACATCTCGGGCGGGATCGCCATCAGCGCTTCGGCACCGGCCTCGATCTTGCGACGCAGCGCGCCCGCCTCGGGCATGATCCGCTCGGCGAAATAGCGCGCGGTCATCAGCTTGGCGTCGAGGAACGCCTGGTCGCCCTCGCCCGCCGCCTTGAGCTTGGTCGCAGCCGTCGCCATCCGCAGCCACATCACGCCCAGGCCGACGATGCCCATGATGTGCATGTAGCTGTGCGCGCCGGCGCCGACATTGTCGGGGTTCTGCATGCCGTTCTGCATGAACCACATCGTCGCCGCCTGCAGTTCGCCATTCGCCTTCTCGAGGCGGCTGGCGAAATCGGCGGTCGCCGGATCGGCCTTGCCCGCCGCGACGTCGTCGGCGACGACCTTGAAGAAGGCCTGCACCGCGCGGCCGCCGTTCTGCGCGAGCTTGCGCCCGACCAGATCCATCGCCTGGACGCCGTTGGTGCCCTCGTAGATCATCGCGATGCGGGCATCGCGGACATACTGCTCCATGCCCCATTCGGCGATGTAGCCGTGGCCGCCGTAAACCTGCTGCGCGTTGGTCGCGACGTCATAGCCCTTGTCGGTGCCGTAGCCCTTGATGACGGGGGTAAGCAGGCCGATCAGGTCGGAGGCGAGCTGGCGCTCTTCCTCGGTCGCGCCGGCATGTTCGAGATCGACCTGCAGCGCGCCCCACAGGCACAATGCACGCAGGCCTTCGGTCAGCGCCTTGGCTTCCATCAGCATGCGGCGGACGTCGGGATGGACGAACAGCGTGTCGGCCTTCTCGTTCGGCTCCTTCGGGCCGGTCAGCGCGCGGCCCTGGCGGCGGTCGTGTGCGTATTGGACGGCGTTCTGATAGGCGACTTCGGCGACGCCCAGGCCCTGCAGGCCGACGCCGAGGCGCGCTGCGTTCATCATGATGAACATCGCGGCGAGGCCCTTCATCTCCTCGCCGACGAGCCAGCCGATCGCGCCGTCATAGTTCATCACGCAGGTCGAATTGGCGTGGATCCCCATCTTGTGCTCGATCGAGCCGCAAGTGACGGGGTTGCGCGCGCCGAGCGAGCCATCGTCGTTGACGAGGAACTTCGGCACGACGAACAGCGAGATGCCCTTCGAGCTTTCCGGCGCGCCCGGGGTCTTGGCCAGCACGAGATGGATGATGTTCTCGGTGAGATCATGCTCGCCCGACGAGATGAAGATCTTGGTGCCGGTGATCGCATAGGAGCCATCGGCCTGCGGCTCGGCGCGGGTGCGGATGAGACCCAGATCGGTGCCGCACTGCGGCTCGGTCAGGTTCATCGTGCCACCCCATTTGCCGCTGACCATGTTGGGGACGTACTTGGCCTTCTGCTCGTCCGAGCCCTTCGCCAGCAGCGCGGCGATCGCGCCGTGCGACAGGCCGGGATACATGGCGAACGCCATGTTCGACGAGATCATGAATTCCTGGAACGCGGTCGACACGACGTGCGGCATCGCCTGGCCACCGAATTCCTCGGGTGCACTGAGCGTGCCCCAGCCCGATTCGACGAAGGCGTCATAGGCTTCCTTGAAACCCTTCGGCGTCGTCACCGAACCGTCGTCGTGACGCGTGCAGCCTTCCTGGTCGCCCGAGGCGTTGAGCGGGAACAGCACTTCGGCGACGAACTTGCCGCCTTCGTCGAGCACGGCGTCGACCACGTCGGGGGTCGCGTTCTGAAAGCCGGCATGGTTGGCATAGTTTTCGAGGCCGACGACATGCTCGAGCACGAAGCGGACGTCGCGGACGGGGGGCGTATATTGGGGCATCAGGCTTCCTTCGGGTGAGTCTGTTCGACGAGCTCGATGAACTCGTTCAATTCGGCGATGGCGGCGTCGATGTCGCGCTTCTGCGCATCGAGCAAAGCGACGCGGCTGCGGCAGCGCTCGATCGTGACGGCGCGCTGCGCGCGACGTCCGTCGCCGATGTCGTAAAGGTCGATCATCTCGCGGATCTCGGACAGCGAGAAACCGACGCGCTTGCCGCGCAGGATCCAGGCAAGCCGCGCGCGATCGCGCTGCGAATAAATTCGCGCGGTGCCGCGGCGTTCGGGGCCGATCAGCCCCTCATCCTCGTAGAAGCGCAGCGCGCGCGCGGTGACGCCGAACTCTGCCGAGAGATCGGAAATCGAGAAATGGTCGCGATCGGGATGACGCTCGATCAAGGCATAGGCGGGACCGGTAGACATGCCGCGTAAATAGTTGCCGCTTACGTGAACGTCAACATGCATGGCGCCCGTTGCGGATCGTTTCGTGCTTCGGGACGACCAGTTGATCGCACACCGACGGCTGGGCTATCCGCCATCCCCACACAGCAACCGCCCGCGCGCGTCGCGCAGCGTCGCCGCTTCCGCCGCCGACTCGCTGAGCCGCGTCACGTCGAGCGCCGCGATCGACGCGCGACCGCGGCAGGCCTTTTGGCACGCGTCGGGAACGCGCGGCGGAAAAACGATGCGATCGCCCTCGAACCGCGCGTCCATCGTGCAGCCATCGCCGTTCGCGCCGAGCGTCACGTGCAGCGTGTCGGCGTCGCGCGTGACGACGCCCGATCCACCGCAATTCTGCGTCTCGTCATAATCGACGAAGACGCCGATCCGATATGCCTGCGCGCTCGGCACAATGCAGATGCGGTCGTTCCCGGTCGCATAGACGCCGGTAAGATCGGTGCTGGCCGGATCGGCGATGACGCCCGCCTGGATCGCGGCGGCTTCGAGCCCCTGCGGGGTCGGCGACGCGGCGCGATCCGATGCGCCACGATCGCATCCGGCCAGCAGGGACAGCACGACAAGCGCGATCCGCGCCCTCCCCCTTCCGCGCTTCCGCCGCGTCGACGTCATTCCGCCAGTGCCAGCCGATCGCCCGCGATGCGGCGGTAGAAACAGCTGCGCGCGCCGGTGTGGCAGGCGGGCCCGGCGGGATCGACGATCAGCCATACCGCGTCCTGATCGCAATCGATGCGGATGTCGCTGACATGGAGCACATGCCCCGACGTCTCGCCCTTCTTCCACAGCCGGGCACGGCTGCGCGACCAGAAATGCGCTTCGTTGGTCTCGACCGTCAGCCGTAGCGCCTCGGCGTTCATATGCGCGAGCATCAGCACCTCGCCGGTCGTACGGTCGGTTGCAACGGCTGTGATCAGGCCGGCGGCGTCGTATTTCGGGTCCAGCGTCAGGCCGGTTTCACGGGGATCGGGCATGCACTGCCAATAGCGCCGCTCCCCCCATCCGTCACCCCGGCGCGCGGCCGGGGTGTCGAGCCGGACTTCGGGCCAGCTCCCTCACCGATCGCGAATCGCCTTCGCCAATTCCGCCTTGGTCATCTTCGATCGGCCAGCGACGCCGATCTCGCGCGCTTCCTTCATCAGATCGTCCTTCGATCGATCCTCGAGCGCGGTCGAGCGATGGTCGAGCGTTCCCGCCGCCCTGGCATTGGCGATTCGCGCGGCTTTCGCCTTCGAAGCGCCGTCACGGCGCAGGTCTTCGTACAGTTTGGCGTCCTTGACGCTTGCTCCATGCTGCTTCGCCACCGCAACCTCCTGCTATTCAACGCCAAAAAACGGGCGATGCGACCAAACGCTCCGCACGTTGTGACAAAAGCGCGACAAACCGCGGAGCCGTCCCTATATGCCCACGGCGAGCGCTACCCCCGAAGGGCGATATGCTGACCACGAACCCACATGAAGACGACACGCTGCACGAAGAGTGCGGCATTTTCGGCATTTCCGGCGCGACCGACGCGGCGCGGCTGGTTGCGCTCGGGCTGCACGCGCTGCAGCACCGCGGCCAGGAGGCGGCCGGCATCACCAGCTTCGACGGGGTGGAGTTCCATACGCACCGCGCGATGGGCCATGTCGCGGGCAATTTCGACCGCGAGGAGATCATGGTCCCGTTGCGCGGCTCGGTCGCGTGCGGGCATGTGCGCTATTCGACCACCGGCGAGACCGCGCTGCGCAACGTCCAGCCGCTCTACGCCGATCTCGCCTCGGGCGGCTTCGCGATCGCGCATAACGGCAACATCTCGAACGCGATGCGGCTGCGGCGCGATCTCGTGCGACGCGGCTCGATCTTCCAGTCGACCAGCGACACCGAGACCATCATCCATCTCGTCGCGACGTCGAACTATCGCACCACCGTCGACAAGTTCATCGATGCGCTCAAGCGCGTCGAGGGCGCCTATTCGCTGATCGTGATGACCCCCGAGGGCATGATCGCGTGCCGCGATCCGCTCGGCATCCGTCCGCTGGTGATGGGCAAGATCGACGGTCCCGATGGCGGCTCGATCATCTTCGCGTCGGAGACCGTCGCGCTCGACGTGGTCGGCGCGACCTTCGTGCGCTCGATCGACCCGGGCGAGCTGGTGATGGTCAAGGGCACCGAGATCACCTCGCACCGCCCCTTCCCGCAGGTCGCCGCGCGGCCGTGCATTTTCGAATATGTCTATTTCTCGCGCCCCGATTCGATCTCGGAAGACCGCAGCGTCTACACTGTGCGCAAAGCGATCGGCGCGCAGCTGGCGATCGAGAGCCCGGTCGATGCCGATCTGGTCATCCCGGTCCCCGATTCGGGCACCCCGGCGGCTTTGGGCTATGCGCAGGAGTCGGGCATTCCGTTCGAGCTCGGTATCATCCGCTCGCATTATGTCGGGCGGACCTTCATCCAGCCGAGCGACAAGGTTCGTCACTTGGGCGTCAAGCTCAAGCACAACGCCAATCGCGCGCTGATCGCGGGCAAGAAGATCGTGCTGATCGACGATTCGATCGTGCGCGGGACCACCTCGCTCAAGATCGTCGAGATGATGCGCGAAGCCGGCGCCGCCGAGGTCCATATGCGCATCGCCAGCCCGCCGACGCGGCATTCGTGCTTCTACGGCGTCGACACGCCCGAGCGTGCGAAGCTGCTCGCCGCGACGAAGAATCTCGAGCAGATGGCGGACTATATCAAGGCCGACAGCCTCGCCTTCATCTCGATCGACGGGCTCTACAAGGCGCTCGGCGAGCCGCAGCGCAACGCGATCCGGCCGAGCCATTGCGACGCCTGCTTCACCGGCGATTACCCGACCAGCCTGACCGACCAGGACGATGTTTCGTCGGTCGACCAGTTCGCGCTGCTGGCGGAACGGGTGATCTAGCACAAACATAGCCCCTCCCCTTCAGGGGAGGGGTTGGGGTGGGGAAGTAACGGGCGCTAGCTCTCTGCGAGGCTCGGCCCCACCCCCAAACCCCTCCCCTAAAGGGGAGGGGCTTAAAGGGAGAGAGCCCCAAATGACCGACAAGCCGCTCGCCAACCAGATCGCCCTCGTCACCGGCGCGAGCCGCGGGATCGGCGCCGCGACCGCGCTCGCGCTCGGCGCGGCGGGCGCGCATGTCGTCATCACCGCGCGCACCGCGGCGGGGCTCGAAACCGTCGAGAACGCGATCTTCGACGCGGGCGGCTCGGCGACAATCGCACCGCTCAACCTGACCGAGACCGACAGCATCGCCCGCCTCGGCGCCGCGATCGGCGAGCGCTGGCCAGCGCTCGACATCCTCGTGCTCAACGCCGCGATGCTCGGGCAATTGTCCGCCGTGCCGGCGATCGACCCCAAGGAGATGGCGCAGGTGCTGACGCTCAACGTCAGCGCGCAGGCCGCGCTGATCGCGGCGTTCGACCCGATGCTGCGCAAGTCGCAGCGCGCGCGCGTGATCGGCCTGACCTCGAGCGTCGGGCGCAAGCCGCGCGCGTATTGGGGCATGTACGGCGCGTCGAAGGCGGCGTTCGAGACGCTGCTCGCGTCTTATGGCGACGAAATGGAGCTGATCAGCTCGGTCCGCACCGCGATCGTCGACCCCGGCGCGACGCGCACCGCGATGCGCCACAAGGCCTATCCGGGCGAGGACCCGAAGTCGGTGAAGGATCCGTCGGTCGTGGCGGACCGGATCGTCGCTCTCCTGACCGAGGATTTCGCGACAGGGCATTTCGAACGCGTCGACTAAAGCTCCCCGCCCGCTTGCGGGAAGGATCCCGCGAAACTCCCCTCCCGCTTGCGGGAGGGATCCCGCAAAACTCCCCTCCCGCTTGCGGGAGGGGCTGGGGGAGGGAAGCGCCGGAAGGCACAGCCTCCGAGGCACGCCCCTCCCCTAACCCAGTTTGAGGTGAACGATGCCCCGCATCGTTCAGGTCATGCCGGGGGCATGACCGACCTCAAACTTGCAAGCGGGAGCGGGACGCTTCACCAGCGTGACGTGCGCGACGTCGATCCCGCCGCCGCGGAAACCGCCTTCGCAATACATCAGATAATAACGCCACAAGTCGATGAACGAACGGTCGAACTTGGCCGGCAACCGCCCCGCTGCGACCGCGTCATCGAACGCCACGCGCCAGCGCCGCAACGTCTCGGCATAATGCAGCCCGAAGGTTCGGTTGTCCCGCCACTCGAGCCCTTCCGCCTCGGCCAGCGCGCGGAAGCGGCTCTCCGACAGCAGCATCCCGCCGGGAAAGATGAAGCGCTGGATGAAATCGACATTCTCGGCATAGGCCGGAAAGATCGCATCATCGATCGTGATGTATTGCAGCGCCGCGCGGCCGCCTGGCTTGAGCGCGCGCGCGATCGCGGCAAGATAGGCCGGCCAATATTCCTGCCCGACCGCTTCGACCATCTCGATCGAGGCGACCGCGTCATATGTGCCGGTGACGTCGCGATAGTCGATCCGCGCCACCGTCACGTCGCTCAGCCCGGCCGCCGCGATCCGCTCCCGAACCGCCACCTCCTGCTCGGCCGACAACGTGATCGCATCGACCTTGAGCCCACGCCGCGCCGCGGCTTCCGCAAACGCGCCCCAGCCGCAGCCGATCTCGAGCACGCGGTCCCCCGGCGCGACCGCGAGCCGGTCGAGGATCGCGTCGATCTTGGTCGCCTGCGCCGCCGCGAGGCTCTCGCCGTCCGACACCGGTTCGGCGAACAGCGCGCTCGAATACATCAGGCTGGGATCGAGCCACAGCCGGTAGAAATCATTGCCGAGATCGTAGTGAAATTCGATGTTGCGCCGCGCGCCGACGCGCGAATTGCGCCGCCGGCTGTTCGCCAGCCGCCGCACCGCGCGCATCACCCCGCCCGAGCGCGCGGTGCCGCCGAGCGTCACGCGGTTGCGCATGAACAGCTCGAACAGCACGGTCGGATCGGGGCTGGTCCATTCGCGCTTCGCCCAGGCGACGTACCAGCCCGCCGAGCCGCCCATCGCGAGCCGCAGCAAGGCGCGCCAGCTGCGCAGATCGACCATTGCGGCAGGTCCGGGCGCGCGCCCGCCGAGCAGCCGATAGCGGCCGTCGGGCAGGGTCGCGGCAAGCGAGCCCGCGACCAGGCCTGCATCGATCCGGTCCAGCAGGCGGTGAAACAATTTCGAGAAGGCCCCAAGCATCGCGCGCCCCCTCGCATCCATCCCTACGCGCCGCAACGCTATTTTCAGCGTGCGCGACGCGCCGCTTCGAGCGCACGTTCGCGACCTTCGCGGTGGCCGACGATTTTCGCCGGGTAATTCCGCGGGCGGCAGCCGGCCTCGTCGGGGTCATGGATCGCATCGCCTTTAATTCCCGCGAGCTCGGGAACCCATCGCCGGATATAGTCGCCAGCATCGAATTTGGGCGACTGGACCAGCGGCGCCATCACCCGGCTGAACATATTCGAATCGATCCCGGTCCCCGCGGTCCATTGCCAATTGACCGAGTTCGAGCCGTAATCGCCATCGACCAGGCAATCCCAGAACCAGCGCTCGCCCGCGCGCCAGTCGATCAGCAGATGCTTGATCAGGAAGCTCGCGGTGATCATCCGCACGCGATTGTGCATCCAGCCCGTCGTCCAGAGCTGGCGCATCCCGGCATCGACGATCGGATAGCCGGTGCGGCCCTGCTGCCACGCTTTCAGATCGGCATCCGCCGCCTTGCCGGTCCGCCATGCGAGGCCATCGAGCGCGTCGCGCCCGTTCTTGGTGCCATAGTCGGGATATTGCAGGATCACGTTCTGCGCGTAATCGCGCCAGCCGATCTCGCTGAGGAACACGTCGACCGAGCCGCCGGCATCGGCCACCGCGTGCCACACCTGGGCTGCGGAAAGCTCGCCGAAATGGAGATGCGGCGACAGACGCGAACTCCCTTCGATCGAGGGCAGGTTGCGCGTCTCATCATAGCTGGCGGCATGATCCACGAACGCCTTCAGCCGCTTGTGCGCCCCCTTTTCCCCCGGGGTCCAGTCCGCGCCGAACCCGGTCGACCAATCGGGCTTGGTCGGCAGCAGCTTCCAATCGTCGAGCGAATCGCCCTGCGGCCAATGCGACGGCGCCGGAATATGCGCGGGCACGCGCGTCGGCTCGGGCGGTGGCAGCGTCGCTTTGAGCGCGCGCCAGAACGGCGTGAAGATCTTATACTGTCCCCCCGAGCCGGTGGTGATCGAACCCGGCGGCGCAAGATAATTGCCGTCGTGGCATTCCAGGTCGAGCCGCTTGGCGACCGCCCGCTCGGCATTGCGCCACCACGGCTCGAAATGCCGGATCGCATGGACGCGCTTTGCGCCGCTTTGCTCGGCAAGCTTGGCCAGTTCGTCGGCGCAGTCGCCGCGTCGCAGGACCAACCGCGAGCCCTTCGCGCGCAACGCCGCATCGAGGCTGGCGAGGCTATGGTGCAACCACCAGCGCGACGCGCCGCCCATCGCATAGTGTTTCGCGGCCGCATCATCGAGGACGTAGACGGGGATCACGGCGCCATCGTGGATCGCGGCGACGAGCGCGGGCTGGTCGGCGAGCCGCAGGTCGCGGCGCAGCCAGAGGAGAACGGGATCGGTCAAACGCGGCCTCATCAATCGACGCGGGGACCCGCCCCTTAGGCAATGTGCCCCGTCTTCGTCATGCTCAACTTGAACGAGCGGCCATCGTTCCCGGCTGTCCGCGCTCCGCCGTCCGCGCAGCCTGATAGGCGCGGCCGAGCGTCAGGATCACCTCGACATGCGTCGCGGCGAGCGCGCGCACGTCGTCGCCATAGCCGCCGCCGACCGTACTCGCGAGCGCGATGCCGCGCATCGCCGCCGCCTCGGCGAGGAAGCGGTCGCGCGCGACGAGGCCCGGCGCTGTCAATGCGAGCCGGCCGAGCCGATCGCCCGCGAGCGGATCGATCCCCGCCTGATAGAGGATCAGGTCGGGCCGGTATTCGTCGATCATCGGCAGCAGCGTCGCGGATAGCGTGGCGAGATAGGCGGCGTCGCCCGTGGCATCGGCGAGCGGCACGTCGAGCGTCGAACGGGCTTTCCGCGCCGGAAAATTCTTCTCGGCATGGATCGAATAGGTCGCGATCCCCGGCCGACCGGCGGTCAGCGCGGCGGTGCCGTCGCCCTGATGGACGTCGCAATCGACGATCAGCACGCGCCTGGCATCGCCTTCCTCGACCAGCCGCACCGCCGCGATCGCGAGATCGTTGAACACGCAATAGCCAGCGCCGGTCTCGGCGAGCGCATGATGGCTGCCGCCCGCACTGTTGGCCGCGAACCCGCGTTCGAGCGCGAGCCGACCGGCCAGCCACGTCCCCGCCGGCACCACTTGCGCGCGCGCCGCGACGCTCGGCGTGACCGCAAAGCCGATCCGTCGCTCCTTCTCGCGCGGCACGCGGGCTTCGAGCACCTCGGCGACATAGCCGGGATCGTGCGTCGCCTCGAGCCAGTGCAGCGGCATCGGTTCGGGTTCGTGCCAGTCGATGGCCGCCCCATGCGTGCGCAACAGGTCGCGGATCGCGGCATTCTTGCTGAGCTGGCTCGGGTTGGCCGACTGGCCATTGGCGACATAGGCTGGGTGATGGACGACCGCGATCATCCTCCCTAGGTAGGGTCGCGAATGGCTGAGACCAGATGGAGAGAAACGTGACCGATCCGTATGTGCGCCCCGACGTTGCGGGCTTCCTCGGCTTCCTCAACAATCTCCCCGGTCCCAGGATGCACCAGCTCGAGGCGCCCGCCGCCCGCGCGACCTATGCCGCGATGAAGGACATTGCCGATCCGCCGGTCGGCGATCTGGCGACGATCACCGACCTGACGATTCCCGGCCCCGCCGGCGCCATTCCCGCGCGGCTGTTCGACACCGCCGCGACGCGCGCGGCGGGGCCGCTCGTGCTGTTCTTCCACGGCGGCGGCTTCGTGATCGGTGATCTCGAGACGCATGCGAGCTTCTGCGCCGAGGTGTCGCGCACGCTCGACCTGCCGGTGCTGGCGATCGACTATCGCCTCGCGCCCGAACATCGCTGGCCCGCCGCGCCCGACGATTGCGAGGCGGCGGCGCGCTGGGCGGCGGCGAGCCCCGCAGCGCTCGGACGCACGGTAACCAGCCTCGTGGTCTGCGGCGACAGCGCCGGCGGCAATCTCGCGATCGTCACCGCGATGGCGCTGCGCGATGCGCCGGCGGAAGTTCCGGTGATCGCGCAACTGCCCTTCTATCCCGCGACCGATACGACGAAGGAATACCCGTCCTACGCGCAGTTCGCCGAGGGCTATCTGCTGACGCGCGACAGCATGGAATGGTTCAACGCCGCCTATCAGGCCGAGGCCGAGCATATCCGGACCTCGCCGCTCAAGGGCGACCTCGCCGGGATGCCGCCCGCGGTGGTGGTGACCGCGAGCCTCGACCCGATCCGCGATCAGGGTCGAGCGTATGCGGCGGCGCTGGCGCAGGCGGGGGTGCCGGTGGTGTTCCGCGAGGCGGTCGGGAACATCCACGGCTTCATCACGCTGCGCAAGGCGATCCCGTCTTCCGCTGAAGACGTGGCAGGCGCCCTGGCCGCTGCAAAAACCCTGATCGCCGAAGCCCCTTAATCCTCCCCCGGGAACCGGGGGAGGGGGACCGCCAGCCTCCTTCAGGCTGGTGGTGGAGGGGGCCGCCACAAGCGCAACGCTCGCGGAGAGCCCCCCGCCACCCTTCGCTGAATGCTCAGGATCCCCCCTCCCCCGCTTCGCGAGCGAGGAGCTATAACGAAAGCCCACCGATGACCGACCCCACGACCCTCCCCTATCGCCCCTGCGCGGGAATCATGCTGCTCAACGCCGACGGCCTCGTCTTCGTCGGCCAGCGGATCGATGCCGAGGTCGAGGCGTGGCAGATGCCGCAAGGCGGAATCGACGATGGCGAAGACCCCGAGGCCACCGCTTTGCGCGAACTCGGCGAGGAAACCGGCATCGCGCCCGAGCATGTCGAACTGATTGCCGCCGCGCCGCACGAACTGTTCTACGATCTCCCCGAGGAACTGGTCGGTCGCGTGTGGAAGGGCAAGTGGCGCGGGCAGCGGCAGCGCTGGTTCCTCTACCGCTTCCTCGGTAGCGACGCCGATATCGACATCGCGACCGAGCATCCCGAGTTCAAGGCGTGGCAATGGGTTCGCGCGGAGACGCTCCCCGAGGTGATCGTGCCGTTCAAGAAGACGCTTTACGAAGAGGTGCTCGCCGCCTTCGCGCCGCATCTGCGCTGACTCGGTCGCAGGGGTGGAGCACGCGGTGCAGACCGGCTAGACGCTTGGCGATGGTGGGGATGACAGAGATCGAACGGGCGGCCGCCGCCCATGTCGCGACGCAGCCGATGCTGGCGCAGGTCGAAGCCTGGTCGACGATCAACAGCGGCACGCGCAACCTGGTCGGCCTGGCGACGGTGGCGGAGGCGCTTGCCGCGGCGTTCGGCGTGTTGCCCGGCGAGCTCGCCTTGGTGGAAGGCGACACCGCCGAGAACGTCGCCGCCGATGGAACCGTCACGACGCTCGACCACGGCAAGCACCTGCACCTCGTCGTCCGGCCGGACGCACCGGTACAGGTCCTGCTGACTGGCCATATGGATACGGTCTATCCGGCTGACCACAGCTTCCAGACGCTGACGTTCCGCGACGACGGCACGCTCAACGGGCCCGGTGTTGCCGACATGAAGGGCGGCCTCGCCGTGATGCTCGCAGCGCTGCGCGCGGTCGAGGCGAGCCCGCTCGCTGAGCGGCTCGGCTATGAAGTCGTCATCAATTCCGACGAGGAAACCGGCTCCTTCTCGTCCTCCGCGCTGATCGCGCGCGCGGCGCACGGCAAGCTCGCCGCGCTGACCTACGAGCCCGCCTTGCCCGACGGCACACTGGCTGGCGCGCGCGGCGGAACGGGGAATTTCTCGATCGTCGTGACCGGCCGGAGCGCCCATGCGGGGCGCAATCCGGAGGAAGGCCGCAACGCGATCGTCGCGGCGTCCGATCTCGCGGTGCGGCTGTTCGCGATCCGCTCGCCCACACTCGCGGTCAATCCCGCGCGGATCGAGGGTGGCGGGCCGAACAATGTCGTACCCGATCACGCCGTGCTGCGGATCAACTTCCGTCCCGCCGACCATTCCGAGATCGCGCGCGCCCAGGCCGCGATCGACCGGATCGTCGCCGAAGTCGCCGCCGCGCACGACGTGACGATCGCGCTGCACGGCAGTTTCAACCGTCCGCCCAAGCCGATCGACCCCGGCGCCGCCAAGCTCTTCGCGCTGGTCAAGGCCTGCGGTGCCGACCTCGGCCTCGACATCGCCTGGCGCGCGACCGGCGGAGTGTGCGACGGCAACACGATCGCGGCGTGCGGCGTCCCCGTGGTCGACACGATGGGCGCGCGCGGCGGTGCGATCCACTCGACCGACGAATTCCTCATCGTCGACTCCCTCGCCGAACGCGCCGCGCTCTCGGCGCTGACGATGCTGCGCCTTGCCGAAAAGGGCTCCCTGTGACTCAGTTTGCCGCGACTCACGTAATCCGCGCCGCGCGCGACAGCGATCTCCAGCCGCTCTACGAGATGGCCAAGCTGACCGGCGGCGGCTTCACCAATCTCCCGCCCGATCGCACGGCGTTGAAGGCCAAGCTCGATCGCAGCGCCGCCGCCTTCGCCCGCGTCGAGGACAGCAAGGCCGACGATCTGTTCGTGCTCGTGCTCGAGAATGTCGAAACCGGCGAGGTGCGCGGCACCTGCCAGATCTTCACGCATGTCGGGCAGAGCTATCCCTTCTACAGCTACCGGCTCGGCACGCTGACGCAGCACAGCAAGGAGCTTGGCCGCACCTTCCGCGCCGACATGCTCGGTCTGACCACCGATCTCGAAGGCTGCAGCGAAGTCGGCGGGCTGTTCCTCCATCCCGGCGAGCGCGCCGGCGGGCTCGGCATGCTGCTCGCGCGCAGTCGCTATCTGTTCATCGCGCAGCACCGCGCGCGCTTCGCCGACCGCGTGCTGGCGGAGCTGCGCGGGATCATCGACGAAGCCGGCGGTTCGCCCTTCTGGGACGGGCTGGCGGGGCGCTTCTTCGGGATGAATTTCCAGGACGCCGACCAGTTCAACGCGGTGCGCGGCCATCAATTCATCGCCGATCTGTTTCCCAAGCATCCGGTCTATATCGCGATGCTTCCCGAGACCGCGCGCGCGGTGATCGGCTTGCCGCACCCCTCGGGGCGCGCGGCGATGCGGATGCTCGAGAACGAAGGCTTCGCCTACGAAAACTATGTCGACATTTTTGACGGTGGTCCGACGATGATCGCCAAGACCGACCACGTCCGCACCGTGCGCGATGCGCAAACCTCTCGGATCGTCGCGCTCGACGGCGACGGCGGCGATCCGGCGCTGATCGCGCACGGGCGACTCGCCGAGTTCCGCTGCGCCTATGGCAACGTCCGTCCGTGTGCAGGCGGCATCGTGCTCGATCGCGCCACCGCCGACGCGTTGCGCGTCAGCGAGGACTTCATCGTGAACCATGTCGCCCGCACCTGACCGCGAGTGTCGGGTTAACTGACACGTAACCATCTTTGCACACGAAAAGGCACGGAAGTCTGCGGTTGGCCCACGGTTTGCTTAGGGACTGGCATGTGGACCAAAATCTCCGGCCTGTTCGTCATCAAGACCAAGTTCGAAGCCTTTGCGGTGATCTATGCGCTCGCGCTCGGCGCGGTCGAACGCGGGGTGCATTATCTCACGCAATATCCCGGGGTCGGCGGCTGGCTGCTGTTCGCGGTCTGCCCGATCGCGGTGTTCATGGCCGGCGTGCGGATCCTCGATTCGGTCGAGCACACCGCGGCGTCGTGACGCCGCTTTAGCGATCAACAGGATAAGTTGATCGCACGCCTGCGTTTCTGCACTATCTGCAACGCAGCATGACGACCCTGACCCACCTCCAAAGGCTTGAAGCCGAAAGCATTCACATCCTGCGCGAAGTCGTCGCCGAGGCCGAGCGCCCGGTGATGCTCTATTCGGTCGGCAAGGATTCGGCGGTGATGCTCCATCTGGCGCGCAAGGCCTTCTTCCCGGGCAAGCCGCCCTTCCCGCTGCTGCATGTCGACACGACGTGGAAATTCCGCGCGATGTACGATTTGCGCGAACGCGCGGCGGCCGAAGCGGGGATGGAGCTGATCGTCCACAAGAACCCCGACGCGCTCGCACAAGGCATCAACCCGTTCGACCATGGCGGCCGCCATACCGACATGTGGAAGACCGAGGGGCTCAAACAGGCGCTGACGCTAGGCGGCTATGACGTCGCCTTCGGCGGCGCACGCCGCGACGAGGAGAAGAGCCGCGCCAAGGAGCGGATCTTCAGCTTCCGCTCGGCGAGCCAGCGCTGGGATCCCAAGGCGCAGCGCCCCGAGCTGTGGCACCTCTACAACGCCAAGAAGGCGAAGGGCGAGAGCATCCGCGTCTTCCCGCTGTCGAACTGGACCGAGCTCGACATCTGGCAATATATCCTCGCCGAAGCGATCGAGATCGTCCCGCTGTACCTCGCCGCGCCGCGCCCGACGGTCGAGCGCGACGGAATGCTGCTGATGGTCGACGACGAGCGTTTCCGGCTCGAACCGGGCGAAGTTCCGGTCGAGCGCTCGATCCGCTTCCGCACGCTCGGCTGCTATCCGCTGACCGGCGCGGTCGAGAGCGAGGCGACGACACTGCCTGCGGTGATCCAGGAGATGCTGCTCACCACCACCTCCGAACGCCAGGGCCGCGCGATCGATCACGATCAGAGCGCCAGCATGGAGAAGAAGAAGGCCGAGGGGTATTTCTGATGGGCGCGATCGGTAACGCAGATACTCCTCCCCTCCCTAGTTCTCCTCCCCTCCCTGGAAGGGAGGGGCCGGGGGTGGGTCGGCCCGTGGCGGCGTCAGCTCTCTCCCTAGGCCAACCCACCCCCAACCCCTCCCTTTCAGGGAGGGGAGACGCATATTCGCCCGACTCGCTCATCGCGTCGGACATCCATGCCTACCTCCTCCAGCACCAGCACAAGTCGCTGCTGCGCTTCATCACCTGCGGCTCGGTCGACGACGGCAAGTCGACGCTGATCGGCCGCCTGCTCTATGACAGCCGCGCGATCTTCGCCGACCAACTCTCCGCGCTCGAGGCCGACAGCAAGCGCGTCGGCACGCAAGGCCAGAATATCGACTTCGCGTTGCTGGTCGACGGCCTCGCCGCCGAGCGCGAGCAAGGCATCACGATAGACGTCGCCTACCGCTTCTTCGCGACCGAAAAGCGCAAGTTCATCGTCGCCGACACCCCCGGCCACGAGCAATACACCCGCAACATGGTGACCGGCGCCTCGACCGCCGACGCCGCGGTGATCCTGATCGACGCGCGCAAGGGCGTGTTGTCGCAGACGCGGCGCCACAGCTTTCTCGTCCAGCTGCTACGGCTGCGCCACATCGTGCTCGCGGTGAACAAGATGGATCTGGTCGACTACGACCAGAGCGTGTTCGACACGATCGTCGCCGACTATCGCGCCTTCGCCAGCGCGATCGGGATCGAACAGTTTACCGCGATCCCGATCTCGGGCTTTGCCGGCGACAATGTCGCCAGCGCGTCCGCGGCGATGCCATGGTATGACGGCCCGACGCTGCTCGAACATCTCGAAACGATCGACGTCGAGGCCGACGCCGCGCAAGCCCGCCCGTTCCGCCTCCCGGTGCAATGGGTCAACCGCCCCGACCTCGACTTCCGCGGCGTCTCCGGCCTGATCGCCAGCGGCAGCATCCGCCCAGGCGAAGCGGTGCGCATCCTGCCCTCGGCCCGCACCACGACGGTCGCGCGGATCGTGACGATGGACGGCGACCTCCCCGAGGCGGTTGCCGGCCAGTCGGTCACGCTCACGCTCGCCGACGAAGTCGACTGCTCGCGCGGCGACGTCATCGCGCTCGCCGACGCGCCGCCCCAGTCCGCCGATCAGTTCCGCGCGACGCTCGTCTGGATGTCCGAAACGCCGCTGCTGCCGGGGCGCAGCTATTGGCTCAAGCTCGGCACGCAGACCGTTGGGGCGACCGTCCAGGAGCCGCGCCACGCGATCGACGTCACCACGCTCGCCGAGCTCTCGGTCAAGACGCTCGGGCTCAACGATATCGGCGTCGCCGAGGTCTATACCGACCGCGACCTGGTGTTCGAACCCTTTGCCGACGGCGCCGATCTCGGCGGCTTCATCCTGATCGACCGCGCGACCAATGCGACGGTCGCTGCCGGAATGCTCGAGTTCGCGCTGCGTCGCGCGCAGAACGTGCATTGGCAGGCGATCGACATCACCAATGCGGCGCACGCCCAGCAAAAGGGCCAGACGCCGCGCCTGCTGTGGTTCACCGGCCTGTCGGGCTCGGGCAAGTCGACGATCGCCAATCTCGTCGAAAAGAAGCTGTTCGCGCTCGGCCGTCACAGCTTCCTGCTCGACGGCGACAATGTGCGCCACGGGCTCAACAAGGATTTGGGCTTCACCGATGCCGACCGCGTCGAGAATATCCGTCGCATCGGTGAGGTGGCCAAGTTGATGACCGACGCCGGGCTGATCGTGCTCACCGCCTTCATCTCGCCGTTCCGCGCCGAGCGCGAGATGGTGCGCGCGATGCTGCCCGGGGCGTTCGTCGAGATCTTCGTCGATACGCCGCTTGCCGAGGCCGAGGCGCGCGACGTGAAGGGCCTCTACGCCAAGGCGCGCGCCGGACAGATCGCCAACTTCACCGGCATTTCGAGCCCGTACGAAGCGCCGGAGACCCCGAATATCCGCATCGACACGACGCGCGAGAGCCCCGAAGCGGCCGCCGAGCGGATCGTCGAACATATCATGGGCGTCTGGAGTCACGATTTGTGAGCGAGCAGACCGACGCACAGCTCGCCCGCGCGGTCGCGCTCGCCGCCGGCGCAATCCTGCGTGACCTGTGCGTGGCGGGAGCGTGCCCCGACGCCGAACTGGGCGACCGCGGTGACACGGATGCGAATGCGCTGATCCTGCGGCTGCTTCATGCCGCGCGGCCCGACGATTACGTCCTGTCGGAAGAAGCCGCCGACGACGGCCTGCGCTGCGCCGCGCGCCGCGTCTGGGTGGTCGATCCGCTCGACGGCACGCGCGAGTTCCGCGAGCGGCGCGCGGATTGGGCGGTGCATATCGGCCTTGCGATTGACGGCGTGCCCGTGACGGGCGCGGTCGCGCTGCCCGCCGCACGCCGCGTTTTCGTCACCGACGATGCGCCGCCGGCGTTCGCCCCTGCCCCGCTGCGCCCACGGATGGTCGTCAGCCGCTCGCGCGCGCATCCGATCGTCCTGGCGGTGGCCGAGGCGATCGGCGCCGAGCTGGTGCCGATGGGGTCGGCCGGCGCCAAGGCGATGGCGGTGGTGCAAGGCGATGCCGAGATCTACCTCCACGCCGGCGGGCAATACGAATGGGACAATTGCGCCCCCGTTGCGGTCGCGGTCGCGGCCGGGCTGTTCGCGTCGCGAATCGATGGCAGCGCGCTCGTCTACAACTGCCGCGACCCGCTGCTGCCCGATCTGCTGATCTGTCGCCGCGAATATGCCGAGCAGGTGCTGGCGGCGGTCGCCGCGGCGACGCATCTCCTGCCCTGATCCCCACCCGTCACCCGGGGCTCGTAACGTGGGCAACCGTGCCGCACGACGCGCCAGCGAAGCCCGCGCTTCCGTAGCGCGACACCTTATCCATCTTCGTCACCCCGGGCTCGTCCCGGGGTCCACCGTGCCGCATAGCATGCCCGCGAAGCGCGCGTGGCGCGGTGGGCCCCGGCACAAGGCCGGGGTGACGGTCTCGAGCGCTGCACGGGCCACCACCACCCCCAGAACGCAGAAAAGCCAGGACATTTCTGTCCCGGCTGATCGCCCGCCAGTCGGCGGAAATTCCTGGTGCACCCAGAGCGATTCGAACGCCCGACCCTCAGATTCGTAGTCTGATGCTCTATCCAGCTGAGCTATGGGTGCAGTGGAGTGGCGCTGTTAGCGGCGTCTTTCGGGGGACGCAAGGGCGTTGCGTCACCTTTCTTGCCGACATAGAGGATTTTGCGATGACCCAGCCGCCTTTGCCCGCCCGCCCCGCCGCTTTCGCGCTGGTCCTGACCGTGATCCTCGGGGCATGCGCCGCGCAGACCTCGACGCGCTACCCCTCGTTGCTCCCGCGCGCGATCGAATCGCGCAGCGATGCCGAGCCCGAGACGCCGATCGCGCTCGCCGACCCCGAACCTTCGACCGATTCGGCGCTCGCCGAGTTGCACAAGACGCTCGAGCAGACCGCGACCGACTTTACCCCCGCCGCGGCGCGCGCCGACCGGCTGGCCGATGCCGCCAAGGGCGACGCCCCCGGCGGCGAGCGCTGGATCACGGCGCAGACCGCGCTCGCCGAACTCGACGGCTATCGCGCGACGACCTCGGCCACGCTCTCCGCCGTCGATACGATGGCGTCGGATCGGATTACCGCGGGCAAGCCCGAATATCCCGCGATCGCCACGCTCCAGACCGCCGCCGAGGCGGCGTTCGAGGCGCAGAGCGCGCGCATCACCGCGATCGGCGCGAAGCTGCGGGGCGCTTAACGCAGCGTCTTGAGCAGCGGCAGGATCGTCGAATAATCGTCGCTCCACGGCGTGAAGCCCGCGCGACGCGCCACTGGCCGCCACGCATCATCGGCGCGCTGCAACGCCGCGATCGCCTGCGGATCGTGCGACAGCGCCACCCATTGCGACATCGTCGCGGCCGGCGTGTCGCCCGGGACCGGATGATAGAACAGCTGCACCGCGTGCCACCCGCCGACCGCCGCCGCGCCGGCGACCACCGGCTCCAGATCCAGGAAGCGGTTCGAGATGTGGACCAGCAGCAGCCCGCGCGGTGCCAGCACGCGCGCATAACTGGCGAAGGCCTCGCGCGTCATCAGATGCATCGGCACCGAATCGGACGAAAAGGCGTCGAGCGCGAGCAAATCGAGCGACCCCTGCGGCGCGCTCGCCAGGTTGAGCCGCGCATCGCCCAAGACGACCTTCGCGTCGGGCAGGCAGCGCGACAGGAAACTGAAGCGGGTGCGGGCGATCCGGGCGATCGCCGGGTCGATCTCGTAGAAGCGCCAGTCCTGGCCGGGCCTAGCATAGCAAGCGAGCGTCCCCGCCCCCAGCCCGACCACGCCGATCCGCGCGCCGGGTCCGTAGAGCGCCGGTGCCGCCTGCATCGCCTGTCCGATCCCCGAACCCGGGACATAATAGGTCGTCGGCAGCCGCTCGCGCGCCGGCGAGCCGAGCTCCTGCGTGCCATGCACCGTGGTGCCGTGCGCGAGCTGCCGTTCGCGCGGATTGCCGCGAACGGTATAGATGCCGAAATAGCTCCGCGTGCGCGCGCCCGGCTCGAGCGAGATCACCACCGCGCGATACCCGCCGAACGCGATCAGCGACCCGAGCAGGGCGATGCCGAACGCGCGCCGCGATCCGATCGCGAGCACCCCGACGCCGATCATGACGAGCAGGGCGACCTGCTGCAGCGGCCCCGGACCGTCGACCGGCGCGGGATAAGCGAGCACGAGCGCGACCAGCGCGAGCACGATGATCGCTACGCCGTAGAGCAGGATCCGCTGGCGCTGCGCGCTCCCGTCCCACAGTCGTGCGATCAGCCCGAGCAACGCGCGCTGCGGCACGAGCAGGCCGGCCGCGAGCAGCAGGATCGGATATTCGTACGTCCAGTCGAACAGCAGCGGCGCGAGCAGCCCCGAAAACACCCCGCCGAGCGCGCCGCCGACCGACAGCGCGAGATAGAAGCCGGTCAGCCGGTCGGGCTCGGGCCGCAGCCGGTAGAGCGCGGTGTGCAACGCGACCGAGACGAGAAACAACAGCGCGAGCGCCATGATCGCACCGAGCATCGGCATCCCCGCCATCCCGCCGACGAGCAGCCCGCCGAACAGCAGGATCGCGATCGGCGCGATTCGCGTCTGGAGATCGGCGGTGGTGCGGTCGCTCGCGAAGGCGATCGTGAAGCTCAGCAGGTACAGGCCGAGCGGCAGCACCCACAGCAACGGCATCGCGACGATATCGGTGGTGATCAGAGTCGAAGTCGCGAGCATCAGCCCCGAGGGCACCAGCGCCAGCGCGATCCAGTGCGCGACACGCCAGCGCCCCGGCGCCGTCGAGGTCGGACGCGGTGCGGCGTCGAGCGACGGGCCGCCGCGGGGTAGGGTCGCCGCACACAGCACGACGAGCAGCCCGACGACGATGTAGCCGCTGCTCCACAGCGCGCGTTGGCCATCGAGCGCGAGACCCGGCTCGACGAACAGCGGATAAGCGAGCAGCCCCGCAAAGCTGCCGAAGTTCGACGCGGCATAGAGCGCATAGGGATTCTCCCCCTCGCGCGTCAGGCTGAACCAGCGTTGCAGCAGCGGCGCCTGCGCCGAGATCGCGAAGAACAAGGGACCGATCGACAGGCCGAGCAGCCACGGCACCCAGATCGCGGGCTGCGCGGTCGGGCTCGGCTGCAGCGTGGTCAGCCCGATCGGCAGCCACAGCGCGGCGACGAGCAGCACGCCGAGATGCGTCATCGCCTGCGCGCGCGGGTTCATCCGCCCGAGCCAGTGCGCATAGCCATAGCCGGCGAGCAGCAGCGCCTGATAGACGAGCATCGCCGAGTTCCACACCGCCGGCGCGCCGCCGAGCCGCGGCAGCGCCATCCGCGCGACCATCGGCTGGACGAGGAACAGCAGGAACGAGCTCGCCAGGATGGTGAGCACGAACAGCGGCCGGGCGAGGCCCGGAGCTCGGAAGGTCGTCATGCGGTCGGCCGATCGATGCGATAGAGGATGTGGCGGCGGAGCGGGTCGCCCGGCGCGAGATTGGGATGGTCGAAATCGCCGTCCGTCACGCGGGCCATGCCGATGCGCTCCATCAGCCCCCAGCTGCGCGTGTTGGCCGGCACCGTGATCGCGGTGATGCGCGACACGTCGAGGTTCGCCCAGCCCCAGGCGAGGCTCGCCTCGGCCGCCTCGCGCGCATAGCCCTGCCCCCATGCGTCGCGCGCGAGCCGCCAGGCGATCTCGGTTTCGCCGGCCAGGAAGCCGTATCCTGGCTCGATCCCGCAAGACCCGAGGAAGGCGCCATCGCCGCGCCGCTCGACCGCCCAGAAACAATATCCGTGCTCGGCCTGACACGCGACCATCCGGTCATGTACCACGCGGGCGGCGTCGGCGGTGAAGAGCGGCCCGAGATAGCGCATCACCTCTGGGTCCTGCCCCATAGCATGGAACGGCGCGATGTCGCGCTCGCGCCAACCGCGCAGGATCAGGCGCGGCGTCTCGATCATGCCTGATCGACCGCATAGACGATCATGTCGCCGATCGGATCGCTGGTCTCGAGAAAGCGCGGATGGCGGAAATCGAGTTCGGCGCGCCGCGTCATGCCGATCCGCAGCATCAATCCCCAGGACGGCGCATTGCCGGGGTTGGTCCAGGCCGCGATCGTCCGCGCCGGCGTGTTGGCCCAGCCCCAGTCGCGGCTCGCCTCGGCCGCCTCGCGCGCGACGCCCTGCCCCCAATAGCGCTCGGCGATCCGCCAGCCGAGCTCGTACATCCCGTCGACCGGCGTGCCGGGATGCCCCCCGATCCGCAGCCCGCAGATGCCGACGAGGTCGCCATCGTGCCGCATTTCGACCGCCCACATGCAATGCCCATCGTCCGCCTGTTTCGCCATTTGCGCGTCGATTAGCGCGTCGATCTCGGCGCGCGGGCGGACGCCGCCGAAATGCGCCATCATCGCCGGCGTGTTGATGATCCGCGCGAACGCCGGCTTGTCGGCCTCGCGCCAGGGCCGCAAGCGCAGACGCGGCGTCTCGATCACGCGTTGAGGAGGCGCGCCGCATGCGCGGCGTGATAGGTCAGCACGCCCGAGCAGCCCGCGCGCTTGAACGCCATCAGCGTCTCGAGCACCATCGGGTCGCGCTCCGCGGCGCCGGCCGCGACCGCCGCCTCGATCATCGCATATTCGCCGCTGACCTGATACGCGAACACCGGCACTTCGAACGCCGCTTTCACCCGCGCGACGATGTCGAGATACGGCAGCCCGGGCTTGACCATCACGCTGTCGGCGCCCTCGGCGAGATCGAGCGCGACCTCGCGCAGCGCCTCCTCGGCATTGGCCGAATCCATTTGATAGGTCTTCTTGTCGCCTTTCAGCAGCCCGCGCGAGCCGACCGCGTCGCGGAATGGCCCGTAGAAAGCGCTGGCGTACTTGGCGGCGTAGGACATGATCTGGACGTTGTGGTGCGAGTCCCCCTCGAGCGCCTCGCGGATCGCGCCGATGCGGCCGTCCATCATGTCCGACGGCGCGATGATGTCCGACCCCGCCGCCGCCTGGTTGAGCGCCTGGCCGACGAGCGCGTCCGACGTCGCATCGTTGAGCACATAGCCCGCCGCATCGAGCAGGCCGTCATGGCCGTGGCTGGTATACGGATCGAGCGCGACGTCGGTCAGCACGCCGATCTCGGGCACTGCGTCCTTCAGCGCGCGAACCGCGCGACACATCAGATTGTCGGGGTTGAGCGCTTCCGCGCCCGTCTCGCTGCGCAGATGGCCCGGCGTATTGGGAAACAGCGCGATGCACGGAATGCCGAGATCGCGCGCTTCACGCCCGCGCGCGACGATCCCGTCGACCGACCAGCGCGAGACGCCCGGCAGCGAGGCGATCGGCTCCTCGACCCCCGCTCCCTCGGCGATGAACAGCGGCCAGATCAGATCGGCCGGGGTGAGCACAGTCTCGGCGTAAAGCCGCCGACTCCAGGCGGATGCTCGAGTACGACGAAGGCGAAGTGCTGGATATTGCGCGGTCATGCGGCGTGTTCTGGAACCTCGCGCGGGTGCGTGCAAGCGGTCTTGCGCGAGACCGCGATCGCTGCGATGCTGATGTTACACTATAACACCCGCCGGGAGGAGCGCCGTGTCGAAACTCATGCCGCTTGCGCTCGTCACCCTGTGGTCCGCGCCCACGCTCGCGCAGGCGCTCCCGGATCTGGCGCGACCCAACACGATCCTGGTCACTGGGTCGGGCAAGGTCGAAACCCCGCCCGATCTCGCGACGCTGGAGCTGGCCATTCGCGGCGAAGGCAAGACCCCCGACGCGGCCACCACCGCACTCGCCGCCAAGCAGCGCGCGGTCTTCGGCGGGCTGCGCAGCCTCGACCCCAAACTCGATATCCGCACCGGCGCGATCGCGCTGCGCGAAGCGAAGGGCGGCGACTGTTCCGATCGCGGCGGCGGCGGCAGCGCTGCCGAGATGATGGACGACGCGCTCGACACGCTCGAGCAAACCGCCAGCGGTGCTACACCGGAGACACGCAAGGGTCCGTGCCGGGTCGTCGGGCATGTGGCGAGCACCGAGACGAGCGTTCGGCTCGCGGCGGTGATGCAGGCCGGCACGGCGGTCGGCCTCGCGGGGCGGCTCGGCGCGAGCAGCGCGCGGATCGAAGCCTTCGGTCTGCGCGACGAGAGTGCGCCGGCGCAGCGCGCTTTGTCCGATGCGATGGCGAATGCGCGGGCCCAGGCCATAGCGCTGGCGGCGGCGAGCGGGATGCGCCTCGGTCCGGTCGTTCGATCATGCGGGCCGACCCCAACGGGCGCGCGCTGTTCGATGTGCAGAACGCGCTCAACATGGCGATGCCGGCGATTGCACAGGCACCGATCGTGCTCGATATCGCGCCAGCTCCGGTCGAAACGCGCGTGCAGCTCGTGGTCAGCTTTGCGTTGCTGCCCTAGCTCGACGGGTGCAGCCGCCCCGCCGGTTCGGCCGAGCTCGGCACCTGCTCCTGCGCGCGCTCGGCCGGCACGACCAGCCGCTCGCTGCGCCAGCCGCCATAGCGATAATACCACAACCCCATCAGGAAATTGGCGCACGAGCCGAGCGGGAAGCTCCACCACAGCGCATCCGCCCCCATCGTCGGCTGGAACAGCAGCGCAAAGCCGAGCCGCACCGGATACATCGCGACGAACAGCATGATCAGCGGCGCCCACACCGCGCCGTTCGCACGCACCGCCGAGAACAGCACCATCGTCATCCCGAAGACGATGAAGTTCCAGCTCGCGAGCAACTGGATGTGCCGCGCGATCGGGATCGCCGGGCTCGCGCCGCCGAGGAACAGCCCCATCACCGGCCGGTCGAACGCGATGATCGCGATCACCATCGTCGAAGTCAGCACCGCGCTGAAGATCAGCCCGGCGCGGGTGATGCGATCGACCCGGTCCCAGAAGCCCGCGCCGATATTCTGCGCCGCCATGCTGCTCACCGCGGCGCCGACGGCGAGCGCTGGCATCTGGATATAGGCCCACAGTTGCAGCGACACGGCATAGGCCGCGGTCGTGTCGATTCCGTAGCGATTGACGAGGCCGGTCATCGTCAGCGCCGCCACCGACATGACGAGCATCTGCGCGCCCATCGGCAGGCCCTTCGACAGGATCGTGCGCGTCAGCGCGAGGCTCGGGATCAGGTAGCTCAGCTCGCTGCCGCGCAGCCGGATCGGCAGGTCGCGCAGATAGACGTAGGCCAACAGCCCGAGTGCTGCGACATGCGCCGAGATCAACGTCGCGGTCGCCGAGCCGGCGATCCCCAGCGCGGGCATGCCGAACCAGCCGCGGATGAACACCGGGTTCAACCCGCTGTCGAGCAGCACGCTGAGCAAGGTAAACCACAGCGGCGTGATCGAATCGCCGATCCCGCGCAGCGCCATGCTGAGCAGCACGAGCAGCATCGACGCGGGCAGGCCAAGGAAGATCACGCGCAGATAGGCGAGCGCGAGCGGCATCGCGCTCGGCGGCGTGGCCAGCACGCGCAGGATGTCGGGGGTGAAGATCCAGCCGAGCGCCGCGACCACCACCGCGCCCGCCATCACCAGCCCGATCGACGCGCCGAACGCGCGCCGCGCCGCCTCGACGTCGCGCCGGCCCATGCTCTGGCCGATCAGGATGGTCGCGGCCATGCCGAAGCCGAACACCAGCGCGAACATCAGGAACATGATCGTGTTGGCGTTGGCGGTCGCCGCGACCGCGCCCTCGCCGAGGAAGCGCCCGACCCAGATCGTGTTGATCGACCCGTTCAGCGACTGGAGGATGTTGGAGCCGAGCGTCGGCAGCGCGAAGGCGAGCAGGGTCGCGGCGATCGGCCCGGTGGTCAGGTCGCGCGACCGAGCTCCCCTCCCGCTTGCGGGAGGGGTTGGGGGAGGGGCTGTTATCTCGATGGCGTCGCTCACAGCCCCTCCCCTAGCCCCTCCCGCAAGCGGGAGGGGAAAATTGTGCCCGCTAGCCGCGCCACGACCATCCGTCGCCCCGGCGCAGGCCGGGGCCGCTGGCGGTGATGCGCACCGGGTGCCCATAGCCCAGCGGCCCCGGCCTGCGCCGGGGCGACGGCCTAGCCGAGCCGGTGCAGCGCCGCGGTCAGCCGCTCGGCCTCGGCGGACTTCTCGGCATGATCGGCCCGCGCCTTCTCAACCGCCTCGGGCTTCGCGCGTTCCACGAAGCTCGCATTGCCGAGCCGCCCGGCGAGCGCATCGCGCTCCTTGGTGGCGGCGGCGATGCCCTTGGTCAGCCGCTCGCGCTCGACGGCGAGGTCGATGATCCCCTCGAGCGGCAGCACGAAGGTCGCGCCATCGACCACCACCTGGAGCGCGCCGCCACCGGGCGCATCCTGCACCACGCTCGCGCGCGCCAGCCGCGCGATCGCCGGCGCCTGCCGCTCGAGCCGCGCGAGCGTTTCCGCATCGGCGTCGCGGACATGCATCTGCATCCGCGTACCCGGCGCGATGTTGACCTCGGTCCGCGCCGCGCGGATTTCCGACACCAATCGGATCAGCCAGTCGATTTCCTTGCTCGCCGCCGGATCGAGCGAGCGCGCATCGGCCATCGGCCATTTGGCGACGATCAGATCGGTCTCGCGCGGCCCCATCGCGTGCCACAGTTCCTCGGTGATGAACGGCATGAACGGGTGGAGCAGGACGAGGATCTGGTCGATCACCCAGCCCGCGACGGCGCGGGTCTCTTCTTCACTCCCCTCCCGCTCGCGGGAGGGGTTGGGGGTGGGACTGTCCGCGAGCGCAACGTCGGGATCGACGTCCCCACCCCCGGCCCAGTTCGGGGTCGGATGTGCCCCCGGCACATCCTCGACAGCGCGGGGCGCTGTCGACCCCGAACTCGCAAGCGGGAGGGGGGAAAGAACCGGCTTGATCAGCTCGAGATACCAGTCGCAGAAGCGGCTCCACACGAACTGATAGACCGCATTCGCCGCACCATCGAAGCGCAGGTCGGCAAGCGCGAGATCGACCGCCTGAACGCACGCGATCGTCTCGGCGATGATCCATTTGTTGACCGCGAGGCTCGCCTCTGGCGCTTCGAGATGCGCGCTCGCGACGATGCCGTTCGACTGCGCGAAGCGGCACGCGTTCCACAGCTTGGTGGCGAAGTTGCGATAGCCCTCGACGCGCTTCTCATCCATCTTGATGTCGCGGCCCTGGCTCTCCATCGCCGCCATGAAGAAGCGCAGCGCGTCGGCGCCGTACTGGTCGATCAGCCCGAGCGGGTTGACGACATTGCCCTTCGACTTGGACATCTTCGCGCCATCCGCGGCGCGGACCAGGCCGTGGAGGTAGAGCTTCTTGAACGGCACATCGCCCATGAAGTGGATGCCCTGCATCATCATCCGGGCGTCCCAGAAGAACAGGATGTCGAAGCCGGAAATCAGGACATCGTTGGGGTAGCGGCCGCCCAATTGAGAAGAAGGCGGGGTCTCCCTCTCCCCTTCAGGGGAGAGGGTCGGGGAGAGGGGCTGTACTGCATTACCGAGCGCACCGCTCGTTGCGGCGTCCCCCTCTCCCCGGCCCTCTCCCCGGAGGGGAGAGGGAGAAGAAGAGTCGGGCCAGCCCATCGTCGCGAACGGCCACAGCGCGGAGGAAAACCACGTGTCGAGCACGTCGCTGTCCTGCCGCAGCGCAACGCCTTCGCCGGCCTGCGCCTGCGCTTCGGCCTCGGTCAGCGCGACATAGATCGAGCCGTCCTCGGCGAACCACGCCGGAATCCGGTGCCCCCACCACAATTGCCGCGACACACACCACGGCTGGATATTCTCCATCCAGTTGAAGAAGGTCTTCTCCCATGTCTTGGGCACGATCTGGATCGCGCCCGAGCGCACCGCCTCGATCGCCGGCTTCGCCAGCGTCGCCGCATCGACATACCATTGGTCGGTCAGCCACGGCTCGATCACCACGCCCGAGCGATCGCCATAGGGCGTCTGGATCGTGCGCGGCTCGGCGTCGTGCTCGACGCCGTCCTTGTCGGTATGCGCGATGAGGAAGCCCTCGGCCTTCAACCGCGCGACGACCGCCTTGCGCGCCTCCGCCGTGGTCAGCCCGAGGAATTCGGCCGGGATCAACCCGTCGGACACCTGCACGACCTCCGCCTTGGCATCGAGCATGTTGAGCATCTCGCCCGCCTTGATCCCCGCGCGCTTGCCGACCTCGAAATCGTTGAAGTCGTGCCCCGGCGTGATCTTGACCGCGCCCGAGCCGAGTTCGGGATCGGCATGGTCGTCGGCCACGATCGGGATCAGCCGCCCGGTGATCGGCAGCTTGATCTGCTTGCCGACGAGCTGTGTGTAGCGTTCGTCGGACGCGTTCACCGCGACCGCCATGTCGGCGAGCATCGTCTCGGGCCGCGTCGTCGCGACCTCGATGAAGCCCGAACCGTCCGCCAGCGGATAGCGCAGATGCCAGAAGCTGCCCTTGATTTCGCGCGTCTCGACCTCGAGATCGCTGATCGCGGTGCCGAGGCCCGGATCCCAGTTCACCAGCCGCTTGTCGCGGTACAGCAGGCCTTCCTTGTGCAGGTCGACGAACACCTTCAGCACGGCCTTGGAAAAGCCCTCGTCCATCGTGAAGCGCTCGTTCGCCCAGTCCATCGAGCAACCGAGCCGGCGGAGCTGCTGCGTGATCTCGCCGCCGCTCTCTTCCTTCCATTCCCACACCTTGGCGACGAACTCTTCGCGGCTGAAGTTGGTGCGCTTCTGCTGGCGT
The DNA here is from genome assembly GCA_943367995.1 of Bordetella parapertussis. Taxonomy (GTDB): domain Bacteria; phylum Pseudomonadota; class Alphaproteobacteria; order Sphingomonadales; family Sphingomonadaceae; genus Sphingomonas. The sequence continues at coordinate 398,103 of CALRKL020000001.1, read as the reverse complement.
TCGGCCATCTGGCGCTCGACCACCATCTGCGTGGCGATGCCGGCATGGTCGGTGCCGACCACCCACAAGGCATCCTTGCCCTGCAGCCGCGCATGGCGCGCGAGGATGTCCTGCAGCGTATTGTCGAGCGCATGGCCGATATGCAGCGAGCCCGTCACGTTGGGCGGCGGGTTGACGATCGTCCACGGCTCGGCGCCGGGGCGGTCGGGGCGGAACAGCCCGTTCGTCTCCCAATGCGCGTACCAGCGCTGCTCGAGTTCGGCGGGGTCGAAGGTTTTGGAGAGCTCGGTCATAGCCTGCAGGCTTTAGCCGCGGTGGCACAAAAGAAAAGGGCGGCCCGTAAGGACCGCCCTCTCCGCGTCGGTATGAACGCGCTTCAGACCGCGTCGTGCGGGACGGTCCTGGGCGCTTCGATCGCCTTGGCGGGCTTGGGCGCGGCCTGGAGCTGCCCCGCCTTGCTGCAATCGCCGCTGGTCTGCGAGACGACCTTGGGCTCGGCATTGCCGTACGCGGTCATCTGATAGCTCTGCGTGCAGCCGCCGTTGCTTGAGCTGTACGCGGTGAACGAATAGCTCGCCCCGGGGGGAAGCGACTTCAGTGCAGCCTGGTCGATCTTCCCGCCCGCCGGCGCCGCCGCCTGAAGCGCGGCGGCCTGCTGCATCATCATGGCCGCCTGGCGATCCATGTCGGCGAAGATCTGGTCGAAGCCGACGAAGGGCGAATCGACCAGTGCGACCGGGATGCTTCGCTCGACCGGCACGATCTCGAGCTTGGGCGCGACATCGCCCTGATACAGCACGTGCGCGACCGACCCGTCGGGCAGCGCGACGTTCATCCGATGGAATTCACGATCCGCGGCATAAGCCGTCCCGACAAGCGTACAGGCCGCGGCACCGGCCAGCGCGATCTTCGACATCAAACGCATGGGTTTCCTCCTCGTGGCAGTGAATGCGGAGGAGAAATCTACCCAGCCAAAGTGAACCCCAGATGAAAACACCTCTCTCCCTTTGGGAGAGGGAGGGGCCCGCTCGGCATAGCCGAGTGGGAGGGTGAGGGCAGCGTCCGCTACCGCCCTGCCCTCACCCCGCGGCGCATTCGCGCCTACCCCTCTCCCACAGGGAGAGGGGAATAGGGTCACCCGCCCTTGCGGCCCGATGCGCCGACGATCGGCGCCGCAGCGTCACGCCCGGTCCATTTCCCCATCCAGCCGAGCACTTCGCGATACCATTGCCGACTCTCGTTGGGCTTCTGTACCCAATGGCTGCCACCCGGATACACCACCAGCCGCGAGGGAATGTCGCGCCGCTGCAGCGCGGTGAACGCCGCGATGCCCTGGGTGTAGGGAATGCGGTAATCCCCTTCCGAAGTGATGACAAGCTGCGGGGTCTTCCATGCGGTGACATGGTTGACCGGGTTCCATTTCTCGAACGCCGCTGGGTCCTCGAAATAGGCCTTGCCGCCATGCTCCCACTCGTCGAACCACAGTTCCTCGGTCTCGTACGCCATCGCGCGCGCATCGAACACGCCGTCGTGCTGGACGATGCACTTGAAGCGATCGGGCCAATTGCCCTCGATCCAATTCATCATATAGCCGCCGTACGACGCGCCGAGCGCGCAGGCATTGTCGGCGTCGAGCCACGAGAATTTGGTCGTAGCGGCCTTGAGCCCGGCCTTGATATCCTCGAGCGGCCAGCCGCCCCAATTGCCCCGGATCGCGTCGGTGAAGGCCTGCCCGTACCCGGTCGACCCATGGAAATCGACCGCGACGAGGCCGTACCCTGCCCCCGCAAACACCGCCGGGTTCCAGCGATACGACCAGCTGTTGTTGCTCGACCCCTGCGGCCCGCCATGCACCATGAATGCGATCGGCACCTTGCCGATGCTCCCCGCGGGCTTCACCGCATAGCCCCACACGGTGTCGTTGTTCGCCCCGGTGAAGCTGAACTTGGTCACGCCCGGCATGTCGATCCCGGCGAGCTTGGTCGCGTTGACCGAGGTCAGCCGTGCGGTCTTCCTGGCCGTCAGCCTGTAGAAATCGTCGGGCGCGGTGAGCGAGTTCATCGCGAACACGATACCTCTCGACGTCGGCACCACCGCCGACACGCTCCCGGTCTGCGTCAGCCGCGCGACCTTGCCGGTGAGCGGCGACACCGACCAGATCGGCGTCTCCTGCGTATCCTCGGCGGTGACGAGGATCGTCTTGCTGTCCGGGCTCCAGGCGATCGAGCCGACCGAGCGGTCCCACCCCTGCGTCAGCGCCCGCACCTGCCCGCTCGCCAGATCGCGCAGCATCAGCACCTGTCGGTCGGCCTCGTAGCCGGCGCGCTGCATCGCGAACCAGGCAAGATACTTGCCGTCGGGCGATGCGGTCGGGAGGTTGTCCATCCCCGTGTTCGCCGCGGTCAGATTGGTCGGTGCAGCCGAGCCGTCGGCAGGTGCGGAGAAGATGTCGAGATTGGTCGAGAGCGGCTCGATCCGCCCCGCCTCGCGCAGCGCGAAGAACACCGTCTTGCCGTCAGCACTCCACGACACCTCTTCGCCGCCGCCGAACGGCTTGGACGGCGCGTCGCCGACGAGCGCGCCTTCGATCGGCACGCCGTTGCCGGTCGCCCCGCCCGGCGTCAGCGGCAGGACGAACAATTGCGAGCGCGTCCCGTCGGACCAGCTCGCCCAATGCCGCACGAACATCTGGTCGTACACGCGCCCGTTGCCGGCATTGGCGTCCTTCTTGGCCATCGCCGGCTCGAGGCTCGGCGCGCCGGGACGGCGATCGGCCCAGATCAGCAGCTTGTCGTCCTGCGGCGAGACCTTGAAGCCGCCCATCCCGCCCTTGAACTGCGTCAGCCGCGTCGCGGCGCCGCCGGCGATCCCGATCGACCAGACCGCGTCGTCGCCGCCTTTGTCCGACTGGAAATAGACGGTCCGCCCATCATGCGAGAATTGCGGCGCCGTCTCGTTGACGTCGGTCTCCGCCGCGAGCTTTTCGGGCGCGGCGCCCTTGCGCGAGAGGTCGAGCCGCCACAGGTCGAAACGCCCGCCGTCGATCGTGAGATCGGTCTCGCGCTGCTGCCATACGAGCCAATGCCCGTCAGGCGACACCGCGGGCGACGAAACACGCGACAGCGCGACGACGTCGTCGATGGTCAGTTGGCGGGCAGCTGCGGGAACAGCGACGAAAGCGGCGCTCAGGGCGGTCGCGGTAAGGAGTGTCTTCATGGCCGCAGGTTACAGCAGAAGCCGCCAGCTGCCGCAATCGGTCTTGCCGGACGGCGTTACTTGCCGGTGATGCGATCGATCTCGCGCGCGACCATCGCCTCGACCATCGTCGGCAGATTGGCGTCGAGCCAGTCGCGCAGCATCGGCCGCAGCATCTCGCGCACGACGCCCTCGAGCGTGTCCGATCCGGTCACCTCGGGCTTCACCACCAAGCGCGACAGCGCATCGAGCGGGCTGCGCGAGGCTTCGGCGGTACGCGCCGACAGCAGCGATTCGGGAGTCGGTTCGGGCGCAGCCGGCGCGGGCTTGGCGGCCACGGCTACAGGCTCCGCTGCGGGTGCAGGCGCCGACGTCGGACGGGGGGCAGGCTCGCGTGCATATTCCGGCTCATGGACGGGCTCGCTCAGCTCGAGGATGTCGTGATCGAAGGGCTCGGGATCGGAGCGGGGCGGAAGCTGGCGCGGCGGACGCTTGGCGCGGCCCGGGGCCGCGTCGTTTTCCTCGGCGATGATGCGCTTGATCGACGAAAGGATGTCCTCCATCGACGGTTCCGCGCTCAGATCACCCATTACCGCTTCCTAAGTTATGCGTCGATCCGATGGTTAACGGTTCTTCGTCGCATTACCTGCAGTGATCGGCGCGCTTCTGTCAACTGGTGCGTCGAGAATCGGGTCGAGCGGCTGGGTCATTTTGGCGTTTTGCGGGCGCGTCGCATTGGTGCGCGTGCCGGTGATCGCCGGATCGGGATCGGACGACCAGTCCCAGATGCGATGCCGCACGCTCTTGTAATGCGCGACCGGATCGTAAAGCGGGCCGCCGTCGAGCCCGAGGTTGCGCGCTTCGGCCTCGCCCATCGCCGCGAGCAGCGCGAAGCCCGCGACATAGGCGTCGCGCTGCGCGCTGACGAGCGTGACCTGCGAATTGAGCAATTCCTGCTCGGCGTTGAGGATGTCGAGGATCGTGCGGTTGCCGACGCTGTTCTCGGCGCGGACGCCCTCGAGCGAGAGCTTGTTGGCGTTGACCGCGATTTCGCTCGACGCGATCGTTTCGAGCGACGATTTCCAGACCGCATAGGCCGAGCGCGCCTGCGCGATCACGCCGCGCTCGGTTTCGGTGACCTGCTCGATCGCCTGTGCGCGCGCATCCTGCGCCTGGCGAATCTGCGCCGCCGGCCGACCGCCCTGATATAAGGGCAGCGTCAGCCCGAGGCCGACCGTCGCCGCCTTGCCCGCCTGCCCGACCGCGACCCCGGTGCCAGACCCGAGCGAGCCGAGATAGTTGTAATAATTGCCGCCGACATTGACGTTGATCTGCGGCAAGCGGTTCGCGCGTGCCACGCCGATGTCATAGCCCGCCGCATCGCGCGCCTTGCCGGCGGCGAGCAGCGTCGGATTGTATTTCAGCGCGACGTCGACCGCGGCGTCGGGGTCGGCCGGCAGGTTGGGGAGTTCGGGCGGGGTGTCGAGCCGACCGGGCTCGGTCCCGACGTAGCGGATGTAATTCTCGCGGCTGGTGATCAGCTGCGCCTGCGCCGCCTGCAACTGGCTGCGCGCGACGGCGAGGCGCGCCTCCGATTGCGCGACATCGGTACGGGTCAGGTCACCGACCTGGAAGCGATCGCGGCTCGCCTGGAGGTTGACCTCGAGCACGCGGACATTCTGGGTGTTGAGCCCGACGATCGATTCGTCGCGGATCACGTCCATATAGGCGCCGACGACGGTGGTGAACAGGTTCGCCTCGGTCCCGCGCAGGCTGAACTGCCCGCCCTCGACACGCGTCTGCGCCGCGCGCACGCCGTTGCGGACCGCGCCGCCGCTATAGATCGGCACCGCGAGCGTGACGCTCGCCGCGGCCTGGCGGTCGGGCGAGACGAAGCTGTTCGCCGCCTTGACCACATTCTCGGTATAGCTGCTTTGCAGCTGGACGCCCGGCAGCCCCTGCGACCGCGCGATCGGCACGTTTTCGTCGATCCCGCGCTGGCCGGCGCGCTGCGCGGCGAGCGTCGGGTTGGTGGTGTAGGCCTTGACCAACGCTTCGCGCAGCGTTTCCGCCGACAGCGGCGCCGCGACCAAAGCGAGCAGCGCTGTACCGGTGACGAAAACGAATGCGCGCATGGAAAGCGGTCTTTCTGGTTAGAAGGTGAAGCTGCGCGGCCGCGCGAAGCCCGGCAACACGACACAATCGATGTCGGCAAAGTCGAGCAGCGCGAAGCCGCCGGCGGTGCGTCGCCCCGCGCTCAGCCGCGTCACGCCGCGGTCGACGACCCCGGCGACGACGCGCCCGCCGATCGCGACTTGCGCGATCAGCGCATCGGACACCGCCTCGACCGCGCCGTCGACGACCAGCACGTCGTAAGGCGCCGCGGCCGCATGGCCGGCCTCGAGCGGGCCTTCGACGACGGTGACGTTGGTGACGCCGGCAAGTGCAGTGCGCGCCGCTGCCGCCAGCGCCGGCTCGCATTCGAGCGCGACGACCGAATCCACCAGGTGCGACAGCACCGCCGCGGTATAGCCGCCCGCCGCGCCGACGAGCAGCACACGGTCGCTCGCGCGCAGTTCGGCTTGGGTCAGCAGCCGCCCGGTCGCGATCGGCAAATTCTGCGCGCGGCCGTGACCGAGCGGCACGGCGGTATCGCGATACGCGATCGCCTGCGCATCGGCGGGCAGGAACGCCTCGCGCGCGACGCTGTCCATCGCCGCCACCACGCGCGCGTCGCTCACCGCATTGGTGCGCAGCTGGCTCGCCACCATTGCGTGGCGCATCGCCACCATTTCGGAATCCTGCGTCATCACTGCCATCGCGCCACACCCTTGTCGGAGACCAGCTTTGCACAACTGTCGTAGCTGTACAATACACTCGTTTGCTGCGCTCGCTTCTATCGTGATGGAAACGCTTCGCCAAGCGACGCATCGCGGCATTTTTGCGCGGCTGCGGTTGACAGCGCGCGCGCAGGCTTGCATCAGCGCGCCTCCCCGAAGCGCCCCCGGCGTCTCGTGGCCCGATGGCGGAGTGGTGACGTAGAGGACTGCAAATCCTCGCACCCGGGTTCGATTCCCGGTCGGGCCTCCACCCTTTTATCGCTTCCGCTGCATCGCGGCAGCGACTGCGCGCCGGATCAGCGGTCGCGCGCTTCTCGTTCGAGCGCCGCGATAAAGGGCTGGTCGGCCGCCGGCATCGCCAGATCCCGGAGCGCGGCCGGTGCGTGCCAGGCGAGCGCGGCCGCATCGAGCGGTGCGGGCAGCCCGGTCCAGCGCCGACAGACATACAGCAAGAGCAGCAGATGGCGATCGACCAGCGGCGCGCTCGCGAACGTTAACGCCACGAGATCCTTTTCGGCGACGCCGATGCCGAGCTCCTCGGCGAGCTCGCGGGCCAACGCCGCCTCGGGCGTTTCGCCGGGTTCGACCTTGCCGCCGGGGAATTCCCACAGGCCGGCCAGCGCCTTGCCGGCCAGGCGCAGCTGCACCAGCACCCGCCCGTCGGGTGCCAGCAGCGCGGCTGCAACAACCAGCATCAGCGGTTTGGTGGGCGAGTTGCCGGCAGGCTTAGCCATTCATTAACGCTCCTTGGTTATCGGAAAAACGCTCTATCAGGATCGGAAGGTACCGCCATGATCGTCCGAATGCTGAATCGGCTGGCGCGCGATCGTCGCGGCGGGACGGCGATCGAATACGGCCTGATCGCCGCGCTCGTGATCATCACGATGATCGCCGTGTTCATGCAGGTGGCCAAGACCACGACGACGATGTGGGGCACGATCAACACCAAGGTCAGCACGACCGGAACCACGCAATAACGTCGATCAACACGACAGCGTTCCTGCGGCTTAAACTTTTATCAACTCCCTCCTCCTACAAGGACAGCGTTGGCCCGGCTTTCCGGTCCGACCGGGTACTGAAGCAATCATCCACGGAGACCGGAACCATGAAGACCATCCGCAATTTCATCAAGAATTCGAAGGGCGCGACCGCCATCGAATACGGCCTGATCGCAGCGCTCATCGCGGTTGCCGCGATCGCCGCGATGCAGGGCCTGGGCAACCAGCTCAAGACCACCTTCTCGAACGTCTCGACCGCGCTCAAGACGAACGCCACGTAAGCTTTACCGCTTATTCGACGATTGGCGGGCGGCAGGACGATAGTCCTGCCGCCCGTTTTCGCATGGATGCAGACTTTTTCCGCGAACCGAGCCCAGCCACGCGCCGCCCGATCTAAAAGGATCGGGAGGGAGATGCTCGATGCGGATGTCGCGACGGCTGGCGCACGACACGAAAGCGGCGACGGCGATCGAATACGGTCTCATCGCCGCGCTGATCGCGATTGCCGCGATCGCTGCGCTGCAGGGATTGGGCAATCAGCTCAAGACGACCTTCGCCAATGTCTCGAGCGCGATGACCACCGGTTGAGCCGCATCCCGGCCGATCGAGGCCCGCACGAGGCGGGTTAGAGCCGCCCCATCGCGAGAAACTTCTCGCGCCGGCTGCGGCGCAGTTCGGCCGGAGTCTTGCCGTCGAGCTTGGCCAACGCCGCCTCGATCGCATCGCCCAGCGCGGCGATCGCCATCGCCGGGTCGCGCTGCGCGCCGCCGAGCGGCTCGGGCACGATCGTGTCGATCACGCCCAGACCCTTCAGATCCTGCGCGGTGACCTTCATCGCCTCGGCGGCGTCGGGCGCCTTGTCGGCGGTGCGCCACAGGATCGAGGCGCAGCCCTCGGGCGAGATCACCGCATAGACGGCGTGTTCGAACATCATCACGACATTGCCCGCGGCGAGCGCGATCGCGCCGCCCGAGCCGCCCTCGCCGACCACCGCCGCGACCATCGGCACGCCGAGCGCGAGGCACGTCTCGGTCGAGCGCGCGATCGCCTCGGCCTGGCCGCGCTCCTCGGCCTGGATTCCCGGGAAGGCGCCCGAGGTATCGACCAGCGTGATGACCGGAAGGCCGAATCGGTCGGCGAGCTGCATCAGGCGGATCGCCTTGCGATAGCCCTCGGGCTTGCCCATCCCGAAATTGTGGCGGATCCGGCTCGCGGTATCGTCGCCGCGCTCATGCCCGAGCACGAGCACGCGCCGCCCGCGGAAGCGAGCGAAGCCGCCGAGGATCGCCTGATCGTCGCCGAACGCGCGGTCGCCCGCGAGCAGCATGAAATCGTCGAACAGCCCGGCGACATAATCCTTGAAGTGCGGCCGCTCGCCGTGCCGCGCGACTTGCGTCTTCTGCCACGGGGTGAGCTTGGCATAGGTGTCGCGCAGCAGCTTGTCGGACTTCGCCTGGAGCTTGCCGACTTCCGCGCCGATATCGACCGTGCCTTCGGACGCGGTCTCGCGCAGTTCGTCGATCCGGCCCTGGAGCTCGGCGATCGGTTTTTCGAAATCGAGGAAACTTGCCATAGCCAGCGGCGGTTAAGGCCCGCGTCGCTTGGCGTCAACGCGCGCCGCCAAACGATCTGTCGCCTCGCCCAGCGGATGGCGCGCGTTGACCAGCTCGACCAGCCGGCTCGCGTCGACATGCGTATAGATTTCGGTGGTGGCGATGTCGGCATGGCCGAGCATCGCTTGCAGCGCGCGCAGATCGGCGCCGCCCGCGAGCAGATGCGTCGCGAAGGCGTGGCGCAGCACGTGCGGGCTGACTCGGTCGGGCGGGATCCCCGCCTCCGCCGCCAGCCCTTTCAGCAGCTGATAGAGCCGGATCCGGCTGAGATGGCTCTTGCCCGACGGGAACAGCCACGGGCTCTCCTCGGGCACATGCAGCCGCCACACCGCCACCGCCGCGCGCGCGCGATCGGACAGGGGCACGAGCCGCTCCTTGCCGCCCTTGCCGCGCAGGATGAGATACGGCCGGTCGGGCGCGACCGCGCGGCGCGGCAGCGACATCAGCTCGGTCGCGCGCAGCCCCGAGCCGTAGAGCAGTTCGACCAGCGCGGCGAGCCGTAGGTCGTTGCGATCGGGCGGATCGCGGGCGATTCGCGCGGCGATCGCGGCGAACAGCCGGTCGATATCGGCATGGTCGAGCACCTTGGGCAGCGCGCGCGACGCGCCGGGACGCGGCAGCGCTGCGCCGGGATCGTCGCTGCGGAACCCCTCGTCGACCAGGAAGGCGAAGAAGCGCCGCAGCGCCGCCGATTTGCGTGCGACGCTCGCCTTCGACAGCGCGAGCCATTCCGCGCCGAGCCGGGTGAGATCCGCCGGCGCGGCAACACCCAATCGCCCTTCGAGAAACCCCGACGCCAGCTCGAGATCGCTGCGATAGGCGAGCACGGTGTTCTTCGCAGCCCCCGATTCGGCCGCCATCATCTCGAGAAACCGCTCGATCAGCGCGCGGTCGCCGCCCGCTGATCGCGGCGCGGTCAAAGCCGGCTCATCGCCTCGACCGCGACCATTTTGGCCTCGCCGGGCAAGCCGACCGCGCGCAGCGCGAGCACGACGTGATACAGCGCCTCGGGCGAGACGCCGCGCCACAGCCGCGTCTGCATCCCGACCGCCGACAGCAACGCGACCGTACCCGGCTCGTGATCGAGCGCCGCCTTGCCGATCGCGCGCGTCCAGCTATCCTCGTGGCCGACGCGCACGCCGAGCGTCCGCGCGCCGCGTTCGACTTCGCTCGCCGACATCCGGCCAAGCCCCGCCAGCCCGGCGAAGAACATCCGCCGCTTGAGCCCGTCCGAATCGTTCGCACCGGCATAGGCGCCGACGTCGTCATAACTTTGCACCGGCTCGGCCGGATCGGTGAGCGTCAGCATCGCCCAGGCATCGCTGCCGCGCGCCGCGACGCTGCGCCAGCGCTGCGCGCGCGGATCGAGCCCGGCGCTGAGGATCGCGGCGACGATCCGGTCGACATCGGGCTTTTCGAGCGTCTGCGGGATCCGCGCCGCCGCGCCCGCGGTCAGCACGAGCCGCGCATAGCGACCTTCCGCGGTCTTGGGTTCGTCCCACAGCCGCTTGAGCGCGTCGGCCCGCGCGGAAATGTCGCTCGCGTCGTACGCCGCGCGCAGGTCACGCGCGATTCCCGCCTCGGCGATCGACTGGTCGTCGCCGGCATCGATCGCGCTGTAGAGATCGATCAGCGCCGCGCTCGACAGGATGCCGCGCGCCGCCGCGAGCTCGGCCGCCGCTGCGCGAACGTTCGGCGCGAGCGCCGGCGCGAGCGCGCGCCAGCCATCGACCGCAGGCGTTCCCGTCGCGAGCAGCGTCGTGGGGATCTCGACCCCCGAAGCCATTGCCAGCCCAAAGCGCCACGCGGTCAGCTGCGAGACGTCGTCCCACTCGATCGTCACCGCCTGGCGTCCGCTCTGCCCGGCGCCCGCGACCTTCTGCGCGAGCAACAGGTCGACACCGCCCGCCAGCCGCGAGCGGCGCGCCTGCGCGAGCAACGGTTGCACCTTGGCGGGCATCCCCGACAGCCCGGCGCACATCATGCGCGCCAGCATCCAGCCGCGTTCGGCGCCGAGATTCGCGCCCGCCTCGACCGCCGGACACAGCGCGGCCGGGTCGCCCGCCGCGAGCGCCGCCTGCATCGTCGCGACGAACATCTTGGGCGTATAATCCTCGGTATCGACCGCCTGCACCATCGCACGCGCGCCGATCGATTCGCCCATCCGCACCAGCAGCCAGGCGCGTTCGGCGGCGAAATCCGCGCCGTTGACGCCGCTCGGCGTATCGACCCGCGCGAGCAGCGCGCGCCGCAGCGCGATCGAGACCCAGCGCGACGCGACCGGCGGGGCGAGCCGGCGCATCAGCGTCTCGAGGTAGCGCCCGTCGGCCCGACCGAACGCATCGGGCGCCATCGCGCCCTGCGCCGGGCCGGCGACACCGACCCGGTCGAGCGAGCGGCGCGCATAGGCGGGCATGTCGGCGCGGACAAAGGCGCCGAAATCGGTCGCGGCGGGCGGGGTCGCGGTCGGCGTCGGCGCGTCGAGCGGGGTCGGCGCGGCGTCGGGCGCATCGGGAAGCGTCGGCGCGAGGACCGGCGCGACCGGGCGCGGCGCGACCGGGGCAGCGCCCGCGTCGGACCGCACCGGCTGCGCGACGCGCGGACGCGGCGCGCTCGGCGCCGGCGTGGGATCGCCAAAGCCGGGCGGGAGAATCGATTCGGGCTTGTCCTGGCCGAGCGCCGGGATCGCCAGAGCTGCCGCGAGGGCGGCGAGCGCGACCTTACTTCTGGAGATTCGCAAGCGGGACGGCCTTCTCGACGTGCTTCAGCGGCTTTTCGTGCGACAGGCGCGACAGGCCGAAGAGCAGCGCGATCACCACGACGACGACGACGATGAGAGCAACGATCGAACGGGGCATGGGCACACAACCTGCAACAAACGGAAAATCGGCAACGACCAAGCTTTTGCCCGAGACGCAGGTGCGCTGTATAGCGCTCGCTTCGATGTTGCAAAGCCCCGCCCCCACCCCGCCCGAACCGCCCCGCTGGAACGGCCAGCCGATCGTGCTGGTCGGATTGATGGGCGCCGGCAAATCGACCGTCGGTCGCAGGCTTGCGACCAGGCTCGGCCTGCCGTTCGTCGATGCCGACAGCGAGATCGAGATCGCCGCCGGGATGGCGGTGTCCGAAATCTTCGAGCGATTCGGCGAAGCCTATTTCCGCGACGGCGAACGCCGCGTGATCGCCCGGCTGATGGACGGCGAGCGGCGCGTGATCGCGACCGGCGGCGGCGCGTTCGTCGATCCGCAGACGCGCGCCGCGATCCTGTCGAACGGCTTCGCGGTGTGGCTCGACGCCAAGCCGTCGGTGCTGGTCGAGCGCGTGTCGCGCCGCGATACCCGCCCGCTGCTGCGCAATCGCGATCCGCTCGCGGTGCTCGAGGAACTGGCGCGCGTGCGCAACCCGTTCTACGCGACGGCGCACCTCCGCGTCTCCAGCCACCGCGCGCCGCACGACGCGACGGTCAACGCCATTCTGAAAGCGCTCGGCAAGATATGACGACCATCAAGGTAGCGCTCGGTGCGCGCAGTTACGACGTGGTGATCGAAGCCGGCGTGCTCGCGCGCGCGGCCGATTGGTTGAAGCCCTTGTCGCGCGGGCGGCGGATGGCGATCGTCACCGACGAGAACGTACTGCCGCATCTCGCGACGCTGCAGGCCGCGCTCGCCGCGGCGGGCGTCGAGAGCGAGGCGATCGTGCTCCCGCCGGGCGAGGGCACCAAGAGCTGGGCGATGCTCGAACGGCTGACCGACCGGCTGCTCGAGCTCGGCGTCGAGCGCGGCGATCATGTCGTCGCTTTGGGCGGCGGGGTGATCGGCGATCTCGTCGGCTTCGCGTGCAGCATCCTCAAGCGCGGCTGCGGCTTCGTGCAGATTCCGACGACCTTGCTCGCGCAGGTCGATTCGTCGGTCGGCGGCAAGACCGCGATCAATTCGCGCGCCGGCAAGAACCTCGTCGGCGCGTTCCACCAGCCCGCGCTGGTGCTGATCGACCCGCAAGTGCTCGACACGCTGCCGCTGCGCCACGTCCGCGCGGGTTATGCCGAGGTTGTCAAATACGGCCTGATCGACGATCCCGCCTTCTTCGACTGGTGCGAGGCCAATGCGCCGGCGTTGCTCGCCGGCGACCCCGCCGCGCGCGCCTATGCGATCGCGCATTCGGTCGCCGCCAAGGCGCGGATCGTCGCCGAGGACGAACGCGAGACGACCGGCAAGCGCGCCTTGCTCAACCTCGGCCACACCTTCGGCCATGCGCTCGAGGCCGAGGCGGGCTTTTCCGACCGCCTGCTGCACGGCGAAGGCGTCGCCGCCGGAATGGCGCTGGCGTTCGGCTATTCGGCGGCGCACGGGCTCGCGCCCTCGGCCGACGCCGACCGCGTCGCGGCGCATCTGCGCGCGATCGGCCTGCCCGATGGCGTGGCGGCCGCCGGAATCGCGGCCGACGGCGCCGCGCTGGTCGCGCACATGCTCCACGACAAGAAGATGGACGCGGGCACCCTCCCCTTCCTGCTCGCGCGCGGGATCGGCGCGACATACCTCGATAGCTCGGTGGATCTGGCTGACGTCCGGACGTTCCTCGACGCCTGAGCGCGCCCGGCGTCCATAGGCAGCGGCGAAGCGCCTCGCACGAGCGCCCCGCCGTCGCTATTTATCCCGCAGCACTGCCCGGTCGCCGCCGGGGACGTGAAAAGGAGGCCCCCCAATGCCCCGAGGCATCGCCAAGGCAAATTTGCCCGAAAAGACCTGCCCGGTCTGCGAGCGACCCTTTGCGTGGCGCAAGAAATGGGAGTGCGACTGGGACAACGTCGTCTATTGCTCGGACCGTTGCCGCCGCGCCGGCAAGAGCGGGTGAGGCACGGCGGCATTTGGCGGCGTGCCGGGCCAGCGATGGCGATAGCGCAAGGTCGGCGTCCGGCGTAAACCCGCCATACGCCGCCGCTCAGGCTGCGACTGTAGCGACTGCAGCGCTCGCGGCTGGTGCGACAGATGTCCGGCGCACGGCGCTTTGCCGATGGACGGATCGCGCGGCAGTCGCCGATGTCGTTAAGGTTTCGCGGGTATTGCGGATGGCGCCCCGCGCGACCCGGCGGCGACGGCTGTAAGACGAAGTCTGCAAGCGGGCGCGCGCCGCGGTGCGTTCATGGCGCATCTTTTGGGGAGCATCGCCGATGTCTGCACATGACCGGTAGCCACCCTGTCGGCCAGCGCCCGGTCGCCGCCCCCGAACAGTCGATCGATCTCGATATGCAACACGTCGCCAACCTGTCCGCGGCTTTGGCGAAACGCCGTGACTATTCCGAGGACATGGCCGCGCTGATCGCGCGGCATGTCGTCTTTCTCGAGCGCAGGGGCTTACCCGGCCTCGCCAACCTCTACAGCGAAATGGTGTCTTTCCACGCCGAACCCTTGGTCAGCCGATTCGCGCTGCGTCGCCCCGACGGGAGGGCGGGCGGCCACTGCCCTTTCCACGCGGGCATGGAACATGCGCGTTCCTTCGAAATGCTGACAGACTGTTCCCCGGAGGAACGTCGCTGGGCGAGGGCCCCCAGTCATAGTCTCCTGCTTGTTCCCAGACTCGCCGAATGGCTCCGCCCAAGGGGCAGGCGCGCCATCGTCTGGTGGGCGAAGGACAAGGATGTGCCGGGGTTCATCGTCGTCGAGGGGTTCCGCCTCGATTTGATCTCCAAGCTCGGGTGGGCAGATGCGCTCGATACCCTGCGACAGGCCGAACATATCGGTTTCAGCGATTGCCCGGAGGATTTCGAACCCAGGCCACAGCCACGCAGCGGCTTTCGCACTAGCGTCGCGATCCAGACCCGGCATATCGCGTGGATCCAGGATTACCTTGAGGCGTCGCAATGAGCGTATACGCGGAAACCCTTGAGACGATTGCGGGCGACGCGCGGCTCGTTCGCCTTTACCACGCGCTTTCCGCCGGCGATCGCACTATCCTGTACGCGCTTCTCGAGGAGGACACCGGCGTCGCTGTCACACCGCCCGAGAGCGCGAACGCGCATTTCTGGCAATGCCTGAGCGATCATGGCTGGATGTCCGAAACGCATTTGCCGCTGCTTGACGGAGCATCCCCGTCGGCCCTGAGCTATCGCCTGACGGATCGCGGGTTTCGCGCGATCCCGGTCCTGCTGGCCAGCATCGCTTCGCCCGGCCCTGGCGACTGATCGGCATCGGCGGACACGGCGCCCGTCTCGGCGGGCCGGACAACCGAGGATGAGCCCTGGCTGCTCGGCCGCCGCGCATCCCCGCCACGACACTGCGCTGTCCTACACACCTCCCCCCATGATAACGTCTCGACGCTCTTTGACATCGCCGACTCGATGGGATCCGGCATTGGCACAAAAACGGAAACGGTCGCCGCGTTCGATCGCACGTCCAGGGGTCAATCGAGTCAACCGATCGTCGCCTCGCGCGGCGCGCTCAGCCCCGCGCCGCCCACGCCAGCCACAGCCAGCCGGCGATCAGCAGCGCCCCGCCGATCGGCGTGATCGCGCCGAACCAGCGCGGCGCGCCGAGCGCCATCAAATAGAGCGACCCTGCGAAGATCGCGCTCCCGGCGAGGAACAGCCACGCTGATCCACGCGCCTCCATCCGCAGCGTGACCAGTGCCGCGACCGCGTGGATCAACTGGTAGTGCGCGCCGGTCTTGAGCCATTCGGCCGCCTCCTTGCCCGCGCCATGCGCGCCGAACGCCCCCGCGCCGATCGCCAACGCGCCCGACAGCGCCGCCAGCAGTGCGATCCAGTTCATCGCGGTCCCTCCACCGACGCTTCATCCTCCGGCACCGCGCGCTGGTCCTGCGTGATGATCGTGTCGCGCGCGGCGCGGATGTCGCCCGCCGCGACCTGCGCGCGCAGCCGCTCCTTGTCCTTGCGGCGATAGGTGTCCTCGGTGCGGTCGATCTCGGCCTCGTCAACGCCGATGCTCTTGAGCGCCATCCGTCCCATCTTCACCGCCGATTCGAGCACTTCGCGCACCACTCCGTCGAGCGGCGCGCCCTTGAGCTTGATCACCGCGCGGCGATCATAGGCGCGGACATAGATCGAGGCGTGCGGGAAGGCCTCCTTCACGCCGGTCACCAGATCGGCCGAGATCTGGTCGCCGTCCATGCAGAACATGATGAGCTCGGCCTCGCCCGCCCCCGCCTGTCGCAGCAGGTCCATCCGCGTCCCGTCGCCGTAATAGACCTTGGCGCCGAACTCGCTGGCGACGTCGATCATCTCGATGTCGGTGTCGATCAGCGTGACGGGCACCCCTTGCGCGATCAGCATCTGCGCGACGGTCTGGCCGAAGCGCCCATAGCCGACGATCAGCGCATTGGCGCCGTCGGCCTTGGGTCCGTCGCGCTCGCCGGCGATGATCGGCTCCTCGCGGATGCGCTGCGTGATCATCATCAGGAACGGCGTCGTCGCCATCGACAGCGTGACGATCGCGCCGAACAGGCTCGCCGCCTCGGGTGCGATCAGGAAGGCGTGCTGCGCCTGCGCGAACAGCACGAAGCCGAACTCGCCGCCCTGGCTGAGCAGCAGCCCGAGCGCGAGCGCCGCGCGCCACTTCATCTTGAACAATATGCCGATGCCGAAGATGATCAGCGCCTTGGTCGCGATCAGCGCGAGCGCCATGCCGATCACGAAGAACGGCCGCTCGGCGATCGCGTGGAGGTCGAGCATCATGCCGACCGCGAGGAAGAACAGCCCGAGCAGGATCGAGCGGAACGGCTCGACATCGGCCTCGAGCTCATGCCGATACGGGCTGTCGGCGAGCATCACGCCCGCGACGAACGCGCCGAGCGCGGTCGACAGGCCGAGCGATTCCATGATCGCCGCCGCGCCGATCACCGTGAACAAAGCGGCGAAAACGAACATCTCGCGCTCGCCGAGATTGCCGATGATGCGGAACAGCGGCCGCAGCAGGAAACGCCCGGAGGCGACCAGTCCCGCCACCGCGGCGACGGTGTAGAGGAACAGCAGCCACCCCGGCGGTCCGCCAGCATCGGCCGGATTGCGCGACAGGATCGTGACGAGCGTGATCAAGGGCACGATCGACAGATCCTGGAACAGCAGGATCGAGAAGGCGCGCTCGCCGAACGGCGTGCGCAGCCGCCCCGCCGATTGCAGCATCGGCAAGACCTGCGCGGTCGACGACAGCGCCAGCGGCAGGCCGAGCACGAGTGCTGCGGCCCAGGAGAAATGCTGCGGCGATCCGGCGTGGCTCGCCAACCAGACGACCCCGGTCACCGCGATCCCGCACAGCCCGACCTGGAGCAGGCCAAGCCCGAAAATTTCCTTCTTGAGCGCCCACAGCCGCGTCGGGTTGAGTTCGAGCCCGACGATGAACAGCAGCAGCGTGATGCCGAGTTCGGCAATGCCCATCTTCGATTCGGCATCACCGACGAGATGAAGCACCTGCGGGCCCACCACCGCGCCCGCGACGAGATAGCCGAGCGTCGCACCGAGCCCGAAGCGCCGGAAGATCAGGACGAAGACGAGCGCGAAGCCGCCGAGGAAGACCCCGTCGAGCAGCAGCGACTCGGTCACGCCGGCGCCTTCGCGGCGGCGGCTTCGGCGGCTTCGGCAGCCGCCTCGAAGGCGAGCCGGATCGAGGCGTGGCGGGCGCTGTGCGGCAAGGCCGGGGTGAACAGGTCGAGCCCCGGCCAGCTCGGAAGCGGGCCGTCATCCGCCAGCCACGCCGCGAGCGAATCGCGCGCCGCGGCGAGGTCTGCCGGAGTCTTGCCGATCGCCTCGGCGCCCATCAGCGACGCCGACGCCTGGCCGAGCGCACAGGCCCGCACCAGCATGCCGAGCTCGGCGACGCGCCCGTCGGGGCCGATGGTGACGTCGACCGTGACACGGCTGCCGCAGATCGGCGAGCGCTTCTCCGCCGAGCCCATCGGGTCGCTGAGCCGCTGGTGATGCGGGATCGTGGCCGAGAGGCGGAGAATTTCGGTGGTGTAGAGCGGCGCGGTCATTGCGCCTATGTAGGCAAGGCGGCCGCGCGCGTCACCCCGCCGCGCTCACTCGGACGCGTTGTCCGGGTCGCTATCGCGTTCGGCGGGCGCATAGACATGACCGAACACCGGCTCGCCCTTGCGGCGGCGGTCGACGAAGTCGGCGATGCTCGCGCTGGTCGTGTTGAGCAGCGGATAGACCTTGGCCTGGGTCAGCCATTCGGGGCGGTGCGTCGGGCCGCCGCTCACGGTGTCGGTCATCAGCACGACGAGCAGGAAGGCGAGGCTCGCCAGGATCAGCCCCTTCAACGCGCCGAAGCCGAAGCCGAGCGCGCGGTCGACCGGGCCGAGGATCGAATCGCGCGTCCGCGCGCCGATCGCGTTCGCCACCATCCGGCCGCCGAAATAGGTCACACCCGCGAGGATCGCGAAGGCGAGCACCGCCGCGCCCGTCGTCGTGCCGACCATGCCGGTCAGCGCGTGCGTCAGCGGGACATGGAACAGCTTGACCGCAAAGACGATCGCCACCCAGGCGAACAGCGACAGCACTTCGGTGACGAAGCCGCGCACCAGCCCCAAAGTGGCGGCCCCGCCGATGGCGAGCAGGACGAGGATATCGAGCGCGGTGAGATGCATCCTCGCGCCTTATCCGCGCGCGCTGGGGTAGTCGAGAGGGGCTACCGCCCGAGCATATGCTCGACGAAACTGCCGAGCGTGCGAAAGCCGGTCAGCTTCAACCCGCTCTTGTCGTCCTGCACCGCGGCTGGCAGCAAGGCGCGCTCGAAGCCGAGCTTGCCCGCCTCCTTCAACCGCAGCGCGCCATGCGCCACCGGGCGGACCTCGCCCGACAGCGCGAGCTCGCCGAACACCACCGCATCGGCAGGAACGGGCCGCTCGGACAAGGCCGAAATCAGCGCCGCCGCAACCGCCAGATCGGCCGCCGGATCCTGCACGCGATACCCGCCCGCGATGTTGAGATAGACTTCGCTCGTCGAGAAACTGAGCCCGCAGCGCGCCTCGAGCACCGCGAGCACCATCGCGAGCCGCCCGCTGTCCCAGCCGACCACCGCGCGCCGCGGCGTCGCGCCGCTTGCCAGCCGGACGACGAGCGCCTGGATCTCGACCAGCACCGGCCGCGTCCCCTCGAGTGCGGGGAACACCGTCGTCCCAGTCACGCCCTCGTCGCGCTGCGTCAGGAACAAGGCCGAAGGATTGCCGACCTCGGTCAGCCCTTCGGCGACCATCGCGAACACGCCGATCTCGTCGGTCCCGCCGAAGCGGTTCTTGATCGCGCGCAGGATGCGATATTGGTGGCTGCGCTCGCCCTCGAAGCTGAGCACGGTGTCGACCATATGCTCGAGCACGCGCGGCCCCGCGATGCTGCCGTCCTTGGTGACATGGCCGACCAGCACCACCGCAGTGCCGCGCTCCTTGGCGAAGCGGATCAGCTCCTGCGCCGAGGCGCGCACCTGGCTGACGGTGCCCGGCGCGCCTTCGATCAGGTCGCTGTGCATCGTCTGGATCGAATCGATCACCAGCAGCGCCGGCGGCTGCCCCTGCCCCAATGTCGTCAAAATATCGCGCGTCGAGGTCGCCGCGGCGAGCTGCACCGGCGCATGGCCCAGCCCCAGCCGCCGCGCGCGCAACCGGACCTGATCGGCCGCCTCCTCGCCCGAGACATAGGCGACGCGCAGGCCCGCCAGCGCCATCTTCGCCGCCGCCTGGAGCAGCAGCGTCGATTTGCCGATCCCCGGATCGCCGCCGATCAGCGTCGCCGACCCCTCGACGAACCCGCCGCCGAGCGCGCGGTCGAGCTCGGCGATCCCCGACGCCATCCGCTCGGGAAGCGCGATCTCGGCATCGAGCCCGACCAGCGTCATCGTGCGGCCGCCGCCCTGGAGGTTATGCTTCGCCTGGAACGGCGTCACCGTCGCGGCGACCTCCTCGACCAGCGTGTTCCATTCGGCGCAATCGGCACATTGCCCCTGCCAGCGGTGCGACACCGATCCGCACGCCTGACAGACATAGCGTTTTTGAAGTTTGGCCATGTCTCCGCCATAGTCAATTTGGAACGAGAGGGGAACAGATAAACGCAGGGCCTAGCACGCCATGGCGCGTCCGCCCTTCAATTTGATGATCGAAATCAATCACTCAGCAATATTAACCGGGCATTCGCACTTTCGCGGGAAGAAGGCCTGTCCCCCCGGAGCCCCCTTATGCGCCGCCTCATCTATATCAGCAGCACCCGCACCCCCTTCACCGCCGACGAACTCGAGGGAATCCTGCGGATCTCGCGCCGAAACAACGCCGCGGTCGGCGTCACGGGCTTGCTGGTCGCCGGCGGCCGGCGTTTCCTGCAGGTCCTGGAAGGGCCGGACGCGGCGATCGACACCGTGTTCGAGCGAATCAAACAGGACAAGCGCCATCACGCCGTCGTCATCCTGTCGCGCACCGCGATCGCCGAGGCGAGCTTTGGGCACTGGTCGATGGGCTATGCCCGATTGGACGGCGAAAGCGGCGGCGGCGCGACGCTGCCCGAGACCGTCGCAAGCCTGCTCGCGCCGATCACCGACCCGAGCGTGCGCGGCTATTTCGAAGGCTTCGCGCAAGTCCACGCCGCCGCGTAAACGCTATCCCCGCGCCGGGATGTGCAGTCCGCGCTGGACCGCGGGCCGCTCGAGCCCACGCGCGAGCCACGCTTTGACGTTGGCGAAGCGATCGAAACCGACCAGATCGCCCGCGCCGTAGAAATTGACGAGCCCGTTGACCCAGCCGAGCATCGCTATGTCGGCGATCGTATAGTCCTCGCCGAGGAACCAGCGCTTGCCCGCGAGTGCGCTGTCCATCACGCCGAGCAACCGCGTTGCCTCGGCGACGTAGCGATCGCGCGGGCGCTTGTCCTCGAAATCCTTGCCGGCGAATTTGACGAAGAAGCCGACCTGGCCGAACATCGGCCCGACCCCGCCCATCTGGAACATCACCCACTGGATCGCCTGCAGCCGAGCGACCGGATCGCGCGGCAGGAACTGCCCGGTCTTCTCGGCGAGATAGAGCAGGATCGCGCCCGACTCGAACAGCGCGAGCGGCGTGTCCCCAGGGCCGTGCGGATCGAGGATCGCGGGGATCTTGCCGTTGGGATTGAGCGATTCGAATTCGGGACTTTTCTGATCGTCCTTGGCGAAGTCGATAAGATGGGCCTCGTAGGGTAGCCCGGTCTCCTCGAGCATGATCGACACCTTGACGCCGTTCGGAGTCGGCAGCGAGTAGAGCTGCAACAGCTCGGGATCCTGAGCAGGCCAGCGCTTGGTGATCGGAAAAGCGGACAGATCGGTCATGTACGGCTCCAAGCGCTACGGGATAGTCCGCGGGAGATAGTCACGAGCCCCGCGCTTCGCTATGGCGCCATCCGATGCAAGCTTCCGATCTCCGCGTGGCGCTGTTCAGCGGCAACTACAACTACACGCGCGATGGTGCGAACCAGACGCTCAACTTGCTCGTCGGGCATTTGCTGAGCCGCGGCGTCAAGGTGCGCATCTACGCGCCGACCAGCCGCACGCCGGCCTTTCCGCCGACCGGCGACCTGGTCAGCGCGCCGTCGATCAAGATTCCGCTGCGCGGCGAATACAAGCTCACGCGCGGCATGGGCAATCGCGTGCGGCGTGATCTTGCGGCGTTCAAGCCCAATCTGATCCATCTCTCGGCGCCCGACCGGCTCGGCCACAAGGCGCTCGACTATGCCGAGAAGCATAACATCGCCTGCGTCGCGTCGTATCATACGCGGTTCGAGACCTATATGAGCTATTACGGGCTCGGGTTCCTCGTCCCCATCATGATCCGCGCGCAGACGCGCTTCTACAGCCGCGTCGACGAAGTGCTCGCGCCGAGCCAGATGATGGGCGAGATCCTCCACGAATGGGGCGTGCCGACGCCGGTCACGCGCTGGTCGCGCGGGGTCAATCACGATCGCTTCAACCCCGCGCGGCGCGATCTCGCGTGGCGGCGCAGCCTGGGCATCGGCGATGACGAGATCGCGGTCGGGTTCCTCGGGCGCCTGGTCAAGGAAAAGGGGCTCGACGTGTTCGCGCAGGCGCTGCGCGTGCTCGACCAGCGCGGCGTCAAGTATCGCACCTTCGTCGTCGGCGAAGGCCCGGCGCGCGACTGGTTCGCGCAGCAGGCGCCCAATGCGGTGTTCGCGGGTTATCTGACCGGCGACGATCTCGGCCGCGCGGTCGCCTCGATGGACGTGTTCTTCAACCCGAGCCTGACCGAAACCTTCGGCAATGTCACGCTGGAAGCGATGGCGGCGGGCGTCCCCGTGGTCGCGGCGCGCGCCTCGGGCGCGGTCGGGCTGATCGCCGATGGCGAGACCGGGCTGATCGTCCCGCCGACCGATATCGAGGGCTATGCCGACGCGCTGCAGCGCTTCTGCGAGGACGATGCGTTCCGCAAGAGCGCCGGCGCGGCGGGCCATGCCGCCGCGGCGACCTATCAATGGGAGCGGATCAACCAAGTGGTGCTCGACACCTATCTGAAGGTGCTCGAGCGGCGTAACGGGACGCTGCCGACCAGTGTTGCGCAAGCCGCCTAGGCCGCAGCCCCATAAAATGCTCTCTACTGACGCATGGGCTAAACGGCGAAAAGTGCTGGGAAGCGGGCCTAACGCATAACCGTCGCCCCGGCGAAGGCCGGGACCTCCCCATGTGTGTCCGGCCGCCCGCCAAGCCCTCCAGAGGCCCCGGCCTCCGCCGGGGCGACGGCCTAGACAATGTCTGAGTTTGGTGGAAACCGGTCATTGTCAAATGCGACGTTGACCCGCGCTATGGCACATAAACAAAGTGCACTTTGAAATCGAAACCGCCAGCTCGCTCGAAAACGCGAACATGCAAGACCAGGTCACTACATCCCTCCTCGACGGTGAATAAGTCTACCAGCACTTCCCAATATTCGAGTTGCCACTGGCAGACGGAGGTTTCCCAACTCGCGTCCGGGAGCGAGGTCAGTGTGCAGCCATAGTCATTGATATTTTGGGCAATTCCAGCCGCCGTGGTATCGTTCAGCTGATCGACATCGGCGAGGCCAAGTAGGTTGAAGTTGCCATCTTTGAGCGCCTCCGCGATGTCCCAAGCTTACTCCTCCATAATGACGGAACAGGATGCTCCTGCTCTTCGTCCTTCAGAATTGGAACTGGTGCACCCACAAGCCTGCGCTCCGAAATTGGCAACCGTTGCCGGTAACGAGGAAGGTTCGCACCGTTCCAGACTGGCGGCACTTGGTCGTAAGCGGAATGACCGCCTTAAGAGTCTACGACCTCGCAGGGTCGCTTGCGGCTACTTATCCGGAGACGAAAAGAGGGAGGCGATACAGGCCTCCCTCCATCCACTACCCTCTGGGGATCGCCGCAATCAGCGCCAGTCGTACACCAACGGCGCCTCGCGAAACGCGAAGCGGTCGACGTGGCGCGAAACCGCGCCCTTCAGCCCATCGAGCTGCGCCTCCGACGTGGCGTCGATCCGCACCTCGAGCGTATCGGCATGCGCATCGAAGGTGACGGTCGCGTCGCCGGGATGATCGGCGCCGCGCGCGTCCTTGGGAAAGACGATCGTCCCGTGTTCGGGGGTGAAGATCACCGCGAGATTGTGCTCCCAATGCTTGCACGTCTGCTGGAGGTATTTGCTGGCGCTCGCGGTGGGGACGCGGGCGGTTGCGGTATGGCTCATCGTAAGTCTCCCGATGGGGGCTCCGGCTCCGTCGGCGATCGCCAGGCGTCGGCGCAGGAGCTGGAGCCGCGTCATTACAGCCGCTCGATCTTCTGCGCGGCTTCGTCGATCAGCGCGACGAGCTGGTGGAGCGTTTCCTTTTCCACCTCCTCGGCGCGCAGCTTGTGCATCAGCACTTCCTTGAGGTTGCCCATCGCGCGGCGCACCGACGCGCTGTCGGTGCGTGCGCGCTCGGCGCCGACCTCGGCCAGCCGGGCGAACAGCGCCTCGACCAGTTCGGCATTCTCGGCGAGATGCGCCGTCCCTGCGGCGGTGATCGCGAAGCGCTTCTTGGCGCCCTCGGCCTCGCGCGCCTCGATCAGCTCCATTTCGTCGAGCAGCGTGAGCGTGGGATAGACCACCCCCGGGCTCGGCGCATAGGCGCCCCCCGTCAGCTCCTCGATCGAGCGGATCAGGTCGTAGCCGTGGCGCGGCTCGTCGGCGATCAGCTTGAGCAGGACGAGCCGCAGCTCGCCGCCGTCGAACATCCGCCGTCCGCGCGGGGCCCCGCGGCCCTCGCCTTCGCCACGACCGTAACCGCGCCCGCCGCCGAAACCGCCGTGCATGGCCATGTGAGGATGGCCACCCATGCGGTGGCCAGCGCGTTTATGCATTCCAAACATATCGTTCCTTTCTGAGATTCGATAGCGCTAAGATATATCTTTGATCAGAACGTTCAAGATATATCTTGGAAAGAATTTCGTCGCCCCGGCGCAGGCCGGGGCCGCTCGCTGCCCTTGCGCTAACAGCGCTCCAAAACGCAGCGGCCCCGGCCTCTGCCGGGGCGACGCGTGACTTCCGCTCCGCGCACCCTATCTTCAGCGCATGCCCGATCTCTTTGCCGCTTTCGATCCGCCCGCCGCCGAGGCGGTGAGCGCGACCGCCCCGCTCGCCGATCGGCTCCGCCCGACCACGCTCGGCGAAGTCGTCGGCCAGGAGCATATCACCGGTCCCGAAGGCGCGATCGGGCGGATGGTCGCCGCCGGGCGCCTGTCCTCGATGATCCTGTGGGGCCCGCCCGGCACCGGCAAGACGACGATCGCGCGCCTGCTCGCCGATGCGGTGGGCCTTCGCTTCGTCGCGATCTCGGCGGTGTTCTCGGGCGTCGCCGATCTGAAAAAGGCGTTCGCCGAGGCGCGCGACCATGCCCGGATCGGCAAGCGCACCTTGCTGTTCGTCGACGAGATCCACCGCTTCAATCGCGCGCAGCAGGACGGCTTCCTGCCCTATGTCGAGGACGGCACCGTCACGCTGGTCGGCGCGACGACCGAGAACCCGTCGTTCGAGCTCAACGCCGCGGTGCTCAGCCGCGCACAGGTGCTGATCCTCCACCGGCTCGACCACGCCGCGCTCGGCAAATTGCTCGACCGCGCCGAGCAGATCGAGGAGCAGCCCCTCCCCCTCACCCCGCCAGCGCGCGACGCGATGATCGCCAGCGCCGACGGCGACGGCCGCTTCCTGCTCAACCAGGCCGAGACGCTGTTCGCGGTGAACCTGCCCGAGCCGCTCGACCCGGCGGGCCTCTCCGCCTTCCTGCAGCGCCGCGTCGCGGTCTACGACAAGGATCGCGAGGGGCATTACAACCTCATCTCCGCGCTCCACAAAGCCGTGCGCGGATCCGACCCGCAGGCGGCGCTCTATTATCTCGCGCGGATGCTCACCGCGGGCGAGGAACCGCTGTACCTGCTGCGGCGGATGGTGCGCATGGCGGTGGAGGATATCGGCCTCGCCGACCCGAACGCGCTGACGCAGTGCCTCGCCGCCAAGGACGCCTATGATTTCCTCGGCAGCCCCGAGGGCGAGCTCGCGATCGCGCAGGCGTGCCTGTATCTCGCGACGGCCCCCAAATCGAACGCCGCGTACAAGGCGCAGAAGGCCGCCTGGGCCTCGGCGCGCGAGACCGGATCGCTGATGCCGCCCGAGAACATCCTCAACGCGCCGACCAAGCTGATGAAGGAGATCGGCTACGGCAAGGGCTATGCCTATGATCACGACAGCGCCGACGGCTTTTCGGGCGCGAACTATTGGCCCGCCGAAATGGCGCCGCAGACCTTCTACGTGCCGACCGATCGCGGCGTGGAAAAGCGCATCGCCGAGCGGATGGCATGGTGGGCGAGCCTCAAGGGGGACCGATGAAGGACTGGGACGCGCTCGCCGCCTTCGCGCTGAGCCTACCCGACACGATCGCCGCGCCTTATTATGGCGGCCCGGCGGTCAAGGTCGCCTCGAACGGCCGCGCGTTCGTGTCGCTCGGCAGAACGGCGGATTCGTTCGTACTGACGATCGACTCGGATACCAAGGCGATGCTGCTCGAAACCGATCCCGCCACCTTCTGGCAGACGCCGCATTACGAAGGCTGGCCGGCCGTACTCGTCCGCTATGCCAGCGACGATCCGGCCCGCGTGCAGGCGATGGTCGTGCGCGCGCGTGATCAAGCCGCGGCGCGCAAACCCGCCAGGTCGCGCAAACCGGCGTGACCCCCACCCATTTCACCCGCTTCGCCGCGATCGACTGGTCGGGCGCGAAGGGCGCGCGCCACCCCGGGATCGCCGTGGCGCTCTGCGAGATCGGGAGCGAAGCGCCGGCGCTCGTGCCGCCGCCGCGTGGCGCCTGGTCGCGAGCCGAGACGCTCCATTGGCTTCGTACACAAGGCGATGCCCCGTTGCTGGTCGGCTTCGACTTCAGCTTCGCCCCGCCATTCGTGCTGCGTGGCGCGTATCTCCCGGGCGAGGACACGCCGACGACCGCGCGCGCCTTCTGGGGCTATGTCGACGCACACGCTCCCGATGCCGATCTCGGCGCAGCGTCGTTTCTCGAATCGCGCCGCGGCACGCATTTCTATCTCGGCGCGGCCGACGGGACGAAGGCCGATTTCCTCCACTTCCGCCGCTGCGAAGCGCGGCACAACGCCGCCGGGTTCGGCAAGCCGTCGACCGTCTATGACGCGATCGGCGCGGCGCAGGTCGCCAAGGCGAGCTTTGCCGGGATGCGGCTTCTCCACCATCTCGGCCCCGCTTTGCCCGTCTGGCCGATCGACCCGGCGCCGCCGCGCGGCGCGTGCGTCGTCGAGATCTACACGACGATCGCCGCGCGCGCGGCTGGCTTGCGCAAGGGCCTGAGCAAGCTGCGCGACGCGGCCGCGCTGGACGCCGCGCTCGCCGCGCTCGGCAGCCGCCCGCACGCGCCGCTCGCGCGCTATAGCGACCATGCCACCGATGCGATCCTCACCGCCGCCTGGCTCCGCGCCAACGCCACGCGCGCCGATTTGTGGCACCCGCCCGCGCTGACCCGCGAAATTGCGCGCACCGAGGGCTGGACCTTCGGCATCAGCTGACGCATTGGGGGTTACCGTGCCGGCTTAGCTCAGTTGGTAGAGCGCCAGTTTTGTAAACTGGATGTCGCGGGTTCGATTCCTGCAGCCGGCACCATTTCGAACCCTCGAGGTTCGGCTCGTAACCCATTGATCCAGAAAACTTCGAGCCTGCCGCCGCGGTCGCATGCTTCGGACCAGGCTGAATCTCCTAGACCATCCTTGTGGACTGATTTCTGCGCTGGATCGGTGAGTCGTAGGACCGCGATGCCAACAAGGTCGGTACCCCGCGCCCAACGCCTTTGCCCGAGCGCACGCTTGATAGGGATACCCCGAGTCGGGGGTGGTAGTCCGGCATCGCCGCGGCCCACTGTGGCGCGCGCCATGCGCCTGCGATCACGATCGGGACGGCAAGCATGCACGAGCCGACAAGCGATCGGGTGCCAATTGCGGTGACGACGCTGACGGGTGCGATCGCCCCACTTCAGGCAAAACGCAGGATGGCCTGCCCTTCCAGACCAAAATCCCGGAACGTGTGCATTAAATAAGACAAACGCCGCTCCCCAACCCGCAGCCGCATCGAGATACCATCTGGCCGCCGCAAGCACTGGTGCCGCTTCGATACTCCATATGATCGATCGCCGACGGCTTATTCTCCGTCATCGCCGCGCAGCCATCTACTCGCTGTCATCAACCCGTGAGCCTATATAAAGAGTAAATTGCATTTACTAATCAATGTTATGCAATGAACTGTGATACTCTTATATTACAAAGCCTTGACTAAACTCCATCTGACATCCACGTAAACCTAAATTGTCAGTTGACTCCACGTGGCCTGAGTGCCATTTAAAGTTCAGTTTATTGAAGAGTTTGTCATGATGCCGTCGCAAGTAGCGAACGACATACTACGACAGAATCAGCTTCATATTCTAGCCGTGTTCGCTGGCTATTCCCGTAATAACAGCACCTCAATCATCGGCTGTTTTACGACATCTGCGGTTTTCTTGTTCGGCTAGATCGTGCCTCCGTCTGTTTGCGATCCGTTTGCGACCTTGGTCTGCATTGCCGCCGACCCAAACGTCGCACGCTTGTCTCGCCCCGACGTCCGGCCCGGGTCACAGGAGAGAGTGATGGCGACAACTGTCAGTTATCCGGGCGTCTACATCGAAGAGGCACCAAGTTCGACTCACGCCATTTCCGGCGTGGCCACCTCGATCGCCGCGTTCGTCGGCCGCGCCTTGCGCGGTCCGGTCGGGATGCCGATCATGGTCAATAGCCTCGGCGAATTCGAGCGGACCTTCGGCGGGCTCTGGCTCGCATCGCCGATGAGCTATGCCGTCCGTGATTTCTTCCTCAACGGCGGCGGCCAAGCCATCATTGTGCGCCTGTTCGGGCCGGCCGAGTCCGCGCTCGCCGCCGCCAAGACCGGTGCCGACGCGGTGAGCCAGGCCGCGGCGGCCGCAGTCGCCGGCGCTGCCGATCCGGCTGCAGTCGCCGCCGCCGCGACCGCCGCTGCGGGCGCACTCCCGGCCGACCAGAAGCCCGCCGGACAGGCTGTTGCAGACGCCGCCGCCGCTGCGGTCGCCGGCGCCGCCAACCCCGCCGCGGTCGCCGCCGCCGCCGCCGCCAAGGATGCCGAGTATGACAGCGCGGCCGTCACCACCGCCGCGCTGACGATCGGCGGGCTGACGCTGGCCGCCGCTTCGCCCGGCGGCTGGGGCAACAAGTTGCGCGCGCGCATCGACCACAAAGTGCTCGGCGACGATGCCGCCCAGCTCTTCAACCTCTATCTCCATGACGATGGCACTGGCGCCACCGAAGTGTTCCGCAACGTCGCGATCAAGCCCGACCATCCGCGCCGAGTCGACAAAGTGCTTGAGCATGGGTCGGCGCTGGCGGTCGTCACCGGTGCCCTGCCGCCCGCCCCTGGCGCGATCCCGGCCGCGAGCGCCGACCCCGCCGCCGGCAAGAGCGAATGGGACGACGCCAGCTCCACCAAGGTCGGCACGCTTGGCAACGACGGTGCCGCACTGATCTCGGCGGACTATCTGCCGGCCAACGGCGCCGCCAACAAACAGGGCCTTTACGCGCTCGAAAGCGCCGACTTGTTCAACCTGCTCTGCCTGCCGCCGTTCGGGCTCGACGGCGAGGACATCGACACCACCCTGATTGCCGCGGCGATTGCCTATGCCAAGCAACGCCGCGCCCTGCTGTTGCTCGATCCGCCGGCCGCGTGGGCGAAGGTGCCGGACGCCATCGCGGGAATCGACGCCGATGTCGGCGATCCGAGCGAGAACGCGGCCATCTATTTCCCGCGGCTGCGGCAGCCCAATCCGCTGCGCGACGGCCAGATCGAGGATTTCGCCCCGTGCGGCGCCATCGCCGGTCTTTACGCCCGCACCGATGCCGCTCGAGGGGTGTGGAAGGCACCGGCCGGGATCGAGGCAACGCTCAACGGCGTGCCAGCGCTCAGTGTACCGATGACCGACCTCGAAAACGGGCGGCTCAACCAGCTCGGCGTCAACTGCCTGCGGGCGATTCCGGCGGCGGGACGGGTGGCGTGGGGCACGCGCACCCGTGTGGGCGACGACCGTCTCACGAGCCAGTGGAAATACATCCCGGTGCGGCGCACCGCGCTGTTCATCGAGGAGAGCCTCTACCGCGGGACGCAATGGGTGGTGTTCGAGCCCAACGACGAATCGCTGTGGGCGCAAGTGCGGATGAACGTCGGCGCCTTCCTGCAGCGCCTGTTCCGCCAGGGCGCCTTCCAGGGTTCGTCCGCGCGTGACGCCTACTTCGTCAAATGTGACGGGGAAACGACGACCCAGGCCGACATCGAACTCGGTATCGTCAACATCGTGGTCGGGTTCGCGCCGCTCAAGCCCGCCGAATTCGTCATCATTCGCCTGCAGCAAATGATCGCGCAGGGCGAGGCCTGAGGGAGGACGACGTGCCACAGTTCACAGTCAACGCCACCCGGTTCGATCCCTACAAGAACTTCAAGTTCCGCTTGAAGTGGGACAATCGGTACGTCGCCGGGATCAGCAAGGTCAGCGCGCTCAAGCGCACCACCGAGGTCGTCAAGCATCGCGA
This sequence comes from Bordetella parapertussis, assembly GCA_943367995.1. Taxonomy (GTDB): domain Bacteria; phylum Pseudomonadota; class Alphaproteobacteria; order Sphingomonadales; family Sphingomonadaceae; genus Sphingomonas. The sequence continues at coordinate 368,337 of CALRKL020000001.1, read as the reverse complement.
GGGCGGCGATCCGAGCAGCAGCCGCAAGTCTCCGGGCCGCACCGAGTTCGAGGCGGTCACGCTCGAACGCGGGGTCACCCACGACAAGGACTTCGAGCAGTGGGCGAACAAGGTGTGGAACTTCGGTTCGGGGCTGGGCGCGGAAGTCTCGCTCAAGGATTTTCGCAAGGACTTGATCATCGAAGTCTATAACGAGGCCGGGCAACTCGCGATCGCCTACAAGGTGTTCCGCGCCTGGGTTTCCGAGTTCCAGGCGATGGCCGACCTCGACGCCAATGCCAATGCCATGCTGATCCAGCATCTCAAGCTCGAGATCGAGGGCTGGGAACGCGACGATCAGGTGACCGAGCCGAGCGAGCCGTCCTTCACCGAACCTGTGTGAAGCCATGTCGCGATTCGCTCCCGTTCTTGATCCGTCGGCGATTCTCGACGTCCGGGATGCCGGTTGCGCCAGCTCGGCGACGCGGCGCGGCTTGCTGCTCGCGGGCTTGTGGTCGGATGTCGGCGCGGGACGCGACGGTGCGCCGGATAGTGCGCTCGACCTGCCGGTGGGCGCCCGCGATGCGCGCCTGATCGACCTGCGGCAGGCGTGGTTCGGGTCGCGGTTCGAATGCCTCGCCGAGTGCGACGCCTGTGGCGCGACGATCGAGCTCGGCTTCGAGGCGGCGGACATCCGCGCACCGGCAGCGGGTCCACACGCTGTCGTCGACGTCGCGGCGCGGGACGGGACGTGGCGCGTGCGCGTGCCGACCAGCCGCGACCTGCTCGCGATCGAAGCGCTGGGGTCGGTCGCCGATGCGCAGGCGGCGCTGCTCGATCGCTGCTGTGTCGACGAACCGTCGGCGAGCGTGGCGCCGGATACGTGCCTTGCCATCGCTGCGGCACTGGCGGAGATCGATCCGCAGGCCGAAGTGCTGATCGGCACCGGCTGCCCGGCTTGCGGGGCACGGGCCGTGCTGCCATTCGACATCGTCGGCCACTTGTGGAGCGAACTCGACCACTGGGCCGAGGCGATGCTCGACGATGTGCATGTGCTGGCGAGCGCCTATGGCTGGAGCGAGCGCGACGCGCTGGCGCTCACGCCGGCGCGGCGTGCCGCCTATATCGCGCGCGCCACCTACCCGCCCGGGGTGCAGCCATGAAAGATTATCTTGGCTGGCAGGCCGCGCGCGCGGTGACACCGCCGTCGGCGCGGCCCGGCTTGCGCGTACGGCATTTGCCCCGCTTCGCCAACCTTACCCCGCCGGACCCCGAACCGTCGCCGTCGCCTTTGGCCCCGGCATCCCCCTCAGCGCCGACCGCGCGAGCGAGCGCAGCCGATGTCGCACCGCACAAGGCGCCCGTGGAGCCCGATAGCGTTCAGCAGCGCGGAGCGCCGTCGGCGCCATCGCCAGCCGCGCGCACGGCCATGACCGAGACCGCGGACCGCCTCGACCCTCGGCCCCCTGCCGCCGTAGGTTTGACCGTGACGGCGCTGCGAGCGGCCATCCCCGGCGCGGCGGCCGATCGCGCACCCGAAGAGCCGATGGCAAGCCGGCCGGCGCGGGCGCCGACAAGCGAGCCTGAGGCGCCTCCGCCTTTCGACACGAAGCCGGATGACGCCGCGCTGCAGGCCCGCCCGCGGACAGCGGCGCTCGCCGCCCCGGCCGAGCGCGCGCGCGCGGCGGCGAGGGCGGCGGGCACGGCATTGCCGGATGCGCCGGTCGCGCGTCCGCTGCGTCGGCTTCGCGCCGAACGCGCCCAGGCGGTCGATGCGGCAAAGGCCGGGCCCGCCGCCGAAGGCATCGTGCCGCTCGCCCCTCGCGCCACACCGATCGCAGCGCTCGCGCCGATCGCGCTCGCCTCCGCACGGCAAGCGCGGCAGCATCCTGCCCCGCGCGAGGCCGCGCCGCCACCCGCGTCGGCCGTCAACATCGTGATCCACCGCATCGAAGTGCGCGCGCCCGCGGAAGCCCGCACCGCCCCACGCCGCGCCGAAAACGCGCGCACCCGCCCGACGCTCAGCCTCGACGCCTATCTGAAGGGACGGTCGCCGCGATGAGCAATCACCTCGCCATCGCCACCGTCACGGCCGCGCTGGGCAATATCGTTCACGCCTCCGCCAAGAGTGCTGTGCCGGGCGCCGGGCTGCGCTTCGGCCGGCCGCAGCCCCCCGCCCCGGCCCTGCGCCAAGCCAACATCTATCTGTACCAGGCGCTGCCGTTCGCGCCGCTGCGCAACGAGGACCTGCCGCAGCGCAGCGGCGCGGGCCAGTTGCTGCGGCGGCCCGTGGCGCCGGTGTCGCTCCATTATCTGATGAGCTTCTACGGCGACGATGCCACTTTCGAACCCGACCGCATGCTCGGCGCGGTGATCCGCGACATCAACGCGACGCCGATGCTGCTGGCGACCGACATCGCCGATGCCATCGCCGGAAATGCGGTCCTGACGGGTTCGGATCTCGCGGTCGGCCCGGCGCGCGTCAAATTCTCCCCGTTGGTGATGTCGCTCGACGAAATGTCGCGGCTGTGGTCGGTGATGATCCAGACCCCGTACGTGCTGTCGAGCGCGTGGCAGGCCGAAGTCGTGCAGATCGACGCGATCGCCGACTTTCAGCCGGCCACCCCGATCCTGCGCCGGGGGGCCGAGGACAAGGGCCCGCAGGCAGCCGCGGCGATGCCGCCGGCGATCGACGAGCTGTGGTTCGGCTTTGCCGGAACGGAAGCGCGCACGCCTCTGCCGCCGTCGATGACCGCGGCGTTCGCCGGCGCGGTCATGCGGATTTCGGGGCGTCGGTTTGGCGGCGACGCATGTCAGGTCGAGATCGCCGGCAAGGCGGGTTCGGGCGGGATATTTCCGGCGGTGTTCCAGCCCGACGGCACGGTGCTGCTGGCGATCCCCGACGATGCGGCCGCCGCCGCAGCGCTGGCGGCGGGGCCGGCAAGCCTGCGCCTGATCATCACGCGCAACGGCGCCGACGAACGCTCGGACGTCGCGCCGTTCCTGCTGGCACCGCGGATCACCGGCATCGCCCCCGACCCGCTCGTCGCCGCGGCGCTCAACGCGGTCAAGATCGACTGCGTGCCGCACGTCCGCCCCGGCCAGACCGCCACGCTGCGGCTCGGCGTGATCGAGATCGTCGCCGACGCGCACCCGGCCCCGGCGGCCACGCTGACCTTCCAGGTTCCCGGCAGCGAAGTCGCTGACGGGACGCTCGCGGTGCTCACCGTCGATGGCGCGGCCAGCCAGCCGGTCGTGTTCGATGCCGCCACCGGCCTGTTCGGGTTCGATGACGCCCAGCGGGTGCATGTGGCATGACCGCCGTCGCCGACCGCGACCGCGCCGATGCCAACTGGGAAGCGCGCAATCAGGCCTATCTCTCGGCGGCGCTGGCCTGGGTGCTGCGGCGCATCGACGCCCGGCTCGAGCCGGCGCCTGTGCCGGTGCGCCCGGCGCCTGCGCCAGCGCCGGCACCCGCGACACATCCGCACAGGGTCGAGCCGCTGGGCCGGGGCCTTGGCCGCTTGTTCTTCCACCCGCACCCCGCCCCGGTGCGGGCGCACACGCGGATCGTGCTCCCCGCGCCCGATACGGGCGCCTCCGCCCAGGTGCGTGCCGACCGCGAACGCGACGCCGCGGCGGCATTGGCCCAGGCGAGCCGCGGCGACCCGTCGCCGGCGCTGGTCGAGCTGGCCGATCGCTTCGGGCTCGACGGCTTCGAACGCGACGTGCTGCTGCTGACGGTGCTGCGCGAGCTCGAACCCGGCCATTTCGTCGCGCCCGATCGCACCCCTTGCTTTGCGATGGCGATGGCGCTGTTCGATCAGCCCGCATGGGCGGCGATGGCGCCCGACCGGCCGTTACGCCACTGGCACCTGGTCGATGGCGACGGGTTCGACGGCGGGCTGGATCCGCGCTCGTGGGTCACCACGCCGCTCCATGCCGACGAACGGATCGTCAGCTATGCCAAGGGGGTATTCCACCTCGACGAGCGGATCGCCGCCTGGCTGACCCCGCTCGCCGCTGCTGCGCCCGAGGCGTTGCCACGGTCGCAAGTGCCGCCGGCGATGCAGCTTGCCGAACTGGCCGCTGTCCCCCGCGTGACCATGGTGACCGGGCCCGATCGCGGCGCCCGGCGCCGGGTCGCCGCGACCGCCGCGGCGATGTCCGGCTTGCGGCTCTATCGCATGGCCGCCGACTCGTTGCCGGCGGACATCAACCGGGTCGGCGAACTCGCGCTGTTGTGGCACCGCGAAACCCTACTGGCGCCTGTCGCGCTGCTGGTCGAGGCGGACGACGCCACCGATCTGGCGCCACTGCGGCGTTTTGCCGGGCGTACCGGCGGCACCCTCGTCGTCTCGGCGCGCGAGCCGATCGCGCTCGAATTCGGGCGCGTTCCCACGGTCGCGGTGGCATCGGCGACGGTGGCCGAGCGGCGCGAGGCGTGGTCGCTGGCACTGGGGCCGGATCGTAGCGCGTTGGGGGCGCGGCTCGCTGCGCAATTCGCCATCGGAAATGGCGATATCGCCGCGGTGACCGAGCAGGCCGCCGACGCCGACGATGCGACGCTGTGGCGAAGGGCGCGCGAACAGGCGCGGCCCGCCACGACCGGGCTGGCGCTGCGGGTGGACGTCCGCGCGACCCGGGCGATGCTGGCGCTGCCCGAGCCCGAGCTGGCGCTGATCGACGCGATCATCGCCGCGGTCGAGCACCGCAGCACGGTCTACGACGATTGGGGCTATCGCGATTCGCTCAACCGCGGGCTCGGCATCACTGCACTGTTCGCCGGTCCCTCGGGCACCGGCAAGACGATGGCCGCCGAAGTGATCGCCGGCGCGCTCGACCTCGATCTCTATCGGATCGATCTGTCGGCCGTGGTCAGCAAATATATCGGCGAGACCGAGAAGCATTTGGCGCGGGTGTTCGACGCCGCCGAGATCGCCGGCGCGGTGCTGCTGTTCGACGAAGCCGACGCGCTGTTCGGCAAGCGCAGCGAAGTCAAGGACAGCCACGACCGCTACGCCAATATCGAGATCGATTACCTGCTGCAGCGGCTCGAATGCTATTCGGGGGTCGCGATCCTGACCACCAACATGCGCGCCGCGCTCGATCCCGCATTCACCCGGCGGCTGCGCTTCATCGTCCAATTTCCCTATCCGGCGCCGGAGGACCGGCTCAAGATCTGGCAGGGCGCGTTGCCCGCCGGCGTGCCGACCGAGGGGCTCGACCTGCCGCGCCTGGCGCAACTCGACCTGTCGGGCGGCGACATCGCCTCGGTCGCGCTCAGCGCCGCGTTTGCTGCCGCTGCGGCCGGGACAGCGGTGACGATGGCGTTGCTGCTCGATGCCGCACGGCGCGAATTGCGCAAGCTCGATCGGCCGGTGAACGAAGCCGAATTCCGCCCGATGCACCTGGCGCGCGGCGCCGCGACGCCGACCATGCGGGGGATGCGCTGATGCCGCGCCAGAACTCCCGCGACCTGACCGTCGAGATCGGCCAGCTCACGGTCGAATGCGACGGCCCGGTCGATGCGCTGGCGCTGCGCGCCGCGCTCGAAGCGGAATTGTCGTCGCTGTTCGCGGCCGGCGGCTGGCCCGGCACCGGCGGCGCGGTCGAACGCCTGTCGCTGCGGCTACCCGGCGGCGACGCCAGCCTCGGCGCGCAGCTCGGCCAGGCCGTGCACGGCGCAGTCACCGGCGCCCCGGTGGCAATCGGGCGCGGCGGCGGCAGGCCGCCTGGCGGGGAGAGCCGGCGATGAACAGTCGTGCTCGGCAGCGTGCGGCGGCAGCGCCTGCGGCACGGGTCGAGGCCTATGCGCGCGCCGGGATCGGCGACGGGCGACCGCTCGACCATGGCCTTCGCGCCGAAATGGAGCGCAGCTTCGGCCACGACCTCGGCGCGGTGCGCATCCACGCCGACACCCGCGCCGATCGCGCCGCGCGCAGGTTGGGCGCGCAGGCCTACACGCTCGGCGAAGACATCGTCGTGTCGGGACGCCACGCCCCGCTTGCAGGCAGGGCCGGGCGCGAACTGCTGAGCCACGAACTCGCCCATGTCGTCCAGCAGCGCCAAGGCGGCGAACGCCCCGGCGCAGGACACGAAGCCGCCGCCGACGCTGCCGCGCAAGCCGCACTCGCTGGCCGCCAGGCGGCCGCGCAGCCGGGTGCCGGATTGGGCGTGCAGCGGCGCATCGAAGTCCGCAGCGGCAGCCGGCTGTTTTCCGGAATGCCGCGCTTGCAGGAACTGGTCGACCGGCTGAATCGCATCTCGACCGCGCTGATCTTCGACTTCCGGGACGGGGTGCTGAGCGCCACGCCCAACCCCTATGGCGACGAGACCGAATTCGACCGGCAGATGGCGCAGATGATGAATGCCGCCACGGTCATCCCGCTGCGGCTGACCAATCGCAACGGCATGGCCCGCTACGGCAATGCCGGTCCTTACAATTTGTTCGTCGACGTCGACGATTGGGTGAGCGGACTGGTCGACATCGACGACCTGCTGGCGAGCGACGACCTGACGCTCAGACCAACCTCGTCCATTTGCTGCGGGAGCGGCAGACGACCCCGAATTACAACGCGCGCATGGGAACCGCCGGGCTCGATCCGGTGCTGACACCAGCTTCCAGCGCGGAGTTCCTGACCCATCACGACCGGGCGATCGGCAACGAACTCGCGATCCTCCAGGACTATTTCGGTGATCTGGGGATCCGCACGATCGACTTGCGCCAGCGGATCTTTCGGTCGTCGCGCGGGGATATCATCCGCAGCACCGAGGAGCGCGGTCGCGGCCGAGAGGGGCGCGGCATTCTCGAAACGCACTGGCAAGTCACGATCCGGGGCACCGGCGAGCGCATGACCGGCGAGCAATATCGCGACCTGCTGCGGCGCGAACGGGCCGCTGCCGTCGCGCCGCCACCACCCGCCGGGCTGAACGACGCCCGCGCGCAGATGCCCGAGCCATGAGCAGCGTCCCCTTCGCCCCGCGCCTGATCAAGGGCGCGCTGGTCGGGCTCGATCCGATGAACCCGCTCGCCAGCGTGGTCGCGTTCCAGTACAACCCGGACACGATGACGCGGCGGCTCGAGCCGCGCGCGGTCGGGGAGCAGACAGGCGACAAGGGCGAGGCCTATCGCCTGGCCGGGCCGCCCAAGGAAACCATCACCTTCTCGGTCGAGATCGACGCGACCGACGGGCTCGAGGACGCCGATCCGCTCGCGGTCAGCGTCGGCATCACCCCCACGCTCGCCGCGCTCGAGATGATGCTCTATCCCAAGATCGCGACGGTGATCGCCAACACCATCCTTTCGGCCGCCGGGGTGATCGAGATCCTGCCCGCGACCGGGCCGATGGTGCTGTTCATCTGGGGACCGACGCGGGTGATTCCGGTGCGGGTGACGGCGATCTCGATCGTCGAGGAAGCGTATGACACGCTGCTCAACCCGATCCGCGCCAAGGTCGATCTCACTTTGTCGGTGTTGTCGTACAACGACCAGCCGCTGACCTCGCCGGGCCGGGCGCTGTTCCTCGTCCACCAGGTCACCAAGGAGGCGCTGGCGGTCGCCAATCTGGCCAACGACTTGCAAATCCTCGGGGGGATCAAGCTGTGACCTTTGCCGTGCTCGATTCATACCGGTTCCCGGCCAACAGCCGCTACACGGACACGCCGCTGCTGACGCTAACCGCGCCCGATGGCAGCCAGCTGCGCTATCTCGACCGACGCTTCCTGCCCGATCCGGCCGCGTTCGTCGGCGTCCGCCGCCGCACGATCGACGAAGGGGACCGGCTCGACGCCATCGCCGGCGCCGAGATCGGCGATCCCGAACTGTGGTGGCGGCTCGCCGACGCCAACCGCGCGCTCGATCCCGCCGCGCTGGTGGCGCCGCCCGCGCGGGTGCTGACGATCCCGCTGCCGCTCGGCATCCCGGGAGGGCCCGGTGTTTGACGCCGTCCAGCTCCTTTTGTTGATCGGCCCGGCGCCGGTGCCGTTGCCGGCGCCCGTGCCGGTGATGGAGGCGCTGCTCGGCATCGAAGTGTCGAGCGGGCGCGATCGCAGCGGTTTCCAGCTCAAGCTCGCGCTCGGCAAGACGTCGTCGCTGCAGCTGGCGATGCTGCCGGTCGGCTATTTCGACCCGATCGTCACCCGCGTCGTCATCGCGGTTGTGTTCAAGGGCCTGCCCAAGGTGCTGATGGACGGGATCATCACCCGCCAGGAAGTCCAGCCCGGCCAGCATCCGGGCGAAAGCACGCTCACCCTCACCGGCGAGGACGTCAGCGTGCTGATGGACATCATCGAACTGCGGATGCCCTATCCGGCGATGCCCGATGCCGCCAAGGTCGCGACGGTGCTGGCGCGCTATGTCGCGTTCGGCGTGATCCCGGCGATCGTCCCGCCGCCCGTCGTCAACGCCAGCTCGCCGACCGAGCGCTTCGACAGCCAGAACGGCACCGACCGCGCATTCTTGCGCGATCTCGCGGCGCAGAGCGGCTTCGTGTTCTTCATCGAGCCAGGGCCGGTGCCGGGGACGAGCATCGGCTATTTCGGGCCCGATTATCGCCTGCCGGTGCCGCAACCGGCGCTCAACGTCGACCTCGATGCCGAGACCAATGTCGAATCGCTGAGCTTCAGCCTCGACGGGCTGGCCAAGAAGACGACGGTGATGATGATCCTCGACCCGGCGACGCGAAAGATTCCGGTGCCGATCGTCGTCCCGAGCATCAATCCGCTGCACCCGCCGCTCGGCGCACGCCCGACCGTCCCGGCGCGGGTGACCTTTGCCGAAGACACCGCCCGGCTCGACCCGGCCGAGGCGGCCAAGCGCGCGTTCGGCATCATGATGCAGAATATCGACGCGGTGAAGGGGCAAGGCAGCCTCGACGTCGCGGCTTACGGCGCCATCCTCAGTCCACGCATGCTGGTCGGGGTGCGTGGCGCCGGCATCACCTACGATGGCTTTTACTATGTCGACAGCGTCACCCACACGCTCAAGCCCGGTCAGTACAAGCAGAGCTTCGAAATCTCGCGCGACGGGATGATGTCGAACACCCCGGTGGTGGTGCCATGAGCGCGCGGGCCGCCACCACCGATGCCGCGGCCAAGGCCGGCCCCTGCCCGCTTTGCGCCGCCGAGGAAAAGAGCAACGACTGCTGCGCCGCCAAGGGCATCGTGCGCCGCGCGGGCGCGGTTGGCGCGAGCCTCGGGACCGGCATGCGCCGCGGCGTGCCCGCGCTCGTCGACCGGACGCTGCGCCGGCCGGGCCGGGCGCTCGACGGCGCCACGCGCGCCGGGATGGAGGCCGCGTTCGGTCACGCGCTGGGGCAAGTGCCGGGCCTCGCGCCGGCAAGCCCGGCGGCGACCAGCGGCGGGGCGCTGCGGCTGGGGTCACCCGCCGATCGCGAAGAGCACGAGGCGGACCACCTCGCCGACCTGGCGATGGCGGCGCCGCGCGGGACCGCGGGCGATCGCCGGGTCGATTTCGGCGCGGTGCGCATCCACGACGGCGAAGACGCCACGCTTTCGGCGGCGGCGATCGGTGCGCGGGCCTATGCGGTCGGCCGCGACATCGTCTTCGCCGGGCCGCGCCATGCCTATAGCGGGCGCGCCGGGCACCGACTGCTGGCGCATGAACTCGCGCACACGCTGCAGGCCGGCGCCGCGACGGTCCGCCGCGACGGCGACGACAGCGTGCTGTCGCGGGCGATGGACGCCGCCGACGGCAAGCGTTGGGAAGAGGCCGCGCGGCTCGGCAACGGTCTCGACAGTTATCAGCAGCGCGCGCTGATCACCTATCTCGCGCACCAGAACGGCGAATTCGTCTGGTACCTGCACAACGGCGCGGTGAATGCCGCCGGGGTCGGCCCGCAATCGGGGATCGCGCTCGCCACCAAGGCCGCGCACGACGCGGTGCAGAAGAAGAAGGACGACGCCTATCAGCGGCAACTCGCCAAGGAGAACGGGCTGCCCGAACCGGCCGCCGGCCAACCGGCAGCGGCGGCGGCGGCCGCCCCCGCCCCGCTGACGGTCGCGCAGAAGCTCGAAAAGTGCCGCAGCGGCGAGACGCAGGGGCTGAAGGTGTTCCCGTTGCGCATGCCCAAGGGGATGTGGCGGCTCGACGTCGCGCCGATCAGCGCGCACCGCGCCGGGGGGGACATCGTCGTCAAGCAGCCCCTCAACGGGGTTTGGGCAAACCAGACCTTCCGCAAGGATACCAAGACCTTGCCGCTGCAGACCTTCACCGGCGGGCTCAAGCTCAAGCCCGACGACGTCGTCAAGGTGCGCGTCTACGACGACAATGAAAAGATCATCTGCGTCACCGGCGAGGACATGCTCAAGCTGAGCGACGCGACCGATACGCAGATGTGGCTGTCGGTCGGGCGCACCGTGCTGGACGCGGCATCGGTAATGGTGCCCGGCTCGGGCGTGGCGCTGTCGCGCGGGATGAGCCTCGCGGTCGGCGTGGCGAACGTCGCCGGCAACGTCGGCATAGAAGCCGCCAGCCAGCAGAGCATGGTCAACCACGGCATCAAGGACAAGGTCGACTGGACCGGCCTCGGCTTCGATGCCGCGCTGCAATTGCTCACGCTCGGGGTCGGCGGCGCGCTCACCCAAAAAGCGGAGAGCGTGATCGCCGCCAAGGTCGGCGGCCAGTTCGCACGCGCCGCGATCACGCTGGCGGTCAAGACGGTGCTGGCGGGCGGGTTCAACGCCTTCAACACCGTCGCCAAGCAGATCTTCGACCGCTACCGCGGCGAGCGCAAGGAAATGACCTGGGGCCAGTTGGCCGAGGCGGTCGGCGAGCAGTTCGTGATGGGCGCGCTGTTCGAGGTCGTCATGAGCGTGCTCACGCATCAGGCCGCGGCGCCGCATGGCGAGGCACCGGCCCCGACGGGCGGCAAACCGACCGCCGGCGGGCACGAGCCGCCTGCTCCGGCAGCCGGAAAGCCGGCCGCGGGTGCCCACGACGCTCCGGCCGCGCACGATGCCCTTCCGGCCGCACCCGCCGCGGCCCAGAAGGGTGTGCTCAAGGAAGAAGCGCTCGCAGTCGAACCGATTGCCGGCGAGCCCAACGGCGAGCATCACGAAGCCGTGGTGACGCGCGAAGGCGTCGCGCGGTGCAGCCCCTCGCCCTGCCCGTTGATCCAGGTCGAATTCGCCAAGGAACTCGCTGCCAACCCGGATCTCCAGCGCCGCGCCGAGCAGGTCGATGCCTTGCGCAAGGCGGCGGTGGACAAGCCTTCGGCCGATCGGGCCGCCGCCGAAGCGGCGCTGCTCATCAAGTCGCTGGAAGTCGCGCGCAATAATGCCGCACGCCAGCAATTGCCGGGCGGAGAGATGCCAAGCAACCCCGACCGCGGCACCACCCGCGCGCAGTGGAAAGCGCAGGAAAGCGCCCGCCGCCGCAACAACGCCATCGATCGCGCTTTCGACACCAACTTGCCGTGCCCGAAGTCAAGGGCACCGAGGCGAGCGGCTACACCATCGATGGCCGGCACGTGCCGCAAAAGCAGCAACGCCGAGTCGATATCGATGCTGCCCCGGGCGGCCGCGATGCCGATCTGCCCAAGCGCCCCGGCGAAACCGGCCGGCAGGCGGCGCAGCGGGTGGCCACCGTGATCGGCAAGCGCATCGGCGATTTTCCGCTGCTCAAGAAGCTGTGGCTCGAGGCACGGGTCAGCGCCGAGACCAGCGAGGCGCTGTCCGCGAGCAACTACAAGAAACTTTACGACGCTACCCGCAACGGCTTCTGGCGTCGCATCACCGCCAACACTGCCGAAGGCGTCGCGGCGCGGGCGCTGTTCGACGATGCCGGCCTGGGCTTTGCCGCCGGCAAGCGCGGTGCCGCGCGTGTCGACGGGGTCGATCCGACGATCAAGCGCGCCGAAACCACCGTCAGCCTCGACCACATCCAGGAAAAGGCGATCGGCGACAATTGGAAGCTGGCGCTCGATCCCGACAACCTGATGTTCGAATTCGCCATGCCCAACACCAATCGCGAGAATATCCAGGCTCGCCACGGGATGCGCGAATGACCACCTCCACCCCAGCAGGCCGGTTTTTCGGCAAATATCGCGGCACGGTCGTCAACAATGTCGATCCGATGAACCGCGCGCGAATCCAGGTCATGGTGCCCGACGTCACGCTGGCGATCCCGTCGACCTGGGCCGAAGCCTGCGCGCCGCTCGCCGGGCCGTCGGGGCCGCCGATGGGGGTCTATCTGGTGCCGCCGATCGGCGCGGGAGTGTGGGTCGAGTTCGAGCAGGGCGATGCCAATTATCCGATCTGGACCGGCTGCCGCTGGGGCGCGCCGACCGACGTGCCGCCGGTGGCGATGCTCGGCATCCCGGCCACTCCGAACATCGTCCTGCAATCGATCAGCCAGCACGCGATCATCGTCAGCGACGCGCCGCCGACCCCCGCCACCGGGGGCGTCACGCTCAAGAGCGCGGCCGGCGCGATGATCGTGGTCAACGACAGCGGCATCTACATTTCGAATGGCAAGGGCGCGATGATCACCCTCGTGGGACCCACGGTGCTGATCAACCAGGGCGCCTTGGCCGTGACCTGAGGAAGCAAGCGAGGACAACGACCATGCCCGGATCACCCGTCCCGTTCGGATCGACCGTCACCTGCAGCCATGGCGGCCAGGCCAGCGCGACCATGCCCAACCCGCGCGTCACCGTCGGCGGCCAGCCGACCGTGTTCCAGAGCGGGCCGTGGGTGATCGCCGGTTGCGCCCTGCCGCCGCCGCCCGCCGCCAACGGACCCTGCGTCACCGGGCAATGGCTGAGCGGATCGGTGCGGGTGCTGTCGACCGGCCAGCCGCTGGTGATCGCCCCCGCCGGGTCGACGTGCGTGACGAGCGGGACGCCGATGATCGCCACGATGCCGTTCGCCCGCGTGATCATGAGCTGAACCGATGGACATCGCCTTTCCCTTCGCCTTCGACGCCCGCGGCCACACCGCCACCGCCGACCATGACGCGCACGTGCTGCAGATGATCGAGCAGGTGCTGCTGACTCGCCCCGGCGAGCGCGTCATGCGCCCTGATTTCGGCAGCGGCCTCTATCACGCGGTGTTCGCGCCCAACGCTCCCGAACTGGCGACCGCACTGGAATTCACCACCCGCGCCGCGCTGCAGCGCTACCTCGGCGATGTCGTCGATGTCGTTCGGCTGGCGATCACCGCGCAGGAAGAAACGCTCTCGGTCGCGATCGACTATGTGATCCGCGCCAGCGGCGCCGCGCAAAGCGCGATCCTCCCCATCACGGAGCCGGGCTCATGACCCATTCCCCCAGCGTCTGTCGATCGGACGCCGAACGCCGCCAAGCCGTGCGCGGCCACAGCCTCAACGGTCTCGACGAGATCGAGGTCGAGGAAGACCAGCTGTCGCTGCGCGTCACCTTTCTCGGCACCGCGCCCGACTGGCTCGAGCCGGCCAATGTCGTGATCGAACCGCGCTGCGGGCAACGGACGGTCGTGGTGCGCGACATCCGGGTCGACAAGGGCGAAGCCGGGCAGGAGAGCGACGGCGAGCGGGGCATCGACGACGTCATGACCGTGTGGCTCGATCGATGGGGGGAACCCGGGCCCTATCGCCTCGCCATCCGCCAGATCGATGCGCGCGGGCACCCCGCCGGGCCGCCCCCCGGGTTCGACCCGCGATATGCCGCGGTCGAGTTCGATTTCAAGGTCGGATGCGCCGATGCCGGCGATTGCGCGGCGGTGGCGGAGTGTCCGCCGCCGCGCTTTCCCGCGCCCAACATCGATTACCTCGCGCGCGACTATGCCGGAATGCGGCGGCTGATGCTCGACCGGCTGGCGCTGACGCTGCCCGAATGGACCGAGCGCCATGCCGCCGATATCGGCGTGACCTTGGTCGAGGCGATCGCCGCGGTCGGCGACCAATTGTCCTATTATCAGGATGCGGTCGCGACCGAGGCCTATCTCGGCACCGCCCGCCAGCGAATCTCGATCCGACGCCATGCCCGGCTGGTCGACTACACGCTCCACGAGGGCGCCGCGGCGCAAGGCTGGGCCGTCTTCCGCGTGACCGGCGGCAAACTGCCGATCGATCCTGCCGACGTATTCTTCACCGTCCCGGTGGCAGGTCTGCCGCAATCCGCGGTGCCGCTGGCGACCTATGTGGCGCAGGCGCCCGCCGGGCTCACCGGCTATGAACTCGCCGGCACCGCGCCGATCGCGCTCGATGAAGCGCGCAACGCCATCGGCTTCCACCGCTGGGGTCAAACTGGCTGTTGCCTGCCGCGCGGGGCAACGCGCGCGACGCTGGTCGATCCTGGTATGCCGCCGCTGCCGGCAACCGACACACCGCCAATGGCCGAGGCTGCGCGCCGCTCGGACGGAAGTCCACCGCCCGCGCCGACAAGCCGCAGCAGGGCCGTCGTCGCCACCGCCGCGCCCGCACGCGCCGACAATGCCGGCAATGGCGATGGTCGGGCGCCGCAGTGCCATGTCCTTGCGCTTGCCGCGGGGCAAGTGCTGGTGTTCGCCGAAGTCATCGGCCCGCATACCGGTCGACCCGAGGACGCCGATCCCACCCGCCGCCACCCGGTGCGGCTGACCCGCGCCACGCCCGCGATCGACGCGCTCGAGGGCATTCCCGTCTGGGAGATCGAATGGTGCCCGCAGGACGCGCTGCCGTTCCCGCTGTGTCTCGACGCGACCGGCGACGCGCCTGACTGCACGTGGCGCGACGGCATCAGCATCGCTTGGGGTAACGTCGCCGCGGTCGACGCCGGCAGCAGCCGTCAGGCGTTGCTGCCGCCGGTGCCGTCGGACGGCATCGACCAGGTCTGCGCCACCGCGTGCGATCGGGCCGAGGACCGCGAGCGCGCCGGGCGCTATCGCCCCGGGTTGCCGCTGCCCGACCTGACATTCTCCTTGCCGGTCCCGCATTGGCAAGGCCAGTGCCGCACCGCTGCCGCCACCCGGCTTGGCACCGGGACGCCCGACGAAGCGCTGCCGGCGCTCTGGCTGACGGGGGACCGCGCCGGCCGCCCGTCACGCCGCTGGAGCGCGCGCGGCGACCTGCTCGAAAGCGGGCCCGACGATTGCCACTTCGTCGTCGAAGTCGATGACGACCGCGTCGCCTGGCTGCGGTTCGGCGATGGCGACTGCGGGGCGACGCCCGAAGCCGGCGAAGCCTTCACCGCGCACTATCGCCTCGGCAACGGCCGCGGCACCAATCTCGGCGCCGGCGCGCTCGGGCTCGCGGTGTTCCGCAACGCTTTCCCCGACGGGATCGGCATCAGCGTGAGCAACCCGCTGCCGCTGCTCGGTGGCGCGGCGCCGGAAAGCGTCGAGCACGCGCGCATGTCGGCGCCGCAGCGGTATCGCGAACGGCTCGAACGCGCGATCACCGCCGACGACTATGCCGCGATCGTGCGGCGCGACTTCGCCAGCGAAGTCCAGCGCGCCGCCGCGGTCATGCGCCGCACCGGTGCCGCCACCGAAGTGCAGGTGGCGATCGACCCGCTCGGTGGCGATGCACCCGCGCCCGACCTGCTGCGCGCGATTGCCGGACACCTCGAAGCCTATCGCCGGATCGGCCATGACCTGCGGGTTGTGGCGGCGCGGCAAGTGCCGCTGGTCGTCGGCCTGATGGTCTGCGTCGTACCGGAACGCCGGCGCGAACCGGTCGCCGCTGCGGTGCGCCGGGCGCTGGGCCCGGCCGGGCTGTTCGCCGCCGACAGCTGGACGTTCGGCGACAGCATCGCCGCCAGCCGCATCGTCGCCACCGCGCAAGCGATCGACGGCGTCGCCCATGTGACGCTGACCCGGCTCGAACGGCAATTCGGCGGCAGCGACGGCGCGATCGACCATGGGGTGTTGCGGCTCGGCGCGCAGGACATCCCGCTGCTGGGCGACGATCGGAACCGGCCCGGTGCCGGCTCCCTGATCCTGGATATACGAGGTGGACGATGAGCGGCGGATGCGGATGCGGGTGCGGCTCGGGCGAGGCCGAATCGATGTGTGGCTGCTGCGACGGCGTGCGCGTCCGCGTCCCGGAAGCGCGCGCGAACCGGGCTGGGCTGTCGCAGATCGGCTACCGCATCGGCACGCACGGCACATTCCTGGCCAGCCTGACCGCACGGCTGACGACGCACGAACTGGTCACCCAGACCTACCCGGACGGCGCTGCTGCCCCCGTCGCGGTCCGCACCCGGCCGCTCGCCGGCCTCGGCGCGCGGACCGATGATGCGACCCCGGCGCTGCTCGACGCCTGGGCGACGGTCGGCGACGTGCTGACGTTCTACCAGGAACGCATCGCCAACGAGGGCTTCCTGCGCACCGCGCGGCAGCGACGCTCGCTCCATGAACTCGCCGCGCTCCCCGGCTACAGGCCGCGCCCCGGACTGGGCGCAAGCACATACCTCGCGTTCGACGTCGATCCGCTGATGGCCGATGCGGTGACCATTCCGGCGGGCTCGCGCTCGCAATCGATCCCGGGCCAGGACGAATTGCCGCAGAATTTCGAGACTTCGACGGATCTTGCGGCGCGCGGCGCCTGGAACCGGTTGCCGCCGCGCGGCAGCCGCCCGCAGGTCGTCGCCGACCTGCTCGGCACCGGCCTGTGGCTGTCGGGCACGACCACCCGGCTCAAGCCCGGGCAGCCGCTGCTGGTCGCGGTTGCCGGCGCGCGACCAGAACCTTTCCGCATTCTTGCCGTTACCGAACGGCCTGATCTCGACCGCACCCAATTGCTGCTCGAACCGTGGGTGCCGGTGTCGAAGCTCACCACCGCGCTGGTCGAAGCGGCGCCCAATGCCCCCGCGATCGCCGGAATTCGCGCCGCGCTGGCCAAGCTCGACGACAGCGACGCGCACGCGATCGAGGCGGTCCATGCGCTCGCGCAAGCGATGCTCCGCACGAGACTGTCGCCGCCGACCCGCAACTGGGTCAACGACGTCGTCGCGACACTCGAGCCGCGTTTGCCCGTCGAGGAGTTCAGCTCGAAAACTGGCGATGGTCAGGCCGGCTTCCATCCTGCCAAAGGCGTCGTCAAGGACAATGCCGATGATGACGACCAGACTTGGCAAAGGCTGCTCGCGCGCCCGGCGACGCCGCTCGCCAGCGCCAGCCTGCTCCCGCGCGATCCCAGGCGGGAATTATCCGAAAGCAGCGGCGGGACGTTTGCGCTGCTTGCCGTGGCCAATCCACAATTGGCGCTCGCGCTCGCGCCGGCGATCTCGGGTCGCGCGCCGGACCGGGCACCGCAGTTGCGGGTTTACGCGCTGCGGCTGACGGCGGGCCCGTTCGGACGCAATTTTCCGCGCCAGGCGAAAACCGTGCGCGACGAGCACGGGACCCAGGTCGTCCCCGGCAACGAGTGGAGCATCGTCGATCCCGAACCGACCGAGCGCGAGGACGAGATCGCGCTCGACGGCACCTATGATGCGATTACCCCCGGATCGTGGCTGCTGATCGACGGCCGCGCCGTCGCATCGCGCAGCAAGCGCGTCGCGCTGACCGCGGACGTGCTGGTCGCGCAGGCCACCGAGGTCTTCACCAAGCTCGCCCGCGCCGCTTACGGCCAGTCGGGCGAGTGCACCGAGATCGTGCTCGACACGCCCTGGCTCCACTATGCCGCGCCGGACGGCGAAACCTCCCCGCCCGAGCAACCGACCGAAATCAAGCTGATGAAGGTCAACGCCATCGACGACAGTTTCAGGATCATCCGGCGGACCACCGTCTATGCCGCCAGCGAGCCGATGGCGCTGGCCGAGGCGCCGCTGACCGATCCGGTCTGCGATGGCACGGACGGGCTCGATCTCGACGTGTTCGCGATCGGGCTCGAACCGGGCCGGGTCATCGCGATCGCCGGCGAGCGCGCGGATATTCCGGGCATAACCGGGGCCACGGCCAGCGAAGTCGCGATGATCGCCGCGGTCGACCATCGCGGCGGCGGAGACATCGCGCGCGGGTACAGCACGATCACGCTCGAGCGCCCGCTCGCCTATTGCTACCGGCGCGACACGCTGCGGATCTATGGCAACGTCGTCCACGCCACGCACGGCCAAACCCGGCGCGAACCGCTCGGCAATGGCGATGCCGCCAAGCCTGGCCAGGCCTTCGTGCTCAAGCATGCGCCGGTGACGTGGCTGCCCGCGGTCAACCCGGCCGGGGCCGCCAGCACGGTGTCGGTGCATGTCGATGATGTCGCCTGGACCCTGGCCGACGGCTTCATCGATCGCGCGCCGGATGCGCGCATCTATACCGAATCCGTGCGCGCCGACGGCACGACCGTGATCCGTTTCGGCGACGGCGTCGAAGGCGCGCGCCTGCCCAGCGGCACGCTCAATCTCGATGCGGTCTACCGCGAGGGACTGGGCAGTGCCGGCAACCTCGCCGCGACGCGCATCGCCCAGTTGGCCGATCGCCCGCTGGGGGTCCGCGCGGTGGTTAATCCGGTAGCCGCGACCGGCGGCGCGGATCCCGATCCGCTCGAACGCATCCGCCGCAACGTGCCGATCGCCTCGGCCGCGCTCGGGCGACTGGTCGCGCTACACGATTATGCCGAGTTCGCGCGCGGCTTCGCCGGCATCGAAAAGGCCGCCGCGGCGCTGTTGCCGGTCGGCCGTCGGCGGGTGGTGCACGTCACGCTCGGCGGCATCGACGACATTGCGATCGATCTCGATTCCGACCTGATGAAGGCGCTCGCGGCAGCGATGCTCGCGCTCGGTGATCCGGCGCTGCCGCTGCACCTCGACACCCGCGCGCTGCGACCGCTGGTGATCTCGGCGCGGGTGGCGATCGCCGCCGACCGCCGCTGGGAGCGGGTCAGCGCCGACGCCCGCGCCGCGCTCGTCGCCGCATTCGGCTGGTCCGCACGCGACTTCGGCCAGGCGGCGGCGGCGAGCGAAGTGGTCGCCACGATCCAGGCGGTGCCCGGCGTGGCGCGCGTCGATCTCGACGTGTTCGGAGTGCTGCCGGCGATCAGCGAAAGCGTGGTGCCGGTGCCCGGCGAGATCGCCAAGGGCGTCGCCGCACTCAAACCGGGTACTGAAATGGTCGCGGCTCGCCCGGCCCGGCTCGCCGGCGATGGCAGCGTCCTCCCGGCCGAGATCGTGGCGCTGCTCGGCGATGGTACGGGCACGATCGCGCTCAACCAACAACCGCTGTGAGGGACGTCCGATGAACCCCGACGCGATCTACGACCTGCTCCCGGCGTATCACCGCCGGCGCGACGCCGAGACCGGCGAACCGCTACGCGCGCTGCTGCAGATCATCACCGAACAGGCGGCGCTGATCGAGGCCGACATCGGCGCCACCTGGGATAATTGGTTCATCGAGACGTGCGAGCCCTGGCTGATCCCCTATATCGGCGAGCTCGTCGGCTACGCACCCGCGGGCGGCGACGCGCCGCCGCCCGGTGCGGTCTCGCAGCGGCGCGAAGTCGGCCGTACGATCGCCTGGTGCCGCCGCAAGGGCACGCTGCGGTTGCTCGAGGAGATTGCCGAAGCGGTTGCCGGTTGGCCGGCGCGCGCCGTCGAGTTCCCCGAACGCGTCGAACAGACGCTGTCGTTGCGACTGCCGCACCTCGATCGCGGGCGCTCGCTCGATTTGCGGCGGGGCGCGCTGCTCGCCCGCCGCGGCGGCTGGAAGGACCACATCGCCTGCGCGCCCGATCTGCGCCGCGCCGCTTCCACGCACGATGCCGGTCGGCCCGGGCCGCACGAGGTCGGGCTCGAAATATGGCGGATGCGCAGCATTCCCGTCACCGACCAGGCCGCCGCCTGCCGCGAGGAAACCGGGCCGCACTGCTTCACCTTCTCGGCGTTGGCGGCTGACATGCCGCTGTTCCTGCGCGTCGATGCCCCGGGGCAGACGCCCCTGCGGCTGACTCGCCACCGGCTCGCGCAGCCGCGCCGGCATGGCCGCCGCTTCGCCCTTGCCGATCCCGCATACAGCACGCCGGACCACAGCGGCCGCGTCGCCGGCTTCGCCATCCACGCACCAGGCTGGGGCGACGGCAAGCACGCCGACGGACTGATACCGGCGGACCGCATCATCGCTGCGGATCTTTCCGACTGGCGCTATCAGCCGCCACGTCACCACATCGCCGTCGACCCCGAGCTGGGCCGCATCGCGTTTCCCGCCCGCCAGATCCCGCGGCGGCCCGTAATGGTGACTTGGCACACGGGTTTCAGCGCTGCGATGGGCGGCGGCGAATACCCGCGCGAATTGCGCCATGAAGCCACCGCCGAGGTGACGGTGGTGCGCGGGCTTGCAGCGCTGCAGGCAGCGCTCGCGCGCTGGAAGGGCGTGGCCGTCGCCGACGGCAGCCTCGCCGCCGATCCCGCGCAACCCGCACACGCGATGATCGAGATCGCCGACAGCGGCATCTACACGCTGCCGATGTCGGTTTATCTCGGCGCCGGCAACGTGCTGCAGATCCGCGGCGCGGCGGGCCACCGACCGGTGTTCCGGCTGCTCGACTGGCAGGTCAGCCAGGCCGACAACTTCTTCGTCCACGGCGAGGCCGGAAGCCGGCTGACGCTCGACGGCGTGCTGGTGTTCGGCCGCGGCATCCAGCTCGAGGGCGAGCTTGCCGCCTTCACCTTGCGCCATGCCACGCTGGTGCCGGGCTGGGCGTTGGGACCGCATTGCGATCCGCGCCGCGCCGCCGAACCGAGCATCGAGGCGATCGATTGCGGCGCCTGCATCACCATCGAGCACAGCATCACCGGCTCGATCCAGATCAACGTCAACGAAGTCACGACCGACCCGGTAACGATCCGCATCCGCGACAGCATCGTCGACGCGACCAACATCGATTGCGATCATCCGCAATGCGAGGCGATCGGCGCGGCGGGAAGCCGGCTCGCCTTTGCGCGGCTCGACATCGTCCGCTCCACCGTGATCGGCCGGGTCATGGCGCATCAGATCGATCGCGGCGACGATTCGATTTTCATGGGAACGATGACGATCGCGCGGCGGCAACGCGGCTGCATGCGTTTCTCCTACGTGTCACCGCGTTCGCGCACCCCGCGCCGCTTCCGCTGCCAGCCCGATCTCGCCGAAGCGCAACTGCGCGAAACCGCCGCTGCCGAGCGGCGGCATGTGCTGAAGGACGCGATCGTCGAGGCGGTGCTGGAAGACGTGGCGAAGGAAAGCGCGTCGAAGGTCGCACCGCCCCCGGCCGACACCCTTACCCCGGCGCCGGCTCCTGCGCCGGCGCATGCCGCGCCGCCCGCTTATTCCCAATCGATCCACGGCTATCTTGCCGACGGCGTGACCGCCGCGGATATCGATGCGCTGCGCAGCGCCGTCCGTCCGGTGTTCGACAGCCTGCGCTACGGCACCCCCGCTTACGGCCGGCTCCACCGCCGCTGCGACCCGGCAATCGTGCGCGGGGCGGAAGACCGTTCCGAGATGGGCGCCTTCCACGATCTCCAAAACCCCTGGCGACTGGCGGCCCTGACCCGGCGCCTCGCCGAATTCGTCCCGGCAGACTGCGATGCCGGCATCCTCTTCGCCGATTGAAAGGACCATCACCATGCGAGGCGACTTTTCCCGCGACAGTTACGCCCGGCTTGCCGGCTTCAGCCGCGTGCTGCAGCAACAAGGGCGGATCGGTATCGAGGCCGACGGCAACGAACGCGAGGCCATTCAGCTGGGCGTGATGCGCCGGCTGGTCGCCGACCTTGTCGGCCCCTATGGCGGGCCGCAGGGCGCGTTCCAACTCGGTGCCGTGAAGGACCTCGGCTTCGATTTCTCGATCGGACCGGGCAGCTACTATGTCGCCGGTTGGCCGATCGCGAACGAGAGCGTGCTCCACTACCGCGGCGACGGGAAGGACCGCCCCGGCCAGCCCGGTCCGCGCGCGGACCAGCCCAAGGAGGGGACGTACCTCGCCTGGCTCGAAGTCTGGGAACGCCATCTCTCCGCAATCGAACACGATGGCGGGTTGAAGCCGAACGATCCGCGCCGCCTCGCCGAAGTGGCATTGTCGGGGCAGGACACCGCCAGCCGCGCACAGATCGTCTGGGCCGTGCGGATGGGCGCGATCAACCGCGATGCCGCCACTCGCGAAGAGCAGGACTGGGCCGCCCTGCTGAACCGCGCGGCGCCGCGCAGCCACGCGCTGCTGACGGCGCGCGCCATTGACCCGGCCGCCGCCGAGACCGACGACCCCTGCCTGGTCGCGCCGACGTCGGCGTATCGCGGCGTCGAGAACCAGCTTTACCGCGTCGAGATCTGGAAGGGCGGCACCGCCGCCGGGGGCGCCAGCTTCGTCTGGTCGCGCGAGAACGGTTCGGTGCTGTTCGCCGTGGAGACCATCGCCGGCACCCGCATCCGGCTCGCCGAAGGCTGGCACGACGCGCGCTTCGGGCTCGGGGTCGGCGATTACGTCTCGATCGAGGGGCCCGACCAGCGGCTCGGCGCGGCGGCGCCGCTCTGCAAGGTGACCGCCTATTACGATGAAAGCGTCGAGATCGAAGTCGATGCCGCGCCCGGCATCGATGCCGGCGCCGGCGATGTCGTGCTGCGGCGCTGGGATCATCGCCAGCGCCCGGTTTCGACGGGCTCGGGCCGGATCGTCGACGGCGCGATCGCGCTTGCCGAGGGCGAGTGGATCAACCTCGAGGACGGCATTTCGGTTCGCTTCAGCGCGCCACACAAGCGCGACACCGTCACCAAGGCCGACGCGGCGGCGGCCGGCGTAGCGGTCGAGGCGCTGGGCAACCGCCTCGACGTGCCGCCGCTCGACGAGACGATGACCTATCGCGCTGGCGACTATTGGCTGATCCCGGCGCGCACCGCGATCGGCGACGTGCTCTGGCCGAGCGACGGCGACGCCCCTGCCGCGAGTGCGCCGCACGGAGTCGAGCGCCACGTCGCGCCACTCGGCGTGGTGGCATTCGACGGTCAGGGCCAGTTCTCGCTGCTGCACGACCTGCGCAAGGCATTCACGCCGCTGGCCGAATGAGCGAACGCGAGATCGTCGGACCGATCCGTGATGTGCCGGGCAAGCGGCGCGTCGATCACGCCGGGCTGCTCGCCAGGCGGAAACCGACGTCACGCCGGACCCGGCGACGCAGCGACCTGGCCGCTCGATCTCGCCTCGAGGAGAACCGCTTCGTTACGAAGGCGGCGCGCCGCGCTCGGGTCAGGAGGTGGGTCCTTCCTTGCGCAGTTCCTGTTCGACGCCGCGTGCCAGGTCGGCGGCAGCGACCATCGCGCGACCGTCCCGCAGCGCGCTGAGCGCGGCGAAGCGGACGATGTTGGCTATGGCCCCGCCGGAGAGGACATGCGCATCGGCCAGCTGCGCGAAATCGACATTGGGGCCGACCCGCGCGGCGTCGGCGAGCATCCCGCGCCACAGCGCGAGACGCTGCTGTGCGTCGGGCATCGGGAAGCGGACGAGCGCGTGAAAGCGCCGCGCGACTGCGTGGTCGATTGTCTTCGTGAGGTTGGTGGCGACGATCGCGGTGCCGGGAAATGCCTCGACGCGCTGGAGCAGAGACCCGGCCGCCTGATGAGCGTAGCCGTCGTTCGCGCTTACGCCGAACAGACAGTCGGCCTCGTCAAACAACAGGATCGCATCGTCGCACCGCGCCCGGTCGAACACACGAGCGAGGTCGCGTTCGGTCTGGCCGATATCGCCGGAAAGGATCACCGCCAGATCGACGCGAAGAACGTCGCGCCCGGACGCTTTGCCGAGGAGCGTCGCTGTCAGCGTCTTGCCCGTTCCCGGGGGGCCCTGGAACACGCAATGATACCCGGGCGCCAGGATACGATCGAGCCCCCAGTCGGCCATGATGGTGGGACCATGGGTCATCCAGCCCGTGATCAACTCGATGTCGGCGAGCACCTCCGGTGGCAAAACCAGGTCGCTCCAATCAAGGAGCGTCGTGATCCGTCGCGCCGGAACGTCGCGGTCGAAGTCGGCTTTGGTCGCGACGCCCGTCGTCAGCAGCGCGAACAGGCCGTCGCCCGGTACGAGCGCCCCGCTGAGCACCGGCTCCCCGCTGGGAACGCCGACCAGTCGAACGAGCTCGCGCCGATGAAAGACATGATCGGGTCCAAACCACCGATGGACCGCGACGCGCGCGCCGAGCTCGTTCCCCGCGATGAGGAACGCTGCCGTCTCGCCGGTCGGCATAAAACCCGGATGGGACTGGCTTTTGGTTCCCCCGAATTCGCTATACCCGCGATCGAGGGTCTTGTCGGATACGAGGAGCAGATCGAGCAATTGCGGTCGCAACGACGGGACCAGCGCGAGGATCAGGACGAGACGCTCGTTGGCATCGAGCCCGGTTTGGGCAAGGAGCTGCCCCAATGCCGAACCGGTATCGAGCGGTGGCGGTGGCGGTGGGGCCGCGGCGGCCAAGGGCGCGTCGGCGCCGAAGAATGTCGCGAGCCGCGCGGTGAGGATCGTCTCGAACCAGCCTAGTTCGGCCTCGAGGACGGCGAGATTAATCGCAAGGTCTATCTCAGTTGCCATGTACTAACCGCGCCACCCACCGTATCCCAAGGGACGCGAAGCTTGCCCGCGAATTTGGCATGGTCAACCACCAAGGCGACGATCTTCGAGTCCGAGGCGATACCGCCGTGATCGGTGAACGAGCGACGAAACCCGAATATTCGTGCACTGCAACGGCGATAGCACCACAATGCCGGCCATCGGCCAAGCCGCTGTCGATCGACCGTATCAATCAGCCGCACCACGCTCCCCCGATCCGCGATTTGTCCCGGTAAAAAACCTAGGATCGAAGCCTAAAGCGACGCCCGGGGGTTGCCGACAAGAGCGCACGGGCGCACGCCACCGGCATGACACCGCTTCAACACCTCGGCGTGACACGAGCGATCGTACAGGCCCCGATGGCGGGGGTGTCTACGCCCGCAATGGCGGCGGCCGTCTCGAATGCCGGTGGGCTGGGCTCGATCGCCGTCGGCGCGACCGACGCGGCCGGCGCGCAAGCCATGATCGCCGCCACCCGCGCGCAGACCGACCGTCCGTTCAACGTGAACGTGTTCGTCCACGCCACCGCGCGCGCGGACGCGGCCCGAGAAGCGCAATGGATCGCCGCGTTGCGACCGGTCTTCGCTCGGTTTGACGCCGAGCCTCCAGCATCGCTGAGCACCATATATACGAGCTTCGCGGACGACGATGCGATGCTCGACCTGCTCGTGACCACCGCGCCGCCGGTCGTCAGTTTCCACTTCGGCGTGCCCGCGCCCGATCGCATTGCCGCGTTGAAGCATGCTGGCTGTACCTTGATGGCGTGCGCGACCAACCTGGCCGAAGCGCGAACGATCGCAGCCGCCGGGATCGACATGATCGTAGCCCAGGGATGGGAAGCCGGAGGGCATCGTGGGAGCTTCGACCCGGCAGCGCCGGATGATCAACTCGGAACGATCGCGCTGACGCGCTTGCTGATGGCGGAAACGCCGCTGCCGGTGATCGCCGCGGGCGGAATCATGGACGGCGCGGGCATTAGCGCGGCGTTGTCGCTTGGAGCAATCGCGGCGCAGCTCGGCACGGCGTTCATCGCCTGTCCGGAGAGCGCCGCAGACGCGGCGTATCGGGCGGCGCTCGCCAGCGACAGTGCCCATCACACGGTAATGACCCGCGCCATATCGGGGCGCCCTGCGCGCTGCCTCGCCAACGGCTTTACCCGATGGGATGCGGAGGCCGCGCGCGATGTCCCCGACTATCCGCGCGCTTATGATGCGGGAAAGGCGTTGAATGCTGCGGCCAAATCGTCCGGCGACGGTAGCTTTGGCGCGCATTGGGCTGGCCAGGGCGCTCCGTTATATCGCCCCTTGCCGGCGGGCATCCTGGTCGAGCTGCTCTGGCGGGAAGCGTCGCTGGGTATGTGAGGTTCGCAGCGGTGAGGTCACCGGTGCGGCGAACGAGCGCGCCCCGGTTCGCTCCAGCGATCGCTCGAATGCGCGAATAGGCCATATGCAGGGCGTCCGAAGCGTTATCAGGTTTACCCCATTTGAAGGTCTTCCATGCTAGCGCCGCCGAATGCGGCTGGCGACGATCACGAACTGGGCTTACGGGATCACCGTCGCGCTGACGCTCGCCTCGGGCTTGACCATGTTGGCCGCTGCTCGAGCGCAAGACGGCGAGCGGGCTGCCGTCGAGCAACGATATCGGCTCGATAAGCTGACCTCGAGCCTGGGCGAGGATGCCGCTCGGCTCAGCGGCCTCGCCCGCCAGTTTGCGCTCAGCGGCAACGCGGCGGACCTGCTCGCTTACACGCGGGAGCAGGCCACGCTCGGAAAGGTCGAAAGTCGCACGAAGAATATCCGCGACGCGGGTGCCGCCATCGGGGAATTGGTCGATCTCCACGCGGCGCTTCACTGGACGGATGCATTGCGCCCCCAGCAACAGGCCGCGATCTCGGCCCGCCAGGCGGGCGATCGGGCGCGCGCGGTCGAAATCCTGTTCTCGCCCGAATATGAGCGCGAGCTCGACCGCATCGAGACCGCGATCGGTGCGTTTCAGGATCATGTCGATGAGCGGACGAGCGCAACCGTCCAAGTCGCGACCAGTTCTGCAAAGCTGTGGCAAGGTGCCGCCCAGGCCATGCTCAGCGTAACGGCGCTCCTCTTCCTCTTCGTGCTGTTCTTCGTCTTCCGGCAGCGCGTGCTGCGGCCGGTCGTCAAGCTCAGCGACGTCGTTACCCGTTTGGCGGCGTACGATTACGAAGCGGTTCCGCCCGACATTTCACAGGTCGACGAGATTGGCGACATGGCCGCGGCGCTGCGGATCTTTCGCGCCACCGGAATCGAGCGCCAGCGGCTCGAGCGCGAGCGGGATGAAGACCGTGCGATCCGCGATCTCCTGTCGCGAATGACGCAGCGGATGCAGAGCTGCGACAGTATCGACGACCTGAAGGATGTCGCGCGGCGCTTCCTGCCCGAGATCGCGCCGCGCCTGGCCGGCCGTCTCTATCTACTCGATAGCGGCAAGGATGCGATGATCGAGTCGGTGTCGTGGCACGATCCGCGGCATTCGGCCCCCGCCTTTTCGCCGCTCTCCTGCTGGGCCATCCGCCGCGGCAGCGCGCATCGGCCGGCCGGAGACCGGATCGACGTATCCTGCGGCCACCTCGCCGCGAGCGACGATGCGCGATTGCCGGACACCCTGTGTCTGCCGCTCACCGGTCAGCAAGGCACGCTCGGCCTGCTCTATCTCGAGCCGCTGCCGGGCGGTTCCTTGTCCGAACTACCCGACATGTACCTGCAAATGCTCGCCGAGAACATCGCGCTCTCGCTGGACAATCTCCGGCTGCGCGAAGCCCTGCACGCGATGGCGATGGCCGACGCACTGACCACCCTCGCCAACCGCCGTCAGCTCGATGCGGTCCTCGAGGCCGAACTCGACCGATCGGCGCGCGCGGGTAGCGAGATCAGCTGTATCATGGCGGATATCGACCATTTCAAACGGTTCAACGACGAAGTCGGGCACGATGCCGGCGATGCCGTGCTCCGGGTGGTCGGCGGGCTGCTGAAGACCCTGGTTCGCGAAGAACATCTGGTGTTCCGCTATGGCGGCGAGGAATTCTTGCTGCTGCTTCCGGGCGTCGCCGCGCAAGAGGCGGTCGCACGGGCTGAGCAGATCCGATCTGCGGTCGCGGCCCTGCGCGTCCGGCACGGAGGAAGCGATTTGGGGGCGGTGACCATCTCGCTCGGCGTTGCGACGGCCCCGGCACCGTGCGAGCGCGCAAAGCTCGTGCAAGCTGCCGATGCCGCATTGCTTCGGGCGAAACGCGACGGGCGTGACCGCGTCGTGACCGCGGGTGCTCGGATCGAGCGAACGTCGGCCTAGCTCTGTTCGATCAGCCATCGCGAAACAATGGCAGCGGCGACGCGCAGCCCCGTGGACGGGCTGACCCCTTAGCCCGACAGCCGCGAGTGCCCCCGCGGCACCCGGGCTTCGGCTCCCCTTCATCGCGCTTGGCCCCGTTTCCGACTGCACACTGCCAGACTTCGACCTTTCGCCGTTGCTCGCGGCGGCCGCTTCGCTCAGCCGGTGGACGCGGGGCGCGCTGTCGCGCAGTCCGCCATGCGGCAATACCCGTCCAGGGAAAGCGCCGATGAGGGGCTCCTCAATCCCCCAGCCATTCGGCCGTGAGCTCGCCGCTATGCCCCTCCGGTGCCAGCACGATGCGCAGGGCCTCCAGCAGCGGCGGCAGCGCCTGTGCGAAGGCGTAGGGTGGGTTGACGATATACAGGCCCGCGCCGTTATAGACGCCGGGCTGATCGGTATCGTAGAGCCAATGCTCGACCCGCAGCACTTTCGGGATGCCGAGCCGGCGTATTTGCTCGGTCCACCGCCGATGCGTGGCGCGGTCTTTCAGCGGATACCAGATCACCGTCACGCCATGCGCCCATTTGCGCGAAGCGGCGGCGAGGGTGGCTGTGATCCGTTCGCGTTCGTCGGTCTGTTCGTACGGCGGGTCGACCACCACCACGCCGCGCGCAGTCCGGGGCGGCAGCATCGCCAGCCAAAGCTCATAGGCGTCGCGCTCATGCACCGCGGCGGAGGTGCCGCGCATCACGCCGCGCAAGGTATAGGCATCGTCGGGATGTTTCTCGTTCAGGACCAGGCAATCCTGCGGGCGCAGCAACTGCGCCAGAAACCGCGGCGAACCGGGATAGAAGCGTGGCTCGGCGCCGACATTAACCGCCTGTACGGCGGCGCGATAGTCGTCGAGCAAGGGGTTCGCATCGGCAAAGGCCCGCAGCACGCCCTGTGTGGATTCGCCGGTGCGTCGGGCCGCGTCGCCGCCAAGGTCGTACAGCCCGCAGCCGGCATGGGTGTCGATCAGGGTCAGCGCGCCCGGTTTCTGCTGCAAGGCCCGCACGAGCGCGATCAACAGGCTGTGCTTGACGACATCGGCGCTGTTGCCGGCATGGAAGGAGTGGCGATAATTCATTGTAATCCAAAAAATCGTGACGAGCGACCTTCGTACGGGCTGCTGGGCGTGGTTGGCGAGCGCGCGGCGATCGAAGGTGCCAATCCGGTGCTCGTATAAAATCGGGCGAAAACCTTCAACGCCCTTCGCGCGAGCCCGCACGTGGCGTTTTGACTTCCGCCCCGCAATCTTCGCCACGAATTGGCCGCGAGCGAAATAGCAGGTTTGAATACGACGGTGATGGCAGCAGCCGTCCTATGCTCGCTGCCGCGCACACCGGCGATCGGTTGGGCTTCACCGCAGCTGGCGGTCGGGGTTTGAACGTTGCTGCGCCCTGATGGACCTTGCGGTGACGGGAATTCTAATCCGCCGTCGCCAGCAGCCACTCCCTGAACACACGCATCGCTGGCGTGTCTTGCCGCGACATCAGCCGGGTCAGCCAATAGCGCCCAGTCGTGATTTGGATTGCGAACGGCTGGACAAGGCGCCCGGCCGTCACATCGGCCGCGAACATCGCGGGCGGCGCCAGGGCCACCCCGAGCCCGGCCTTCGCGGCCGCAACCATCAGGATCGACGTGTCGAACACCGGCCCGCGGATCGGCGGTGGCGGCACGCCAGCGGCTGCGAACCAGGACGGCCATTCGTCGGGCCGATAGGAGCGGAACAGCGTTTCGCACGCCAACGCCTCGGGCAGCTTGAGGCGATCCGCGATGGTGGGCGTGCAAAGAGGCGACAGCGGTGCGTCGAAGATCGGCTCGGCGTGAACGCCGTGCCAGGCGCCGTCGCCGAAGCGGATCGCCAGATCGAGACCTTCGCCTGCGAGATCGACGCGATTGTTGTTGGTCATCAGCCGCAAATCGACATGCGGATGGGCACGGCCGAATTCCGTCAATCTGGGCAGGAGCCAACCGCCCGCGAACGTACCCACGACCCCCACGCTCAGCACTTCGCGCAGGCGCCCGCCCGCATAGCGGTCGAGCGTGGCGCCGATCGCATCGAAGGCACCGGCGACGACCGGCACGAGCGCATGGCCCTCGTCGGTCAGCGCCAGACCGCGCGGCAGACGGCGGAACAGCGGCATGCCGAGCCGCGCCTCGAGCGCCGCGACTTGATGGCTGATCGCCCCTTGGCTGACCCGCAGCTCGAGCGCGGCGCGGGTAAAGTTGAGATGCCGCGCCGCGGCCTCGAAGGCGCGCAGCGCGTTTAACGGAAGGTGGGCACGATCCATCGTTGATGCATGAACGCACCTCATTGCTCTGTCGAGATATGATGCTTTGCGCCCCGGTCGCTCGCTGTCGCATCTTGATCGGGAGCTGAGGGGAGAGTGAGCATGAAACGACGTGTGGCGGCTGTGGCTGGTCTGGCGGGGGTAATCGGCGCACCGGGAATTTCTCATGCCGAGGATCCGCTGCTGCGCCCGATCAAGCCGGCCGACGCGGCCGAGTGGATCACGCCGCAAGCGCCTTTACACATCTATGGCAACACCTATCTCGTTGGTTTCGGCGCGCTCAATGTCGCCCTGATCCGGACGTCGGCGGGCCTGATCCTGATCGACGGCGCGGTGCCGCAAGGGGTCCGGGCGATCGAGGCCAATATCCGTCGGCTGGGTTTCCGCATCGCCGACGTGAAACTCATCCTCAGTACCGAGCCGCATTTCGACCATGCCAGCGGCATCGCCGCGCTCGCCCGCGACAGTGGCGCGACCGTGATTGCCAGCGCCGCCGCCGCCGACGTGTTGCGCTCGGGGCAGCCCGCCGCCGATGATCCGCAGATCGCCTGGGGCGTCGCCTACCCCGGCGCCCGACGCGTCCGCGCCGTCGCCGACGGCACGCCGATCCGCCTCGGCGACACCGTCGTGACCGCGCGCATCACCGCCGGACACACCCCCGGCAGCATGAGTTGGACGTGGCGATCCTGCGAAGCCGGTCGGTGTTTGGCCACGGTCTTTGCCTCCAGCCTCAACCCGATCGCCGGACCGGGCTATCGCTACACCGCGCACCGCGCAGAAGCCGACGCCTTCCGCCGCAGCTTCGCCACCTTGCGAAAGCTGCCGTGCGACATCCTCCTGACGCCGCACCCCGGGCAGTCCGACGGCGATGTGAAAGCACGCAAGCTGGCGGTATCGCGGGTCCCCAACCCGTTCATCGACAACACCGCCTGCCGGATGTACGCGAAAACCTATGCCGCGCTTTTCGAAAAGCGGCTGGCCGACGAAACGGCCGGCCGGGCAAAATAGGTCGTTCGGCGCGTCGACGGGATACGACCCGGTACCGGCCAGTCGTACCGGCCCCCCCGCGCGCCGACCCGTGCCCTTCGGTCTTCAAGGCCGCGACTGCTGTCTGGCACATGTCAGGGCTGCTGTGACCGGACCGCCGTCCTCCCCCCGCCCCCCTCACGCGGCTCGACGATCTGGCGGGTCGTCGAGCAAGGGCATGACGTGCGCTGATGGAGGCAAAGGGCTGATGCCGCACCGAGATCGTAGCGACGATCAAGGTGTCACGCGCCGAGCCAGCGCCCGCGATCCCCGCGTTCGGGGGCAAGGTCAGCCCCCGGTCAGCAACTGCGCCAGACGGATATCGACGCGCAGGCCGACCACGATCGCAGACGGGATATCGCGCTTGAAGCTGGTCGCGTTGATCGGATCTGGGTTGATGACGTATTGGACGTTTGGCAACAGGCGGACGCCAGGCGCCGCGGCGAAGCCATAGTTGATCTCGCCGATGATTTCGTCGCGCGGCGCCGTGCCGCTGCCGCCTGCCTTGGCCCGCAGCTGGGTGAGATAGGTCACTTCGTCACGGCTGAAATGCGTGTTGGTGCCGAGCACGCCGATCGTGTCGTTGTCCCGCCCCGCGAACGTGCCGGTCTTGACGAGGCCGCCCGACGCGAACCAGTCGATCGGCCCGGGTTCGCCGACATTGTAGAATACGCGCCCGAACACGGCGAGGTTGCGCTGACTGGTGGGGTCGGGGCGGGTGATCGTCTGGTCGCCGATCGCATAGACCCCGACCCGCGCGCCACCCTGCTGCCGCCGCACGCGCCCGCTCAGCGCGGACGACGTCCCGTTGCGATCGTAGAGCGGGCTCGTGCCGCCATCGGTGTTGATATAGATACCCGCGCGATAGCGCCGCGGCAGCCGATCATTGGCGAAGGTCGTCTCGTATCCCGTCTCGACCGCGGTGAGCACTCCGGTACCCTTGAAGAACGACAAATCGAGCCCGTCCTTGCCGTGCAGGTTGAGCGTATTGTCGTAATCGAACACGCCGACTTGCGCGTAGACCTTCTTCGAGAACGCCCATTTCGCCTTTGCCGCCCAGGACGAATTGGGGAAGGCGGTGATGCCGATCGCGGTGATCGGCCCATAAGCGGTGAGGCACGAAGTGTTGCTCATGAACACGCAGTTGAGCGGCGACGACGCGAAATAGCTGTTGAGCGCGGCGCGTCCGACCATGATGTTCAGCTTCTTGCCGAAGAAATCCTTGTCGATGTTGAATTGGGTGAGCCGCGGGCCGGACACCGGGCGCCACGTCTGCTGGAAGCTGATCGAATTGCCGATCGCGGTCGAGGCCAGGCTGGTGCCACCGAACGCCGCCCCCTGGATATGGAGCGTCGTGCCCGACAGGCCGATCAGCCTGTCGAGGTCGAGCTCGACGCCGGCGTCGAACCAGTGCGACTCCGCCGTCCCCTGGCGGACGCCGCCGACCGGATTGGCGGCGAAATTGCCGACATAGTTGGCGGTGATCGCGACGCCGTCGGCCTTGAGATCGCGCAGCGCCTTGCCGAGCGGATTGCTCTTCTGCCAGCGCGCGATCGGGCCGGCGGTCCTGCTCTGCGCGGCCGCCGGCGCAGCGGCGTTGCCCGGCGAGAAAGCGGCGGCGGCGTCGCGCCCCGATGGGGCCTCACCGCGACCGCCGAGCGCGGGATCGGCGGTCGTCGCGCCCTCCTGCGGCGATGTCGGGCGCGCTTCGGGCGCGGCGCCAGGGGCCTGGTCCGCGGGAGCGGTTTGCGCCTGCGCGGCGACGGGAAGCGTGACGAGCAGGACGGCGACGATACGCGACAGGTCGGACATGGTATCTCCTATGGCTCGCCCCCTCTGCGTGGGACTGGCCGGTACGGGTTCAGGCAGCGGCGGCCGCGACGTGGCGGCGGCGATGCGCGGCCGTGCCGACCTGCGCGGCGAGCGAAGTCTCGTCGATCGCTCCCTCCCACTTGGCGACGACGATCGTCGCCAGGCAATTGCCGATCAGGTTCACGAAGGTCAGGCCTTCCGCCAGGATGCGGTGGATGCCGAGGATCAGCGCGATGCTGGCGACCGGAATCGTGCCCGTCGTGCTAAGCGTCGCCGCCAGCACGACGAACGCCGCGCCGGCGACGCCGGCCGCACCCTTCGACGTCAGCAGCAGCACCGCGATCAGGCCCAGTTCGTGCCAGAAGGTCAGGTGCGTGTTGGTAGCCTGTGCGAGGAACACCGCAACCGTCGTGAGGTAGAGGCAGGTGCCGTCGAGGTTGAACGAATAGCCTGCGGGCACGACGAACCCGACGACGCTCTCCTCGCAGCCGAGCTTGCGCATCTTCTCGATCACGCGCGGCAGCACCGTCTCGGTCGAAGTGGTCGCCGCGACGACGACGATCTCGTCGCGCAGATAGCCGAGCAGGCGGAACAGGCTGACCCCGCAGAAATGCGCGACCGCGCCGAACACGACGAGCGTGAACACCGCGCACACCACGAAGAACTCGGCGAGCAGCTCGCCCAGCGACAGCAACGAGCCCGAACCGAACTTGCCGACCGTAAAGGCGATCGCACCAAAGGCGCCGATCGGTGCGAAGTACATGATATAGCCGACGATCTTGAAGAACGCGCCCGACAGGCTCTCGATCACCGCGAGCGCGGGCTTGCCGCGTTCGCCGAGCGACGCCAGCGCGAGACCCGAGAGCACCGAAACGAACAGCACCTGGAGCACCTCACCCTCGGTGAAAGCGCTGCCATAGGTGGTCGGGATGATGTGCATCAGATAGCCGCTGATCGACTGGTCGTGCGCGGTCTTGAGGTAGGTGGCGATCGACTTGGTATCGAGCAGGGCCGGATCGACGTTCATCCCCGCCCCCGGCTGCCACAGGTCGACCGCGACGAGCGCGAAGACCAGCGCGAAGATCGTGATCGCCTCGAAATAGAGGATCGACTTCCAGGCGAGCCGCCCGACCCGCTTCATGTCGTTCATCCCGGCGATGCCGTGGACGACGGTGCAGAAGATCACCGGCCCGATCATCATGCGGATCAGGCCGATAAAGGCGTCGCCCAGCGGTTTCATGCTGGCGCCCGTCGTCGGCCAGACATGGCCCACCGCGATGCCGAGCAGCGTCCCGATCAACACCTGGAACCATAATTGCCCGGCCACGCCGAACCGGCCGTGCGGCCTGGGCTTTTGACCCTGCACCATCTCTCATCCTTGCTTTGGGGAACGCCGTCTTCGTTCAGCCGAAGATCGTGCCGTCGAACAGTTTTCGCGCCGTGCGCAGCATGCCGGCGCTCGTCACCACACCCGCGGCGTCGGTCTCGATCACGCAATCGGTGACCCCGCTCGGGTGCGCAATCCCCAGCGTCCTGCGCCGGCCGCCCGGCAGGCGCGCCAGCGCGCGCGCGGGCGAGCCTTCGAGCAGGCACGCGGTCGCCACGGTCACCGCGCCGAGCACGCCGATCGAGGCATGGCAGCGATGCGGAATGAACGACCGCACCGCGATCGCCGCGCCCGCTTCCTCCGGCCGATCGTCCGGCGCCGCCACGAGCATCATCTTGGGGACCGATTCGTCGGCGACGTCGCCGAGGTTCATCAGCGGTCCGGCCTTGCGCCGGATCGCCTCGAGCTTGGCCTTCAGCGCCGCATCGGCGTCGAGCGTCGCACGATCCTCATGCCCCGAAATGCCGACATCGGCGGCGCGCAGCACGACGCAGGGCATGCCGTTGTCGATCATCGTCACCGCGACGCCGTCGATCGTGTCGACCGCGTTGCCGGTCGGGAGCAGCGCGCCGCAGCTCGACCCGGCCGTATCGCGGAACGCCAGCGGGATCGGCGCGGCGGTACCGGGGACGCCGTCGATCCGCGCCGCGCCCTCATAACTGACGCGGCTGCCCGGCGTCGCGACCGTGGCGACCGCGGTCTGCTGGGTATTCTCCATGAAGATCGTGACGCGCGTTTCGCCGTCGCCCGCCGGCACCAGCCCGCGCTCGATCGCAAACGGACCGACCGCCGCCAGCATGTTGCCGCAATTCTGGTTGTCCGCGACGATCGCCCGATCGACGAACACCTGGAGGAACAGATAATCGACATCGACGCCCGCGCGCGTCGATGCGCGCACCACTGCGACCTTCGACGTCAGCGGATCGGCGCCGCCCATTCCGTCGATCTGGCGCGGATCGGGCGATCCCATCGCCCGCAGCAGGAACGCGTCGCGCGCATCCGTATCGGCGGGCAGGTCGTCCGCGCGGAACATGCCGCCCTTCGACGTGCCGCCGCGCATCCACATGCAGGCGATGCCCTCACTCATAGCGCAGCCCCAATTGCGCGAGCGTCGCGCGCATGTCGTAGATGTCGAGCCCGAGCTCGCCCCCCGCGAGCCGCGCGCGCTTGGCGGTCTCGCGCGCCTCGCGCGCCTGTGCCGCCTCGAGCACCGCTGCCGCCGTGCCGCGCGGCACGACGCAGACGCCGTCGTCGTCGGCAACGATCACGTCGCCTGCCTCGATCGCCGCGCCCGCGCACACGATAGGCACGTTGACCGAACCCAGCGTCGCCTTGATCGTGCCCTGCGCGAAGACCGCCTTCGACCAGACCGGAAAGCCCATCCCGGTCAGATCGCGAACGTCGCGGACGCCGGCATCGATCACCAGCCCGCGACAGCCGCGCGCCTGTGCCGACGTCGCCAGCAAGTCGCCGAAATAGCCGTCTTCGCAGGGCGAGGTCGGCGCGAGCACCAGGATGTCGCCCTCGCGCAATTGCTCGATCGCAACATGGATCATCCAATTGTCGCCGGGGGGCGCGGAGATCGTCACCGCAGAGCCGGCAATGCGCGCGCCGGGATAGATCGGGCGCAGGCGGCTGGCGAGCAGGCCGGTGCGACCCTGCGCCTCGTGGACGGTGGCGACACCGGCCTCCGCCAGCGCGTCGATGATCGCCGCGTCGGCGCGTTCGATCCTGGTCACGACCCTGGCGGTCATCTGATTGATCCTCTCTTATCGCCTATTTGGAATGGTGCTGCGCCTGTTCGCCCACCCCCGCCAGACGGAAACGTGCGCGTGCCATAAGCTGCTGCTATAGACCGCGCATGACCACGGCGTTTGAGCTCAACCTGCGGCACCTCGACGCGATCGTGGCGGTCGCTCGTCTCGGCAGCATCAGCGCAGCCTCGGTCGCGGTGAACCTGTCGCAGCCGGCGCTGACCCAGGCGCTCGCCAAGATGGAGCGGACGCTGGGCACCGATCTGTTCGACCGGCAGCCAAGCGGTGCGAGCCCGACGCCGCAGGGCGCGATGTTCATCGCGCGCGCCGAACGGGCGCTCGCGTTGATCGTCGATGCTGGCCGACTGTTGCGCCGCGGCGCGCGCCTGCCACCGATCGCGCATCTCGAACGCAGCGTGAGCATGATCCAGCTGCGCGCGCTCGCCACCGTGGAACGCGCCGGCAGCTATGCGCTCGCCGCCCGCGAGACGCACCTGTCGCAACCCTCGGTTCACCGCGCCGTCAAGGAGCTCACGCTGATCCTGGGCGTGCCGCTGCTGGTGCGCGCAGGCCGGACGATGCGCGCCACAGCGGCGGCCGAGCGGATCGTGCGCGCGATCCGCCTCGCCGCGAGCGAACTGCAGGCCGGGCTCGATGAACTGCAGACGGCGAAGCTGGTGGGTTCGGGGAAAGTCGTGATCGGGAGCTTGCCGCTTGCGCGCGCGGCATGGCTGCCGAGCGCGCTCGCGCGATTTTCGTCACTGTATCCACATGCGCAGGTCCGGATCGTCGAGGGTCCCTATGCCGAATTGCTCGCAGCGCTGCGGCAGGGCGAGATCGACCTGCTGCTCGGCGCCCTGCGCGAGCGCGGCGCGCCGGACGTGGTGCAGACGCCGCTATTCGCCGACCGCTTGTCGATCGTCGCGCGCACCGGTCATCCCCTCGCCGCTCGCCCGCACGCCACGCTCGCCGAACTCGCCAGCTATCCCTGGGTGGTCAACCCGCCGGGTGCGCCGATCCGCGGCAAATGGGAGGCGATGTTCCGGGATGCCGGCGTCGAACCGCCGACGCTGCGCATCGAATGCGGGTCGCTGCTCGTCATTCGCGGATTGCTGCTCGATGGCGACTGGCTCGCTTTGCTGTCGCAGGACCAATATCGCCTGGAGCAGCGCGCCGGGCTGGTTGCGCCGATCGGCGGGCCGGTGCCGGGATCGCTGCGTCAGATCGGGATCGCGACGCGGTTCGGCTGGCGGCCGACCTCCACCCAAGCCGGAATGCTCGACGTGCTGGAGGCCCTTGCTGCGGACCGGACTTCCGGAATTTGAATGCCGCGCCGCGCTTTCCGATGCGACCGACCCGCCCCCTTGGCGGTAGCACCGCGTCAGGAGAGACCGTCGGTGCGCCGTGGGCGTCGCGACGTCCATGAGGGAAACGCCGCATGATCATCGACTGCCACGGCCATTATACCACCGCGCCCGCCGCCCACACGGCATGGCGCGAGACGCAGATGGCGGCGTTCAGGAGCGGCGGCGACGTCGATCCGCCCTACCCGGTGATTTCCGACGACGAAATCAGCGAGACGATCGAAACCAACCAGTTGCGGCTGCTGCGCGAACGCGGCGCCGATATGACGATCTTCAGCCCCCGCGCGTCGACCATGGCGCCGCATGTCGGCAGCGAAGGCGTCAGCCAGGCGTGGACCCGCCACAGCAACGACTTGATCAAGCGCGTCGTCGATCTCTATCCCGAGACCTTCATCGGCGTGTGCCAGTTGCCGCAGTCCCCCGGCATATCGATCGCGCACTCGATCGGCGAGCTCGAACGCTGCGTGCGCGATCTCGGCTTCGTCGGCTGCAACCTCAATCCCGATCCGTCCGGCGGCAAGTTCGACTCGCCGCCGCTGACCGACCGCGCCTGGTATCCCTTCTTCGAGACGATGGTCGACCTGGACGTGCCGGCGATGATCCACGTCTCCGGCAGCTGCAACCCGGCGATGCATGCGACCGGCGCCTATTATCTCGCCGCCGACACGATCGCCTTCATGCAGTTCATCGAAGGCGACCTGTTCCGTGATTTTCCCGATCTGCGCTTCATCATTCCGCATGGTGGCGGCGCGGTCCCGTATCATTGGGGGCGCTATCGCGGTCTGGCCGACATGCTCAAGCGCCCGCCGCTTGCCGAGCATGTCATGAAGAACGTCTATTTCGATACCTGCGTCTATCACCAGCCCGGCATCGACCTGCTGCTCGAGGTGATCGACGTCGACAACGTGCTGTTCGGCTCGGAGATGGTCGGCGCGGTGCGCGGGATCGACCCCGAGACCGGCCATTATTTCGACGATACCAAGCGCTACATCGATGCGCT
Organism: Bordetella parapertussis; assembly: GCA_943367995.1. Taxonomy (GTDB): domain Bacteria; phylum Pseudomonadota; class Alphaproteobacteria; order Sphingomonadales; family Sphingomonadaceae; genus Sphingomonas. Next base: position 329,886 of record CALRKL020000001.1, on the reverse strand, counting down.
CGCAATTCCCGAAAGCGACAAGCGCAAGATTTTCGAGGGCAATGCCCGGCGCGTCTACCCGCGGCTCGACGCGCAATTGAAGGCACGCGGAGTATGAGCTTCCCCGTCGATCCCGATTGGCTGTGCTTCGATCCCGATCCGTCCAGGCCAGCCTTCACGCTGCCCGATGGCGCAGTCGACGCGCATTGCCACGTCTTCGGCCCCGGCGCGGTCTTCCCGTTCGCGCCCGAGCGCAAGTACACGCCGTGCGATGCCGGCAAGGACGCGCTGTTCGCGCTGCGCGATCATCTCGGCTTCGCCCGCAACGTAATCGTCCAGGCGACGTGCCACGGCGCCGACAACAGTGCGCTCGTCGATGCGTTGAAGGCGGCGGACGGGCGCGCCCGCGGCGTCGCGACCGTCCGGCCCGACGTGAGCGACGAAACCTTGCAGGAGATGGATGCCGCCGGGGTGCGCGGCGTCCGCTTCAACTTCGTGCGCCGGCTCGTCGATCCCAAACCCGATGCTTATTATCACGGCATCCTCGAACGCATCGCGCCGCTCGGCTGGCACGTCGTCGTCTATTTCGAGGCGGCCGACCTGGCCGAGCGCTGGGACTTCTTCACCAGCCTGCCGACCATCATGGTGGTCGATCACATGGGTCGGCCCGACGTGTCCAAGCCGGTCGATGGCCCGGAATTCGACCGCTTCGTCCGCCTGATGGAGCGCGACACCGTCTGGTCGAAAGTGACGTGCCCCGAACGGCTCTCGATCAGCGGACCGCCGGGTTACGACGATGTCGTGCCCTTCGCGCGCCGCCTGGTCGAGGCATTCCCCGACCGCGTGCTGTGGGGCACCGACTGGCCGCACCCCAACATGACGACGCACATGCCCGACGACGGCGCGCTGGTGGACTATATCCCGTGCATCGCCCGCGATACGGTGGCGCAGCGCAAGTTGCTGGTCGACAACCCGATGCGGCTCTATTGGGCACGCTGACGTTCACAGGAACCATGCCATGATCGCCCTTCCCAGCGTCTCCGTCCCGACGATCGCGATCGACGGCGCCGACGCGCGCTTTCCGGTGCGCCGCATCTTCTGCGTCGGCCGCAACTATGCCGATCATGCGCGCGAGATGGGCGGGGATCCGGCTCGCGAACCGCCATTCTTCTTCAGCAAACCTGCCGATGCGGTGGTCGACAGCGGAAGCGTCCTGCCGTTTCCGAGCCGGACGTCCGAGCTTCACCACGAGGTCGAACTGGTCATCGCGCTCGGAGCCGGCGGCGCCGACATCGCGCCCGAGGATGCCGCCGCGACGATCTTCGGCTATGGCGTCGGCATCGATCTCACGCGCCGCGACCTGCAGGCGGCGGCGAAAACGGCGGCGCGGCCGTGGGACATGGCCAAGGGCTTCGACCGCTCTGCCCCGATTGGTCCGCTCGTCCGCACGCGCCCCGATGCGTCGGCGGAGATCGCGCTGACGATCGACGGCGCGGTCCGGCAGCAGGGCCGCCTGTCCGACATGATTTGGAGGATCGAGGAGATTGTCGCGAGCCTGTCGACGTACGTCACGCTCGCGGGGGGCGATCTGATCTTCACCGGAACGCCTGCGGGCGTCGGCCCCGTCCTGCGCGGCCAGACGATGCGGGGCACGATCGCCGGGCTCCCCTCCATCGAGGTAATCGTAACCGCGTGAGACCGCGACCCCGCGTTCATCCATGGCTGCCCGCAGGATTCCGGATGGCTTGCGGAGTGGCGTCCCGCGCGGCAGCGCGGCTGGCCAGGATAAGCCGGTCATTGCTCGAGATCGCCGTCAGGAGAGCGAGCTCGGCTCCCGTCGAGGGAATGCCGCAATCGCGTCAAAAGAGTTCGCTTCCACCTGTCATGCCGGCCCCCCTTTATGGTATCGCCCGGCAATCGGGAGACTGCATTGCGAGACTTGCAAATCGATCAATTCGCACGAGCGTTGACGGAGCGCTTCGGGTGGGAAGCTTGTGAAGTCGCGCACCAGCAAGCGAACGCGGCTTCGACGGCCGAGGTAAAGGCATCCTGGTCGGCGATCGTCGCGAAGATCACCGAGCTGACGGGGCGCTTGCCCACCACCGATCACAGCCGTTGCCACGACGAGCCAGATGGCCGCGCAATCGATCGGCCAGGACAATAGGGTCGAACGGCTTCTCCATAACCGCGATCGCGCCTGCATCGGCGAGGCGATCCAGCTCGCTGCCAGTTCGCATCGCGGTCAAGACGATGACGGGAATCGTTCGGGTCCGCGCATCGGCATGCAGCGCCTCGATCAATGCCACGCCCGACATGTCGGGCAAGATGGCGTCGAGCAGGATGAGATCGAAACTGACCGGGCTGTGTTCGACTTCGTCGAGCACCTCCCACCCATAGGCGACGGTGCGAAGCGCGATAAACGGATCGAGCCGCAAGGACAGTTCGATGATGCCGCGGATGTTCGGGTCGTCTTCGACCGCCAGGATATACAGGCGACGCGGCGTCGAGGCATAGCGCGCGCGAGGCCGGAAGGGCGGCAGGATCGTCACAGCAACCCCCGCGCGCGAAAACTCGCATGGCCTTCGGCCGCGACGATGACATGGTCGAACAAGCTCACGCCGACCGCCTCGCAGCCCTGGGCGAGGCGGCGAGTCAGCGCGATATCGGCACGGCTGGGTTCTGGTGACCCACTGGGATGATTATGCGCGACCACGATCGATGCCGATCCGAGCTCGAGCGCGCGCCGCACGATCTCGCGGACGTAGAAGGCCGCCTGGTCGATCGTGCCTTCGCTCATCACCTCGTCGCGAATAAGCCGGTTGCGCGCATTGAGGTGGAGGATCCGCACGCGTTCGGTCAGCAGCAGCGCCATGTCGGCGATCAGATATTCAAGCAGGTCGTGCCATGACGAGACCAGTGGCTGCGAGGAGAGATCCGAGCGAAAAGCCTCGATCATCGCCGCACGCGTGGCCGACAGATGCGAGACCACCAACGGCGCGTTCGGCACCGCCTGACGGAGGCGTTCCGGCGAGGCTGCGAGAACGCGACCGAGCGACCCGAATTCGAGCAGCAATACGTCTGCCAATGCATCCGGCTGCCGATCGACCAGCCCGATCAGCCAGACCAGGATCGATCGCGACCGTTGCGCTTCAATCGGCGGCGATGCTGAAAGGTTCCCAGTGCCAGCAGCAGGACCATCGGCCAACTCCAGAGCGCCAGCATCACCGTGTAGACCGGCCGGATCGTATCCGGGTTCAGGATACGGATCAGGTGGACCGACACCATGATCAGCTGCATTGCCGCAACCGTCATCGTCCAGTTGCGATTGGCCTTCAGCGCCACGGCGGTCAGGGCCAGGAGCAACGCCAGGTCGACGGCTAACAGTCCATAAGCCGGCTTGGCGAACACGTCCGAGATCTGCCTGCCCCAGAGTACCGAGATAGCCGCGGCTGCCGGAAACAGCGCTGCCACGATGCGTTCGGGCGCACCACCACGCACGAAGGCGTAACAGCAGGTGCCGATCAGAAATATGTTGAAGATCAGCACCCGCATGCCGCATCGGACCATCTCCTCGGCAGGCCGTCAACCTACCTGCGCGACCTGTTGGGGCGCTCCGCCTGGCGCGTCGGTTCCGACCGACTGGGTCGGGAATTCGTCGCCCCATGCCGTCCATGAAATTCCCAGGCCGGCAGCATCGGTTGCCATGCGGCTGTGCGCGCGGCCGAGATGGAAGCGCATCTTGACCGCCAGCGCATGGGCTTCGCTGACGTCGGCGAGCGCCGACTGGCACGTGACGTGCGGCAGGTTGGAGGACATGACGGCTTCGATCAACGACATGCTCAGCGCCGCCGTGTTCAAAACGGCCTGATTGCCGACACGCTCGGCGCCGATCAGTTGGGTGCCCACACCGCGGGCCATGCTCTCAAGGGTATCGGACATAAGGGTCTCCTTCGCGCGATCACCATCGCGCGCTGTTCAGAATTGCGATGCGGGAGCGATCAGCGGCCCTGGAACAGCCGCTGAAGCAGGGACATTGCGAGCAACAAGGTGGCCAGGCCGGCGATCATCTGGAACGCGATGGTTCCGATCCTGCCTAAGCGCTGCGGAACATTCAGATCATTGACCGACACCCCCTGCCCGGACGGCTCAACCCGGCTGCCTTGATCCTCGCCGATGGCGAAGACCGCACGCTCCTCGCGAAGCGCTTCCGGTTCAAACCGCCTCGTCTCGCCAATCGAGACCGCGCTACTTGGCGGCGTGAAGGCAGCAGATTCGATCCCCAACCCCGGGGTACCTATCGATTGGGTACGGCCCTCCCATTCGGCGACCGCGTTCGCCAGGGCATAGCGATCGATCCCGCCGACCTTGGCCCGCGCCCGCTTGATGTGCGTCTGGACGGTTTCGGTGCTGATATTGAGCGTTCGCGCAATCTCGTCGGACCCGCGGTTCCGGGCCACGAGCCGCATCACTTCGAGCTCTCGCTCGGTCAGATCCCCGATTCGACTGTCGCCCATCGAGAGCATTCCTAGCGAATATTCCTGGTCGGGAAACGGTTAAGCGCGCAACCGACCCATGCGCGCGATGCTCATCCGAACGGATTCGTCGCTCGGACAGCAGCGCCGCGCGTCGCGCTTGCGCTCGACCTGCTTCCTGTCGTCCCCTCCGCCGCCAACGCTCCCAGCAAAGCACCGTAGCTCGAACGCAAGCGGTCCCGTCGTCCCGCGCTGTCCCGCCGATATGGGGATCATGAGGATGAGGCAGTGCCCGCCTTGTTCGCGAGGGGATCGTCGGTATCGACCGTCAACCTGCGGATCAGGGCACGCACTGCCTTCGACGCCACAAAGCCTCAATGATCTGCGACGCGACGGGCGGTGCGGTGCGGTTCAAATCCTTCTCGCACGTGCGAATGGCGAAGGCGCCGTCCGCCAGCTCGGCGCGGACGTCGGAGAGGCCTCGGAGCTCGCCGAACCCATCCAGCCCCGAGCCGGTAGAGTGCGGAGCACGATCCGCGAGCTTTCAGCAAACGCCCGACGACCGCGATAGGCCGGGGATTTGATAGGCATTAGCGTTCGCGGCCATTTGACCGCTATCAATGCGCCGCTGAATGGCCATGATGTCGGGGCGATCAGAAGTCGGGAGCATCCATGCAACATCATTTTTCGCGAGCGATGCTCGGTCCTGCCTGCGTCGCCGCTATCCTGTGCACGGCTCGGCTGCACGCCGCCGACTTCGACCCGAAACTTGCCTTCGCTGCGCAGCCGCTGCCGGACGGCGTAAACGTCTATCGCTCGTCCAACGGCGCGCCCGGGCCAGGCTATTGGCAGAACCGCGTCGACTACGCGATCACCGCGCGGATCGACGCCCCCGCCAAGACGCTGAGCGCCACTGAGACGGTCGATTACACCAACAACAGTCCCGACCTCCTGCCCAGCCTGTGGATGCAGCTCGACCAGAATATCTATCGGGCGGATTCACGGGCGGCGACGATCGGCGGCGGTCGCAAGGGCCGCGCCGCGGGCGCACATAGCGACGGCTATGCGATCGCGTCGGTGGAAGTGCTGCGCGGCAAGAGCTGGGTCAAGATCCCGTTCGTCGTTTCCGATACGCGCATGAACCTCCGGCTCGACCAGCCGCTCAAGGGCGGCGGGGCGAAGCTGAAATTCCGTATCGCCTACCAATATTCCATCCCGGGCGTATGGGGCGGGCGCACCTCGTGGCTCGACACGCCGAACGGGACGATCTTCGATATCGCGCAGTGGTTCCCGCGCATGGCCGTCTATGACGATCTGCGCGGGTGGGACACGCTCCCCTATCTGGGTTCCGAATTCTACTGCGAATATGGCGATGTGGACTACGCGGTCACCGTGCCCGCCGACATGATCGTCGCCGGCGGCGGCGTGCTAACCAATGCGGCCGACGTCCTCACACCGCTCCAGCGCACGCGCCTCGCCAGCGCCGCCGGCAGCGATGCCACGGTGATGATCCGCACCCCCGACGAAGTGGCGCGCGACAGCGCGCTTCCCGCGACGAAAACCGAGAAGACCTGGCGCTATCGCTTCGCCAATACCCGCGACGTGGCGTTCTCCGCCTCGCGCGCGTTCGTGTGGGATGCGGCGCGGATGAAGCTGCCCGGTGGGAAGACCGCGCTCGCGCAAAGCGTCTATCCGCTCGAGAGCGCGGGCGACGCCGCCTGGGGGCGCTCGACCGAGTATCTGAAGGATTCGGTCGAGCGCTTCTCGCAGCGCTGGTTCGCCTATCCCTACCCGACCGCGTGGAGCATCGCCGGCGGATCGACGGGCATGGAATATCCGGGAATGGCGTTCGACGGCATTACGGATAAGGGCAAGGCGCTGTTCTGGATCACCGCGCACGAGATCGGCCATAGCTGGTACCCCATGGTCGTCGGCTCGAACGAGCGCCGCGACGCCTGGATGGACGAAGGCTTCAACACCTTCATCGACACGTTCGAAAGCGACGAGTTCAAGGGCGGCGTGTTCGGACCCAAGCGCGACAGCGAATATGCCCCGGGCGGCGGCAATCCGGTGGACGAGATCCTGCCGCTGCTGGCCGACCGGGACGCGCCGCCGATCATGAGCTATCCCGACGTGATGGGCGAGAAATACCGCCACTCGGTCAGCTATTTCAAGACCGCGCTGGGGTTGCGCCTGTTGCGCGACGTGATCCTCGGGCCGGAGCGCTTCGATCCGGCCTTCCGCAAATATACTGCCGACTGGGCGTTCAAGCACCCCAGCCCGTCCGACTTCTTCCGTGAAATGGCGAGCGAATCCGGCGAGGACCTCAGCTGGTTCTGGCGCGGCTGGTTCTTCAACAACTGGCAGCTCGATCTGGCGGTGACCAACATCGCCTATACCGATGGCGACCCGGCCAAGGGTGCCGACATCACGCTCGAGAGCCGCGACAAGCTGGTCATGCCGGCGGTGCTGGAAGTGACATATGTCGACGGCCACGCCACGCGGATCAACCTGCCCGTCGAGACCTGGATGCGGATCAAGCCCGTGATCGCGGTGCCCGCCGGGCGCATCGCGTCGGTCCTGCTCGACCCCGACCATCTTTTACCGGACCGTGACCGGAGCAACAACCGCGTGGCGCCCTGAGGCAATCGGAACCCGCTCGAGTGCATCTTCGGTCCGCGGGGGCACCGGCATCAGCGTATCGCCATCTAGCCTCGAAGGCGCAATCGCCGCCGCGGGTTTTTTGCCTAGGGTGCAGTACGTCCAGAGGGCTCACCATAGGCCCCGGACCATCCGCCGCCCAGCGCCTGGATCAACGCGGCGGCGGTGGTCTGGCGGTCGGCGCGGATCTGAATCAGCGCGCGACGCGCGGCGAGCGCGGTCGCCTGCGCGGTGACGACGTCGGAATAGACGACGATCCCCGATTGATATTGGAAGCGCACCGACGCCTCGCTGCGATCGGCGGCGACCGAGGCGGTGGTGAGCAGCGCCTCCTGCCGCGCGAGGATGGCGGTCGCGGCGAGATTGTCCTGCACCGCCTGGAACGCGGTGAGCGTCACCTGGCGATAATTGGCGACCGCGGCGTCATAGGCCGCACGACTGCCCGCGACGCGCGCGCGCCGTGCGCCGCCATCGAAGATCGTCTGCGCGAGCGATGCGCCGACCGACCAGAGCGACGAGGCCGAGCTGAACAGGTTCGACAGCGTGTCGCTGTTGAAGCCCCCGCTCCCGCTCAGGCTGAGCGACGGGAAGAAAGCGGCGCGGTCGATCCCGATCTGCGCGTTGGCGGCGGCGACCAGCCGCTCGGCCGAGGCGATATCGGGACGGCGCTCGAGCAGCGTCGAGGGCAGCGCGACGGGCACGGTCGGGATCACCGGCTTCCAGTCGGGCGCCGCGGCGAGGCTGAACGCGGCGGCATTCTCGCCGATCAGCGTCGCGATCGCATCCTCGAGCTGCGCGCGCGTGCGCTTTTCGCCCTCGAGGTCGGATTGCGCCGAGGCGAGCTGCGACTGGCCCTGGAACACGTCGCTGTGCGCGGCGATGCCGGCGGTGTAGCGGTTGCTCGCGATCGTCAGCGAGCGCTGATACGCCGCGACGGTCGCGGCCAGGCTCGCGATCTGCGCATCGGACGCACGCAGCCCGAGATAATTGGTCACCAGTTCGCCATCGAGCGCGAGCTGCGCCGAAGCGAGATCGGCGCCGCGCGACTGTTCGGTGAAGCGTTGATTGGCGACGGTGTTGCGGATCTGGCCGAACAGATCCGGCGCCCAGCTGGCGGCGAGGCGCGCATTGTAGCTGGTCGAGGCGCGCGCGCCCGCTGCCGACGTCACGCCGTTGGTAACGATCGTGCGCGATCCGCCCGATGCCGAATGCGTCACCGATCCGGTTGCCGACACGGTCGGGAACAGGCTCGCGCGCGCCTCGCGGGTGAGCGCACGCGCCTGCCGATAAGTCGCCTCGGCCTGGGCGAGCGTCTGGTTGTGCGCATGCGCGCGCACGACCAGATCGTCGAGCGTCGCGTCGCCGAAGTCCTTCCACCAGTCGCCGCGCGGCGCGCCGTCGGCGGGGGCGGCGGGCTGCCAGCCGTCGACCGGCTTCCACTGCGTCGCGTCGGGGCTGGTCGGCCGCGCGTACGGCGGCGCGAGCGAGCAGCCGGCGAGCGCGACGCTGGCGAGGAGGGCGGACCAGGGGCGGATCGGTTTCATGCGGGAAGCTCGCGAAGGGTGCCGGGATGAGCGGCACGGAGGGCGCCACGGGGGGCGGTTCGGCGGCGGCGATTGGCGAGGCCGTCGAGGCAGACATAGATGACCGGCGTGGTGATGAGCGTGAGCACCTGGCTCGCGATCAGCCCGCCGATGATGACGATACCGAGCGGCTGGCGCAGCTCCGCCCCCTCGCCGAAGCCGATCGCGAGCGGCAACGCGCCGAGCGCGGCGGCGATCGTCGTCATCAGGATCGGGCGGAAGCGCAGCAGGCTCGCCTCGCGCGCCGCCGCCTCGGCGCTGATCCCGCGCGTGCGCTGCGCATGGATCGCGAAGTCGATGATCAGGATCGCGTTCTTCTTGACGATGCCGAGCAGCAGGAAGACGCCGATCAGCGCGATGATCGAGAAATCGAGCTTGAACAGCATCAGCGCGAGCACCGCCCCCACCCCCGCCGCGGGCAGCGTCGAGAGCACGGTCAGCGGGTGGATCAGGCTCTCGTAGAGGATGCCGAGCACTATGTAGATCGTCACCAAAGCGGCGAGGATCAGCAGCAGTTGGCCGCTCTGCGTATCCTGGAAGGTCGCCGCCGAGCCCGAGAATTTGCCGTGGACGGTGGTCGGCATGCCGATCTGCGCCTCGGCATCGCTGATCGCCGCCTGCGCGTCGGACAAAGCGACGCCCGGCGCGAGATCGAACGAGAGCGTGGTCGAGACTTCGGTGCCGTCATGGTTGACGCTGGCCGCGGTCGCCGCCTGGCCGATCGAGGAGATCGCATCGAGCGGCACCATCGTCCGCGGCGTGTTGCTGAGCGCGGCGCCGGTCGACGGGCTGCGCAGCGCGGGGTTGGTGGCAACCGCGGCGGTCGCGGTCGCGGCGGTCTTGCCTGCGGTGCCGGTACCGGTGGCGGCGACGCCGGTCGCGCTGGTGGTCGCGACCGTCGCCGTCGTCGTGCCGTTGAGCGCGGTCGCGTTCGGCCCGGTGGCGATCACCGCATCGGCCTTGGCGGGGACGCGCACGTCGGTCAGCGCCTGCGGCCCGGTCGTCATGTCCTGTGGCCAGCCGAGGATGACGCTGTACTGGTTCACGTCCTCATAGATGTTGGCGACGCTGCGCTGGCCGAAGGCGTCGTACAGCGCATTGTCGACGTCGAGCGAACTGATCCCGAGCCGTGCGGCGCTGTCGCGGTCGACGGTCAGGAAGCTCTCGACGCCATTCTCGCTATAGTCGCTGTCGACATTCGCGAGTTTCTTGTTCGCCTGCAGCGCATCGTTGAGCGTCTTCGACCAGGTCTTGAGCGCGGCGGTGCTGTCCGCCACCAGCGTATATTGGTAGGTCGAATTGCCCTGCCGCGCGCCGATCCGCAGATCCTGCACCGGCGCGAGGAACAGGCGGATGCCGGCGATCGGCTGGAGCTTGCGCTGCAGCCGCGCGATGATCTCGGGCTCGGCGACGCCGTGGCGCTGGCCGACGGGTTTCAGCGCGACCATCATGAACGCGCTGCCCGCGCGATTGCCCCCGGTGAAGCCGATCACCGATTGCACCGCGCGGTCCTTGTGGATGATGCCGACGACCTGGTTGAGCTTCACCTGCATGTCCTGGAACGACACGCTCTGGTCGGCGCGCACGCCCGCCATCAGCAGCGGCGATTGCTGCTGCGGGAAGAAGCCCTTGGGCACGACGACGTAGAGATAGGCGGTCAGCGCGAGCACGCCGACGAACAATACGAGCACCAGTGGCTTCATCGCCAGCGCCCAGTCGAGCGATCGCTCATACACCCGCTCGACGCGCTGATAGCCGCGCTCGAGCCCGCGCGCGACGCGGCCCGGTTGCTTCACCGCCTCGCCGTCGCGCGGCCGAGGCTTGAGGAACCAGGCGCACAGCATCGGCGTGGTGGTGAGCGACAGCACGAGGCTGATCAGCACCGCCGCCGACAGCGTCACCGCGAATTCGCGGAACAGCCGCCCGACGATCCCGCCCATGAACAGCAAGGGGATGAACACCGCGACGAGGCTGACGCTGATCGACAGCACGGTGAAGCCGACCTCGGCCGCGCCGCGCAAGGCGGCATCGATCCGACCCATCCCCTCCTCGAGGTGGCGCGTGGTGTTCTCGAGCACGACGATCGCATCGTCGACGACGAAGCCCGTCGCCACCGTGATCGCCATCAGCGACAGGTTGTTGAGCGAGAAGCCGAGGAAATACATCACCCCGAAGGTGCCGAGCAGCGACACGATCGTCGCGACCGCCGGGATCATCGTCGAGCGGACGTCGCGTAAGAAAGCGAAGACGACGACGATCACCAGCACCAGCGCGATCAGCACGGTGATCTCGATCTCGCGTAGCGAGGCGCGGATCGAATTGGTGCGGTCCATCGCCACGTCGAGCTTGATGTCGGGCGGCAATTGCGCGCGCAAGGCGGGCAGCTCGGCGTTGATCCTGTCGACCATCTGGATGAGGTTGGCGCCGGGCTGCTGGGTGATATTGACGATGATCGCGCGCTTGCCGTTGTAGAGCCCGAGCGTGCGCGTATCGGCGACGCTGTCGCTGACCGTCGCGATGTCGCCCAGCCGCACCGCCGAGCTGCCGCGCCACGCGACCACCAGCGGGCGATAGTCGGCAGCGGTCTTGCCCGCGGCATTGGTGTAGATCTGCCACGAGCGGCCGTCCTTGCCCGAGATCAGCCCCTTGGGCCGGTTGGCGTTCGACGCCTCGATCGCGGCGCGGACATCCTCCATTGAGATGCCGTAGGAATTGAGCTCGAGCGGATTGACTGCGACGCGCACCGCCGGCAACGACCCGCCGCCCAATTCGACATCGCCGACGCCCGGGATCTGCGCCATGCGCTGCTGGATGATGTTCGACACCGCGTCGTAGATCTGCCCGGCGGTGCGCGTGTCCGAGGTGAGCGCGAGCGTCACCACCGGCTGGCTCGCCGGGTTGACCTTGCGATAGGTCGGGTTCTGCCGCAGCGTCGCGGGCAGGTCGACGCGCGATGCGCTGATCGCCGCCTGGACCTCGCGCGCGGCGGTGTCGATGTTCTTCGACAGGTCGAACTGCAGCGAGATCCGGGTCGAGCCGAGCGAGCTCTGCGAGGTCATCTCGTTGACCCCGGCGATCGTCGACAGCCGCCGTTCGAGCGGGGTCGCGATGCTCTGCGCCATCACGTCGGGGCTGGCGCCGGCAAGGCTCGCCGAGACGCTGATCACCGGGAAATCGACTTGCGGCAGCGGCGCGACGGGCAGCGAGAAGAACGCTGCAATGCCAGCGAGCGCGAGTCCGATCGTCAGCAGGATCGTCGCGATCGGCCGCCGGATGAAGGGCGCGGAGAGGTTCACGCCGTCACCTTGCCGGGTGCGCTTCGGCTTCGGGGCCGACATCGGGGGATTTATGGGCGCCCCAGCCGCGCCGCGCGAAAGCCTGCTGCGCGCGGTCGAAATAGAGATAGATCACCGGCGTGGTGAACACCGTCAGCAACTGGCTGACGAGCAGCCCGCCGAAGATCGCGATGCCGAGCGGCCGGCGCAGTTCCGCCCCCTCGCCCGTTCCCAGCATCAGCGGCACGGCGGAGAACAAGGCGGCGAGCGTCGTCATCAGGATCGGGCGGAAGCGCAGGATCGCCGCCTGGCGGATCGCCTCGAACGGCGCGAGCCCCTCGTCGCGCTCGGCGGCGATCGCGAAGTCGATCATCATGATCGCGTTCTTCTTCACGATGCCGATCAGCAGCACGATGCCGATGATCCCGATCACGTCGAGATCATGCCCCGTGATCCACAAAGCGAACAGCGCGCCGACCGCCGCCGAGGGGAGCGTCGACAGGATCGTCAGCGGGTGGATGAAGCTCTCATAGAGCACGCCGAGCACGATATAGACGCACACGATCGCCGCGAGGATCAGGTACAATTGGTTCGACAGCGACGAGGAGAAGGCGCCCGCTGCACCGAGGAAGCTGATCGACACGCCGGTCTTGAGCTTCAAGTCGGTGATCTTCGCCTGCACCGCATTCACCGCGGTGCCGAGCGAGACGCCCGGTGCGGTGTCGAACCCGATCGTCGCCGCCGGGAATTGCGCGACGTGGTTGACCTGGAGCGGCGAGGTCCCCGCCTTGATCGTCGCGATCGCGCTCAAGGGTGTCGCGCCGCCCGACGCCTGGACGTGGAGCAGCCCGAGCGAGGCGGGATCGGTCAGCAGGCCCGGCGCCGCCTCGAGGATCACGCGATATTGCGTCGTCTCGGTGAAGATCGTCGAGACGATCCGCTGCCCGAACGCCGAATAGAGCGCATCGTCGACGCTCGATGCGGTGATGTTGAGCCGCGCCGCCGAATCGCGATCGATGTTGATATACGCCGCCTGCCCCTGCGCACCCGCGTCGGTGGTGACGTTGCGCACCTTCGACACCGATTGCAGCGCCGCGGCGATGCGCTTGGCCTCGGCAGTGACGTCGGCGGTGTTCGATCCCTCGACCGAGAAGCGGAACTGCGTCGGCCCGCTCTCGGCGTCGATCGTCAGGTCCTGGGTCGGCTGGAGATAGAGCGTGACGCCGGGGATGCGGTCGACCGCGTCGCGCAGCCGCTGCATCACATCGGCCTGCGCGCCGTGGCTTTCCTTGAGGTTGATGAACATGCTGCCCGAATTGAGCGTGGCATTGTCCGACCCGTCGACCCCGACGAACGACGACAGCGAGGCGACCGAACCGTCCTCGAGGATCGCCTTGGCCGCCTGCGCCTGGAGCGCGGCCATCTTGTCGTACGACACGCTGGTCGAGGCGATCAGCCGCGCCTGGAGCTGGCCGGTATCCTGTGTCGGGAACAGCCCCTTGGGGATGACGAGGTAGAGCAATACGGTCAGCGCGAAGGTCGCGATCGCCACCATCAGCGTGGCGAAGCGGCGGTCGAGCACATAGCCGAGCCCGCGCTCGTACTGATGCTCGACCCAGCCGAAGGCGGCGGCCGAGCGCTCGGCGATGCGGCTCTTCTTCTCGTCCGCCGGGCGCTTCAGCCAGCGCGCCGACAGCATCGGCGTCAGCGTCAGCGACACCACCGCCGAGATCAGGATCGTGATCGCCAGCGTCACCGCGAATTCGCGGAATAGCCGGCCGACGATGTCGCCCATGAACAGCAGCGGGATCAGCACCGCGATCAGCGAGACGGTGAGCGAGATGATCGTGAAGCCGATCTCCGACGCGCCCTGCAAGGCGGCGTCGAACGGCGCCATCCCTTCCTCGATATGGCGCTGGATATTCTCGATCATCACGATCGCATCGTCGACGACGAAGCCGGTCGCGATCGTCAGCGCCATCAGCGAGAGGTTATCGAGGCTGTAGTGCAGCAGATACATCACCCCGCACGTGCCGATCAGCGAGATCGGCACCGCGAGCCCGGCGACGAGCGTCGCGCGCGCCGAGTGCAGGAAGAAGAAGATCACCAGCACGACGAGCACGACTGCGAGCACCAGCTCGAACTCGACATCGCTGACCGAGGCGCGGATGCCGGTGGTGCGGTCGGCGAGCGTCGTCGCCTTGAGGCCCGCGGGCAGGCTCTTGAGCAGCACGGGGAGCTGCGCCTTGATCGCATCGGTGGTCTGGATGACGTTCGCGCCGGGTTGGCGCTGGACGTTGAGGATGATCGCGGGCGTCGTGTTGGCGAGCGCGCCGAGCCGCGCATTCTCGGCGCCTTGCGTCACTTGCGCGACGCTCGACAGACGGACGGGCGCGTTGGCCGAGTAGCTGACGATCAGATTCTGGTAATCCGCGACCGTCTCGAGCTGGTCGTTGGCGTTGATCTGGTACGAGCGGTTGGGCCCGTCGAAGCTGCCCTTGGCGCTGTTGGCATTGGCATTGTCGATCGCGGTGCGCAGCTGCGACAGCGACAGGCCGTAGCTCGCCAGCGCCTGCGTATCGGCGCGGATCCGCATCGCGGGCTTCTGCCCGCCGGCGAGCGAAACGAGCCCGACGCCGCTGATCTGGCTGATCTTCTGCGCGAGCCGCGTATCGACGATCGACTGGACCTGCGTCAGCGGCATCGTGTCCGAGCTGATCGCGATCGTCAGGATCGGCGCATCGGCCGGGTTGACCTTGGCATAGACCGGCGGTGCGGGGAGATCGGCCGGGAGCAGCGCCGAGGACGCATTGATCGCCGCCTGGACTTCCTGCTCGGCGACGTCGAGGCCCTCGCTGAGCCCGAACTGCAGCGTGATGACCGAGGCGCCCGCGGTGCTGGTCGAGGCCATGCGCGACAGGCCCGGCATCTCGCCGAACTGGCGCTCGAGCGGTGCGGTGACGGTCTGGCTCATCACCTCGGGGCTGCCGCCGGGATAGAGCGTCGTCACCTCGATGGTCGGATAATCGACCTCGGGCAAAGCCGAAAGCGACAGCAGGCGGAAGCCGACGAAGCCCGCCAGCACGATGCCGATCATCAGCAGCGCGGTCGCGACGGGGCGCAGGATGAAGATGCGGGACGGGCTCATCGCGCTGCCGCTCAGCCGCCCTGTCCGCCGCGCCGGCGCCGCCCGCCGCCGGCGCCGCGCGCGGCAGGCTTGTCGCCCGGCAGCGCGACCTTGGCGCCTTCGCTCAGCCGGTCGCCGCCGTCGGTGACGACGGTGTCGCCAAGTTTCAGGCCGGTGAGGATCTGCACCTTGTCGGCGCTGGTGACACCCGTGGTGACCTTGCGCTGCGTGACGGTGCGGTCACCCTTGAGCAGCCAGACGAACGCACTGTCCTGCCCGGAGCGCACCGCGGCGGGCGGGATGGTGATCGCATTGGCGGCGGTGTCGACCGTCAGCCGGACGTTGACGAACTGGCTGGGATAGAGCTGGTACTTGGCGTTGGCGAAGCGCGCCTTGCCCTTGATCGTGCCCGTCGTCGTATCAACCTGATTGTCGAGCGTCGAGAAGCGCCCCTGGTCGAGCGTCTGCGTGCGCGTGCGGTCGAGCGCGATCGCCGGGATCTGTGCGCCCTGGTTGATCCGGCGCGCGATCACCGGCGCCTGGTCCTGCGGCACCGCGAATTCGACGTCGATCGGCTGGAGCGTCGTCACCACCGCGATGCCGTTGGTGTCGCCCGCGCCGATGTAATTGCCGACATCGACCACCTTGAGGCCGACGCGCCCCGACACCGGCGAGACGATCCGCGTATAGCCAAGGTTGATCTGCGCCTGCTGCACCGCGCCCTGGTCGATCGCGATCGTGCCCTGGAGCTGCTTGGCGGTCGCGGCTTGCGTGTCGACGTCCTGCCGCGCGATCGAATCCTGGCCGAGCAGCGTGGTGTAGCGGCTGAGCTGGACGCGGGCATTGGCGAGCTGCGCCTGGTCGCGGATCAGCGCACCCTTCGCCTGGAGCAGCGCCGCCTGATACGGCCGCGGATCGATGATCGCGAGCGCCTGGCCCTTCCTGACGAGCTGGCCCTCGGTATAGAGCAATTTGGTGATCGTGCCCGAGACCTGCGGGCGGATCGTCACCGTCGCGGCGGGCGTCACCGTGCCGAGCGCCTCGACCACCACCGGCAGATCGGCCGCGCTCGCCTTGACGGTCGCGACCGTCGTCGGCTGCCCGCCGCCGCCCGGCCCACCACGGCCGCCACCGCCACCGCCACCGCCGCGCCGCGCGCCACCGGCGCCCGCCCCTCCGGCGGCTGAACCCGACTGCGACAGCCACACCGCAAACAGGATGAGCACCAGCAAGCCGCCAATCCCGGCGATCCAACTGATCGTTCGACCGCGTGTCCCCATCCGGTGCGGGGCGTCCGGGCGGGTCGCGTCGGGCGTGGTATTCGTCTCGTACTCGGGCATGTCGGACTTCCGCAGCAATCTGCAATTGCTTCCGCCTCGGCTGGCCGGTCGTGTCAATCAATCAATTGTCGCAAATCTTGCCGAGCAGCCGGCGTGCCCCGCACAGGCGATGCCGAAGCCCGATCGCAGGCAAGGCCTTCGGGCAGGCCCAGCACCACCTCGGTCCGGGTCTCGCCAGCCGTTCGGCGGTTGGTGAAGCGCTGCTGGTCCGGGGTGTAAGCTGCACCTCGACCGGGCAGCTTCCTTCGGTCGGTGCCTTCCCGGTGATGAGGTCGAAGGCTAGAGCGGAGCGATGTCGACGATCGTACGCCCTGCAACGCCAAGCGACGAAGCCGAGGTCATTCACGTGTGGCGTTCCTGCGGTCTCGTGACGAGCTACAACGATCCTTCAGCCGACTTCCGCTTTGCGCTGCTCGGCCCCAATTCTACCGTTCTGGTTGGCGACGCGGGAGGCCGGATTTGCGGGAGCGTGATGGTGGGACATGACGGGCACCGCGGCTGGCTCTATTATGTCGCCTCCGCCCCTGACCAGCAAAGGACGGGCACCGGTCAAGCGATGATCGAAGCGGGCGAGCAGTGGCTTCGCGATCGAAATGTACGCAAGGTTCAGCTGATGATCCGCGATACGAATGCGACCGTGGTGCCCTTTTACGAGCGCCTCGGGTATCAAAATACGCCCCGTATCCTGATGAGCAAGTGGCTCGATGAGACCGACTAGACCCACGATCCGCCGTTAACCGGCGGCGCGTGCCTTCCCGAGATTCGCGGCTGTGCAAGCGCGATCGCGAACGGAAGGGTCTCAACCTCGGTCGGTTCCTCCTCGTGCGGATCCCTGCCCCATCGCGCATCGGATGCGACACCTGCCGCCCAAGCGGATGCCGCCGCATGGGGCAACCCTGGCACCAGCGGCGTCCGGGACATGCCAGGCGCGATCGTCACGACGCGGATCCGGTGCTGCGCAAGATCGCGCGCGAACGCGGCGCGACGTTCAACGTCTCTCATTCCCATCGGAGGCATTTTTCGGTCGGTGGCGCTGCCGCCGGCATTCCCGACATCATCGTCGAGTGGCAATACTATACCGCCCCGCCCGCCCGGCCGATCCCCTCCCCGCCGCCGCCGGCGGTGCTCGCACCGCATTCTGTTTCGCAATCCGCGTTGTCGCGGTCCGTTTCACACGCGGGTTCTCGAAGTCGGCGGCGCCGCGCGCACGATCAACCTGTTCTGCGTCCACACCTCGCCGACCGCTGCGGTCAACGCGGTCCAGGCGCTGGCGACCGTTCCGGAAGTCGACGCGGTGGCCGCGGGCGAGGTCAACGTGCTGCTCGGTGACTTCAACGTCGATACCCTTGGCGGCAACGCGTTCGCCGATAACCCGCTTCTGCCAGGGACCGGCGGGATCTACACGCTCGAACTCGATCCGCGCGTAGCGCATGCCGGTCCGCAGCTCCCGGCGCGCAAACCCTATTGCATGCCCCATTTGCTGCCGGCGCTGCAGGCCACGCCGTTCGACGATATCGGTGTCGCCGCCGATCCGCAGCATGACGTCTATCCGCGGTCCGGCCATATGGGCGGATCCTGGCCCGCGCTGGATGACACCGACGCGATCGACAGCATCCTGACCGCCTACGGGGCGGGGCTCGCCGCTCCGGCGGCCAGCAACATCACCGTGGTCAACGCGTTGACCGGTACGCCCTACAATGCCTTCGCAGCCCCGTTTGGGGTCATGGGCGAACCGAGCGGCGCGCTCACGGTGCCGACGTCGCTGCCGCCGCCATAGCGCGTGCGGCGGCATCAAGTTTGCCGGTCGCGCGCTCCGCCGCGGACCCAACGGGCTCGGCAGGAGTATCGCCTCCGTTCGGAAGATCTTCAAAGGAGGCTGGCGGATGATCGCAGCAGACGTGTTCACGACCCTCGACGTCGAACTCAAGCCTGACCCATCGCGCACCGTCGTCCGGCCGTTCAGCTTTGCCTATCCCGACGCGTTCGCACAGGCGCCGACCCGGATCGAGGATGTCGCGGCGCGCGTCCTCGCGCTCGCGCCCGAGACCCGCGACCGCATGCTGAGCCTCCTCACCGACGCGATGGAAGCACGCCACCACAATGTGAAGGACCTCTTCCTCCGGCGCTTCGGGGAAATGGCGGGCGAGTTCGGGAGCATCCACGTCGAGGCCGAGCGCGATCGGCTGCTGCTCGGGGCCTATTACAGCCAGGAATATGCGTTCGAGTCGGCGGCATTGTTCAATCCGAGCATCGTCACCGTGCCCGATCAGGATCCGAACGCGGACAGCGTTCGCTTCATCGTGTCGTTGCGCGGCGTCGGCGAGGGGCATATCTCGTCCGTGACGTTCAGGACCGGACTGTGGGACGGGGGCACCGGACTGGTCGTAGATCCGCCCAGCGCGCAGGGCGTTCCGCCCCGGATCGACAGCGACAATGACGGCTGGGTGCGGATGCGCGCCGACGATAGTCAGGACATTTCCGAGACCGTGATCTTTCCGATCCTCCCCAGCCAGCGACAGGGCGTCGAGGATCTGCGTCTCGTCCGCTTCACCGATCATGACGGCGTGGAGAGCGTCATCGGAACCTATACTGCGTTCGACGGCACTGCGGCGCGCGCGGAACTGCTGCGCGGCGTCGATCAACGAACCTTCGAGATGCGCGCGCTCACCGGAGACATGGCGGGGTACAAGGGCATGGCGCTGTTCCCGCGTCGGGTCGACGGGCGCTTCGCCATGATCGGCCGGCAGGACAGCGTGAACCTCTGGTTGCTCTATTCCGACGATCTTTACACGTGGGACACGGGGACGCGGATCATGGGGCCGAAATACCCGTGGGAGTTCGTCCAGATCGGCAATTGCGGCTCGCCGATCGAAATCGACGAAGGCTGGCTGCTGTTCACCCACGGCGTCGGCATGATCCGCGGCTATTGCGTCGGTGCCTGCCTGCTCGACAAGGCGGACCCGAGCAAGGTTCTGGCGAGAACGGCCTCCCCGCTGCTGTTCCCCTCAGCGGAGCAGCGCGGCGGCTATGTCCCCAACGTGACCTATAGTTGTGGCGCGCTACTGCACGGACGGCGCATCCTGCTCCCCTACGCGATCGGTGACGAGTATTCCGCTTTCGCCACAGGGAGTGTCGACGACTTGCTCTCCGTTATGGAATCGTAGGTCGGCGAAAATCCGGTACCCGTCCTTCGAGCCCGATCGTCGTTTGGGGCGATCGGGACTGCGGCTTTGAGACCAGCCACCAGCGGCAACGGCGTTGATTTCTGTCGGACGGCACGCCATGCGTGCCTGCCCGCCACTCGGCGTGACGGCACATCACCCTATACTGTGATTGGGAAGATATCGGGTGGGCATGGACAGCAAGGCGTTCTGGCGCGTCGCGCGCGCGACCCGGATGAGCGTGATCATCGACGCCGACGCGTATTTCCAGAATGCGCGGCTGGCGATGCTCAAGGCACAGCGTCGGATCATGCTGATCGGCTGGGACTTCGACGCGCGGATCCACCTCGTTGATTCGCAGCGCGAGGGCGACGAGCCCGCCTCGGTCGGCGATTTCATCTATTGGCTGGTCGAACGCAATCCCGAGCTCGAGATCTTCCTCCTGCGGTGGGACGTGGGCGCGCTCAAGACGCTTGTTCGCGGTTCCAACATCGTCACGCTGGCGCGATGGATGCGGCACCCGCGCATCCACACCAGGCTCGACAGCTTCCATCCGACCGGCGGATCGCATCATCAGAAAATCGTCGTGATCGACGACTGCCTCGCCTTTTGCGGCGGAATCGACATGACGAGCGAGCGGTGGGACACGCGCCATCACCGCGATGTCGAGCCCCGTCGGGTCACGCCGAACGGCAAACCCTACAAGCCGTGGCATGATGCGACGACGGCGTTGCAGGGCCCCGTCGCCGCGGCGTTGGGCGAGCTCGGGCGCGATCGCTGGGCGCGCGCGGGTGGCGACACGCTTGCACCGGTCGAGGCGCAGAACGATTGCTGGCCGAAGGGTTTGGCCACCGAGTTTCGGAACGTCGAGGTCGGCATCGCGCGCACGGCACCGGACATGCCGGAATGTCCGGAGATCCGCGAAATCGAGCGTCTGTTCGTCGCGCAGATCGCTTCCGCCAAGGTCTCGATCTACGCCGAAAGCCAATATTTCGCGTCGCGTCGGATCGCCGAGGCGATCGCGGCACGGCTGGCGGAGCCCGACGGCCCCGAGATCGTGATCATCAATCCGGAACATGCCCAGGGGTGGCTCGAGCCGATCGCGATGGACACCGCCCGCGCCCGCCTCGTCGCGGCGCTGCGGCAACGCGATCCCCACGATCGCTTGCGGCTGTATCACCCGTTCACCGCCAAAGGCACGTCGATCTACGTCCATGCGAAGGTGATGATCGTCGATGGGCGCACTCTGCGCATCGGGTCGGCGAACATGAACAATCGCTCGATGGGTCTCGATACCGAATGCGACGTGACGATCGATGCCGGTGACGAAGGGGCCGATGCCATTCGTGCGATCCGCGACGGCCTGATCGCCGAGCATCTCGGCCTTCCAGTCGCCACGGTCGCCGCCGAGATCGACGCGCGGGGCTCGCTCATCAGCACGATCGAGGCGCTGCGCGGCAAGGGTCGATCCCTTCGGCCCTATGAGGTCCCCGATCTCGGCGCGATCGAGGCGTGGCTCGCGGATAACGAGGTGCTGGATCCCGAAAGCCCCTCGGAAATGTTCGAGGCGACCGCCAAGCGCGGCCTGTTCCGTCGGCTTCGCCACCCTTTCGGGTGATGCGGGACGTTCAGCGCCGTAGCGACGAAGCCCGTGCCGAAAACAGCTATCCGAGCATTGCGTCTAAGCAGCTCACGCGGAGACGCGGGGGTGTCGTCAGCCGACGGTCTACGAAGCCCATCGCAGCACTGATCTGATGAGGATTGCGGAGCCGCGATGCGAGGCGTTAGCGCCCGGCGGGTGAGACGATTCGGGGGGCCTCGGTCGGGCCAGCATGGCTGCCGTCATCCCGTCCGCGTCCGACGACTTTAGCAGCTCATCGACCTGCGTTCGACAGACGAGCGGTGATGTGCATTTTCCCCCCAGGAGCGGCGCGCCACATGCGTCGCATTTTGCAGCGGTAGCCAAGCCAGGTTCCTTACACGTCCGAGAAAGCGCAGATGGCGTCAATGATGACCTGCCCGGTTGGTTGCGCAATATCGTGGTTAAGGGATCGGGCTGCGGTCCGCGCCGGCACATCGTACCAGGATCGACCAGAGGGTAAGGTGCGCGCGTGACGCGTGGGTGGGGCTGAGGCCCACAGCAATCGGATCCGCGTGCGACCGAGCGCGACACGCCGATGCCCCGAGCGTCGCTGCGTGCGCCCTGATCGACCTCCCGGTTACCCGGCCGAACCCGACCGGTCCGGGGAGATCCTGCCTTGGGACGCACCGCTGCCGCGGTGACGTTCCGGTTTGCCGTCTCGGATATCCGGAAAGTGAACGGAAGTTGACTTCACGATCCGGGATCGAGCTGGTCAAGGCAGCAGCTCATCGGTTGGCCTGCGCGTGCCGACGCAATCGTTCCGGGTGAGGAGACGGAGGCACCGACGACGGGCGGAGCGCGGCGTGCCGCTGCTGCTTGCGCCGCCGGCGCCGATATGGAGGGGTAGGATCGACTATGATCGCGCGGCAGGAGACATTAGGCAGGATCGGATGAGCACGCGCTTTCTTCTCAAAACCTGGGCGACGCTGCGCCGGCAGGCCCGCGCCAGCGAGGTCGCCTTCATCCTGGTGGCCGCTGGCATCGGGGGATGCTCGGGCCTGGCGAGCGCAGTGATCGGCGCGCTTGCCCGTACCCTGCAGCACTGGCTGTTTGCGCTTCCGGCGACGACGCGGCTCAGCGCGTTGCCGGCGCTTGGCTGGCCGTCGCTCCTGGCGCTGCCGCTCGGTGGCGCGTTGCTGGCGCTCTTTTCCTGGGTCAGCAGGGCCCGGCGGCGGCGGCTCGTCGACGCGGTGGAAGCAAACGCGCTGCACGGCGGTCGCATGTCGATGCCGGACAGCCTGATCATCGCGGGCCAGACAGTCGTGTCGAACGGGTTTGGCGCATCGGTCGGCCTCGAAGCGGCTTATGCGCAGGTCGGCGGTGCGCTCGCATCCTTCGCTGGCAAGGCGCTCAATCTTCGTCGCTCGGACCTGCGCATCCTCGTCGGGGCGGGCGCCGGCGCCGCCATCGCCGGCGCCTTCGGGGCACCGCTGGCAGGCGCCTTCTACGCATTCGAAATCGTGATCGGCGCTTACACGCCCGTATCGCTCGCCCCGGTCGTCGCGGCGGCATTGACCGGGTCCTTCGTCGCCCAGCTGTGCGGCGCGCAACCGTATCTGATCGAGGAAGTGTCGGGCACGCCGGTCGAGACCCATCATTACCTCATCTACGCTGGGCTCGCCGTGATCTGCGCGCTGATCGGCATCGCGCTGATGCGCGCGGTGGCCTTGGTCGAGGCGGGCGCACGGCGGGCGCGCTTGCCCAGTTGGGCGCGCCCGGCGGTAGGCGGCGCGTTGCTCGTACCGGTCGCGATCGTCTCCCCGCAGGCGCTGTCGGCCGGGCATGGCGCGCTCCATGCCGATCTGATGATCGGCACGTCGCTCGGCTTCATCGCGCTGGTCCTGGCGCTCAAGAGCCTGGCCTCGATCATCTCGCTCGGCTTCGGCTTCCGCGGCGGCCTGTTCTTCGCGTCGCTGTTTCTCGGGACGCTGGCCGGGCATCTGTTCGCGGGTCTCCTCGAGCTGGCGGTCGGCTATCCCGTGATCGATCCGTCCAATGCGGCGATGGTCGGCATGGCCGCGCTCGCGGTCGCGGTGATCGGCGGCCCTTTCACCATGGCGATGCTGGTGCTCGAGGCGACCCGCAACTGGTCGTTGACGGGCGCGGTGCTGGCCGCTTCGCTGGTCGCATCGATGCTGGTGCGCGAAATGTTCGGCTATTCCTTCTCGACCTGGCGGCTTCACTTGCGCGGCGAGTCGATCAAGAGCGCGCGCGACATCGGCTGGGTCCGCTCGCTGACCGCCGGTCGGATGATGCGCCGCGAAACGAGCAAGACGCAGGCCGATCTGACGATCGGGGAGTTTCGGCGACGCTTTCCGCTCGGGGCGACCAGCCGCGTGGTGCTCGTCGATACGGCTGGCCACTATGCCGGCATTGCACAGACGGCGACTGCGTACGCCGAGGGCGTCGATCCGGCGACTGCGATTGCGACGCTGGCCGTCAACAAGGACGCCGCGCTGACGCCGGAGATGGATATCCTGGCGATCATGAAGCGGTTCGACGCGTCGGGCGCGGACGAACTCGCGGTGCTGGACGAGGACCGCGCGATCCTCGGCCTGCTCTCCGAAGCCTTCGTTCGCAGGCGCTATGGCGAGGAACTGGACAAGAGCCAGCGCGAGCTGTTTGGAGAGAGCTGATCGAACCCGACGCGAACGATCGATCGACCGGGATCTATCCCGCGACCGGACCGCTTGGGGCGGGGCGTAACGAAAACATGCGTCGCGCGTTGGACCGCGCGATGGACGCTCAGCAGCAAAAGGACGCCGAGAAGGCGCATTCGGACCTCGCCGACAGCGCGGGCAGGCTGACGCGAAGCGCTCTACAGCAGGCCGACTGCGCGCTGATCGGGGTGTGGACGCGATGACGACGCAACAGGTCCTTTCCTTCTCGATTATCGGCGGTGCGATCCTCTGCTTCGCGTGGGGTCGCTTCCGCTACGATCTCGTTTCGCTGGTCGCCCTGCTGGTCGGCCTCGTCGTCGGCGTCGTGCCGGCGAAAACCGCGTTCAGCGGCTTTACCAGCGATGTCGTCGTCATCATCGCCTCCGCTCTGGTGGTGAGCGCCGCGATTGCCCGGTCCGGCGTGATCGAATGGGCGATCCGGCCGGTGACCGCCCGGCTCAAGCGACCGCGCTCACAGGTGCCCGTGATGGCTGGGGCAACCGCAATACTCTCGATCTTCACCAAGAACGTCGGCGCGCTGGCGATCCTGATGCCGGTCGCGCTGCGCATGGGGCGCGAAAAGGAATCGTCCCCCACCTCCTTGCTGATGCCGATGGCTTTCATGTCGCTGCTCGGCGGTCTGGTGACGCTGGTCGGCACCTCGACCAACATCATCGTAAGCCAGGTGCGCGAGCAGACGCTGGGACAGCCGTTCCACATGTTCGATTTCGCGCCGGTCGGTCTCGTGCTCACGCTGTTCGGGCTCGTCTTCGTCAGCTTTGGCTGGCGCTTGCTGCCCCGCGACCGGCAGGGTCGCGCGGCATTGGGCGAAGTGACGGCGGCAGCGCCTTACAGCACCGAGGCCAAGATCGCCGATCCCTTGCCCGCCACGCTCGAGACGGTCGCGGACCTCAAGCTGGACGATGACGGCGTCAAGCCGCTCGCGCTGATCCTACCCGATGGCGTGCGTCGATCGCCGACGCCCGAGATGCCGCTCGTCGCCGGCGCGACGCTGATCCTCGAAGGCGACGACGCCGCGCTCGACCGCGCGCTGGCGCGCCTGCCGCTGACCTCGGAGCGCGACAAGGCGTCGCTCGAGAAGGCGAGCGCCGCCGAGGAAACGCGCACGATCGAGGCCGTCATTCAGCCCAATTCCCAGCTGATCGGCGAGACCGCGGAGCGCACCCGGATGCAGGAGCGCTACGGCGTGCAACTGCTCGGCATCGCGCGCAACCGCGAACGCATCACCGATCGCATGCGCGATGTGCGCCTGCGGGCGGGCGATATGCTGGTGCTGCGCGCCGGCGAGACCGCGTTGCCCGATACGATGGGCAACCTTGGTCTCCTGCCGCTCGCCGAACGATCGGTGCGGATCGGGGATCAGCGCGGCCGGTGGTTGCCGGTACTGATCCTTGCCGTGGCGATGGCGTTGCTCGCCTTGCGCATCGTGCCGGTTGCGACCGCCTTTTTCGGAGCGGCGGTGATGATGGTCGTCGTCGGCGCCTTGTCGATGCGCGAAGCGATCGATTCGCTCGAGCCGGAAGTGTTGATCTTGATCGGCGCGCTGACGCCTTTGAGCGAAGCGGTGCGACAGACCGGCGGGACCGACCTCGTCGCGCATCTGCTCGTCGGCCAGCTGCACGGCCTGGCGCCGATGCTGGCGCTCGGTGCGATCATGATCGTCGCGATGGCTTGCTCGCCTTTCCTGCATAACGCACCGACCGTGCTGGTGCTGGGGCCGATCGCGGTCAGCGTCGCCAAAGGTCTCGGCCTGGGCCCCGACGCGTTCTTGATGGCGGTGGCGACCGGCGCGGGGTGCGATTTCCTGACCCCGATCGGTCATCAGTGCAATACGCTGGTGATGGGACCGGGGGGATATCGCTTTGGCGATTATTGGCGGCTCGGATTGCCCTTGTCATTCCTCGTCATTCTTGTGGGAACGCCGCTGATCGCCTGGATCTGGCATCTGGGCGTTTGATGGCTCAGGCGTGCCAGGCGTTTCGGCCGCACCGCCCCAGCCGAAGCCGGGCCTCCTCAGCAAGATGCGCTCGCGCGCGGTAAGGAGGCCGCGTCATGGCCAAAATTCTTGCCATCGAGGACGATTCGGACACTGCCGAGCCGATCATCGGAACACTGACGGCGCATGGCCACGTTGCGACGCACGAAGCCGACGGACGAACGGCGCGCGGACGCATCTCCCTGCCCGTATTGATGATCAGCGCGCTCAGCGACATCGACGAACGGATTGCGGGGCTGCGCGCCGGCGGTGACGACGATCGCGTGACGCCTTTCGCCCCCGCGGAAATGGCGATGCGTCGGGTCAGCCTGTCGGCCACGGCGGAAGCCGGCGCGATCGTGATCGTCGTCCGGGACACCGGGCCAGGCCTCGCCGCGTATGATCGGCGGGCCGCGCTGCGACGCTTCTACCGCGTGGTCGACGCTGCCGGCGTTCCCGGTACCGGTCGGGCCCGACCATCGTTGCAGCCATCACGCATCCGCATGGATTCGGGCTGAACCTCGACGATGCCGCGCCGGGTTTGATCGTTTGGATCCGGGCCGCGCGCGCGCCGGCGGGGTGACGGTCGTTTGGGCGGACTTGTGCCCTGCGCGGATCACGAGCTCCCGGCGCGCGGACCGGAGCCCTCTTCCCCCCTTCAGCGAGCGAAGGCCATTGGATGCACGCCTATCCCCACGACCTCATCGGGAAAGCGCAATCGAGCCCGTTTCGCCCATCTTCGCATGGCGTGCGGACGACGGGGGCAGGCCAGCGCCCGAATCGAACCCCGACGCAGGCCGCTCGGGACGCGCCGATCCTCATCTCCGGTTTGCGGCGTTTCCGGAACGCGAGCGGCGCGCCGCCGCGGCGCCGCTGTTCGCCGCATCCTCGTGCGCGAGCTTGCGCCATCGCGCGACGCGTTCGGGATCGAGCGCGCCTGCCGCCATCGCGGCGTTGATCGCGCATCCCGGTTCGGCGATATGCGTGCAGTTCGAGAACCGGCACTCGAGCGCGACGGTCGTGACATCGTCGAACACCTCGGTCACACCGCTGCTCACTTCGGACATCTGGAGCTCGCGCATGCCGGGCGTGTCCACCAGCCAGCCACCCTCTTCCAGGCGATACATCTCGCGGACCGTCGTCGTGTGGCGGCCTTTGCCGTCGTCCTCGCGGACGGCCTGTGTCGCGATGCGGCTCGATCCCGTCAGCGTCTTGACGAGCGTCGACTTGCCGACGCCCGATGAGCCGACCAGAGCGACGGTCTGTCCGACGCCGCAATAGTCCAAAAGCCCGGCGGCGCTCGCCGGATCTCGCCCATCGACCAATTCCACCCGCAGTCCCGACTGCAAGGCGCGCGCCGCATCGACCAGCAGCTGTGGCGCTGGCGACAGATCGGCCTTGGTGAGGACCACGACCGGACGGACCCCGACCTCGCGCGCGAGCACGAGATAGCGTTCCAACCGCGCCACGTTGAAATCCTGTTTGCAAGCCGTGACGATGAAGAGCGTGTCGACATTCGCGGCGATGAGCTGCACCCGTCGCTCGTCGCCCGGCGCGGGCCGCTTGAACAGGCTCGTCCGTTCGAGGATGCGCGCGATGGTCCGGCTATTTCGGTCGACCAGCAGCCAGTCGCCGACGGTGGGCCGGGCCTCCGCGCCTCCCGGCGCGGG
The DNA here is from genome assembly GCA_943367995.1 of Bordetella parapertussis. GTDB lineage: Bacteria > Pseudomonadota > Alphaproteobacteria > Sphingomonadales > Sphingomonadaceae > Sphingomonas. Next base: position 302,320 of record CALRKL020000001.1, on the reverse strand, counting down.
CAGGCTCGACGGGATCGACTCCTCGAACCCTTCGCCCGAAACGGTCACCCGTCCGCGATGAACCGAAATCACCCGGGCGGGCTGGAAACTGCGGCTCTCTTCGAACGAGACCTGCGCGTCGAAGAACGACGCCCAACCGAGCTCCGCGAGCCTGATAGCGGACATTCTCACCGTAGCGTCAGCCGTCTAAGGACGGCCCGGTTCAACGGGATCGGGCGTGTCTTGTTCGACAGCGCGCTTGTTCGCCTTGGCCTGCAGCTTCTTTGCAGCCTCGGCCGCCTTGGCCTTTTCGCGCTCGCGGCGCTCGAAATCGTAATTCGTCTTGCGTGGTATGTCGGTTACTCCGAAGCTCGATATCCCGGCTCGAGCAACCGCTCGACCCGCGGCCGTTCCGCTCCGACTACACTGATCCGTCGGTCGCGACCAGTGTGGGGCGATCGGCGCGCAAAGGATGCGCAGCGCAACCAGGACCGCAGCCCCTGTGCCGCGCTGCGACGACGCCCTGCATGGCCCGCGGGGAAAGTTGCCGGCGCGCCTCGCCGTACCGGCAAGCGCGACGCGCCGCTCGATCCTGGCCTCGGCCGCGGACTTGATGGTGGACACCCGGCTCGAGCGGCGGCCGCATTCGGGTCCGGTCAGCGAGGGCGGACGCGCGCTGCGCTGGTCCGGTCGCGCGCAATGTGCAACTCGCGCAGCGCGATCACCACGGCAAACGCCTCGCAGAGCGTTCGTCATCCAACGCGCGCGCCTAGCCCTCGCGACCCTGGGTCCAGGAGCGCCGGCCTGACGCGGCAGCAGCGTGTCTGTCGCACTCTGCTTCGGCTCCAGGGTACCGGGCACCATCCAGACCGGTGCGGGATTTCCGCAGCCGCCCGCGCTTCACCCGATCGGCGCGCTCGGGCGGCCCGCCGGGGCAATCGGACGCCCGCCATTGAGATCGGCACCGCTGTTCGGATCGGTCGGCGTCGCCTGAATCATCGCGCGCATCTGCCACTGATATTTGTCGATCGCATGCTGGACTTCCTGCAGCAGGTTCGAGGTGGTCGGATCGCTGTCGTTGGTCGCCTTGATCCCTTGCGCGATCTCGTCGCTCGTCACGCGGTAATATTGCGCGAACCACTGGATCACCTGCGCATCATCGACGAAGCCGCCCGGAAATTCGGGGATGCGGCTGGTGCGGATGATCGTGTTGGCGCGGCCGTCGGACGAGACACCGATGCCCTGCAGCCGCTCGGCGACTTCGTCGGCATATTTCGCGACGCCCTCATAATGCTCCTGCAGGAGCTCGTGCAGCGGGTAGAACAGCGTACCCGAGACGTTCCAATGCGCTTGCTTGGTTTCGAGCTGGAGTTGCTGGAGCTCGGTAAGCGTCTGCTGCAGCGCCCGGGTCGAGGCGCGCAGCCCCTCGCCTTGCGGTCCCGAATGGACGCGGTCGGTGACGCTGTTGAGCGGGAACGGGCCGGTCTGCGGCTGGGTCTGGGCGAGAGCGGGCGACGCACTGACGAGCGCAGCCGTAGCGAGCAGGATGAAACGCATGGAAATCCTTTCGATCGAGCACTCGAGACGCCACCGCGTCTCGCTCGGCACGCTCAACGGACGTCGGATCGAACGGTTGTCTAAATTCGCTTTCAGGTTGCCCGAATTGCCATCTCGAAGACCCGACCCGCGTTCGACCGAAACGGACCCTTCTGTCTGAACTCGTGTTTAGTCGACGCCAGCGCGCGCGCCGCTAACGGGAGCGGCACGGACTGAAGGAAGTAGCATGCGGAATCTTGCCTTGGCGGTGGTGCTCGCCGCCACGCCCACGCTGGCGGCGGCGCAGGAAGCGACGGGGATGTCGCTCGACCGGCTCGCGCAGGACGTGATCGCCAACAATCCCGAGCGGCAATTCTACCAGCGCCAGATCGAGACCGCCGGCGTCGAGCGCGCCGCGGCCGGGCGGTGGGCCGATCCCGAGGCGGTGGTCGAGTTCGGGCAGCGGAGTGCCAACGACCGCAATACCGGCGCGCTGCTCGGCGACGGGCAGACCTATGCCGTGTCGATCGTCCAGCCGATCGAATTCGGCGGCCGCATCGCATTGCGCCGCGCGATCGCCGAGCGGCAAATCGACCTCGCCAAGATCGGCCTGCAACAATTCGACGCGACGCTCGCGGCACGCGCGCGCTCGCTCGGCTACGGATTGTTCGCCGCCGACGAAAAGGCCGCCACGGCGCGGACTGTCGCAGCACGGATGCGCGACCTTTCGCGCGTCCTCGTCGCGCGCGATCCCGCCGGCCCGGCCCCGCGGCTCGAAGCGGCATCGCTCCAGGCCGGCGCGATCACCGCCGAACGCACCGCGGCGATGGCCGACGCCGAGGCGAATTCGGCGCTGTACGAGCTCAACCAGTTGCGCGGCGCACCGTTCGCCGCGCGGATCCGCATTATTCGCCCCGACATGCGCTTGCCCGATCTCCCCTCGGGTGCATCGCTCGCGGCGAGCGCGACCGCGAACAATTTCGAACTGAAGGCGCTGCGCGCGCAGTTCGAGCAGCAGGGCCTGCGCGTCGACCTTGCGCGCAAATCGCGCATTCCGATCATCGGCGTCGGCCCCTATTACGACCGCGCGCGCTCGGACATTCGCGAGACCAATTACGGCGTGCGGCTATCGACCACGCTGCCCGTGTGGAACCGCCAGGCGGGCGACGTCGCGGTCGAGCAGGGCCGCCAGGCGCAGGCCAACGCCACGCTGATCAATGCCGAACGCCGGATCGAGCGCGACGTGTTCGACCAGGCGGCGCAATATGAGGCGAAGCGCAAGGCGCTCGGCCAATGGTCGGGCAGCACGCCGCAGGGCTTTGCCGACGCCGCCGCCGATGCCGACCGCAACTATCGCCTCGGCGCGATCCCGCTGCAGGTCTATATGCAGATGCAGCAATCCTATATCGAGGCGACCAACGCCGTGCTCGATACGCGGCGCGAGGCGCTCGAGGCGTTGCTCCAGCTCCGCGCGCTCAACGGCGGGACCGCGCTCGCGCGATGATCGGGTGGTTGCTCGCTTTGGTGACGCGTCACCGGCTCGCGGTGGCGATCGTCACCGCGATCGTCGCGATGCTCGGCATGGGCGCCTATTCGGCGCTCAAGATCGACGCGATTCCCGATATCACCGGCGTCCAGGTCCAGATCAACACGATGGTCCCCTCGCTCGCGCCCGAGGAGATCGAGCGGCTCGCGACGCTGCCGATCGAGCGCGCGATGGCGGGCCAGCCGGGCCTGCAGGAAACGCGCTCGCTGACCAAGACCGGGCTCAGCCAGGTCACTTTGCTCTACAAGGACGGCACCGACCAGCTGCGCGCGCGTCAGCTCGTCTCCGAGCGGATCCAGGCGGTGCGCGACCAGCTCCCCCCGGGCGCCTCGCCGCAGCTCGCGCCCATCACGACGGGCCTGGGCGAAATCTATTATTACACGCTTGAATGGAAGAAGCCGCCGCCCGGCTATGACGCGCAGCGCCAGCTGATGGAGCTGTACGAGGCGCAGGAATACACCGTCCGGCCGATGCTGCGCGCGGTGACCGGCGTCGCCGACGTCAATTCGAACGGCGGAATGGAGCAGCAGTTCGTCGTCCAGCCCGATCCCGCGCGGCTCACGCTGCACGGAGTGACGGCGGGCGAGCTCGCCGATGCGGTCGGCAAGAATGTCGAGAATGCCGGCGGCGGGATCATCGTGCGCGGGCCCGAGCGCTTCACCGTGCTGACCAAGGCGCGCGTCACCAACGCGACCGAGATCGGCTCGATCCCGGTCAAGTTCGCGGCGGGCGTGCTGCCGCTGCAGGTCCGCGATCTGGCGAACGTCGTGATCGGCTCGGCCCCGCGCCAGGGCGCGGCGACGCAGAACGGACGCGAGACCGTGCTCGGCACGGTGATGATGCTCGTCGGGCAGAACAGCCGCGAGGTCGCCTTGCGCGTCCAGGACGCCCTGCCCGACATCCAGGCGGCGCTGCCCAAGGGCATGGTGCTCGACCGGCAATACAGCCGCGCCGATCTGGTCGACCGGGCGATCTCGACCGTCGAGCACAATCTCGGCGAGGGCGCGTTGCTCGTCGCGCTCGTCTTGCTCGTCGTGATGGGCAATTGGCGCGCGGCGTTGATCGTCGCGCTTGTCATACCGCTCGCCTTCCTCGTGACCGTCTCGGGCATGACTGCGATCGGCGTGTCGGGAAACCTGATGAGCCTTGGCGCACTCGATTTCGGGCTGATCGTCGACGGGTCGATCGTCGTGGTCGAGAACAGCCTGCGGCTGCTCGCCGAGCGCCGCCGCGCCAAGGGCGAGGATCTCGACGCCGAGGAACGCCGCCAGACCGTCGCCGATGCGGCGCGGATGGTGGCGCGGCCGACTTTGTTCGGGATCGTCATCATCGCGCTGGTCTATGTCCCGGTGCTCAGTCTCGGCGGGGTCGAGGGCAAGCTGTTCCAGCCGATGGCGCAAGCGGTGATGCTCGCGATCTTCGCCGGGCTGATCTGGACCTTCACGATCGTCCCCGCGCTCGCCGCCTGGCTTTTGCGCGCACCGGCTGGCGAAGCCGGCGACGGCCGCAAGAAGGGGCTGATCGGCTATGCCGAGCGCGGCTACGTCCCCGTGCTCGAACGCGCGCTCGCGCATCCCAAGCTCTTGGTGCTCGGCGCGCTGATCCTGCTGGCGGGGACGTTCCTCGTGTTCCGCACGCTCGGTTCGCAATTCACGCCACAGCTCGACGAAGGGTCGATCACCGCGATGGTGTATCGCCCGGTCGGCATGTCGCTCGACCGCAGCCTCGCGATCGAGAAGGAAACCGAGCGCCAGATCAAGCGCCAGTTCCCGCAGGTGACGCACACCTTCTCGCGGATCGGCACCAGCGAAGTCGCGACCGACCCGATGCCGCCGAACGAGAACGATCTCTACATCTTCTACGCGCCGCTGAAGGACTGGCCGACGGGTCAGGGCATGCCCAAGACCAAGGAGGAGCTCGTCGCGGGGATCGAGAAGATCGGCCGTAAGGTCTACAAGGGCCAGACCTTCGAGTTCGCGCAGCCGATCGAGATGCGCTTCAACGAGATGCTCGAGGGCGTCCGCGCCGACGTGTCGGTCAAGGTGTTCGGCGAGGATTACGACGTGCTCGAAAAGGCCGCCAAGCAGGCCAAGGCGATCCTCGAGAAGCAGCCGGGCACCGCAGGGGTCGAGTTCGAGACCGCCGGGCGCCCGAAGAGCATTGTCGTCGAGCTCGACCATGCCGCGCTCAACCGGCTCGGGCTCGGCACGGCCGAGGTCAACAAGGCGATCACCGATGCGATCGCCGGGACCGAGGAAGGCTTCATCCCGCACGAGGAAGCGCGCCACATGATCGTCGTGCGGATGAAGGAGGATCTGCGCGCCGACCCCGCTTCGATCCTCGCCCTCCCGCTGCGCGTCGGCGAATACGGCATGGTGCCGCTGTCGCGCGTCGCGCGGCTGCGCACGATCCGCGCGGTCGAGCCGATCCTCCACGATGGCGGGAAGCGCCGCGCGGCGTTGATGGTCAATCTCAAGACCAGCGATCTTGCCGGCTACGTCAAGAAGGCGCGCGCCGAGGTCGAGCAGCAGGTCAAGCTGCCGCCCGGCTATCGCATCGAATTCGGCGGGCAATTCCATCAGCTCGAGGCGGCGCAGAAGCGGCTGGCGATCGTCGTGCCGGCCGCGCTGATCCTGATCTTCCTGCTGGTCTATGCCGCGCTCGGCAGCGTCAAGGAGGCGGCGATCGTCTATACCGGCATTCCGTTCGCGGTGACCGGCGGCGTGCTGGCGCTGTGGCTGCGTGGGATGCCCTTCTCGATCACCGCGGCGATCGGCTTCATCGCGCTGTCGGGGATCGCGATGCTCAACGGGCTGGTGCTGATCGACCATATCAACAGCCTGCGCGACGGGCGCGACGGCGATGCGCTGCCCGTCGATGAGGCGGTGCGACAAGGCGCGCACGACCGTTTGCGGCCGGTGCTGTCGACCGCTTTGGTTGCCTCGATCGGCTTCGTGCCGATGGCGATCGCGAGTGGCGCCGGTGCGGAGGTTCAGCGCCCGCTGGCGACGGTGGTGATCGGCGGGATCGTCACGTCGACGCTGCTGACGCTGGTGCTGTTGCCGAGCCTGTATCGCTGGCTGGTACGCGAGGATGGCACGGCGAAGCGAAAGGACGAGGTGGCCGCCTGATCGACCCACTACCGTCACCCCGGCCTTGTGCCGGGGCCCACCGTGATCCGCTTACTGCCGGCTCAGCATAGGGGGCACGGTGGACCCCGGCACAAGGCCGGGGTGACGATAAAGGGTTTAACCCCGCCCCCTCCCCCGCCCCAGCTACATCTCGTCCCGCCGTGTCGGGAAGACAGGCCCGCGCACGGTCATTCGCTCCGCCGGATACGGGCGCTGCAAGGCGACGACATCGTCGTAGCTCCCGCGCAGCCAGCGTTCGTGATCCTCGGGCGCGAGGATCGTGACCATCGCCTTGGGATGGATCGGAGCGACCAACGGATTGGGGTCGCAGGTCACCATGGTGAAGCCGTTGCCCTTGGCGGTGCGCTGCCAGAAACCCGCGACGCAGAACAGCGGCTGGTCGATCACCTGGAACCACATCTCGCCCTTGAGCGGCTTCTTGCCGTCGCCGAGATCGTGCGCATCCGGCGTCCATTCGCAGAATTCGCTGAGCGGGACGAGGCAGCGATTCTCCGGCCTGGCGGCGAGCGCGCGCCACTGCGACAGCCCCAGATTGCGCACATTGGTCATCGGCCACGCCGCCGCACCGCCGAGCACGTCCCATGTCATGATATCGAGCCCGCGCCGCCCGTCTTGCTCGCGCACCACATAGGCGCGCCCGCGCGGCATCAGCTCGCGCGGGTTGAAGCGGTTGTCGAGCGGCCGCTCGGCCTCGAACACCGCCGCGAGATCGGTGCGGAGCGTTTCGGGCTCGTAGCTCAGGCGCGCGCGGTTGCACATCGCGTGTCAGTCGGCGTCCGGCTTGGCGCGCCACTCGGCGCTGCGCTCGGGCGAAGCCTGATCGAGCGCCTTGCGCAATCCGTCCTTGGGCAGGTCCGCGCCATACGCTGGCGTGCCGGGCTGCTGCCGCCACGATTGCGCGATCGTCCCGGTGTCGACCGCATCGAAGCCGAGTTCGTCGATCAGCGCGATCACGGTCGCCTTCGCCGCGGCATCATCACCCGAAACCGGCAGCGCGATCCGGTCGGGCGTTCCGGCGGCAGTGCCGCTGCCGAACAGATGCTCGGCCTGGATCGAATTGAACGTCTTGACGGCCGGGTGGCGCAGATGGCGTTCGACCCAGCCGCTTTCGGGCTCGCCCGCTTCGATCTCGGCGATGCGGCCGTCGCGCTGCTGGGGGTAATAATTGCTCGTATCGACCAGCACCGGCACCGACGCGAAGATCGCGGGATCGAGCTCGGGGATGCTGCGCAGCGGGATCGCGACGATCACCAACTCGCGATCCTGCGTCACCGCGTCGATCGTGACGGCGCGCGCGCCGGTTTCGGCGGCAAGTTCGGCCAGCGAGGCGGGGCCGCGCGAATTGGCGACCAGCACGTCATGCCCCAGCGTCCGCAGCCGCCGCGTCAAGGTGCCGCCGATATTGCCCGAGCCGATAATTCCGATACGCATGCGATGCTCCTCTTGACCAGGTAATACGGAACAGGCCGGCCGCCATAAAGCTCCCTCGCTGGGTTCGCCGCAAGGCTGCGATGCGGCGATGCGCGGCAACGGTGCCTCGCGTGCCGAGCGCGAACGAATCATATCACATCCGAAACATGCCTGCGCTAACCGTGATTTTTACCGGATCGTTACGGATGGCATCCATGAGCAACCTATGGTCGATCCCCCCTTTCCGATCGGATTTCCCGACACAGGCCAGGCCGTGACCGAGGCAGCGACGCTGGATGCGCGGATCCGGGTCGATCAGTTGCGCGCCGCACATGGCAGCGCGGCGATCGCCATGCCGATCAACCTGCTGCTCACCGGCGTCTGCGCGGCGGTCGCCTGGCATGCCGGCCATACGCTGCTCGCGCTGGTCTGGCTGGCCGCATCGCTCAGCATCACCGCGGCCCGCGTCACGCTGCATCGGCAAACCCGCCGGGTCCTCGCATCGCCCATCGCGGCCGCCGAGGTCGAGCGACAGCTTCGCACGCTCTGGCTGATCACGCTCGCAGCGGGCTGCGTCTGGGCGATGCTCCCTGCCCTATGCGCGCTCTATACCGCGCCGCAGTCGCTGTTCTTCCTCGCGGTCGGCTGCGGGATCACCGCCGGGGCGGTGTCGCATGGCGGCGCCTATGCACGGGTGCCGGTCGCCTTCATCACGCCGCCGATCGTCTCGACCGCGGTCGCCATGCTCATGGTCAGCGGGTTCGATCGCACCATGCTTGCGGGGACGATGGTGCTGTATCTGGGGGCGCTGGTCGTCACGGCGCGCCGGGCCGAAGCGGTATTCCGTCGCGCGAGCGCACTCGGCCATCGGCTCGCGGCGCTCAACCAGTCGCTCGAGGCCGCGCATGCCGGCGCGCAGCAGACCGCGCACGAGATGCGCCATCGCGCCGATCACGACGACCTCACCGGGCTGTTCAACCGCGCTGGCTTCCTGCGCGCCGCCGCCCGGACGGAGGGGACCAGCGCGCCGGCGTGCCTGATGCTGCTCGATCTCGACGGCTTCAAGGCGATCAACGACGTGTTCGGCCACGCCACCGGCGACGAAGTGCTCGTCGAAGTGGCGCAGCGGTTGCGCCGCGAACTGCCCGCGGCGGTGCTGATCGGCCGCTGGGGGGGCGACGAGTTCGCGGTGCTGCTGGCGGCGGACGCCGCACTGACCCCGCCGGTCGAGCTTGCCAACCGCCTGATCGCCGCGGTCGCCGCGCCCTATCCAACCTTCGGGACCATCGCGCGAGTCGGGCTGAGCGTCGGCCTGCATGTGTCGCAGGGCAGCGCGATGCCGGAAATGCTGTCCTGCGCCGATCTCGCGCTGTACGCCGCCAAGGCGGCGGGCCGGAACCGCTGCCATGTGTTCGGCGACGACCTGCGCACCGCGCTCGATCTGCGCCGCGATATCGAGCGCGATCTGCCGACTGCGCTCGCCAGTGGCGATGTTTCGGTATGGTTCCAGCCGATCTTCGGCGATGGCGGCACGCGCATCGTCGGGCTCGAGGCGCTCGTCCGCTGGCAGCATCCGACGCTCGGCTGGATCACGCCGCCCGACCTGATGGCGACCGCCGCCAAGGCCGGCTTCGCGCGATCGTTGATGGACCTGATCCTCGAGCGGGTGTGCACGATGATCGTCGGGCTGCGCGAACGCGGATCGGATCACGTCACGGTGGCGATGAACGTATCGCCGCGCGAAATGTCACAGCTCCCGGTCGACCGGATGATCCTCGCCGCGCTGGCCGAGCGGGCGTTGCCACCGGCCGCGCTCGAGATCGAGATCACCGAGGAGACCGCGCTCGACACCGCCGATTGCGCGCGCAAGCTCACCGCCCTGTCGCACGCCGGGATCCGCATCGCGATCGACGATTTCGGGATCGGCTATTCGTCGCTGTCGCTGCTGCGCACGCTCAACGTGGATGCGATCAAGATCGATCGCTGTTTCGTCTCGGGGCTGGCCGGCTCGGACGGCGACCAGGTGCTCGTCAAGGCGCTGCTCAATCTCGGCCAGTCGCTGCGCATCGACGTGATCGCCGAGGGTGTCGAAAGCCTCGAGGATTTGCGGATGCTGCGAACCTTCGGCTGCCAGATCATGCAGGGCTATCATCTCGCGCGCCCGCTGCCGATGCTGGAGTGCCTCGCGTTCATCACCGATGCACAGGCGCAGGCGCTGCCGCCGGGCGACGACGGCGTACACCGGCTCGCGGGCTGACGCGCTACGCGCGCTCCGCCTCGGCGGTGGCGAGCACGCCGACCAGATGTTGCACGGTCGCGCGCAAATCGGCCAATTCGTCGCCCGAGAGGCCGAGCCCGCTGGCAAGCGTCAGCGGGACGTCGCGCGCCGATTCGCGCAGCGCCGCGCCCTGGTCCGTCACGCCGACCAGCACGCGGCGTTCGTCCTTGGCATCGCGCTGGCGCGTCACCAGCCCGGCCTGCTCCATCCGCTTGAGCAGCGGGGTCAGCGTCCCGCTATCGAGATGCAGCCGCTCGCCGAGCGCGCCGACGCTCTGCGGCGCCTGCTCCCACAGCACGAGCATCACGAGATATTGCGGATAGGTCAGCCCGAGCTTGGCGAGCACCGGGCGATAGAGCCGGCCGAACAGATTGGAGGCGGCATAGAGCGGGAAACACACCTGCCGGTCGAGCCGCAGGAAATCGTCGCCGTCGCGCATTGCCGCCTCCTGCTGGGTCACTTGGTCGTCGTCGTGATCTTGACGTCGATATTGCCCTTCACCGCGTTCGAATAGGGGCACACCGCATGCGCCTCTGCCACCAGCGCCTCGGCGCTCGCCTGGTCGAGCCCGGTGATCGTCACGTCGAGCGCGACCGACAGGACGAAGCCACCCGCGGCATTGGGCGACAGGCCGACTTCGGCGACGACGAGGATGTCGTCGTCCTTGACCTTTTGCGGCTTGCTCCGGCCGACATGGATCACCGCATTCTCGAAGCAGGCGGCGTAGCCCGCCGCGAACAGTTGTTCGGGATTGGTCGCCCCGCCCTTGCCGCCGAGCACGGTCGGCATCGCGAGCTGGAGATCGAGCAGACCGTCGTCGCTGCGGATCGTCCCGCTGCGGCCGCCGACCGCGGTTACCTTGGTGCTGTAGAGCGTGCTCATGTTCGATTCCTCAAAACCATTACCGGGAATTATATTGTTCACATATATATTGTGCGCAATAGGTTGTTGCAACCCGCACCGGACACGCCATTGTGTCTGATCTGTAACGCTATGTGTCTCGAGTCATTCGCCCGTCACGAAACACGGCTAGCGCCGGATCGCTGCGAGCCGGACGGCGCGCCGGCGAAACGTTGAGGGGCGAGATCATGAAAATCCGGATTGCGTTGGTTACCTTATGTGCCGCGAGCCTCGCTCTGTCGGGGTGCAACGATAGCGAGGCGTCGCCCGCCCCAACGCCCACGCCAACGCCGACCCCCACCGCCACCCCCACCCAGACTGCGACTCGCACGATCGTGATGGTGTGGGACGGCCTGCGCCCCGATGACGTGACCGCGACCGACACGCCCAACCTGCTCGCGCTGCAGACCGCGGGCGTCCAGTTCAGCGACAACCATTCGACCTACCCGACCTTCACGATGATGAACGGCTCGTCCTTCGCGACGGGCTCGTTCCCCAAGACCTCGGGCTTCTATGGCAATACCTTCTGGACGCCGCCGCAGGGCATCTCGAACACCATCCCCGTCGGCAAGGCGGCCGGCGGCACCGCGCAGGACTATGTCGATCCGGTGTTCACCGAGGACTATCAGGTCCTGAACACGCTCAACGACTATTACGGCGGCCAGCTGCTGCTGGTGAAGAGCCTGTTCGCCACCGCGCAGGCCGCCGGCATGGTGACCGCGACCGTCGGCAAGTCGGGTGCCGCCTATATTCAGGATCTCGGCAAGGGCGGGCTGTTCCTCGACGAGAACACCGTCCAGCCGCGCACGCTGGTCAGCGAATTGCAGGCCGCCAACATCCCGCTGCCGACCAATGTCGTGAACAATTATTCGGGCACCGATGCGGTGACGCTGGCGGCGACCAACGGCACGCCGACCGCGCGCGCCGGCTACGTCACTTTCAACACCACCGCATTCGATCCCGCCGGTACGCAGACGGTCGCCGCGCGCGATTCGTCGGACACGACGCAGGGTGCGCCCGAGGATGCCGCCAACAAATACATGATGTCGGTGTTCACCTCGTACATCCTGCCCAAGAAGAACCCGATGCTCTCGCTCATCTGGTTCCGCACGCCCGACAACGTCGAGCATGGCTACGGCCCGGGCAGCGCGAATGCCCGCGCCGGCCTGCGCTCGCAGGACGCGCGGCTCGGCGAGCTGATGGCAGCCTTGAAGGCCCAGGGCCTCGACACCTCGACCAACATCGTCGTCGTCTCGGATCACGCGCATTCGAGCGTGTCGGGGCCGCTCAGCCTGTATCCGCTGCGCGCGATCGTCGCCGGCGCGGCGCCCAACGGCCCGCTCGTCAACGGCGCGACCAGCGGCACCAGCGGCGCGACGCTCGGCGCGGCCAACGCCAACGGCTATTCCTTCTCGGGCGACGTCCGCTCGGCCGATCTGCTGACCTATCGCGGCTTCAAGGCGTATGATGGCGCGGGTTGCTCGACCAGCGCGATGTACGGGCTGAGCGCGGGTGGTACGCCGACCGTCCCGCTCAAGGTCGACACGACCGGCGCGCTGTGCGGCACCGCCAACACCAAATATCAGGCGATCAGTTCGACGCTCGCCGCCCCCGTCGCGCGCTTCCTGGTGCCCGCTCCGGGCAGCCTGCCGGCCAACGGCATCGTCGTCGCGGCGAATGGCGGGTCGGATTACTTCTACGTGCCGAGCCATGATCTGACGACGATCCGCAACCTCGTCCGCTTCCTCCAGCAGCGCGAGGAATATGGCGCGGTGTTCGTCGACAGCCGCTACGGAGCGATCCCGGGCACGCTGTCGATGAGCCAGATCAATCTCGAGAATAGCGGCCGCCGCGACAACGGCCAGCCCGACGTCGTCGTCTCGTTCAACTGGGACGATACCGCGACGATCCAGGGCAAGACCGGCATCGAGTTCGAGAGCACCGGCGGCCAGCGCGGCATGCACGGCAGCTTCGGGCCGACCGACGTCCACAACACGCTGATCGCCTCGGGCCCGTCGTTCCTCAAGAACGCCAAGGTGACCTTCCCGACGGGCAATGTCGACGTCGCGCCGACGGTCGCCTATCTGCTCAAGCTGGCGATGCCGCAGGCCGATGGCCGGATCATCAACGAGGCGCTGGCGATCCCCGCGAGCAGCTCGGCCCCGTCGATCGCCGCTTCGTCGGTGACGCCGTCGGCTGGTTCGGCCTCGGGCCTGACCTTCGAGACCCCGCTCGATCCGACCGGCAACACGCGCGACAGCAGCCTGCCGCGCGGCACCTACACGATCACGCTCCAGGTCAAGGACCTGACGATCGACGGCAAGACCTACCGCTACTTCGATTATGCCCGTGCGACACGCCAGTAAGCGCGGCGTCGGCGGCAGCGCGGTCGCCGCCGCGCTGCTCGTCGCCGGGGCGGCGGCGGCGAGCCCCGCGCTCGACTTCGACCATGTCTTCACGGCGGCGAAAGAACCTACCGAACTGCACATGCGTGTGCTGTTCCGCGGGGCCGACGGGGTGCACCGGATGGAGTTGTGGCGCGATCACGACCGGCGGGTCAAACGCGTCACCGACCAGGCGATCGTCAGCCTCGCGACGCACCGGGCGGGCGAGCCGGGCTATCAGCTGACCGTGCTCGATCTCAAGAAGCGGATCGCGACGCAGATCGACCGGACCAATCTCTACCGCGTCGGCAATTTCACCGACTGGTTCGATCTGACGCACGGCCTGCGCCATCCCAAGGGCAAGTACAGCCTGACGCAGGGCACGGCGCCCGCCGGAATGCCGGCGAGCCCCGCACCATGCGACTGGTATCGCCTGGCGCAGGGCGAGCGGACCACCGCGATCTGCTGGGACGCGAAACACCGTGTCCCGCTGCTGATCGCATCGGGCGACCATCACCCGATCTGGCGCGTGACGGAGGTCGACACCAAACCGGTGCCAGCCGCGACCTACCTGCTCGATATCCGCGGCTTCACCGTCAACGACGCCAATCGCGACATCGAGCGCGACTGACCCCTACCCCGCCGCGGTACGCTCAGCCGAGCGTGCCGCGGTGGATCAGTTCGGTGACGTCGCTCTCGACCTGATTGTTCGCGCCGAGCCGCTCGATCAGCTGCGCAGCGCGGCTGCCGCGCAGGCCCGCCACGGTCAGCGTCTTGTCGCGGACATAGGTGTAGACACCGCTGACCGCGAACGCCGAGGCATAGGCGATATGCGCCTTCTGCCCGTCGATCGTCGCGCGGAACGCGTCGCTCTCAAAGAACGCGCGCCGTGTCGTCGGCGTCTCGAAGGCGATCTCGATCACCGCGATCAGCGAGCGCTCGGGCGGCACCTGATGATCGACATTGGGCGCAGGCGGCGCAGGCTCGGCATTGTCATAGGCCTCCGGCAAATGCAGCCGGAGCTTGAGCACCTCGGCTTGTGCCGCGAGTGTTTCGTTGAAGCCGGTCATGAAATCGCCGAACGCCCGCGCATTATCGCCCACCGCCCCGAAATGGACATGGATCCGATCCGCCCCGTCATCGCCGTTGGGCACCGGGTCGGGGAAGCGATCGACCAGCGTGCGCGATCCGTCCGGCAGCGCATAGGCGACCGTCGCCGCGAACATGTTCTGCTCGTCGGCGAACAGGATCGAGCTCGCCTCGTTGAACACACCCTGATCGTCCGCCGAGGCGAAGCCAATCTCGACACCACCGTCGAGCTCGTACTCGGCGAAGGGGGCGATCCCGTCGATCTCCGGCCACAGATGCGCGTCCTGCTCGCGATCGAAATGATTCTGGACGTACCAGGCGAGCCCGGGAATGCGCGAACAGAGCGGCCCGTGGACATCGCGCCAATAGGTCGCGAACACGTCGTGCGGCACGCGCGGGCGGCGCAGCACGGTGGTGTAGCTGTTGATCGCGATACTCGCATCGCGCGCGGCGTAATCGGTGGTGATCGAAACTTTGCTCATGGTGAACTCCTGTGAGGGGCAAACGCGCGAGAAGACGGATACGGCTAGGCGGCGGGCTTGAGCCGCCCGACCAGCGCCGCGACGATCGCGGCGAGCACGGCGATGGCAGCCGCGACATAGCCGACCGTGCCGAGCCCGAGATGCTGGATCACCGAGCCGCCGATGATCGCGCCGAGCCCGATCCCGGCATTCGCCATCGACACGTTGAGCGTGCCCGCCAGCGCCTGCGCATGGCTCGCCGATTGCATCACGCGGACCTGGCAGATCGGATAGAGCGCGGTATTGGCGATCCCCCACACCGCGATCGCGACGGCGAGCCAGACGTGCGAGCCCGCCACCAGCGTCGTCGCCGCCATGCCGAGCGCGAGCACCAGCGCCGTCACCGCGGTCACCATCAACGGCCCACGCCCGACGAATTGCCCGCCGAGCCAGTTGCCGCCGAGCCCGACCACGCCGAAGCCCATCAGCCACCAGCCGACCTGCCCGACCGGGATCTTGGCGACCTGCTCGAGCGTGTCGGCGAGATAGGTGTACGCCGTGAACATCGCGGTGAAGACGATCACCGAGAGGACGACATTGCCGAGGAAATACGGGTCCTTGAGGATCCGCGCCTGGTCGGCAAGCTTCACGCGCGCCGGGCGTGCAAGCGTCGGCATCACCACGAACAGCAGCACCGCCATCACCAGCGACAGCCCCGCGAGCCCCCAGAACGTCCCGCGCCAGCCGAATGCGGTCGAGGCGAGCGTACCGATCGGAATGCCGAGCACCATCGCGCCCGAAATCCCGAGATAGACGTTGGCGACCGCCTTGCCGGCCCTTTCGGGCCCGGCGAGTTCGCCCGCGGTCTCGCTCGCGGTGCCCCAGAACACCGGCAGTGCGAGCGCGGGCAGGAAGCGCGCGAGACCCAGGACCCAAATATCGGGCGCGGCCGCAGCCAGCGCATTGGCGGCAGCAAAGATCACCAGGATCGTGACGAACAACCGCTTGCGCTCGAAGTGCGACAACAGCGCCGTCAGGAACGGGCCCGCCAGCATCACGGTGAAGGCGAACAGCGTGACGAGCTGCCCCGCGGTCGAGATCGAGATCCCGAGATCGCGCGACAGGCTCGGCAACAACCCGACGATGATGAATTCGGTGGTGACGATCACGAAGGCGGAAATCGCCAGCAACAGCACGGCAAGTCCGCGCCCCGCAGCTGCGGTGCCGGGCGGGGCGGCGTGGAGGGGGCGGGCGGCGGACGACATAAGCAGGCTCCTGTTCAGCCCGCTCTAACGCACGACGAAAAGTCGGGTCTCACGGCATTTTTTCGGGTATGGCGCGACGAAAATTCCAGAATGGAGAATGTCGCGTGATTCCGTCGGAACGGCTCAAGGGCATCGAGGCTTTCGTCTGCGCGGCCGATGCCGGCAGCTTCACCGCGGCTGGCGTCCGGCTCAACCTGACGAATTCCGCGGTGAGCAAAAGCGTCGCGCGGCTCGAGGCAAGGCTCGGCAGCCGGCTGTTCGACCGCACGACGCGGCGCCTCGCGCTGACCGACGCCGGCGCGGCGTTTTACGAGACCTGCGCCCGCGTGCTCGCCGAGCTCGCCGAGGCCGAAGCGGTGCTCGCCGCGCAGCGCGCCGAAATCGTCGGGCGATTGAAGCTCGACGTGCCGGTGGCGTTCGGCCGGATGCAGGTGATGCCGGTGCTGCTCGCCTTCGCCGAGCAGCATCCCGGCGTCCGCCCGGTCGTGACGTTTACCGATCGCGTGGTCGACATCGTCGAGGAAGGCGTCGACGTCGCGATCCGGATCGGCGGATCGGAGACGTGGGCGGACAATCTCGGGCACCGCTATCTCGGGCGCGAGCGCGTGATCTTCTGCGCTGCGCCCGGCTATCTCGCGCGGCGCGGCACGCCGAGGTCGATCGAGGCGCTCGCGCGTCTCGACTGCATTCTTTACGGCCGGGCCGACGGCAGCACGATCGCGTGGCGCTTTGCCGACGCCGCGGGCGCGATCGAGCAGCGCGCGATGGAGGCGCGGATCGTGCTCGGCAGCGCCGAGGCGCAAGTCGGCGCGGTCAAGGCGGGATTCGGCATCGCGCAACTGGCGACCTGGCTGATCAAGGAGGAGCTCGCGCGCGGCGCGCTCGTCGAGATCCTGCCCGAACTGGCGACGGCGGGCCTCCCGCTGCACCTCGTCTGGCCGCGCAGCCGCCAGCTCAGCCCGAAGGTCGATGCGCTGCTCGAGGCATTGACGGTGGGTCTGGCGATCGCGTGAGCGACGCCAGGCGCGCAGCACGTCAGGCGGGCGGAGCGACGATCCCGCGTCAGCGCTCGCCCGGCTCGCGGGTCGGGAGCGCGCCGTCGCGCCGAAGCCGGGCCACCGGGTTCGCGGCATAGGCCCGCTTTGCGCGGTCGTAGCAATTCTTTTATACCCTATCGATTTGATAGGATAAGCTCGGGGTCGGAGGCAGCAATGATGACCAGAACCGCGTTCCAACCCCGGCCCGACGCCGCACCGTCGCCGATTGCGGACGCCGTCGCCGATCTGCGCACAGCGCGCGAAACGTGGCGCCGCCGCCAGGACGAAGCGCGCGATACGGCCAGCTTTCCGGCGCGCGACGCGCTCGAACGCGTGGTCGAAGCGCTTTCCGCGGCGCTCTATCCACGCCGGCTCGGACACTTTCGCGGCGACGCGGAGGGGGAGGACGCTTTCGTCGTCGCCCGGCTCGACGGCGCGCTGAGCGGACTCGAAACCGAGATCGGCGCCGAGCTCGGCTATTGGCAACTCGAAACCGGCGCGTTCGACTCCGACCATGCCGCGACGATCGTGCGGCTGTTCGCGGCGACGCTCGGCGATATCCGCCGCAAGGTCGACAGCGACGTCGACGCCGCGTTCCTCGGCGACCCCGCGGCGCGCAGTGTCGACGAGATTCTCGTCTGCTATCCCGGCGCGATCGCCAGCCTGCATCACCGCATCGCGCACGAATTGCACAATCTCGGCGCGCCGATCGTCGCGCGCGTGCTTTCCGAGATCGCCAACGAGCGCACCGGGATCGACATCCATCCCGGCGCGACGATCGGCGAAAGCTTCTTCATCGATCACGGCACCGGCGTGGTGATCGGCGAAACCGCGATCGTCGGCACCCGCGTGCGGCTTTACCAACACGTCACGCTCGGCGCGCGCAGTCCGGTCGGGCTGACGCATGACGACGTCCGCCATCGCCACGCGCGGCATCCGATCATCGGCGACGATGTCGTGATCTATGCCGGCACGACGATCCTCGGCCGCGTGACGATCGGCGCGCGTTCGACGATCGGGGGCAATGTCTGGCTGCTGTCCGACGTCGCCGAAGACAGCGTGCTGGTGCAACCCGAGGCGCTGCGGCTCGATCATGCCGCCGGACTCGATCTGCGCGACGTGCTCCAGCGGGCGGCGAGCGCGTGACTGCGCCGCGCCCCTCCCCCGCCCCGCCGCGCCCGGTGATCGGCGTGCTGTGCTGCAACGAGGCGCTCGGCCGCCCGGTGCAGGCAGTCGCGACGCGCTTCATCGCGCCCTTGTCGCGCTTTTCCGAAGCCGCGGTGATCCTTGTTCCCGCGGTGCCCGACGAGGCCAGCATCGCGACGCTCGCGCCGCTGCTCGACGGGCTGCTGCTGACGGGGTCGCGCTCGAACGTCGCGCCCGAACACTATGGCGGCGCGCCGCTTCCCGCCGGACAGCATAGCGATCCCGACCGTGACGCGGTGGCGCTCGCGCTGGCGGCGGCGATGATCGAAGCGGGCAAGCCGGTGTTCGGCATCTGCCGGGGCTTGCAGGAAATCAACGTGCTGTTCGGCGGCACGCTGTCGACCGCGGCGTGCCGCGGGCGGCATCATCGCGGATCGTGGGACGGCTGCTATCAGGAGATGTTCGGCCATTGCCACGATGTCGAGCTCGACGCCGGCGGGCTGCTCGCGCAGTCGACCGGTCGACGGCGGATGTCGGTCAATTCGGTGCACGAGCAAGGCATTGCACGGCTCGGCGGCGGGCTCGCGGTCGAGGCGACCGCCGACGACGGCCTGATCGAAGCGGTCCGCGCGCGGCCGTGCGGCGCCGATGTTCTCGGCGTGCAATGGCATCCTGAATGGGACGTCGAGCGCTCGCCCGAAAGCCGGGCCTTCTTTTCCTTGATCGGTACGGCGCTGCGCAGGGCAGCGGCCGCCCGATAGACGACGGCCATATCCACGAAAGGGGTAATGATGCGCAAAATTCTTCTGCTGGTTCCCGTCCTTGCCGCGACACTCGCCGTGTCGGCCTGCGCCAAGCACGACGACGCGGCGAACACCGCGTTCGTCAACGAGACGGTGCTCAACGATGCCGACGCCAATGGCGCGACGGTCGATGGCTTCGGCAATGACGGCGCGCTCGCCGGCAACGATACGGCGCCGCTCGATGCCGCCGACAACGCCGGCAACGCGCTCTAGGAATTCCACGCGACCGTGGAGGACGCACACGCTGGGTAAGCTCCCGCGCGCACCTCGGCCCGGCACCTCGCGGTGTCGGGCCAATTTTTTTGGTATCGCCGCATGGCTTTTCTTTGCTGGTCCCGACCGCGCGATCTGGCAGAGAGCCGTCACAAAAGCGTCATGGGGTATATGGCGCCACAACAGGGTAAAGGGATTCGATCATGACCAACCTCCGGCCGCTTCTTGCCATGGCCGCGTCGCCGCTCGCGTTCATCGCCGCGACCAGCGCCTCTGCGCAGGCCACGCCTGCCCCCGCTGATCCAGCGCCCGCCGCCGAAACCACGGCGCAGCCGGCCGACATCGTCGTCACGGGCACCCGCACGACTGGCCGCTCGCGGCTCAACAGCGTGTCGCCGGTCGACGTGGTGAGCGCGACGACGCTGCAGCGGCAGGGCAGCACCGAGCTCGGCGCATCGCTCGCCGCCTTGGTCCCGTCGATCGACTTCCCGCGCTCCTCCGCCGTCGACGGCACCGATTCGGTCCGCCCGGCGACGCTGCGCGGCCTGTCGCCCGACCAGACCCTGGTCCTCATCAACGGCGTGCGCGCGCACACCTCGGCGCTGATCAACCTCAACGGGTCGGTCGGGCGCGGCGCGGCCTCGGTCGATCTCAACACCATCCCCTCGGTCGCGCTCGACCGGATCGAAGTGCTGCGCGATGGCGCCGCGGCGCAATACGGCTCGGACGCGATCGCCGGCGTCGTCAACCTGCGCTTACGCGAGGCACGCAGCGGCGGCGGCGCGACCGTCACCTACGGCCAGTACATCACCGACGTGACGACCGCGCGCGGCAATCGCAGCGAACGCGACGGCGGGACGGTGACAGTCGCCGGCTGGCAGGGCATCGGCCTCGGCTCGGACGGCTTCCTCACCGTGTCGGGCGAATATCTCGATCGCAATCCGACCAGCCGTGGCGACTATGATCCGCGCAAGACCCCGATCCGCGTCCGCTCGCGCTTCGGCGACCCCGACGTCCAGCAGTTCAGCGGCTATCTCAACGCCGCCAAGCCGCTCGGGTCGAGCGGTTGGACGCTCTACGGCTTCGGCGGCTACCAGCATCGCGACAGCGTCAGCGCCGCCACCCCGCGCGTCAACGGCGGCACCGACGCCAACGCGAACGCGGCCGCGCTCGCCAGCCTCTATCCCGACGGCTTCACCCCGCTGATCGCGGTCGAATCGAACGACCTCACCGCGACCGGCGGCATCCGCGGCGAGCTGTCGGGCTGGAAGGTCGATTTCAACGTGTCGTACGGGCGCAACCAGCTCAATTTCGAGACGCGCAATTCGGGCAATTCGACCTATGGCGCGGCGTCGCAGACGCGCTTCTACGACGGCAAGCTGACCTATGATCAGCTCGTCGGCGGGATCGACGTGTCGCGCGAGCAGCCGCTCGGCGAGGGGACGATCAACATCGCCTGGGGCCTCGAATATCGCCGCGAGGGCTTCAAGATCGGCGCGGGCGAGCCGACCTCGTACAATCGCGCGGCGGGCGCGGCGACCAATCTCGGCGCCGGCGCGCAAGGGTTCCCCGGGTTCCAGCCGTCGAACGTGGTCGACACGCACCGCGACAACGTCTCGGGCTATCTCGACCTCGAGGCCAAGCCGACCGACAAGCTGACGCTCGGTGCGGCGGTGCGCGGCGAGAGCTATTCGGATTTCGGCGAGACCGCGACCGGCAAGCTCAGCGCGCGCTATGATTTCGCGCCGTGGTTCGCACTCCGCGGGACCGCCTCGACCGGCTTCCGCGCGCCGTCGCTGCAGCAGCAATTCTTCACCTCGACCTCGGCGGTGCTGACCAACGGCGCGATCGTCGAGACCGGGACCTTCCCGTCGACGAGCGCGGTCGGCGCGGCGCTCGGCGGCAAGCCGCTCCAGCCCGAACGCGCGCGCAATCTGTCGGCGGGTTTCGTCGTCCGCTCTGGCGGGTTCGACCTTTCGGTCGACGCCTACCAGATCAAGATCCGCAACCAGATCGCACTGTCCGAGAACCTCAGCGGTGCGGTGGTGATCGGCCGGCTGCGCGACGAGGGGATCACCAGCGTCACCGCCGGTCGCTATTTCCTCAACGGCATCCGCTCGACCACCAAGGGGATCGACGTGGTCGCGCACTATCGCAAAGCGACCACAAGCGCCGGAACGTTCGATCTCACCGCCGCGACCAACATCAACGACATCAAGGTCACCCGCGCCCCCGCCCCGGCGACGATCACCTCGTCGGCCGGTACGACGACGCTGCCGATCTTCAGCCGGCAGCGGATCGTCTCGTTCGAACAGGGCACGCCGCGCGAGAAGGTCGTCGGCACGATCGACTGGTCGCTCGACAAAATCGGCGCGACCGCGCGCGCGTCCTATTATGGCGACGTCACCCAGCCGAGCAGCACCGGCTTTGCCGAGGACGACATCCATACCGGGCGGCACACGATCTTCGATCTCGAGCTGCGCTACACGGTGCAGCGCAACCTCAACCTCGCGATCGGCGCGAACAATCTGTTCGACACCTATCCCGACTATGTGAAGGTGCTGTCGTCGCGTGGGACCCAGCTCAACAGCACCGGCCTGGTCGGCTTCCCGTATTACTCGCCGTTCGGCTTCAATGGCCGCTACGTCTACGGGCGGGTCGGCCTGAACTGGTAACGCCGCAGCAGGACGCGCGGTTCGCGCGTCCTGCTCGGTTTTGGAAAGGCTATGCGGCCGCCAGCGCGGCCGCATAGTCCATCGCGCGCAGGTCTTCGATCAACCCCGGACCGGTCGGGGTCCAGTCGAGCTCTGCGCGCGTCCAGGCGCTCGACGCCGGAAGATCCATGCCGGCGAACATCGCGAACCAGCCGAAATGCGCCGGCGCTTGCTCGGGCGTGATCGAAACGCTCGGCAGGCCGAGGCCCTTGGCGACCACGTCGGCGATTTCGCGCGCGGTCACGCCCTCCTCGGCGACGGCGTGATAGCGCGCGCCCACCGCGCCGCGCTCGAGCGCGAGACGGTATAGCCGCGCGACGTCGCCGACATGCGCCGCAGACCAGCGATTGGCGCCCGCGCCGACATAGGCCACGCTGCCCTGCGCGCGGGCGAGCGCGACATAGGGGGTGATCAGCCCCTGCTTGACGGTGTCGTGGACTTGCGGGAGCCGAAGGACGCGGACGTCGAGCCCCTGCGCGACCAACGCCTGCGCGACACCTTCGGACGCGGTCCGCGGGTTGGGGTGCCGATCGTTGAACACGTCCTCGCGCGCAGGTTCGCCCTGCCCAGGGTCGCCTATGCCCACGCCCGAGGTGATGAGCAGCGGCCGCGCGGATCCGGCGAGCGCCTCGCCGAGCGCGGCGATCGCGTGGCGATCCTTCTCGCAATTGGCGACGAAGTTCGAGAAATCATGGTCGAACGCGGTGTGGATCACCGCGTCCGCCTGCGCCGCGCCCGCGCGGAGGCTGGCAAGGTCCTCGAGCGTGCCGCGATGAACCTCGACGCCCGCGGCTTCGAGCGTTCGCGCGCCCGCGTCGGAGCGGGTCATGCCGAGGATCTGATGCCCGCCAGCCAGCAATTCGGGAATGATGTGCGAGCCGATGAATCCGGTCGCACCGGTAAGGAAAACGCGCATGGGTCAGTCTCCACTAGATCTTCGACCCATTTGCGCCGCCGTCACTTCCTGTTAAAGTAGTGATCTTATCATGGTATAGTCGATAACAGGATCCGACATGGCCGCCGCCCCGATCACCCCGCTCGGCACCTTCCTGCGCGATCGCCGGATGCGGATGGACGCCGCCAGCTTCGGCTATGGCGGAGGCCGTCGGCGCACGCCGGGGCTGCGCCGCGAGGAAGTGGCGCAGCGCGCCAATATCAGCCCGACCTGGTATACCTGGCTCGAACAGGGACGTGGCGGCGCACCGTCGGCGGATGTGCTCAACCGCCTCGCCGCCGGCCTGATGCTGACCGAGCCCGAGCGCGAGCATCTGTTCGTCCTCGGCCTCGGGCGGCCGCCCGAAGCGCGCTATACCGGATCGGACGAGGTGACCCCGCGGCTGCAGCGGGTGCTCGACGCCTGGCCGTTCAGCCCGGCGATCATCAAGACCGCGACGTGGGACGTGGTCGCGTGGAACGCCGCAGCGGCGGCGGTGCTGACCGATTACGGCAAGCTCCCGCGCGACCAGCGCAACATCCTGCGCATGATGTTTTCGGATTCACGGATCAAGGCGGCGCAGGAGGATTGGACCCATGTCGCGCGCTATGTCGTCGGCGCCTTCCGCGCCGACGCGACGCGCGCCGGCGCGGGCGCCGAGATCGCCGGCCTCGTCGACGAGCTGTCGACGGGCAGCCCGGAATTCGCAGCCTTGTGGCGGAGCAACGAGGTCGCCGGCCATGCCGATGGGCTGAAGCGATTGCACCACCCCGATGCCGGGCTGCTCGAGCTCGAATTTTCCGCCTTTGCCGTCGACGGGCGGCCCGACCTCGGCATGATCGTCTACAACCCGGCCACCGCCGAGACCGAACGACGCGCGAAGGCGCTGATCGCCGCAGCACGACCGTCGGCGGCCTGACCGTGCCCCGACACCCGGTTTCGGCAAAGGAACGGGTGGCCTCGCGCGCCGGTTCGTCCTAGGCGGCGGCATGCTCGACAAACCTGCTGCCACGACGATGCAACCCCGTGAGTTCGTCGCCTTCGTTGCGGCGCTGATGGCGGTGAATGCGCTCGGCGTCGATCTCATGCTCCCCGCGCTCGCCGATATCGGGCATCGCCTGGCGATCACCACCGCCAACCAGCGGCAGTGGATCATCACCATCTACATGCTCGGCTTCGGTTCGGGCCAGCTCGTCTACGGCCCGCTCGCCGACCGCTACGGGCGCCGGCCGATCCTGCTCGTCTCGCTCGCCGGGTTCGTCGCGGCGAGTGTCTTCGCGGGCGGATCGCAGACCTTCGCGGCGCTGCTCGGCGCGCGCTTCCTGCAAGGGCTGATGTCGGCGTCGACGCGCGTGCTCGCCGTGGCGATCGTGCGCGATCGCTTCTCGGGGCGGCAGATGGCGCGCACCTTGTCGGTCGCGCAGATGATCTTCTTCCTCGTGCCGATCCTCGCCCCCAGTATCGGGCAGGTGCTGCTCGGCTTCGGCCCGTGGCGTTTCATCTTCTACGCGCTCGCGGCCTTTGCCGCGTTCGTGCTGAGCTGGACTTTCTTCCGGCTCGGCGAATCGCTTTCGATCTCGCGGCGCTCGCCGCTGTCGCTCGCCGCGCTCGGCCAGGCCTATCGGCTGACGCTGACCAACCGCTATTCCGCGGGCTATGCCGTCGCAGCATCGATGACCTTCGGCGCGATCATCGCGTTCGTTTCGTCGGCGCAGCAGATCTTCGTCGAGGAGTTCCATACCGGCGACCGCTTCACGATCCTGTTCGCGATCTGCGCCTTCTTCATGGGCTGTGCCGCCTTCGCCAACAGCCGGCTGGTCGAGCGGCTCGGCACGCGGCTGATTTCGCAAAGCGCGTTGCTCGCCCTGATCGCGCTGTCGGCGCTGCATATCGCGGTGATCGCGATCGGCCTGGAATCGCTCGGCACCTATCTCGTCTTCCAGGCCCTGAGCATGACCTGTATCGGGCTGTGCGGATCGAATTTCGGCGCGATGGCGATGGAGCCGGTCGGGCATATCGCCGGGACGGCCTCATCGATCCAGGGGTTCATCACCAGCGTCGGCGCGGTCGTGGTCGGGTCGTTGATCGGGCAATCGTATAACGGCACGACCTATCCGCTCGCGATCGGCTATCTCACCATCGGGCTCGTCGTGCTGGCGATCGTCTATTGGGTCGAAGGCGGCCGCCTGTTCCACGCGCACCACGCGCGCTGAGCGCGACGGCCTTGCGATTGTCGAAAAAGAGCAGAGGATGGCCGCGGTAGCAGCGAGCGGGCGGCAGCTGACGGCGCCGCCCGAGTATGGGAGTATCGACGATGGACACGAGAGCCGGCAAGGAAGTCCATGACCTCATCAATTTCGTGGGCTTGCGCGCGCAAGCCACCGCGGTCGGGCTGATCCAGCTCACCGCCGAACTGGCGAAAGCCGGCGTGCTGCAGGAAGACGCGGTGACCCGGATCAAGAGTGCGATCGCCGACGAACTCGAACTGTCGCGTCCGTCGACCGTGTCGAAGGCCGAATTCGATCGCACCACGCGGCGGCGGCTCGACCGGCTGTTCGCGGGGGACGAGAAGCTCGCATCCGGCCCCGGCCCGGACGACCAGCCCGGCGCCGCGCTGCATCACCGCGCGCTTTCGTCCTGATCGAAGTCAATCGCCGAGGATTACGGCACCTTTTGCGGGACCGAAAATGCAAGTCCGCCCGTTAGGAGGCTCCTGACGCTGGGAGAGACTGCCGCGATGACGTGCCGAGCATGAGCGCAAAACCAGATGCGGCCGTCGTCGCGCGATATGCACGGGGGCCACGCGATGCTGCTCGCTGACGCCAGCCCGCCCCTGGCAACTACGCGCGAAGCGGTGCGCGACGCGGCGATCGGGATCGTCGCAACCACGCTCGCGGACGCCGCAGCGGCGCAGGACGTGCTCTATATCGCAACCGACGAGCAACGCGCCGAGGCCGTCGCCGCTGCGCTGGCGTGCGCCGCGCCTGAACTGGTGGTGGTGCACAGCCCGTCGAGCGATGCGCTACCGGGCGACACCGCGCCCGCCTCGCCGACCAATGTCGGCCGGCGGATCGCCGCGCTGCGGCGTCTTCGCCTCGCATTGACCGATCGGCAGCGCGTCGCCTTCATCACCACCGCCGAGGCAGCGGCAGCAGCCTATCCCCCGCCCGCCGCGTTCGACGACGCGCCGCCGACGCTCGCCGTCGGCGACACGATCGACATGGCGGCGCTCGCCGAGATGTTGGGCGAGATCGGCTATACCGCCGACGACCGCGTCGACGAGCCCGGCGAGATGGCGATGCGCGGCCAGGTCGTCGACCTGTTCCCAGCGGATGCGGTGGCGCCGGTGCGGATCGAGATCGTCGATGCGGTGATCAGTGCCATCCGGCTCTACGATCCGGTTTCGCAGCTCGGCACCGAGGCGATCCCATCGATCCAGGTCGGCCGCGTGTCCGAGCCCATGCTCGGCCCCGACTGGGTGGCGCTGTTCGACCATGCGCCCGATGCGGCGGTCGCGATCGACCCGGAGAGCGCCGCACGGCGCGACCGCTTTGTCGGGCTCGCCACCAATGCCGCCAAGGCGCGCGGGATCGACACGCTGCCGATCGTCGATCGCAAGCGCTGGGACAAGGCGCTCGAAGGCCGCACGACGATCGACCTCGCGCACGGTGACGAGCAGCCCGTCCCGCGCTTCGTCGAGCGCAAGGCGCCGGGCCGCGCGTTCGCGCGCTTCGCCAAGGCGGCGCTCGAACACGGCGACCGGCTCGTCCTGCTCGGCGCGGCGCGCGACATCCGCTTTCTCGCGCCACGCCTCGCCAAGGCGCAGGGCATCGCCTTCACCAGGCTGCCGGGGTGGAGCGAGGTCGCGACGCTCGCTCCGGGCAGCGCTGCGATGCTCGACATGCCGATCGAGCATGGCTGGCAAGCGCCCGGGCTCAGCGTCATCGCGGCTGCCGATCTGCTCGGCAGTCGCGTCCAGGCGACGCATGCCGCGAGCGATGCCGCGGCGACGCTGCTCGGCGACATGGGCGACATCCGCATCGGCGATGTCGTGGTGCATGAGGATTTCGGGATCGGCCTCGTCGCCGGGATCGAACCGGTCGGCATGGATGCCGATGGCGACGCGATCGTGCTCGAATATGCCAAAGAAGGCCGGCGGCTGGTTCCGGTCGCAGATGCCGACCGCATCTGGCGCTACGGCGCCGACCGCGACGCGGTCGCGCTCGATACGCTCGACGGGGCGAGCTGGCAGAAACGTCGCGGCGCGATCGACGCTGCGGTCGCCGAAAGCGCGCGCGGGCTGACCGCGCTCGCCAGCGAACGCGAAGCCAAGACCGCCGCCGCGCTCGCGCCCGAGGTCGACGCCTATGAGCGGTTCGCCGCCGCATTCGACTTTACCGAGACGCCCGACCAGGCGCGCGCGATCGCCGCGACGCGTGCCGATCTTGCCGCGGGCAAGCCGATGGACCGGCTCGTCGTCGGCGATGTCGGCTATGGCAAGACCGAAGTCGCGCTGCGCGCCGCCGCGATCGCCGCGCTGGCGGGCAAGCAGGTCGTCGTCGCCGCGCCGACCACGGTATTGGTGCGCCAGCATCTCGAGCTGTTCACGAAGCGCTTCGCCGCGACTGGTCTCGCCGTCGCGGGGCTCTCGCGGTTGTCGAGCCTCGCCGAAAAGAAGGCGGTCAAGGCCGGCCTCGCCGACGGATCGATCGCGATTGTCATCGGCACCGGCGCGGTCGCCGCCAAGGGCGTCGCGTACCACGATCTCGGCCTCGTCGTGATCGACGAGGAGCAACGCTTCGGCGCCGCGGACAAGGCCGAGCTGCGCGGGCTCAACCCTGACGGCCACGTGCTGACACTGACTGCGACGCCGATTCCGCGCACTTTGCAGAGCGCGCTGATCGGGCTGCAGCAGGTGTCGGTGATCGCCACGCCCCCCGCGCGGCGCCAGCCGATCCGCACCAGCGTCGGCAGCTTCGACCCCGTCACGGTGCGCACCGCGCTGCTGCGCGAGCGCGAACGCGGCGGCCAGAGCTTCGTCGTCGTCTCGCGGATCGAGGACATCGCGCCGATGGCCGAGCGGCTCGCCAAGCTCGTCCCCGATCTCACGATCCGCCAGGCGCACGGCAAGATGCCCGCCGCCGAGATTGACAGCGCGATGGTCAGCTTCGCGAACGGCGATGGCGACGTGCTGCTCGCGACCAACATCGTCGAGGCCGGGCTCGACGTGCCGCGCGCCAACACGATGATCGTCTGGCGCGCCGATCGCTTCGGCCTGTCGCAGCTCCATCAATTGCGCGGGCGCGTCGGGCGCGGCGGGCGGCGCGGACAGATCCTGCTGCTGACCGACCCCGACGCGAAGGTCGCGGAGGCGACGCTCAAGCGGCTGCGCACGCTCGAGGCGCTCGACGCGCTTGGCGCGGGCTTCGCGATCAGCGCGCGCGATCTCGACATGCGCGGTGCGGGCGATCTGCTCGGCGATGCCCAGGCCGGGCACATGAAGCTGATCGGCGTCGACCTGTATCATTACCTGCTCGAATCCGCGCTGCGCGCCGCGCGCGGCGAGACGGTCGATCGCTGGACGCCCGAGCTCCATCTCGGCATCGCCGGCAGCCTCCCATCGGACTGGATCCCCGAGGACGATGTCCGCGTCGCGCTCTACGGTCGGCTGTCGCGGCTGAGCGAAATGCCCGCGCTCGACGCGTTCGAGGCCGAGCTCGAGGATCGCTTCGGCGCGCTCCCGCCCGCTGCGGAAGCGTTGCTCGCGGTCGCGAGGCTGCGCGTGCTCGCTTGTGGCGCACGGATCGCGCGGATCGACGCCGGCCCGGCCGCGATCGCGCTGACCCCGCGCCCCGATTTCGCGGGCGATGCGGCTGCAGCCGAGTTGGAGCGCAAGGGCGATCGGCTGTTGCTGCGGACAGCGATCGAGGACCCCGCCGGACGGCTCCAGCCGATCTCGGAACTGCTCGAAAAATTGGCGCCGGAGAGTTGAACGCGACGCGGCGGATAAAGCCGCGCGGATTTGCATGAAGCTTTGATGAACCGATCCGCTCGGTTGAGCGTTAGGGATGCACGGGCTAGAAGGGGACGACGGTCACACGTCGGCAAAGGCTTCGGTCATGCCCGGGAATCTTGCAAAGGACGTACGGTGGATATCAAGGGCGAGACAGAGGTGTCGCGGCGCGGCGTCCTGGTGGGTGGAGCCGTGACGGCAGGGCTGGCGGCGATCCCGGCGGCGGCCGCACCCGGCATGCCGCAGCAGGAGCGGCCGACGACGCTGCCGGTGACGCTGACCGTCAACGGCAAGAAGCAGACGCTCGAGGTCGACACGCGCACGACGCTGCTCGACACGCTGCGCGAGCACCTCCAGCTCACCGGCACCAAGAAGGGCTGCGACCACGGCCAGTGCGGCGCCTGCACGGTGATCGTCGACGGCAAGCGGATCAATTCGTGCCTCAGCCTCGCGGTGATGCACCAGGGCGACAAGATCACGACGATCGAGGGGCTCGGCACGCCCGAGCATCTCCATCCGATGCAGGCGGCGTTCGTCAAGCATGACGGCTATCAGTGCGGCTATTGCACCCCCGGGCAGATCTGCTCGGCGGTCGCAGTCCTCGCCGAGATCAAGGCCGGCACGCCGAGCCATGTCACCGCCAGCCTGACCGACGCGCCACGCGCCACCAATGCCGAGATGCGCGAGCGGATGAGCGGCAATATCTGCCGCTGCGGGGCCTATTCGAACATCCTCGAAGCGATGACCGAAGTCGCGGAGACCAACGCATGAAGCCGTTCAGCTATGCGCGCGCGACCTCGCCCGCCGAGGCGGCGGCTGCCGTCGCGCGCACTCCCAACGCGAAGTTCATCGCGGGCGGCACCAACCTGCTCGACCTGATGAAGCTGCAGATCGAGACCCCGGCGCATCTGATCGACGTGCAGGATCTCAAGCTCGACCGGATCGAGGAAACGAAGGACGGCGGATTGCGCGTCGGCGCGTTCGTCAGCAATTCCGATCTCGCGTCGGATGCGCGCGTGCGGCGCGATTACGGCGTGCTCAGCCGCGCGATCGTCGCGGGGGCGAGCGGCCAGCTGCGCAACAAGGCGACCACCGCGGGCAATCTGCTCCAGCGCACGCGCTGCCCGTATTTCTACGACACCAACCAGGCGTGCAACAAGCGCAAGCCCGGCTCGGGCTGCGCCGCGATCGGCGGGTACAGCCGCCAGCTTGGCATCATCGGCACGAGCGACGCGTGCATCGCCACCTATCCCGGCGACATGGCGGTCGCGATGCGGCTGCTCGACGCGACCGTCGAGACCGTCCGCCCCGAT
This sequence comes from Bordetella parapertussis, assembly GCA_943367995.1. Taxonomy (GTDB): domain Bacteria; phylum Pseudomonadota; class Alphaproteobacteria; order Sphingomonadales; family Sphingomonadaceae; genus Sphingomonas. Next base: position 272,147 of record CALRKL020000001.1, on the reverse strand, counting down.
GGCAGCGCGCGCGCGATCCCGATCGCCGATTTCCATGTGCTGCCCGGCAAGACCCCGCAGATCGAGACCGCTTTGGTGCCCGGCGAGCTGATCACCGCGGTCACGTTGCCCAAGCCGATCGGCGGGACGCACATCTATCACAAGGTGCGCGACCGCGCGTCCTACGCCTTTGCGCTCGTCTCGGTCGCCGCGATCGTCCAGCGCGACGGTTCGGGCCGCGTCGCGGTCGGCGGGATCGCGCCCAAGCCGTGGCGGGTCGAGGCGGCCGAGGCGGCGCTGCCGCAAGGCGCCGCGGCGGTGACGCCGAAGCTGCTCGCCGGCGCCAAGCCGACGCACGACAATGCCTTCAAGGTCACGCTGGTCGAGCGCACGCTCGCCGCGGCCCTGATCGAAGCGAAGGGCTGAACGCCATGAAGTTCGACACACCCGCCGGCCAGAACCCGATCGATCAGCTCAAGCATATCGGCAAGCCGACCGACCGCATCGACGGCAAGTACAAGACGACCGGCACCGCGCCCTACGCGTATGAGCGCCACGACGTCGTCACGAACCCGGCGTACGGCTATGTCGTCGGCGCGGGAATCGCCAAGGGGCGGATCAGTCGGATCGACCTCACTGCCGCAAAGGCCGCCCCTGGCGTGCTGACGATCGTCACCGCCGAAAGCGCAGGGCCGCTCGGCAAGGGCAATTTCAACACCGCAAAGCTGCTCGGCGGGCCCGAGATCGACCATTATCACCAGGCGGTCGCGCTCGTCGTCGCGGAGACGTTCGAGCAGGCACGCGCCGCCGCGGCGCTGATCGTGGTCGATTATGCCCGGACCAAGGGCCGCTTCGATCTGGCCGAAGAGCTCAAGACCGCCCCGTACCATGGCGACAAGGGCAAGCCGCCGGTCACCAAGATCGGCGATTTCGACACCGCGTTCGGCACAGCGCCGGTCAAGCTCGATGCGACCTACACCACGCCCGACCACAGCCACGCGATGATGGAGCCGCACGCCACCACCGCCAAGTGGGACGGCGACAAGGTCACGCTATGGACCTCGAACCAGATGATCGCCTGGAGCAAGGGCGACGTCGCCAAGACGCTCGGCATTCCCAAGGACAATGTCCGGCTGGTCGCGCCCTATGTCGGCGGCGGCTTCGGGGGCAAGCTGTTCATCCGCGCCGACGTGATCCTGGCAGCACTCGGCGCCAAGGCCGCGGGTCGCCCGGTCAAGGTGACGCTCACGCGCCCGATGATGTTCAACAACACGACGCACCGCCCCGCGACGATCCAGCGGATCCGCATCGGCGCGGGCCGCGACGGCAAGATCACCGCGATCGCGCATGAGAGCGGCTCGGGCGATCTGCCCGGCGGCGGCCCCGAGACCGCGGTCAGCCAGACGCGTCTGCTCTATGCCGGCGCCAACCGGCTGACCGCGATGAAGCTCGCGGTGCTCGATCTGCCCGAGGGCAATGCGATGCGCGCGCCGGGCGAAGCACCCGGGCTGATGGCGCTCGAGATCGCGATGGACGAAATGGCCGAGAAGCTCGGCATGGATCCGGTCGCCTTCCGGGTCGCCAACGACACGCAGGTCGATCCCGAGAAACCCGAGCGCCGCTTCTCGCAGCGCGAGCTCGTCCAGTGTCTCGAACAGGGCGCCGAACGTTTCGGCTGGAAGCAGCGCAGCGCCACGCCCGCGCAGCGCCGCGACGGCCAGTGGCTGGTCGGCATGGGCGTCGCTGCGGGCTTCCGCAACAGCCTGGCGATGAAGTCGGCGGCGCGCGTCGCGCTCGACAAGAAGGGTATCGTCACCGTCTCGACCGACATGACCGATATCGGCACCGGCACCTACACCATCATCGCGCAGACCGCGGCCGAGATGATGGGAGTCGATCTCGATCGCGTCGTCGTCCAGCTCGGCGATTCCGACCATCCGGTCTCGGCCGGGTCGGGCGGACAGTGGGGCGCGAACAACGCGACCGCGGGCGTCTATGCCGCCTGCGTCAAACTGCGCGAGGCGATCGCGCAGAAGCTCGGCTTCAATTCGGCCGATGTCAGCTTCGCGGGCGGCAAGGTGCGTTCGGGCAACCGCAGCGTCGCGCTCACCGAAGCGGCGGGCGACGCCGGGCTGACCGCCGAGGACGCAATCGAATATGGCGATCTCGGCAAGACGTATCAGCAATCGACCTTCGCCGGACATTTCGTCGAGGTCGGCGTCCATGGCCTGACCGGCGAGATCCGCATTCGCCGCATGCTCGCGGTGTGCGCGGCGGGCCGCATCCTCAATCCCAAGTCGGCGCGCAGCCAGGTGATCGGCGCGATGACGATGGGTGCGGGCGCGGCGCTGATGGAGGAGCTCGCGGTCGACGCGCGCTTCGGCTTCTTCGTCAATCACGATCTTGCGGGCTACGAGGTGCCGGTCCATGCCGACATCCCGCACCAGGAGGTGATCTTCCTCGACGAGGTCGATCCGACCTCTTCGCCGATGAAGGCCAAGGGTGTCGGTGAGCTCGGCCTGTGCGGAGTCGGCGCGGCGATCGCCAATGCGATCTACAATGCGTCGGGCGTGCGCGTGCGCGACTATCCGGTCACGCTCGACAAGCACCTCGCACATCTGCCGCCCGTCGCGTGACCCAGCCTTGCCGGCGGCATGGCATTCGTGCCGCCGGCCCCCTAGATAGTATCGACCACGTGCGTCTTCCCCGCGTTCGCCGTCCTTCATGAGTTGCCGCTTCCCGATGTCGAACCTCCGCCCCGACACTGCCCCACCCCGCCCGCTCACCGACAGTTTCGGCCGTCGGATCACCTATCTGCGGCTGTCGGTGACCGATCGCTGCGACCTGCGCTGCCGCTATTGCATGAGCGAGGCGATGACCTTCCTGCCGCGCAAGGAGGTGCTGACGATCGAGGAAATGGGCGCGGTCGCCGACGCCTTCATCGCGCGCGGCGTGCGCAAGATCCGGCTGACCGGCGGCGAGCCGCTGGTGCGGCGCGGCGTTGACGATCTTGCGCGCCATATCGGTCGGCATATCGAGACCGGCGCGCTCGACGAGATGACGCTGACCACCAATGCGACGCGGCTGTCGCAGCATGCCGAGACGCTGTTCGCCGCGGGCGTGCGGCGCGTCAATGTCAGCCTCGACAGCCTCGATCCCGACAATTTCCGCCACATCACGCGGACCGGCAATCTCGCCGAAGTGCTCGACGGGATCGCCGCGGGCAAGGCAGCCGGTCTGTCGATCAAGATCAACATGGTCGCGTTGAAGGGGGCGAACGAGGACGAGATCGATCCGATGATCCGCTGGTGCGGGACGCATGGCTTCGACCTCACGCTGATCGAGACGATGCCGCTCGGCGTGGTCGATGAGGACCGCACCGATCGCTATCTGCCGCTCGACGTCGTTCGCCGCCGGCTCGAGCAGCGTTTCACACTCGACGCCGACGATCATCGCACCGGCGGCCCGGCGCGCTATGTCCGCGTGCGCGAGACGGGCACGCGGCTTGGCCTCATCACCCCGCTGACCAACAATTTCTGCGAGGGCTGCAACCGCGTGCGGCTGACCGCTTCGGGGCGACTCTACATGTGCCTCGGCCATGACGACAAGATGGACTTGAAGCTGGTGCTGCGCGAGGGCGGCCCCACCGCGCTCGATGCGGCGATCGATGCCGCGCTGCTCACCAAACCGTTGCGGCACGCCTTCGAGATCGTCGATCGCAATGCCGCGCCGGCGGTCGGGCGGCACATGAGCGTCACCGGGGGCTGAGACGCGATGGCTGACAACGAAACCGCGCTCGCGGCGTTCCGGGCCTGGCAGGGCGCGCCGATGGCGCTCGCCACGGTCATTTCGACCTGGGGTTCGGCGCCGCGCCCGCGCGGGAGCCATATGCTCGTCCATGCCGATGGCCGGCTCGAAGGGTCGGTGTCGGGCGGATGTGTCGAAGGCGACGTTCTAGCCCTCGCTGCCGAGGTATTGGCGAGCGGCAAGCCCGAGCGACGCCGATACGGCGTCGCCGACGGATCGGCCTGGGAAGTCGGGCTGCCATGCGGCGGAACGATCGAAGTGCTCGTCCAGCCCGTGTCCGAAGGCGGTTTTCCGCCGGCCATATTCGACGCGATCGAGCACGCGCAGGGCTCGGGCCGTGGCCTGACGGTCTATACCGATCTCGAGACCGGTCGCAGCAGTCTCGCGCCGATCACGGGCGCGGGCGCATTTGCAAATACCTATGCGGCGCCGCGCCAGGTCCTGATCGTCGGCGCGGTGCAGATCGCGCAGGCGCTCGCGCAGATCGCCGCGACGCTCGGCGTCAAGGCGACGATCATCGACCCGCGCACGCGCTTCCTGACCGAGGAGCGCTTCCCGGGCGTGACGCTCGACGATCGCTGGCCCGACGAAGCCGTGGCGGCGTACAATCCCGGCCCGTCGACCGCGGTGATCACGCTCAGCCACGATCCCAAGATCGACGATCCCGCGCTGGTCGCGGCGCTATCCGCCGAGACCGGTTATATCGCGGCACTCGGATCGCGCCGCAGCCATGCCGCGCGGCTCGAACGCCTCGCCGCGGCGGGCTTCGGCGAGGACGACCTCGCGCGGATCGACGGTCCCGCCGGGATCGACATCAAGGCGATCGGCGCGAGCGAGATCGCGCTGTCGGTCGCCGCGGGCATGGTGAAGGCGCTGCACGACCGCGCGTAGCGGCGTGGGGTGTCCGCGTGCCGGAAGCATTGAAGCGCCACGGCACGCATATGCGATCGTCACAGGACGCGCCCCCGCCCCTAACCCCAACCGTCACTCCGGGCTTGTCCCGGGGTCCACCGGGCCGCAGGTGCTGCGGCGGCAGAATCCGCGTCACGGTGGACCCCGGCACAAGGCCGGGGTGGCGGGTTGGGGGGCGAACGCGTGATACTGGCGCTGCTACTGGCGGCTGGGGGATCGCGACGCGCGCCTCGGAGAACCCCGTCCCCAGCCCCACCCGCTACAACAGCTTGTCCAGCGTGATCGGCAGATCGCGAACGCGCTTGCCGGTCGCGTTGAACACCGCATTCGCCACCGCCGCCGCCACGCCGGTAATCCCGATCTCGCCGATGCCGTGCGCGCCCATCGGCGCGTGCGGGTCGGGGATGTCGGTCCAGATCACGTCGATCTCGGGCACGTCCAGGTGCACCGGCACGTGATATTCGGCGAGGCTCGGGTTCATCACGCGCCCGGTCCGCTCGTCGAACTGCGTTTCCTCCATCAGCGCCATGCCGAGCCCCATGATGATGCCGCCACGGAACTGGCTCGTCGCGGTCTTGGGATTGAGGATCTTGCCGCAGTCGAACGAGCCGAGGAAGCGGCTGACGCGCACTTCGCCGGTCACCGCGTTGACGCGGACCTCGGCGAACATCGCGCCGTGCGAGTGCATCGACCAATGCTGCGTCTCGAGCGGCGCCGAGCCTTCGGCCTCGACGCTGACCTGATCGCGCTGCGCGCGCGACAGGATCGAGACATAGCTTTCGCACGCGTCCGGATCGTCGAGCTTGCACAGCCCGCCCTGATAGCCGCCGACGTCGCTCGGCTTGAGGCCGGCCAGCGGCGAGTCATTCCCCGCAAGCTTGAGCAATTCGGTGAATAGCGCATTCTGCGCCGCGATCACCGCCGCGCCGATCGACGCGGTCTGCTGCGATCCGCCGGCGAGCACGACCCCGGGCATCTTCGAATCGCCATAAAGGAAGCTGACCTTGTCCATCGGCAAACCGAGCCGCTCGGCGAGCACCATCGTGTGCGTCGTCGCAGTCCCCATGCCCATCTCGTGCGCGGCGATCTCGAGCGAGACGCTGCCGTCCCTGGTCAGCGTCAGCTTCGCGGCCCCGCCCGGCATGCGGTAATAGGGATAGGTCGCGGTGGCGCAGCCCATGCCGACCAGCCACTCGCCCTCTCGCCGGCTACCCGGTTTTGCAATGCGCTTGTCCCAGCCGAAGCGTTCGGCGCCGCTGCGATACGCCGCGACGATGTTGCGCGACGAGAAGGGCATGCCCGTGGTCGGGTCCTTGTCGGGCTCGTTGGTCTCGCGCAGCGCGATCGGATCCACGCCGAGCTCGACCGCCAGTTCGTCGACCGCGCTCTCAAGCGCGAAGGTGCCGACCGATTCACCCGGCGCGCGCATGAAGGTGTTGGCGAGCATGTCGAGCTCGACCGCCTCGACGTTGAGCAGGAAGCTCCCCGCAGCATAGGCCGATTTGGCGGGCAGGATGAACGGCTCGGGCATGTTGTTGTGCGGCGTCATCGCGACGACGCCGGTGTGGATCAGCGCATCGAACCGCCCGTCGTCTTGCGCGCCGAGCGCGACGCGCTGCTCGGTCAGCGTGCGGCCGCCGACCATGCGGTACACGCCCTCGCGCGACAGCATGATGCGGACCGGCCGCCCGGCCAGCCTCGCCGCCGCCGCCGCCAGGATCTGGTGGTTCCACAGCGTCTTGCTGCCGAAACCACCCCCGACATAGGGCGAGGTGACATGGACCTGCGCCTCGTCCAGGCCGAACACCTGGGCGAGCGTCCAGGCGACATGCGCGACGCATTGCGAGGCGTCGTGGACGATCAGCGCGTCGCCCTGCCAGACCAGCGTCGCGGCGTGGAGTTCGATCGGATTGTGATTGTGGCGCGGGGTGCGATAGGTCCGGTCGATGCTGTGTGGCGCGGCGGCGAGCGCCGCCTCGGCGTCGCCGATCTCGACCAGCATCGGCGCGCCCATGAACGAGGCGGCCTTGCGATCGGGCTTGGCGTCGTCGAACCGCGTGACGGCGATCTCGGTGTCGTAGGTCACCGCGATCAGCGATGCGGCATGATCGGCCTGCTCCTGCGTCTGCGCGAGCACCACGGCGACCGGCTCGCCATTCCAATGGATGCGGTCATCCTGCATCACCGGGAGCCGGTCGCCGCCGATCGCCTTCGGCGCCGTCATCATCGCGGGCGTCGGGTTGAGCCGCGGCGCGTTTTTATACGTCATCACCAATACGACGCCCGGCAGAGCCTCCGCCGCCGCGACGTCGAGCGTGGCGATCCGTCCCTTCGGGATCGTGCTGAAGGCCAGCGCGGCATAGACCATGTTTTCGAGCGGGAATTCGGCGGAAAAGCGCGCCACGCCCTTGACCTTCAACGGCCCGTCGAGCCGCGACACCTGCGTGCCGACGAGGCCGTGCTTGTGCTGGATCAGCGGATCGGGAACGCCGCCGGGGATCCAGCTGTCGGGGGCGAGTTCGATCGCCTTCTTCATCACGGCCTGCATCGCGCCCTCGGCGAGCTGCGTGGCGTTCTCGACAATGCTCATGCCTGCTCTCCGCTCAGTTCGGCGAGGGTTGCGACGATCGCGCGCTTGGCCAGTTCGATCTTGAAGCCGTTGTCGCGCAAGGCTGCGGAATCGGCCAGTTCCAGCTCGGCGGCGGCGCGGACGTTCGCTTCGGTCGGCGCCTGGCCGCGCAACGCGGCTTCGGCCTTGAACGCGCGCCACGGCTTGTGCGCGACGCCGCCGAGCGCGATGCGGACATCCTTGATCGCGCGATCCTCGATCTCGATCGCCGCGGCGACCGAGACGAGCGCAAAGGCGTAGCTCGCGCGGTCGCGGACCTTGCGATAGGTCGAGTGCGCCGCGAACGGCAACGCGGGCAGCTCGACCGAGACGATCAGCTCGCCCGGCTGGAGCTCGGTATCGCGCTCGGGCGCGCCCCCCGGCAGGCGATGCAGGTCGACCAGCGCGATCGTCCGCTCGCCCGCCGGCCCCGCAACGCGCACCTGCGCATCGAGCGCGGCGAGCGCGACGCACATGTCCGACGGATGCGTCGCGACGCACGATGGCGATGCGCCGAGGATCGCGTGGATCCGGTTGAACCCGTCGATCGCGTCGCAGCCGGCGCCGGGCTCCCGCTTGTTGCAGCGCGCTGCGTCGTCGTAGAAATAGCCGCACCGCGTGCGCTGGAGCACATTGCCGCCGACGGTCGCCATGTTGCGGATCTGCGCGCTCGCCCCCGCGAGGATCGCGCGCGACAGCATTGGATAGTGCGTGCGGATCGTCCGATCGGCGGCGAGCGCGGTGTTGGTCACCCCTGCCCCGATCACCACGCCGCCATCGGCGCCGACCGTGATCTCGCGCGACAGGCCGGTCACGTCGACCAACGCCGCCGGACGCTCGATCGTCTCGCGCATCAGATCGACCAGATTGGTCCCGCCGCCGAGATATTTCGCATCCGGGGTCGCCCCCGCCAGCGCGATCGCGCCCGGGACATCATCGGCGCGGGCATAGCTGAACGGGGTCATGCCGCTTCCTCCTGCCGCGCGGGCGCCGCCGCATAGGTCTCCGCGATCGCCGCGACGATGCCGTTATACGCGCCGCAGCGGCAGAGATTGCCGCTCATCCGCTCGCGCAATTCGTCATGGTCGAGCGCGATTGTCTCGGCGGTGAGGTCGCCCGTGACATGGCTCGGAATGCCGCGCGCGATCTCGTCGGCCATCGCCACCGCCGAGCAGAGCTGGCCCGGCGTGCAATAGCCGCACTGGAAACCGTCATGCTCGATAAAGGCGCGCTGGAGCGGGTGGAGCCCGTCTGCGTCGCTCAGCCCCTCGACCGTCGTGATCGCGCGGCCCTGATATTGCACTGCGAGCGCGAGGCAGGAATTGATCCGCTCGCCGTCGACGAGCACGGTGCAGGCGCCGCACGCGCCCTGATTGCAGCCCTTCTTGCTGCCCATCAGCCCGAGCTCCTCGCGGAGCAGATCGAGCAGCGAGGTTCGGAGATCGACCTCGACCTCGACAGGCCGGTCGTTGATCGTGAATTGCATGCAGCACCTCGCCTCAGGATCCGGGCCGCGGGTCTTTCCGCTCTGTCCCGGCCGATGGTGATTCGCCAGATCGGGGCGAGTCATCGGCAGTGCTGCTTTACGGCAGACGACCGGTGTCCGTCACGCGATCTTGCCGCGCGCGCGACGGATCAGGGCTTATTTCGGATCGCTCGCGGCCCAGGCGGCGGCAGCGGCGTCGTCGGCGGCGCGCGGCTCGACCCAATGCGCCGCGCCATCGCCGTGCCATTCCTTCTTCCAGAACGGCGCGGCGGTCTTCGCCCAGTCGATCAGGAAGGCGCACGCCTCCATCGCGGCGCCGCGATGCCGCGATGCGGTACCGACCAGCACGATCCGCGCGCCGACCGGCAACCGGCCATAGCGGTGGATCATGGTCACCCCGAGCAGCGGCCAGCGTTCGGTCGCGGTCTGCGCGATCGCGCGCAGCGCCTGCTCGGCCATCGCCGGATAGGTCTCGAGCTCGAGCGCGACGGTGTCGCTAGCGTCGGCCCGGACGATGCCGGTGAAGCTCGCCACCGCGCCGCCGCCGAGCGCCTCGAGCCGCTCGAGTTCGGTCGCGAGCGAAAAGTCCGCCTGCTGGACGCCGATCAGGATGCTCATCCGCCCGTCACCGGCGGGAAGATCGCGACTTCGCGCGCGCCCGCGATCGAGGCGGACAGCGGCGCGAAGGTCTGGTCGATCGCGCAGCGCAGCCGCTCGGTGGTGGCGAACACGCCATAGCCTTCGCCGCGTGCCGCGAGCAGCGCCAGCAGGTCGTCGACCGTGGTCACCCCCGGCGGCACGTCGACGACCTCACCGTCACGGCCGACCGCTTCGCGGACCCAGGAAAAATAGAGCAGATCGAGTTTCATGCCGCGTCACCATCAGCGCCGAACCGGTCGCGGCGCGTGCTTGTCGATCTTCACCTAAGACCGAAGCCGGCATCGTGCCACCGTCCTTCGCACGAAAATGCACGCGGCGAGAATTCGGCTATCGCTCACTATATTCGACGGTATACAGCGAGGCGCGGCCGGGGAGCGGCTGCGCGTAAGGGGTTTAGCGAATGCGAGTGTCGATCCTGGCCGCCACCATCTCGGTGGCTGCAGTGTGCAGTGCCGTGCCGACCATCGCCGCAGCCAAGGACGCGCCGCCCGCCCCCCCTGTCGCGGACAGCAGCGGCGAAGGCGCAGCCGACATCACCGTCACCGCACGCCGCCGCAGCGAGGATCTGGAAAAGGTCCCGCTCGCGGTCTCGGTGGTCGGCGCCGCGCTGCTCGACCGGTCGTACACCGTCAACACCAGCCAGCTGAGCCTGCTGGTACCCGCGCTCAACTACAGTTCGGCCAATCCGCGCAACACCGCCTTCACGATCCGCGGCCTCGGCAGCAGCGTCGTCGCGGTCAGCCAGGCGAATGACGGGCTCGAACCCGGCGTCGGCTTCTATGTCGACCAGGTCTATCACGCCCGCCCCGCCACCGCGGCGTTCGATTTCTCCGATATCCAGCAGATCGAAGTGCTGCGCGGGCCGCAGGGCACGCTGTTCGGCAAGAACACCACGGCCGGCGCGATCAGCATCATCAGCAAGGCGCCGACCTTCACCCCCGAGGCGAGCGAGGAAGTATCCGTCGGCAGCTACAATTTCGTCCAGGCCAAGGCGTCTGCGTCGGGGCCGCTGATCGGCGACACGCTCGCCTTCCGCATCGCGGGCTTGACGACGCGGCGCGACGGGGTGATCGACAATGTCCGCACCGGCGCCAAGGAAAACGGCATCGGCAACCAGGCGGTGCGCGGGCAACTCCTGTTCAAGCCGACGAGCGACTTCCAGCTCCGCCTCACCGCCGACTTCACCAATTTCGAGAGCGAATGCTGCACCCAGGTCTATCTTCGCGTCGGCCAGAGTCTGCGCGCGGCGACGCGGCAATATGCCGGGCCGACCGGGCTCGCCGCGCAATTCGGCTATGCGCCGCCGAGCACCAATCCGTACGACCGCAAGACCGACATCGACGCGCAGCTCGGGGTCAACACCAACGAGGGCGGCGTCTCGGCGATCGCCGACTGGAACCTCGGCAAGATCGGCACGCTGACCTCGGTCAGCGCGTGGCGCTTCTGGAACTGGGATGCGGCGAACGACCGCGACTATACCGGCATCCCGGTGCAGATCACGCAACACATCCCCTCGCGCCAGGACCAGTTCAGCCAGGAACTGCGGCTCGCGTCGAACGGCGAGCATCGCTTGGGCTACGTCGCCGGCCTGTATTTCTTCGATCAGAAGATCACCGGCGAGCCGATCAGCATCTACGGCCCCGCCGCCGCGCGCTATCTGATCGGCACAACGACCGGGACCGGGGCCGCGGCGGTCGCGGTGCCGTCGAACCTGCTCGACGGCTATGGCACCGACGGGAGCACCCGGCTCAAGGAAGACAGCTACGCCGCTTTCGCCGAGCTCAACTACAAGCTCCTGCCGCGCCTGACGCTGACCGGGGGACTGCGCTACACCTATGAAGTGAAGGACGGCAGCTACAGCGCCTATACCTTCGGCGGGCCGACCGTCACCAACGCCGCCCTGCTCGCGGCGCAGCTCGGCGTGCTGCGCGGGCAGAGCTACACGGGGCACGATAAGGAAAGCAATTTGTCGGGCCGCGCCAACCTCGCCTGGCAGGCGACCGACCAGGTTCTGGCGTATGCCAGCTATGCGCGCGGCTTCAAATCGGGTGGGATCAACCTGTCGGGCCTGCCGCTCGACACTGCCAACCAGCCGGTGCTGACCACTGCGGTGATCCGGCCCGAGCTCAACACGACCTACGAGGCCGGGCTCAAGACCGCATTGTTCGACCGGCGGCTGACCTTCAACCTCGCCGCCTTTTACACCGATGTCCGCGATTTCCAGGCGACGATCGTCGACAGTTCGCAGACGGTCGCCTTGCGCGGCTATCTCTCGAACATTCCCAAGGTCACGGTGAAGGGCGTCGAGGCCGACCTCACCGCCAACATCACGCCGCGTTTCCAGCTGCGTGGCAATCTCGCTTATGCGCATGGCGACTATTCGAACTACCCCGCCGGCCCCTGCCCGCTCGAACTCCAGACCGCCGCGACGACCGCCTGCAACCTCACCGGGCGGCCGCTCGCCGGGCTGCCGAAATGGTCCGAGACGATCGGCGGCGACTACACGCTGCCGGTGGGCACGCTCGCGCTGGTCCTCCACGCCGATTCGAGCTGGCGCACCAGCTATTACGGCGACCCCAGCCTGTCGAAATACACGCTGATCGACGGCTACAACGTCACCAATGCGAGTCTCGGGCTACGCACCCGCACCGGGCTCGAAGTGGCGGTCTTCGTGCGCAATCTGTTCGACGCCAATTACATCCAGAACCTGACGATCCAGGCGGGCAATTCGGGGCTGATCCTGGGCACGCCGAGCGACCCGCGCGTCATCGGCGTGACGCTGCGCGCGCATCAATGAGCGGGTCAGCGTAGCGGGTAGACGCGGCGGCGCGCACCCTGCGGCGTCGTGTCCGTGACGACCCAGCAATTCGCCTCGATCAGCGGGCGCAGCGTGTGCGATCGCTGGTCGGCGAGGATGCGGATCGCGCCGCCGGGGTCGCGGAACGCCTTTAGGAACAGCGTCGTATCGGGCCGTTGATCGGTGTCGACCTCGACGACGAAACCGCTTTCCGGCGGCTCGCCGAGCATCGCGCGCAGCGCCGCGCCAAGAAAGAAACGCGCGCCGAGCAACGCCGCGACGGGATTGCCCGGCAGGCCGAAGAACAGCGCGCCACCCGGCAGCGTCGCGAACAGCAGCGGCTTGCCCGGCCGCATCCGCACGCCATGAAAATGCACCGTGGCGCCAAGCCGCAGCAAAGCCCGCGCGAGATGGTCATGGTCGCCACCCGATGCGCCGCCGGTGGTCACGACGATCGCGCTGTCCGACGCGGCCGCGATCGCTTGCTCGAGCTGTCGCGCATCGTCTCCCACCGGCGCGGCGCGGAGCGGCTCGAGCCCCTGGGCGCGAAGCAGCGCCGTGAGCATCACGCTGTTCGCGTCGAAGATCGCCGCTGGCCGATCGGCGCTCGGCTCCGCCAGCAATTCGTCCCCGGTCGGCAGCAGCGTGATCGACGGCCGACGCGCCACGGCGAGCGTCGCGAGCCCGTAACAGGCGAGCGCGCCGATCATCGCTGGCGTCATCCGCGTCCCCGGCGCCAGCACGCCCGCGCCCGCCGTCGCATCCTCGCCGCGACGCCGCACGTTCCGTCCCGCCGACAGCGGCTGCTCGAGCACGAGCGCCCCATGCGCGAGGCGCGCCTCCTCATGCGGGAGAACGTAGTCGCAGCCGAGCGGGACCGGCGCTCCCGTACTGATCCGGCAGGCCGTTCCGGTCGTCTGCGCAACAGGACGGGCGCCCGCGCGCACCGATGTCGCGACCGGCAGCTGCACAGGCTGGCCCGGCGTGGCGTCGGCGGTGTCGGCGGCGGCGAAGGCGAAGCCGTCCATCGCGGCGGCATCGAACCGCGGATAGTCGCTTGCGGCGTGCACCTCCGCGGCCGTCACACGCTGCAGCGCATCGCCGATCGCGACCGTTTCCACGCCGAGCGGCGCCGAATGCGCACGGATGACCGCGAGCGCCGCGTCGAAACTCGGGCGCTCGGGACGCGACGCGTTGCTCATCGCGGGTGGCCCGCAAGCCGCGTCAAGTCGGCGACGCGATTGATATTGGCGAGTTCGCCGCCGGCGTCGATCGCCGCCGCCGCGACGCGCGCTGCCCAGCGATAGACGGCACGATCCTCGCTTCGCGTCAGATGTTCCGACAAATCCACGGCGAGGATCGCTGGCCAATAGCCGATGATCGGTGCCTGCCGCAGAAACCGTGCGCCTGGCCCCGCGATCAGTCGCTCGACCAGCGCGCTCGGCAGCACCGGCGTATCGCAGCCGATCGACAGCACCGCGTCATACCCAAACGCCTGCGCATGGCGCAGCGCCGCGCACAATCCGCCGAGCGGCCCCTGCCCCGGTGCCGGAAAATCGGGGATCGCGACCAGGCCGTCGGGCCCCGCCGGACGACCACAAACGATCACGGTATCGGTCGCCGCGCGCAGCGCCGCCGCGGCATGCGCGATCAAGGGTCGCCCGTCGAGCAACGCGACCGCCTTGTCGCTGCCGAAACGCGTCGCCTGTCCGCCGGCGAGGACCGCCCCCAACAGTCTCATCCCGCGTCGCTCCGCGCCGCCAGCACCGCATCGCTGCGCGCGAGCATCACTACCCGCAGATCGCACGACGCCGCGCGCCGCAAGGCGAGATCGGTCGCCGCCGAGATCGTCACCAGCAACGGGCAATTCGCCAGCGCCGCTTTCTCGACCAGCTCGTACGAACAGCGCGACGACAACAGGGCAAAGCCGCCGTCCCAGCCCCGCCCCGCGCGCGCCATCGCGCCGATCAATTTGTCGAACGCATTGTGCCGCCCGACGTCCTCGCGGACGAGCAGCACGTCCCCCGTCGCCGAGCACAGCGCCGCGGCATGCACCGCACCGGTCGCGCGATTGAGCGGCTGAAGCGCGCGCAGCGCGTTCAACGCGCGAAACACCGCTGCGTCGTTGGCGCGGCTCCTCGCCGTGACGCGCGGGAGCGGGCGCAGCGCCTGTTCGAGATTTTCGATCCCGCACATCCCGCACGACGACTCGGACACCCGGTGGCGCACGCGGTCGAGCAATCCCGGCGCGCAGTCGGGGCTCAGAGCGACGCGCACGACATCGCCGTCGGGCTGCGCATGGACGTCGATCCCGAGCACCGCGTCGATGCCGGGGATCAACCGCTCGCTCAGCGCGAAGCCCGTCGCGAAATCCTCGAGATCGGTCGGCGACGCCATCATCACGGCATAACCGATCCCGCTGAACTCGAGCGCGATCGGCCGCTCGACCGCGACCGCGCGGATGATCTCGGTCTGCGCGCCCTCCGGGCGGATCTGCGCGAATTGCTGGTCGAGCGAAGCAGCCGTCATCGCATCGCCCTAGCCGATCCTTCACCATCGCCAAATGCGCAATCGCGCAATGCCAAACCGTCTACGGCGTTCGAATTCCGTCGATCGACGCCCCTGAAAATTCGCGGTGAACCAATTGGTTCCGCTTTCGTTCAGCGCTAGAGCCCGCCTCATGCGGGCGCGAAGCGGGAATGGTCATGGTCAAGCAAAAGTCGGACGCGCCTGAAATCGAGCCGTTCAAGGGGCCTGCCGGCGGCTGGGGTTCGGTCCGCTCGCTCGCCGAGATCATGCCGCGCGAGCGGATCGGTCCGGAAGCGCTGCGCGAGCTCGTCCGGCAGAACAAGCCCGATGGCTTCCAGTGCGTCAGCTGCGCCTGGCCCAAGCCCAAGCATCACCATCCCGCCGAGTTCTGCGAGGAAGGCGCCAAGGCGACCGCCTGGGAGCTGACCAGTTATCGCACCACCCCCGAGTTCTTCCAGCAGCACACGCTGACCGAATTGCGCGACTGGAAGGATTACGATCTCGAACAGAATGGCCGCCTGACGCATCCGCTGCGCTACGACGCCGCGACCGACAAATATGTCGCGTGCAGCTGGGACGAGGCGTTCGGCGAGATCGGCGCGACGCTCAAGCCGATGGATCCCAAATCGGTCGTCTTCTATTCCTCGGGTCGCACCAGCCTCGAGGCGTCGTACATGTACGGCCTGATGGCGCGGATGTACGGCAACCAGAACCTGCCCGACAGCTCGAACATGTGCCACGAATCGACCTCGGTCGGGCTCAAGGCGGCGATCGGCGTGCCGGTCGGCACGACGCGGCTCGAGGATTTCGAGCAATGCGACATGATCCTGTTCTTCGGGCAGAATGTCGGGTCGAACGCGCCGCGGATGCTCCATGACCTGCGCAGCTGCCGCAAGCGCGGGGTCGAGATCGTCACCTTCAACCCGTTGAAGGAACGCGGGCTCGAGCGCTTCACCGATCCGCAGAATCCGATCGAGATGGCGACGCTCGGCGAGACCAACATCTCGACGCAATATCACCAGGTGAAAGCCGGCGGCGACATCGCCGCGATGATGGGCATCGCCAAGTTCTTGGTCGAATGGCACGACGCGGCGATCGCTGCGGGCAAGCCGCCCGTGCTCGATACAGACTTCATCGCCGAGCATACCCACGGCTTCGACGCCTTCGTCGCTTCGGTGCGCGCCGCCGACTGGGATGCGATCGTGCATGAAGCGGGTCTTCCCAAGGCCGAGCTCGAGGAATCCGCGCGGCTCTACGCCAAGGCCAAGGCGGTGCTCGCAATCTACGGCATGGGGCTGACGCAGCACGTCAAGGGCGTCGAGAACGTCCGCATGGTCGTCAATTTGCTGCTGATGCGCGGCAATATCGGCAAGCCCGGCGCCGGCCCGACCCCGGTGCGCGGCCATTCGAACGTGCAGGGCCAGCGCACCGTCGGCATCACCGAGAAGACCGAGCTCGCCCCGGTCGAGCAGCTCGAGAAGCAATACGGCTTCACCGCGCCGCGCGAGAAGGGCCTCAACACCGTCGAGGCGTGCCGCGGCGTGATCGACGGGTCGGTCAAGGCGTTCGTCGCGCTGGGCGGCAATTTCCTGCGCGCGGTGCCCGAGACCGAACCGATGGAAGCCGCCTGGCCCCGCCTCGACCTCTCGGTCCAGATCGCGACCAAGCTCAACCGCAACCACCTCTTCCCGGGCAAGGTGACCTATCTCCTCCCCTGCCTCGGCCGGATCGAGACCGACGTGCAGGCGAGCGGCCCGCAAGTCGTCACGGTCGAGGATTCGACGAGCTGCATCCACGCCTCGCGCGGCAAGGCGCATCCGGCGAGCGAACATCTACTGTCCGAGCCCGCGATCGTCGGCGCGCTCGCCAAGCAGATCCTGCCGGCCAACCCGAAGGTCGATTGGGATGCGTGGGTCGGCGATTACGCGCTGATCCGCGACGCGATCGAAGAGACCTATCCGAAGATTTTCCCCGACTTCAACAACAAGCTGTTCAGGCCCGGCGGCTATTGGAAGGGCAACAAGGCGTCGGAGCGGATCTGGCTGACACAGAGCGGCAAGGCCGAATTCCTCGCCCCGACCGGGCTGTGCGCGACCGGCTTCGACGATGCCGAGGGTCGCTTCCGACTGATGACGCTACGCTCGAACGACCAGTTCAACACGACGATCTACGGCTATCAAGATCGCTTCCGCGGCGTGAAGGGGACGCGCGACGTGCTCTTCATCCACGCCTCGGATATGACCGCGGCCGGGCTGTCGGAAGGCCAGATCGTCGCGCTTGAGAGCGATGCGGGCGACGGCATCACGCGCCGCCGCGACGGGCTGATCGTCACGCCGTACGACATTCCGCGCGGCTGCCTCGGGGCCTATTACCCCGAATGCAACGTGCTGATGCCGGTCGAGCATTATGCCGAAGAGAGCTTCGTCCCGGCGGCGAAATCGGTGCCGGTGAAGATCGTCGCGGGCTGAGCACCCCCCGTCACCTCGGCCTTGTGCCGGGGTCTACCGCGACCCGAGTGCTGCTGCCGAAGCGCGCGCGGCACGGTGGGCCCCGGCACGAGGCCGGGGTGACGGGCGGGGATAACCATCCGTGCGCGTGCGGCCTAGCCCGCCCCCATTTCCACAACCGTCGTCGCAAGCCGGTCGACCTCACCGCGATCATGGCTGACGTAGAGGATCGGCAAGCCCACCTCGTCGCGCACGCGCTCGATCAGCTCCATGATCTCCCCCCGCCGCGCGCGATCGAGCGAGGCGAGCGGCTCGTCCATCAGCAGGAACGCCGGCCCCGACAGCAACGCCCGCCCGATCGCGACGCGCTGCGCCTCGCCGCCCGACAGCGTGCGCGGCCAGCGATCGAGCAGATGCGCGATACCGAGCAGCGCGCTGACCTCGTCGAGCGTCATCTCCGTCCCCGCCGCGCGCGCTGCACCGTAGAGCAAATTGGCGCGCACGCGGTAATGCGGGAACAGCCGGGCATCCTGGAAGATATAGCCGCAGCGGCGGTGCTCGGCGGGAACGTTGGTGGTGCGATCGAACAGCGTCTCGCCCGCGACGCGGACGTGGCCCACATCGGGCCGCAGCAACCCGGCGATCATCGCGAGCGCGCTCGACTTCCCCGCCCCCGACGGTCCGAACAGCGCGGTCAGCCCTGCCCCGCTCTCGAAGGCGAGCGCCGCGACGGTGCCCGAGCGGAAGCGATGCCGGACATCGACGTCAAAAGACATGGTCGACGCCCCCGCGGCGGCTGAGCCATTCCGACAGCAACAGCGCCGCCAGCGACAGCAGCACCGAGATCACCGCCAGCCGCGCGACCATCGGGTCCGACCCCGGCACCTGCAGCGCCGAATAGATCGCGATCGGCAGCGTCTGCGTTTCGCCCGGGATGTTCGAGACGAAGGTGATCGTCGCGCCGAACTCGCCGAGCGAGCGCGCGAAGCCGAGCACCGCGCCCGCGGCGATCCCCGGCAGCGCGAGCGGGATCGTGATCGTCCGCCACACCCGCATGCGCGACGCCCCGAGCGTCCGCGCCGCGCCCTCGATCCGCGGATCGACCGCCTCGATCGACAGCCGGATCGCGCGCACCATCAGCGGCAGCGCCATGATCCCCGCCGCCGCCGCCGCCCCGGTCCAGCGGAACAGCAGCGACACGCCGATCGCGGCGAGCGGCGCGCCGAGCGGCCCGTTCGGCGCGAAGGCGAGCAGCAGCAGCCACCCCGTCACCACCGGCGGCAAGACGAGCGGGAGATGGACCAGCCCGTCGAGCAGGAACTTGCCCCGAAAGCGGCCGCGTGCGAGCAGCATCGCCAGCGCGAACGCGATCGGCAAGGTCACCAATACCGCGACGAGGCTGATCTTGAGCGACAGCCAGACGATGGTCCAAAGCTCGGGGGTCATCGCGGCCTGGCGCTCAGCGCGGCACGAAGCCGTAGCGCCGGAAGATCGCCTTCCCCGCGCCCGACACGAGGAACCGGCGGAACTGTTCCGCCGCCGCCGCCGACGGCGCGGCCTTGAGCAGCGCGACCGGATAGGTGATCGGCGGATGGCTCGCCTCGGGGAAGACGCCGACGATCCGCACCGCCTTCGAGGCATAGGCGTCGGTCGCATAGACGATGCCGTACGGCGCCGCGCCGCGCTCGACCAAGGCGAGCGCCGAGCGCACGCTGTCGCCGCGCGCGACCTTCGGCGCGACCGCATTCCACACGCCGAGCGCGGTCAGCGCCTGCTGGCCGTATTTGCCCGCCGGCACCGCGCCGTCCGCCATCGCCAACCGCCCGCTGCCGAGCCATTGCGCCAGCGCGAAACCGCGTGTGATCGCCACCGGCTTCGCGGTCGCCGCGGGCGCGACGAGCACCAGCCGGTTGCCGAGGAAGGTTACCCGGCTCGCCGCGACGATCGCGCCCTTCTTCGCCAGCGCGTTCATCCAATCCTCGTCGGCCGAGACGAACAGATCGGCGGGTGCCCCCGCCTCGATCTGCCGCGCGAGCGCCGAGGAGGCGCCGAACGAGATGACCGGCCGCTCATGATGCCGCGCCGCCCAGGCATCGGCGGCGGCGTTCATGGATTCCTGCAGGCTCGCTGCGGCAAGCACGAGCGGCGCGCGCGCGAATGCCGGAGCGGCGGCGAGCAGGGCGACCGACACGAGGATCGCTCGAAAGAGAGGGCGCATCGTCAAACTCCTATGGCCGAAGCCGTGCATGGCGCGCGCGCTGCGCGAGGGCAACCCGGGCGCGCTCCGCCCTAAAAGTCGATGACCGACACGATGCTCCCCGCCGGCAGGGCGGCGGCGTGCGGCAAGCGCCGGATCAGCACGTCGGCCTCGGCCAAGGCGCGTTGCAGCCCCGAATCCTGGTTGCCGAGCGGCGCCACGCCCTCCCCCGCAAAGCGCGCCCGCACGAACGTCTCGCGTGCGCTCGCCGCCTCGAGCGGCGCGACCAAGGTCGCGCTCCGCCAGCGCAGCGCTTCCGCGGGCGCGCGCCCGGTCAGCCCGGCGAGCAAGGTCGTCAGGAACAGCCGCGCGGTGACCATCGCCGAGGTCGGATTGCCCGGCAGCCCCAGGACGAACTTCTCCCGGCACCGCCCGAACCACACCGGTTTTCCCGGCATGATCGCGATCCGCGAGAACAGGATCTCGGTGCCGAGCGACACGAAGATCTGCTTGGCATAATCCTTCTCGCCGACCGACGCGCCGCCGGTCACGACGACGACATCGGCTTGGTCGAGCGCTCCGGTCGCGCCCGCGGTGAGTTCGGCAATGTCGTCGCGCAGCCGATACCGCCCGACGATCTCCGCGCCCCATGCCGCGCCGAGCGCCGCCGCGCCATAAGACGCGCTTTCCGGAATGCTCCCGGCCCGATCGCGTGCCCGGCCCGGCGGTGCGAGCTCGTCACCGGTGCTGATCACGCTGAGCCGCGGACGCCGCCACACCGGCAACGTCGACACGTCCGCCCCGGCCGCCGCGACCAGCGCACGCGGGCCGAGCAGCGTGCCCGCCTCGAGCAGGACCTCGCCCGCGCGGAAGTCCGAACCGAGCGGCCGGATGTAGCGCTTGCCCGAAAGCGTCCCGACGACGCGCATCGCATCGCCGTCGCGCTCGACATCCTCCTGCACGACGACGCGGTCGGCCCCGTGCGGCAGCGGTGCGCCGGTGAAAATCCGCACGCATTCGCCCGATTGCACCACGCCCGCGAACGCCGCGCCCGGATAGGCCGCGCCGATCACGCGAAACGGCGCGGCGAGCGCGAGATCGGCATCGCGCAGCGCGTACCCGTCCATCACCGAGATGTCGCTACGCGGCGCATCGACCTGCGCGATACAGGGCTCGGCCAGCACGCGACCGTGTGCCGCCTCGAGCACGACGGCTTCCGCCACCAACGGTTTCGCTTCGGCGATGAGGATCGCGAGCGCTTCGTCGAACGCAATCACACGCCGCCCGCCTGCCACGATCCAGACCGGCCGCCCGATTTCGCGGTCACCTGAACGCCCTCGATCCGCATCGTCCGGTCGACCGCCTTGAGCATGTCGAACAGCGTCAGGCAGGCGACGCTGACCGCGGTCAACGCTTCCATCTCGACCCCGGTCTGCCCCTTGGTCTTGACGCTCGCCTCGACGCGGAAGCCCGGCAGCGCGGGATCGGCGGCGATCCGCACCTTGATGCTGGTCAGCAGCAGCGGATGGCACATCGGGATCAACGTGCTGGTCTGCTTCGCGCCCATCACCCCGGCGAGCTCGGCGGTCTGCACCACCGCCCCCTTGGGCGCGGCGCCCCGCTCGACGATGTCGAGCGTCGCGGCCGAACAGAGCAGCCGCCCCTCGGCGGTCGCGACCCGCGCGCTATCCTGCTTGTCGCTGACATCGACCATATGCGCGCGCCCCGCCGCATCGACATGCGACAGCGTTTCGCCGGCGACTTCGTCCGCGGGCGAGCCGCCGGAAGTCGAACTTGAAAGGGTCGCCGGGTCGTTCGCCATGGTCAAATCCGTTGCTGGCATCTCAATCCGCATCGATATCGAGAAACGGTACGACATCGTTGTCGGTCGCGAACCACAGACCGGCCTGCACGTCCTCGGGCTGCTGCCGCGCGATCACGATCGCCTCGGCGAGCGGGCCATAGAACAGCGTCTGCGCTACAGGGTCGCTGTCGTCGAGATGATAGAGCCGCACGCTCGCGGTCGAGGAAACGGTGCGCATCGCGCTGCTTTGCCGCCGTCATGCGACGACGGCAAGCCTCCGCGTCAGGCGCGGCTCAGCGTTGCACGCGCCCCAGCCCGCTCGCCTTGGCCATGCCCGAACGCACGACGCTATAGTCGGCCGCGGTCATCGGATAGGAATCGGGCAGCGACCATTTCTCGCGATAGCTTTGCGGGGTCAGGCCGTGCCCCGACAAATGCCGCTTGAGCGCCTTGAAACGACCGCCGCATTCGAGACAGGCGATCGAGTCGGGGCGGACGCTCGCCCGGACCGACACTGCCGGCGTCGGCGCCTCAGGGGTCTCCTCCGGGGTTTCGCCGAGCCGGGCCAGCGAACCGTGCACCGATTTGATAAGATCGGGCACTTCCGCCGTGCCGACGCGATTGGCGCTGACCTGCGCGATGACGATATCCGCCACCAGCCGTAACATCTTCGAGTCCACGATACTTCGTTCCTTGTGCGTACCCGCTTCGCGACGCCACCACGGGTAGAGGGTCAAGTCGTTCACTTAACGAGGGTTAGAGTCTCGAAACGCCAAAAGGTTGCAAACCAGCCCTAAATAGCGTGGCGATTGCCAGGCGTCAGGGGCAGTGCGGAACCGCTGGTCCTCCCGCCGCATCGCGCTATAGATCGCGGTCGCCGGCCCTTGCATGCAACCGCTGCACCGCTCGCTTTGTTGATGGATCATGATCGTCCCCAATCCTTTCCCGTGCTGTTCGATCCCGCGCCGCGGTCCGGCGGCGCACGCATGATCAAGGTCGTCAGCTACAACATCCACAAGGGGATCGGCCTCGATCGCCAGCGCGACCCGCGGCGGATCCTCGACGTGTTGCGCGAGATCGACGGCGATGTCATCGCGCTGCAGGAGGCCGATCGCCGCTTCGGCGCGAAGGCGCGCGTCATCCCGCAGCATCTGATGGACGAGCACAGTGCGTGGCATGCCGTGCCGATCGGGCACGACCGCGCGAGCATGGGGTTTCACGGCAACGCCATCCTGATTCGGCGCGGTATGGCGGTGCAGAGCTGCGCCACGCTGCATATCCCCGCGCTCGAGCCGCGCGGCGCGATCCGTGCCGACGTCGTCGCCGCGCCCGACACGCCGATCCGCGTGCTCGGCATGCATCTCGACCTGTCTGGCCTGTGGCGGCGGAAGCAGGCGCGCGCGATCCTCGCGCATGTCGACTCCTGCCCCGCGCGCCTGCCCACGGTGTTGATGGGCGATCTCAACGAATGGACGCCCACAGGCGGCTGCCTGCGCGATTTCGGGCGCGACTATCCGAGCGTCCCGACCGGCCCGAGCTTCCACGCCCGCCGCCCGGTCGGACGGCTCGACCGGATCATGACGCGCGGCTTCCGCGTCGTCGAATACGGCGTCCACGCCAGCGCCACCGCGCGCCGCGCCTCGGATCATCTGCCGATCTGGGCGGTGCTGGATCCGATCTGATGCGCGAGAAGGAACTCCGCCTCGCGCTCGTCTGCTACGGCGGGATCAGCCTTGCCGTCTACATGCACGGCATCACCAAGGAAATCTGGCGCATCGCGCGCGCCAGCCGCGCCTATCACGCCGCCGACGCGACGCCCGGCACCGGCAGCGAAAGCGTCTATCGCGCGCTGTTCGAGGAGATCGAGGCGGAGACGGGCCTCAAGCTGCGCGTCTTGGTCGACATCATCGCCGGCGCGAGCGCAGGCGGCATGAACGGCATCTTTCTTGGCCAGGCGATCAGCACCGGGCAGAGCCTCGAGCCGCTCACCCAGCTCTGGCTCGATTCGGCCGATATCGAGGCGCTGATCGATCCGCGCCAGAAGCCGACGCATCGGTTCACCAAGGTCTGGGCGCTGCCGCTCGCCTGGATGGCGGGGCGGCGCGACGGCGAGGATATCGAACAGACGGTCGAGCCCGGCGAGCGCGAGGAAGTCCGCGCCAAGCTCTCGCATTTCATCCGCTCGCGCTGGTTCGAGCCGCCGTTCGGCGGCGAACTGTTCACCGGCCTGATCCTCGATGCGCTCGCCGCGATGGCGGCGAGCCCGCGCGAACCGCGCTTGCTGCCCCCCGGCCAGCCGCTTGACCTGTTCGTCACCGTCACCGACTTTCGCGGCCACCCCGAACGGCTGACGCTGCATTCGCCGGCCGAAGTGATGGAGACCGAGCACCGCGTGATCGTGCCGTTCAGCGACCACGGCATTGCCGGCGAGACGCTCGCCGACCCGGCCGAGCTCGCCTTTGCCGGGCGCGCGACCTCGAGCTTCCCCGGCGCCTTCCCGCCCTTCATGGTCGGCGAGCTCGACCGCGTGCTCGAGGAGCGCAAGCTGCGCTGGCCGGGGCGCGCCGCCTTCCTCAAACGGATCCTGCCGCGCCAGTTCGCCGTCAATGCCGCCGACAGCGCGGTGCTGATCGACGGATCGGTGCTCAACAATGCGCCGTTCCAGCCAGCGATCGATGCGCTGCGCGAGCGGCCGGCGCGACGCCAGGTCGACCGCCGCTTCGTCTATATCGATCCCAATCCGCGCGGCGCCTTGGTGTTCGGCACCACGCGCAGCGCTTCGCCCGGTTTCTTCCAGACGATCATCGGCGCAGTCACCGAATTGCCGCGCGCGCAGCCGATCCGCGACAATCTCGAGCAGATCACCGCGCGCTCGCGCCAGATCGAGCGGATGCGCGCGATCATCGCCGGGATCCGGCCCGAGGTCGAGAAACAGGTCGAGGGCCTGTTCGGCTATACGCTGTTCCTCGATTCGCCGACCGCCTCGCGCCTCGCCACCTGGCGACGGCGTGCGCAGACGGCGGCAGCCAAGAACGCGGGCTATGGCTATGCCGCCTACGGCCACCTCAAGATCAACGGCGTGGTCGAGGGGATTACCGATCTGCTCCACCACGCCGGCGGCGAGAGCGGTGGCGGGCGCTGGCGCGCGATTCGCACGCAGGTCCTCGCCGCGGTCAGCGCGCGCGGCTTCGACGACATGCAGTCGAGCTTCACCCGCGGGGCGAGCCCAGCGACGATCGGCTTCCTGCGCACCTTCGATCTCGGGTTCCGCCTGCGCCGGTTGCGGCTGCTCGCGCGCCGCCTGACCGATCTGGAGGGCGATCAGCCCGAGGCCGAACTCGCCGGGGTGCGCGAGGCGATCTACGAAAGCCTCGCCGAATATCTCGAGCGCAAACGGACCGACCGCTACGGCACGCTCAGCGAAGCGGTGCGGGCGCTGCGTGACGATGCCGGCCCGCTGCTCGACGCGCTCGGCGAAGCGCTCGATCTCAAGGAGCTCGACCTCCGCACCGAACAGCGGCTGGCGGCGGCGTTTGCCGGACTCAGCCGCGAGATCAAGCGGCCGCTCTTGCTGACCTATCTCGGCTTCCCCTATTTCGACGTCGCGACGCTCCCGCTACTGCAAGGCGAGGGCCTCGACGAATTCGACCCGATCAAGGTCGACCGGATCTGCCCCGACGATGCCACGAGCATCCGCAGCGGGGGCGCCGAGGCGAGCCTCAAGGGCATCCAGTTCAACAGCTTCGGCGCGTTCTTCAGCCGCGCGTATCGCGAGAACGATTATCTCTGGGGCCGGCTGCACGGCGCCGACCGAATGATCGACATCGTACTCTCGGCGCTCGAGCCGGCGATGACGCTCAAGCCCGGCCGTGCCGCGACGATCAAGCGCGCCGCCTTCCTCGCGATCCTCGACGAGGAAGCCGACAAGCTGACCGCGATCCCCGGCCTGTTCGAGACGCTGCGCCGCGAGATCGGCTAGCACCGGCACTACGCGACAGGTTGGCAACCTAGCGCATTGGCATTACCCTTGCGCGCATGCAGTTCCTCAAAATCCTCTTCTGGTGCTTGCTCGCGTTCGTCGCGGCGGTGTTCACGCTCGGCAACTGGACCAGCGTACCGATCAAATTGTGGGGCGGGATGGAAGCGCTGGTCAATCTGCCGCTGCTGCTGCTGCTCACGTTCCTCGCTGGCCTGGTGCCGACCCTGCTGTGGCATTCGACGCTGCGCTGGCGGATGCGCAACCGGCTTACGGCCGCCGAGCGCGCGCTGCACGATCTGCGCGTCACCGTCGCACCGCCGCCGCTCGCGCCGACGCTTCGGCCCGATCCGGTCGTGGTCGATGCCCGTCCGGTCGACCCTGTATGAGCAACCGCATCTACGTCGCGCTCGACACGCCCGATCTTGCCGCGGCCAAGGCGATGGCGGGCAAGCTTCGCCACCATGTCGGCGGGATCAAGCTCGGGCTCGAATTCTTCATGGCCAACGGCCGCGCCGGCGTGCGCGAGCTCGCCGAGCTCGACCTTCCCGTATTCCTCGATCTCAAGCTCCACGACATCCCCAACACCGTCGCCAAGGCGATCATGGCGCTGCGCGAACTCGAGCCGGCGATCCTGACGGTGCATGCCGCCGGCGGGCGCGCGATGCTCGAGGATGCCAAGGCTGCCGCGCCGGCGGGTACCAAGGTGGTCGCGGTGACGACGCTGACGAGCCTCGACGGGGCGGACCTGAAGTCGATCGGTTGCGCCGGCGATCCGCACGAGCAAGTGCTGCGCCTGACCGAGCTCGCGCGCGAGTCGGGCGTCGACGGCGTCGTCTGCTCGGGCGCAGAGGTCGCCGCGGCGCATCGGCTCTGGCCGAAGGGCTTCTTCGTCGTCCCCGGCGTGCGGCTGGCCGATGGCGTGGTCGGCGACCAGAAACGCGTCGTCACCCCGCGCGCCGCGATCGACGCGGGTGCGTCGATCCTGGTGGTTGGCCGCCCGATCACGCAGGCCGAGGATCCCGACGCCGCCGCGCGCGGGATCGCCGCAACGCTCTAAGGAAGGCAGGATGGCACTGATCCGACCGTTCGTGCCGTCGCTGGATTTCCCGACATCCTGCGCTTTTTACGAAGCGCTCGGGTTCGTCCGCGGCTATCGCGACGAAAGCATCGCGATCTTCGAGCTTGAGGGCGCCAGCTTCCTGCTGCAGAATTTCTACGTCAAGGAGCTGGCCGACAATTTCATGGTGCAGCTTTTCGTGGCGGATCTCGACGCGTGGTGGCCGCGCACCGCCGCCGTCGCCGAGCGGTTCGGTACGCCCACGCCGCGGGCGCCGACGCTGCAGCCCTGGGGTATTCGCGTCGGATTTCTGGTCGATCCCGCAGGGGTCTTGTGGCACGTCGCCCAACCCTCGAACGACTGACCGCCGCCGCGCGCGCGAAAAGGACCAACCATGACCACCACCGCGAAAATCTGTGGTCTCTCGACCCCCGAAACGCTCGATGCCGCGATCGAGGGTGGCGCGAGCCATGTCGGCTTCGTCTTCTTCCCCCCCTCGCCCCGCACGCTGTCGCGCGATCGCGCGGCGCAGCTCGCGGCGCGCGTGCCGGCGCATGTCCAGCGCGTCGGCGTGTTCGTCGATCCCGATGACGCGCTGCTCGAGAGCGCGATCGGCGCGGGGCATCTCGACGTGCTACAACTCCACAAGACCACACCGGCGCGCAGCGCCGCGATCAGGGCGCGCACCCGGCTGCCAATCTGGAGCGCGGTCGCGGTGCGCACGCGCGCCGATCTCGCCGAGGCCGCAGGCTATGGCGGCGTCGCCGACCGGATCCTGTACGACGCCAAGACCCCGCCCGGAGCAGCGCTTCCCGGCGGGATGGGCGTGCGCTTCGACTGGAGCCTGCTCGAGGGCTTCCGCCATCCGCTGCCGTGGCTGCTGTCGGGCGGGCTCGATCCGGTCAATCTCGGCGATGCGGTGCGGCGGACCGGCGCGACGCTGGTCGATGTCTCCTCAGGCGTCGAGAGCGCGCCGGGGATCAAGGACGTCACAAAGATTCGCGCGTTTCTCGAGGCCGTGCGCGGGCTCTGAACGCGCGCTCTTTTTCGGTTCACGCGAAGACGCGAAGGCGCGAAGAAGGTTGTTCGCGCAGAGGCGCAGAGGCGTCGCGGTTGCCGCGAAGCGGCTCTATCACGAGCGAGCATCACAGGATCGGTATGCGCTTACGCGCGCGGCACTCTCTTCGCGCCTCTGCGCCTCTGCGCCTCTGCGCGAACAAACCTTCTTCCTTCGTGTCTTCGCGCCTTCGCGTGAAATCGACTTGTCTCGACACACCCGCACCAGATGCTAAACGGCTCGCCATGAACGCCCCCAACTCCTTCCGCACCCAGCCCGACGAACGCGGGCATTTCGGCGACTTTGGCGGCCGCTACGTCGCCGAGACGCTCATGCCGCTCGTGCTCGAGCTCGACACCGCGTACCGCGCCGCCAAGGCCGACCCGGCCTTCAAGGCGCAGTTCGACGATCTGCTCGAACATTATGTCGGCCGCCCCAGCCCGCTCTACTACGCCGAACGTCTGACCGACGCGCTGCGCGAGGGCGCGCCCGAGGGCAAAGGCGCGCAAATTTGGTTCAAGCGCGACGAGCTCAATCACACCGGCGCGCACAAGATCAACAATTGCATCGGGCAGATCCTGCTGGCGATGCGGATGGGCAAGACGCGGATCATCGCCGAGACCGGCGCGGGCCAGCACGGCGTCGCCACCGCGACGGTGTGCGCGCGCTTCGGGCTGCCGTGCGTGATCTACATGGGCGCCAAGGACATCGAGCGGCAGGCGCCCAACGTGTTCCGCATGAAGCTATTGGGCGCCGAGGTCCGCCCGGTGACGAGCGGGTCGCATTCGCTCAAGGACGCGATGAACGAAGGCATGCGCGACTGGGTCGCCAACGTCCACGACACCTTCTACATCATCGGCACCGCCGCCGGCCCGCACCCCTATCCCGAGCTGGTGCGCGATTTCCAGAGCGTGATCGGCACCGAGGCGCGCGCGCAGATGCTCTCGCGCATCAATCGCCTGCCCGACCTGCTCGTCGCCGCGATCGGCGGCGGGTCGAACGCGATCGGGCTGTTCCACCCCTTCCTCGACGATGGCGACGTAATGATGCTCGGCGTCGAGGCGGCGGGCCGCGGGCTCGACAAGGAGCATGCGGCGTCGCTCGCGGGCGGCGCGCCGGGCATCCTGCACGGCAACAAGACCTATCTGCTGCAGGACGAGGACGGCCAGATCACCGAGGCGCATTCGATCTCGGCCGGGCTCGATTATCCCGGCATTGGCCCCGAGCATTCGTGGCTGCACTCGATCGGCCGCGTCGAATACACCTCGATCACCGACACCGAGGCGCTCGACGCGTTCCAGTTGCTGTGCCGGACCGAGGGGATCATCCCCGCGCTCGAACCGTCGCACGCCATCGCCGCAGTGACGAAGCGCGCGCGCGAGATGGACCGCGACCAGATCATCCTCGCCAACCTCTGCGGGCGCGGCGACAAGGACATTTTCACCGTGGCGGAAGCGCTGGGGGTGGCGATATGAGCCACTTCCTGCAGGCATCGTCACCCCGGCCTTGTGCCGGGGTCCACCAAGCCGCAAGCTTCACAGTCCGACACTCTTGCGTTGCGCTCGCAGCACAGTGGCCCCCGGCACAAGGCCGGGGTGACGACCGATGAGCACCCGCCTCGCCGCCGCCTTCGCCAAGGGCCACCCCGCGCTCGTCGCGTTCGTCACCGCCGGCGACGGTCCGACCGCCGCGATCCTCGACGCGCTCGTCGAGGGCGGCGCCGACGTGATCGAACTCGGCATGCCGTTCACCGATCCGATGGCCGACGGCCCCGCGATCCAGGCCGCCAACATCCGCAGCCTGGCGGCGGGCACGCGCACCGCCGACATCCTCGCCATCGCCAAGAGCTTCCGCGCGCGCCACCCGGAAACCCCGCTCGTCCTGATGGGCTATGCCAACCCGATGACGATTCGTGGCGGCGACTGGTTCGCCGAGGCCGCGCACGACGCGGGCGTCGACGGCGTGATCTGCGTCGACATCCCGCCCGAGGAAGACCCCGAGCTCGGCCCCGCTTTGCGCGCCAAGGGCATCGCGCCGATCCGCCTCGCCACCCCCACCACCGATGCGGCGCGCCTGCCGACGGTGCTCGATGGCGCGAGCGGGTTCCTCTATTATGTCTCGGTCGCCGGCATCACCGGCTTGCAACAGGCCGCGCAGACCTCGATCGACGCGGCGGTCAAGCGGCTGAAGGCGCACACCGACCTCCCCGTCGCGGTCGGCTTCGGCGTGCGCACGCCCGAGCAGGCCGCCGCGATCGCCAGGGTCGCCGACGGCGTCGTCGTCGGCTCGGCGATCGTCGAGCTCGTCGCGCAGCACGGCGCGGCTGCACCCGACGCGGTGCGACCCTATATCCAATCCCTGTCGGCGGCGATCCATGCCGCCCGCGAAGGAGTTCCCGCATGAGCTGGCTCACCAGCGTGCGCAACGCGCTCGCCTATGTCGTCCCCGTCAAGAAGGAGACGCCCGACAATCTCTGGCACAAGTGCAAGGGCTGTGGGACGATGACGTTCCACAAGGAGCTCGAGGACAATCTCCACGTCTGCCCGCATTGCGACCATCACGATCGCATCGGGCCGCTGCTGCGCTTTGAATATGTCTTCGACAAGGGCAGCTACACGATCGTGCCGCTCCCCAAGGTGCCCGACGATCCGCTCAAGTTCCGTGACACCAAGCGCTATGTCGATCGCATCAAGGCGGCGCGCGCTGCGACCTCCGAGGGCGACGCGCTGATCACGGCGCGTGGGCTCATCGAGGGTCGCAAGGCGGTGATCGGCGTGCAGGACTTCGCCTTCATGGGCGGATCGATGGGGTTAGCCGTCGGCGAGGCGTTCGTCCGCGGCGTCGAGACCGCGATCCAAGAGCATTGCCCCTATATCATCTTCACCGCCGCTGGCGGCGCGCGGATGCAGGAGGGCATTCTCAGCCTGATGCAGATGCCGCGCGCGACGGTCGCGATCGCGATGCTGCACGATGCCGGGCTGCCCTATATCGTCGTGCTGACCGATCCGACCACCGGCGGCGTCACCGCGAGCTATGCGATGCTCGGCGACGTGCAGATCGCCGAGCCCGGCGCGTTGATCGGTTTCGCCGGGCAGCGCGTGATCGAACAGACGATCCGCGAGAAGCTCCCCGACGGTTTCCAGCGCGCGGAATATCTGCTCGAGCATGGCATGATCGACATGGTCAAACACCGCCGCGATTTGCGTGCAACGCTGGCAAGCTTGATCGACTATCTGGGCGGCGCGAAGATCGCGGCCTGATTCTTCCTCTCCCCTTCAGGGGAGAGGGCAGACGAGCGAAGCGAAGTCGGGAGAGGGGCCGTAATGCGGCGCTTGTTACAGCCCCTCTCCCCGACCAGTTCGGGGTAAACATTGCCCCGCAATGTTTAGGCCATGCCGGGGGCATGGCCGACCCCGAACTCCCCGGAGGGGAGAGGGAGACGTACAATGGACACCGCCACTTCCACCAACCCCGCGGTGCAAACCCAGCTCGACCGGCTCTGGTCGCTATCCCCCGGCGCCGACGTGCTCGGCCTCGAGCGGATCACCGTGCTGCTCGACCGGCTCGGCAACCCGCACCACCGCCTGCCCCCAGCGATCCATGTCGCCGGCACCAACGGCAAGGGCTCGACCTGCGCGTTCCTGCGCTCGGCGATCGAGGCGTCGGGGCTCACCGCGCATGTCTACACCAGCCCGCATCTCGTCCGCTTCAACGAGCGCATCCGTCTTGCCGGCTCGCTCATCACCGACGCCGCGCTCGCCGCATTGCTCGAGGAAGTGCTCGACCACGCCGCCGACCTGACCGCAAGCTTCTTCGAAGTCACCACCGCCGCCGCCTTTCTCGCTTTCTCCCGCACGCCGGCCGACGCCTGCATCATCGAAGTCGGCCTCGGCGGCCGGCTCGATGCGACCAACGTGCTGCCGAACCCGATCGTCACCGGCATCGCGCAGCTCGGGATCGACCATCAAAGCTTCCTCGGCGACACGCTCGAAGAGATCGCAGGCGAGAAGGCCGGGATCGCCAAACCGGGTGTGCCGCTCGTCACGATGGCCTATCCCGAGCCGATCGCGGCGCGCGTCGCGAGCGTAGCGCGCGCGGCCGGGGCCGAGCCGCGGCCCGCGGGTGGCGACTGGCGCTTCGCCGTCGCATCCGACCAGCTTACCTATAGCGATGCCAACGGCACGATCGAGACCCCGCTCCCGCGCATGGCCGGCCCGCACCAGCCCGAGAATCTCGCGCTGGCAATCGCGCTGCTGCGCCATCAGACGGCGCTGCGCGTCCCGCCCGAAGCCTATCGCATCGCCGCGGAAACGACGCACTGGCCCGCCCGGATGCAGCGCCTCCACCCCGGTCCGTTGCTCGATCTGCTCCCGGCCGGCAGCCAGCTCTGGCTCGACGGCGGGCACAACCCGGCCGCGGCGCACGCCATCGCCGCCGCGCTCGACGCGATCGCGCATCCCGGCATCGGCCGCAGCGAAGTCCACCTCGTGCTCGGCATGCTCGCCAACAAGGACCCGGCCGGTCTGCTCGCACCGTTCGCCCGACTGGCGACGACGCTTCATGCGGTTCCCGTCCCGAACCACGACCATCACGCGCCCGCAGCGCTCGCCGCGACCGCGCACGCTCTGGGGATCGCTGCGCATACCAGCGCCGACATCGCCGGCGCCTTGCGGGACATCGCGACGATCGCCGACCCGGCCGAGCCACCGATCGTCCTGATCCTCGGCTCGCTCTACCTCGCGGGCGCGGTGCTTTCGGCCAATCACGAACCGCCCGACTGACGCCGCGAACAGCTCGCCTTTATTGCGATTGACTTGCAATAGCGGATACCGGAAGATGGTCTCAGCAACGGAGCATCGTCCATGAGTCTCAGTCCCGCCCCCGCACCGACCCCCGCGCAGCGCCCCTCGGCGCTCGCGGCTACCCTGCCGAACGCGATGCCGCACGATCCGAATGCGCGGCTCCTGCTGTTCGCCTTCCGTCGGCTCGGCGCACACGGGCTCAACGACGCGCACGCCGCGCACGTGATGCTCGAAGCCTTTGGCGAGGGCTTCCGCCGCCCGCTTCTGCTGCTGCGCACGATGATGGCCGATCTCGCCCGCAGCGCGACATGCCCGATCGCGATCGCGCCGTGTTGCTGCATGCGCATGACCGGCGCCGAAGCGACGATGCTGACGATCGTCGCGCGCGCCGAGACGGCGCCCGAAAGCGCGCGGCTGCTGCTCGGCGACCTGATCGGCGTGCGCCGCCCCGACGGGGTGCTCGCAAGCGTTACCGCGCTCGCGCAGGCGTTCGCCGATGCGGGACGACCGGTCACGGCGTAGCGCGCTGGGCGCAACCCGTCAGATCATGCGCGCTCGCCGGTGCCGCCCGGCTCCGCGGTCGGCGCCGTTCGCGCCGACCGCCACCATTCGAGCAGCACGAAGACGATCGCGAGCACCCCCAGCAACGCTACCTCGCGGAACACAGCGGCGTAGCCGATCCTGTCGATCAACTCACCCGCGAATCCCTTGCCCAAGGATCCGATCAGGAAGGTGAGCGACGACAGCAAGGCATATTGCACCGCCGAATATTTCTTGCTGACGATCCCCGACACATAGGCGACGAACGCCGCCCCGGCGATCCCGGTCGAGACGTTCTCATAGGCGATCGTCACCAGCAGCCGCGCCATCCGCACGTCGCCGCCCAGTGCCTGCGCCAGCAGATCGAGCCGCAGCGTGTGCAGCACCAGGTCGATATACGGCGCGCCGTCGGCAAGGTCGGCGTACAGGAAGTTCCCGA
Source organism: Bordetella parapertussis (assembly GCA_943367995.1). GTDB lineage: Bacteria > Pseudomonadota > Alphaproteobacteria > Sphingomonadales > Sphingomonadaceae > Sphingomonas. The sequence goes on along the minus strand of CALRKL020000001.1, from coordinate 239,047 downwards.
AGATCGGCAGCACCGCACCGATCAGCACCGTCGGAAAGCGCCCGAGCCGCAGGAACAGATAGCCGCCGATGCTCACCCCGGCGATCGACATGACGATGCCGAAGATCTTGGACGCGAACGCCACCTCGTCCTTCGTGTAATGCATGTAGTCGAGGTAGAAGGGGTAAGCGAACGACGCCCAGACATTGTAGCACAAGGCGTAAGTGAGGATCAGCCCGATCACCACCAGCACGCCCCAGCCCATCCGCTCGGTCAGGTCGGCGAGCGGCGCGATCAGCGCGCGATAGAGGTGGTTCGCGGTCGTCCGGATCGGCGAGGTGCGCGGATCGACGCTCGTCTGGACATGCCGCCCGCGTGATTTCAGCCAGTTCAGCACCGCCGCGACGATCAGCGGGACGATCACCGTCGCCAGCACGATCAGCGGGCCATGATATTTGAGGAAATCGCCCGCCGAGGGCCGCTTGGCGCCCGGCGGCAGGTCGACCAGCATGCTCGTCATGAAGCGCGCGATCGACACGATCGCCCAGATCCAGCTCGATCCCACCACGATCAGCGCGATCGCGCGCGTGCGCGGCGCGATCTCGCCGGGCTGGTCGAGCAGATCGGCGGCGCTGTCGGGCGCGCGTTCGGTATCGGGCGCGGCGAGCGTGACGAGCAGCAGCACGCCGACGAGGCCGGCCATCAGCAGATAGACCGTCGGCCACGACATCCGCGCCGCCAGGAACAGCGCGAAGGCGCCGCCGACGATGCTCGCGGTGCGATAGCCGAGCTGATAGATCGCCGAGAGCAGTTCGACCGGCGTGCGCTCGTCGGCGACGTCGATCCGCCACGCGTCGATCGCCACGTCCTGCGTCGCCGATCCGATCGCGGCGACGAACGCGAATAGCGCGAAGCGCGCGATATGGACGGTCGGATCGGTCAGCACGAGCCCGATCAGCCCGAGGATGATCAGCCCCTGGCACAACACGATCCAGCTCTTGCGCCGCCCGATCCGCCGGAGCAGCGGCGGCCGCGTGCGGTCGACCAGCGGCGACCACAGGAATTTGAAGGCGTAGGTCAGGCCGACCCAGGACAGCACGCCGATCGTCGCGAGATTGACCTTCACCTCGCCGAGCCACGCCGTCAGCGTGCCGATCAGCAGCGCGAACGGCAGGCCCGACGAGAAGGCGAAGGCCAGCATCGATGCCGCTTTGCGCGTCTGCAATGCGATCTTGAGCAGCCGCCAGCCCTTGGGCTTGGTCGGTGGTGCCACGGTCTCGCGGCGTGTCGTATCGGTCACTCTATCCCCTTCGCGCCGTGGCACCGCCACGCCGCGCCAGACTAGCGCCTAATCGCGCAAGGGGAAGCGCGACGACCCTCGTCGCACCGCAAATGCGGCTTCGCGGCCGGGATCCAGGGTCAGTCGCTTGTGAGGAACAGGCTGAAACCGCTCGGCAAACGCTTGGGCTTCTTGCCATCGAGCACCGCCTCGATCGCCGCGATCGCGGCGAGCAAGTCGCGCTGCGCATAGGGCTTGGCGAGGCACCCTGCCGCCACTGCGCGCCCGCCCTCGGGGCACGAGCCCGTGACGAACAGCACCGGCACGCCGGCGCCGTGTGCCGCGCGCGCGACGTCGATGCCACTGCCATCGGCAAGGCTGATGTCGACCAGCACGAGGTCGATCTCGTGATCGCTGCCGATCACGGTGAGCGCATCGGCGACGCGATCGACCGTCGCGATCACCGCATATTCCGCATCGCGCAGGAAATGCTCGGTGTCGAACGCCACCAGCGGCTCGTCCTCGACGAGCAAGAGGTTGGAAATCCGCCGCTTCTTCTTCGCGAAAAGCATCGCAGGAAATACCTGTCTTTGTCTGTGTCTGCCAGAATGGCAGCGCGCGCACCGCCCTCGTTACGCACCCGCGCCTTAACGCGCGGCTACGAGAAGCGGCACACTTTATTTTCTGCGCACAATGGAGCGTAAATTGGGTATCAGGGCCGCGTGTCCAAGCCCCCTGCCCCAAAAGACCGCTCGAACGAGCCCCCGCGACCCTCGACGCGACCCAAAGACGACCAGAGGATCGCCAAGCTGCTCGCGCGCGCCGGCGTCGCCTCGCGACGTGAAGTCGAACGCATGATCGCCGAGGGCCGCGTCGCGCTCGACGGGGTCGTGCTCGATACGCCGGCGACGATCCTGTCCTCGCTCACCGGTGTGACGGTGGATGGCGAGCCGATTGCCGCGCCCGCCGCGGCGCGATTGTTCCTGTATCACAAGCCGCCCGGCCTGCTCGTCACCGAGCGCGACCCCGCCGGGCGCAAGACGATCTACGATCAGTTGCCCGAGGATCTCCCGCGCTTGGTGCCCGTCGGCCGGCTCGATCTCAACACCGAGGGCTTGCTCCTCATGACCACCGACGGCGAATTGAAGCGCCAGCTCGAGCTCCCCGCGACCGGCGTCGAGCGCGCCTATCGCGCCCGTGCCTATGGCCCGATCACGCAGGAGCAGCTCGAGGAGCTGATCCACGGCGTCGAGATCGAGGGCATTCGCTACGGCTCGATCAACGCCAATCTCGAACGCCGCACCGGCGCCAACGTGTGGATCGAGATGATCCTGACCGAAGGCAAGAATCGCGAAGTCCGCCGCGTGCTCGAATATCTCGGGCTCAAGGTCTCGCGCCTCATCCGCACGCGCTACGGCCCGTTCCTGCTCGGCGATCTCGCGGTCGGCGAGATTGGCGAGGTCAAGCAGCACGACGTCGTCAGCTTCCGCAAGGACCCGACGCGCAAGGGTGGCGGCGAAGCCCCCAAGCTGGTCGAGAAGCCGCGCCGCGAGCAGCGCGGGCCGCAGCAGATCCCGTCCGCGCCGAAGGCCCCGACGCCCAAGCCGCAGCCCGCGCGGCGGATCACCAAGACTTCGGCCAACCGCGCCGACAAGGCGGCGTTCGCCGAACCGGCACGCCAGGCGCAGCCCGGCCGCGATCCGGTCGTGCTGACCAAGGCCACCAAGGTGAAGCGCTTCTACGACGCCAAGCCCAAGGCTGGGACCGAGCCGGTCGCGCCGCGCGCGATCGCGCCGGGCCAGCGCCCGAAGGTGTTCAGCCCCGAGCTGGGCCGTAACGTCCGCGCCAAGCCGGGCCGCACCGCGACGCCGACCGAGACGGCCGAGCGCAAGCCCGCCAAGGCGACGCCGCGCACCGCGGGCAAGGCGCGCGCCGCGCCGTCCAAGCCCGCGCGCGTGAAAATCCACAAGAGCCGGACCAGGAAGTAAGATGCGCATCATTGCTGGAAAATGGCGCGGGCGCCCGCTGGTCGCGCCCAAGGGCGAAGCGACTCGCCCGACTGCCGACCGCGTGCGCGAGGCGTTGTTCTCGATGCTGGCGAGCCGGGTCGGGAGTTTCGAGGAACTGGCGGTCGCCGATTTCTTCGCTGGCTCGGGCGCGCTTGGGATCGAGGCGCTGTCGCGCGGCGCCGCGTCGTGCATCTTCGTCGAGCAGGACAAGCCAGCGCTCGACGCGTTGCGCGTGAACCTGACCAAATTGGGGGGCGCGAAGGAAATCGGCGCCGATGTCCGCGCGCAATCGGTGCTGGCGCTGGGGCTTGCCGCCAAGCCGCTCGACCTGATCCTGATGGACCCGCCCTATGACAGCGGCGCGGGCGCAGTCGCGCTCGACAAGCTCAACCGGCTGGGATGGATCGGCGAGGCGACGTGGGTCAGCATCGAGACCGCCAAGCCGGAATTGATCGAGGTGGCGGGGTTCGTCGAAGACGTGTCGCGCGTCCACGGCAAGGCGCGGATCACGCTGCTGCGGCGCGGCTGACGCCCTTCACACACGCCCGTCATCCCCGCGAAAGCGGGGATCCCGCTGTCTAGCCCCGCGCGAGAAGAAGAGGCGGGATCCCCGCTTTCGCGGGGATGACGGTTAGCGATTGGGCCGCGAACTTCGGACGAAGTAGCGACTGCTCGCTATAGCGCCGACTCGCCACCTCAAACGTGGTGTGACAGCCCGAACAGCGTCAGCATCAGCCAGTATAGCCCGCCCGACAGCGCCATCGCCGCGGGCAGCGTCAGCACCCACGCCAGCGCCATGTTGCGCAGCGTCGCGATCTGCAGCCCGGCGCCGTTCGCGACCGAGGCACCCGCCACGCCGCTCGTCAGGATATGCGTCGTCGACACCGGCACCGCGATGAAGTCGGCCCCGGCGATCGTCGCCGCCGCGACGATCTCTGCCGCGGCGCCCATGCCATAGGTCAGGTGCGTCTTGCCGATCCGCTCGCCGACGGTGACGACGATCCGCTTCCAGCCGATCATGGTGCCCAAACCCAGCGCGATCGCGACGATGATCTTCACCCAATAGGGGATGTAGCGCGTGCCATGCTCGAGATTGGTCGCATAGCTGTTGATCGCCTTCAGCTCGGCCGGCGCGAAGGTCTTAGCGGCCTTGTCCTTGTCCTTGACCGCGAGCTTGATCGTGTCGAGCGCGAGATACATGTCGTTGCGCAGATTCGGCGTGGCGGCCGCCGGCACCTTCTGCAGCGTGCCATAGCCCTGGATCCGCTGGCTGACGTCGCGCGACAGCGTGTCGATCGCACCGAACACCTGCGGCGAGGCGACCTCGCGCGCGCGCAGCGCCTTGGTCAGCGTCGTGCGGGCGTCCTCGACCGAGCCGCCGGTCGAACCGGCGGCATGCGCGCGGAAGGCGCCGGCGGCCTGGTTGGCGGTCTGGACGAACGCCGGCATCGCGCTCTCGGGCATCGTGCGGTTGAGCGCATAGGCGGTCGGCGCGCAGCCGATCAGGATCAGCATGATCAGTCCCATGCCCTTCTGCCCGTCATTGCTGCCGTGGAAGAAGCTGACCGCGGTGCACGTCCCGATCAGCAGAGCGCGGATCCCCGGCGGGGGCGGCGTCTCGCCCTCGGGCTCGGAATAGAGCTTTGGATTGCGGATCACGCGCTTCATCACCCACAGCAAGGCGAGCGCGCCGAAAAAGCCCATCAGCGGGCTGAAGAACAGGCCCTTGAAGACGTTGAGCGCCTGCGACCAATCGACCCCCGAAGTGCCGTCGGTGCCCGAGGCGATCAGCTGATTGGCGAAGCCGACGCCGAGCACCGAGCCGATCAGCGCGTGGCTCGACGAATTGGGCAGCCCGACATACCAGGTGCCGAGGTTCCACAGCACGGCTGCAAACAGCAATGCGAAGATCATCGCGAAGCCGGCATTGCTGCCGACGTGCAGGATCAGGTCGACCGGCAGCAGCGTGACGATCGTATAGGCGACCGCGCCGCTCGACAGCAGCACGCCGAGCAGGTTGCAGCAGCCCGACCAGATCACCGCGACGGGAGCCGGCAGCGAGTGCGTATAGATCACCGTCGCGACCGCGTTAGCGGTATCGTGGAAGCCGTTGACGAATTCGAAGCCGAGCGCGATCAGCAGCGCGAGCGCGAGAAACGCGAAAGTCCCGAGCGCCAGCCCTTCGCCGACGTTCGCGGTATCGGTGAAGATGCTGTAGCCGGCATAGGCCAGCCCGGCGACCAGCACGCCGAAAAACAGCCAGCTCCCAGCAGGATGCAGTTTATGATCGAGCCGTGGCCCATGCGATGCGTCCGTCGCCGATTCGGGGGACGCGTTTAAGGTGGTAGCCATGCCGTTTGAGGCCTTCGCTGGGTTCTGTTACGGTATGATGACATGACGATGGTCGCGCGAGCCAATTAACGCGCTGAGCTCGCGAAGGCCACTCCCAAAGGAAGCGCCTCAGCTCGAGCGCCGCACGCCGCGCGCGCCGTAGCATGCCATACCGCGTTCGACACGATGGCGCTTGTCAAAAGGGTGGGCAAGCTCGATCGGCGCGCGTTCCAGGCCAGACGCACCGCCGCCGCGACGGTGGTGGCAAGCATCGGGTATGGGCAGCGCCTTCCCCCCGTCTCCCCGGCGAAAGCCGGGGTCTCCCGCGGCCGGCGCGCGCTTCCCCACGATGCTCCAGCTTTCGCCGGGGCGACGAAGCCGGAAGCGCCCTGACCCGCATCCTCGATCATCGCCGCGCCATGCCTCGGGCATGTCCCGCTTCTTGCGGAATTGCGTGCTGCCTCGCGCGGCTCTAAAGCGGGATCACGCCACCGGGGGGGAGCGCAAGGAGAGACGTGGGTGGGGAGGCCGTTCATTGCTGAGGCGCAGGGCGGTATCGCCCCGCCATCTTCCCCCGTCCGCGCCGCCCGCATCGTCGTGCCCCCGCCCCCCCCGCCGCGCCTGCGCATCCTGACCTGCCTCTACAGCTTTGCTCCCGGCGGGGTCGAACGCGTCGCGGCGCGGCTGCACCTTGCCTGGACGGCGCTCGGCGCCGACTCGCAGATCGTGCTCGCCGATGCGCAGGTCGCCCCGCCCCAGCCTTTGCCGCAGCTGCGCCAGATCGGCCCGCGCGCGGCGCGCGGGCGCGCCGCCGGGTTCACCGCGCTGGCGCGCGGGCTCCCCGCACTGCTCGCCAGCGAACGGCCCGATGTGCTGTTCTGCGCTGGCAACACCTATACGGCGCTCGCGGTCGTGTTGCGGGTGATGCTCGGGCGGCGCTGTCCGCCGATCGTCGCCAAGATCAGCAACTGCCTGCTGCGCCCCGACATGCCCCCGCCGCTGCGGTTGCTCTATCGCCGCTGGCTGCGGCTGCAGGGGCGCCATATCGACCATTTCATCGCGATGGCGCCGGCGATGCGCGACGAGATCGCCACGCAGATCGGCGTCGCGCTCGAACGGATCAGCGTCATTCCCGACCCGGCGCTGTGCGCCGACGATCTCGCGCGGCTGGCGCACGCACGCGACGCGGCGCGGCGCGATCGCCCCGGCCGCGCCTATCTCGCGGTCGGTCGGCTCGTACCGCAGAAGAATTTCGCGCTGCTGCTCGATGCCTTCGCGCGCATCGCCGGGCCCGACGACACGCTGACGATCCTCGGCGAAGGAATCGAGCGGACGCTGCTCGAACAGCGGGCGGTGGCGCTCGGGATCGCGCAGCGCGTGGCGATGCCCGGCCATACCGACCCGCTCGACCCGTGGCTGGCGCAGGCCGACGTGTTCGTGCTGTCGTCGAGTTATGAGGGCGTCCCTGCGGTGCTGATCGAAGCGCTCGCCGCCGGATTGCCGATCGTCGCGACCGATTGCTGTGTCAGCATGCCCGACCTGCTCGGCCAGGGCGCGCTCGGCGCGATCGTGCCGAAGGGCGACGCCGCCGCGCTCGCCACCGCGATGACGACGATCGCGCGCGAGGACCGCGCGCGCGTCGCCGATCGCCGCGCCGCCGCCGCCGCCTTCACGATCGATCATGCCGCGGGCGCCTATCTCGACGTGATGCGCGGGCTTGTCGCAACGCGCGCGCCGACGGCGGCGGCGGCGATCGAGCCGGTCGCAATGCCGGTGCTCGCCGCCGAATAACCGAAGCGCTTGCCCACGCGGCCGCCGTTCCCTACCTGTTCACGGATGAGTCTTCCCGCCCCAATTGATCAGGACCCGCCCTATCTGCGCGGCCTCAACGCGCCGCAGCGCGACGCCGTGCTCACCACCGAGGGCCCCGTGCTCGTCCTCGCGGGCGCGGGCACCGGCAAGACCGCCGCGCTCACCGCGCGCCTCGCACATCTGCTCAACACGCGGAAAGCCTGGCCGAGCGAGATCCTCAGCGTCACCTTCACCAACAAGGCCGCGCGCGAGATGCGCCACCGCGTTGGCATGCTGGTCGGCGACGTGGTCGAGGGGATGCCGTGGCTCGGCACCTTCCACGCGATCGGCGCGAAGATGCTGCGCCGCCATGCCGAACTGGTCGGGCTGCAGAGCAATTTCACGATCCTCGACACCGACGACCAGCTGCGGCTGCTGAAGCAGCTGATCCAGGCGGCCGATCTCGACGAGAAGCGCTGGCCGGCGCGCTCGCTCGCCGGGCTGATCGACGGCTGGAAGAACAAGGGCCTCACGCCTGCCCAGATCGACGCCGGAGAGAGCGAACTCTACGCCAACGGCCGCGGGCAGGAATTGTACGCCGCCTATCAGGCGCGGCTGGTCGCGCTCAACGCCTGCGATTTCGGCGATTTGCTGCTCCACATGCTCGTCATCCTGCAGCGCGATCGCGACGTGCTCGCCGATTACCAGCGCCGCTTCAAATACATCATGGTCGACGAGTATCAGGACACCAACAGCGTCCAGTATCTCTGGCTTCGCCTGCTCGCGCAGGAGCGCAAGAACATCGCCTGTGTCGGCGACGACGACCAGTCGATCTATTCGTGGCGCGGCGCGCAGGTCGAGAACATCCTGAAGTTCGAAAAGGATTTCCCCGGCGCCAAGATCATCCGGCTCGAGCAGAATTACCGCAGCACGCCACACATCCTCGGCGCCGCCTCGGGCGTCATCGCCAACAATAGCGGCCGCCTCGGCAAGCAGCTGTGGACCGAGCTCGACGCGGGCGAGAAGGTCAAAGTGCTGGGCGTATGGGACGGCCCCGAGGAAGCCCGCCGCGTCGGCGAGGAAATCGACAGCGCGCAACGCGGCGGCAAGTCGCTCGACGAGATCGCCATCCTGGTGCGCGCACAGCACCAGACCCGCGAGTTCGAGGACCGCTTCATCGCGACCGGCATCAACTACCGCATCGTCGGGGGTTTCCGCTTCTACGAACGCGCCGAGATCCGCGATGCGCTCGCGTACCTCCGTGTCGTCGCGCAGCCGGCGGACGACCTCGCCTTCGACCGCATCGTCAACGTCCCCAAACGCGGCCTCGGCGACAAGGCGGTCGCCAAGATCCACCAGCTCGCGCGTGCGCAGAACGCCCCGCTCGTCACCGCCGCCGCACGCCTGCTCGACACCGACGAGCTGAGCGGCGCGGCGCGCAAATCGCTCGGCAATCTCGTGATCGACATGGCGCGGTGGCGCGCGCAGGTCACCGAGCTGCCGCATGGCGAGCTCGCGCGGATCATCCTCGACGAAAGCGGCTACACCGCCGCGCTCCAGGCCGAGAAATCGGTCGAGGCGGCCGGGCGCCTGGAAAACCTCACCGAACTCGTCCGCGCGATGGAGGAGTATGAGACGCTCGGCGCCTTCCTCGAACACGTCAGCCTGGTGATGGACAATGAGGCCGCCGCCGAGGAGCCCAAGGTCACGATCATGACGATCCACGCCGCCAAGGGCCTCGAATACGACACGGTGTTCCTGGTCGGCTGGGAGGAAGGGCTGTTCCCCTCGCAGCGCTCGCTCGACGAGGGCGGCACCAAGAGCCTAGAGGAGGAGCGCCGCCTCGCTTATGTCGCGATCACGCGCGCACGGCGTCGCGCGATCATCCTGCACGCCGCCAACCGCCGCATCTACGGCCAATGGACGAGCAGCATCCCGAGCCGCTTCGTCGGCGAGCTCCCGCCCGAGCATATCGAGGCGGAATCGAGCATGGCAGGCGGCGAAAGCCTGTGGCGAGCCAACTGGTCGGAACGCGCCGACCCCTTCGCCGACGTGGCGCGTGGCACCGGCCGCGGCCCGGGGTGGCAGCGCGCGGCCGGAGTCGATTCAGCCAAGCCCGGCGGTGGTTACACCAGCCGTACTTTCTCGCGTGAGCCGTCGCGGGTGCAGGAATCGCGCGCCTCGGCGGTAAGTCTCGGCAACAAGGGCCGCTCGGACGTCGCCGTGGGAATGCGCGTGTTCCACCAGAAGTTCGGCTATGGCGCGATCGCCGAGATCGAGGGCAACAAGCTCGAGATCGATTTCGAGAGCGCGGGGCGGAAGCGGGTGATGGATTCGTTCGTGACGGTGGAGGCTTAGCGCCGGATACGACGCACCCGCACGACACGACGTGCGATCGGCCGCGATCAGCCGGTCTCACACGATGCGCGATGCTGCGACTTTTTCAGCGAGGCCCCGCCCTACCAATCGACATAGCTCCGCCCCGCGCGCCATAAGGCGCTCCATGCTGTTCCTCGCCCTCAAAGCCCTCATCTCGGGCATCCTCATCGCGATCGCCTCGACGCTCGCCAAGCGCTACCCCGGCTTCGGCGCGCTGATCGCGTCGCTGCCGCTGGTGTCGGTGCTCGGCATGATGTGGCTGTGGGGCGAAAAGCCCGACGCCCCCAACATGGCGGCGCATGTCCAGGCGACCTTCTGGTTCATCCTGCCCTCGCTGCCGATGTTCCTGGTGATCCCCGTGCTGTTGCGCGCAGGCGTGGGCTTCTGGCCGGCGCTCGGGCTGGGCTGTGCGCTGACGATCGCGCTGTACGCCGCGATGCTCGCGCTCGCGCCGCGGCTCGGCATCATCTTGTAACCGATCGCGAAGCTGTACCTAAGGCGACCAACGCGTTCAGCAACCATCGCTGTACTGGCGCGTAATGGTCAGGTCTCGCCCGATCATCGGGCCGAAAGGACAGGTTTATGAAACTCACACATCTGATCGCCGCTGGGCTTATGGTTGCAGGCCTTGGTGTTTCTTCGACGGCTGCCACCGCGCAGGACTATCGCGGCGACCGTGGATACGATCAGCGCGGCGATCGTGGCTATGATCATCGTGGCGACCGCGGTGACCGCAACTGGCGCGATCACGGGCGTGGGCGCGGCCCCGGCTGGAATAACCATCGCCGGTGCCACACCGAATGGCGCCATCATCGTCGCGTGACGATCTGCCGCTAAACATCTGTCCCCGGGGGAGTCGCGGCACGCGCGGCTCCCCTCGGCGCATTTGCCGGGCGCATAGCGGATGTCATCTGGACGTCACAAAGTCTTCACGCCATGACGGGTAGCGGTCCACGACAAGGGCCATCCATCAGGCGACGATCGGGAAAATCGTCTTCGCAATCAGGCGTATCCCGTGTCGATCCCAACCACTTCCCCTTTTGCGCTGCCCGCCCCCGTCACGCTCGATCCGCGGCGCCAGACCGGGCTCATCCCCGGGAGATGGCTGCTGCTCGCGCTCGCGATGAGCGTCGCTTGCGTCGCCGCCTTGCTCTACGACGCCGGGATCGGGATCGATCCGCGGGCGTCGAGCACCGTGCTGTTCGGCCTCGCGTTCGCGCTGCTCGCGGCGATCCGGATATTGGCGCGCGATCCGGCGACCGCGGCGCAGCGCATCGCGCGCGACCTCGCCGAGTCGGTCGGGCTGTTCATGGGCGTCGGGCTGCTCGGCGCGGTGTCGACCTATCCGCTCGCGGCGAACACGCGCGGATCGGTCGACGGCGCGCTGCAGGCGATCGACCAGGCGCTGCATTTCGATTGGCTGTCCTGGTATCAGCTGGTCGCCGCGCACCGCTCGCTGCAGTTGCTCGGCACTGCTGCCTATCAGAGCATCTTCATCACGCCCGCGCTAATCCTCGCGCATTATGCCTGGGCCGAGCGTCGCGCCGACGCTCGCAGCTTCCTGGCGAGCTTCTGGCTCGCGGCGGTGATCTCGCTCGTCGCGTTCCGCTTCATTCCCGCGCTCGGGCCACTCGCGACGCTGTGGCATGGCCCGGTGCCGTATCTACCCGAAAGCGGATTGTACGAAGCCGATCTGCTGCCCGTGTTGCGCGACCATGCGGTGCATGTCGTCGATCTCGGGACGCTGCGCGGGCTGGTGTCGGCGCCGAGCTTCCATACCGTGAGCGCGGTGCTGTATATCGCGGCGGGCTGGCGGATCGCGCGGTTGCGCTGGACGATCCTCGCGCTCAACGGCGCGATGCTGCTGTCGACGCCGATCGAGGGGACCCACTATCTCGCCGACATGATCGCCGGCGCGCTGGTCGCGATCGCCGCGCTGGCGCTGGTCGGAATGCTGCGCCGCACGCTGGCGGCGCACGGGCGTTAGGCTTCGACCGCCATCAGCGCGGCATCGCTATATTTCGGATCGTTCGCCGCGAAGAGCGGGTTCGCATCGAAATTGCGCTCGGTCAGGCCGACGCCGTTGAGGCCGGCGAGCTTGAACGTGCCGAGTTTTAATTCCTTGGGCGGCTTGCCGTCGCGTTCGAGCACGACGCCGTCGACGAACAGATCGTCATGGCGCGTGTAGATGATGTGCGGCGCGAGCATGATGTCGGTGCGATTGTAGGTCGCACGCAGGCAGCGCTTGCGGACGATCGCTTCGAACACGGTGGGAACGGGGCCGTTCGACATGGCAGACTCGCTTCTGAGACTATCTCTGACAGCGCTGTACCGAAAATGGTGCGCTGCAACAAGCAACGATCGCGAAACCGAAAGTTTCCCCGCAATGCGTCGGGCCGCGCTACGGATGCGGAATGGCCCATCCGCTCATCGCCCAGCTCGACCTTGCCCCGCATCCCGAAGGCGGCTGGTATCGCGAGACGCTGCGCGAGCCCGCACCGGATGGCGGGCGAGGGCTCGCGACGGCGATCCTGTTCCTGCTCGAGGCCGGGCAGCGCTCGCACTGGCACCGCGTCGATGCGACCGAAATGTGGTTCTGGCACGCCGGCGCGCCGCTGACCTTGCTGATCGATCACACCGTGCACCGGCTTTCGGAAACGACTCCGCAGGCGATCGTGCCGACACGCGCCTGGCAATCCGCCGAAGCCCGCGACGGTTGGGCGCTGGTCAGCTGCGTGTTGACGCCGGCGTTCGATTTCGCCGGGTTCGAGCTTGCGCCGCCGGGCTGGTCTCCGTCCTGAGGGAACCGCGCCGCGCGGTATCCGTTCGATCCGCGCCCTTCCCGCGCGCGGCCCGATGCCGCGCTTGCCCCTCATGCTCGAATCGCTAGGCAGCGTGCTGTGACCGATGGCCTCCCCTTCCCCCGCCGCTATTTCGCGATCGCCGCTATGTCGTTCGGCTCGGCGCTGGTGATCATCGACGGCGGCGTCGCCAATGTCGCGCTGCCGACGATCGCGCGCGATCTGCACGTCGACCAGAGCGCGGTGGTCTCGGTCGTCACGATCTACCAGGTCATGCTGGTGATGCTGATGCTGCCGTTCGCCGGGCTCGGCGAGCGCGTCGGGCTCAAGCGGATCTATCAGGGCGGCCAGCTGGTCTTCACCGTCGCGACCTTGCTGTGCTTCTTCGCCAAGAGCCTGCCGTTCCTGCTGATCGTCCGCGCAGTGCAGGCGATCGGCGCGGCAGGCGTGCTGAGCGTCGCCTCGGCGCTGATCCGGCAGATCTACCCCGCAAAGCAATTGGGACGCGGGCTCGGCATCAACTCGGTCGTCGTGACGAGTGCGGCCGCCGCCGCGCCGACGATCGGCGGGCTGATCCTGTCGATCGCGCCGTGGCCGTGGGTGTTCGCCAGCGCGATCCCGTTCGCGCTCGCCAGCCTCGCACTCGGCAGCGCGATCCCCGACCCCAAGCCGCGCGCCGCGACCTTCGACGTGATCGGCGCGGTGATGTGCGCGGCGATGTTCGGGCTGATCATCGGCGGGCTCGAGACGATGGTGCATGGCGACAGCCCGGTGGTGTCGGCGGCGATCGTGTTGCTCGGGATCGGCATCGGCTACGTCTTCGTGCGGCGCGAGAAGGGCGAGAGCGACCCGATCCTGCCGATCGACCTGCTCGCGCGGCCGGTGCTGGCTTTGTCGGCGGTCGGCGGGTTCGTCGCCTTCACCGCGTCGATGACCCTGCTCATCTCGACGCCGTTTCGCTTGCACGCGCTCGGCTTCGGCGCGGCGGCGATCGGCGCCGCGATCGCGCCGTGGCCGCTGACCAACATGGTCGTCGCGCCGCTCTCGGGCTTCCTGTCGGATCGTATCCCGGCGGGGATCCTCGGCGGGATCGGAATGGCGGTGTCGATCTGCGCGCTGTTGCTGCTCGCCTTCCTGCCCGCGCATCCGAGCTATTTCGACGTGGCGTGGCGGATGGCGCTGTGCGGATCGGGGTTCGGCACCTTCCTGCCGCCCAATGCGCGCCTCGTGGTCGGCTCGGCGCCGCGCGAGCGCGCGGCAGCGGCGGGCGGGCTGGTCTCGACCGTGCGGCTCGCCGGCCAGACGACGGGCGCGACGGTGGTCGCGTTGCTGCTCGCGCTCGGGGTCGGCGAAGGGGCGGTGCCGCCGCTGGTGGCGGTCGGGCTCGCCGCGATTGCCGGGCTGTGCAGCGTCGCGCGGCTGCGGCCGTCGATCCGCAATCCGCAGGCGGCGGAAGTGGCGGACGAAGTCCCGACGCTCAAACAGGCGCGTTGAGCCCGCCTGTCATGCCGGACTTGATCCGGCATCCAGGCGAGACACCTCAGCGGAGCAGCCGTCAGACCGACTCGCATGGACCCCGGATCAAGTCCGGGGTGACGGTGTTCCGCCACCGCCGCGTTGCCGTACTCAGAAGACCGCCTTGCCGTCGCCGCCGAGCATCGCCTGGCGCACCAGCGGGATCGGCGGGCCGCCATAGCGCAGGAACTGGTCGTGGAACGCCTTCCAGCTCGCGCGCCCGCCGTGCGTCGCGGTCCAGTCGGCGCGCAGCTTGCGGATCATCAGCTTGCCCATGGTGTAGTTGAGATAGGCCGGATCATAGGTGCCCCGCGCCGACTGCTGCTTGGCGTTGCCGACTTCCTGATAGCATTGCTCCTGGAACATCTTCAGCGAATCGGCCTGCGTCATCGTGCCGGTGTGCATCCCGATCGCCGAGAGATAGCGGCAGTTGCGCAGCAACGCGTTGGACAGCTGGCCGATATGCGTCTCGGCATCGCCCTTATGGAGCCCGGCCTCCCACATCATCTCTTCGGCATAATGCGCCCACCCTTCGGCAAAGGCATAGCCGACGAACAGCCGCCCGAAGATCGACGGCGAGGCATTGGCGTGGCGGAACTGCAGGAAATGCCCCGGCATCACCTCGTGCACCGTGGTGAACAGCAGGTCCATCTTGCCGGGGATGAAGCCCTCCTGCTCGGCCTTGCTCCACGCCGGATCGGGCGGCGAGATGTAATAGACCGAGGGAATGCCCTTCTCGAACGGCCCGGGCGGATCGATATAGGCGCTGTTCTGGCGGTTATAGGGCGGGCTCTCCTCGACCAGCGCCTGCTCCTGATCGGGGATCGTCACGATCTGATTGGCGGTGACGAACGCCCGCAACTCGGGAATCTGCTTGCGCGCCTCGGCGACGGGATCGTTGTTGGCGGGCTTGTTGGCGTTCATCTTGGCCATACACGCCGGGATCGTCGCGCCGGGCGCATAGGTCGCGCAAGCCTCGGCCAGCGCCTTCTGGTTGCGCGCCAGATCGGCCTTGCCCGCCGCCTCGAGCGTGGCGAGCGGCACGTCGACGCCCTCGGTCTGCTTGAGCATCCGCGAAAAGCGGTCGGGCCCGAGCGCGAAATCCTGCGTTGCGGTGCCGCGCTGGCTTTCGACCCAGGCGCCGAGATTGTGCATCGCCTTCGATGCCGCCGCCGCAGCCTTGTCGAACTCTTCCTGCAGCGCGGGGCTCTTGACGTCGGCGAACGCCTTCTTGGCGTCGCCGGTGTAATAGTCGCCGAAACCGTTGAACGCCGCGACGCCATAATTGACGTAGCTCAGCGGCATCGGCGTCTTGAGATTGGCCTTGATCTGCGCGGTCGCGTCGGGAATCTTGCGCAGGAAGCCAACCATCGCGCGCATCCGCGTCGGCGCATCGGTATAGTGCCGCGCGATATAGACGTTGGGGTCGAGGCCGGCATTGACGTACCAGGCCGGGTTCCTGTGCGGGAAATCGGCATCCTCGAGCCAGAACAGTTTGCCCGACGCGACCACGACCAGATAGTCGCGCTCGAACGCCTCGTCCCTGCTCAGCTTGGTCGCGTCGAACGCCTTCGCCTTGGCGATCGCCTCGCGGAAGAAATCGCCCTGCCGCTTGAGCCCGCCCGGCGTCCAGTCGCCAAGGCCGCCATCGAAATCGTGCCGACCCTGATAGACCGCATCGGCGGGCGAGATCTTGAACCAATCCTCGATGAAAGTGTCGCGAAAGCTCTTCCAGTCGGTGGTCGGCAAGGTGGCGAGCGGCGCCATCGTGCCTTTGGGCTCGGCCGACTGTGCCGAACACGACATCAGCGACAGCCCCGCAATCCCCGCCAGCAACACTTTGCGCATACTCGTCCTTTGATTCGGTGTCGGCGCGAAGCTGGCAGCTTGTGACCGATCACGCCACCCCCCGGGGAACGCCGCGCGCCCGGCATCGTTGAACCTTGCGAGATCCAAAGGAGCGCTTCATGCCGTATATCAAGACCCGCGATGGCACCGACCTCTACGTCAAGGATTGGGGCAGCGGTCGTCCGGTCGTGCTGATCCACGGCTGGCCGCTGAGCTCGGACAGCTGGGACGCACAGGCGATGGCGCTCGCCGACGCCGGTTTCCGCGCGATCGCCTATGACCGCCGCGGCTTCGGCCGCTCGAGCCAGCCGTGGAGCGGCTATGATTACGACACGCTGACCGACGATCTCGCCGAAGTGCTCGAGCAGACCGGCGCGACCGAGGACGCGACGCTGGTCGGCTTCTCGATGGGCGGCGGCGAGGTCGCGCGCTACATGAGCCGCCATGAGGGCAAGGGCGTCGTTGCAGCGGGGCTGATCGCTTCGGTGGTCCCATATATGCTCAAGACCGACGACAACCCCAACGGCGTTCCTGAGGAGCAACTTGCCAGCATCGGTGAAGGGATCAAGAAGGATCGCTACGGCTTCTTCCAGACCTTCCTCAAGCAGTTCCTCGGCGTCGGTTTCATCTCGTCGCCGGTCAGCAGCGAGACGGTCGACTGGGCGTGGGGGCAGACCAACCTCGCCGGGCTCAAGCCGATCCTCGCCTGCGCGGAATCGTTCGGCCACACCGACTTCCGCGGCGATCTGCCCGCGTTTCGCGTGCCGACGCTGATCGTCCACGGGACGAGCGACCAGACCGTCCCGATCGACGCGACCGGGCGCGAGGCGGCCAAGGGCATTTCGGGGTCGCAGCTGGTCGAATATGACGGCGCACCGCATGGCCTGACGATTACCGAGAGCGATCGCTTTACGAATGACCTGCTGACGTTTTTGGGGAAGTAACCTTCTTCGCCCCTCCCCTTTAGGGGAGGGGTTGGGGGTGGGGCGAGCCTCGCAGAGAGCGCCAGTTACAGCCCCACCCCAACCCCTCCCCTGAAGGGGGGAGGCTCTTGGGCAGCGCTACTTTTCCAGCGGGACGATCACTTCATCCTGATGCGCCACGCCCAGATCCTTGCGCGCAAGCTCGTCAACCAGATCGGGATCGGCATGCCGCGGGTCGAGCAGCTCGACGCGGTTTTTCAATTCGGTGCGGTTGCGGTCGAGCATCGCCAGTTGGCGCTGGCGCACCGCAAGCTGCCGCTCGATATCGCCATAGGCCAGCGCGCCGTTCGGGCCGAAGATCGCATAGCCCCCGAAAAAGACGCCGACGATCAGCAGCGCCGCCGGCGCGATCGCGCGGCGCAGCATCGGACGAAGGGTTGAGCGTTTCTTGACCACGAGCGCGACTCTGACTCATCGCGACTCGTGGATCAAGCCCGTATTTACTCTAGGTTAAACACGAAGGATGGAGCGTCCGGCATAGAGCCCGGCGCCTTCCAGCTCCTCTTCGATGCGGATCAGCTGGTTGTATTTCGCGAGCCGGTCGGAGCGTGCAAGGCTGCCCGTCTTGATCTGCCCGCAATTGGTCGCGACAGCCAGATCGGCGATCGTCGAGTCCTCGGTCTCGCCCGAGCGGTGCGACATGACCGCGGTATAGCCCGCCCGTTGCGCCATCGAAACGGCTTCGAGCGTTTCGGTGAGCGTACCGATCTGGTTCACCTTGACGAGCAGCGAGTTCGCCGTGCGGCTCTCGATGCCCTGCTTCAACCGCTTCGGATTGGTCACGAACAGGTCGTCACCGACCAGCTGGACATGCTCGCCGACCATGTCGGTGAGCGCCTTCCAGCCCTCCCAATCGTCCTCGCCCATGCCGTCCTCGATCGAAAAAATCGGGTAGCGGCGCGTCAGGTCGGCGAGATATTCGGCCATTTCATGGCTCGACAGGCTCTTGCCCTCGCCGGAGATCTCATATTTCCCGTTCTTGTAGAATTCGGTGGCAGCGCAATCGAGCGCGAGCATCACGTCGTCGCCTGGCGTGTAGCCCGCGGTCTCGATCGAGCGCAGGATGAATTCGATCGCCTCGTCGGTCGAGGCGATGTTGGGGGCAAAGCCACCCTCGTCGCCGACCGAGGTCGCCAGACCCTTGTCGTGCAGCGCCTTCTTGAGCGTGTGGAAGATCTCCGACCCGCAGCGCACCGCCTCGATCATCGAGGTCGCGCCGACCGGGACGATCATGAATTCCTGGAAGTCGATCGGATTGTCGGCATGCTCGCCGCCGTTGATGATGTTCATCATCGGCACCGGCAGGACATGCGCCGAGACGCCACCGACATAGCGATACAGCGGCAGGGTCCGCGCGTCCGCCGCCGCCTTGGCGACCGCGAGGCTCACACCGAGGATCGCGTTCGCGCCGAGCCGGCTCTTGTTCTCGGTGCCGTCGAGCTCGATCATCACTTGGTCGATCTCGCGCTGGTCCTCGGCCTCGAGGCCCATCACCGCGTCGGCAATCTCGCCATTGACGCCGTCGATCGCGTCCTCGACGCCCTTGCCGCCCCACCGGCTCTTGTCGCCGTCGCGTTTTTCGACCGCTTCGTGCGCGCCGGTCGAGGCGCCCGACGGGACGGCGGCGCGGCCGAAGCTGCCGTCCTCGAGCATGACATCGACTTCGACGGTCGGATTGCCGCGACTGTCGAGGATCGTGCGGGCATGAATGTCGATGATTGCGGTCACGGAACGATCCTTCTAACGATATGGACGAGCGGTTCGCGCGTGCCTCTATCGGCTTAACGTCGCGGCGGCAATTCGCGCGGATGCGATGGAACCGCCGGATGCGCTGGCCGGTTATATTGTTTCGATATTCCAACGAAGGGCGCTTGTCATGGCTACCACCCCCGATTCCACCACCAACGACCATATCAATGCCGCAGCCGACGCCGCGAAGGCCGCGACCGATGAAACGGTTAAGGCCACCGCGACCGCATCGCAGTTGATCAAGGACAGCGCCTCCAAGCTTGGCAAGGAAGCGGTCGATCGTGCGCGCAGCTATGCCGAGGACGGCAAGGCGCGCGCCGGCGGTGCGCTCGACGAGGTCGTCAAGCTGATCAACGACGCGGCCGGTACGGTCGACGAGAAGCTCGGCGAGCAGTACGGCCAATACGCCCGCACCGCCGCCGGCAAGGTGTCGGATTTCTCGGAAGGCCTGAAGGCGAAGCAGCTCGACGATCTGATCGAGGATGCGCGCGACTTCGTCCAGAAGAGCCCGGCGATCGCGATCGGCACCGCCGCCGCGCTCGGTTTCGTGCTCGTGCGGCTGTTGCAGTCGGGCCTCGCGGCCGACCGCGCCGACAAGGCCTGATCGCAACTTCCCGGGGGCACCGATGACCGATTTTTTGAGGCAAAGGCTGGTGGCGGATGACAGCATCCCCACCCTGCTCTCGCGCGCGATCAGCGAAGCGCAGACCGTCGCGCGGAGCGAGATCGATCTGCAAAAGGCCAAGCTTGGCGCCAAGGTCGATCAGGCCAAGAGTGGCGTCGTCCTGCTGCTCGGCGCGGCATCGCTCGGCCTGCTCGGGCTCATTGCCCTGGTCGTCGGCCTGCTGATGATCCTTACGCCGATGCTCGGACCGATCGTTGCGACGGCGATCGTTGCGGGCACGCTGCTGGTGCTGGCGGCGCTTTGCGGTTTTCTCGCGACGCGCCATTTCAAGCGCATGTTCCCGGCGGCGGAGACCCTGGCATGACCACCGAACTCGACCCCAAGGTGGCCGTGGCGCAAGCCCGCGCCGATGCGGCGCGCGCGCGGCTGTCGGCGACGATCGGCGCCCTGCAGCACAAGGCCAGCCCGCAGACGATGGCGCAGGACGTCGCGGAGACGATCAAGGAACGCGGCAAGGAAGCCGTCGCGGTCGCGGTCGATACCGCCAAGCGGCAGCCGGTGCCGGTCGGGATCGGCGTTGGGCTGCTCGGCCTGTTCCTGGCACGCGGACCGATCGCAAAGCTCATTCGGCGCGCAACTGGTTCTAATTCCGAGAGTTAGCAGCCTCAGCTCCAATGACGAAGAGGATCCCAGTGATGAACGACACGCTCTCACACGCCA
The DNA here is from genome assembly GCA_943367995.1 of Bordetella parapertussis. Taxonomy (GTDB): domain Bacteria; phylum Pseudomonadota; class Alphaproteobacteria; order Sphingomonadales; family Sphingomonadaceae; genus Sphingomonas. The sequence continues at coordinate 219,038 of CALRKL020000001.1, read as the reverse complement.
AGCAAGCAGCAACCAGAACCGCGCACGATCTGCGCAAAACCGCAAGCGAGGCGGTCGAAACGACCGGCGATTCGCTGCGCGGTTTTGCCGGCAGGGCAGCGAGCGGCATCGAGGCCAATCCGATCTCGGCGCTGGTCGGCGGGATCGCGCTTGGTGCGGTCGCCGCAGCCTTCGTGCCGCGCACCGACCAGGAGGCGCGCCTGCTCGCGCCGGTTGGCCAGCGCTTGAGCGACACCGCGCTCGGCGCGATCGATGCGGCGAAGGACACCGCCAAGTCGGAGCTCGGCGTGCTCGGCCTGTCGCGCGACTCGGCGCGCAGCCAGGTGTCGCGGATCCTCGAAGGCGTGTTGCAGGCGGTCTCGACCGCCGGCGTCGCGGCGTTGACCGCCGCGAACGACAAGGCGACGGCGAAAAAGGCGCCGGTTACCGAATAATCGCGGGCTTCGCGGTTCCCGAAGGCGTGGTTCGCGACTAGGAGGTCGCGAACCACGCCTTTTTATTTCGGGAAACCGCACATGAGCAAGCTCCACCTCGTCTTCGGCGGCCGCGTCTCCGATCCGCGCACGCTCGATTTCGACGATCTGTCGTCGATCGACATCGTCGGGGTGTTTCCGGATTACGCCAGCGCCGAGAAGGCGTGGCGCGCCGCTGCGCAGCGCACGGTCGACGATGCCGAGATGAAGTATGTCGTGGTGCATCTGCACCGCCTGCTGCAGCCCGATCTGCTCGCGCCGGGCGCCGCTTAACACGCCAACGCCGTCACCCCGGCCCTGTGCCGGGGTCCACCGTGCCGTTCATGCCGCCGCCGATGCGCACGCGGGACGGTAGGCCCCGGCACAGGGCTGGGGTGACGAAGAAAGGCGCGGTCTTTCGACCGCGCCCCTTGCCTCAGATGAATTCGATCTTCGAGACGACGTAATAGCGGTCGCCCGACGGCACGGTCACTTCGACCTCGTCCTCGAGCTTGCGCCCGATCAGCGCGCGGCCGAGCGGCGAATTGTACGAGATCCGGCCGCCCTTGGCGTCGGCCTCGGTCTGGCCGACGATCTGATATTTGACCGGCTTGTCGTCCTCGTCGAGCAGCGTCACGGTCGCGCCGAACACCACCTTGTCGCCCGACAGATCCTTGGGATCGATCACCTGCGCGCGCGCGAGCTTGTCCTCGATGTCGCTGATCGAGGCTTCGATCTGGCCCTGGCGTTCCTTGGCGGCGTGATATTCGGCATTCTCCGAGAGATCGCCATGCGCACGCGCTTCCTCGATCGCGTCGACGATGGTCGGACGCTCCGCCTTAAGCCGTTTCAGATCCGCATTGAGCCGGTCATGACCCTCTTGCAGCATCGGCATCTTTTCGACGGTAGCCATCCCTCTTCGTCCTTCGTCTTCAAAATTCCCCGGTTGGCCGACCCGCCCTGGGCCCGCCCGCACGATGTTATGATGTGGGGAATTACTTGTGCGAGTGCGAATAATAGGATTGCAGCGGGCGTACTTCAAGGCTGCGTGTCGAAAGCGCGACAATTGCCTGTGCCGCCTCGACGCTCGCCGGGGCGGTGGTGAAGTACGGAATCTTCTGCGCGAGCGCCGAGCCGCGGATCGGCGAGCTGTCCTTGAGGCTCTGCCAGCCTTCGGTGGTGTTGAAGATGAGGTCGATCCCGCCATCCTTGATCCGGTCGACGATGTGCGGCCGGCCCTGCGCCACCTTGTTGACGCGCTCGACGGTGACGCCGTGCTCGGTCAGGTAATCCGCCGTCCCGCCGGTCGCGACGATCGTGAAGCCGTGCCCGGCCAGCGCACGCACGCCCGGCAGGATGACCGGCTTGTCGCTGTCCTTGACGCTGACGAACAGCGCGCCGCTCTTGGGCAGCACGGTCCCCGCCCCCAATTGCGACTTGGCGAAGGCGAGCGTGAAATCGGGATCGATTCCCATCACTTCGCCCGTGCTCTTCATCTCGGGCGAGAGCACCGGGTCGACCCCGGGGAAGCGGTTGAACGGGAACACCGCTTCCTTGACCGCATAATAATCGATGTGGCGGTCGACCTTGGGCAGGTCGGCGAGCTTCTCGCCCGCCATCACGCGCGCGGCGATCTTGGCGATCGGCGCGCCGATCGCCTTCGCCACGAACGGCACGGTGCGCGAGGCGCGCGGATTGACCTCGATCAGATAGACCAGCCCGTCCTTGACCGCGAACTGGATGTTCATCAGCCCGACCACCGACAGCGCCTTGGCGAGCGCGACGGTCTGCCGCTCGATCTCGGCGATGATTTCGTCGGAAAGCGAATACGGCGGGATCGAGCAGGCGCTGTCGCCCGAATGGACGCCGGCTTCCTCGATATGCTGGAGCACGCCCGCCACGGTCACGTCGGTGCCGTCGGAAATCGCGTCGACATCGACCTCGATCGCATCGCGCAGATATTGATCGATGAGAACGGGCGATTCACCAGACACTTGCACCGCAGTCTGGATATATTCCTCGAGCTGCGGACGCCCGTCGACGATCTCCATCGCGCGGCCGCCGAGCACGTAGCTCGGGCGCATCAGCACGGGATAGCCGATCCGCTCGGCAGCGACGATCGCCTCCTCGCGGCTGCGCGCGAGGCCGTTGGCCGGCTGGAGCAGGCCGAGCTTGTTGACGAGCGCTGCGAACCGCTCGCGGTCCTCGGCGAGATCGATCGCGTCGGGGCTGGTGCCGAGGATCGGGATCCCGGCATCCTGCAACGCCTGTGCAAGGTTGAGCGGGGTCTGCCCACCGAACTGGACGATCACGCCGTGGAGCGTGCCGTTCGACATCTCGACATGCAGGATTTCGAGCACGTCCTCGGCGGTCAGCGGCTCGAAATAGAGGCGGTCGGAGGTGTCGTAATCGGTCGACACCGTCTCGGGGTTGCAGTTGACCATGATCGTCTCATAGCCCGCGTCACCCAGCGCGAAGCACGCGTGGCAGCAGCAATAGTCGAACTCGATCCCCTGCCCGATCCGGTTCGGACCGCCGCCGAGGATGACGACCTTCTTGGCGGAGGTCGGCTGGCTCTCACATTCGGGCTCGCCGAAGCTCGGCGCTTCGTAGGTCGAATACATATAGGGCGTCTTGGCGTCGAACTCGGCCGCGCAGGTGTCGATCCGCTTGAACACCGGGCGCACGCCGAGCTTGTGGCGCGCCGCGCGCACCTCGGCTTCGGTCGTGCCGCCGGTCATCATCTGGACGACGTCGTGGATCAGCCCACCGCGCGCCGTGCCACGCTCGCGCAGGTTCGCGGATTTCAGAGCGAGGTACGCGAGGCGCTTGTCGCTGAAGCCCATCGCCTTGAGCCGCCGCATCCCTGCGGCATCGCGCGGCAGGCCATCGGCGCAGACCTCTTCCTCCGCCGCGACGATCTCGGCGATGCGTTCGAGGAACCAAGGGTCGTATTTGGCGAGCGCATGCACCTCGGCCACTGTAAAGCCCTCGCGCAGCGCCTGCGCCGCGACGAGCAACCGGTCGGGCGTCGCGATCGACAGCGCCGCCTCGATCTCGCCGCGCGGCGCGCCCGCCAGGCGATCGACCATGTTGAACCCCGACAGCCCGGTCTCGAGCCCGCGGAGCGCCTTCTGGAGGCTCTCATGGATGTTGCGGCCGATCGCCATCACTTCGCCGACCGACTTCATCGCGGTCGACAGCACGGCTTCGGCGCCCTTGAACTTCTCGAACGCGAAGCGCGGGATCTTGGTGACGACGTAATCGATCGTCGGTTCGAACGACGCCGGCGTCGCGCCGGTAATGTCGTTGGTGATCTCGTCGAGCGTGTAGCCGACCGCCAGCTTGGCGGCGACCTTGGCGATCGGGAAGCCGGTCGCTTTCGACGCCAGCGCCGAGGAACGCGACACGCGCGGGTTCATCTCGATCACGATCAGGCGCCCGTCCTTGGGGTTGACCGCGAACTGCACGTTCGAGCCCCCGGTCTCGACGCCGATCTCGCGCAGGCACGCGATGCTCGCGTTGCGCATGATCTGATATTCCTTGTCGGTCAGCGTCAGCGCGGGCGCGACGGTGATCGAGTCGCCCGTATGGACGCCCATCGGATCGATATTCTCGATCGAGCAGATGATGATGGCGTTGTCGGCGCGGTCGCGCACGACTTCCATCTCATATTCCTTCCAGCCGATCAGCGATTCCTCGATCAGCACCTCGGTGGTCGGCGAAAGGTCGAGCCCGCTGCGCACGATCGCGAGGAACTCCTCGCGATTGTACGCGATGCCGCCGCCCGATCCGCCCATCGTGAAGCTCGGCCGGATGATGGCGGGGAGCCCGGTGCGCTCCAACCCGGCGAGCGCTTCCTCGACGGTGTGCGCGATCGCCGAGCGCGCGGATTCGAGACCGATCTTGGTCATCGCATCCTTGAACTTGAGCCGGTCCTCGGCCTTGTCGATCGCCTCGGCATCGGCGCCGATCATCTCGACATTGTATTTCGCGAGCGTGCCGTCGTTGAACAGCGCCAGCGCGGTGTTGAGCGCGGTCTGCCCGCCCATCGTCGGGAGCAGCGCCATCACGTCGTTGGGTCGCGCGGCGACCTCCTTGGCGATGATCTTCGCCACGATCTCGGGCGTGATCGGCTCGATATAGGTCGCGCCCTCGGCCTCGCTCCAGCCGACCAGCTCGGGGTCGGTCATGATCGTCGCCGGGTTCGAATTGACCAGGACGATGCGGTAACCCTCCTCGCGCAGCGCCTTGATCGCCTGCGTGCCCGAATAATCGAACTCGCACGCCTGGCCGATGACGATCGGGCCTGCGCCGATGACGAGGATGGTATTGATGTCGGTGCGTTTTGGCATGTCAGCTAATCAGTCCGGTTTCGGCGGTGCAACCCCAGCCGTCATATTCCACGTCGTAGATCAGTTCGATTTGCAGGCAGCGCTTGGTCAGCGCACGGATCGCGGCTTCGTCCGAAGTCTGCTCGCAGCCGAGGAAGAGGCTGATCTCGCCCTCCTCATCCTCTTCGCGCTCGATTACTTCGAAGCCGAGTTCCTCGGCATCCTCTTCGAGCCGGTCGAGCGCCGGCTCGGACCCGCGGAAGCTCACGTCCACGGCGCGGACGATATCCGAGCGGTCGCCATTCTCGGCGAGGCTGGCGAGCACCTCCTTGTCGGCGCTCCATTCTTCTTCGAGCCGGGCGGGATCGACGTCTGGGAGGGTCATAGCGAGGCCTTTGCAATATACGAAAATGCGGCCGTTGCGATCACACCAGCATCCCAACGAACTTCTCGAACAGATACAGGCTGTCCTGCGGGCCGGGGCTCGCCTCGGGGTGGTATTGCACGCTGAAGGCGGGGCGGTCGGTCAGCTCCAGGCCGGCGTTCGAGCCGTCGAACAGCGAGACGTGCGTCTCGCGCACGCTCGCCGGCAGGCTCGCGCGCTCGACCGCGAAGCCGTGGTTCATCGAGGTGATCTCGACCGCGCCGTCGCTCAGGCGCTGCACCGGATGGTTGGCGCCGCGATGGCCCTGGAACATCTTGGTGGTGGTCGCGCCGACCGCGAGGCCGAGCAGCTGATGGCCGAGGCAGATGCCGAACAGCGGCTTGCCGGTTTCGAGCAACTGGCGGATCACCGGCACGGCGTAGATGCCGGTCGCGGCGGGGTCGCCCGGGCCGTTCGACAGGAAGATGCCGTCGGGGTTGAGCGCCATCACTTCGTCGAAGCTCGCGCCTGCGGGGACGACCGAGACGTCGGCACCGGCGGCGACGAGGTTGCGGAAGATGTTGCGCTTCGAGCCGTAGTCGATTGCGACGACGTGGGGTCTTTTGGCACTCCCCTCCCTGTTTAGGGAGGGGTTGGGGGTGGGTAGGTGTGGGGCTGGGTTGGCGGCCGCCACGGGCCGACCCACCCCCAGCCCCTCCCTTTCAGGGAGGGGAGTAGGATCGCCATAGCCCTGCCCCAAATTCCACACGCCGCCGGCCCAGCCGTAATCCATCGCGGTGGTCACTTCGATCGCGAGGTCCATCCCCTCCAACCCCGGCCACGCCTGCGCCATCGCCAGCAACGCCGGCACATCGAACACGCCATCCGCCGCATGCGCGATCACCGCGTTCGGCGCGCCGCCGCTACGGATCCGCCGCGTCAGCGCGCGCGTATCGACGCCCGACAGCCCGATCCGCCCGTGCTTCGCCATCCATGCATCGAGCCGCTCGACCGAGCGGAAGTTGCTCGGGCCGGTCACGTCCTCGCGCACAATCATGCCGAGCGCATGCGGATTGTCGGCCTCGACGTCGTCGGCATTGGCGCCGACATTGCCGATGTGGGGAAACGTGAAGGTCACCATCTGCCCGGCAAAGCTCGGGTCGGTCATGATCTCCTGATAGCCCGTCATCGCGGTGTGGAAGCACACTTCGCCGACGGCCGCGCCTTCCGCGCCGAAGCCACGGCCCCACACGACCTCGCCGCTGGAGAGCACCAGCACGCCGGTGGCGCCTTCAGGAGCCTTGGACGCGGTCGTAGGATAGGCGTCGGCCATTGCGGCGGGCACTCCGTGAAATTGTCGATGTTCGCTAAGCGCCGGGGACTAGAAGTGCATCGGGCGAAGGTCAATCCGATAAACGGGGCGGCGGCGCGCGAAACCCGCTAAGATCGCCGACCACCAAAGGAACGATTATGATTCGCGACGACATCAAGGCTGCTCTCATCACCGCGATGAAGGGCGGCGACAAGGAAGGCACCGCCACGCTGCGCTTGGTCCAGAGCGCGATCAAGAATCGCGACATCGAGGCGCGCACCGGCAAGGCGCCCGACGATGACGACGCGCTGGTGGTCGAAGTGCTGCAGAAGATGGTCAAGCAGCGCCGCGAGTCGATCGAGATGTTCGTGAAAGGCGGGCGCCAGGAACTGGCCGATGGCGAAGCGGCCGAGGTCGCGGTGATCGAGCGCTTCCTGCCGACGCAGATGGACGAAGCGGCGACCGCGGCGGCGATCGAGGCGATCAAGGCCGAACTGGGGGCGACTGGCATGAAGGACATGGGCCGCGTGATGGCCGAGCTGAAGGCGCGGCATGCGACGACGCTCGACATGAGCAAGGCGAGCGCGGCGGTGAAGGCGGCGCTGTCGTAAGATGGACGAGCGCCCGGCCCAGCACGAGCGCAACCTACCCCCCTCCCGCTTGCGGGAGGGGCCGGGGGTGGGAACGGTCGAAGGCGTGCGCCGCCCCACGCTGCGCGCGCAACAGCTTCGCAACCAGGCGACACCGGCCGAGCGCCGGTTGTGGACCGCGCTGAGCGCCAGCAAGCTCGGCTGGAAGTTCAGCCGGCAGATGCCGGTCGGGCCGTTCATCTGCGACTTTCTGTGCCGGCAGGCGATGCTGGTGGTGGAACTCGACGGGTATAGTCACGATCTCTCGATCGATGCCGATGCGCGGCGGGATGCGTTTTTGCGTGAGCATGGGTTTGTCGTGGTACGGTTTCAGAATGTCGATGTGATGGACAATCTTGAAGGGGTGGTGTTCGCCATTTGCGACGCGCTTGCGGCACGCCCCACCCCCAACCCCTCCCGCAAGCGGGAGGGGAGTGAAGACGCATGACCCTCTCCCCGCAATTCCTCGACGAACTCCGCGCCCGCACCCTGCTGTCGGGCCTAGTCGGCAAGACCACCAAGCTCCAGAAGGCCGGCCGCGAATGGCGCGCGTGCTGCCCGTTCCACAACGAGAAGACCCCGTCGTTCTACGTCAACGACGACAAGGGCTTCTACCATTGCTTCGGCTGCTCCGCACACGGCGACGCGATCCGCTGGATGACCGATCAGCGCGGCCTGCCCTTCATGGATGCCGTCAAGGAGCTCGCGCAAAACGCCGGGATGGAACTCCCGGCGATGGACCGCCAAGCCGCCGAGAAGGCCGAAGCCGCCAAGGGCCTCCACGAAGCCTGTGCCGATGCCGCCACATGGTTCACCGACCAGCTCAACGGCCTCGCCGGCGCTAACGCGCGCGACATCCTTACCAAGCGCGGCATCAAGCCCGAGACCGCGCGCGAGTTCGGGCTCGGCTTCGCCCCCGATTCGCGGAGCGCGCTGAAGGGCGCGCTGAAGGACTATGGCGACCCGCTGCTGGTCGAAGCCGGCCTGCTCATCAAGGTCGAGGAGAAGACCCCGTACGATCGCTTCCGCGGCCGCCTGATGATCCCGATCCGCGACCCGCGCGGCCGCACGATCGCGTTCGGCGGACGCATCATCGGGGATGGCGAGCCCAAATATCTCAACTCGCCCGAGACCCCGCTCTTCGACAAGGGCCGCACGCTCTACAATCTCGACAAGGCCGCCCCCGCCACGCGCAAGACCGGCCGCGTGTTGGTGGTCGAGGGCTATATGGACGTCATCGCGCTCGCCCAGGCGGGGTTCCGCGAGGCGGTCGCCCCGCTCGGCACCGCGCTCACCGAAGCGCAGCTCGAGCGGCTGTGGCGGCTCGCCGAAGTCCCGATCCTGTGCTTCGATGGTGACAGCGCCGGGCAGAAGGCCGCGATCCGCGCCGCGCACCGTGCGACTCCGCTGCTCCAGCCGGGCCGCAGCCTCGCCTTCGTCACGCTCCCGCCGGGCGTCGACCCCGATGATCTCGTCCGCACCAAGGGCCCCGGCGCGCTCGAGGCGCTGCTCGCCAACCCCGAGCCGCTCGTCGACCGGCTGTGGGCGAGCGAATTCGCCGCCGAACCGCTCGCCACCCCCGAGCAGCGCGCCGGCCTCAAGCAACGCCTGACCGAAATCGCCAACACGATCGCCGATGCGAACGTGAAGTCGGAATATATCGCCGAGTTCCGCCGCCGCACCGACGCGCTCAACGCCCGCCCGCCCCGCGCGCCGTTCGTCCCCCGCCCGCAAGGCGGCGGGCGCAAGGGCAACCAGCCGTGGAAGCCCGCCCCCGGCCCGGTCGGCGACGGCGCCAAGGGCATCCACGCGCGCGGCATGGACGGCGTGCTGACCAAGCCCGTGCTGATCGGATTGCTCCGCCATCCGTCCGAAATCGGCCGCCATATCGGCGAGCTCAGCCGCCTCACCATCACCGATCATCGCCTCTCGCACCTGCTCGATGCGATGATAGATGCCGCCGTCGAAGAACAGACGCTTGATAGTGAGCGGCTTCTTACCATATTGGCGACATCTGGATTTGATATAATCGCGCACGATCTGTTGCGGGCCGACCAACTCATGTGTTCGTTCACCCAAAGAGATGCCGAGCCCGCCAGGGCACGCGAGGAGCTCGATGAGGCGATCGCGATCCTGGTGGCGCGGCCTGAAGTGGACGCGGCTCTGGCCGAGGCGACGGCGATGATGCAGACCGATTATTCGGATGAGGCGTTCGAGCGGCAAGTGTCGCTCGTGAAGGAACAACAGGCTCTGGACGCGCGACTCGCCAATCTGGTGCAGTCGAACGAGGATGCCAGGGCTTTTGCTGAGGGCAGTTGATGGCGAAGACGGATATGGCGGATGTCGGTGAAACCACCGAGGGTAGCGATGCGCCGCTGATCGATTTGAACGATGCGTCGATCAAGAAGGTGATCGCGCGCGCCAAGAAGCGTGGCTACATCACCTACGAGCAGCTCAACGAGGCCCTGCCGCAAGGCGAGATGTCGTCCGACCAGATCGAGGACATCAGCGCCGCTTTGTCCGAAATGGGCATCAACATCGTCGAGAATGACGAGCAGGGCGAAGAAGGCGACGAGAGCCCCAAGCAGGACGACGAGGACGATGCCGAGACGGCCGAGCCGGGCGAGGACGCCGGCCCCGCGCTCGACGTCAAGAAGAAGGAAGTCATCGATCGCACCGACGATCCGGTGCGGATGTACCTGCGCGAGATGGGCGCGGTCGAACTGCTCAGCCGCGAGGGCGAAATCGCCATCGCCAAGCGGATCGAGGCCGGCCGCGACACGATGATCCTCGGTCTGTGCGAATCGCCGATCACCTTCAACGCGATCATCGACTGGTCGACCGCGCTCAACGAGGGCACGATGCAGCTGCGCGAGATCATGGATCTCGACGCGATGCTGTCGAAGGACCCGGCGCCCGAATCGCTCACCGACGACGACAGCGACGCGAGCGGCGAGATCAGCGAGAAGACCGCCGGCCCGTCGTTCAAGGAAGAGGCCGAGCCCGAAGAGCCGTCGGTCGACGAGGACGAGGATGGCGAGCGCCGCACCCCGCGCGCTTCCGACGACGAGGAAGAGGACAACACGCTCAGCCTCGCGCAGATGGAAGAGCAGCTGAAACCCATCGCGCTCGAACGCTTCGCCAACATCACCGCGCTCTACAAGAAGTTCTCCAAGATCCAGCAATCGCGGCTCGACGCGATGGCGGGCGGCGGCGAGCTGTCGAGCGGCGACGAGAAGAAGTATCACAAGCTGCGCGAGGAGCTCACGGCCGAGGTCGAGAGCGTCCAGTTCCACAACGCCAAGATCGAATATTTGGTCGACCAGCTTTATGCCTTCAACCGGCGCCTGACCGCGCTGGGCGGCCAGATGCTGCGCCTCGCCGAGCGCCACAAGGTGCCGCGCAAGGACTTCCTCGATCGCTATATCGGCCACGAGCTCGACGAGCAGTTCCTGTCGTCGGTCGCCAAGATCGACAAGAAGTGGACCGCCTTCGTCACCAACGAGAGCGACGCCGCCGACCGGATCCGCACCGAGATTTCGGAGATCAGCCAGGCCACCGGCATGGCGCTCACCGAGTTCCGCCGCATCGTCAACATGGTCCAGAAGGGCGAGCGCGAGGCGCGGATCGCCAAGAAGGAAATGGTCGAGGCGAACCTGCGGCTCGTCATCTCGATCGCCAAGAAATACACCAACCGCGGCCTGCAGTTCCTCGATCTCATCCAGGAGGGCAATATCGGCCTGATGAAGGCGGTCGATAAGTTCGAATATCGCCGCGGCTACAAATTCTCGACCTATGCGACGTGGTGGATCCGTCAGGCGATCACGCGCTCGATCGCCGATCAGGCGCGCACCATCCGTATCCCGGTGCACATGATCGAGACGATCAACAAGCTGGTCCGCACCAGCCGCCAGTTCCTCCACGAGCAGGGCCGCGAGCCCACGCCCGAGGAAATGGCCGAGCGTCTCTCGATGCCGCTCGAGAAGGTCCGCAAGGTGATGAAGATCGCCAAGGAGCCGATCTCTCTCGAAACGCCGATCGGCGACGAGGAGGATTCGCATCTCGGCGATTTCATCGAGGACAAGAACGCGATCATCCCGGTCGACGCCGCGATCCAGGCCAACCTCAAGGAAACCGTCACGCGGGTTCTGGCGTCGCTCACCCCGCGCGAGGAGCGCGTGCTGCGCATGCGCTTCGGCATCGGGATGAACACCGACCACACGCTCGAGGAAGTCGGCCAGCAGTTCAGCGTCACGCGCGAGCGTATTCGCCAGATCGAAGCGAAGGCGCTGCGCAAGCTCAAGCATCCGAGCCGCAGCCGCAAGATGCGCTCCTTCCTCGACCAATAAGCCCGACGCGCAGCGATGGCGCCCGGCCATCGCTGCGCCCGGCCAAGCCACCGGATACCCGCTGTTTCGCGGGAATTGCGGGTTTTGCGTAATGCCCATCTTCGCAAAACCGCGGCAAGATTGGTCCGTTTCGGCGGGGCCTTGTGACACTGGCGACCGGGTCCCGTACCCATCGCGGGATGACGCCTTACCCCCCGCTTCCGGCCGACCAGCTCGTCACCGCCTCCGAGCTCGTGCGCCATTTCGGGGTCTGGCAGGAGCGCGCGGCGCGGGCCCCGCTCTACATCCTGCACCGCGGGCGACCGCGGCTGGTGCTGACGTCGATCGCGACGATGGATGCACTGTGCGCGGCGCAACCCCCCGCCCCGGCGCCCATGGCGGTCATCGATGCGAGCCCGCTGCTCGATGCGATCGGCGATCTGGTGCTCGTGGTCGATCCGCAAGGCGCGATCCTGGCCTCGAGCCGCGCCGCCCGGGCGTATTTCGGTCCGCTCGCCCGTTCGGGAGCCCCCATCGACGCGATCGTCCCCGCACCGCTGCGCGCCGCGCTCACCGCCGCGATCCGGCACGTCATCGAATGGGGCGTTGGCGACAGGCTCGAAACCGCGTCGGCCGCGCGCGAGGGGCGCAGCCTGTCGCTGACGATCGAGCCTGCCGGCCGCGGCGTCGCCGTCATCGCAAACGATGTGACGAGCGACCGTGCCACGCGCGATCTCCAAGCGACCGATTCCGCCTGGCTCGCGGCGCTCGATGCCGCCGGAGTGGCGCGCGTCACGCTTGCGCTGGACGGGAGCTTCGCCGGATCGAGCGCGCTGTTCGGCGCGACCCTCGACTTCGATCCGAGCGCACTGTCGCAAGGCTGCTTGCGCGCACTGCTCGATGACGCCACGCGTCCCGCCTTCGACCACGCGTTCGACCAAATCGCTCAGGGTGGATCCGCCACGGCAGTCGATTGCACCCTGCTCGGTGCGCCCGGCGCACCCCGCATGGCGCGGATCGGCCTCGCGCCGATCCGCCGCGGTGGCGGCGTCGGCGGCGTTGCGGCGATCCTGCTTTCGCCGAGGCAAATCAGTGATCTAGTTTAAGTACCCTTAACTCGCTCTACACCAGCTCTTTACGCGGTTCGGTATATCCCTTGGGTTCACTCCTCGCAGCCAACAAATCCCGTGCCACCATTCGGATCGGGTCAAGAGGGATAATAGGGAGCTCATGGCGATCGCATCGACTCATTCCACGACCGCGGCAGACGCAGGCTCCTTCGCCGCGCTGGCGATCGAGGACGGGATTGCCGGGCACGCGCTGCTCCGCCGCCTGGCCCTGCCGGGCGCCGCCGGGCGCGATCTGGCCGATGCCGTTCATGCGCTCTGTTCGGTGCACGGGCGGCTCAACGATGTGTTCGAAGAGGCCGCGCGGCGCAGCGTCGGCGAGCTCGACGCCCGCTGGATCGCCGCCGCGGCGGACGCGTTCCAGCTCGAGCGCAGCTATCTCGCGCATCTCACCGCTGCGGTCGGGCCGTTGCCCTCGACCCCCGGCCAGGCCGAGAGCGATGCCGCGTTCGCCGCCCTGCGCCATACCTTCGACATGCTCGCGCGCTCGGATCGCGCCGGGTGTTCGACCGGAGCGGCGCTCGCGCTGGTGATCGACTGGCACGCGTTTCGCACGATCCTCGATACGGCAGCGCTGCGTGCCGGCCCGGCGATTGCCGCGTCGCGACTCCCCGATCTGGCCGAAACCGAGACGATTGCGGCGGGGCATGCGGCCAGCGCTGCGGTCCGGCGGGCGATGGCCTTCGGTGCGCAACAGACCTTCGCGCAGCATCGCGGCCTGTGCGACGTGATCGAGGCGCGCGCGATCGCCCGCGATCGGCTCTAGCCGCGGCTTGCACTGCACTGCGGTTTCCCTCTATCGCCGTACCCGGTATTCAAATGAAACGGGATTGCAGCGATGAAGCGTTTCGAGGGCACACAGGGCTATGTCGCGACCGACGACCTCAAGGTCGCGGTCAACGCCGCCGTCACGCTGCGCCGCCCGCTGCTGGTCAAGGGCGAGCCCGGCACCGGCAAGACCGTGCTCGCCTATGAGATCGCCAAGGCGCTGGGCGCCGAGCTGATCGAGTGGAACATCAAATCGACCACCAAGGCGCAGCAGGGCCTCTACGAATATGACGCGGTCGCGCGCCTTCGCGACGGCCAGCTCGGCGACGAGCGGGTGCATGACATCGCGAACTACATCCGCCGCGGCAAATTGTGGGAAGCCTTCACCCGCGACACGCCCCCCGTCCTGCTGATCGACGAGATCGACAAGGCCGATATCGAATTCCCCAACGATCTGTTGCAGGAACTCGATCGCATGGAATTCCATGTCTACGAGACCAAGGAGACCGTTCGCGCGGTCGAGCGCCCGATCGTCATCATCACCAGCAACAACGAGAAGGAACTGCCCGACGCCTTCCTGCGCCGCTGCTTCTTCCACTACATCAAGTTTCCCGACCGCGCGACGATGCAGGCGATCGTCGACGTCCACTTCCCCGGCATCCAGAAGATCCTCGTCAATCGCGCGATGGACATCTTCTACGACGTGCGCGACGTGCCCGGCCTCAAGAAGAAGCCGAGCACGAGCGAGTTGCTCGACTGGCTCAAGCTGCTGCTCCACGAGGACATGCCGCTCGACGTGCTGCAGAACCGCGATCCGACCAAGGCGATCCCGCCGCTGCACGGCGCGCTGCTCAAGAACGAGCAGGACGTGATGCTGTTCGAACGCCTCGCCTTCATGGCCAAGCGACAGCAGAACAAGGGGTAAGCGCTTGATCGTGCGCGGCCCGATCGAACGATGGTAACCTTAGCTTAAACCCTTTCCCGTTACGCGGTGTTTGGGGGGCACCCGGTATCGGATGCCTGTATGCGTAACTTCCTTCCCTTGCTGCTGGCCGCCGCGCTGCTGCCGCTCGGCGTGCCCGCGGGTGCAAAGACCTCGCTGCTCAACTATGTCGGCCAATGCGTGCCATTTGCGCGCGCGGCGTCGGGGATCGCCATCTATGGCGATGCCTGGACGTGGTGGACCCAGGCCGCCGGGCGCTATCAGCGCGGCGACATCCCCCGCCCCGGCGCGGTGATCGTGTTCGAACGCACCGCGCGCCTGCCGCTCGGCCATGTCGCGGTGATCAGCCGCGTGGTCGACAGCCACGTCGTGATGGTGACGCATGCCAATTGGTCGCGCCAGAATGGCGAACGCGGCCATGCCGAGCAGGACGTCACGCTGACCGACGTCTCGCCGCGCGGCGACTGGAGCGCGGTCAAGGTGTGGTATCGCGACATGGATGGCCTCGGCAGCACGGTCTATCCGACCTATGGCTTCGTCTATGGCAGCACGCTCGACAATGGCAGCCGCGCCCAACCCGCGCCCGAGCTGACCGGGCGCGATCCCGACTATGTCGGCGCACTGATCGATTCGTACGTGCGATAGCGCGTTAACCATCGCGCAACACCGCGTTGCTAGACCCGCCCGATCGGGGGCAGGCTTTGGTTCAGCGACGTTTCTCTTTTCTTCTCACCGCGATCGTCCTGCTCGGCCTGGCCTTGCGGATCGCGGCCGCGACCGGCGGCTTGTGGCTCGACGAAGCCTGGTCGGCCGAACTCGCGCACCAGGCGGGAACGCCGCTCGGCGTCTTCCTCAACATCAACCACGACAACAACCACCATCTCAATTCGCTGTGGCTGCAATTCGTCGGCTTTGACGCGCCGCCCTTGCTGCAACGCGCGCTGTCGATCGTCACCGGGACGATCGCGATCCCCGTCGCCGCGGAGATCTTCCGTCCGCGCGGCGCCCGCATCGCGCTGATCGCTGCCGTGCTCTTCGCGGTCTCGCCAATGGTCGTGACGATGGGGTCGGAGGCGCGCGGCTATGCCGGGATGACGCTCGCCTTGCTCCTCGCGATCCTGCTGGTCGATCGCTGGCTGGTCGACGAAGACGGCGAACGGACGCGGACCCGGCTGGCGTTGTGCTTCGCGCTCGGCGCGCTGTCGCAGCTGACGATGCTGTTCGGCTGCGTCGCGGTGATCGGCTGGGTCTTCTTCACGCTCTACCCACGGCACGGCCTGTTCCCCGCCGCGCGGCGCACGCTCGTCCTGTTCCTGCCCGCGCTGATCGCGCTCGGCGCGGTGCTCGCCTTGGTCTTCGGTGCAGCCTGGGCGAGCCCGACGGGCTTCCAGTTCGGCGACTACAAGCCGTTCGAGCTCCTCCTCTTCCTCCACGCGATCGTCGAGATGCTCGGCTACACGATCGGCTGGCCGATCGTCTCGCTCTGGCTGATGCCCGCCGCGCTGATCCTCGTCGTGCTCGCGCATCGGATCGGTGCGCGCCACGTAGCTCTCTACTGGCTGGCGATCGCCGCCTTTCCGATCACGCTCGCGCTGCTCCATGCCGGCAATCCCGGCCACCCGCGCTATTACCTGCTCGCCTCGGTCGCGCTGCTGCTGCTGCTCGCCGAGGCGAGCGGCACGATGATCGCACGCGGCGGCTGGCAGCGCGGCGTCGCTTTGCTCGGTGTGACCGCATTCGGCACGGGCGGCCTGTGGCAGGACGCCGACCTGATCCGCAATCAGCGGGGCGACCCGACCCAGGCGATCGTCGCGCTGCGCGCGCAGGCCCCGCGCGGCGGCGTGGTGTTGCTCGACCGTCCGACCGGTCTGGCGATGCTGCGCGTCGCGGCGGCGCATCTCCATTACCCGCTGACGATCGTCGAAACCGGCTGCAGCCCCGCGCGCTTCCTGTTCGTCGATCGCTTCAAGGGCGAGACCTTGCCGGTCGATCCGGTCCGCTGCGGCGTGCGCTACGGCGCGATTGCGGCAGCGCGGGCGCGTGGCCTCTCCGGAACCCACTGGACACTGTACGAGCGCCAGCCCTAGCATGGGGCCATGTTCCTAAACTTCCTCGACGAGCTCCGCGCCGCGGGCATTCCCGCCAGCCTCAAGGAGCATCTGCTGCTGCTCGAGGCGCTCGACGCCGAGGTGATCGACCGCACGCCCGAGGATTTCTATTACCTCTCACGCGCCGTCTACGTGAAGGACGAGGGTCTGCTCGACAAGTTCGACCAGGTCTTCGCCAAGGTGTTCAAGGGGATCGCCACCACCTTCGGCCAGACCAGCGCCGAGATCCCAGCCGACTGGCTGAAGGCGGTCGCCGAGAAATATCTCAGCGCTGAGGAAATGGCGAAGATCGAATCGCTCGGCTCGTGGGACGAGATCATGGAGACGCTCAAGAAGCGGCTCGACGAGCAGCACGAGCGGCACCAGGGCGGGAACAAGTGGATCGGCACCGGCGGCACCAGCCCGTACGGCAATAGCGGGTACAATCCCGAGGGCGTTCGCATCGGCGGCGAATCGACGCACAAGCGCGCGCTGAAGGTGTGGGACCAGCGCGACTTCAAGAATCTCGACAACACCAAGGAGCTCGGCACCCGCAACATCAAGATCGCACTGCGCCGCCTGCGCAAGTTCGCGCGCGAGGGCGCGGCGGACGAGCTCGATGTGGATGCGACGATCAGCGGCACCGCGCGGCAGGGCTGGCTCGACGTCGTGATGCGCGCCGAGCGCCGCAATGCGGTCAAGCTGCTGCTGTTCCTCGATGTCGGCGGCTCGATGGACCCGTGGGTCAAGCTCTGCGAGGAATTGTTCTCGGCGGCGACGAGCGAGTTCAAGAACCTCGAATTCTTCTATTTCCACAATTGCCCGTACGAGGGCGTGTGGAAGGACAATACGCGCCGCTTCTCCGAGCGCACGCCGATGTGGGACGTGCTCCACAAGTTTGGCCACGACTATAAATTGGTGTTCGTCGGGGATGCGTCGATGAGCCCGTACGAGATCACCCACCCCGGCGGCTCGGTCGAGCATTTCAACGAGGAATCGGGCGCGGTGTGGCTGCACCGGCTGACCAATACCTATCCCGCGGCAGTGTGGCTCAACCCGATCCCCGAGCAGCAATGGGGCTATTCGCAAAGCCTGCGCATCATCCGCGAACTGATGACCGACCGGATGTACCCGCTGACGCTCGCCGGGCTCGACGAGGCGATGCGCGAGCTGACGCGCAAGCGGTGAGGCGTTGCCCGAGACCCATCTACGATCTGTGGCGCCGGATGCGCGGCAGCTACACCATCGACGACCCGCGACCGATCGCTGAAGCGGCGCGCTACACCTTCCTCCTGCCGACCGAAAACCAACTGCTGGCGCTCCAAGCCGGCGATCTGGTGAAACTCATCTTTCGCTCGCACCCCGGTGGGTGGGAGTGGGATGCCGAGCGGATGTGGGTCACCATCACTTCGGCGGATGGCGACGCGCTGGTCGGAACGCTGGACAATGTCCCATTCGATATGCCGCAGCTAAAGGTCGGTGCGTCGGTGGCGTTTCGACGCTCCGATATCATCGACTTGCAGTGGAATGCCGATCGGACGGAGTCACCACCCCCACCCGCCGCGGGTCGCGAATATTGGGATCGGTGCATGGTCGATGCCTGCGTCGTCGCTGGGATGAGCCCGGTCGATTATCTGTACCGCGAAGAGCCGGACTTGGGCCAAGAAGGCGACGCATCTCCCGATAGTGGATGGCGCATTCGCGGCACAGATGACGCCATTTCGAAGGATGAACGCAATGGAGACGGTCCGCAGTACATCGCGCTCGGCGCAGTGCTGAACCGCGACGACTCTTGGCTCGCGCTTATCGACGCCCCGGCGGGATCGCGATTCATCCGCGATCTGGACCGCGGCACGTTCATCGCCTGCGATCCTGATTAACGGGCTAGAATGTCGTCAGGCCGGCATCGCCTGAAGTTTCTGCAAATAGGTCTCGACCAGGACGAGGCGGCGCTGGCGGCCCTCCTCGGTAACGGCACGAGCGGCGGCAAGACGTTCGGCGACGACACGGCGCATGTAGAAGTGACGATCGGATTCCACGACGTTTCTCCGGCACACGATACGACCCCCCCGGGCCGGCAATCGATATATTCTCCATGAATTACCGAACGATAAACCGCCACCTTCGAATCCGGTGCGCGCTTCGAGTCGTTGCGCATGCGCGACGAAACGAGTGTCGTTTTCGTCCTAACGCTCAGTAGAGCAGGAATCGCGCGCGCGACTCGGCCCAGGCCGCTTCGTCGGCGCGCGTCAGCGAATCGAGGTCGGCTGGAGTCGCGGCCGACTCGTCGACCCATTCGCGCAGGCCCGGTCCACCGTTGATCACGTCGATCGGCAGTTTGCCGAAGGCATATTCGTACGGGAAATCGCGCCACAAATCGTAATCGGGGTACAGCATGCGGATCGCCTTGAACGCGAGCGCCTGGACGCGCCACGGGCGGAACGCGGCGTGATCGTAACGCGGACCCTCCGCATGGATGTGAACGCCGTTGCACAAGCTCGTCACATGCTTGTGGAAAGTCGGCTCGAACCAGATGTCGCGCAAGGTGCAGCCTTCGAGCCATTCGGGCGCGAGCCGGCGCATCTCGGCGAGCACTGCGCGCGCGTCCACATCGGGGGCGCCGAACAGTTCGAGCGGGCGCGTCGTGCCGCGGCCTTCGGACAGCGTCGTGCCCTCGAGCATCACCGTGCCGGGATAGGCGCGCGCCATCATCACGTTGGGGGCGTTGGGGCTGGGGTTGATCCAGACGCGGTCGGTCGGCCAGCCGAAGCCCGGCGCCGCGTCGGGCTGCCAGCCCTCCATTGCGATCACGCGATAGTCGACGTCGAGCCCGAGCAGATCGATGAACCAGTGGCCGAGTTCGCCCATCGTCAGCCCGTGCCGCATCGGCATCGGCCCCGCCCCGACGAAGCTCTCCCAGCCGGGCAGCAGCGTCAGCCCCTCGATCGGGCGACCGATCGGATTGGGCCGGTCGAGCACCCAAACCGTCTTCTTGTGCTCGGCGGCGGCCTCGAGCACGTAGCGCAGCGTGGTGATGAAGGTGTAGATCCGCGTGCCGAGGTCCTGCAGATCGACCAGCATCGCGTCGAACGTCCCCATCGACTGCCCGGTCGGCTTGCGCACTTCGCCGTACAGGCTGAACACCGGCATCCCGTAGGTCGGATCGGTGAAGTCGGGCGACTCGACCATATTGTCCTGCAGATCGCCGCGCACGCCGTGCTGCGGCCCGAACATCGCGGTGACGTTGAGCCCCGCCGCGATCAGCGCATCGACCGAATGCGTCAGGTCGGCGGTGACCGAGGCGGGATGCGCGAGCAAGGCGACGCGCTTGCCTTCGAGTGGCTTGCGCAAGGCGGGGTCGGCGAGGAGGCGATCGATACCGAAGTTCATGGCGCGTCAGGTGCCGGGAGGGTCGCGATAAAGCAATCCCGGTTGTGGAAATCGGGCGGGCCGTCCGCATGGGCGAGCGCCCAATAGGATTTGGTGCCGTCGGTTTCCTCGATCACCGCGGTCAGGCCCATCTGCAGCGGACCGCCAGGAAGGTCGGCGAGCGACTGGTCGACCTCGACCAGATAGGCCGAATTGTCGTCGCCGCGGTCGACATGCGGATCGGCCGAGAGCGGCAGGTCCTGTCGGCCCGCGCGGTGCGACTCGAAGCGATACGCCGCCCACCGTGTCGACGGCGAATAGTTGAACTCGAAATATCCGGCGGCACCGGGCGCGGCGAGGAACAGCTCGCAGCACGTCGTCTTCCATAAGTCATCGGCACGTGTGGAGGTGACCCAATCGGGCAGCGCGACATGCTCGTTGCCCTCGACGGTGAAGGTCAGCACGACCGTGTCGCCATCGCGCACGACATCGACGCAGACCGCCGCGACGGCGTTCGCCGGCCGGTCCGGGTGCGGCACCAAGGCATATTGCGTCGCGCCCGAACGCGGCGCCGCAATGGCAAGATCGGTCAACAGCGGCGTTCCTTCTTGTTCCAGTCGGGGATCAGCCGCAGCCGCCGCTTGCCCCAATAGCTCAGGTCCATCGAGACGCGGACTGGCATGCCCGCATGCGTATAGATGATCTGGTCGCCACGCTCGCCCTCGCCGGTGCTGCAATTCTTCCAGCCCTGCCGGTCGAGCACATCGGTGATCTTGTAGACGGCGTACTGATCCTGCGGCTGCCACAGCGTCAGCTGGTCGAACCCGCCGCCGCCATCATTACCGACCAGATCGACCGCCGCCTCATACGGGCCGGTGCCAAAGAGCATCACTCCGTGCCGCCGACAGCGCAGGCTTCCCCAATCGGGCTGGACGCAGTCGGTGAAACCGGCTCGGCGCGCATCGGCGATGCTCCCGCTCACCGGCACGCCGGCAAACGCCAGATGCGGCGGAGGCGGCCGCTCGGGCGCGCATCCCGCGAGGAGCAACAGTGCCAGCCAAGGTCGAGGATATGTCATTCGGCGGGGAGGATAAATGCGATCGCAAGATCGGCAAGGCCCAGAATCGGCGTCGTTTCATGACGGGCGGGTGCGGCCCGTCCCGCTACCGCTGGAAAATTGCACCGAACACGCCTATGTGCCGCCCTTCCCATGGCAACAACACTCCCCTCCCCGCCGAAGATCGGCATGGTCTCGCTTGGCTGTCCCAAGAATCTGGTCGATAGCGAGCGGATCCTGACCAAGCTGCGCTCCGACGGCTATGCCATGTCACCCGATTATGCCGGGGCGGACGTCGTGCTCGTCAACACCTGCGGCTTCCTCGATTCGGCCAAGGAGGAGAGCCTCGAGGCGATCGGCGAGGCGATCGCCGAGAACGGTCGCGTCATCGTCACCGGCTGCATGGGCAAGGAAGCGGAGATGATCCGCGCCAAATTCCCCGGCATCCTCGCCGTCACCGGCGCGCATCAGTACGAAGAAGTCGTCGGCGCGGTCCACGACGCGGCGCCGATGCCGCCGAGCGCGTTCCTCAACCTCGTCCCCGACAGCGGCCTCAAGCTCACCCCGCGCCACTACAGCTATCTGAAGATTTCCGAGGGCTGCAACCACCGCTGCAGCTTCTGCATCATCCCGAGCCTGCGCGGCGACCTCGTCAGCCGCCGCCCCGACGCGATCCTGCGCGAAGCCGAGAAGCTGATCGAAGCCGGCACGCGCGAACTGCTGGTGATCAGCCAGGACACCTCGGCCTACGGCGTCGACATCCGCCACCAGCCGCGGATGTGGCACGGCGAGGAAGTCCGCGCGCACATGACCGATCTGTCGCGCGAGCTCGGCAAATTGGGCGCGTGGGTGCGGCTGCACTATGTCTACCCCTACCCCCACGTCGACCAGGTCATCCCGCTGATGGCCGAGGGGCTGATCCTCCCCTATCTCGACATCCCCTTCCAGCATGCCAGCCGCAACGTATTGAAACTGATGAAGCGCCCGGCGAACGAGACCAAGGTGCTCGAGCGCATCAAGACCTGGCGCACGATCGCGCCCGACATCGCGATCCGCTCGACCTTCGTCGTCGGCTTCCCCGGCGAGACCGAGGACGATTTCGCCTATCTGATGGACTGGCTCGAGGAAGCCCAGCTCGACCGCGTCGGCGCGTTCCGCTTCGAGCCGGTCGAGGGCGCCGCCGCCAACGACCTCCCCAACCATGTGCCCGAAGAGATCAAGGAAGAGCGCTACGCCCGCCTGATGGAGCTCACCGCGCGCATCTCGGCCGACAAGCTCCAGGCCAAGATCGGCCGCACGCTCGACGTGATCATCGACGCGGTCGACGAAGACGGCGGCGCCACCGGCCGCTCGCAGGCCGATGCGCCCGAGATCGATGGCGAGGTGTTCCTGCGCGACGCCGGACATCTGAGCGTCGGCGATATCGTCGCCGTCGCGATCGAAGATGCCGACGAGCATGATCTTTACGGTGTCCCGACCGTTTGAAGCCAGCGCCCCCTTCCCTTTCGCGGCAGGACGGTGACATATCGTCGTTCATTCCGCTGAAGGATCGCGCCCGCGTGAAGCTCTCCCGATACTGCCTTGCGGCAGGCCTGCTCTCCGTTTCCGCCCCCGCCCTCGCGCAATCGCTGACCTCGGCGGAGACGCAACAGGTCGACAAGACCGTCACCGACGCGCTCGCCAAATCGGGCGTCCCCTCGGCCTCGGTCGCGATCGTCCGCAGCGGGCGGATCGTCTACACCAAGGCGTACGGCAAGCAGGCCGAGAGCGGCGCCACGCGCGACGACGCGCCGTATCAGATCGCCTCGGTCTCCAAGCAGTTCACCGCCGCCGCGATCCTGCTGCTGCAGCGCGAGGGCAAGCTCAGCCTCGACGACCACGTCTCCAAATATATTCCGGGCATCACCGGCGGCGACACGATCACGATCCGCCAATTGCTCAGCCACACTGCCGGCCTGCAGGATTACTGGCCGCAGGATTACAGCTTCAAGGCGATGGCGACCCCGGTCACGCCGCAGCAGATCGTCGATCGCTGGGCGAAGAAGCCGCTCGATTTCACCCCCGGCACGCAGTGGCAATATTCGAACACCGGCTATGTCGTCGCCGGGATGATCGTCGAGAAGGTCTCGGGGCAGAAGCTGCTCGATTTCCTCAAGGCCCGGATCTTCAAACCGCTCGGCATGACCGTCTACGATCAGGATCTCGCGGTCGGCCCCGGCTTCCCGCAAGGCTATGGCCGCGCCGCGCTCGGGCCGGTGCGCCCGGTAACGCCCGCCGCGCACGGCTGGCTCTATGCCGCGGGCGAACTCGCGATGAGCGCGCGGGCGCTGGCGACGTGGGACGTCGCGCGGCTCGACCGCACGGTGCTCGCGCCTGCGGACTGGGCGACGCAGGAAACCCCGGTCAAGCTCGCCGACGGCACCACCAACGGCTACGGCCTCGGCGTCTCGACCGGCACCGCGGGCGGCCGCCGCTTCGTCGAGCATAGCGGCGAGGCGGTCGGCTTCCTGTCGGAGAACATCGTCTATCCCGAGCAGAAAGCGGCGGTGGTCGTGCTGATCAACAGCTGGTCGAGCGACGCCTCGCAGACGATCGCGCAGAAGCTCGCCGGAATCGTGCTCGGCGCCGCCCCGGCCGATCCCGCCGACACTGCGGTGCTCGCGCGCGTCCGCGCCGCGTTCGATCAGCTGCGCGGCGGCACGCTCGACCGCAGCCAGCTGACCGACGACGCCAATTTCTACTTCACCGCGACAACGCTCGCCGATTACCGCAGCAGCCTCGCCCCGCTCGGCGCGCCGACCGCGTTCGTCCAGACCGGCAAGGCGCGGCTGCGCGGCGGCTTCGTCAACCGGAATTACCGCGCGACCTATCCCGCCACGACGCTGTCGATCAGCACCTATGCCGAACCCGGCGCCAACGGAAAGCTCGAGCAATTGCTCGTGACCCCCACCCAGCCATGACCGATTTCAGCACGCTGCTTCAACCCGACCGCGGCCAGAGCGCGCGGGCGATCCACGTCGTCCATCCCGACGCATGGGACGCTTGGCTGAACGCGCAGCCGCCACGGATCCGCACGAGCGTCGCGGCGCACCGGCTGACCGGCAAGGCGGGCAACCGCGCGGTCCTGCCGGGCGACAAGCCCGAGGATTGGGCGATGTTGCTCGTCTGCAACGAGAGCCTCGATTCGCCGTGGCGGATCGCGTCGCTCGGCGAGCAATTGCCCGAGGGGACGTATCGCCTCGCCGACGGCGAGCCCGGCGCGGCGATGCTCGGCTGGTGCCTCGCGCAGCATAAGTTCGATCGCTACAAGCGCGACGAACCCAGCGTCGGCGCGCGCGTGCTGCTGACCGGCGAGCCGGCGCGGATCGAGGAAACCATCCGGATCGCCAGGGCCACCGCCAAGGTGCGCGACCTCGTCAACACCGCCGCCGCCGATCTCGGCCCGGCCGAGCTTGAAGCCGAAGCGCAGCAGCTTGCCCAGGCGCACGGCGCGACCGTCGTGGTCACCAAGGGCGACGCGCTCGAAAAAGGCTATCCGATGATCCACGCAGTCGGCCAGGCCGCCGCGCGCGGCCGCGAGCCGCGGCTGATCGAGCTCGCATGGGGCAACCCCGCGCATCCGCGCATCGCGATCGTCGGCAAGGGCGTGTGCTTCGATTCGGGCGGGCTCGACATCAAGCCGTCGTCGGGCATGCGGCTGATGAAGAAGGACATGGGCGGCGCGGCGCACGCGCTCGCGCTCGCCGGGCTGGTGATGGCGGCGCGGCTCCCCGTGCGGCTGCACCTGCTGATCCCGGCGGTCGAGAACAGCATTTCGGGCAACGCCTTCCGCCCGGGCGACGTGCTGAAGACCCGCAAGGGCCTGACTGTCGAGAACACCAACACCGATGCCGAAGGCCGGCTCGTGCTCGGCGACGCGCTGACGCGCGCGGTCGAGGAAACCCCCACGCTGATCCTCGATTTCGCGACGCTCACCGGCGCGGCGCGCGTCGCGCTCGGGCCCGATCTGCCCGCGACCTTCGCCAATGACGAGGCGCTCGCGGCGGCATTGCTCGCAGCCGGGACGGCGGTCGGCGATCCGCTGTGGCGGCTGCCTTTGTGGGACGGCTATGACGACATGCTGACGTCGGACATCGCCGATCTCGTCAACGCCCCCGACGGCGGTTTCGCCGGATCGGTGACCGCCGCGCTGTTCCTGCGCCGCTTCGTGCCCGAGGGCACGCCCTGGGCGCATCTCGACACCTTCGCGTGGCGCCCGAGCTCGAAACCGGGGCGGCCCAAGGGCGGTGAAGCGCTCGGTCTGCGCGCGGCCTGGGCGATGCTCAAGGGCCGCTTCCCGGCATAATCTACATCCTGCTCAACCTCGTGCCGATCCTCGTCGCGACGGGGATAGGGCTCGCGCTGGGCGCGGCGTATCACGGTGCGGTCGGGCGCGGGCGTGTGGCGACCAGCACGATCGTCGTCGCCGCGCTCGGCCTGTTCTGGTTTGCGTCGATCCTGGCGGGCGCGCTGATCCTCGCACCGCCCAAGGCCGCGCCGTGGATCATGGCGGTGGGCAGCGCGGTGGTGATCTGGGCAGGCTTCGTGCTGCCGGTGGTTGCCGTCACGCAGCGCTATCACGGCGCGCCCGCGCGCCGGATCGCGGCGGACAGCCTGTTCTGGCTGGTGACGATGGTCGCGCAGGCGGTCGCGATGAAGCTGATCGGACTGGTGCCGCCGCCGGCTTGAGGGGCGGGGCAGCGGTTCGACGACGGGGCTCGGCGCGGGATCGCGTTAGCCGCTCCGGCGCGCGCCGGCGTCGAATACGGCGCTCCGTACGGGGAAACGCCGCATCTCGAACCAATCGGTCGCATCCTCGCCGTACAGCAGCAGGATCGCCACCGCCTCCAAACCGAGCTGCAGCGCCGACGCTGCGATGGCGAGCCCGTCCTGTTGCGCCAACGGGTGGATCAGCCCCGCGCCGCGCAGGAACGCCACGCTGGTCACGACCCCGAGCAGCCACCGCATCGCCAGCGCGCCCCGCGCGCCACGCGCCGCCGCAAGGACCACGAGCATCATCAAGATCACGGCAAAACCGAGGCCGACGCCACGGATGATCTGGATCCGCATCACCAGCGTCGCCATCGCTGCGGGCGCAATTGGAAAGGCGAAAGTCATCGTGCGGCTGGCGTAATAAGCGAGCGCCGCCGAAAGCAGCAGGCTCGGCGCGAACAGGGCGGCGAACAGCCGGATCGAAGGGGATGTCGCCACGATGTCTGCTCCGATCCGCGATATCACACGCGCGCCAAAGGGAGTTAGCGCGGCAATGCCTTCTCAGCGTTTAACGAAGCGGCGTGCGATGTGCCTTTTTCGAGCAAGTGTTGGACGCTCGACATCGACCCGGTGCGCGAGCTTCCGGCTAGCATCGCATCGCGGATCGTCGCCGTGCTACCGAGGTGCGCGTCTCTCCTCCGGACCTTCGCTTGTATTGGAATGCGGGAGTCGTCCGCAACCGTCGCGCGGGCGAAGGCCGGGGGCTACCCTCTGGTGTCCAGTCGCCCGCCAAGCCGTCCAGAGCCCTCGGCTTCCGACGGGGCTGCGGCTGAGGCAATGTCTGGGTTGGTGGGAAGCGGACGTTCAAACGGCCTTGCGCGTCGTGGTGACCGGGAGCAGCATCGTCTAATGACGCCCAATTCCAAAATGTTGGCGATAGCCGCGGCTGGTATATTTGTGCTGTTCACTTCATCGACTGGTAGCGCCTGCAGCTTCGCACAACGAAAGCTGACTTCATCACAAGTGAGGCAACAAGCGAGAAACGATTTTAAGCGTGCGAGCGCTGTGATCGACGCCGTAGTCGTCGAACCGATGAAGTTTGGAGCAGAGTGGAAGCCGGGGTTTACGCCGATCGCTTACCTCAAGGCTTCGAAGATTTGGAAGGGGCACATCGAACAGGATTCGGTGCCGGTCGTTTACATCACTTCCTGCGACATTGCGCTCGAACAAAAGGGTGAAAGGCTGCGTATCCTTTTGACGGGCGACGGCGTGTTTAGAGCCGACCAAGGCATGAACGGCGGAGGCATTGTCGATCTAACGACTTACCATGCCGAGATCGATCGTCTGGCCGGTGGGCGACGCCGATCTGCGCTAATGCATTTCCCCGGTGCGATACCGCCCCCGATCCGAAAGCGGAGTGTCCGCTAATTATCGAAAGCGTGCGAAGTGAGTGTTCCACACTCGCGGACACCCGGCTTGAAACGAGATCCAAATAGGGTGTGCGCTTCTTCAATTTCGATAGGCGAACCCGCGCGACAAAAAGATCCGTTGGAGAGCGAAACAGAGACAATCTGATTATCAGGAAGCGCGACCTTAGCCCTAAGGACGCTTCCGATCTGTCCATAACCCTTCTGTTCCACAAGGCCGAAGCTCATGACGCGGCCAAGCGCGAAAGAGGGCGAGCGTGTCTCCCAATTGCTCCCCAAATAAACGAACCCGATTAACGCGATCGCGGCGACTGCCAGCAATTCCCGGCCAATTCTTGGGATGGGTGCGACCGGCTTCACCGCCCGTATCTAACCCATCTGCGAACGTCGGCAACTGGCCGAAAGCCGAAATCGCTCTATCCTTTAAGCCGCGTTCATGATATGTACCTTCAAGCTCGTTGAAATCGTCGGATCTGCACCGAAGCATTGCTGCAAAAACGGAAACGATCGCCGTTGTAAACACCGCGTCTTGGGGTCAATCGAGTCAAGCACGCGGCAGCGCGCTCGGCGGGATTACCCGGCGTCCCGACCCTTTCGCCAGCGCGCCATCGCCGTGTCGTAGCGGTTGCGTTCGCTGACGAGCGCCGCGGTGCGGGCCTTGCGCTCGCGATCGTGCTTCGCGTCGAGATCGCGTCGCTCGCGGTCGAGCGCGTGTTGGCGGGCGACGAGCTTGGCGTCGGCGTCGCGATAGGCGTCTTCGACATCCGCCAGCGCCTGCTCGGCGGCGGCAAGCGTCTCGCTCGAGGGCTTGGGCGGCGCGGGTTTGGGTTCGGCCTTTCGCGCCGCCGGGGCCGCACGCTTGGCCCCGCCCCGCCCGGTCTTCGCACATGGTGTCGGCGCGTCCTCCGGCGCCTTCGCCGCCCGCGCCGGTTGCGACGGCAGCGCCGCGATCTGCTCGGCGGTCGTCCCGCGCGAGCGCTTGATCACCTCGCCCGGCTTCGCCAGCGGCTCAGCCATCAATGCGGGATCGGTCACTTCCTGCGCAACGCCGCGCGCGAAGAGGTCGTGCTCGCTCCCCCACGCCACGAGCGCCGCCTTGCGGCTCGGCGCGGCGACATAGGCGTCGCTGAAGCCCGTCGGCACGACGAAGACCTTGAGCTTGCGCGCCACGCCCCCGCTTACGCCGCTTCGATGATCGGCACGAATTTGGCAGCCGTCAGGCTCGCGCCGCCGACCAGCGCGCCATCGACATCCTCGGTCTCGAGGATCGCCGCAGCATTCGCCCCCGTCACCGAGCCGCCATAGAGGATTCGGATCCCGTCGGCGGCGTCGCCGACCAACGTGCGCAGCTTGGCGCGCGTGATCGCATGGACCTCGCCGATCTCGTCGAGCGTCGGGGTGCGCCCCGTGCCGATCGCCCAGCGCGGCTCATAGGCGATCGTCAGCCAGTCGCCGGTCGCGAGATCGGGCACCGACTTCTCGATCTGCGCCTGGACGACGCGCGCGGCGCGGCCGGCGTCGCGCTCGGCATCGGTCTCGCCGACGCACAGGATCACGCCGAGCCCGTGGCGATGTGCAGCACTCGCCTTGGCCCAGGCGTCCTGGCTGGTCTCGCCTTGGTCGGTGCGGCGCTCGCTATGGCCGACGATCGTGAAGCCCGCGCCGGCCTCGACCAGCATCGCGGCGGACAGGCAGCCGGTATGCGCGCCGCTCTCGGCTTCGTGGACGTCCTGCGCGCCGAACGCGAAGCCCGGCACGCGCGCCACCGCCGGCGCGATCAGCGTCGCGGGCAGCGCGACCGAGACGTCGACACCCGGCGCGGCGCGCGCGGCGTCCGCGATCGTGACGAGTTCGGCCAAGGCGGCGAGATTGCCGTTCATCTTCCAATTGCCAGCCACCAGCTTGCGTCGCGCCATTGTGCGTCTCTCCATCTTGGTTCTTTCGAACAGCGATACCGAAGCGCGCGCGCGGCACAAGTCCAACCGCCTGGGTTGATGCCGCCCCCGGCCCCGCCTAAAGCGACACGATACCGCTCCAGACAGATTGGCCGCTTCCGACCATGCTCAGCTTTTTCCGCCGTATGATTGCCCACCGGTTCGGAGGCGCGATCGCGCTCGGCTTCGTCGCCTTGCTCGGCCTGGGGTTCGTGCTGGGCGATCGCGCCGGCCTGTCGGGCACCGCCAACCCGGTCGCCAAGGGCGATGTCGTTGCGACCGTCGGCAAGAAGACGATCTCGGTCGCCGAGCTGCAGACCGCGGTGCAGCGCGACATGGACGGCTATCGCCAGCAGCAGCCGACGCTCGACATGGCGCAGTTCGTCGCGGGCGGCGGGTTCGACGCGACGCTCGAGCGGCTGATCGATTCGACCGCCTATCGCCAGTATGCGCAGGCGCAGGGCATGGTCGTCGGCAAGCCGGCGGTCGATGCGGTGATCGCCGCGCAGCCCGGGCTGACCGGGCTCGACGGCAAGTTCAGCCAAGAGAAGTATGAAGGCGTGCTGCGCCAGATCGGCATGACCGACGCCGACGTCCGCCTGCAGACGACCGACCAGATTCTCGTCAAGCAATTGTGGCAATCGCCGCTCAAGGCCAGCCAGGTCCCGCTCCAGCTCGCGCTGCCGTATGCGAGCCTGCTGCTCGAAAAGCGTGCCGGGACAATCGGCTTCATCCCGTCGCAGGCGGTCCCCGCCGGCGCCGTGCCGACCGATGCCGAGCTCACCACCTATTACGCGCGCAACGCCGCGCGCTACCGCGTTCCCGAGCGTCGCGTCGTGCGCTATGCGCTCGTCAATCCGGCGAGCGTCGCCGCCGCCGCGACGCCGAGCGCGGCCGAGATCGCCGCCGCCTTCCAGGCGCAGGCGGGCAAATACGCCGCGGCCGACCTGCGCACGATCGTCCAGGTCGTCGTCGCCGACCAGAAGGCCGCCACCGCGCTCGCCGCCAAGGTGCGCAGCGGAACGCCGCTCGCCGAGGCGGCCAAGGCGGCCGGGCTCGAACCGGCGACCCTGAGCGATACGAACAAGGCCGATTACGCCGCGCAATCCTCGCCCGAGATCGCCAACGCGGCGTTCGCCGGCAAGGCGGGCGACGTCGCGGGGCCGCTGCGCGCCCCGCTCGGCTTCATCGTGCTCAAGATCGAGAAGCAGCGCATCCGTCCCGCGACAACGCTCGCCGCGGCGACGCCCGAGCTGACCAAGACGCTGACGACGCAGAAGACCGCCGCGCTGCTTACCGAGAAGCGCAACGCCTTCGAGGATACGCTGTCCAAGACCAGCTTCGACGGGATCGTCGCGCAGCAGAAGCTCGCCGTGCAGACCACGCCTGCGCTGCTCGCCACCGGGCAGAACGTCGACAACCCCACCGCCAAGCCCGATCCCGCGATCGCGCCGATCCTCGCCGCAGCCTTCGCGGCACATGCCGGCGATTCGCCGCAGACCGTGCCGCTCGGCCAGGACGGCAGCTTTGCACTCATGACGCTCGACAAGATCGTGCCGGCGGCGCCGCGCCCGCTCGCGCAGATCCGGGATCTCGTGATCCGCGATTTCGAGCTGGCGCGCGCGCAGAAGGCGGTCCGCCAGATCGCGGCGGGGGTCGTCGCCGCGGCGAACAAGGGCATGCCGCTCGCCCAGGCCTTCGCCGCGACCAAGCTCAAGCTGCCGCCGCTGCGCCCGATCGCGGGCCCGCGCGCGCAGTTGCTCGCCGATCCGCGCGCCGTTTCTGCGCCGCTGCAGATGCTGTTCGCGATGCCGGCAAAGACGACCAAATTGCTCGAGGCGCCCAACAATGCGGGCTATCTGATCGTCCATCTCGACACGATCACGCCCGGCGACGCGACTGGTAATCCCAAAGTGATCGCGGGGACGCAGAGCGATATCGGCAGCGTCATCGGCCGCGAATATGTCGCGCAGTTCGGCAAGGCGGTGCAGAATGCGATCGGCACCAAGCGCAATGCGCTGGCGATCGCCAAGCTCAAGGCGCAGTTGCTCGGCGGCGTGAGCGCAGATGACCAGCAGCCCTAATCGCGTCGACCACGCCGCCGCGCGCGCCGCGCTGGCGGCGGGAAAGCCCGCTTTGCTGTGGCAGCGCCAAGTCGCCGATACCGAGACGCCGGTCGCCGCCGCGCTGAAGCTGATCGAGCCCGGGCGCGGTGATTTCCTGCTCGAATCGGTCGAGGGGGGCGAGACGCGCGGGCGCCACAGCCTGATCGGGCTCGCGCCCGACCTCGTATTCCGGGCGCATGGCGCCGAGGCCGCGATCAATGCGCAGTGGCTGAGCGACCGCAATGCCTTCACGCCGTGCGATGCGCCGACGCTCGATGCGCTGCGCGCGCTGGTCGCGTCGTGCCGGATGGACGTGCCCGCGGAGCTGCCGCGCGCGCTCGCCTGCCTCGTCGGCTATTTCGGCTATGAGACGATCGGTTTGGTCGAACGGCTCCAACGTCCAGCCAACGATGCGCTCGGTCTGCCCGACATGATGTTCGTGCGCCCGACGGTGATCCTGATCTTCGACCGGCTCGCCGATGCGCTGTTCGTCGTCTCGCCGGTCTGGCCCGACGCGGCGCGCGACCCGCAAGCGATCGTCGCCGAGGGCGCCGAACGGATCGAGGCGACCGCCGCGCGTCTCGCGACGGCACAACTCCCCGCCCCCGTCCGCGCCCCCGCCGCCGAGGAGATCGCGCTGACGCCGACGCTCGCGCCGGGCCGCTATGCCGAGATGGTCGCGGCGGCGAAGGACTATATCGTCGCGGGCGACATCTTCCAGGTGGTGCTGGCGCAGCGTTTCACCGCGCCGTTCACGCTGCCGCCGTTCGAGCTCTATCGCGCGCTGCGGCGGATCAACCCCTCGCCCTTCCTCTATCATCTCGACCTGCCGGGTTTCGCGCTGACCGGCTCGAGCCCCGAGATCCTCGTGCGCGTCCGCGACGGCGAGGTGACGATCCGCCCGATCGCCGGCACCCGCCCGCGCGGCAAGACCACCGCCGAGGACGAAGCCAATCGCAGCGCGCTGCTCGCCGACCCGAAGGAGCGCGCCGAGCATCTGATGCTGCTCGATCTTGGCCGCAACGATGTCGGCCGCGTCGCCGAGTCCGGCAGCGTGACGGTCACCGCGAGCTACACCACCGAATTGTACAGCCACGTCATGCACATCGTCTCGAACGTGGTCGGGCGCCTATCGCCCGATCACGACGCGATCGACGCGCTGCTCGCGGGCTTCCCGGCGGGCACGGTCAGCGGCGCGCCGAAGGTGCGCGCGTGCGAAATCATTGCCGAGCTCGAGGATGCGGTGCGCGGCGCCTATGCCGGCGGAGTCGGCTATTTCTCGCCCGACGGTTCGATGGATTCGTGCATCGTGCTGCGCACTGCGGTGGTCAAGGACGGCACGATGCACGTCCAGGCTGGCGCGGGGATCGTCGCCGACAGCGTCGCGGAGTATGAGCAGCGCGAATGCGAGGCCAAGGCCAGCGCCCTGCTCGCCGCCGCGCGTGAGGCGATCGCGCGCGCGGCGGAGGTCAGCTTCGGCCATTAATCAGGGGATCAGCGCCGCCTGGCGCTTGGCCTCGGCCTTTTCGGCGGCATATTGCTGCGCACGCAGCATCGCGCAGCCGGTCTGGCCACCCGAGCCGGTCGGCGAGCAGGTATCGGGCAGCCCGGCCGCGCGCCGGCCGACGTCGTCGGCGACCGCCGCGCGATTGACCCAGCTCTGGTTCTGCGCCGGGATCGGCTTATCGTCGCGCAATTCCTTGGGGATACGATACGGCTCGCCCTGTCGCGCGCAGACGACGATCTCGGCGTCGGGGTTGCTCGACTTGGGGCAGGTCTGGTTGCCCGTCAGCGTGATCGAGCGGATCCGCAGCGGCGGCTTGCCGGACTCGGCCTGCTTCGCCGCGGCATCGCTCTGCTCGGCGGTCTGCGCGTAACTCGCGACGGGGACGACGGCCAGCGTCAGGGCGATGGCTAGGGTGCGCAGCATGGTGAAAAGTCTCCTCGAGGATCAACAACGTCCGCCAAGCCAGCTTGATCCAAGCTGAACGCGCACATTCGATGATTGTCGCTACACCACAAAAGCGGTAGCGGCGCGCTATGATCCGCGCACAGATCCTCGTCATCGACAATTACGACAGCTTCACCTGGAACCTGGTCCATTATCTGATGGAGCTCGGCGCCGAGGTGAAAGTCGTGCGCAACGACGCGCTGACTGCGGCCGACGCGCTCGCGAGCAACGCGACCGGATTCCTCATTTCGCCCGGCCCCAAGACGCCGACCGAGGCAGGCGTTTCGCTCGACCTGGTCGCTGCCTGTGCCGAGGCGGGGCGGCCGCTGCTCGGCGTATGCCTCGGCCACCAGGCGATCGGCCAGCATTTCGGCGGGAGCGTGGTGCGCGGCGGGCTGATGCACGGCAAGACCTCGCCGGTGACGCATGACGGGTCGGGCGTGTTCGCCGGGCTGCCCTCGCCTTTCACCGCGACGCGCTATCATTCGCTGATCGTCGCGGACCTGCCCGATGCGCTGGTCGTCAACGCGCGCGCGGATGATGGGTCGGTCATGGGCGTGCGGCACGCCACCTTGCCAATTCACGGCGTGCAGTTCCATCCCGAGAGTATCGCGACCGAGCATGGCCATGCGCTGCTGGGCAATTTCCTGGCGGATGCCGGGGGTGTCGCATGAGCCCTCGCGCACTTCTTTCTCCCCTCCCGCTTGCGGGAGGGGTCGGGGGAGGGCCTGCCAAACCATCGCAGGCCTCAGACTCCCCTCCCCTAACCCCTCCCGCAAGCGGGAGGGGAATTTGACCACCCTCGCCTTTCTCCCCGACCCGTCCTCCCCGCTCAGCCGCGAAACCGCTGCGCAGGCGTTCGCCGACCTGCTCGACGGCAACGTTCCGGAGGAAGCGATCGCAAGCTTCCTGATCGGCCTCACCGAACGCGGCGAGACCAGCATCGAGATCGCCGCCGCCGCGCGCGCCCTGCGCGACCGGATGCTGCCGATCTCAGCCCCCATCGGTGCGCTCGACGTGTGCGGCACCGGCGGCGACGGCCATCACACGCTCAACGTCTCGACCGCGGTATCGATCGTCGTCGCGAGCATCGGCGTCCCCGTCGCCAAGCACGGCAACCGTGCTGCTTCCTCGAAGGCAGGCGCGGCCGACACGCTCGAGGCGTTGGGGCTCGACATGGAGCGCGCCGGGCAGAACGCCGAGGCGAGCCTCAACGATATCGGCATCGCCTTCCTGTTCGCCGCCAACCATCATCCGGCGATGAAGCGCATCACCCCGATCCGCCAGCGGCTCGGCCGTCGCACGATCTTCAACCTGATGGGCCCGCTCGCCAATCCGGCGGGGGTCACGCGCCAGCTGATCGGCATCGCCCGCCCCGATTACGCGGCGACCTATGCCGCCGCGCTCGAGCAGCTCGGCACCGAGGCGGCGCTCGTCGTGTCGGGCGAGGAAGGGCTCGACGAACTGTCGAGTGCTGGCCCAAGCATCGCGGTCGGCGTCGGCAGCGTCGCGCTTCCGGGCACCATCACCCCCGAAGACGCCGGCCTGCCCCGTCACCCGATCACCGCGATCCGCGGCGGCGACCCGGCGCACAACGCCGCCGCGCTGCGGCGTCTGCTGACCGGCGAGACGGGCGCGTATCGCGATGCCGTCTTGCTCAACGCCGCCGCCGCATTGATCGTCGCCGGCTCGACCGCTACCCTTCCCGCAGGCGTTGCCCTTGCTGCCGAGACGCTCGACAGCGGCGCGGCGAACGCGCTGCTCGATCGCTGGATCGCTTATTCATGACCGACATTCTCAACCGCATCCTCGAAACCAAGCGCGCCGACGTCGCCGCGCGCAAGGCGACCACCGCGCTGAGCGAGCTCGACGCCTGTATCGCGTGCCAATCACCACCGCGCGGCTTTCGCGCGGCGCTCGATGCGCGCGCGGCGGCGGGCGGCTATGCGCTGGTCGCCGAGATCAAGAAAGCGAGCCCATCCAAGGGGTTGATCCGCGAGGGTTTCGATCCCCCCGCGCACGCCCGCGCCTACCAGGCGGGCGGT
The DNA here is from genome assembly GCA_943367995.1 of Bordetella parapertussis. GTDB lineage: Bacteria > Pseudomonadota > Alphaproteobacteria > Sphingomonadales > Sphingomonadaceae > Sphingomonas. Next base: position 184,054 of record CALRKL020000001.1, on the reverse strand, counting down.
GCGACGTGTCTTTCGGTGCTGACCGACGAAGCCTGGTTCCAGGGCTCCGACGCTTTCCTGACGGCAGCACGCGCGGCGTGCGATCTGCCGGTGCTGCGCAAGGATTTCATGGTCGACCCGTGGCAGGTGCCCGAATCGCGCGGGATCGGCGCCGACGCGATCCTGCTGATCATGGCCGCGCTCGACGACGTGACGCTCGCCGAAATCGAGGCGAGCGCGCTCGAATGCGGGATGGACGTGCTGGTCGAGGTCCATTCGCTCGCGGAGATGGAGCGCGCGATGAAGCTCAAGTCGCGGCTGATCGGCGTCAACAATCGCGACCTGCGCGATTTCACGGTCGATTTCGCGCGGACCTACGAGCTCGTGTCGAAGGCGCCGAAGGATTGCACCTTCGTCGCCGAAAGCGGGCTGACGACGCGCGCCGATCTCGACGCGATGGCCGAGCATGACATTCGCTGCTTCCTGATCGGCGAAGCGCTGATGCGGCAGAGCGATGTCGAGGCGGCAACGCGCGCCTTGGTCGGCTGAGCCGCGATCGCCGCGGCGGACGGCCGGGCCCGCGTGGAACGAAGCCGCGCGCTGCGCCGTTTGCGTCTCCGGATTGGACACGGAGACATGCAATGAAGACCGCTCTGCTCGCCCTGATGGCGATCGCCACGCCCGCCATCGCGCAGACCCCCGATGCCCGCGCGCCGCAACCCGTGACGATCACGATGACCGATCACGGCTTCGTACCACGCACCATCGTGTTGCGCCGCGGAGGTTCGTATGTGCTGCGCATCGCCAACCGCTCGGACAAGGGCCACAACCTTACGCAGAAGGCATTCTTCCGCGCCGCGCGTCTCTCGCGCGAAGATCGTGGCTTGGCGGGCGACGGGCAGATCATCCTCGCGGCGGGCGAACGCGCGACGGTGCGGTTCGAGGCACCGCTGACCCGGCCGGGCGGGACGTATCAGTTCAGCAGCACGACCTTGGGCGACGCCGACAACGACTATACCGGCGTGTTCCGGATGCGGTGACGACCGCCTAAGGTGGCCGTTCTTCGACCGAGCCGGGACGGTGGCCCGGCTCGGTGCACTATGGCGTTAAAGATCGCGCTCCGCCTTAGGGATTGCGCCGATCGTCCGCTTCGACATCCGCGGACGCGAACCGGCCAGTGTGCGGGATTCCCGCACACTGGCCGTTCCGATCAGAACTTGCCGCTGAGCGACACGCCGATGATCCGCGGGTCGTTGAACACCGCTGCGTTGTAGTTGTCGAGCACGCCCTTGAGGTTCTTCTCGTTGGTGACGTTGCGCGAGAACACGGCGAGCTCATACTTGCCGTCGGGCGCGGTATAGCCCGCCTTCAGCCCGGCCTCGAACGTCCCGTCCGAAGTATATTCGACCGTCTTGTACGGCACGAAGCTGGTATAGCCCTGCAGCGTCACGTCGCCGCCGACGAACAGCTTGCCGCCATTGCCGAGCGGGAAGTCGTAGCGCGCGTTCGCATCGAGCTGATACTTCGGCGCGTTGGGGAGCGCGTTGCCGTTGATCTGCGCGAGCGTCGCCGTCGTCACACCCGCAGCGTTGCGGATTGCGATCGTCGGGTTGAGCACGGTGCAGGTCAGCGCGCCGTTGAGGAAGCACGCCGGGGTATAGACGCGCGTGTCGTTGATCTCGGTGTGCAGCACGCTGCCGCCCAGACCCAGCGTGAAGTCGCGCACCGGACGCCACGTCAGCTCGGCTTCGCCGCCCCACGCCTGCGCCTGGTTGGCGTTGAACAGCAGCCCGTTATTGTTGGCGTCGTTGCCGTTGAGCTGGATGTTGTGGACCTTGTAGTAGAAGCCCGTCGCGTTGAAGCGCAGCGTGTTGCCGAACAGGTTCGACTTGAAGCCAGCCTCGTACGACGTGATCGTCTCCGAGCCCGCGGTCACGAACGCCGAGCTGAACACCGCGTTGCGGCCCTGGATCGTCGGCCCGCGGAAGCCGTGCGAAACGCGCGCGAACACGTTGACGTCGGGATCGACCGCATAGTTGAGGCTGGCTTCCCAGCTCGGCTGCGTGTCGGCGAGGCGGACGTTGGTCGCCGCAGTCGCCGGGAAGGTCGACACGCCCGCTGCAGTGCGCGGCGGGGTGATGAGGCGCGTCTTCTTCTCGTCATAGGTCACGCGCACGCCGCCGGTCAGCGTCAACTTCGGGACGATCTCGTAGCTCGCCTGGCCAAAGCCCGCATACGACGTGTTGATGTTGCGCAGCACGACATAGTTGTTCGGGTTGGGCGCGGTGCCGAACGAATTGTTGAGCAGGAAGAAGCCGCGCTGGTCGAACTCGGTCGTGTCGCGCGATTCGAAATAGATCCCGCCGATCTGCCACTTGAAGCGGCCCGTGCCGTTGCTGGCGAGGCGAACTTCCTCGCTCAGCTGGTCGAGATCGCGCACGCGGCCCTGGCTCTCGCCATAGAATTTGCCGCCGGCAAAGTTGCTCGCCGCACCACCGTCGGTGTCGCCGCGGCTGTAGCCCGACGTCGTCTCATAGGCAGTGATCGAGGTCAGCGTGACCGCGCCGAAATCGTTCTTGGCGTTGAACGAGCCGCCATAGGTCTTGTAGGCCTGACGGTTGCCCGCACCCTCGTCGAGCGCGACGCTCGCGCGCGGTGCCGCGCTGACGTCGTTCGAGCCGCGCAGGATCGCGCCGCGGTGGAAGATCGTCGAGGTGCCCGAATAGTCGCGCGCATGCGCCGAAACCAGGCCGGTGAAGCCGGTCTCGGGCGGGGTCAGCATCAGCTGGACGCGGATGTCCTTCTCTTCGAAGCCGCCGAGCTTGTCCTTGCCGCCGACGGTGCCGTCGTCGCTCGGGCCAGTATAGGTGTTGTCGATCCAGTTATCGCGGCGCTGGTACAGGCCCGACACGCGGAAGCTCAGCACGTCCTTGACGATCGGGCCGCCGACGCCGGCATCGACGCTGACGGTGTTATAGCTGCCATACGACGCGGTCGCCCGGCCGGTGAATTCGTTGGTCGGGCGGTTGGTGTCGAACTTGATGATGCCCGCGGTCGTGTTGCGGCCGAACAGCGTGCCCTGCGGCCCGCGCAGCACTTCGATCTGGTTGACGTCATACACCGGGTTCGACTTGAGCACGACATGCTCGAGCACGACGTCGTCCTGGATGATCGACACCGGCTGCGATGCGCCGAGATAGAAATCGATGTTGCCGAGGCCGCGGATGTAGAAGCGCGGGAAGATCTTGCCGGTGGTCGTCTCAGCGTAGAGGCCGGGGACGCGGTTGGCGAGTTCGAGCAGCGTGTCGCCGCCACCCGACGTGTAGGTGCGCAGATCGGCGCCCGACAGCACGCCGACTGACACCGGCACCTTCTGCAGATTCTCGCTGCGGCGCTGCGCGGTGACGACGATGTCGCCGAGGCTGTCGCCCTCGGGCGCGGCCTGCACCGCGGCGGTAGGCGCTGCGGCGTCCTGCGCGCTGGCCGAACCGATGCTCGCGAACGCGCCGAACGCGGTGCCGAGCAGAAGTGCCGCCTTGGCGGCGTGTGATTTGGACATGATATTCCCCCGATGGATCAAGTGAGTCTGCCGACATCGTGCGCCGCTGCGGTCATTCCCGACGCGCGCGATTGTGCTTGTTTGTTGCTGTACGTTGCGATGTGGCCCCGACGGCGCGGCTAGGACCGATTTGTGACGTGATTATGACAGTGAATCGGCCAGTCCTGCTTTGTCCGCCGACTGTGTCTTTCGCGTCGCTTGGCCGCGCCGCGCCCGGCGCGAGATGCTTGATCGAGGATAACGTCGAGCAGAATGATCTGCTGCAGCGACACCGCACCGCCGCCGACCGTAACGCGGAGCTTCAGGAGAGGGACGAACAGCCGTGCGGCAAATCCTTTACGTCAGCCAGGGCACGCTGCCTGCCGACACGGCCGATCTCGCGTCGATCCTCGCGCAATCACGACACGACAACGCCCTGGAGGGTATCACGGGACGATTATGGTCCGATGGTACGCACTTCCTGCAGGTCCTCGAGGGGCCAAGGGACGGCGTCTTGGCGACGTTCGCGCGCATCCTTGCCGACCCGCGGCATCATTCGCTGATCGTGCTTCGGGACCGCCAGATCACCGCGCGCACGTTCGCCGGCTGGCCGATGGCGCACCGGCGCGGCGACGACGCTCCCGATGCGTGTGACGCCCAGATGCGGTCCCTGCTGATCAACACGTCCGAACAGATCCGCACCCGTTGCCTGGCCCTGATGGCGAGGGGCGCACCGCCGCCCGAACCGAACGCCGAAACCGGGGAAACGCCGCCGCCGCGGCCCCGGATCGATCGACGCGTCGGCGCGCCTTTTCACAATGCCGGGGTGGCGCTTGTCACCGCGTTCGGCGCGGCCCGCGCGGAGCCGGACGCGCAGCACGACGCCTATGTTGATACGCTGCGGGCCATCCCGCGGGTGGCACCTGCCGACTCGTGGGAAGCCGCCGCGCGCCGCTGACGCCGCGGCTTGACGACAGTTATTTCGTTCCGTATAGGTTCGTCGTCTGTTCCGACGAAAGGGCCGCGCGATGCTTACCCGCAAGCAGCATGAGCTGATCTGCTTCATCAATGACCGGCTCGACGAGACCGGGGTATCGCCGTCGTTCGAGGAAATGAAGGAGGCGCTCGACCTCAAGTCCAAGTCGGGCGTGCATCGCCTGATCAGCGCACTCGAGGAACGCCAGTTCATCCGCCGCCTGCCCAACCGGGCTCGCGCGCTCGAAGTGCTCAAGATGCCCGAGCGCGGGATCAAGACACCCACCAAGGCGGCACCCTCCGCCACGCCGCGCCCCGCGCCGCAGCCCGCCAACGACGTGATCGAGATTCCGCTGCACGGCCGGATCGCGGCGGGCGTGCCGATCGAGGCGTTCGAGGGGGCTTCGATGCTGTCCGTGCCGGCAGCCTTGCTCGGCAGCGGCGAGCATTACGCGCTCGAAGTGTCGGGCGATTCGATGGTCGAGGCGGGGATTCTCGATGGCGACTATGCGCTGATCAAGCGCCAGGACGTCGCACGCGACGGCGAGATCGTCGTTGCGCTGATCGAGGACAGCGAGGCGACGCTCAAATTCTTCCGCCGCGAGGGCGCGATGGTCCGGCTCGACCCGGCCAACCGCGCTTATGATCCGCAGCGCTATGCGCCTGCGCAGGTCCGTGTGCAGGGCAAGCTCGCCGGTCTGTTGCGCCGCTACGACTGAGGCGCGCGGCGGAACCGGTCGTGGCGACGAGCGGGCTGGTGCGGCTGTATCGGCGCGATCCAGCGATGCTGGTCTCCGGCATGGCGGACGGTGCGGACGGCTTGTGATCCGAGGGTGATCGCGACGCCACCGGTCTGCGCCAGCGTCGCCCGATCGAGCCGAAGCCATTGCGGGGTGCACCGCCGGGGCAATCGGCGCTCGCTGATCACGATGTCGGCGGCGCGGCACGCCGCGACGAGATCGCGCGTCGGCAGCGGATAGGCGCTGCGCGTGGCGAGGATGCGCCACCGCCGACCCGCGACGGTGCGCGTCATCACACACAGATCGCGGCTGCAGCGCGCATCGCGCTGCTCGGACATCAGCACCGGCAGATCCTGGATCCCGCCATTTTCGGCGAGCATGTCGGCGGTATAATCGCCGGTGCGGTCGCGCAGCAAAGCGAGCTCGCCCGCCGCGGTGCGGAGCGCGACGTGGCGGCCGTCGCCCGTCACCAGCAGATCGGGCGCCGGCGTGAGCAACGCCCAGCCCGCGCCGATCGCCAGCGGCACGGCACCGAACCGGCGCCAGCGCGTCCGCCACAGCCCGATCCACAAACCGCCGATCACCATCAGCGCATAGGCCCCGCCGGGCATCGCCGGCAGCGGCGCGACCGATCCCGGAATGGCGGCGGTGGTATGCGCGATCCACAGCAGCAGATCGAGCGAGCGCGCGGTCAGCCACCAGAACGGAAGCCCCGCGCCGATCATATCGAACAGCAGCGCCAGCGCTTCGCACGGCATCGTCACGAAGGTCGTCAGCGGGATCGCGACGATATTGGCGACCGCGCCGTACACGCCGGCCTTCTGGAAATGGAATAGCGAGATCGGCAGCAGCGCGAGCTCGACGACGATTCCCGTCAGCAGCAGCGATGCCAGTTCGCGCGCGAGCTTCGCGAGATGCGATTGCTCGCGCGGCGCGAACCAGGCGCGCAGCTTGGGATGCTCGTTGAGCGAGACGATCGCCGCCACCGCGGCGAAGGAAAGCTGGAAGCTCGGCCCCGCCAGCGCCTCGGGGTAAAGCAGCAGCACGACCACCGCGCCCGCCGCGACCAGTCGCAGCGTCAGCGCCTGGCGTCCGAGCGCGAGCGCGACGAGCACGAGCAAGGCCGCGACGCACGAGCGGATCGTCGGCACTTCGGCGCCGGTCAGCAGCGTATAGCCGATCGCCGCCAGCGCCCCTGCCCCCGCCGCGATCAGCGGGATCCGCGTGCGCAGCGCGATCCACGGGCTGAGCGCGAGCAGACGCCCGACGAGCAGCATCACCGCGCCGACGGCGGCGGTGATGTGCAGCCCGCTGACCGAGAGCAGATGCGCGAGCCCCGAGCGACGCATCGCGTCATTGTCGGCGAGCGGGATCCCGCCTTGGTCACCGGTCGCCAGCGAGGCGGCGATGCCCCCCACCCCGCCGCCGCCCGCCTGTTGCTGGATATGCCGCGACAGCGCCTGCCGCAGCCCGACGCCGCCCGCGCCGCCGCCGCTGACGATCCGGATCGGCGCGAAGCCGCGGCCGGTCGCGCCGATGCCGTCGAACCACGCAGTCCGCGCGTAATCATAGGCGCCGGGCACGCCGGGCTCGGGCGGCGGCATCAGTCGTGCCGAAAGCTGCAGGATCGCGCCGGGCACGAGCCGTGCGGGAACGTCGGCGTCGAGCAGGTTGACCCTGATATGGGCGGGTAGCGTCGGCATCGGGCGGGCCGGCGCGCGCGTCGCCGGCACCGCAAGCACGCGCAGCGGCGCGAGCCGCAAGCGCACGAGGTCGCGCGCCGCCAAGGGTTCGATCCGCTCGACTCGCGCGGTGAAGGTGGCGATCGTCGGCTCGGTGAGCACGGCGTGCGCGACGCGCTCGGCGCGCCACCAGATCAGCCCGAGCCCGATCGCTACCGCGAAGCCGGCGGCCGCGACGACCCGCGCCGCGCGACCATGCCGCGCCAGCGCGACTCCCACGAGTCCCACGGCGATCGCCAGCAACGCCGTCGCTTCCCACGCCGCCGGATCGGGCAGCACGAACCACACGGCGATTCCCGCCCCCAGCGCGACCGGCAGCCACAGCGGGAGCTGATCGCGCTCGGCCTCGAGCCAGGCTTCGAGTCGCGCGCCGACGCTGAGCAACCCCCGCGGCACGCCGATTTGAAGCGCAGGAAGGTGCGTGCTAGAGGCGCTCGAGGCTGATCCGGCCATCCAATCTCTAGTCTGGGAGCATGCGCGATTGAGCGCAATATCTGACTCCGCCGCGGCCCCCGCCGCCGGCGCATCCGACACCAAGGTCGTCACCCGGTTCGCGCCGTCGCCGACCGGTTTCCTGCACATTGGCGGGGCGCGCACCGCCCTGTTCAACTGGCTCTACGCGCGCCATCATGGCGGCGAATTCCTGCTGCGGATCGAGGATACCGATCGCGCGCGCTCGACTCAGCCGGCGATCGACGCGATCCTCACCTCGCTGCGCTGGCTCGAGCTCGATTGGGACGGCGAGGAAGTCTATCAGTCGCAGCGCGCCGAGCGCCACGCCCAGGTCGCACACACGATGGTCGAGCATGGCCATGCCTATCGCTGCTATCTGACGCAGGACGAGCTCGCCGCGATGCGCGCCGAGGCCGACGCCGCCAAGAAGCCGCTGCGCGTGCGCAGCCCGTATCGTGACGCCGACACCAGCGCCGAAACGCGCCCGTTCGTCGTTCGATTGAAGGCCCCGCTCGATGGCGCGACGACGATCGAGGACAAGGTCCAGGGCGCGGTCACGGTGCAGAATGCCGAGCTCGACGATCTCGTGCTGCTGCGCTCGGACGGCACGCCGACCTATATGCTCGCGGTGGTGGTCGACGATCACGACATGGGCGTGACGCACGTGATTCGCGGCGACGACCACCTCAACAATGCCTTCCGCCAGTTGCCCATCATCCGCGCGATGCACGCGATCGAGGGCGGGTGGCCCGACCCGGTCTATGCGCACATCCCGCTGATCCACGGGTCGGACGGCGCCAAGCTTTCGAAGCGCCACGGCGCGGTCGGCGTCGAATATTATCGCGACGAGCTGGGCGTGCTGCCCGAGGCGCTCGACAATTACCTGCTGCGGCTTGGCTGGGGGCATGGCGACGACGAATTGATCAGCCGCGAGCAGGCGATCGCCTGGTTCGATCTCGACGGCGTCGGCAAATCGCCATCGCGGTTCGATCTCAAGAAGCTCGAGAACCTAAACGGTCAATATATCCGCCAGGCGGACGATGCGCGCCTGGCTGCGCTGATCACCCCGCAGCTCGGTTTCGAACCTTCGGACAGCCAGGCTGACGTTCTGCGCCGCAGCATGGCCTCGCTCAAACCGCGTGCTGCAAACCTCAACGAACTGGCCGCCGGAACGGCCTTCCTCTTCCACGCCCGACCGTTGGAAATGCACGCCGAAGCGACGGCGCTGTTAAGCCCGGATGCACGCGCTTTACTCGCGCGGCTGCACGCAGCGCTTGACGCCGTCGAAAGCTGGGATACGGAGGCGCTCGAAGCTGCGGTTCGGCTGGTCGCCGAGGATGCAGGGGTCAAACTCGGTCAAGTCGCGCAACCGCTGCGCGCCGCCCTGACCGGACGCAAGACCTCGCCCGGGATCTTCGACGTGCTCGACCTGCTCGGGCGCGACGAGAGCCTGGGGCGTATCGCCGACCAGATGGCCGCTTAGGTTTTCGAAAGGACCACCGATGACTGACTCCGTCAAGCTGAACGCCGCAGGCAAGGACCTCGATCTGAAGGTCCTGTCGGGCAGCGTCGGCCCCGATGTGATCGATATCCGCAAGCTCTACGGGCAGACGGGGATGTTTACCTACGATCCGGGCTTCACCTCGACCGCGTCGTGCGACTCGGCGATCACCTATATCGACGGTGACGAGGGCGTGCTGCTCCATCGCGGCTATCCGATCGGCCAGCTCGCCGAAAAGTCGAGCTTCATGGAAGTGTCGTATCTGCTGCTCAACGGCGAACTGCCGAACAAGAGCGAGCTCGACAGCTTCACCCACACGATCACGCGCCACACCATGCTGCACGAGCAGCTCGCCTCGTTCTTCCGCGGCTTTCGCCGCGACGCGCATCCGATGGCGATCATGTGCGGCGTCGTTGGCGCGCTCAGCGCTTTCTACCATGACAGCGCCGACATCACCGATCCGCAGCAGCGCATGATCGCGTCGCACCGCCTGATCGCCAAGATGCCGACGATCGCGGCGATGGCATACAAGTACAGCGTCGGGCAGCCGTTCCTCTATCCCGACAATTCGCTCAGCTACACCGGCAACTTCCTGCGCATGACTTTCGGCGTGCCCGCCGAGGAATATGTCGTGAACCCGATCGTCGAGCGCGCGATGGACCGGATCTTCATCCTCCATGCCGATCACGAGCAGAACGCCTCGACCTCGACCGTCCGGCTCGCGGGCTCGTCGGGCGCCAATCCGTTCGCGTGCATCGCGGCGGGCATCGCCTGCCTGTGGGGACCGGCGCATGGCGGCGCCAACGAAGCCGCGCTCAACATGCTGCGCGAGATCGGCACCGTCGACCGAATCCCCGAATATATCGCGCGCGCCAAGGACAAGAACGACCCGTTCCGCCTGATGGGCTTCGGTCACCGCGTCTACAAGAATTACGATCCGCGCGCGACCGTGATGCAGCAGACCGTGCGCGAAGTGCTCGGCGAGCTCGGCGTGACCGATCCGGTGTTCGACGTGGCGTTGAAGCTCGAGGAAATGGCGCTCAACGATCCGTATTTCATCGAGAAGAAGCTGTTCCCGAACGTCGATTTCTATTCGGGCGTGATCCTCTCGGCGATCGGCTTCCCGACGACGATGTTCACCGCATTGTTCGCGCTCGCCCGCACCGTCGGCTGGGTCGCGCAGTGGAACGAGATGATCTCGGATCCCGAGCAGAAGATCGGCCGTCCGCGGCAGCTCTACACCGGCCCGACGCAGCGCGACTTCGTGCCGCTGGCGGACCGCACGTGAGCGCGCTCAAGACGCTCGCTTTGGTGGCGGGCGTCTTGATCCTTGCGTTCGGCCTGCTGTTCGCAGGCCAGGGGGCCGGGCTCATCATGTGGCCGGCCTCGAGCTTCATGCTCAAGCAGAGCAGCTGGGTGCTGTACGGCGCGATCGTCGCGCTGGCGGGCGCCGGGCTAATCTGGTGGTCGCGCCGCTGACCCACCCGCCATACTGTCACCCCGGCCTTGTGCCGGGGCCCACCGCGATACGCGCGCTGGCGGCGTAGAACGCGTGGGCCGGTAGACCCCGGCACAAGGCCGGGGTGACGTCAGAGTGCCGTGCCCCGCCCGATCAGGCGCTACGCCGCGGGCAGCGTGAAGATGAAGCGTGCGCCCTGCCCCGGCGCCGAATCGACCGTCACATCGCCCCCCATCGCGCGCGCCAGACGCCGCGCGATATAGAGGCCGAGCCCGCTGCCGCCGGCTTCGCGCGGATCGACACGCTCGAACTTCTCGAAGATGCGCGCCTGATCGTCGAGCGCGATGCCCTTGCCCTGGTCGGCGACGATCACCGCGGCGATCGCGCCCTCGCGTTCGGCGCGGACCCACACCATCCCGTCGGCGGGCGAATAGCGCACGGCATTGCCGATCAGATTGACGAGGATCTGCAACGCGCGCCGGAATTCGCCGGTCGCCGCGAGCGTCTCGCCCAGCGTTGGGCGATCGATCCGAACCCGTGCCTCGCTCGCGCGGACCTGGAGCAAGCCAGCCGCGCGCCGCGCGACATCGGCCAGATCGACCGGCTCCTTCAGCACCACGAAATCAGGCCGCTCGATCGCCTGGAGGTCGACCAGATCGTCGACCAAGCCCTTCAGATGCCGCCCCGCACTCGCGATATCGGCGGCATAATCGGCGTAATCCTGGCGCAGCGGCCCTTCGGATTGCGCGTGGATGCTGTCGGCATTTGCGATGATCCGGTCGAGCGGCAGCCGCAACGCCTGGTCGAGCCGCTCGGCGAACGCGCTGATCGTCGCGTCGCTGCTCGGCGCCGGCGCGACCGCCGCCACCGCGTCGAGCATTTGCGTAGCGCCGACGAAGCCTGCGAAATGGCCGCTTGCGTCGGTGCGCGGCGTCGCCGACAGCCGCACGGCGCGTCCGGTGTCGCGCAGGGTGCCCGGCTGATCGTCGAAGCGTTGCTGCAGCGCGAGCCCGCCCAGGATCGGAAACGCGCCGCCATCGCTTTCGCCGAGGACGAACAGCCGTGTCAGCGGCTGGCCCAGCATCGCCGCGGCATCGAAACCGTAGCGCGCGCCGGCGGTGATCGACAGGAAGGTCAGCCGCAAGGCGCTGTCGGTCTCCCACAGCCAATCGGCCTCGCTCCGCAGGAAATCGCTCGCGCGGTCGTCGGCGATGTCGCCGGGATACCAGGGTGCGCGCGCGCGCCAGCCGGTAATCGTCAGCCGCACGCCATCGGGCGCCTTGCTCGGCCCGGTCTCGGGCTGCGCGCGGACCCACAGTTCGAGGTCGTCATCGCCATCGGCGGCGACGACACCGCGCGAGACGAGGATGCCGAGGCGGCGCGCCAAATGCGCCAGCGTCGCGATCTGCGGCACCGCCAGCGGCAGGCCGATCGCCCCGCCGGCGCGCGCGTTGAGATCGTACAGGCGCTGATCGGCTTCGACCAGACGGCCCTCCCGGTCGATCAGCCCGCGCACCGGCGGGAGCATCGGATCGTTGACGTTCATCGTCCGCGCCCCAGCGCGACCAGAGCGGCGCGGTAGTCGCGGTGCAGCAGCAGCGGCGCGAGCGCCTCGCGCGCGCGCGCCGGGTCGATCGCGACGATCTCGTCGAGTGCGTCGGCGAAGCGATCGAGGTCGCGCGCCGGATCGGCCTCGCTCAGCGCGAGCCCGATCCGCGCGATCGATTCGCGATCGAGCTCGAGCGCGCGCAGCAACAGCCACAGCCGCTCGGCGCCGGGATCGAGCACGATCTCGCGCGCATCGGCATATTCGATCCCCATCGCGTGCGCGAGCAAGGCCACAAACAGCGCGAGCCGCCGGTCGGACAGCGCCTCGACCAGCAGCGCGGCAAATTCGTCGGCTTGCGGATCGAGCGCAGCGGCGAGCCGCGACGCGACCGATTCGAGCCGCTCGCCCTCGTCATGCGCCGCGATGCTGCGCAACGCGGCCTCGGCAAGCGCGCGGTCGAGCTGGGCGACCGCCTCCGGCGCGACCGCGCCAAAGCGTTCACGCAACACCGCGGCGATCCACCAGACCAGCCGATGATGCAGCTCGGCGGGCAATTCGGTCGCCACCGGCTGGCCCGGCGCCGCAGGAAGCCGCCGGCGGCTATCGGCCGAGAGCAAGGCCATCGCCCCCGCCGCGACGACGTCATCGGGCGCGCCGACGAGACGCGGCAGCAGGCTGGCACGATCGGGATCCTCGGGCGCCTCGCTCGGCAGAGCATCGGCGAGCAGGTCCTGACGGACGCGCCCGAACAGCTCGCGCATCAGTTCGGGATCGCGCACCAGCCCCGACCCGATCAGCCGCTCGAGCGTCGCGGGCGATTCGCGGCCGAGCGCGTCGGCGAGCGCGGGCACCGCGCGCGCGGCGAGCAAGCGTGCGGCGTGGCGGCGCAGGCCAGCCTCGACTCCGCGGGCGAGGTCACCGAGCAGGCGCCCCATCGCGAGCCGCGTGCGATCGTCGAGACGGGCATGATCGGCCAGATAAAAGTCGTCGATCGCGACGCGCAGCCGCTCATCGGCGCGGCCGTCGGCGGCCGCCGCCCGGGCGAGCAGCGCCATGGCGGCCCCATGGGCGCCCTCATCACTGTCGCGACGTTCGATCGACATACGTCAGCATCTAGGGGGTTGTCGTTAAAGCCAAGCTAAGGCTTTCGACGAAACCCCTCAATCGCGGATGCGAGCGTCACGGCGGCATAAAGCCCCGCCGCGCCGAGCGCGAGCAGCGGCTGGCCGAATATCAGCAGTACGAAGAGCACCAGCGGATAGGCCGCTGGACTCGCCCACCAGCGCCGCTGCAGTGCCGGATCGGCTGCGCGTTCGAGCAGCGTGGCGACGATCACCAGGGTGACCGCGAGGATCACCCCCGCCGGCCGATCGGCGCGATAACCGACCAACAGCGCCGCCAGCGCCGCGATCCCCGACCGGGCATGATCGGCGAAGCGCGCCAACGCGGCTTCGTCGCGCACCCAGGCGATCGCCGCGGCAACCGCGGCGATCACGATGGCGCCGCAGACGATCCCCATCCCGATCGCGCCACGCCCCGCGAGCAAGGTGACGAACCCGCCGAGCGCGACCGCCGCGCCCGCCGCGATCACCCCGAGCGTCGGCACGGTGCGCGCCATCAGCGGCGGCAAGGCGAGGCGCACCAGCGGCGCGAGCAGATAGCGGTCGGCCCAGCGCAGCGGCTTGGCGACCAACGCCGCGACCATCCCGTTGCCGCGCCGCGCAAGCGCCTGCGCGCTGCGCTCGATGCCGTGCGTCGCCGCCATATGCGAATCGAGATGGACCTGGTCGGCGCCCGCCTGCGCGGCGACTCGCAGCAGGGTCGATTGAAAGTCGTAGTCGCGCGGCAGCGCGGCGACCTCGACGACGCGCTTGCCTTCGATCAGCGCGAGCCCGGCCCAGGCGGTGTCGGCGCCGACGCGCTCATAATGCGGATCGCCCTCGTCGGTGACAAGCAGCGTGTCGTGCGGCATCAGCGCGATCGCCTGGACGACGTCGCCGCTCGTCACCACGCCATCGGCGACGACGAGCACGCGCGCGAGCGGATGGAGCTTCTCGACCGCCTCGGCGGCGGTGCGCACCGCATCGACCGACACGCCGCGCCGCCCGATCCGGCTGATCGCGCCGAGCAGTTCGGGGGTCATCCGCGCGACGACGAGCACGATCTGCATCGCCCCCGCCCCGGCGAGCAAGCGCGCTTGGAATTCGATCAGCGTCAGTCCACCGAACGGCAGCGTCGCGGCGAGCACGCCCATCCGGTCGTCGGCATCTTCGGTCGCAAAAATCAGTCCAGCCAGCATTGCTGGGCTGTTAGGGCCTATCCGCGCTTAAGGCAAAGCCCGCGAAAGGCTTACAGCCGCTCGACTGCGCGCCGCAGCCGCCGCAACAGCGCCGCGTCCTGCGCTTCGGCTTCGGCCGCCTCGGTCGCGATCGCCATCAGCCGAACCGCGCCGAAGCTCGCCGCAAGCCCGCGCAGGCGGAACGCCGCCTCGCGCCACGCCGCATCGCCGTGCGATGCTTCGAGCGCGGCAAGGCCATGCCGCACGCTGTCGAGAAACGCGGCGCGCAGTTCGGCGATCAGCGCGGGTTCGTCGCCCACCGCCGCCGCCAGCGTCGCATCGATTGCACCGGGATCATAGGCCATGCGCCCGGCATAGCGAACGATCGGTTAAGCCAAGGTTTCGCTATTCGCTTTGCGCGCGGCATAATCGTGGTAAACACCTGCCATGAACGGGGGTTCGCGGATCATCGACTTGCGGCCGAACAGCGCCGCCTTTTCGGGCGAGGGCCGCGACGGCGGCATTGCGCCCGAGGCCATGCCACCCGCCTATGAGGAACCGATCGACCTGACCGACGTGATCGAAGACGCGCCCGTCCGCTATCCGCTGCCATGGCCGGCGATCGTCGGAACGGTGGTTTCGCTCGGCTGGATCGGCGGGGTGCTGGCGCTGTCCTGGGCCAGGCTGACGACGCTTGCGCCGCCCGCGCTCGCCGGTTTCGTCGCCAGCCTGTGCGTCCCGCCCGCATTGATCGGCATCCTCTTGCTCCTCACCCAGCGCTCGAGCCGTGCCGAGGCGAAGCGCTTCGGCATCACCGCGCGCGCGATGCGCGCCGAGGCGGCGAGCCTCGAACGCACCGTCGCGGTGCTCGGGCGGACGATCGACACGCACCGCGCCAATCTCGCCGAGCAGACCAATGCGCTGCTGGCGCTGGGCGACGGCGCCGCCGCCCGCCTCGCGAGCATCGGCACCGGGCTCGCCGCGCAAGTGGCGAACGCCGACGCGCATGCGGCGACGCTCGCCACCGCCGCCGACCAGGCGCATACCCGGCTCGACGTGCTGCTCGCTTTGCTGCCGCGCGCGCATGGCGAGACCGACACGCTGGCGCAGCTGCTCAAGACGACCGGCATCACCGCGAGCGAGCACGCCGCCGCGCTCGACGCACAGCTCAACGCGCTGGCCGAGCGGGGGCGCGAGGCCGACGCCGTCGCCAATGGCGCCGCGCAGAAGCTCGCCGCGCACATCACGCGGATGGAGGTCACCAGCGAGACCGCCGGCGCGCGGCTCGAACAGGTCACCGGCGCTATGTCGCACGCCGTCGATGCGTTGCTCGACCGCACCGCCGACGCCGTCGACGAGGCGCGCAAGGGCATCGCCGCGCAAGGCGACGCGATGCTCGCGATGCTCGGCACCAACCAGGCCGCGCTCGACCGCGCCGCGCACGACAGCGCCGAAGGCCTTGCCGAGCGCATTCTCGAGATCGAGCGGCTGATCGAGCATGTCGCCGCGCGGCTCGGCGAGCAGCGCGATCTGAGCGGCGGGATCGTCCGCGAGATCGATCAGGGCATCACGCGCGTGTCGGGCCAATTCGATCAGTTCCATACACAGGGCGTGTCGCGTGCGCAGGACCTCGCCGCCTCGCTCAGCGCGCTCGGCGGATCGGCGCATGCGATGACCGAGGCGCTCGAAACCGGCGATACGATGGCGACCAACGCGATCGCGACGACCGAACGCCTGCTGCTCGCGCTCGACGCGGCGGCGCGCGAGATCGACGAGACGCTGCCCGACGCGCTGACCCGGCTCGATTCGCGCACCGCCGAGAGCCGCCGCGCGGTCGCCTTGGCCAAGCCCGAACTGCTTGCCTTGGTCACCGCCGCCGAGAGCACGCACGACGCGATCGAGGCGATCGCGCATGTCGTCGCCACGCAGCGCGACACCGTCGAAAAGATGGCGGGAACGCTGCTCGACACGCTCAGCGACGGGAAGGTGCGCGCCGACGCGCTCGGCCAGATGGTCGACGACACGATCGACCGCACCCATCGCTTCGCCGAGGAGGCCGCGCCGCGGCTGGTCGAGGCGCTGCTGCGCGTCCGCGACAGCGCGACCGCCGCCGCCGACCGCGCGCGCGATACGCTCGCCAGCGTCATCCCCGCCGCCGCGCTCGCGCTTGAGGAACAGAGCGCCGCGGCGATGGAGCGCGCGACCGCGAGCGCGGTCGACCGCCAGATCGCGAGCATCGGCGAGGCGGCCGAGGCCGCGGCCGCAGCGGCCGAGCGCGCTTCGCAACGGCTGGCGCAGCAGATCCAGGCGATCGCCGATTCGACCGCGCTGGTCGAAAGCCGCCTGGTCGAGGAACGGCAGGACCGCGAGAAGGCCGATCAGGACACGCTGACGCGACGCGTTTCCTTGCTGATCGAATCGCTCAATTCGGCTTCGATCGACATCGCCAAGGCCTTCTCGGTCGACGTGTCGGACAGCGCCTGGTCGGCCTATCTCAAGGGCGATCGCGGCGTCTTCACGCGGCGCGCGGTGCGGCTGGTCGACGCGGGCGACGCGCGCGAAATCGTCCGGCTGTATGACGACGACGCGACCTTCCGCGATCAGGTCAATCGCTACATCCACGATTTCGAGGCGATGTTGCGCGCGATCCTGTCGCAGCGCGACGGGACCCCGCTCGGCGTGACGCTGCTCTCGTCGGACATGGGCAAATTGTACGTCGCGCTGGCGCAGGCGATCGAGCGGCTGCGCTAGGCGGCAGGGTCAGATCGCGCGCCGCCCGAACGCCGGGCGCCGCGCGACCAGCGGGTTCGAATCGCGTTCGAGCGTCGCCAGCGTCGCCTCGAACAACGGCCGCAGCGTGACGATATCGCCGAGCGCTTGCTCGGGCGTATCGCGATTCTCGACGCAGGCGCGTGCGGTCATCTCGATTCGTTCGGCGACAGCGCCGAGCGGCTCGGCGCCGAACTGGAGCGCTTCGCCCTTCAGCGTATGCGCGGGGATGACCATCGCGGCGGCATTGCCGGCGCGCATCGCGGCTTCGATCGCGGCGACCGACTTGACGCCGTCTTCGCGGAAATAGCCGAGGATGCGCACGAACCCGGCGCCGAGTTCGGCGCGCGCGCGGGCAAATGCCGTCGGGTCAATCAAGTCCTTCTCGTCGAGCGCCACCGCCGTCTCCCGCGGGCCTATCGCCCCTTTCCTAATATTAGGCTGGCGAAGTAAACGAGAGGTTGATGCGAACGCTCAAAACTTGGACATCCAAGTGTCAAAGTCGTTTCAGTCCGTAATTCAAGGTATCGATCCGCAGCAATATCACCGATCGAAGGGATTCTTCGGCGCGCGCAAGGTCAGCCGCACGGGGACGGCGCCAAAGCCCAGGTCGCGGCGAATGCCGTTGATGAGATAGCGCTGATAACTCATCGGCAACTGATCGACCCGCGTGCCGAACAGCACGAAACCGGGCGGGCGCGTCTTGGCCTGCGTCATGTAACGCAGCTTGATCCGCTTGCCGCCGGGTGCGGGCGGCGGATTGGCCTCGACCGCTTTCTCGAACCAGCGGTTGAGCTCACCGGTGCCGACGCGGCGCGACCAGGTGTCGCGCGTCTCGAACGCGACCTTGAGCAATACGTCGATGCCCTTGCCCGTCGCCCCCGACACGGTGAGGACGGGCATGCCCTTGATCTGGCTGAGCCCCTCCTCGAGCGCGCCGCGAATGCCGTTGAACAGGCTCGAGCCGTTCTCGGCAATGTCCCATTTGTTGATCGCGACGATCAACGCGCGGCCTTCCTGCAGCGCGGCGTCGGCGATGCGCAGATCCTGCGATTCGAGCCCGCGCGTCGCATCGAGCAAGAGCACGACGACTTCGGCGAAATCGATCGCGTGGAGCGCGTCGGCGACCGACAGCTTCTCGAGCTTGTCCTGGACGTTGGCGCGCTTGCGCATGCCCGCGGTGTCGATGAGGCGCACCTTGCGCGCATCCTCGCCATGCTCGCGCTCGGGATCGTGCCAGATCCAGTCGACCGCGATCGAATCGCGCGTAATGCCCGCCTCGGGGCCGGTGATGAGGCGCTGCTCGCCGAGGATCTGGTTGATCAGCGTCGACTTGCCCGCATTCGGGCGGCCGATGATCGCCAGCTTGAGCGGCGCGTCGGGCGCGTATTCTTCCTCTTCGTCGAGGCCATGCGGGATATCCTCGCCGGCGGCGTTCTTCTCGGGCTCGATATAGGGAAGCAACGCGTCGAACAGCTCGACCAGTCCCTCGCCATGTTCGGCCGACAGTTCGACCGGATCGCCGAAGCCGAGCGACAGCGATTCGAGAATCCCGTCGGCGCCGGCCTTGCCCTCGGCCTTGTTGGCGACAAGGATCACCGGGGTCTTCGAGCCGCGCAGCCAGCGCGCGATTTCTTCGTCGAGCGGGACGAGCCCGACGCGCGAATCGAACATGAACAAAGCGACGTCGGCCTGCGCGACCGCCGCCTCGGTCTGCTGCCGCATCCGGCCGGGCAAGGACGCGGCGTCCTCATCCTCATAGCCGGCGGTGTCGATGATGCGGAAATTGAGGCCGACGAGCGTCGCATCGCCCTCGCGGCGATCGCGCGTCACGCCGGGACGATCGTCGACCAGAGCGAGCTTCTTGCCGACAAGGCGATTGAACAGCGTCGATTTGCCGACGTTCGGCCGGCCGATAATCGCGACCACGGGGGTTTTGGACATGCGCGCTCCTTACGGCACGCGCGGCCTTTCGTCACCCCCGCGCCGAGACATCACTTATAGGCGGAAACGCGACCCTTCTGATCGAGCACATAGAGCGTCGAGTTCGACACGATCGGCGGCAGCGTGAAGGGCGCCTTGTTCTCGATCACCGTGCCGACCGTGCCGCTGTCGACCGAGGCCGAGACGATCTGCCCGGCCGAATTGGTCAACACCAGACGACCGCCCGCCAGGACGGGGCCGAACCACGTCACCGGATTGGCCTTCTTGCCTTCCTTGAGCGTGCCGTCCTTCTTGGTCTTCTCGCTCATGTAATGGCGCAGCTGGCTGATCCACCGCACCTTGCCAGTGGCGCGCGCCAGGCAGACGAGCCGTGCATCGTCGGTGACAATGAACACCCACTCGCCCGCGACCCACGGGGTCGAGATGCCGGCGAAATTCTGCTCCCACAGACGCTGGCCCGAATCGATCTCGATCGCGACCATGCGACCGCCCTGCCCGACGGCATAGACGATCCCGCGGTCGATCACCGGATCCGCGTCGACATCCGCCAGCGACGAGACCGAGGTCGAGATCGTCGAGCGCGACAGCGCGTCCTGCCACAGCGTGCGGCCATTCTCGTAGCGATAGGCGTTGAGCTCGCCCGACGAGAAGCCGGCGACGACCGTCCCCTGGCTGACCGCCGGGGCTGCCACACCGAACACACCCTGCGTCTCGACCGAGCCCGACTGGTTCCACACCACCGTGCCGTCGGCCTGCGACAGTGCGAACAGCTGATTGTCCTGGCTCAGCACATAGACCTGGCCATTGGCGACGGTCGGAGCCCCGCGCAGCGGCGAGCCCGGCTTGACGTGCCACAGGATCTTGCCGCTCGCCGCGTCGAGCGCGACGACGTCGCCAAGACCGTCGGTTGCGAACACCTTGCCGTCGTCGAAGCTAACGCCGCCGCCGAAGCGCGCGCCGCGCGCCTTCTTGTCGGCCTTGGCCTTTTCGGTCTTGGCGATGTCGGTCGTCCAGACCTTCTCGCCGGTCGTCGCCGAGAAAGCGTGGATCGTCGCATCGACGTCGATCGTATAGAGTCGGCCGGCCGCGACGACGGGCGCCGCGCCGAGCCGCTGGCGGTTGCTGCCGCCGTCGATCGTCGCGCTCCAGACGCGCGAAAGATTGGTGCCAAGCGTGACCTGGCCGAGCGCCTTGGACGGGTTACCGCCGGGCTGCGCCCAATTGTCGTTGGTCGTCGCGGGCGGCACGAGCACTTCGACGCCGGCGATCGTCTTGTCGGCGCTGACGTCGTTCTCGCTGGCGAGGATCGCGATCCGCTGGCCAAGCACCGGGGTCTTCTTCTTGCCCTTCAGCGCGGCGCAGCTGCTCAGCGCGACGGCGGAGACGGCGATCACGAGATAGCGGTTGGTCATCTTCATTGCGATTTTTGTTCCTTAGCCCCGGACACGGCATCGACGCCCAATATACCTGCCATCTGAACCGCGCGTTGCCGGATCGTTTCGGGCATATCGGGGTTTTGCGCAATCTGTCCGTAGAGCGTTCCTGCCAGATCGCGCCGGCCCATCCGCAGATACGAGATCGCGACGAGTTCGCCCGCGCTGCCGAACCACGGATTGCCCTTCACCGCGATGCCGCGCAGCCGGGCGACGACGACATCGGGCTTGATCGTGTCGAACTCGGCGGTGGTCTGGCGGACCAGCGCGAGATCGCGGAACGGCTGGCCGATCGACGTGTCGCTCGCCACCGCGCCGAACTTGGCGGCGGCGCCGCGCAGATCCTTCTTCTGCAGCAGCACGTCGCCCTGGCTCATCAGCGCGAGCGCGCGATAGCCTTCGCCATGCGACTGCGCGAGCGGGGCCAACTCGCCTTGCGCCGCATCGGGCTTGGCGGCGTTGAGATCGTCATACGCCTTGGAGAGCGCGGCGCCCTCCTCGGCGGCAACGCTCTGTTCGTGCGACTGCCACAGCAGCCAGCCGGCAAACCCGATGAGCGCGAGCACGATCACGGCGATCGCCGCGACGCCGTAACGCCGCGCCGCCTTCGCCATCTGATCGCGGCGCAGTTCCTCGTCGACTTCGCGCAGGAATGCGGCATCGGTATTCGGCGGCACGGCCAAGGGGGAACTCCATCGGATCAGGGCGGGAAGGCGCGGACCTTAGCCGCGCCGCCCGCCAAACAAAAGCGCTCAAAAAACGGGTGCGGCCGCTAGTCCTTCGGAGCGTAGATCTGCTCCACGCCGGGAAAGCTGCGCGACCGCACGTCGGCCGCATAGCGCTCGACCGCGGCGGAAATACGGCCCGAGAGATCGTCGAACTTCTTCACGAAGCGTGCGGTTCGCTCGAACAGGCCGAGCATGTCCTCGGCGACGAGCACTTGCCCGTCGCATTGCGCCGATGCGCCGATGCCGATCGTCGGGCAGGCGATGCTGCGCGTGATCTCGATCGCGATCGGCTCGACCACGCCCTCGATCACCACCGCGAACGCCCCGGCGTCGGCCACCGCCTTGGCATCGGCGACGATCTTGGCGGCCTCGGCGGCGCTACGCCCGCGCGCGCCATAGCCGCCGAGCGCGTTGACCGCTTGGGGTGTGAGGCCGACGTGCCCCATCACGGGAATCCCGCGTTCGGACAGGAAGGCGACCGTCGGCGCCATCGCCGTGCCGCCCTCGAGCTTCACCGCGGCGGCACCGGTCTGCTTGAGCAGCCACGCCGCGCTTTCGAACGCCTTTTCGGGGCTCGCCTCATAGCTGCCGAACGGCATGTCGATGACGACGACGCTGTGATAGCTGCCACGCACCACCGCCGCGCCGTGCGCCGCCATCATCTCGAGCGTGACCGGGATGGTCGAGGGCAGGCCGTAGATCACCTGCCCCAGGCTGTCGCCGACGAGCAGCATGTCGCAATGCGGATCGAGCAGCTGCGCGGTGCGCACGGTGTAGGCGGTTAGCATCACCAGCGGTGCGCCGCCGCCCTGCCCATCGACTTTTCGCGCGCGGATGGCGGGAACGGTGAGCCGCTTCATCGGCGCCGGGGTCGGATTGGCGCGACTGGTCGCGGTGTCGATCGTGAAGGTCGTGGACATTCGCGCGGTCTAGCGCGCGTCGCAGCCGCACGCCAGCGCTTCGCGGCGACCTGGCATGATATCCTTGACTCTATGTTCGGTATTTTTTACACAGAGGCTTGTTTAAGAAACACGGAGTCGGAACATGTCCTTCCGGGAAAAGATGTCGTGGCTATCGCTTGCTGGCATCCTCGTCGCCTTCGGTTCCTATTTCTACATGGTCGCGGTCATCGGCGGCTCGCCGCTGACCCTGCTTCCCGGCAGCGCGACCAACGTCCTGGCAATCGTCACCACGCTCGCCGCCATCATGGCCATCGCGAGTATCGTCGTCGCGCTGTCCAATCTGCGCGACGCGCAGGCGCCGAGCGACGAACGCGACCGCTCGATCGCGCACGGTGCGACGGCATATGCCTATCCGGTGCTGCTCACCGGCGTGTTCGCCGCGCTCGCGATACTGCTGCTGGGATACGGTATCACGATGGTGATCAACACCGTGCTCGCGGCGATCGTGCTCGCGGAAATCACCCGCTGCGTCGCCGAGATCGCCGGATATCGGGCGCGCGGCTGAGCATGGCGCGCCTGCCGATCACCAACCAGATCCGCTTGCTGCGCTTCATGGCGGGCGAGATGACGCAAGCCGAACTCGGCGCGCGAATCGGCCTGACGCGCCAGACGATCGCGGCAATCGAGGCGGGAAAATATTCCCCCACGCTCGAAGCCGCCTTCCGCATCGCGCAGGTCTTCGACAAGCCGCTCGATGCGGTGTTCCAGTGGGAGGGGTAGCGTCCCCCTCCCCCCAAAACGAAGTCCGACGCCCGCGCGTTACGAGACCGTCACGCCCTTCCAGAAGGCGAAGCGATCCTTGATCTCGGCCGCCTTGGGCTTGGGATCGGGATAGAACCAGGCGGCGTCCGGGTTGCGCTTGCCGTCGACGACGATCGTCTTGTAGCTCGCCTCGCCCTTCCACGGGCAATGCGAATGCGTCGCGCTGTCCTCGAAATATTCGGCGACGATGCTGTCCGCCGGGAAATAGTGATTGCCCTCGACCACCACGGTATCGTCGGACTGGGCAAGGACGGTGTCGTTCCAGCGTGCGGTCGGCATGACGGTCTCTCCTAGACGGTTACCGCCGCTAGATAGGTATCCGGCGTGAAGCCCGCCAGCAGCGTATCGCCCTGCACCAGCACCGGGCGCTTGATCGTCGAGGGATTGGCGAGCATCAGCGCGATCGCCTTTTCGGCGTCGAGCTCGGCCTTGTCGGCGTCGGGCAGTTTCCGAAAGGTCGTGCCCGCGCGGTTGAGCACCGCTTCCCAGCCAAGCCGATCCACCCAGCCGCGCAGCGCGGCCTCGGGCACGCCGGCTTTCTTATAGTCGTGGAAGGCGTAGGCCACGTTGTGCTCGTCGAGCCAGAGACGCGCTTTCTTCACGGTGTCGCAGTTTGGGATTCCGTAGAGGGAAACGGTCATCGCGGTCCTTTTCGATTTGGTTGCAGCGGACGGGCCTCCTACCGGGCGGGGCGGACGGTGGAAAGCGGGCGCGCGGTGAAAAGCGGATCGGGCAAAAAACGTCCCTTGCGAAACCGCCCGACCAACGGCACGCGGTTGACTTGATTGGCCCCAAGACGCGGTGCTTGCAACGGCGATCGTTTCCGTTTTTACACCGATGCATCCGAGCAGGGTCGACGATTTCAAAAAGCGCTGGCATCATACCAGGACCGCCGCGTCGTAGGACAGCTCCTCGTCTGCTTTCGACCGGTTGAAGACGTCCGCCGGTCTGCCGCCGCCCCCAAACCGGTCCTTTCCAGCGTGCATGGGGTTGGGCTTCATTCAAAATTGATGAACGCGGGCTAGCTTATCCCTTCTGGGATGAGAGCGGACTGTAGTTGAAGGGGCCTTCTAGATGCATAAAGCCTTTTTGGGATTTGCGGTTGCTAGCATCATCTTCGGGACGAGCGCGCACGCTCAACTTGGCGGCGTTCTCGGGAAGGCGTTCGGCCTTCCTACTGATGGGGAAGCCGGAGGAACTTACCAGTCGAAAAACCAGCTTAGAGCGTATTTATCGTCTAACCCTGGCAATGCCGCGGCTCTATATAAAAAGCTCGTCGTCAAAGCCTCCGATATGGCGAAGGCAAAGGGATTCTCGCGCATAGGTGTGACAAAGACCAATTGTTCGACTGTCTTTATATCTGGATCGCCTAGATCAAAAAGCTGCTACATTATAGCTGTCATGCTTAACGATCTTGAGACTACAGAGCCACGCGGAAACCGCGATGTTCAATACTATAACGTCGATGATGAGAGAAGGCGTGTGGTAGCTCCCCAGCCTTTTGTGCGCTGATCCGCAGCGTGTGCTACTGTTAGCTACCCCCTCTCGCCTGCCAAAATCTTGCCGGTCGAGAAACCCCGATTTCCGACATTCGCGCGTAGATCGCCGCGTACCTATGTATGTTCAAAGGCGTGGCAGGCATCAATTGGCCAATGCGGCGACAGCGCCGTGACGCAAAACCCCCCGCGGGACCATGCGCTAGAGCGTGCCACAACCCCATATCGGCGCGCCACGGCGGGATATCCGTCGCGGCCTCGGCTGTGTAGAGCGGGGATCGTGACGGCGGCGGGAAGAGCGGAATGACGATAGTGGTGACGGGAGCCGCGGGCTTCATCGGGGCGCATGTCGCGAGGCGCCTGCTGCAGGATGGCCGCGACGTGATCGGGATCGACAATTTCGAACCCTATTACAGCGTCGACCTCAAGCACGACCGCCTCGCCTGGGTGCGCGACGCGGCGGGATCGGCGCGCTTCGCGTTCCACCAAGTCGATATCGCCGATGACGAGGCGCTCGACGCCGCGCTCGCCGGAGCCGAGATCACCGGTATCGTCCACCTCGCGGCACAAGCGGGGGTGCGCTATTCGCTGACTCACCCGCGCAAATACATTCGCGCCAACGTCGCAGGCCACCTCAACATGCTCGAGATCGCGCGCGCGCGGCCGGGGGTGCATATGGTCTACGCCTCCTCCTCCTCGGTCTATGGCGCGAACACGTCGGTGCCGTTCCGGCTCGAGGACCGCGTCGATCACCCCGTCTCGCTCTACGCCGCGACCAAGCGCGCCGACGAGCTGATGAGCGAAACCTACGCGCATCTCTATCGCCTGCCGCAGACGGGGCTGCGCTTCTTCACCGTCTATGGCCCATGGGGGCGCCCCGACATGGCGGCGTGGCTGTTCACCGATGCGATCCTCAAGCGCGAGCCGATCAAGGTGTTCAATCGCGGCGACATGATGCGCGATTTCACCTTCATCGACGATATCGTCGCAGGGGTGGTCGGCACGCTCGACCGCCCGCCGCGTGACGACGGGCTGGAAAAGCCCGGCGGCAGCGTCGTGCCGCACGCGCGCTACAATATCGGCAACAGCCATGCCGAGCGGCTCGAGGATCTGATCGCGACGATCGAGGCGGCGTGCGGCATGGCGGCGATCCGCGACTATCAGCCGATGCAGCCGGGCGACGTACCCGCGACCTTCGCCGATATCAGCGCGATCGAGCGCGACATCGGCTTCCGCCCCGCGACCTCGATCGAAACGGGGATCCCGCGCTTCGTCGACTGGTTCCGCGCGTATCACGGCGTGTGACGCGCGGCGCCCGGTCGCTCAGCGCGGCAGGGTCGCCGTGCCGGTGACGGCGAAGCTCGCCTGCTGCCCCGGGGCGCCAGTTCCCGGCTGACCGCCGCCGACCCAGAGGCGATAGGCCGCCGCATCGACCTTCATCGCGCCGGCTTCGTCGGCCAGCGCCAGGTCGCGCGGCTCGAGCGTGAAGGTCAGGCGCTTCGATTCGCCCGCCGCGAGATGCACGCGCTGATAGCCCTTGAGCGTCCGCAGCGGCGCGCCCGCGCGTCCCGGCACCGACAGATAGAGCTGCGCCACTTCGTCGCCCGCGCGCGCGCCGATGTTGCGGACCGTCACCGCGACGCTGGTGCCCTGCCCCGCCGCGACGCGCGCGCTCGCCGGCGTCAGCGCGCTATAGGCGAAGCGCGTATAGCTCAGGCCGTGCCCGAAGGGATATTCGACCCGGCCGCCGAAATAGCGATAGGTGCGGTTGGCCATGCGATAGTCGTCGAACGCAGGGAGCTGATCGGTCGACGCGTAGAAGGTCACCGGGAGCCGCCCGCCGGGACTGACCGCCCCGCTCAGCACATCGGCGATCGCGCGACCGCCCGCCTCGCCCGGATACCACGCCGTCAGGACGGCCTTCGCCTTGGCTTCCTGCGCGCCGAGCGCCAGCGCCGATCCGCTCTGGAGCACGATCACCAGCGGCTTGCCGGTCGCGGCGAGCGCGTCGAGCAGCTGCCGCTGCGCTTGCGGCAGCGTGATCGCGGTGCGGTCGCCGCCGGCAAAGCCGGGCACCTGCAGCGGCATTTCCTCGCCCTCGAGCCACGCATTGAGCCCGACAAAGGCGACCACCACATCGGCTTGCGCGGCCGCCCGCACCGCCTCGTCGCGCAGCGCCGACAGCGGCGGCTTCCACGTAAAGGCGACGTCGTTCGCGCGCACCGAGTCGTGCGCGAAATCGATCTGGAAGGCGCGCGGGCGAGTGTCGGCGAAATGCACCGTGATCGCCTGGGGCGCCTGTGCGGGATCACCGCATTTCGCGGTCACGATCTGGTCCGGCGCGCCCGCAATCCGAATCGTGTAGCGTTCGACACCGGCGCCGCCGTCGCAGCGGTCGCGGCGTTCGAGCGCGAACGCATAGTCGCCCGCCGCCGGCACCGCGATCCGCCCCGCCCAACGGACCGCGAAGCTGCGCGGATCGACGCTCGGCGCGGGCGCGATCGCGCTCCAATTGACGTCGATCTCCGCGACGCGTTGCGTTGCCACCGGTGCGCCGCTGAAGCTGGCGTTGGCGTAGAAGGTTGCGGTCAGGCCGCCGGGAAAGGCGGTGCGCGGGACCGGCACGGCCAGTTCCTGCGTGAACGGCGCGCCTTGCGCATAGACGATCCGGCCCACCCCGAACGCGCGCGTCATGCCGTCGAGCGGCAGCACCGCGCCGACCGGCGTGCCGTTGTAATTGCCTTCGAGCGCGATCAGCGATGCGGCGGCCGGGCCGACCACGGCGATCTTGCGCACGCTCTTCGCCAGTGGGAGCACGCCGTCGTTCTTGAGCAGCACGATCGATTCGCGCGCCGCCTGCAGCGCGAGCGCGCGATGCGCGGCGGAATGGTTCTCGGCGATACCGATCGCGGCGAAGGGCACGCGCGCCGGCGGGTCGAACATGCCGAGCTGCATCCGCGCGGTGAACAGGCGCCGCAGCGCGACGTCCATATCGGCCTCGCGCAGATACCCCGCCTGCACCGCACGCGGCAGGTCGAGCATCTCGTTCCTGAAGTCGCAGCCGGTATCGGTCCCCGCCTTCACCGCCAGCGCCGCGCCTTCGGGGTTGCTGGCGGCGTTGTGGTGGCCGGTGGTGATGTCGTCGATCGCGCCGCAGTCGCTCGTGACGAAACCCTTGAAGCCCCAGGCGTCACGTAGCGTGTCCTTCAGCAGCATGGTGTTCGCGCACGCCGCCTTGGTGTCGACCGCATTGTACGCGCACATCAGCGATTGCGCCTGCCCCGCGACGATCGCGCTGCGAAACGCCGGGAGATAGGTTTCCGCCAGGTCGCGCGACGACGGAGCGACGTCGAAGCGGTGCCGCGACTGTTCGGGGCCGCTATGCACCGCGAAATGCTTGGGCGTCGCGATCGCCTTGAGATATTTCGGGTCGGCGCCCTGCACGCCGCGGATGAACGGCACCGCCATCGTGCCGGTGAGATACGGATCCTCGCCGAGCGTCTCCTGCCCGCGGCCCCAGCGCGGATCGCGGAAGATGTTGATGTTGGGCGACCAGAAGGTCAGCCCGTAATAGCGATCGTAATTCCGCTGCGCCTGCGCCGCATTGTATTTGGCGCGGCCTTCGGTCGCGACCGTCTCGCCCTCGGCGCGCATCAGGTCGCGGTTCCAGGTCGCCGCCATGCCGATCGCCTGCGGGAACACCGTCGCTTCGCCCGCGCGCGCGACGCCGTGGAGCGCCTCGTTCCAATAATCGTAGGGCGGGATGCCGAGCCGCGCGATGCCCGGTGCGGCATTCTGCATCTGCGCGGCCTTTTCCTCGAGCGTCATGCGCCGGACGAGATCGTCGACCCGCGCCGCGATCGGCGTGTCGGGATCGCGATAGAGTTGCGCGCCAGCGGGGACGGCGACGCCGAGCGCCAGGGTCGTGAGCGCGGTGCTCACCACGGTCCGAATGGGGACGTCCGGCATCTCTCTCTCCCGTTCCGCGCTCGCTCGAGCTTGTCGGTCATCTGCGCGCCCGGCGGCGTCGCCATCGCGCGCAGGTGACCGCCGCTGTTAGCGATACCGTCCCATCGTTACCTTGAGAATCTGCGGACGCGAAACGAAATTGAGGCCGTAATCGGTCTGGTCGCCGTTCCACACCCGGCTCTTCACCCAGCGACCCTTGTCGAACCGGCCCTCTTCGACGCGCACCATCACGCCGTTCGATCCGGTGCCGGGCGCGCCGGCGAACGACACGCGGACATGGTCGCCCATCACCAGGAATTCGTTCGCCGACAATTGCGCGACCGCGACCCCGCCGACCGGCTCCTTGCCCCATGGCGCCTGGTCGCTTTTCAGCCATTCCCAGTCCTTCATGCCGAACTGCCACTCGCCCCAGCTCGCGGTGATCGACCAGTCGCCCATCCGCGTCGCCTGGACCGCGCCGTCATCGGGCTTGGCCGCGCCCCAAATCGGCTTTTCATAGGCGATCTTCGCCCAGTCGCGCATCATCGACCCGACCGCGGCATAAGGCAGCGCGAACGCGCCCACGGTGGCGGGCGACAGATCGGCGGCGCCGAGCGGGTAGTTGACATAGCCGGTCTCGTCCATGCCGAACGGCGAGAACCCGATCGCGCCGCGCCCGATCGCCGGCCAGAAGAAGCGCGCGAAATCGCGCGTATTGCCCATCTCCGGCACCATCAGCGCATTGTCGGGCCGCGCATATTGGTCGAGATATTTGATCACGTTGGCGCTGGTCTTGTCATAGATGTCGGGCGCCTGCAGGTCGATCGCGGGGGCTGCCGCCTTCCAGATGTCGAGCACGTCTTGCTGCGGCCCGCCGCTCGCCACGCCGTAGGGATCGGGGACGTTCGACGGCCCCGAGAGCGAGGCGTTGACGTACATCGGCAGCGGCTTGACCGCCTTGCCCGCCGCCGCGATCGCGTTGACGTAGCTGCCGACGTACCAGGTGTTGAACGCCCGGTCGGCCTGCGCGCCGAACGCCGCGCTCCAGCTGCCGCTCTTGTGCAGCCGCTGCGCGAGCGCGGGCGGGATCGGCTTGGCGAACAACGCGTCGGCTGTCGCGGAGAAGTCGCGCGGGTTCTTGTAGCTGCCGGTCTCATTCTCGACCTGGACCATGATGACGGTATTCTGCGGGTCGTGATCGCGCAGATAGGTCATCAGCTGGACGAAGGCGCGCTTGTCGGCGGCGAGCGTCGCCGCGCCGTGCGCGCTGAGCACGCCATGGTCCGTGCCGTCCTTGGTCTTCATCCGCGGGAAGCGGCGATTGTCGAGCTTGACCCAATCGGGGGTGTAGGAGAACGAGGTGTTCTTCCACGTGCCGAACCATAGCAGGACGACGCGCTTGTCATGCGCGCGCGCTTGGTCGAGCAGCGTCTGGAGAAAGCTGAAATCGAAGCTGCCCTCCGTCGGCTCGACCTGTTCCCACGCGATCGGCACCTCGACCGTATTGGCGCCGAGCCGGTCGAGCACCGGCCATGCCGTGGCAAGCGGCTCGGGATAATTGGTCGAATTGTTGACCTGCGCGCCGAGCATGAAGAACGGCGCGCCGTCGACGATCAACGCGTGGCGACCGTTCCGGCTCTCGATCCGCGGGAGCTCGTGCGACGCCTGCGCCGAGGCGGCCGAACCGCCCGCGAAGACCAGGCCGGCCGCGAGCAGCGATGCCGTCGCGCGACGACGCAGGGCCGTGCGGCCGTGGGGGGTGCTGTTCATCATCATCTCCGGATATGGCGTCTGTCTGGCAGGAAGCGGGGGTTCAGCCGCGCGGGGTCGGCTCGAGCGTCATCAGCACGACGTCGTTGGTGTCGAGCGGCACCGTAGCCGCGTAGCGACCGTTGGCGCCGATCCGCACGACCCGGTCCTGCGCGGGCTTGTCCTGCGTCAGCGCCTGCAATTGCGTGACCTGCGCCGGGCTCAGCGTGGTCGGCAGGCCCATGTCGATATAGGCCGAATAGGCGTCGTTATGGCGATAGCCGGTGCGATAGGTCCGCAGCCGATAGCTGCCGGGCGCGAGCCCGGTGAGCTGGACCGAAGCCGGCGCCTGCGGCGTCGTCGGCACCAGCTTGGTGTAGAACGGGCGATTGCTGATCTTCTGGTCGGGCTGGTGCCAGTCCCACAGCAAGACGCTGGTCTTGCGCCCCTCGGTCGCGGCCCAGCTGTTTGCATCGACCGTCGGTACCGCCTTGCCCTTCAGCGCATTGAGGTATTTGTAAGCGAACCACGCCGGCTTGCGGATGCCCTGCGGGTTCATCAGTCCAAAACCGCCCTGGAACGGCGCGGTCGGCGGGCCCGGTTCCTCGAACAGATCGCTATAGGTCCAATAGCTCATGCCCTGGACGATGCCCTGCACCGCCTTCAATTTGCTCAGGATGTAGGGCGCACTGACATAGCTGTCGTGCACCGCGTCGCGCGGGGTGTAGCTCGTGCTCCATTCGGTGAAATAGAGCGGCAGCTTGGGGAAAGGCGACGCCGCGATTTCGGCGCGGACTTTCCGCGCGTCGGCGATGATCGCGTCGGGTGATGCCGACAGCTTGGTGTCGCTCTTGCCCTGCTCGTCGAGGAAGCCGCCATCGACGCCATAGGTGTGCGTGGTGACGAAATCGACCGGCGCGCGGCTCTTGGCGACATGATCGAGGAATTCGGGCACCCATGCAGCACCGGCAGTCGAAGGACCACCGACACGGAGCGCCGGATCGACCTTCTTCAGCGTGCGCGCGGTAACGTCGTACAGCTCGAAATAGGCCGGCTTGTCGGCCTTTTCCCAGAAGCCGTCGAGGTTGGGCTCGTTCCACACCTCGAAATACCAGCTGCGGATTTCAGCGGCGCCATAGCGTTGCTGCAAATGCCGCGCGAAGGCGTCGATCAGCGCCGCCCACCCGTCGAGCTTCGGGTGTGAGGTGTTGCCCTTCCAATAGAAGATCGACGCGTCCGAGGTTTTGAGCGCCGCCGGGGTGAAGCCGAGCTCGACGAACGGCTTGATGTGCCGCTTGAGCATATCGTCGTACAACCGGTCGATCCCGGTCCAATCATAGACGGTCCGCCCATTCTCGACGCGCACCGTTTTGAGAACATCATGGAAGATCGCGTGGAAGCGCAGGTAGCGGAAGCCGAGCTCGTCGGTCGCGGTCTTGAGCTGCGCCTGGCTGTCGGCGCGGATCAGGGTGCCGGGATAATCCGAGCCGACCGACAGATCGTAGAAGCGATCGACCGGCCCCTGCGCCCGGGCGACATCGACCGTGACGACGCGCTCGGGCGCGGCGGAAGCGGGTAGCGCTACCAAAAACGCAGCAGCGGCAGCGCCGCTCGACCAAAAAGTCATCCGTTGCATAGCATCGATCCTTGAATTTCCCTGTGCCTATCGTGCGGTGTCACGCATTGGCAAGCGTGGTCGTCAGGCGCAGCGACGCCGGGACGAGCCGAGGCCCCTCTCCGCCCGCTGCGAGAGCCTCGACCGTGATCACACCCGGGCGTCCAGTCGACTGCACGATCAGCTGCGCCAGCCCGTTGAACAGCTGGCGCTCCGGCGCGACGTCGCTTTCGAGGCTGTTGGGGTTGCCGTTGCCGACGCCGATCAGTCTGCCCCGGCCAGTTTCAGTGCGGGACGAGTGGAGGCGGTGATCAGGGATTGGCTGGGGCGGCAGGGTTCGAACCTGCGAATGGCGGCATCAAAAGCCGCTGCCTTACCACTTGGCGACGCCCCAATCCGGGAGAGCGCGTCTTTAGGGTGCGTTTCCGGGCTTGGAAAGCCCGGAAACGCTTGGCCCTTACAGCACGCGTTCGAGCCAGCCGTGCGGATCGGGCGCGGTGCCGCGCTGGAGATCGATCAACGCCTGGCGCAAGCGCAGCGTCGTCTGGCCGGGGCCGCCGCCGCCGATCGAGAAATCGCCGTCACGCATCTTCATCGTGCCGATCGGCGTGACCACCGCCGCGGTGCCGCAGGCGAACGCCTCGACCAGCCGACCGCTCTGCGCATCGGCGCGGCACTGGTCGATCGCATAGCGCTCTTCGCGGACTTCGAGCCCATGATCGCGCGCGAGCGTGATCAGCGAATCGCGCGTGATGCCGGGCAGGATCGTGCCGGTCAGCGGGGGCGTGACGATACTGCCGTCGTCGAACACGAAGAAGATGTTCATCCCCCCCAGTTCCTCGATCCAGCGCCGCTCGATCGCATCGAGGAACAGCACCTGGTCGCAGCCCTGCCGCGTCGCCTCGGCCTGCGCGATCAGGCTCGAGGCGTAATTGCCGCCGCACTTCGCCGCGCCGGTGCCGCCGGGCGCGGCGCGCGTATAGTCCTGCGTCACCCACAGCGTGACCGCGGGGGCGCCGCCCTTGAAATAGGCGCCGACCGAAGAGGCGATCACCGCATAGAGATATTCGGTCGACGGCTTGACGCCCAGGAACACCTCGCTCGCGATCATGAACGGGCGCAGGTACAGCGCGCCGCCGTCGATCTCGGGGATCCAGTCGGCCTCCTGCCGCACCAGCGCGCGAACCGATTCGACGAACAGATCCTCGGGCAGCGGCACCATCGCCATCCGCTCGGCCGAGCGGCGGAAGCGCGCGGCATTCTCGCTCGGACGGAACAGCGCGGCGCCGCCGTCGGGCAGGCGATAGGCCTTCATCCCCTCGAAGATCTCCTGCGCGTAATGCAGCACCGCCGACGCGCTATCCATCTCGAACGGCGCGCGCGCGACGATCTTGGCGTCGTGCCAGCCATCGTGCTCGTTATAGCGGATCGTCGCCATATGATCGGTGAAGACGCGTCCGAAGCCCGGATCGACCAGCATCGCGGTGCGCTCGGCGAGCGGGATCGGTGCCGCATGCGGCTCGACCGCGAACGCGGCGGCGGGCATCCGGGCGGGCGTCAGGGGGGAGGCCTCGGGGATATTGTGCGGCATGGAATGCGACATTCTGTTACAATTTGGGGATTGAAGGCGTGTACGGGGTGCGCCAAAGGCGGTCAACAATGGCCACAGCAATCGCCTCCGCCTCACCGCTCTTCCTGCGCGAACCCGAGATTCGTCGTGGGATCGAGCTGATGTATTTCGCGCAGAGCACGCTTGCGCGCACCACCGAGACCCGGCTTGCCGCGATCGGTCTGGGGCGCGCGCATCACCGTGCGATCTATTTCATCGCGCGGCATCCCGATCTGACGGTGAGCGCGCTGCTCGGCCTGCTCGGCATCACCAAACAGTCGCTCGGCCGGGTGCTCAACGAACTGGTCGATCGCGCGATGGTCGAAACGCGCGTCGGCGAGCGCGACCGGCGGCAGCGGCTGCTGCGCCTCACCGCCGAAGGTGCGGCGCTCGAGACCGAACTGTTCGAGACGGTGCGCCAGCACTGGGCTGCCGCTTATGCCCGGGCGGGCCAGCAGTCGGTGACCGGCTTCTGGTCGGTGCTCGAGGGCATGATCGGCGAGGACGACCTCGCGCGGCTCTCCGGGCTGCACAGCTAAACACCAGCGTCGCAGCTGCGACGGTCGCGCTGCTAGCCCCGCGCCGCCGCCGCCAGTTCGGCGTTGCGGCGGGTCGCAGCCGCGATCGTATCGACGAGCAACCGTTCGAGCGCGCCCTCGGCGTCGAGCACGTCGAGCCCGCGTCGCGTCGAGCCACCCGGGCTGGCGACCTGCTCGGCCAGCGCTGCCGGGCCGAGCTCGGCCGCCGCGGCAAGCAATCCCGACCCTTCGACCGTCGCCACCGCAAGCCGCTGCGCCTGCGCATCGGGCAGCCCCTGCGCGGCGCCGGCAGCGGCGAGCGCATCGATGAAGCGATAGAGAAACGCCGGCCCACTCCCCGCGAGCGCGGTCACCGCGTCGAATTGTGCGAACGCGACCCATTCGACCAGGCCGAGCGGCGCCATCAGCGCGGCCACCGCCGCGCGCGCCCGCGCATCACGGCTCGGCGAGTCGAGCGCGACCACGCCCTTGCCGATCGCGACGGGCAGATTGGGCATCGCCCGCACGATCGCACCCGCGTCGAACCGCGCCGCCAGCGCGGGCGCATCGACGCCCGCCAGGATCGAGACGAGGGTCGGCACGCCGGTGAGCCGCGTCGCAAACCGCGCCGCCACGTCGTCGAGCTGCTGCGGTTTCATCGCGAGGATGACCGCGTCGGGCAACGGCCCGGCGGGTGCATCGCGCCCCTGCCGTACGCCGTCGGGGAGCGCGCGCTCCACACGGTTGATCACATCGACCTGATCGCCGCGCAGGACACCGCTCGCAACCCAGCGGCGCAGCATCGCGCCACCCATGTTGCCGCAACCGATCATCCAAACGCGCGCGATCGTCACGCTTCGCCTTGCGTCTCGGTCATCGCGGCGGCGAGCGCTTCCTTGGGGGTCTTGCCGCCCCACAGCACGAACTGGAACACCGGGTAGAAGCGTTCGCACTCGTCGATCGCGCTCTCCACCAGCAGTTCGGCGGCACCGAGCGACATCGTGCCGCCCCCCGAATCGGTCGGCCCCTCGATCATCGCGGCGTGGCGATAGAGCAGGATCCCGCTCGACGACCAGAGTTCGAAATGCCCGACCCATAGCTGCTCGTTGATCAGCCCGATCGCTTCGTAGATCGCGGTGCGGCGATCGTCGGCGACGCGGATGTCGGGGAAGGCCAGGAACTGGATGACGCTGTCTTCCTCGCGCCACAGCGCGCGGAGCTCATATTGCGTCCAGCTGCCCTTGACCTTGGCGATGACCTCGTCGTCCTGCCGCTCATGCTCCCAGCCATGCGCTGCGAAATAGCTTTCGAGCATGTCGATCGGTGCGGCATCGTCGCGGTCGAAATCGGCTTCGTCGAGCATCACACCAGGTCTCCCGCGCCCGCATTACAGGATGTGGGGACGATGCGACAGGCAACACCCCAGATCGAGGGACAACGACCCGAAAAAACTGTGGAAAAGATCAGATCAGCCTTCCGCCTTGGGGGTTGCGAGCTTCGCCTCGAGCGCATCGAGCCGGGCGCGCAGAGCATCGGCGTCGTCGCGCGCCGCTGCCGCCATCGCCTTGACCGCATCGAATTCGTCGCGCGCGACGAAATCGAGCCCGCCGATCCATTCGCGCGCACGCGACCGCGCGCCGGCCTCGGCCTCGCGCCCGACGCCCGCCAGCGTACCGGCGGCACCATTGAGGAACTTGGCGAAGTCGTCGAAAATCTTGTTGTCGGATTGCATGAGCCGGGATCCAGTCGCGTTAGAGCTTGATGATTTGGGTGGTGGACGCCGACGGCGCAAGGGTTTCCGCGCCGGGGTTCAACGCCATGATCCCGTAATTGAGGTAGAAGGCGACGAGCAGCCACGCAAGATACGGCACCAGCAGGACCGCGGCGAGCGTGCGGATGCGCGCGAAGACGAGGGTCATCGCGAGCGTCAGCGCGAACATGGCGACGACGATGCCGAGCGCGACGGTCACCTGATGCATGCCGAAGAAGACGGGCGACCAGATCAGGTTCACCGCCAGTTGCACGACGAACAGCAGGATCGCGACGATGCGCAACCGAGCGCCCCGCGCATGCAGGATCATCGCCAGCGCGAGGCCGAGCAGGATGTAGATCGCTGTCCACGCGACCGGGAAGGCCCAGTCGGGTGGCGTCAGCCGCGGTTTCACCAGCGCGGCGTACCAGGCGTTCTGCGACCCCGCCGGCGCCAGGCGCGCCGCGGTGAATCCGAGCAGCAATATGAGCGGGACCGTCACCACCGCCCAGCGCAGAAAGGCCAGCCGCAATTGCTGCTGCGATGCGATCTCGTTCAAGCTCTACGCCCTTCCCGCCTCGATTGCGCCACCGCGATACCCGAAGTGGCGACCATATCGGCCATATAGGAGATTGCGCGCAGTGTAGCCGCTAATTTCAGGGCATTGGAAGCGAAGTGTCTCGCATTGCAGCAATCAGGAATTCGACATTGCCCTCGGGGCCGGTGATCGGACTTTCGACGATCGTCACGACCGACCAATGCTGTGCGCCGACCCACGCCGCCACTTCGTCGCAGACGCGCGCATGGACCGCCGGATCGCGCACCACCCCGCCCTTGCCGACCTCGCTGCGTCCGGCCTCGAATTGCGGCTTGATCAGCGCCAGCAGCCGCGCCGCGGGCTTGGCGAAACGCAGCGGCGCCTCGAGCACCTTGGCGAGCCCGATGAAGCTCGCGTCGCAGACGATCAGATCGACCGGCTCGGGGATATGCGCGTCGGTGAGGATCCGCGCGCTGGTCTGTTCGTGGACCACGACGCGCGGGTCCTGCCGTAATTTCCAGGCAAGCTGGTTGGTGCCGCTGTCGACCGCGTAGACGCGCGCCGCGCCGCGCTGGAGCAGCACGTCGGTAAAGCCGCCGGTCGACGAGCCGACGTCGATCGCCACCGCGCCGGCGACGTCCCAGCCGACGGTGTCGAGGCCATGCGCGAGCTTGATCCCGCCGCGCGACACCCACGGATGATCGCGCCCGCGCACGTCGAGCAGCACGTCGTCGGCGATCGCCTGGCCCGGCTTGTCGATCTTGCGCTCGCCGGCGAACACCAGCCCCGCCATGATCAGCGCCTGCGCGCGGGTCTTGCTCTCGGCGAGGCCGCGATCGACGAGGAGTTGGTCTGCGCGAAGCTTCATATGGGCTTCCAACGCGAAGTCGGCGGCAATCGCAAGCGGGATCGCCCTGCCGCGCCCGTCGCCATCTTGGTGCCGGGCTCGGGAACATGGCCGATCCGGCCCGTCGCACCCCGCCGTCGCTTCGACGCAAGGCTATTGCCGACCGGATCGATAGAGATAGCTTTGCGGACAGGGAGGCGTGGCCGCGCGGGTCCCCCTAGAGCACGGGTAGCCACGCCTCCCATCGCGAAGCGGTCTGCCCGCTCGGCAACCCGGCGACGCGGCTCAATCGAAGAAGAGATAGGCCGGGTCGAACTTGGCGAAGCGGCGAAGGCCGTCCCAATCGAGAATTTCGACTTCCCCCTGACGAAACGCGACCAGCCCGCTTTCGCGCAACTGCCGCAGCATGCGGTTGGCATGGACCGCGGTCAGCCCGGTCGCATCGGCAAGATCGACCTGCGTCAGCGGGAGCTGGAAGGTCGTCGTGGTGGCGTGACCGATCCGCTCGAGCCGAAGATACATCTCGCAGAACAGGTGCGCGAGGCGGATCGCTGCGCTGCGCGCGCCGATCGACACGATCCATTCGCGATTGATCGCGGCGTCGACCAGCGTCGAGCGCCACAGCAATTCGGTGAGCGTCGCCGAAGTCTTGGTCAGCGCCCGAATGTCGGCATGCGGGAACAAGGCGACGCGGACGTCGGTCAACGCCGCGACCGAATGTTCGAGCCGCTTGAGCGGATAGGAATGCAGGTCGACGAAATCGCCGGGAATATGGATCGCGAGGATCTGCCGCCGTCCCTCGGGCGTGTCCTTGTAGCGCTCGACGAAGCCCTCGAGCAGCAGCGTGCACTGTGTGAGCGGGGTCTGCTGCCGCACGATGATTTGCTTGGCATTGTACGTCGTCGTCCGGACGACGGCCTGCTCGAGCGCGGCGCGTTCGTCCTCGGTGATCGCGGGAACGCGATGGGTCTTCAGAAACAGATCGGTATACATGGCCCCTCCGTCGGCGCGGGAACATGCGCCGAACATCGGCGTTTTGTCCAGTGTTGGAGAGACCCGTGGCGCGATTACCGTCTGATACACCGATCGAATCGGCAGCCGAGCAGGGCGAAGTCCTGCTCGACGGTCCCGACGGGCTGGCAGCCTCGTTGACTCCCGATGCGGCGCGACGGTCCGCGAAGCGTCTGGCCAAGGCCGCCGAGACCGCCGAGCGTGATCCCACCGCCAAATCCGCGTGAGCGACTTCGCGCACGGTCTAGCGTTCCGTTAACCCGGTACCGGGTACAGCGGAACGATGGGGTTCCGCAAAATCTTCCTCAACCGCTGGTCGGCGTTGCTCTGGGCAGGCGGGGTCTTGTGGACCGCGATCGACACCGTCGGTTTCGGCCCGCCCGCACAAGCGCCCGCAACCGCCGCAGCACGTCCGACCCCCGCGGCGGACCAGACCGACGCGATGGGAACCGCGGTCAATTCGGACGATCTCGCGGTGCTGGCCAATGCGATGGGGCCGCCCTGAGCGACCGCCCCGAGGTGCCCGCCATGGCGGCTAGCGGCGTGGCGCGGGCTTCAGCGCAATGTCGCGAATGCGCCAGCTGCGCTGCGCCGAGGTGGCGCCATCGATGTCGCCGGCACGGTGGAGCGTGACCGTGCCGATCTGATAGACCGGGGCCGCGCCGCGCGCGAGCCGGGCATAGACTTGGACCGGAACGGTGACGTAGCGCTGCCCTGCCCCCGCATCGATCGCGCCCGGCGCGCCGATATTGGCGTGATATTCGCTATACGCCGCAAATCCTGCGGCGAAGCTCTTCGCGTTTCCCGTACCCGGTTCGCGCAGCGCGAAGGCCTGCGCGTATTTTTTCTCGCCGATCAGGGCGTAATAGGTTTGAACGACATTCGCCGCGCCCTGCGCGCTGTCGGGGGTGAACGCCGCTTCGCTGACGGGGGTGCGATCGTCGGGCAGACCGCCCGGGGTGCCGTGCGCCGGCGGATCGAGCGGCGCGGGCTCGGCGCTGTTCGCCAGGCCGTCATTGGCGGCATCATCGGATCCAGCTGGCTCACGCACGGCGTCGGGCTCGCTGATTTCGACCGGCGCATTGGCGCCATAGGCATTGACCGAATCCTGCGCGCGGACCGCGGCTGCATTGATATCGACGCTGTTCGTCTCGCTCGGCGTATTGGCCGAACATCCGGCAATCGCCAGCGGCAGGGTGAGGAGAAGAAGCTTCATCGCGGGGCTCGCCAAGCGGGGTTGGAGGATCGTCATTTCCCAACGTAAGCCCTTGCGGCGCGTTCCCTTCGACAGCGGCATGGCGCGGCGAAGCGTTGCGAAATGCCGGTCACCGCGACCTCGGTCAAACCGACCACGGACGGAGGGCTATGGCACCCCGCCCGTGGCAAGGGGTCACGGCCGCAACGCGGCGTCGTTGCGGTCGCTCAATTCGTCGTCGTCGACCGTGTCGTCGTCGAGCTCGTCCTGGACGTCGTCTTCGTCTTCGTCGTCGTCGCTCTCGTCGGCGTCGTCGTCTTCTTCGCCGACCTCGTCATCGTCCATGTCGAGATCGTCGTCATCGTCATCGTCGCTCGACGCGATATCGGGGTTGATATCGGTCAGCAGCGTGCCGTCGCTCGGCCCGTCACGCGTCACTTCGAGAATCTCGGCGCGCTGGCTCTCGTCATAGCCCTCTTCGTCGAAGCCGTCGTCGCCCGTGCCCACGCCGGGCACCTGATGTCCACCGATGCTCATCTTCGCTCTCCCGACGGCCCCGCGGAATGCAGGATCGTTCCATCAGCGAACCGTGCGCACGCGAAACGGTTCCGGCCATGCCAAGTAAACAGCGTCAACTGGGGCGAAATAGCCGTCCGCGCTCGACGATCGCTGCGATCACGAGACCCGAAATCCCCGCCACCAGAAAGCCAAGATGGAGCGGGACGGTCGTTCCGTCGAAGCTGCGGCCGATCGCCCAGCCGATGATCGCGCCGATCGTGATCCCGAAAAAGCCCTGGACGCTCGACGCGACCCCGGCGATCGACCCCATATTCTCCATCGCCATCGCCGACATGTTCGAGGTGGCGAGGCCGAAGCACGCCATGGTGATCGCCTGCAGCACGACGAAGACGATCAGCGGCTCGTCGCCGAACCAGCCGACCGCCGCCCCGGTGCCGGCCGAGACGATCATCACCACCAGCGCGGTCTGCGAGATGCGGCGCATGCCGAGCGTCATCACGATCCGCGAATTGAGCAGATTGGCCACCGCCATCGTCCCCGCCGAAGCGGCGAACACGCCGCCGAGCCATTCGGGGCGGTGGAAGACGCGCTCCATGATCGGCTGGATCGACCCGAGATAGCCGAAGATCGCGCCCTGCGCGATCAGCGCGGCGATCGTGTAGCCGACCGAATAGCGGTCCGACAGCGTCTGCCGCCAGCCCGCCAGCGTCGCCTTGATCGACAGCGGCGACTTGTTCTCGGGGTGCAGCGTCTCGGGCATGCGCCAGGCGAACCAGATCAGGCACAGCAAAGCGCCGCCGGCGATCACCTCGAAGATCAGCCGCCACGATCCGATCAGCAGGATCCCCTGCCCGATGCTCGGCGCGACGATCGGCACCGCCATGAACACCATGAAGGCGAGGCTCGTGACCTGCGCCATCGCGCGGCCCGAGAAGCAGTCGCGGATCAGCGCGATTGTCACGACGCGGCTCGCGGCAATGGCGAGCCCGCTGAGGAAACGCACGGTCAGCAGCAGGGTGAAGCTGTTGGCCAGGCCAGCGCAGAGGTTGCCGATGATATACAGCACCAGGCCGACGATCAGCACCGGGCGACGGCCATAGCGATCGGTCAAGGGACCGTGGATCAGCTGCCCGATGCCGAGCCCGACGACGAACACGGTGATGATCAACGGCGCATCGATAATCGCGTCGACGCCGAGCCGCCGCGCGATGTCGGGCTGCGCGGGCAGCATCGTGTCGATGCCGAGCGAGCCCAGCGCGATCAGCGCGGCGATCAGGGGTACGAACTCAACCAGCCGTAGCGGCGGCGAGTCCAT
Source organism: Bordetella parapertussis (assembly GCA_943367995.1). GTDB lineage: Bacteria > Pseudomonadota > Alphaproteobacteria > Sphingomonadales > Sphingomonadaceae > Sphingomonas. The sequence continues at coordinate 143,132 of CALRKL020000001.1, read as the reverse complement.
CATCGGGCGGTGGGGGGGAAGCGACATTGCGCGCGCCATGCCCGACTTGGCCGCGCGGGTCACCCCGCAAAGCGTGCATCCGGTCGATCGCGTCGCGCAGGCGTCGCGGAACGGACATGCGCGCGGGGCATTGTCGAAGTTCACCACGACGGGAGCAAGACGATGAGCGTTTTCGGTATGATCAAGGATGCGATCTGGGGCCACAAGGCGGCTCCGGCCGCGGAATCCCCCGCCGCGGCGGCACCGCAAGCGGCTCCGGCACCGGCCGCCCCCGCTCCTGCGGCGCCGGCCCCCGCCGCGGCAGCCCCCGCTGCTCCGGCCAAGCCGTTCGACCTCAATGCGGTCCTGACGCAGAAGGCCGCCGACAAGGGCCAGCCGCTCAACTGGCAGACGTCGATCGTCGACCTGATGAAGCTGCTCGATCTCGACCCGAGCCATGAAAACCGCGTTTCGTTGGCGAAGGAGCTCGGCTATACCGGCGACATCGACGACAGCGCGACGATGAACGTCTGGCTGCACAAGAAGGTGATGGAGCGGCTCGCCGAGTAGCACGAACCGTTATCACTCGGGCTAAGGAAGGTCGGCGCCGCTCTCATAGAGCGCGCCGGCCTTTTCTTTTCTGCACACGTTCAACGCGGCTCAATAGTCCTTCGAAACGCGCACGTTCGCGGTCTGGCGGCCGAGCGTCGAGACGGTCGAAAGCAGCGAGAGCCAGCGCGTCACCTGGAACTCGACCTGCGTCGCCGAATAGCCCGCGCCGTCGGTGACGATCTCGGCATAGAAGCGCCGCGTGATGTATTTGCCCGCCGCGACCGAGGTCTTCTGCCCCGTCGTCGGATCCGCCGACACGATCCGCAACCGGTCGAGCCCCGCGACGCGGCGCACCGCGTTGATCGGGTCCAGCCCGCCCTTGCCGTTCTGCAACGCCGCCACCGCCGAGGCCAATTGCAGCGCCTCGGGCGCCGACAGATTGGTGATCGAGGTGCCGAACAGCAGCCGCGAAAGCAATTCGTCCTGCGGCAGCGCGGGCACGCTCGAGAAGGTGATCTCGGGTTTAAGCGCGGGGCCCGTCACGTTGATCGAGGCGGTGAGCCCAGTCGTGTTGGCGTTGGCGACGATGTCGAGCGCGGGATTGGCGGGCACTTCGCCCGCGAACAGGATCTTGCCGCGATCCAGCGCGAAGGTCCGCCCTGCGAAATCGTAATTGCCGCGCACGAGATCGGCGCGCCCGGTGATCGCCGGATTGTCGGGCGCGCCCGCTATCTGCAGATCGGCCGACCATTCGCTGCGCAGCCCGAGGCCGGTGACGAGCACCTGGTTCGGCGCGCGCGCATGGATCGCCAGCGTCCATGGCACCGGCGGGATCTCGTCGTCCTGCCCGCCATCGGGGAGATTGATCTCGCGGATATTAAGCTGCGGCAGCGCCGTCGCGGCGCTCGCCTGGCCGAGGCGATAGCGGCTCTTGTCGAGCCGGAGATTGCCCGAGATCGTGCCCCCCGCCCCGTCCGACTGGAAGCGCAGCGGCCCGGTGACGGTCGCGCCGATATCGTCGCGTGCGATCATCACGGCGTGATCGGCCTGGACCTGCAGGTCGAGCCCGAGCCCGTTCTTCGCCGCGAAATCGAACACGCCGGTGCCGGTGACATGCCCGCCCTTGCCGGCATCGGCGGCGAAGCGATCGAGCACGAGCCGCGATCCGCCGAACCGGCCCGTCGTCTGGACGTTCGTCAGCACCGTCCCGGTCGTGGTGCTTTCGATCTTCGCGCCCTTGGCCTGGACGACGCCCTTGATCTGCGGGTTGGCGACCGTCCCGCCGGCATCGGCGCCGATCGCGACCGGCCCGGTGAGGTCGAACAGTTCTACCCCGGTCAGTCGCCACACGGTGTCGGCGGGCCCGTCATAGCGCAGCTGCGCGAACAGGCCGGCCTTCTGCACGCGGTCGGCGAGGTCGCCGCCGGCCGGCAAGGTCAGCAGCATCTGCGCGCGGCCGACGGTCTTGCCGCCCGTCTCGGCAATCGCGCGCGCCGCGAGCCGGTCGCGCGCGAGCAGCCCCGAAATGCCGACATCGACCGGCCGCGACGAGACAATCAGCCCCGAGCGCGTCAGCCCGCGCACCGTCATGTCGATCTTGCCGGTCGGGGGCGCGCCGCCGCCTTGCGCATAGGACAGGCTGCCCGAGGCATTGCCGCCGAGCGCGAGGCCCGGATAGCCGATGTCGAGGATCGACAGCGGCATCCGCGCAACCGTCGCGGCAAGCTCGGTCGATGCGCCGGTAAAGCGCCCCGACACCTTGGCGGCGCCGCCCGAGAAGGTCAGGTCGGTCGGCGCGAGCCGCCAGCCGTCGCCGTCGCGCGTCACCACCGCAGGGGTGACGAGCGTCAGTGGGCGCCGGTCGAGCGTGCCGCGCGCCGACACGACGTAGCGGTCGGGCGCGACCTGCGTCACCGACTGGATATCGAACGCGCGGCCTTGCGAGCCCGCGATCGAGGCGGTGATCGTCCCCGTCCCGCCGCGCAGCTTCGCGCGCGCGGCGAAGCGCCCGATCACCAGCGAGCGCCGCCGCAGCCCGGCGCCGGTCAGGTTCGCGTCGATCGAGGTTCCCGACGGATCGAGCAACGCGATTAGATCGAGATGCCCGCGCCGCAGCACGAAGGCGTTGGCGAGCTTCGCCGCGGTCGCGTCGAAATGTGCTTCGATCTGCTGTTTGTCCTGCACCGGGCGGAGCAGCAACGCCCCTGTCAGCCCGCCGCCCGCCACGTCGAGCTTGCCGTCGAAGCCACCGGGCACGATCCGCAGCGGCCCCTTGGCATGCGTCCCGCTGACCGCGAGATCGGCGATCGCGATCGTCCCGTCGCCGCCCTTGGGCAGCAGGATCGCGCCGTTGCCGCTGAACGGCCCGAGCCGCGAATCGCCGCGCGCGGTGAAGGCGAAGCCCGCGTCGGTCGGGTCGAGATGCGCGACGACGTTCGACAGGCCCATCGTCGCATTGGGCCGTGCGAAGACGAGGTCGAGCGTCGGATGGTCGATCTTGCCGTCGAGCTTCAGCGTCAGCGGGCCGTAGGTCGTCTGCTGCCCAGCGCCCTCGAAGTGGAAGGTGCCGTCGCGCCGCCGCACGCCGTTTCCGGTGATGCGGAGCTGCGGTGCGGTCAGCACGAGGTTATTGAGGTGGAGCAGCCCGTCTGGCGTGCGCTCGAGCCCGGTGACGACCCGCGGCAGCCCGCCGCCGAGCGAGCGGAAGAAGGCGTTTTCGAGCGTGATCATCTGCGCGACGCCCTGCCCGACGACGCGCGTCCCGCGCCCGCCGGGACCCGGCACGACCTTGAGCGTCGTCTGCACGTCGACCACGCCGAGCCCCGGGATGCGATAGCGCCCGAGCCCGCCATTGACGCCGATGTCATAGCGTCCGTCGCGCAGGTCGAGCAGCAGGTTGATCCGTCCGCTGAGCTTGTCCGAGGTCAGCCTCAGATCGTCGCCGAGCACGAGCTGCGGCGTCACGCGCAGCACGCCGTCGATCGTCAAATTGCGCAGGATCCCGCCAGCGACATCGCCGACCCCGGTGACGCGCGCCGCGGTCGCCCGGATCGGGACGAGGACGGGCTGTTTCGAGAAATGCCCGCGTCCTGCCGCGCGGAAATCCTCGAAGCCGGTATCATCGAAGGCGAAGCGCTGCGCGGTGAGGCGATAGTCGAACGCCGCCGTCGCGAAACGACCCTCGAGGATCGCGCGCAGTTCGATCGCGCGGCCGGTCATGTTCGGGAACAGCGCGTTCGGTCGCGTGAGAATGGCGTGGATCCGGAGGTTACGGTACGCGCTCTGCGCCAGGTCGATCGTGCCGTCGCCCGTCACATCGAGCGAATCCGACCGCAGCGACAGGCTGCCCTTGAGCTGGCGATCGACCAGCGTCGCGGCCGCGTGCACGAGCACGCGCGGCACGGTCAGCCGCTGGAGCTTGCCATGCGCGAGCGGCGCCGGGACGAGCGTGCCCGACACGGCATAGGCGCCAGCGCGGTTGGTCAGCGCGAGGTCGGCGAGACGCGTCGTGCCGACATCGGCGACAACCCTGCCGCGCCACGCCGCCCAGCTGCCCTTGCCAGACAGATCAAGCGCGATCGGCTTGCTGAAGCCCGACAGCTTCGCGAGCACCCCGGCCGCGGTCCCGCGCACGCGCGCAGCGGCCTCGAGCCGGTCGCGATCGGGCTCGGCATCGAGGTGAAGGCGGATATCGTCGCTCCCCGCGACGACAGCAGCCAGATCGATCAGCGCGCGGCCGCGATGCGTATCGGCGCGCGCGCGCAGCCGGGCGATGCGTTCGACCCCGGCGACTGCCGGCGCGACGACGAGCCGGTCGACCACCAAGCGCCCGATATGGATGTCGAAGCTCGGCAGGATCGGCCCCTTGGTCGGCGTCGGCCGGGTCTGCGGCAGCCGCGACAACGTCGCAGAAGCGATCCGCAAGCTGCTGATATCGAGCCGATTGTCGAGCCAGTGCAGCGGCGACCAATCGAGCTCGGCGCGCGGCGCGGCGAAGAACACGCCGCGCCCGTCGCGCACGCGCACGTCGACCAACGTCGCACGGCCATAGATCGAGCCCTCGATCCGCCCGATGGTGTAGCGCAAGCCATTGGCGGGGCGCAGCGCGGCGATCCGATCGACGAGGAAACGGTGCCCGATCCCGGTGTCGATCAGCCCCAACGCCGCCAGCAGGAGCAGGAACAGCGCGGCGACCATGACGAACACGATCCGCCCCGTCGGCCCGTGCGGCGTGACGGTCGCGATCGGCGCGTCTTCGGCGACGGGTTCGGAAGGCGTCGCGCCGTCGCTCAAAACGCTTGTCCGAGCGAGACATAGACCGCGACGCGCGGATCGCCCGGCGCGGGATTGACCGGCGTGCCGACATCGATGCGGATCGGCCCGAAATTGGAATAATAGCGCACGCCGAGCCCCGCGCCGTAGCGCAGCGCACCGAGGCTCGGCAGCAGGCCGGTCGAGATATTGCCGCCGTCGAAGAACGGCACCACACCGAAATGGCCGAACGTCTTGACCCGCGCCTCGAGCGAGAATTCGGCGAGGCTGCGCCCGCCGACCGGATCGTTATTGGGGTCGCGCGGCCCGATATCCTGATAGCCATAGCCGCGCACCGACGCCCCGCCGCCGGCATAGAAACGCCGCGACGGCGCGATCGCATCGCGCGGCGCACCCGCGATCGTGCCGAGCCGGATCCGCCCGGCGAGCACCGCACCCTTGGTGACGCTCTTGTACGCGCTCGCATCGAATTGCAGCCGCGCATAGCCGAACGCCTGGCCCTCGAGCGAAATCTCGGGCGAGAGCCGCCCGCTCAGCCGGAAGCCGCGCGTCGGATCGAGCAGGTCGTTCGATCCGTCATAGCTCAGCACGGTGGGGAGCGCGCCGATGAAATAGGTCCGCCGCCGCGGTGCTCCCGTGTCGATCAGCACGTCGCGCTCGTCCGAGGCGGCGAGCTCGGCGCCGAGCGACCACGTCCATTTCTTCTGGAAGAAGATGTTGGTCTGCCGCTCGAGGCTGCCCGACAGCGACAGCGTGCGCGCCTGATACGCCGTGCGCGTCACGTTCGAGGCGACCGTCTGGAAGGTCAGGATGCGGTCGCGCCCTTCGAAATTGTTGCGGCGGAAGGTGACGCTCGCCGATTGCTCCTGCGTGCCGAGCACCCCCGCCAGCGTCAGCGCGCCTTCGGGCGGGAACAGGTTGCGGTTGGTCCAGCTCAGCGCCGCGCGCGCGCCTTCACCGGTGCCATAGCCGAGCTCGCCCGCGATGGTGTGCTTGGGCGCGGGTTCGAGCCCGACCGCGATATCGACCGTGCCCGGCTCCTTGCCTTCGACCGGCGTGATCTTGACGCTCGACACCAGGCTGGTCTGGACAAGCGCGCGGCGCAGGTCGGCGAGCGCCGAGGCGTCGAACGGCTGGCCGGGCGTGAAACGCGCGATGTCCTGGACATGGTCGGCGTCGAACACCTTGCTGCCCGGGGTCATCGTGATCACGCCGAAACGGCGCGCGCCGCCCGGCACCACCGCCAGATCGAGCGTCGCGCTGCGCGCGGCGCGGTCGACGACGATCTGCGGATCGCCGACGATCGCGAACGGGAAGCCGCGGTCGCTGATCGTCGTGCGCAGGCTCGTCTCGGCGGCGAGCACCGCATCGACGTTGACCGCGTCGCCCGGATCGAGCCCGAACGCCTTGCGCAGCGCGGGCGCCTTGTCCCCCGCCGCATCGATCCCGGCGACCTGCACGCCGGCGAAGGTATAGAGCGGGCCCGGCTCGGCATCGAGCACGACGAGCGGCCGTGTCGCCGGCTCGACCCGCGTCGCGACGCGCGCGTCATAATAGCCCTCGCCGCGCAGCAAGGTGGTCAGCAACGTCGCATCCTCGCGCGCGCGGCGGTCGAGCTGCGCGGCGTTGGCGGGCTGCCCGTCATTGGCCTTGAGCGTCGAGAGCTGCGCGAAGCGATCGCGCAACAACGTGCTCGCCACCGCGTCGATCCCGTCGATGCGATAGCTGTAGCGCGTCTCGCCGGTCATCGCGGTCGGGGTATCGGGCGTGACGGGTTCGGCCGGCGCCTTCGAGAGATCGGGCCAGGCGACGCCGAGCCCGGGCAAGGGCGCGAGCGGCGATTGCGGATCGAGTTGCTGCGGCGCTTGCGGCGTCGGGTCGATCGGCGATGCGACGGGCGCTGCCGCCGGGCGCACCTGCGCCGCTGCGGCGGGACCGACACACCAAAGAATTCCAGCGACCGCCCGATACGCGCGCCGCCGCCCGACCGATAACGACATACGCCGTCCTAGCCCGGCTGTTTGGCGAGCGACAGGGGTTTAGCGCAGGGGCTGCAGCGCAATCAGTGAATCGTGCCGATCGCGCGATCGAACGAGAGCAAGGCGATCAGCCGCTCGATCTGGCGCCAGCGGCAGAAGTGGAGATAATTGCCGAGATCGCGGCTGCGGTTCGCGCGCGCCGCCGCCTCCTGGCCGGCCTCGTCGCCGAAGACGGTGATGAGATCGGTCGCGTGGGTAAGCTCGGTCCGGTCCGCGAGATAAGGAAGGTACATTCAAGCTCCGCTTCAGGCGCGCCCACGAACAAACGCGGGCGGATTCTCGCATCGTGACACGGGCATGGCGCAGCATCCTCTCAAACCCGCAAACGACAAGGGTTAACGCGCTGGCGCGCGCTCCCCCCTCCCGCGATGGGACGCTAGCGTCCTGCCGCAGGACATGGCACAGCGCCCGGCATGATCCGCTCCTCCCCACCCCGTACCCCGCTCGCCGGCGGCGCGCTGATCGCGCTTGGCGCGATCGCCGGCACCGCGATCGGCCTGTTCTCGGCGATCGGGCCGACGCGCGGGTTTCTGATCGGGCTCGGGCTCGGCGTGGCGATTTCGATCGCGATGTGGCTGCGCGACCTGCGCCGCTAGCGTAGCGCGCGCGACAGCCACACGACGCGGCCGATGATGTCGACCGCCGCAGTCGTGATCGGCGGATAGGCCGGATTTTCGCTTTCGATCCGCACGCCGCCCGCGGCCTTCGACACGCGCTTGACCAGCAACACCCCGTCCATCCGCAGCACGAAGATCGCCGGCGTCGCGCCGACCCGCGTGTCGCGTTCGTCGATCACGATCTGGTCGCCGTCGGCGATCGTCGGCAGCATCGAATCGCCGCGCGCGCGCAGCATCGCCGCATCCGGCGCACTCAGTCGGAGCGATTCGAGCAGGCGCGGGTCGAGCAGCATCGCCCCCGCCCCCGGCGCGTCGGCACCGAGCGTCCCCGGGCCGGCCGACACCTCGACATCGAGCCGGCGGATCGGCGCCAGCCGCGGCACCGCCACCCCGCCCAGCTCGGCCGGATCGACACGGAAATAGGCGGCGAGCAACGCGCGGTCGCGCTCGGCGAGGTCGCGTGGCGTGCCGCGGCGGACATATTGCTGGAGATAGGCGTCGTTGCGCCGGAGCATCCGCGACAGCGCGGCATAGCCGACACCGTGCGCGTCGATCAGCGCCGCGAGGCGCGCGCGAGGATCGGGTCGCTCCATTCTCACCACCATAGCCATAGGAATTTTCCTAGACAAGTTGGAAAATAGAACGGATCGTGAACATCAAGCCCAAGGGCGCTGACGAATCGCGAGGAGACCGCCATGTCCGTGTTGCAGAAGATCGACCGTTATCTGAAGGCGAGCGCGATGCCGCCGACCACCTTCGGGCGGCTCGCGGTGCGCGACCCGCGGCTTGTGCGCGACCTGCGGGGCGGACGCGAGCCAGGACCGCGGATGGTCCGACGGATCGAGGCCTTTCTTGCCGATCAACGGGTGTCGCGATGAGCCGCGGACCCGACGCGGCGACGCTGCTCAAACGCGCGCTCGAGCGCGCTGCCGATGCGGCGGGGTGCGATGTGGGCGTCGCCATGGTCGAGATGACGCGCTGGGCGAGCGCCACCTTCACCGGGGCGCGGCACCGGATCGTGCTGACGCTGCGCGACGACTCGCGTGCCGAAACGTGGCTGGGCGGGCTGGGCGAGGCCGATTTGCCGATCCGCGGGCAGCTCGTCGCCGATCTCGCGACGATCGCGACCTCGCGGCAGCACGGTATGACGATCGCGACGCTCGAAGCGCTGACGGTCGAGACATGACGACCGCGCGCTCCGGGGTGGGCGATCAGCGGTGGTCGGTCGCCATCTGCCGCATGCTGCCGAGCGGGGCCTCGATCGCGGCGTTCGACGCGGCCGCCGAATCGCGCCGACTGACGACGCGCTCGAGCCGATCGAGCAGGGCGTGGATCGTCTCCGACGGATCGCCCGCCGCTTCGGCCGGCCGATCCGGTCGTGCGATCGGGCTGGGCGTCCGTCGCGGGACCGTGGGCGCGTCGATCGGGCCGAGCGGGAAGGTTTCGAAGCGCTCGCTCGGATCGAAGGTCTGGCGGCGCGGCAGCGGCAGCGGCGCGCTGGCCATGGGCTCGGGCGTCGCGGTTTCGCGCAGAAAAGTGGGGTCGTAGGCCGAGAGCGGCTCGTCGAGATCGACCGGCAACGGCCGCTCGACCAGAGGTGCAATCTCGGCGGCGTCGAGATGCACCGGCCGCGCGCGGACTTCGAGAAAGGGCGTCCCGAGATCGGTATTGGCAAACAGTGGACGACGCGCCGGGGCATCGGGATGCGCATCGGCGCGGCGCAGAACGGGCGCATTGCCACTGCTGGCGGCAGGCCGACGCAGCGTGATCGTCCGTCCGCCGAACGCGAGAAACAGCGCGAACCACGCCAGCACCGCGACCCCGCCGCCGCAGAGCAGCACCAGGGCGGCGCGGGCGGTGAAGCCAAGCGGCGGCTCGGCCGCGGAGAGGATCGAGGCGACCCCGCTATCGACCACCATCGATTCGAGCAATTCGGTCGGGATCAGCGCGAACATCGCCGCGGTCAGCACCCCGATGATCCCCGCGACGAGCGGGGCCAGCGGGAGGGTCAGGCGTTGCGGATCGGAGGAGACGGCCATGCACTCTGCTCTGCCATGCTATCGGTAAGTTTTTGGTAAACGGGCGCGTAACGCGCAACGTTAACAGCCCAGTTACGCTCCGCCTCGACAAAAATACGCCCGCGCGTGCGGCGATCGTCCCAGCTGGCGCGATCGCCGAGCAAAGCGGCGAGCGCCTGCGCCATCGCGTTCGGGTCGCCGGGCGGGAACAGCGTGCCGGTCTCGCCGTCGCGAATCAGCTCGCGATGGCCGCCGACGTCGGACGCGGCGACGAGTCGCCGCTGCGCCATCGCCTCGAGCGGTTTGAGCGGCGTCACCAAATCGGTCAGCCGCATCTTCTTGCGCGGGTAAGCCAGCACGTCGATCACGCTGTAGTAGCGCTCGACCGCGTCGTGCGGCACGCGGCCGACGAAGTGGATCTGCGGCGCGACCGGCGATCCCGCCGCTTGCGCGCGCAGCGCGGCTTCCATCGGGCCGCCGCCGACCAGGACGAGGTGCGCCGCGGGGCGCGCCGCGACCAAGGCGGGCATCGCCGCGATCAGATCGTCGAGGCCTTCATAATCGTAGAAGCTGCCGATGAAGCCGATCACCTCCTTGCCGGTGACGCCGAGCTCGGCGGCAAGCGTCGCGTCGTGCGCGAGTGGCGTGCCGAACATCGCGAGATCGACGCCGTTGGGCGAGACGATCAGCTTGTCCGGATCGATCCCGCGCGCGATCAGGTCGCCGCGCAACCCGTCGCAAATCACCGCGACCGCATCGGCGCGCTTGACCGCCCAGGTCTCGAGCGCGCGCGTCGCGCGGTAGCGCAGCGAGCCTTCGCGCCCGGTGCCGTTGCCGACCGATGCGTCCTCCCAAAAGGCGCGAATTTCGTAGACCAGCGGCAATTTGTATTGGCGCGCGACGCGCAAGCCCGCGAGCGCACCGAGCACCGGCGAATGCGCGTGGAGGATGTCGGGCTCGAACTGCTCGACCACCTCGCCGATCCGTTTGGCGAACGCCGCGATCTCGCGCAATTCGCCAAGCGGCGCGGGTAACGGTTTGACGGCCTGCGTGCGGTAGAAATCGATGCCGTCGACGCTCTCCTGCCCCGCTCGCGACGAATTCTGGCGCGGGCCGGTCACCGCGGCAACGGTCCAGCCGCGTTGCATCTGGCTCTTGAGGATCGCGCGGGTCCGGAAGGTGTAGCCGCTTTGCAACGGCAGGCCGTGATCCAGGAGATGGAGAATGCGCATGCTGGCCCCCTAACGCACGAGTGCTTAACGGAGCCTCAACTTGACGTCCGTAGAGCGGCGTGTGGCCCTTCGCTTTCGCGAGCGATAGGGCGAGTTCAGGCATGGGAAGGAGCGCGAGCGCATGATCGACAATTTCGCGCTGGCGATCAGTCACGGGCTGATTGCGCTGACGGTGTGGCGACTGTTGCGCCGCCCCGATCTCGACCGCGAGACCGCGCCCGGCGAAACCGCGCCACGCAAGCGCAAGGGCCGCCCGCTTGCGTGATCTCGTCTTCGTCGCCTTCCTCGGCGCCTTCTTCGCGGCGGGGTTTCGGCGGCCGTTCATCTTCGTGCTGGCCTATGTCTATATCGACGTCGTCTCGCCGCAGCGGCTGACCTATGTCCTGCTCAACAGCATTCCGATCTCGCTGATCGCGGTCGTGCTCACGGTCGGCGGCTGGCTCGTCGCCGACGACAAGCGCGGCACGCGCGTCACCCCGCGACAGGGGCTGATCGTGCTGCTGCTGATCTATTGCTATTGCACCACGCTCACCGCCGATTTCCCGGTCGAGGCGCTCGATAAATGGGGGTGGGTGTGGAAGTGCCTGGCGTTCGCCGCCTTCCTGCCCTTCACGCTGCGCACCAAGCTCCGGATCGAATCGCTGCTGCTGGTGATGGTCGCCTCGGCGGCGTCGATCATCATCGTCGGCGGGATCAAGACGATCGCCAGCGGCGGCGGCGGCTATGGCTCGCTCAACCTGATGGTGGCGAACAATTCGGGGCTGTACGAGGGCTCGACGATCTCGACCGTCGCGGTCGCGATCATTCCGCTGATCCTGTGGTTCACGCGTCACGGCACGATCTTCCCGCCCGACTGGAAGGTGAAGGCCTTCTGCTATGCGCTGGTTTTCTCCTGCCTGCTGATCCCGGTCGGCACCTCGACGCGGACCGGGCTGCTGTGCATTGGCCTGGTCGCGCTGCTGATGCTGCGCGATGCCAAGCGCAAGGTGCTGTATCTGTGCCTGCTCGGTGTGGCGGGCATGATCGCGGTGCCGTTCCTGCCCTCGGCCTTCACCGACCGGATGAGCACGATCAAGACCTATAAGGCCGACGAATCCGCCTCGACGCGGATCGCGGTGTGGGGCTGGACGTGGGAATATGCCAAGGAGCATCCGCTCGGCGGCGGCTTCGAAATGTACCGCCAGAACAAGATCCGCTACGATACCGAGCGCGTCGAGGGCACCGCGGCGAATTCGACCGTCGACCGGCATCTGACCATCGACCAGGCGCGCGCCTTCCATAGCGCCTATTTCGAGATGCTCGGCGAACAGGGCTTTCCCGGGCTGATCCTGTGGCTGTCGATCAGCCTGATCGGCATCTTCCGGATGGAGGTGCTGCGCCACCGCTATCGCAAGGCGGGGGAGGAGATGACCTGGGTCACCCCGCTGGCGGGGGCGTTGCAATCGGCGCATATCGTCTATCTGCTCGGCGCGACCTTTATCGGGATCGCGTTCCAGCCGTTCGTCTATATGCTGATCGGGGCGCAGATCGGGCTCGACACCTATCTCGCCCGCAAGCGCGCCGGCGCGCCGTGGCAGCCGCGCCGCAAAGCGCGTGCCGCCGAGCCTGCCCCCGCATGATGTCCGCCCGCGCCGCGCCCCTGCGGACGCACGAACTGCGCGCCCTGACCGGAATGCGCGGAATCGCCGCGTGGTTCGTCGTCCTGTTCCATATCCGGCTGTCGATCGACTGGTTGCCCGCCGGGTTGGTCGCGCTGTTCGCCAAGGGCTATCTCGCGGTCGATTTCTTCTTTCTGCTGTCGGGTTTCGTGATCTGGCTGAGCTGGAGCGAGCGGTTGCGCAGCGGCGGGCCTGCCGCAGTGCCAGGCTTCCTGTGGCGCCGGCTCGCGCGGATCTGGCCACTCCATGTCGTGATGCTCGGCGCGACGCTCGCACTCGTGCTCGCGCTCGCCGCGACCGGGCGGCATGATGGCGGGCATTACCCCTATGCCGAACTGCCGCTCCACGTACTGCTGCTGCAGACCTGGGGCTTCACCGACCGGCTGACCTGGAACGATCCGAGCTGGTCGATCAGCACCGAATGGGCGGCGTATCTGCTGTTCCCGCTCCTCGCCTTCGTGCTCGACTGGCGACGCGTGCCGAGCTGGGCGGTGGTCGCGATCGTCGGCGCGCTCGTCGCGCTGCTCCATGCCGCAATGGCGGGGGCGCCATCGCTCGGCACCGATATCTGGACCTTCGGGCTCCGCCGCTGCCTCATCGAATTCGCCATGGGCGGCGCGCTGTGTTCGCTGTGGGAGCGGTGGCGCGAAGCGCCGCTGGTCCCCGCGCTGGTCGCGATCGGCAGCGCCGTGATCGCATTTTCGGCGTACGGTGCGGGGCAACCGGAGACGTTCACCATCCCGGCGGCGTTCGCGGCGGCTTTGCTCGCGCTGGCGCTGACGTCGGGCCTGCGGCGCAATCCGCTCGAGACCGCTGCGCTGCACTATCTCGGCGAGATCAGCTATGCGACCTATCTCAGCCATTTCCTGCTGTTCGTGATCGTCAAGCTCGTGCTGGTCGACGATGTCCGCGACGTCCCGCCGGTCCTCGTCGCGCTCTATCTGCTCTTGGTCTTCGGCACGTCGGTGGCGCTCCACCATCTGGTCGAGCGCCCCGCGCAGGTCTGGATGAACCGCCTCCCCGCCCGCCTGCGGCGGACGGGGAGCAGGGCTCAGGCCGCTTCCAGCTCTTCCTGAAGCGCTTCGAGGATCGCCTTGTTGAAGGCGGGGATGTCGTCGGGCTTGCGGCTGGTGATGAACGGACCGTCGATCACGACTTCCTCGTCGACCACATCCGCGCCGGCATTGGCGAGATCGGTGCGCACCGACGGCCAGCTCGTCATGCGACGACCATCGACCACGTCGGCCTCGATCAGCAGCCACGGCGCATGACAGATCGCCGCGATCAGCTTCTCGTCATCGGCGAACTCCTCGATGATCTCGATCGCACGGTCGTTCATCCGCAGCGTGTCGGGATTGGCGACGCCGCCCGGCAGCAGCAGCGCGGTGTAATCCTCGGTGTCGACGTCCTCGAGCAGCATGTCGGGCGTGATCGTGTCGCCCTTCTCGTCATGGTTCATGCCCTGGATCGGGTCGGTCTTGTCCGAGGCGAGCGTCACCTTGACGCCGGCGTCGAGCAGCGCCTGGCGCGGCTTGAAGAGTTCGACTTGCTCGAAACCATCGGTCGCGAGAATGAGCACGTGAGCGTTTGAAAGGTCGGCCATGATGGGTCTCCGGCTGGGGTGTTCCGGCGGCTTAACCATCGGCAGGGCCAGCCCGTTCCGGAACGTTGCGATGGCCCGTGCATTGGTAGGGGCCATGACCCAAATCTCTTACCACGACGACAGTGACCCTGGTATTACACGCAAGGCGATGAAACGCGGCTGGGGCTATTTCGACGTGGATGGCGCGCGGATCACCGACCGCGACGAGATCGACCGATTGAATGCGATCGGCCTGCCCCCCGCCTATCGCGACGCCTGGTTTTGCCCGAATCCGAACGGCCATATCCAGGCGGTCGGCTGGGACGAGAAGGGCCGCAAGCAGTATCGCTATCACACCGGCTTCCGCGAGACCCAGGAAGCGGCCAAATATGAGCTGTGCGCGCCGTTCGGCCACGCCCTCCCAAAGCTGCGCGCGCGTGTCGCCGCCGATCTGGCCAAGCGCGGGATCGGCAAGGAAACCGCGGTCGCGGCGGTGGTCCGGCTGCTCGATCTCGGCAAGGTCCGCATCGGCAACGAGGGCTACGTCAAGGCCAACAAGAGCTTCGGCGCAACCACGCTGCGCAAGCGCCATGCCGCGCTGAAGGGCAAGGCGCTGAAACTCCAGTTCAAGGCCAAGTCGGGCAAGCTGCGCGTGTTGACCATCACCGACGGCTCGCTTAGCCGCTTCGTCAAGCGCTGCCAGGATCTGCCGGGTCAGCATCTGTTCCGCTGGGTCGATGCCGCGGGAGACTGCCACCCGGTCACCTCGTCCGACGTCAACGCCTATATCCGCGAGGCGATGGGGGCCGATTTCACCGCCAAGCATTTCCGCACCTGGAGCGCGAGCGTGCTTGCCTTCGAGGCGCTCGCGGCTGCTACCCACGACATTAGCTTGAAAACGATGTTGATCCCGGTGAGCGAGGCGCTCGGCAACACCCCGGCGATCGCCCGCAAATCCTATGTCCACCCCGCATTGCTGGCGCTCGCCAAGGAGGGGCAGTCGGCGTTCCGCCAAACGCTCCGCCTGCCGCGCAGCACGCAGCACCTGACGCGCGCCGAACGCGGCTTGCTCGTCTTCCTCGAACAGGGCACGGCACCGTCTCCCGCGAAAGCCGCCTGAGTATTTTCATGACGACCAAGAATAGCACCGCAATCCTGCCGCCGATCCGCGTCCAGGATTTCGACGAACAACTCCGCAGCCTGATCAGCACGACCTATCGCTGGGCGGCATCGCACTGGCTGCAGCTGATCATTGCTGTCGCTGTAGCCAGCGCGTTGGTGATCGCGATGCATTTCATCCGGCGGCTCGCGCGAAAATACTGTTCGCATCCCGCGCGGTCGCGGCGCTGGGGCGCGATCGTCGCGCGTGCGGTGGTCGCGACGGGCAACACCTTCATGGTGATCGCCGCGGTCAAGCTTGTCAGCGCCGCCAATTTCGCGGGCACGCCGCAGGAAGTGCGCGCGACGATCAATTTCATCTGGGTCCTGGCGGCGGGCTATCAGGGCGCGATCTGGGCGCGCGAGATCATCATCGGCGCGATCGAATACCGCACCGCCGACGAGCATTATTCGGGCGAGGCGATCGGCAGCGCGATGGGGATCATCCGCATCCTGGTCGGCTTTGCGGTGTTCGCGATCGCCGCGATCGTCGTGCTCGACAATCTCGGCGTCAACGTCACCGGCCTGATAGCCGGCCTCGGCGTCGGCGGCATCGCGATCGGTCTCGCGGCGCAGGGCATCTTCGCCGATCTGTTCGCCGCACTCGCGATCATCTTCGACCGCCCGTTCCGGCGCGGCGATGCGATCAGCTATGACAAATCGTCGGGCACGGTCGAGGCGATCGGGCTGAAGTCGACGCGCATCCGCGGCGTCACCGGCGAGGAACGGATCGTCGCCAACAAGCAGTTGCTCGAGAAGGAAATCATCAACAACACGCAGCGCGAATATCGCCGCGTGGTGTTCACGCTCGGGCTGGTGCAATGGACGCCGATCGAGACGCTCGAGGCCCTGCCGTCGATGATCAAGGATGTTGTCGAGGGCAAGGGCATGAAGTTCGTTCGCGCCGGCTTCACCACCTTCGGCGCGAGCAGCTACGATTTCGACGTCGAGTTCGATTCGCCGAGCGCGGCGTTCCAGGAATTCTACGACGCGCGGCACACGGTGGGCTTGGCGATCATCCGCTGTCTCAACGAGGCTGGGATCGGTCTGGCGTACCCGACGCAGACCAGCTTCACCGCCGCGCCTGACGGCGAGATGGTGTTGCCCTATGCGGCACCCGACGCCCATCCTGCGGCGGAAAAGGCCGAGCCAACTCCTGTTCCCTCGCACCGTCAGGGAACAGGCGCGACGCCGAGTGACTCGGCGGTCGATGGCGACTCAGGCCATAACTAACCCGCTGTCACCCCGGCCTTGTGGCGGGGTCCACCAGGAGGCACTTCCTGCCGTCGTAGCGCGCGGGGCACGGTGGACCCCGGGACGAGCCCGGGGTGACGAACGGACTTAGCCATAAGGCTCAGATCCCGCCTTCGTCCAGGCTCAGCAGCGTCGCATTGCCGCCCGCACTCGTTGTGTCGATCGACACGGCGCGCTCGACCACAAAGCGGTGGAGGTAATGCGGCCCGCCCGCCTTCGGCCCGGTGCCCGAAAGCCCTTCCCCGCCGAACGGCTGCGATCCCACCACCGCGCCGATCATCGATCGGTTGACGTAAAGATTGCCGACCTGCGCCAGCGCCTCGGTCTCCTCGGCGGCGCGCGCGATGCGGCTGTGCAGGCCCATCGTCAGGCCATAACCCTTGGCGTTGACCGCCGCGATCGTCTCGGCGAGCTTGCCCGCGGGCCAGGTAGCGACGTGGAGGATCGGGCCGAACCATTCCTGCGTCAGGTCCTCGATCCGGTCGAGATGGACGAGTGTCGGCGGCACGAACAGTCCGTCGGCGGGCGCGTCGAGCGTCTTCACCACGCCGGCGCGGGCGCGATAGGCCATCAATTTGTCGTACGCCGCGTGGTCGATCACCGGGCCGACATCGGTCGCGGGGTCGGCGGGGTCGCCGAGCCGTAGCGTGTCCATCGCACCTTTCAGCATCTCGATCGTCGTGCCGGCGATCTCCTCCTGCAGCAGAAGGAGCCGCAGCGCCGAGCAGCGCTGCCCGGCCGAGCGGAACGCCGAGGTGACGACGTCGGCCACGACCTGCTCGGGGAGCGCGGTCGAATCGACGATCATCGCGTTGATCCCGCCGGTCTCGGCGATCAGCGGGACGATCGGGCGGCTGTCGTCCTCGAGCAGCGACCGCGCGATCTTCCGCGCGGTGGCGGTGGAGCCGGTGAAGGCGACACCCATCACGCGCGCGTGCGCGGTCAGCGCGGCGCCGACTTCGGGGCCGCCGGGGAGCAGGATCAGCGCATCCTTCGGCACGCCCGCCTCATGCGCGAGCTCGACCGCGCGCGCCGCGATCCGCGGGGTCTGCGGTGCGGGCTTGGCGACGACGCTGTTGCCCGCGACGAGCGCGGCGACGGTCTGGCCGAGGAAGATCGCCAGCGGGAAGTTCCACGGCGCGATCGTCGCCCACACGCCGCGCCCGTCGAAGCGCAGCACGTTGCGTTCGCCGGTCGGCCCGGGGAGCTCGATCGGCTGCAGCCCGTCGCGCGCCTGTTGCGCGTAATAGCGGCAGAAATCGACCGCTTCGCGCACTTCGCCGAGCGCGTCGGGGATCGTCTTGAAGGCTTCTTGGACGCAGATCGCCATCAGCTCGTCGCGATGCTTTTCGAGCAGGTCGGCGAGGCGATCGAGGCACGCGGCGCGCTGGGTGACGGGGGTCGCGGACCAGGCGGGGAACGCCGCATGGGCGCGCGCAACCGCAGCCTCTGCAAACCCCTCCCCTTCAGGGGAGGGGTTGGGGTGGGGCTGTACTAAGGGCTGGTCTCGGTGAGACACGGCCCCACCCCCGGCCCCTCCCCTGAAGGGGAGGGGGGAAGAAACCGCCGCCACCGTCTCGCGCAACACCGTACGATCCGCGAGATCGAGCCCCGCGCTATTCCGCCGCCCGGCACCAAACAGATCGACCGGCAACGGAATGCTCGGATGCCGTGCCCCGCCCACCGCGGCGATCTTCGCCACCGGATCCGCGAGGATTTCCGCCTCGGTCAGCCGCTCATCCGCCAGTTGATGCACGAACGACGAATTCGCCCCATTCTCCAGCAACCGGCGCACCAGATACGCCAGCAAGTCACGATGCCCGCCAACCGGCGCATAGACCCGGCAATGATAGCCATTCTCGCGCACCAGCCGCTCGTAGAGCCCGTCGCCCATCCCGTGCAGCCGCTGGAACTCGAAGTCGCGGCTGTTGCCGGCCCATTCCATGATCGTCGCGACGGTCAATGCATTGTGGCTGGCGAACGCCGGACGGATGTTCGGCGCATCGAGCATGTCGCGCGCGACCGCGAGGTACGACACGTCGGTCGCCGCCTTGCGCGTGAACAGCGGATAGTCGGCCAGCCCCTCGACCTGCGTGCGCTTGATCTCGCTGTCCCAATAGGCGCCCTTCACGAGCCGCACGTTCATGATGCGATCGAGCGCGCCCGCCCATGCCACCACCGGCCGCGCGCGCTTGCCGTACGCTTGCACCGCCATGCCGAACCCGTCCCAGCCCTTGAGGCTCGGCAGCGCGGCGACCGTGCCGATGATGTCGAGGCTCATCTCGAGCCGCTCGCTCTCCTCGGCATCGACCGTCAGCGCGATCCCCTTGCTGGCGGCCTGCACCGCGAGCGCCTCGAGCATCTCGGTCAGCGCCGGCACGCACTCGTCCCAGCGCGACACTTCGTAGCGCGGGTGGAGCGCCGACAATTTGACCGAGATCGAATGCCCCGCCGCCGGATCGCGCCCGACCGCGTCGACTGCATCGGTGTAAGCGCGGAAATAGCGTGCCGCGTCGTCATGCGTGCGCGCCGCCTCGCCGAGCATGTCGAAGCTCGCGGTGAAGCCCTTATTCTCGGGCTTGCGCATCCGCTTCATGGCTTCGTCGATCGTGCGGCCCATCACGAAGATCTCGCCCATCATCCGCATCGCCGCGCCGACCGCCTGGCGCACGAACGGCTCGCCCGCGCGGCTGATCAGGCGGCGGAGCGAACTCTGCGTCTGCCCGTCACCGACCAGGGCGCGGCCGACGACCAGTCCCCAAGTCGCCGAATTGACGAGCGTCGAGTTCGACTTGCCCGTATGCGCGCGCCAATCGGCGTCACCGAGCTTGTCGGCGATCAGCAGATCGGCGGTCTCGGGGTCGGGCACGCGCAGGAACGCCTCGGCGAGCGACAGCAGCGCCACGCCCTCGGACGAATTGAGCCGATATTCTTGCAGGAACTGGTTCACCCACCCCTTCCCTTGCGCCGCGCGCAGGTCGGCAAGCAGCCCGAGCGCATGGCCCATCACCCGCTCACGCGACTCGGACGTGAGCGATGCACGGTCCAGCAACGGCTTTAGAACATCGGGTTCGCTCGCCCGATGTAAAGCGCCCATGGATTTGCGGGCGGTGGACGCTACGTCAAAGGTCATGTTCCGGTTTCCGGTCAAGGTGAGGCGTGCGCAAGGCTTGCGCCGCGCTTGCGTGAGTGCCATTTGCCAGCGCGACGTCGCCTATGCGACGAATTTTCTTGCAGGGGAATGCCGTGACGACCGTGACAGCGCAGGAAATGGCCGGCCGGATCGGCACCGAACAGGTGTCCGACTGGGTCGAGGTCAGCCAGGAGATGATCGACAAGTTCGCCGATGCGACTGGCGATCACCAGTTCATCCACGTCAACCCGCAGATGGCCGCGATGACTCCGTTCGGCGGGACGATCGCGCACGGCTTTCTCACGCTGTCGCTGATGCCTTTGCTGTCGTCGAAGATCATCGATCCGGTGACGATCGACGGCGTGAAGATGGGGATCAACTACGGCGGCAACAAAGTCCGCTTCCTCCAGCCGGTCCGCTCGGGCAAGCGCGTGCGCGGTCGGTTCAAGTTGCTGAGCTTCGATGAAAAGCGTCCGGGCCAGTGGCAGCAGACCAACGAATTCACGGTCGAGATCGAGGGCGAGGAAAAGCCCGCGATGATCGCCGAATGGATGTCGCAGATTTTCGTTTGAGCTCAAATAGCCCCTCCCCTTCAGGGGAGGGGTTGGGGTGGGGCCGTGCCGCAAGCGAGCGCAGCGCACTCCATAGACGTCCCCACCCCCAACCCCTCCCCTGAAGGGGAGGGGCTTGAAGAAGGAAGAAACCCATGCGTTCCGCCGTCATCGTCTCCACCGCCCGCACCCCGATCGGCCGCGCTTATCGCGGCGCGTTCAACAACACCCCCGCCCCGACGCTCGCGTCGCATTCGATCAAGGCCGCGGTCGAGCGCGCCGGGATCGAAGGCGGCCTCGTCGACGACGTCGTGTTCGGCTGCGCGCTCCAGCAGGGCCATCAGGCCGGCAACATCGCGCGCACCTCGCTGCTGCGCGCCGGGCTCCCCGTTACCGTCCCCGGCATGTCGGTCGACCGCCAGTGCGCCTCGGGCCTGATGGCGATCGCCACCGCCGCCAAGCAGATCATCACCGACAATATGGACATCACCATCGGTGGCGGCGTCGAGAGCATCAGCCTCGTCCAGACCCCGCAGATGCGCGTCGCGCCCGATCCCGAGCTGATCGCGATGCACAAGGACGTCTACATGGCGATGCTCGGCACCGCCGAGGTCGTCGCCAAGCGCTACAATATCAGCCGTGAAGTCTGCGACGAATATGCGCTCGAGTCGCAGCGCCGCACCGCGGCTGCGCAGGCCGCCGGCTATTACGACGCCGAGATCGTGCCCGTCACCGCGAACATGGCGGTCACCAACAAGGAAACCAAGGAAGTCACCTACAAGGAGGTGACGCTGTCGAAGGACGAAGGCAACCGCCCCGAGACCACCCTCGAAGGGCTGCAGTCGCTCCAGCCGGTGATGGGTCCGGGGATGAACGTGACCGCGGGCAACGCCTCGCAGCTGTCGGACGGGTCGTCGGCCTCGGTGCTGATGGAAGAAAAGATCGCCTCGCAGCGCGGCCTCCAGCCGCTCGGCCGCTATGTTGGCATGGCGGTCGCCGGCACCGAGCCCGACGAGATGGGCATCGGCCCGGTCTTCGCGATCCCCAAGCTGCTCGAGCGCTTCAACCTGAAGATGGACGATATCGGCCTGTGGGAATTGAACGAAGCTTTCGCGGTGCAGGTGCTGTATTGCCGCGACAAGCTCGGCATTCCGAACGAACTGCTTAACGTCTCGGGCGGCGCGATCTCGATCGGTCACCCGTACGGCATGACCGGCGCGCGCGCGACCGGCCACGCGCTGATCGAAGGCAAACGTCGCGGCGCGAAATATGTCGTCGTGACGATGTGCATCGGCGGCGGCCAGGGTGCGGCGGGGCTGTTCGAGGTCCTGTAATTGAAAGAGGCGCCGGAATCGGCCATAGTGTCGTTGGCGATGTCATAGGCGCCTCCCATAACGAGCCCCGGTCGTGCTAGCGGCCGGGGCTCGATGCGTTTGGGGCTCGACCGATACCGAGCCGATACAGCGTGGTTTTGAGCGCGTTTTGCTACGGGAGGGCGCGCCCCCTCGACCGTCACCCCGGGCTTGTCCCGGGGTCCACCGTCGTGCGCGCGCCGACCGTCCACCTTTCGCGGCTGGGTAGACCCCGGGACGAGCCCGGGGTGACGACACGGGGATTGATGACCCTCCGCTAGCGATGGTGCCGCCTGAGATCCCTCCCGCAACCAACCGCGCCTCCCGTCGTTTCCCTCCCGAACCATCCTCAAGGAGAGACTCGCATGGCCGATACGCACGAAATCAAAGAGACGCTGTGGAAGAAGATGGCTGACAGCCCGTTCGTCATGGTCGGCCTGGCGGACGGATCGTCGCACAGCGAGCCGCTCACCGCGCAGCTCGACAAGGACCTGGTCGACACGCTGTTCTTCTTCACCGGCAAGGACAATCGGCTCGCCGGCGGCGGCAAGGTGATGGCGCAGTTCGTGTCGAAGGGGCACGACTATTTCGCGTGCCTGTCGGGCGACATCCGCCAGGACAATGACCGCGCGATGATCGACAAGCTGTGGAACAAGCAGGTCGAGGCCTGGTTTCCGAACGGCAAGGAAGACCCCAATCTCGCGCTACTGCGGCTCGACATCGACAGCGCCGAATTGTGGGAAACCGACATCTCGCTGACCGGTCGCGTCAAGATGCTGTTCGGCGGCACGATCACCGCGAGCGAGAGCAGCAGCCACGCCGTCGTCGGCACCACCGCCGCGTAACCGACGCGCGACTGCCGAACGGCTCGAGACTCGCGTTCGCCCGATATCGGGCGAGCGCGGGTCTTACTGTATCAGCCGTGCGCCTTCATCCATTCCTCGACCACCGGCGCAACCTTGTTGCGCCATTTCGAGCCGTTGAAGATGCCGTAATGCCCGGCACCCTCGGCCATGTAATAGCGTTTCTTGTCCTCCGGCAGGCTGGTCGCGATCGTCAGCGCCGCCTTGGTCTGGCCGAGCCCCGAAATATCGTCCTTCTCGCCCTCGATCGCCAGGATCGCGATGTCGGTGATCGCGGCCGGATCGACCACGCGCCCGCGGTGCGTCATCGTGCCCTTGGGCAGTGCATGGTCCTGGAACACGACGTCGATCGTCTGGAGGTAGAATTCGGCGGTCATGTCGCAGACCGAGCGATATTCCTCGTAGAACGCCTTGGTCGAGTCGGCCTGGAGATCCTCGCCCTCGACGAGATGTTTGAACAGCTCGTAATGCGACATCATGTGGTTGCCGAGGTTCATCGACATGAAGCCTGCAAGCTGCAGGAAACCCGGATACACGCGGCGCCCCGCACCCGGATAGTTGCCCGGGATCGTCGCGATGACGTTTTGGCTGAACCAGCTGTGCGGCCGCTCGGTCGCCAGCGTGTTGACCGCGGTCGGCGCCTCGCGCGTGTCGACCGGACCGCCCATCATCGTCAGCGTCTTGGGGCGGCACGGATTCTTGTCGGCGCTCATCACGCAAGCCGCGGCATAGCACGGCACCGACGGTTGGCAGACGGCGAGCATGTGCGTGCCCCCCTGCCCCTCGTTCGGGCCGATCGCTTCGAGGAATTCGATCAGATAATCGACGTAATCGTCGAGATCGAACTTGCCGTCGCTCAACGGCACGAGCTTCGCGTCGCGCCAATCGGTGATGTAGACGTCGGCAACGGGCAGCATCCGCTCGACCGTGCCGCGCAGCAGCGTCGCATAATGTCCCGACATCGGCGCGACGATCAGCAGCTTGGGGCCACCCTCGACGCCCACGCGGCGGAAGCGCTTGAGCTGGCCGAACGCCTTGCGCAGTACCACATCTTCGACAATCGCCACGTCGACCCCGTCGATCACGGTGCTGTCGAGCCCGAACGCCGGCTTGCCGCGCGGTGCAGAGGCGTGGGCGAACACTTCGAGCGCGGAGCCGAGAATGGCCCCGCCGCCGAAATAGGCGAAGGGGTTGGCGGGGTTGCTGAGCAGTCCGGCGCTGAAATCGGCCATCGCGCTTGCGCCGGCCAACATCGACTTCTGCATTTCATAGGCGTTGTAGAGCATACCCGACTTTCTAGCAGACAATCAGCAAAGTCAAAATAGCGATTCTGCTGCATTGCGGCAAACGCAAAGCGTGGGTGCCGTGCGGTTCGACTCGCCCGTTCGGCTATTGCATTGAGGCGCGCCGTGCCGCTGTGCTACGCAACGCCGCATGGCCAGACGCACCCCCGCAGACGTTCCGATCGATCCCAGCGCGGAGCCGGCGCGACCCGCGGCGGGACGCAAGCTGGCGAGCCTGGTGATGGTGTGGCGCTACACATCTCGCTATCCGCTCCGGCTCGCGATCGCGCTGATCGCCTTGTTCGTCACCTCGACCACCACGCTCGCCACGTCGTGGAGCATCAAGTCGGTGATCGATCGCGGCTTCACCCACGGTTCGGGCGATATCGCGCATATCAACCAGGTCTTCTACGACCTGCTCGGGCTGGTCGTCATCCTCGCGATCGCCACCGCGATCCGCTTCTATTTCGTCTCCTGGCTCGGCGAACGCACCGTCGCCGACATCCGCATCGCGGTGCAGTCCAATTTGCTGCGGCTCGCACCGCGCTGGTTCGAGGAGAACCGCCCGTCCGAAGTCGCCTCGCGGCTGACCTCGGACACCTCCCTGATCGAAGGCGCAGTCGGCACGACGGTGTCGGTCGCGTTGCGCAACGGGCTGACCGGGATCGGCGGCGTCATCCTGCTCTTTGTCTTCGCCCCGAAGATGGCGCTGTCGATCGTGATCGGCGTGCCGCTCGTTATGCTGCCGATCGTGCTGCTCGGCCGCCGCGTGCGGAGCCAGTCGCGCACCAGCCAGGACCGGATCGCCGATATCGGCGCGATGGCGGTCGAAACGTTCAGCGCGATGAAGATCGTCCAGGCGTTCGGCCAGGAAGCGCGCGAGGCGAAGCGCTTCGGCGACGCGGTCGATCGCACGCTCGCCGCCGCCAAGCGCCGGATCGCGACGCGTGCGATCATGACCGCGCTGGTGATGGGGCTGTTGTTCGGCGCGGTGACGCTGCTGATGTGGTCGACCGTCGGCGATGTCGCCGCCGGGCGACTGTCGGCGGGGTCGCTCGCGGGCTTCCTCGTCACCGCGACGCTGGTGACGGGATCGTTCGGGTCGCTGACCGAAGTCTATGGCGATCTGCTGCGCGCGTCTGGCGCCGCCGAGCGGCTGTCCGAACTGCTCGCCGAAGTCCCCGAGATCCGCGCGCCAGCGAAGCCGGCGACGATGCCCGTCCCGCCGCGCGGGCTGCTCGAGTTCGATCATGTCGAGTTCCGCTATCCCTCGCGGCGCGATGTCGCGGCGCTGCACGATTTCTCGCTGTCGGTCGCGCCGGGCGAGACGGTCGCGATCGTCGGGCCGTCGGGCGCGGGCAAGACGACGCTGTTCCAGCTGATTCAGCGTTTCTACGATCCCGAGGCTGGCGGCGTGCGGATCGACGGCGTCGACCTGCGCGACGCCGACCCCGCCGAAGTCCGCGCGCGGATCGCGATGGTGCCGCAGGAGACGGTGATCTTCGGCGCCTCGGCGCGCGACAATCTGCGCTACGGCCGCTGGGACGCGCGCGACGACGAACTGTGGCACGCCGCCGAGGCCGCCAACGCCGCCGAATTCCTCCGCAAGCTCCCCGACGGGCTCGACACCTTCCTCGGCGAAGGCGGCGCGCGGCTATCGGGCGGGCAACGCCAGCGCGTCGCGATCGCGCGCGCGCTATTGCGCGACGCGCCAATCCTGCTGCTCGACGAGGCGACCAGCGCGCTCGATGCGGAGAGCGAGCGGCTGGTGCAGGAAGCGCTCGAGCGGCTGATGGCGGAGCGCACCACGCTCGTCATCGCGCACCGCCTCGCAACGGTGCGCGCGGCACGCCGGATCATCGTGATGCGCGACGGGAGGATCGTCGAACAGGGCAGCCACGCCTCGCTGATCGGCGAGAGCGGCCTCTACGCGCGCCTCGCCAGCCTGCAGTTCAACGAGGCGGCGTAATATCCGAACCGTCACCCCGGGCTTGTCCCGGGGTCCACCGTGCCGCACACTCCGGTCGTCGGGACATGCATCCCGGTGGACCCCGGGATAAACCCCGGGGTGACGGTGGAGAGCGCAGTATGACCAGAGACTTCGACATCATCGTATACGGCGCGACCGGCTTCACCGGCCGCCTTGTCGCCGAATATCTGACGCAGATCGGCGCACCGCGCTGGGCGATGGCGGGCCGTTCGCTCTCCAAGCTGCAGGAAGTGCGCGATTTGATCGGCGCCCCCGCCGACACCGCGCTGCTCACCGCCAATTCGGACGATCCCGCCAGCCTGCGCGCCCTGTGCGAGCGCACCCAGGTGGTGCTCACCACCGTCGGCCCGTATCAGCTCTATGGCAGCGACCTCGTCGCCGCCTGCGCCGCGACCGGCACCGCCTATGTCGATCTGTGCGGCGAGCCCGCCTGGATGCGCGAAATGATCGATGCGCATCACGAAACCGCGAAGGCCAGCGGTGCGCGGATCGTCTTTTCGTGCGGGTTCGATTCGATCCCGTTCGATCTCGGCGTGCTGACTCTGCAGGACGCCGCCAAGGCCAAGTTCGGGCACCCGCTGCCACGCGTGAAGGGCCGCGTGCGGAAGATGCAGGGCGGTTTCTCCGGCGGGACCGCGGCGAGTCTCAAGGCGACGCTCGCGGCCGCGGCGAAGCATCCCTCGGTCGTCGGGCTGCTGGTCAATCCGTTCGCGCTGACCCCCGATTTCGAGGGGCCGAGCCAGCCCAAGGGCCTGCTGCCCGAATATGACCGCACGATCGAGGCATGGGTCGCGCCGTTCATCATGGCGCCGATCAACACCAAGAACGTCCATCGCACCAACTTCCTGCTCGGCCAGGCCTATGGTCGCGACTTCGTCTATGACGAGATGATGGTCGCGCCAGGCATCGGCGAGATGGGCAAGGCCGCCGCCGAGGCGATCGCGCGGATCAACCCGCTCGCCAGCGACAAGGGGCCCAAGCCCGGCGAAGGCCCCTCGCGCGAGGAACGCGATGCAGGCTTCTATGATTTGCTGTTCATCGGCGAGGGTGCGGCGGGCGAACGGATCGACTGTGTCGTCACCGGCGACAAGGACCCGGGCTATGGCTCGACCAGCAAGATGATCGCCGAGACCGCGCTGTGCCTGGTCGAGGATGTCGCGGGCGAAGGGGGGATCTGGACGCCCGGCGCGCTGATGGGCGCGGTGCTGGCGGACCGGCTGCAGGCGAAGGCGGGGCTGACGTTTCGCGCCGGGTAAGCCCCGTCACGCGATCGGCGGGTCGATCTCCGGCAGCGGGTCGTCGCCCGGCCCGCTCGCCGCCGCGAGCAGCGGTTTGGGCGACGACGTCGCGGTAAGCCGCCGCGCGGTGTTCGAGAAGTTCGCAGCGAGCCATTGGTAATTGGCATAAAGGCCGGGGTGGTAGACATAATTGTCGCCGCGCGCGTTCAGCCGCCAGCGTTCGTGCTGGACATAATCGGCCGCCGCATTCCAGTCGCGCACGACCGCACTCGCCATCCAGGTGCGATAGATCTTCGCGTCGAGGATATTGTTGCGGATCCCGATCGCGACGAGCTCATAATGGTTGATGTAATCCTGCACCTGACCGCGCGTCTTCTTGGCGGCGGCGGTGGCGGGATCATGCAGAGCGGCAAAGCCGGCCGACTTGCGGACTGTCGAGAAAGCCTCGTTGAGCGCGCGATAATGTTCGGTCGATTCGAACTTCTCGATGATATCGAGCGTCGCCCGCTGTCGCGCCACCGCGCGGACGTTGCGGATGCCGATGATGGCGACGATCGCGGAGAGCAGAACGAGCACCGGGCTCAGCAGGGCTTTCCACAATAGATCGGGATTCGACACGCAGCGAAGCGTCTCCCCGGCCATCGTCACGCCGTGATGGACTATCGAACAGTCCAAGCGATTTAGTCGCGACCACCTTCACGCATTGTCGGGTCCCTCTTTGCAAGTGTGGTATACATGGGGAAACGCTAAAAAACAATCAAGCGCGGCGGACTTGCTATCGCTTCTTCCCTTGGTGCCGGATGTTCGCCGGGCGGCCGCGATGCTTGATCACGCGCTTGGGGCGGCGCTCCTCGCTCTCGACACGCGCGCCCCTGCCCTCGACCATCTCGAAGCGTAACGCGCCCGACACCGGGTTCGCTTCGGCCAGCCGCAGCTGGAGCTTCTGCCCGCTGGCATAGACCGTGCCCGACTGGTCGCCGATCAGCGTGCGGCTCGCTTCGTCGAAGCGGAAATATTCGCCGCCGATATCGCGCACCGGCATCAACCCGTCGCCGCCGATCCCCTCGACCGTCGCGAAGAAACCGAAATTGGTGACGCCGGTGATCCGCGTCTCGAGCACTTCGCCGACCTTCTCCGACAGATAGGCCGCGACATAGCGGTCGATCGTGTCGCGCTCGGCCTCCATCGCGCGGCGTTCGAGCATCGAGATGCTCTCGCCGATCTTCTCCATCGCCGCGGCTTCGCCCTCGGTCAACCCGCCGGGGCCGAGGTCATAGGCCGACACCAAGGCCCGGTGGACGAGCAGATCGGCATAGCGCCGGATCGGCGAGGTGAAATGGCCATAGCTGCCAAGCGCGAGCCCGAAATGGCCCATATTGGCGGGGCTGTAATAGGCCTGGGTCTGCGTGCGCAGCACCTGCTCCATGATCTGCGGGCGCTCGTCACGGTCGATGACCTTGTCGAGAATGTGGTTGAAGGTCCGCGGCTGGACGACCTGGCCGAGCGCGAACTCAATCCCGAAGGTCTTGAGATAATCCTTCAATGCGACGAGCTTCTCGCGGCCGGGTTGCTCGTGGACGCGGTACATGACGGGCGCCTTCTTCGCCTCGAGCGCCTTGGCCGCGGCGACGTTGGCGGCGATCATGTAATCCTCGATCAATTTGTGCGCATCGAGCCGCTCGCGCGGCGCGACCGAGAGGATGCGGCCTTTCTCGTCGAGCATGACGCGGCGCTCGGGCAGGTCGAGATCGAGCGGCGCGCGCGCGGTGCGGGCCTTGTTGAGCGCATGCCAGCAGGACCAGAGCGGGAGGGGGGAAGAAGAAGCAGCGTGGCCATCCACCATCGCCTGCGCATCCTCATACGCCAGGTTCGCCGCAATCCGCACCACCGCTCGCGTGAAGCGCCAGCTCTTCAGCGCCCCGTCCCTGCCGATCCGCAAATGGCACGCGAGCGCCGCCCGATCGACGCCCTCCTTCAGCGAACACATCTCGGCCGAAAGACTCTCAGGCAGCATCGGCACGACCCGATCGGGGAAATACACGCTGTTCCCCCGCCGCCGCGCCTCGCGGTCGAGGCTCGCCCCCGGCCGAACGTAGAACGACACGTCGGCGATCGCGACGATCGCCTTCCATCCGCCGTCGTTCGAGGGATCGTCATCGGGCGCCGCCCACACCGCATCGTCATGGTCGCGCGCATCGGCGGGATCGATCGCGATGATCGGCAGCTGGCGCAGATCCTCGCGCTTGTCGCCGAGCGGCTGCCCAGCGACCCGCACCGCTTCGTCGAGCGTCTCGGACGAAAAGACGTCCGGAATCCCCAATTTGTGGATCGCGATGAGCGAGAAGCTGCGCGGCGCGAACGGGTCGCCCAGCACCTGCGTCACGCGCACCGTCATCCGCGGCGGCCGCCCCGCCATCTCGGCGAGCACGAGATCGCCGACCTGCGCCTCGCCCGCGTCGGACACCTGGAACTCGCGCCGCTCCTTCTTCTCGACGCCCTGCAGCCACAGCGTCTTGCCCTCCTGCCGCAGCACGCCGAGCACCAGTTCCTCGCCCTTGGGCAAGGTCTTCATCGGATGCGCGATCCAGCCCTGCCCAGCTTCCTCGGTCCGCGCGAGAACGCGGTCGCCCACGCCGAGCGCGCCGGTCCGCTTCTCGCGGACGCGCAGTTTCGGCGCGGGCGTCGTCGCTTCCCAGCGCTCGGGCACCGCCCAGACATTGCCGCTGTCGTCGACGTCGACGATCCGCAGCACGGTCACCTTGGGCACGCCGCCCATCTTGTGGAGGGCGCGGCCGGGCGCGCTGTCGATCAGCCCTTCGTCGGCCATGTCCTTGAGCAGCGCTTTCAGCAAGATCTTGTCTTGCGCGGTGAGGCCGAAGGCGCGCGCGATCTCGCGTTTGCCGGCCGGCACGTCGCTTTCGGCGATGAAGGCGAGGATCTGGTCGCGCGTGGGCAGACCGGGGGTGCGCTTGACTGGCTTGGGCATCGGCACAGCGATACGCGACCGCGCGCCAAACGGCAAAGGGGGCGCCGTCCGATCAGGACGACGCGCCCGCGCCACACGCGCTACACTGCCTCAGAATTTCTGCGAGACGCCGACCTTGGCGGTAAAACCGAGCGGGCTTGCGGTAAACGGATCGTAATTCTGGTCGAGCCGCGCGAACGGCGGCGCCTTGTCGAAGATGTTGAGCGCCGAGAAGGTCAGCGTCGAGCCGGTACCGCGCAGCACCAGCCGGTAGGTCGCATCGAAGGTGCCGAACGGCTTGATATTCTTGCCGGCGGTGACCGACGCCCCCGCGAGCGCGCCGGCGTTGGGCCCGAAGATCGCCGTACCGCGCTGGTCGGTATAACCGTCGATATAATTATACTGCAGCCGCAGGCTGTGCCCGCCCAGCGCACCCTGGACATAGGCGGTGCCCTTGATCCGCGGAATCGGGTAGGCGGTGGTCTGGTAGTTGAGCAGCCCGACGCCATCGAACGCCGGCTGGACGACGATCCCCTCGACGGTGATGTCCCTGGTCTTATATTCGATCACATAGGTGCCGTTGCCGCCGACCTCGAGGTTCGCCGCGCCCATACCGAAGCGATACGCCGCCTGCAGGTCGAGCCCCGATGTCGTGACATTCGCGCTGTTGATCACTTGCGTGCGCAGCCGCTGGACGTTGGCGACGCCGCAGCCGGCGCCGGTGAAGGTGAAGCGCGATTGCAGCGCCGCATAGGCCGGGTTGCCGCAGTTCGCGGCGCCGGTCGTGCCGAACAGGGCATTGACCATCCCCTGAATCGGCTCGCCCTCGATGGGGCCCTTCAACTTGTAGCGATAATAATCGAGGCTCGCGCTGAAGCCGCCGCTGTGGAGCAGGATTCCGGCGCTGTAGGTCGTCGCCTTTTCGGGCGAGAGGTTGGGGTTCCCGTTGATATCGACCGCGCGGAACGACGTCCCGATGATCTGCAGCGCGGTCAGGTTCCCGGACAATTGCTGCGCCGGCGGCCCGCGGAAGGTCGTCCCCGCCCCGCCGCGCAGCGCGAGCCAGTCGGTCACCTGCAGCCGGATGCGCCCTTGCGGGTTGAAGGTCGAGCCGACGCGCCCGCCATAATCCTCGAAGCGCGCCGAAAGCTGGAGGTTGAGCCGGTCGAACACGGGCAGTTGCAGCTCGCCGAACACCGCCTTGATGTCGTTGCTCGTCGCCAGATTGGCGTTGGTGCCGAGGAAGCCGAGCGCGCCGGTCTGCTGCGTGCAGGTCGCCGCGGGGTTGAGCGGCGACCCCGGGCAGGGATTGATCGCGATGTTGCTGTCGTTGTTGTACAGCACCGAATAGTCGTTGCGGCGATATTGCCCGCCGATAGCGAAGCTGAGGTCGCCGCCGGGCAAGCGCAGCCCGGTCTTGCCGCTCAGCACCAGGTCGCCGACGAGCAGCCGCGTGGTGTAGCGCGTGTTGGTCGTCCGGAAGAAATTGTCGAACGTCGCCAGATCGTTGATCAGCCCGGCACCGGGGGTGAGATTGTATCCGGCGGGGTTGCGCGTACCCGCATAATTCGCGTTGACCACGCCGGTCGCGCCGTTCGCGGCGACCGCGGTCGACAAGGGGTTGAAGAAGGTGCAGCCATTGGTGCCGGCAAGGGCGGCGATCTGCGCCGCGCTCAGCCCGGCGCGCGACTGCGGCGTGGCATAGGCGCAGTTCGCGCCGCCGAAGCCGGCGAGCGCGTTCTGCAGCAGATCGCCAAACGTGTCGGTCCCCTCGCTCTCGCGATAATATTCGGAATAGGTGAAGCCGCCGGTCAGGTTGAGGTCGGGCGTCACGTCGTACGACAGATCGGCGGTGAAGCGCATCTCGTCCGACACGCGCTTGCTGTACGCCGATCCGCGGTCGTCGCCATTATGGTTGAGAAACAGCGGATTGCCGCCGAGCAAGGCAGGTCGGAACAGCACGGGAAAGGCGATCGCCGGCGCGAGCGGCACCCCGCCCGCGGTCACGCAGCCCGACGCCGCGCCGTACAGCGCGCAATAATCGCGCAAGGCGGGGGCGTAGGTCGGGATGACGAACAGCCCAGCCCCGCCGCTCGCCGCATTGGCGGAGGGCGGCAGCGTCGGGAGATACGTCGGCGAAGTGGTGATGCGCGTCGAGCTGTAGCCATAGAGCGCGCTGACCGAGAATTTGAGCTTGTCGGTGAGCTGCGCCGAACCCTCGACATAGGCCTGGATGCGATCCTCGGGTTCGACGAGATTGCCGAACTGGCCGTAATTGTTGAAGCAGCGGTCGGTCGTCGATCCCGCCTGGCTGCGAAAGCCGCCGAGCCCCTCGCAGCCCAGGTCGCGGACGAAATTGGCAGTGCCGCCAAAGCCGAAATTGCCCGGATTGCCGCCGCCGGTATACCCCCCTTGCGGATTGTTGGCATAGGGCTGGACGGTGAAATCGCGATCGGTGGTGCGCAGCTCGGAGCGGTGCTGATAGCCGACCGAGGCGAGGAAATGCAGCCCGTCGCGATTGTGCCCGAAGCTCAGATTGGCGGTATAGTCCCCGTTCGACCCGCGGATGTAGCGATAATCGCCCGCGGCGAGGAAGCCGTTCTGATCGGTCCGCGTGATGAAATTGACGACGCCGGCGATCGCATCCGAACCATAGGTCGCCGCCGCGCCATCCTTGAGCACTTCGACGCGCCCGATCGCGCCCGAGGGAATGAGATTGATGTCGACGATCGGGATCGCGCCGCCGACCGGCACGAGCCGCTTGCCGTTGAGCAGGACAAGCGTGCGCTGTGGTCCCAGCCCGCGCAGATTGACCGAGGCGACGCCTTCATTGCCTTGGCTGCGGCTGTCGAACTGGTTGGCGTCGCCGATCACGCCACTCGACGTCGGCAGATTCTTGAGCAGGTCGACCGCGCTCGGCGTGCCCTGTTTGGAAAGCTCCTCGCTCGAGATGACATCGACCGGGATCGCCGCGTCCTCGGGCGTGCCGCGGATCAGCGACCCGGTGACGACGATATCGGGGCCGCTGACCTCGTCGGGCGGGGTGCTCGGTCGCGGCGACGGCGGCGGTGGTGATGGCGTCGTCCCGACCTGCGCCGCCGCTGGCCATGCAAGACCGACCGACAAGGCAAAAAAGGCGCACGACGTCGCATGCCGCGAACGAGCCATAACATCTCTCCCCCAAAGGGCCGGAACGCTGACCGGTTCCGTACCCGAAGCTCAAATTGACTCCGAAGCGGCCCTAAAGTCAAGCGTGATATGCGCGACGGGCACGGGTTTGCCTATCGTGTTCTTTCCTTACGCAATTTCGCTATGGCCAATCCGGCCAGAACCGATCCTCGAAACCGGAAACCTCAGCGTTGATGGGCAAGCTAGCGGCCGGCCACGGGTCGGCGTCCGCGCAGCACCTTGCGCGGGCGCACGGCTCGCGCTCCGGGGCGCACCCCCCCGTCATTCAATCGTTCGGCTATGCGACGCGCCGCGGTCGCGAAGCGGATTGCTTACGCCACGGGATGCGATCGGAAGATCAATACCCGTTCAAGCGCGCGAAACGCTCGCGGTGGAAGGCGGCATTGCCCCACATCGTCTCGAGCACGCGCGCGCGCTTGAGGTAGAAACCGGCGTCGTAATCGTCGGTCATGCCGATCCCGCCATGCAGCTGGATCATCTCGCGGCTGACGAGGTGGAGCGTGTCGCTCGCCACCGCCTTGGCGAGGCTCACCGCCTGGTCCACGTCCGAACGCCCCGCGTCGATCGCCTCGAGCGCGCCTTCGACGACCGAGCGCATCAACTCGAGCTCGGTGAACATCTTCGCCATGCGGTGCTGCAGTGCCTGAAAGGTCGAGAGCTGCTGGCCGAACTGGACGCGCGTCTTGAGATAATCGTTGGTGGTGGCGAACGCCTGCTCGGCCATGCCGAGCATCTCGGCGCAGACCGCCGCAGTTGCGCGATCGATCACCTGCGCGGTAAGCGCCGCGTCGCCGAGCCGCTCGGCCGGGGCGGCATCGAACGTCACCTGCGCATGGCTGCGCGAATCGGCCATATGGCGCGGCGCGCGCGTCACGCCGGCGTCACCCGCGACGAGATAGAGGCCATCGGTCGCCGCGACCACGAAGACGCCAGCGCTGTCGCCCTCGGCGACGAACGCCTTGGTGCCGCTGAGCTTGCCGTCGACGACACTGGTCGTGATCTTCGCGGGATCGTGGACGGGCCCCTCGTCGATCGCGAGCGTCGCGACGACCGCGCCGCTGGCGATCTGCGGCAGCCACTGCGTTTTCACCGCGTCCGACTCGCCGAGCAGGATCGCGGTCGCCGCCGCCGAGGTCGAGGCGAGCGGCGAGGCCGCAAGGTTGCGGCCGAGCTGTTCGAGCACCAGCCCGAGCGAGAGATAGCCAAACGCGGTACCGCCATGCTCTTCGGGAATGACGATGCCGGGCAGGCCCATCTCGCCAAGCGTCGCCCACGCCGCCGGATCATAGCCCTCGGCCGGCGCCGCGGCGCGCATCTTGCGGAACGCGCTGACCGGCGATTGCTCGTCGGACCATTCGCGCACCATGTCGCGGAGCATCGTCTGTTCGTCGTTGAGTACGGCCATCGCGCTATCCCCTCGTCTGAATGGAAAACGGGGGAGGATGGCTTAAGCCATCCTTCACCCCGCCCCTCTCCGGCCCGCCGCGCGTCGCGCGTGGCAGCCTATCCTTGCATTACTGGTGATCGAGCATCCCGAGGATGCGCTTGGAAATCACGTTGTTCTGGATCTCGGTCGATCCGCCATAGATCGACACCGCCTTGCCCCACAGCCAGGTCCGCGTCTGGGTCAGCTCGTCCTCGCTGAAGCCCTCGCCCTCCCAGCCGAGCCCGGCCATCCCCATGATCTCGATCGACAGTTCGGCGCGGTCCTGCGTGATGCGCGCGCCGACATTCTTCATGATCGAGGTGGCCGCCGACGGCCCCTGGTTCGATTTCGCCTCGAGCGCGGCGCGGCGCAGCGTCAGCGCGAAGGCGCGGCTGTCCATCTCGTGCCGCACGATCCGCATCCTGAGATCGCTGTCGGGAACGCGGCCCTGCGCGTCCGCGCCGCGATACTCCTTCGCCAGCTTCCCCATCGGCTTGCCCGCGAACAGCCGCGATGCGCCGCCGCCGCCCGACAGGCTGTTGCGCTCGTGCTGGAGGAGGCGCGTACCGATCTCCCAGCCCTGCCCTTCGCGCCCGACGAGGTTTTCCTTGGGCACCTTCACATCGGTGAAGAAGGTCTCGCAGAACGGCGACTGGCCAGAGATCATCGCGATCGGCCGCACTTCGACGCCCGGCGCGGTCATGTCGAGCAGCAGGAAGCTGATCCCGCCATGCTTCTGGCTCTTGTCGGTACGGACGAGCGCGAAGCATTTGTCGGCCCATTGGCCGCCAGAGGTCCAGGTCTTCTGGCCGTTGACGACATAATGGTCGCCCTTGTCTTCGGCGAAGGTCTGGACGTTGGCGAGGTCCGAGCCGGCGTTTGGCTCGCTATACCCCTGGCACCAGCGCACTTCGCCCTTGGCGATCGCGGGGATATGCTCGTGCTTCTGCGCCTCGCTGCCATATTCGAGCAAGGTCGGGCCGAACATCATCACGCCCATCCCGCCGATCGGGTTCCACGCGCCGGCGCGCGCCATTTCCTCATTGAGGACGCGGATCTGCGCCTTGTCGAGACCCCCGCCGCCATAGGCCGCGGGCCAGCCGGGAACGCCCCAGCCCTTTTCGCCCATCGCGGTCTTCCACGCGATCTCGTCGGGCGAGAGCTCGGTCGGACCTTCGAGCGCCGAAAGCGCATTGTCCTTGCCTTTGAGCGATGCCGGGAAATTGTCCGCGAGCCACGCGCGCACTTCCGCGCGGAAGCCGTCGAGCGGAGCCACTGGAGCGTCGAGTTCGGGCGCGGTTGCCATGAAAGCTGTCCTTCCAGACCGAATCTGAAGATCGGGTATGGCCGCGCAATACGCCGGAATGAGGCCTATGGGAAGAGGCAGTATTTGCCTGTCGCGACGATCGGTCCGCGCCTCCCTGGAAGGGAGGGGCTGGGGGCGGGTCGGCCCGTGGAGATCCTTCACTCCCGCCTACGGGCCGACCCGCGCCCCCCCCCTTTCAGGGAGGGGAGGCGCGCGTCGCGAGCGGCAGGGACATCACGCCACCGGCTCGCGCCGCGGTTGCGCAGCCGTAACGGCCGCCCCATCTCCCTGTGCGACCCGCACAGGAGCCCGCCCATGATCGACCTGCACTATTGGCCCACCCCGAACGGCCACAAGATCACGCTGTTTCTCGAAGAAGCCGGGGTCGAGTATCGCATCATCCCGGTCAACATCGGCGCGGGCGAACAATTCCAGCCCGATTTCCTCAAGATCGCGCCCAACAACCGCATGCCGGCGATCATCGACCATGATCCGGAGGGTGGCGGCGAACCGATCGCGATCTTCGAATCGGGGGCGATCCTGCTCTATCTCGCCGACAAATACGGAAAGTTCATCGGCGCCGACCTCCGCAGCCGCACCGAAACGGTGCAATGGCTGATGTGGCAGATGGGTGGGCTGGGGCCGATGCTCGGGCAGAACCACCATTTCAGCGGCTATGCGCCCGAGAAGATTCCGTACGCGATCGATCGCTACGTCAAGGAGACCAACCGGCTGTACGGCGTGCTCGAGCGGCGGCTCGACGGGCGCGACTTCATCACTGGCGCTTATTCGATCGCCGACATGGCCTGCTATCCGTGGATCGTGCCGTACGAGCGCCAGGGCCAGCGGCTCGAGGACACGCCCAATCTGAAGCGCTGGTTCGACGCGATCGCCGCGCGGCCGGCGACCGTCGCCGCTTATGCCAAGGGCGCGGCGATCAGCGAGAACAAGCCGATGACCGAGGAAGCCAAGAAGGTGCTGTTCGGCCAGACGGCGAAGGTGCTGGGGTAGCTTAGATCCTCCCCGGCACGGGGAGGGGGACCGACCGGCTTCTTCAGCCGGTTGGTGGAGGGGGGCCTCCACGGGCGTATCGCTCGTGGCGCGCCCCCTCCACCATTTCGCCGAAAGAGGCGAAATGGTCCCCCTCCCCGTTCCGGGGAGGATCCAAGGCAATTCGAAGATCGCGTATGGCGTTTCTCTGCTTCATCCTCTAGCGAATCGAACATCGAGACTTGCCGAGACCGCCCAAATGACCGCTGCCGAACTGCTCGCGAGCGACTTCGCCACCCTCCCCGACCTGATCCGCGCGCACGCCGCGGAACACGGCGACAAGGTCGCGCTCGCCGAGGCCGATGGCGAGCTCGATTATGCCAGCCTCGATGCGCTGATCGACCGCATCGCCGCCGCGTTGCAGCGCGACGGCGTGCGCCAAGGCGAAGCGGTCGCGATCGTCGGCTCAGCGAGCATCGATTATGCCGCGGTGTTCCTCGGCGCGCTCCGCGCCGGTTGCCTTGCCACCCCGATCGCGCCGTCGGGCACGCCCGAAAGCATCGTTGCGATGATCGCCGATTGCGCCGCGCCGATCAGCTTCGTCGACTCCGACGCCGCCACCGCACTCGCTGGCGAGCATATCCCCGGCAAGCTCGTCCGGCTGAAGACGCTCGGCGCCTGGCTCGCGCCCGAAGGCGCGCGCCCCACCCCGGTCACGATCCGCCCCGCGGACGGTTTCAACATCATCTATTCGTCGGGCACGACCGGCACGCCCAAGGGCATCGTGCAGAGCCATGCGATGCGCTGGGCGCATATCAACCGCAACGAGGCCGCGGGCTTTGCGAGCGCGGTGACGATGATCGCCACCCCGCTTTATTCGAACACCACGCTGGTCAGTTTCCTGCCGACGCTCGGCTGGGGCGGCACCGTCGTGCTGATGAAGAAGTTCGACGCGCGCGGCTATCTGACGCTCGCCGAGCGCCACCGCGCGACGCACACCATGCTCGTGCCGGTGCAATATCAGCGGCTGATGGCGCTCCCCGATTTCGACCGCTTCGACCTGTCGAGCTTCCGCTTCAAGACCTGCACCTCGGCGCCCTTCTCGGCCGCGCTGAAAGCCGACGTGCTCGCGCGCTGGCCCGGGCTGCTCGTCGAATATTACGGCATGACCGAGGGCGGCGGCACCTGCCTGCTCGTCGCCAACGGCTTTCCCGACAAGCTCCACACCGTCGGGCGGCCGATCGAGGGCCACGACATCCGCCTGATCGACGACGACGGCAACGAAGTCCCGCAAGGCGAGATGGGCGAGGTCGTCGGCCGCTCGCCGGCGATGATGACAGGGTATCACGGCCGCAGCGACGCCACCGCGGCGGCCGAGTGGCACGACGCCGAAGGCAATCGCTACATCCGCCATGGCGATGTCGGGCGCTTCGACGAAGACGGGTTCCTGACGCTGCTCGACCGCAAGAAGGATCTGATCATCTCGGGCGGGTTCAACATCTACCCGACCGATCTCGAGGCGGTGCTCTCGCAGCACCCCGCGGTCGCCGATTGCAGCGTGATCGGCGTGCCGTCCGAAGCGTGGGGCGAGACGCCGGTCGGCTTCTACGTGGCGCATACCGGGATCGATGCGAGCATCGCGGAGATCCTCGACTGGACCAACGCACAGCTCGGCAAGACGCAGCGACTGTCGGCGCTCCACGCGATCGACGAACTGCCGCGCAGCGCGATCGGCAAGGTGCTCAAGCGCGACCTGCGCGATCGGCTGGCGGCGGCATGACCCCGATCCGCGACATCCTCGCCGCCGCGACGCCGATCGACGGCGGCTTCCGCGCCGAGATCCCGAGCGACTGGCTGCAGGGCCGCACCGCCTATGGCGGCCTGTCGAGCGCGCTCGCGCTGCACGCGGCGCAGGGGATTGAGCCCGACCTGCCACCGCTGCGATCGGCGCAGATCTCCTTCATCGGCCCCCTGTCGGGCAGCGTCAGCGTCACCGCGACCAAGCTGCGCCGCGGCCGCACCGCCGCCTTCATCCAGGCCGATATCGTCTCGGACGCGGGGCTCGGCTATCGCGCGATCTTCGTGTTCATGGCGGAGCAGCCGTCGCGCGTCACGCTGAGCGGCGGCCTCGCCCGCCCGCTTCCGCCCCCTGCCGCGGACGCGAAACTCTACACCGGCCCCGACGAATTCTTCACCGGCAATTTCAACTTCCTCGACCTGAAGCAGGAGGCGCCGGGCGCGGCCGAATGGCTGCGCTGGGCGCGGCTGCGCGATTCCGCCGGGATCGACCCGATGGTCGAGGTGCTCGCGCTCGCCGATGCGCTCCCGCCCGCGGCGTTCAAGCTGTTCGGCAAGGATTTCGTGCCGCTGTCGTCGCTGACCTGG
Organism: Bordetella parapertussis; assembly: GCA_943367995.1. Taxonomy (GTDB): domain Bacteria; phylum Pseudomonadota; class Alphaproteobacteria; order Sphingomonadales; family Sphingomonadaceae; genus Sphingomonas. Next base: position 104,100 of record CALRKL020000001.1, on the reverse strand, counting down.
ATCGTCAATCTGCTGACCCCGGCCCCCGCCACGACCGGCGGCTGGTGGTTGCTCTCCGCCGAGTCACAGCACGCGGTCAACGGCGGATCGAGCCAGAGCATGATGCTGTGGAACGCCGACGGCGTGCCGGTGGCGCAAGGCATGCAGAGCGTCGCGATCTTCGGCTGAGCGGGCCGCGGCGTCTCCCCTCCCTGGAAGGGAGGGGAGGAAGAGTTGCGACACTTTGCGACACTTTGTCGCCGCCCCCGGCACATAAGCGCGACAGAGTTTCCTCCATAACAGGCGCAGCGAACGGCAACCCCGCCCGGCCAGCAAGGAGTCCCCCGCATGTCCTTCACGCGTTTCCTCGTCGCGACGACGGTCGCCGCGCTCGCGACCGCCGCGGCGGTGGCGCAGGGCGGCGGCGGCATGTTCCGCTCCGCCGACACCAATGGCGACGGCCTGATCTCGCATGCCGAAGCGACCGCGCAGGCCAATGCGCGGTTCGACGCGATGGATCTCAACAAGGACGGCGTCCTCACCACCGACGAGCTGACCGGGCCCGGCAGCCGGATGATGACGCGCGCCGACACCAATGCCGACGGCAAGGTGACGCGCGCCGAATATCTCGCCCAGGCCGACATGCGCTTCAACCGGATGGACGCCAACAAGGACGGCCAGATCTCCAAGGAAGAGGTCGCCGCGTGGATGGATTCGATGCGCGGGCCAGGCGGTCCGGGCGGCCCCGGCGGGCGCCGCGGCCGCAGCGACCCCGCCGACGCGATCGCGCCGCCGCCGCCCGCGCCAAACGCCACCCCTTCCCCCCCTCCGAGCCAGTAAGTCCCCCTGGCCCGGCCGCCGGGCGAGCTGCCCCCCGCTCGCCCGGCACCACCCGACGCCGCGTCCTTTTCCTGAGGTCAGATCATGCTAAGCAGCGAACCGATGGGAGACACGCCGCATCTGTTGCTCGTCGACGACGAACGCTCGATCCGCGAACCGCTCGCGCAATATCTCACGCGGCAGGGCTTCCGCGTGACGCAGGCCGGCGACGCCGAGGGCGCGCGCGCACGGATGACCGCCTATGCGATCGATCTCGTCATCCTCGACATCATGATGCCGGGCGAGGACGGCCTGTCGCTCACCCGCCACATCCGCGAGAGCGGCGAAGTCCCCGTGATCCTGCTCACCGCGCGTACCGAGGAGACCGACCGGATCGTCGGGCTCGAAATGGGCGCCGACGATTATGTCGTGAAGCCCTTCTCGCCGCGCGAACTCGCGGCGCGCGTGAAGGTCATCCTGCGCCGCGCGGCGGCGGGCGGCACGCGCCAGCATGCGCCCGAGAGCGGATCGTTCGCCTTTGCCGGCTGGGTACTCAAATCGGGCGAGCGCACGCTGGTCGACCGCGAGGGCGTGTCGGTGCCGCTGTCGACCGGCGAATATAACCTGCTCCACGCGCTCGTCACGCGCCCGCGCCAGGTGCTGACGCGCGACCAGTTGCTCGATCTGACGCAAGGCCGCGAAGCCGCCGCGTTCGACCGCGCGATCGACAATCAGATCAGCCGGCTGCGCCGCAAGATCGAAGCCGATGCCAAGACGCCCGAACTGATCAAGACCGTGTGGGGCGGCGGCTATACGCTCGCCGCCGAAGTGACGCGCCTTTGAAGCTCGCGCGCCTGCGCGCGATGCCGCGCAGCCTTTCGGGGCAGATGGCGCTGCTGATCGCGGTCGCCTTGTTCGTCGCGCAGGCGATCAATTTCACGCTCGCGCTGCAGGACCGCCGCCGCGCGCGGCTCGACCAGGCGACCGGGCCGGTGGTCACGCGGATCATCGACGCCGACGAGCGCATCGCCGCAGGACGCCGCATCGGCGGCGGCGGCTGGAGCCGACTGCGCCTCACCCCCAATTCGCCGATCCAGCCGGGCGGCGAGCACGTCGCCGAAGTCGAAACCGCATTGCGCACCGCGCTCGCCGAGGCCGGGGTCAAGGTCTCGCGAATCCAGACGCAAGTGATGCCGATACAGCGCGACGATCCGCGGCTGCGCTATGTCAGCAGGGAACGGATCGAGCGACTGCTGCGCGGCGGGGCCGAGCTCGAAGTCGCGGTCGAGCGGCCGAGCGGGCAATGGTTCGTGCTCAGCCTGCCGTGGAACCGCGACAATTCCGACATCTTCTGGCGGCTGATGGCGCAGACCGCGATCCTCTACATCGTCGTGCTCGTGCCCTTGCTATGGGCCGGACGCCGGATCTCGCGGCCGCTGCGCGGGCTGGCCGAGGCGGCGCGCAGCTTCCAGCCGGGTGCCGCCGCCGATCCGGTCGCCGCCGCCGGGCCGCAGGACGTGCGCGACGTGATCGCCGCGTTCAACGCACTGCGGCTGCGCGTGACGGCGATGCTCGACGAGAAGGACCGGATGCTCGGCGCGATCGGGCACGATCTGCGCACCCCGCTCGCCTCGCTGCGCGTCCGCGTCGAATCGGTCGACGACGATTCGGATCGCGCGCGGATGGCCGAGACGATCGCCGAGATGAACCGCATGCTCGACGACATCCTCTCACTCGCGCGCCTCGGCCGTCCGAGCGAGCCGCCGACCGAGGTCGATCTGGCGGCGCTGGTCGACGCCGTGGTCGAGGATTTCCGCGAGATCGGGCATGAAGTGGTGTTCGAGGAAAGCCCGCGGATCCGGATGCGTCTGCGCCCCGGCCTCATGCGGCGCGCGCTGCGCAACCTGATCGAGAATGCGCTGAAATATGCCGGCGCGGTCGAAGTCAGCGTCGAGGCGGGCGCGCAGTCGGTCGCGATCCTGGTCTGCGACCGCGGCCCCGGCATCCCGGCCGAGCGGCTGGGCGACGTGTTCGATGCGTTCACACGGCTGGAAACGTCGCGCAACAAGGAAACCGGGGGGATCGGCCTTGGCCTCGCGCTCGCGCGGACGATCGTGCGCGACGCCGGCGGCGACATCACGCTCGCCAATCGCGACGGCGGCGGCCTCGTCGCGCGGATCACGCTCGCGCGCTGACGCGGCAGGCCGGACCGTCGGCATTGCCGACGGCCCGGGGACGACGCTTCAGAAGCGGTACTTCAAGCCGATCTGCGCGATCGGATAGACCTTATAGTCGTCGACCTTGCGTTGCGTGCTCAGGCGTTCCTTCTCGAGCTCGACGAGGAAGCGCGGATCGTTGGCGAGCGTCCCGTTCGAGGTGAAATCGCGCACGCGGATGGCCCCCTGGAACAGCGCACCGGCCTCGAAATGGAAGCTCAAACCGTGTCGCAGGCCCCCGCCATAGCCGAGCGTCAACTGCGGCGCGACGTCCTTGACCTCGGCGCGGCCGCTGATCGTGCCGATCTGCGCCGGGGTGAAGGCGGTCGAGCCGATCGTCGTCGTGCTTTGCGGCGTGGCGCGCAGGCGGCCGTCATTGCCGTTGATCCGCGCGCCGCCCGACAGGAAGAAGCCGCCGCCGAACGGATAGAGATCGAGCATCACGCCGCCCGATTTGAGGTTGGCATGGCCGTCGTAGCGGACGTTGTTCGATTTGACGCTGTGGTCGAACGACAGGAAGGTCGCGTTCGCGCGCACCCCGATCGTGCGGTTGGCGCGATAGCCGATTTCGGGACCGATGCCGAGCGTGCCCGCGGTCAGTCCGACGCGGAACCGGCCCTGATCGGCCGTCGTCGCGCGCGGCGCGGCGTCGGGTTGCACCGGCCCCGTTTGCGCAAGAGCAGGCTGCGCCAGGCAGGGAAGGCAGGCCGCAAGCGCCGCGCCCAGCATCATCGTCTTCATCGTATCAAATCCCGTGTTCACGCGCGAACCGCCCACTGATTCGCGTACTGATTCGGGTTTTTACTGGGCGATCATGATAAACTAATTAATTGATCTCGCTCAATACAACGATATTGGGCGATCTCTAGTATCGTTTCGCAAGCGTTATTGTCTTCGATCCGACACAATAAGCGGTTCGACTGTGGAATACTGCGACTTCGATCGGGCGACGCGGTCGGCATGGTCATCGGCAGCGCCCGCCGGAAACGTCTTGGTCTTGCGCCGGACCCGCGGGACGGGCACCACGACCCCGCACCAACCCTCCCCTCTGCGCGCCACCCTTGGCATCGCTGTCCGGCACGCGCGAATCCTTCGTCTGTGGAGACCAAGTTCGATGTGGATGTTCGACCGGTTCGCGAAGAATGTCGTCAAGCGCGGCGAGTTGACGATCATCGATGCCGACGGGAAGCAATATCGTTACGGTACGCCCGATCCGGCGTTCAGGCCCGTCACGCTGCGTTTCGCCGACAAGAACGTCGCGAGCTACATTGCGCGCCATCCTAGGCTCGGCGCCGCGCTCGCGTGGATGGACGGGCGGCTGCTGGTCGACGATGACGACATCGCCGGCATGATCGACCTGATCCGCGGCAATGGCCGCTGGGAAGACGGCCGCAGCACGATCGGCACCAAGAACCCGGTCAAGCTCGCCTGGGCGGCGAGCACCGCGCGGCTGCGGCAGCTCAACCGCGTCGCCAAGTCGAAGCAGAACGTCGCGCACCATTACGACATTGGCGACCGGCTCTACGATCTGTTCCTCGACGCCGACCGCCAATATAGCTGCGCGTATTTCACCGACGAGGACAACAGTCTCGAACAGGCGCAACTCGACAAGAAGGCGCATATCGCCGCCAAGCTGCTCCTGAAGCCGGGTCAGCGCGTGCTCGACATCGGCTGCGGCTGGGGCGGGATGGCGCTGTACCTCAACCGCGTGGCCGATGTCGACGTGCTCGGCATCACGCTGTCGGAGGAACAGCTCAAGACCGCCCGCCGCCGCGCCGCGGAAGCCGGCGTCGCCGATCGCGTCAAGTTCGAGCTGATCGACTATCGCGAGCTGACGGGGCGCTTCGACCGGATCGTCTCGGTCGGCATGTTCGAGCATGTCGGCGTGCCCAATTACCGCACCTTCTTCCACAAGTGCCGCGCGCTGCTCGAGGAAGACGGCGTGATGCTGCTCCACACGATCGGGCGGATGGGCGGCCCGGGGCAGACCGACCCGTTCACCGCGAAGTACATCTTCCCTGGCGGCTACAACCCCGCGCTGTCGGAGATCGTCGGCGCGAGCGAATCGGTGCGGCTGATCGCCGCCGATGTCGAGACGCTGCGCGTCCATTACGCGCTGACGATCCGCCATTGGTACGATCGCGCGGTCGCCAACCGCGCGAAGATCGAGGCGATGTTCGACGCGCGCTTCTACCGGATGTGGGTGTTCTATCTCGCCGGCGCGATGGCGGCGTTCAAGCATGGCGTGATGTGCAACTACCAGGTGCAGCTGATCCGCGACCGCCGCGCGCTGCCGCTGACGCGGGGGTATATGGCGGAAGCGGAAGCGGCGTTGCAGGCGCGGGAGGTGAAGATCCCAGAGCCGGTGTCGCGCTGATCCGGGAACGCCCTCTCTCCGCCGTCACCCCGGGCTTGTCCCGGGGTCCACCGGGATGCACATCCCACACCGGCAGCTCCTGCGGCACGGTGGACCCCGGGACGAGCCCGGGGTGACGGGTATGGGCTGCGGAATGGGGGTCGTGCCCGCCGGCTACGCCGCCCCCGACACCGCGACCGCAACCACCTCGATCGCCTCATCCTTCCCCGCGAAATCGACGCGCTCGCCGGCCCCCGCGCCGAGCAGTGCGCGCGCCAGCGGGGCCTGATAACCGATCCTGCCCGCCGCCGGATCGGCCTCGTCACCGCCGACGATCTCGACCACGCGCTCCGCGCCGTTGAGGCGATAGGTCACGGTGCTGCCGATGCCGACTTCACCCTCCGCCGGCGCTTCGACGACCTCGGCGGTCGTCTGGCGTGTGTGCCAGTAGCGCAACTCGCGTGAGATCGCATCGCGATCCTCGGCCGCAGCAGCCGCCACCGCCGCCTCGAGCTCCACCACCTTCGCTCCGATCAGCGCCAACCCGCGCGGCGTCACCAGATTCGGCCCCGGCGCGATCGGCCGTTCGAACTTGGGTTCGAGATGTTCTTCGTCGCTCTCGCGGCGGAAGGCGACGCTCATTCGGGCTCTCCACAGGCTTAGTTGCACAACGTCGTGGCGGACACTTGGGTGCAACGCAACAATCTGCTACGGCCCGCCGATGCTGAATATCAATGGTATCACGGTGCGCCTCGGTGGGCGCGCGATCCTCGACGGTGCGAGCGCGGCGCTGCCGCCCAAGAGCCGCGTCGGGCTGATCGGGCGCAATGGCGCGGGCAAGTCGACGTTGATGAAGGTGATGATCGGCCAGCTCGAGCCCGATCTCGGCGAGATCGAGATGCCGCGCGGCACGCGCATCGGCTATATCGCGCAGGAAGCCCCATCGGGCACCACCACCCCGGTCGAAGCCGTGCTCGCCGCCGACACCGAGCGCGCCGCTTTGCTGATCGAGGCCGAAACCTGCCAGGATCCTGACCGGCTCGGCGCGGTCTATGATCGCCTCACCGCGATCGACGCCTACACCGCCCCTGCCCGCGCCGCGCGCATCCTCGTCGGGCTCGGCTTCGACGAGGAAATGCAGGGCCGCCCGCTCGATTCCTATTCGGGCGGCTGGAAGATGCGCGTCGCGCTCGCCGCGCTCCTGTTCTCCGAGCCCGACCTGCTGCTGCTCGACGAGCCGTCGAACCATCTCGATCTCGAAGCGACTTTGTGGCTCGAGAACTTCCTCAAATCCTATCCGGCGATGATGGTCGTGATCAGCCACGAGCGCGATCTGCTCAACAATGTGGTCGACACGATCCTCCATCTCGAGGGCGGCAAGGTCCATCTCTATACCGGCGGATACGACAGCTTCGAGCGCCAGCGCGCCGAGCGCGTCGCGCAGCTCGCCGCCGCCAAGGCCGCGCAGGACACGCAGCGGGCGAAGCTCAGCGAATATATCGCCAAGAACTCGGCGCGCGCCTCGACCGCCAAGCAGGCGCAGAGCCGCCAGAAGATGCTCGCCAAGATGCAGCCGATCGCCTCGATGGCCGAGGATCCGACGCTGTCGTTCGAATTCCCGAGCCCCGAAGAACTGCGCCCGCCGTTGATCACGCTCGACATGGCGGCGGTCGGCTATGCCGAGAAGCCGATCCTCCAGCGGCTCAACCTGCGGCTCGACCCCGACGACCGCGTCGCGCTGTTGGGGCGCAACGGCAACGGCAAGACCACGCTCGCCCGCCTGCTCGCCGCGCAATTGCCGACGATGGACGGCGCGATGAACGCCAGCGGCAAGATGCGCGTCGGCTATTTCACCCAGTATCAGGTCGAGGAACTCGACGGCGACGACACACCGCTCGAGCATATGACGCGCATGATGTCGGGCAAGACCCCCGGCGCGGTCCGCGCGCAGCTCGGCCGCTTCGGCTTCTCGGGCGTCAAGGCGACGCAGAAGGTCGGCAAGCTCTCGGGCGGCGAACGCGCGCGGCTCGCGCTCGCGCTGATCACGCGCGACGCGCCGCACATGCTGATCCTCGACGAGCCGACCAACCATCTCGACGTCGATGCGCGCGAGGCGCTGGTCCAGGCGCTCAACGCCTATGACGGCGCGGTCATCCTCGTCAGCCACGATCGCCACATGGTCGAGCTCACTGCCGACCGGCTCGTGCTGGTCGATAACGGCACCGCCAAGGAATATGCCGGCTCAATGGAGGATTACATCGCCTTCGTGCTCGCAGGCGATGGCGGCGGCGAAGGCGCCAAGGCCAAGGCCGCCAAGAAGGACGACAAGCCGCAGCTGAGCGCCGCGGCGGTCGCGCTGCAGAAGCGCGCGCATGAGGCGGAAGCGCTCGTCGCCAAGCTGACCAAGCAGCGCGACGCGATCGACCGTGCGATGCTCGATCCGAGCACCGCGGAGGCGTGGCTCGCGCGCCTCTCCCCGGCTGATCTGGTCAAGCAGCACGCGCAAGTGTCGAAGAAGCTCGAGACCGCGGAATCCGCCTGGTTCGAGATCAGCGAATCGCTCGAACTCGCGGCGGCCTGATCCATCCCCGCGCGGATACGGTTTACGCCAGTGTAACATTTTGTGTCTGGAGTGGCGGGAATCGCCTTTCCGTGTCGTCTTTGTCATGATGATGATGATCATGCTCGGGGAGGCACCACCAATGAGACTCTCGCCACCGTTACGCGCACGCCTGACCGCAGCGCTCCAGGATATCGCAACGCAAAACGGCACCAGCACGATCGGCTGGTCGGATGACCAGAGCCTGTCCGCGCTCACGCTGATCAACGCTGGTCATGCCCTGCAGGATGCGGTGGCGATCGTGGTTGGCGACGCGGTGCTGGAGGACGGCCGCGTCGATTACAATCCGGGTTGCGCCTGGATCGATTTCGCGCTCGCGCATCGCAACCGGACCCCGGCGGACGCCGAACGAATCGTTTCGGAATGGGAGACGAAGCGCTTCCAGCAGTGCGGCGCACCCGAGCGGATCGGTCTCGACACACCCGCTGCCAGCGCTGCGGCAACGCTCCGGCCCGACGCAAGCCACGTTCTGTTCTGATGGTGCGGGCGGTCGGGCTCGAACCGACACTCCGATTAAGGAACGGGATTTTGAGTCCCGCGCGTCTACCAATTTCACCACGCCCGCTCGGCCGATCGGAGCGGCGGTGCCGCGCCGGATCGGCGAAGCGCAGGCCTATAAGCGACGCGTCGGCCGATTTCCAGCGCGATTGTTGAAGAATCTCGGCGCGCCTCAGCGGCGATCATGACGGATATTTCACGAGGGCCACGGCGTGTCTTGCCCGTACAAGCCACGCATTAACGCTCTTTCGGGAACCGCGTGATGGTCGAAGCTGCCGACGCCAAGGAATTGATCGACGACGCGATCGAGCGCGCCGAGGCCGAGCGCGACGCCGGCGAACGCGTGGAACGCGCCGCCGAACGCGCGTTTCGCGACCGCGTGTCGCTGATGGTCGGCGGTTTCGCGGTCAGCCTCGCGGTGATCCACATGGCGGCGGCGGGCAGCGCGCGCGAAAGCCTGTTGAAGGGCATCGAGGCGTCGGACACCTTCGCCTATATGCAGGCCAAGATCGTCCGCGAGACGGTGCTCAAGACCGCGGCGCAGGGCGGCGGCGGCGCCCCCGCCGATCGACGCGACTGGACCGCCGAAGCCGCGCGCTTGCGGGCGCCCGACAAGGCCGGTCACGGCATCGGCCAGCTGCAAGCGAAGGGCGACGCGCTGCGCGAAGAGGGTGCCCATGCCGCGCGCGCGGGCGAAGGCTATGAACTCGGCGAGACCGCGCTGCAGCTCGCGATCGTGTTGCTGTCGATCGCCCTAATCGCGCGCTCGCGTCCGATCGTGGTCGGGGCGACGTGCCTGGCGGCAATCGGCGTGGCGACGGCGATCGCCACCGCGCTGGGCGTCACGCTGCCCTGGGTCGCCTAGCTGGCTGCGGCCGAGATGAAATTCGCGTCAGAAAGCGCCGCGCCGCTTGAAGCGCCGGCAGCGCCGAACGATCTCCCATTCCCCGATGCGAGGAATGGACATGACCCCCGACGAACGCACTGTGTTGAGCAACTTTCTCGGCGAGCTGACGAGCGCGCGCGGCGGCGCCAAGGATAGCGAGGCCGACGGTCTGATCCGCCAGGCGCTCGCCGCCAATCCCGACGCGGGCTATCTGCTCGTCCAGCACGCAATCGTCGCCGACCAGTCGCTGCATGCCGCGCAAGCGCGGATCGCCGAACTCGAGCAGCAATTGGAAGCGGCGGCCCCGCCACAATCGAGCAGCTTTCTGTCCCCGGCCGCCGGCCCGTGGGGCGGCCGCAACCAGCCGGCCTATGCCCCGCCCCCGCCCGACGAGCGCCCCGGCATCTTTTCCGGCGGCGGCGGGCTCGGCAGCTTCCTGCGCTCGGCGGGCACCACTGCGGCGGGTGTCGCGGGCGGCGAGATGCTGTTCAGCGGCCTGTCGGGACTGTTCGGCGGGCATCGCTCGGAAGGATTCGGCGGCGGCCAGGGCTTCTTCGGCGGCGGCGGCGAAGAGAATGTCGTGATCAACAATTACGGCGACGGCGACGACGATCGCGGCACTTGGTGAGCGCAGCGGCGGGTGGGCGCGCAGGTCCGCCCGTCACGACACGCCGACGCTGTCCGCCTCGCTGACCTGCGACGCGCGGCCGCCGGGAATGACGAGCGCCATCAACAGGGCCAGCCCGCCGCCGATCAGCGTCGCGGCGATACGGTGCTCGGCATTGGCGACCGCGTCGCCGGTGCCGAGCGAGATGAGCAGCACGATCGTCGCGGTGATCGACGCGGTCAGTCCGGCATAATGCGCCTTCTGCAGGGCGAAGGCCGATCCCGCGGCGAGCGCCGCGCCCGCCAGGAAGATCCAGCTTTCGGCATGGAAGGCGGCGGCGAACAGCGTCGCCACCAGGCACCCGCCAAGCGTCCCGCCGATTCGTGCCAGCCCGCGGGCGCGCGTATCGCGCAGCCGCGGCTTGAGCACGATCAGCGCGGTCATCGGCGCCCAATAGCCGTTGGCGAGGCCCAGCCGCTGGATCACCACCAGGCTCACCCCGACGCACAGCGCCGCGCGCAGCACGTGCCGCACCAACGTACCGCGCTGCGGCGGCGGCAGGACGGCGGGCGCGAGGAACGGCGCTGCGGAACGCGGGAACAGCCGCGCGAGCGCGACCACCGAGCCGATCTCGATCATGCCGCCGAGCAGGATCATCGCCGCTCGCTCGCCCGCCGCCGCGATCCCGCCATGATAATAGCCCGCGACGAAGAACACGATGACGACCTGCAGCACCACCCACCACACGTCCTCGTCGTAGAGCGCGAGCGCGGCGCAGCCCGCCGCCGCCGCAGCAGCGACCAGCACGAAGGCCAGGCTCTCCTGCCCGAGCAAGGTTCCGGCAAACCCGGCGACGACCATCCCTGCCATCGCCCAAGCCATCGCCGCCCAGCGCCGACCGCGCATCTCGCGCGCGGCGCCGAAGCCGACCGCGAACGCCGCGCCCGCCGCGGTCGCCGCCTGGATGGGATGGCCGAGCGCCTGCCCAACGAGCAAGATCAGCGGCAGCGCCGGGACGCACAGCGCCGCCTCGCGCCAATGGAACGGGCGCAGGTGATGGTGTCCGATCCGAAGCCCGCGCCATGGCGTTGGAGAAATCCTGTCGGGATGGCCGCGGTCCATCGCCCCTAAACTCGTCGCTCGGCCGAAGGAGCCGAACGCCGCGCAACAATTGCCGGTTTGCCTTTGGCGTCGCGCGCGGCGATGCGGTACCGACCCGCATCGCATCCACCGGAGCACCCTGATGGCCGACCGCACCGACGCAGAACACAATGCCAAGATGGCCAGGATCAAGGTCGCGCGCGACCGGATGGTCGAAAGCAAGACGCAGGAGAAGGGTCTGCTGATCGTCCACACGGGCAACGGCAAGGGCAAGACCTCGGCCGCGCTCGGCATGGTGGTGCGCGCGATCGGCCACGGGATGAAGGTCGGCGTCGTCCAGTTCGTCAAGGGCGCTTGGGAGACGGGCGAAAAGCCGGTGTTCGACCGCTTTCCCGACCTGATCGAGTTCAAGCCGATGGGCGAAGGCTTCACCTGGGACACGCAGGACCGCGCGCGCGACGTGGCGGTGGCACGCGAAGGGTGGGACGAGGTCAAGCGGATGATCGCCGATCCGTCGTACCAGATGGTGGTGGCGGACGAACTCAACATCGTGTTGCGCTACGATTATCTGCCGCTCGACGAAGTGCTCGAAGTGCTCGCCGCGAAACCGGCCGACACGCATGTCATCGTCACGGGGCGCAATGCGGCGCCGGCGCTGATCGACATGGCCGACCTCGTCACCGAGATGACGCTGGTCAAGCACCCGTTCCGCGAACAGGGCGTGAAGGCGCAGAAGGGCATCGAGTTCTAGAGCCCCCCTACCCGTCACCCCGGCTTTATGCCGGGGCCCACCGTGCCGTACGCACTGCCACGGTGTGACTGGCATCCCGGTGGGCCCCGGGACAAGCCCGGGGTGACGATTGGGGGCGCGGGGCGTCCGCGACCTCAGCGCCCGCGCAGCGCATCCGCCCGATCCAACGCCCGGATCTGCCCCGCCAGCGACGCGACCGCTTCCGCATAGGCCGGGCTGCCGCACACCGTCAGCGCCTGGCCGATGTACAGATGCCGCGCCGCCGGCACCGCGGCGTCGAGCACCGGATGATGCAGCGCCGCCGTCCCGCGATCGGCGACCACCCGCGTCCCCGATTCGAGGATCAGGAAATCGGGCCGCGCGAGCGCCATCTCCTCGAGCGACAACCGCGACAAGGCCGGCCGACCGAGCCGACCGGCGAGATTGACCAACCCGACCCGGCGGAACATCTCGTCGACCAGCGTGCCCGTGCCCGTGAGATACCCCTGTCGCTGATAATAAGCCGCGACCCGCCCCCGCCCCGGCGGCGGACCGACCGAGGCGAGCGCGCGCCGCATCTGCGCGATCATCCGCACTCCCCGCTCGGGATGCCCGACCGCCGCCGCCAGCGTGGTGATCGCGGCCTCGATCGCCGCCACGTCCTGGCTCCATGGCAGATCGAGCAGCGTCAACCCCCGCGCCTTGAGCGGCGCGAGCACCGCGCGTGTCTGGAACGGCGCGCCGATCACCAGATCGGGCCGCAGCGCCATCACCTCCTCGGCGCTGCGATGCGTGAAGGGAATCGCGCGCGCCGGTGTCGCCACCGCGGACAGTTCGGGATCGCGCGCCCATTCGGTCAGCGCGACGATCTGCGACCGATCGGCGAGGCCGACGAGCAATTGATCGGCGCACAGGTTGAGCGAGACGATCCGCCGCGGCGCGGACGGCGGCGGCGTCGCGCCCAGCAAAGCGAGGCTTGCGACCGCGAGCATGATCCGAAAGCTGCGCACGTTGGATTTCCTTCGCTTTCGCTCGCGTGCCCGCTACGGCTTGGTCGAGGCGTCCGACACACTATTCCGGGCCCGACCGATCCTGAGCGAGGTCTGCCGTGCCGAACCTTTTGCCCGCGCGCAATGCCGCGTGGCTCCTTCCCCTGCTAGCGATGCTGGCGCTCGTCGCGGGGATCGCATCGCTGCTGGTCGGGCCGGCGCAGCTTTCGCCGGCGGCACTGTGGGCGGCCATGATCGGGCACGGTGATCCGATCGTCCGTGCGATCCTGTTCCAGCTGCGCCTGCCGCGCGCCCTGCTCGCCCTGCTGGTCGGCGCGATGCTCGGCATGGGGGGCGCGTCGATGCAAGGCTATCTGCGCAATCCGCTCGCCGATCCGGGCGTACTCGGCGTGTCGAGCGTGGCCGCCCTCGGCGCGGTGATCGCGATCTATTATCAGTTGGCGACCGCGCATCCCTTCCTGCTGCCGCTCTTCGCGATCAGCGGCGCCTTGCTGTCGCTGCTCCCGCTGATGTGGCTGTCGCGCCACGGCGAGAGCACGCTCAGCCTGATCCTCGCGGGCGTCGCGGTCGCGACCGTGTCGGGCGCGGGGATCAACCTCGCGCTCAACCTCGCGCCCAATCCATTCGCGGCGATGGAGATCACGACGTGGCTGCTCGGCAGCCTCGAGGATCGCAGCTTCGGCGACGTATGGATTGCGCTGCCGTGCGTCGCGATCGGGATGGCGCTGCTATTTTGGGACCGGCGGGCGCTCGATGCGCTGTCGCTCGGCGAGGATGCGGCGCGCACGCTCGGCGTGGATCTGGCGCGCGTCCGGCTGCGGCTAATGCTCGGCATCGCGATCGGGATCGGCGGCGTCGTCGCGGTCGCTGGGAGCATCGGTTTCGTCGGGCTGATCGTCCCGCACCTCGTGCGCCCGCGCACAGATCGCAGCCCGTCGGCGATCCTCATTCCCTCGGCGCTGGCGGGCGCGGCGTTGCTGACGCTCGCCGATCTCGGCACGCGGCTCGTGCCGACCGCGACCCCGCTCAAACTCGGGGTGCTGACCGCGTTCCTCGGGGTGCCGGTCTTCCTCCACTATCTGCTGCGGGAGCGCCGCTTGTGGTGACGGTCGCGACCCACGGCCTGTCGGTCCTGCTCGGCGGACGCCGCGTGCTCGAGTCGGTCGACGTGGCGCTCGAGCAAGGCGCGCTGATCGGCGTGATCGGCCCGAACGGTGCGGGCAAATCGACCTTGGCGCGCGCGTTGCTCGGGCTGCTGCCGGCCGATTCGGGACGCGTAACGATCGACGGCGCCGACGTGGCGACGCTCGACATCGCGGCGGTCGCACGGCGCATCGCCTATCTGCCGCAAGCCTATGCACTGCACTGGCCGCTGAGCGTCGCGCGGCTCGTCGGGCTCGGGCGGCTGCCGCATCTCGGGCCTTTCTCGCGGATCGGCGCCGAGGATCAGGCCGCGATCGACGCCGCGCTGCGCGACACCGGGACGACGCATCTTTCCGAGCGGACCGCGACCGATCTGTCGGGCGGCGAGCGCGCGCGCGTCATGCTCGCCCGCGCGCTCGCGACCGGTGCGCCCGCGCTGATCGCCGACGAGCCGCTGACCGCGCTCGACCCCGGGCATCAGCTCGATGTGATGGCGCTGTTACAAGGGCTCGCGCGGCGTGGCGCGCTGATCGTCGTCGTGCTGCACGATCTGTCGATCGCGGCGCGATTTTGCGATCGCCTGCTGTTGCTCGATCAGGGGCGGCTGGTGGCGGACGGCGCACCCGATGCGGTGCTGACCGACGCAGCGCTCGCGCGGGTCTATGGCGTCACCGCATGGCGCGGCGTGGCGGGGGAGCAGCCGCTGCTGCTCCCGCTCGATCGGATCGCAGCGCCGCCGCGCCCGGCCTGAGCCGCCCTTACGCCGCGCCGACCGTCTGCTCGATCGTCCCGAAGATCGGGTGGTGCTTGTCGTCCTCGGCCCAGATCCGCACCGTGTCGCCCGCCTTGAGGAAAGCGGTCGTCGGCGCGCCGCCGACGATCGTCTCGACGGTGCGTAGCTCGGCGAGGCAGGCATAGCCGACGCCGCCCTCGGCGATCGTCTTGCCCGGCCCGCCATCGGCGCCGCGATTCGACACGGTGCCCGAGCCAACGATCGTTCCCGCTCCCAGCGCGCGCGTCTTGGCGGCGTGCGCGATCAGCGTGCCGAAATCGAAGGTCATGTCCGCCCCCGCCGCGACGCGCCCGAACGGCGCGCCGTTGAGATCGACCATCAGCGTGCGATGGAGCTTGCCCTCCTGCCACCAGTCGCCGAGCGAATCGGGGGTGACGAACACCGGCGAGAAGGCACTCGCCGGCTTGGACTGGAAGAAGCCGAAGCCCTTGGCGAGCTCGCCCGGAATGAGGTTGCGCAGCGACACGTCGTTGGTCAGCCCGACCAGCCGCACCGCCGCGAGCGCCGCCTCGCGGCTCGCGCCCTGCGCCACGTCCCCGGTGACGACGACGACTTCGCCCTCGAAATCGCAGCCCCAGCTTTCGTCGGCGAGCGGGATCGTCTCGCGCGGGCCGAGAAAGCCGTCCGACCCGCCCTGATACATCAACGGATCATGCCAGAAGCTGTCGGGCATCTCGGCCGAACGCGCCTGCCGCACCAAGGCGACATGGTTCACGTAAGCCGAGCCATCGGCCCATTGATACGCGCGCGGCAGCGGGGCTGCGGCCCTGTGTTCGTGGAAGCGCTGCATCGGGATCGTCTCGTGCTCGAGGTCGATCGCGAGGTTCTGCAGGTCGGGCAGCACGCGGTCCCAATCGTCCAATGCTGCCTGCAGCGTCGGCGCGATGTGTCCGGCATCGGCGTACCAGGCGAGATCGTTCGATACGACGACGAGCTTGCCGTCGCGCCCGGATTTGAGGCTGGCCAGTTTCACATGCGCTCTCCTACGATTTCGCGAACCATAGCCCCCTTCGTCATTCCCGCGAAAGCGGGAATCCCGCTTCCTTCGAGCGTCCGCGGGAAGAAGAAGCAGCGGGATCCCCGCTTTCGCGGGGATGACGGTGGGGATTGACGCTCGCGTAAAGACACCGCACACCGTCAAAAAACACGTTGCAACGTGAAACCTAGGAGAGTCCGCAATGTCCTCGCTCGACACCGTCGCCGGCCGCTTCGCCTACACCGAGGATCATGAGGCGTTCCGCCAGACCGTCCGCCAGTTCCTGCAGAAGGAAGGCGTCCCGCATGTGACGAAATGGGAGGAAGACCGGCTCGTCCCCAAGGACTTCTGGATCAAGGCGGGCGAGATCGGCATGCTCTGCCCGACCGCGCCCGAGGCCTATGGCGGGCTCGGGCTCGATTTCGGCTACAATGCGATCGTCGACGAGGAAATGGCGTATAACGGCGTCCCCGCAGGCTTCTCGCTCCAGTCGGACATCGTCGCGGGCTATATCGAGACCTATGGCTCGGAAGAGCAGAAGGCGCAGTGGCTCCCCAAGATGGTGTCGGGCGAGGTCATCACCGCGATCGCGATGACCGAGCCCGGCACTGGCTCCGACCTCCAGGCGATCCGCACCACCGCCAAGAAGGACGGCAATCACTACGTCATCAACGGCTCGAAGACCTACATTACCAACGGCCAGAACACCGATCTGACGCTCGTCGTCGCCAAGACCGACCCCGACGCCAAGCCCGCCTGGAAGGGCATGTCGATCATCCTGGTCGAGAGCGACCGCCAAGGGTTCAGCAAAGGCCGCAAGCTCGACAAGATCGGGCAGGAAGCCGCCGACACCTCCGAGCTGTTCTTCGAAGACGTCCGCGTGCCGATGACCAATTGCCTCGGCGAGGAGGGCAAGGGCTTCATCTATCTGATGAGCCAGTTGCCGCAGGAGCGCCTGTCGATCGCGGTGTCGGTGCAGGCGTCGGCGCAGAAGGCGTTCGACGAGACGGTCGAGTTCACCAAGACCCGCAAAGCCTTTGCCGGGATGGTGTTCGATTTCCAGAACACGCGCTTCGTGCTCGCCGATCTCAAGGCCAAGCTGCAGGTCGGCTGGGCGCATCTCGACTGGGCGATCGCGCGGCATCTCAAGGGTGAGTTGACCAACGAGGAGGGCGCCGCGGCGAAGCTGTGGCACACCGACCTGCAATGGGAGGTGATGGACGCCTGCCTCCAGCTGCACGGCGGTGCGGGGTACATGAACGAATATCCGATCGCGCGCGCCTGGCGCGCGGCGCGCGTCACGCGAATCTTCGGCGGAACCAACGAGATCATGAAGGAGCTGATCGGGCGCTCGCTCTAGCGGGCGCCTTGGATCAATGCTGCGTCTGCAGATAGGCGATCAGGTCGGCGCGGTCGAGCGGATCGGCGAGCCCGGCGAAGCCCATCGCCGTGCCCGGAACGAGCCGCTTCGGATTGGTGAGCCACGCGTCCATCCGCGCGGGCGTCCAGCGGCCGCCGAAGGATTGCAGTGCCGAGGTGTAGGGAAAGCGTGGCCGGCGCTGCGCGACTTCGGCGCCCATCACGCCGAACAGGTTAGGCCCGCTCCGATCGGCGGCAGAGCGGTCGATCGAATGGCAGGCGAAGCATTGGCCGAACACCTTTTCGCCCGCCGCGGGGCTGGCGACGCGCAACAGCGCCGCCGCCGAGGGCGCTGGCCCCGCGGCGCGGCGGCGGGCTTCTTTGTCGTCGCGCGCCGAACAGGCGGTCAGCAGGAGCGCGGCGGTGGAGGCGGCAAGGACCAGTCGAAACGGCATCGCGGCGACATAGCCGCGGTCGGGCGCGCCGACAAACCCTGGCTTGCCATCCGGGGGCGTCAGGCAACCGCGTGGGCGACGGGCGCCGCGGATAGGCGCGCGGCGTCAAACCCGCCAAAGGCAAGCGTTAAGGGTTTTTCGGTAGCACGAAGACCCATGGATCCCGGGGCATTACGCGTGACATTGGACGGGCGTTGTCGAGAAAGCGGAATGATGACGCCTTACGCCCCCTCCCCCGCCCGCCAACGATGATCGCAACCGTCCGGAAGGCGCGGTCGCCCTGGCCGAGGCGCTGCGCCGCCGCCGCGGTAATGCTGGCGTGCCTGCTCTTCTTCTTCCGCGATGCGCTGTTCGCCGGGTTCCACCGGCTCTACGGCGACAGTTATGACGCACTGATCGAAGTCTCTATCCTAAACCATTGGTATCGCGTCTTTACGGCAGGCGCCGCCTGGGACGTTACGGGCTATTTCGCCCCCTATCGCGCGACGCTCGGCTATAACGACACCTATATCCTTCCCGGCATCCCGTTCACGCTGACGCGGCTGCTCGGCGCCGATCCGTTCGTCGCCGCCTTCGTCTCGCACGTCGCGATGAAGGCGCTCGGCTTTGTCGGGATGTACGTCCTGCTGCGCCGCGGCTTCGCGGTGCGGACCGCGCTGGCGCTCGCCGGGGCGGCGCTGCTGACGACCGCGAACGTCTCGCTCCTCCACATGTACCATGCGCAATTGCTGAGCGTCGGGCTGATCCCGTGGCTCGGCTTCCTTGCGCTGCGCACCTGCGAGGCAGTCCGCCACGAACGACCGCGCGCGGTGATCGGCTGGGGCTGCGGCTTCGCGCTGCTCTATGCGCTCGCCGCGCTCAATGCCTTTTACGGCATCTGGTTCTTCTCGCTGTTCCTCGCTCTGCTCGGCCCGATCGCGCTGCTGCTCGCGGGCGCAGCGCCGCGCCGCGCATTCGTCGGCGCGGTGACGCGGCAATGGCCGCCCTTGCTGCTCTGCGCGCTGGTCGGCCTGGTCGCGCTCGTCCCGATGCTGCGCGTCTATCTGCCCAAGCTCGCAACCGGAGCGCGCCACCCGTGGGAGAATGGCGCGCACAATTACCTGCTCGACATGACGACGCTGTTCGACGTCGGCGCGGGCAATCTGGTGTGGGGGCGGCTTCCCGCGATGCTCGGCTACGCCCTGCCGCTGCCGCGCGGCGAAGCGCAATTCGGGCTGCCGATCGGGCTGCTCGCGGTCACGCTGCTCGCTTTGCTGTGGGCGCGCCGCGCGCGCGCGACCCTGTTGCTGGCGATCGGCGCGAGCCTGCTCGTAATCGCCCTGCTCGGCTGGCGCTGGCCGGGCGACCATTCGCTGTGGTGGTATGTCGATGGCTATGCGCCGGGCGCCTCGGCGATCCGCGTCGTTTCGCGCTTCCTGCTGTTCGCGCTGGTCGGGATCCTGGTCATCGTGATCGTCTTTCTCGACCGCGCCCCGCGGCGGGGCTGGCAGACGGCGCTGCTCGTGGCGCTGCTGCTCGTCGAGCAAGTCCAACTCCAGGCACCGCTGACGCTCGATCGCGCCGCGCAGAACGCGATGCTGCGCAGCGTCGGCGCCCCGCCGCCGGGCTGCGACACCTTTTTCGTCGTCTCGGCGCGACCCGCCAGCTATCCGACGCTCGCCGAGGCCAGAGCGATCAGCATCGCCTGGGGCGGGTCGGGCCGCGACGCCGCGGGCTATCGCGACCTCTATCGCAACAATGTCGATGCGATGCTGCTCGCGAGCTATTACGGCACGCCGACGATCAACGGCTTCTCCTCGTTCAACCCGCCCGACTGGGAATTCAGCACGCCCGACGCGCCCGGCTATCGACGCCGGGTCGCCGCCTATGCGCGGACGCACGCGATCTCCCGTCTGTGCGGCCTGGACATGCGGCGCAGCCCGCACTGGTTTCGCGGATGAGCGCTCCGGGCCAGCGTGACGGCGCCCCGGCGCGCTTGCACGGCGACGGCGGGGCGATGGCGTCGCTCCCGACCGCTCGCGCCGAAGGCCGTGCCGGCGCGCCCACGCCGTTCGCGCCCGGAAGCGCGTGGCGGCGGCGAACGATCCTGGCCCTGCTGGTCGCGGGCGCGCTCGAGCGCATCGCCTGGACCGCGACGCGCGGCACCTGGAGCGCGGGCGGCGAAGCGTTCCTCGTCGCGCGTGCGATCGGCGACGGGCGCGGCGTCGCCGACGCCTATGGCCACCTCTCGGGCGCGACCGCGCATCTGCTGCCGATCAGCCCGGCGATCGCGGGCGCGGCCTATGCGCTGTTCGGCTATACCCAGGCCGCCGAGATGGTGTTGGCGTGCTGGTCGATCGGGCTGGCGTTCGGCAGCTATCTGCTGCTCGACGGCGCGTTCGCCCGGCTCGGTGCGTCGAACGGCGCCCGACTGGCGGCGCTCGCATTTCTTTGTCTCGCGCCGACCTATATCGCGCAGGAGGCGGTCGATTTCCGTATCTGGGAGGGCGGACTCGCCGCGTGTCTTTCGGCCGTCGTCCTCAACCGGGTGACGGCGGCGGAGCGCGGCACGCCAAGCGCACGCACGACTGCGGCGCTGATCGTGGTCGCGCCGCTGCTGGTCTTCGTCAATCCGATGATCGGCGCGGCGGCCTTCGTATCGCTTGCGCTGTTATGGTCGCGCCAGCTCGGCTGGCGCCTGGCCCTCGTCCGGCTGCTCGCCGCGCTTGCGGTGCTGGCGGCGTTGGTGACGCCCTGGACGATCCGCAACGCGCGCGTGATGGGCGCGCCGGTCGTGCTGCGCAGCAACGCCGGCCTCGAGCTCGCCATCGCGCACTATCCCGGCGCGCCGACCAGCGGCGATCGGTACGATGCGTTCGTCGCGCGGCTCAAAGCGGTCCATCCGCTGCAAGGCCGCGCGGCGCATGCCCGCATGGTCGCGGCGGGGGGCGAGGTCGCCTATTCGCGTGCGCTGGGCCACGAAGCGATGGCGACGATCGCCGCCAATCCGCGCCATGCCGCAGCGATCGCGCTCACGCATATCGGCGACATGATCACGCCCGGGACGTGGATCTTCCGCATCTGGGGCGACGCGCTGCTCGCACCGATCCAGGCGTGGCTCGCGAGCCTGGTCGGTGTCGTCGGCCTCGCCGGATTGGGGTTAGGCTTGGTGTCGGGTGGGCGCCGCTGGCTGTTCGTCGCCGTGCCCGTCGTCATCCCGATCCTGGTCTTCTCGCCGTTCCAGCCGGTGATGCGCTACATCTATCTGATCTACGCGCCGCTGACCTTTTGCGCGAGCTACGGACTGAGCGCGTTGGCCCGCTTCGCGCGGCGCTCATACCAGTGAGCACCGGCTGGACGGCGATCAGACCGACAGCGTCCGCGCGCGGTCGCGCAGCCGCTCGACCGCGGCGGCATGGATCCCCGGCGTCGTCGCGAGCACGCCGAACGCCTGCGCGCGCGGCGTGTTGAAGGCGAGCGGCGCACCGAACGCGTCGCTGACGCTGGCCCCCGCTTCGCTGGCGATCAACGCGGCGGCGGCGATGTCCCATTCATAGCCCCAGCGCAGCGTCGCGACGAGATCCGCCTCGTCCGCCGCGACCATCGCGATCCTGAGCGCGATCGAATTGGGCTTGGCGACCGCGACGAGATCGCTGTCGGCCTTGGGCAGGCCATCGGTCGGCACGCGCGCGCCGGCGAACACGCGCCGATCGCCGGCTTGAATCGCCACGCCGTTGCGCGTCGCCCCCTGTCCCAGCGCCGCGCGGAAAATATCGCCGCGGGCGGGCGCGTCGAGCACGCCGATCGTCACCCGCCCCTGCTCGACCAAGGCGACCGAAACCGCCCAGCCATCGCGCCCGCGGATGAAATCGCGCGTGCCGTCGATCGGATCGACCACCCACACCCGCCCGCAAGCGAGGCGATCGGCATTGTCGGCGGTTTCCTCCGACAACCAGCCGGCGTCGGGCAACAGCGCCGAGAGCCGCGCGTGGAGCAGCGTGTTGACGTCGAGATCGACCTGGCTGACCGGGTCGTTCGGCGCCTTCTCCCACCGCGCGAAATCGGTCCGCCAATGCCGCAGCGCGAGCGCGCCCGCCTCGGCCGCGACCGCCGCTACCGCATCGGCGAGCTCTGCCTCAGCCACTCGCCACCGTCATCCCGTCGATGCGGATCGTCGGCACGTTGATCCCGTAGCGGAACTCGAGGTCGTTCGCCGGGGTCAGCTCGCGGAACATGTCCTTGAGATTGCCCGCGATGGTGAATTCCGCGACCGGCCCGGTGACCTGGCCGTTCTCGATCCGGAAGCCCGCCGCGCCGCGGCTGTAGTCGCCCGTCACGCCGTTGACCCCCATCCCGATCAGCTCGGTGACGAGCACGCCGCTCACGATATCCTCGATCAGCGTCTCGGGCGGAACGTCGCCCGCCGCCATATGGAGGTTGCTCGTCGAAACGCCCGGCGCACCGCCAACGCCGCGCGCGGCATGGCCCGTCGGCTCGAGCCCCAATTGCCGCGCCGAGGCGCTGTCGAGCAGCCAGGCTTCGAGCATCCCATGCTCGATGATCGCCATCGGCGACACCGGCAGCCCCTCGCCGTCGAACGGTCGCGAGCGCAGGCCGTGCGGCAGATGCGGATCGTCGAGCACGGTGACGCCGCTCGAGAACACCTGCGTGCCGAGCGCATCGAGCAGGAAGCTCGTCTTGCGCGTGATCGCCTGGCCCGAGATCGCGCCGATCAGATGGCCGAGCAGGCTCGACCCGACGCGCGGATCGAACACCACGCTCATCGGCCCGCTGGCGAGCCGCCCCGGATTGACGCGCGCAACCGCGCGATTGCCCGCGCGCGTGCCGATCTCGGCGGGGTCCTCGAGCGCGCGGCGGTGGCGCTTCGAACTATAGGCGTAATCGCGCACCATCGCGCCGCCCTCCCCCGCCAATACGCTCGCCGACAGGCCGTAGCCGGTCGTCGCATAGGCCGCCGCGAAGCCGTGGCTGGTGGCGAGCGCCCAGATCGAGCGTGCCGCGCTCGCCGAGCCGCCCTCGCTGTTGGTCACGCCCTGGACGGCGCGCGCGGCATCTTCGGCCGCCTGCGCCGCGTCGCGCAACTCGGCCGGCGAGGCTTCCGCGCCGCCGTGCGCGAGATCGTCGAGATCGAGCAGCGGCGGCGCGCCGTGCATCAGCCGCTCGGCGGGCGCGAGCCCGGCCCAGGCGTCCTCGGGCGCCTCACGCGCCATCGCCACCGCGCGCTCGACCAGCTCGGCGAGCGCACCGCTCGACAGGTCCGAGGTCGAGACGCTCGCCGAACGCTTGCCGACGAAGACGCGCAGGCCCAGCTCGGCGCTTTCGGAGCGCCCGACATCCTCGAGCGCGCCGAGCCGGACGGCGACGTCGAGCGAGGTGTCGGCGGCGTAGACCGCATCGGCGGCATCGGCGCCCGCCGCCTTCGCACGAGTGACGATATCGGCGGCGCGATCGCGGGCTTGGTCTGGGGTCAGCATGGCTGCCGACTTAGGTGCGCGTGCGCAGGCGTGCAACCTGCCAAGCGGCACCCTCCCCCCGTCATCCCCGCGAACGCGGGGATCCCGCTACCTGCTCGCCGCCCAAGAAGAAGCGGGACCCTCGCTTTCGCGAGGGTGACGAGGTTGGGGGGCGCCCCCCCTCAATGAGGGTGACGGGGTTGGGGGGCGTCACCCTCAATACGGCCACGGCGTCCCGACCACGACGCACGCGAGAAACACCAGCAACCCCGCAAACCGGTTCGAGCGGAAGCGCCGCAGCGCACCCGCGCCATCGTCGGGCGCCAGCGTCGCCACTTGCCACCCGAAATGCAGCGCGACCGGCAGCAGCGCGACCAGCGCCAGCCAATCGGGCCGCAACACCCAGATCGCCGCCGCCCACAACACCAGCGCGCCCGCATAGAACAGCCCGACGCCGAGCCGCACCCGGCGCCCCATCCGCAGCGCGGAAGAGCGCACCCCGATCAGCGCATCGTCCTCGCGATCCTGCAGCGCGTAGATCGTGTCGTAGCCGACCACCCAGCAGATCGACCCGGCATAGAGCAGCAATCCCGGCACCCCGAGCGCGCCCGCCACGTCGCTCCACCCGACCAGCGCCGCCCACGAGAAGACGAGGCCGAGCCAGATCTGCGGCCACCAGGTGATCCGCTTCATGAAGGGATAGGCCGCGACCGGCGCGAGGCTCGCCACCGCGACGACCGCGGCATAGAGATGCAGTTGCAGCAACACGACCAGCCCGATCAGGCTGAGCGCGACGAGCCAGGCCCACGCCGCCTTGAGCGACACCGCCCCGCTCGCCAGCGGGCGGCTGCGCGTCCGCGCGACCTGGCGGTCGAGGTCGCGATCGACGATGTCGTTGAATACGCACCCCGCGCCGCGCATCGCGATGCTGCCGAGCAGCAGCCAGAGGATCAGGTCCCAGCGCGTCACCGCCCCGCCTGCCAGCGCGACGCCCCACGCGCCCGGCCAGAACAGCAGCCACCAGCCGATCGGCCGGTCGAAGCGCGCGAGCAACGCGAACGGACGGGCGCGGCGCGGGAGCAAGCCGACCAGCCCGCGATGCTCGGTGTCGGGGGTGAGGTCGGCGGGGAGGCGATCAGCTGAGGTCATGTCACCCGCCATACGCGGACGCAAAGATTGCGGAAACGCCGTTGTGCAAGCGCACGAACGCTTCCGCGCCGACCTGCATGACGACACCGGTGCAGGACAGCCGCCTCGACTTCGCCATGCTCGGCCGCGATAGGAGGCCGACCCACTTCCGGGCCAGGCACCAAGGGCGGACAGCATGGTACATCTCTCCGTCGCGATCGGACGGTTCTTCGAGGCTTTGCTCTGGGCGCTCGCGCGCGGCGTTGGCGTTATGGCGGGCTGGGCGATTTTGGGGGCGCTGGCGCTGGCCGTGGTGGCGCTCGGGATACGCGCATTGTGGCGGCGGCGGTAGTATAAGAGTCGGGGCTTACTGCCGTGATCCAGTAAATCGCCCGTCGGCTCGGCTGCGCTGCCCGCCTTGGGTGCCTTTTCCAAGATCTAGATCGGCTCGTCCCTGATCCGTACGAGGGAAGCGCCGTTAGCCAACCCGTAACGCCTTGTCTGCGATATGCGCAGGACCGGTTTTGAGGCGACGCATCATGGTCTTTTCAGAGGATAATTACGGGCGATTCGAAGCGATGGCGTTCGTCTTGGCCTGGGTTGCGGTTGGTTCGGCTGCCACGATCCTGATATTGGATGGCGCCTATCTGATCAGGCACGGGCTATCCAGCTTTCGGGTCGTGATCAGATCGGGGGTCGTCATCGGTTTCGCAGCGTGGCTCGTGCCCACGGCGCTCTCTCGCCTTCGTGAGGTCGGCGAGATCTTGCGCCATGATCATGCTCCGATCCCCAAGTCCATGATGATCGGCATTGTGCTCGCGAGCCTTGCCGTAGGCGCGATCGCCATCGTCGCCCACCAGCACTACCTGCTCGCGTACTTCGAACGGCTCGGCCTGCCATGGATCGCGACGACCGCGCCGGCCCTGTCGATGGCGGTGCTCGTGGTCATAGCGGTCGGCTTTGCGGGAGCAGCAGCTTGGCTCGCACTGTTTCCCGCAGCAGCATCTGATTGAAGGTCTTGAGCTTGAATTACGGAGCGATTTAGCTTTGGGTTTGGCCTCGCTGGAAGTCCGCAATTGGTGGGAAGCTACCCGTCCGCTTTGCAGCGAAAAGAGTCGATTGCGGTCGCTCATCGGCAACCTAATATACCCGGATACTGCAATGATGGTGCGAGACAGCAACATCGTCAGCGTGCCGACTCCGAGGTCGTCACAGTTGATGGCCAATCGGGCGGTCAACTTGCATCTTTTGGTAGCGAAGAGCATAGACCGGAAATTGCTGGCCTTGCTCATAGCCGAACGGACGAAGCGATGACAGCGGTTCGACTTTTGTCGCCTTATTTCGCCGCGCTTGCTGTCGTTACGCCGCTGGCCGCTCGTTCTGACGTGCTCGGTGACCAAACTCTGTCAACTTACCGCTACCGAGTCATGGTTGAGGTGGATACGCCGGAGGGCGTTCGACGCGGAGCCAGCGTGATCCAAGTCGAGACGCACCGCGGACCTGGCTGGACACCCGACAAATATTCCGCAAGTTGGTGACGCGGTGACGGTAGACTTAGGCCGTCGTGGTAAGTTGTTTATGACGTTCCGCGACGGAGTGAGTAGCTATGCTTGGCCTCAGGAAGCAATGTTATCTTACATTGGTGGGCTAAGTGGTTCTGGTGTGACTGCTGAAAACAAAAGGCGGACCGAAGTACAGCAGGTGCTTGAAATAAAGGGATGGAATTGCATCAGAGGCTGTACGGGAGAAAATCAATACGCCGCCCAAACTAATGGCGGAAAACCACTCTTTCTCACCTTTCGAAATTGCAATAATCCCGCTAGTATCAGGTTACTGCATTACGATCAATTTGATCGAGTATTTGGTCAACGCGTCAAACTCCGTGATATAAAGGTAATGGTCACAAACGACCCCGTCACCAGAACAATTCTATCGGACTTGCCGTGGCTAGTAAATGACCAAGCGATAGGACGCTTACCTGCCCAACCACCAGGCGCCTGGAGCGTCATGTTCACGGCCTTAAACAAGGCCGACTTCACACGAGAGGATTAGGTTCTTAATTCGGATGGGCTTCTTGTCGCTGCTGGCACCTGACTCGTATAATCACCAGATCGACACCTATGTCGCAACCAAAATTAGCGATGTCGCGCGCCACCGGCTGGCATTGGGGGGGGGGGGGGACGAAAAGTCCGCTTTCGCGCGGCGGAATGGCGATAGCCGACATTGCTGCGGTACTGCCCTGTGCTGACAAGGATCATACAGCGAAACTTAAGCTTACCGGGGACGAATGACACTGTAAGGCGTCAAAAGGATCATCGTCGTTCTGAACAGACCGTGTTACGTCCTTAGTTTTCGGGGATTTTGAATGCGCCTTGCTGTTCCTTCGGTCAAGATGGTCCGGGACCAAGTGACGGGTGCAGAGTTGTCCTACGTGGGCGGAAGTGCCAACCGCGACATGCTCGGTTCGATCTATCGTATGACCTGCTTCCACGCGGATCGCCTTCTCGCCGTCGAAGTCATCGCTGGAAATATGACCTATTCTCCCGCGGACAGGTACGCAAAAAGCATTGGTATCGATTGTTCTACCCTGGGTGTTTCTGAACACCGGCGATTTATAGAAAAATACGCCAACGACTATGGCGCCATGTTCGATGTATCAAAATTTCACGCCGACCAGTATATTGATAAATTAGGCATGATAGTGCTTCGAGATCAGTTCCTCCAACTGTTCTTCGAGAGAAACTCCTCTTATCTCTATAACAGAGCGGGTGAAATACGAGGCGGTGGATACTATCCGGACAAGGTCCAGTTTTATCCATACGGGTTGGATCGGAAGCTATGCGGCGTGTTCGACAACGATGCGGGAGTTTGCAGGTGACGCGCTTAACGAATGACCGCTTTCGGGTTGGCGGGTTGCCGAACTAAGCGTCAACAACTGATCGAAAGCGGACATCGATCTGTCCTACAACCCAACCGTTATGATATCCACGGTGACGCTCTTTGAGATCGTCGGACCTGCCCCCATGCCTTTGTGCAAAAATGGAAACGATCATCGTTGTAAATAGCGCGTCTTGGGGTCAATCGAGTCAAGCACTCGAACAAAACGCGTTGCCCGAGCATTTCCCAATATCCGCAAAAGACGCGCCACCGTCACGCGCGCACCCGGCAATGCCGCTAGCAAACCGCCCCCCAACCCCCTACCACGCCGCCATGCCCGCTACCCCCGCCTGGCCGCCACAATCGACCCCGCGCCTGTTCGTCGAGACACCGCCCGGTTCTGGGCTCGGCATCGGCCCGCTGCGCGTCGATGGGCCGCAGGCGCATTACCTCGGCGCCGTCATGCGGATGAAGCCGGGCGATCCGGTCAAGCTGTTCGACGGCCATTCGGGCGAATGGCTCGGCGTAGCGACGAGCGTCGGGAAGCGCGAGCTGATGCTCGACGTCACCCAACAGCTGCGTGGCGCTGAGACAGTACCCGATTTGTGGTTGTGTGCCGCGCCGATCAAGAAAGGTCGGATCGACTGGGTCGCCGAGAAGGCCTGCGAGCTCGGCGTCGCGCGGCTGGTGCCGGTGCTGACGCGGCGCACCGTGGTCGACCGACTCAACGATGAGCGGCTGCGCGCGCACATGATCGAGGCGGCCGAGCAATGCGGGCGCACCGCGGTCCCCGAGCTCGCCGAGCCGGTCAAGCTGACCGCGCTGCTGCGCGACTGGCCAGCGGATCGCGCGCTGTTCTTCGCCGACGAGACCGGCGGCACGCCGGCGCTCGAGGCGATGCGCGGGGCGCCTGCCGCCGCCGCGATCCTGATCGGGCCGGAAGGCGGCTTCGACGATGACGAGCGCGCGGCGATCCGCGCGGTGCCGGGCGCGGTCGCGATCGGGCTCGGTCCGCGCATCCTGCGCGCCGATACAGCCGCCGCCGCCGCGGTCGCGATCTGGATGGCATCCCGAGGCGATTGGTAGCCATTCGAAACCTGCTGGCGGGCGGGCCATCGCAGCGCTAAGGCGCGAGCATGACAACGCGCCCAGACACCATCAAAAGCTCGCCCCTGATCGAATCGCGCGACCAGCTCGTCGCGAGCTTCGCGCGCGGCGAAAAGCCCGCCGAGCGCTGGCGGATCGGCACCGAGCACGAGAAGTTCGTCTATGCCGACAGCGACCATCACGCGCCGAGCTACACCGAGCCGGGCGGCATTCGCGACCTGTTGAAGGCGCTCGAGAGCTTCGGCTGGGCGCCGGTGACCGAGCGCGGCCCCGACGGCACCGAAAACGTCATCGCGATGACGGGCAGCGACGGCTCGATCAGCCTCGAACCCGCCGGCCAGTTCGAGCTGTCGGGCGCGCCGCTCGAAAATCTCCACCAGACCTGCGCCGAGACCGGCCGTCACCTCGAACAGGTCAAGGCGATCGGCGAGAAGTTCGGGATCGGCTTCCTCGGTCTCGGCATGTGGCCCGACAAGACGCGGAGCCAGCTGCCGATCATGCCCAAGGGCCGCTATGCGATCATGCTGCGCCACATGCCGCGCGTCGGCTCGATGGGGCTCGACATGATGCTGCGCACCTGCACGATCCAGGTGAACCTCGATTACGCCTCCGAAGCCGACATGGTGAAGAAGTTCCGCGTCGGGCTCGCGTTGCAGCCGCTGGCGACCGCCTTGTTCGCCAACTCGCCGTTCACCGAGGGCAAGCCCAACGGGATGCTGTCGTATCGCAGCCATATCTGGTCGGACACCGATCCGGCGCGGACCGGCATGCT
Source organism: Bordetella parapertussis (assembly GCA_943367995.1). Classification (GTDB taxonomy): domain Bacteria; phylum Pseudomonadota; class Alphaproteobacteria; order Sphingomonadales; family Sphingomonadaceae; genus Sphingomonas. Next base: position 75,215 of record CALRKL020000001.1, on the reverse strand, counting down.
GCCGTTCGTGTTCGAGGACGGCTTCGGCTATGATCGCTACACCGACTATGCGCTCGATGTGCCGATGTACTTCGTCTACCGCGACGGGAAATATATCGACGCCGCCGGCCTGTCGTTCCGCGACTTCCTCAAGGGCGAGCTGTCGGTGCTGCCGGGCGAGAAGCCGACGCTCGACGATTGGACCGACCATCTCTCGACCGCCTTCCCCGAGGTGCGGCTCAAGACCTTCCTCGAGATGCGCGGCGCCGATGGCGGCCCGTGGAACAAGATCTGCGCGCTGCCCGCGCTGTGGGTCGGGCTGCTCTACGATCAGGGTGCGCTCGATGCCGCGTGGGATCTGGTCAAGGACTGGACGATCGACGAGCGCCAGGCGCTGCGCGACGCGGTGCCGAAGATGGGGCTCGATGCGCCGGTCGCGGGCGGGCGGACGCTGCGCGATATCGCTGGGCAGGTGATCGACATTTCGAGCGCCGGCCTCACCGCACGCGCGCGGCTCGACGCGGGCGGCAGCAACGAGACGGGCTTCCTCGATCCGCTGCGCGAGGTCGTGCGCAGCGGCAAGGTGCCGGCGCAGGTGCTGCTCGACAAATATCACGGCGTGTGGGGCGGCGACGTTTCGAAGGTCTATGACGAGCTGCGGTTCTAGGAGATCAAAAGCCCCTCCCCTTCAGGGGAGGGGTTGGGGTGGGGCCGTAACGAGCGCTCCGCTCTGCGAGGCATCCCCCACCCCTACCCCTCCCCTGAAGGGGAGGGGCTGAGCGGTCAGCGCTTCCCGCTCACCCAGCCAAAAAATCGCGGCACCGCGCCATTACGCGCCATCCACTCCGAATAGGCCTGATAATCCGGGTCCATCCCCAAATGCCGCTCCTCGGTCCGCGCGCGCCAATAATAGACGCCGCTAACCACCCCCATCAGGATCGTGGCGCGCGCAGCATCGACGAACGAGCCGGTCGTCAGGAACGGGATCGTCGAGATCCACCAGAACACATTCTTCGACAGATAGGCCGGATGCCGCGAGAAAGCGTAGGGTCCGTGCGTCAGGATCCCGCGATTGGTGAGGTTAGAGAAGCGGAAGCCGAACGCGACCGTCGCCCAGGCATAGATCGCGGTCAGGCCGATCAGCACCACGCCGATCGGGATCAGGATCGCGGGATGCCCGGCGAACCAGGTCGACCAGCCGTCCGCGCCATAGGTGCCGGGATGATAATCGAGCGGGCCGCCATCGGCCATCAGCGTGAACGGCGGATAGCAGATCAGCGCCGCCATCCACGCCGCGGCGAACGGATTGGCGCTGCGGATATGCGAATCAAGCGGACGGAAGGTGAGGATATACCCCGCCGTCGCGAACGCGCAGTCGATCACGAACATGAAGCCGATCAGCCAGTTGGCGAGCGCGACCGGATTGTGCAGCACCTCCGAAAGATTACCGCGGATGAAGCCGGCAAAGCCCGGCGGCACCACCGCGAGCATGAAGGCCAGGAAGAACGCCTTCACCCCCCAGCTGCGCAGATGGCTGAAGATCGCCTCGCGGTCGATCGGCTCGTCGAGCCCCATCAGCCACGCGCCGAGCGCCCAGCAGCCGTCCTTGGGCTGTTCGAGCCGCCGGTCGAGCCACGGGATGTAGACGATCGAGCCGAGGAAGAGGATTGGCGCCGCGACGCCGAAGCACTGCATCGCGAACGGGAAGCCGCCCCATTGGTAGCTCCAGTAGAAGCGCCCGGTGCCATAGATCAGCGCGATTCCGGCCCAGGTCAGCCACAACCCGGCGAGCTTGGTCAGCGACAGATCGAGCGTCTCGCGCCACGGCTTGGGCGCCGACCAGTCGATCCCGGTCGAGGCGCGGCGATGGACCTTGTCGACCAGCACCGCCCACAGCACCATCGGCAGCGCGCACGCCGCGACATTGGCGAGCGCGGCATAGGGGCCGTCCATGCCGACGTACCGCGCGATGGCCACCCATATGAACAGACCAGCCAAACCGGCGAGCCCGCACCCCGTGCTCACCGCCGAGGCCGGTCGCGGGTCGGCGGCGCGCGCGGCGCGCGCAAGGGCGGTGTCGTGGAACATCACCCGCGGGGGTAGCACGCAAGGGTTAGAAGCGGGTTAAGGATCATCGTGCGCCCGCTCCGTTCCCATTCGGTCAGCCGCGCAACATACGGATGATCGCGGAGAAATCGAGCCCGCCCTGCCCGTCGTCGGCGAAACGCTGATAGAGGTCGGCGGCCTTGGCGCCCATCGGCGTGTCGGCGCCGGTGTCGCGCGCGGCCGCGGCGGCGAGTTTCAGGTCCTTGAGCATCAGCGCGGTCGCGAAGCCGCCCTGATAGTCGTGATCGGCGGGCGTGTCGGGGCCGACGCCAGGGACCGGACAATAGCTCGTCATCGACCAGCTCTGCCCCGAGGCGACGCTCGAAATATCGTAGAAGGTCTGCGGGTCGAGCCCGAGCTTCTCGGCGAGCAGGAACGCCTCGCAGGTCGCGACCATCGCCGCGCCGAGCAGCATGTTGTTGGCGATCTTGGCGGCCTGACCGGTGCCGTTGGCGCCGGCATGGATCACCGCCTTGCCCATCGCCGCCAGGATCGGCTGCGCCCGTTCGAAAGCCTCGGCGCTGCCGCCGACCATGAAGGTCAGCGTGCCGGCATTGGCCGCGCCGATCCCGCCCGAGACGGGGGCATCGACCGCGGTGAGGCCCTTGGCCTGCGCCGCCTCGGCGACGCGCTTGGCGGTGGCGACGTCGATCGTCGAACAATCGAGCAGCAGCGTCGCGGGCGCGATGTTGGCGGCGAAGAGGTCGTTGTAGACCGCTTCGACATGCGTGCCGGCGGGGAGCATGGTGACGATCGCCTCGGCGCCGTCGGCGGCCTCGGCGGCAGAGGTGGCGGGCAGGCAGCCGGCGGCCTTGGCGCGGTCGAGCGCGTCGGCCGACAGATCGAAGGCGCGGACGTCGTGGCCGGCCTTGGCAAGGTTGGCAGCCATGCCGCCACCCATGTTGCCGAGGCCGATGAAAGCGATGCGTGTCATTTGTCTCTCCTACTTCTTATCTCCCCTCTCGCTTGCGGGAGGGGTTGGGGGAGGGCAGTGCCGCCGCGAATCGCTGCGCTTGTGGCACTCCCCTCCCCTAGCCCCTCCCGCAAGCGGGAGGGGAATTACGGTGCACCCTCCAGCAAAGCGGAAGGGTGATTTAGGTCACTTCCCCGTCCAGGTCCCCGCACGCTTCTCGACGAACGCACTCATCCCCTCACTCTGGTCCTCGGTCCCGAACAGCGCATGGAACAACCGCCGCTCGAACTGCACGCCCATGCTTAGCGTCGTCTCGAACGCCGCATTGACCATTTCCTTGTTCGCCAGCACCGCGAGCGGCGCCATCGCGGCGATCGTCGTCGCGGTCTTGACCGCTTCCTCGACCAGCTCGGCCGCGGGCACGACGCGCGAGACGAGCCCGGCGCGCTCGGCCTCGGCGGCGTCCATCATCCGGCCGGTGAGGCACAGCTCCATCGCCTTGGCCTTGCCGACCGCGCGCGTGAGCCGCTGCGAGCCGCCCATGCCGGGCGACACCGCGAGCTTGATCTCGGGCTGGCCGAACTTGGCGCTGTCGGCGGCGAGGATGAAGTCGCACATCATCGCGAGCTCGCACCCGCCGCCGAGCGCATAGCCCGACACCGCGGCGATGACCGGCTTGCGGGTGCGCGTGAAGCGGTCCCAGCCGGCGAAGAAATCATGCGCATACATATCGGCGAAGCCTTGGCGCTGCATCTCCTTGATGTCGGCGCCGGCGGCGAACGCCTTCTCGCTGCCGGTGATCACCGCGCAGCCCTGCCCCGGATCGGCATCGAACGCCGCCATCGCGGCGAGCAGATCGGCGAGAATCTGGCTGTTAAGCGCGTTGAGCGCCTGCGGGCGATTGAGCGTGACGAGCGTCACGCGGCCGCGCTGTTCGACGAGGAGGGTTTCGTAGGGCATTTGTCTCTCCGTCGCCCCGGCGAAGGCCGGGGCCGTTGGGTGGTGCGCGCGACGCTGGCCACGCGCGAATACAGCGCGGCCCCGGCCTGCGCCGGGGCGACGATCAGCCCGGGCTCCATTCCTCGGCCGTGGGCAGCGGGGCGAAGATCTGGTCGAGCACGTGGTCGCTCACCCCCTCGGGCGTCGCCGGATCCCAGCGCGGGGCATTGTCCTTGTCGACGATCACCGCGCGGACGCCCTCGAGGAAATCGTGCCGCTGCACGACATGCGCGCCGACGGCATATTCCTGGCGCATCTCGTCCTCGAAGGTCGGCATCATCGCGCCTTCGAGGAGCAGGCGGAGCGACACCTTCATCGTCTGCGGCGACTTGGTCTTCAGCGTGGCGAGCTGCGCGAGCGCCCATTCGCCGCCATCGGCCTCGAGCGCGGCATAGATTTCCTCGAGCACGTCCGAGGCGAACAGCCGGTCGATCTCGCCACGGTGGGCGAGGATACGCGCTTCGGGTGGCTCCACGGCGAGCGCGTCGAGCGTGGCGACAAGCGCCGCCGGGTCGGCCGCGATCCGCGCCTTGGCGTCGTCGAGCGCTGCGCTCGGCATATAGTGTGTCGCGAGGCCGAGCGCGACGCACTCCGCACCGTCGAGCCGGTGCCCGGTCAGCGCGAGATATTGCCCGATCCGCCCCGGCAGCCGCGACAGATACCAACCGCCGCCGACATCGGGGAACAGGCCGATGCCGGTCTCGGGCATCGCGAACTTGGTGTTCTCGGTCGCGATGCGGTGGTCGCACGGACAGGCGATCCCGACGCCGCCGCCCATCGTGATGCCGTCCATGAAGGCGACGGTCGGCTTGGCGTAGCTGAACAGGCGGTGGTTGAGGCGGTATTCGGTGTGGAAGAAGCGCCGCGCCGCCGCGCCGTCGCCGGCGCCGCTCTCGGCGAGCATGCGGATGTCGCCGCCGGCGCAGAAGCCGCGGCCTTCGGCGTGATCGAGGAGGATGACTTCGATTGCCGGGTCGGTGCGCCAGGTGTCGAGCGCTTCGAGCATCGCCTCGCACATCGGGGTGGTCAGCGCGTTGAGCGCCTTGGGTCGGTTGAGGCGGATGCGGGCGACGTGCCCTTCAATCTGGGTGAGAACGTCGCTCACATCCCCTCTCCCTTCGGGAGAGGGAGGGAGCAGCCTAAGGCTGCGGAAGGGTGAGGGTGACGCGCGCGACCGCCCTCACCCTCACCCCGCGCCGCTTCGCGGCTTGCCCCTCTCCCGGTGGGAGAGGGGAAGAAGTGCGCGATGTTGCTCATTGCCGCGTCAATTCGCGGCCGACGATCATCCGCATCACCTGGTTGGTGCCCTCGAGGATCGAATGCACCCGCAGATCGCGCCAGAAGCGTTCGATCGGATAGTCCATCAGATAGCCATAGCCGCCATGCAGCTGCAGCGCGCGGTCGGCGATCGCCGAGCCGCTGTCGGTCGCGAGCCGCTTGGCCATCGCGGCGAACTTCGTCTTGTCGGGTGCGTTCGCGGTGACCTTCGCCGCCGCCATGTACAGTAGCGCGCGCGCCGCCTCGAGGTCGGTCGCCATGTCGGCGAGCGTGAACTGCGTGTTCTGGAAATCGGCGATCGCAGTGCCGAACTGCTTGCGCTCGCGCGTATACCCGATCGCCTCGTCGAGACAGCGCTGCGCCCCGCCGAGCGAGCAGGCGCCGATGTTCAGCCGACCGCCGTCGAGCCCCATCATCGCGATGCGGAACCCCTCGCCTTCGCCGCCGACGAGATTTTCCGCCGGCACGCGCACGCCGTCGAAGGTCACCTGCCGCGTCGGCTGCGAATGCCAGCCGAGCTTGCGCTCGTTCGCGCCGAAGCTGACGCCGGGCATGTCCTTTTCGATCACCAGGCACGAAATGCCCTTCGGCCCTTCGACGCCGGTGCGGACCATCGTGACGTACACCTCGTTCTCGCCGGCACCCGAGATGAACTGCTTCGAGCCGGTGACGATGTAAGCGTCGCCGTCGCGCACCGCCTTGGTCTTCAACGCGGCGGCGTCCGAGCCCGAGCCGGGTTCGGTCAGGCAATAGCTGGCAATGCGGTCCATCGTGACCAGGTCGGGCAGATACTTGTCCTTGACGCCCTGCGAGCCGAACCGGTCGATCATCCAGCTCGCCATGTTGTGGATCGAGATGAACGCGCTGGTCGACGGACAGCCATAGGCCATCGCCTCCATGATCAGCGCCGCCTCGAGCCGGCCGAGGTTGATGCCGCCCGATTCCTCCGAAACGTAGATCGCCGCGAAGCCGAGCTCGGCCGCCGCCTTGATCGTCTCGCGCGGGAAGATGTGCTGCTCGTCCCATTCCGCGGCGTGCGGCGTGATCCGGTCGGCGGTGAATTTGCGCGCGAGATCCTGGATCTCGCGCTGCTCGTCGGTGAGGTCAAATTGGTCGGTCATGCGCTCAACCCATCGTCGGGATGACGAAGGCGTTCGCCCCATCACCCACACCGCCATCGGGCCAGCGCTGCGTCACGGTCTTGATCTTGGTCCAGAATTTGACGCCTTCCATGCCGTGCTGGTTGGTGTCGCCGAACGCCGAGCGCTTCCACCCGCCGAAGGTGTGATAGGCGACCGGCACCGGAATCGGCACGTTGATGCCGACCATCCCGACATTGACGCGCGCGGCGAATTCGCGCGCGGCGTGGCCGTTGCGCGTGAAGATCGCGACGCCGTTGCCGTATTGATGCTCGCTCGGCAGGCGCAAGGCGTGCTCGAAATCGTCGGCGCGGACGATCTGCAGCACGGGTCCGAAAATCTCTTCCTTATACGCCGACATCTCGGGCGTGACGTGATCGAACAGCGACGGCCCGATGAAGAAGCCCTTCTCATGCCCCTGCAACTCGAACCCGCGGCCATCGACGACGAGCTCGGCGCCTTCATCGACGCCAGTCTGGATCCACTGCTCGATCCGGCTGCGATGCGCTGCGTTCACGACCGGGCCGTAATGCGCGTCATTGTCGGTCGACACGCCGACCCGCAAAGCCGCGATCGCCGGGATCAGTTTCTCGCGCAACGCGACCGCGGTCTTTTCGCCGACCGGCACCACCACCGGCAGCGCCATGCAGCGCTCGCCCGCGCTGCCGAACGCCGCACCCGACAGATCGGCGACGACCTGGTCGAGATCGGCGTCGGGCATGACGATGCCGTGGTTCTTCGCCCCACCCATCGCCTGCACGCGCTTGCCCGCCGCGACGCCGCGCTTGTAGACGTAATGCGCGATGTCGGACGAGCCGACGAAGCTGACCGCGCTGATCGCAGGATGATCGAGGATCGCGTCGACCATCTCCTTGTCGCCGTGCACCACCTGCAGGATGCCCTCGGGCAGCCCGGCCTCAGCGAACAGTTCGGCGAGCCGCACCGGCACCGACGGATCGCGCTCCGAGGGTTTGAGCAGGAAGGCATTGCCCGTCGCGATCGCCACGCCCGACATCCACAGCGGGATCATCGCCGGGAAGTTGAATGGGGTGATCCCCGCGCCGATGCCGAGCGGCTGGCGCATCGAATAGACGTCGATGCCCGGCCCCGCGCCCTGCGTGTACTCACCCTTCAGCACATGCGGGATGCCGCAGCAGAATTCGATGACCTCGAGCCCGCGCTGGATGTCGCCCTTCGAATCGGCGATCACCTTGCCATGCTCGGACGAGAGCAGATGCGCGAGCTCGTCCATATGCGCCTCGACCAGCCGCTTGAACTCGAACATCACGCGCGCGCGGCGCTGCGGATTGGTCGCCGCCCAGCCGGGCTGCGCCTTCAGCGCGGCGGCAACCGCGGCGTCGAGCGTCGCCTGCGTGCCGAGATGGACCTGCGCCTGGACCTGGCCGGTGTTGGGATCGAACACGTCGCCGATCCGCGCCGCGCCGCCGCCCGTCGGACCGGTATGGCCGACGATGTGATGGTCGATGATCCGCATGGCGCTCTCTCCGTCGATTTCGTGTTTGGGTTGCCCTGAACCCGCGACGCCCTGCAAGCAAGGCTAGGGATTGCAGGTGCAACCTGCAATACTGCAGGTCATGGATTGGGATGACCTGCGAATCTTTCTGGCGGTCGCGCGCGCGGCGCAGATCGCGCGCGCCGCGCGCATACTCGGGATCGATGCGACGACCGTCGCACGCCGCCTGCGGCGGCTCGAATCGGCGCGGGGCGAGATCCTGTTCGAGCAACATCCCGACGGCCAGCGCCTGACCGCCAGCGGCGGGCAGTTGCTCGTCGTCGCCGAGGAGATCGAGCATCAGCTTGCGCGGCTTTCGCCGCAGGACGAGCGATCGGGCGAACTGTCGGGCCTCGTCCGCGTCAGCGCCTCGGAAGGCTTCGGGACCTGGTTCATCGCGGGCCATCTCGGTCGCCTCTCCGCGGCGCACCCGGCCGTATCGGTCGACCTCGTCGCGAGCAGCGGTTTCCTGAGCCCGTCCAAGCGCGAGACCGACGTGGCGATCCTGCTCGCGCGGCCTCGCAAGGGCCCGCTCGTCACGCGAAAGCTGACCGACTACGGGCTGCGCGTCTACGCGTCGCGCGCCTATCTTTCGAGCCATCCCCCCGTGCCGAGCGCGGCCGAGCTCGCGGACCATTCGCTGATCGGGTACATTCCCGATTTCCTCTACGCGCCCGAACTCCACTATCTCGAAGAGGTCGCGCCCGGGCTCCAGCCCAAGCTTCGCTCGTCCAGTATCAATGCCCAATACCGCCTGATCCGGACGGGCGCGGGGATCGGCGTGCTGCCGTGCTTCATCGGATCGGCCGATCCCACGCTAGAGGTGATCCTGCCGCAGATCCACATCCGGCGATCCTTCTGGATCGCGACGCACCGCGATACGCGAAACCTGCCGCAGATCCGCCATTTCGTCGACTGGCTGGTCGCCTTGACGAGCGAGAACCGGGATCTGCTGTCCGGTTGATGCCTTCGCTGCCCGTTATTTCCGCCCTGTGACCCCGAGCATCGCCAAGCCGCCCAGCAGCGACACCGCGGCGAGCGCGAGGAACAGCGTGCTGAAGCTGTGTGGCGTCGCCAGCCACCAGGCAAGCGCAGGTCCGATCAGCACCGGCGCGGTATTCGCCAGATTGATCACCCCGAGATCGCGCCCGCGCCGTCGCGGATTGGGCAGCAATTGCATCACGAACCCGATCTGGAGCGTCAGGAACACGACCCAGCCGATCGAATACAGGCCAAACCCCGCCGCCGCGACCCTCCAGTCGCTCGCACAGGCCATCACGACGAGCCCCACGACATCGAGCACGACCGCGGCGACGAGGAACGGCTTGCGCCGCCCGCTTCTGTCCGACCAGCGGCCGAGCAGAACCGCCAGCGGCAACGGGACGATATTCGCGAGGAAGATCAGCGCGCCAACTTGCGTCGGCACCGCCGCGCGCGCGCTCGGCGCTGCGAATTGCTCCATGAAGAAGAGCAGGTAGCCGAACAGCACGTTGCCGGCCACCTGGACCATCAGCCGCGAAATCCAGACGATGGCGAGGTCCGCCGACGCCGCATGGGTCGGCCGATCCACCACGCGCGCCACTGGCCTCGCCGAGGTCGCGAGCAAGGGCGCGACGCAGAGGCTGACGACGATCGCGATCAGCGCGAGGCGTAGCCCCAGCGCGGGCACGGTCCATTGCACCAGCACCAGCCCGACCGCTGCGCCGAGCGGCTGCGCCCCGGCCAGCAAGCCGCTCATCAGGCCATTCTGCCGGTCCGGATTTTCCTCGGCCAGCAACGCCACGAGCGGCGCCAGCATGAGGTTGAGCGCGACCTGGAACGCCATGACGGCGAGGATCAGCGTCGTGGGCGTGGGCGCGACGGCAACGCCCGCATACGATACGATCGTCGCGACGAGGCCGCCGGCGATCCAGGAACGCCGCCCGATTCCGCGCTCGAGCGCGAGATCGCTCAGCCAGCCGAACAGGATCCCGGCGATGCTGGCGATCACCGCGCCCGCGATCATCGCCGTCGCGAGCACGCCGACCCGCGCCTCGCCGGCGATCTGCTCGATCCGCAGCGGGAGGAACAGCGTCAGCAGCGGCAGATAGGCGACGACGCCGCCGGCATAGCCAAGCGCGCCAAACACCGGGACGAGGTACGATGGCCGCCCGATGCGTTCGGCAGCGCGGGGGTGTCGAGGATGCGCACTCATGCGGTCGCTGCCTAGCGCCTAAGCCGCGCAGCAGCCACCGCTTTGCATCACCCTCGCAACACCGCCGTCGGGGCTTCCGCGCGGCCCTGGCGACGCGGGGCGGTCGACTGGCGCAATTCGAGTTTCGCCGGGACGATGATCGGCTGCTCGGGCGCCTCGCGCCCGGCGAGCTCGCCGATGATGAGTTCGACCGCACGCGCGGCGAGATCGGCGATCGGCTGGTCGATCGCGGTGAGCGGCGGGTGCGTGAAGCGCACGATCGGCGTATTGTCGAAGCTGATCAGCGACAGGTCATGCGGCACCGCGACCCCCCGCTCGCGGCAGGTCGCCAGCGTGGCGAGCGCCATCTGATCGTTGCTCGCGATGATCGCGGTCGGCGGATCGACCGCGTCGAGCAGGCCGGCGGCGGCGTCGCGCCCCGACGCATAGCCGAAATCGCCGCATGCCAGCAGATCGTCGGCGAGGCCCGCCGCGGCCATCGCCGCGCGCCAGCCGTCGATACGCCACGCGCTCAACGTATAGTCGTCCGGGCCGCCGATGAAGCCGATCCGATCATGGCCCAGCGCGATCAGATGCTCGGTCGCCAGCCGCGCCGCGCCTTCCTCGTCCATCGACAGCGCGAAGCCGGCGCCCGCGCGCCGCGACCCGATCCGCGCGAAGCTGATCCGCTGCGCCTCGAGCAGATCGACGATCAGCGGATTCTCCGAATGCGGCGGGGTCAGGATCACCCCGTCGGGCTGGAGCGCGGCGATCGCCCCCATCAGCTCGCGCGCGATATGGTCGCTATGCGTGTCGACCAGCTCGACGATCATGCGATAGCCGTAGGTCGCGCAGGTCAGCATCCCGCCGAGCAGCATCTGGTCGACCCAGTCGACGCCCTGCCGCGCGCGCCAGTCGGCGAGCGTGCGCTCGCGGTCGTTGAGCGCGACGATCAAATAGGAGCGCGATCCGCCCATCCGCTGCGCGGCGATCGAGGGGACGTAGCCGAGCCGGTCGATCGCCTCCTGCACGCGCGCGACCATCTCGGGCCGGACGCCAGGCTCCTTGTTGACGACGCGGCTGACGGTCTGCAGCGAAACCCCTGCATCCGCCGCGACGTGCTTGATCGTGACGGCCTGCCGTCTGCGCGCCATTCCGCTCAGCCGCCGCAATATTGCGCGACATAGGCGGCGTGCGGCGGCAACCCCGCCACGGTGCGCGCGACATTCTCGCGCAGCGTCGCGAGGAAGCGCGCCAGTTCCTCATCGGGCAGCTTGGCGGCGATCGGGTGGTGGGCGGCGGGCTCGATCCCCTGCCCCAGCATCACCTGCACCCAGCTGTTCTCGGCGAACAGCTCCTCGTTGCGGCGGAACACGCGCCCGGTCTCGCGGAACAAGGCGATCTTCTGCGCAAGGCTCTCGGGCACCTCCATCGCGGCGCATTGCCGCCAGAAGGGAGAGTCGCGCCGGTTGGTCGCCTTGTAGTGGAGGATCAGGAAGTCGCGGATCTGCTCCATATCGGCGAACTGCTGGTCGTTGAACTCGGCCACGTCGCGCGGCGAGATCGCGCCGCCCGGCATCATCCGGATCAGCCGCAGGATCGCGCGCTGGATGAGATGGATGCTGGTCGATTCGAGCGGCTCCATGAACCCGCCCGACAGCCCGATCGCGACCACGTTGCGATGCCATTGCCGCCGCCGCGCGCCGGTGACGAAGCGGATATGGTTCGGCTCGGTCAGCACGGTGCCCTCGACGTTGCCGAGCAGCCGCTCGAGCGCGGCGTCGCGGTCGAGATAGCGGCTGCAATAGACGATGCCGTTGCCGGTGCGATGCTGCAGCGGGATGCGCCACTGCCACCCGGCGTCGTGCGCCATTGCGCGCGTATACGGCACCGGCGGGCGGACGTTCTCGGTCTGCACAGCGATCGCCGAGTCGCAGGGCAGCCAGTGCGTCCAGTCGTCATAGCCGGCGTGCAGCGCCTGCTCGATCAGCAGCGCGCGGAAGCCGGTGCAGTCGAGGAACAGGTCGCCCTCGACGACGACACCCGATTCGAGGTGCAGCGCCGCGACGTCGCCGCTCTCGCCATCGAGTGCGACGTGCGCGATCCGCCCCTCGAACCGACGCGCGCCGTCGCCTTCGGCCATCCGCCGCAGGAACTGCGCGTAGAGCGAGGAATCGAGTTGATACGCATAGTTCATCCGCTCATCGGGCAGATGCGCGAACTTGCCCTCCAGCGCCGCGACCAGTTCGAGGCAATAGGCGTCGTAGGACGCATCGTGGCCGCGCTCGCGGCCGTTCATCCAGAAATGCTGGAAACCGGCCGACCAATGATCTTGGCCCGTCGTCCCGAACGAATGGAAATAGCGGTCGGTCCCGTCCTTCCAGCCGTCGAACAGGATGCCGAGCTTGAAGGTCGCCTGCGTCGCGCGCATGAAATCGGCCTCGCCGATGCCGAGCAGCCGGTTGTAGGTGACGAGCGGCGGGATCGTCGACTCCCCCACCCCGATCGTACCGATCGCATCGGATTCGATCAGCGTCACCGCGGCGGTGCGGCCCATCGTCCGCGCGATCGCGGCGGCGGCCATCCAGCCCGCGGTGCCGCCCCCGGCAACGACGATACGGCGCGGGCTGGCGATCATGCGCTGAGGCTCCGGAGCAGGAAGGCGCGGATGCGGTCGGCGCTTTCGGGGGTAAGCGGGGCGAGGATGCTGCGGCCCTCCTCTGGAATATGCGCGGTCACGTCGTCGCCATTGTTGAACACGTAATAGTCGAACATGTCGCGCCAATGCTGCTTCTGGTCGGCCGGCAAGTCGCGGATCGCGAGCATGGCGTGGTTGAGCGCGACCTGCGCCGAGCCCATCCAGCGCGGCGTCTCGCGCCACCAATAGTTCACCAGCACGTTGAAATCGGCGAGCCCCTCGACATGGTGCCACCACATCGCCGGAATATAGAGCGCATCGCCGGCCTCGAGCTCGGCGACCTGCGCATGCGCCAGTGCCTCGGCAAAGCGCGGGTGGCGTTCGAGGTCGGGCGCGTGGAAATCGACCATGCTGATCGCGCGGCCGGCCGGCGTGTTGTCGATCGGCCCGAGGTGCAAATTGCGGAACTGCTCGCGCGGGAACAGCGTGAAACGACGCCGGCCCGTCGCGACGCACGCCAGATTGTTGGGCAGATCGTTATGCGCCGCGATCCGCGTCTGCGTGCCGATCCAGATACTCGCAAGGCACAGCCGTTCGCCCAGATCGACATGGTTCGCTTCGTGAAGACCGGTAAAGAACTGACGCATGTCGATCGAGGCGAGATAGACCGGCGGCGCCCCGGCCTGCCCCTCGATCGCGTCGATCCGCTGGAAGATGTCGGGCAGCTTGGCCTGCAGCGTGCGGAAGTTCATCGCCATCGCCGCGTCGTAGAACAGCCGGCCGTCCCCGCCAGGCTCGCCTACGGCGACAGTGAAGGCGGTGTCGCGGTGATGGCGCAGCAGATAGGCGCGCGCCGCGCGCGACGAGCGACGACCCGCCTCGACCAGCGGCCAGTCCTTGACGAGGCCGCGCACCACGAACGGCGTGTCGGCGCCACGCAGCCGCGCGTCGAGCTCGACCGCGTCCGCGACCTCGATTTCGGGCACCTGCGCCAGGTTCTGGAAGATTCCGGGATCGGCCTCAGCCATGCGGCGCGTCCCGTCGGCTCTTGCGGTCGATCAGCTCGCTGACATTGGCGAGCGAGGCGAGCGCCATGAACACCGCCAGCAAATGCCCGTCGGCGTGCAACTCGCCGAGCGCGCTCGCGTCGAGCTGTTGCAGCCGTTCCTCGGCAATGCCGTGATAGCCGACCAGCCGATTGATGCTCCCATCGGGCAGCGTGATCTCGAGCGTCAGCGGCTCGAGCAACTCGTGCCGCGCGAGCGCCGCGAAGAAGCCCTCGCTCGCCTGCCACCCCGCATCGAGCTCGCCGAGCTGCGCGGCGAGCGTCTCGAGATACGGCGTCGCGCGCCCCAGATCGTCGAACACGCGCACGCCCTCGCCCCCCGGCGCGATGCGCGGGCTGTCGAGATCGAGATGCACTTGCTTGTCGCCGCCCGGGGTCGCGGGATGGCCGATCAGGAAGGGCTGGATCTCCAGCGCGAGCGGACGATAGCGCGCATCCCAGCGATCGCCGTCGAGGAACAAATTCTCGCCCGGTTCGAAGCCGAACATCGCCAACGCCTGGAACCGATCGCGCTGCGGGGTCAGCCGGAACAGGATCGGATAGGCGTTCTGCACGCGTCGGAACTCGCTCGGCACGATCAGGCACGACATCACCGCGTCGCCGAGATCCGCACCGCGCGTCGGCCGGATGCGCAGCGTGCGGTGCTCCTCGCTGTTGAGCAGAACGTGGTTGGACATCAGGGCATCGGCTCCATAGCGATCGATCGATGGTCCGCCCGGCACGCATCGAGATAGACGCGGATCGGCGGCAGCGTGGCGAGCATGCCGCGCGTGCGCTGCGCGATCGCTGCAAGTGACCCCGCCCGGCGCACGCCGACCGGCCCCGGCTCGGGCAGCTGCGCGCGCATGCCGTAGAGGATATACTGATAGCTCGCCGCCGGGAACAGCTCGTCGAGCATCGGCAGGTCGGCCCGCAGCGGCGGCCGGTGCCGCCACAGCGCCAGCAGTTCGGCGAGCCGCGGCGGGATCGACGCAGGATCGCGATGATCCCGCCAATAAAGCTCGTCGCGTCGGCTGAGCACATAGTGCAGCTTGAGGAATTCGACGATCCCGTCCCAGCGATAGCGGAACAGCCGGTTGAACCGTGCCGCCGTCAGCGGCATCGTTTCGCGCGTCGGCCAGTCGTCGAGCAGCGCGTCGAGCGTCAGCTCGATCGTGACGATCGCCGAGGCTTCCAGCGGTTCGAGGAACCCCGCCGACAGCCCGACCGCAAGACAATTGCCGCGCCAGAATTCCGCCCGGTGCCCCGATCGAAAGGTCAGCCGGCGCGGCGCGATCGGCGCGGTCGTCCCGAGATACGCGGTCAGCGTCGCCAGCGCCGCATCGTCGCTCATATGCGCGGAGGAATAGACGCACCCGACGCCGCGCCGGGTCGGCAGCCCGATGTCCCAGATCCAGCCCGCCGCATGTGCGGTCGCGTCGGTCTGCGCGGCGATCGGGCTGTCGGCGGCGACGGGCACCTGCACCGCCAGCGCACGATCGTTGAACAGCACGTCGCTCCGGTCGACGAACGGCACGTCGCCGACCAACAGCGCCGCATGGCCGGTGCAATCGAGAAACAGATCGCCCGCGACGGCGCCATGGTCGCGCGTCCGCACCGCTATCACGTCGCCGTCTTCCGCGCGATCGACCGCGATCACATGATTGCGCAGATGCCGCACCCCGAGCCGCTCGGTCGCGTGCTGCCGCAGCAGCGCCGCGAGCTTGCCCGCGTCGAGATGATAGCCATAGTTCAACGCCCCCGCATAATCGGGCATCGCCCGCTGGCGCGGCGCCAGGCCCTGCCCGGCCACGTGCGGCTGCGGCGTCACGGCGTCGGCAAAGGCGGCACCTGCGGCCTCGGCCTGCCAGACGGCCAGCAGCGCGCGTGCGTCGGCTTCGGCGGGCGGGGTGAAGGGATGGAAATAGACATCGTCGGCCGCGCCGGTCGCCCAGCCGCGAAAGCGCGAGCCGTGCTTGAACGACGCATCGCACGCCAGCAAGAACTCGGCCTCGCCGATCCCGATCCGCTCGAGCGTGGCGCGCATCGTCGGCCAAGTGCCCTCGCCGACGCCGATCGTCGCCACGTCGGGCGATTCGACCAGCGTGACGGTGATCGGCTGCGCCGCGCTCGGCCGAGCCGCCGCGGCGATCCGACAGGCGGCCAGCCAGCCCGCGGTGCCGCCGCCGACGATGACGACATTGGTGATGGCCGTATCCAATTGGCCCGTCCTGTTGGTGGTCCGTCCGCGCGGACCCGTTCGACAGCGCTTGTGCCGTGCGGACCCGAAAAGCGCCACCCTCGCATTGCGAGGGTGGCGCTTTTCGCGATGCTAGAAGGTGATCCGCGCGCCCGCCGAATAGCGCGGGTCCTGCTTGGTCACGAACGTGATGTTGCGGTCCGAACGCAGATGCCCGCTGCGATCCTCGCTGTTGACGTTGATCCCCTCGACGAACACCGAGATGTTCTTGGTGAGCGCATAGCTCGCGCTGACGTCGAGCTGGCCGTAAGTATTGATGTAGGTTGGGTTGACCCCCGCGCCCGCCAGATACCCCTTGCGCCAGTTATACGCGGCACGCGCCTGCAGCCCGTTCTTGTCGTAGAACAGCACCGCGTTGGCGCTGTCCGACAGACCCGTGATCGCGAATTGCGAGACGCTCGCCGGCAGGCGGTTGTTGTAGTTCTGGTTGCCGCGGACGATCGTGTAGTTGAGGATCGTGCCGAACCCGGTGTTCCAGAAACTATGCTGGATCGCGAATTCGAACCCGTCGACATTGGCGGTCTGCGCACTGTTGAACGGCGTCGTGATCACGAAATTGACCAGCGGATCGTTCGGCTGCGCGACGATCGTCCCGTTGACCACGCCGCCGGGATAATTGGCGCCGATATAGTCGCGGATCTGCGCATAGGTCGCATTCGCCCCGAGTGCATTGAGCGCCGCCTGATAGCGCGGGCCGTTCTGCGTCACGCCGTTGAAAGTCGTGGTCGGCGAGGTGATCCCCGGGATCGTCTGGTTGACCACGGTGCTGCTGATATAGTTCGACACATTCTTGTGGAAATAGCCGACGGAGATGTAGCTCTCCTTGTTGTAATACCATTCCGCCGACAGATCGATGTTCTTCGACTTGAACGGGATCAGGTTGGGATTGCCGACCGAGCCGGTGCCGCCGCCGACGCGGAACAGCGTGTCGAGCCGGCGGCCGCCCTGCAGGCTGCCATAATCCGCGCGCGTGATGGTATGGCTGTACGACGCGCGCAGCTTGATCGTGTCGGTCGGCTCGATGTCGAAATCGACCGACGGCAGCCAGTTCTGATAGCTGCCCTTGAACGTGGTGAAGCTGGTCCCGTTGAACAGGATGTTGAACTCGTTCTGCGAATTCTGTCGTGCGCCCGACGGGGCCGGCACCAGCGCGGTCGCGCTGACGTCGGTCGTCTCATAGCGCAGGCCGCCGATGACATGGCCCGGGATCGAGAAGACGTCGAACTTGCCGTTGAACTGGAAGTACGGCGCGATCGTCTTTTCGTGCACGCGCGAATCGGTCGTGTACGGAATCAGGCACTGGCCGTTGCCGCCGCAGATCTTGTACGCCTGGTCGAGCAGCTTGACGACGCTCGGCAAATCGAACGTGTAGAACGACTTGACGATGTCCGGCGAATTGGCGCCGCTGATCCCGGAGAATTTGTCGGGAATGCTGGTCAGCGCGAACAGGCTGTCGGGCAGCAACGCCGCCGCCGCGGCACGCTGCGCCGCGCTGTCGCCGCCGGTGCCGCCCCAGGTGTCGTTCTGCAGCACGCTATAGGCCGAGCGGACCTTGTTCTCGGTATATTGCACGCCCCAGTCGAGGCTCTCGAGGAAGCCGTGGCTGTGGTCGTAATGCCCCTTCAGCTGGATCTGGTTGATCTCGTCGCGGAAATAGGAATTGCGGAACGCATTGCCGGTCGGGACGATGTTCGCGGCATTGAGCGGATCGATGCCCGAATACATGTTGTACGAGATGACGGGCAGCTGGTTCTGGAAATTGACCGTTTGATTCTGGATGCCGAACACCGCCGTGCCGACCGAATTGCTGTTGCCGTACGGGCTGTTGGGCTTCGAGGTCGCGGTCGAGTGGTTGACGTCGAGCACCACGGTGACGCCGCCCGGCCCCTTCCAGGTCAGATTGCCGCCGATCGCCTTGTTCTCGCTGCGCGCCGAGGTCTGCGACGCCGAATAGGCCAGATCCTTGGTCTCCGCCGCACCGAACCGCTCGGTGTAGAAGTTGGGGCCGGCGACCGGTCCGTTGGTCCACGAGCTCGACGTGTCGTTGTGATTGTACCAGATGCCGACGCTGTTATCGCGAATATCGACGGTGTTGCGCGAATAGGTGTAATCGACCGTCGCGGTCAGCGTGTCGGTCGGCTTGAACTGCAGCACCGCCTGCCCGTTGATGCGTTGGCGCTTGCCGTTGACGACGTCATAGCCCGCATTCTGCGGCACCTGATAGACGTCAGTCGCACCCGGACGGTTGGTGATGTTGGCGGCACGCGGGTCGCCGGGTTGCGCGAGCGAACCCCAATTGTTCTCGGCGCCGAGATAGCCGTCGCGGAAGCCGACATTGGCCTGGTTCGCGCTGAAATGCCGCTCCTGGAACGAGCCGAGCACGAGCACGCCGATGCGATCGTCGGCGAAGGTGTCGGAGAAGATGCCCGACACTTCGGGCGTCACGTCCTTGCCGCCGTTCTGCGACGTGTCGATCACCCCGCGCGCCGACAGCGAGCCGCGGATGCCGGGCTTGTCGAACGGCCGCGGCGTGCGGATGTTGATCGTCGAGCCGATGCCGCCCGACGGCACGCTCGCGCGGCCCGATTTGTAAACTTCGAGCGCGGCGACGCCTTCGGACGCGAGATTGGCGAAATCGAACGAGCGCGACACCGGCGCGCCGTTGCCGTCGCCGATCGTCGAGGTCGCGAGCTGGCGACCGTTGAGCGTGACGAGGTTGTATTCGGGGCCGAAGCCGCGGACGGTGACGAACTGGCCTTCGCCGTTCGAACGGTCGATCGACACGCCGGTGATGCGCTGGAGCGATTCCGCCAGGTTGGTGTCGGGGAACTTGCCGATATCCTCGGCCGAGATCGCGTCGACGATGCCCTGCGCGTTGCGCTTGAGGTTGATCGAGCTGCGCAGCGAGGCGCGGATGCCGGTGACGACGATGTCGCCGCTCGCATCGGTGCCGTCGGTGGTCGCGGTGCTCTGCGTCGTCGTGGTGCTGGTCGGCTGGTCCTGCGTCGTCGACGGACCGGTGTTGCCCATCGTCGATGCGGCGTCCTGCGCCAGTGCGATCATCGGATAGCCCGCCAGCGCGAGCGTCGATACGCCCAGCGCCAAACGCGTCGCCAAACGGGTGCTGAAGCCCCCCATGTCATCCTCCCTGGTATCGGCGCGTTACCCCGGCGCCCTCTTGTTTGAGAACGTTCACTTGTTCCGCGGCAGACGGATTGTCAAGTCGGCGAAGTGGCGGAAACGCGATGTTGTGAACGTTCCCAGGATGTGCTGTCTATGCATCTCAGGCGGCAGCACAGCGCAGCGGAAAAACTGCTCCGGCGCGTGCCTTTCCGACGAGAGATTTGGGAGGATTTCGAAATGGTTAGAACACTTCACGGCGTGTTGCTCGGCGCAACCCTGCTCTCGAGCATCGGCGCCGCCGCTCCGCTGGTAGCGCGACCATCGGCAGCACAGGCGCGAGCGCAGGACGCGCGCACCCGTGCGGCGGCGATCGTTGCCAAAATGACACTCGACGAGAAAATCGCGTTGGTCCACGGCCTCTTCCCGCCAATGGCCAAGGGCAAGACGGCGAACGAACTGATTCCCTCGGCCGGCCATATCGACGGCATCCCGCATCTCGGGATCCCGCTGATTCGCGAAAGCGACGCCTCGCTCGGCGTCGCCAACCAGATCGAGCAGCGCAAGGGCGACGTGGCGACCGCCCTGCCCTCGGGCCTCGCGACCGCAGCCACCTTCGACCCGGCGATCGCGCGCGACGGCGGTGTGATGATCGGCGCGGAAGCCCGGGCGAAGCGCTTCAGCGTGCTGCTAGCGGGCGGGGTCAACCTGACGCGCGATCCGTGGAACGGGCGCAATTTCGAATATCTCGGCGAGGATCCGCTGCTCGCCGGCACGATGGCGGGCGCGCATATCGCGGGCGTCCAGTCGAACCACATCGTCTCGACGATCAAGCATTTCGCGCTCAATGCGCAGGAAACCGGCCGCACCGTCGTCGATGCGAAGATGGGCGAGGCGGCGCTCAGGATGAGCGACCTGCTCGCCTTCCAGATCGCGATCGAGATCGGCAAGCCGGGCTCGGTGATGTGCGCGTACAACAAGGTCAATGGCGACTGGGCGTGCGAGAATGCGCATCTGCTGAACGACGTGCTCAAGCGCGACTGGGGCTATCGCGGCTGGGTGATGAGCGACTGGGGCGCGGTGCATTCGACCGCCAAGGCGGCGAATGCCGGGCTCGACCAGGAATCGGGGCAGGAGCTCGATCACGCGATCTATTTCGCCGATGCGCTGAAAGCCGATATCGCCGCGGGCCGTGTGCCGATGGCGCGGCTCGACGACATGGTGGTCCGCTATCTGACCGGGCTGATCGAAACCGGGACGTACGACGCGCCGGCCAGCGACGCGCAGTCGATCCCGTATGACGCGCATGCCGAAGTCGCGCAGCGCGCCGCCGAGGCCGGGATCGTCCTGCTCAAGAATGATGGCGACCTGCTCCCGCTGGCGCGCACCGCCAAGCGTGTCGTGCTGATCGGCGGTCGTGCCGATGTCGGTGTGCTGTCGGGCGGCGGGTCGAGCCAGGTCCGCTCGGTCGGCGGTGCGCCGGTCGAGATCCCGCTGACGAGCGGCGCCGCTTCGTCGTTCGCGCGCGTCACCTGGCACGCCTCCTCGCCGCTACTCGCGATCCGCGCCGCGATGCCGCAGGCGCAGGTGACCTGGATCGATGGGCGTGATCCCGCCGCCGCGGCTGCCGCCGCCAAGGCCGCCGACGTCGCGATCGTGTTCGCGACGCAATGGACGACCGAGGCGCAGGACGTGCCCAACCTGTCGCTGCCCGATCGCCAGGACGATCTGATCGCCGCGGTCGCCGCGGTACAACCCAAGACGATCGCAGTGATGGAAACCGGCGGCCCGGTGCTGATGCCGTGGCTGGCGAAAGTGCCCGCGGTGCTCCAGGCCTGGTATCCCGGCCAGCGCGGCGGCCCCGCGATCGCCAACATCCTGACCGGCCGCGTCAACCCGTCGGGCCGCTTGCCGATCACCTTCCCGGCGAGCGCGGCGCAAGCCCCGCGTGCCGCCCCGGTCGGGCTCGACCGCCTGACCAGCGCCGAGGCGCAGGCCGCCGCCGACCCCGGCCATGCCAGCGATCACCAATTGGCGAGCTTCCCGGTCGACTATGTCGAAGGCGCCGATGTCGGCTATCGCTGGTACGAGAAGATCCGCGCCACCCCGCTCTTCGCGTTCGGCCACGGGCTCAGCTACACACGCTTCGCCTATCGCAATCCGGTGGTGACGGGCGGCGCGAAGCTCAGCATCAGCTTCGACGTGGTCAATACCGGGAAGCGTGCCGGCGCCGACGTGCCGCAGGTCTATGTCGCGCGCGAAGGCTCGGCGACGCCGATGCGGCTCGCCGCGTTCCGCCGCGTGACGCTCGAGCCGGGTCAGACGACACGCGTGACGCTCGTCGCCGAACCGCGCATCCTCGCCGACTACGACCCCGCGCTGCCCGGCTGGCGGATCGCGGGCGGGCGCTACCGCGTCGCGCTCGCACACGATGCGACCGATCGCACGCTCGTCTCGAGCGCGACGGTGACGGCGGCGACGCTGAAGCCCTAGCGCACCGACAGGAAGGCGGTGACGGTCAGCCGCCCGACCGCCGGGTCGGGCGACAACACCGCGTCGGGCGCGATCGCCCCGCTGTGGAGCAGGAAGCTCGGATAGACGATCGCCCGGTTGTAGCGCGCCGCGATCGCCATCGTGCGCTCGAACAACGGCGTGTCGCCCGCGACATAGCGCGCCGGCGGCAGGCCGCCGTGGCGGAACTCGGCGTCGAGCTGACCGAAGAAGACCGGCGCGCGCTCCGCGTCGATCGTCTCGAACCCGGTCGAGCGGTGGCGGAAGAACGCGGTGCCGTCGCCGTCCTCGGGCGCGAGATAATGCACCAGCGCGATCCGGTCTGCCCCGAACGCGTCGCAATGCGGGATGCGCTGGCGGATATCGAGCGCATCGGGGGGCGTCGTCACGATCGAAAAGCTCGCATCGACCAGGCTCGCGCCACCGCGCCGCTCGAGCAGTTCGCCGAGCGCGTCGGCGAGCACCGCGCGCTGCGTCGGGAAATAGCTGTCGGGAAGCGGCGCGCGGATCCCGGGATAATGCTGCAGCGCCGGGCCGAAGCGCGACGCGATCGCGGCGGCGCGCAGCGCGTCGGGGTCGGGCGCGAAATCGTCGATCACGACGAGCGGCTGCGCCTCGCGTCCGACGCGGTGGAGCGTGAACGACGGAGCGGTCATTGCGCGCGCCAATAGCGGACATAATCGACCGACAGGCGCTGCGGCAGCGCGGCGTCGTCGATCCCCTTCACCCCGCCCCAATCGCCGCCGACCGCGAGATTGAGGATCAGCTGGTACGGCACGGTGAACGGCCAGGCGGCATGCCCGCCGGGTTGATCGTCGCGCACGCGCATATACCCATGCCCGTCGACGCCGATCGTGATGCTGTGTGGCTGCCAGTCGAGCTGATAGCGATGATAAGCGGTGCAGGCGCTCGCGACGCGGGTCTCGGCGCCGCGCTGCGTGCCGAGTGTGTGGTTGAACGCGGCGGTGTGGAGCGTCGCATGGACGACGTTCGGCTGCCAGCCGACCATCTCCATCAGATCGATCTCGCCCATGTCGGGCCAGGTCCCGGTCTGCGGCAGCAACCAGATCGCGGGCCAGGTGCCGCGGCCGCACGGCAGCTTGGCGCGGACCTCGTAGAAGCCATAGCCGAGCGCTTCGCGGCTGACGAGCTTGGCCGAGCTATACCGCTGCCCGCCCCAATCGGCTCGCGAACGGAGCGCCTCGCGCCGCGCCTCGATCACCAGCGCGCCGTGTTCGACGCGCGCATTCTCGCGCCGGTCGGCGGCGTAATATTGCAGCTCGTGATTGGCCCAGCCTCGACGATTGCGCGTGGTGTCGAAGCGCCAGCGCGAAGCGTCGATCGCGCCGTCGAACTCGTCGGCGAAGGCCGGGCGCGTCGGCGGCGCGCGCATCGGCACGTCGACCGCATAATTGGTCGCAGCCAGGCTCACCGCCTGCGCGAACAGCGTCACGACACTCGTCACCGCTTCACCTCATCCCGCTCTTGGCAACCGATTGTCGCACCGGCTTAAAGCTCGACCGCGTCCGAGACCACCAGCAAAATGCCGCGAAAAGCGCGAGGGTTGGCGGTGGCCATTGCCCGTCGCGGTGGATTAGGATTGGACGATAGCGAGATCCTGCGACGCGAAAAGGACGAGAGTTTGACGAGAGGAACGACACGCCGCGGCGTTCTGGCTGGCATCGCCGCGATGGGCGCGACCAGGGTCGCGGCACGCCCCATGCCCGCACCGCGCGATCCGGATCTCGGGCCGAACGTGCTGATCGTCGATCCTGGCATGCCGGGCGCACAGGCGCGGATCGACGGCTGGTTCGCGCAGCAGGAACGCGCGCACTTCACCGATCGTCGCTATGCCGTGCTGCTCAAGCCGGGCGTCCACACGCTCGACATCAACGTCGGCTTCTTCACGCAAGTCGCGGGGCTTGGCCTCGAACCCGACGCGGTCACCGTCGCCGGCCATGTCCATGCCGAGGCCGATTGGGCAAACGGCATGGCGCTGGTCAATTTCTGGCGATCGGTCGAGAACATGGCGGTGCGACCGCCCGATCGCGTCGATTGCTGGGCGGTGTCGCAGGCGGCACCCTACCGTCGCATGCACCTCGTCGGCGACCTCGCGCTCGACGATGGCGGCTGGTCGAGCGGGGGTTTCATGGCCGATTGCCATGTCGAGGGCGTGGTGCGCTCGGGCACGCAGCAACAATGGTTTACCCGCAGCTCCGAGCTCGGCGGCTGGCGGGGCGCGAATTGGAACATGATGTTCATCGGCGTCGCCGGCGCCCCGCCGACCAGCTTCCCCGAGCCGCCGTACACCACGCTCCCGATGATCCCGGTCATCCGTGAAAAGCCGTTCCTGCACGTCCGACCCGATGGCACCTGGGCCGTGTTCGTTCCGGCGCTGCGCCAGGCGGTCACCGGGGTCTCGTGGCACGGACAGCAAGCGGGCCGCAGCGTGTCGCTCGATCGCTTCCTCGTCGCCGATCCGACCACGCCGATCGCGACGATCAACCGCGCGCTGGCGAGCGGCCGCCACCTGCTGCTCACCCCCGGGGTCTATCGGCTGCGCGAACCGATCCGCGTGCGCCGCGCCGATACGATCGTGCTCGGGCTGGGTCTGGCGACGCTGCTGGCCGAAGCCGGCAATGCGGCGATGCTGATCGACGACGTGCCCGGCGTGTCGCTCGCGGGCGTGCTGATCGACGCCGGCGCGCAAATCTCGCCGGTCCTGCTGCAGGTGGGACCAAAGGGCGCGCGCGGCGATCACCACGCCAATCCGACGCTGCTGGCCGATGTCTTCTTCCGCGTCGGCGGGGCGGCGGTCGGCAATGTCGGGACGTGCCTCGAGATCAACAGCGATCACGTGATCGGCGATCATCTGTGGATCTGGCGCGCCGATCATGGCGATCGCGAGGGCGGCCGCGTGCATGTCGGCTGGGCCGAAAGCCGCGGCGAGCACGGGCTCGTCGTCAATGGCGACGACGTGACCTGCTATGGCCTGTTCGTCGAACATTTTCAGGGCTGGCAGACGCTGTGGAACGGCGAGAACGGCCGCACCTTCTTCTACCAGAACGAACTTCCCTATGACCCGCCAAGCCAGCGCGCGTGGCGCGCGGATTCCAACCGGGGCTGGGCGGCATACAAGGTTGCGGACCACGTCCGCCGCCACGCAGCGGTCGGGTTGGGCGTGTACGCAAACTTCACCGCGGATCCCTCGATCGTGCTGGCGAGCGCGATCGAAGTGCCCGATACGCCCGGCGTGCGGATCGGCGACGTCACGACGATTTCGCTCGGCGGCGGAAAGGGCACGATCGCGCATCCGGTCAACAATGCCGGGTCGCCCGCGCGGCCCGGCGACATCCGGCAGACGCTGCGACGCTATCCGGAATGATCTGCACCGGGGATCGATCGATCCCGCGCTTGCGTCATTCGCCGAGACGTTCCGACAGGAAATCGACGAACGCGCGGACTCGCGCGGGGGTCTGGCTCCCGCCGACGAACACCGCATGGATGAGCTCGACGTCACCGGGATTGAAGTCCTCGAGGATCGGCACCAGCCGCCCGGCGGCGATGTCGTCGACCACGCTGAACGCCCCGACCCGCGCCACGCCGACCCCGGCGGCGGCGAGCTGGCCGAGCGTCTCGCCATTGTTGGCCTCGATATTGCCTTTTACCGACAGGACGATGTCCGCGCCGCCGCGGCGGAACGGCCAGATCGGTTCGGCGCGGCGGAAGTTGAAGTTGAGGCAATTGTGCGCGTGAAGGTCCTCGGGGACCGCCGGCGTGCCGTGCCGCGCCAGATACTCCGGCGCCGCGACGATCACCCGGCCGCTTTCGCCGAGCTTGCGCGCGGTCAGCAGACTGTCGGCCAGCGCGCCGAAGCGGATCGCGACGTCGGCCTGCCCGGCGGCGATATCGACGATGCCGTCGCTGAGCGCGATGTCGATCAGGATATGCGGATACAGCGCGGCGAACGCGCCGAGCAGCGGGACGATGCGGAGCCGCCCGTGCGATAGCGCGGCGCTGATCCGCAATCGCCCGCGCGGGGCGCCCTGATCGGCGAGTTGCCGCTCGGCATCGTCGAGATCCGCGAGAATGCGCCGCGCGGTCTGGAGATAGGCTTGCCCCTCCACCGTCGGCGTCAGCGCCCGCGTCGACCGCAACAGCAAGCGCACGCCGAGCCGCGCCTCGATCCGGTCGATCGACCGCGCGACGGCGGAGGGCGTCAGGCCCAGCGTCCGCCCGGCGGCGGAAAAGCTGCCTTCGCGCATCACCGCCGCGAACACCTCGAGCGATCGCGCGCGATCCGCGCCCATCCCGGCCTTTGCATCCATGTCAAAAGTCCTTCGCACCGTCACTGGCTTATCGCGCGCCGCCATACGCGCCATCTATGCACCGACGGAGCAATTAGGAAGCGCGCATGGACTATCGGCAATTGGGAGCATCGGGCCTGCGGGTCCCGGCGTTGAGCTTCGGCACCGCGACCTTCGGCGGCACCGGGCCGTTGTTTGGCGCCTGGGGCCGGAGCGACGAAACCGAAGCGCGACGGCTGGTCGATATCTGCCTCGAGGCCGGCGTCACGCTGTTCGACACCGCCGACGTCTATTCGGACGGCGCGTCGGAAACGGTGCTGGGCGCCGCGATCAAGGGCCGGCGCGACGCGGTGCTGATCTCGACCAAGACCGGCTTGCCGATGGGCGACGGACCGCAGGACTGGGGCGCGTCGCGCGCACGGCTGATCCGCGCGGTCGAGGCGTCGCTGCGGCGGCTCGGGACCGATCATGTCGACCTGCTCCAGCTCCACGCGCTCGACGCCTCGACGCCGGCCGAGGAAGTGATGGGCACGCTCGACCAGCTGATCGCCGCGGGGAAGGTGCGCTACGCCGGGGTGTCCAACTATCCCGGCTGGCAGCTGATGAAGGCGCAAGCGATCGCCGAGCGCAACGGCTGGCCGCGCCTCGTCGCGCACCAGGTCTATTATTCGCTGATCGGCCGCGCTTATGAGGCCGATCTGATGCCGCTCGGGCTCGACCAGGGCGTCGGCGCTCTGGTGTGGAGCCCGCTCGGCTGGGGACGCTTGACCAGCAGGATCGGCCGCAACCGGCCGATCCCCGCGGGCAGCCGCCTGCACGACACCGAACAGTTCGCGCCGCCGGTCGAGCCGGAGCAGCTCTACCGCGTGATCGACGCGCTCGAGGCGATCGCCGCCGAGACCGGCAGGAGCGTGCCGCAGGTCGCGATCAACTGGCTGCTGCGCCGCCCGACGGTCTCCTCGGTGATCATCGGTGCGCGCACCGAAGCGCAATTGCGCGACAATCTCGGTGCGGTCGGCTGGGCCCTGTCGCCCGAACAGGTCGCGCTGCTCGATGCGGCGAGCGCGGTGCTGCCGCCCTACCCCCACACACCGTATCACCAGCAGCAGGGCTTCGCGCGGCTGAACCCGCCGCTGGTCTGAGGAACAGACGATGAAATGCAATCCAGGCTTGCTGGCGCTCGCGATCGGCGCGTTCGGCATCGGCGTCACCGAGTTCGCGCCGATGGGGCTGCTGCCCGTGATCGCGGGCGATCTCGGCGTCTCGATCCCGAGCGCCGGCCTGCTGATCAGCGCCTATGCGCTCGGGGTGGTGATCGGCGCGCCGCTGATGACGCTGACGACCGGGCGCGTGCCGCGGCGGACGCTGCTCATTCTGCTGGCCGGCATCTTCACCGCGGGCAACCTGCTGGCGGCGCTGTCGGGCAGTTACGGCATGCTGCTGGCGGCGCGGATCCTGACCTCGCTCAACCACGGCGCCTTTTTCGGGGTCGGCTCGGTCGTCGCCGCCAGCCTCGTGCCCGCCGAGCGCCGCGCGGGCGCGGTGGCGGCGATGTTCATGGGCCTGACGATCGCCAACGTGGTCGGCGTCCCGCTCGCGACCTGGGCGGGCGAGCATCTCGGCTGGCGCGCGTCGTTCTGGGGCGTCTCCGCGCTGGGCGTCATCACGATGGCGGCGCTCAGGCTGACGCTGCCCGCGCTGCCGGCGCCGAGCGACAGCGATGCGATGGCGGAGCTGCGCGTGCTCACGCGCGGCCCGGTCCTCGCGGCGCTCGGCCTGACAGCGGTCGGGGCGAGCGCGATGTTCACGGTATTCACCTACATCACGCCGATCCTGCGCGAAGCGACGCAGGCCTCGCTCGGCTTCGTCACGGCGATGCTGGTGACGTACGGCGTCGGGCTGACGGTCGGAAACTGGCTCGGCGGTCGCTATGCCGATCGTTCGGTCGACCGGACGCTGATCGTCACGCTGACTTTGCTCGCGCTGATCCTGGTCGCCTTCGCGGTGTTGATGCCGTTCAAGGCGCCGACCGCGGTGCTGGTCTTCCTGTGGGGCGTTGCGAGCTTCGCGCTGGTCCCGCCGCTGCAGGTCCGGGTCATGCATGCCGCCGCCGACGCGCCCAACCTCGCCTCGGCGATGAATATCGGCGCGTTCAATCTTGGCAATGCGATCGGCGCCGCGCTCGGCGGCGGGGTGATCGCGGCCGGTCTGGGCTATCCCGCCGTGGCGCTCGCCGGCGCGGCGGCATCGGCGCTCGGGTTGATCGCGGTGATCGCGAGCGTGCGAAAACAGTCTGGACAGGAACGAGCCCGCCTGCCCGCGACGGAAAAACGATCCGCCGAAAGGGTTTAGGAGCGGCCGCGCCAGCGCGCTTCTGCGAGCTCCTGCCGCCGATCGGGCGCAGTCGGAACTTTCAACCCGGCAGCGAGTCTTTAGCCATCGCGGGCGACGTTCAGAGGCACGGATGGCGAGATCGGGATTTCCGAAACGTTGGATCGTAACGCTTTTTCCGGTGCGCTGGACCCAATGGGTCGGGCCCTTCCTCCTCGCCGGGGCCGCCGGCGGCCTGCTCGCGGTGGTGATCCTCGTCAGCGGCGTGGCCAACCTCGCCGCCTCCACTCCGCATCCGGAAGGCTGGGCGCGCCTGCTGCACTACGCCTTCCAGCGCTCGACCGCGCACCACGCGGCCGACATCACCGCACCGACCGACCTCGCGAACGTCGCGCTGATCGCCAAGGGCGCGGGATATTACGGCACCGCCTGCGCGCATTGTCACGGCGGACCCGGGCTCGGGCAGAACCCGATCGTGCTGTCGATGCGCCCGCGGCCGCAATATCTGGTGCGCGAGGCCGCGACTTTCCGCGCGTCGGAACTGTTCTACATCGTCAAGCACGGCGTCAAATATAGCGGCATGCCGGCCTATCCGGCGCAGGACCGCGACGACGAGATCTGGTCGATCGTGGCGTTCCTGCAAGCGCTGCCCAAGCTGACCACCGCGCAATATCGCGCGCTCGCTTATGGCGACGCGCTCAAGACGCCCGACTCGGCCGCGGTCGGTCCGCTCGGCGACAGCTTTGCCAAACGACCCTACAGCTTCGCGCATTCCGACGAATGGCCGCTCGAGAGCAGCTATACCCATCCCGCGATCGGGTTCGACACCTTCTCGATCGACGGCGCGGTGACCAAGACCTGTTCGCGCTGCCATACCGATGGCGGCAGCGGGCGCGACGGCGGCGCGATTCCCAACATCGCGATCCTCAAGCCCGACTCTATCCGCAAGGCGCTGACCGACTATGCCAGCGGCACGCGTCACAGCGGCTTCATGCAGCCGGTCGCGACGCAGCTCGACGACCGCCAGATCGCGCAACTCGCCAGCTATTACAGCGCGCAGCCGCAGCACCGCTCCGACAGCGCGACGGCGAGTGACGATGTGCTGGCGCGCGGCCGGCGGATCGCGACGGTCGGCATCCCGGCGCGCGGGCTGGGCGGTTGTGCCGACTGTCACGACATCACCAAGGCGGCGGCGAAGGCCTTTCCGGCGATCGATGGCCAGCACCGGCTGTATCTCGCCGGCCGGCTGCGCCAGTTCCGCACGCGTCCGGTCAAGGTCGGCGGCAATCCGATGGTCGCGATCGCGCATCGGCTGGGCGACGGCGACATCGACGCGGTCGCGGCCTTCTATGCCGCCCGTCCGCCCGGTGCGCGCAGTCCGATCGCCGGGAAACCCTGAGCCCCAGGCGCTGGGCCGCCCTCTGCTTCCGTCAGCGGATCTTGACGCGATAGCGGATCTGGAAGCTGCCGAGCACCTTGAAGCTCGAGCGCGGCTTGATCCGGATCGCGCGGACCCGCGCGTCATAGCCGTTGGCGTCGGGCGTCGGGACATAGGCCCAGCTGCTGCCGTCGTAGAAATCGAAACAATCGGTCGTGCTGGCAAGCGAGACGTACGGGCAGGTCAATCCGCTGCCGAGCAAGCCGACCAATCCGCCATCGGCGAACTCGATCGGCCCCGCGCCGCCGACGAGATCGGCCACCCGCAGCACGACGCTCGTCGGCAGCACGTCGTCGATCTGGAGCGCGTTGACCGTATTGGTCGTATTGCCGACCGGGTTGGTGAACAGCACCTTATATTCGACCACCGCGCCGGGAAGCGATTTGGGCGCCGCATTGCCCAGCGGATCGGACACTACGGTCGCGGTCTTGGTGGCGGTGAGGTCTGCGCCGGACGCGCTGCCCGGCCACGTCAGCGCGCACGCGGCGATCAGGACGATGCGGGCAAGCGACGCGCGCATCACCGGCCCACCCCGAACAACGCACGCCCCGCGCGCCCGAGCGAGCCCTGGTCGAACTTGAGCCGCGCCGTCACATAGCCTCCGGCGCGCGAATAGCGGTCATCCTCGAAATCGCGGTCGCGATAGCCCGCGACGTTATAGCCCGCGGTGATCCACACGTTGGCGGCCGGCGAAACGCCGATCGTCGGGCCATAACTGTACGACACCACCCCCCGCTCCCAGGCATGCTGCGCCGACGCCTGCACCCCGATATCGAAGCGACGCCCGACATCCTTGCGCACATCGACGCCGATCGCATCGACATAGCCGGTATAATCGTCGCTGCCGAAGCTGCCGCGCACCCATTTCGAGCCGTAATAGACGGTCGCTTCGAGCCCATGCCCGCGCCCCTCATTGCCCGTGCGATAATTGAGCGCGAGATTGTTGATCACGCGGAGCGTCCCCTGGAAGCCGCCGCCATAAGACGACACGGCGAGGACGTTGCTGCTGTCGATCCCGGCATCGGCATGTTCCTGGCGGAACTGCAGCCGCTCGAGCACCGACCAGCGGCTGTCCTGCGGCCGCAGCGCGAGCGCCAGATCGGCGGTGAGCGAGGCGGCCGAGGCGCCCAGCCGGTCGGTCAGCGCAGCATAATGGATCCCCGCCGCGAGCGTCCGCCCCTGGCCGAGCGTCCGCAGGAAATCGCCGGTGGCCGTCCAGCGCACGTCGCGATCCGAGCGGCGATGCTCGAGCCGGCCGTGGAGCGACCAGAGCTCGGCGCGATACCCCGCGCCGACCGTCGCCGCGACATAGTCGCCGTCGTTCTGATACGTCCCCGCGGTCGCGCCGTTGGCGGTGCTGGCGAAGGCGTCGATGAACGCGCCGGTCGGCACCTTGCCGCGCACCGTGGTGCTGGCATCGAGCGTGACATCGATCGTCCAGCGCTTGCCGATCGGCAGCGACTGGGCGAGGCCGTATTGCGCGTAGGTGCGCTGGCCGTTCTCGCCGATCGCCTGCTGGTTGAGCGTCGACATCAGTTTCGCCCCCGTCCACGGCGCGACGTCGAACCCGAGGCGCGCGGTGCCCACCGTGAAATCCTTGCCCTGCGCATATTCATAGCCGCCGAGCAGACGGATGCCGTCGCGCACGCGCCACGCCGCGGTGAGCTGTTGGCGCAATGGGAAATCGACGCTCGCGCGATCGCCGCCGGGCGCGACCTGCGCCTGTGCGCCGAGCTCGAGCTTGCCGCCGAACAGCGCCTGTGTGCCCCCCAGCGTGAGCAGTCGCGAATGCCGCGCCTGCCCGTCGATGCCGGTATCGTCGGCAAAGGTGCCGCCGACGAACAGCGTGCCCGTCGCGCGGCGATATTCGAGCCGCGCCTCGGCGGCATTGCGCGCGCCGGGGCCATCGAGCTGGACGGCGTTCCACGCGGTCAGCGTCATGGAAAGCTTGCTGTTCAAGGCGACGCGCCCGTCGATCCCGAACTTGCGCGTTCCCGCCTCGACGACGTTCTGCTGGCCGAGCCCGAACGCCTGGTCCTGGCTGCGGCCATAGACCAGCACGTCGACCCCGCCGCGGTGCAGCTCTGCCTCGCCCAGCCAGGCGCGGCCCGCGCCGATCCCGCTCGCCCCGCCCGCCGCATATTCGGCGCGGATCTCGCTGTCGACGGTGGGCTTCGCCTTGAGGTCGATCCCGACGACGGTGCCGTTGCCGACCGTCGCGTCGCGCAGCACGCTCGCGCCGAGCTGCACCCTGCCCCCCGCCAGCCGCGTCGTCGCGCGGCCCCCTGCGGCGAGCTTGCGCAGCGTGCTTTCGGTCTCGTAATCGACGACGATGAACACCGGGTTGAGCGACGCATCGCGCCCGAGGATCGGCTCGCGGAAGCGGATCGTGCCCGCCGCGGGGTCGATGTCGTAATCGATGTGTCGCGTCATCTGCGTGCTGGTGAGGATCCGGTCGGGCCGGATCCGGTCGCGCACTTCGAGCCGCAGCTGGTCGCTGTTGGGGACGATGTTGCGGCCCGACAGGCGATACGGCCCCGACAGGCCGTTGCCCTGGATCTCGTCGCGGCCATGGAGCTGGTCGGTATTGGCGGCAAACGCGCTGAACATCAGCCGGTTGCCCTGATATTCGGCCTTCACGCCGTTGAGCGTGCGGCTGTAGCGCGTCAGCTGCGCGTCGGTCAGCCCGGTCTCGAAATCGCCGAGCAGCGCGTAGAGGTTGCGCCGCTCGAGCCGCAGATAGAGCTTGCGCTGCGTCGCCGCGTCATAGCCTTGCGCGCTGCCGTCGCCATAGACGGTGTAATAGCGATCGGGGTCGATCTGGCCGAGCAGCCCGCGGCTACGGTCGATCTTGCGGTCGCTGTCATAGGCGAGCGTCATCAGCCACGATCCCTTGATCCGCCCCTTGGCGTAAAAAGCGAGCTGGCCGTCGGTGACCACGCCGCCGCGCATCCCCGGCGGCAGCGCGCGCGTCCGCGTCGAGAGCGTGTCATAGCCGATCGTCCCCGCGCCGAAGCCGACCACCACCCAGTCGCGCGTCGAGGCGGCGAGCCAGGCGCGCACGTCGCTCGTCCGCACCGTCTTTTCCTGCGTCAGGCTGATCACGGCGTGGACCGCGCCGGCGTGGGTGGTCGGCTGGAGCGCAATGAAGGCGAGACCGTCGTCGCCGGTGACCCGCGCAGTGGTCTGCGCGCGCCCCTTGCCGGCGAGCTGGCGCGCCTGGTCGAGCTCGACCTCGATCGCGGCGGTATAGGGCTGGTCGACCTTGAACGGGACGAGCGTGCCGTCGCGCACCGGATGCCCGGTCCGGTCGGTGACACGCACCGCGATCAGCGGGCGCGTCATGCCATCGGCGACGAGCCGGCTGGCGGCGGGAACGAACACCGCGCGATCGGCAAGGCTCGCCGACCGCACCGACCGCGTCAGCGTCGCGACGACGCCGCCATCGGCCGCGAGAACACGCGCCTCGATGCTATTGTCGCCGTCCTTCAGCGCGATCCCCGACCAGCGCGCGAGCGCGATCGTCTTCTCGGGATTGACGTCGGTCGTGTCGAACAGCAGCGGATCGACCAGCTCGCCATTGACCGAAAGCGCGACGCGCTGCCCCGGCAGATGCTTGACGACGACGCGCGTGACCGGCGCGCGCGGGTTGTAGTCGGGGGTCGGGAACAGCAACGCCACGCCCGGTTGCTCGCCCGCCATCCAGTCGCGGTCGCCCGCGGCATAGGCGCTGCTCGCGACGCTGATCGGCAGCGCCTCGGCGGTCGCGGCCTTCACGCCGGTCGGGCGCAATTGGAAGTCGACGCGCTTGAGCAGGCCGCCCTCGGCCTCGACGAAGCGCGAGATCGCGCTGCCCGCGGTGCGCGTGTCGCTGTCGCACGCCACCGGCTGATAGGATGGCGGGATGCTGTTCGTGTCCATCTGGACGACGTGGCGGCCCGGCCGGATACCCTCGACATGGTAATAGCCGTCGCGGTCGGTCGCGACATAGGTGCCGTCCTCGAGCAGCAGGCGGATCCCGGGGATGCCCTTGCGCCCGCGATCGGGGTCGCCGCAGCCGCCCTCGGTGACGCGGCCGATCAGCGTGAAGCCGTCGGTGAACAGCAGCGGGGTGATCCGCACCGCCGCCGCGGCTTCGTTGCTCGTCGCGCCGGCATTGCCCGAGGCGAGCACGCGATTGACCGCCTCGCCCGCCGGCGCGCCAGGCGCGATCGTGACGACATAGCGCACGTCGAGCGTCGCCCCGCCCGCGACCGCGGGAACGGTGAAATCGAGCCGCCGCCCGTCGCTCGACACGGCCGGCTCGTCAGACCCACGCGTCGAGCCGCGTTCGTAGCGCAGCCCGGGCGGCAGGATGTCGGTCAGATGGACACGGAGCGCGGCATCGCGCCCGCGATTGGCGAGCGTGACGCGATATTGCACGAAATCCCCCGGCGACGCCTCGCGCACCGAGGCAGTCTTGGTCAGCAACAGGCTGGTGTCGCCGACGCGGTCGACGGGCACGTCGACATAGAAGGGATCGGACGTCGCCAGCGTGAAGGCGCGACCGAACGACCCGTCGTTGATCAGGAAGCTCGCCCCTTGCGGGTCCTTGATCGCCGCCAGCTCGGCGGGCGTCTTGGTCGAGGGCGCGACATAGGGCGTCGGCGGCTCGATCTTGAGATGATACGTCCCGAGCGCGACATAAGGGAAGCGATAATTGCCCTGCGGGAAGGCATAGGTCCGCCCGCTCGCATCGGTCGCCGACGCGCCGCTGACGACGCTCGACGGATAGCGGCTGATGCCGTCGTCGCCAAACACGGTGGCCGGCTGGTCGTTGCCGTCGAGCAAGGTCACGCGGACCCCGTCGATCAGGGCTCCGCTCGCCGAATCAAAGACATAGCCCGCCGGGTCGACCAGCACAGAATTGGTCGAGCCATAGCTATACGCGTCCTCGGCGAAGCTCAGCGTCAAATGCTCGCCGCGCACGCGCGTCGGATCGCAGGGCGCGGTCGTGGGATCGCTTCCCGCCTCGGGCACGCCGCCGGCGAAGACGCCGGTATCGGGGCCGGTCTCGAGCAGCGTGACGCGACCGGCATAGCTTTCGGTCGAGACGGAGATGATCGCCTGTTCGCGCTTGAGCGGATCGCGATTGCCGCCGGGGTTTTCGAGCACCAGGATCAACGGGATATTGGTGTCGAGCGCCTTGAGCGGCGGCGCCGCGGCGAGCGTCGCGGCATCGATCGGTGCGGGGGTGAACTGGAGCGTCGGCGTCGTCTGGCACGACAGGCCGGTGAGTTGATAGCCCACGGGCAGCAGGCGGAAACTGAGCGCGGTCGGGCGCTTCGTGCGATCGACATCAACGGCGACGGCGTTGGACGCCACCGACTGCCGGCCGTTCGGCGCATCGAAGCCGAGCGTCGCGATGTTCGAGATGCGCGCGACATCCTGCGCCGTCGCGGGGGCGACGGACGCCAGCCCGAGCAGGGCGGCGAAGGCGGAAAGGGCGCGCGAATGGAGCATAGGCCGGGAGTCTCCGGCGCGCAGGACTCCCTGCGCGCCGAAGCACGGTCTCCTTGGTCGTAGTGGTGGGAAGCCGGGGCTAGTTGATCGTCACCCGGAACGAGACCGCGACGGTGCCGCCGCCGATCACCGTGCCGAGATTGGCGATGATCGCGTTGGTCGGCGTGTCATAGCTCCCCGTGAAGGGCGCCGTGATCGTCGGCAGCAATGTGCAGGTTCCCCCCGGCAGACCGATCGCGAGCGAGCCCGGCACATAGGTGGTGTTGGCCGGGATCGGATCGGTGATGACAACGCCGTTCGCCGCCGCGGTGAGCGTCGCATTGTTGGCGAGCATGCAATATTGCACCACCGCGCCGGGCAGCGCCTTGGGGTTGGCGGCGTTGACGCCATCGGACAGGATCAGCGCGGTCTTGTTGACCGTGAGCGCGACGTTGCGCGTGCCGATCGCATAGGAGGCGTAGGCCCAGCCCTGTCCGTTGCGCGCGATGTCGACGCCGAGCCCGTCGCTGTCGCCATCGGCGAACACCACGTCGACGGTATTGTCGGCATTGCCGAGGTTGAGGTCGGTCGCAACCAGCGCGGTGCCTTGCGTACCCGTGGCGCCGCCGCCGGCTGCGATGACCTGGAGCGCGACGTCGGCCTGGTTGATCGTCGCGGTCGAGGGAATATCGCCGACGATGAACACTTCGATCGAGGCGTCGGGGGCAAGCTCGTCGATGAACGTCGCCGTATCGACGCCGGGGTCGTAGGTCCCGTTCCTGTTCGAATCGACATAGATCTTGACGTTGGTCAGGTCGAAATCGTCGGTCCCGGTGAGCAGGCCGCCGACGATGCCCGTCTGATAGGCATTGAGCAGGAAATCCTGCGTGCCGTTGGTCGTGTTGGTGACCTTGAAGCTGGTATAGGCGCCGGTCTGGCTCAAATTGACCTGCGTCGCCCCGGTCTGGTCGCGGATCACGGTGAAATTGACCTTGCGATCGACGACGAAGCTCGCCGTGGTCGAGTTGGTCGTCTGCGTCGTGCCGTTGACGCTGTAGGTGACCGAGGCGGTATTGCTGACCGTCGTCCCCGCGGTGGTGTTTTGCGCCGCGGTCTGGGCATGGGCCGCGCCGGAGGCCAACACCGTCGCGGTGCCGGCCAAGAGGAATCCGTAAGTGGTACGCTTCACAATCTTCACTCCCTGTTAGTTCTACGCTTCAGTAAAAAAGGTTATTTGAGAATGGCCTGGAAAGAGAGCTGCCCTTGCGCTCCGGCCGGCACGGTGTTGGCGAGGCGCCACCGCACGCTGGTGACATCGTCGGGCGCGGCGGCGCGCGTCGCGCCGTCCGCAAGGCGGACGCGCAGCGTCGCGAGCGGGCCATAGGTCTTGCCGTCGACCGACACGTCGGGCGCGGCCGAGCTCTGCGACGGGCCGCGATACGCGATCGCCGCGGGCACCGGATTGTCGAGCACGATGTTGCCGATCGGCTGGCTGCCGGTGTTGCGATAGCCGAGCACAAAGATCACGCGGTCGCCCGGCACGACCTTTCGTGCGGGCACGAGCGCGACGCGCACGCTGCCATCGGGCGCGCGGGTCTTCTGCTCGGTCAGCACCTTGGCGGTGACCTGAAGCGGCCCCGCCGCGAAAGCGGGGGCCGCAAGCAGGCCGGTTATTACAAGAAAAGCTTTCGAACGCAGGTACATGGCAGGTCTCCTCACAAGATTTTCACACTGAACTGGACGGTATGGCTGCCCGCCGCGGCGAGATCGCCGAGCCGGACGTGGATCGCGGCCGCATCCGCGGTGCCGGGGTCGGCGTCGGCGCGATCGCTCAGCGCGACCGCGTCGAGCGCGAGGCTGTCGGCGAGATAGGCGGTGCCCGCGGGGATCGGATCGTCGATCGTCACCCCGCGCGTCGGCCCGGGCAGGTTGGCGACGAGCGTGTAGGTGATGATCGCGCCGCGCATCGCCCGGCTGCTCCCGTCGGGCGCCTTGACCGTCTGCGATTTGGACAGCGCGGGTTGGGCGGCGGTCAGCGACAGCGTGCTGACCGCGCTCGCGCGCGCGCCCGTCGCGCCGACGACCGCATCGCTCCCGTTCGCGCCGCCGCCGGCAACGACGGTGCCGGCCGCGCCGCTCCCCGCCTGCGCGGTGACGGTCGCGGTAATCGTCGCCGCCGCGGCGACCTGCGCACCGTCGATCAGCACGAAGATCCGCGCCTGTTCGCCCGCGGCGAGCTGCAGCATCAGCGGCGACAGGATTGGATCGCCGGTGGCATCGAACGTCGCATCGCGATTGCGATCGAGCGCAATTCGGTCGACGGCGACCCCCTGCTGGCTGCTGGCGATGGCGAGCGCAAAGGTCTGCGTGCCGTTGCCGCTATTGGTAATGACGAACGGCACGGCGAGCTGCGTCGCGGACTGGACCGCGACGCTCGGCCGCTCGGCCTGGATCGTCACGTCGAGCAATTCGGCCGCCAGCAGCGTGACGGTATTGGAGGCGACCCGTTGCGCGCCGCCATTGGCATCGAAGGTCAGCGCGGCGGTGTTTACGATCGGCGTTCCGGCGGGAACCGCAGCGGTCGCCGGCGTCGCCGCGACGAGGACGAGCAAGAACAGCAGCCACGGGCTTGGCAGCCTCGGCTTGCTCTGCGCGACGACAACGGACGTAGGACGATGCGGCACTTTTCACCTGCACAATGAACGTGCAGCCGTTGCGCAGCATTTCAGGTTAAGCAGGTGCTACCGAAGCGACTTTGGTTCCCGCCGCTTCGACCAATGTCTAATTCCCGGGCCACAATAGCCGTATCAGCGCGTGCGCGACGGCGCGGCCGCTGCGGCCTGTTCGTTTGTCGCAAAGCGGGGATCGCGGTCGATCTCAGCGAGCACGCGACGCGCGTCGCGCCTCGCGACGGGGAGGATTGCGGCATCCCCCTGCGACAGGCGCTGCCAACTCGCGCTGAGCCGACCAAAGCCGAGCGTCCCGGCGATGCCGGCGACGCGGTGCAGCTCGTCCGCCGACACCGTGGCGCCGAGCCCGACCACGGCATCGGCCAGCTGCCCACCAAACCGTGCCACCATCGGGGCGATCGCGGCTTCGCCGAACGTCTCGATCAAGCGCTGTGCACCCGCCAGGTCGCCCGCGGGCCGCCACGGCTCGACCGCGGCGATCAGCGCCGCGGCAGTGGCGGGTTTCGCGATATGTCCGTCGATGCCCTGTAACGAGAGGTCGACGGGCGCCGCCTCAGCCCGCGCGAAGGCCAGGATCGGCGTGTTCCGCAGCGGTTTCCCGGCGGCGCGCAACGCCGCCACCGCGCTCGCGGCATCGCCGCCGAGCGATGGGTCGAGCAGGATCAGGTCGGGCTGGTATTCCTGCGCCTGCGCAAACACAGACGCGCCATTGCAAGCCTCGACGACAACCCAATCCGCGCTTGAAAGGGCATCTCGAGCGAAACGACTATCGTGTTCCGCAGCATCTCCCAGAAGGATTATCGAGAGATTCACTTAATCTCCATCAATACCTAGTACTAATATACCTAGACCTGTATTTTTAGCGAGGTTAATCATGGTTTCGGACCTTGTATGGGACGCCGTGTAGGAGAGTAATTGTGCAGCTTGGTGGCCATGCGCTGGTCGCTGACGACCATCCCCTGACGCGCGAGGGATTGGCGCTCGCGATCCGCGCCGCAGCACCTGGTATCGCGCTCGACAATGCGGGATCGGTCGAAGAAGCGGAGCGTGCGATCGCGGCGCGCAAGGGCGGCTATCGGCTGGTGCTTCTCGACTTCATCCTGCCCGATGCGCGCGGCTTCTCGGGGTTCCTCAAACTGCAGCATCTGCTCGCCGCGACTCCGATCGTGATGGTCTCGGCGCGCGAAGACCCGGTCATCGTCGAAGCCGCCCGCGCGCTCGGCGCCGCTGCCTTCGTCTCGAAATCCACCCCGCTCGACACGCTCGCCGCCGCGCTTCGGCGGGTTCTCGCCGGACAGGCCGTATTCCCGCCGCAAGGCATCGCAAGTCCGGCGACGCGATCGTTGCGCGATCGCATCGCGACGCTTTCGGGCGCGCAGTTGCGCGTCCTGCTCGCGCTGGCCGACGGGCGGCTCAACAAGCAGATCGCCGACAGCCTCGATATCACCGAGGCGACCGTCAAGGCGCATCTGACCGTCATCTTCCGCAAGCTGGCGGTCGACAATCGCGCCCAGGCGTTGCTCGCGGTGCAGCCGCTGCTGGCGGCCTCGGCGGCGCCATGACCTTCGCGACCGAGCAGGAGATCGTTCGGCCAAGCCCCCCGAGCGCCGCACAGTTCCTGATCATGACGTTGCTCGCGCCGATGCTGCTCGCCGGCTTTTCGATTTGGCTCGAAGCCGAATATGTCGGCGCCGACCAGCTTCGGCAGGAAGCGCATGACGGGTTCGCCAACAGCGCGCGCGTCGCCATGCTGATCGAGCGCCTGACCGCCGCCGAATCGGCGCAGCGCGGGTTCGTCATTACCGGCGAGCAGAGCTTTCTCGGCGCGTATGCGCGCGCGCGCGGCGCCATGGCGGCGACCATCGTGGGTCTGGAGCCGGAACTGCGCGACCTTCCTGGCGAACGGCAGCACCTCGCCGCGCTACGCCGCCTTTCACGGCTCAAATTCGGCGAGATGGACGACGTCATCGCCGAACGCGCACGCGGTGGTATCGATGCCGCGGCGCGCAAGGTCAGCTCGAACACGGGACAGCGGTTGATGGAGCAGATCCGCGCCGAATCGAGCGCCATGGTCAATGCCGCGGCGACCACACGCGATATCAAGGTGTCGGCCTACAAGGCGCGGGTCGATGCCGACTGGACAGTGATCAGGATCGGCATCGCTTTCATCGGCCTCGCGACGCTCGCCGTGACCTGGCTGATCTGGCGCCAAGGCATGGCCAAATATCGCTCGCGGCTGCAGACCTACGCGGTCGCCGAACGCAACCGCGCGATCCTGCAAAGCACGGTCGATGCGATCATCATTTTCGATCCGAACGGGAAGATCGAGACCGTCAACGCCGCCGCCACCGCGATGGTCGGCTATCGCGCGGCGGACTTGATCCGCCAGGACGCTTCGCTGCTCATCAAGCTGCGCGACGCGGCCGCGAGCTTTCACGAGCGGATCGGGCTGACCGACGGGCAACTGATCCAGCCCCAGCGGCCTGACCTCAAGATGATCCATCGCGACGGGCATGAAATCCCGGTCGATATCGCGCTCGGGGTCATGCGCCTGCCTGCGGGTGACTATATCGTTGCCTCGGCGCGCAACATCGCCGAGCGCAAGCGCGTCGAGCAGATGAAGGACGAGCTCATCTCGACCGTGAGCCACGAACTGCGCACGCCGCTGACCTCGGTGATCGGCGCATTGGGCCTGTTGCGGTCGGGGGCGGCGGGGACGATCGCCGAGGCGCCTGCCCGGCTGATCGAGATTGCCGAGAACAATTCGCGGCGGCTGATCCGCCTGATCAACGACATGCTCGATATCGACCGGATCCAGTCCGGACGGCTCACGATCCAGCGCGAGCGCACCGACTTGCGCGAGATCGCGGCGCAAGCGTGCGAAGGCAGCGAAGGCGCTGCCGCTGCGGCCGAAGCGCGCATCGCGTGCGATCTCCCCGACCATCCGGTCCTCATTTCGGGCGATGCCGAACGGTTGCTGCAGGTCATTACCAATTTGGTGTCGAACGCGCTGCGCGTCACGGCGAAGGGCGGCGCGGTGACGATCCGGGTCACGCGAAGCGACGATGGCAAGGCGCTGGTCGCGGTGGATGATGACGGCCCCGGCATACCGCTCGTATTTCGCGACCGCATCTTCGGCCGGTTCGAGCGCGCGACCCAGGAGCGCGGCGTCGGCACCGGCCTCGGCCTGGCCATTTCGCGCGAGATCATCCTCCGCCACGATGGGCGAATCTGGTTCGAGGATCGTCCCGGGGGCGGCACGCGCTTCGCCTTCGCCATCGATGCCCTGCGCGAGACGCGAAGCGATACGGTGGCGGGGACGATCCCGAAGGTCTTGCTGTGCAGCTCGGACGCCAATCTGGTGGCGGTGGTCGAGGCGTCGAGCGTCGATCCGCCGTATCATGCGGTTCTGGTCGACAGCGCGATGGCGGCGACCGCCGCGCTCGCCCGCGAGGGCCATGCCGCGTTCCTGATCGAGCCGACCATTGCGCAGGGCGCCGATGCGGACGTGGCGCGGGCGCTCCGGGCGAGCTGCGAAGCGCGAACGCCGTCGATCCTGCTTGCCACCGCCGAGCACCGCGCGCGGCTCTCCGCGCTGGCCTCGCCCGATGGCGTGGAATGGATCGACGCGCCGGCGGATCCGGCGCGGATCGTCGCGACGATCCGCGCGACGCTCGCGCATGCCGCGACGCCGCGCCCGACGATCCTTCTGCTCGACGACGATGTCGACGTGCTGCTCGTCACCGAGGCGGCGCTGCAGGCGGAGGCGCATGTGCTGAAAGCGACCGATCTCGCCGCGGCGCGTGCGATGCTCGAATCGCATGCGGTCGATATCGCGATCCTCGACTATGACCTTGGCGGCGCGTCGGGGCTCGACCTGCTGCCGACCCTGGCGCACGCGCGACGCGGCGAACCGCAGCGCGCGATACCCGCGATCCTCTTCACGGCGCGCGATGTCGACGACGCGGTGGCCGACCGGGTCGATGCGGTCCTGGTCAAGTCGCGCAGTTCGATCGGCGACCTCAAGGCGGCGATCGCTCGCCTGCTCGCGGCAGCGGAGGCGCCAGCATGACGGCGCGTCTCAGCTTGCTCTATGTCGATGACGATCCCGACATCCGGACGATCGTCGAACTGGCGCTCGGGCTCGATCCCGGCATCACCGTGCGCACCGCCGCGTCGGGCAGGGCCGCGATCGCTTCGCTCGCCGTGACGGAGTGGACACCCGATGCGATCGTCCTCGACGTGATGATGCCCGACATGACCGGCCCGGAGACGCTCGTCGCGCTGCGACGCAACCCGCGGCTGGCGGCGATGCCCGTGCTGTTCATGACCGCGCGTGGGCGCGATACCGACATCGAAGGCTATATGGCGCTGGGTGCGGCCGGCGTGATCCTCAAACCGTTCGACCCGTTGCGGCTCGCCACGCAGCTTCGCGCCTGTCTCGAAGGCGCGCAATCGCTGCTCGACCGTTAGACTTTGGTCGGACGCGACCGCGTCCCGCCGCTGCCTGCAACATCCTGTTAAGCGCAATATTCGACCACGGGCAGTGAAAGGGCTGTCCCATGATCGATCAGTTGCGACAGGATCATGACCGACTCCGCGCGCTCGCGGCGCAGCTTCGCAGCTTGATCGAGGATGACGGCGCGCGCATCGGCCTGTGCTTCGCTGCCGCACGATGGGGTTTCACGCGCGAGTTGCTGCGCCACATGGCGATGGAGAAGCAGTTTCTGCGCGAGCAGCATCCCGCCTGCGCCGAGGTATCGACGCGATCGGCGCACAATGCGGACAATCTCGAGCGGCGCTTCCGTGACCATCTCGCGCGCTGGACGGCGATGGAGATCGATGAGAACTGGAAGGACTATTGCCGCGATCTGCGGGACATCCTCAATATTCTCGAACACCGCATGCTTTTCGAGGAACGCGCGGTCTTTCCGCGAACCCGCCCCCCGGCCCCTCCCGCCGAAGGTCGCTGAGCACTGCACTGCCCCCCGCAAGCGCGGGCGTGTGCGGCGTGCCATCGATCGGGCGGCATACGGTCGATCCCATCCAGGTCCAGGCGCGCCGGATCGCGGCGGCCAGCGCGTCGCCCCGGGCCATGCGCACGTCTCGCCGCGACGCAGTCGAACCCTCCGACGTGCCGCGGCACGGGAGGGTTCGGTGTGTCAGCGGTAACCCGCCAATCGCCGTGCCGGAGAGCGCGCGCATCGCCGGGGGCCGAAGCCCCCGGCGACGTTCGGTTCAGAAGCCGAAGCCGACGCCCGCCGCGCCGCCGCCCTTGCCGCGCGAGTTGATCACCGCGCCGGCCTTGAGCACGACCTGGCCGCTCGGGCTCGCCTTGGAGATGCCGATCGCGAAGCCCTGCTCGCCGCCCCAGGTGCTGATCCCGCCGCCGATCATGCCCATGCCGGGGCCATAGGCCTGCGGGATCGTCGCCAGCGCCATCGCCGCCGCCGTGCCGCCATTGGCGTCGCGGCGCAGGTTGCGCAGGTCGAAGCCGACCTGGTTGAGCCGCGCATCGGTATAGGCATTGGCGGCGCCGAGCGTCTGGTTCATCCCGCTCGTCAACTGTGCGAGATTGACCGCGTCGGTCGGCATCGTACCCGCCGCGACATTGGTGATCTGCCGCGCCGTCGTGGCGTTGCCGACCGAGACGCTGTTGTCCCGGTCCGCCAGCGAGCCGCTGCCCAGCGCCACGCTGTTGGTGCCGCTCGCGGTCGCCGCGGTGCCGAGCGCGACGGCATTGGCGCCCGAGGACACCGCCCCGCCGCCCGCCGCGATCGCATTGGCCCCGCTCGCGACAGGCGTCGCGTTGCCCGCGGTGTTGTTGACCTGGAAGAAGCCCGCAGTGCCGTTCTGCAGCCGGGTGATGTTGGTCGTGTTGGTCGCGATATTGGTCGTATTGGCGGCGACCTGCTGCCCGACCGCGCTCAGCTGCGCCCCGGTCACCGCGTCGGTCGAGGTCGCGTTGACCGCGCCCGCCGCGAGATTGGTGATCCGCGTGCCCGCCGTCCCGGCAAGCGTGATCGTATCGCGCGGGCTCCCGGCGGCGCCGTCATAGCTGACGACCCGGTCGGTGAGGGTGTTGATCGCATCGACGCGGCTGTTGACGTTGCTGATGCTCGCGCCGAGGCCCGAGATCGCGCTGCCGACGTTGGTGTAGGTGCTGGTGGTGGTCGCCCCGCCCGCCCCGACCGTGGCGACCTGATAGGTCGGCGCGGTGACGCTGCCATCGGCGTTGACGGTCGATCCACCGCCCAGACCACTCGCCACGCTCGTACCCAGATTGGTCACGCGCGTGCCGACCGCCGCGACCGTCTGGTTGGTCGCGTTGAGCTGGGCGCCATTGACCGCGTCGGTCGAGG
The DNA here is from genome assembly GCA_943367995.1 of Bordetella parapertussis. GTDB lineage: Bacteria > Pseudomonadota > Alphaproteobacteria > Sphingomonadales > Sphingomonadaceae > Sphingomonas. Next base: position 30,932 of record CALRKL020000001.1, on the reverse strand, counting down.
TCGCGGTGACCGTGCCCGCCGCGACGTTGGTCACCACCGTCCCGGTCGCGCCGCCGAGCGCGAGCGTGCCCTTGGTCGTATCGGCATAGCGGACCGCGAGCGGATCGGCCGTCCCGTTGGCGATGTTGGTGGTCAGGGTGGTGATCGCCGTGGTGTTGGCGCCGACCTGCTGGTTGGTCGCGAACAATTGCGCACCGTTGACGGCGTCGCTCGAGGTCGCGCTGAGGGCGCCCGCGCCGACATTGGTGATCACCGTCGGCGCCCCGCCGCGCGCGGCGTTGAAGGCGTTCAGCCCGGCGTCGAACAGCAAGGCATTGCCCTGCAGGCTCGAGACCGTGGTGCCGAGGTTGGTGATGTTGGTCGCGTTGGTCGTCACCGCGCCATTGGTGGTGAAGAGCTGCGCGCCCGTCACCGCATCGCTCGAGGTGGCGCTGAGCGTTGCCGGCGCGACGTTGGTGATCGTCGTGGGGGCGCCGCCGCGCGTCGCGTCATAGGCGTTGAGGCCGGCGTTGAACAACAAGGCGTTGCCCGACAACCCGTTCACCGTCGTGCCGAGGTTGGTGATATTGGTGGCATTGGTCGTCACCGCGCCGTTGGTGGCGAACAGTTGCGCCCCGTTGACGGCATCGCTCGACGTGGCGGTCACCGCGCCGGCCGCGACATTCGTCACGGTCGTCCCGGCTACGCCGCCGAGCGCGAGGTTCGCCCGGGTCGCATCGGTATAGCGCACCGCCAGCGGATCGGCGGTGCCGTTGCCGATATTGGTCGTCAGATTGGCGATCGCGCTGGTGTTGACCCCGACCTGGGTATTGGTCGCGAACAGCTGCGCGCCGTTGACCGCATCGGTCGAGGTCGCGGTCAGCGCCGCTGGTGCGACATTGGTGATCACCGTCGGAACGCCGCCGCGCGCCGCGTTGAACGCGTTGAGGCCGGAGTCGAACAGCAGCGCATTCGCCTGCAGCCCGGTCACGGTCGTGCCGAGATTGGTGACGGTGGTGCCGAGGTTGGTGATGTTGGTCGCGTTGGTCGTCACCGCGCCGTTGGTGGTGAAGAGCTGCGCGCCCGTCACCGCATCGCTCGAGGTGGCGCTGAGCGTTGCCGGCGCGACGTTGGTGATCGTCGTGGGCGCCCCGCCGCGCGTCGCATCGAACGCGTTGATCCCGGCATTGAACAGCAGCGCATTGCCCGTCAGCCCGGTAACGGTGTTGCCGAGATTGGTGATGTTGGTGGCGTTGGTCGTCACCGCCCCATTGGTGGCGAACAGTTGCGCGCCGTTCACCGCGTCGGTCGACCCAGCGGCCAGCGCGCCCGGCGCGACGTTGGTCACCACCGTGCCGGTCGCACCGCCGAGCGCGAGCGTGCCCCGGGCGGCGTCGGTATAGCGCACCGCGAGCGGGTCGGCGGTGCCGTTGGCGATGTTGGTGGTGAGGTTGGTGATCGCCGTGGTGTTGGTCCCGACCTGCGCATTGGTCGCGAACAGCTGCCCGCCATTGACCGCGTCGGTCGACGTCGCGGTCAGCGCGGCCGGCGCAACGTTGGTGATCGTCGCGGGGGCACCCCCGCGCGTCGCGTCGAAGGCGTTGAGCGCGGGATTGAACAGCAGCGCGTTCGCCTGCAGACCCGTGACCGCGGTGCCGAGGTTGGTGATGTTGGTGGCGTTGGTCGTGACGGCGCCGTTGGTCGCGAACAATTGGGCGCCGTTTACGGCGTCGCTCGACGTCGCGCTGAGCGCGGCTGGCGCGACGTTGGTGATGCGCGAGGCTGCTCCGCCCCGCGCCGCGCTATAGGCGCCGAGCCCGGCGTCGAAGGTCAGCGCATCGACGGGTGTCAGACCCGCCGTGGCCGCGCGCAGCTGGGCCACGTTGACGCCGTCGCTATCCTCCGACCCGCCGGCGAGCCCGGTCAAGCGGCGATTGCCGATATTGACCTCCGCCGCCGCCGCGCCGCCGACGAGATAGGCGGGATTGGCGAGCGTGGTTCCGCTCGCCAGCGAATTCTGCCCCAAGGCGACGCTGCCGAGCGCGCCCGGCGCGGTCACCCGTGCGCCCGCGCCGAGCGCCACCGCGCCGAACGATCCGGCGGCGGTGTTCGCGCCATCGCCGAAAGCGATCGCGTTCGTCTCCGCCGCGCTGGCGACGAGGCCCGCGCTGCCGAGGCCGCTGATGCGGTTGCCGCCGATCGCCAGCCCCGCCGGGGTCCTCAGCGTATAGCCGTCGGCCTGCGAGACGCACTGCGGCGTCGTGGCGAGATTGACCACGTTCCCGTTGACGTCGAGCACCGAAAGCGAGATCGGCGCGCCGGCTGCGGCATTGGTCAACGCCGTGCTGAGGCCCAAATTCACGGTGCCGAGCGTCAGCGTGCCGAGCGTCGTCTCGAGCGGGGCGATGACGGGGGCGAGGATGTTGCCGGCGATGCCGGTGACGACCGAGCGCGGCAAACTGACGCCCGAGCAGACGCCGACGACCGCTTCCTGCGCATGGGCGCGCGGTCCGACCAAGGTTGCGAGCACGATAGCGCCGGTCGAGACCATCGCGCGGAGCGCAAAGCGCTGCTGCTTTGCGGCTTTACGCTTGCCATCGCCAGACGCCGAAGACGTCTTTTGAAAAAGAGGTGGAATGCGGCCAATACGATCGAAAGCTAGGACGTCCCTGCGATCTGCACGATCAACAGTATATGCCGAACCGGGAGCGACTTTGGAATACTGCTTAAACACACTGACTCTCCTCATGGGAAGCGCGCAGCATGAGAAGCCTTCGATACCAAAATCTTAACGAGATTTACTCGGGATTCTAACCCTGATAGCGCGAGAATACTTTGCCAGCGCACAACAGGGAGCAATCTCCTCTTCCAACAGGATCGGAAGAGAAGCCCCATGAGCAGCGCTGAACCACGCCCGGCTGCAAATACTATCGTCATTTATCAAATACTTAGGTCGATGAACTCCTCTCCCTGCGCCCGGCCGCTTCGGCGGGCTGTCTCCCAGATCCCGCGCATGCTGGCCGTGTCCGGCAGGTCAGGCCGGTCCTGATCTGCCCGCTCGGTATGCAACGGCGTAAGGAAGCGAGCGATTTCGATTTGCGTTCGGTTCGACCAAAGTCGAATGGATCGGCGAAGATTTTGGAGGCGGTTCCGCCCTTTCCATACCGTCCGATGCGCGCAATCCATGCGGGATCGGCTCGGCCCGCTGCGGCGATCCGATTTCCAGCGTCGCAAGGCGCGTTCGGGCGACTCGGCCGACGGCGGATCTGGAGCGACGGCTCGCGCGTCCCGCGGGGAGGGCACCCCGACCACGCGATTACCGTCCGCAGCGCGCGCCGGGCGGATTGGGCTGGCTTAGCGGCGATCCCCCGAAATCACCGGATCGCCCATTCAAGCGTCAACCAGGCCTTTGCGGTGTCGGTAAAAAACCGATCGGCCCGGTAGCGCGCATAGCGGACCGACACGGTGGTCGCGTGGAGCTTGGCCGAAGCGAGCAGATCGAGCTCGTCGCCATAATGCTGGGCCGGCCGATCGCTGTCGAAGCGGTGATAGACCGCGGACAGCGCGACGTTGGCCAGCGGCCCGATCTGCTTCCAGCCCAGTCCGAGCGAGCCGTACAGATCCCGAATGCCATCCGGCGGCGTCGTGGTGAACTTGTCGGCCCAGCCCTGGAACTTGAACAGCGACGCGAGCGGCGTCTGCACGCTGGTCAGCGCGACGCCCTTGTCCGCGCCGAGCACTTCATAGCCCGCGCCCGCCGAGACCAGTTTGCGCGAGAGCGTGAGTTCGCCGAGATAATAGCTCGCCGCATAGCGATTGGGGTTGCGGTGATAGTCGCTCTGCCGCGCGAAACTTGCGGTGTAGCCGAGCTTCCACGCGCCGCCGATCGGTCGTGCACCGGCGAAGCGCGCGCCGTAGGTCTGGCTCGACAGGCGGAACCCCTGCACCGCCGCGGCATCCTGGTCGACGAGATAGGCAAAGCCGCCGACCGTGCCGATCGGCGTTGTATAGGCGGCCGTGCCGAACCAATTGTTGCCGCCGATCGCCTGCGGCTTCGCGCCGAAGCCGTCGATGCCGTTCACGGTGCGGTCGCTCCACGAATAGGCGGCATCGATCGACAGTCTGGGCGTCGGGCTCCAGGTCAGGTGGACGGCATCGTGCGTCTGCTGGTTCTGACGGAACGACGACGATCCGACGAAGCGCTGGTCGCCGAATTCGAGCAACTGGCGGCCGACGGTGATGCTCGCGGTCGGCACGGCGTAGCGCAGCTGCGCGCGGTTGAGCTCGATATTCTGCGGATCCCCGACGGTCGGGTAGCCGGCGCGGGCGTTGAGGCCGTCGTTATAGGTCTGCACGATCCCGATCGTCGCTTCGCTCTCGACCAGCGCCGACCACGGGCCGTCGGTCGCCTGGACGCCGCTGCGCAGGCGCAGCGTGACGGCGTCGGCGGTCTTCGGCAGCCCGTCCTGGTCGACATCCTCCCAGCGCAGACGCGCATCGACCAGGGGCGCGAGCGTGATGTCCTGGGCGTGCGCGCTCGAGGTTGCGCACAGCGCCACCGTGGCGAGCGCCGCGGCTCGCATCCGCGTGAGGGTCATTGCGTTACTCCGCGGCGATCGGGGCGTTGAGCGCGCCGAGTTCACCGCTCTCACGCGCCTTGCGGCCATAGACTGCCTCGAACAGCGGTCCAGCCATCATCGTCGTCACGATCGCCATCAGCACCAGCATCGAGAAGAGCGTCGGCCCGATGATCCCCTTCTGCAGCCCGATATTGATGATGATCAGCTCCATCAGCCCGCGCGAGTTCATCAGCGCGCCGATACCGAGCGCGGTGCGATTGTCCTCCCCCGCGATCCGCGCGGCGAGATAGCAGGCGCCGCCCTTGGCGAGGATCGAGGCGATCAGCACGCCCAGCGCGATCAGCAGCAGCGACCCCGAATTGACCATGTCGAGCCGCGTGTTGAGCCCCGAATAGGTAAAGAACATCGGCAGCAGCAGGACGACCGCGAGCGGCTCGACCTTGCGCTTGAGCTCGGCGGCGAAGCGCCCGCGCGGCATCACCACCCCGAGCAGGAAACCGCCGAAGATCGCATGGATCCCGACCATGTCCATCAGGAACGCCGAGGTGCAGAACGCCGCGAGCGTGATCGCCAGCACGCCGTGGCTCATCTCGCCCTCGCGCTCGACGCGGCGTGCGAGCGGCGCGAACAGGCGGGGACCGAAGGTCAGCACCAGCACCGCCCACAACAGCCCCCCGCCGATCGCGAGCAGGGCGACCCCCGCTCCGCCGCCGAACGTCGCGAGCACCACCGCCAGCACGCACCACGAACAGACGTCGTCGAACGCGCCGGCGGTCAGCGACAGCGTGCCGAGCGAACTGTCGGCCAAGCCGCGTTCGTTGATGATCCGCGCGAGCATCGGGAAGGCGGTGAGCGCGATGCAGGCGCCCATGAACAGCGTCGCGTTCGTCGTCGAGATACCGGGCGCGAACAGCCCGGGGACGGTCAGCAGGAACGGCGTGATCAGGATCGCGACCGCGAACGGCGCGGCGATCCCGGCGAACGAGACCCCCGCCGCGCTCTTCGCCTTCGCCTTGAAGTGATCGATCCGCAGCGTCGTGCCGACCAGGAACATGTAGAGCCCGACGCCGAGCTGCGCGCCGGCATAGAGCACGTTGCGCGTTTCCTTGGCGAAGATCGCGCTCTGCAGATCGGGCCAGATCAGCCCGAGCAGCGACGGCCCGAGCACCACGCCGGCGATCATCTCGCCGACGACCTGCGGCTGGCCGAGGAATTTCTGCCCCAGCCAGCCGACGACGCGGCACGCGATCAGGATCACCGCGAGTTGCAGGAAGAAGTGGATCGAGAAATCCCCGGGAGCATAGCTCTTCGCGGCCGCGAGCGCGGCTGGCCCGTGCGGCGACAGCACGCCGCCGAGCGTCGACCACAAACTGTCCAGTATCCCCGTCATCGCATCCCCCGCCCCGGCGCCGTCGCTCGGACATCGCGCTCGTATGGCGTCGAACAAGGACAAATAGCTCGGCCCCGCAACTGGAAACGCCGGGCGCGCGACACATTTCCCGGACGCTCGATCGATCTGTTGCGGCAGCGCCACATTGTAGTAACCTACCTACACCAGTTCCGCCGAGACGTAGGATCGTAGAATCATGGAGACGGTGTGGTGAAGGTGATGACCAGCCGCGAATTCAACCAGGATGTCAGCCAGGCAAAGCGCGCGGCGCGACTGGCGCCGGTCTGGATAACCGATCGCGGCACGCCGACCCATGTCCTGCTCAGCATCGAGGAATTCCGGCGCCTGTCCGGCGCACGCGCGACGATCGTCGATCTTTTGGCGATGCGCGACGACGACGCGGCGCCACTCGATCCGATGCCCGCCGACGCGCCATGGGGCGGGAAGCGCTGATGTTCCTGCTCGATACCGATGTGGTGGCGGAACTGCGGCGCGGCGCCAAGGCGGATACGGCGGTGGCGGCATGGGCGGGCTCGCTCTCGCCCGAGCAGCTTTTCCTGTCGACGGTGACGCTGCTCGACCTCGAGAATGCCGCGGCGCGGCACAATGCGCGGGAGAAAGCGCAGGCCGCCCGGCTGCAGCGCTGGATCGACGAGCAGGTGCTGCCGGCGTTCGCCGGGCGGATCGTGGCGCTCGACGCCGCGGTGATCGCCCGGCGCCGGCCCCTCGCCATGTCCGACCCGCGCGACGCACTGGTCGCTGCCACCGCACTCGAGCGCGGCATGACGCTCGCGACACGCCGCAGCGCCGCGTTCAAGCAGGCCAAGGTGAAGCTCATCGATCCGTGGCAATATTCGCCGGAGGATGAGCTCGACTGGCGGCGCGCCAGCCGCAGCGAGCCGCACTGGCTCAAGACGCTGTTCGTGCGCGCCTGACGTGGCTAGGATCGCGTCATGACGGCCCCCCGCAGGATCCTGATCGTCGGCGGCGGGACCGCCGGATGGCTGACGGCGGCCTATCTTGCCAAGGCGCTCGCGCTGTCGCCCGGTGGAGCGGCCCAGGTCACAGTGCTCGAATCCCCCGAGATCGGCATCATCGGCGTCGGCGAAGGCACCTTCCCGACGATTCGCGCGACGCTGCAATTCCTCGGCATCCGGGAGGACGAATTCCTGCGCGAGACGTCGGCGACGTTCAAGCAGGGCATCCACTTCATCGATTGGCTGCATGCGCCCGACGGCGAACGGCGCCACGCATATCTCCACCCGTTCGATGCTCCCTCGCAGAGCCCGCTCGGCAGCCTTGCACCGTATTGGCTCGCGCAGGATCCACGCACGCGTGGCGCCTTCGCCGAGGCGGTGACGCTGCAGAGCCATGTCGCCGCCGCGGGGCGCGCGCCCAAGGCGGCACGCGACGATCCGTTCGACGGGCCGCTCGCTTATGCCTATCATTTCGACGCGGTGAAATTCGCCGCGCTGCTGACGCGGCACGCCGTCGCCGGCGGCGTGACGCACATCGCCGACGTGGTGACCGAAGTATGCCTTGCCGCCGAAGGCGATATCGCGGCGGTCGAAACGCGCGATCACGGCCGGCTCGAAGCCGATCTGTTCATCGACTGTACCGGCTTCCGCGCCGAGCTGATCGGGCGGGCGCTCGGCGAGCCCGTCAAATCGGTGCGCGCCCAGCTGTTCACCGACCGCGCGCTCACCGCCAAACTGCCTTATGGTCGGCCGCGCGCGCCGCTCGCGAGCTTCACCGGCGCGACGGCGCACGAAGCGGGGTGGATCTGGGACATCGGGCTCGCCGACGCGCACGGCGTGGGCTGCGTCTATTCGAGCGCGCATATCGACGACGCGCGCGCCGCGGAGATTCTCAGCGCCTATCTCGGTGTCGCGCCCGGCACGGTGCCGATGCGCCGCCTGGCGTTCGAGCCGGGCTATCGCCAGCGCCAATGGATCGGCAATTGCGTCGCGGTCGGGCTGGCGGCCGGTTTCCTCGAGCCGCTGGAGGCGACGGGGATCGTCATGATCGAGGCCGCGGTGGCGATGATCGCCGAGCTGCTCCCGCTTGATGGCCCGATCGATGCGCCGGCCGCGCGTTTCAACGCGCTGATGCGCGCGCGCTACGACAATGTCGTGACCTTCCTCAAGCTCCACTATTGCCTCAGCCGCCGCCACGAACCGTTCTGGCGCGACAATGCCGATCGCACGACCTGGCCCGCGCCGCTGGTCGATCTGGTCGAGCAGTGGCGATATCGCCCGCCGGGGCGCTTCGACTTCGCGCTCGACACCGAGACCTTCGCCTTCTTCAACTATCAATATGTGCTGTACGGCATGCAGGACGATGCCATGTACCTGCCCGCCGGCCGCAATCGCCTGGCAAATGCGGATCTGGCGGAACGACACTTTGCGCGGATCCGGTCGCTCGGCGAGCGCGCGACATGCGAATTGCCGCGCAACCGGGAGCTGCTGGAAGCGATCGAAGGCCATCCAGCCGGCGACCGCATTGCTCGCACGTGACCGCGGCAATCGCGCGCGGCGCATGAGCTGCCCGTAAGCAAACCGCGTTCCGGGCAAAAGACTGCCTTGCCATCCTAATACACTGCGCTAGCATGGCCACAAACGGGGGATGGCAATGCTGGAACTGACGAACGTTACGCACGTCTATGCCAATGGCACCAAGGCGCTCGACGATGTCACGCTGAGCATCCCGACCGGGATGTACGGCCTGCTCGGCCCCAACGGCGCGGGCAAATCCACGCTGATGCGCACCATCGCCACGCTGCAGGCCCCCACCGCCGGACAGATCCGCTTCGGCGCGATCGACGTGCTCGCGACCCCCGACACCTTGCGCGAACGGCTCGGCTATCTGCCGCAAGATTTCGGCGTCTATCCTCGCGTTTCGGCGTATGACATGCTCGATCACATGGCGGTGCTCAAGGGCGTCGCCTCGGCGCGCGAGCGCAAGGAAACCGTCGAGACGCTGCTCAACCAGACCAATTTGTGGACCGTGCGCAAGAAGGCGATCGCCGGTTTCTCGGGCGGGATGCGGCAGCGCTTCGGCATCGCGCAGGCGCTGATCGGCAATCCCGAACTGATCATCGTCGACGAACCGACTGCCGGCCTCGACCCCGAGGAGCGCAACCGCTTCCTCAACCTGCTCGCCGAGATCGGCGAGAACGTCGTGGTGATCCTGTCGACCCACATCGTCGAGGACGTCGCCGATCTGTGCCCGCGGATGGCGGTGCTCGCCGCGGGGCGGATCCAGCTCGAAGGCGCGCCGCACGCACTGATCGACCGGACGCGCGGCCTGGTCTGGGCCAAGACGATCCCGCGTGGCGAGCTCGAGGCGTATCGCGACCGCTACGAGATAATCTCGACCCGCCTGTTCGCGGGCGACACGATCATCCACATCCTCTCGGACGACGACCCCGGTGCGGGGTTCGTGCGGACCGCGGGAAGCCTCGAGGACGTGTATTTCTCGACGCTGGCGCGGTCGCGCCGGGCGCCGCTCGCCGACGCGGCCTGAGCGGGAGACGCGGCATGTTCGGCAAGATCGCGCGCTTCGAGCTCGGCTATCAGTTCCGCAACCCGGTATTCTGGGTCGTCGCCATCCTGTTCTTCCTGCTCCCGTTCGGCGCGATGACGACCGAGCAGATCCAGATCGGCGGCGGCGGCAACATCCACAAGAACGCGCCGGTCGCGATCGCGCAGATGTCGGCGATCCTGACGCTGTTCTACATGTTCGTGACGACCGCGTTCGTCGCCAACGTCGTGGTGCGCGACGACGAGAGCGGCTTCGGCGCGATCGTGCGCTCGACCCGGGTGAGCAAGTTCGATTATCTGATGGCGCGGTTCGCCGGCGCGTTCCTGGCGGCGGCGGTCTCGTTCCTGGCGGTGCCGCTGGCGATCTGGATCGGCTCGATGATGCCGTGGATCGACCCCGAGACGCTCGGGCCGAACCGCCTGGCCGACTATCTGTCGGTCATTTTCCTGTACGCCCTGCCCAACCTGTTCCTCACCGCCGCGATCTTCTTCGCGGTGGCGACGATGACGCGCTCGATGATGTATTCGTACCTCGGCGTCGTAGTGTTCCTGATCCTGTACGTCGTGCTCAACACGGTGATCCGCTCCAAGCCCGAATATCGCGACCTCGGCGCCTATATCGAACCGTTCGGGATCGGCGCGCTGCTCAAGACCACGCGCTATTTCACGGCGAGCGAATCCAATGCGCATCTGCCCGTCTTCGCGGGGGTGCTGGTGTGGAACCGGCTGATCTGGCTGGCGGTGTCGCTCGCCGCGCTGGCGTTGGCCTATGCCCGCTTCAGCTTCGCCGAACGCGGCGTCTCCGCGCGGCGCCTGCGCCGTCAACGCCGCAGCGATGCGAAGCTGTCGGCGGCGCCACCGCTGCTGGTCGCGCGCCTGCCCGCCGTGCGTCCCGCCGACGCGGCGTGGGCGCGGCTGTGGCTGCGCTGCCGCTTCGAGATGGCGCTGGTGTTTCGCAGCCCGGCGTTCTTCGTGCTGCTGCTGATCGGGCTGTTCAACGCGCTCGGCGCGCTGCTGTTCGCCGGCGAGATCTATGGCACCCCGGCGCGGCCGCTGACCTTCGCGGTGATCGGCATCCTGATGGGCGCGTTCGGCGTGTTCCCGCTGATCATCGCGATCTATTATGGCGGCGAAGTCGTGTGGCGCGATCGCGAGCGGCGGATGCACGAGATCATCGACGCGACCTCGCTGCCGAACTGGGCGTATATCGTGCCCAAGGCGCTCGCCGTGTCGGGCGTGCTGTTCGCGACGCTGCTGATCTCGGCCGTGGGGGCGGTGCTGATCCAGCTCGCGCGCGGCGTCACCGCGCTCGAGCCGATGCAATATCTCGACTGGTATCTGCTGCCGATGACGGTCGACATGATCCTCATCGCGATCCTGTCGGTGTTCGTCCAGGCGCTCAGCCCCAACAAATATATCGGCTGGGGGATCATGGTGATCTACCTCGTTGCGACGATCACGCTGGTCAATGTCGGGTTCGAGCATCCGCTGTACAATTACGGCAGCACCGGCAACGTCGACCTCTCGGACATGAATGGCGACCAGATCGGCGGTCCGCTCGGCTGGTGGCTGCGGCTGTATTGGGGCGGCATCGCGCTGGCGTTCGCGGTGATCGCGCATCTGCTGTGGCGGCGCGGGACCGAGACGCGGTTGCTGCCGCGGTTGCGGCAGCTGCCCGGGCGGCTCAGGGGCCCGGCGGGGGCGTTGCTCGCGCTCGGGTTGCTCGTGTCGATCGTCACGGGGGTGTGGCTGTATCGCCAGATGGACGTTCTCAACACCTATCGCACGCGCCAGGACCGCGAACAGCGGCTGGCGCGCTATGAGAAAAAGTACCTCAAATACGAGCATCTGCTCCAGCCCTCGACCACCGACATTCGGCTGAACGTCGCGCTCTACCCGCACGAGCGGCGGATGGAGGCGGAGGGGAGCTACCGCTTCGTCAACGATACCGGCGCGCCGCTGCGCGACCTCCATGTCCGGCTGCCGGTCGAGAATACGCGGATCGTTTCGATCAGCGTGCCCGGGGCGTCGCTGGCGATGAACGATGCGGACCTGCAATATCGCATCTATCATTTCACCGTACCGCTCGCGCCGGGTGCGGCGGGGACGCTCGCCTTCCGCACGCACCGCCAGACGATCGCGCTGCGCGCCAATGGCGACGACACCAATCTGGTCGCCAACGGCACCTTCCTGAACAATGCGCAATTCACGCCGCAGATCGGGATGAACCGCGACGGCCTGCTCGAAGATCGCGTCAAGCGCCGCAAGTACGGGCTGCCGCCCGAACTGCGCAAGGCCAAGCTCGAGGACGTTTCGGCGCAACGCCGCAACTATATCGGCGATGCCGATTGGGTGAATTCGGACATCACGGTCTCGACCGACGCCGACCAGACCCCGATCGCGCCCGGCCGCAAGGTCAGCGATACGACCCAGGGCGCGCGGCGCACCGCGCATTTCGTGTCGCCCGCGCCGATCCTCGCCTTCTTCTCGATCCAGTCGGCCGCCTATGCCGAAAAGTCGGCGAATGCCGACGGGGTGCGGCTCAGCGTGTTCTACGACCCCAAGCACGGCTATAACGTCGACCGCATGCTCGCGGCGATGAAGACGTCGCTCGGCTATTACCGCGCGAATTTCGGCCCGTATCAGTTCGATTATGCGCGGATCGTCGAATTCCCGGGCTACCAGTCGTTCGCGCAGGCGTTTGCCGGCACGATCCCCTATTCGGAACGGCTCGGCTTCCTCGCCGACGCCAACAGCGCCGACAAGATCGACTATGTCACTTATGTCACCGCGCACGAACTCGGCCACCAATATTGGGCGCACCAACTGATCAGCGCGGACATGCAAGGCGGTACCGTGCTGGTCGAGACGATGGCGCAATATTCGGCGCTGATGGTGATGAAACACCTCTACGGCGAGGACAAGATCCGCCGCTTCCTCAAATACGAGCTCGACCTGTACCTGCGCGCGCGCGGCAGCGAGCGGATCGAGGAACTGCCGCTCGACCGGGTCGAGGACCAAGGCTATATCCATTATCGCAAGGGCGCGGTGGTGATGTACCTGCTGCAGGACCGGCTCGGCGAGGACCGCGTCAACGCGATGCTGCGCACGCTGCTCGATACCTACCGCTTCAAGAGCCAGCCCTATCCGCGTTCGCTCGATCTGGTGAACGGGTTCCGCGGCCTCGCCCGCACTCCCGCCGAGCGCGCACTGGTGAGCGATCTGTTCGACCGGATCACCCTGTACGATCTCAAGGCCAAGACCGCGTCGGTGCGCAAGCGCCCCGACGGGCTGTTCGAGACGACGCTGAGCGTCGACGCAGCGAAAGTCTATGCGAGCGGCACGGGCAAGGAGACCGCCGCCCCGCTGTCCGACACGATCCCCATCGGCCTGTTCGCGCAGAAGCCCGGCATCGGCGCGTTCGCGGCGAAGGACGTCATCGTGATGGAACGCCGGCCGATCCACTCGGGCGTGCAGACGATCACGATCGTGTCGCGGCGCAAGCCGGCCTTTGCCGGGATCGATCCCTACAACACCTATATCGATCGCAATTCGGACGACAATCTGGTCGATGTGACGGGCTGATCGCAGCCTGCCCCAGTCCTTGGCGGAGGAGCCCAAGATCCGGTCGTTCGCGTCGCCTTACGGTCGTCCCGAATTCCGCAGATCGTCGATCTCGATCGAGGAACCAGTTCGGGTCCGACGGCTGCTCCGCTGAGCGACCATCACGAATGCCGCGAGCGCTCCGACATACCCAGGATTGCCATTTATAGATCCGAATCTTCCGCCGCCCGACCGCGTCACCATCAGAACAGCATTGACCAACAAATCGACGCCGTACAGAGTGCCGAGGTGGTACAGGATAGTTCAAGACGAGCACGTAGTTACAGGTACCGCGCTCGCCTCGTCGTTGCCCGTCAGCGCTTCCATGCATCGTCATAAAGAAGCGGCAACGGCCACCATTCCGATCGACTGTTACTCGACCGAGAGCCTACCGCCCGACGATCGGTATCGGGCTTGGCTGATGCGGACCTGGCCACGCGAGAAACCAATCTACCGGACGGAACCGACCGAACCGTTCAATACACGCTGGGAAGCGTCGCAGCTGGGCGAGGTGACCTTCGTCTATACCGAGATCACCGGACAGCGCTGGGAACGCCGCAAGGACGATATCCGCGAGTCGGATTTCGATCCGATCATCGTCAATCTGATGATCGAGGGGCTCGCGCAGGGCGATATGAACGGACACGCCTTCTACGAACCCGCGGGATCACTGCACTTTCACGATCTCGGTCTGCCGTCGCTGCACGTTTCGACCGCGAGCAAGACCTATGCGATCGTCATCCCCCGCGCCGTCGCCCATGCGCGTTTCGGGCCGCTCGGCAGACTCCACGGGCTCGTCGTCTCGCCTCCCAAAAGCGATATGCTGTTCGCGCATGCCGCGCAGGTGCGCCGATCGCTACCGCGGCTTGGCTCCGCGCTGGCGCCCGCGCTTGGGCGCGTGTTCCTCGATCTGATCGAGATATTGGTTGGTGACGTGGCGCCGGACGAAACACCGCGGACCTCGCCCGAGCAGGCCCTGCTGTCGCGCGCCAAGGAAGAGATCGAACGGCGCATGGGCACCGGCAATATCACCGCGGCCGATTTGTCGATGGTGCTCGGCGTGCCGCGTGCGCGGCTGTTCGCCGCCTTCGCCGAGGCGGGTGGGGTGCATGCCTATATCGCCGCGCAACGCCTGGAGCGGGCGCGCACCGCAATCGCCGAGATCGACCGCGGCGAAACGATCGGCGCCATCGCGCACCGGCTCGGCTTCAGCGATGCCTCGCATCTCAGCCGCAGTTTTCGCGCCCGTTTCGGCATGACGCCGCGCGAATATCGCGGGCTCGTCGGCGCGCAGTCGCCGAGCGACCCGGGGTCCTGACTCGGTACGATTCTACAACTTATTTGCTCTTGTCATTCTATCGTTTCGCATGCGAGTAATTGCTGCGGTTAAGCAACCATTAACAATAAAATGGAGCAGTCGCGGGTAACTGGGACGAGGATAGTGACGATGAACCGTTTAATGCGGGCGTCGAACAAGCGAGCGGGGGCTCTACAGACTTGGGCACCGAATTTGAATGCGTTGGGCCGATGGGCGTGGCTGGGATGGCGCTGCCAATGGTAGCCGAACCGTCCATGCCGCTGCAAAGCGCGCGTCCCATTTTCGCGCGCAGCCACGCGACCGAAACGCTCCCGTCGCACGACAGCAGCCTGCGCCACTGGCTGATGACCGACCCCGTGCCGCGCGTGCTGGTCGATCGCAACCTGCGGGTCGTCTGGGGCAACGACGCGGCGACCGCGTTCTTGACGGAGCGTCGCGATCTCGAAGTGCGCAACGCCGCGCTCGGTGCGGTCGACAGCACGCAACACGCGCTGCTGGTCGATGCGATCGGCGCCAGCACCGATACGACGCGCTGCTGGGAATTGCTCAGCGCGGAAGACAATCATATCGTGATGCAGATCCGCCGCCTCAGCGATCTCGAACGGCCGCTGATCGCCATCACCTTCTGGCGCACCGAAACGCCGCGTTTCGCCAATCTCAGCCGGGTCTTCGAACTCACCAAGGCCGAACATTCGGTGTTGCTGAAGCTGCTCAATGGCAGCGTCGCCGACAGCATTGCCGAGTGTCACGGGGTCTCGCTCGACACGGTGCGAACCCAGATCAGGTCGATCTATGCCAAGCTCGATGTCTCGTCGCGCGAAGGCCTGTTCCACAAGGTCATGGCCTATGTGCTGTGACCGGCGATCGCCCGCGCGGCGCCAGTTGCCGCATCACCAATATTGATGATTCGTATTGATACCCGCGCCTTGCTGGGATAGCGTTCCACCTCGACAGAATAGTGGCGCTGCAGAACCCTCCTATGCAATACTGGCGTGTCATTTCTTCTGCACGGACCGACGGCAGCGAGATGCTCTTCGCCGTTATCGATGTCGACCGCCTCACGTTGGTCGGGCGCTGCCAGTGGCTGGCGGAAAGCGCTGGCCAGCCGGCATGCTGGTGGAGCGACGATCTCTGTCGCGCCGTCGACCCGACGCACTGGCTGCCGATGCCGACACTGCGGCCCGCGCCGCAGCACGCCGCTCCGCCAGCCGAGCGGATCCCCGCTTAGGCGCCGCAGGCCGTTACACCGTCATGTCCAAGGCCAGGTCGGCCAGCAGTGCGCTGCGACGATCGGCGCTATCCCGCAGTGTGACGAGCAACGCGGCGCGCGCAGCCACCGCGGACGCGATCGTCCGCGCGGCGCGTGCGCGCGCTTCGGCATAGGCCGCCGACGTCCATTCGGGGAGCGCGATGATGGCCTGGGCCAGCGCCGCCGCGACCGCACCGAAACCGGCGCGGCGTTCGGCGCGAGCGAGGCAACGATGAGCGCGCTGTCGGCGAAGATCGCGCGGCTCGAAGGCGAAGCGATGGGGCGCGAACCGCATTTCGACGCGGCGCCGCCGGCGTCCGCGATCGAACCGATCGCGATCGAGCGCTCGCTCCATGCCTCGCGCGCGGCGGCGCTGGCGAGCGTCGCCGGCGAATCGGCCGCGCGGATCTCCCAAGCGCAGCGCGCCGTTGCGGAGGCGCAGGCGACCTACGCTTCGCGTCGATCCGCCGCGCAGGCGGCATCGCGCGAGCTCGACATCATCCGGCCGCTGGTCGACCAGGGCATCGAGCCGCGGCTCTCGCTGATCCAGCAGGAAAATCAGGCGGCGGTGGCCTCGAGCGATGCCGCCGCTGCCGCAGCCGCGATCGCGCGGGCCAGCGCGTCGGTCGCCGAGGCGCGCTCGGCAGCGGCGCAGCTGCGCGAAGACTGGCGCGCCAAGGCGGCCGACGAACTCGCCGCCGCGCGCAGCGAGTACGCCGCCCGGCGCCAGGCGTTGCCGGCGCTCGCCTCGAAGGTCGATCGGACGATCGTCCGCGCACCGCTCGACGGGCGGATCAACCGGGTGCTGGTCTCGACCGTCGGCGGATCGGTGCGCCCTGGCGACCCGCTGATCGAACTCGTGCCATCGCAGAGTGGCCTGCTGATCGAGGCGATGGTCAGTCCGAAGGATATTGCGCGCGTCCGACTGGGCCAAACGGCCCGGGTCGAGATCTCAGCCTATGAAAGCGCGGTCTATGGCGCACTACCGGGTCGCGTCGTTGCGATTTCGCCCGATGCGACGTTGAACGAGCGGACCGGGGAAACCCATTATACCGTCCGGGTCGTCGCCACGCAGGGTGCGCTCAAGGACAAGACCGGCCGAGCGTTGCAGATTGGGCCCGGTATGGTGGCGACGGTAAGCTTGATCGGCGACCGCCGCTCGGTGCTCGACTATCTGCTCACACCGATTGCCAGGCTCAACGAAACGGCGTTTCGGGAATAGGTTGGTCACCAAAAAACGCGCAACATGCTATTGGCAGATACCACATTGCGCGTAAGAGGGTATTATGCTGCAGCTTGTTAGCTTGCATATAATATTTAATCTCTTTCTCTGGTAAGAACATTTCGTACTTCTACTATATATTATGATTTATAACGGCGCGCAACGCGGCATACCTCACAGAGTTGAGACTTTTGCTCTATTCTTGAAGTTTGCGGTCGGCATTCTTGCCACGCGGACCTAAGCGATCTTTCGGAAGACATGGAATTGACGCCGCTTCAGCCACGCGGCAAGCGATTGCAGATAGTCGGGCCGCGTTATCGACCTATAGGGAAAATAGCGGATCAATCGACTGCAGACACGCAATCTGAGCGAACGACAGTGTATGCCGTTTGACGCCTAAAACCGGACATGCCGCTTTTCACCCGCTTTGACATGATAACTGTCTCTCAAATAGCAATGAAGTCACGCATCTGATCTCCATTGGGCATCCGCTCCACGCTCACTTGTCCTGCCATACCCTGCGGCTGAGATCGGCAAGGATCCGACTTAAACATACGCGCCGACGATTATCCTGATCCAGATGTCGGTCTTCGGCATGCCAGCCGGACCATTTCGAATGGCGGCTCTCTTGGCGTACGATCCGCGGCGATTGCGGCTCCGACACCCCGGCTGCGATGGCAACCACGGCAATCGACAAGCTCAAACGGTCTGCGGCGGTCGGGCGTGGTCTGCGCCTAGGCGCCCATTCGGACGATCCGCCGCGTCTCTGACAGAGATTCCGTGCCACCGGCGCAAAGCCCGGGCCGGCGGCTCGCGCTAGCGCATGTGTCCGATCAGCCAGCGGGTGCTCAGCCTGTATTCCGCCACGATGGCGTTCGCCTTTGCCGCGAGGTGCGCGTCGCCGAAAGGCCCGGACACGTTGGTGGAGATCGAGGACCGTCCCGCGCACGGCCATGGTCGCTATGCGATCGACCGAGGTGAGCCTGACGGCGTCGCCCGATGTAAGTCGGAACAATCGGGTGGGGCTTCTTCGGATATTGGTTCGGGAGGGTATCCGGCGACACATCGGGCGCGACCGCGAGCTGGCGCGAGCCCGTAGAAAAAAGGCACAAAAAAACCGCCTCGGGGGATCCTGAGACGGGTTGGTGTGTGTGGGTGTGGTTGCGGGGACAGAACCAATTGCAACAATTCAAAAGGGCATAACCTGCTCTAAAATATGACTATTCCGAAAGATCGGAGCGAGATGCCCCGCTCGATACCCCATTTTTCATTGGGACTCGATGAGACGGACCAAATCTACGGCAAACCGAGATATCCGGCCGCGAATTCGTTCTTATTCGTCTCATAGGACTATTCTTGCGGTACTGATTTCCGCCTGATAGCTCCCGACCGCTTTTAGGCGCGGCTGCGCGGCGGCGCAGACCGGAACGGGGAAAGTGGTGGGAAGCGGCCATGACGCTACATCCAGCCAAGAGCCTCAACAGCATTTCCAACCCGCCAGCTGTACCAAATGCCCTCCTGAACGAGGTGCAGCATGTCGCCCCTGCCCGCGAGCAGCACCGGTCGCGCCCAAATGAAATGCTCGGCAAGCGACGCGTGCTCGTGTTCCCGCGAAACACGCTCCGCGAGTGGCAACCGCCACGAAGCGAGCATCCTCACCTCTTCACCCTGACCGTCGCCCCCCAACTCAACCAGGGCAAGCCGGGCGGCGTCGTCTCCGTAACCGCCCGCGAGCAACGCGTGGTGATCCTCCGTGGCGATTGCATTCACTCCAGAAAGTTCGTTGCGCCACCACCGAACCGGTTGGCCGGGGCGTAGGTTAAGCAACGGAAATTCGGTGTAGGGGCAAACCCACGCGCCATCCTCAGTTACCGTCATCGCATAGACGTCCGCCAGGAACCCGGCATCGTCCGGCACTGGCCCGACCGGTAGCGTCGCGCCATTGGCGGCAAAGCAGGCCGCAACTACCGCCGTCCGATCGATATTTTCGGGGAAGCGGTATATGTTGCCGAAGATGCCTTCGTCGAACCAACCCACCCAAATACGGTCGGCGGAATCGACGCCTAGGTATTCGATAGCGTCCCCGAGATGGAGACGTCCTAGCAACGTGCCATCGGGCGCAAACAACCGGCCGTTAGGCTCGTCGCGCCCGTTCGTGGCGGCGATCAACCAGCGACCGTCCGGAAACCCGGCGAGTGCAAGCGAGGGGCTTTCGAGCGGCAACGTCGGGCCGTCATAAAGCGTCGTGCCGTCGAACCGCCATAGGCGGGCGATACCATGCGCCGCCACCGAGTGCGGCCGCTCCGGCGAGTCAGCTGCAAGCGGTTCGGTCTCCTGCCGCCGCACCCGCGCCCAAGCGGCCGCGAGATCGACATTGGTGCCCAGCAGGCCGAGCGACCCATCAGGCAGCACTGCCATCGTTACTAGCTGCCAACCAGCAGGTAACGGCGGGAGGTGGACGGATGAGTGAGGAAGGTTTTTCGCCTGCACGAGGTATTGAGTGAGCGCGTTCTGGAGCGGCGGCAAGGGGCCGTCGGGCGAAAGGTTCTTTACAGCGATCGCCGGGCTGTACGTCCGGTTGTGGTCTCTTGCGGTATGGCAGCGTGTCCGCCTGATAGCTGCCGGTCGGCTTTCACGCACGATGTACGCTCGCGAAAGGTCTGAGCGGCGATAGATGGTGGGAAGGCGACCGTCCGCTTCGGAGAGCGATCTGGAAAAAAACTGCCGTTCGAGGTAAGCGCATCTGATGGACGCATCGAATATCAACGGTGGTGACCGCCCCACCAAACACGAGATCGATGCCGCTGCATACGAGCTTCATCGTTGGGGCGAGCTTCACCGTTGGTGGCCGGAGGGCGCGGCAAGTCTAGAAGCAATGGACTCGATTGGGCGAGACGAGTTTGAAGCCATTGTTGAACGTGTTCTGATCGCAGCGGCGGCGGTCCGCCGTAGTCTCGCGGCAGACAGGCCCTGAAAAGTCGGAAGATGGTGGGAAGCAGTCGGTCCGCAAGCGATCAGTTCACTTGCACCGTCGTTCGCACTAGAGGCCCCCTATGCCGAATGGTAACCATGCTGCTGACGAAGCGATGCGCGCATCTCTGACGGGGTGGAGCAGCGTCGTGCTGATACCCGGCATGATTTTCGTGTTTGGCTTGATCTACGCTGTTTCGCCGCGACATGATCCGGTGTCGCAATCTTGGGCAAATGGCACCTACATTAACGCTTGTTGTGCGCCGCTAATTTTGAATGATGGGAAAATCAGCATAGCTAATAGGGCGACGAATTATCTCGTGTCGGAGAGCAAGTTCGGAAATCAGGTTACCGTCGCGGCGGGTATTGGCATACGGAACGGAGCGGTTGAGTTCGGCGAAAACTACGTGTTTGTGCATTTCAACAAGGACAGTACTGCGATGCCAGCCGTCGGCAAACCAACATCGCTCCATCTCGTTGGCCTCGATGACAGCCGCGATTACGTGTTCGAACGGCGCGAATAGCCACGTTGCACCGGCGCATCGGAATGACCACAACTGGTCGATTTTCACCTGTCCGCTTTTCCGCCCGATAACGGACGGTCGTTTTTTGAAAGCGGCGATCGCGCTGGCGGCGCTCGAACGGCGATAGTTGGTGGAGAGCAAACGTAGGGGTCACCATCGTCAAGCGGAAAATGACGGCATTCTGTCATTTTGGACGATACTTTCAATTCGGCTCCCACATTTGGTTCCACATTATTTTGCGGCTTTCGCTGCACACTTTGGCACATCATGAGCAAGTTTAGCGATTTCCCTCTGGGGCTGGCGATATCGTAGCACCACCCTAGATTGCAGGGACTACCAATTTGTCGGTTCGCAGCGGGCCGAAATGATGCAGGGCGGAATAACAGCGCATGAAGTGGATCACCGCCGATAATCTCGATGCCTGGGGCCGTACCACGGCATCCGAGGTGCTGCTCCCCGAACTGATCGCTGACCTGATCAGCGCGACCGCGCCTGAGATCACCTCAATCCGTTTTCCAAGCGGGGGCAAGGGTCGCGTGCGCGGGTTCGACGGCGTACTCACAAGCATCGGCGGGTTGCTCAACGTGCCCCAAGGTCGCTCGGTATGGGAGTTCGGCACCTCAGCCGACTATCAGGGGAAGGCGATGCGCGACTTCAATTCGCGCACCGGCGATGTCTCGGCGGAAGAGCAGAAAGACCTGACGCTTGTGCTGGTGACGCCATTCACTTGGGATTCGTCCAACATTGAGAACAAGATCGAGGATTGGGAAAAAGCGCGAGAGAAGGCGTCCAGCTGGAAGAATGTCGTCCTAATCGATGGCGCCAAACTGGAGAAATGGCTGGATACAGCACCCGCGGTCGCTGCGAAGCATGCGCGCCAGACGCTAAAGACCGCACCGGTGCAGGGTGTTCGTAGCACCGACGAGTTCTGGAGCGATTTCTCATCTCGGTTTAAGCCATCGCTTATCGAGAAAGTGCTGACGGCCGAGCGCGAAGCGGCGGCAGAGCAACTTCTCGCCCAGCTGATGGGTCCGCCGCAGGAGATCAAGCTAATCGGCGATGCGCTCGACTTCGTCACGGCTTTCGCGGTGGCCGCGATCCGCAGTGCCCACCCCGAGGCAAAGGAATTTCTCGAAGCACGCACGCTGATTGTCGATACGCCGGAGGCTGGGCGCGAGGTGGTTGGCAAGTCCAATCTCGTCTTCCTGCTGCGCGGCGAGGCCGCTCGGGCGCCAGCGCCGTTTGCCGAGTCCGGCCCGACCTTGGTGCCGCTGGCGCGATGGCAGCGTGTCACCGACGGCACATTACTGCCGCGTCAAAGCAATTTCGCGATCACCCGAGCGCTTGTCGAGATGCACATCGAAGAGGCCGAGGCGGACACGCTCGCGCGGGGCTCGGGCGGTAACCTGGCCGCGTTGGAACGCAGCATTCCCGGTGGCGCCTGTGAGAATCCTCCCTGGATCAATAGCGCCCGGCTGCTGGTGCCGGCGATCCTCGCCGGCGGCTGGGATTCGGCGAACGCGCTCGATAAGGAGATTCTCGCCCTGCTGGCCGGGACCGACGGCTACGCTGCCTATGAACGCGAGATTCGTGGTTTCGTCCACCAAGCGGATGCACCGCTCGAACGCGAAGATACGGTTTTCAAGATTCGAGCGCCGCTCGATGCGTTCATCCACGCCGGCGATCAAATCGGTGAGGACCATCTCGAATTGCTCGGACCGGTAATGGAGAAGGTGTTCGGCCAGCTCGATCCGGATCCCGACCCGGATCAGCCGATCTATATGCGCGAGCGGAGCCCGCGGCACAGCGACTGGCTGCGCGACGGGCTGGCGACGACCCTGGTGGCGATTGCGGCATGGCAGAGTCAGGCGCGCCTCGCCATCCCGGCCGGCGCTGGTCAGACATTTGCCAACAGCATAGTCGAGAGCCTGCCCGGCCTCGGCACCGATCCGCGCATACTCACCAGCTTAAAGAGCGAATTGCCGCTGCTGGCGGAGGCCGCTCCGCAGCCTTTTCTCTCGGCCCTCGAGCGGATGCTCGAGGGCAATGGGGAGGCGATCCGCCCGATCTTTGATGAGATCGAGGGCTTCGCCTTCCCGACCTCGCAACACACGGGAGTTCTCTGGGCATTGGAAACGCTGGCGTGGGATCCGCGTTGGTTCCGCCGCGCGTGCCTTATCCTTGCCCGGCTCGCTGAGATCGATCCGGGTGGTAAGCTGGTCAATCGCCCCGCTAATAGCCTGGTCGACATATTGCTGCTTTGGAAGCCATCGACGCTGGCTACGCCTGAGGCCCGGCTGGCCATGCTCGACGAGATTCTCGCGCGGCATGCGGATATCGGCTGGAACCTCGTGCTGCGGCTGCTGCCCGGCGCCACGACATCGACCAGCGGAACTTCACGTCTGCGGTTGCGGGGCGCCGAAGCGCCGCCGACGCCGCCCCTCACTAATGTCGGGCTTTGGAAGGCGCAGCGTGCTGTGATCGAACGCGCAATCCTGTTCGGCGCGGGCAGTGCCAACCGCATGCGCGATTTACTGGCGCCGATGCTCCGTTTCCCTGATGTTGAGCGCAGCGCCGCCCTTGGCGCGTTTGAAGCCACCTTGGCGGACACGACGGGTGAGGAACGCGAACTTCTTTGGAGTGCTCTTAACGAGCAATTGCGGCGTCACCGGCGGTTCGCCGGGGCAGATTGGGCGCTGAGCGCCGCCGATCTCGCCGAGGCCGAGCGGATCGTTACAGACTATTCCCCCAATGATCCCATCTTGGCTGCGGCCGAGCTGTTCGACCAATGGGCACTCGACGCAGATGGTGACGCTCAGGCCAAGGCGCGGGCTGACGTCGTGGCAGGCCTAGCTCGGGACCATGGTGGCCAGGCGGTGCTTGGCTTGGTCCAGTCCGCGCGCATGTCGCACTTCGTACTGCGAGCGATTGACGATGCTGGGCTTCCCCCGGAACTTCTTGCCGAGATGATCCGCGACGCGACCGCGACAGGTGAGAGTCGCTCCTCCGCTAGCCCGCTCCTTGAGATTTACCGCAAAATCGTGGGAACGATGCACGCTGCTAACTTTGCCAAGTCGCTGTACCGGCCTAGCCAGAACGAAGATGTCATCGCTGGCTTGTTCTACGCCTGGCCCTCCACCGCAGATACTTGGAATGCAGTCGCCACCATCGGTGATCCTGTAATTGAAGCTTTCTGGCAAAACTATCCGTCCTTCTGGACCGAGGGTACGCGGCACGAATTGCTTCACATTCTCCTGGCGTTGCTCCGGCGTGGGCGTGCAATCGCTGCTCTGGAATCGGTCCTCAACCGACTCGGGGAGGTCCCGACGTGCCTGTTGCTTAACATTCTTGACTCGACCGTGACTGAGCTAAATTCTGGCCAGAACTCCGGCCGGGGTAGTCTTCTCGACTATGACCTCGAACAGATGTTCAAGGCGCTCGACACGCGGGGCATCGCCGACATCGATATCGGCCAGCGCGAATATGCGCTGCTGCCGGTGCTCGGCCATCACGAACGCCAGCTTAAGCTGCACCGTCTGCTCGCTAGCGACCCCGAAATGTTTCACCAGATTGTCCGCGACATCTATCGCGGGGAGAGTGAGGCCGACACAGAAAGCAAGCCGACAAATGCAGAACGCGCGCGCTGGCGCCAAGCCTATAAGCTGCTGTCCGATCTCAGCCTAACGCCCGGGTTCCTAGACGAACAGCCTAATGCAGATGCGCTTAGGAGCTGGGTCGATCGGGTCCGGGCGCTTGGCCAGATGCATGACCGGGCGGAGGTAACCGAAATCGTTATTGGCAACGTGCTCGCGCACGCACCCGAGGATATTACCGACGGCGGCTGGCCGCACCGGTTGATTCGTGACGAAATCGAACGCAGTCCAAGCGGCGGTCTTATGCAGGGGCTGCGCACCGAAAAATTCAACATGCGCGGAGTAACCGTTCGAGGCATGCTCGACGGTGGTCAGAAGGAGCGCGACCTCGCGAACGATTATCGCCGCTACGCTGCAACGGCCCAGCGTTGGCCGCGAACAGCCGAATTGCTTACCACGATAGCCGAAAGTTGGGACCAAGACGCCGACCGAGAAGACATCGAGGCGCGCCAGCGCGCGCTGCGGAGGTAGCTTAGAGGTCCCTAGGTTGGCAATACGGATGCACCCTTGTGCAACATCTTGCTAACGCCGAGCACCCGTTCGCTGCGCGGGGTCACGTGACGCGCGTGGCTAGGAGGATTCGTCATCAGCATAATGTTGAACAATCTTACTTAGACCAAACCGGATGCCCGGTTAACAAGCTGACGACAATGTAGCCCATCGTGCCAACAATAAACGAGAGCAAAACGACCTTGGCGGATAGCGGAATCATGTCCTTCCATATTTTGAAATTAAGCTGCTCATCCATCCATCCGATCTGGGTTTGCGCGAAAAACTTGTAATGAGCGTACCAGTCACTTAGAAATATTTGCTTGCTAATTGTGACTGAGTAAAATTCGCTTTCGATCTGTACGAGCTTAAACTGAGACGCCGCGATGTCGGCATTTCCATCTACTTCGCGATAAAGTTCGCGCAAGCGATTGAACAACCTGATCTGTTCGTTCCCAGCTTTTTCGTACTCCCCACTTTTGTAGAAGGAAATGTACAGCGCGGCGATACCCGCAATGATCAGCGTTGCGGACGGAAATTTCGTAGCCAGCGCGTCCACATAGAGCGCGTAAACGCCAATCGCCAGCGATATGAAGCCTATCCATCCCGGCCCCTTCTCCGCGATGTCGTACGTCGCGAACGTCTTCTTCGCACCGAACCCTACGTTGTAGCCGGTCTCCGCAATCGATCTGAGCAAACCAGCCTTATCCATCGTCGTTCTCTTGGTTCGAATCGATAGGTACGTGAATCCGATCGGTAGCGATGACCACACCGCCCACGACCGCATAGCACTCAACCACATGATCGCCCCTGAAGGTGGTAGTCTCAGTCCAGCGCTTATGCCCATCGTCCGCGACGATTTGACCTCGGATACAGTCGCGATTGATTGCTTCCTGGCCCCGGTTCAATACCTTCCAGAACAGCCCATACGGTCCTTCAATGTCAGTACTCACAACGGAGAACTTGAGAGTTTTCCGGGGCTTTAGAAGCTTACGCTCTTGGAGAATCTCGCGGAGCGATGCGGTCCTGAAGCCAGCTTGTTCAACATTGCAATCGATTTTGATGTTGTTCCTGACGTCGATGCCAACGAACAAGTCCTCGGCAAATTCCTCGGTCATGCGAACAACGCGCCCCGAAGCGGCCTCGACCTTCGTCAGCTTGCCAGAAGCCGGAAACAAGCGCCCGTAAACCGCGCGCCACTTGTCATTCTGGTTGTCCTTACCCTCGGCATCGATAGCTTTGAGGCAAAGTTCGTATGCCTTTTTCGCTTTCCGCTGAAAGCGTTTCTTCACCTTCACGCGCTGCCCGCTACCGAGCGCGGCATGGTAGTCTTGCTTCGGCAAATCCTTCAAATAGGCAAAGAAATCGCGGCTCATGAAATCGTAGTATAGGTAGCTCTTATCGTCGTACTCATTGGTAGATTTGAGAAAGTTATGCGCTAGCGTGTCGATCAGGAGACCGCCCATGCCCACGCCATGCTTGTTTTTCCAAGAGCGCGCCATTTTGCAGAGCCGCCGGAGGTTTTTATTTTTCTGACTGTCAAACTCCTTCATGGCCTGAATTTCTTCGCGCGGCTTGGTGATCTTCCAGCTCCCACCGTCATAGGTGTCCGGGTACCTAAAGCTTCCATCGGTTAGTTCAAAAACTGGCTGCGCTTCGACACGGAACTTCGAATAGATTGCAGCTACGACAAGGCGATCGACCCTAACGTCGGTCTGAGGGTATCGCGCGCGGATCGCGGCAGCTGTGTCCGAGAGAAGCTTCGACTGACCGCCGTCCGTATTATAGTTATCCCATTCGCCCTTGGGCATGATGTAAAGCATGTCGAGGTCAGAAATCCCTTTGATTGCCGACCAGCGACCATAAGATCCGACCTGAAGTGAATTTGCAGTTTTGGATTCGGTTTCTCGAAATCTCTTGTTAAGTGAGCACGTTATTTCCTCGTAACGGCACGAAATTGCCGCGGCATTATCAACGGCGACATTCACAAGGAATTGTTTGAAAGTGTCCGCAATACTCAATCTGTAGCCCCCCTGACCTGTCCCATATGCTCTGATAGTGTAGATCAAAAAGGGAACGGTTCAATGGTTGATTCGCGGCAGGCCACAGGCTCCGAAAATCGACGGCTATCGAATTACGAAAACGTCCTGAAGCGATGTCCCGAAATCGGCCATAGCGTCCTCCACAACTCACGTCGGCCGCGGCTACCGAAAACGCGTTGTGGCATTGGGGAGGGAGGAAGCTGGATGACGATGATTTGCGCAAAGCAGATATTTACATCCCAATCCCGAGACCACGACTCCTACTTCGGCTGACAAGGTCTGTCAGGCTTTCCCCAACGCTGCGTCCCGGTATCTCAGGCACGCCTAGCTGTGCCTTACGATTGCGCAAAAGCGAATCCACCTGAGGATCGCGCTCAAGGCTCTTTGCCATGCCCAGCATGCGGTCGCCGACCGCATTGGCGCGTGTACCTTCATAATCACGCAACAGAGTCCGGCGCTCGCGATCGAGTGCCTGCCACCGCTGGACGAACGTGTCCGCACGGAGTTCTGGATCCTGCCTAAAACGACGCTCCCAGTCCATAACAGTGACCATCGTCTTAGTGTTCCCCGCGATCCCGTCCTCGATCAGCCGGGCGTCGCGAATAAAGGCGGCGCGCAAATCTCGCGCGCCATCGGGTCGGAGACTGTTCAGCGTTTCGCTAGCGTGGCTGAAGCGGCTCTGTTGGTCAGGTGTGTCCGCCAAACCCTCCCCTCGCGTTCGATATATATCGGCGTAAGCGAGGACATAATTCCGGACGGCGGCACCCATCTCAAGGCGTGGCTCACGAGGTGCCGTAGCGACCTCGGATGTTTTCGTCCGGAGCGTTTCGACCGGCCACGCCGCTGACCGAACGTCGAGCCCGGCGAAGAGATCGCGCGTCGGTGTTGGTTTCAATCTCTCCGCCGCAGTCCCCGGCAACAGGAAGCCGCGTCGCTCGGCAAAATCGCGCGTGTAGTCCGACGCCATATCCTTGCTGCGTTCACGGCTGAGTGTCCGCACAAGCCGGCCCCGATCGGCAAAATCATCCTGGCCATAATGCAGATCGACGCTGTCACGATGGCGCGACAGCGCGACATAGGCCGCGTGGCGGTCAAGACCGGGCGTCGCCAGCACATGCACGCGGTCGACCGTCACGCCCTGCGCCTTGTGGATCGTCGCCGCATAGCCGTGATCGATATGGGCATAGTCCTTAATGTCGAACGCGACCGATCGACCGTCGTCGAGCATCACGGCCATACGCGCGGAGGTTAGACTCTTCACCGATCCGATTGAGCCGTTTTTTACCCCAAGGCTGCGCTCGTTCTTCAGGAACATGACGCGGTCGCCGGGTGCAAAGTGCCGACGTCCGCGCTCGGCCGCGATGGCGACATCATCGCCGAGCAGACCCGCCGTGCGCAGTCGCTCACGCGCAGCCAAATTGAGGTCGCGCACCGCGTCGTTGGTGTGGGTGAGGATGATCCTGCTGGCTCCTGGATTTGCCGACCGATCGCGGTCCCAGCGATCGATCAGATTCGCGCTCGCCTGCTCTCGGGTGAATGCTGCGTGCACATGTCCGGCCTCGTCATAGGGGCGCACGGCTTCGGCTGTCCGGCCGGTGGCAAGCTGCCGCGTCGCGTCGCGCTGCCAGTCCTCCCTCTGGCGACGAATTTCGGTGATCTCGACGCTGCCGTGACGCTCGGCAACCGAGCGGAACGCAGCGCCGGCTTCGATCGCCTGCAATTGCTCGGGATCGCCGACCAGCACGACCTTGGCACCGCGCTTTTCAGCCTCGCTGATCACGCGTTCGAGCTGACGTGTCCCGATCATTCCCGCCTCGTCGATCACCAACACGTCGCGCGCGGTGAGCAGGTCCCGGTCCTGCGCCCATTGGTGCTCGATACTGGCGATCGTACGCGAGGCGATCCCGGACCCGCTTTCCAGATTTTCGGCGGCGATGCCGGAAAGAGCGAGACCGCGCACCGCATAGCCGGAGCCTTCCCACGCTTCACGCGCAACGCCAAGCATCGCCGACTTTCCGGTCCCGGCATAGCCGACGACGACGCCCAGACCCCTGGCGTCGGTAACATGCTCATAGGCCGAACGCTGCTCGGGCGAGAGGATCATGCCGCGCGACGCAGCGCGGGCAAGCGCGATGGCGCGATAACGATCCGCGACGGTGTGACCGTTACGGTTTGCGATCCCAAGCGTGGCGCGTTCCAGCCTTTGTTCGGTCTCGATCATGTCGCGACTGGTGAAGCGTTCTTCGCCGCGACCGTCCTTGCCCAAGACGATGAGATCCGGCGCTCCGCGCACGGCCGTCATCGCCTGGTCGAACTGCGCTTTCCCATCGCTGTGCCGGTGCACGAACATCGCGAGGTCACGCTTCGTGAACGTTGCCTGGTTTCGCGTGATCGCGTCGAGCGCGATGCCGGGATTGGCGATGATCTTCTTGCCATTAGCGCGGGCGATATCGTGATGTTCAACGAGGCGTTCCGACGCCAGGCCCTGCTCGCCCATACGCGCGGCGGCGGGACCAATCTTGTGCTGTGGCTCGAGATCTATGCCCTGCTTTTCGAACGAGCGGTGATCGATCCGTGCATCGATATCGAGTTCGGCAAGTCGCTGGTTGGCGTGCTCGGCCCAGCGCTCGCGCCACTTCTCCAACAAATCGGTGCGGTTCCAGTCGCGGTTCTTCTGCCCGAACCCCTCCGCGTTTACCTCGCGCATCGTCAGCATCACATGCGCGTGTGGTTTGGCGAGACCGTCGGCGCCGATATCCCAATGCACGTTGAGATCGGCGACCATGCCGCGGTCGACGAACTCGCGGCAGACGAAATCGCGGGCGAGCGCGATGCCGTCCTCCTTCGATAGCTCGCGCGGAATGGCAAATTCGATCTCGCGGGCGAGCTGTGCGTCGATCCGCTTTTCAGCGGTCTCGACCGCATTCCAGAGCTTTTCGCGATCCGACCATTCCTCGGGTGCGCCGTCCGGCAGCATCACTTCAGAATGCACGACGTCGGCTTTGTTCGAGAAGTCGTGATGGCGATCAAGCCGTTGATCGTAGAGCCGCGAGGCGGAGCGATAGGCGGCAGCCGCCAAGGCGCTGGAGCCGGCAGCGCGCGAGATGACCTTTGCCGAGAAATGGTAGATCGCCATGACGGCGATCCACTTACACTTCAGAAGC
The DNA here is from genome assembly GCA_943367995.1 of Bordetella parapertussis. Lineage (GTDB taxonomy): Bacteria > Pseudomonadota > Alphaproteobacteria > Sphingomonadales > Sphingomonadaceae > Sphingomonas. The sequence continues at coordinate 1,207 of CALRKL020000001.1, read as the reverse complement.
GACGTCGGCACGACGTATAAGCGCGCCCTCAAAACATTTCATGTATCTCGGGACTGGTGCATCCCACGATGTTTCACTCCATTTACGCTGATCGAATGCGCCTCTAACTGGATCGTCGTCGATACTCTATCGAGGACACCATCATGCGCAAACCCCGCGACTTTGATTCGGAATTGCGGGCGCTGACCGACAAGGCCAAGCTGCTCAAGGAACGCAAACTGCACCAACTCGGCGAACTCGTCGTATCCACCGGCGCAGACGCCCTGCCCGTTGAACAGCTCGCCGGCGCCCTCCTCACTGCGATCGACACCAACGACAATACGACCAGGGAGACCTGGCGCAAACGAGGCGCGGTCTTCTTTCAACGCGCGTCACGCGTCGCTGCTAACGCCGATGCTCACGGTGCGGGCGGCGCTGCGCAAAATGACGACGGCGCGACACCGGATCGAGGCTAGTCGTGCGCGGACAGACGTCAGAGCGTGGGTGATGAAACGACGTGAACGAACCCGCCAGCTGATCGAACTCGGTGGACTGATCGCAAAGGCCGGCCTGATCGATGCGACAGACGACGACCGGGCCGTAATCTTCGGTGCGCTGGTAGAGATCGCATCCCGGCTTAATACAGAGGATCGCGAACAGATCCTGCGTTTGTGGCGGCGACGCGGCAAGCGCGCTTTTGAAGACGGAATTGTTCCGACTTCAAGTTCGAGCGCAGGATCGTCGCGGACGCCGTAAACATCCACTATGGTGGTTTTGTCGGACGCCTATTATTGGCCCGACGGGGGATTGCAGAATTGGAACTACCTATGACCGAAGAAACAACGCTCAATGCGGTTGAGCTTGCCACCGAGCTGACCATTGCCTGGCTCGGCAATCAGAACAATCGCGCGGCGGCAGACGACGTTCCTGCGTTTCTGCGCACGATGTACGCGACCGTGACAGAACTGGCTGGCGGGTCGCCGACTGCCGCGGACAACACGGAAGAAACAGCTGCGGAGCAATTCACGCCGGCGGTGACCGCTCGCAAGTCGCTGGCGTCGAAGGATCACATCATCTCGATGATCGACGGCAAGCCGTACAAGACGCTGCGCCGCCACCTCTCGACGCATGGCATGACGCCCGAGCAGTATCGCGAGCGCTACAATCTAAAGGCCGATTACCCGATGGTCGCGGAAAGCTATTCCGAAGCGCGCCGCGCGATGGCGCA